>OY970392.1:0-2655591 GCA_963720455.1 uncultured Thermoleophilia bacterium | reverse complement strand
ACCTCCTTGCGCAGGCGGGCAAGGCTGGCGCGGCGGACGCGGCGCAGGACTTCGGAGTCACACCACTCGCGCTCGGTGCCGCCCGGCAGCAGCTCGCCGCGGACCAGCGCCCCTTCGGCCTCGAGCTCGCGCAGCGCCGGCAGCGGGTCGATGCCGTAGCGCTCGGCGGCGCGGGCGGTCGGGAAGGGGCCGTGGGTGCGGGCGAAGCGGCGGACCAGGGCGCGCATCGCATCGGGGTGCTCCTCGAGGAAGGTCTCCGGCAGGCCGGCCGGCGGCGGCACCCCGAGCGCGTCGCGGTAGAGGCCGGCGTCCTCGGCGGCGATCCAGCGCTCCTCGCCGGCGACCCGGACCTTGGCGACGCGGCGCTCGGCTTCGAGCTTGGCCAGCATCGAGGCGGCCGAGTAGCCCTCGGCGACGCGCTCCTCGCACTCAGCGGCGGTGAGGTCGCCGAGGTTGCGCAGCAGCTGCTGCAGGGCGTCGCGGTCGCCGGCGCGGCCGGCCTCGGTGCGGTGCTGGAGCTGCGCCTCGACCTCCTCCAGCGCCTCGGGGTCGATCAGCTCGCGCAGCTCCTCCTGCCCAAGCAGCTCGCGCAGGAGGTCGCGGTCGAGGGCCAGCGCCGCCGCCCGGCGCTCGGCGTTCGGCGTGTCCCCCTCGTACATGTAGGTGGCGACGTAGTCGAACAGCAGCGAAGAGGCGAAGGGCGAGGCGGTCGGGGTCTCGACCTCGACCAGGCTGAGCTGGCGCGAGTGCAGCTTGCGCAGCAGGTCGCCGAGCGCCGGCAGGTCGAGCACGTCCTGCAGGCACTCGCGGTAGGTCTCGAGGATGACCGGGAAGCGGGGGAAGTCCCGCGCCACCTCGAGCAGGCTCTGCGACTTCAGCCGCTGCTGCCAGAGCGGCGTGCGCTTGCCCGGGTAGGCGCGCGGGATCAGCAGCGAGCGGGAGGCGTTCTCGCGAAAGCGGGCGCCGAACAGGGCCGAGCCGGAGAGCTCGCCGACGACCAGGTCCTCGATCTCCTCGGGATCGATCAGGACGAGGTCGGCCGGGCGGCGGCTCGTCGGCGTCGGGGAGGTGGATGACGATGCCGTCGTCGGACCAGATCGCGTCCGCCTCGAGGTCGCGCTCGGCGCGGATCTTGGCGGCGAGGGCGAGGCCCCAGGCGGCGTGGACGCGGCCGCCGTAGGGGGAGAGGATGCAGAGGCGCCAGTCGCCGATCTCGTCGCGGAAGCGCTCGACCACGATCGTCTCGTCGGAGGGGACGACGCGGGTCGCCTGCTGCTGCTCGCGCAGGTAGCTGACGAGGTTGTTGGCGGCGCGCGGGTCGAGGTCGTAATCGGCGGCGAGCTCCTCGGGCTCGCGGGAGACCGCCTCGCGGGAGAAGGCGCCGATCGCCTTGCCGAGCTCGGCCGGGCGGCCGATCCCGTCGCCCTTCCAGAAGGGGACGGCGCCGGGAGCGCCGGGGGCCGGGGTGACGATCACGCGGTCGCGGGTGATTTCCTCGATCCGCCAGGTGGTGGCGCCGAGCAGGAAGGTCTGGCCGGGGCGGGCCTCGTAGACCATCTCCTCGTCGAGCTCGCCGACCCGGCGGCCGTCCGGCAGGTGGACGCCGTAGAGGCCGCGGTCGGGGATCGTGCCGGCGTTGGTGACGACCAGCGTGCGGGCGCCTTTGCGGCCGTGGATGGTGCCGTTGGTGCGGTCCCAGACGATCCGCGGCCGCAGCTCGGCGAAGCGGTCCGAGGGGTAGCGCCCGTCGAGCATGTCGAGCACGTTCTCCAGCTGCTCGCGCGAGAGCTCACGGAAGGACTCGGTGGCGGTGACCAGGCGCTCGACCGCGTCGACCTCCCACTCGTCCATCGCCGCCATCGAGACCAGGTGCTGGGCGAGCACGTCGAGCGGGTTCTGCGGGATCGTCGTCTCCTCGATCTCGCCTTCGCGCATACGGCGGGCGACCACGGCGCACTCGAGCAGGTCGCCGCGGTATTTGGGGAAGATCCGGCCTTTGGAGGTCTCGCCGAGCCCGTGCCCGGCGCGGCCGATCCGCTGCAGGCCGCGGGTCACCGACTTCGGCGACTCGACCTGGATCACGAGGTCGACGGCGCCCATGTCGATGCCGAGCTCGAGGGAGCTGGTTGCCACGAGACAGGGGAGCTGGCCCGACTTGAGGAGCTCCTCGACGAGGGTGCGCTCCTCGTGGGAGAGGGAGCCGTGGTGGGCTCGGGCGATTTCGACGTAGGCGTCGGCGGAGGCGGGCCCCGCGGGTCCTGTCACGGCAGGGGACCCCCCACCCCCTGCGGTAGCTGAAGCTTCCTCGGGGGTGGGCCCCCCTACCGTGCCACCCGCGGGGCCCGCCTCCGAGGAGCCATTGCCGTGGCCGGCGTGCTCGGTGGCGGGAAGCTCCTGGTCCCCTTCGCCGTTGGCTAGCTCGTTGAGGCGCTTGGCGAGGCGCTCCGAAGCGCGGCGATTGTTGACGAAGATGATGGTCGACGTGTGCTCTTGGACGAGCTCCAGCAGCTTCGGGTAGATCGCGGGCCAAATTGATCTGACGTGTGCACTGGGCTCGATTTCCGCGGGGGGAGGCCCGTCCTCGCTCGGGTAGGCAGGAGCTCCGGGATCCGACATGTCCTCCACCGGGACGACGATCTCGAGGTCGAGCTTCTTCTTACGACCGGCGTCGACGATCCTGCACTCCCGCTTCGGCCCGACGAGAAACTTCGCAATCCGCTCCAGAGGTCGCTGCGTGGCGGAAAGCCCAATCCTCTGGATCCCAGCAGCTCTAGCCGGATCGGCCTCTCCCGCGGGTGGCGCGGGTGATGGGGGGTCGAGGACGACCCCGCCCGCAGCGCCCCCCCATCACCCGCGACAGGACCCGCGGGCCGGGACGCAGCAGCCAGATCGTCCAACCGCTCGAGCGTCAGCGCCAGATGCGCCCCCCGCTTCGTCTGCGCGACCGCATGGATCTCGTCGACGATCACCGCCTCGGTCGTCGCCAGGATCGACCGCACGTTCGAAGACAGCATCAGGTAGAGCGACTCCGGCGTCGTGATCAGGATGTCCGGCGGCGTTTTCGCCATCGCCCGCCGTTCTTTCTGCGAGGTGTCGCCGGTCCGCAGCCCGACCGAGATCTCGGCGCCGATGCCCCGCAGCGGCGCCCGCAGGTTGCGCTCGATGTCGTAGGAGAGCGCCTTCAGGGGCGAGACGTAGACGAGGCGGACGCCGCTTCCCAACTGCGGCGAGCGCGCCAGCTTGTCGATCCCCCAAAGAAAGCTCGCCAGCGTCTTCCCCGATCCGGTCGGCGCGCAGATCAGCGCGTTGTCGCCCCCCGAGATCGCCTCCCAGCCCCCCACCTGCGCCGGCGTCGGCCCCTCGAAAGAAGCCTCGAACCACCTCCGCACAGGCGCACTGAACGGCGCCAGCGGATCGGACTTCTTACTCGGTTTCTGCTTAGTCGCCAACCCACCGATCTTACGCATCCGCCCACCTCGCCTCTTGCGTTCGTCCTTCCTTGCTCACAGCGCGAAAAAAGGATGAAGGCCGATCTAGAGTCACCGCCGGACGCCGCTCGCGTTTCACGGGAGGGTGCCGGGCGACCCTCCGAACGTTTTGCGGAGGAGGAGGGGAGCACGCCCGAGGCGTCAGCCCGCCCCGCTCCTCTCCGACGAGGTACCGAGTGAGGAGGGTCACCCGGCACCCTCCCCTAACCGCTTACGGAGTCCCGCCCGCGAACTTGACAAAGGCGAGCCAGGACTTCTTGGGGACGAAGCCCTGCGCGAAGAGACCGGACCCGTCGCAGAAGTTGCAGGCGCCGTCCTGGTCGTCGACCGAGAACCAGTAGACCCGCTGCAGCTTCCATTTCGCCTGGTTGGCGCTGAGCAGGGAGAACGACCCCTTCAGCTGCGCCGCCTGGCCGCTGAGGCCTTTGGCGAAGAGGTTGGTGGCGGTCGGCGGCGCCGAGCTCCAGCCGAGCTCGGTGATCCAGAGACCCTTGCCGGCGTCTTTGTTCGCTTTGAGGACGGCGCGGAATTCTTCGATCCGCGGCTTCAGTTCGGGATAGAAGTAGCTGTAGGGGTGCAGGGCCACGCCGTCGAACTTCGACTTGATCCCCGGCGTCCTGCGGTACATCTCGTCGAGGAAGTCGTGGGCGCACCAGGCGCGCTTTGGTTTCGCTTTCGAGCGGCAGCCCTTGGGCAGGGCGAACATCCCGCCGAGGATCGCCTTCGCCCCCGGATCGACGCTCTTCAGCGCGCTGGAGGACAGCTTCACGAGCTTGCCGTACTCAGCCGGGTTGGGCTTGGCGACGAAGTACTTGAAGTTCTCCTCGTTCCAGATCTGCCAGGCGCGGATCGGGCGTTTCGGCACGATCGGGTTCTCCGCCCAGAAGCTGCCATTGGGGCCGTAGCGCGCGACGGCCCCCTTGACGAAGTTCACCCAGGCGCCGGCCGCCGAGCCGGAGGCGGGCAGGCGGGCAGGTGCTTTCGAGGTTTTCCCGGTGCCGGGCACGAACACGTGCGGGACGGCCCAGGTCGGGGCACCGGTCAGGAACGGCAGCACCTCGATGCCGACGTTCGCCGCCCTGCGGACGGTCCCGTCGACGTGCGACCAGTCGAGGGCGACACCGGGCGCCGACTGCACCCCGCCCCACTCGATCGGGATGCGGATCGAGTCGACGCCACCGCGTTTCAGCGTCTGGAACTGTTCGTCGCTGGGGATCTGCTGCGGGACCACGCCCCAGAACCTGGCCGGGACCGCCTGCGCGGCGGCGGCGAAGATCGCCAGCCCGAGCAGGGCGACTGCCATGGCCGCCGTCCAGGCACGTGCACTCCCACCGACTCGCATCGTCGCTTTCGACATCGGGCTAGCTCGCCTTCGGCGAGACCTGGGCACCGGGACCGCGGCGCTGGCGCCGCTGCCTGATCACGACCGCGCCGATCGAGATCGCCGCCAGTGCGGCAATCGCGATCAGAATCGGGATCAGGGGCGAAGAGGAGCCGTCGTCGGAAGCGCTCTCGGCGCCGGCGTGCTTGCCCGGCTGGGATGCCTGCGACTGCGACTTCCCACCCTGCTCGCCGCCGGCGTTGGAGCCGTTGGCTGGGCTACCCTGGCCGGTGCCGTCGCCGCCGCCAGAACCTGGATTGCCCACGACCGATGCTTCTTCCGACCCAGACCCATTCGAACCGTTCGTGGTCCCAGAGTCGCCCGGCGCGGTGGCGCCACCGGTGTCCGAGGACTTGGCCTGCGACTTGTCCTTCGGCGGCGGGTTGGTGTGACCAGTGACCTTCGGCACTTCGGGTTCATAGACGGGCGCGACCGATTCTTCGGCCTGAGCCAAAACCGGAAAGCAAGCCATTGCCAGCAGAGCAAGCACTGACAGCAGCGAGAAGGCAGGTCGGCCCGAGCTACGGGCCGGGTGGCGGCGCGTCCCATGCATGGCGCGCAAGGTTAGAGGAATCGGCGGCGTTGATCGCGCCACTCGCCCTGATCGCCGGCCTGGCCGCTGTGGGCGGCGGGTTCGACCTGAGCGATCGCCACATAGCCGGTCTTGCGGCATGGCTGGTGGTAGTGGGGTTGCTGGCGCTCGGAGCCGCAGGGCGGGCGAGGCTTGGACGTCCGTTCTACCTGGCGAGTGGGCTGATCTTGGGGCTGGCGCTTTTATCTGCAATCTCATCTCTCTGGTCGGGATCGATCGAGTTGAGCGTCACCGAGGCCGACCGCGTCCTGGTCTACCTCGGGTTCTTCCTTGCCGCATTCCTGATCGCCCAAACCGACCAAAGGCGCCAACGTTTCGCTGAAGGCATCGCAATCGGCCTGGCGCTGGTCGCCTTCGCCGCGCTCGCAAGCCGCCTCCTCCCCCACGCTCTCGACCTCGGCCCGGAGCCGGGCAGCGGCCCCCGGCTGCGCTACCCACTCGGCTACTGGAACGCCGACGGGATCGTCTTCGGGATCGGGATCCCGCTGCTGCTGTGGCTGAGCCGGCGCTCGCTGACCGCCTTCCTGCGCTGGTTCGCCGTCGCCTCGCTGCCGGTGGCGCTGCTGGCGCTCTACCTCACCTACTCGCGCGGGGGCCTGCTCGCCCTGCTGGTCGCCGGCGCCTGCCTGCTGGCGCTCTCCCACGACCGCCTCTGGCTGCTGGCGACGCTGGCGATCGGGGCCCTGGGGACGCTGCCGGCGCTGATCGCGGTGCAGGACCGGCGCGGCATCGCCGACTTCGTCGCAGAACCGGGCATCGCCGACCAGGGCGTAACCGTGCTGGCGCTGCTGCTGGCCGGGGTCGCGCTGGCGCTGGCGCTCTACGCGGGGCTGCGACGGCTGGAAGGACGCGACGGCGGCCTGACCGGCAGGGCGGTCGAGCTCTCCCGCGACCCGAAGGTGCTGAAACGGGGCGCGGCGGTGCTGGCGCTGGTGGCGATCGGCGTCGCGATCGCGGTCGGCGGCCGCGCCTGGGACCAGTTCACCGCTGATGACGTCAGCTTCCCCAACCAGCCCGAGCGGCACTTCGGCTCCCTCTCCGGCGCCAACCGCGACGAGTTCTGGCGCGTGGCGATCGACGCCTTCGCGGAACGGCCGGTGGTCGGCGACGGCGCCGGCACCTACCAGTTCTCCTGGGAGAAGCTGCGCACGATCTCGGTGCCGGTCACCGAGGCCCACTCGCTCTACCTGGAGGCCTTCGCCGAGCTGGGGCTGATCGGCGGCCTGCTCGTGCTCGGCTTGGTCGGGTCGATGCTCTGGACCGGCTTCGCCGCCTGGCGTGCCGCCTCGGGGGCACAGCAGGAGCTGTACGCGGTCCTCTTCGCGGCCGTGCTCGCCTTCGCTGTGGGCGCCGCGATCGACTGGTTCTGGGAGACCGCGGTCCTCGGGGCGATCTTCTTCCTCGCCGGCGGCGCCCTCGTCGCCGCCCGCTGCGCCCAGCTCGCACCGGGCGGCGACCCGGCCGCCAACGGCCGCGGCGAGGGACGGCGGTTCGGCCTCGCGGTGGCGGGGCTGGCGCTCGCCTGGGTCACCGCCCTGGCCCTGATCGGCCCCCTCCTGGTCGACCGCGAGATCAAAGCCAGCCAGGCGGCGGCGGCCGACGGCAACATCGCCAGTGCCGTCAATCACGCCGACAGCGCCCGCTCGATCGAGCCCTGGGCCGCCTCCCCTTACATCCAGCTCGGGCTGCTGGCGCAGCTGCAGGGCGACTACGCGGTGGCCCGCGAGCGCCTCAGGCAGGCGATCGAGCGCGAGGACCGCAACTGGGTCCTCTACTACCTGCGCTCCAAGGTCGAGCACGAAGCGGGCGACGATGTCGCCGCCCGCGCCGACCGCGACGAAGCCGAAGAGCTGAACCCGCGGGAAGAGTGCCTGCGGGAAGGATGGGACGGCTGCGGATGAGCCGTACCTCGAACGCCCAGCGGACAGCGGTGCGCGCCTCGGCCCCGGCCGGCGCGGCTCCCGAGCCGGCGCCGCAGGACGCGGCCGGCCGGCTCGGGCTGAGCGGGCCGGATGGCTCGCGCCGCCGCGGCGCGATGCTGCGGCGCCTGCTCGCGATGGGCGACTGGGCGGCGTTGCTGGGCAGCCTCTGCCTGGTCACCGCGACGACCTCGAGCACCGACGTCGCGACCCTGTTCTGGGCGGTGCTCGTCAGCCCCGCCTGGATCCTCGTCGTCAAGCTCCACGGCCTCTACGACAACGACCACCGGCGGATCCGCCACAGCACCCTCGACGAGCTGCCCTCGCTGGTCTCGGCGAGCGTGGTCGGCACCCTCGTGCTCGACGGCCTCCTGGCCCTGAGCCCGGCCGGGCCGCTGTCGCCCGCCAGCGCGATCGCGGTCGGCTTCTTCGCCCTGGTCGGCAGCTTCGTCGCCCGCGGCGTGCTGCGCTTCCTCTGGCACCGCCTGACCGGGCTCGCCGCCGGCGTCGTGATCGGCCCGGCCGCCGCCGTCGACATGGTCGCGCGGCGCGTCTCCACCCACCCGGAGACGCGGCTGCTCCTGGTCGGCTACCTCTCACAGGGCGAGGAGACGGCCTCGGAGCTGCCCTGCCTGGGCACGATCGCCGACATCTCCAAGGTGGCGCGCGAGTACGAGATCGAGCGCGTGGTCGTGACCGAACTCGACATGAGCGAGCCGGCGGCCGAGCGGCTGATCGAAGAGTGCAAGGAGGCGGGCCTGGCGCTGACCTTCCTGCCCCAGCACTACGGGCTGCTCGGGGCCCGGAATCGAGCTCAACCGACTGGCCGAGCTGCCGGTGCTCGACTTCCGCTTCAGCGACCCCTCGCGCTCGACCGTGGCGATGAAGCGGACGATGGACGTGGTCGTCTCCGGCGCCCTGCTGGCGCTGCTCTCGCCGCTGCTGGCGGCGATCGCAGTCGCGATCCTGCTCGACACCGGGCGGCCGGTCTTCTTCCGCCAGCGCCGCGCCGGGATGGAAGGCGAGCCGTTCACGATGCTGAAGTTCCGCACCATGGTCGCCGACGCCGAGCAGCGCCTGCCGGAGCTGGTCGACCTGGAGAAGCTCGATCAGCCCGCCTTCAAGATCCGCGACGACCCGCGGGTGACGCGGAGCGGGCGGCGGCTGCGCCGCTTCAGCCTCGACGAGCTGCCACAGCTGATCAACGTCCTGCGCGGCGCCATGTCGCTGGTCGGGCCACGGCCGGAGGAGGAGAGCGTCGTCGCCCTCTACGACGAGCGCCAGCGCGGGCGGCTCGCGATCAAGCCCGGCCTGACCGGGCCGATGCAGGTCTACGGCCGCAGCGACCTCACCTTCGAGGAGCGGTTGGCGATGGAGCGGGACTACCTCGACAACCTCTCGATCGCCGGCGACCTGGCGATCCTGCTGCGGACGCCGCGCGCGGTCGTGCGCGGCGAAGGCGCCCACTAGGAGGGATTAGCGAAACGCGCTAGCCCGGTCGTGGTGCGGGATCGTGAAGGTGGGTGCATCGGCGATACCTCGCTTTCGGGCGAGGTTTACCCCGCCTAGTTGGAGTCGCCGAAAACGTCGGCGTCGATGCCCTCGTCCAAGGGGGCGCTGCCCGGCATCGGGCCGCGCCCCTTCCGGGGCGCCGTTGAAGCCTTTACTGCCCGAAGAACGAACTTAGGGTCGCGTGGAGTCGCAACCGTCTCGGCCCTCTCGCGCTCAACGTGTATCTCTGCCTCCACATCACTACCCCAGAGGCCCTTTTCCTTGACCAGATCCCCGACGTGATCCTCGAAGGTTCCGTGGATAACCTGTTTGCCCTTGACCTGCTGGGGCCGTGGAGCGCCTTTGAACAGCCTGAGCTTGAAGGTGTTCAGATCTTCGTCGGCCATCGAGAGGCGGCCAAGCACCGTGAACTCGTCAGATTCGCTCTCTCCCTCTCGGCTTAGGGTGCGATGAGCTTTCGCGGCCTCGATGCTGGAAACGGTGACGCCGGGGCGACCCGGCGCCTCCCAGGTGACTTTTGCGTCCTCGGCATCCCCAATGACCTTGAGCAGCTTGCGGTAGGCAACGGCGCCGTCAGGGCCAATCTCCCGCGCCAACTCCAGCAACTCATCATCGCGAGCCTTCATCAAGTCGGAGACCACGCGGGCGGCTTTGATGGCGGGCTGGGAATCCTCATCCATATTGATCGCCTCGTTCGCGCCGACGACGAAGTCGATATGGGCGGACGCAAGGCGCAACCTGGCGACACCTGGATGCGCCGGTTGATCGCCGGGCCGCATTTCGTTTTTGGCGACCTCGTAGACGGTCGCGGCGTAGGACTTGATTAGCCCTGCGAGGGCGAGGGCGTCTGCCTGAAGAGATCCAAACAGCTTGCCCTTCGCGGTCAGCGTGCCGACCTTTGGCGATTCCTCGTCGGCCTCCATATGAACGTCGGTCTCTAGCCCGGAGTCGTCAGTCTCCGTGAACTCGGGGATTGCGTCGGAGTCTTTCTCCGCTTCCCCATTGCTCAGTTCGTCCGGGTCGGGCGGAGGGTTGTCCATTGAGAATTAGGAAACGCGGGTGAGCAGCGAAACAATTAACTCGGCCGTCGTTGCTGCAATCGCAAGAAGACTGAGTACTGCCGCGACGTAATACTGCCTTACGCGGCCTTCGTTCGCTTTGTGGCGGCTTTTGGTCACACCGCCGTAATGCTCGGCAAGCTTTTTCAAAGCCTCCCGCTCGTTCTCTTCGCTGCCCGGCCCGTAGAGCAGGTTTAGAAGCTCCTGACCGATTTCTTTAGTGGGAAGCGATCCATGCTTCCGAGGCCAGTGCTGGCGGATGGCGGCAGCAATGGCGAACGCCAAGAGGCCAACGGCCGCAATCGCGAGGCGAATCGTCCACTCGCGTCCACCGCCCTCCAATTTCCCGAGCGTGTCCGCACCTGAGAACGTGACGGTCTGGACGATGGCGAAGTAGGCGCCCGCGACGGTGACGATCCCACGCGTCTTCCCCTCCAGCAATTCCTCCTTATGGCTCTCGTGTTCAGAGGCATCACGAAGGGCAGAGAGGAAAGGAGACGGGTCGGGCGAACGCGAAGATGGGCCACCCCTGTCGCCAGGCTGATCCCCCGATCCAGCTACTGCCTGGATGTGCCCACGCGACGACTCCATTAGTCAGAGAGTAGCCACCATCTCGGGCGGGCGCACCTCGGATTATATGCGGTGAGAGCGGGATTTCTCCCAGCGGAAGGCTCGGACATATCGCCTTTCGGTTCTGAGGCCCACGCCGAGTTTTCGGCTTTGCAGAGCGGTTTTACGTCCGACCGAACCCATAGAGTCGGCCTCAGCGAATACGAAAGTGACCCCCGCGACGTTGGCGCGTCCGGGGGTCAGACCATCCGAGATAAGGACTCGTTTGGCGTCATCCAAATTACCACCGGACCCGGCATGTTCCGAGGTCCAAAAACTCCTCGATTTGCCGGAGATTGCGGCCCTGATCGGCGAGCTTCAAGAGACGCGCTGGACGGGGCGGCCGGGATACCCGATCCGGACCATGATCGGGCTCTGCATCGTGAAGGCGCGGTATGCCCTGCCGACCTGGACGAAAACGGTTGCCCTGGTCCGCGAGCATTGGGGCTTGCAGCGGGCGCTTGGCTGTGAAGGAGACCCGCCGAGCATCTACGCGGCGTACCGCTTCCAAGAAAAGCTGCGGGATCAGTCCGCGATGGTCGAGCGCTGTATTGATTCGGTCGTGGCCGGTCTCAAGGACCAGCTGCCGACCTACGGCACCGACCTCGCCATCGACGCGAGCGACATGCCCGCCTACGGAAACGGCCAGCGGTTCCTCGCCAAAGGCGGCAAGGAACGGAAGCGCTACGCCGACCCGGACGCGACCTGGGGACACCGCTCCGCTGTCTCAACCCGAAAGGGTGGCGGCTTCTACGGGTTCAAGTTGCAGATGGCCTGCTGCGCGAAAACCGGCCTGCCGGTCGCATGGTCAGCCGAGACCGCGAAGGCCAACGAGTCCACCTTTGTCGTGCCGCTGATCGACGCGGCGAAGCGCCGAGGGGCGATGGCGGCGACGGTCGCGATGGATCGGGCTTATGACATTGGCCGCGTCTATGACGAGTGCGCGGAGCGGGACTGCCTGCCGCTGATTCCGCTGCGGCACACCACCGCCGTCAAACGAGGCGATCACAGGCCGCCGACTTGCTCGCACGGGACTTGGAAGTTCGCGGGAGCCGACCGCAAGCGCCGCGCTACGAAGTGGCGCTGCCCGAGCGGCGCGTGCAAGCCCGCGTCAACGTGGATCGCAGCCGACCGGCTGCACCCGCTGATCCCCCACGGAACGGATCGGTGGTTCCGGCTCTACCGGGGACGCGGCGCGGTCGAGCGGGAGTTCGGGCGGCTCAAGAATGAATGGGGGTTGAAGCCACTGCGGGTCCGGGGCTTGGATCGCGTCCGCCTTCATGCGGACCTCACCATCTTGACCAAGCTGGCCTGCGCGCTGGCGCGCACCCGCGCCGCCGCTACGAATCAGCGGCAGCGCAGGAACGGAACTTCCCGTGTCGGGTCTCACCCGGCACCCATGAAATCCCGGTCAGTAGCTCGGCGGGAGTGACTTCCAGCGAGGCCGCGAGTTTGACGAGGGTGTCGATCCTCGCTACTCGCAGGCCACGCTCCAACTGGCTTATCTCGGTTCGGTGAACTGACGCCCTGACGGCAAGCTCGTCCTGCCCCACGTCGGCTCCTCGGCGGATGCGGGAGAGGTTGTCACCGAAGGTCTCCGCGACCCTCACGGATTGCCGATGTCGAGCGCGTCCATGTGCAGCGCGGCTCGGGTCGGCAGGACGAGATCGCCGTGTCGATGGAGCAGGCCGACCGCGACAAGATCGCGCACGGCGCGAGCAACGGCATCACGGCCCGCGAAGTCTTGATCCGGGGCTATCTCGCGCTCTACGTCGGCGAGGGTGAGGGGGGTCGGGTGTTCGCTGAGAACCAGCGTGAGAATGGCTGCTTGAGCCTGCGCATCTTCGTCCGCCGGGGTACGGTGGTCGAGCATGGGGACTTACCTCCCTGTGCCAGGCCGGGGGCGGTTCGCGCCGCGCCCCGGCCGCTTGATTTGTCCCACCGAACTTAGGAGCGCTCAGCCATGCAGATCAAGACTTTCGCTACTCGTTTCGCGAGAGCCTCCTAGAGGCGGCGGCAGATGCCCGGGCCGCTCGACCTCGAGGTCGTCATCGTCAGCCACGGCGCCGGGGAGCTGCTGCGGCGCTGCCTGCGCTCGCTGCGCGAGCACCCCGCCGGTGGCGAGATGCGGGTGACGGTGGTCGACAGCGGCAGCCCCGACGGCACCCCGGACATGGTCGCGCGCGAGTTCCCCGAGGTGCGGCTGCTGCGGCGCGGCAACATCGGCTTCTCGGCCGCCAACAACCTCGCCCTGCGCGAGAGCGAGGCGGCCGCGGTGCTGCTGCTCAACCCCGACACCGAGGTCTACGCGGGTACGCTCGACGCGGCGCTGGCGCGGCTGCGCTCGGAGCCGCGGATCGGGATGGTCGGGGTGAAGCTGGTGATGGAGAACGGCGAACTCGACCACGCCTGCAAGCGCTCCTTCCCGACCCCGCTCAGCGCCCTCGCCCACTTCACCGGCGTCGGCCGCTCGGCGGATGTCCCTGGTGCGCTGAGCCAGTACCGGGCGACCCGGCTCGGCGACGACGAGCCGGGCGAGGTCGACGCCGTCAACGGCGCCTTCATGCTCTGCCGCGCCGCGGCGGTCCAGGACGTCGGTCTGCTCGACGAGGGCTACTGGCTCTACATGGAGGACCTCGACTGGTGCCACCGCTTCTGGGACGCCGGCTGGAAGGTCTTCTACGAGCCCGCCGGGGTTGCCCTGCACGTCAAGGGCGGCTCCAGCGGCCGCCGGCGGGCGGCGAAACAGGAGATCGCCTTCCACCGCGGCATGGGCCGCTTCTACCGCCGTTTCGCGCCCCGGCACAACCCGCTGCTGAACGCGGCGGTCTATGCCGGGATCGGCGCCAAGCTCGCCGTCAGCCTTCTCCGCAGCGCCGCGGGGAAGTTGATGAGTTGACCCCCCTATAGGTGGGGAAACTCATCAACTCTCGCTAGAACGGCAGCGTTTCGGCGATCTCGGCCAGCTTCGGGGCGTTCTTGTCGCGCTCGCTGAGCAGCGGCCCGGAGACCTGCCACTCGACCGCGACGTCGGGGTCGTCCCAGGCGATGCCGGCCTCGGTCAGCGGGTCGTAGTCGCTGGAGAGCAGGTAGGTGACGTCGGCGACGTCGCTGAGCACGGCGAAGCCGTGGCCGAAGCCGACCGGGACGAAGAGCTGGTGGTGCTTCTCGTCGTCGAGCACGTGCGCCTCCCACTGGCCGTAGGTGGGGGAGTCGCGGCGGAGGTCGACGGCGACGTCGAGGATCGCCCCGCGCGGGCAGCGGACCAGCTTCGCCTGGCCCGGTTCGGTCTGGAAGTGGATCCCGCGCAGCGTCCCCTTGGAGGAGCGCGAGTGGTTGTGCTGGACGAACTCGACCCCGACGCCGTGCTCGGCCCAGACGCCGCGGCGGTAGGTCTCGACCATGAAGCCGCGGGAGTCGCCGTGGACCGCCGGCGCCAGCAGCACCACCCCGTCGAGCTTGGTCGGCAGTGACTTCATCGAAGAATCAAACGGCGCTGGTTTGCAGGAGCCGCCATCGGTTTAACCAAGAGCCTTCCCGTACTGCTTTTCGTAGTACTCGCGGTACTCGCCGGAGCGGATCGGCCCCCACCAGTCCTCGTTGTCGCGGTACCAGGCGACGGTTTTCTCCAGGCCCTCGGCGAAGTGGACCTCGGCCTCCCAGCCCAGCTCCTCCTTCAGCTTGGCCGAGGAGAGCGAGTAGCGGCGGTCGTGGCCGGGGCGGTCGGTGACGTACTCGATCAGCGACTCGTCGCCACCGGTCAGCTCGATCACCCGCTTCACCACCTCGATGTTCTCGCACTCGTCGGGGCCGCCGACGTTGTAGGCCTCCCCCGCCTTGCCCTTGGTCAGCACCGTGTGGATGCCGCGGCAGAAGTCCTCGACGTAGAGCCAGTTGCGGACCTGGCGGCCGTCGCCGTAGACCGGCAGCGAGTCGCCGTGGATCGCGTTGAGCACGATCAGCGGGATCAGCTTCTCCGGGTACTGGCGCGGGCCGTAGTTGTTGGAGCCGCGCACGATCGAGGCGTCGGCGCCGTAGGTGTGGACGTGGGCGGAGACCAGCAGGTCGCCGGCGGCCTTGGTCGCCGAGTAGGGCGAGGAGGGATCGAGCGGCGAAGTCTCGGTGAAGGAGCCGGACTCGATCGAGCCGTAGACCTCGTCGGTGGAGACCTGGAGGTAGCGCTCGACCCCGAGCTCGCGGGCGGCCTCGAGCAGGGTGCCGGTGCCGATCACGTGGGTGCGGGCGAAGGCGTCCTGGTCGTCGATCGAGCGGTCGACGTGGGACTCGGCGGCGAAGTTGACGACGGCGTCGGCACCCTGCATCGCCTCGCGCACGATCGCCGGGTCCTCGATCGCCCCCTCGATCAGCTCGGTGCCCGCGGGCAGGTTCTCGCGCCGCCCGGCGTAGGTGAGCTTGTCGAGCACGACGACGTCGTGCTCGGACCCGGCGAGCCGGACGTAGGTCGAACCGATGAAACCGGCGGCGCCGGTGACGAGAAGCTTCATGCTGCTTCCTCCGCTTGTCGTTGGGCGAGATAGCCGGCCAGCCCGTCCTGCCAGGAGGGCAGCCGGATCGCGTGTTCGCGCTGGCTGGTCAGGGCCGAGCAGGGCGGGCGCGGGGCCGGCCGACCGAATTCCTCGGTGGTGATCGAGAGCACTTTGCACTCGACCTTGGCCTGCTCGAAGATATCGCGCGCGAACTCATACCAGGAGCACTGGCCGGCGGCCGCCATGTGGTGGATCCCGAACTCGATCCCCTCGATCAGGCGCACGATCCCGTAGGCGAGGTGCCAGGTATAGGTGGGCGAGCCGACCTGGTCGCGCACGACCAGGACCTCGTTGCCGCTGCCGGCGAGGCGCAGCATCGTCTCCACGAAGTTGGGGCCGCCGATCCCGAACAGCCAGGCCGAGCGGACGACGAAGTGGCGCTTGTTGGCGACCACGGTCGCCTCCTCCCCGGCCAGCTTGGTGCGTCCGTAGGCGGAGAGCGGCGCCGGCTGGTCGCTCTCCACGTAGGGTGCGCCCTTGGCGCCGTCGAAGACGTAGTCGCTGGAGACGTAGACGACGCTGGCTCCCACCGTCGCCGCGGCCGCGGCGACGGTGCCGGCGCCGGTCCCGTTGACCGCGAAGGCGGCCTCCTCGGCCGCCTCGGCGCCGTCGACGTCGGTCCAGGCGGCGCAGTTGATGACCACGTCGGGCCGCTCGAGGTCGAACTTCTTCGCCAGCGCGGCGGCGTCGGTGACGTCGAGCTCGGCGCGGCCGAAGCCGACCACGTCGTGGCCGGCGTTGCCAGCGGCGAGCATCACGTCGCGGCCCAGCATCCCGGCGGCGCCGGTCACGAGCAGCTTCATGCGGGAGTGCTCACGGGGTCGAGGGCGTCCACGGACTCGGAAAGGCTATTCCTCCGGAAGCCGAGCAGGAGATACCCGGCCAGGGCGGCGGCGGCCGCGATCGCCGAGAAGACGTCGACGGAGTTGTCCGGAGCCGCAGCCGAGGGGCGCGGCGCCAGGGTCGGCAGGTAGAGGACGAGGACGGTCGCGACGTTGGCCGCGACCAGCCAGTCCGCCCAGCGCGGGTAGGTGGCGCGAAGGCCGGCGACAAGACCGGCGATCGCCACCAGCGGGATCGCCAGCGAGCCCTGCAGGACGACCGTCCTCGCCGCAACGTTGCCGAACATCAGCAGGCCCCAGGAGACCACCCCGACCCCGAAGAAGATCAGGCAGAGCCGCGCGAACCGCCAGTCCTCGCCGGCGCGCCATCGGCCCCGCAGCCGGCCGAACGCGATCGGCGGCGCGGCCAGCATCAGCAGCCCGAAGGCCCACAGCAGGTGCCAGTACCTGACCTCCCGGACCTTCGAGGCGGCGTCGCCGAACCTGCCGTCGATCAGGGCGCTGAGCGCGTCGCCGGTCTCGCCGAGCGCGTCGTCGTGCGGCGGTTCCCCCGGCTTCACCGGGGGAACCGCGGGGGCGGCCCCCACCATGTGGAGGAAGTTGTCGAGCTTGTTCTCGAGCGTGCCCCCGACACCCGCCTCCCCGTACTCGTCGGCGATCGTCTCCAGGGTCCCGCGACCGTCGATCTCCATGACCCCGGCGAGATGCCACTTGAGGAGCCGGTTGCCGGGCGGGTTCCCGTAGTGCTGGTAGGCCATCCAGGGAACGACAAGGATCAGCAGCGCGGCGGCGCCGGCGGCGAGCCAGCTCCAGCCCGGCAGGCCCCTCCAGAGCGCGAGCGCGGCGACGGGGATCAGCCCGAAGACGCTGGTCCCGTGGGAGAGGAAGGCAAGCCCTGCGAGGGCACCGAGGAGGACGACCGTCCAGGGCCGTTCCTTCAGCGTCGTGCTGCGCGGCGCCGCCACCAGCGCAAACGCCGCCAGCAGGAAGGCCGCGCCGAGCAGCTTCGGCCAGACGTAGAAGCTGCTGACGATCTCGATATCGCTGACCAGAGCCGCGGCCATCACCAGGGCGCGGGTGCGGGCGGAGACCCGCGCCGCGAGGAGGAGCGCCCAGAGCCCGACGACCCACAGCAGCTGCAGGATCGCCCCCAGCACCTCGTAGTGCAGCGTCCCCGTGTCCCAGCCGAAGACGTGCTGCGTGAGCACGTAGGCGACCTGCAGCGGCGGCCGGTCGCTGAACAGCCATTCCGGTTCGAAGACGGGCGGCGGACCGGGGTGGCCGGCGAACATCCATTCCGAGAAGAAGAGGGGGATGAAGCTGTCGCTGGCCATCTGGCTCGGGTTCGTGGAGAAGCGGAAGGAGGCGGTCTCGACCGCCGCCTCGGTGCCGCCGTGCAGGAAGCCGAAGAAGACGACGAAGAGGGACCCGAGGGCCCAGAGGCCGAGCGGGATCGCGAGCCGCCGCAGCAGGGCACGCTGCGCGGAGGCCCGCCGCCAGGCCCAGGCGATCAGGGCGAGCGAGCCGAAGAACAGCGCGTAGGCGCAGAGCTCACCGACCCCCGGAATCGCGTAGTAGACCCAGAAGGTCAGCATCGCCGCCGCACCGCTGCCGGCGAGGGCGATGCCCAGCAGCGCCGGCTCCCCGCGCGCGCCCATCCGCACCGCGACCAGCGCCGCGGCGACACCCGGGGCCGCGGTCAGCACCAGCTGCACCGCGGTGAGGGTGAAGAGGCTCCCCCCGCTCAACTAGACGATTTCGATCTCGCAGTTGTCGCCGACCAGCAGGCGCAGCGTCTTCGGCATGCCGTCGCTGCGGGTCAGCTTCACGTTGCGGCCGAGCAGGCTCGCCTCCATCCGCGTGCCGAGGTCCTCGACCACGGCGTCGGCGAGGACGATCGAGTGCTCGACCTCGGAGCGGCGCACGTGGACGCCGCTGCCGAGCGAGGTGTAGGGGCCGATGTAGGCGTCCTCGACGCAGGCGCCGGCGCCGATCACGGCGGGGCCGCGCACGACCGAGCGGGTCAGCGTCGCACCGGCCTCGAGCACGACCCGGCCCTCGACCCGGGAGCCCTCGTCGATCTCGCCCTCCAGCTTCGTCTCCAGCTCCTCCAGCACCAGCCGGTTGGCCTCGAGCATGTCGGCGAGCTGGCCGGTGTCCTTCCACCAGCCGCGCACGACCTCGGACTGGACCCGGTGGCCGTCGTCGATCAGCACCTGGATCGCCTCGGTGATCTCGTACTCGCCGCGGTCGGAGGGCTCAAGGGTGCGGGCGGCCTCGAAGATCGCCGGGCTGAAGAGGTAGACGCCGACCAGGGCCAGGTTCGAGGGCGGGTCTTCCGGCTTCTCGATCAACCGCACGATGTGCTCGCCGTCGAGCTCGGCGACCCCGTAGGACTGCGGGTCCTCGACCGGGGTGAGCAGGATCAGCGCGTGCGGCTCGTCGGCGCGGAAGCTGGCGACGAGGCCGCGCAGGCCGTCGCGCAGGAGGTTGTCGCCGAGGTACATGACGAAGGGCGAGTCGCCGATGAACTCCTCCGCGGTGAGGACCGCGTGGGCGAGGCCGGCGGGCTTGTCCTGGACGATGTAGGTGATCTTCGCCCCGAAGGCGGAGCCGTCGCCGGCCGCCTCGCGGATCTCGCCGCCGGTCTCCGGCGCGATGATGATCCCGATCTCCTCGACCCCGGCGTCGACCAGGGCCTCGATCCCGTAGAAGAGCACGGGCTTGTTGGCGACGGGCACGAGCTGCTTCGCCGAGGTGTGGGTGATGGGGCGCAGCCGGGTGCCGGCACCACCGGAGAGGATCAGTCCCTTGAGGGGCTCCATGCGAGGCTGCAACCCTACTGAGCCCCGAAAAGAGCGTGCGACCAGCCGTATACATCCCCAACTTCAACGGCGCCACGCGGATCGGCAGGGCGCTGCGCAGCCTGCGCGAGCAGACCCGGCCGGTCGACGTGGTCGTCGTCGACAACGGCTCGGTGGACGGCTCGGTGGAGCTGCTGCAGGAGGAGTTCCCGGAGGTGGCGGTGCTGGCCCTGGGGCGGAACCTCGGCTTCGGGCCGGCGCTGAACCGCGCCGTGGCCGAGCATCGGGCGGACCCGCTGATCCTGCTCAACGACGACGCCGAGGCCGGCCCGCGCTTCGTCGAGGCGCTGCTCGATGCCGCCGCCGAGGGAGTCCAGTCGGTGGCCGGCGTGATGCTGCAGGAACGGGTACCGGAACTGATCGACTCCGCCGGGGTCGTCGCCGACCGCACCCTGATGGGATTCGACCACCTGCACGGCGAGCCGCTCGCCGCCGCCGCCGGGGCGGCCGATCCGCTCGGCCCGACCGGCGGCGCCGCCCTCTATGACCGCGCCGCGTTCGAGGCCGTCGGCGGCTTCGACGAGCGCATCTTCCTCTACTACGAGGACCTCGACCTGGCGCTGCGGATGGCCGCCGCGGGCGGCCGCTGCCGGCTCGCCGCCGGGGCGACCGCGGTCCACGCGTACTCGGCCAGCCTAGGGGCGGGATCCGGCCCTAAGTACGAGCGGACCGGCTGGAGCCGCGGCTACATGCTGCGCCGCTACGGGGTGATGTCGCACCCGCGACTGGCGCTGCGGGCGCTGGCGGTCGAGGGCGCCCTCTGCGCCGGCCAGCTGCTCTGGGACCGGACGGCGAAGGGGATCGGCGGCCGCCTGCGCGGCTGGCGTGCCGGCGCCGGGCTGGAGCAGCGCCACGCAAGCGCCGCTCCCCTGCTCGACATCAGCGCCCGCGAAGCGCTGGCGCTGCGCCGCCGTCGCCGCGGCTGAAGCGAACGCGAGCGATAACCGTTCCCCTGACAACAGTTATCGCTCGCGTTCAGCCAGTGCGGCGACCGAGCCAGCGGCGGGCGCGCTCCAGCTCGCCTTCGCGGCGGAGCCGGCGGCGCTCGCGCAGCAGGCGCGGGAGGCGGCGCAGGGCTTCGAGCTTGCCGCGCAGGGTGGCGCCGAGGCGGCGCTGGGAGGCGGCGCGGGCCAGGGAGCCGAGCTCGACGGCGGCGACCCGCGGCAGCGAGCGTGCCGGCATGAACTTGACCTGGGTGGCGAGGCGGTTGCGCGCGACCAGGCGCGCGTTCTCCGCCCCCGGCCGCTCAAAGCCCGCCTGCCAGGAGGCGTTGCCGACGTGCCAGACGACCGCCTCGGGGACGTAGGCGAAGCCCCAGCCGGCGATCCGCGCCCGCACGTTGAGGTCGACGTCCTCGTAGAAGGCGAAGTAGCTCTCGTCGTAGCCACCGAGCTCGGTGAACAGCTCGCGCCGCAGCAGGCAGGCGGCGCCGCAGACGCCGAAGATCTCCCGCGGTCGCAGGAAGCGGGCCGACTGCTCCTCGCCGGCCCCCTCCTCCAGCGCCCGCCCGTCGGCGGTCAGCGCCTGGCCGGCGCTGTAGAGGCGGGCGCTGTCGACGCCCCACGGCGTTTCGACCCCACCCGGCGCCCCGGCTTCGCCCTCGAGCTGGAGGATGCGCGGCTGCACGCCGCCCAGCGACTCGTCCCCCTCGAGCGCGTCCAGCAGCCGGCCGATGCAGCCCGGCTCGAGCGCGGTGTCGGCGTTGAGCGCGAGGACGGTGGCCGCCTCCACGCGGCGTGCGCCGAGATTCATCGCCGCCGCGAAGCCCGCGTTCTCGGGCAGCGCGACATGGGGCACCCCCTGCCGCTCCAGGTAGGCGAGCGAGCCGTCCTCGGAGCCGTTGTCGACGACCAGCAGCTCGACCTCGACGCCCTGGTCGGGCAGCGAGCCGAGGCAGCGCGGCAGCAGGCCCACCGAGTTCCAGCTCGGGATCACGACGGCGACGGTTCGGGGCGCGCTCACGCGGCGCAAGCCTGACAGCTATCGGGGGTCCGCCGCGCCCGCAAGTGCAGGTAGCCTGCACCGACGATGAGCACCTCAGGGAAGCCCGAGGCGCCGGTCGAGGTCCCCACCAGCGAGGCCCCGCCGCCGCCCGTCTACCTCGACGCCCGCGCCGTGTTCGCGACGCGGTTCCTCGCCGGCGAAGGCCTCGAGATCGGCGGCCTGCACCAGCCGCTGGCGATGCCCGCCCACGCCCGGGTCCGGTACGTGGACCGGATGCGCACCGACGACCTGCGGCGCGAGTACGTCGAGCTCGCCGAGTGGGATCTGGTCGAGGTCGAGGTCGTCGACGACGGCGAGCGGCTGGAGACGATCGCGGCCGAGAGCCAGGACTTCATCGTCGCCAACCACTTCCTCGAGCACTGCGAGAACCCGATCGGCACGATCGAGACCCACCTCGGGAAACTGAAGCCCGGCGGCATCCTCTTCTACGCGGTCCCCGACAAGCGCTACACCTTCGACTTCCGCCGCCCGGTGACCCCGATCGAGCACATGATCGCCGATTACGAGCGGGGGCCCGAGAGCTCGCGCAGCGACCACTACGAAGAGTGGGCCCGGCTCGTCCTCAGCGGGCCCGCGGACCAGGCCAAGACCGAGGAGTGGGTCGCCGGACAGCAGCGGCACCTCGAAGAGACCGACTACTCGATCCACTTCCACGTCTGGACCCAGGCCGAGTTCCTCGACCTGATCCTCGCCTGCCGCGAGCGCTTCGGCGGGGCCTTCGACATCGAGGCGACGGCGGGCCAGGCGATCGAGTACATCGTCGTACTGCGCAAGCGCGGACACAGCCCGGCGCCGGCGCCGGCCTCGGCCCCGACCGGCGTCGAAGCGCTGCCACCCGGCTCCCCGCCGCCGCCCGCCGGCGAGCTCGAGCGCTGGCGCTCCCGCGCGCGTCGGATCCGGGCGGCGATCCGCAGCGACGTCCGCCGCTGGAGGGCACGGCCATAGGACCGCGGCAAGCCCCCGGCGCCGAGGCGCCGCTCGCGATCGAGGCGCGAGACCTGGAGAAGTCGTTCCGCATCCCCACCCACCGGGTCGACTCGCTGAAAGAGCGGATGGTCCGCCCCTTCGCCTCCAGCGACGTGCGCGAGCTGCGGGCGCTGGACGGCGTCTCCTTCGAGATCCGCCAGGGCGAGTTCTTCGGCATCGTCGGGCGCAACGGCTCCGGCAAGAGCACCCTGCTGAAGCTGCTCGCCAGCATCTACCGGGCCGACGCCGGGACGATCCGGATGGCCGGGCGCCTGGCCCCGTTCATCGAGCTCGGGGTCGGCTTCAACGACGAGCTGACCGCGCGCGAGAACGTCGTCCTCAACGGGGTGATGATGGGGCTGACGCCGCAGCAGACGCGCGACCGCCTCGACGCGGTGATCGAGTTCGCCGAACTCGAGGAATTCGCCGACCTGAAGCTGAAGAACTACTCCTCCGGGATGCTGGTCCGGCTCGCCTTCTCGATGATGCTGCGAGGCCGACGCCGACGTCCTGCTGATCGACGAGGTGCTGGCGGTCGGCGACGCCGCCTTCCAGCAGAAGTGCGCCGACGCCTTCCGCGAGATGAAAGCCGCCGGCAAGACGATCGTCCTCGTCACCCACGAGATGCCGACGGTCGAGGAGTACTGCCACCGGGCGATGCTGATCGACGGCGGCCACGATCCAGTTCACATCGGCGACCCCGGCCGAGGTCGGGCGGCGCTACCTGCGGCTCAACTTCGAGCGGGGCAGTCCCGAGGACAACGCCGCCGCCCGGCAGGGCAGCGACGAAGTGCGGCTGCTCGACGCTCTGGATCGAGGACGCCGACGGCGACCGCGCCTGACCAACGTCGAGCACGGCGAGCGAGATCCGCCTCCGCGCTCGAGCTCGAAGCCACCGCGCGACCTGGCGGGCGTCGGCGTCGGCTTCAGCCTCGCCAACGCCGACGGCGTCGGCGTCTTCCAGTTCGGGACCGGAGTCGAACGCGCGCTACGGGGAACCGCGCCTCGCGGCGGGCGAGCGGGTCCGGGTCGAGGCCGAGGTCGAGAACCTGCTGGCGCCCGGGCGCTACTTCGTCCACTGCGGCGTCAACCGGATCCACGGCACCGGCGTCGCCCTCTACGTCCACAACGCGGTCGACTTCGTCGTCTTCGGCGGCGAGTCGCACCCGCGCGGGGTCGTCGCCCTGCCGCTACGAGATCGAGGCGACCGTCGAAGGAGCGGCCGACCGGTGAGCGCCGCCGGCGGACGAGCGCGGCGCTGCGCGAGGTGCACGGGCCCTCGGCGCTCGGGCGGCGGCGCGCGGCGCTTCTTCGACCTGCTCTGGCTGATGTCGGTGACCGAGTTCAAACGCACCTACTTCGGCACCGTGCTCGGCTACGTCTGGTCGCTGATCCGGCCGCTGATGCTGTTCGGGGTCCTGCTCTTCGTCTTCACCAAGGTCTTCAAAATCGGCAGCGAACACGCTCGAGCACTACCCGGTCCTGCTGCTGCTCGGGATCGTCCTCTTCACCTTCTTCCAGGAAGCGACGCACGAACGCCGTCACCTCGGTCGTCGCCCAGGAGGGCGTCGTCCGCAAGACCCAGTTCCCGCGCCTGGTGATCCCGCTCTCGACCGTGCTCACCGGCGCCTTCAACCTCTGCCTCAACCTGGTCGTCGTCTTCGTCTTCATCCTCGCCTGCGGCGTCGACCCGACCTGGACCTGGCTGCTGTTCCCGCTCGCGCGTGGCCGCCCTCTTCGTCTTCACCGCGGCGGTCAGCATGGTGCTCTCGGTCCTCTACGTGCGCTTCCGCGACGTCGCGATCATCTGGATCGTCCTCGCCCAGGTGCTCTTCTACGCGACGCCGATCCTCTACCCGATCGAGCTTCTGCGGGATCCCGACCGATCGAACAACTGCTGATGATCAACCCGCTGGCGGTGATCTTCGAGCAGGTCCGCGTCTGGGTCCTCGAACCCGGGCGCCCCACTGCAGCCGAGGCGGCGGGCGGCGCGCTGCATCTGCTGCCGGCGGCGGCGATCTTCGTCGGCATCTGCGCCTTCGGCGCCTGGATCTTCAGCCGCGAAGCGCCACGGATCGCCGAGGACCTCTAGGCGGGCCCGCTCCGGGCCTCAGCGGCAGACCCGGGCCGCCTGCGCCGCCACGACCTGGAGGCGCCAGGGCCGCGTGGTGGCGTCGCGGGGTATGTGCAGCACGGTCACCGAGTCGCCCGGCGCGCCTTCGGTCGACACCGGGAATTCTTCGACGGCGAAGCGCCGCAGCGAGAACTGGGCCGGTTCGCCTGGGGCCACTTCGATCCGCGTGCGGCCGGAACCGACCGCGATGTCGGAGCCGGCGCCCGCGGGCACGGCGACGCAGTTCTCAACCGCGCCGGAATAGGCGCCGAGGTTGGTCACGGTGGAGATCGGCAGCGCCTGCGAGAGCACGATGTCGGCCTGCCGGCGCGCGCCTTCGGGAGCGGTGGCTAGCTCCGCCGGCGTGTAGGCGGGCGAGCCGAATTCGTCGACCGCCTGCAGGTATTTACCGGCGTAGACGTTGATCAGCGAGGGCGTCCCGGCGATCTCCGGCGTCAGCTCGAATTGGGGGGCGACGGTGCGGCGGGCGATCTCGATCGCCGCCGTGTCGGTCCGCGTGTAGACCGACTGGTCCTTGAGCAGGTCGTGCCCGTCCTTGAGCACGACCAGGTTGGGGCCGATCGCCACAGCGGTGATCGCGCCGGCCAGGACCAGGGTCCGCGTCCGCGGCCGCGCCCCCTGCAGCAGGTTGGCGAGGATCATCAGGATGAAGATCGCGCTCGCGTACTGGTAGCGGCTGGCGACCGGCTCGCGGCCGGGGAACTGGTTGAAGGCGGTGAGGAACCAGTTGGTCGCCGCGACGGCCGCGACCGGCCACAGCCCCGCGTAGACCCCGGGCTTGCGGACCAGCCTGTAGCCGAGGACCACGACCAGGGCGATCAGCATCGCCCGTCCCCAGAGCGGCTCCGAGGAGCCGCCGACCGGGTTGGCGCCGAGGCCGAACAGGGAGCCCAGCGCGACGGCGATCGAGTCGGCGACGAAGCGGGGCGATGCCGCCACGTTGCGGATCGAGAGGTGCGATTCGGCGTCGTGGCCCCAACCGGCGTACCAGGCACAGAACAGCAGTGCCGGGATGGCGACGACGTAGGCACGGGCCAGCCAGCGCGCGCGGTCGCCCTGAAGGATCGCGACGGCGGCGCCGACGAGGAAGGCGATGCCGAGGCTGGAGAACCCGAGCGCGAGCGTGGCGCAGGCGCAGGCGACAACGTCGCCGCGGCGATCCCCCCGTTCCAGCGCCAGCAGCATCGCCAGGCCGAAGAAGACCGACCCGGTGAAGCCGATCTCGAACGGCCACAGCAGGACCTCCCAGGCGGGGCCGAGGCAGAGGACGAGGACGGCGGCGAAGAGCGCGAGCCAGCCGCCGACCCGCCGCTCGACGTAGACGTAGAGGAGGGCCGCCACGCCCGCCAGCGAGATCGCCAGGAGGACGTATTCGGGGGCCGCCGAGGTCATCCCGAAGACGTGCAGGAAGAACTGCTCGATCAGGACCGGGAGAACGATGATGTGCTCGTTG
This sequence comes from uncultured Thermoleophilia bacterium, assembly GCA_963720455.1. Taxonomy (GTDB): domain Bacteria; phylum Actinomycetota; class Thermoleophilia; order Solirubrobacterales; family 70-9; genus VAYN01. Next base: position 2,630,222 of record OY970392.1, on the reverse strand, counting down.
TGGGGGTGGAAGAGCGCCTCGGCGCTGAAGTCCCGGCGCTCGATCAGGATCGCCCAGGTGTCCTGGAAGAAGGTCATCTCCCAGGTGAGGACGAGGGTCATCGCGACCCCGGTGGCCAGCGCCAGCGCAAGCAGGGTGGCCGGCGGGTTGCGGGTGATCCTCTGCATGGCGGCGTCGGAGTGTATTGGCCGCTCCCGGATGCAGATACCGCTCAGAGCCCGGGTACACTGCGCCGGAATGTCCGAGCAGGCCACCCCCACGAGCCCGCGCTCGCAGGAGGATCCCAACCCCGATTACGGGCGCTACTACTACCGGCACGATTGCGGGATCCCCTACGAGCGCAACGATCACTGGCTCGATTTCTTCGGCAAGATCGCCGACGCGATCGTCCGCGATCTGCGGCCCAGCACCGTCCTCGACGCCGGCTGCGCGATGGGGTTCCTGGTCGAGGCCCTGCGGGCGCGTGGGGTCGAGGCCTGGGGAATCGACGTCTCCGAGTACGCGATCTCGCAGGTGCACGAGTCGGTGCGCGAGTACTGCCAGGTCGGCACCCTCGCCGAGCCGCTGCCGCGCCGCTACGACCTGATCGTCTCGATCGAGGTGCTGGAGCACATCCCCGCCACCGAGGGCGGCGCCGCGATCGCCAACCTCTGCGCCGCGACCGACCAGCTGCTGCTCTCGACCACCCCGGACGACTACGGCGAGGCGACCCACCTCAACGTGCAGTCGCCCGAGGTCTGGTCGGCGGCGCTGGCGCGGGAGGGCTTCCTGCGCGAGGTCGAGCGGGACGTCACCTTCCTCACCCCCTGGGCCGCCCTCTACAGCCGCCGCGAGGAGTCGCTGGCGGACACGGTCGGGCGCTACGACCGCGCCTGGGTCCGCCACCGCCGCGAGACCGACCAGCTGCGCGACTCGCTGCTGGCGGCGCAGGCCCGCATGGCCGAGCTCGAGGACCAGCCCGGCAGCTCCCGCCCCGAGCTGCTGGCGGAGCTCGACCGCAGCAAGGAGGAGGTCCTGCGGCTGCGCGACCTGCTGATCGGGATGGACGCCGAACTCGGCGCCGCCAAGGGCAAGATCGCCGAGATGGAGGATCGCGGCAAGCGGATCGAAAACGCGCGCAAGCGGATCGAAGGGCAGATCCCGATCTTCGGCAAGCTGCTCGGGTCGGTCCTGCGCCTGCTCCGCCGCCGCGGCTAGCCGCCGTGCCCGCCCCGCGCTTCTCGATCGTCACGCCGGTCTACGAGACGCCGGCCGACGTCCTGCGCAAGATGCTGCGCTCGGTCCTGCGGCAGACCTTCGGCGACTGGGAGCTGTGCCTGGTCGACGACGGCTCCAGGCAGCCGCACGTGCGGCGAGATCCTCGACGCGCGCCGCGGCGGCCGAGACCCGCGCATCCGGGTCGAGCTACCGCGGAGACCAACGGCGGCATCGTCGCCGCCTCCAACGACGCGCCTGGCGATGGCCGGGGGCGAGTTCGTCGCCCTGCTCGACCACGACGACGTGCTCCACCCCGACGCGCTCGCCTACGTCGCCGAGGCGATCGACGCCGACCCCGAGGCCGACTACGTCTACACCGACGAGGACAAGATCGACCGCGCCGGCCGCCACTCCGGCCCCGTTCTTCAAGCCCGACTGGTCGCCGGAGCGGATGCGGACGCAGATGTACACCTGCCACCTCAGCGTCCTCCGCCGCTCCCTGGTCGAGGAGGTCGGCGGCTTCGACCCCGAGTTCGAGGGCTCCCAGGACTGGGACCTGGTCCTCAAGGTGACCGAGCGCGCCCGCGCCGTCGCCCACGTGCCGCGGGTCCTCTACCACTGGCGCATGCTCGAGACCTCGGCCGCCGGCGGCGGCGAGGCGGCGAAGCCGTGGGCCTTCGAAGCCGGCAAGCGGGCGGTGCAGGCGCACTGCGACCGGATCGGGCTGCCGGCCGAGGTCGAGCGCGACCCCGAGGACCCGGGCGTCTACCACCTGCGAGCCGCGCGCTGCGCGAGCAGCCGCTGGTCAGCATCGTCATCCCCACCGCCGGCCAGGTCCGCGACGTCCGCTTCGAGTAGGTCGTGCTCGTCGCCAACTGCGTGCGCAGCATCGTCGAGCGCTCCACCTACGAGAACTACGAGATCGTCTGCGTGACCGACGACGCGGTCGACGCGCCGCGGTGCTCGACGAGCTGCGCGAGATCGCCGGCGAGCGGCTGCGGCTGGTCCCTACGCCGGGCCCGTTCAACTTCTCGGCCAAGATCAACCTCGGCGCCGTGCGCAGCGAGGGCGAGCACCTGCTGCTGCTCAACGACGACATCGAGGTCACCACCCCGGACTGGATCGAGCGCATGGTCATGTACTCGGAGCTGCGACGGGAGTCGGCGCCGTCGGCGGCCGGCTGCTCTGGGGCGACGGGCGCCTGCAGCACGTCGGGGTCGGCTTCGACGGCGGCCTGCCCGGCCACCTCTACCGCGGCTTCGCGCGGCGACTTCCGCGGCTACGCCAACGCGGTCCTGATCGCCCGCAACTGCCTCGCGGTGACCGGCGCCTGCCTGATGACCCCGCGCGCGGTCTTCGAGGAGGTCGGCGGGCTCTCGACGACGCTGCCGATCAACTTCAACGACGTCGACTACTGCCTCAAGGTCCACGCCAGCGGGCGCCGCATCGTCTACGACCCCGACCTCGTCCTCTACCACTTCGAGTCCTCCAGCCGCGACCCCGAGGTGAGGGCCTGGGAGATCGAACAGCTGGTCGAACGCTGGGGCCATACGGTCGCCGTCGACCCCTTCAACAACCCCAACCTGAGCCGGGGCATGCCGCGGATCGGCTCGATCGTGCACTGGGCCAAGCGCAGCCCGCGGACGCTGCTGCCGCGGCGCCTGGCGGCCTGACTCCGGCGCCCGGCGAGCGCCGGCGCGAGTCTGATAGTCAGCCCTGATGACCGCGGGGGGGATCGAGCTCGGCAGGGAGAGGATCGCGATGCTCGGCGTGCTCGCGCTGGGCGCGCTCGGCTGCCTGCTCGGCCTGATCGCCGAACCCGCGGCCGGCATCCACGGCGGCATCCGCGAACAGCTGCTCGACCTGCTGCACGTGGCCGGGACGGCGGCGCTGGCGCTGGCGCTGCTGCTCGGCCCCGGGATCCTCTGGCGCGCGCTCGGGCCGCACCGGCCCGGCCTCGGTTTCCTCTTCCTGCCGGGGCTCGGCCTGCTGGTCGGGCTCGGCGCCCTGGCCTGGGCGCTGGCAGGTGCGAGCGACCCGCGGGGGGTCTGCTTCGCGGCCGCGGCGCCGGTGCTGGCGGCGCTGGCCGCCGGGCTGCTCTGGGCGCCGCCGGGGGAGATCTTCGACCGCGAGGAGCGGCGCGCCCTGCTCGTGGTCGGTTGCGTGCTCGGGCTCGCGGTGGCGCGGGCGCTCTGGTCGCTGGGCCCGGACGGAGAACTCTACGCCGGCACGATCTCGCGCACGCTGGAGGTCGGGGACCGCTCCGACAGCCGCATCTCGTTCATCGTCCCGACCCTGGCCGCGCACGGCGCCGGGCCCTACGGCACGCTCGGCGCCGGCCAGTTCTCCCCCTACAACTTCTCCAGCCGCGGGCCGCTGCCGGGGCTGGCGAGCGCGCCGGTCGTGCTGCTCTCCGGCGGCCGTCCGCCGGCCGGGTACCCCGACCAGCCCTGGGCCCCGTTCGACGCCCAGGGCTTCATGGCCTACCGGCTGGCGATGATGTCCTTCGCCTGCACCGCCTTCCTCTCGCTCTGGGACCTGGTCCGGCACCTGGCCGGCCGCGGCGCCGCCTACCTGGCGCTGCTGCTGGCCGCGACCACCCCCTTCCTCGTGCACGAGGTCTGGTTCACCTGGCCGAAGATGCTGGCTGCATCGCTGGTCCTGCTGGCGGCGATCTGCGTGATCTCGGAGCGGCCGGGGCGCGGCGGCCTGCTGGTCGGGCTCGGCTACCTGATGCACCCGGTCGCGTTGCTCTCGCTGCCGGTGCTGGGCCTGATCGCGCTCTGGCCGCTGCGGGGGGCGAGCTGGCGCCGGCCGCGCCTGCGAGAGGCGCTCCTCCTGGTCGCCGGCCTCGCGGTCTTCGCGATTGCCTGGCGGCTGATCAACGGCTCCCACTACGACCAGAGCACCTTCCTCAACTACTTCGAGCAGGCCGGCCCCGTCGCTCACCCGCCGCCCTGGGACTGGATCGAGTTCAGGCTCGAGTCGGTCGCCAACACCCTGGTACCGCTGCTGCTGATCGTCGCCTCATCGAGCAACGGGTCGATCAACATGGTCGGCGGCGAATCCCCGGCCGTCATCCACCTCTTCTTCCAGTACTGGAACACGCTCCCCTTCGGGGTCGCGATCGTCTTCTTCCCGCTCCTGCTGGTGGCGCTCTGGCGGGCGGGGCGGCGCTGGCCGTGGCCCGTCCTCGCCGCCGTGGTCGCGCCCTTCCTGCTCTTCGCCGTCTACTGGGGCTCCTACTCGACCGGGATGATGCGGGAGGGGCTGCAGGCCTGGGCCCTGACCCTGTTCGCGGTGGTCGCCTGCGAGCAGGCGGCGAGCGGCTTCGGCTGGCTGCGCTCGGCGCCGGTCCGCGCCCTGCTGGCGCTGCGGGTGGTCGAGGTGGTCGCGGTCGCGATGGTGCCGACGGTCGCCACCCGCGGCGAGCTGCTCTCCGGCACCGTCACCCTGACCGACGCGGTGGCGGTCGCCGCCATGCTCGCCTTCGGGGCCGCCCTCGGGGCGCTGGTCTGGTCATCATCCAGGCTGGTGATTCCGCCGAGACGGGAGACTGAATGACGCCCGGGGCCGAGGGGCGGCTCGACGAGCCGGCCGCCGGGGCGACCGTGGAGCGCGGCCTGTTCACGGTCTCCGGCTGGGCGCTCTTCCCCGGTGCCGCGACCGCCAGGGTGGAGATCCGGCTCGGCGAGCGCTCGCTCGGACTCGCCCAGCTGGGGGTCGCGCGGGCCGACGTCGCCGCCGAGCTCGGCGAGCCGGGCGCCGCCGTCGCCGGCTTCTCCCTCTCCTGCGATCTGAGCTCGTGGCCGGGCGCCGACGGGGAGGTCGAGGTCCGGGCAGTGGCGACGAGCCTCGCCGGCGAGCGCCTGGAGCTGGGACCGGCGCCGATCGCGCTGGTGCCGGCGCCGCCGGCCGCGCCCGAGCCGGCCCGCCCCAGCCCTCGCCCGGGCGCCTCGCGAAGGGCCGGCAGGCGCACCCTCGTCTGCACCCACCAGCTCTGCCTCGGCGGCGCCTCGCGCTATCTGGTGGAAACGCTCGATCACCTGCTGCGCAGAGGCGCGATCGACCCCGTCGTCGTCAGCCCGATCGGGGGCCCCTCGCGAGAGCTGCTGGAGCACCTGGGCATCCCCGTCCACGTCTGCGGAGAGCACCCGCTGACCGACCTCGAGGCCTACGACGGCAGGGTCGAGGAGCTGCTCGCCTGGGCGCGTCCGTGGGGCTTCGAGGCCGCCTTCGTCAACACCGCCTCGCCGCTGGTCGGCGCCGGCGCCGAGGTCGCCGGCCGGCTCGGGATCCCGGCGCTGTGGGCGATCCACGAGAGCTTCGAGCTGGCGGTGCTCTGGGCCGGATGCAGCCCCGGCGTGCGCGCTCGCATCGAGGCCGCTATGCGCGCCGCCGAGCTGGCCGTCTTCGAGGCCGAGGCGACCGCCGAGATGTACGAGCCCTATCTCCCCGGCCGCTGCCTCACCGTCCCCTACGGGCTTGACCTGGACCCGATCGACGCGATCAGGGATGGCTTCGATCGCGGCGCGGCGCGGCAGCGCCTCGGCGTGCCGCTCGATGCCGAGCTGGTCCTCTGCGTCGGCTCGATCGACCCGCGCAAGGCGCAGGCCTCCCTGGCCCAGGCCTTCGACTCGATCGCGGCGCGGCACCCCCGGGCCCGCCTCGCCCTGGCCGGGGCCGGGGACACCGCCGACACCCGGGCCCTCGCCGCCTGGGTCGCCTCCTCCGGCTCGGCCGACCGCATCGAGCTGGTCCCCACGACCCCGGAGATCCAGCAGTGGTACGGCGTCGCCGACCTGGTCGTCTGCGCCTCGCGGATCGAGTCGCTGCCCCGCGCCGTGCTCGAGGGAATGGCCTGGGAGCTGCCGGTGCTGGCGACGCGGATCTTCGGCCTGCCGGAGCTGATCGAGGAGGGGATGACCGGCTGGTTGTGCGAGCCGGGCGATACCGCGATCCTGGCCGGGGCGCTCGACCGGGCGCTGCGCTCGAGCGCCGAGGAACGGCGGCGAATCGGCCGCGCCGGCCGCGAGCTGGTCGAGCGACGCCACGACATGGACGCCTACGCGCAGACCCTCGCCGGCCTGATCGACCGCGCCGGCCGCGGCGAGGACCTCGGTGCCGCGCTGCCCGAGACCTAGAGCGGCCGGCCGGCTGGCTTGCGGACCTGGTAGTCGCCGCGGCTGAGCGTGTTCTCGAGCCAGACGTAGAGGACGATGAAGAGGTAGCGGCTGCCCATCTCCTTCATCGCCAGCTTCGGGACGCCGCTGGTGCGGTTGGTCCAGTTGGTCGGGATCACCTCGTAGGTGTGGCCGCGGACGATCGCCTTCAGCGGCATCTCCACGGTCAGGTTGAAGTGCTTGGAGAGCAGCGGGGAGATCGTCTCGATCACCTCGCGCCGGTAGGCCTTGAAGGCGTTGGTGGTGTCGTTGTAGCGGTGGCGGAAGAGGATGCGGATGAACTGGTTGGCGAGCCGGTTGATCGTCAGCTTCAGGCGCGGGTAGTCGTGGACCTGGGCGCCGGGCACGAAGCGCGAGCCGAAGGCGCAGTCCCAGCCCTGCTCGAGGATGCGGTGGTAGCGGACGAGGTCCTCGGGGTCATCGGAGGCGTCGGCCATCACGATCGCGACGGCGTCGCCCTCGAAGACGTCGAGACCGGCCCGGATCGCCATCCCGAAGCCGCGCTCGTAGTGGGAGCGGTGGCAGCGCACGCGCGGGTTCTGGGCGCCGATCGCCTCGACCACCGCTTCGGTCGAGTCCTCGCTGTCGTCGTTGACGACGACGACCTCATAATCGATGCCCTCGCGCTCCAGCGCCGCGACCACGCCTTCGACCGTCGCCCCGACCGACCCCTCCTCGTTCTGGGCCGGCATCACCACCGAGAGCTTCATGCCGGCGTCGCCGTCCAGCGCTCGAGGTTCTGCTCGTACATCTCCTGCAGGATGTCCTCGACTCCGTAGCGCAGCGCGAAGTCCGGGTAGTCGGCTTCGAACGGGGCGAGGTCGGAGATCCACCAGCGGTGGTCGCCGATCCGCGGCTCCTCGCCCATCTCCCAGCTCAGCTCGCGGCCGGCGACGCGCTCGCAGATCTCGATCGCCTCCAGCATCGAGCAGTTGCTGAAGCGGCCGCCGCCGATGTTGTAGACGGCGGCGGCGCGCGGCGCGCGGCGGTAGGCGTCGAAGGCGGCGATCAGGTCGGCGCTGTGGATGTTGTCGCGGACCTGCTTGCCGGCGTAGCCGAAGACGGTGTAGGGCGTGCCGGTGACGGTGCACTTCATCAGGTAGGCGAGGAACCCGTGCAGCTTGGCGCCGGCATGCTGGGGCCCGGTCAGGCAGCCGCCGCGGAAGGCGACGGTGGGCATCTCGAAGTAGCGCCCGTACTCCTGCACCAGCAGGTCGGCGGCCGCCTTGGAGACGCCGAACAGCGAGTGGGTCGAGGAGTCGATCGACATGCTCGTGTCGATGCCCTTGTAATAGGGGTGGTCCTCCGGCAGCTCCAGCCGCTTCTCCAGGTCCCCCAGCGGCAGCCGGTTCGGCGTGTCCCCGTACACCTTGTTGGTCGAACAGAAGACGAAGGGTGCCTGCGGGCAGTGGGCGCGGGCGGCCTCGAGCAGGTTGAGGGTGCCGTTGGCGTTGACGCCGAAGTCGGTCTGGGGCTCGCTCGCGGCCCAGTCGTGGGAGGGCTGGGCGGCGGTGTGGACGACCAGCTCGATCTGGCCGGCGTGCTCGCGGAAGATGCGCTCGACGGTCTCGGCGTCGCGGATGTCGGCGTTCTCCCAGCGGAACTCGGCCGAGTAGGCGGCGACCAGCCGCTCGGTCACGTGCGAGGTCGAGGACTCGGGCCCGAAGAAGCGCGCCCGCATGTCGTTCTCGATCCCGACGACGTCGAAGCCCTCGCCGATGAAGTGCTCGACCGCCTCGGAGCCGATCAGGCCCCCCGCCCCCGTGATGATCGCAACCGGCATCTTTTCCGCCTACTCCTTCCCCCTCGGGGCGTCGATGTTGAGCGTCCGCCCCAGTACCGGCGTGGCTCGGAGGGGGCGAAGGTATCAACAAGCCTGCCCGGATCGAGTTGCGGAAAGTAATGAGAGATATCAATAGTTGACGTAAGTATTAGGGTTTCTCTATACTTCCCGCAATGAGGGATCCGATTTCCATCCCCGAAGCGGCCTCTGCGCTCGGCCTCAGTGCGGGCCGGGTTCATGCCATGGTGGTCCACGGAGGCCTACCTGCGGCGAAGGTCGGCGGCCGCTGGTTGATCGAGCGGGGCGAGGTCGAACGGCGGCAGCGGCAGAGCCCGCTGAAAGGGCGGCCGTTCGCGGCGCACAACGCCTGGGCCCTGCTTCGCCTCGCCTCCGGGGAAGACCCGGAGGGGGTCGATCCGGTGAACCGTTCGCGCCTGCGCAGAGCGCTTGCGCTCGAGGGGATGGAGGAACTCGGGGCGCGGCTGGCTCGACGCGCCAACTCCAAGTATTTCGACGCTCACCCGGGCGAGATCCCATACGTCGTCGAAGACGCGGGCTTCGTCGCATCCGGGGTCAGCGCCGCCGGCGCGCACGGGCTCGACCTCGTTCCCGGATCGGAGGCCGATGGATACATCCGTGCTGGGGCGCTGCAGAAGTTCGAGAACGATCATGCTCTGCGACCCGCCGGCCCGGGGTCGAACATCCACCTGCGCCTGATCCCTGACGGGGCATGGCACCTCCTGGAAGGCGCTCGGGTGGCGCCGCTCGCCGCCGTCGCCCTCGACCTGGCCGAGGACGCGGACCCCCGCTCGGCCGCAGCAGGCCGCGCAGCCCTGAAAGCGCTGCGATCGCCTTGAGCCCCGTCGTCAACATCGATCCCCCCACCGCCGAGGCGAAACGCCTCTGGGCAAGTGCACTGGAGCTGGCCCGCGACTTCGGTGCCGACGAGCGCTGGGTCCTGGTGGGCGGCCTGATGGTCCAGCTGCACGCCTTCGAGCGCAGCCGCACGTCCCGCCTCACCGCGGACGTCGACTTCCTCGGCGACTCCCGCCGTCGTCCCTCGATGACGGTGCGGATGGCCGAGGTACTGAAGGAGCGCGGCGGGGAGATGGCGATGCCCCCGGTGAGCAACGAGGACCTTGGCTACAGGTTCGAGGTCGATGGCTCGATCGTCGAGATCCTCGGCTCGGAGGGTGTTCGCCGCGATCCGAAGACGCTCGGCAGGTACACCACCTTCCAGGTCCCCGGCGGCACCCAGGCGCTGGCGAGGTCCGAGGTCGTCGGGGTCTCGCTCGATGGCGGCGAGCCAGTCCAAGTCCGGAGGCCAAACCTGCTGGGAGCGATCCTGATCAAGGCCCGGGTGGTCAAGAAGCAACGTGACAAGTTCGAGTCCGACCGCCAGGATCTGATCCGCCTGCTGACCTTCGTCGAGGACCCTCGGGCGCTGACACGAGAGCTGAAGGGGAACGAGAGGAAGTGGCTGCGGGAGGTCGAATCACTGCTCGCGTTCGAGGACGGCGCATTGGCCGCTCTCTTCACCGCCGAGCAGCTATCCGCCGCCGAAGGCGCCTACAGGCTGCTGATCGCCTGACCCGGGCGCCGGAGCGCCCCGCGCGCAGATCAGATGTTGAGCGCCTGGGCGATCCGCTGCTCGTCCGCCGCCACCCACCCGTGGATGTCGGCAAGCACCTGCTCGGCGCTGCGCCGCGGGCGCCACTCGTCCAGGCCGAAGATCTTCGTGCAGTCGGAAAGGTATATGGGGACGTCCCCGGCCCGCGTCTGCTCGACCGGCTCGATCGGGACCTCGTTGCCGGTCAGGCGCCGGCAGATCGCCGTCGTCTCCAGCAGCGAGAGGCTGCACTCGCGGCCGCCGCCGACGTTGACGGTGCGCCCGTCCCACTCCGCGGGGGCGAGCAGCTGGCGCTCGACCAGGTCGACCAGGTCCTCGACGTGGAGCAGGTCGCGCACCTGCTTGCCCTTGCCGCCGAAGCCGATGTAGCTGAGCGGGTTGCCGAAGTGGTGGGCGAGCATCCAGTGGGTGAATACCCCCTGGTCGACCTTGCCCATCTGCCAAGGACCGGCGATGACGCCGCAGCGGTCGATCACGGCCGGCACTCCCAGCGCCGCCCGGTACTCCTCGATCAGGAGCTCGGCGGCGAGCTTGGTGGCGCCGTAGAGAGTGCGGGCGCCCTCGAGCGGGAAGTCCTCGGAGATACCACCCCCCGAGACGCCGGGAACGTCCTGCTCGGCGGCGATCTCGAAGCGGGTCTCCGCCTCCTCCAGCTTCAGATCGACCTGCGGCTGCACGGGGTAGACGCGGCTGGTCGAGAGGAAGACGAGGAAGGCGCCGTCGCGGCGGGCCAGCTCGAGGCAGTTGTAGGCGCCGGTGAGGTTGGTGTGGACGAGGTAGCCGGTGTCGCCGTCGACGCCGCTCATCACCGAGGGCTCGGCCGAGCACTCGATCAGGGCGTCGATCCGCGGCACCCGCGCCAGGTCTTCGGGCTCGCGCACGTCGCCGCGCACGAACTCCACCCCGGCCTCCTGCAGTCGCGGCAGGTTCAGTTCCGAGCCGCGCCGGTAGAGGTTGTCGAGCACGACGATCTCCCACTCGGGGTGCCTGGCGGCAAGCGACACGGCGAGGTTGGAGCCGACGAATCCGGCCCCACCGGTGATCAACAGACGCTCGGTCACGAGCGGGGCACGCTACCGCACGCGCCCACCTCCAAAGTCGCCGCCCGGCGAGAGGCGCCGACCGCTACCGCGAGCGTTTGCCGGACCTGCCGGAGCTCTTCGCTCCCTTGCCTCGAGGGAAGAGAGGCCCGGAGGGATCGATGCCCTCGCTCCGGAGCAGTTCGTCCCCGATCGCGACGATCCGTTCTGCGCTCTTCTGATCTCGCAGGATGTAGCCCGTAGGTCGATCTTTTCGATTTACCCGCGCCATTCAGTCACCCTTCTGACGAGCTCGTACAGCTCATCGGCAAGCCATTCTGGTTTTCCGTCATGACCGCGAGTTCGATGCCGCATCAGGTGCGCGTAGCACTCGGCAATCAACTCATGGGTCAACTCTCGCGAACGGTAGCCGCCCTCGCGGATGGCCTCCGTCACCCCCGGGGTTGCGAGATGGAGCAGTTTCCTGCCGGCGCTGATGTCTTCCTCCGAGGCCCGAGTCAAGCTGAGCGCGTGGCCCCACTCGTGCCAAGCCGTGTGCGCGACCATGGTTTCGTAGCTCGCCTCGTCCAGGCCCACGAGGGCCGGGTGCCCGGCGTTGAGAAGGACGAGCCGCAGTGGCTGGACCCAGATCCCTGAAGCCCGGTCCAGGCTCTTCCGTTCGGTCGGCGTGAGACCCTCTTCTCCAGCGGAGATCATCAGATCGTTCACGAAGGCGCCGAGCGGCGCCTCGACCACTTCGTGCCGGTGCACGCCGATGTTTTCGAGCAGCACTCGGTGATGGGCCGGCAGGGATTCCCACGCCAAGGCGGCTATCGCGACCGCCGCGTCGCGTCGAGAAGGGTGCCTCATCCGCGTCGTCTTCGGTCCCAAGGGGAGAAACCTAGACCCCTTGCTGCACGGCTATCTGGCTATCCGCGTCTTTGCGAGGATCGCGGCTCGCTAACTTGAAGGGGGTGATCCGAGCGGCAGGGATACTCGCGGCCTTCCTGATATTGGTCTGCGCGGTCAGCGCCCGGGCGCTGACCCTGCAGCCGGTCGGCGCCTTCGACCAGCCGATCTACGTCAGCTCCGATCCCGGCGACGCCGGCCGCCTCCTCGTCGCCGAGCGCGAAGGCACGATCCAGCTGGTCGAGGACGGGAGCGCAACCGAGTTCGCCGACCTCAGCTCCGAGGTCGAATGCGGCGGCAGCTGCCAGGGCGAGCGTGGGCTGATGTCGATCGCCCTCTCGCCCGACTTCGACAGCGACGGGCGGCTCTTCGTCTTCTACGCGAACGACGTCGACGGCGCCCTCCACGTCGACGAACTCGTCTCCGAAGACCCCGGCCACGACGAAGCCGACGTCTCGACCCTGCGTCCGCTGCTGGACATCCCCCACCCCGGCCAGGCAAACCACAACGGCGGCCAGCTGCAGTTCGGCCCCGAAGGGGAGCTCTTCGTCTCGACCGGGGACGGCGGCGGCCAGAACGACCAGCTCCACAACGCCCAGGACCCCGCCAAACCGCTCGGCAAGATCCTCCGGGTCGATCCGGATTCCAGCGGCGAATACGAGATCTGGAGCCTCGGCCTGCGCAACCCCTTCCGCTTCTCCTTCGACAGCCTCAACGGGAACATGGTGATCGGCGACGTCGGCCAGGGCTCGCGCGAGGAGATCGACTTCGCGCCCAGCTCCTTCCCCGGCGTCCTCGCCGGCGGCCAGGGCTTCAACTACGGCTGGAACTGCCGCGAGGGCTTCCTGCCCGGGCCGGGGACCGACCCGGAGTGCGCGACGCTGCCGCTCGGCGCCTTCGTCAGGCCGGTCTTCGACTACCCGCAGTCGCCCGACCCCGACCTCGGCGGCGCCGACCGCTGCGCCGTGATCGGCGGCTACGTCGTCCGCGACCCCGGCCTCGGCGCCCTCGATGGCGACTACGTGTACAGCGACCTCTGCTCGGGCGTGATCCGCAGCCTGCGCCTGCCGGCGAAAGCGGGCGAAGCGGCAGGCGGCGACTGCTCGCTGGGCCTGCGGGTCGACAACCCGGTCTCCTTCGGCGAGGACGCCGCGGGGCACGTCTACGTGGTCGAGCAGGGCGGCGACGTCTTCCGGCTCGCGGGCCCGCCCCCCGCCAGCTGCCCGGTGCCGATCTCACAGCCAGAGCCCCCCGTGACCGGACCGCAGCTCTCACCCACCTTCATCGGGATCGAGGCGCAACGGCGCCGGGTCGAACGCGGCAAGGCGGCGGTGCTGACCGTCTGGGTCTCGCCCTGCCAGGCTCGCAAGGGCGACGTCGTCGCGCTCCTGCGCAACGGCCACCGCAACGGCTCCAAGTTCCTCAGCCGCGCCTGCACGGCGCGCTTCCTGCGCCGGGTCTACCGCAACACGGTCTTCACCGCCACCACCTTCGCCGGCGACACCTACCTCGCCGGCGACTCGCGGGAGTTGCGGGTCCGCGTCAAGCCCCGCCGGCACCGGTAGGCCCATCCGCCGGCCTGCCAGGCCGGCGAAGCGGCGTGGCTGGGATCATCGAGGTCGTGGACCGCCCAGCTCCATCCGGCCCGGCCGAGGCCGCCCCCACCGCCTCGAGCGCGCAGCGGTCGGTCGTCAACGCGGTGGTCGAACGAGCCGCCGCGGAACCCGACGCGATCGCGGTCGAGGACGGCGAGCTGCGGCTCACCTACGGCGAGCTCGACGCCGCCGGCGCCGCCGTCGCCGCCGGCCTGCGCGCGGCCGGGTGCGGCGAGGGAGAGGTGGTGGGGGTCTCCCTGCCGCGCTCATGGCGCTCGGTCTGCGCCCTCCTCGGCACCGTGCGGGCGGGCGCTGCCTACGTCCCGATCGGGTCGGAGTACCCGCAGCTGCGCAAGCGGGAACTGCTGGAGCTGGGCGGGGCGACGCGGCTGCTGACCGACGTCGGCGCCGTCCCCGACCTGCCCCCGGCGCAGCTGCTCGACGTCGAGACGCTCGCCGCCACCCCGTCGCCGTCGCGCGAGGTGGCCCCAGGCGGCGATCGCCTCGCCTACGTCCTCTTCACCTCGGGCTCCACCGGCACCCCGAAAGGGGTCGAGATCACCCACGCCAACCTCCTGCACCTGCTCGGCTGCGATTCCGACCTGCTGCCGCGGGCGGGCGACACGGTGCTCGGCGTCGCCCCGATCGAGTTCGACCTCTCGGCGGGGGAGATGTGGGGCGCGCTCTCGGTCGGCGCCCGGCTGGTGCTGGCGCCGCCAGGCCGTCCCGACCCGCGGGCGCTGGGCCGGCTGATCGCCGAGCGCGGCGTCACCTTCGCGCTCCTGGCCTCCGGACTCTTCGAGCAGGTCGTGCGGGCGGCGCTGCCCGATCTCGGCGGGATGCGCCTGATCTCCGCCGGCGGCGACGTGATGGCGCCGGCCGCCGCCCGGGCCATCCTCGCAACCCACCCGGGCGTCCGCGTCCTCAACGGGTACGGGCCGACCGAGACGACGATCGTCGCCTCGGGCTTCGAGGTGACCGAGGTCGACGGCGCGCCGCTGCCTATCGGCAGGCCGCTGCCCGGGTTCGATTTCCACGTCCTCGACGAGGAGCAGCGCCCGGTCGCGGCGGGGGAGGCGGGGGAGCTCTGGATCGGCGGCCCGGCGGTCGCGCGCGGCTACCGCGGCGACCCCGAGCGCACCCGCGACCGCTTCCGAGCGGACCCGTTCTCGGGGCGCCCCGGCGCCCGCATCTACGGCTCCGGAGACCTCGTGCGCCGGCGCGAGGACGGCGAGCTCATGTTCCTCGGCCGCAGCGACCACCAGGTGAAGATCTCCGGCCACCGGGTCGAGCCGGGCGAGGTCGAGCAGATGCTCGGCGCCCACCCGGACGTGAACCAGGCGGCGGTCGTCGCCCGCGAGGACGTCGCCGGCCACAAGCGGCTGGTCGCCTACGCGGCGCTGCGCGACGGCGCGGCGGCGGACGAGGCGGCGCTGCGGACCCACCTGGCGACGCGGCTGCCCGCGTTCATGCTGCCGGCGACGATCGTGCTGCTGCCGGTGCTGCCGCTGACCGAGCGCGGCAAGATCGACCGCGCGGCGCTGCCGGCGCCGGCGAGGACGGAGGCGGGTGGCGCCGAGACGGGGCGGGAGGCCGAGGTGGCCGAGCTGATGGCGGAGCTGCTCGGCCTCGACGCGCTCGGCCGCGACGAGGACTTCTTCGCCCTCGGCGGCGACTCGCTGCTGGCGATCCAGCTGGTCGGGCGCCTGCGCGACCGCTGCGGGGTCGAGGTCGACGTGGGGACGGTCTTCGAGGCGCCGACGGCGCGCGAGCTGGCCCGGCGCCTGGAGGCCGCCGGCGCCAACGCCCGGCCCGCGCTGACCCGCGCGGGGGGCGCCGCCGGCCCGGCTCCGGCCACCTTTGCGCAGCGCCGGGCCTGGCTGTTCGAGCGCATGAACCCAGACTCGCTCTCGTTCCAGTTCGCCGCCCTCCTGCACCTCGAGGGAGAGCTCGACGAGGCCGCCCTGCGCAGCGCCCTGGGGGACCTGATGCAGCGCCACGAGAGCTACCGGACCTCGGTCGAGGAGCGCAGCGGCGAGGTCGTTCAGGTCGTCCACGAGGAGCTGCCGGTGCCGCTCGATGTCGTCGAGTGCGAGGGGAGCGGGGCCGAGTGGGCGCGCCTCCTCCGCGCCCGCGTGCGCACCCGGGTCGCGCTCGAACGGGCGCCACTCGTGCGCTGGACCCTGGTCCGCCGCGGGCCCGGCCGCTGGACGCTGATCGACCTCGAGCACCACGCCGTCCACGACGGCTGGTCCTTCCCGATCTTCCTCTCCGAGCTGGCCGAGCTCTACTCGGCCCGGGTCGAGAGCCGCGAGCCGGAGCTGGCGGAGCTGCCGGTCCAGCTCGGTGACTACGCGCGCTGGGAGCACGCGCTGGCGGATGGCGAGATCGGGCGCCGCCAGCTCGACTACTGGCGCCGCAGCCTCGATCCCGACCCACCGCTGATGGAGCTGCCGACCGCGCGTCGGCGTCCGGCTCGCGAGTCGTTCGCGGGCGGCTCGGTGCGGCGCCGGGTCCCACCCGAGCTCGCCGCCGCGATCGGCGACCTCGGCCGGGCCGAGAACGCGACCGGCTTCCAGATCGCCCTCGCCGCCTTCGCGCTGCTGCTGGGGCGCTGCTCGGGGCTCGAGGACCTGCAGATCGCGAGCGGCCTCGCCAACCGCACCGACCCGGCCGCGGAGGGGCTGATCGGGATGACCGTCGGGACCGCGGCGCTCCGCATCGACCTCTCCGGCGACCCGACCGTGAGCACGCTGCTGAAGCGGGTCCGCGCCACCGTCCTCGACGCGATCTCCAATGCCGACGTGCCCTTCGAGCGGGTGGTCGAAGCGCTGGCGCCGCGGCGGCAGGCGAGCCGCTCGCCACTGGTGCAGACGCTCTTCTCCTTCGACGACGCGCCAGGCGGCGAGGGCGACTGGAGCGGCCTGGAGGCGCGGGTCGTACAGACGATCCCCAACGGCACCGCCAAGGCGGACCTCAACGTGATCGGGGTCGACCATGGCGATGGCGAGCCGTTCTTCATCTGGGAGCACTCCGACCTGTTCGAGGACACCGACGTCGACCGGCTCGCCGGCCACCACCTCAACCTGCTCGAGCAGTTCGCGGCCCGGCCCGAGGCGCGGCTCTCCGAGCTGCCCCTGCACGGGAAGGAGGAGGAAGCGCGGCTTCGCGCCTGGAAGTCCCGTCCGAGCGAGTTCGACCGCGACGCGACGATTCCCGGCCTGGTCGCCCGCCAGGCGCTGCGCGACCCCGACGCGGTGGCCGTCGTCGAGGACTCCACGCGCCTCTCCTATGGCGAGCTGGTCGAGCGGGCCCGCGCGGTGGCCGGCTCGCTGCGGGCCCGGGGTGTGAAGGCGGGCGACGCGGTCGGGGTCCTGCTGCCGCGCTCGCTCCGCTCGGCGGTCGCCTATCTCGGCATCCTCGAGGCGGGGGCGGCGTACGTGCCGCTCGACCCGCTCCACCCCGCCGCCAGGATCGGCAGGGCCCTGGCGGACGCGGGCGCCACGATCGCCCTGGCCGACCCCGACCTCGCCCCGGCGCTGCCCGACGGCGTCGCCGCCCTCGACCCGGCGGCGGCCGCGGCCGCGCAGCCACCCGAGGCGGCAGCCCCGGCCGCCGAGGACCTCGCCTACGTGATGTACACCTCCGGCTCCACCGGCGAGCCGAAGGGCGTCGAGGTCACCCACCGCAACGTCGCCCGCCTCGTCGACGACCCCGGCTTCGCCGAGCTCGGGCCGGGCACGGTAATGCTGCACGCCGCCTCGCCGGCGTTCGACGCGACCACGCTGGAGCTCTGGGGCCCGCTGGCCAACGGCGGCACCGTGGCGGTGCTCGCCGAGCAGCCCTCCCCCGACGCCGTGGCAACGGCAGTGAAGGAGATGAGCGTGACCACGATGTGGCTGACGGCGGGGCTCTTCCACGAGCTCGTCGACCGTCGCCCCGAGTGCCTCGCGTCCGTCCGCCACCTGCTGGCCGGGGGCGACGTCCTCTCCCCCAACCACGTTGCGCGGGCGCTGGCGGGGCTGCCGCCCGAGGGCCGGCTGACCAACGGCTACGGACCGACTGAGACGACCACCTTCGCCCTCACCCACGAGCTCCGGCCGGGCGACCGGGTCGGGGCTTCGATCCCACTGGGCCGGCCGATCCAGGGAACCTCCTGCGAAGTGATCGACGCGGCCGGCCAGGAGGCCCCGATCGGCGTCGCCGGCGAGCTCTGGGTCGGGGGGGACGGTGTCGCACGTGGCTACCGTGGCGACCCGGAGCTGACCGCGGCCCGCTTCGTGGCCGGCCCGAACGGGGCCGGCGGACGGCGTTACCGCAGCGGCGACCGGGTTCGCCGCCTGCCCGACGGGACGCTCGAGTTCCTCGGCCGCGTCGATCGGCAGCTCAAGGTACGAGGCGTGCGCGTGGAGCCGGCCGAGGTCGAGGAGGCGCTCCGCGCCCACCCGGCTATCGCCGACGTCGTCGTCGCGGCCTACGAGCGCGCTCCCGGGGACCGCGCGCTCACCGCCTACGTGGTGGCGACGACGGAGTGCGCCGCGCCTGCTGCCGCGACCCTGCGCGAGCACGCCGTGAGACTGCTTCCCGCCGCGATGGTCCCGGCAGCCTGGGTGGCGCTGCCGCGGTTCCCGCTCACCCCCAACGGCAAGATCGACCGCGGCAGGCTTCCCGCCCCGAGCCGCGAGCACCTGGCCAGCGCCCCCGGCACCGACTCCGCACCGCGCACCGCGGCCGAGCGCCGGACGGTCGAGGCCTTCGAACACGTGCTCGGGATCGAGGGTGTCGGGGTCGAAGAGGACTTCTTCGCCCTCGGCGGCCACTCGCTGCTGGCCGTGGCGCTGTTCGCGGAGCTCGAGAAGTCCGGGCGGCGCCTGCCGCTTGCGAGCATCTTCGAATTCCCGACGCCGAGCGGGCTGGCGACCCTGCTGGAGTCCGGCGCGAGCCGGGCCGGGTGGAGCAGCCTCGTCCCGCTGAAGCCGCACGGGACGCGACCGCCGCTCTTCGCCGTCACCGCCGGCGACGGCAACGTCGTCGGCTTCGGCCCGCTGGCGCGCCACATCTCGCCGGACCAGCCGCTCTACGCTCTGCAGCCAAGCGGGCTCGACGGGCATGCGGCCATGGACAGCGGGATCGAGGCGATGGCGGCTCGCTGCGTGGAGGAAATCAGGACGGTCCAGGCGCACGGCCCCTACCTGCTCGCGGGCCGCTGTAACGGTGCTACCGCCGCCTACGAGATCGCCCAGCAGCTGCACTCGGCCGGCGAGGAGGTCGCCCTGCTGGCCGCGCTCGACTCCGATCCGCCGCTCGCGGGCCCGCGGGAGCTCGAACCAGGGCTGGCGGTCGACCACTACATGGAGGCGGCCCGGGTCCGGGCCCGGGACGGCGGCGAGCCGGTGCCGGATCGGGAGCATGACGGGACGGCCGCTTTCGCCGCCTGGCTGCGCAGCGATGCCGGCGCCGGCATCTCGCGCTACGGGCACGAGGTCTGGCACTGGCGAGAAGATCTGCAAGAGCGCTGGCCCGACCCCCTGGGTGAGGATTCGGGGGCCTTCTTCAAATGGCTCTGGGAAAGCGGGGTGAGCGAGCAGGGGGTCCAGGCGAGCCTGCTGATCCCCGCTCCGTACGACACCTGCCGGACCCCGGACGGGCGCCCCTGGGACTGGGCGATGGCCGCGGCCTGGGATTCCTGCGGCCGCGATCCGGACAACCCGCTCGCCGCCGCCGGCTGGGAGCGGTTGCGCCGGCGGTTGCTGGAACCGGTCGACGGCGGGCCGGCGAACCGCTACCTGCTCGGGGCCGCGCAGCGGGCCGACCTCCGGACACATTTCGCGGAGCCGCTGGGCGCCGACCTCGAGGCGCTCCGCACCTGGGCCTGGACCGACGGGGTGGCGCAGGGGCTCGATCCCGATCTGCTGCCGCCCCCGCCGGGGCCGCTGCCACGAACCCTGCGGCTCTCGCTGCGGCGGCGACAGATGCGCCGCCTTGCCGGCGCGCTGCCGGACCCGACCTCCCCGCAGACTCGCGCACGCCTTGGCGCTGCACGCAATCGGATCGTCCACCGCGCCGAACGCGGGCTCGGCCGGCCGCTGCCGAGAGCACGCAAACGCATCGAAGATCTCCTGGTCGAAGCCGGTAGGCAGGCTCGGGACGACTACCGGGCAGCACCCTGGCCGGGGAAGATCGTCTTGATCACCTCCACCCGGTACGAGCACAAACCCGCCTACCTCGCCTGGCCGGAGCGGGCTGGCGGCGGGCTCGAACGCCATCTGCTCCCGCTCGGACACGTCGAGATGCTGCGTGAGCCGGGGGCGGCACTGCTCGCCGAGTGCCTCGACCGCTGCATCGCCGCGGCGCTGAGGCGTTGAGCGCCCCCTGGCCGGCGGGGCCGGCGGAACCCGCGGAACCGGCCGGAGAGGTCCACGTCTGGCGCGCGGAGCTGGACGCAGCCGGCCTGGCCAAAGCCGAGTCGCTGCCCCCCGAGGAGCGCCGCCGCGCCGAACGGATGCGGCGCCCCGGTGCGGGGCGGAGCTGGACCGCCTCGCGCTGGGCCCTGCGCACGGTCCTCTCGCGCTACCTCGACGAGGATGCGGCGACGCTCGCCCTGGAATCCGGGCCGCACGGCAAGCCGGCGCTGGTCGACGCGCCGAGCCGCCTCGATTTCAACCTCAGCCATTCCGGCTCCCTGGCGCTGGTGGCCGTGACGATCGGCGTCGAGGTGGGAGTCGACGTCGAGAGGGCCGATCCCGGTCGCGATTTCCTCGCCCTCGCCGAGCACGGGCTCGACCCGGACACGGCTGCGGCCCTGCGGGCGAGCGAGCCGGGCGGGCGGGCGGCTCGCTTCTACGCGGCATGGGTACGACGCGAGGCTCTGCTCAAGTGCCGGGGAGGCGGGCTCGGGAACCCGGCGCCGGCGGAGCCGGTCACGGTCCGCGATCTGGAGATCGACCCGGGCTACGCCGCAGCGCTGGCCGTGGCGAGCGTGAAGGCGCCGCCCTTGCGGTGTTTCTCCCTCGGCCCTGACTGAGGCTGCCGAACGGGCCTAAGGACGGGTGCGGCCGCGGGTGATGTTGACGAAGGTGCGCCAGGCGGGCTTCGGGTGGAAGCGGTTGCCGCCGCGGAAGAGGCCGACCGAGTCGCAGAAGTTGCAGGAGTCGCCGAGATCCTTCCAGGAGAACCAGTAGACCTGCTTGAGGTCGAGCCGGCCCCGGTTCTCCAGCAGGTAGCGGTAGGAATCCTCGAGCTGTTTCACCTGGCCCTTGATCCCCTGCTCGAAGGCGACCTGCTCGAAGTTGTTCTGCGAGCCCCAGCCCATCTCGGTGATGTAGAGGGGCACGCGGTCGTGGTTCGCGACGGTGACGTCGTGCAGTTCCTCGACCAGTTCTTCGAGCGTTTCCGCGTCGGCCGCGTAGGGGTGCAGGGCGATCCCGTCGAAGCGGCTCTTCAGCCCGGGCGAGCGGTAGAGGGCTTCGAGGAAGGTCGTTGCCGGCATGCCGCGGGGGCCGCTCGCGGTCGGGTCGCCGAAGAGGCCGGTGAGGATCACCTTGGCGGTCGGGTCGACCCGTTTGATCGCCGGGCTGGAGATCCGCACCAGCTTCGCGTAGCGCTGCGGCGAGGCGGGATAGGCGAAGTAGAAGAAGTTGGCCTCGTTCCAGATCTGCCAGCTGCGGATCGGCAGCGGCCGGCTGATCGCCGGCTCGTATTTGACGACGCCGGGCGCGTGCTCGTCCCAGAAGTCGCCGCCCGGGCCATAGCGTTCGACCGCCGCTTTCAGGAAGGCGGTCCAGGCGCCGCGGGCCTGGGCGCTGTCGATCGGCAGCTTCGTGTACTTGCGCGAGAGCCAGTGCGGCGTGCTGTAGATGAAGGGGAGCACCTGCAGGCCCTGCCGGGCCGCGAGCTCGACGACTTCGTCGAAGCTGGTCCAGACGTAGCCGCCCTTCTTGGTCGGCTGGATCCCGCCCCAGGGCAGCGGCCAGCGGATCACGTCGATCCCGCCCGCCTTCATGTACTCGACGTCTTTTTCGGTCAGCGCCGTCTGCGGGCCGATGCCGAAGAAGCCCTGCGGGCCGCGCGGCACCGGCTTCGCGGAGCCTGACTGGACGCCGGCGAACAGGGCCGCGGCGAGGACGACGAGGATCAGGATGACTGGCAGTCGTCGTTTCATCGAGTCGAGAAAGGTAGCGATCGCGTCACCCTCCAACACGGCACGGGCGGGGATGTAGCGATGCCGTCAACGCCGCTTCAGTAGGTGCCGCCCAGCTTGCGGTGGTCCCAAGTGGCGGTGCGCAACGGCCTGAAGTGGATCGCGACGCGCTTCGGCGCCTGCGCTTCCAGCGCCGCCCTGGCGTCCCCCTCGACCGCGGAGATCCCCTCCGCGTAGCGCAGCGTCAGCTCCTCGGCGAAGCCGATCACGGTCTCGAAGTCGCGGTGGATCTCGGCCTCGGCCTCGATCATCGCCCCGCGCAGCTCGCCGTACTCGTGCCCGGTCTCGACCAGCACCGTCGCCCGCGGGTCGCGTTCGAGATTGCGGACCTTCTGCGACTTGGCGTAGGTCCAGATCCAGACCTCGCCGTCCCGCGGCACGTACCAGAGCGGCATCGAGTGCGGCCAGCCCCGCGGCCCGAGGCTGGAGACGACCGCCACCCGCTCCCCGTCCAGCAG
Source organism: uncultured Thermoleophilia bacterium (assembly GCA_963720455.1). Taxonomy (GTDB): domain Bacteria; phylum Actinomycetota; class Thermoleophilia; order Solirubrobacterales; family 70-9; genus VAYN01. The sequence goes on along the minus strand of OY970392.1, from coordinate 2,608,248 downwards.
CTGCAGCAGCTCGGCATCGCTGAGGACGATCTGATCGCGGCGGCTCATCCCGATGCCGACCCTAGACGACGCGGCGCTGAACGCGGTCGATTACGGGTGTCATAACACCGGAAATCGACCGCGTTCAGCCTGCGAAGGCGCGGCGGTAGGCGGTCGGGGTGGTCACGGTGGCGCGCCGGAAGTGGTCGCGCAGCGAGGCGGCGGTGCCGAAACCGCAGCGCCAGGCGACCGCCTCGACCGGGAGGTCGGACTCCTCAAGCAGCCGCCGCGCCTCCAGCACCCGGCGCGAGAGCAGCCACTGCAGCGGCGTCGTCCCGGTCTCCTCGCGGAAGCGGCGGGCGAAGGTGCGGGGACTGACGCCGGCGTGGCGCGACATCGCGGCGACGTCGAGGGGCTGCTCGAGGCGCTCGGCCGCCCAGCGCCGCGTCGTCTCCAGCGAGCCGCCGCCCTCGGCCACTGCCGGCTTGGCGAACTGGGCCTGACCACCCTCGCGATGGGGCGCCGCGACCATGTGACGGGCGACGCGCTCGCCGGCGGCGGCGCCGAAGTCCTTGCGGATCACGTGCAGGCTGAGGTCGATGCCGGCGCTGAGCCCGGCCGAGGTCAGCACCTCGCCTTCGTCGACGTAGAGGGCGTCGGGGTCGACCTCGACGGCGGGGAAGCGGCGCGCCAGCTCGCCGGCCCAGGCCCAGTGGGTTGCCGCACGACGCCCGTCGAGCAGGCCGGCGTGGGCGAGGGCGAAGGCACCGCTGCAGACCGAGAGCAGGCGGGCGCCGCGCCGCGCCGCGGCCCGCAGAGCATCGATTGCCTCCGCGGGTGGCGGCGCGAGGATGCCGGCGTAGGCGGGGACGACGACCGTCTCGGCCCGGCGCAGGGCGCCGAGGTCCGCCGCCGGGGTGACGCCGAAGCCGCTCGTGCTGCGGACTTCCTCCCCATCCACCGAGCAGGTCGAGAACTCGTACAGCGGCTCGCCACCTGGCCGCGCCGCCAGCCCGAACGCCTGCGCCGGCGCCGTCAGGTCGAAGGCGACGAGCCCGTCGAGGCAGAGCGCCACCACCCCGTGCCGGTCCGCGGTCGCGCCGGTCATCCGGCTCCCGTCCGCGGCCGCGCCGAACGCCCCGCTCTCTGCATTCGCGCTCGCCACCGTGGCAGAAATCTAGCGGATATTGGCAATCCTGCCACTGGCGGAAGGGCGCCGCGGTCGCCAAGATCCCGCTCGTGAAGACCTCGATCCTGATCTTCGACGGCATCACCGCGCTCGACGCGATCGGCCCCTACGAGGTGCTGCGCTCGGTCCCGGGCTGGGAGGTCGAGTTCGTCGCCAAAGCCACCGGCGAGGTGCGGACCGACAGCGGCCACCTCGGCCTCAGCGCCGACCACGCGATCGCCGACGTGGGTGACCCCGACATAGTCCTCGTCCCCGGCGGCGCCGGCAACCGACCGCTGCTGAGCGACGAGGAGGTGCTCTCCTGGCTGCGCGGGGTCGACGGCCAGACCAAGTGGACGACCTCGGTCTGCACCGGCTCCCTGGTCCTCGGCGCCGCCGGCCTGCTCGAGGGCAGGCGCGCGACCGGCCACTGGCTCTACCTGGAGCCGCTGCGCGCCTACGGCGCCGACCCGGTCGGCGGCCGCTTCGTCGAGGACGGCAAGGTCATCACCGCCGCCGGCGTCTCGGCCGGGATCGACATGGCCCTGCACCTGGTCGGCCAGGAGGTCGGCCCCGAGGTCGCGCAGGCGGTCCAGCTCGGCATCGAGTACGACCCCCAGCCCCCCTTCGACGCCGGCTCCCCGGCCAAGGCCCCGGCCGAGATCGTCGAGCTCGTCACCGCCGTCGCCGCAGCCGACGGCTCCTCGCTAAACCTGCGGGACTAACTCCAGCTCCTGCCACGGCCCCTCGCCGGCCATCGGCTGGGTGCGGCCCTCGAGCCAGTCGGCCTGGAGATCGTCGTAATGGCGGCTGGCGGGGTGGCCGGACTGGCCGGTGAACATCTGCCAGCGCGAGCGGTCGGGGGCGGTCGGGTCGGCGACCATGCGCCAGCTCGGCGCCCAGACGGCTTTGTAGGGGTTGTTGGGGTCGTAGGCGATCTGGCTCACGGTCTCCTGGGCGCCGCCGGCACGGAGGCGGCGGTTGAGCAGGCGGCGCAGCAGCGGGTTCGCCTCGCCCAGCGGGTGCGGGAACTCCATCTCGTGCACCTGCCCCCAGCGCCAGCCCTCGGGGTCGGGACCGAAGCGCTCCTCGAGGTCGTCGAGGGCGCCGGCGAGCGCCTCCAGCACCAGCTCGTCCCAGGGGCGGCCGATCAGCTCCTCGTCGCCTTCCTCCCACAGCTTCATCAGGTGCGAGTGCCAGCGCCAGGGTGAGGTGGTGTGCGGGGTGAAGCCGTTGTCGGCGCGGTCGAGCCAGCGCTCGCAGAGGTCGCGGTCGCCGATCGCGGCCCGCACCACCCCGCGTGCCAGCCGCAGCAGGAAGGCCTGGTAGATCGTGCCGGCGATCGTCTCCGGATCGAGGCGGCCGTCCCAGCTGCGCAGCCGCTCGAGCGCGCTCAGCTCGCGCTGGCCGCGTGGGCTGAGCCGGCCCAGCCGCCGCGCCGCCTCGATCCCCGGCAGCGAGAGGTTGTCGGACTGCATCGCCTCGAAGCCCTCGATGTCGTGGCGCTCGCTCTGGCCCAGCAGCTGCTTGATCCGCTCGGCGCGGAAGCCGTCGAGCCACTCGCTGGTGATGTGGTGCGGGTAGGAGTCGCCGACGATGCGGTTGTTGGCGGTGACCAGGTAGCCGCTCTCGGGATCGGTCACCTCCGGCAATTCGGCGAAGGGGATCGTCCCCTCCCACTCGAACTCGCCGCCCCAGCCGGGCTTCGGCAGGTCGGGGCAGCCGCCGCGCCGCAGCGGTAGGCGGCCGATCAGCTTGTACCCGATCGAGCCGTGGCGGTCGGCCCAGATCAGGTTCGAGGCGGGGGCCGTGTGGCCCTCCAGCTTGTCCACCAGCTCCGGCCCGGATTCGATCTCCAGCAGCTCGAACATGCCCGGGAAGGCGGTCGGTTCGGAGAGCGCGGTCCAGCTCAGCGCCAGCGGCTCGGCGGCGTCGGCGCCGAGGGCCTCGTTGACGATCGGGCCGTGGTGGGTGATCCGCACGTCGAGCGCGACCGGCTCCGCGCGCCCCTTGACCGGGATCTCCTCGCGCACGGTCTCGAGCGGCAGCCACTCGTCCTCGAACCGGTAGGTGTCGGCCTCGACCCGCTCGACGAAGAGATCCTGGACGTCGGCCATGACGTTGGTGAAGGTCCAGCAGACGTCGTTGTTCTGGCCCATGTAGACGCCGGGCAGGCCGGGCAGCGAGGCGCCGCGGACGAAGCGCTCGCCGTGACGGAGGCCGACCTGGTACCAGATGCCGGGCATGCTCGGGGGCAGGTGCGGGTCGCCGGCGATCAGCGGCGCGCCGGTGGCGCTGATCGAGCCGCTGACGGCCCAGTTGTTGGAGCCGCTCGCCTCCGCGGCCAGGCCCATCGAGCGCCGCACGGCGTCGATCTGCTCGACGATCGCGAGCCCGTCGCCGCTCCAGACTTCTTGGGTGACGACCGGGTTGTCCGCCGGGTAGGTGGGGTCGAGGCGGGCGGTCAGCTCCGGGCCCAGCGCCCGCAGCATGTCGGCCCGCAACAGCTCCCGCTCCCAGTTGGTCGAGAGGCCGAAGGCGAGCAGCTTGCCGAGGCCGAGGATGTCGACCGGCCGCCAGGGCTTGAAGTCGAGCCGCAGCAGCTGCATCTCGAAAGGCAGCGCGGTGGCGGCGGTGGCGGCGGCGTTGATGCCCTCGCAGAAGCGCTCCAGCAGCGCCCGCAGCGCCGGGTCGAGCACCGCCGCCTCGCGCTCGGCGATGCGGTGCATCCCGAGCGTGCGCATCAGCCGGTCGATCGGCAGGCCGTCCTCACCCGCCATTTCCGCAACCCGGCCCTCGACCACGCGCCGGTAGAAGTCCATCTGCCAGAGCCGGTCCTGCCCGTGGACGAAGCCCTCGGCGAAGTAGAGGTCGTGGTGGGCGTCGGCCTCGATGTGCGGCACGCCCCAGCGGTCGCGGCGCACCCGCACCCGGCCCTCCAGGCCCCGCAGCTCGATCGTCCCCCGCTGCTTCGGCAGGGGCCGCCGCGCCAGCCAGTGCCAGGCCGCCGCCGTTGCCGCCGTGGCAAGGCCAGTTCCCGCCGCCCCGGCCAGCAACCCCGCCCGAGCGGCCCTGCTTTCTGAGACGACCCATAGCGAGTGTGTATCACGTTTGGCCAGCTGGCCAGTCTGCACTTAGTCGCCCTATAGACGTCTAAATGCAGACTCGTGGCCGCTACTCGCGGAGGTCGTCCGGCAGCCGGCCCTCGGCCTCGAGCTTTTCGAGGTGGGCCTCCATCGCCATCGCCGCCATCGGCAGCAGCTCGATCGGGATGTCGTCCCAGGCCTCGGCCAGCAGGGCCGCGCGGGAACGCTCGCCGCGCTCCAGGGCGGCCAGCAGGCGGCCTCGCGCATCTCCCGGTGCTCGACGTACTCGGCCAGCTTGGCGGCGGGGTCGGTGACCCAGGGGCCGTGGCCGGGAGCGATCAGCTCGATCTCCTCAGCCTGCAGCAGGCGCAGCGAGTCCATGTAGGCGGCGAGCGAGCCGCCGCCGGGCGGGACGATCGTCGAGCCGAGGCCGAGCACGAGGTCGCCGCTGAAGCAGACCCCGTCATCGCTGAGGAAGCAGACGTGGTCGGCGGCGTGGCCGGGGGTGGCGAGGACGCGCAACCCGGCGTGGGTCTCGCCGCCCTCCGGGAGCACCACCTCAGCCCCGAGCCGGTCAGCGCCCGCCGCGTGGTCTCCATGGGAGTGGGTGAGCAGCACCAGCCCGATCCCACCCCGCTCCGCTGCGGCCCCCCGGATCGCCTCCAGATGCCCCTCGTCCTCCGACCCGGTGTCGATCACGACACACGGATCAGCCCCATACACGTAGGTGTTCGTCCCTTCCAGCGTCATCGGCCCCGGATTGGGCGCGACGATCCTCAGAACCTCAGGATGCCCGGGCGCTCGAGTCACCGGGCCCATCCCGGTAGGGGTGGAGCGTCTTGTACTTTTTCGCCGCCGAGCATCGTCGGTCGCCGCAGTGGTGCCTCGAAAAAGTTAAGCGAAACCCCTACCGGGATGGGCCCGCTCACGCCACGCCCGCGGCGACCTCTTTGGCGATCGCCTCGCGCGCATCCTGCGGCTCCAGCACGACGAGGTCGCCGGCGCCACGAAGGATCTCCCGCACCAGCCAGGACTTGCCGGCATAGGGAAGCTCGACGACGACGGCGCCGTCGGCCAGCTCCTCGACCACGGTCCGCTCCTCGCGCAGCCAGCGCGCCCGCTCGGGCGAGACCCAGACGCGGGCGACCTCCGCGGTCGGCACCTCGCCGTGGGTCATCCAGCCCTCGACCCCGGCGAACTCCTCGACCTCGGGCCGCGGCTCGAAGGTCTGCTTGGAGAGCTTCGCCTCCTTGACCCGGTCGAGCTTGAAGTGGCGCACGCCCTCTTTGGTCAGGTCGTAGCCTGGCGACGTACCAGCCCTCGCGACCCGTTCTGGAGCCGGTAGGGCTCGACCTCGCGGTCGGTGAACTGGTCCTCGTTCTCCTTGTAGTACCTGATCTCGAGCACCCGGCTGGCGGCGATCGCGTCGTTGACCATGCGCGCCACCTCGGCGTCGCCGCCGCCGGCCGAGGCGATCTCCAACCCCTCCTCGGAGGGATCGTGGCCGAGCGCGTCGACGATCTTCTTGCGCGCCTTCTGCAGGTCGGTCTGCGGCAGGTGGTCGCCGAAGAGGTCGATCGCGGCGACCAGCGCCTTCGCCTCCAGCGGCAGCAGCCGCGCCGGGCGGGCGAAGTTGTCGCCGTAGGGCTCGGAGTCGACCTCGATCTCCTCGCCGAGGATTTCCGCGTAGAGGACGTAGGTGCCGCCGCCGAAGTTGACGACGTTGAGCAGCTCGATGTCCTCGCGCAGCTCCTCGTCGGTCAGTTCGAGCCGCTGGCGCAGCTCGGCGATCTGCAGCCGCTCGCCCTTTTTCGCCGCTTCGATCAGCATCCCGGCGAGGGTGACCAGGCGGGCGAAGCGCTCGGGCCGGATCGCCGCCTCGCCGCGACCGTTGGAGCGCGGGCGGCGGGCCGCCTCGCGCAGTGGCCGGTCGACGATCTCGGCCGGCGCGAACCCGTTCTCGTGGCGGTCGCGGAGCAGCGCGAGGCGCTGCTCGGCCTCCTCGCGCAGATCGTCGGGCGCCAGCACCTGGGCGTTCTGGCGCCAGCGCAGCACCCAGGCGATCAGCTCGCGGACCGAGGCGTAGCTGGTTTCGAAGATCTGGCCCTTGCCGGGGGCGCCGTCGGACTTCTTCGCCGCGCGGAGCTGGCCATAGCCGCCGAAGTCGCGCTCGATCATCCAGGCGATCCGCTCGCGGATCCAGATCTTCGCCGTGCCCTGGGTCTCCCCCAGCTGCCAGTCGGCGCGGCTGCCGTAGTCGCGGCGGTCGAAGTCCTCGGGCGGCGAGAAGTCGTGCTCGGCCTTGGAGGCATAGCCGACCTTGCCCTGGATCCGGGAGAGGCGGAAGACCCGCACCGCGTCGCGCTCGTGCGAGTGGCCGATCAGGTAGAACTGGCCGCCGCGGAAGACCAGGTGGTAGGGGTCGACCTTGCGCTTCTCGGTCTCGCCCCGCTCCATCGTGTAGTAGGTGAACTCGATCGTCTTGCGGCGGCTGATCGCGGTCTCGATCTTGGAGAGGCGCTGGGAGAGGTCGCGGCCGCCGGCGGAGGCGGTCATCGCCATCTCGACCGGGGCGCGCTCGCCCTCGCTGACCGGGTTCGGATGCCCCCAGGCAACCTGCTGCAGAGCCAGACGCAGCGGCTCGGCGTAGGCGAAGCCGCCGTCGGTCAGCAGCAGCAACGCCGTGCTCAGCGCCGCCAGCTCCTCGTCGGTGAAGGAGATCGCGTCGAGGTAGAAGTTCTCCGGCGGCAGCGAGTAGAGCTCGGCCTCGAAGAAGCCCTCGCCGGGCTTCTCGACCCCGAGCTGGATGCCAAGGCTCTCCAGCTCGGCCCGGTCCGCGTAGAAGCGCCGCGCGAACGCGTCGTCGTTCATGTCGCTGTACCCCTCCACCTCCCGCTTGATCTCGAGCGCGGACACAGGCCTGCCTTGGGCCATCAGGAACGAGATCAACGAGAGCTGGCGAATCAGCTTCTCGGTGTCCTTCGCCACGTGGCGCAGGATAGTCTGCGGGCCTCGCATGGACATCCTGCGCAACCTCTTCGGGAACCTGACTTCCGGCATCGATCCGGCTTTTGGTCGCGGTCGGGATCCTCGCCGCGGCCTATTTCTTCATCGTCAAGCCGGTTCTGCACACGACCGAGAACGCAATCAAGACGACCAATCAGAGCTTCGAAAAGTCGCTCGGCGTCCAGGGCGTCGACATCACCGACATCTCCGGGACGATCGAAGACGTCAACAGGAAGGTCCAGCGCGAGATCCGCCGCTCCTTCCACACGGCAGAGAAGAAGGGTAACCCGAAGCGCCTGGTCCGCTGCATCGAGCGTTCCAACGGGAACGTCGACCGCATCAAGCGCTGCACGCGGAAGTTCTGAGGGCTGTGGGACGAGGGCGTCGGTAGGCCCTCCCAAAGCGCGCTTCGCGCTTGAGTGTTTTGGGAGGGCCTACCGACGCCCTCCAACGACAGTGGTCAGGCGGCTCGGGTCAGGCCGCTCGCTGCCCGAAGAAAGCTGAGCCGGAGAGGGCGCGGTCGAAGCCGGACCAGACCTCACCGGCGGGGAGCTGGCGCTCGAGGCGGTCGAAGCTGCCGAGGCGGCCGCCGAGGTTGTCGATCATGTGGACGAGGACGGCCTCGCGGGTGGCGGGGACGACCGGGGAGCCGTGCTCGAGCTGGCCGTGGTGGCTGAGGATGATGTGCAGCACGCACTGGGCCAGTTCGGGATCGAAGCCGGGGATCTCCTCGATCTGCCGGCGCACCAGGTAGTAGCCGAGCGGGATCTCGCCCTGCAGGCGGCCGAGGTCGGTGAGGTCGATTGCCAGCGGGTCGTAGTTGTAGGCCTCTGTCTTGCCGATGTCGTGCAGCAGGGCGCCGGTGACGGCGACGTCGCGGTCGATCCCGGGGAAGAAGTTGGCGGCGGCGCTGACCGCCTGCGCGACCGAGAGCGTGTGCTCGAGCAGCCCATGGCGGTAGGCCTGGTGGTAGACCTTCGCCGCCGGGGCCTCGCTGAAGCGGGCCCAGGCCTCGGAGCCGGGCGCGAAGAAGCGATCAAGCAGCTGCAGCAGCTGCGGCTCCTGGATCGTCGAGAGCAACGCCCGCAGGTCGCGCTCCAACAGCTCCAGGGAGACGTCTGACTCCGGGGCCAGCTCGGCTGGGTCGTACTCCCCTTCCTCCGCCTCGCGCAGCCCCGAGAGCTTGATCTTCGCTCCCCAGCGCTCGCTGACCTCGAAGATCCCGGTGAGGAAGACGGCGCTGCCGCTGGTCGCGGTCGCGTAGAGCGCCTCCGCGTCCTCCCAGCAGACGGCCTCGGCGCTGCCGCTGGCGTCGCAGACCGCGAGCCGCAGCCAGGGCTCGCCGTTGCGCTTGCGGCGCAGCTCGCGCTCGCGCACCGCGTAGACGCCGGAGACCCGCTGGCCGTCCTCCAGGTCGCGCAGCGGCACCCGCATCGAGGACCAGGCCGTCGAGTCGAGTCTGCTCACTCATGGCCCGATCCAAAGTAAAGACGGAGGCGGACGACTTTGGAGTCGTTTACAGGACCCCGCCGAGCCAGTGGCCGAGGGCGACCGCGGCGAAGCCGGCAACCACGGAGAGGCCGATGTTGAGCCACCCGAGGCGAGCCAGCCCGGCCGTGCCGAGGCGATGGGAGTCGAGGATCCAGGTGGAGAAGGTGGTGAAGGACCCGATCCCCCCGCCGGCGAGGATCACCAGCGCCGCGCCGTCCAGACCGGCCCCGGCGACGAGGCCCAGGAGGAGGGCGCCGCTGACGTTGACGGCGAAGATCCCGAGCGGGAACGGGCTCCGGGCCCGGGCCGCGACCTCGGCGTCGAGGGCGAAGCGCGCCGCGGCGGCGAGGCCGCCGAGCAGGCCGACCGCGATCCACGCCAGCGGAGTCAACGCTCGCCCTCCGGCGCTTCGCCCGCGTACGGCTCGGCTCGGTCCACGGACGGCTCGGACAGACCCCGCCCCCGCTCGGCGGCGATCCCGAGGCGCAGGAAGAGATAGCCGGCGGCGATCGTCGCCGCGCAGTAGGCCGCAGCGAGGCCGAGGTGGCTTTCGTCGACCATCTCGAACAGCTCCAGCTGCATGGTCGAGAAGGTGGTCAGGGTGCCGAGGACGCCGGTGCCGAGGAAGGGGTGGTGCAGGCTCTCCTCCGGGTGGTCGCGGAAGAGGGCGAAGAAGTAACCCAGCAGCAGCGTCCCCACCATGTTGACCGCGAAGGTCGCCCAAGGCCACTGGCCCGGGTTCGTCGCGGCGGCCTCCGCCAGCCCGACCCGCAGCAGCGCCCCGACCACGCCACCGGCGTAGATCGCCAGCAGCTTGCGCGGGTCGTGCGGCAGCGATCGCATCGACGCCGCAGTATGTGGAGCGGCTCAGATGCGCACGGCGAGGACAGTGAACCCGGCGATGAAGCTGCCGCTGAGCGTGATCGCCCCGAAGGCGATCATCCGCTGGATCGAAGCCAGCTGATCGTCGATGCGCTCGAAGCGACTCTCGGTGCGGTCCTCGATGCGGTCGAAGCGGTCGTTCATCTCACTACGGAGATCCTTGATCTCGCCTTCGACGCGTCCGAATCGCTCGTCGACCTGGCGGAATCGCTCGTCCACTTGACGGAATCGCTCGTCGACCTGGTGGAAGCCGTCGCTGACCCGACCGTTGAGGTCGTCGAGGCGCTCATCGGTCCAGCTCTCTCTCATCGTCTGCATTCTTGCACCGTAACTTCCTGTCTGCATACGAAACAAGACGCGAATGTGCCAATAGGGTGTCGAGCCATCAAAGCCATGCGTTACATCGCCCTCGCCGAGGCGACCAGCTTCATCGCCCTGCTGATCGCCTCCTTCGTCAAACGGACCGGGGGCGGCGAGCTCGGGGTCCAGATCCTCGGCCCGATCCACGGCGTGCTCTTCCTCGCCTACGTCCTGATCGCCCTCAACATCCGCCACGACCTCGGCTGGAGCGGCAGGACCACCTTCTGGGTCCTGGTCGGCGCGGTGGTCCCGTTCGGCGGCTACGTGGTCGACTGGCGGTTGCTGCGGGGCCCCGCGACCCGATGGACAGCTACCAACTGATCGTGAACCCGTGGTGCCGCACGATCCAGCTATGGACCTCCCGCTCGTATGTATGCGGACCCAGGGCGACATCCGTGCCAGGCAGGAAGTAGACGACGGCGACGTTGTTGCTGGTGGCGGCGTCCTCCAAGCCACTGACGTCGATCTGAATCTCGTCCACATAGGTTGGACCGTCTGCGAACCAGGTGCATCTGCGCCGCTCGCGCCTCAGGTGCATGCCCAAGGCAGAGCGGTAGTGGAGCAGCTCGTTGGGGTGGTCTAGCCTCGCCTCGATGAGGCGATAGTCCTTGCGATCGAGGCCGTCCGTCTCGACCCGGACAGCCACCGGGTCGTCTGCTGAAACCTCGTCGAAGTGGGCGGACCGGTAGCCGGTGGTAGCCGAGGTATCCCGCATCATGAGCATTCCATCGCTGACCAGCTCCTCGACGGTGGTGTCGAGGTTGGTGTCCGGGGGGAGCCAGATCAGCTCACGCAGCTCGGGCACCAACCGCATGACGGCGCGATGCGCTCGGTCTCCGGCCGCGATCCCGACTACATAGCGATCGAAGCGGGCGCGGAAGTCTCGGTTGACTTCGAACAAGAACTTCTCCGCACAGTAGTCCCTTAGCTTCACGTTCAGACTCAGGTTCTCGATCACGCGGTGGTCGTCGATGACGATCGAAGCGAAGCGAGTCAGCTCGAGGCCAGTGCCGTACTGTCGCCGCAGTATCCGGCGCACCTCCTCCACGTCTTCCTCGCCGCTCGTATAAGTGACGACGTCGAGCGGCTGATCAACGATCGCCGGCTCCGCCTTGCTGTCGACGCCTGGAATCAGCTGATCGTAGAGCTCCCTGAGGAGCAGGAAGCGCCGGCCGGGGCTATGGGTTTTTTTCGGGCCGCGGCGGAATTTTTCGTTCCCCGTCGGCAGTCCGGGGATCATCTCCAGGGAGGTGACATCCTCTCCTTTCTTTCCTTTGCGGCGTGCAATTTTCTCCCGCGCGTGCTCGGCCTCGCCCAGATATACCCGGGCGAGGCTTTGAGCCCGGTCCGTAGAGAGGGGCTCAGACTCAGGGGACGCTCGCAACAGTGCCCTCAGCGCCAGTTGCGAAGCCGTCGGCTCGACCTGGCCGATTGCTTCACCGATCTCTCGACGGAACACGGTGAGGTTGGTGTACGACGTCAGAAACGGTGATTCCTCCACGAGGGGACGCACGTCGCTCGACTCCACCTTCGACAGCCCCTTGGTGGCAAGCAGCTCCAGGGTCTCGAAGGCGCCCGTGGCTCGCAAGGCGGTCCACTCTTCCCGGTTGCGGTCACTCCAGACCCGTTTTCGACCCAATGATGACGGCACTTTTCCCCCGGTTTCGACCCTAAGTGACCACTAAGCCATACCAATACACAGTCTTGGACACGCTAGTAATAAAGCGAATCTACTTCGACACGGGAGGTGAGCATGAGCCCTGTAACCCAACCTTCACTTGAGTCTCGCGGTCAGGAAGGGCTACGAATTGTCCGTCAGGCGCCGTCCGAACCGGACCGCATCGCCCCCCAGGGCGTGGAGTCGCAGATGTTGCTGGCCAGCGAGGCGCTGTTCCTCAAGCGCGAGCAAATCGAACCAAAGGCAGTCGCTGTTCGTCACTATCACGCCACCGCCTCGATCATCGCGATCCTCGAGGGGAACGTTCGCATCAACTACGGCAGCGGCTTTCAGCATGCCGAGTACGCGGCGGCGGGCGATTTCGTCTTCATCCCCGCACTGATGCCCCATCAGCCAGTCAACGAGACCGAGGCTCCGATCGTCTGCCTCGTCGTCCGCAATGCACCATGGGACGACGTCATCCTCTACGACAACCCCGATCAGCAACTATCAGAAGTTAGGAGATAACCGGATGAGCACCGAGCAGATCTACTACGAAGACCCCATGATCGACACCTTCACGGCACAGGTGATCTCAAGCGACCACCTTCGTGACAATACCTACGCGCTCGAGCTCGATCGAACCGCTTTCTACCCCGAGGGAGGCGGCCAGCCTTCCGACCAAGGCATGATCGAGGGGCCAAGCGGCTCCCTGGCTGTCAAGCTCGTTCGCAGCCAGAACGGTGTCATCCTCCACGAGGGGAAGCTCACCGGAGACCTGAGCGCCGGGGAAGAGGCGACTGGCACCGTCAAGTGGCCCCGGCGGACGAAGTTCATGCGCGTTCATACCGCGGGTCATCTGGTGCACGACGTGCTCGTGTCGCTGGCGCCGGATCTGCAGCCCCTCAAGGGTCGCCATGGAGACAAGGCGTTCCTGGAGTACAAAGGAGAGGTCAGCGAAGCGGTCGCGGATCAGCTTTCCGACAGGGTCAACGCGGCGGTCGAGGCTGATCTTCAGGTCCAGAGCTGGGAGTCGACGCTGGAGGAGCTGGAAACGCTGTGCAACTCCCTGCCACCCAATCTTCCGCGTGGCAAGGCACTCCGTGCGATCCGGATCGGCGAGTTCGAACCGATGCCAGACGGCGGTGTCCATGTCTCATCGACCGCGGAGATAGGAGAGGTGGTCATCCATCACATCACGGTCGACAACGGCAGCTCGACGATCCGCTATGGCGTCAAGTAACCGCAACCGCCCAGAGAAGGCAAACGCACCCGAAGTGAAGGAGGGGGTACCTGTCATGCCCCGGGCGGTCAGTGCCACGGAACCGCGTGAACTTCCACTGTCCGGCGATCGGGGGAAGCTGCTGCGGCGACTGGAGGAAGCGAAGGCCATCGCCGTGCAGGGCTTCTGAGAATGGCGAGGGCCGGAATCGAACCGGCGACACCACGATTTTCAGTCGTGTGCTCTACCAACTGAGCTACCTCGCCTCGGGCGCGGGCTGGCGCGCAGGGGAAGGCTAGCGAGCGGAGGGCGGTCGGGGCTGATTGCATTGGCGGGTGGCACGGGCCCCCGCAGCGCTGGCGCTCCTGGTCGCCGGGGCGGCGGCCGTGGCGATCGTCTCCGGGGGATCGTCGGCCGATCCCCACACGCCTCCCGCGCTGCCGGGGCTGCCGCCCCCGTTCCTGGGGACGGCGGTGGTCGGGGGCGGCGGCCTGACCGCGGCCATCGACGCCTACGGGGATGTGGTCGACCTGCGGATGCCGGGGCCGGCGGGCCGGCCGCTGATCGACAACCCGGCGGCACGGCAGGTGGCCGGGACGGTCGCGGCGGAGACCGGGATCATGCCGCGGGTGCGCCTGGGGGCCGGCGGCGCGGTGCCGCTGTGGCGCGCGGACGCGGTCGAGCAGCGCTATCGGCCGGGGACGAACGTGCTGGCGGTGAGGGCGTCTTTCGGGGAGGCCGCAGCGAGCGTGACCTACGCCGCGCGCGGCGGCGTCCTCGCCTGTCTCGTCAGGACGGACGGGGGTGGCGGGCGCAAGGGTGCCGTGGTCTCGCTCGCCTCCGACGAGCGGCCGGCAAGCTCCCGGCTCCGCTGCGACGACGCGAAGGCGCGGCGGATCGTCCGCGCGGCAGCCCGCTCCGATCGGCGCTGGCTCTCCCGGGCACGACCGCTGGGACGCCCGGCCCCTGCCTGGGCCAACCGCATGTACCGCCGCTCGCTGCTGACCCTGCGAGCGCTGACCGACCGCCGCACCGGTGCCGTCGCGGCCGGGGCGCGGGATGGCTGGGCCTACGTCTGGCCCCGCGACGCCGGCGCCGTCGCGCTCGCCTTTGCGGCGGCCGGTTATCCAGAGGAGGCGGGGCGAATCGCCCGTTTCCTCCTCGGCCTCGATCTCGGCGCCGCCGCCCGCTTCCACGGCGACGGCACGCCGGTCGAGGGACGGGAGGCGCAGGGCGACGCCCGGGGCTGGACCGCCGTCGCCGCGCGCGTCGCCGGCCTCCCAGCCCCCACCCCGGCGCTCCCCTGGCACGACCGCCCCGACTACCAAGAGCGCGACCCCGGCACCTACCTCGCCAACGCGCTCGCCGCGACGGCCGAACCCCCCGCCGATGGGCCGATAAGTCGCCGTGGGGTCAACTTATCGGCCCATCGACCGGCGGTTCCTGCGATTGCGGGGGCGTTTGGAGGCCTGGGCGGTCTGGTGCGGCACGCCGGGGAGGCCGGCTCGGGGCTCGACTCGGCCGCCGCCTGGGCGGTGCGACCGTTCCCGCGGCCCGCGCTCTTCCCGGCGGCGCGCCGAACCCTGCTGCGCCTGGCCGGCGCGCAGACCCGCTTCGGGATCACTCCGAGCGAGGACTGGGACGGCACCGACCCCTGGACCGCCCCCACCGCCTGGAGCGCCTGGAGCCTCGCCGCCCTCGGCGAGCGTCGCCAAGCCCTGCGACTGCTGGCGGCGCTCCGACGCGCCGCCACCCCCGCCGGGGCTCTCCCAGAGCGGGTCGACGCCCATACCGGCATCCCGACCTCCACCACCCCACTCGCCTGGTCCCACGCCTTCGCGATCCTCGCCCTGCGCCAGCTCTGGCCGCCTACGAGATCGCGGACAGCGCTGCGTCCACGGCCTCCTCGGCCGAGTCGGCGGGGATGACGCCGGGGGCGCCGGCCATGCCCTCGCGGCCGTTCAGCTCCCAGCTGCGCAGAGCGACGACGGTGCGGCCGAGCCGGCGGGCGAAGGCGACCTCCGAGAGCGTGCCCCACTCGCCGCCGATCGCGATCGCGGCGTCGCCGGAGGAGACGACGGCGAGGTTGCGGGCGTGGCCGAGGCTGGTCGCAACGACGTGCGTGCAGTGCTCGTTCGCTTCGTCGATCGACGGGCCGGGGACGATCCCGATCACCGTCCCGCCCGCGCCCGCAGCCCCGCGCGCCACCGCCTCCATCACCCCCGTCCGCCCCCCACAGACCACCCTCACCCCCGCCCTCGCCAGCAACCTCCCGACCTCCTCCGCCAGCTCCCAGGCCTCCTCACCCTCCTCGCAGCCGCCGGAGCCGATCACGGCGACCTGACGAGCACGCCCGTTGGAGCCCAGGGAGGGGGTCTCCCCGGAACCTCCAAGTTCGTGACGGGGAGACCCCCTCCCTGGGCTCACAGCCGGCTCCCCCTCATCAGCCCCATCAACTCCAAGGCGCCCCCCTTGTGCAGCGGTTCGTTCAAGTTCCCGCACTTCGGGCTCTGCACGCAGGAAGGGCAGCCGGACTCGCACGGGCACTCGGCGATCAGCCGCTCCGCGTCGCCGAGCAGGCGCTCGAACTGCTCGTAGCCGCGCTGCGCGATCCCGACCCCGCCGGGGTGGCCGTCGTAGATGAAGATCGTCGAGCGACCGGTCTGGAAATGGACGTTGGTGGAGAGGCCGCCGATGTCCCAGCGGTCGCACATCGCGATCAGCGGCAGCACCGCGATCTGGCCGTGCTCGGTCGCGTGCAGGGAGCCGAGCAGGGCGTCGCTCGGCAGCGCCCCGCTGAGCTTCTCCGGCAGCACGTACCAGAGCGCCTGGGTGACGAAGCTCTGCTCGGGCAGCTCGAGGGCGACGATGTCGATCGGCTCCTGCTCGGAGATCGAGACCCGCTGGAAGGCGATCACCTGCTCGGTCACGGAGACGTCGCCGAAGTTGAGCTGCACCCCCGCCACCTCGCGCTGCTCGCGGGTCCTTTCGATGTAGATCTCGGTCTCCTTTTTCGGCCGCGTGTACCAGTCGCCGTCGAAGCTGGAGACGATCGCCCGGCGCTCCTCGACGTCGAGCCGCTCGACCTCATACGAGCGGCCCAGGTGCAGGTAGACGGCGCCGGGGTGGATCGTCGTGAAGGCGCGCTCGGCCTCGACCAGCCCCAGCATCTCGCCCGAGTCGCGCTCGATCACCGCCACCGAGTCGGGCGAGGCGGAGCGCAGGGCGATCCTGTTGGCGACGAACTCGCTGCGCCGGGGCAGCAGCCGGCCGCCGGCGCTGCGCAGCTCCCCCGCCGCCAGCAGCCGCTCCGCCCGCTCGCGCCAGCCCGCGCCGAAGACCTCTTCGTCGGCGTCGGTCAGCGGCAGCTCATAGGCGGCGGCGATGAGGTGCCGGGAGGCGATCTGGTCGTTGGCGTGGTCGAGGATCGCCGCCTCGACCGGGCGCTCGAGGAACTCCTCCGGGTGGCGGCAGAAGAACTGGTCGAGCGCGTCCTGGCCGGCGACGTAGACGGCGAGCCCGCGCCGGCGGCGCCCGGCCCGGCCCCACATCTGCCGCAGGCTGGCGACCGTGCCGGGGAAGGTGACGCAGATCGCCGCCTCGAGCTCGCCGACGTCGATCCCCAGCTCCAGCGCGTCGGTCGCGACCACCGCCAGCAGCTCGCCGCTGCTCAGCCGTGCCTCGATCTCGCGCCGCTGCTGCGGCGTGTAGCCGCCGCGGTAGGGGGCGATCCGCGCCGCCAGCTCCGGCTTGCCGCGGCGCTGCAGGTTTTCCCGCGCGAAGCGCTGGATCAGCTCGATCCCGCGCCGGCTTTTGAGGAAGCAGATCGTGCGCACGCCCTGGGAGACGAGCTCGGCCAGCAGGTCCGCCGCCTCGGAGAGTGCCGAGCGCCGCGCCCCGCTCGCCTCGTCGAGCAGCGGCGGGTTCCACATCGCGATCTCGCGCCCCGCCCGCGGCGCCCCGTCGTCGTCGATCAGCTCGAACGGGGTCCCGACCAGCCGCTCGGCCAGCTCGACCGGGTTGGCGATCGTCGCCGAGGCGAGCAGGAAGCGCGGCTCGGAGCCGTAGTTGCGGGCAACCCGGCGCAGTCGGCGCAGCACGTTGGCGACGTGGGAGCCGAAGACGCCGCGGTAGGTGTGGGCCTCGTCGACGACGACCCAGCCGAGGTTGGAGAGGAAGTCGCCCCAGTTCTTGTGATGGGGCAGGAGGCCGACGTGGAGCATGTCCGGGTTGGTGAGGACGAGGTTGTTTTTGCGCCGGATCGCGGGACGCTCGTCGCGCGGCGTGTCGCCGTCGTAGATCGCCTCGCGCAGCCCGGGCGGGCGCAGCTGCGCCAGCTTGCGCGCCTGGTCCTGGGCCAGCGCCTTGGTCGGGTAGAGGTAGAGGGCGCGGCGCTTGGGCTCGCGGGCGATCCCGTCGAGCACCGGCAGGTTGAAGGCCAGGCTCTTGCCCGAGGCGGTGCCGCTGGTGATGACCAGGTTGGAGCCAGCGGCGGTCTCGTAGGCCTCGAGCTGATGCGTGTACAGGGACTCGATACCGGCGCGCCCGAGCGCCTCGGCCAGCCCGGGGTCGAGCGAATCCGGGAGCGAGACCGGCCGCGCCCGCCGCTCCGCCTCGGCGCTCTCGGCGACCACGCGCCCGTCCCGTCGCGCCGGGTCGATCGCAATGGCCCAGTCAGAACCCAGCAAACTCCCCCCGCGAGCCATCAAACCGCCCGCCGATGGGCCGATAAGTCGCCTATAGGTGGACTTATCGGCCCATCGGCCCCTTTGATGCGGGCGGCGACGCGCATCGCCTGCAGCGATGAGCGGTCGTGGATGCGGAGGACGTCGGCGCCCTCGCGGACGGCCAGCGCCACGGCGGCGACCGTGCCCCACTCGCGCTCGGCGGCCGGCAGCCGTCCCTCCCACGACCCCGCCAGGACGGCGCCGATGAAGTCCTTGCGGGAGAGCGAGACGTAGAGCGGCAGGCCGAGCGAGCGCAGCTCGCCGAGCCGCCGCAGGATCTCCAGATCCTGCGAAGGGCTGAGGTCGAAGTCGAGTCCGGGGTCGATTGCGATCTGCTCCTCGGCGACGCCAAGCTCCCGGGCCCGCTCGACTCTCCCCTCGAACCATGCCCGCAGGTGGTCGACGACGTCGCCGTACTCGCGCCAGGGCCGGTCCACCCGCGGCGGTCCCTCGATGTGCATCAGCACGTAGCCACAGCCGCTCGCCGCGACCAGCTCGAACATCTCCTCCGAGCCGCCGGAGATGTCGTTGACCGCATCCGCCCCCGCCGCCAGCGCCCGCCGCGCCACCGCGACCGAGAAGGTGTCGGCGGAGACCGGCACCCCCTCGGCAAGGCCTTCGATCGCCGGCACCAGCGCCGCGGCCTCGTCCTCGGCCGCCACCGGCGGCCCGGCCTTCGCCGCCACGGCGCCGACGTCGAGCATGTCGAAGCCGGCCGCCGCCAGCTCCAGCCCGTCCGCCACGGCCCGCTCGGGGGTGCCGCTGCGCGCGCCCTCGAACATCGAGTCGACGGTGACGTTGACGATCCCCGCCGCCCGCGGGGCGGTCAGGTCGAGATCGCCCGCGGCGAGCTTCCAGCGCTTCATCCCGGCGAGCTTACGCCTCGATCGCGCCGGCCCCGAGCACGGTTGGGAAGGAGCTACCTACCGGATCCCGGTGCCGGCGTCCCGGCCACCAGCGGCAGCGTCGTCAGCCGGCCGCGGTCGCCGAAGCTCGGGTCCGGGCTGCCGTCACCGAGGTAGCGACGCAGGAAGAAGCGGCTCGATCCGGGATTGGTGAGGAGGCCGCCGACGAGCACCTTGTCCCCGGGCCGGCCGGCGACGCCGTAGGCGACTTCGCTCGCCGGCGACCCGTACAGCTTGGCCCTGATGCGAGGACTGACGACCCCAGCGTGGCCGAACCCGTGGTCGAGCCTCCCGTTGCCCTTGTGGTGGGTGAGCAGGAGCCCTTCGCAGCGCTCGCCCCCGCAGGCGTAGGCGCTGCTGCCGGCAGCGAAGATCCCGCCGCGCGCCTGGACGGCGACGGCGTTCGCCTCGGCTTCTCCGGAGCGTCCGCCGCCGGTGATGAAGGCGCCGCCGGAGCCGAAGCGCCTGTTGAGGATCCCCCCGGCCGAGTAGCGCGCGAGCATCAGCTTGCCGTCGGCCTGCCCGGCGATCAGCAGCCGTTTCCTGTCCCGGCTCAGCGCGTTCGCTGCTTCCGGGAGCGGGCTCGTGGGAACGAAGCTCGAGGTGACCAGGCCGGCGCCGGCGCCGAAGCTCGGGTCCGGGCCGACGGCGAGGCCGCCGGCGCCGGTCGTCGCCGGCAGCATCCGAGCCAGCACCGCCTGGCTGCGGGCCGCCGGCTGGCGCGGCGCCAGCCACCCGGCTCCGACGACGGTGCCCTCCGGGCCGAAGACGAAATCGTTGAGCCAGGTCTTCGGCTCGCCCGGCGCCCCCTCCCGGTTGGTCATCGAGCCGACCCAGTCGCCGCTGAGGCCGCTTGACTCGACCCGGTAGAGGCTCCCGTACCAGTGTTCGCCGGGATCTTCGGGATAACCGGTCATGCCGCCGACGTAGATCGCGCCGTCACCGCCGACGGCGACGCTGGTCGGGTACCAGGCAGTGCCGGCGCCCGGGGCGATGATGCCGGCGAAGCCGAAGTTCCCGTCCAGATGCCCGTCTGGAAGCAGTCGCGCGACCCCTCCCTTCCCACCCGACGACCAAGCCGCAGTGACCACGATGCGGCCGTCCGGCTGCAGGGCGAGGGCGGTGAACGGCTGCATCTGCCGCACGAAAGCGACCCCGTCGCCACCGCCGAAGCTGCGATCGAGGCCGCCGTCGCGCCGGTAGCGCACGACCGCGCCGAATTCCTTGCCCGAGGCGCCGCCGCCGATCCGGCCCGAGCCGCCGGCGACGAGGATCCTGCCGTCGGGCTGCACCGCCATCGCGAACTCACCGACGGAGGCGCTCGCCACACCCGGCCCCGCGACGAGGCAGGACGCCGCCGTGAGCGCCGCCAGAGCAGCCGTGATCGATGCACGCCGGGGCATGGTCGCTACCGTAAACCGTCTCTTGGGGTTGAGTTGCGTCTACACCGATCTCGACGGCACCCTGCTCGGCCGGGGCAGCTCCCTGTTCCGCGACGCCGACGGCGGCTTCTCGCTGGCGCAGGCGCGCGGGCTGGAGGCCTGCCAGCGGGCCGGGGTCGAGGTCGTGATCATGTCCGGCCGCCGCGAGCCCCAGGTCCACGAGGCGGCGCGGCTGATGGGCCAGACCTCCTACATCTACGAGGCCGGCTGCGCCTTCGCGATCGACGGGGAGACGACGCTGATGACCGGCGAGATGGAGCCGGACGAGACCGGCACGATCTACGAGCAGATCGAGGCGCGCGGGATCCCGAAGACGCTGTTCGAGCACTTCGAGGGCCGGCTCGAGTACCACGCCCCCTGGCACCACGGCCGCGTCCTCTCCCACCTCTTCCGCGGCAAGGTCGACGTCGACGAGGCCAACGCGCTTCTTGGCGAGCACGGCGACGACGACCTGCGCCTGCTCGACAACGGCGCGATCGGCCGCGAGATGCCGGCCGTCGACGGCCCCACCCACGCCTACCACCTGGTCCCGCGCCTGGTCAGCAAGGCCGCCGCGGTCGCCGCCCACGCCCGCGCCCGCGGCTACGACCCGGCCGAGTGCATCGCCGTCGGCGACTCGGTCGAGGACCTCGAGGTCGCCGCCGCGGTCGGCCGCTTCTTCGTCGTCGCCAACGGGCCCGAGCGCGACCCCGGCCTGCGCGCCGCCCTCGCCGGCTGGGACAACGCCACCGTCACCGAGGCCCCGATGGGCGACGGCTTCTACGAAGCCGTCGTCTCGACCCTGGTAGAGCGTCGTTAGTATCGAATCGATGAGCGGTGCGACCGTCGCGGAGCAGGAGTACCTGGAGATCATGTTCTGGCTGGAGGAGGCCGGGTTGCCGATGACCGGCGCCAACATCGCCCGCGCGATGCAGCTCTCACCGCCGACCGTGCACGAGATGGTCGGCCGCCTGGTCGGCGACGGCTACGTCGAGCGCAGGCCGGACAAATCGCTCGACTTCACCGAGTCCGGGCGCGAGCACGCCAGCCACATCGTCCGCCGCCACCGCATGATCGAGCGCTTCCTCACCGACGTCCTCGGCATCCCCTGGGACGAGGTGCACGAGGAGGCGGAGCGGATCGAGCACGCGATGTCGCCGGTGCTGGAGGAGCGGATGCGGGCCGCGATCGGGGACGCCACCACCTGCCCGCACGGCCACCCGATCGTCGAGGGCGCCCGCGAGCAGGGCTCGCTGCTGGCCGACGTCGAGGTCGGTGCCGACGTCGTCGTCCTGCGCTTCGAGAACGAGGCCGAGGAGCTGCTGCACTACCTCAAGCAAGCGGGGCTCGACCCGGGCCTGGAGGGGAAAATCGAGAGCTCCGACGAGGAGCTGGTCGTGATCGCCGCCGCCGACGGGCCGCACGAGGTCAGCCGCAGCGTCGCCGAGACCGTCTCGGTCCGCGCCGACCCGGCCCCGCCGCCGCGCGCGGCGATCCCGGAGCAACTGGTTCTCTCGTCCGATCGCTACGGCCGCTAGGCGGCCTAACCCGGCACCGGGATCGTGATCAGCGGCTCCCCGGTCGGCTCCTCGCTGCCGCCCTTGGGCTCTGCCGTCACCATCACCACTTCGACGCCATCCATGCTGGGGAGCTGGGTGCTGGCGCGGCCTTCGTGATCGGGGACGAACAGCGCCGGCACCGCTTCCACCGCGCCTTCGCGCTGAACCCACGCCTCGAGCACCTTGCCGTCGGGGATCTGGTGGACATTGTCGAGCCGCAGGGTGCCGCCGTCACCTTCGCTCACCATCCTCGCGGTGACGCCCGGGGCCTTGCCGGCGACGATCGTGCTTTCGTCGCCGCCGCTGTCTGAGCCGCCGAGCGCACCGCCGAGCGCGAACCCTGCGACGGCGACGACCAGCAGGAGCGCGGCGATACTCGTGGCCGGTCGCAGACCGATCGGCCCGGAGCCGGATCCGCGCAGCCAGGCTGCGGCCCGCTGCCTGAGCCCGCCGGCGGTGCGATCCCGCGACCGTGCCTCGCCTTCCACCTCGGCCATTAACCGCACCCGCAACCCCGGCGCCGGCTCGACCCGCTGGACGCTCTCCGGCAGCACCTGCACCGCCGGCGTCAGCCAGCGCAGCTCGGCTCGGCAGCGCTCGCAGCCCTCGAGGTGGCCCTCCAGAGCCGCCGCTGGCTCGGGCTCCAGCGCCCCGAGCGCATACGCGGCGAGGTCCTCGCTCCAGCCTGCGTGATCGTCGTCGGTCATGCCAGTCCCTCCGCCAGCTCGCCCCGGATCTTCTCCAAACCCAGCCTCATCCGTCCCTTCACCGTGCCCAGCGGCACCCCCAGCATCCGCGCGATCTCCGACTGGCTGAAGCCGCCGAAGTAGGCCAGCTCGATCACCTTCGCCTGCTCGCCCGGCAGCTCGCCGAGCGCGCCGCGCACCTCGCTCGCGGTCTCGCGCCGCATCGCCTCCTCCTCGGTCAGCTCCTCGGCCGGGCGCTGATCGAGGATTGCGTCGTCGTCGAAGGTCAGCTTCGGCGCCTTGCCGGCGCGGCTGCGCAAAGTGTCGATCGCCCGGTTGCGGACGATGCTCAGCATCCACGAGCGGACGCTGCCGCGGGCGCGGTCGTAGCGGGCGCCGCTGCGCCAGACCGAGATGAAGGCCTCCTGGGTGACGTCTTCGGCCGCCTCCCGCTCGCCCACGACCCTGTAGGCGAGCGAGTAGGCGACGCCGCCGTGGCGGTCGTAGAAGACCGCGAAGGCCTCGGGGTCCTTGGCCCCGATCAGCGGCATCAGCTCCTCGTCGGCCAGCCGCTCCGCCTTCTCGCGCCTAACGGTCATCCCGCTCCATCATCCTCTTGCCCAGCCCGCGGCCTCAGGCGAGGAACGGTTCCACCGCCTTCAGCACCTGCGCTTCGTCGAGCGCCGGGTCGAAGGCCTCCGGCGAGGGCTCTTCTCCGTTCTGGAGGCGGATCGCCGCCGCGTGCCGCGCCTCGACCTGGACGATCGAACCGGCCGCGCCCAGCACTTCCTTCGACTTGATCGCCGGGCCGGCGCCGTTGTAGGCGCTGACCCCGGTGTCCTCGAAGGTCTGCGCCAGCTTCAGGAAGCCCGCCGTATTGCCGTAGGCGAAGTTGAATTTCGGCTTCGCCACCGGCTTGCCGCCGAGCTTCTTCACCGTCGCGGTCAGCGCTTCGACGTGCTGCCGCTCGTCGGAGGCCAGCATCCCGATCAGGCTCTTCAGGTCGCCGCTCGCTCCGGCCCGCGACTTCGCCTCCTCGTAGAAGCTCGCCTCCAGGTACTCGAGCGTGAGGGCGAAGTTGAGGATGCCGACATCGCCGCCTGCCGACATCGCCAGCGCCTTGCGGACGAAGGGGGCGACCATGCCGATGCCGTAGACCGCGCCCGCGGCCAACGCCCCCTTGAGGATGACCTCGCTGCGGGAGAGGTCGCCGCTGTCCTCGACGACCTCGACGCCGGCGAGCTCCGGATGTGCGAGTTCTTGGCTGTTCATCGCGTTCTCCTTTGCCTTCCGCCGGCTCAGCCGACGATGAAGGGTTCGACTGACTTGAGGACGGTCTTCGCGTCCGCCGGCTTGGCGAACGCCCCGTCGGGGGTGATCGACTTGCCCAGCAGCGTGTTCAGCGCCGCCGCGTGGCGGCCCTCGACGCTGTGGATGGCCAGCGCTGAGGCCAGCACTTCCGGGCTCTTGATGTTGGCGGCCTGGCCGAGGTAGGCGGCGGCGCCCAGGTTCTCGACCGTGCCCGCCAGTTCCAGCACCGCCTTGGCGCTTTTCAGGGGGAATTCGGTTTTCGGTTCCGGCGCCGGCTTGCCGCCGAGCTGCTTCACCGCGGCAGTCAGGGCGGAGACGTGCTGGGCCTCCTCCGCGCCGAACTTGCGGATCGTCTCCAGGTCGGCGCCCCTGAACAGCCCGCTCTTGACGACGTCGGCGTAGAAGGCGGTCTCCAGGTACTCGAGCGTGAGGGCGTAGTTGAGGATCCCCACGTCGCCCTTGCCGAACTGGGCCGTTTCGTCGCCGCCGCCGGAGCGGCCCATCGTCGCGGTCGTCGTCTCGTCGTCGCTGCCGCAGGCGGCGAGGAGGGCGGCCGCCGCGGTGCCTCCGCTCAGCGCCATGAACCTGCGGCGCGAGACCGGGTCCTTGGCCACGCGGGCCAGCGTGCTTCGCGCCGGCGTCGCTGCTTTCTCGCGTTCGGTGCTCTCGGGCATCTCGTCGTCTCCTCGCTGGTTTGCGCTTCTGTCGGTCCCCTACGCGAGGCCGGGGGCGGCCGGATCACAGCTGATCCGATCCGGGCGCGACCCCGTAGAAGTGGGCATGGGATCCCCCCATCCCACGGTCGGTGCCGCTCTCCTACTGGCTGTCGCCGGGCTCGCTCTGGCTGGCTGTGGCGGCGGTGGCGACGGCACCGACCGAGCCACCCCGGGCTCGAACGCCGCCGGGGACGCGAAGGCGGTGACGATCCAGGACTACCTCTACGAGCCCGCCCGGGTCGTGGTCCCGAAGGGAACCACGGTCACTTTCGCCAACCGCGACGCCGCGCCTCACACGGCGACCTCGAAAGATTCCGGCGCCTTCGACAGCGGCACGATCAAGCAGGGCGAGACGGGCGAGGTGACGCTGAACAAAAGCGGCACCTTCGCCTACTACTGCCTCTTCCACCCGTTCATGGAAGGAACTGTCATCGTCGAATAGCCGGAGCTCAGGCGGGCGAGCCGGCGCGGATGCGCTTGAGCGCCCCGGCGATGCGCCCGACGCCCTCCTGCATCCGCTCGGCCGGGACCGGCGCGAAGGAGAGGCGGAGGCTGTTGGCGCCGCCCTCGATCATGAAGTCGGGGCCGGCGACGAAGGTCGCGCCGGCGGCTTTGGACTCGGCCAGGAGCGCCGTCGTGTCGGTGCCCTCGGCGAGGTCGAGCCAGAGGAAGTAGCCGCCCTCGGGGACGACGAACTCGGCCTCGGGGATATGCTCGCGCAGCGCCGCGACCAGGGCGTCGCAGCGACTCTTCAGCGCCCCCTTGACGAAGGCGATGTTGCGGTCGAGCCCGCCCGAGCGGCAGAGCTCGAGCACGATCGCCTCGGCCAGCATGTTCGGCGAGATGTAGGTCTCGTTGGCGCGCTTGGCCAGCTTCGCGATCTCCTCCGCCGGCCCCGCCAGATAGCCGACCCGGACGCCGGGGCTGACCGTCTTCGAGAAGGAGGAGGCATGGACCACGCGGCCGGCGCGGTCCAGCGAGAGCATCGTCTCCAGCGGCTCGCCCGCGAACGGCAGCTCGCGGTAGGGGTCGTCCTCGAAGATCCAGAACTCGTGCTCGGCGGCCAGCTCGACCAGCCGCCGCCGCTTCTGCGACGAGAGCGTGCAGCCAGCGGGGTTGTGGGCGTTGGGGATGATGTGCGCGAACTTGACCGGCCCGTCGGCGAGCGCCGCCTCGACCGCGCCGACGTCGACCCCGTCGGCCTCCAGCGGCACCGGCACCAGCTCGACCCCGAGCCGCTGCAGGAGCAGCAGCGTGCGGTCATACGTCGGCTGCTCGACGATCACCCTGTCGCCCGGCCCCAGCAGGTGCTCGAACAGCATCGCCCCCGCCTCCAGCGAGCCGTTGGCAACCATCACCTGCGCGGCGTCGAGCCCCCCGTGCCGCTCCGCGATCCACTCGCAGAGCCCCGGATGCCCGATCCCGGTCCCGTAGGAGAGCGCCTTTTCCCAGTCGCTCTCGAGCGCCTGCGCAGCCGCCTCCCGCACCGCCTCGTGGGGCAGGATGTCGGCGCTGGGAGCGCCCCTTGCGAACGAAATCGTGTCGGCGGCCATGAGGCCACCGACCCTAGCAACGCACCCCGCCTGGCGACCCGCGAACGCCGGACCTATACTCGCCGCGATGGAGCGGGGGGAGAGCAGGGCGCGCGGAATCGCCATGGCGGCCGCTGTAGCCGCGGCGGCTGTCGCCTTCGCCCTGGCGCCCGGCTTCCTCGACGGAGCGAGCGCCGCGCCGGACCGGCAAGAGGCTCCGGCGTCGGAGAAGCCGATCGAACGGCTGCTCCGGCTCCACGACCTCCCACTCGGCTTCCACGTGCTGGAAACCGCTTTCACCGAGATCCAGCTCCCCAGCATCGGCTGCGAATCGATCGACCCGGCGGATCCCCGGCCGCGGCTGGCCAGGTTCCTCAGGCGCTACTCGCCGGACGGCTGCCTGGCGCTCTACGTTCGGATGTTCCGCGTGCCCGGACAGGGACCCGATCCGATCCTCGCCGGCAGCGGCGCGATCGAACTGCCGAGCGTCGAGGCGGCCGAAATGGCCCTGGCCGTGTCGCGGGAACTGCTCGGGCACCTGTTCGACGACCAGCCGCCAAAGGAGCTCGAACCGCCGGAGGCCGTCGGCGACGCCAGCCGGCTCTTCCAGTGGGAGGAGCAGTCGCTGTTCGGGTCCGACGAACCGCCCAGCTCGATCCTGGTCTGGCGCTCGGGCAACGTCGTCGCCGCGACGTTCGCCTCCGGCTACCTCTCCCCGCCCGCCGATCGAACGGCGACCGAGCTCGCCCGCCTGCAGCAGCAACACGTCGAAGCGCCGACGCCGTACACGAAGTCCGAGTTGGACGACACCGAGGTCGGCCTGGAAAATCCGGCCCTGGACGTCCCCGTCCAGTGGCTCGGGCGACGTTTCGCAGCGGGCGGCCCGCTGAAGACGCTGAAGCTCCTCGACACCGCCTCCAGCGAATTCTCGGGACCGCGCGAACCGCGCGCCGGGCTCTTCTACAGCGACCGGCTCACCGTCGACCACGCCGAACGGGTCACGATCGACCTCTGGTCGCCGGGCCAGTGGCGCCGGCTGCAGGCGAGGCGCAAGCGGCCGCCCGGCTCCCTCCGCTGCGCCACCGCCAGGGAGCTGAGGCTCCCGAACGGGCGCGCGACGATCGTCAGCGGCTTCGAACGAATCGGGAGGACCTGCGGCAAGCACTCCCACCGCGCCTACACGGCGCGCATCCGCCTTCCCGGCGTCGTCGTCACCGTGGAAACGGCGATGGTTTGCGCAACCTGCGCCGAACCCGGCCGCGGTTCCTACGACTCGTCCAGGGGGATGGCCGCGATCGCCCGCGGCCTCGAACCGCGGATCCGCGCGCTCGGCGCGCCCTGAGTCCTCAGGAACCGCGCAACACTTCGACGGCGATCGCCGCCGCCTCGCTCGGGCTCTGGCCGACCCGGACGCCCTTCGCTTCCAGGGCGTCCTTCTTCGCCTGCGCGGTGCCGGAGGAGCCGGAGATGATCGCGCCGGCGTGGCCCATCTGCTTGCCGGGCGGGGCGGTGAAGCCGGCGATGTAGGCGACGACCGGCTTGGAGACCTCGGCGGCGATGTACTCGGCGGCGCGCTCCTCGGCGTCGCCGCCGATCTCGCCGACCATCACGATCAGCTCGGTCTCCGGGTCGGCCTCATACAACTTGAGGATGTCGATGAAGTCGGAGCCGACGATCGGGTCGCCGCCGATACCGACGATCGAGGAGTTGCCCTCGCCCGCCTGTTTCAGCTCGTTGCCGATCTGGTAGGTCAGCGTCCCTGACTTGGAGACGACGCCGATCTTGCCGGGGTCGAAGAACTGGGCGGGGATGATGCCGACGTTGGCCTTGCCGGGCGAGAGCACGCCGGGGCAGTTGGGGCCGATCAGCCGCACCCCGGCCTCCTGCGCTTTCCAGTAGGTCTTCAGCATGTCGAGCACCGGGATCCCCTCGGTGATCGCGATCACCGTCTGCACGCCGGACTCGATCGCCTCGTCGATCGCCGGCGCCGCGAAACGGGCGGGCACGAAGATCATCGAGGTGTTGGCACCGGCATCCTCGACCGCCTCCTTGATCGTGTCGAAGACGGGAACGCCCTCGACGTCCTGGCCGCCCTTGCCGGGCGTGACGCCGGCGACCAGGTCGGTCCCGTAGGCCTGGTTGCGCAGGCCGTGGAAAGAGCCCTCGCGGCCGGTCAGGCCGGAGACGACGAGCTTCGTCTCCTTGTCGACGATGATGCTCACGCCGTACCCCCGGCCAGCTCGACGACGCGGCGGGCGGCGTCCAGCATCGTCTTCTCCTGGTGCAGGTCGGGCAGGTTCGCCTCGGCGAGGATCGCCAGGCCCTGCTCGGAGTTGGTGCCGTCGAGGCGCACCACCAGCGGCACCCCGAGGTCGATCTGGCCCGAGGCGGTGACGATCCCCTTGGCGATCTCGTCGCAGCGGGTGATGCCGCCGAAGATGTTGAAGAGGATCGCCGTCACCTTCGCATCGGAGGTGATCACCTCGAGCGCGTTGACGATCGCCTCCGCTTTCGAGCCGCCGCCGGCGTCGAGGAAGTTGGCCGGGGCGCCACCCGCCTGGGCGACGACGTCGAGCGTCGACATGCAGAGGCCGGCGCCGTTGGCGAGGATGCCGACGTCGCCGTCGAGTTTCACGTAGGTGAGGCCCTTCTCCTTCGCCATCGCCTCCTGCGGGTCATCGACCGTGTCGGCGACCTCGGCCAGGTCCTGGTGGCGGAAGACGGCGTTGCCGTCGATCGTCACCTTGGCGTCGAGCGCGACGACGTCGCGGCCGGCGGTGACGATCAGCGGGTTGACCTCGATCAGCGTCGCGTCCTCCTCGCTCGCCACCTCGGCCAGCTTCACCAGCACCTCGGCGGCGTCGTCGAGCGCGTCCTCGGCCAGGCCGGCCTCAGCGACGATCTCGCGCGCGGCGGCGGCGTCGAACGGCCGGATCGGGTCGATGTGGCGTTTGACCAGGGCGTCGGGGTCCTCGGCAGCGACCGCCTCGATGTCCATCCCGCCCTTGGCCGAGACCATCGCCAAGAGCTTCTTCTCGCCGCGGTCGAGGATGACCGAGGCGTAGTACTCGGCGGCGATCTCGGAGCCGCCCTCGACCCAGACCGCCTCGACGCGGAACGGCCCCTCGCCGTGCGGGCCGACGATGTCCATGCCGAGGATCGCGTCGGCGTACTCGCGCGCCTCCCCGGCGTCCTTGGCGATCTTGATCCCGCCGGCCTTGCCGCGACCGCCGATCAGCACCTGGGCCTTGATCGCACACGGGTAGCCGATCCGCTCCGCCGCCGCGACCGCCTCGTCGACGGTATCGGCGACCTCGCCGCCGGGCACGGCGATGCCGTGCTTGGCGAACAGCTGCTTGCCCTGGTACTCGAGGAGATCCATTGGAGGGGCGCCGCGGCGCGGCCGCGCACCCTATCCAAGACGAGGGGTGAAGCGCCGAGACGGTGGCGACTGGCATAATGCCGCGGCTCGCATGGCCCTTCCCAGTCTCAAAAACATCAAATGGGTGACCGCCGACTGCTACGGCACCCTGATCGACTGGGAGAAAGGGATCGTCGAAGCCTGCAAGAAAGAGGCGGCGAAAGACGGCTTCAGCTTCGAGGAGGGACCCTTCCTCGCCCGCTTCTTCGAGGTCCAGGCCGAAATCATGGCCGGCTCCTACGAGCTCTACGCCGAGGTCCTGCGCCGCACGATCGTCAAGGTCGCGGGCGAGCTCGGTTGGGAGGTGGAGCCCTCGCGGGCCCAGTTCCTGCCCAACAGCGTCGCCTACTGGCTGCCCTTCCGCGAGGCCAACGCGGCGATGGACCGGCTCGGGAAAAAGTACGAGGTCGGGATCATCACCAACACCGACGACAAACTGCTGGGGATCAGCCGCCGCCACCTGCGGACCGAACTCGACCTCGTCGTCACCGCCCAGCAGGTGCGCAGCTACAAGCCCGACCCCGTCCACTTCAAAGAGTGCGCGCGGCGGATCGGCGGCAAGAAAGGCTGGCTGCACATCGGCTGCAACTACACGACCGACATCGCCCCGGTCCTGAAAATGAACGTGCCGGTGATCTGGGTCAACCGCCACGGCGAGAAACTGGAAGGGCGCAAAGCCCCCAGCGCCACGGTCAAAAACTTCCGCGAAGCAGCGAAAAAGCTCGGCGCGTCCTGATCGTTATTTAGCCTTCGAGGCGCAACTCCGGCAGGAGGCGCCGGTTTCGGTTCGTAGTCGTGCCCTATGAATAGGTTCGAGCACCCCAAGTCACAGATGCGTGCGCTTGCCGCCGCCCGTTTGACGCTGGCCGCCGGCGTCCTGGCGCTGCTGGCCGCGCTCGCCTTCGCCGCCGTCGGCCACCAGAGCGCCGGCGCCGCCTCGCCGGCAGCCGCCTCGAAAGCGCGCAACACCCTGCTCCCGGCCGGGCAGAAACCGAACTTCGTCCTGATCCAGACCGACGACCAGACGCTCGATCAGCTGTACGCGACCTTCACGCCGCCGGGCGGAGCCCCGATCCCGGCGATGCCGAACACGCTCGCCTCGATCGCCGGCAAAGGCATCACCTTCAACCGCTACTACGTCTCCTACCCGCTCTGCTGCCCCTCCCGGGTCAGCCTGCTGACCGGCCGCTACGCCCACAACCACAACGTCCGCGGCAACGTGCCGCCGAACGGCGGCTACACCGGCTTCAGCTTCCGCCAGGCCAACAATCACAATGTGGCCACCTGGCTGCAGGCCGCCGGCTACCGCACGATCCACATCGGCAAGTTCCTCAACGGCTACGGCGACGAACCGTTCGACGACGGCAAAACGGTGCCGCCCGGGTGGAACGCCTGGCACTCGGTCCTCAAGGCCGACACCAACCATTACTTCTACGGCTACACGCTCAACGACAACGGCACCCTCGACGGTCCCTTCGGCGACTCCGGCAGCTGGGACACGCGCGAATACGGCCAGCGCGATGACTTCGGCTGCCCGGCCGCCCCGCTCAACGGCCAGCCCTGCCTCTACGCGACCGACGTCTTCACCCGCATCGCCTGGGAAGAGCTGCTCGGCACGCCCCCCGGCCAGCCCTTCTACCTGCAGCTCGACTACACCGCCCCGCACGGCGATTTCCGGCGTCCGGCCGGCCCGGAGCCGGCGGTCCGGCACTACGACACCTTCTCCGGCGCCCCCTACCCGCACAGCCAGTCACAGGGCTTCAACGAGGGCAGCGTCAACGACAAGCCCCGCTTCATCCGCGAAGCCTCCTTCCTTTCCCCGACCGAGACCCACACCTACCGCGTCTACTACCAGAAGGCGCTGGAGTCGCTGCGCGCGATCGACGAAGGCGTACAGCTGGTCGTCAACACGCTCGGCGCCATGCACCAGCTGCGCAACACCTACATCATCTTCACCTCCGACAACGGCTTCTTCTACGGCGAGCACCGCCTCACCGGCGGCAAGTTTCTCGCCTACGAGCCGGCCACCCACCTGCCGCTGCTGATCCGCGGCCCGGGGATCAAGCCCGCCACCGCGACCGGCGAGCTGGCCGGCAACATCGACCTCGCCCCGACCATCCTCGAACTGGCCGGCGCCACCGCCGACAAAAACATCGACGGCCGCTCGCTCGTCCCCTACATGGTCGACTCGACCCTGCGCACGCGCCGGCCGCTGCTCTTCGAGTCCTTCGTCGAGACCGCCGACGTCGAACAGCAGGGCGGTATCGCCAGGGTCAGCGCCCGCCGCGGGAACGGAGCGAGCGCCTCGATCGTCGCCCCGCCCAAGGACTATCTCGGGATCCGCCTCGGCCCCTTCAAGTACATCGAGTGGCCGAGCGGGGAGAAAGAGCTCTACGACATCACCAAAGACCCCTACGAGCTCAACAACGAGATCCGCGACAAGAACTTCGCGCCGATCCGCGCCTTCCTGCACAGTCAGCTGATCCGCCTCGAGGCCTGCAGCGGCCGCACCTGCCAGGAAGTCGCGCCTAAATTCCCGCTGACCCGCGAACAGCAGCGGAAGGTCGACAAGGAACGGCGCGAAGAGGAACGGCGCAAACAGAAGGAACGGGAAGAAAAACAGCACCATAAAAAAGGGCGCTGAGCGCCGCGACGTGGGAGGGGCGTCGGGGGAGCCTCCTCACTCGGTACCTCGTCGAAGGGGAGTTGGTGGGCTGTCGCCCGGGCGAGCTCAGCTCCTCCTCCGGAAGACGTTCGGAGGCTCCCCCGACGCCCCTCCGCAGCACGGCAGCTGCACGAGAGGCTTCGACCGCTCCTGCTGCAAAGGGTCGAGCTACTCGATGGTGGCGAGGGTGTCGCCGCTGGAGACCGCGGCGCCCACCTCGACGGTGAGGGAGGTGACTTTGCCGGAGCGGTGGGCGGTGATCTCGTTCTCCATCTTCATCGCCTCGATCACGCAGATCAGGTCGCCCTCGGCGACCTCGGCGCCCTGCTCGACGTTGACTTTGAAGACAGTCCCCTGGAGTGGCGCGACGAGCGCCGTGCTGGAGGCACTGGAACCGCCGCCGGCCTTGCGCTCGCGTTTCGGCGGCTTCTTGCCGCCGGCCGCGGCGGCGGCTCCGCCGGCCTCGCCGATCACCTTGACGTCGAAGAGCTTGCCCGAGACCTCGACCTTGTAGTCGCGGCTGACGACCTCGCCGCCCTCCTCGGCGGGCTCGGGCGCGGCGACCTCCTCCGGCGCCGTCGACTTCAGCCAGTCGCGGTCCTCCATCAGGTCGCGGCAGGTCTCGCCGTTTGCCCACTGCTCGGTCGCGAGGATCGCCTTGTGGAAGGGGATCAGCGTCGTGAGGCCGCCGATCTCGTACTCGCCGAGGGCCCGCAGCATCCGCCGCGTCGCGTGCTCGCGGTCGACGTCCCAGACGATCAGCTTGGCCACCATCGGGTCGTACATCGGGGTCACCTCGGAACCCGCTTCGACGCCCGAGTCGACGCGGACGCCGGGGCCGGCCGGCTCGCGGTAGGTGGTGATCGAGCCGGGCGCGGGAGCGAACTTCTTGTGCGCGGCCTCGGCGTTGATCCGGCACTCGATCGCCCAGCCGCGCAGCTCCAGGTCCCCCTGGCCGAGCGAGAGCTGCTCGCCGGCGGCGACCAGGACCTGCTCGCGGACGATGTCGACGCCGCTGACCATCTCGGTCACGCAGTGCTCGACCTGGACGCGGGTGTTCATCTCGAGGAAGAAGTACTCGTCGCCGACCTGCATCCCCTCGACCGTGCCGGCGCCTCGGTAGCCGACCGCGGCCGCCGCATCGGTGGCGATCTTGCCGATCCGCTCGCGCATCTCGGCGTCGACCTGGGGGCCGGGCGCCTCCTCGATCACCTTCTGGTGGCGGCGCTGGATCGAGCAGTCGCGCTCACCGAGGTGGATCACGTTGCCGTGCCCGTCGGCCAGGACCTGGACCTCGACGTGGCGCGGGTCCTCCAGATAGCGCTCGACGTAGACGCGGTCGTCGGAGAAGAACTTCTCGCCTTCGCGGCCGGCGCCCTCGAAGGCCTCCTCGAGGTCGTCGGGGGTCATCGCCACCCGGAAGCCCTTGCCGCCGCCGCCGCCCGCGGCCTTGCAGGCGACCGGGTAGCCGGCCTCCTCGGCCTGCTTGCGGGCCTCGTCGACGTCTTTTGCCGGCTCCGTAGCGCCTGGAACGATCGGGACTCCCGCCTCAGCCATGATCTCCCGAGCTTTCGTCTTCGACCCCATCGCTTCGATCGCCTCCGGCGGCGGGCCGATGAAGACTACGTCGGCCTCGTCGCAGGCGCGGGCGAAGTCGGAGTTCTCGGCCAGGAACCCGTAGCCCGGGTGGATCGCTTCCGCCCCCGCCTCCTTGGCGGTCTCGATGATCTTCGCGATGTTCAGATAGCTCTCCGCCGGGACCGCCCGGCCGATCAGGAAGGCCTCGTCGGCCTCGCGCACGTGGGGCGCGTCGCGGTCGATCTCCGAGTAGACGGCGACCGAGCCGATGCCCATCTCCTTGAGCGTGCGGGCGACGCGGATGGCGATCTCGCCGCGGTTGGCAATTAGGACCTTCTGGAACACGGCGGCGCAGTCTATTTATGTGGGCGGCGTGGTGGAGGAGAGGCGGGTACCCCTCCTCTCTCAACTTTTTTGAGGATTGCCTGGGGCCATCCGAGGAGCCTCGCCGGCAAAAAAGTACAAGCCGTTCGGAGGGGTACCCGCCTCTCCTCCATCGCGGTCCTGCCAGCAGACTGCGCCGCCGCCATGCCTTGCGGTGCTTTAGCTTCTTCGCCCTCGTGTTGATCGAGCTACAGAGTCATTCGACGGTGTCCGATGGGCAGTTGCTGCCGGCGCAGGTGGTGGAGAGGGCTGCGGAGGCGGGGGTTACGACGCTGGCGTTGACGGACCATGATGCGATTGCGGGGGTGGCGGAGGCGGCTGAAGCTGCGGAGCGCGTGGGGATCGAGCTGGTGCCGGCAATCGAGATGTCTTGCGTGCATGAGTACGCGGAAGACCTGCATATCTGCGGGTATTGGGTGGATCTGGGGAAGATTGCTGCCGCCTGTGAGCGGGCTCAGCATGAGCGGGTGACGCGGGCGGGGGAAATCGTCGAGAGGCTGCGGGGCGAGGGGTTTGATCTGCATCTGGAGGACGCGGTGCGGGAGGCCGGGGATGCGCTTTCGATCGGGCGGCCTCACATCGCCCGGGCAGCCGGAGCGACCGGGGATCTCGGTCCCTTCTTCGAGGAGTACCTTGTCCCAGGCGCCAAGGCTTTCGTGCCCCGCAAGTGGCCAACGGCGGAGCAGGCGATCGAGCTGATCCGCGCCGCCGGCGGCGTCGCCGTCATCGCCCACCCCTACTGGGACATCTCCGCCCCCGACGAGGTCGACGACCTGATCCGCTCGCTCGGTGCCGACGGCGTCGAGACCTTCTACCCGACCCACTCCGAGGAGCAGACTCGGCACCTCCTGGAGCTCTGCGACGAACTCAACCTGGTGCCTACCGGGTCTTCGGACTACCACGGCCCCACCCACAAGACCTTCGCGAAGTTCGGCGCCTACGACACCTACGGACTGGCTGAACCTCAGGTGCCGAACAGACCATAGGCGGCTGGCACCTATTCGGAAACCTCACTCAGGCGCGCCCGCAGCTTCACCCAGCGGACGAAGTCCCGCTCGGAGATCCGCCGCGCCGCCAGGCCCTCGACCTTCACCGCAATCTCCTCCGCATCCTCCCGCGGCCGCGGCCAGGCAACGCCGCCGCGGTCGAGCATCTCCCGCATGCACTCGTAGGCCACCCGCTTGTTCCCGTCCGGCAGCGGGTTGTTGCGGATGATCCGCGAACAGCAGATCGCCGCCCTTTCGACTGGATCGTCGTAGAAGCTGATCCCGCCGAGGCCGGCGAACGGTGCCGCCAGGGCCGCCTCGGCAGCGGGGATGCGGACGTGGCGGCCCAGCTGCTCGGCCGGTATGCCCAAAACCCCCTCAGCGATGAGGAGAAAGTCAGACAGCTCCAAACGGTGGGACATATTGGTGGCAAGATATTAGAAATATCAGTACCACGGTGTCGTGCATCCATGCTTTAATTACTTAAAGCGTTTCCCAGTCAACGCTCAACGAACAACGCAAGGAGATGCACCCATGGCCGTGAAGGCAATGAGCCTGCGCCTCCCCGAGGACAAAGCTGCCGAGCTCGCCGCCATCGCGCGAGCCGATGACATGCCTGTCTCGGAGGCCGTGCGCGAAGCCATCGACAACCACATCGCCGCCAGACGAGCGGACAAGGACTTCCAGAAGCGCCTCAAACAGCGCCTGGAAGAGGACCGCGAGGTCCTCGAACGCCTAGCGAAATAACTCAGCTAGAGCATCCGCGGGGCTGCGGCTCAGTCAGCTTTTGGGATCGACGGGCGGGGTCCGGTACCCCTGCCCGCGGCTTGTACTTTTTTGCCGCAGGCGACCACGACAGCAACCCGGCGATCCTCAAAAAAGTTGAGCGGGCAGGGGTACCGGACCCCGCCCGCCCACATCAACACGCGGACTAAGCCGCGACCGCAGCCGGGATCAGGTCCCGCTCCTCGAGATAAGCCAGCAGCTTCTCAGCCGACTCCTCCGGCGACTCGTTTTCGGTGTCGGCGACGAAGTCCGGGTTCTCGGGGATCTCGTACGGATCCGAGACGCCGGTGAATTCCTTGATCTCACCGGCGAACGCTTTCGCGTAGAGACCCTTGACGTCGCGCTCGGCGCAGGTGTCGACCGACGCCTTCACGTAGACCTCGATGAAGCGGTCGCCCATCAGCTCGTGCGCCTCGTCGCGGATCTCCGCGTAGGGGGAGATCGCCGCGGTGATCACCGGCACGCCGTTGCGGCTGAGCAGGTCGGCGACGAAGGCGATCCGGCGGATGTTCGTGTCGCGGTCTTCTTTCGAGAAGCCGAGCCCCTTCGAGAGGTTTTCGCGCACCACGTCCCCGTCGAGGATCTCCAGCTTCGAGCCGCGCTCGCGCAGGTGTCCCTCCAGCACTCGGGAGATGGTCGTCTTGCCGGCACCGGAGAGCCCGGTGAACCAGAGGGTGAAGCCTTTCTCGCCAGCCATGCTCGTTCAGTCCTCCTTGTAAGCGTCGATCAGGATGTCGGCAACCTCGTCACGCGAGAACTCGTGCGGCGGCCTTTCGCCGTTGCCGAGCATCTCGCGCACCTTGGTGCCGGATAGGAACAGATGCGACTCGCTGTCGTGCGGGCAGGTCTTGCCGGAGGCCAGTCCCTCGCACTCGTTGCACCAGAAAGTGTGCTCGAACATCAGCGGCTCGATCCCGAGCTCGTCGATGTCGATCTCGTCGAAGATCTTCTGCGCGTCGTAGGTGCCGTAGTAGTCGCCGGCACCGGCGTGGTCGCGGCCGACGATGAAGTGGGTGGCGCCGTAGTTGCGGCGGACGATCGCGTGCAGGACCGCCTCACGGGGACCGGCGTAGTGCATCTTCGCCGGCTTTACGCCGAGCACGACCCGGTCGTTCGGGTAGTAGTTGTCCATCAGCACCTCGTAGCAGCGCATCCGCACGTCGGCGGGGATGTCTCCGGCCTTGGTCTTGCCGATCAGCGGGTGGATGAAGAGGCCGTCGCAGGTCTCCAGCGCCGCCTTGGTCAGGTACTCGTGGGCGCGGTGGATCGGGTTGCGGGTCTGGAAGGCGACGATCTTCTTCCAGCCGCGCGCCTCGAAGTCGGCCTTGTGCTCGGCCGGCGTCTTGTAGCGGCGCATGAAGGCCTCGTCGTGGTCGGGCAGCGCGTCGACCTCGATCGGGCCGGCGATCATCCGGTTGCCCTCCTCGTAGATCGCGGCGACGCCCGGGTGGGCCTCGTCGGCGGTCCCGTAGACCTGCTCGGCCTCGCGCCTGGCGTCGCGCTCCCAGATCTCCTCGACGGTGATCCGGCCCAGCGGCTTGCCTTCGTCGCTGGACAGCGAGACGACATCCCCGACCTCGCACTCGAGGTCGGTCGCGAGCGTGATCGGGATCGGCCAGTACTCGCCGGCGGCGGTCCGCATCTCGGTGCAGACGCGCTCCCAGTCGGCGGAGCCCTGGAAGCCGGTCAGCGGCGCGAAGCCGCCGTTGCCGATCATCTCGAAGTCCGCCGTGTGGCGCTCGGAAAGGGTCAGGGACAACTCAGCCATCGTCTCGCTCATCTAAAGGTCTCACCAATCGGGTCGGGGAAAGGGGAATTGGGCGCGTCGGGGCGCCTAGATGGTCGACTCCATGGCCCCGTACGACTGGGGGCGTGCGTGGCCAAGCAGATCAAGGACGCAGGGCGCCGCCTCTGGTGGTGCCAAAGGCAAGCCCGAGGACGCTGATATGCGCAGTGCCACGCGCGTCATCCAGGCGTGCGGGGTCGTGGGGTTGACCATCTAGTTGATCCCGCACTCGGTCTTTGCGACGCCGGCCCAGCGGCCGTCGCGCGGCGAGCCACCCGGCCCGACCGGCTGCGTGCAGTGGGTGCAGCCGATCGACGGGTAGCCGTGATCGTGCAGGGGGTTGTACGGGAGGTGATGCTCACGGATGTAGTTCCAGACGTCGCGCTCGGACCAGTCCGCGAGCGGATTCAGCTTCCAGAGGTTGAATTTCTTGTCCCAGCCGAACTTCGGCGTCTTGGAACGACTGCTGGAATCTCCGCGCCGGACACCGGCGACCCAGCAGTCTACGGAAGACAGCGCGCGCCGCATCGGCTCGACCTTGCGCAGGCCGCAGCAGGAGTCGGGGTCGCTCTTCCAGAGCTCGTCACCGTACTCGGCGGCCTGCTCCTCCAGCGTCAGGTTGTGGAAGCGGTCGAACGTGATGTCGAGCGCCTCGGCGAGCCGGTCGCGGGTCTCGTAGGTCTCCTCGAAGAGGACCTCGGTGTCGAGGTAGAAGAAGCGCGCCTCGGGATTGATCTGACTCGCCATATGCGCGGTGACCGAGCTCGTTTTCTGGAACGAGCAGGCGATGTAGTGCTCGGCCCCGAACTGCTCGAACATCCACTCCAGCGCCTCCTGGGCGCTGCGGTCCTCGAGCTCGGCGGCGATCGCCTCGTGGTCGAGGTCGTTGATTGTTGGGACGGTGCCGGAGAGGGTGACGGGCGGCGGCTTCATCAGATCGCGCACTCCCCCTCGCCGCGCTCGACCTTGTAGGGGCTGGAGCGGCTCCAGTCGATGAACTGCTGCATCGTCTCGAGGCTGAACTCGGCCGGCAGGGTCAGGTCCTTGACCGCAGCTTCGAAGCTCTCGGCGCCGGTCCGCTCGGCGAAGGCGTTGAACTCCTCGCCCTCGTTGCGGTCGGACTCATACAGCTTCACCCAGCGCTCGACCGCCTCGGGGACGCGCTTGGCCGGGAGCCGCGATTTCAGCCGCTTGCCGAAGACGACCTCGCCGCCCTCGAAGTTGCCGCCGATGTGCGGGATGTAGGCGGGCATCTGGCGGCCGCCGACCTTCAGCGAGGCGCCGTAGAAGCCGATGTTGGCGATGTGGTGCTGGCTGCACCCGTTCGGGCAGCCGCTCATTTTGATGTGGATCTTCTTCGTCAGCTCGTCGCTGATCTGCATCTCCTCGACCCGCTCCTTGATCGCCTTGTTCAGGCCCATCGAGCTGGTGATGCCGAGTTTGCAGCTGTCGGTGCCGGGGCAGCTGACGACGTCGGTGATCTCGCGGGCGCCGGCCTCGCCGAGGCCGAGCGCGGTCAGCCGCTGCCAGACGTCGTAGAGCGCCTCGTCGCGGATCCAGCGCAGGACGAAGTTCTGCTGCACGGTGCTGCGGGCGTGGCCGCCGGTGTGCTCGCGCATGATCTGGCCGAGGCCGCGGAACTGCTCCGGGCTGAGGTCGCCGCGGGTGATCTTCACCTCGACGGTCGAGAAGCCCTCCTGGCGCTGGGCCTGGACGTTGCCTTGGAGGAAGCGCTCGAACTCGGAGGTGTCGCCGTTGGGCGAGGCGGGCGCCGGCGGCGCCTTCGGGGCGTCGGCCTCCTCGTCGACGTCGAAGCGCAGGCGCTCGACGTCGAAGTCGCGCTCGGCGACCCAGTCGCCCTTCAGCTCTTCGTCGCAGAGCTCGCGGAAGGCCTCGATCCCGATCTTGTCGATCAGGACCTTGATCCGGGCGCGGGCGCGGTTGACGCGCAGCCAGTCCTGGCGGTCGAAGATGCGGAGGATCGCCTCGGCGACCATCAGGTAGTCGCCGTTGTCGGCCTCGACGAAGTCGTAGACGGTGGGCGCTACCCGGGCCATGATCGAGGTGCCGCCGCCGACCCGGACCTCGAAGCCCTTGACGCCATCTCTTTCGCGCGAGATGAAGGCGATGTCGTGGATGCCGGTGATCGCGCGGTCCTCGTCGGAGCCGCTGAAGGCGGTCTTGATCTTGCGCGGCATCAACTGCGTCGTCGGGTGGCGGACGAAGTAGCGGACGTAGGCGCCGGCGTAGGCCGTCGGGTCGAAGATCTCGTCGGGGGCGACGCCGGCCCAGGGGTCGCCGGTGACGTTGCGCACCGTGTTGCCGCAGCCCTCGCGGGAGGAGAGGTCGGCCTCGGCGATCTCGCGCAGCAGCGACTCCATGTCGCGCAGCGGCACGTGGTGGATCTGGATGTTCTGACGGGTCGTGACGTGGCCCTTGTTCAGCGGCGCGTATTTCTCCACCACGCCGGCGAAGGCATCCATCTGCTCCGGGGTGACGCCGCCGAACGGGAGCTTCACGCGCACCATCTGCACGTCGGGCTGACGCTGGCCGTAGACGCCCTGTTTGAGCCGGAAGCCGATGAACTGGTCTTCCGGCATCTGGTCGGCGAGGAATGCCTCGGCTTCGTTGTCGAAGTCGTCGAACTCCCGCTCGATGATCGGGATGATGTGCCCGGGGACGTTCTCGTAGGTCTCCGGGTTCTCCAAGCTGCCGACCCGGCCCTTGCCCCGCTGCTCCTTGTTCTCGGCTACGACTACCTCCACGAGGAGGAAAATAGCAAAACCTGACAGGGATTAGGGTATTTCCTGCTCAAGCTTTCGTGATCAAGCCTTTTTGCGTGCCTGGAGAATTGCCGCAGCCTCGCCCGACTCGGCCACGTAGCCGGCCTCGGGCTCGAGCGGTAGGTCGGCCTCGTCCCAGCCGACGATTCCCTCGCTCAGCTTGTGGGCGTCGTAGCCGGCCTCGGCCAGCGCCGCCGCGGCCATCGTCGAGCGGTTGCCGCCACGGCAGTAGAGGACGACCGGGCGGTCCTTGTCGATCTCGCCCGCCCGCCCCGCCAACTCGGCCAGCGGCAGGTGGGTGGCGCCGGCGATCCGTCCCGCCTCCCACTCGTGCTCGGCGCGGACGTCGACCAGCTGCGCGCCCTCCCCCACCAGCCTGCGGGCCTCGTCGCGCGAGATCTCGCGGGCCGCCTCCTGAGTCTCATCGGCCATCGGTGCGAACCCTAGCAACGGGCTGAAACGACGAACTGCGATCGACGATTCGGTCTGAATATCCAGACATCCCAGCATTGTCGGAATATTCCGACTCTGTTACTGTGTCTGCTTATGCCGACAGAAAATACCCACACTGCGAGCGGCCGCTTTCGCGTCTACACGGCTGCCTCGCTGGGGAACGCAATCCGCCACTACCGCAAGGAGGCCGGCCTGACGCAGGCGCAGCTGGCCGAGAGAACCGGGCTGCAGCGCAGCTACCTCTCCGAGCTGGAGACCGGGAAGGAAACCGAGCAGTTGAAGCGAGTTCTTCGGCTGCTGCGACAGCTCGGCGTGCGGATGACGCTCGACAAGGCCGACTGGTAATGACGGACGAGCTGGCCGTCTGGCTCTACGGCGAGCGCGTGGCGACCATCGATCGCAAGCGGGGTCGCCCGCGACTCGCCTACACGGAGGCGGCACTCGCCCGCTACGACCTGGGCACGCCGCTACTCTCGCTGGCGCTGCCAGTCGGCACGGAGCGCTACACGCAGGGCGTCTCGCGGCCCTTCCTCGACGGCCTCCTTCCCGAGGGCGAACCACGAAAGGCGATCGCCAGGGACCTGGGACTGCGGCCGGACGACACCTATGGTCTGGTCGAGGCGCTGGGGCGGGATTGCGCCGGCGCCGTCGTCATTCAGCCGCTCGACGACCCTCCTCCCCCCGTTCCGACCACGGCCACCGCCGAACGGCTTGCCCATGCCGAGCTCGAGGCGCTGGTTGAAGATTTGCGCAGCGCGCCGCTCGGCGCCGGTGGAAGGGTCCGCGTCTCGCTCGCCGGCGTTCAGGAGAAGCTTCTCCTCACCCGGATGCCGGATGGCTCCTGGGGGCGACCGGTGGACGGAACGCCCTCGACCCACATCCTCAAGCCAGAGATCGCTGCCTACCCGCATACCGTCGAGAACGAGGCGCTCTGCATGCGGACCGCCCAGCACCTCGGTCTCGACGTCGCCGCCGTCCAGACCACCGAGATCGCCGGCCGCAGGCTGATCGTCGTCGAGCGTTACGACCGGTCCGTCGGCGCCGGCGGATCGGTCGAGCGCATCCACCAGGAGGACTTCTGCCAGGCGACGGGCACCCCGCCCGACCTCAAGTACGAGGAGGACGGCGGCCCCTCTCTGCGACGCGTCGCCGAGATCCTCCAGTCGGCGGCCGCGCCGGACTCGCTGGAGAGATTGACGCAGACGATCGCTCTCAACGTGGCGCTCGGCAACGGCGATGCCCATGCGAAGAACCTCTCGCTGCTTCATGCTCCGTCGGGCGGCCTCGCGCTGACGCCCCTCTACGACCTGATGTGCACCCTCCACTACGGGGACGACAGGCTTGCGATGTACATCGACAGCGTCCAGCGCACCGACCACGTGACCAGGGAGAGGATTCTCAACGAGACGGTCAGGTGGGGCATGTCGCCGGGCCGCGCGGCAGAAATCCTCGACGACCTCCTGGACCGGGTCCCCGCGGCGCTGGCCGCCGCTCGCGAGGAGACGGAGGGCGTCCCAGCGGATCTGGTCGCGACGATCGAGCGGCAGCTCATGCAGCTGGGGGGCTCGCCCAGATCGAGCTAGTCGATGTCCGTTCCCTCGATCAGGAACGCGACCCGGACGTGGGCGCGGTACTCGTCGAGGTTCTCGCCGCGGATCCCGGTCGAGACGATGTCGACGGCGCGGATGTTGCGCAACGTGCCCTGAGCCTGGCTCAGCGCCTGTTTCGCCGCGTCGTCGGTCGAGGTCTTGGAGCTCCCGACCAGCTCGATGATTTTCACGACGGCCATTTCGATCCTCCTTCTGCGTCCAGAACATTCTCCTTGGCGCTCACT
Organism: uncultured Thermoleophilia bacterium; assembly: GCA_963720455.1. Lineage (GTDB taxonomy): Bacteria > Actinomycetota > Thermoleophilia > Solirubrobacterales > 70-9 > VAYN01. The sequence continues at coordinate 2,565,864 of OY970392.1, read as the reverse complement.
CCCTCCACCAGCGCCGCCCGCTGCCAGGCGCTGACGCTCACGGGAGCCTCTCCGGGCGCCGCTCCGACCTCTGCCTCGAACCGCGCGATCGCAGCGGCCACAGCCGCTGCCTCGTCTCCGCTCGCGGTCTTGGCTGCCATCCCCACAAGCCTACTGCGATACCCGCGGCCGTCCCCTGGACACAGCGGGGTTCGCCGCCTCGCTTATGGTGGCGCCAGCCCAGCATGAGACGAGAGCGTGAAAGTGCCTGACGAAGCCGCAACCCCCGCGATCCTGCTCGATCAGGCCCGCGCCCTCGTGCAAACCGAGGAGGCCCGTTTCACCTCGTCCCAGTCGAGGGCGACGGCACTGCTCGCCGTCGCCGGCGTGATCGCCGGGCTCGGCAGCGGGATCCTGGGCGGGCTCGACAACCGCGACTACCACCTGCTGGTCAGGGTCGACCGGATCGAGTTCTCGCTGATCCTGGTCGCGGCGGTGATCTTCGGCGCGGTCGCGATCATCACCCTGCTCTGGTCCGGCACCACCGCTCTGGGGGTGCTCCGGAAAGAGCCCGAAAAGGAGTCGAAGGCAAAGGAGCTGACGGAGATCCTGAAAACCCAGTTCCCGACCATGCTCGACCTGGCTCCGGCCGACTCCGCACGGGCGCTGCTCTCGTTGCTGAGCGGACAGCACGGCGCGATCCGGAAAATCAACAAGCAGACGAACGAGGCCCTGAAGCAGGCCGGGCGGTTGCTGGGGATCGCCGTCGCCTTCGGGTTGCTGCTCTCCGTGCTCGTGCTCTTCGGGACCACGGCCAGGCACGAGACGGTCTACGTGGTCGAAGAAGCCGGGACGGAAAATGCGGAACCCGGCCAGAGGCCGCGCTAACCTTGAAGCTATGACGGATCCAGTTACGGCAGTCGTCTTCGCACTCGACCGTGGAGTCGAGCTGATCAGCGATCGCGCCTTCAATGCCGCCGTCGACAGCCAGGAGGGCGAGCCCGAGGAGCGCCTCACCCCCCAGGAGCAACTGCTACGAGACGTCGAAGCCGGCTCGATCGACGCCTCGGCGGAGGGTGTCCAGGTGGCGATCGAAGCTAAATTGATCGCCAGGGACGCTCAGGGCCGGCTCAGCCTGACCCCGCTTGGGAAGTACCTCGCACCCGAGCCGGAGCCCGCGGAGGCCCAGGCCGACCAGGCCGCCGCCGCAGAGCCCGCCCCCGCAGCGGGCTAACCCGCCTCCCGGGACAGGACGTGGGGCGCTCTCAGCCGTTGAGGCCGGGAACGGGACTGCCGTGTTTGACGATCGCGCAGTTGAAGGGCTCGGGGTCGAAGGAGTCGGTGAGGGCACGGCCGGCGGGTTTGCCGGTCGGCGCCGTGAAGCCGCCGCCTTTCGGCTTCCTCACCGGGGGACGGCCGACGCCGCACTGGATCGATTCGTCGCGGACGCCGTCGCGAGCGTCGATCACGTCGTCGCCACCGTTGCCGCGGAAGACGTCTTCGCCGGGCTGGCCGAGCATGCTGTTGTCGCGGCCGTCGCCGATCAGGACGTCGTTGTCGAAGGAGCCCTCCATGTCCTCGTTGGTGGGCGAGAGATGAACCCTGGGGCAGTGCCTCACCGTCGTCACCCAGGCGGAGCGCAGCGGGAAGGAGATGATCAGCAGACCGGGGTGCGCCTGGGTCTCGGCGAAGGAGGCGTCGTCGCGGCCGGGCCCGCCGACGATGGCGCCGCCGGCGCAGCCGCCGCCCGCCGCCAGCAGGTCGCCGCTGCCTTCGCCGTAGAGGTAGGTGGGACCGGGCAGGCCCCCGACCAGGCCGTCGGCCCCGTCGCCGCCGTAGAGCTTGTCGGCGCCGGGACCGGCCTCGACAAGATCGTCCTCGGGGCCGGCTTTGATCGTGTCGTTACCGAAGCCGCCGGCGAAACGAACGCTGCCGAGCGCCTCCAGGGAGCCTTCGACCCGCAGCTTGTCGGCGCCGGGACCGAGGTCGGCCATCAGCCAGCGCCCAGGGCCGTTGGCGGGGCAGGAGACCTGGTTGGCGACCCCCGGCGAGCGGCTGCAGCCGGCGCCGATCGCGAGGCCGTCGGCCGCGGTGACCCCGAAGGTGTCGGTTGCCGCGTCGAAGCTGACGGTGAACTCGTCGCGACCGGCGCCGCCGACGATCTCCAGACCGCCACCGCCGCCCGGGGCGGGGTCGAACTGGATGAAGGCCGAGCCTTTCGGCGCCCGTTCCCTGCCGCAGGACACGGTGCGGCCCTTGGCGCCGGTGCAGCCGTCGGTCCCCTGGCCGCCGTCGATCCGGTCGCTGCCGCCAGCGCCGACCAGGTGGTCGTCGCCGGGCCCCCCGTCGATCTCGTTGCTCCGCTTGTTGCCGATCAGGGTGTCGCGGAAGGCGGATCCTTCCATTGCCTCGAAGCCGAACAGCTTGTCGTGGCCGTCGCCGAAGGCGCGGTGCCTCCTCAGCGAGGCCCAGACCCCCGCCCCCTTGCCGCCGGCGACGTCGGTGGCGAAGGAGGCGATGTCGCCGCCGCCGGCGCCGCCCTTCATCAGGTCGTACCCGTAGTCGCCGTGGACCAGGTCTTCCCTGCCGGCGCCGCCGTTGACGACGTCGATGCCGAGGTCGCCCGCTGCCTCGTCGCCTGGGCCGGCGCCACCGAGGACCTTGTCGTCACCGAGACCGCCGATCGCGCGGTCGGCGCCGCCGGCGCCGCCGTCGACCTCGTCGTTGCCGCGGCCGCCGTGGACCACGTCGGCGTCGGGCCCGCCGCAGAGCAGGTCGTTGCCGAGGCTGCCGAAGATCTCGTCCTCGCCGTTGCCGCCCCAGATCACGTCGCGGTCGGGGGTTCCGTGCAGCAGGTCGTCAGCGGAGGTGCCGACGATCTGCGCCTGCCGCCCGTGGCAGAGCGGCGTTTCGATCGTCGCGTTGTCCTCGGCCGCACCCGCCACCGCCGCGAAGGCGGCTCCCACCGCCAGCAGCACGACCACGACCCCCCTGATTCGCTTGCTCACTGGGCGGGCATCGTACTCAGGCGCTGCGGATCAGCTTCTTGTTGACGAACTCGTCGGCCCCGTAGCGGCCGAGCTCGCGGCCGAAGCCGGAGCGCTTGAAGCCGCCGAACGGCAGCTCGGGACTGTCGGCCAGCACCAGGTTCACGAAGACCATCCCGGCTTCGAGCTTGTCGGCGACCCGCTCCCCCTGCGCCGCGTCCGTGGTCATCACATAGGAACCGAGGCCGAACGGAGTCTGGTTGGCAAGATCGACCGCCTCGTCCTCGGAACCGACCCGGTAGACCTGCGCCACCGGGCCGAAGAACTCTTCCTGGGACGCCTCGTCGCCCGGCTCGATCCCGGTGAGGATCGTCGGTTCGAAGTAGTTGCCGTCGCGCTTGCCGCCGACCAGGACCTCGGCGCCGTTCTCGACCGCCTTGTTGACCTGCTCCTCGAGCCGCTCCGCTGCCGTCTGCGAGGAGAGGGGGCCGATCTCGGTGTCCTCGGCGGTCGGGTCGCCGGGCTTCGAGGCGGCGAGCTTCTCGCGGAACTTCTCGAGAAAGTCGTCGTAGAGCTCGTCGACGACGATGAAGCGCTTGGCCGCGTTGCAGGACTGGCCGGTGTTGTCGAGGCGCGCTTCCGCCGCCGCCTGCGCCGCCTCGTCGAGGTCGTCGGTGCCGAGCAGGATGAAGGGGTCCGAGCCGCCCATCTCGAGCACGACCTTCTTCAGGTTGCGCCCGGCGATCTCGGCAACCGCGGCGCCGGCACGCTCGGAGCCGGTGACCGAGACGCCGCGCACGCGAGGATCGGCGATCGCCCACTCGATCTGCTCGTTGCTGGCGTAGACGTTCTCGTAGGTGCCCTCGGGGAAGCCGGCGTCGTCGAAGATCCGCTGCATCGCCTCGGCCGATTCGGGGCACTGGGGCGCGTGCTTGAGCAGGATCGTGTTGCCGATCACCAGGTTCGGCCCGGCGAAACGGGCGACCTGGTAGTAGGGGAAGTTCCAGGGCATGATCCCGAGCAGGGCGCCGAAGGGGCTGCGGCGGATCAGCGCCGTGCCCTCGCCGCCAAGCAGCTCGATCGGCTCGTCGGCCATCAGCTCCCCGGCTTTGTCGGCGTAGAAGTCGTAGATTTCCGCCGCGAAGTCGACCTCGCCGAGCGCCTGCTCGATCGGCTTGCCCATCTCGCGGACGATGATCTCGGCCAGCTGCCGGCGGCGCTCGGAGTGCAGCTCGCCGACCTTGCGCACCAGCGCGGCCCGCTCGGCGACGCCGGCGGAGCTCGGCCAGGTCCGGGACGCCCGGTCGGCCCGGTCGATCGCGGCGCGGAGCTCGTCGTCGCTGATCTCCGGGTACTCCTTGATCGTCTCGCCAGTGGCCGGGTTGACAACGGCGTACGTGCTCATCTAGTCCCCTCCTCGAATCTGTTGCAAGTTCTCAGCTCCCCACCGCGCCGACGCCCTCCAGGCCCAGCGCCCGCTCGACCGGCACATACTCCTTCCCTACCCCCTCGGCCACCGCGGGATGCGTGACCTCGCCGCCGGCGACGTTGACGCCCGGGCGCAGGCCGGGGTCGCGCCGGATCGCCTCGGAGACACCGCGGTCGGCAAGCGCGATCGCGTAGGGCAGCGTCGCGTTGGTGAGGGCATGGGTCGAGGTGATCGGCACCGCGCCGGGCATGTTGGCGACGCAGTAATGGATGATCCCGTCGACCTCGAAGGTGGGTTCGCGGTGCGTGGTCGGCCGCGAGGTCTCAAAGCAGCCGCCCTGGTCGATCGCCACGTCGACCAGCACCGCGCCCGGCTTCATCAGCGCCAGCTGCTCGCGCCGCACTACATAAGGAGCACGCGCCCCGTGGACCAGCACCGCCCCGATCACCAGGTCGGCGCGCGGCAGCATCTCTTCGACCGCCAGCGTCGTCGAGTAGACGGTCGAGCAGCGGCCGCCGAAGGTGACGTCGAGTTCGCGCAGACGGTCGATCGAGCGATCGAAGACGAAGACGTCGGCCTCCATCCCGATCGCGATGAAGGCCGCGTTCATCCCGACCACGCCGCCGCCGATCACGAGCACGTTGGCGGCGGCCACTCCCGGCACGCCGCCGAGCAGGATCCCGCGCCCCCCCAGCGGCTTCTCCAGCATGAAGGCGCCGGCCTGGGTCGCGATCTTGCCGGCGATCTCGCTCATCGGCGCCAGCAGCGGCAACCGCCCGCGGGCGTCCTCGACGGTCTCGTAGGCGACGCAGGTGGCGCCGGACCGGCAGAGGGCACTGGTCTGCTCGGGGTCCGGCGCAAGATGCAGATAGGTGAAGAGCAGTTGGCCGGGGCGCAGCATCTCGATCTCCGCCGGCTGCAGCTCCTTGACGTGGAGGATCATCTGCGCCCGCTCGAAGACCTCGGCGGCGCCGGCGACGATCTCCGCCCCCTGCGCCGCGAACTCCTCGTCGGCGATCGCGCTGCCCGCGCCAGCCCCGGCCTCGATCAGCACCTCGTGGCCGTGCCCGGTAATTTCGCGCACCCCGGCCGGGGTGATCGCCACCCGGTACTCGTCGACCTTGATCTCCGTCGGGACCCCGACCCTCATGCGACCAGCTCCCGCGCCCGCAGCGCCAGCCAGAACTCGATCCGGTCGTGGGCACGCGAGAGGTCGCGGCCGGTCAGCTCTTCGACCTTGCGCATCCGGTAGCGCAGGGTGTGGCGGTGGCAGTAGACCTGGCGGGCGGCTTTCTCCCACTGGCCGTTCTGCTCGATGAAGGCCTCGAGCGAGCGCAGCAGCTCGCCGCCGTACTCCGCGTCGCCCTCCTCGATCGGGCCGAGCACGCTGTCGCAGTAGAGACCGAGCGCCTCGTCGTCCTGGATCGAGAGCAGCAGCGTGAAGGCGCCGAGGTCCCGCCAGGAGGCGACCTCGGGCGCCTGCCCGTTGTTGAGAGCGGTCGCTTCCAGCGCGCAGCGGGCCTCGTGGAAGGAGTGGCGCAGCTGCTCCGGTGGCGCGGCGCGGCTGGCGGCGACGCGGACCACGCCGCGTTCGGGGCTGAGCGCCTTGCGGGCGTCGGCGGCGACGTCGAGCGGGTCGCGGTCGGCGGCGTCGACCACGGCGCAGAGGAGCTCCCGGCCGCCGATGTCGTGCGGGGCAACGACGGCCGGGCAGGCGTCGGCGGCCAGGGCGCGTTCGAGCGCACCGACGGCAGAGGCGGGATGGTCGAGAGAGAAGACCAGCACCGCCGCTTCGTCGCCGATGCCGAACGGCTCCAACCGCCGGCGCAGCTCCGTCGCCTCCATCCGCCCGCCCAGGGCCCCTGCCAGGACGTCGCCGGCAAGCCGGCGCTCCGTCTCGCGGGCGACGCGGCGCCGCATCAGCTCGAGGGCGACGACGGCGACCGCCTGCTGCAGGATCAGCCGCTCGAAGTCGCCCAGCCCACCCGAGTCGCGCACGATCACGACCCAGGCCTGGGGTGGCCCGCCCCCCGGCGAGATCACCGGGTGGGCCAGGGCCCGCCCGGACACGGAGGGGTGGGAGGGGACAAAGGGATGCCCGTCGCCGGCGTGGCGCAGCGCTTCCTTGCGGATCGCGCCGATCGCGTCGGCGGAGAGCTGGCGGCGGAAGCCGCGCCCGGCGAGGCGCTCGCCGCGGCCGTCGAGGACGGCGACGGTGCCACCCACCGCGGAGGCGATCGTCGCGGTGATTTCCTCCAGGCCGCGCTCCTCCAAGACCAGGCGCTCGAGCCGCCGCTGCACGGCGATCCCGCGCTGCAGGACCTCGTACTGCTCGTTGACGAGGCGGGCGAAGGCTTTCTCGGTGATCGCGATGAACGGCGTCGAGTAGGGGACCTCGAAGAGCGGGAAGTCCCGTTTCTCCGCCTCGTCGACCAGCGCTTTCGGCACCTTTTTGTGGTTGAAGCCGGTCCCGAATCCGAGCCCGGCGAGGTTGCGGTCGGCGAGCAGGCGGACGAAGGAGCGCTGTTTGGCGGCGCCGTCGAGCGGGATCCCCGTGGTCAGCATCAGCTCGCCGCCGGAGAGCCACGGGGTCGGGTCCTCGAGCTCGGAGATGTGGACCCAGCGCACCGGTGCAGCCGCGCCTTTGGAGCCGGCCAGGAGGTCGAGTTCGAGTTCGTCGAGCAGGCTCTGGACGGTGAGCACGCGGCCTACCTGACGACCTGCTCCCAGGCCTCGCTGAGGACGCCGCGCAGCACGTCGTGGATCTCTTCGAACTGCGGGGTGTCGGCGATCAGCGGCGGCGCCAGCTGCACGACCGGGTCGCCGCGGTCATCGGCGCGGCAGATCAGCCCGCGCCTGTAGAGCTCGCCGGAGAGGAAGCCGCGCAGCAGCCGCTCGGACTCCTCGTCGTCGAAGCTTTCCTTCGTCTCCTTGTCTTTGACCAGCTCGATCGCGTGGAAGTAGCCGGCGCCGCGCACGTCGCCGACGATCGGCAGCTCGTGCAGGCTCTCCAGCATCTGCCGGAACTCGCCCTCCTTGGCGAGCACGTGGCCGCAGAGGTCCTCGCGCTCGTAGAGGTCGAGGTTGGCGATCGCGATCGCTGCCGCGACCGGGTGGCCGGCGAAGGTGAAGCCGTGGGCGAAGGAGGCGTCGCCCTCCATGAACGGCGCGGCGACGCGGTCGGAGGCGATCACCCCTCCCATCGGCGCGTAGGCCGAGGTCAGCGCCTTGGCGATGGTGATGATGTCGGGCTGGTAGCCGAAGCGTTCGCAGCCGAAGTAGTGGCCGAGCCGCCCCCAGGCGCAGATCACCTCGTCGGAGATCATCAGCACGTCGTGGCGATCGCAGATCTCGCGCACCTGCTGGAAGTAGCCGTCGGGCGGGACGAAGCAGCCGCCGGCGTTCTGGACCGGCTCGAGGATCACGGCGGCGACCGTCTCCGGCCCCTCGAAGACGATCCGCTCCTCGATTGCATCCGCCGCCCAGGTCGGCTCGCGCTCCTCCGGCCAGCGGTAGACGTTGGTGTTGGGAACGTGGCAAGCGCCCGGGACCAGGGGCTCGAACTGACTGCGCAGCTCGGTGATCCCGGTCGCCGCGAGCGCCCCCAGCGAGGTGCCGTGGTAGGCGACCTCGCGGGCGATGAACTTGTGCTTCTGGCCTTTGCCGTGGATGCGGTGGTAGTTGCGGGCCAGCTTCAGCGCCGACTCGACCGCCTCCGAGCCGCCGCTGGTGAAGAAGACGCGGTTGAGGTCGCCGGGGGCGAGCGAGGCGATCCGCGTCGCCAGCTCGATCGCCCGCGGGTGTGCGTAGCTCCAGAGCGTGTAGAAGTCGAGCTCCTCGACCTGGCGCGCGGCCGCTTCGCCGTACTCGGTCCTGCCGTGGCCGGCGTTGACGCAGAAGAGACCGGAGAGGCCGTCGAGATAGCGGTTGCCGTGCTCGTCGTAGACGTAACAGCCCTCGGCCCGGGTGATGATCGGGATCTCGTGGTCGGGGCCGTAGGCGCCCATCCGCGAGAAGTGCATCCAGAGATGGCGGCGGGCCAGTTGCTGAAGCTCGGTGTCGACGGCCTGCGATGCGGTGGCCATTCCGCTCTCCTCTCGTACTACGACGATATGGACAACGCTAGCTCCAGTTTGGCCCAGGCGCAAGTGGTCATTGGGTCAAGCTCCAGGCGTTGGCTTGTACGTAAGGTACAACTCCTGCCTGTGCTTTTGGGACATTCGCCACTTGCGGCTTGATCCAGATGGGCTTACCTTCGCGTATAGGGGTCACCCCCGCTTGTTCGCCTCGGAGCACTTGTGGGTACCCCGGCTAGCGAAAGGGCGACGAGGAGCGATGGCATTGAATGGCGAGACGGCGGGTGTCCAGCTCCGCGACGTGACCAAGCGCTTCGGCGACCTCGTCGCCGTCGACGGTCTCAGCCTCGAGCTGGCGCGCGGCGAGTTCTTCACCCTGCTCGGCCCGAGCGGTTGCGGCAAGACCACCACGCTGCGGATGATCGCCGGCTTCGAGCAGCCGAGCGCGGGCGAGATCCGGATCGAGGGCGAGGACGTGGCCGGCCTACCGCCGCACAGGCGCCCGACCAACACCGTCTTCCAGAGCTACGCCCTCTTCCCGCACCTCAGCGTCGAGGCCAACGTCGCCTTCGGGCTCAAGCGCAAGAAGGTGCCGCGGGACGAGATCGCCGCGCGGGTGCGGGCCGAGCTGGAGCGGGTCGGCCTCGCCGATCAGGCCAAGCGGCGGCCGGCGCAGCTCTCCGGCGGCATGCAGCAGCGGGTCGCGCTGGCCCGCGCCCTGGTCAACCTGCCGAAGGTGCTGCTGCTCGACGAGCCGCTCGGCGCCCTCGACCTGAAACTGCGCAAGGGCCTGCAGGTCGAGCTGAAGCGGATCCAGCGCGAGGTCGGGATCACCTTCGTCTACGTCACCCACGACCAGGAGGAGGCGCTGACGATGAGCGACCGGATCGCGGTCATGAACCGCGGCCGGGTCGAGCAGGTCGGCGTCCCCGAGGACGTCTACGAGCGCCCGGCGACGACCTTCGTCGCCGGCTTCATCGGCGTCTCCAACCTGATGCCGGCGGTCGTCTCCGGCCCCGGCCATGTGCGCCTCGAAAGCGGGGCGGAGGTGACGGGGAACACCGACGGCCTCAGCACCGGCGAAGGCTGCTACGCGGTCGTGCGCCCGGAGAAGCTGCGGGTCGAAGCGGTCGGCAGCGACACCCCCGGGGCGGGCACTGGCGCCTCGAACGGGCTGCCGCGGGTCGAGGGGATCGTCGAGAGCTCGCTCTATCTGGGGACGGCGACGCAGATCGTCGTCGGCCTCGGTGGCGACGTGCGGATGACCGTGCTCGTCCCCAACGCGAGCGAGGCCGAGCGGGGGCGGCTGCCGGGCGGGGGCGCTCGGGTGGCGCTGAGCTGGGACCCGGAGCACATGCACCTGGTCCGCGAGTCGCGCGCTGGCGGAGTGGGCGGCAGCGAAGAGACGGACGGGGCGGGGGCCGACCGAGAGCTCGAGCCAACCAAGAAGGAGTGAGTGAGATGAAAGCCAGCAGATCGCGAACCAGAGGGATGCCGCTAATGGTCGCGGCGGTGATCGCCGCCCTCGCCCTGACGCTGGGGCTTGCTTCCTGCGGCGGTGACACGGTCGGGGGTGGTGGCAACAGCGGTGAAGCGACGACCGCGAAAGGCGGGCCGGCCAGCGGCCAGCTGACGATCTCGAACTGGCCCGGTTACATCGACCCGGGTCCAAACGGGACCGTCGCCGAGTTCGAAAAGAAGACCGGGGTCAGCGTCGACTACATCGAAGACATCAACTCCAACGATTCCTTCTTCGGCAAGCTGCAGCCCCAGCTCGAACAGGGCGAGTCAGGGGGGCGCAGCATCTTCGTGGTCGCCGATTACATGGCCGAGCAGATGCATGACCTCGGCTACCTCCAGGAGATCGAACGCGATGACCTGCCGACGGTCTTCGAGAACATTCTGCCCAGCCTGCGGAGCCCGGCCTTTGATCCGGAACGCAAGTTCTCGGTGCCATGGCAGGGCGGTATGACCGGGATCTGGGTCGATACCTCGAAGGCGCCGGAGATCAAATCGGTCAACGACCTCTTCGACCCGAAATACAAGGGCAGGGTGACGATGCTGGACGAACTCCGGGAAACGCCGGCGCTGGTGATGCTCGCCGAAGGAGTCGATCCCGCCAAGGCCGGCGCCGACCAGTGGCTGGCCGCGATCGACAAACTAGGCGCTGCCGCCGATTCCGGCCAGATCCGCCGCTTCACCGGCAACGACTACACCGAGGACCTGACCGCAGGCAACATCGTTGCCGCGATCGGCTGGTCGGGCGACGCTTCGCTGATCGAAAACGAGAACGCGGAATGGCGGATGCCGACGGAGGGCTGCGTGAGGTGGTCGGAAAACATGGTGATCCCGGTCGGCGCTCCTAACACGGCCGCGGCGATCGCCTGGATGAACTTCGTCTATAGGCCGGAGGTCGCAGCCGACATCACGGAGTACGTCGAATACGTCTCCCCGGTCGAAGGCGTCAAAGAGATCCTCGAAAAACAGGGGTCGGACCTCGCGAAAAGCGAGATCGTCTTTCCCACCGACGCGTTCACCCGCAACTGCACGGGCCAGAACACCCCACCGGATCTGGACCAGGTCAACGAGGCCTGGCAGGAAGTGATTACGGGGTGACCTGAGATGAAGTTGCGGCAGCGCCTGGTCCCATACTGGCTCTTGGGGCCAGGCCTGCTCTGGCTCGTCTTCTTCTTCGTCGTGCCCATGTACTTCATGGGCGAACTCGCGTTGCGGACGGGGACGCTGACCACCGGCTTCACCTTCGACTGGGCCTGGTCGAACTTCCCGGACTCCCTCTCCGGGCACACCGAGCAGATCCTGCGCTCGTTCTTCTACGCCGGCACGGCGACGATCCTCGCCCTGCTGATCGGCTACCCGCTCGCCTACGCGATCGCCTTCCGCGCCGGCCGCTTCAAGACGCTGCTGCTGTTCGCGGTGATCGCGCCGTTCTTCACCACCTACCTGATCCGCACGATCGCCTGGAAGACGATCCTCAGCGACTCCAGCCCGGTCGTCAGCGTCCTGCAGACGCTCTCGCTGGTGCCGCCCGACGGCCGCGTGCTGGCGACCTCGGGGGCGGTGATCGCCGGCCTCACCTACAACTTCCTCCCGTTCATGATCCTGCCGCTCTACGCCAACCTCGAGCGGCTCGACCTGCGCCTGGTCGAGGCGGCCAAGGACCTCTACTCCTCCTCGACCCAGGCGTTCCTGAAAGTGACGCTGCCGCTGACGATGCCGGGGATCGTCGCCGGCGTGCTGCTGACCTTCATCCCCGCCTTCGGCGACTACATCAACGCCCAGATCCTCGGCGGCACCGGCCAGGCGATGATCGGCAACGTGATCCAGTCGCTCTACCTGACCCAGCGCGACTACCCGGAGGCGGCGGCGCTCTCGTTCCTGATGATGGCCCTGATCCTCGCCGTGGTCACCGTCTACATCCGCTTCGCCGGCACCGGCGCCTTCATGGGCGACGAGGAGGAGGCGACCTGATGGCGGCGCCGGCGCGCGCCTGGGGCTGGCTGCGGCGCAACGCGCTGCCGATCTACGCCTGCCTCGCGGTCGCCTACATGCTGATCCCGATCGTCGTCATCGCCGTCTTCTCCTTCGGCGCCACTCCCAAAGGCAAACTGACCTTCGGCCTCGACCACGGCTTCACCACCGAGTACTGGAGCAGCGCCTTCTCGCTGCCGGAGCTGAACGACGCGCTCTTCACCAGCCTGCGCCTGGCGGCGCTCTCAACCGTGATCTCGACCGCGATCGGGACGCTGATGGCGATCGCCCTGGTCCGCCACAAGTTCCGCGGGCGGCGCCTGGCGAACCTGCTGATCGTGATCCCGATGGCGACGCCGGAGGTGGTGATCGGCGCCTCGCTGCTCTCGATGTTCATCTACTACTCGTTCACGCTCGGCTTCACGACGCTCTTCATCGCCCACGTGATGTTCTCGATCAGCTTCGTGGTCGTGGTGGTGCGCTCGCGGCTGATCGGGTTCGACCGCCACCTGGAGGAGGCCGCCGCCGACCTCGGGGCGAGCCCGCTCGCTACCTTCCGCACGGTGACCCTGCCGCTGCTGGCGCCGGGCATCATGGCCGCGGCGCTGCTCGCCTTCGCCCTCTCGATCGACGACTTCGTGATCTCCAACTTCAACTCGGGCACGACCGTGACCTTCCCGCTCTACGTGTTCGGGGTGGCGCTGCGCGGGATCCCGGTCCAGGTCAACGTCCTCGCGACGATGCTCTTCGCCCTGCTCACGATCGCCGTCGTGCTCGTCCTCTGGCAGCAGCGCCGCGCCGAACGCATGGCCGCAGTGCGCCCCGAGCAGGAGTCGGCCCCGGCGGGGGTCCCGGCATGACTGCCGATGGGCCGATAAGTGGAGCCCTGGTCCACTTATCGGCCCATCGGCCGGCAGTTCTCGGGAACTACGTGGGTGGGGAGTGGCGTGTCGCGGAGGGGGTTGAGGCGATTGCCGACGTCGACCCGGCGACGGGTGAGACGGTGGCGATGGTGCCGCTCTCCGGGGCGGTGGAGGTGGATGCCGCTGTGGCGGCCGCGCGGGCGGCGCAGCCGGGGTGGCGCGAGGTGCCGCCGCAGCGGCGGGCGCGGGCGGTGCTGGCGCTGCGCGAGGAGCTCTTGCGCCGGCGCGAGGAGCTGACGGCGCTGGTCAGCGCCGACATGGGCAAGACGCTGCCGGACGCCGACGGCGAGGTCGGGCGGGGTCTGGAGTCGGTCGAGTCGGCCGCCGCGATTCCTCACCTGCTCAAGGGTGAGACGTTGGAAGGGGTGGCGGCCGGCGTCGACGTCGAATCGGTGCGCCAGCCGGTCGGCGTGGTGGCCGCGATCACGCCCTTCAACTTCCCGGCGATGATCCCGCTCTGGTTCCTCCCCTACGCGATCGCCTGCGGCAACAGCTTCATCCTCAAGCCCTCGGAGGCCGACCCGCGCCCCTCGGCGCTGATCATGGAGGCTGTCGACGCGGTCGAGGAGATCCCGCCCGGCGTCGTCAACCTCGTGCACGGCGCCCACGACGCGGTCGATGGCCTACTCGACCACCCGGGTGTCGACGCGATCTCCTTCGTCGGCCAGGCGAAGACGGCGCGGATGGTCGCGGAACGGAGCGTGGCAAGCGGCAAGCGCGTGCAGGCGCTCGGCGGGGCGAAGAACTCGCTGGTGGTGATGGACGACGCCGACCTCGAGCAGGCGGTGCCGGCGATCATGGGCTCGGCCTTCGGAGCGGCCGGGCAGCGCTGTCTTGCCGGCTCGGTCGCGGTCGTGGTGGGCGAGGCAAGCCGGCGCGAGGAGGTGCGGCGGGCGCTGGTCGCGGCGGCCTCGGAGCTGCGCGTCGGCGACGGTGCCGACCCGGCGACCGACGTCTGCCCACTTGTGTCAGCACCAGCCCGCGAGCGCGTCGCCGAGGCGATCGGCCGCGCCGAGAGCGACGGCGCTGAGCTCCTACTCGACGGCCGCGGCGATGCCGGCCCCGCCGGCACGCTCCTCAGTCCGAGCATCGCCGTCGCCGCCGACCACGAGTCCGAGCTCGCCCGCGAGGAGCTCTTCGGCCCGCTGCTGACCCTGGTCGAGGTCACCGACCTCGACCAGGCGATCGAGTTCCTCAACGGCTCCCGCTACGGCAACGCCGGCGTCATCTTCACCCGCTCGGGAGAGGCAGCCCGCCGCCACCGCTACGGCGCCGAAGCCGGGATGCTCGGCGTCAACGTCGGCGTCCCCGCCCCCGTCGCCTGGTTCCCCTTCTCCGGCTGGAAGGACTCGCTCGACGGCGACCTGCACGCCAACGGCGCCGACGCGGTGAGGTTTTACACCCGGCAGAAGGTCGTCACCAGCCGCTGGTAGCGACAACAAATGGCGACCAGGCCGAGCGTGAGCCCGACCTGGTCGCAATGCTCCCTGTCGCTATTTCGCCGCCAGCGTCGCGTTGCCGCTGATCACGCCGTCGGTCCGGGTTTCCGTCGCTTTGCAGATCCCGGAGATTTCGTATTTGACGTTTTTGACTTCCGATTTGGTCGCCAGACGCGTTTCTCCGCCTTCGTTGACGTTGGAGAGGCCGACCCCTGAATGACCGCTCTGCGCCGGGAGCTTGACTTTGCAGGCGGGTTTCGTCAGCGCTTTGTCGTAGTAGACCCGGGCTTCGATCGCGTCGCCTTCTTTGCTGCAGGCGACGCCCAGGGTGCCGGTGACGGCCACTCCCAGAACGTAGTGGCAGCTGTTCGTCGTCACCGTCGCCGGCAGCCCGGAGGCGGTGCAGTTGGCGTAGGTGGGGTTGAGCGAGAGTTCGCTTGACGCGGCGCCGAGTTCACCCCCGAAACCGGTTTCGGTGCAGACCAGCGAGCCGGCGTTGGTGGTCAGCGTGAAAGCGTCTTTACCGCCGCTGGCGAACGGCTTCGGGTAGCTCTGGGCTTCGACTTTCGTCCCTGAGTCGGAGAGATAGATGCCCGGCTGGGTGACCTTGTAGCTGAGCGCGTTACTGAAGATATCCGTCGCTTTGACGGTCCAGTGGGTCGTCCAACTGCCGTTGGTTCCGTTGGAGCACCATCCGCCGCTGCCGGTGTAGTCGAGTTCCGTGGCCGTGGCGTCAATCTGGACGTAGGCGCTGCTGCCTTCGCCTTTGTCCCAGTAAATGGCTTCGGCTTTAAAGCCGGCACTGGGATCGATCGCGAGATGGCAGAGGCCGCCCCAGAGGTCGGTCGTGATCGGCCCGCATCCGGCGGGGCCGATGCTGAAGCTGCCTGCGTATATGGGTCCCGAGCTCGGGGGGGAACCCCCGGCGCCCTGGTTGCCGGGTTCGAAGGTGATTTTGCACCCGTTCATTTTCAGCGCGCTCGCGCCGGACGACAGGCAGGATCCGGCTTCGCTCCCGGTCCCACTGGTCGTCAGCGTCGTCAACGCGCCCGTCTGTTCCAGCGCGAATTCCGGCGCCGTGCATTCGACCGATTTGCCGCTGAACTGCAGCAGTCCAGACCCGGGGGTGCCTTTGACCAGCGCCGGATATTTTCCGGCCTCGAATTTCGATGCCGCCGACGCCGAGCCGGCGGCGATGGATGCGGTCAGCGCCAGTGCCAAGAGCACGGCGAGACCCAGCTTGAGTCGCTTCACTTCTGCCTCCCTCTCCCCGGCGGCGGAGCCGGCGGGGCTCGTTCACCCGTTATCGGGCTGTTCCTGCGAGCTATTTCTGCCCGCACGGCGAGCCTCGCAGCGGTCCCACGGCCCCGTCCTTGCCAGTCTGAGCAACGGTTTGCTCAGCTTGTGAGAGCGGCGAGTAAGGCTCTCACCCCGACAGCACCGCTTTCCCGCTCAGCACGCCGTCGGATTTGCTCGCTTTGCCGCAGATCCCCGACTGTTCGTAGGCGATGGCTTTGACTTCGCCTTCGAGCGCGATGGCCCGTTCGGAGCCTTCGCCCGTGTTCGCCAGCGCCAGGCCCGCCTGGGCAGCCTGGGGCCCGACCTTGATCGTGCAGACCAGGGTTTTCGGTTCGCCGTTGGCGTAGACGCTGTAGGTGATCGCCTCGCCGGCTTTGTCGCAGGCGACGCCGAGGGTGCCGGAGTAGGGCGGGCCGGCGTTGAGGACGTTCAGCGTGTAGTGGCAGCTCTGCATGGCCACCTGCACCAGGGACGATCCGGCCAGGCAGCCGCCAAATTCGGCGTTGAGCGTCAACTGGCTGCTCGCGGCGGCAAGCTGACCCTGCAGGGAGGTGGAGGTGCATTTGGCCGTTTTGCCGGCGGCGGTGAAGCTTTCCAGGCCGGCGCCTTTGAGGGTTGCGGGGTAGCTGTTCGACTCGAAGTGAGGCTGCGTGGCCGCTTCCGCGGATTCTTCGCCGGTCAACAGGAGCCCCTTGCCGGCAAGATAGGCGCCGACCGGTTCTTTCGATGCGTTGCTGCCCGACAGCACCGCTTTCCCGCTCAGCACGCCGTCGGATTTGCTCGCTTTGCCGCAGATCCCCGACTGTTCGTAGGCGATGGCTTTGACTTCGCCTTCGAGCGCGATGGCCCGTTCGGAGCCTTCGCCCGTGTTCGCCAGCGCCAGGCCCGCCTGGGCAGCCTGGGGCCCGACCTTGATCGTGCAGACCAGGGTTTTCGGTTCGCCGTTGGCGTAGACGCTGTAGGTGATCGCCTCGCCGGCTTTGTCGCAGGCGACGCCGAGGGTGCCGGAGTAGGGCGGGCCGGCGTTGAGGACGTTCAGCGTGTAGTGGCAGCTCTGCATGGCCACCTGCACCAGGGACGATCCGGCCAGGCAGCCGCCAAATTCGGCGTTGAGCGTCAACTGGCTGCTCGCGGCGGCAAGCTGACCCTGCAGGGAGGTGGAGGTGCATTTGGCCGTTTTGCCGGCGGCGGTGAAGCTTTCCAGGCCGGCGCCTTTGAGGGTTGCGGGGTAGCCTCCCGCTTCGAAGCGGGGAACATGAGGTTCGGGGCGCAGCACGACGTCGTCGAGCTTGAAGTCGATCGTGTCGTCGGCCACGGCACTTCGCGCCAGCACCGAGATCTCGACGTAGCGGGCATTCGCGGGGGCGTCGAAGGTGAGTGACTGCCCGAGGTCGGCGCCACTCGATTCCCAGCCGGTCTGGGTCAGCGTTCCGGGAATGGCTTTGCCGGCGGCGTTGAGCATCTGGGCGGAGAGGCGGTAGCCCCCGGCGGGCGCGTCGATCGTGCGCACCGTGCTCTGCAGGCGGTAGCGCTGGGCGCCCTCGATCGGGATGCCCGTGGTGTCGCCGGCGGTCTTCACGCCGCGGATCGCCTCGGTGGTGGTGGCGTCGTGCTGGCCGATGAACTCGAGGCTCCAGTCGCCGTCGATCGGGTCGAGACTGACCGGGCGCAGCCATCTCACTGCGATCGGTTCGCCGCCGGCGTCCCAGGTCGCGTTCCAGCCATCCATCCCCTGCACCCGTTCACTCTCTTCTTTCGAGGGGAAGGGCAAGCTGGCTTCGTTGGGATTGAAGGGATCCATCCCCCCTATCCCGAGCAGGTCGGCTCGATCGCTGCGCTCGGTGCGCCTGAACAGCGCGTGGTCGACGTAGAACTCGGTGGTCTCCCCGACCGTGGAGGTCACAGCTTCCACCGCGAGGCTCCCATAGGCGGCCCCCGGCGGGGCGGTGGTGGCGAGGAAGATCGGCAACACGGTGCCGTTGGCGATTCCCTGGCCACGCAGCCCACTCTTGCTTTGCGCCACGCCGGCCGGTTCGCCGTTGGCCTGGAACCACCTGACCCGCAGCCGATAGCCACCATCCGCGGGGGCTTTGAGCGAGTCGACCACCGCCCGCGCGAAGTAGTCCTGGCCAGCCTGCACGGGCATCGCCGAGGTGCCGGTCGGCTGCGTGATGCCGTAGGCGAGCGGCTGGCCGGCGGAGCCCTGATGTTTGCCTTCCAGATGAACGCTGGTGGCCAGCTCGTCGCTCCAGGCGCTCGTCGCTTTGAAGTCGAGCAACGAGAGGCCCGAGTCGACCCGCGACTGCCAGCCCGTGGTGCTCTGCTCGAAGCTCGGATTGGTGACCAGGTCGGGTCCGATCTGGCTTTCGCCGAAGTCGGTTTCGAAGCGGACGCGGTCGATCGCGAAATCGACGAAGTCGTTCGCGGTCGCGGAGACCGCCTCCACCCGCAGCTGGGCGAAGGCGGCGTCGGCGGGGGTGTTGACTTTGAGCGCCGGCGTCAGGTCGCCGGTTTTGCCGGCCCCGGTCTCGGCTCCCAGCGTCGCCGCGGCGCTGGAGGCCGAGCCGTCGGCTTTGAACCAGTCGAGGCGCAGCCGGTAGCCGCGGCTGGCCGGCGGGTCGTAGGAGTGCAGGTCGACCTTGACTTCGTATTCGCGCCCCGGCGCCACCCTGGTGCCGCGGTCCGCCCCGATCTGACCCACGCCCCGCGCCAGCGGGTTGGTGGTCGAGTTGTGGGTGCCGCTGGTACGCAGGCTCTGCGTGCCGACCGAGGCCCAGGCCGAGGAGCGCTGGAACGAGGAGAGGGAGAAGCCTTCGTCGCCGGTGGCCTGCCAGTCGCGCAGGTCGGTCTCAAAGGAGGGGTTGAAGGTGGCAACGTCCTCGTAGGAGGTGCCGACACGCGTCGCGTCGTAGTAATTGGTTCCTTCTGCGGCGGCGGCGCTGCGATAGATGCCGTTCCGCAGGCTCAAGGTGCGAGTCTGTTCCGCGTCGCGGTAGAGATTTGCCCCGTAGATACGAGGAACCACCAGCTTGCCGTCGTACCAGACCTCGGCGAAGCCGTCTTGGGTCGAAGCCGACCAGTGCACGTGTGCGATGAAGTCGTGCCAAACGTTCAGCTCGACGCCTGGCGCGGCTAGCTCGAAGAGGTACCCGTGTTCTACTCCCGGAATGCACTGGCCTCCCAAGAGGGTGGCGAGGAGGCGTCCCGATTCCCGGATCAGCGAGAAATTGGGGCTTTGGCCGGCGCAGTTGGGACCCGGTGACCGGATCTTCCACTGGGTGATCACCCCGCCGGCCGATTCCAAGGCGGGGAAGTACGTCGACCACGCGTACCAGCTGTCATCTCCGGGCATCGCGCGCGCCGCCGAGGTGGTGCTGTCGACCTCGACTCGCTGCTTGCCGTTGCCGCCGAGATCTCCGGGACCCGCGGTGACCGAAAGGGCGGCTGCCCCCTGGCGCCTTGGGGAGGCGACGAGTTTCGCTTTGTTGACGTTGGTCGGACTGGAGCCCCGCCAACCTTCCAGGATGGAAGTGTCGGGGTCCGCGGGAGCGTGCTGGACGACCCCGTCCTCGTAATCGCCGTACCAGTGGAGCGCCGCTCTCGCGGGCGAGGCGGCCAGGAGGAGGAGAACGCAGGTCGCCACCAGGGTCAGCGCGACCCCGAGCACTTGCTTCCTCGAAAGCTTTGATGCCGATGAGAATCCCATGCTCCGCCTCCTCCTTTCGCGCGGCGACGCGCCACGCGGATCGCCTCTCCCGGCCGGACTTCCCGCCAAGGCTTTCGGTTTTACGGTGAACCTCGCCCTGCCAATCTGAGTAGCGGCCTTCTCAGGTTGGGCGGTGCGCCGAAGGGTGCCCGCCCAGCGCGTCGAGCCGAAGCGCTGTCTCGAGCTCGGTGCCGGCCCGGTCCAGCGAGCGGCCGAGGAGCTCTTCGATCGCACGCAGCCGGCTGGTGACCGTCCGCCGGCTCACGCCCAGCGCGCCGGCCGCCGAGGAGACGTTGCGCTGAGCCGCGAAGTAGGCGCGCAGAGTTCCCTTGGCGGTCTCGCCGCCGTCGCGTTCGCGCCGCAACGGCGCGAGGTAGATCTGGCGCAGGGAGGTGGCGAGGAGCTCGTCCTGGAGCGCCCCGGCGAGCATCGCGACCTCGGCGTAGCGAACGATGCTCTTCTCGCTCCGCAGCGCGACCGACAGCGCCGCGCTTGCCTGGCGGTGGCTGAGCCGCCAGCCGTCAAGCCCCTCCCCCGGCTCCCCCAGGGCCAGGGCAACCTCGGCCGGCCAGCTCGAACACAGCTGGGTGCCGAGCTCGTGCGGATCGAGCCCGCGCCGGCCCCCGAACCAGGCCCAGACCGTGCCCCGCTCGCGGCGGACCAGCAACAGGCGGCGATCCAGGGAGGGGGCGAGGCGACGCAGCGCCTCTGTGGCCCCCGGGCCGTTCGCGACCACCCCGAGATGGGACCCCTCGAGCTCATAGCTGAGTTCCGCGGCGTCCATCAGCTCGCCGCTCAGCAGCCGCTCGACCTGCTCGGCGCGGCGGCGCTCGGCGCTGTCGGGGCGGTTGACGGACTCCCGCGCGTGCTCCTCCGCCACCGCGGTGAGGAGCCGGTCGAGGAGAGTCGCCTGAGCTCGCAGCAGCCGCTGCAGCTCGGCCCCACGCAGGGGACTCGCCTCCTCGATCAGGAAGTCGCCAAGCAGCATGTAGCCGGCGAAGTAGCGGCGCAGGACGGTGTCGAGGCTGACGGCGTTGCGGGCGGCGACGCGAGCCTGAGCCAGCAGCGCGATGGGCACCGCGGGGGGCCTGCCCTCGCCGCGCTCGATGCCGTCCAGGCCGAAGTCGAGGGCGGCGCTCACCGCCGCTCGCAGGCCCTCGGCGTAGGCGGGGTCGGAGACTTCCGTCGGGTCGGAGATCGCGTGGACGCGGGTGAGGATGGCCTGTTCGATCTCCCCCCGGCGGGCTCGCAGGCGGGCGATGAGGCGACTGTGGTCCTCTTCGATGCGCATCCCGCGGCCCTCCCCGGGCTTACTGCCCCTGGGCCGTGAAGGACACCGTCCCGAACGCCTCCCCCGCCCGGAAGACTTCCTCGCCGGCGGCAAAGGCCTGGTTCATGCTCGCCGCGGTGGCGGCCTGAAGGGTGAGCGGGGCGACGGAGACGGAGACCCTCCGCGCCGACGGGTCGGAGGAGACGAGTGCGGCGGCGCGGTCCAGGTCGAAGATCCCGACCCGGCCCTGCTTGCCCGCGTAAGGGGGTGAGGGCTGGACGTTGGCTTCGGCGCTGTCGACCCCAAGCCCGAGGTCGACCCAGAATTCGTGCCAGAAGATCTGCCCGCCGCCCAGCTGCAGCAGTTCCAGGTCGCCGCCGCTGCGCAGCGTGCCGGAGGAGGCGTCGGGAGCGATCTGCCCGCCGGCGACGATCGGAAAGCTGAAGGTCGGCCCCGGCGCCAGTTCCGCGGGGGAAACGGGGTTGAGCGAGACGAAGAGCGCTTTGAGCTTGGCGAGGAACTCCGGAGTCGGGGTCAGCGTCACCCGCCCGCCCGGCAGGACCGACACGGTTTGAGGTTGTGCCCTGCTCTTCAAGCTGCCGATCGCCTGACCGGCCAGGAAGGGCCGCTCGGGCCGCAGCTTCTTGTTGAGACGGGTCGCGACCTTGGCGGTGAGCTTCAGCTCGGTAGCGGTGAAGACGCCACCGAAGCCGTCGCGCTGGAAGGAGACGCGCCGCGCCGTCGCGATCTTCAGCTGCCCGCCGCCGACTTTGGCGTACAGCGGCGTGCGCTTGGCTTTGACCACGATGTCGCGGAGTGGGACCCGCTTCCCGCCGCCCTGGAAGGCCAGTGTCCCCTCGACTTCGATCGTCCCCCTGCCGGTGGTCGGGTCTAATTCCCCGCTGCCCACCGGCATAGTGAGCTTGGCTCCCCTACGCTTGGCCGGGGCAGTGGCCGTGAGCTCGATCCCAGCTTGCTTCAGGTAGGAGGCGAAGCCCTTCTCGAGGGTGAGGGTCGCGGTGCCGCCGGCGAGCGGGTCATAGGCGGCCTGGGCCGCGGGGGCGAAGAGGGCGGCTCCAACCAGGCAGAGCGCCGCCGCGATCGAGCGACCGGCCCTCATTCCTCGACCCCGCAGCTCTTGACCACGTCGGCGCTGATCTGGGCGCCGGCGAACGAGAGGGTCGCGTGGGCGAGGGAGAAGGCGGCGCGATTCGTACCCGCCGGGGCCGGGCAGGCGGCATTGAAGTAGCTGAGTTTCTTCCCCCGGTAACGGTACTGGCGGCGCAGAGTCAGCTTGATCCGATCCAGATAGCCCCAACTGCCGAGCGCCTCGGGGAGGGAGGCCTCCAGCGCGGTGCCGTAGCGGCCTTTGCGCATGTGGCGAATCGAGAACGGGATCGTGAAGGCGGTGTTGAAGGGGTTCGAGGTGTAGATGTGGGCGAGGATGAGCGGACGCCCTCGCTCCCTGCCGTTGAAGATCAGGAGGCGTCCGCGGGTCGGGTAGGCGCCCTGATCGGGCAGGACGATGTGAGCCCAGAACTGCCCGGAGCCGATCAGGGCGTCCGAACAGGCCTCGAGCGCCCGTTCGCTCGAGGCCGCCGCCAGCCGTGAGCGCTCGCAGACAGGCAGGCCCCGGGACTGCAGCAGGCCGTAGCGGTTGACTTCGATCCGCATCCGCTGCAGTTGCGGCGGCACCCCGCCGCTGGTGCTCTGCAGGTGCCCGGCGACGAAGACGGCGATCGGGGCGGGCTCTTGCCGGGGGAGCTTGTAGGGCTTCACCTGGGCGAGGACGGTGGCCCGCAGGCTGCCCTGCTGGACCGTCGCCGCACCGGCGACGGTCGCCGTCAGGAGCACGACCAAGCCCAGCGCCCCCGCCCGCCTCGCCATCTCCTACCGGGCCGGGCGGGGCCGGGCCTTCGCGCCCTTCCCCTTGCGCCCCTTCGGGCACTTGGCCTGCAGCGCCGGGCGGAACACCTTGGCCTTGCCGTTGTGGGCGTCGAAGTCGACCAGGGCTCGGTGCTTGCCCCTGCAGAGGTTGGTCGAGTTGACCAGCAGGCCCTTGCCTCCGCCCTGCATTTCCAGCGTGAAGCTGGACACCGGGGCGTCGGGAACGAGGTCGAAGGTGTTCCTGATCTGACCCTTGACCGAGTCGATGCGGCCGACCAGGTGGATGTCGATCTGGCCGTTGCGCAGGGAGGCGACGAGGTCCGGCAGGGGGTGTTCGGAGGAGCGCAGGAAGACCGGGCCTTCCAGCGGCTGGTCGAGGATCGGCGTGGTTGCCCGGGCGAAGCCGTAGATCGACGCCGCCGGGCACCTTTCCCCGTTGCCCTCGCCTTCCCGGAACTGCGCCCTGGTGCAGATCGTCTTGATGTGGGCGTTCTCGAGGAACTGGGAGTGCGGCAGGGTGACCTGGGCGTGGGAGATCGCCGCTTCGCCGATCCCGTTCATCCGCAGGGTGGCCCTGAACTTGGGATAGGCGCCCCGCTTGGTCCCCCCGAGCAGCTGCAGTTTCAGCCTCGGGTCGAAGGGAAGCGCAGCGCAGTCGGCGGCCTGGAAGGGCGTCGAGACCGTGACCGGGACGTCGTCGGCTTCGGAGCCGAAGTCAAGGCCGGAGCCCAGCACCGTCGAGGCGGTCGAGGTGCGGTCACAGTCGGTCGGGTTGAGGACGAATTCGGGCCGGTCGGTGTAGACGCGGATGTCGCGCAGGTGGACCGGGATCCCCTGGATGATGTGCGGGATCGGGTCCGAGCCGGTGGCGTCGATGAAGACTTCCGCCGTTTCGGGGTTGATCTCGAAGGCCTCGCGGACCACGACCGTGCCGAGGTCGAAGGGGCCGACCCTGGCGGCGGTGATCGCGGCCAGCGACAGCGGGCTGCCGTGGTAGGGACCGGCGAGGTAGACCTTGCCCGGGGCGTAGGCGAGCGAGGGGCCGACGCCGGAACCGACCAGGGTGCGGCCGATCTGCGAGGCGGCGGGACAGCTGGGGTTCGCTTCCTCTTCGGCGCCGCCCTGCGGCCCGGTGCGGGCCTTGGCCGCGGCGATCGCCGCGTCGGGGCAGTAGGGGATGCCGGCCAGCTTGCCGACCAGGCCGGGTGGCAGCTTGATCGAGAAGTGGGTGATCTCCTGTTCCGCGTCGCTCCTGAACAGGCGCACGTTGAAGGGACTGAAGCGCCCCGCGGCGTTGTTCAGGGTCCCCGCCTGCAGGCCCGGCCTGAAGGACGGCACGCCGCCGGTAGGACAGGGGCCGCCGTCGGGGCCGCTGACGATCTCGAAGGCCGAGGTGGTGGTCACGGGCGCCCCGCCCGACCAGGGGGTGAGCACGGCCTCGACCGCGTGCGTGCCGCAGGCCGGCGGCGTAGCCAGCGGCGAGCGCGTGCCCTCGCGGAAGTGGAGGCGGAAGTGGGAGAAGGGCAGCTGCGGGATGTCGTCGGCGGTGGTGGTGATCCGGCCGGTGATCGGGTCGGTCTCGACCTTCAGCGGCTGCTTGACGATGATCCCCAGCTGCGGGTTCTTGATCACCATGTACATCGCCAGGAGGCTGTGGAACGGGTTCTCGTAGGGCTTGGCGATGAACAGGGAGCCGTCGACGCTTTCCTGGATCAGCGGCGACTCGACCTCCACCGTGCCGATCTTGGCCGCGTTGGGGCAGCCGTCGCCGGGGGCGGAGCCGACGGTCTCGGCCGCCAGCTGAGCCTCGCTGCAGACGCTCAGCCCATCGGCCACCGCGGGGTTGGTGGTGAAGCCCTCTGGCAGGGTGACGACCGCCTTCCTGATGTCGGAGTTGGCGATGCCGTCGGGGTTGGTCAGGCCCGGGTCGGTGACGTCGAGGGAGAAATCGAGGCCGGTGGGGCTGGAGGCGGCTTTTGAGGTCGGCTTGGCCGTGATCGAGGCAGGCAGGCCGAGTTTGCCGCAGCCGGTGGTGCCCAACGGCTGGGGGGGAATCGAGTCGTCGTGGGTCTGGATGGCGTAGTCGAGCCAGTTGTCCGGGCTCGGCCAGGAGCGCGCCCTGATCTTCATCTCGAGCGGCCCGCCACAGCTGCGCGGCAGCACCAGGAAGGGCGTTTGGGAGAGGTTCGCCGGGCAGCTGTCTTTGGCGTTGGAGGAGGCGCACACACCGCGTTCTTCGTCGTGGACCGGGGCGGCGGGGTTGCCCCAGAGGGTGAGACGGCCGCTGTAGAAGTAGGCGGCCTGGGAGATGCCGATCGAGTTGGCGTAGGCGTTGTAGGGAGGGGTCGGCCTGAGGCCGCCGTCGATCGTCACCGGCACGCCGAGCGGCTTGAAGCCGAGACGGACCACCGCCCCCGGCGGCGGCTCGAGGTTGAAGACGGGGACCTTGAAGAGGCTGGGTTCCCCGAAGCCGAAGACGAGGTCGAAGACGCCGAGTGAGCTGGCGGCGGGGCACTCGGCTTCACCGGTTCCGCGGGCGAAGTCCGCCGCCGAGCAGCGCGGCACCGCGGTCGGGTTGGCGATGAAGCCGGGGGGCAGCTGGGAGAGGACGTCGCGGACGTCCTCCTCGGGGGTTTCGATCCCTTCTTTGACCGTCGTCGTGACGCCGAAGTTGAAGGAAAAGGCGAAGGGATGGGAGCCGGCCTGCATCGAAGGCGAGCCGTCGGCGCCGGTGAAGGCAAGATCGAGGTCGTGCAGGGCGAATTCGGCCCGGGCCGCCGGGGCCAGAGCGAGGGTGGCGAGGGCGGCGGTGGCGAGTATCGAGAAGAGACGCTTCATCGGGCTGTCCTCCGGTCATGGTTGGCTCGGTGCTGGTGACGCGGGTGCTTCTTGGCCACGCAGCGACCCTTGCGGCGGGCCTTGCCCTTGGCGCAGCGGGGCTTGCCCGGGTCCGCTTTGACGTTGCCCGCCCCCGCGAAGGCCGAGGAGGCCGGGGTCGGGTCGTCCGGCGGCGAGGGAGGGCCCTGGCAGGCTTCCCCTTCGCAGCCGGAGACGGCGGTCGGCTGCGGGAAGCCGCCGCCGACGCGGGCGTCGTAGATATCGATCAATCCCGGGTCCTGGGGCAGCAGACTCTGGCCGGTGCGGATGAAGACGTCGGAGCCGTCGCGATCGGCATCGACGAAAGCGGAGTCCTTGGCGTCGGTGCCGGAGGAGATCAGGCTGAGGCAGCCGCCGGCGCTCGCGACGTAGAGTTCGGCGCCCTTGTCTTCGAGGCACTCGTCTTTGCTCTCGGCCGCCTCCCACTCATAGACGTCCTGGCGGCCGTTGCCGTCGCGCGGCACCAGTGCATCGACGCTGTTGAAGAAGAGGCGCGAGCCGTCCTCGGAGAAGGGGCGGCCCTGGTAGAGCTGGGTCGTCCAGCCGGGGATCCAGGCGGCGGCCCAGAGCTGCAGGTCTTTGTCTGCTTCGGCGGAGATGTTCGCCCCGGTCGGGCGGGCCCCGGTCGGGTTGCAAGAGACGCAGCGAAGGTCCCTGGCGACTGCGTCATAGACGAAGACCTCCTTGTCGGCTTCGCCGTTGAGGGCGTCGGTGTTGTCGTAGCCGGTCAGCGGGGTCGAGGCGATGAAGGCCGCGTGCAGGCCGTCGGGGGTGACGCGGGAGGCCCGCCTGTAGCGCAGGGGATGGACGGGCGAGAGCGTCCTTGGGATCCGCTTCAGGTCCCCGGCCGCGAGCGTCCCGATGAAATCGAACCCCCCGCCCTCTTCGTGGAAGTAGAGGTTGGCTTTGCCTTCCTCGGCTTCGTCGCCCTCGCCGTTGGGGACTTCGCTGAGCTTCTCGCCGGAGACGAGGTAGACGCGCCTGGCGTCTTCGCCGGCGCCCAGCAGGTCGACTCGGCCTTCTTTGTCGTCGAACACGCCGGCGATCGTGCTCGCTTCGACCCCTTCCGGTTCGTAGGAGCCCGGTTCGTAGGAGCGCAGGACGAAGCCCCCGCTCCCTACGTCATAAGCGCTGAACAGCATCCGTCCGCCGTCGCGAGAGGCGCTCTGGAACCGCGGGGGGAACTGTTTTTCGACACTTGGGCCGGAGGGGGCGGCAATCTGGACCGACCCCTCCCCCGCCTCGCCTTCGACCGTCGGGTCGGGATCGCTGCGCAGGTAGAGCGTGCCGCCGCATTCCCAGTAGAGGCGCTTGGCGTCTGATGAGAACGCGCTCTGCACGCTCTTGGCGCGGCCATTGTTATTCGTCCCGAACAACTCGGATCCCGCCGAACTGCCTGCCGTGCACGCCAAGCCGCTCGGCAGCACGCCGACCAGCCGCAGCGGTCCTTCGCAGCTGGACTCATAGAGCTGGTAGAGCGAGCCGGTGGGTTCGGCGTCTTCGGTCAGTTTGCTGTTGGAGCGGAAGACCGCCCGGCAGCCGTCGGCGGAGACGCCCTGCAGTTCGATGGTTCCCGCGGCCGTGCCTGGTTTGTTCGGCTCGCAGTGAAGCGCTTCATAGCTGTCGGTCAGGTTGTCGCGTCGGTAGAGGTCGGGCGAGTTGGCCGGCGCGCAGGGGGCCAGCGGCGGGTCGCCTTCGTGGATCATCCAGCCCTGGGTCAGGTCTTCGGTGAAGGCTTTCCATTCGGTGTCGAGACCCTGGCGGTTGAGCCCGGGGAAGCCTTCGCGCGGGGCGTTGATCCCGTGCGTCGACCAGCCGGCTCCTGGGTCGCGGCGGGCTATGTACTGCGAGGCGAAGGGGGCGCCGACCGCGTCGCCGAAGGCCTGTTTGGAGGAGTAGGTGAGTGCCTCGCCGCCACCCTCGCTCTGGTCGAGCGCTGCGTGGGCCAGCGCGTTCGCGTCGAACCAGGCCGTTTCGATCCCGGCGCCGTTCTTGTCGACCGGCGAGACCAGCTCGAAGGCGCGGCAGTCGGGCAGGAAGGCGGAGGCGCCGTAGCGGAGGGTCTGGTTGGGGCAGTCGGTCTTGGGCTGGGAGCCCAGCGGCGGGGTGGTGAAGGTCCCGACCGCGCCATCGGCTGCCTCGGTGCCGCCGACGCCGCGCACCGGGCCACCGCCGCTGCTTTGGGCGACGAAGCGGTAGCGGTAGGCGGCCTCGGGCTGCAGACCGTCTAGGAAGACACTGGGGGTGGTGGCCGCGAAATCGATCGACCCGACGCCGAGCTGGGCCGGGGGGTTGGGCTGCGTTTCCACGCAGGGCGCTTCCCAGCCGGCTTCCAGGCAGGCCTCGGTGCCGTGCTGCACGACGTAGGTGGTGTCGGGCCAGAAGCGGGGGTTGATCGTCGCCCGCAGCTGGGCGCCGTCGCTGTCGACCGAGACCGCGTACTGGGCCTCGATCTCCGGCGCCGCTTTTGGCGGCGGGCAGAGGACGGCTTTGTCCGGCGGCGGACCGTAGGCGCGCAGGAAGTCTTCGATGCCATCGAAGCTGTTGCCGATGTTGGTGACGTAGAGATCGGAGCCGGAGGAGAGGCAGGCCGAGCCGGTGGCGAGGCCAGTCGACTCGGAGAACTGGCTTTTGCCGAAGCTCTCGATTTGGTTGCCGGCTGAGTCGAACTCGATCAGCGGTGGGCGGTTGAAGGATGAGTTGTTCAGCTGCACGGCGCTCTGGTCGAAGACATAGACGTTGCCGACGGCATCGACGGCAACCGCAGTCGGCTTTGCGACTTCAAAGGTGGGCGAGAGCGGGGCGCCGTCCGGGCTCAGCTTGCGCACGTTCGGTTTGTTGAAGTAGGCGGCGTAGAGGTTGCCGGCCGAGTCGCTGGCAAGCGATTTCACGGTCACGTCGGGGAGGGCGATCTCCGACTGGTAGACGCCACCGCTGTCGAAACGCTGGATGCGGCCCTGGTCGCCGACATAGACATCGCCTGAGGGGTCGACGGTGATGAAGTCGCCAGCTACCCATGCGCCGAACTGGCCGCTGCCGGTTCCTTCGACACCTGCCTGGCAAACGTCGCCGGAGGCGGCCGTGCAGAGGTTCTGCTTGGCTTCGGAAGCCGCCGCTTCGACCTTGGTCCTGTTGACCTGGCCGCCGAACATGAGCAGGAACTGGGCCTCTTCGCCGGAAGGGCCCGCCGAGGGGTCGAACTTCTGCACCCGGCGGCCGCTGAAATCGACCACATAGACGTCTCCGTTCGAATCTACGTGCACGCCTTGCGGAAAGCCCAGCTGACCGGGGCCCCCACCCAGGGTTCCCGCCTGGCAGACGTCGCCGTTGGTCGGCACGCAGACCTCGAACTCGTCTTCGGGCGCGGCAACGTCATCGCCGGGACCGCTTGCGACCACATCCCAGCCCCAGGCCTTGACGAACACGCCCCAGGCGGTGAACTCATCGACCCGGTTGTTTTGCTGGTTGCCGACGAAGACGTGGCCGTCGAGGGGCGAGGTGGCGATGCCGCGGGGAATGTTCGTCTGCTCGGCGCCGGCGCCCGTTTTGCCGGTTTCCCAGAACAGGGTGGGCGCAGCGGCGCTTGAGGCGGCGGGGAGAACGGCGAGCAGCGCGAGTAGGAGGACGCCGAGGCCGACGAAGGCGAGGCGACGCCGAGGTCGCGACCGTGGGTTGTGAGCTGAGTGGGTCAACGTCTGTCCTTCCCTTGGCCTTTGTCCTGATCGTGTTGGGGCGCCGTGCCGAGGCGGTTTCGGCCCTTGTGCTTCTTGGCCACGCAGCGACCCTTGCGGCGGGCCTTGCCCTTGGCGCAGCGGGGCTTGCCCGGGGCCGCTTTGACGTTGCCCGCCCCCGCGAAGGCCGAGGAGGCCGGGGTCGGGTCGTCCGGCGGCGAGGGAGGGCCCTGGCAGGCTTCCCCTTCGCAGCCGGAGACGGCGGTCGGCTGCGGGAAGCCGCCGCCGACGCGGGCGTCGTAGATATCGATCAATCCCGGGTCCTGCGGCAGCAGGCTCTGACCCGTCCTGATGAAGACGTCGGAGCCGTCGCGATCGGCGTCGACGAAAGCGGAATCCTCGGCGTCGGTGCCGGAGGAGACCAGGCTGAGGCAGCCGCCGGCATCGGCGACGTAGAGTTCGGCGCCCTTCTCTTGCAGGCACTCCTGCTTGCTCTCGGCCGCCTCCCACTCATAGACGTCCTGGCGGCCGTTGCCGTCGCGCGGCACCAGTGCATCGACGCTGTTGAAGAAGAGGCGCGAGCCGTCCTCGGAGAAGGGGCGGCCCTGGTAGAGCTGGGTCGTCCAGCCGGGGATCCAGGCGGCGGCCCAGAGTTCCACTTCTTTGATGTCGTCTTCGGTGGAGATGTTCGCCCCGCTCGGGCGGGCCCCGGTCGGGTTGCAGGAGACGCAGCGAAGCTGCTTGGCGGCGGCGTCGTAGACGAAGACCTCCTTGTCGGCTTCGCCGTTGAGGGCGTCGGTGTTGTCGTAGCCGGTCAGCGGGGTCGAGGAGATGAAGGCCGCGTGCAGGCCGTCGGGGCTGACCCGAGAGGCGCGGCGGAAGCGCAGGGGGTGGACCGGAGAGAGCACCCTCAGGTTTCTCGAGAGATCCAAGCCCGAAAGCGTCCCGATGAAGTCGAACCCCCCGCCCTCTTCGTGGAAGTAGAGGTTGGCTTTGCCTGCCTCGGCTTCGTCGCCCTCGCCGTTGGGGACTTCACTGAGCTTCTCGCCGGAGACGAGGTAGACGCGCCTGGCGTCTTCGCCGGCGCCCAGCAGGTCGACTCGGCCTTCTTTGTCGTCGAACACGCCGGCGACCGTGCTCGCTTCGACCCCTTCGGGTTCGTAGGAGCCCGGTTCGTAGGAGCGCAGGACGAAGCCCCCGCTCCCCACGTCATAGGCGCTGAACAGCATCCGCCCGCCGTCGCGAGAGGCGCTCTGGAACCGCGGGGGGAACTGTTTTCCGACACTTGGACCGGACGGGGCGGCGACTTCGACCGACCCCTCCCCCGTCTCGCCTTCGACGCTCGGGGCGGGATCGGTGCGCAGGTAGAGGGTGCCGTCGCATTCCCAGTAGAGGCGCCTCGCATCGGCCGAGAGCGCGTTCTGCAAGCTCTTGCGGCGGCCGTCATTTATTGCCCCGTCTACATTGAGGAGCTCCGACCCTGCCGAGCTTTCTTCTTTGCACACCGTCCCGTTCGGCAGCACGCTGACCAGCCGCAGCGGTCCTTCGCAGCTGGACTCATAGAGCTGGTAGAGCGAGCCGGTGGGTTCGGCGTCTTCGGTCAGTTTGCTGTTGGAGCGGAAGACCGCCCGGCAGCCGTCGGCGGAGACGCCCTGAAATTCGATCGTGTTCGATGCGTTTTTTGGTTGGTTCGGTTCGCAGTGCAGCGCTTCATAGCTGTCGCTCAGGTTGTCGCGTCGGTAGAGGTCGGGTGAGTTGGCAGGCGCGCAGGGGGCCAGCGGCGGGTCGCCATCGTGGATCATCCAGCCCTGGGTAAGGTCTTCGGAGAAGGCTCTGTATTCGGTATCGAGGGTGAGGCGGTCGAGCCCGGGGAAGCCTTCGCGCGGGGCGTTGATCCCGTGCGTCGACCAGCCGTGCCCCGGGTCGCGGTGTGCCAGGTACTGCGAGGAGTAAGGGGAGCCGATCGCGTCGCCGAAGGCCTGTTTGGAGGAGTAGGCGAGGGCCTCACCGTCGCCGTCGCTTTGGTCGAGCAACGCGTGCGCCAGCGGGTTTCCGCCAAGGAGCGCCGTTTCGATCCCGGCGCCGTTTTTGTCGACCGGCGAGACCAGCTCGAAGGCGCGGCAGTTGGGCAGGAAGGCGGAGGCGCCGTAGCGGAGGGTCTGGTTGGGGCAGTCGGTCTTGGGCTGGGAGCCCAGTGGTGGAGTCGTGAAGGTCCCGACCGCGCCGTCGGCTGCCTCGGTGGCGCCGGCGCCGCGCACCGGGCCGCCGCCGCCGCTCTCGGCGACGAAGCGGTAGCGGTAGGTGGTCTCGGGTTGGAGGCCGGCGAGGAAGACGCTGGGAGTGGTGGCCGCGAAAGCGATCGACCCGGCTCCCAGCTCGGCGGGGGGACTGGGCTGCGATTTCACGCAGGGGGCTTCCCAGCCGGCTTCGAGGCAGGCCTGGGTGCCGAACTGCACGAAGTAGGTGGCGTCGGGCCAGAAGCGGGGGTTGATCGCCGCCCGCAGCTGGGCGCCGTCGCTGTCGACCGCGACCGCGAACTGGGCCTCGATCTCCGGCGCCGCTTTGGGCGGCGGGCAGAGGATTGCTTTGTCGGGTGGCGGGCCGTAGGCGCGCAGGAAGTCTTCGATGCCATAGAAGCTGTTTCCTTGGTTGGAGGCATAGAGGTCAGAACCGGTGGAGAGGCAGGTCGAGCCGGTGGCGAGGCCGGTCGACACGGTGAACTCGCTTTTGCCGAAGCTCTCGAGCTGGTTGCCGGCTGGGTCAAACTCGATCAGCGGTGGGCGGTTGAGGCCCGCGTTGTTCAGCTGCACGGCGCTCTGGTCGAAGACGTAGACGTTGCCGGCCGGATCGACGGCGATAGCGCTCGGGCCTTGGACTTTGAAGGTGGGCGAGAGCGGGGCGCCGGTCGGGCTCAGCTTGCGCACGTCGGCTTTGTTGTCGTAGGCGGCGTAGAGGTTGCCGGCAGCGTCGCTGGCAAGCGACTGGAGGACCTCGCCGGGCAGGGAGATCTCCGACTGGTAGGCGCCGCCGGCGTCGAAGCGCTGGATGCGGCCCTGGTCGCCGACGTAGACGTTGTCGGCGGGGTCGACGGTGATGGTGGCGCCGGGTATCTGGGGACCGCCGAACTGGCCGCTGCCGGTCCCTTCGACGCCTGCCTGGCAGGCGTCGCCGGAGGCAGCCGTGCAGAGGTTCTGTTCGGCTTCGGGTGCGGCCGCTTCAACCTTGGTCCTGTTGACCTGGCCGCCGAGCATGAAGACGAACTGGGCTTCTTCGCCGGAGGGCCCGGCCGAGGGGTCAAACTTCATCACCCGCCGGTTGATGACGTCGACCACATAGACATCCCCGTTCGAATCCACGGCCACGCCCTGGGGAAGAATCAGCTGACCGGAGCCTTCGCCCTCGGTTCCCGCTTGGCAGACGTCGCCATTGGCGGGCACGCAGGACTCCAACTCGTCTTCGGGCGCGCTGGTGTCGTCGCCGGGGCCGCTCGCCACCACGTCCCAGCCCCAGGCCTTGACGAACACGCCCCAGGCCGTGAACTCCTCGATCCGGTTGTTGCTCTGGTCGGCGACGAAGACGTGGCCGTCGACGGGCGAGGCGGCGATGCCGCGGGGAATTTCGGTCTGCCCGGCACCGGCGCCCGTTTTGCCGGTTTCCCAGAAAAGCGTGGGTGGGGCGGCGTTGGCGACAGCGGGGAGAACGACGAGCAGCGCGAGTAGGAGCGCGCCGAAGCCGACGAAGGCGAGGCGACGCCGGGGTCGCGACCGTGGGTTGTCAGCTGAGTGGGTCAACGTCTGTGTCGAGTCGGCTCTGTCTGCCGTGGGAACAGAGGCGCCCACCCCATGCGGCGTTTTTGCACGTGCGGGGTGGGCGCAGAGCTCATGGGCTGAGTTCGCCGGCCCGCCTAGGGGGCCGTCACCGCCCAGGTGCCGGAACCCCAGCCGCCGGTTGGGATTTCGGAGAAGGCGAGCCTGGCGCCGGCCGTGTCGGCCCCCGCTCCGCTAGAGGACAAAGGCAGAATTGGGAATAGGCCTTTGATGCCGGGAAATTCCGCTCGCAGGTCATAGAAGCCGATGCCACTGGTCAGTTCACCGACGTAGACGCAAAGGTGGCCGGCCGCAGCGCGAGGTTTGGCGGCGGTCCCGGCGGGGCTGAGATCACTGCCACAACCGACCGGAGCAACCTGTTCGAGTTCAAGGGTTTCGAAATTGAACTTCTGTTCTTTGCCGTTCGCGAGGATCACATGGACGTGTTCCTCGTCCATGACTGCGGCCAGCGAAATAGGGAAGGAGATCGGCACGTAGAGGGCGGTTTCGCCTTCCGGTTTGGCGCCCGCCGAGACTTTCCCGAAGGCCCACCCCCCGGTCTCGGTCGAGTTCGGCGGCAGCGTGCCGCCGGCGACCCAGGGGGATCCGGTCGGCCCCGTCGCGCCGGCCACACCGGCCCCGCCTTTCGCACCGACGGCCCCCGTTGGGCCAGTGGGACCCATGACCCCGTTGGCACCGTCTTTGCCCGCGGCGCCGGCCGGGCCGGCGGGGCCCTGCGCACCTGCGGGGCCGGCTGGACCTGCGGGGCCGGCTGGACCCGTTTTGCCGGTTTTGCCCCTCGGACCTGGCTTGCCTTTGGCGGAGGCGGTGGCCTTACCGCCGGTGGAGCCCCCGGTGGCGGCGATGGCGCCACCGGTTAGAGCGGCTGCGAGGGCGACGATCGCGACGATCAGCCCGGCGCTGCCGAGGTGCTCGCGGAGTCTCAAGAGCATCGAATTCTTCTCCTTGTCCCGTGAGCCCCTCTGCCGGCCGTTCCCTTACGGCGCTTCCCTGAGGCTCGGTTGTTGTCCCTAAGTGATCCGCCGCGTTCGCTCCCTGTTGCGAACTCGACTGTCGCGACTGTAAACGCTTCCTTTCATAAAGTCAAGAAAAGGTTTTCTGAGAGAAAGGAGGGGTTCCACCAGCCCGTCAAGACATGCACAGATCGCGCCGGCCCGTGTAGAGTCGCCAGATGGCCACTCCCGCGAGGCGGATCAACGTGACGCTCGACGAGGAGCACGCGCGCAAGCTGGCGATTCCCGCCCGGATCACCGAGATCCTCGACGCGATTCCCGGCGCCTGGGAGCGCACTCAGGAAGGCATCGCGCAAGCAGATCGGAGCGAGGGCACTCCCCTCAGCGACCTGATCTAAGTGGCGGAGATCGTGCTCGGCCCCTGGCCCTGGATAGGGGCGCTCTACAAGGGCGACGAGCGCAAGTCGACTACTTCGTCCGGAGCGGCGAGAGCGAGTAGCTCCGGGTCCCCGGTCCAAAGTGGGGCATCGTGACGGCGGGCGGTCGCCAGCGCGAAACAGTCAGCGTAGGACAGGCCGCCGCCGACCTTGATCCGCGCCGCCCCGGCGACCAAGCTCCAGCTTGGGTCGAGGACCTTCAGCTCGGCACGCGCCCGGCTGACGGCCCTGTTGCCCGCATCCTCGCCGTGCGCCCGAATCAACACATAAAGGGCCTCGCCCAGATTCACCGAGCACATGATCGGCTGCTCGCGCAGCCAGGCTTGCTCGACGACGGCGGCGGCCGGCTCGTCGTTCAGCAGTGCCAGCAGCGCCCAGGTGTCAAGAACGACCGTCACGCCGCATCCGGTCTCTGCGCTCCTCGCGCTCGCGCTCCTCGCGGCGTGCCGCCTCGAGATCCTCGGTTCCTCCACCCGGTAGTCCGGAGAGCATGCCGCGCAGGCCGGCGATCCGTTCCTGCCGCTCGTCGATCGAGATCCGGTGGCGGCGGATCACGACCTCGGCCTGGCGCCGCTCGACGTCAACCTCATCCCCCGGCTGGATCCCGAGCTCGTCCCGAATCGCCTTGGGGATGACCACTTGGCCTTTGGGCCCAACCCGATAAGTCATACTTGGCAGTATAACTTCTGGTGAAAGACCTGCGTGAGCACGGGAGGGCATTTCCCTTCAAGTCAGAGAGGCTGAGGAGTCTCCCCCTCTTTGGCCCCCTCGGCAGTCAGCGTGGCTGATCTACCATTCCTTTCGTGACCGTTCGCAAGCACGATGCAGCCGCCCGAGCCGCGGAGGCGGTTCGGATCCAGCGCCTGCGCGAGGACGCGCGGCGGCCGATCAGCGTGAACCTGGCGGAGGGAATCGCGCTAAGCCATGCGCTGATCAAAATGGCGGGCGCGGCTCGGCCGCGATAACCCAGGTCGCCTTGGGCCGGAGTCAGCGGCCGATGTGGAAGCCGATTAGCTCGGGGACCCTGGCCAGGGCGGAGCTGAGGGGGTGCGGGGAGCGGCCTTCGCCCTCGGCGCGCTCCTTGCTCATGATCCCGGCGCGGATCGCGGTGCCGCCGAGCCAGTGGAAAGGCTCGGGTGGGACGCGCTGGGGCGAGGGGTCGACGATCGGCAGGCGGGCGTACTCGTCGCGGCGATCGAGGGCGAGTGAGGCAAGGGTGCGGCCGACCATGTGCGAGGGGCCGACGCCGTTGCCGGTGTAGCCGGCGGCGGCGAAGGCGCGGCCGCCGGGCAGCGGCATAACCACGGGAAGGTGGGTCGGGGAGACGTCGATCGGGCCGCCCCAGGCGTGGGTCAGCTCGCGCCCCTCGGTGCCGGGGAAGTAGGCATGCAGGCGCTCGGCCGCCAGCGCCGCGACCGCGGGGTCGACCTCGACCCGGCCGCGCAGCCGACCGCCCATCGAGATCTGGCCGCCGCCGAGGCCGAAGACGATGCGCCCGTCCGGGGTGGTGCGGAAGTAGTGCAGCATCGTGCGGCAGTCGGTGATGCACTCGCCGCCGGTCCAGCCGATCTCCTCCAGCAGCTCGGGGACGGGCTCGGTCATGACTATGTGCGAGGAGGTGACGGTGAGGCGGTTGTGTAGCGGACCGCGGTGTGCCCGGGCGGCGGCACCGATCGCGACGACCGCGGAGCGCGCGCGCAGCGTCCCCCCCGGCGTCCGCGCCTCGACCCCGTCGGGCGCGTCGCGCAGAGCCTGCACCGGAGTCCCCTCATATATAGAGACGCCGCGCGCTCGCAACCGCTCCCGCAACCCCAGCGCCAGCCGCGCCGGCTGCACCGTCGCCGAGGCCGGGTAGAGGGCGCCGGCACGGAAGGCGGGTGAGGCGCAGCGCGCCGCGACCTCGGCCGAGGAGAGTGGCTGCACCGCGTCCGCCGCGCCGAGCTCGCGGCAGGTTGCCAGCGCCTCGCCCCAGACCTCGTCCTGCGCCGGGGCGGTCGAGACCTGCAGGTAGCCGCCCATCCGAAACCAGGCATCGACTCCCTCCCCCTCGCAGAACTCACCGATCTCACATACCGACCGCTCCGCCGCACGCGCCACGGCCAGCGCCCCCTCATCCCCCCACCGCCGCCGCATGTTCGGCAGCGAGAACCACATCACGTTGCAGAACCCACCATTCCGCCCGCTCGGCCCCCGCCCGCAGTACTCGTCCGCCTCCAATACCACCACCTTCGCCTCAGGCTCCAGCTGCGTGATGTGCCAGGCAGCCCACAGCCCGGTGAACCCACCCCCCAGCACCACCACGTCAGCCTCGAGATCCCCGGCCAGCGGTGCAGCAGGCTCGGGGATCCCCGCCTCGTCCAACCAGTAACCATGCGCGGTGTGCTTCATAGGGGCCTGTCCTGGTGGGGGTGGAGCGTCTTGTACTTTTTCGCCGCCTCCTCCAAGGCGGCAGCCACCCGCGTTCCACGAAAAAGTTAAGCGCAACCCCCACCGGGACAGGCCCCTACACTCGGCCCATGGTCCCCGGTGACCAGGACTCGGCCCCTTACGTCGATGCCCTACTCGCCTACTCGGCGCTGAATCCGGGCCGCTTCCAGGTCCCCGGCCACAAGGGCGGCGACGGCGCCGACCCGGCGCTGCGCGAGCTGGTCGGCGAGGTCGGCCTGCGCAACGACGTCCCCTCGATCACCGAGGGCGTCGACATCGGGCCCGAACCGACGCCGTTCCAGCAGGCGCAGCTGCTCGCCGCCGAGGCCTGGGGGGCGCAGCGCACCTGGTTCCTCGTCAACGGCGCCTCGCAGGGCAACCACGCCACCTGCCTCGCCCTCGCCCACGGCGGCAACCGCGTCGTCGTCCAGCGCAACGTCCACTCCTCGGTGATCGACGGCCTCGTCCTCAGCGGGATGACCCCGGCCTTCGTCGCGCCCCAGCTCGACCCCGAGCTGGGGATCGCCCACGGGCTCACCCCGGACTCGCTGGCGGCCGGACTCGACGAGACCCCGGGCGCCGTGGCAGCGATGGTCGTCTCCCCCACCTACTTCGGCGCCTGCGCCGACGTCGCCGCCCTCGCGGAGGTCGCCCACGCCCGCGGCGTGCCGCTGGTCGTCGACGAGGCCTGGGGAGCGCACCTGCACTTCCATCCCGACCTGCCCACCGCGGCGTTGGAGGCCGGCGCCGACCTCGTCACCTCCTCCACCCACAAGATCGTCGGCAGCCTCACCCAGGCGGCGATGCTCCACCTCGGCCGCGGCGGCCGCCTCGACGCCGCCGTGGTCGACCGCTGCGTCAGCCTGGTCGAGACGACCAGCCCCAGCGGCCTGCTCTCCGGCTCGCTCGACGCCGCCCGCCGCCAGGCCGCCGTCCACGGCGGCGAGCTGCTCGGCGAGACGCTGGCGGCGGTCGCCGCGACCCGCGACGCGATCGAGGCGATCCCCGGCCTGACCGTGCTCGACGAGAGCATGGTCGGCCGGCCCGGAATCGCCGGCTGGGACCCGCTGCGGCTGGCGATCGACGTGCGCGGGACCGGCTCCACCGGCTACCGCCTCGCCAAGGCCGCCTTCTACACGAGCGGGATCGACCTCGAGCTCTACTCCGAGAACGTCGTCGTCGCGATCTTCGGCCTGGGCGAGGCGGCGGCGCCCGCCGGCGAGCGCCTGGTCGCCGGCCTGCGCGAGGCGGTCGCCGAGCTCGAGGCCGAGCCCGGCCCGCCCGACGAGAAGCTGGCGCCGCCGCCGCCCTGGGGCGAGCTGGTGATGACCCCGCGCGAAGCCTTCCTCGGCCCGCAGGAGGTGATCCCCTTCGACGCCGCCGCCGGCCGCGTCGCCGCCGAGGGCCTCGCCGCCTACCCACCGGGGATCCCCAACGTCCTCCCCGGCGAGCGCCTCACCGCCGAGACCCTGGACTACATAAGGGAGAGCGTCGCCCACGGCGGCTACGTGCGCGGCGGCAGCGACCGCGAGCTGAAGACGCTGCGCGTCGCCCGTTAGGCTCAGCCGCGATGGCCAGCTTCGACGCGATTGCCGACCTGCCGCTCGAGGTCGAGTCCTGCGAGTTCGAGGGGCGGGAAATCACGCTCGGGGAATTCGAACGGCTGACCACGATCGTCAAGCTGCGCGGCGGCGGTGAGGAGGGGATCGGCGAGGACGTCGTCTACGACGCTGTCGATCACATCGGCCAGCAGGGCCACGGCCCGCCCACCGGGCTCGCCTTCAGCGGCACCTTCGCCGGGTTCTCCGACCGCCTCGACGGCCTCGACCTGTTCCCGGCCGGGCCGCCGGTGCGGGAGGAGATCTCCCCCGCCTACCGGCGCTGGGCCTTCGAGTCGGCGGCGCTGGACCTGGCCCTGCGCCAGGCCGGCACCAACCTCGCCGCGGCGCTCGGCCGCGAGCCGCGCCCCGTCACCTTCGTCAGCTCGATGCGGCTCGCCGCGAGCGCCGAGGAGCGCTCCTCGATCGAGCCCGTGCTCGCCCGCCTCGCCGTCTACCCGACGCTGCGCTTCAAGCTCGACCCCGTCAACGACTGGGACGACGCGCTGATCGCCGCCCTGGCGGAGACCGGCGCCGTCGACTCGCTCGACCTCAAGGGCTTCTACAAAGGCACGGTGGTCGACGTCGAGACCGACCCCGAGCTCTACGCGAAGC
This sequence comes from uncultured Thermoleophilia bacterium, assembly GCA_963720455.1. GTDB lineage: Bacteria > Actinomycetota > Thermoleophilia > Solirubrobacterales > 70-9 > VAYN01. Next base: position 2,526,975 of record OY970392.1, on the reverse strand, counting down.
TGATCGAGACCTTCCCCGAGGCCTGGCTCGAGGACCCCGACGTGACCGAGGAGACGCGGCCGCTGCTGGAGCCGGTCCACGAGCGGGTCACCTGGGACGCGCCGATCCACTCGATCGCCGACATCGAGGCGATGCCGTGGTCGCCGCCGCGGACCGTCAACGTCAAGCCCTCGCGCTTCGGCCCGATCCGCAACCTCTTCGCCGCCTACGACTACTGCGAGGAGCGCGGCATCGGCGCCTACGGCGGCGGCCAGACCGAGCTCGGCCAGGGCCGCGGCCAGATCCAGTACCTGGCCTCGATCTTCCATCCCGACACCCCCAACGACGTCGCCCCGTCCGGCTACAACGACCCCGAGCAGGCGACCATGCCCGGCCTCCCCTCCAGCCCGCTCGAGCCGGCGATCGAGCCGACCGGTTTCCGCTGGAAACTGTGAGGCGCCCCTAAGCGCCGCTTCGGCCAACCGAACTCGCAGTTTCGGCTACGTTGGCTGCACCCAGCCCGCCGCGAGAAGGAGCCGAGATGCCTGACAAGTCTTTCGCCGACGCCCTCAACGAGCAGATCGCCAACGAGTTCGCCGCCTCGCAACAGTACGTCGCGGCGGCGGTCTACTACGACGCCGAGACCCTCCCCCGCCTCGCCCACTTCTTCTACCGGCAGGCGCTGGAGGAGCGCGAGCACGCGATGATCATGATCCGCTACCTGCTCGACGTCGGCGAGGAGATCCACATCCCCGACATCAAGTCGCAGGGGACCAGCTTCGACGACGGCAGCGCCCCGGTGCGGATGGCCCTCGAGCAGGAGAAACGGGTCAGCGAGGAGATCTTCGCCCTCTTCGAGCTGGCGCGGGACCTCAAGGACTACCGGGCCGAGCAGTTCCTGCAGTGGTTCGTCAAAGAGCAGGTCGAGGAGGTGGCGCTGATGGGCGACCTGCTCAACGTCGTCGAGCGCTCCAAGGACAACCTGCTGCTGGCCGAGGACTACATCGCCCGCGAGGGTCTGGGCGAGGAGAGCTCGGACCCGACCGCGCCGCCTGCGGCCGACGAGAAGTAGGTGCCGTGGCGAGTTTGTTGCCCAGGGAGCAACAAACTCGACATCAACCCAGCCACCCCGCCCGTTTGCGCATCGTCTTGATCCTGCGGAACTCGGCGATGTCCTCGCGCAGCGCGGCGGGCGCGGGGGCGGGCAGGGCGCGGGCGACTTACCCGTCTATAACCCGGGTAAGTCGCCCAGCCTCGGCCTCTTCCCGATTCGCCTGCCGCAGCACCGCGCGCAACCGGCGCGAGACGAGCGTGCGCAGGCGTGGGCTACCGACCCGGTCGCACCACTCGCCGATCCGGGCGTCGTCGAAGGCCGGCGGCAGCACGAGCTCCGGGAAGAAGGCCTGGCTGCCGGCGGCCGCACGGACATAGACGCTGTCGAAGAGGGCCTTCTCCGGGGCCGCCAGATATCCCGCCTCCGGAGAGCCGTCATAACCGGCAAAGAGCTCGGGTGCCAGGTGGTGGACCTCGTAGGCGCCGATCGCGGTCGCGATGCGCCGGGCTCGGTCGAGCGAGGCGACCGAGATCCGGCGCGGGATCTGCTCGATCATGCCGTGGTGGGAGAGCGCCGACCAGAACGAGACGTAGGCCGGAAACGGTGCCGTCAGATAGGGCGCGAGCGCGAACGGCTCGACCTCGAGGTCGAGCGCCCAAAGGCCGCGGCGCAGCCGTCGCACGAGCCCCGCCTCCTCCATCGCGCGAAGGCGCTGGCTCGCGGTGCGCTGCTGCGCCTGCCACCGGACTGCCGCCTCACGGGTCGTGACGACGGGCCGGTCCATGCGCAACAGGTCGGCGTAGGCATCGGTCGCCTTCACCGGACCTCCTCGAGCTTTTCCGCAACGAAGGTCTGCATCTGCTCCCAAGCCGACTCGGTGTCGTAGAGCTCGACGACATCGGGCTCGAGAAAGGGAAGGACCTGATCGCGGAAGGCCGCGAAGGGGAGCTGCAGAGCTCGGTCTGCAGCACCGGCCAGGAGCTGTGGGTCAAGCGATCCGGCCGGCAGCGGCCGGCGCCGCAGCAGCAGGTCGAGATCGAAGACGTCCCGCGCCTGGGTCTCGGAGCGGCCCTCGAGAGCCTTGATCTTCTGCTCGGCAGGGGCGTCATCTATGTAGTGCTGAACGCTCGGGGGGCGCAGGGCATAAGGCGTGACGATGCGAGCTGGGAGCGTCTCCAGGCGGTACCGCGACTCCCCATTCCTGTTGCTGAACTCGATCTTGGTCCGGATCGGGTCGGAATGCCCGCGCGCCGCGATGCCGATCTTCCAGCGCCGCGTGGTGTCAGTCTGCTTCGGCTTCGAGAGCTCGGCGAGGGCGAGACCGCCGACACGCAGGAGGGCTTTCATCGCACCGGCGGAGAGGACCCCGTCGACCTTCTCCTCGAGGGACCAGGAGCCGCCGCCATACCCGCGCAGGTCGATGTCCATGTCCTCGGAGTAGCGCTGGCTCTCGAAGAAGTAGCGCAGGTTCGCGCCCCCTTTCAGCACGTAGCGAGCAGGGTCGAGGCGTCGCGAAAGTGCGTCGAGAAAGGCAACGTGGAAGAACTCGACGACCTGTACTCTGCTGAGCTCCATGCCTTGAGGATACAGTAAAACACTATTATAGTGCGCTAACTTGTAGTCTTAACCCAGCCACCCCGCCCGTTTGCGCATCGTCTTGATCCTGCGGAACTCGGCGATGTCCTCGCGCAGCGCGGCGGGCGCGGGGGCGGGCAGGAAGCGGGCGGGCAGCGGCGACTCGATCACCGAGTCGCCGCCGTTGGCGACGCGGTAGGCGCGGGCGCCGCGGCGGGCGGTCACCGCGGAGGGTGAGCCCTCGCCCTCCCAGAGCAGGCCGGCGTAGTCGTCGAGGCCGTAGCCGCCCGGCATCCCGTCGGCGACGGCCTCCAGGTAAGCGGCACGGCGCTCGGGCTCGTTGTTGTAGTGGACGCAGAGGCTGCCGGAGAGCAGCCCCAGTCCCGCCGCCTCCCGCGGCTTGCCGGACGATTTGGTGATCCCGGCCTCGAACCAGCACATCGCGCCGGCGCTCTGGCCGGCGAGGACGATCCCCCGCCGCCAGGCGAGGCTGAGGATCGAGGCGATGTCGTGTGCCTCCCAGACCGCCAGCAGGTTGAGGAGGCTGCCGCCGCCGACATAGATCAGGTCCTGCGCCAGCAGGTGGTCGCGCAGCGCCATCGGCCGCCGCCCGAGCCGGAAGAGGGAGACGTCGGAGGGCTCGCAGGAGCGCTCGCCGAAGGCGGCGTAGAAGCGGCCGATCTGCTCGGAGGTGTCACCGCTGGCGGTCGGCAGGATGCAGATCCGCGGCCGCTCGCCGCCGCGCTCGCTCGCCAGCCGCAGCAGCAGCTCGCAGACGGCGCGGTCGGGGGGCCGCGATGTGAAGTCGTGGCCGCCGAGGGCGAGGATGCGGCGGACGGCGGTCGCCTGGCCGGGCGCGGCGGCGCCCTCGCTGTTGGTCCCCGGCAACCCCATCAGGCGGCGACCGCGGTGGAGAGCGCCTCCGGGATCGGTGCCGCCGGGACGACTCCGCGGTCGCCGAGGAAGGTGGTGGCGATCCGCATCTCGACCACGCGCCGGCCGGCGACGTCGAGCCGGTAGCCGCGCGCCTGCGGCCGCGAGGCGACCACCCGGCTCAGCTCGGTGCCGGTGAAGTGCAGCGCGGCGCCGTCCTCCGCCGCGTAGCCGGCGCACATCCCCTCGAGCAGGAAGCGCTGGTAGGAGGAGCGCCGCTTGCCGCCGCGCTCGTAGTGGACGCAGTTGCTGAAGGGGAGCAGGCCGAGCCCCTGGAGCCGTTTCGGCCCCCCGTGGAACCCGGTCACCGCCTCCGCGAACCAGCACAGCGAGCCGGCCGAGAGGCCGCAGAGGATCACCCCCGCCTCCCAGGCCTCGCGCAGGATCGCGTCGATCCCGTGCGCGCGCCAGACGCCGAGCAGGCTGACGACACTGCCGCCGCCGACATATATGAGGTCCTGGGAGAGCAGGTGCCGGCGCAGATCCTCCGGCCCCTGCTCGCGGCGGAAGAGGGAGATGTGGCTGGCCTCGCAGCGGTGGGCGGAGAAGGCGCGGTAGAAGCGGACGATGTAATGGTCGGCGTCGCCGCTGGCGGAGGGGAGGAAGCAGACGCGCGGCCGCTCCGCCCCGGTCAGGCCGAGCACGTAGTCGTCGAGCAGCGGGTTCCCGGACTCCATCGAGAAGCCGCCACCGCCAAATGCCACGATCTGACGCGGTGCCGTCTTCATGCGTAAATGGTCGACGGGAACCGGGCCGGCCGGGTTGTACAGCGGTCCGAAGTTTTCGATACCTCGCTCGCCCGCGTGTACGGGGTCTGCGCGGAGTTCCTGCCGCGGCGCGCCCGTGGGCGTCCGTCCCCTCGGGGCGGCGGCATCCCATCCACGTTCCCGAGCGGCCGCTCAAATATTAATTCGGTACTGGAACGTCCACGGGTCCGCGAACAGGGTGTACAATCGCGTTTACCTAAACACGGCTGTCTGAGCAAGGACCCCATGCCCCCCGCCGCTTCCCACAACGGAGCCAGATCCGCCCCCAAGCCAGAGGATCTGGGCGGTTTGATCGAGAAAGAGCAGCTGCCGAGCGGTCGCGCCGACCTGCCCGAGCCGCTCGTCGCCCACTCCCAGCGCGAACGCATCCTCACCGCGATGGCCAAGACCTGCGCCGGCAAGGGATACGGCTCGACGACGATCGCCGACATCGTCGAGCCGGCCGGCGTCTCCCGCGCCACCTTCTACGAGCTGTTCAAGGACAAGGAGGACTGCCTCCAGGCCTCGATGGAGCTGTCGCTGGCCGACGCGATGGGCCGCATCGTCGAGGTCTACTCGCCCGACAAGCCCTGGGCGACGATGGTCCGCGACGCCGCCGCCACCTTCCTCGACCTGCTCGCGAGCCGGCCCGAGTTCGCGCGCATGGCGATGATCGAGGCGCCGGCGGCCGGTGGGCGCTCGCTGGAGATGTACGCGTCGGGGAAGCGGGTGCTGCAGGCGCTGCTGGATCGCGGCCGCGGCGACCCGATGGAGGAGCAGGGGATCCCCTCCAGCGCCGGCCGTGGCGCCCTCGCCGCCGCCGAGTCGCTGATCGTCGGCCAGATCCTCGCCGGCAACACCGAGCGCCTGCGCGAGCTGCTGCCGGACATCGTCTACATCGTCACCATTCCCTACCTCGGACAGGACGAGGCCCTGCGGCAGTCCCGGGAAGCGGAGAAGTCGCTGCACCCCGGGGGCTGAGCCGGTGCCGCAGCCCCGGCAGGGGGAGCGCTGGCGGCCGCCGCGTGGGCGGCACAGCCTGCCGCCCGAGGTCGTCGCCCGCTCGCAGCGGGACCGCCTCCTCGAGGCGGCGATGAAGGTCGTCGCCGAGAAGGGCTACGCGGCAACCACCGTCGCCGACCTGACCGGTGAGGCGGGGGTCTCCCGGACCACCTTCTACGAGCTCTTCGAGGACAAGGAAGCCTGCTTCCTCGCCGCCTACGACCACGCCGTCGACGTCCTCGTGCGGCGGATCTCCAGCGCCTACGAAGCCGAGGACCGCTGGCCCGACCGCGCCCGGGCCGGACTCGCGACCCTGCTCGAGGCGCTGGCCGCCGACCCCGCGCAGGCGCGGCTCGCCCTCGTCGACGTCGCCGCCGCCGGGCCCGCGGCGCAGCGCCGCTACCGAGCCGCCGTGCAGCGGCTGACCCCGTTCTTCGACGAGGGCCGGGACTTCGCCCCGGGCGGCCGCGGCGTGCCGGCCAACGCCTCGCGGATGGCGGCCGGGGCGGTGGTCGGCCTGATCGCCGACGAGCTGATCGCGGACCGAGCGGACAAACTCCCCGGTTTGCTTTCAGACGTGCTTTTTGCCACGCTAGTCGCGTATATCGGCCCAGATGCGGCGGCACGGGAGGTGGGCGGAAAGACTAGATAAACACCTTCGTACACATGCCGCTATAATGGATGTACACGGTAGTTCAGCCTCCCTCGAAAGCGGGCCGATGGCAGCGACCGAATCGCGGCGTCAACTCATCCTCGCGGCAATGATCCGCGTCGTCGGTGCCAAGGGCTACAAGGAAACCGTCGTCGCCGACGTGATCGCGGAGGCGGAAACCTCCCGCACCACCTTCTACAAGCACTTCGAGGACAAGCACGACTGCTTCCTCGCCGCCTACGAGATGCTGGTCGAGCAGGTCTTCGCCGAGGTCGTCGCCAACTGCGACGGCGCCGCGCCCTGGATGGCGCGGATGACCGACGGGCTGATGACGATCGTCGACCGCTTCGCCGTCGACCCGGCGCTGGCCCGGACCGCGGTGGTCGAGGTCGCCGCCGCCGGCGCCGACGCGCGCCGGCTGCACTGGGACGCGATCGCCCGCTTCACCGAGTACCTCGACGCCGGCCGCGAGCTGGCCGGCGGCAAGGAGCTGCCGGAGAACATCTCGCTGATGTCGGCGGGGGCGGTCTCCGGCCTGATCTTCGACGAGCTGCTGGCCGGCCGCGCCGAGCGGCTGCCGGAACGGCTGCCCGACCTGCTGTTCGCGATGCTCGTCCCCTACGTCGGGCCGCAGGCGGCCGCCGCGGAGATGCGGCGGGTCGCCGCGGGCAACTGACGGGCCTCGGTCACTGCAGGACGTAGGCCCGGCGCAGTTTCTTGCGCGCCCGGTGCAGCCAGACCTTGGCGGTCCCTTCGGGGACGCCGAGGCGGCGCGCGATCGCGGCCTGGGTCAGGTCCTCGTTGTAGCGCAGCTCCAGCAGCTCCCGGTCCCGTTCGCTCAGCACCTTCAGCGCCGCGTGCAGGTCGGCACGTTCGACCGTCGCCACGACCTGGGCGTCCTCGACGCCCTCGTGTGTCTCCAGTGTCCCGATCGGGTCGGGACGGACGCGGGCGTGCTGGCGGAAGGCCTCGTTGCGGACGATCGTCGCCAGCCACTGGTTGCGGCGGTCGACCTCGCGCAGAGTCGAACGCCGGCGCCAGGCGCGAAGCAAGGCGTCCTGGGCTATGTCCTCTGCCTCGCTCGGGTTGTTGGCGTACCGCCGCGCCATCCGGAGACAGACCCTGTGTGCCTCGCCCCACTCCCAACCATCGTCGGCGCTGCCTCGATGCCTGACCGGAGTGTTGATCAAACGAACTTACATAACCGGTCACCAGTCGGGGGAACTAAATCGTTGAAACTCTTCTGATCGAAGATGTGGTCTCTAGCGCGTGACGGCCAGGACCGCAGGGGAGGGGGAGCCGCGCTGGGCCGAGATCGCCTATGAGGCGATCGCGCCGGTCTATGACGACTTCACCGCCCACCACGATTACGAGCTGTGGCTGGGCGGGTTGCTGCCCGAACTGCAGCGCCTCGGCCTGCGGGGCGAGCGGCTGCTCGACGTCGGCTGCGGCACCGGCAAGAGCTTCATCCCGATGCTCGAACGCGGCTGGAAGGTGACCGCCTGCGACATCTCGGCGCGCATGGTCGAGCTGGCGCGGGCCAAGGTCGGCGACCGGGTCGAGCTCTCGGTCGCCGACATGCGCGAGCTGCCGACCTTCGGCGAGTTCGACCTCGTCTGGTGCCTCGACGACGCCGTCAACTACCTGCTCAGCGTCGAGGAGCTGGAGCAGGCGCTGCGCGGGATACGGCGCAACCTCGGCCCGGACGGCCTGCTGATGTTCGACGTCAACGCGCTCGATACCTACCGCACCTTCTTCGCCGAAGAGGTCGTGGTCGAGCGCGGCGGGCGGCGGCTGGTCTGGAGGGGACGCGCGACCCCGGACACCGAGCCCGGCTCGATCTCCGAAGCGAGCTTCGAAGTCCTCCCGCCCGCGGGCGAGGGAGACGAGCCGCTGATCGAGCCGGAGATGCACCGGCAGCGCCACTTCCCCGAAGCGGAGGTGCTGGCGGCGCTGCAGAGCGCCGACCTCGAGTGCCTCGAGGTCTATGGCCACGGCGAGGACGCGATCCTGCGCCAGCCGCTGCGCGACGAGGTCCACGGCAAGGCCGTCTACATCGCCCGCGGCGCTTAGCGTCCGCGGCGCAGCATCCCGGAGGCCCCGGCGCATGCCGGCGGCCGGCCGCGGCTAAACTCGGGACCGATGGCCGCCGCGATCAACGTCACCGGCACCGACTTCGCTGTCGTCTTCGTCACCGACTACCCCAGGGCGATCGAGTTCTACAGCGGGCTGCTGGGGATGGAGCACTCGGTCGACTACGGGAAAATCCCCGGCGGCGAGGTCGAGACCGGCAGCCTGACGCTGCAGGTCGTCGACGCCGCCTCGATCGGCCGGGAGTTCGAGCCGAGCGGGCACCCGATCGCCCTCCACGTCGACGACGTCGAAGCCGCCCGGGCGGAGCTGGAATCGAGGGGCGTCGAGTTCCACGCCGAGACGATCGACAGCGGCGTCTGCCACATGGCGTTCTTCAGCGACCCCGACGGGAACTCGCTGATGTTGCACAACCGCTACGCGCCGCGCGCGTAACCGGGCGGAAAGTCCGAAGCCGTTTCGATCAGGTTCTTCAGCTGAGCCTCGGAGACGCCCTCCCGCATCGCGCCGGAGGGGTCGAGCTGGCTCTTCTTCTTTTTACGCTTGGGCTGCGGGAGGCGGACCAGCCGCTCCCCCCGCTTGCCGTCCGGCGCCGCTTCGACGGCACCGCAGGCGGCGAGGACGTCGACGTGGTAACGGGCGTTGGCCGCCTCGACCCCGAGCTTCTCGGAGATCGAGCCGGGCGAGAGCTGCTTTTCGCCGGTCAACAGCTCGAGGATCGCGCCGCGGGTCGGATGGGCAAGCGCCTGCGCCAGCCGCGGATCTACGAACGGATCAGTACCCCCCTCCATGCCGCGTAGCTTTGCGGATTTCACAAGCTCTGTGGGGAATATCCCTTGAATTGTTCGATTTTTACTGAGTGAAGGGGCCCGGCCGAGGCTAGGTCGGCCGGACCGTGCTTCGGCACTCAGTTGCCCTTACGGATGCTGGCCGGCAACAAGCGCTCACTCCAGGAAGCGATGCTCATGTGGATTCCTCCTTCCGAGCCGCAACGTCGAGAGCACGGGGTCCGAGGGGTCGCGGCAATCCAACGAACCACAGCGTAGGATTACTCAGGAAGCATCGCTCGGTTCAGACGTTGGGACCCAGGCGGCCAGCATCGCTAAACGGCTGGCTGTTTAATGGGGATAAGTCAAGTCAAAGCCCCCGGAGGGAACCGTGGCTCCTCAACCGCCTCGCCTGGTCAACGACAAGATCATCACCGCGCTGGGCCACCCCACGCGTGTGCACGCGGTGATGGTGCTCGACCAGCGGGCAGCCAGCCCGGCGGAACTAGCGCGCGAACTGGGTCGATCGGTGCGGCACGTGACCTACCACCTCGAGGTCCTGGAGAAACTCGGCTGCATCGAGCTCGTCGAGCGCAAACCGGCCGGCGGAGGGCGGGTCATCGAGAGCTTTTACAAGGCCACCGCCCGCGCCTGGTTCGACCGCGAGGCCTGGGAACAGATGGAGGACGAGAAGGAGAAAATCGCCGTCACCATGCCGATCCTCTCGCTGATGTCCGAGGACATCGCAAGGGCAATGGTCGCCAACACCTTCGAAGACAACGACAACCACGTCAGCCGCACCCCGATGGTTGTCGACGACGAGGGTTGGGACGAAGTCGTGACGCTCCTCAACTCGACGCTCGAGGAGTTGATCGACATCCAGACCCGGACCAGCAACCGCATCGGCCCCGAAACCGAGACCAAGCTGACCAGAGTCCAGATCATCCAGTTCCGCTCGCCCGAGGGCGACACAGAGTTGAAGGCGGCCCCTCACCCCCGCGACTAGCTGTCCCGCGCGTCTCCCCGTGGTCGAGATGAAGGAGCGGGAGCGACGGGACTCGAACCCGCGACCTCCGGCGTGACAGGCCGGCGCTCTAACCAGCTGAGCTACGCCCCCGAGAGATTCGGATGGGCCGCCTTGCTGCGGTGGCCCGGGCCGCCAAAGCTAGCGCATCCGGCCTAGGGTTCACGGCATGAGGCTGGTCAGCTACGACGCCGGCGACGGGGCGCGGGCCGGGGTGCTGGAGGGCGAGCGGGTCGTCGATGCCTGGGCGCTGCTGGGGGAGCCGCACCGGGGCGGGTTGCGGGAGCTGATCGCGGCGGGGCGAGTCGAGGATTTGCGGGGGAGGCTGGGGGACACGGGGGCACCGGCGCATCCGCGCTCGGCGGTCGCGCTGCTGGCGCCGATCCCCGACCCGGACAAGATCGTCTGCATCGGGCTCAACTACGGCAAGCACGCGGCCGAGGGCGGGATGGAGCTGCCGGCGAGCCCGACGATCTTCGGCAAGTACCGCAACGCGCTCGCCGCGCCCGGCGCCACGGTGCCGCTGCCGGCCAACAGCCGCAAGGTCGACTACGAGGCCGAGGTCGCCTTCGTCGTCGGTCGCCGGGCCAAGGACGTCGCCGAGACGGACGCGCTCGACCACGTCGCCGGCTACACGCTGCTCAACGACCTCTCGGCCCGCGACCTGCAGTTCTCCACCCCGCAGTGGATGTCCGGCAAGGTCTTCGACGGCTCCGCCCCATGCGGGCCGGCGCTGGTCACTCCCGAGGAGGCCGGGCCGCACGACGCGATCGAGATCCGGCTCACCCTGAACGGCGAGCAGATGCAGGGCGACTCGACCGCGAACCTGATCTTCAGCGTGCCGGCCCTGCTCTCCCACCTCTCGCAGCTGATGACGCTGGAGCCGGGGGACATCGTCTCGACCGGCACCCCGGAGGGAGTCGGCAGCGTCCGCGAGCCGCGGGTCTGGCTCGCTGACGGCGACGAGCTCGTGATCGAGTCCCCCACCCTGGGGCGGCTCGAGACGCGCATCGCCAAGTGAAAGTTGTCGGGTTTTACCCCTCATAGGGGGGTCAACTCGACAACTCTTCTCTCAGGGCCGCTGCACGGTGAGCTGGAAGCGGTCGCCGGCCCGCCCCTTCGCCCGCACCGCGACGCGCAGGCGCGACTGGCCGCAGACTGTGTAGTCGAGCCGGTGGCGAGAGGAGACGCCCTGGCGCGAGGAGCGCAGCGCCTTGCCCGAGCGGTTGCGGATGACCAGCTCGTAGCCGAGACCCGCCCTCCCGACCGGGCCGATGCTGACGCGGCCGTCGTAGGGTGTGCGGAACTCGCGCACGATCGTGCCGCCGCGCCGCACCCGCCCGGAGATCGTGAGGCGGGAGCGGGAGCGCCAGGGCCGCAGGGTGTCGCGGCGCAGCGCACGGAGGGAGGCGACGGTCGGCCGCAGCGCCGGCGTCCAGGCCCACTCGACCGCCGCCCCGGGAAAGCGGTTGAAGGCGAAGGTCTCGGCGAACGCCTCGCCGGGATCCTCGTAGTAGTTGCGTTCCTCGTCGCCGGGGAAGTAGTCGCCGGCGCGGTGCCCGCGGCAGACGTTCTCGACGCTCGACCAGCGCTCGGTCCCCCAGTCGATCGCCGCCGGGAAGGGAGCCGGCAGGTCGCGGTGCGCGGCGACGTGATGACCGTACTCGTGGGCGAGCACGAACTCGCGCGGGGCGCTGTCGGGCGCCGGGTCGTCGTTGCCGCTGAGCACGATCCGGTTCTCGCCGGCGAAGTAACAGGCCTGGGCTTCGAAGCCGCAGTCGAAGCCGAGCTCGAACGGGGTGTCGAGCTGGACCGTCAGCAGGTTGACCTCGGGGCCGTGGATGAAGGTGCCGACGGTGCCGGCGATCGCCTGGGGATCGGCCGCGTCGCACTCCTCCAGGCAGGTGGCCGTCACCTCGACCGCGATCGAGTCGTCGCTGCCGTCTCCAAGCGAGTAGCGCTGGCCGGAGGCGGTCGCCGCGGTCCGCGCGCCGCCCCCCGAGGTCGCGTACACGGCGTCGCGCAGCGGCGGCGCCGGCCGCGACACCGCGAAGGCCCCCCGCTGGGCCGGCACGTCGTGCGCCTCCGCCGCGGCCGGGGCCGCGAGAAGCAAGATCATGGCTATGCCCGCAAGCGCCCCCGCCGGGCGCCTGCTCAAGGGGCGGGACCCGGGTCTATCTCGTAGGCCCTCGCCGGCAGCGAGGCCGACAGCGGCCGGCTCGCCGGCCGCACGCTGCTGCCCGTCGCACCCGTCCGCCCACGCGCACCGCTCGCGGACCACGCACCCGCGCGCCCACCCGCGCCGCTCGCCGACCAGCGCACCCGGTACGGCGTGAACTGCAGCAGCGCCTGCCAGGTGTCGGTGCCGATCCGGCCGTCGGCGGCAGTCCGCGGGCGCCCTGGAAGGCGCGCACCGCGGCGCGTAGGTGAGCTTGCCGAAGATGCCCGTGACCGGCACGTCCTGGCCGGCGCCGACCAGGTCGCTCCTGCGCCCAGACGACCATGTCGCCGCTGCTGCCCCGCTTCAGCAGCGGGTGCTCGACCTCGGGCGGTACCCGGTCACCGGCCGCGCGGCGCTCCTGGCGCCGAGCGCCCCCCACTCGCGCCCGGCTCGTCTCCTGCCAGCCCCACCAGCTCGGCGCCAGGCCGCCGTAGCTGGCGGCGAAGCGGCGGAACAGCTTCAGCGGGCCGCTGCCGGGGGCTTCGTAGGTCTGGCCGAGCGGGTAGATCGGGTGCCCCCAGATCCGGTTGTAGAGGTAGGTGTGCTCGAAGACGGCGCGGACCGAGGTCCCGATCGTCTTCCAGTACATCTGCGGCTGGCTGTAGGTGGCGCCGCCGGGGCCGAGGAAGACCGAGTAGGGGAAGGACGGGTGGTAGTCGACGTAGGGGAAGGCGGCGAGGGAGACCGGGAAGGCGGCGCCGATCTGCGCCGCGCAGGGTGCGGATGTAGAGGTCGGCGGCGGCGTACTTGCCCTCGTAGTCGCCCTCGGCGTCGATCACGAAGCAGTCGGCGCCCGCTGGCGACCGCGGTGGCGGCGACCCGCGCCTCGGCCGACCGGGTGGTCGCCGTAGACGAACTGCCAGGCGCAGACGTCGAGCCCGCCGCGGTGCAGCGCCCGCACCAGGCCGCGGCTGAACTGGCTCCAGACGCCGCCGCCGTCGCCCGCCTTTATGTAGACGGTGCCGATCCCGGCGCGCTTGGCCTGGGCGACGATCGCCGGCACGCTGCCGCCGTCGGAGCGCTCGACGTACCAGACCCACATCCCCTGGCGGTCGAACGGCGTGTTGCTGACGGCGGGCGCTTCTTCCACCCCGCCCGCCCCGCCGGTCGTCGGCGGCAGCGGAGGCGGAGAGTTGGCCGAGCGTCGCGATCGAGGTCAGAACCGTCAGGAGCGCCAGGGCCGCCTCCCAGGCTCGGTGCGCTCTTGGCCTTCACACTTGCTCCGAACACGGTAGCGCCGATGGTGCTGCGCGAAGGGGATTCATGACCCAATGGCGTACCCCGACGCAAGATCGACTGCAGATCGTCCAACCGGCCTGCATCCGATCGGGCGCGACGCCCGTACTGGCTGGACGATGAGGATCGCGATCGTCGGAACCGGAGTCTCCGGGCTGGTGGCCGCCCACCGGCTGCACCGCGAGCACGAGATCGTCGTCTACGAGGCGGCCGACCGGCTCGGCGGCCACTCGAACACGGTCGAGGTCGAGGACCCGAGGACGGCCGCGCTCGCGATCGACACCGGCTTCATCGTCTTCAACGACCGCAACTACCCCAACTTCGAAGCGCTGCTGGCCGAGCTCGGCGTCGCCAGCCAGCCCTCCCACATGAGCTTCTCGGTCTCCGACGGCGGGCCGCTTCGAGTACTCCGGCACGCCCTGGGGCCTCTTCGCCCGCCCGGCCCACCTGCTCAGCCCCACCTTCCTCGGGATGCTGCGCGACTGGCGCCGCTTCAACCGCGAGGCGCGCGCGCTGATCGGGATGAACGGGACCGCGCCCTCGCTCGGCCACTGGCTCGAGCAGCAGGGCTTCTCCCGTCACTTCATCGACCGCCTGATCGTCCCCCAGGCCTCCGCCGTCTGGTCGGCGGACCCGGAGCAGATGTGGAGCTTCCCGGCCAGCTTCATGGCCGAGTTCTTCGACAACCACGGCATGTACAGCCTGCGCGACCGGCCCCGCTGGCGGACCGTCGCCGGCGGCTCGCGCAGCTACGTCGAGGCGATCTCGGCGCCGTGGCGCGACCGCGTGCGGCTGCGGGCGCCGGTGCGGCGGATCGAGCGGCTGCCGGACGGCGTGCGGATCGAGGCCGAGGGCTGCGAGAGCGAGGAGTTCGACGAGGTCGTGATCGCCACCCACTCCGACCAGGCGCTGGCGATGCTCGCCGACCCCAGCGAGGCCGAGCGCGAGATCCTCGGCGCGATCCCCTACCAGCGCAACGAGGCCGTCCTCCACACCGACACCTCGCTGCTGCCGCGCCGCCGCGCCGCCTGGTCGAGCTGGAACTTCCACCTCGCCGCCGAGCCGGCCGCGCGGCAGCACCGTCACCTACTGGATGAACAACCTGCAGCGCCTGCGCGCCGAGCGCGAGTACCTGGTCACGCTCAACCGCGGCGAGGCGATCGACCCGGAGAAGGTCCTGCGCCGCTTCGAGTACGACCACCCCGTCTACACCGCCGCCGGGCGTCGCCGCCCAGGCCCGCCACGCCGAGATCAGCGGCGTGCGCCGCACCCACTACTGCGGCGCCTACTGGGGCTGGGGCTTCCACGAGGACGGGGTGGTCAGCGCGCTGCGGGCCTGCGAGCGGATCGGCGCTGGCGAGTCGCGACTCCGAGATTCGGGGCGCTATAGACCCCCAAAGTTCGGAGTCGCACTCCTTAGCGCGCGCGGAGCCTGACCGAGGAGGCGCTGGCCGCGTGAGCGCCTCCGCCGTCTACGAGGGCACGGTCCGCCACCGGCGCTTCGAGCCGGTCGAGCACGCGTTCCGCTACCGGCTCTTCCTCATGTACCTCGACCTCGACGAGCTGCCGGGCGTGCTCGATCCCTACCCGCTCTGGTCGGCCCGCCGCCGCGGCGCTCGCCCGCTTCCGCCGCGAGGACTTCATGGGCGACCCGGGGCGGCCGCTGGCCGAGTGCGCCCGCGACGCGGTCGAGGCCGAGACCGGCGCGCGGCCCGCGGGCCCGGTGCGCCTGCTCGCCGGCCTGCGCTACCTCGGCCACTCCTTCAACCCGGTCAGCTTCTACTACTGCTTTGACAGCGGCCGGCGAGCGGGTGGAAGCTGTGGTCGCCGATGTCGAGAACATCCCCTGGGGAGAGCGGCACGCCTACGTCCTCGCCCGCGGCGAGCGCGAGGGTCCGGTGCTGAGCGACGAGCTCGACAAGGCGCTGCACGTCTCGCCGCTGATGGGGATGGACCAGACCTACGCCTTCCGCGCCGACGAGCCCGGCGAGCGGCTCGCGGTCCACATCGAGTCGCGGCCGCGGGCATCCGGCGGCGCCCACGGCGGCCCGAGCGCGCGGACACAAGTGACCGTGGTGCCCCACCCCGCGGCGACCGCGGCGCCAAGTCCTTCGACGCCACCCTCTCGCTGCGCCGGCGCGAGCTGAGCCGGCCGCTGCTGGCGCGGCTGCTCGCCCGCTACCCGGCGATGTCGCTGCAGGTCGTGGCGAAGATCTACGCCCAGTCGCTGCGGCTGAAGCTGAAGGGCGCGCGCTACTTCCCCCACCCGGAGGGGAGCAAGCCGAAGGGGTTCGTCTCGCCGTGAGGGACGCGCTCGCCCGCAGCCGCCGTCTCGGCCGTGATGGGCCGCGGCGTGCGCCAGCGGCCGGATCGAGGTCGTCGAGGGCGGCCGGCAGCCGCAGCTTCGGCCCCGCCGGCGCCGACCTGCGCGCGACCGTCACCGTCAACGACCCGCGCCGCCTGGCGCGGCCCGCTGCGCGGCAGCGTCGGCCTCGGCGAGGGCTACGTCGACGGCCTCTGGGAGACCGACGACCTGGTCGCGCTGATCCGGATCGCCGCCCGCGAGCTGCGCGAGCTCGACGGCCTGCGCGGCGCCGTCGCCCGCCCGCGCGGCGCCCTGCACCGGCTGCGCGGCCTGGTCCCGGAGAACACCCGCGCCGGCGCCCGCCAGAACATCTCCGCCCACTACGACCTCGGCAACGACCTCTTCGCCTCCTTCCTCGACGAGCGGATGATGTACTCGCTGCGCCTACTTCCCGAGCGCCGGCGCCAGCCTCGAGGAGGCGCAGCTGGCGAAGCTCGACCGGATCTGCGACCGGCTCCGGCTCGGCCCCGACAACCA
Source organism: uncultured Thermoleophilia bacterium (assembly GCA_963720455.1). Taxonomy (GTDB): domain Bacteria; phylum Actinomycetota; class Thermoleophilia; order Solirubrobacterales; family 70-9; genus VAYN01. Next base: position 2,510,853 of record OY970392.1, on the reverse strand, counting down.
CCTGCTGGAGATCGGCACCGGCTGGGGCGGGCTCGCCGTCCACGCCGCCCGCGAGCACGGCTGCCGGGTGACGACGACGACGATCTCCCGCGCCAGCACGAGCTGGCCAGCCGCCGCGTGCGCGAGGCCGGCCTCGAGGACCGGGTGACGGTGCTGCTGCGAGGACTACCGCGACCTGCGCGGCCGCTACGACCGGCTCGTCTCGGTGGAGATGATCGAGGCGGTCGGCTGGCAGTACTTCGACGAGTTCTTCCGCCGCTGCGACGAGCTGCTCGACACCCGACGGGGCGATGCTGCTGCAGGCGATCACGATCGACGACGGCATCTACGAGGCCGAGAAGGGCGCCCGCAGCTTCGCCAACACCCACGTCTTCCCCGGCGGCTGCCTGCCCTCCCGCGAGGCGATCGCCGACTGCGTCGCCCGCGTCACCAGCATGCGCCAGGTCTGGCTCGACGACATCACCGCCCACTACCCGCCGACCCTCGCCGCCTGGCGCGAGCGCTTCCTCGCGCGCCTGGGAGCGGCTGCGCCCGCGCGGCTACGACGAGCGCTTCCGCCGCCTCTGGGACTTCTACCTCTCCTCCTCGGAGGCGGGCTTCCGCGAGCGCCGGATCGGCGACGTGCAGGCGCTGTTCGCGAAGCCGGGATGGCGGTGAGCGGCCGGCGGGCGCGAGCCGCTGCTGCTGATCCACGGGCTCGGCGGCACGGCGCGGCGTCTGGGACCCGGTGCTGCCGCTGCTCGAGGCCGAGCGCGAGGTGCATCGTGCTCGACATGCCGGGCTTCGGCGCGGCGCCGCCGCTGCCGAAGGAGGTCGAGCCGACCGCCGCCAACCTGGCCGCGGGCGCTGCACGAGCAGTGCGCCGAGCGCGGGATCGAGCGCCCGCACGTCGCCGGCAACTCGCTCGGCGGCTGGGTCGGGCTGGAGATGGGCCGCGCGGGCTGGGCGGCCTCGGTGACCGCGCTCTCCCCCGCCGGCCTCTGGCGCGCGCCGCTGGGCGAGCCCGCCGGGGGCGGCGCCCGCATGCTGCTGCGCGGCTCACGCTGGGTGAAGCTGGCGCGGCCGCTGGTCGCGCCCGCCCTGCTGCTGCCGCCGACGCGCCGGCTCGCCCTCCAGTCGATCGCCGCCCACCCGGAGCGGATCCCGCCGGCGGCCGGCCGCGAGCTGGTCCTCGGCTGGATCGACGCCGAGGGCTACGACGGCGCCAACCGGGCGATGCGCACCCACGTCTTCGATCCCGGCGGCTACCCGGAGGACGTGCCGGTGACGATCGCCTGGGGCGAGCTCGACCGCCTGGTCGGCCCGCCCAAGCCGGAGCGCCGCCCCGCCGGCGCCCGCTTCCTCGTCCTCCCCGGCGTCGGCCACACGCCGACCTGGGACGACCCCGAGCTGGTCGCCCGCACCCTGCTCGAGGGCAGCGCCGTCGGCGCACCGGTCTGAGTTCTGGGAAAGTCTCGGGGAGCCCCAACCGAAGGAGGAGCGTTGATCGTCGAGAGGACCGAGAACCCGATGTGGCTGTCCAACGCCTACCTGGTCGCCGACCCCGAGGCCGGCACCGGCGTGCTGATCGACGGCAACGACGAGCTGGGGCCGCTGCTGGAGCGGGTCGAGCGCGACGGGATCGGGATCACCCACATCCTCGTCACCCACCCGCACGGCGACCACGTCGCCGGCCTCGCCGAGGCGCGCGAGGCGCTCGGCAACCCGCCGCTGGTCGCCCACGAGGCGACCGCCGCCGAGCTCGACGAAGAGGTCGAGGTGACACTCGCCGACGGCGAGAAGCTGCAGGCCGGCAGCTTCGAGGTCGAGGCGCTCTACACCCCCGGCCACGCCGCCGGCCACCTCGCCTTCCTGATCGACGGCACCGACGTCTTCACCGCCGACGTCCTCTTCAAGGGCACCGTCGGCGGCACGATGGCGCCCGGCGCCAGCGGCTTCGACGACCTCAAGGCCTCGGTGATGCGGCTGATGGAGCTGCCGCCCGAGACCCGCGTCCACCCCGGCCACCGCGAGCCGACGACGATCGGCGAGGAGTGGGAGCAGCAACCCCTTCGTGCGGATCTGGCGCGGCCTCGACGCGACCGGCGAGGAGGAGGTCACCGTCTGGGGCCGCCCCGCGACCCTGAAGCTCTGGGCGCCCGACTACGACGGCGGCAACAAGGCCTGGGTCGTCTTCGGCGACAGCGGCGAAGAAGCGATCGTCGGCGGCTCCCAGGTCGAGCGCGGCTGACGAGTCTGCAATTAGTGGCCCTATAGGCGACCAATTGCAGACGCGACGCGACGAGGCCCCGCCGGAGCGGGGCCTCGCGGGCCAGGGAGGGAGAGGCGCGGGCGCTACGCGGATGACGGCTTCGATCAGGAGCCAGCAGCCGTCGCTGCCTGTCGGCGGCGTTGAAGGGGCTGCTTGGGGTAGTAGGTGAGGGGATAGAGGAGCGTGTTGTCGCCCCCGGAGGAGCAGCGGATCATCGAGTGATGTTGCCGCTGTGCATGGCCAGCTGTTGGCCCTTCTTGATCCGGGATGTTGACGGTGAACGTCTCGACCCTGTAGCTGCCGCTTTCCCAGTTGGCTTCGGTCTGCCCGCTGGTAGTGGATCTTCGGGCCCTTGTGGACGACCTTGCCTTCCTTGCTGGTGAACAGGGTCGTTCTGTTTCACCTTGGCGATCTGCGATCCGGAAGTCTGCCGGGGCCGCCGGCGATCAGCCGGATCTTCTTGATCGTGCCGGTCTTCGGCGCGATGTGGCCGCCGTCGGGCCGGCCGTAGGCTTCGTTCTGGACCATCGTGCAGGGGGTGAAGCGGAGCGGGTCGGCGATGCAGCGCAGGCCGGGGAGCGAGTTGGACGGCTGCACGGTCGGGTCCAGCTTGGCGCCGAACTTGACCGGAGCAGCGCTACCCGCGGCCGGCGCGACCATCGTCGCCAAGCAGGCGACGACAACGACGAAACCGGTGAAACGAGCGAACCTGCGGGTCTTGACGTGAGCGCCGGTCCTGGCGTGAGACTTGCGGGTCCTAGCGTGAGTGCGGGTCATCGGGTTCCTCCTAAGCGAGTGGTTGGGTTCTGCATCAACCTTCGCCAGGACGAGCCGGCGCTCCCAGACCCCCAAGGTGTGAACTGAGTCACCCCGCGTAGGAGCCGAGTGCCCCTCCCCATGAGGCTCCCGCACCAACGTTCCGAACCCTGGCAGCCCGACTCAGCTGCGCGACGGCCTCAGGGGGAGGGGCACTCGGCTCCTACAGCTCCCGACTCTTCACAACTCCCGTCTGCAGCGCCCGCTCGACCAGCGCCACCCGCTTCTGGTTCTGCGGCAGGTCGCCGACGCCGAGCTTCTCGAACAGCGCCCGCATGTGGGTCTTGACCGCGTCGACGCTGAGGTGGAGCTCGGCGCCGATCTCCTGGTTCGTCGCCGGCGTCGCGAACGAGCCGCCGTCCTTATATGGACGGCAGAGGGCGACGAGGACCTTGCGCTGGGCCGGCGAGACGGTCGCCGCGGCGGGGGTCTCGGTCGCGATCGCCGTCGGCTCGGGGACGGATCGCCCGGGCGCCGGAAGACGACCGTGGTGCGGCCGAAGCGGAGCGCGTCGCCGTCGCGCAGGTGGCGGCGGCCGTGGACCCGCTCCTCGTTGACGTAGGAGCCGTTGCGGGAGAGACCGTCGTCGACCAGGGTGCACTCGTCGCGCACGACCGCGATCTGGGCGTGCAGCGCCGAGACCTCCTCGTCCCAGCCCAGCCGCACGTCGGCCGACTCGCCGCGCCCCACCCAGAGCTCCGCCGCCCTCTCCTCGATCGCGACGATCCGCTGCTCGTCCTCGCCGTCGCGGAAGACCAGGAACGGCCGCCCGGCCCGTTCCGCCTCGATCTGCGCCTTCAGCTCCGGCGCGCTCGCCGCGCGTCGTTCGTTCATGCCCGGATCCTAGGAGCCAAGGCGGAATGCGACCGCCGAGCCTGGGCGATCGCCTTCAATGCACAGGGTTCGTGGACATATGTCGATTTGTATTCGGCAGCGCCGACCCGCACACTCCCCCGATGGAAGGCATTCAGGAATTCTTCTTCGACTGGTACCCCGTCTTCGGGGTCTTCTTCATGCTCTGCCTGCTGCTCGTCTTCCTGAAACTGATGCGCAGCACGGTGGGCTCGACCAAGCCGGAAACGGTCAAGGCGAGCAAGACCGAGCCGGTCCTCTGGGAGGAGGTCCAGGGGGTCGACGCCGCCAAGGACGAGCTGATGGACGTCGCCGAGTGGCTGCGCGAACCGGACCGCTTCGCCGCGCTCGGCGCGCAGGCGCCGCGCGGCGTGCTGCTCTACGGCCCGCCCGGCACCGGCAAGACGATGCTGGCGCGCGCCGTCGCCGCCCAGGCCGGGGTCGACTTCTTCGCCGCCTCCGGCTCCAGCTTCGTCGAGATGTTCGTCGGCCGCGGCGCCGCCCGGATCCGCCGCCTCTTCAAGGAGGCGCGCAAGTCCGGGCGCGCGGTGATCTTCATCGACGAGCTCGACGCGGTCGGCGGCGCCCGCAGCAGTGGCGGTGGCGACGGCGGCTCCAGCGAGCGCGAGCAGGCGCTGAACCAGCTGCTGGTCGAGCTCGACGGCTTCGAGAAGGACCCCGGCACGGTGATCGTGATCGCCGCCTCCAACTACGTCGACAAGCTCGACAAGGCGCTGCTGCGGCCGGGCCGCTTCGACCGCCAGGTGCTGGTCGCGCCGCCCGACCGCGACGGCCGCGAGGCGATCCTCCGCGCCCACGCCAAGGGCAAGCCGCTCGGCCGCCGACCTCGACCTCACCGACGTCGCCCGCAAGACGACCGGGATGACCGGCGCCCAGCTCGCCAACGCGCTCAACGAGGCGGCGATCATCGCCGGCCGCGCCGGGCGCGAGGCGATCGCGCGCGAGGACCTCGACGAGGCGCTGCTGCGGCAGTCGGTCGGCTCCCAGCAGGCGCGCCGCCTGAGCCAGAAGGAGCGCCGCATCGTCGCCTACCACGAGGCCGGCCACGCGCTCTGCCGCAAGCTGCTCGGGCTCGACCCGCCGGAGATCCTCAGCATCGTCCCGCGCGGTCCGGCGCTCGGCTTCGTCGGCCACTCGCCGCAGGAGGACAGCTACCTGAAGTCGCGCGACGAGCTGCTCGACGAGGTGGTGACGCTGCTCGGCGGGCGCGCCGCCGAGGAGGAGGTGTTCGGCGAGTCCTACTCCGGCGCCGTCGACGACCTCGCCCGGGTCCACATGGTCTGCAAGCAGATGGTCGGCGAGTTCGGGATGGGCGTGGCGCTCGACGACGACGGGCCGCCGCCGATCGCGATGCCGACCGGCGACTACGCCGTCTCCGACACGACCCGCCGCGACGTCGACGTCGCCGCGATGACGCTGGCGCGCGAGGCCTACCGCCGGGCGCGGGCGCTGCTCGCCGCCAACCGCGACTGCCTCGACGACCTCGCCGCCAACGCGCTCGAGCGCGAGACGCTGACCCGCGAGGAACTCGACGAGATCTTCGCCGCCCATGAGCTGCGCGAGCTGGCGCAGCAGCCCGGCTCGGGCGCCGCCCTGGTTGCGATGGCCCGGGAGCAGGACCGGCGCGAGTAGTCGCCCGGGCGCCGGCGACCGCGGTCGGCCCGGGTAGAATCCTGGCCAGACAGCCAGGATGGGCAACGACACTTACTACTTCCCGCCGGGGCGTTCGATGGCGCGACGCGTGCACGGCGAGCGCTCGGTCGGCCTGCTCTACGGGCAGCGGGCGCTGCTGATCGGGGCGCTGGAACCGCTCACCTACACGGGCACGATGCTCAGCACCGCCTCCGGCGACCGCCCCTTCACGCGCCTCGCCCGCACCGCCAAGATCCAGGAGACGGTCTTCCTCGGCACCCGCGCCGAAGCCGACAAGGCGCTCGGCGCCGTCCACCGGCTGCACGAACGGATCAAGGGCTCGCTGCCACAGGCGGCTGGCATCCACCCCGCGGGCGCCACCTACTCGGCCTTCGACCCGGAGCTGATGCTGTGGACGCTGGCGGTGATCGCCGATTCCGGGCGGGAGATGTACGAGACGATGGTGCAGCCGCTGAACGAAGGCGAGCGCGAGGCGCTCTGGCAGGACTACGTGCGCTTCGGCGAGCTGTTCGGCCTGCCGCGGACCGAGGTCCCCGGCAGCCACCGCGAGTTCCGCTCCTGGTTCGAGGCACGGCTCGCCTCCCCCGACCTGCACGCCACCCGGCACGCGCTGGAGATGGCGCCCCTGGTCGCTTTCGAGCAGCCGGTACCGCTCCCGGCTCGCCCCAACCTCGCCACCCAGAACCTGATCATCAAGGGCACGCTGCCGCCGCGGGTGCGGGAGATCTTCGGCATCCGCTGGAGCCGCGCCCACGAGCGGGCCTTCCGCACGATCACGGCCGGCCACCGCCGCGCCCACCGCGCCTTCCCGCGGCCGATGCGCCGCGGCCGCAACGACCTCTTCTTCGAACTCGTCACCGACGCCGAGCACCGCCGCGGCGGCACCCCGACCCCGGAGCTGGGGCCGAGCGCGGCGGCTCACATCAGTTCCACGCGCTGAGACCTACCTGATAGGTCACACAATCGTGCGATTTCGAGGGTCACGCGTGAACCCGTCACGGTTAGCGTCAATCCGGCCGCTCTAAGCGGCGGCGGCCCCCGCCGGTGGACGCCGGCTCTCAGTCTCGCAGCTGGAGAAAGGGAGGGTTCGATTCCCTCCGGGGGCGCTATACTCGCGACGCGAGACTGGGGGCAACGGTTTCACCAAGCTTCTCCAGATTCGCAAACGGTCCGCTCGCGCGGGCCGTTTGCATTTGTGGTCACCGCTGCGATCACCCCCGGGTACAGTCAGGATTGTGAAGCGCTCGCGGATCACCATCCCCCACCGCTTCAACGGGCCGCGGGAGAGCGGTAACGGCGGCTACACCAGCGTCTTCGAGGGCGAGCGACGCTGAGCATGCCGGTCCGCCAGCGCGCCGAGACGCCGGCCCCGGTCCGGGCCGGCGAGGAGCACGTCGCGATCGCCTGGCCGATCGAGATCGAGGGCCGCAAGCGGCTCGCGGGCGCCGCCGTCCTCTCCGCCGGCGGCGAGACCCGGGCGGTGGCCGAGGCGCTGATGATCGAGCCGCGGCCGGCCGGCTGAGTGGGCGGTACTGGGCTCGAACCAGTGACCTTCCGCTTGTAAGGCGGATGCTCTCCCAACTGAGCTAACCGCCCAGGGTGTCCATTATTGCTCGTCTCCGTTGAACCTCGGCCGCCCCGGCTCCGTATACCGCCGCAATGACGCCGTCCGTGAGAATCCGGCAGGGGCGAGGGCCGATCGTGACCGTGCTTGCCGTCGCGGTCCTCGGCCTGGCGCCGGCCGGCATCTGGGGTGGAGTCGCCGCCGCCGGCGACTCGGCGCGCGCGAGCCGCACGGCGACCGTGACGATCGCGCACTTCGAATTCCAGCCGGCGGCGGTGACGGTCGCCCGCGGATCCAAGGTCCGCTTCTCCAACACCAGCGGCACCGCCCACACCGCGACCCGCAAGGGCAGCTTCAACACCGGCCGCATCAAACCCGGCAGGTCGGCCTCGATCCAGCTCAACCGCAAGGGGACCTTCCCCTTCCACTGCTCGATCCACCCCTTCATGAAGGGCCGGGTCGTCGTCGAGTAGCTTCGCCGTCGTGGACCCGCCGCCAGTCGAGCTTGACGCTGGACGTTTGTCCCCGCAGATCGAGTTGACAGATCGGTTCTCCGCACCGACGATGATGGTTCTTGCGTTCCTTGTCCGCCCTCCTCCGCTCGAGCTTCCTCAGCGCGCTTGCCCTTGCCGCGCTGGTCGCGGCGTGGAGCTCGCCGCCCCCGGCGCAGGCCCAGACGCTGCAGCCCAACTTCAGCGAATCGGTGCTCTTCAGCGGCCTGACCGAGCCGACCGACATCGCCTTCGCGCCCGACAACCGCGTGTTCGTCGCCGAGAAGAGTGGGCTGATCAAGGTTTTCTCCGGGCTCAACGCGACGACGCCGACGATCGCAGCCGACCTGCGGACCCAGGTCCACAACTTCTGGGACCGCGGCCTGCTCAGCATCGCGCTCGACCCGACGTTCCCGGTCCGCCCATACCTGTACGCGCTCTACACGGCGGACACCGAAATCGGCGGCACGGCACCGCGCTGGGGGCAGGTCGGCGCCACCTCTGACGGATGCCCGACGCCGCCCGGTGCCACCGACGACGGCTGCGTCGTCAGCACCCGCCTCTCGAAACTGACGCTCAGCGGCAGCGTCGTCACCGGCGAGCAGGTTCTGATCAACGACTGGTGCCAGCAGTACCCGAGCCACTCGGCCGGCGGACTCGCGTTCGGGCCCGACGGCATGCTCTACGCCTCGGGTGGAGACGGCGCGAGCTTCGAATTCGCCGACTACGGCCAGGACGGGCAGCCGCGTAACCCGTGCGGGGACCCGCCGGTCCCGGTCGGCGGCGCGCAGACGCCCCCGACCGCCGAGGGCGGCGCCCTGCGCTCCCAGGACATCCTCACCTCGTCCGACCCGGTAGGCCTGAACGGCAGCCTGATCCGGGTCGATCCCGACACGGGAGCCGGCGCGCCCGGCAACCCGATGAGCACGAGCGCCGATGCGAACGCGCGGCGCATCGTCGCCACCGGGATGCGCAACCCGTTCCGCTTCACCCCCCGGCCCGGCACCTCGGAGATCTATCTCGGCGACGTCGGCTACAACGCCTGGGAGGAGATCGACCGCGTCCCGCGCGCCGACGACGCGAGCGTCGACAACTTCGGCTGGCCCTGCTACGAGGGTGTCGGCCGGCAGCCCTCTTACGAGGGAGCGGGCCTGAATCTGTGCAAACAGCTCTACAACACGCCCGGCTCCGTCACGGCGCCGCTCTACACCTATGAGCACGGCAAACAGGTGGTCTCCGGCGAGGACTGCCATGAAGCCGGCGGCTCCTCGATCTCCGGGCTCGCCTTCTACCAGGGCGGCAACTACCCCGCCGCCTACACGGGCGCGCTCTTCTTCGCCGACTACTCGCGGCGCTGCACCTGGGTGATCTTCGAAAAAAACGGGCAGCCCGATCCGGCGACGCGGGCGAGCTTCCTGCGCGACAACGACCCGGTCAACATCGAGATCGGGCCCGGCGGCGACCTCTTCGTCGTCGACTTCACCGGCTCGATTCGGCGCGTCACCTACGCCGGCGGGAACCGCCCGCCGACCGCGGATGCGCTCGCCCAGCCACAGTACGGGCCCCTGCCGCTGACGGTGAACTTCGATGGCACCGGCTCGACCGACCCCGACAGCGGCGACACGCTGGCCTACGCCTGGGACCTCGACGGCGACGGCCAGTACGACGACTCGACGGCCGCAAAACCGAGCTGGACGTACACCAGCGCCGCGACCGTCACGGTGCGCCTGCGGGTGAGCGACAAAGGCGGCCTGTCGGCAACCGACTCGGTCGTGATCGGCGCCGGCAACGAACCTCCCCACGCCCACATCGATACCCCGACCGCGGCACTGCGCTGGGCGGTCGGCGACGTGGTGTCGTTCTCCGGCGGCGGCAGCGACCCCCAGGACGGGACGCTCGGCCCAGGCAGCATGACCTGGACCCTGGTGATGCGTCACTGCTTCACCGTCGAAGACTGCCACTCGCACCCGATCCAGTCCTATCCCGGCGTTGCGGAAGAAAAATTCACCGCCCCGGAACACGAGTACCCGTCGTATCTCGAACTGCGCCTGACCGTGACCGACAGCGGCGGCTTGAGCGACACGACGACGTTGCGACTCGATCCCCGCACGGTCGACCTCACCTTCCAGACGGATCCGGCGGGCGGGATGCTGACGGTCGGCACGCAGAACACCGCGACGCCGTTCACCAAGACCGTCATCGTCGGCGCCCGCACCACGGTCTCGGCACCGACGCAGCAGTCGTTGAACGGCTCCCTGCAGGGTTTCTCGTCCTGGTCGGACGGCGGCGCCCGCACCCACGAGGTCGTGGCGCCGGCGACGGCGGCGACCTACACGGCGACCTACAAACCCGAACCGGCGCCGTCCGGCCTGGTCCTCGGCTTCGGCTTCGAGGAGACCTCGGGGACGGTCGTCAACGACTCCTCGCCGGCCAAAAACAACGGCACCGCGGTCAACGGGCCGACGAGCGTTGTCGGCGGGAAATTCGGCCGCGCGCTCAGCTTCGACGGAGTCAACGATCGGGTCGATGTCCCCGACGCCGCCTCATTGGAGCTCACCAGCGCGCTGACGCTCGAGGCCTGGGTGCGACCAAACAGCTCGCGCCTGCACGCGCCGGTGATCACCAAGGAAACGAGCAACTACTACACCTACCGGCTCGAGGCCGGCGGCGAAGTCAAAGGGATCCCCGAGGGCTTCATCTCCGACGCCGCCTGGTCCTGGGAAGACGCCGAGGACACCAAAGTGCTGCCGAACGGGAGCTGGAGCCATCTGGCGATGACCTATGACGGCACGAGCATGAGGCTCTACGTCAACGGCAACCTGGTCTCGACCCGCACCGCCGCCAAACCGACCGTCAACGGCCTCAAGCTCCTGATCGGCGCCTACAAGACCAACTTCTACGAAGGCCTGATCGACGAGGTGCGCGTGTACAACCGGGTGCTCAGCGCGACGGAGATCGGGGTGGATATGAACTCGGCGGTCGGGTCGAGTGGACCGCCGCCGCCCACCGACTCCACCCCGCCGAGCACGCCCGGGAACCTGAAAGCCACCGGCTCGCTCGGGAAAGTCACCCTGAGCTGGGACGCCTCGACCGACGCCGTCGGGGTCAGCGGCTACGAGGTCTACCGCTCCACGACCGCCGGCTTCACGCCGTCGGCAGCCAACCGCATCGCCACCCCCGGCACCCCCGGCTACGTCGACACCGTCGCACCCGGGACCTACTACTACCGGGTCAAGGCGACCGATGCCGCCGGCAATCTCAGCACCGCCTCGGCAGAGGCGAGCGGCACCTCGATCGCCGACAAACCCCCCACGGTCTCGCTCACTTCCCCGGCGGCGGGCACCGTCTCCGGCACGGTGGCGCTGAAAGCGACGGCGGGAGACGACGTCGGCGTCAGCGGCGTCCAGTTCCTCGTCGACGGGGCCGCGTTCGGGGCCGAGGACACGACCGCGCCATACGAAATCCAGTGGCCGAGCACCGCGGTGGCCAACGGCACCCACAAACTCGGCGCGCGCGCACGCGACACCGCCAACCAGACGACGACCTCCGGCGAAGTGACGGTCACGGTCAGCAACTCATCGCCGCCGCCGAGCAACGGCCTGGTCCTCGGCTTCGGCTTCGAGGAGACCTCGGGGACGGTCGTCAACGACTCCTCGCCGGCCAAAAACAACGGCACCGCGGTCAACGGGCCGACGAGCGTTGTCGGCGGGAAATTCGGCCGCGCGCTCAGCTTCGACGGAGTCAACGATCGGGTCGATGTCCCCGACGCCGCCTCATTGGAGCTCACCAGCGCGCTGACGCTCGAGGCCTGGGTGCGACCAAACAGCTCGCGCCTGCACGCGCCGGTGATCACCAAGGAAACGAGCAACTACTACACCTACCGGCTCGAGGCCGGCGGCGAAGTCAAAGGGATCCCCGAGGGCTTCATCTCCGACGCCGCCTGGTCCTGGGAAGACGCCGAGGACACCAAAGTGCTGCCGAACGGGAGCTGGAGCCATCTGGCGATGACCTATGACGGCACGAGCATGAGGCTCTACGTCAACGGCAACCTGGTCTCGACCCGCACCGCCGCCAAACCGACCGTCAACGGCCTCAAGCTCCTGATCGGCGCCTACAAGACCAACTTCTACGAAGGCCTGATCGACGAGGTGCGCGTGTACAACCGGGTGCTCAGCGCGACGGAGATCGGGACGGATATGAACTCGGCGGTGACTCCGTAGCACTGCTACGGGTCGAATCTGCGAACCCTCGTGTCACCCGAACCCACCGCTAAGCAGGCGTTCGGCGAAGGATCATTCCCACCGCTCCCCCAGGGTCACGTATTGACCGCTGCCGTAGCTGGCCCGGGCATTGCCGACCGCCGTGCAGGCACTCGTCGCGGTGCAGGAGACGCCGGCGAGCAGGTTGGCTTTTTTGCCTTCGACGTTGGGTGAGGCCTGCACCGACCAGGTGCTGCCGTTCCAGGACTCGATCAGGGTTTTGCTCGCTTCGGGGATGTAGAGGCCGCTGACGTTTTCGGTTGCGTATTCGCCGACCGCGACGCAGGAGCTGGCCGAGGGGCAGGTGACGGCGCTGAACTCGACGTTGCCGACGCCTCCGGCCGGGGCGGCGGCGGTCTGGATCGACCAGCTGGTGCCGTTGTAGCGCTCGATCAGGGCTTCGCGGGGTTTGGAGATTTCGGTTTTGACCGAGTAGCCGACCGCGGTGCAGGCGCTGGCCGAGGTGCAGGAGACGCTGCGCAGGATGCTCTGTTCGGCACCGGAGGGGTTGGGGGTCGTGGAGATCGACCAGGTGGTGCCGTTCCAGGACTGCGCGAAGGTTTCGCCGCCCTTCTTGCCGACCGCGAAGCAGGAGGTCGCCGAGGCGCAGGAGACGCCGAGCAGCTCAGCGCTGCCCGCTTCGGGGTTGGCGGTGGTCTGGATCGAGAAGCTGGTGCCGTTGTAGCGCTCGGCCAGGGTCTTGGTTTTGCCTTCTTTGAGGTAGGAGCCGACCGCGGTGCAGGCCGAGGCCGAGGTGCAGGAGACGTCGTTCAGCTTGACGCTGGTGGCGCCTTCGGGGCTGGGGACGGTTTTCGCGATACGGACCCATTCCGAGACGAATGCTTCGTATTGCCACAGCTCGGCCTTCGGGGTGCCGCTGCCGTCAGAGCCGGCGACGATGCAGGAGGTCGTCGAGGTGCAGGCGACGCCGCGCGGCTGGAAGCCGCTGATGTCGGTGAAGAGCGTTTTCCATTCGCTGCCGTTCCAGGACTCGCCGAAGCCACGGCCGGTATAGCCGTCGGTGCCGGCGGCCATGCACATGCTCGCCGAGGCGCAGGAGACGTCTTCGAGCTTTGCTTCGGTGCGGGGGGTGGGGTTGGGGGTGGTTTGGGTGGACCAGGTGCTGCCGTTCCACCGCTCCCCCAGGGTCACGTATTGACCGCTGCCGTAGCTGGCCCGGGCATTGCCGACCGCCGTGCAGGCACTCGTCGCGGTGCAGGAGACGCCGGCGAGCAGGTTGGCTTTTTTGCCTTCGACGTTGGGTGAGGCCTGCACCGACCAGGTGCTGCCGTTCCAGGACTCGATCAGGGTTTTGCTCGCTTCGGGGATGTAGAGGCCGCTGACGTTTTCGGTTGCGTATTCGCCGACCGCGACGCAGGAGCTGGCCGAGGGGCAGGTGACGGCGCTGAACTCGACGTTGCCGACGCCTCCGGCCGGGGCGGCGGCGGTCTGGATCGACCAGCTGGTGCCGTTGTAGCGCTCGATCAGGGCTTCGCGGGGTTTGGAGATTTCGGTTTTGACCGAGTAGCCGACCGCGGTGCAGGCGCTGGCCGAGGTGCAGGAGACGCTGCGCAGGATGCTCTGTTCGGCACCGGAGGGGTTGGGGGTCGTGGAGATCGACCAGGTGGTGCCGTTCCAGGACTGCGCGAAGGTTTCGCCGCCCTTCTTGCCGACCGCGAAGCAGGAGGTCGCCGAGGCGCAGGAGACGCCGAGCAGCTCAGCGCTGCCCGCTTCGGGGTTGGCGGTGGTCTGGATCGAGAAGCTGGTGCCGTTGTAGCGCTCGGCCAGGGTCTTGGTTTTGCCTTCTTTGAGGTAGGAGCCGACCGCGGTGCAGGCCGAGGCCGAGGTGCAGGAGACGTCGTTCAGCTTGACGCTGGTGGCGCCTTCGGGGCTGGGGACGGTTTTCGCGATACGGACCCATTCCGAGACGAATGCTTCGTATTGCCACAGCTCGGCCTTCGGGGTGCCGCTGCCGTCAGAGCCGGCGACGATGCAGGAGGTCGTCGAGGTGCAGGCGACGCCGCGCGGCTGGAAGCCGCTGATGTCGGTGAAGAGCGTTTTCCATTCGCTGCCGTTCCAGGACTCGCCGAAGCCACGGCCGGTATAGCCGTCGGTGCCGGCGGCCATGCACATGCTCGCCGAGGCGCAGGAGACGTCTTCGAGCTTTGCTTCGGTGCGGGGGGTGGGGTTGGGGGTGGTTTGGGTGGACCAGGTGCACCCCGAGCCTTTGCAGGTGGTGAATGCCACGTCGCTGCCATAGACAGTCGCGTGCGCATTGGTGGCGACCACCCGGAAGTGATAAGTCGTCTGCGATGCCAGGCCCGAAACTTCCTGGCTTACCGCGACGTCGTTTTCTCCGGCCCCGATCGCTTTGTCGGGGATCGGCACGTTGGTCCCATAGGACGTCGTTTTGCCGTATTCGAAGCGATAGCTGGTCGCCGCGCCTTCCGGGTTGACGGTCGCGTTGAGGACCGCTTTACTCGCGCCCACTTCGCTATCCCCCCCAGTCGTGGCCACCGGTTTGCCCGAAGCGACAGTCGTAAACGTTTTGTCTTTGCCGAACGTCGTCCCCTCGGAGTTGGTTGCGGCCAGGCGATAGTGGTAGATCGTCCCCAGTTTGAGACCGCCGATCGTTTCGCTTGCATCCTGTTCTTCGATCCCCGCGCCTATGCCTTTGCCCGGAACCGGCGCACTCGCGCCGTAGGCCGTGGTGGTCCCGTATTCGAACTGATAGGTCGTGGCCAGTCCGGTCGGGTTGACCTTGCCCGAGAGTTTCGCTCCGCGCGTCGTAATTTCAGATGCGCTCCCCGTGCTGACAATGGGCTTGGAGCCTCCGATCCATCTTTCGATCCAATCGCGGCCGAAGTTGGCCACGTAGAACACCCGACCAGGTCCGGCAGCGATCCCGTACGGATCAAATTCCCATTCTTGAGGTCCCCCGGCGACTTCACCGACCAGCTCACCGGTCTTCAAGTACTCCTGCACCCGATCCGAGGCGGGTTCAACTCGGGAGACCAAAAGACGGCCCCCTTCGGTGACCTCCAGCTCTTCCCCGAAAATTGCGACTTCACCCAAGACCGCGCCGGCGGGCGAAAGCTCAGCGACACCTTTGGGGGCTCCAAGCACCCAAACGTGGCCTTCGGAATCAATTGAGACATCCCGGGTGGAGCAGGAACAGCTGAAATTGACGCTCTGGATGAATTGACCTCCAGAGGTGAACTCCTGGACGCCTTTGGCGGCACTGACCCAGATGTGGCCATTGGGGCCGACGTCGATTCCCGTCGGTTCGCTCGCGAATTCGCCATTGCCAGAGCCGGCTTTGCCGAACTGGCTCAAGTACTGGCCGCTCGAGCTGAACCTCTCTGCGCGCCGTTTGACCGCATCGAGAACCCACACGTCTCCCGACGAGGTCAGCACCAGGTCAACTGGTTTTTCGAATTTAGTTTCGCCGCTGCCTTCGAACTTGCTCAGGAACTGACCGCTGGGACTGAACTGCTGGACGCGATTGTTGCCGTCATCGGCCACCCAGAGGTCGCCTTCTGCATCCAGAGCGAGGCCACGGGGTTCGTCCAGCTCGCCGTTCCCAGATCCGGACGATCCGAGGTAACCGGAAAAAGCGTAGGGGTAGTCGGGGACCGTGAAGGTTTGATCCGGGGAAAAAGTGGTGCCAGCTGAGTTCGTCGCTTTGAGCCGGTAGTGGTAGGTTTTGAATCGTTCGAGGCCGTTGACTTCCTCGCTCACGTTGACATACGGTACTTCTTCGACGCTTTTGGGTGACGCGGGAATGCTCTGCCCGTAGGAAGTCGTCGAACCATATTCAAACTGGTAGGTCGTACTGAGCTGTTCACGGTGAACCTGACCGCGCAGTATCGCCCCATCTGGGTCGAGGTCTGCCTGTTGAATCGGAAATAAAGACACACCCGGGGGCGAGCTTTCGGTTGTAAACGTTTTGTCGGAACCGACGGTCGCCCCGGCGACATTTTCCGCCACCAACCGGTAATGGTAGGTCGTACTGGAGGTAAGGTTAGTGATTTTCTCACTTACCCCGACCGCAGTCTGAAGCTGGACCTTCCAAGTATTTGGGGTTGCTCGGTTTCAGTGTGCTACTTCCATACGATGTCGTTTTGCCGAATTCAAAGTAATAGAACGTATGCTCGCCACGCGGAGTGATCGTGCCGTTCAGCGTCGCTTCTTTTTTAGCGACGCCAGAAGCGCTTCCCGTGGTTACGCTCGGCACCTGATCTGGTTCCGTGATGAGAAAGGGATCCTCGTAGCCGGCCACGTTCCAATAGCTGGCGAGCCACGACCCCCCTGGCGGGGCGGCGTTGAAGTAGGTGTTCTTGTTGCAATCGATCGGAACGTTGACTGGAGTGCCATAGCCCGCACTCGAAGGACAGTAGGCATCTCCGAAGGAGCCGTAACAGAGTGCATCCTGTCCATCGGAACAGTGGTTGTCGACCACCGAATAGGGGGCAGCGGGGGTGGCTTTCCCCTGCGTCGCACCCAACGCGTGCATCAGCTCATGTATCGAGACGTGCTTTACCCAGGTTTCGGGAGCATAGATCGTCGCCGAGTTGGTGGTTGTCGAGTTTGCATTTTGGCGGCTCTTGGTCAGATCGGTATAGACAGGACCGCCGATTCCATACACTTCGCCCCAAGGTTCCTTCTCGAATATCAGGTACTTGACGGCGTCTATGCCATCGTCCGCGCCCACCGTCGTGTCCAGGGCTTTCCTGACCTCACCTTCGATGGTCGTGTAACTACCGGAATTCGTAGGCACGTCGTGGACGATGACTTCCCCCGACGTGTTGCAGTCGACCACCATGTGAACCACCCGACCGCCACCGCTCGACTGCGAGGACTGGTCGGCGATCTTCCAGTTCATCCGGTTGACGATGCTGCGAATCTGTCCAACCGGCGTCGGGCTGGGATCGGATTCACGGTGCGTGTAGACGACCACGATCCGGTTGCGTGAGAGACGGCAGTAGGGAGCGAGTTCCTGCGTGGGCAGTTCGACTGCGGGTCCAATGCTGAAGGATCCTCCTTCTTCGGAGGCGGCGTAGCCGACGTCGGCGGGTTTGGGATCGGCGTGGATGTAGCCGACGGAGTTGCCGGGCTCACGCACTTCGTATTCCTCTCTACCGGGGAGAAAGCGATAAGTGGTCTTCCCGATTTTTTTGAAGTCCGGCATCCCCGGGATGCGGCCATCCCAGCCGGGAGGATCTGCACTATGTGTGTGGGCGCCATGTGCAAGAGCGGTGGCTGGCATGAAGATGGCACATAGGGCGGCGGCCGCAAGTGAGATAACTCCAGCGATGGCTTTCATCATTACCCTTCTGTGAAGGTGTTGCGTATCCAATGTCATTCCCACCGCTCCCCCAGGGTCACGTATTGACCGCTGCCGTAGCTGGCCCGGGCATTGCCGACCGCCGTGCAGGCACTCGTCGCGGTGCAGGAGACGCCGGCGAGCAGGTTGGCTTTTTTGCCTTCGACGTTGGGTGAGGCCTGCACCGACCAGGTGCTGCCGTTCCAGGACTCGATCAGGGTTTTGCTCGCTTCGGGGATGTAGAGGCCGCTGACGTTTTCGGTTGCGTATTCGCCGACCGCGACGCAGGAGCTGGCCGAGGGGCAGGTGACGGCGCTGAACTCGACGTTGCCGACGCCTCCGGCCGGGGCGGCGGCGGTCTGGATCGACCAGCTGGTGCCGTTGTAGCGCTCGATCAGGGCTTCGCGGGGTTTGGAGATTTCGGTTTTGACCGAGTAGCCGACCGCGGTGCAGGCGCTGGCCGAGGTGCAGGAGACGCTGCGCAGGATGCTCTGTTCGGCACCGGAGGGGTTGGGGGTCGTGGAGATCGACCAGGTGGTGCCGTTCCAGGACTGCGCGAAGGTTTCGCCGCCCTTCTTGCCGACCGCGAAGCAGGAGGTCGCCGAGGCGCAGGAGACGCCGAGCAGCTCAGCGCTGCCCGCTTCGGGGTTGGCGGTGGTCTGGATCGAGAAGCTGGTGCCGTTGTAGCGCTCGGCCAGGGTCTTGGTTTTGCCTTCTTTGAGGTAGGAGCCGACCGCGGTGCAGGCCGAGGCCGAGGTGCAGGAGACGTCGTTCAGCTTGACGCTGGTGGCGCCTTCGGGGCTGGGGACGGTTTTCGCGATACGGACCCATTCCGAGACGAATGCTTCGTATTGCCACAGCTCGGCCTTCGGGGTGCCGCTGCCGTCAGAGCCGGCGACGATGCAGGAGGTCGTCGAGGTGCAGGCGACGCCGCGCGGCTGGAAGCCGCTGATGTCGGTGAAGAGCGTTTTCCATTCGCTGCCGTTCCAGGACTCGCCGAAGCCACGGCCGGTATAGCCGTCGGTGCCGGCGGCCATGCACATGCTCGCCGAGGCGCAGGAGACGTCTTCGAGCTTTGCTTCGGTGCGGGGGGTGGGGTTGGGGGTGGTTTGGGTGGACCAGGTGCTGCCGTTCCACCGCTCCCCCAGGGTCACGTATTGACCGCTGCCGTAGCTGGCCCGGGCATTGCCGACCGCCGTGCAGGCACTCGTCGCGGTGCAGGAGACGCCGGCGAGCAGGTTGGCTTTTTTGCCTTCGACGTTGGGTGAGGCCTGCACCGACCAGGTGCTGCCGTTCCAGGACTCGATCAGGGTTTTGCTCGCTTCGGGGATGTAGAGGCCGCTGACGTTTTCGGTTGCGTATTCGCCGACCGCGACGCAGGAGCTGGCCGAGGGGCAGGTGACGGCGCTGAACTCGACGTTGCCGACGCCTCCGGCCGGGGCGGCGGCGGTCTGGATCGACCAGCTGGTGCCGTTGTAGCGCTCGATCAGGGCTTCGCGGGGTTTGGAGATTTCGGTTTTGACCGAGTAGCCGACCGCGGTGCAGGCGCTGGCCGAGGTGCAGGAGACGCTGCGCAGGATGCTCTGTTCGGCACCGGAGGGGTTGGGGGTCGTGGAGATCGACCAGGTGGTGCCGTTCCAGGACTGCGCGAAGGTTTCGCCGCCCTTCTTGCCGACCGCGAAGCAGGAGGTCGCCGAGGCGCAGGAGACGCCGAGCAGCTCAGCGCTGCCCGCTTCGGGGTTGGCGGTGGTCTGGATCGAGAAGCTGGTGCCGTTGTAGCGCTCGGCCAGGGTCTTGGTTTTGCCTTCTTTGAGGTAGGAGCCGACCGCGGTGCAGGCCGAGGCCGAGGTGCAGGAGACGTCGTTCAGCTTGACGCTGGTGGCGCCTTCGGGGCTGGGGACGGTTTTCGCGATACGGACCCATTCCGAGACGAATGCTTCGTATTGCCACAGCTCGGCCTTCGGGGTGCCGCTGCCGTCAGAGCCGGCGACGATGCAGGAGGTCGTCGAGGTGCAGGCGACGCCGCGCGGCTGGAAGCCGCTGATGTCGGTGAAGAGCGTTTTCCATTCGCTGCCGTTCCAGGACTCGCCGAAGCCACGGCCGGTATAGCCGTCGGTGCCGGCGGCCATGCACATGCTCGCCGAGGCGCAGGAGACGTCTTCGAGCTTTGCTTCGGTGCGGGGGGTGGGGTTGGGGGTGGTTTGGGTGGACCAGGTGCCAGTAAAGAACGTGCTGTCTTCGCCAAAGCTCGTACCCGCTGAATTAGTAGCGACTACCCGAAAGTGGTAGAAAGTGTGAGATTTCAAGCCTTCGATTTTCTCGCTGACATCAACATCACTGAGCCCGCTCCCGATCGATTTGCTTGGGATTGGCACACTCGTGCCATGCGCTCCTTCGCCTTTTTTATATTCAGCGGTGTCGTATTCAAAGCGATAGGTGGTTTCACCACCGCCCGGATTGATCGTCCCGTTCAGGGTCGCTTTGCTGATGGCAAGGTCCGTTGCGCCTTTGGTCGTCACAGTAGGCAGTGCAGCGAGCGTTTTGAACGTTTCGTCTTTGCCGTAGGTGACCCCGCCCAAGCCGTTGCCGACAAGTCGGAAGTGATAGGTGGTGCCCGGCTGCAGAGTGTCCGACCCCGCGGCCACGTTTTGCGTAAACCCGCTTACTTTCGCCGTGTCCGTATACGAAACAGATCCATAGGCTTCAGTGGTTCCGTAGTCGAAGTGATAGTGGACGGGAAAGCCTTGCGAGGGAATGCTGCCTTTCAGCACGCCATAGGTTGAAGTAACGTATTCGACCGGGTTGGTCGTCACCGTAGGAGGGGGAGCGGGGAAAGCACCGGCGCTGCCAACATCCAGGAGCGCCTCTTTCCAGCCATCACCGGAATCGTCGGTCCAAAGGCTGTTACCGCGCGCGGCGATCCAGTTGCGGATCGCTATCACGTCTTCTTCGACCTGCGGATCTCCTTTGCTCACCAGGTCCGCAACGGCGCCCGTAACATGAGGGGCGGCCATCGACGTACCGTCGAGATAGCCATAGTCTTTCCCATATTTAGACCCGCCCGTAGGAAAGGTCGAGTAGATGCAGAGCCCCGGTGCCGCTACGTCCACTGCTGAGCCGAAGTTACTGAAGTTGGCGAGCGTGTCATCCTGCTCTTTCCCAAGGGCTTTTTCGTAGTCAGTCATATCGCAAGCTGGTTTGGAGGCTTCGCCGCCTGATTTCCCGTCGTAGTCGGCCAGGGCTGAGACCGTGATGACATGGGGATCCCTGGACGGACTCATTTCGCTTGCGTCGATTTTCGAGTTGCCGGCCGCCACCACGTAGACGATGCCTTTTTCGACCGATTTGTCGATCGCTTCCTCCACCGTCGGCCACACGCATGGATAGGGTGGGAGGCAGCCGAGGCTGACGTTCGCGACCTCGATCTCATCGGCATGCTGGGTGACCCAGTCGATCCCGGCCGTGGCCCACGATTCCAGGAAGAAGCCAGACGGGCTGAAGACCCTCATCGACCATAGCCGCGCTCCAGGGGCGACACCGACTACACCTTCCCCGTTGTCGAGGGCGCCGACAATTCCGGCCACATGAGTGCCGTGGCCGACTCCGTCGCCCGTAGCATCTTCGATGCACCCTCCAAATCCTTCTTCCCACGAGTATGGGATCGCGCAGTTCTTATGAGAGACGACATCGAGGTCCGGGTGTTCGAAGTCGACGCCGGTGTCAATGACGGCTACGTCCGCATTCACTCGCAGGTCGTCTTTTCCGTCGATATCCAAGTTGGCGTTATTGGGCGCAAAGACGCGTTTGACCCCCGTCGGAGTCGTCTGGGAAAGGAGTGCTCCTTCGCGATCTGGGCTCACGTATTTGACGCGTGGATCGTTTCGGAGCACTTCTACGTCTTGCTTGGAAAGCTCGGCCGAGTAGCCCTTCAGGGCGTAGCGGTAGACCAATCCGAGCTCTCCTCCCCTGTCCTCGACCTGATCCTCGGCAACTGCGCCGGGGTGATCGACGGAGTCCTCGAGGACGACGATGTAGTGACCGGGGACAATCGCTTCGTCAAGCGGCTTGTCTGACGCGCCGACCATTGCATCCGGGAAATGGCTTGCCGGCGCTGCAGCACTTGCAGTCGGTGCAGCTACGACAGACAGACATGCGAGCAGCATGAGAACGATGGACGTGCAAACGCCCTTTTGCGAGCCACGGTGTGTCGCTTCTTGCATGCGGTGCTTCCTCCCTGGATGCCGTAACAGCAGGACTTACCGGTTCACGATCTCCGATTCGAGCAGCCTGCCGCACATCCAATGCGACACCTCGATGCCCCGCGGAGTTGCAGGTTGTTAGGCCTCGAGGTCAACTTCGAGTGGTCTAATTTCTGCAAGGCGCAGGGCTGCCTCCAAGTCCATGCCGCAGAAGCCGAGAGACCGACCGAGCGTTTCCTCAACAGTGCGCAGTCGCTTGGCGACTGCTTGGCGACTCACCCCCAGCGAGGCTGCTGCGGAGGAGACATTCCGTCCCGCTGCGAAGTAGGCGCATAGGGTTTGACGGGCCATCTCACCTCCCCCCCGCTCTCCCTCCAGCGGAGAGAGGTAGAGCTCCCGCAACGAGGTGACGAGCAGCTCGTCTTGCAACATCGAGGCAAGCAACGCCACGTCGGCGTAACGAGTCAGCGCCTCGCCGCTGCGAACGGCGATCGGCAGCGCCGCCTTGGCCTGACGATGAGTGAGTCTCCAACCGGCGAGATCCTCCCCGGGCTCGCCGATGGCGAGACGGCACTGTGAACCAACGGCCTCGGTCCCACGCCGCAGCTTCTCGAGATCGAAGCCTCTGCGCCCCCCCAGCCAACCCCACGTCGTCTCTTCCTCCCGCCGGACCAACAGCAGCCTCCGATCAAGCGAGCCGGCGAGACCGCGAAGCGCCTCCTGCGCCCCAGCCCCTCTCGCCACAACCCCCAGGTGCCACCCGTCCAGCTCATACCCCAACCCCGACGTGTCGACCAGCTCGCCGGCCAAGAGCCCCTCGATTCGCTCCGCGTGGCGCTCCTCGCTCGAGCCGAGCCGGCTCCCCTCCTCGCGCCCATGCTCCTCGGAGACCGCGACGAGGAGGCGGTCGAACAGCGCCGCCTGCGTGCGCAAGAGCCGCTGCAGCGCCGCCCCCCTGAGCAGCCTGCCCCCCTCGGCCTCCTCGATCAGGAAGTCACCGAGCAAGGCGTGCCCGGCGAAGTAGCGGCGTAGGACGGTGTCGAGGCTGACCCTCGCTCTGGCCGCGAGGCGGGCCTGGGCAAGGAGGATCGGCGGTGGCGGTGGGGTGCGATCCTCGCCCAGTGAGATCGCACCCAGCCCGTAGTCAACGGCGGCGGTGACCGCGGCTCTCAGTCCTTCGGCATAGGTGGGATCGAGATCGGTGGTGTCGGAGACCGCGTAGACCCGGTTCATCACCGCCGCCTCGATCTCACCTCGGCGAGCCTCCAAGCGCCGCGACAGCTCGGCCCTGGCCTGCTCGATCGTGCGTGGCTGAGTGGAGGCCTTGAGCGCCAAGGCGCCCTCTCCCCTAGCGATAGGCCACCAGGAAGAACGGCGCTTCCACTTTGACCCCCCCGTTCCAGACCTGCACCTCGATCTGGGGAGTCGGGCAGGCGGCGGCGGCGCCGCCGATCCGGACGAAGGCATCGCTGGTGCCGATGCCGTTGAACTGAGGGGTGACCTGAGCTCCCCTCGGCGCAAAGGAAGCCACGCTTATGCAGTAGACGCCTGCTTCGATCTGTTGAGAAGAAGCGATCCCCTTCGAGTTGGGGCCATCGAGGTTGCCGGCTTTGTCGATCTTGGCGAAGGCAGCGGGGTTGGCGGATTCCGCGAAGGCGGCGCCGTTGGCCGAGTTGGCGGAGGGGACCTGTCCCAGGGTCGCCTCGTTGACCTTCT
Source organism: uncultured Thermoleophilia bacterium (assembly GCA_963720455.1). Taxonomy (GTDB): domain Bacteria; phylum Actinomycetota; class Thermoleophilia; order Solirubrobacterales; family 70-9; genus VAYN01. The sequence continues at coordinate 2,487,705 of OY970392.1, read as the reverse complement.
CGCCGGTGACCGCCTCGGGGCCGATCTTTTCGGTGGTGACGACGTCGTTGGCGAGCTTGGGGGTGCTGATCGCTCCATCGGCGAGCTTGGTGGCACTGATCGCCCCGCCGGCGATCTTCCCCTCCTTCACCGCTTCGGCCTTGATCTTCGGCGCGGTCACCGCGTTCTTGCGGATCTTGTCGGGGGTCACCGCTCCCGGGCGAAGCTGTCGCTCTCCCACCGATTTCGGGGCGAGCTGGCCTGCGGCGAAGGCAGAGGCTCCACCGAGGGCGAGGGTCAGCGCCAGAGTCGAGGCGACGTTTGCGTAGCTGAGCCTTTGACGCACCCGCTTCATCCCTTCACCTTGCAGCTGCGGTTCAAAGTCGTCTTCAAAGACAACCCACCGCTGAACTCGAAGCTGCTCCTGGCCAGCGGGAAGGGAGCGCCGCTGAAACCCTTGGGAGCCGGGCAGCTGGCCGAGAGGTAGCCCTGGGGCCTGCCGTGGAAGCTGAAGGTCCTGCCCAGGGTCATGTTCATCGATCTGATCGATCCCCATTCCCCGGAGATATGGGGCAGGTTTGCTTCCAGGAGGGTGCCGTAGGTGCCCTTGGTCCTCCTGATGACGAAGGGCAGGGTGTAGGAGGTGGAGGCGGGGACGGTGCCGTAGATGTGGGCGAGGATCGCCGGCTGGCCTCTCAACCTGCCGTTGAAGGCGAGCATCTTGCCCTCCGAGGGAAAGGGCGACTGTTCGGGCAGCTCGACGTCGGCGGCGAAGTGACCGCTGCCTACCAATGAGTCCCCGCAGGCTTCCATCGCTTCCTGGTTGGTGGCGGGCTGGATGTGGCCGACCCGGCAGACCGGCAGGCCCTTGTAGGCGAGGCGGCCGTTGGAGTTGATCGCGAAGGCGATTCTCTTCAGCTGGGGCAGGACAGAGGACTTCCTGGCCGGGAAGATCTTGCCGGCCAGGATGACCGATACCGGGGCGGCTGCCTTCCTTGGCAATGCCTTCGGTGCGAGGCTGCCGGTCACCGAGAGGCGGACCGGGCCCTCGAGGATCGTCTCAGCGGAGGTGGGGGCGCAAAGCACCCCCACCGCGATGGCCACGGCGGCTGAGGAGACTGCGGCTTTGACCCTCATCAACGGACGCGCTTTTGGCGCTCGGCGTTGCTCTTCTTCTTGCAGGAGTTCTGCAGTACCGGATGCGTGGTCAGCCGCTTGCCGTTTTGCCCGGTGAACTTGGCGGTTGCCCTGTTCGTCTTCTTGCATAGGTTGGTGGAGTTGACGATCAGGCCCTTGTCGCCGCCCTTCATCCCCAGGGTGAACTCGGTGACCGGGGCGTCTGGGACCGAATCGAAGGTGGTTCTGAGGCCGCCGTTGACGGAGTCCACTCTCCCCACCACCTCGGCCTCGATCGGGAGGGAAGCCGGGCCTTTGAGGCTCATCACCAGGTCGGGGAGGGGATTGGAGGAGGAGCGTAGGTAGACCGGGCCTTCCAGTGGGAAGTCGAACAGCGAGAGCTTCGCGGTAGCGGTGCCATAGATCGATCCTGCTGGGCAGGCATCGGCGGCGAACTGCACCCTGGTGCAGACGGTGACGATGTTGGCCTGGTCGAGGAACTCCGAATGGGGCAGCGCCACCGAGGCGCCGGCGAGGTTTGCTCCACCTTGGGGCATCTTCAGGGTCGCTCTGAGTTTCGGGTGGGAGCTGCGCTTGGTGCCGCCGAAGAGCTTGATCGAGAGGTTGGGCTTGAATCCGAGCTTGGCGCAGTTGGAGGCGGCGTAGGGAGAGGTCGGGGTTGCCACCTTGCCTCCAGTGGAGGTCAGGGTTGCCGAGGACTCCTTGGCGGCGCAGGAGGTTGGGTTGAGGGAGAAGCCGGGGCGATCGAGCTGCACGTTGACCGTGCTGTAGACGATCGGGATACCTTCGATGATCTGGGGCAGCGGATCTGCCTTGGCCGTCGCTTGGGCGGTTACCGGGTTGACGAAGACCGCGCTTCTGACCACTTCCAATCCGAGGTCGAAGGGACCGGCTTGGGCTGGAACGACGGCGATGATGCTCAGGGGGGCGCCTTTGTAGGGGCCGGAGAGGTAGATCGCGGTCGGATCCTTGCCGGGCTGGGGGACCCAGAGGGGGCTGGGGCCGACGCCGTCGGCTACCACCGTCTTGCCGATCCGGGAGGCAGCCGGGCAGTGGCCGGTTGCAGCCGCCGCTCCTTCGCAGCGGGGGATGCCGATGAAGGAGGCCGCGATGCCCTCAGGCAGGGTGACGTCGAGGCCGGCGAGGTTCTGCTCGGAGTCCCCACGAGAGATCGTGAAGGTGAATGGGCTGAAGGCGCCGCCCTGGGCATCGGTGCTTCCGGCGCTGAGCTTGGGGCTGAAGCCGCCGCCATCGCAGCCTTCGGAGATCGTCATCGGCACCTCGCCTTTGGCCACCGGTCCTCCGGCCCAGGAGCTGAACTCATAGTGGGTGAAGTAGGTGCCACAGCTGGGCGGGGTCATCAGGGGGGCGCGGAAGCCCGACTTGAAGAGCAGCTTCACTTCCCTCAACGGAACCTGCGGGTTGTCGAGCACCACCGACTTGATCTGGCCGGTGGTCCTGTCGACTTCGAGCTGGCCGGGGAGCTTGACGTGGGCGCCGAGATCGTCGGCGACGACCCAGATCCGGAACAGGTTGCCCGGTTCCGGCTCCCTGAGGTAGATCGCGCCCTTCATCCTTCTCGGCAGGGCGCCGATCTCGAATTCGGTGGCCGCCATCTTCGCTGCATCTGGGCACTCGGCATCGACCCGCTCGCCGAAGTGGAGCTGGGCGACGCTGCAGACCGCCAGGCCGTCGGCGGAGCCGGGGTTGATCGCGAGGCCTTTCGGCAAGTCGATGCGGATGTCCCTGGTCTGGGCGGGTTCCAAGACGTTGACGCCGTCTGATTCGGGAAGGCGGATCGTCAGGTCCAGGCCAGTCGGGCTGGAGGTGTGGTGGGAGGTCGGGGTGACCGTGAGGCTGGGGCCGAAGGGCAGTTTGTTGCAGCCGGTGATCGTCGGGAAGGGAGCCCTGACTTCCTTTGCCGGGTCCAACTGCGGGTCGAGCCAGCTGGAGGCGTTGACACCCATCTCCAGCGGCACCCCACAGCGGGTCGGGTTGGTCATGAAGGGGAGGGGACGGGAGCCGGGGGGGCGGGATGGGGAGGTGACGCAACCGTTGAACGCCTCCGCGATGGTGCAGCGTTCATTGTCGTGGCTGTGGTCGGCCGGGACTCCCCAGAAGGTCGTCTCCAGCCGGACCAGCTTGGCCGCCGCCGAGGCGTCGCGGACGTCGGCGACCAGGCCGTAGTCACCCTCCGAGCGCACCCGGAAATCGATGAAAACAGGGTAGATGCCGGCAACCGTCCCGAGGCGAGCAACGACGTCGCCGCCAGGCGGTTGCATCATGTAGACAGGCTCGACGAGTTTCTGGCCGAGCTGGTAGGCGGTTATCACCGAGATCCCGACCTGGGAGCCGTTGGGGCAGCCGTCACCCTGCACGCCCGTGGTCAGTTCCTGCGCGGTGCACTGCTGGGGCACGCCGAGCACGTTGGGGTTGCCGATCAATCCGGGCGGGACGTTGAACCGGAGGTTGCGGGTCACCGCGTAGCTGTCTTTGAGCTGGAAGACGTTGGATTTGCTTTTCGGGTCCTGTTTGACCGCAACCTCGAGGGTGAAGTCAGGATGACCCCCGGCCTGGGTGGTGGAGAGAGAAGTGTCGACCGATTCGATTCCGAAGCAGGCGCTGCGAGGTTCCAGAGAGCATTCTTCAAGGGCCGAGGCACCTGCAGGCACCGCCAGCATGATCAGAACCAGGGCTGCGGTAGCGAGGAGTGCGGTGCGGCGGATCATCGGTGCGCCCTCCGGTCGTGGTTGGCTCGGTGCTGGTGGCGCTTGTGCTTGCGGGGCTTCTGCTGCTTTCTGATGCAGCGGCCTTTGATCCGGTGCTTGCCTTTGGCGCAGCGGCTGACCGGCTCCTCGGCGTTGCCGTTGTTACCGGCGCGGGTCGTCGGGGCCGGCAGCGCCGGCGGGGGGGCGCCGTTGCCCTGGCAGGCGTCTCCCTGGCAGGGAGCGGCGGCGGGCAGGTCAGGGATGCCGCCATCCACACGGGCGTCGTAGATCGAGGGGCTGCCGGGAACGTCCTGGCCAACCAGCCTCTCGCGGGTGCGGAAGAAGACGTCATCGCCGTCGGCGCTCATCGCGTAGAGGTAGCTGTCTTCCTCCCCCTGGCCTGAGGAGATCAGAGCCAGGCAGCCGCCGCCTCGTTCGCAGGCATCGGCGCCCTTGGCCCTCCACTCATAGACGTCCTGAACGTCGTTGGCGTCCTCGGGCAAGAGGCGATCGGGGCTCTGGAAGAAGACTTCCTCGCCATCGTCGGTGACATTGGCGATCACGGTCGTGTCGTGGACACCGCGGCTGTTGGTCAGCAAGGCGTCGCCGCTGGCGGGCCCACCGCTTGGGTCGCAGGAGACGCAGGTGAGCCGCTCGCCCGCTTCGCTGGAGGGCGCATAGCGGTAGATCTCGCCGTGGCCTTCGTTGTCGTAGGTGGTGAGCTGAGCGTGGGACTGGAAGACGAACGCTCCGCCGTCAGGGCTGGAAGCGGTAGGAGAACGGTTCCGGCCCGAGGTCGAGCCCGGGTTGATCGCGTGAATCCAAGCGTCGAGGGCGATCGAGACGTTGCCATCGAAGCTGTCGAAGTCAGAGGGATCGAGCTGAGCGATGAAATGGGTCGCTTCGGACTCGACGTCCCAGGCGTAGAGGTTTCGTTTGGCTGCTTCAGCCTTTTCGCCCGCTTCGTTTTCCTCGCCGCCGGTGAGTGACGTCTCGGAGGTGAAGAAGGCGCGGGTGCCGCCGGCGGAGACGTGGACGAAGATCGAGCTGGGGCCGATCTGGACCGGGGCGTGAGCGCCGGGGCCTGCGCATGGCCCTTCCTGCAGGTCGCAGGCAAAGAGGGTCGCGGGGGTCGGTTCCCCGGCCGTGGTGGCGGTGTAGAAGACGCGCCTGCCGTCTTCGGAGAGGCCGGCGAAGGTGTTGGGACCGGAGGCGACCTGGGTGGTCTGCCCACCGCGGTGCAGATAGAGCGCACCGCCGACTTTGAAGGCGATCGCGGTGCCGTCTTCGGTGGCGGCGACATAGCCGGCGGCTTCGCCGGCGCCGAAGGAGCTGCCGTCGGGTTTGATCGAGACGACGCGGGCGGTATCGCTGCCGGCGGCACGCTCGTAGACCGTTCCGGTGCCGGCTGGTGCGGCTTCTTCCTCCAGGTGGGCGCTGGAGTTGAAGATGGCATGGGCGCCGCCGGGGCTGAGGTAGCGACTCTCGGCGTTCAGATCAGAGGCGAGCGTGCCTTTGCCGAGCGGCTCGAAGCCAGACGGAGTGCGCATGTAGACCCCCTCTGCGAGGGTCCCGGGGAAGCTTTCGGCAGGTCGGATCCTCCAGAAGGAATAGAGCTGATCGGAGGCGACGCTCTGCTGACTGGGTTGAAGCAGGAGGTCGGGCCCGGCCTCACGAAAAGTGGGCCCGAATGACTCGTTGCTCCAACCCGTCTCGGGATGCTCACCGGGAGCCCGCTGCGCCCGGTAGCCGTCGAGGAGGCCGTTGCCTTCGAAGCCCGGCAGGGTCCCGATGGTGAAGTAGGAGACGCGTTCGCCGGCAGCGGAGCCGCGTGGCGGGGTCAGCCAGTTGTTGAACCCGGAGCCCGCGGTGCCGCCGTTGCCCAAGGCATCGGGCGTGACTCCATTGGTCTCCGCCGGAGTTACCAGCTCATAGGCGCGGCAGTCGGGAAGGTTGGCGGAAAGCCCGGTGCGGTATTCGGTGTTGGGGCAAGTCTCGGCGGCACGACGTGCCAGGGTGACCAGCGTCTGGTCGGGGCCCGACAAGGTCTGGGCTTCGTTTTCGGCGACGACGCGGAAGTGGTAAGTGACCCCTTCGGCGAGGCCGGTGAGAGCCGCCTGCACATCGGTGGGATTGGCGCCGGCAGGGATTTCCCCAACCGGAGTGCTCTGGTCGTATTCGCCGGCGGCTTTGCCGTACTCGAAGCGATATTTGGTCGCCAGCCCGGAGGGATCGACGTTTGCCCTCAGGGTCGCTTCGGTGTAGAGAATGGGAAGGGCAGACCTGGGGGTGACGACGGGGGGGCCGAAAAGGGTCGCCAGCCCTTCGCTGGGGCCGTATTTGTTCTCCGCTACCAGGCGGAATCGGTAGCGCCCTTCGGGGGCGAGGCCGGCGATGTCGGCGTGGACCGCCACGGGAGAGCTGCCTTTGCCGATTCCGGCCAGAGTCTCGGCGCAGGGGACGGCGGTCGCCCCGGCGAAGGTTTTACCGTTTTCGAGGTATTTGGCGTCGGTGAGGTATTCGAAGCGGCAGGCGGTGAGTTCGAAGCCGCGCGGGTTGACGGCCCCGTTCAGGGTGGCGTTGCCGGTGCTGATATCGGAGGCGATGCCGGTTGTGGCCAGCGGAGATTCACCGTAGCTGAGCGGGGAGAAGGCGGTCAGGTCGAAGGTTTTGGGGGCGGCGTCGTCGAAGGCGACGTAGACGGTGCCGTTGGCTGGGTCGAACTGCTTGCAGGTGGGGATGGTCGATTCGGTCAGCGGTTCCAGTTCGTCGAGGGCATTGCGGTGCAGAGCGCAGGCGTTGTCGATGGCGATCGAGCCCTTCAGGCCGCCTGCGGTGAAGCTTCCGAACTGGGCGACAAAGGCGCCCGACGCGTCGTACTCGTGCGCGGTCGTCTGGTTGGAGAACTCGAGCACATGGCCGTTCGACTGGTCGACCGCCAGGTACGGGTTGCCCCCAAACCCTCCGCTGGGGCTGCCGGCGCCGTTGATACTCGCCAGGATTTCGGTCCCCGCCTGGTTGACAACGGCGATTCGGCCCGGGTTTCGGCCGAAGTAAACGCTACCGTTACTGCCGTAAGCCGCCACCGATTCCGGGGCGCCGGCGCCGAGATCTGCGAAGTCGCCGTTCAGCAGCGCTGAGTCGTGGCCAGGCGCCGCCGAGTCCAATTCATGGTTCTCTTCGCACCCACTGAGGATCACATGGTCATTGCTCGGGATGGCAACCAGCGACGTAACTATCATGCACGCCGCCGGCCAGTCGGTGGCCGTCGAGACGGGTGGTTCGCGGCGCACGTAGGCGGTTCCGTCAATGGGTGGATAGACACTCGGCGTGTAGTAGGTCGCCTCGGCTTCGCCGGGGACACCGCCGAACTGATCGAGCACATACACGCGGCCCTCGGAGTCGACTGATATTTCATCCGGTTGGTTGGGGTCTTCAACGCCTTTCCCCGCCGGTCCGACTTTGATCTCTTTGCCGCTGGGATCGAAGACGTGGATCAGAGCTCCGGCTATGACGTAGACGTTGCCGTAGGAGTCGGTGGCCACCGCGCTGGCTTTTTTCAATTCATGGGAGAGCTCCGGCACCGGCGAGCGACTCGGCGCGGCCAGCGGCCCGAAGGCGAGCACCTTGGCGGCCGCGGCGTCTCCGCCGCTGACATAGATCGTCCCGTCGCCGGCGCCGCCGGAACGCTCGATCGCCAGCGCGGTCGGTTTGGCGGCGGCGAGGGCGGCGTTGGGGAGCTGGTCGAGGAACTCACCCGTCGCATCAAACTCGTCGACGACGTTGTGCGCAGCGTCGTAGACGAGGAGATGGCCGGCGCTGCATGCCTGTTCGGCGACGGAAGCGCATTTGCCGCCGGCGCCGCGGTTTCCGGGATCGACGGCGAGGTAGGTGCCGGCTGTGTCGAAGCCAAAGTCTTCGCCGGTTTTCGGGCCGGTAATCTCGCTGCGGAGTTTCAGCCCGCCTGCGCTCGGTCCGCTGAAGACCATCACCCGATCGGATGCGGCGTCGTCGGCGACGTAGAGGTGGCGATCTTTGCCCGAGCCGTCGTAGGTATAGGCCGCCACTCCGGTGGCATTGGTGAGGTCACCTTCGCCGACGTTGGCTTCGAAGCTGCCATCGGCTTTGTAGACGGCGACGTGGTTGCCCTCGGCGACGTAGAGGCGGCCGTCGAAGGGATCGACGGCGATGCCCTTGGCGCTGCCTGAGGAGTCGATCGGTTCGGCGGCGCCGTAGGTCGGAGTGCCGACGAAGGGATAGGCGTTGGGTTTGTAGCGGACGACTTTGCCGGTCCCCTTCTCGGATACGAAGAGCTCGCCTTTGCTGTTGACAGCGAGACCGCAGGGTTCGTTGGCATTGGGGATCGAAGTCAGTTCGGTGTGGGCAGGGTCGAAGACCTTGACTTTGGCGTCGCCGGCGCTGGAGGCGTAAACGTCGCCTTTGGAGTCGACGGCAACCCCGCAGGCGTGGTTCAGGCCCGAGATATCGAGAGCGGGGGTGCGCAGGTGGGCCGGCGAACCCGCGAAGGCGGGAGAGGATGCAAAGGCGACGAGCATGAACGTGAGAATGCCTAGAGGCGCCCTGATGATGGAGGTGCCGGGTCGGCCCGTGCGGCTTGTCTTGCTCATCGCTCTTGCCCTCATTGGTGGTGGTGTACGTGTATGACTTGCTGTGAAGAAGCCAAGGTGACCCGAACGGCCTGCCGGCCGTTCGGGTCTGCGATGACTACGGACTTAGGAGTCATCGCCCTTAGCTGAACCTTGGATCTACGGACAAGGGAATTCCGTACCTCCGCATGCGGTCACGGCGAAGCTTCCCTCGAGATCTTTTTGTACGCCGCTGAGTATGAACGCACCAGACACTCCCACTTTGAATGGCACCGCACCTGGGCTTGCAATAGTGCCTAGGACATCTTTGCTAAACGGGCCGTTGTATACACACATATACCCGGGGGCTGCTTTCGGTTCTTCCACACTGCCACCGTTGCACTCAGCCGGAACAGGGTCCGCAAGCTCCACTTTTTTGATCTTTTCGAACCCTTCAATGGGGGCGGGAAGCGGGATCGGGAGCGTGAGTGGGATCAAGGCGCCCCCTATGAATTCTTCTTCTTGGGGTGGTGGCCCTTTTACCGGGGGCCTGCCACGCACCGCAAACGTTCCGGTCTCGGTCGCCCCTGGAGGCAGCGTCGCGGTGAACCCGCTGAACCCGGTCGGACCGGTGGCCCCGGTCGCGCCATTGCTCCCGTTGGTCCCATTCGCTCCGGTGGCCCCGGTCGCGCCTTTGGCGCCCGCGGCGCCGGCAGCTCCGGTATCGCCCTTGGGGCCCGCCGGTCCCTGCGGTCCTGCCGGCCCTGCCGGCCCCTGCGGACCGGGTTTGCCGGGTTTGCCCTGTTTGCCCTGTTTGCCTTGTTTGCCTTTTGAAGCGGTGGCGCTGCCGGAGCCGCCCGAGGCGGCTATTGCGCCGCCGGCGAGGGCGGCGATCAGCGCCACGATGGCCACGAGCAGGCCGGCCGTGCCGAAGTGCTCGCGGAGTCTTGAGAGCATCAAATCTTCTCCTTGTCCCGTGAGCCCTCTTGCCGGCCGCTCCCTGGTGCGGCGCTTCCCGTGAGCTCGTTTTTTTCCCTGTTACTGCGGTGCTGCTTCCCTGGTGCTTTTGACTCGATCTACGTCGCCAGCCGAAGTGGATAGCGATGTTTACCGATCTGCCCGAAGAGTAGATAGTCGTGTTCCCAATGTCAAGCAATTCATAGATTTCCCTGCAAATCAGCAGGTTTCACGGTGGATAAACGTGTTTACGAACCTCGACTCTCGCTAACGTCTCGGCAACGGCAATCGGCGCAAAGCAGATGCGGAAGCGGTCAAGGCAGGGCTGGACAGCGGAGAGCAAGCCGGCGTCACCGACGGGAGCGACGATCGCCCGACGGGAGTCGAACCCGCGACCTTCGGCGGCGTCCCGCCTCGGTAATTAGCTTCTCATTGACCACCCCCGTAGGAAGATCGTACTCAGCGTCATGAAACTTTCTGTCTGCAATCATGGCCTCGTGAGCGAGCCGGCCAACACCAGGATCAGCGCTGACGCGAAGGTGACCGCACTGAAGAGAACGTGCCTCGCATGTCCATCGCAGTGGGAGGGAACCCTTGAGGACGGTCGAGCGGTCTACGCTCGCTACCGCCACGGTGAGCTGAGCATCGGCGTCGGCGATGACATCGACGGCGCGGTACGCAATGCGAGGTCCGACCTAGCCCTCTACGCCGAGGAAGTCGGTGACGACCTCGATGGATTTATGGGCTTTGAGGAACTGAAGGTGAGGCTCTGTGGAGTCCTGGAGTTCCCAGCCGAGCTCGTCGTCGAGAACGAGCGATGATCACCGATCGTAGGCTCGACCGCGCGGCAACACCCGCAGGACGACGATCACCTGGTTCTCGTCGTCGAAGCTGAAGCGCACGCGCCAATCGCCAACCCGTAGCCGCCACTGGAGCGAATTGAGCTTGCGAATGTCGCCGCTGCAGCGAGTCTACGACGAACCTGTCGAGAGCGTTCCAGGATCCGACGCTGAACGGGTGGGTCGAGTCGCTTCAGATCACGCCGAGCCGGCGGCGCAACCCGAAGTGACCAGCCCGTGGTCAATCGAGATCGAGCTCGGCACGCAACTGCTCCGAGGAAACTGCCTCTCCTCGGTTGTAAGCAGCCAGGGCCTCGACCGCGCTGGCATCCTCGCTGGTCTCAGATTGCTCATCGTCCATTGGAGCGGACGCAAGCGCGTGCAGCATCGGGTCATCACGCCGGCGCTCGACGATCACCAACGCGGCCTCAGCCTCCCGCTCGGAAAGCTCCTCGACCAGCTTGTGAAGTCGCTCCTTCGTGGTCATCGGCCCATAGGTACCGCCGACCAGGATCAAGTCGAGACCTCGGCCACGTTCGCTTCGAGATCTCCCTGCGGGGACCCCAGACGGCCACGGACGACTCGATCCAGTGGAAGTCGGCACCGCGCTGCGGCGTTGATATGGATCCGGCCGATCTTCCTTTGCGGCGTGAGGAAGTTTGACTGGGGCCACTTTCGCCGCCACAAGGTAGGCACGGCGGCGAACCGGGTGCAGCATCCCGAGCTCTCGCGAAAGGCGTCGAAGTCGTCGACTGGATCCATCGGGCTGCCGGCCCCGGGCGGCTGGCTGCCGCCCGGGGCTCGGATGCCTGGACTTCGACCAGGGAGAACCTCGGACTACGGGGCCCTCACCGCGAAGGTTCCGAAGATCACTTCGCCGTTTTGGGGACCTTCGACCTGAACGCGGGCACCCATCGTCGAGGCGCCCGCCTGGCCGCTGCCCGCCTTGCGGATGGCTTTGGCTTCCACGAGTTCTTCTCCCCCGAAGACGGAGAAGACATAGACGCAGAGGTGCCCTTTTTCGATCCCGACTTTCGGGGTGTTCGCTTTGCCGCCGGTACAGCCACCGCCTCCGGTTCCACCTTCTCCGATGATGTGGACATTGGCTTCTTCCAGATCGGCGGAGAGCGGGATCGGGAAGGAAAGAGGCGCGAAGTCGAGCCCTGAGGGACCGACAGTGCCCGACCAGGTTCCCACCTCGATCGCCCCGCTGGGCAGCGTTTCCGTGAACCCGGTCTGGCCCGTGGCACCGGTCGCACCCGTGGGCCCGGACGCGCCGACGCCCGCAGCTCCGGTGACCCCGGTCGCCCCGGTCGCCCCGTTTTTACCCGTCGGCCCCGTCGGCCCCGTCGCGCCGTTGGCGCCGTTGGTTCCGTTGGTTCCGCCGGCGCCGGCCGCACCCGTATCGCCCTTGGCACCCGCCGGGCCTTGCGGCCCCGCCGGCCCCTGTTTGCCCCTGGGGCCCCTGGGACCCCTGGGACCCTTCTTGCCGCTGGCAGAGGAGGTGGCCTTCGAACCGCCGGAGTTGAGGCTCTTCGCGGCGAAGGCCCCTCCAGCCATGGCAAAGACGAGTGCAATGATCGAGATCACCCCGGGGATACCGAAGCGGTTGCGCAGTGGTGAGAACATCTAATCCTCCCTATTGGAAATGGAAGCACCGTTGTGGCGGTGGGTTTTGTCGTGACGCGCCCTCTTGTCGGTTCTCCTGGCGCGCTTGGGACACGAGTCGCGGAGGGCGGGCCGCTGACGAGCCGCCTTGCCGCTTTGAGCTACCAGCGAGACGCCGGCGCGGTTGACAGAGGCGCAGAGGTTTTGGCTGTTGACGAGCAGGCCCTTCTTGCCGCCGTCCATACTGAGGACGAACTTGCTCACCGGAGCGTCCGGGACCGCGGCGAAGCTGCTCCTGATCCCGCCGTTGACCGAGTCGATGCGGCCGACCAGGACGATGTGGATCGGGCCGTTCAGGTCGGCGACGAGATCGGGCAGCGGGTTGGAGGAGGACCTGAGGTAGACCGGTCCTTCCAGAGGCTGGTCCAGCAACGGGCTGATCGCCCGGGCATGCCCGTAGACGGAACCCGCGGGACACGTGCTTGCCGCGAACTGAACCCTGGTGCAGATCGTGCGGATATGTTCCTGGGCCAGGAACTCGGAGTGCGGGAGGCCGACGACCGCTTTGGCGATATTGGCTTCGCCGGGAGCGGCCCTCAGCTCGGCACGCAGGGCTGGGTGGCCGCCGCGCTTGGTCGAGCCTTTGAGACGGAACGAGAGCCTGGGCCTGAACGGCAGACTGGCGCAGGAGCCCACCCGGAATGGGCTCGACGGGTTTGCGACCACGCCCGCGACGGAGCCGACCCTGGCCCTGACCGACATTGCCGCGCAGCTGGTCGGGTTGAGGGTGAAGCCGGGTCGATTCACGTCGACGTGAATCGTGCGGTAGGTGACCGGCACCCCTTCGAGGATCTGCGGAAGCGGATCTGACCTGACCGTCACCTGGGTGGTTTCAGGATCGACGTAGATGCCCGCCCTGGTGATCACGGTGCCAAGATCGAACGGCCCAGCCTGGGCGGGCACCTTCACCGTGAGGCTGTACGGGGCGCCTTTGTAGGGGCCCGAAAGGTAGACGGCGGTCGGGTCCTTGCCCGGCTGAGGGATCCAGAGGGGGCTGGATCCGGGGCCGCTGGCCACGGTGGTGGTGCCGACCTGCGACGCGGCGGGGCAGTTGCCGGCTCTGGCGCCGGCCTCCCCGCAGACGGCGACACCGGCGAGCTTTGCCAAGAGGCCGGGCGGCATCGAGACGTCCAGGCTCGCGACGTTCTGCTCGCCGGGCCGGCGTTGCAGGCTGAGGGCAAAGGGCGAGTAGGCCCCGGCCGTCGGATCGGTCGTCCCGGCCGAGAGCTGAGGAGAGAAGCCGCCCGTGTCGCAGCCCTGGTCGATCGTCATCGGAGTGTCGCCGAGGACCGCGGGGGCGCCGGACCACGGGGCGAGCTCATAGTGGCTCTGGTAGACGCCGCAGGAGCTCGGCGTCGCCAGCGGCGCGCGCGGCCCAGACTTGAAGTGCAGGTCGAAGCTCCGTACCGGCGCCTGCGGGTTATCGAGGAAGAGCGAGGTGATCTGGCCAGTGCTTGGGTCCAGGTGGATGTCGCCGGAGACCTTCAGGTGCAGGCCGAGTTCGTCGCTCACCAGCCAGATCCGGAAGAGGTGGTCGGGCTCGGGGGTGCGCTGGTAGATCGACCCGTGCAAGACCCGCGAGAGCGCCGGCACGTCGATCTCGGCGCTGCCGATCTTGGCCGCGTCGGGGCAGTGGGCGCTCGCCCGAGTTTTGTAGCCCACCTGCTGCTCGCTGCAGGCGGCCAGGCCGTCGGCCGCCCCGGAGGCGATCGTCATTCCCCTGGGCAGGGTCACGATCGCGTCGCGCAGGTGAGAGGTGGCGAGGCCGTCGACCGTTTCGTTCTGGGGCATGCGGAGCGAGGCGTCGAGCCCGGTGGGCGCCGCCGCCTCGCGCGAGGTCGGCGTCACCGTGAGGCTGGGGTGGAATTCGACTTCGTCGCAGCCGTCGATCGGCGGCAGCGGCGCGATCGCGGGCGGCGCGAACTGCCCCGGCAGCTGATAGCTGTCGCTGAGGATGCTGATCTGCTGTGGGACGCCGCAGCGGGTGGGATTGCTGAGGAAGGGGGCCGGATCGCCGCCGGGAGGCCGTGGCGGCGATTCGGACACTCCGTTGAACGCTTCCGCCGGAGTCTGGCGTTCGCGGTCGTGCTCGCTCGCGGTGGGGACGCCCCAGATCGTCGTCGTCGCCGTGATCAGCGCCGCCGAAGCGTTCAGGCCTTCCAGCGTCGCCGTCAGCCCGTAGTCGTCCTCGGAACGAACGCTGATGTTGATGAAGGTCGGCAGAGACGCCGCATACACACCCAGCCTCGCGACCGTATCGGGCCCCGGCGGCGCCATGTTGTAGACCGGCTCGAAGAAGGCGGCCTGGTTGAACTGATAGAGGCTGAATCTCACCACCCCGACCTGGGAGGCGTTCGGGCAGCCGCCGCCGCTGAAGGCCGTCGAGAACTGGACCGCGGTGCACTGGGGGACGGAATTGGGATTTCCGATCAGGCCCGGCGGCAGGTTCACGATCAGGTCCTTGGTGCGGGCGTAGGGCGACTTGTAGCCGTGGGAATCGGTTTCGCTCGTCGGGTCCGTGGCGAGCGTGAAGGCCGTAGTCAGGTCGGTGTGGGCCCCGGCCTGGGTGCTCGACAGCGAAGCGCCGGCGGAGGCAACCGCGTAGTCGCTGTAGTCGGCTTGGGCCGGGGCTGCGGTCACCACCGACAGGGCCAGACCGATCAGAGCGGAGGCGACGGCGGCGCGCTGTCGCTTGGCCACAATCATTTTCCACCCCCATCGCGGCCCTTGTAGCTCTGCGAGCGGCGCTTGTCTCCTGCACCCTTGCGGGGGCGTTGCTTCTTCACGCATCGCAGGCGCCCATGCCGACGCACTTGCCGCATCCCGCGTTTACAGCGGCGCGGCGGGCCCGCCGCCGCCACGTTCCCCGGCCCCTGAACCGATGCGCTGGATGGCGTGGAAAGAGCGGGTGCCCCGCTCGGGGCACCCTGACAGCCGTCCCCCAGGCACGGCTGGACGGTGGGCGCCACGAAGCCGCCGTCGATTCGCGCGTCGTAGATCGACGGGTCCCCCCCGTCCTGGTCCTGGGGAACGAGCGAGTCGTCGGTCTCGAAGAAGACGTCGCGCCCGTCGGCGGACATCCCGTAGAAATAGTCGTGGTTGCTGCTCCCGCCCGAGGAGATCAGCGAGAGGCGCCCGAGCCTCCACTTGTAGACGTCGGCGTGGCCGTCGCCGTCGGCTGAAAGGAGCGAGTCGACGGTCTGGAAAAACACAGCGTTGCCGTCGCTGGTGAGGTTTGCGATGTGTGAGAGGGCATTCACCGGAGAGATCCCCAGCTGGTGCTGGGTGTGGTTGAGCCCTTCGTTCACCTGCTGCAATTCGGCTTCGCCGGAGGGTGGGTCGCCGCCCGGGTCGCAGGAGACGCACAGCAGGCTCTGGTCGGCCGTGTCATAGCGGAAGATCTCGGAGTGGCCTTCGCTGTCGTATGAGGTGAGGTTGGCGAAGGACTGGAAGACGAAGACCGAGCCGTCGGGCGTGGTGCGCGACGGGTCGAAGCCGGGGCCGACGAAGGCGTCCGGTTTGGGACCGACCGCATCCGTCCACCCCGCCAGCGTCGTTTCGCCGAACGAGGCCCCTGGGTCTCGGAGGTCCTCCGTGGAGAGGACGGCGATGAAATGGGTCGCTTCCCCGTCCCAGACGTAGAGGTTGTTCGACCCGGCGACGCCGTTTTCGCCGTCGAGTTGCTCGGGTGAGACGAAGTAGAGATGGGATCCGTCGGCCGAGGCGTTGACCACGGTGGCGCCACCGGCGTTGGTCAACCGGGTGGTCGCTTCGGCGTCGGCGTCGAAGGCGAAGACGTCTCCGCCGCGGAGATAGAAGACGCGACCGCCGTCCTCGGAGGCACCGGCGAACGTGGCCCCTGCCGGTGACACCTCGAGCGTCGTCGCGTCGTCGCGTCGCTCGTAGAGGACGCCTTCGACAGCGAAGAAGACGGCCGAGCCGTCAACGGAGACGCCGAGGTACTCGGAGTCCGCCGTGGGAGTCTGGTCGCCGGGGAGCAGGGAGACGACGTGGGTGACGCCGTCCGGCGTGCGGTCGTAGATCGCCGCGATGCCCGGCCCCGGCGCCTCGGGCTCCAACTGCACTGCGGAGCCGGAAGCGGTGGTGAAGACGATGTGAGCGCCGCCCGCACTGATCCATCGGCCCGTGGCCTGCGGATACTCGCCGAGGCTGCCCTGGCCGAGCACGGTGAAGCTGCCATCGGGGTTGCGGACGTAGGTGGTGAGGGGGGCGCCGGCTTCGAGGCTGCCCCCGGCGTGGCTGCCCCTCTCCACCAGCCAGAACGCGTAGCCGTGGTCGGATGAGACACCGCCCGGCCTGGGCTCCTCCGCCTCAGCCCCCGAGGGGGCGACCAAGGCAATCGACCAACCGCCTCCCCCGCGGACGGCCCGGTACTGGTCGTGGACGCCGTTGCCGGCGACGCCGGGCAGCGAGCCCGCGGTGTCGAAGATGAGGCTGTCGCCACCCGGAGCTCCGAGCCAGGTGTCGAAGCTGCTCGTCTGGCCATTGGTGCCGATCTGGGAGGCGGGCTTGAGCCCGTTCAGGGCCGGCGTCGCCAGCTCGTAGGCCCGGCAGTCAGGAAGGCCGGCAGAGGCGCCGGTGCGCAGCAAGGCGTTGGGGCAAATTTCGGTCACCGGCCGCGCCGACGTGGTCAGGGTCTGATCGGGGCCGGTGAAGGTGCCAAGAGAGTTGGAGGCGACGATGCGGAAGTGGTAGGTGGTACCCGGGGTGAGGCCGAAGATGGCGGCGCTGACGTCGACGGGGCCTTCGCCGGCAGCGATTTCGCCCGCCTGGGTCGAGTGCCCGTAAGCTTCGCTTTCGCCGTATTCGAAGTGGTAGCCGGTCGGCAGGCCATCGGGGTCGACCGCGGCGCGCAGGGTCGCTTCGGTGAAGAGGACGGGGGAGGCCGGCTTGGTCGTCACCACGACCGGGCCGAAAGCCCGGGCCTGGCCGAGTCCGACCCCGTATTTGTTTTCGGCCGTCAGCCGGTAGTGGTACCGGCCCGGGTTGAGGCCGGAGACATCGACGTGGACCGCCACGGGCGCCGAGCCGGAGCCGATCGATTCGAGCGACTCCGCGCAGGCCTGGCTGCCGGCGCCGGCGAAGCCATTCGCTTCGAAAGCGGCATCGTCGACGTACTCGAAGCTGCAGCTCTGCAGCGGGAAGCCACGCGGGTCGACCGTTCCGCCGAGGGTGGCTTCGGCGCCGTCGGCGCCGCTGACGCCGCCGGTCGACACAGCCGGAGGCTCCCCGTAGACGGCCGCTTCGTAGACGTCGACCGTGGCCGGCCCGTTGAGGCCACCGGCGACGAAGACGTCGCGGTCGTTGGGCCCGCCGGAGTTATCGACGGCCACCCCGGCGAGCCCGCCGTTTTCGGTGCTGCGACCGAAGCGGCTCACGTAGGCGCCTGACGCCTCGAACTCGTAGACATCGGCCGCGGGGCCCTTGGGACTGTAAAAGACATGCCCGTTGGCCTGGTCGACCGCGATCGACGCGGCAGCCGGAATGCCGATCCCGCCGTCGGGTTTCTTCGACACTGCGTTGGACCCGTCGATGACGGCGACCCGTTCGTTGGCCGGATCGAAGACGACGATTCCTGCCACGGGTTCCCCCTGGAATTCAACGGCCTTGTTGGTGACGTAGAGGTGGCCGCTCTTCCCGTAGACGCCGACGGCGGAGATTTCGTCCAGGCCCAAGCCCTGTCCGAGATCGTCTCTGAGCAGGACCGAGTCGTTCGCGGCGCTGCCGTATTCGAACACCACCTGCCGGTGAGAGACGAGCACGTGCTGGTTCGCCGGGTTGACCGCGACGCTGGCAAATTGAGTCGTGGCGGCGTCGATGACTTTCGGCGGGCCGTAGGTCGTCGCGGTGAGCGGCGGGTACATGAGCAGCGTCTGTTCCGCGGCGGCGGCATTCGGGTGGGTGACGAATACGTTGCCGGCCGCGTCGACGGCGACTCCACAGGGCCTCGCGGTATCGGAGATCGACGCCACCAGGTTCCAGGATTTGCCGGCCGGCGCAAAGACGTCGATCGACGAGCTTCCTTCGCTGGTCACGTAGACCCGGCCGTCGGACCCGACGGCCACCCCACAGGCGCTGTTGAAGGCTTTCGGCAGCGGCGGCAGCGCCGGGTGACTCGGGATCGGCAGCGGCCCGAAGACGTCGACGCGGGAACTTGGGCCGGGGCCGCTGCTCACGTAGACGCGGCCCTGGCCGGCGCCTTCGGTTGGATCGACCGCGAGGTCGGTAGGGCCGGCGTCCTCGAAACCCTGGACGATTTGACTGACGTAGGGCCCGCTCGCCTCAAACTCGAAGACCGCGCCACTTTCTTTGACATCGCTGACGAAGACATGGCCGTTGGCCTGGTCGACGGCCACATTGGCCTGTGGCAGGGTGCCGAAGGCGCCCGGACTGCCGGCGCCACCGGCCTCGACCGAACCGTCTATTTCTGCCCGGACGTGGCTGCCCGTGGCGTCGAAGGCAAAGACCGTGCCGTCTTCGTCGCTGACATAGACGTAGCCGTTGGCGGCCCAGACGTCGACGCCGAATGCTTTGGTGAGAACGCCTTCCCCGATATGACCACTAAAGCCCCTCACGGCCTCGGAGACCACGACTCTGGCCAGCCCCCCGGTCAGCCCGCTCGCATCGGCAACCAGCGCCGGGACGTCAGCGTTGCCGAGGGCGCCGGTGAAGGTCACCACGGTCGGGAAGGCACCGCTGACGGAAACGTTTCCGGGCCCGATCGTCGACAGCGCATCGAGTGCCTCCTGGATGCTGTCGACGACGCCGGGGGTGCCGGGGTCAGTCCCGGGTGCGTTGCAGGCGATCGTCCCCGTTTGCTGCCCTTTGAAGCTGAGTTTGTAGCTGCCGCCGGTGCAGCTGATCGCCAGGCGCTGGACCTCGTTGACGCTGTTCAAGGAGCCGTCGGAGTTGTAGACCGTGACGACGGTGGGGTGGGCCACGTACACCCTGTCATCGCCCGTGTTGACCGCGACGCTGGTCGCTGCGCCGCTGGAATCCAACGTCACCGGTGCCCCATAGGTGGTCGCCGCCGTGGGCGGATAGGTCCCTCCGCTGGGTTGGTACCGGACCACGTTTCCAGCCGTGACCACATAGACACTGCCGTGCGAGTCGACGGCGAGACCACAGGGCGTGGCGGCGGCAATCGAAGTCAGGAAAGCGCCCGTCGGATCGAAGACGTCGATCGCGTCGTTGCCATGGTCGGCAACGTAAACGTCACCTTTGTCGTCGATGGCGATCCCACAGGCTTTGTCAAATTCGCCGGCCGGAGTGCCGGCGCCGTCGAAGGACTCGAGAAACGGATGCGTCGGCGCCGCGCTGGCGAACTGGACGCCAAAGCTGAAGATTCCCACCAGCAGAAGAAGGGTCCCCAGGGCAATAGAGATCGTCACATGCTTGGATCGCGCATGTCGCGGGCCCTGCGTCCGAGTTTGCACCGAGGTTCTCTCAGTCATCCTGCCCCGCTCCCCTCGCTCCCTGGACCGCATTGCGATCTTAAGAAAATGTCGAGTTCTTGTCAAGAAACAGTCGAGTGCCGCGGCCGCCCAGTCGGACAGCCGCGGCATTTGGTCTTTGACCAAACGGGCCGGGCTACAGAACTGTGAGCCCGGTTGGCGCGGTCACCGAATAGGTGGCGTTCCAGGTCGCCGTCGAGGGACAGATCGCCCCGGTTTCGTGGCTGAGAGCCACTTCTTTGGCTACTGCGACCGTCGGTGAGCCGTTGGTGATGGCGAGGGTCGCTGCTTGGGTCAGGAATTCACAGCTGATCACGGTGCCGCAGACGACTTTGGCGCCTGCGCCCACAGGATCGGTGACCGTCAGCGTTTTACCTTCGAGCGAGCCGCTGTACGGGAGGTTTTTGACCGTTACCGTGCAGGGGACTAGCGTGACCTCCGTCCGGCATCCGGTGAAGGAAAGCGCCGTGACTTCGCCGAGGATCGGCGCACCTGTGCTGCTGTTTGCGGTGATGGTCGTCGCCGAATCGCTGCATTCCACGTTGGCGAGATTCGTCGACAATGTCGCGTTGGTAGATGTGCCGGTGATGTTTCCGCTGTACTCGAACTTACCGGTGCCGGCACATTCCGTCCCCGCTCCCGAGGTCGCACACAGCTGAGTCGCCGAAGCGGTGCCCGCTCCGAGGAATGCCATCAACGCCGCCGCCGTAATTGCGGCAAGGGTGAGATTCTTGATCCACTTCACTGGTATTCTCCTTCTCTTGATTGGCGCGAAGTGCGCCAGTTTTGAATCGCGAATACGTCGGGGCCGATCTCTTTTGCGCCGGCCTCGGCGTCTCGCGTTCCTGGCCGACTGAGATCGCCGGCCAAGTCTTTGTGGCTGCCGCCCATCGCCGACCGAGTGCTCTCGAGTGGCACGATGGGTGGGGAGGACCGTGCCGGCGCACCCGGCAGTGTCCATCCGTCAATGACGGCTCTGTCCAGATCACGACTGGTCCTCTTTTTTGCCACCGAAAAGCGATTTTTACCTCCCGAAACCGCCTCTTGACGGGGGTCTATACCCGCTCTGGCGTCCTTTACACAAACTCGTGTATCAATCGGCTAAACCTCCTTGATCAGGAGCAATTCAGCCAGTCGATCCCCGCCTTGGATGCAGGCACAGCCCACGAAGCGAATGGCGCGAGCCATTCGCGCGCCCGATGTCAGCGCCTTGCTGTTCATCGCCTCCGTGCTCGCCCGGCTCAGCGCTCGCAGCCGCCGACCGCGGCTGGGGTGACCGCATGGGAACGCCTCGAATCGCCCGGAAGGCGAGGCACAGAATTCAGAGGCGAAGCCGAAGATCCGACTCTGCGCCGAGAAGCCCCCTGGCACCCCAAGGAACAGCAGTGAATGCGCCCGACGGGAGTCGAACCCGCGACCTTCGGCTTGAAAGGACGAGGGTCGTCCGCACGGAGAGCGGGATTGCGGCGGCGATGTGACCCGGATGCAACCTAGATAGCCGCTAGCGCGGGCGCCAGATCAGCGGCGCTCGCTTTGACCGACTCGGGGATGGTGATCCGCAGTTCACCTTCGCGATCGAGAATGCGCTGCACACCGAGAACCGTGAGCCCAATGATCCGCTGAGAACCGGGCGCGTATCGGAGGACATGACCCTCCGGGGTCTCCTCCCCCTCGGCCTCCTGTGGCTTGCCAGCATGCAGGTAGAGGGCGTCGTTTTCTGCGGCGTAGTCGGCGCGGTCGAAGGTGACTGGGCCAATCTTGATGTTCACTCGCTCCATGAGCGCGGATCCTTCCGGTTGCCAAACGCTGAGATCACTCGTGCGGGCTCCTGCAGACAAACATTCGCAAAGGATAGCGAGATGTTTTGTCTGCAATCTCACTAGCGTGGTCCCAGTTATCTCCTAGCTCTTTCCCATATTCCCCATTAGGGCTTCCCAAATTGCATAGCTAAGTTTCCCAATTTGCATTACCCTCATAACGATGCCATCCAACTTCATCAGGCACAGTCGCACGCCGATCCTGGAAGCACTAGCCGATACCCGCGTCGTCTACGTGATGGGCGCCAGGCAGGTGGGCAAGAGCACCCTGACGGGAGAGATCGCGACGAGCGAGCACCTCGCCGACGTGCTCAGCCTCGACAACCGAGGCGCGCGGGATGCGGCAAGCAGCGACCCCGAGGGATTCGTGGCCGGCCTCCCGCGCCCGGTCCTGCTTGACGAGATCCAACGAGCCGGCCCCGATCTACTGCTCGCGATCAAGGGGGCCATCGACGCCGACCAGACGCCGGGCCAGTTTCTGCTGACCGGCTCGGCCAACGTCCTCACCAACCGCAAGGTTCAGGACGCGCTCACCGGCCGAATCGAGATCATCACCCTGTGGCCGCTGTCCCAAAGCGAGATTGAGGGATCGACCGGCAATGTCGTCGATTCCCTCTTCGCCGCAGCTCCACCTCAGATCAGCAATGCCCCGGTCGGCCGCGAAGCCTTCGTCGATCGAGTCGCGGCCGGCGGATACCCCGAGGCGCTGAAGCGCAACGGCTCACGCCGAGCCAGCTGGTTCGAGAACTATCTGAAAACGACGCTCGACCGCGACCTGCGCGACATCAGCGATGCGCAGAAATTGGACGAGGTGCCGCGGCTGCTGAAGCTGCTGGCGGGTCGCGCCGCGAACCTCCTGAACTCCTCGGAGGTGGGCAAGCGGCTGCAGCTGGAGCACAAGACTGTCCGCAGCTACACGACCCTTCTGGAGACCGTCTTCCTGGTCAAGACCCTCCCCGCATGGAGGCCGTCGATCGGAGCTCGCGAGTCGACGACGCGCAAGGTTTACATCGTCGACAGCGGCCTCCTCGCCCATTTGCTCGGAGCCGACCCGAAGCGCCTCGGCGAGGACGAGCGAGTCACCGGGATGGCGCTTGAGAACTTCGTCGCGATGGAGGTGATGAAGCACCTCGAATGGGCGAGCACCGACGCAGGTCTCTTCCATTACCGAACCGGCAACGACGAGATCGAC
This sequence comes from uncultured Thermoleophilia bacterium, assembly GCA_963720455.1. Lineage (GTDB taxonomy): Bacteria > Actinomycetota > Thermoleophilia > Solirubrobacterales > 70-9 > VAYN01. Next base: position 2,465,347 of record OY970392.1, on the reverse strand, counting down.
CTCGTCCTGGAGGATCGCTCTGGAGCGATCGCCTGCCTTGAGGTCAAGGCAGCGGCGACGGTCCGCGAACGAGACTGGAGGCCGATGGCGAAGATCCGCGATGCTCGCAGCAAGGACTTCCGCGCCGGGTTCCTGATTCACGCCGGCGCACAGACCGTCCCGCTCGGTGATCGGCTCTGGGCGGTTCCGATCAGCGCTCTTTGGGCATGACCGGGGACGCCGCCGGCTTCTCACAGTGGTTGCCCACCGGCTCGCAACCATCACGACGGTCTCTACGCTCCCGTTCTGACGCCTCGCGCACTACCGTTCCGCAGGGCGGATGGATCGCATAGCGCTGATCCGCTCTGCAGAGCCAAACTCCGTCAGATTGAAAGGAGGAGGGTCCTCCGCCAGGGGAGCGGGGTCGCGGCGATGATGCAACCGAAATGCGACCGTCAGGCAGCTAATCCCTTACATAGCCGGGAGCTTCCTTAGAAACCGGCCGCGGGGGGTTGTGCCTCTCCCCCAAATCGCACATGAGGGCCGAGCGCAAATGGCGGGCGATCAAGTAAATCCTTCAACGCTTTGATCGCCTCCTCCGCATCTTCCTTGTAGATCTCATCTGCAGGAGTTTGCGTGTCGATGATTCGACGAGGGAGCGCCCGTGGATCATCCATGGAGCGAGGATGGGCATGCGGATTTCTAGAACGCCGAAGTCGATCAAATAGCTCGAACTCCGCTTGGCTAATAAATTCTTCCTCCAAAGCTCGTTTGAATAGGTGCTGAGCCGACAGTTTGCGGGTCTTCCCGTCATCGGGCAACATCGCCAGCAACCCAGCCAGCAGGTGCTCAAGGCAGACTTGAGTTAAGAGGATCGTGGCCAAGAATTGGCCGGCCACGAAGCAGGCCCCCGCCTCCCAGAAGGCCGTAGCCGCACCAAAGCCACCAGGCAGCAGCCGCCCACTTGCAGGCTGACCGTTCCGCTCAAGCCAGGCAAGGCGCTGCGCCCGCTCCGCGAGCGTCTCTGAGTCGGCGCTACAAAGGATCTCCGCAGCCAGTTCACGGTCCATGGCGTAACCAGCACGCTACCGGCGCAGCTGCTTAGGCCGCTGCACGAGCTTCGTTTAGAACCTTCCAGGTTACGGCCGGGGGCGGTGCTGCATCCGGAATATGTAGTCCGCGCTTAAAAAACATGACCTCGCTGCCATCGGAACTTTCTCGTGCCGTATAGCGGAGGCCATAACTGAGCTTTGGCATCCCGACATACATGGCTTCGATCTTTGGCTCAGCGTCATACGACACAACCCAGGGACACCGGAGATCGGAAACGAGGGCAGCGATCCTCTCGTGGTCGGAGTGCTCATAAAAGCTCCGATAGAGACCTTTCCCTTTTCCGTAATAAGGAGGGTCCAGATAGAGAAAGGGGGCGTCGAGGTCGGGTAGGGCCGTCTCGATATAAGCCGCCGTGTCCATCCCAGTCACAGTGATGCGGCTTGAAAAGCGTGCGATCTTTTCAATTCGCGCAATCGAGTCCTTCGGCCGCCAACGAGCATCAATCTTCCACTCGCCACGTTGCTCTCGACCGCCAATGATGCCGCCTCCGATGATTCCAGAGCGATTCGTCCGATTGAGGTAGAACGTTGAGAATGCCAATTCCAACTCATCAGGATCGGCCGCTCCTTGGATCGCTCGCTGGCGATCCCACTCTCTTACCCCCGGACGAGCGGAGGCGATCCGTCGGCAAAGCGCCTCAGGCTCCTCTAGGACCATCTTCCAAAACACATAAACACTGCGATCTAAATCATTGATGTGAATGTGGCTTGCATACTCCTCGAAGAGGAGAGATAGCGCAACACTAGCGCCACCAGCGTACGGCTCAACATATTCCGAACCGACTAAGTCGTTCTCAAGAAAGACCAACTTGAAGAAGTTTGAGACTTTGCCCTTCCCCCCCGGATAGCGCAAGGGAGAGGGGTAGAGCTGGTGAGCCGGCCGCTCTAGGGCCATATCTTTTCCATAAATGGCATCAGCTCGTCCCAACCGGCGTAAAGCTCCGATGGCTTCGGGAACATGTATTTGTTGTGCACATACTGATGAAACGTCACCAAACCGGGAGCCAAGACGGACTGGCTATCCGCCACGGCGTTTATCGCCTTAAGCAACGAGTTCGACAGTGACCCCGAACCCTTCAGGTGCTTCGCGACAGCTTTGATCCTCACCTTTAAAGGTTCTTTGGAAATCCTATGTTCTGACAGAACTTTCTTTTCTTCCAGATAATGGTCCACGCTGAGCTCGACAAAAACCCGGAGCAATACCGCGCAGGCATTTGGGTGAGTCTCTGCATTCAGCGTTAGAAGCTCGATGTAGATGTCATTGATACGTGGCGTAGTTACATCGAGTCCATCTCCAGCTACGGTAGTCCGAGACTTAGGCTTCGGTTTTTTCGGTTTCTGAGCAGCAGGAACCTTCCGTGGTTTGCTCTTTCCGGCGGTCAGATCATTGAGCACCACCGGTTCGTCGAGCATCGCCCGCTTTTTTGGCAGATACCGACGGGTGAAGCTGTCGACATAATCTTTTCGCTGATGGGCGTAGTAAAGATCGTTGACGCTCTTCTTCCGCGTGAGTAGGTCGTCAACGATGCGCGTCAGACCTTTTACAACCTCATCGCGGGGATACCACGAGACGACTTCCCCGTTTATGACATCGAAGCCGAGCTTCTCCTTAACGTACGTAGTTTCGATCATACGCTCTACGTTCGTGGTGATCTTCTGATTCGAGGCTTGGGCCTCAGCACTGAGAGATCCGTACTTTTCGACAAACTCGATCACCTGACCGGTCGGCTTCAGTTTCCCGTCACGTCGTGCTTTGTATCGTTCTTTCTCTTTGGCTCCCCAGCTGACAAGACCCACTCCCTCGTTCTCACCGGTGTGACGAAGCCATACCCAAGGTTCTGCTTCTTCCTCGTTGTCGAAGAGAACGCATTTGACCGTTGAGACGGGATTCTTGGCAAACTGTTTAGAGAGTTCGGTTAATTTCTTCGATGCGGCAGGTGAAAGCGCGGCCGAAACCAACGTAGGCGTCTCTAACGCCTTTATCGCCAGCATCCGCCGGTTCCCCTCAAGGAGGCGATACCGCTTTTTTCGTTTGTCGCCCGTAGCAACAACGGCTGGGAGCGTCGTTGGATCGAGGCCCTTTTCAACTACATCGGCAGCCAGTTTAAGGATGTGGGTGGGGTGCTTTTCAGCGAGCGCCGTTGCCGCAACCTGCTGGTTTCGAGCCACCTCGGGGTAACGAGGGTTCTCTACATCAAGCAGTAGATCGGAGATTTTGATGTCGACGATTTCTGGCATACGTGCCTTTGCGCTCTTGCCTCTGAACGGTTGGGCGTTCTTATCCCATATTCGACGGACGGTTGCTCGGTCACGGACTGGATTGGCTAGCCAATTGCATTTCTCACCTCCCCAAAGCTCTCCCTAACAGCGTGCGTGTATCGCGCCAGCATCGTCTCGACTCGATGGCCGGCGATCTCGGCTAGGTCGGCGTCGTTGACGCCGGCGGCCGCGAAGATGGGTGACGTAGCTGTGGCGGCACTCGTGGGGGCGGATGTCTAGGCCGGCGGCTTCCTGGGTCGGCTTCCAGACGTCGCGGTAGAAGGTGCGCTCGCGCCAGAGGCGGCCGCTGGGCGTTGGGAAGAGCAGCTCGCAGTCGGGGCCGTTGAGGTTGATCTGGGCTTCGAGCATCCAGGCGAGGGTCGCCGGGACCGGGACGACGCGGCCGGCGTCCTGCTCGCCGTGGTCGGTCTTCGTGCCCTCGAGGATCCGGCCCTCGTGGGCGGTGCGGCGGACTTGGAGGGTCTCGCCGTCGAAGTCTTCGCGGCGGAGCGGCAGCACCTCCCCCAGCCTCATGCCGCAGTCGGTGAAGACGCGGACCATCGCCTCGTAGCGGCCGGCCGCCTTGGCGAAGCGGTGCATCTCCTCGAAGCTGAAGACGCGGATCGGGCGGGGCTTCTTCTTTGCCCTCGGATCGTTGGCGCGGATGCGGATGCCCTTGAAGGGATTGAGGTCGCAGACTTCGTCGGTGATCGCGTCCTCGGCCATCGCCGAGAGGGAGCGGAGGATGCCGACGGCGCCGGTGGTGGCTCGACCTTCGTTCGTCAGCATGTGGTCGACCAGGGCGAGGGTGTGGCGGCGGCGCAGCTCGTGCATCGGCCAGTCCTTCAGGGCGATGCCCTCGATCTCGACGTCGGTGACGCGGGAGATCCGGTGCTCGTAGGTCGCGTTCGTTCGCTCGGATCTTGGGTGCCGCTCGATCCAGGTGGCGAAGTACTCGCCGAGGGTGTCGGGGGTGGTCGCGATCTCGTAGGCCTCGTCGATCGCGCGCTGGGCTTCGCTCTTCCTGACGAACGTTCCTTTGCCGCGGTTCCAACTCGGTTTGGCGACTCGGCGCTTTCCGTCCCGGCCGGTGTATCTGGCAACCCAGACCACCTCCCCCGACGGATTGCGGCGCTTGGTCGGCGACTCGCGCCTCATGCCGCCTCGTCTCGGTGGCGGGCGAGGAAGTCCTCGACATCGGCGGGGTCGATCCGGCGCGCAGGCGCCGAGCTTGTAGCTGGGCAACTCACCGCGCCTGATCCAGTTGCGGATCGTGCGGTCGGAGACCGCGAGGAAGCTGGCGAGGCTGCGCTCGGTGAAGAAGGCAACGGGAGCAGGTTTCCTCTCCATGCCACCTATGTCCAAAGGCGGCGGCATTTGCATCGGGTGACTTGGCCGAGCACTCTCGCCGCCCCCGATGAGACCGAAGGTCAGACCCCTGCCGCCCCTCCCTACTGGCGGCCGTCGCACGGCGAAGCCGTGCCAAAATCGGCCGCCCGGAGGGGCGGCGAGCGCCCCCTTTGCTCCGCCCCGCCCCTCGCTGACGGCACCGATCATGAAGCTGCGGCTCAGGCACGAATCCGGAGGGTTCGTAGTGTGTCGGGGGTTGAGGTTGGGTGCTGGGTAGGGACCTTGGGTGGCTGCCTGAAGGCTTGATGGACGGGCTTTGTCTTGGCAGCTGCTTCTTGGCTGCCTCATCGTTCGCTATTGGATCGTGGTGGCTCATTTTCTTCTGAATCTGGAATTTTGAATTTGCCTATTTGCATCTCTGGCGATTGCCATTCGATTCCCGCGACCAACTCATCCAGCGACGTTTCCAGCGCCGCCGCGAACTTCATCGCCGAGTCGAGGCCCGGCAGGGACAGGCCGCGCTCGATCTGGCTGATCGCGGTGCGGTGCGTAGAGGTCCGGAAGGCAAGCTCGTCCTGGCTCACGTCCGCTGCACCGCGAGCCTTGGCGAGGTTGATCCCGAAGCAGCGGGCGAACTGCTCGCGCTGCAGGCTTGCGTGACGCCCCATCGCTACATCCCCTCCTCGATGATCTCGTTGAAGCGGAGTGCCGCCCGCGTCGGCAGTACGAGCCCGTCGCTGCGGAACAGCAGGCCGACCCCGGTGAGGTCGCGGACAGCACGTTCGATCGCATCTCGTTCTGCGAAGTCCGCCGTCCCGGTGCTGATCTCTCGCACCAATTCCGAAAGCCGTAGATGCGTCGGATAAAGCGTGAGGACGCTGGATTAGGACGCTGCCCTGGTCGCCGAGGTCTTGGGCGTGGTTGGAAGCGCAGTCGCTCGACCCGCGATCCATAGAGTTCTGTTCAGCCATGAGGAGCGCAATCTCCTTGTGGTCAGGCCCTCGGTTGGCGTTCCACCGCCGGCCGGGGGCCGCTTCTGAGGCCGGCAGCCAGCTACCGTTCCCGCTGCGATCGGCCTGGTGAGAGCTATGCCGGTCGCCACGGGGCCGGCGACTCCACTCGCGCGGCCCCACTTATGTTTGAGGAGCCAGGGTAGCAAAGCAATCCAAATCTATTGTGACTCCGACGAACCCCTCAAAATCCGAAATCGCAGAGAGCGCTTGGCAGCGCGATCCGCGAGCTGCGCAGCAAGCAGGGCGACAGCCTAGGAAACCCTGGCCGGCGAGGCCGGGATCACCAAGAACATGCTCTCCTTGATCGAGCGTGGCGAAGGCAACCCGTCCTGGGCAACCGTAGAAGCGAATCGCGACGGCGCTCGGGGTGTCCGTGGCGAGCTGGCAAAGCTCTCCGAAAAGCACGAATAGCCCTCTCGGTTCACCGGTCCCCGATGAGACCAAGATGCGACCACGCCGGGCCGGAACGCCTCGGAATCGCCCGGAAGGCGACGGAACGCGATTCGGAGGCGGAGCCGAAGATCTGGCTCCACACCGGGAAAATCCCGGCACCTCAAGGAACAGCAGCGAATGCGCCCGACGGGAGTCGAACCCGCGACCTTCGGCTTGAAAGACCGACGCTCTTTGGGCCCCCGAAAGGACCCGTTGACCACTGAGCTACGGGCGCTCATCGGGAACTGTACCCGCGCAGCGGTGCTTTGAGCATTGTCCCCGGTGGTTAGGGTCGGGCGATGGATCTAGGGCTTGGAGGGACGCGTCGCGCTGGTGATGGGCGCGAGCCGTGGGCTCGGGCGCGGGATCGCGGCAGCGCTGGCGCGCGAGGGCGCGCGGGTGGCGATCGTCAGCCGCTCGCTCGAGCGGCTCGAGGAAGCGGCGGCTGAGATCGGTCGCGGGCGCCACGCCGTTCGTCGCCGATGCCGCCGACACCGAGCGGCTCGCCGCGCTGCCGGGCGAGGTCGCCGCGGCGCTCGGGCCCGTCGACATCCTCGTCGCCAACACCGGCGGCCCGCCCTTCGGCGGCGCCCTCGACCACGAGCTCGACGAGTGGGAGCAGGCCTACCGCTCGCTGGTGCTGGCGCCGCGCGTGCTCGCCGGGGCCGTCGTCCCCGGCATGCGCGAGCGCGGCTGGGGCCGCATCGTCAACGTCGGCTCCAACTCGACCCGCGAGCCGATCCCCGGCCTCAACCTCTCCAACGCCCACCGGATGGCCGCGGTCGGGTTCCTCAAGACGCTGGCGAGCGAGGTCGCCGGCGACGGGATCACCGTCAACACCGTCGCCACCGGGCGCTTCGCCACCGAGCGGCTCGCCGACCACGCCGGCTCGCTCGAGGCGGCCGAAGAGGCCGCCCGCACCGAAGTCCCCGCCGGCCGCCTCGGCACGCCCGGAGGAGTACGGCGACCTCGTCGCCTTCCTCTGCTCCGAGCGCGCCGCCTACCTCACCGGCACCGTCATCCCGCTCGACGGCGGCCTCCTCACTCAGCCTTCTGACCGCCGGCGCTCCAGCTCGCCCGGCGCGGATCCGCGCCGCCATCTCCTTCGACTCGTCACGGTAGGTGCGCCCGTCCTCGAACTCGATCACCGGGTACTTGCGCTGGCCGGAGACCCGCTCCAGCTCGTCCCGCTTACCCGCGCGAAGCGGTCCCTTCACCACCTCGTACTCGACCCCCTGCTCGTCGAGCGCCTTCTGCACCTTCCAGCAGGGGTGGCCGTCGAACTTCGCGAACATCACCGAGCACCTGTGGAGCTTCACCGCCATCACGTCACTCTCCCTTCGCCTCGCGCATCGCCGGATAGATGATCACGTCGCGCAGCGTCTTCGACCCGGTCATGATCATCAGCAGGCGGTCGATCCCCAGGCCGCAGCCGCTCGCCGGCGGCATCCCGTATTCGAGCGCTTTGACGAACTCTTCGTCGTGGGGGTGGGGATCCTCCTCCGCGCCCGTCTCCTGGCGTTCGCGCTGGCCGATGAAGCGCCTGCGCTGCTCGACCGGGTCGTTGAGGTCGGTGCCGCCGCCGACGATCTCCATCCCGGCGACGATGCCGTCGAAGGCCTCGCAGACCTTGGGGTCGTCGGGGTGCACCTTGACCAGCGGCCAGATGTCGATCGGCAGCACGGTGATGTAGGTGGGCTGGATCAGCTTCGGCTCGACCAGCTTGCCCTGCAGGGTGTCGACCAGGCCGGCCCAGTCGTCGTTCTCGCTCGGCGTCGTCGCCGGCGATCTCGGCCAGCTCGTCGCGGCTCGCCTCGTAGATGTCGACGCCGGTCTCCTCGCAGCAGCTCGTCGCGCAGCACCGACCCGCGGCCAGGGCGCCGCGAAGTCGATCTCGACCCCGTCGCGCTCGACCTTGGTCGTCCCCATCACCTCCTCGACGACGCTCGAGACCAGCGTCTCGATGAAGTCCATGACGCCGTTGTAGTCGGCGCCGCCGACGAACATCTCCAGCATCGTGAACTCGGGGTTGTGCTGGGGCGACATCCCCTCGTTGCGGAAGAACTTGCCGAACTCGTAGACGTCCTCGAAGCCGCCGACGATCGCCCGCTTCAGGTAGAGCTCGGTCGCGGTGCGCAGGAAGAGGTCGCGGTCGAGCGCGTTGTGGTGGGTGACGAACGGGCGCGCCGCGGCGCCGCCGGTCAGCCGCTGCAGGACCGGCGTTTCCAGCTCGACCCAGCCGCGCTCGTTCATGTGGTTGCGGATCGCCGCAGGTCAGCTTCGCGCGCTTCTTGAAGATCTCGCGCGACTCCTCGTTCGCCATCAGGTCGAGTTCGCGCTGGCGGTAGCGCAGCTCCGGGTCGGAGATGCCGTGGAAGAGGTCGGGCGGGTCGAGCAGCGCCTTGGCCAGCAGCGTGCACTCGCGCACGCCGATCGCCAGCTGGCCCCGTTTGGTCACGTAGACCGGCGCCCTCGACCCCGACCAGGTCGCCGATGTCGAGCTCCTCGACTCCGCTCGAAGGCCTCCTCGCCGAGCTGCGTCGCGGCGCGCGTAGGCCTGGATCGTGCCGGTGATGTCGCGGACGTCGAGGAAGGCGGTCTTGCCGTGGCCGCGCTTGCCGGTGACCCGGCCCATCACCCGGTAGGTGAACTCCTCGTGCTCGCCCTCGCCCAGCTCGGCCGGGTCGTGGGCGGCGACGGATCTCCTCGACGTGGGTGCGGCCTTCGAAGGAGTGCGGGTAGGGATCGACCCCGGCCTCGCGCAGGCGCTCGACCTTGGCCCGGCGCTGCGCCTCGCTCGGCGGCCGCCGGAGCGGTCGCCCGCGTCGGGCGCCGTCTCGGCTCGGCCTCGCGGGGAGCCTCGCTCATCGCATCGAGTCGCGCTTCATGGAGCGAAGCCGACAGTCACCCGCTCGTCACCTTCATAGTCCTGAAGGGTAGTCGCGTCGCGCAGCATCTCGCGCATCGCCGGACCGTGGTGGGTGTCGTGCTCCATCGCCAGCTTCCAGCCCGAGGGCGTTTCCGCGATCAGGCCGCGGATCACGCCGAGGCCGTCCTCGCCGCAGGCCCCGGTGACCGCGATCCGCGGCTCCTTCTGGATCTCGGGCGAGCGCTCGAAGATGGTCGAGTCGGTGACGTAGGGAAGGTTGGCGATCACCAGGTCGACGCCTTCGAGCTCGACCGGTCGGGGATGCCGGTGGCGACGCTGACATCGAGAGCGAGGCCGAGCCGCTCGGCGTTCTCGCGCGCCGCTTCGACCGCTTCCGGCGAGAGGTCCGACGCGGTCACCCGCAGGTCGGGACGCTCGGCGAGCAGGGCCAGGGCGATCGCGCCCGGAGCCGGTGCCGACCTCGTGCACGCGGGCGCCCTCGGGCAGCTCGACGCCGACCTCGACCAGCAGCTCGGTCTCGCGGCGCGGCCAGAGCACGCGCTCGTCGACGGCGATCTCGAGGCTGCGGAAGGGAGCGCGGCCGAGGATGTAGGCCATCGGCTCGCGGTCGACCCGGCGCGCCACCCGCTCCTCGATCGCTCGCCGCGACCTCGGCCGGGACCTCGCCGGCGCTGTCGACCGAGAGCTCGCTCGGGCTTCACGCCCAGCGCGTCGGCGACCAGGACTTCCGCGTCGGCCCGAGCGTTCTCGACTCCGGCCGCGGCGATCCGCTCGGCAGCGGCATCGAGCACGGCACTGACCGTGCGGGCCGGGCTCCTCCTGACTCTGAATATCGACAGCCGCCCATTACCCGCCAAACCTCCCTAGATCAACCGCTCCAATTTTCTTGCGCATGAGCCTAACATCGTTCCTCTGCCTACGCCGGGGCCTCGGCGGCAGCCGCGGGGCCCGGCGCGGAACGTGCCAGGCTACCGTGGCGGCGCCTGACGACGCCGATCCAGACGGCGCCCGCCAGAACCATTGCGAGGCTCTCCAGCTGCGCCGTGGTCAGCCCGAGCGCCGTGTCGGAATTGCGGCGCAGGAACTCGATCAGGAAGCGCTCGGCACCGGCGTAGACGAGGTAGAGCGCGAACAGGACCCCGGCCCGGAAGCGGTCGCGCAGCTGCCAGAGCAGCCAGGCCCCGAAGCCCATCGCCAGCGTCTCGTAGATCGGCGTCGGGTGCACGGCCTCCTCGGTCGGCACCGTCCCGTCCGGGTAGGACATCGCCCAGGGACCGTCCCAGGCCTTGCCGTAGTCGCCGTCGCCGGAGAGCTGGCAGCCGCAGCGGCCGATCGCGTAGCCCAGCGCCAATGCCGGCGCCGCCAGGTCGAGCAGGGCGAGCTGGAGGAAGCCGCGGTAGCAGGCCCAGGCGAAGACGGCGAGGGCGCCGCCGATCGCGCCGCCGTACCAGACCAGTCCCGAGCCCGGAGAAGACGTTGCCGAGCAGGTCGTCGCTGACCTCGCTCCAGTTCTGGACCAGGTAGTAGACGCGGGAGCCGACGACGCCGCCGATCAGCGCCGCGAAGCCCATCTCATAGGCCCAGTCGGGCGGCTTGCCGATCTCCCCCAGCCGCCGCCAGATCAGCGCCCCGGCGGCGAGGAAGGCGAACGCGAACATCAGCCCGAAGGTCTGCAGAGTCAGCGGTCCGAGGTCGATCTCCGGGTACATGGCCTTGGTGCCCGCGGCTAGCCGGCGAGCAGCGCCTCCAGCAGCGCCTTCTGAGCGTGCAGGCGGTTCTCGGCCTGGTCCCAGACGGCGGAGGCGTCGGAGTAGAGGACGTCGGCGGTGATCTCTTCGCCGGGATGCGCCGGCAGGCAGTGGAGGACGACGGCGCCGTCCTCGGCCGCGGCCAGCAGGTCGCCGTCGAGCCGGAACGGGGCGAGATCGGCGCGGCGGCGCTCCGCCTCGGCCTCGTCGCCCATGCTGACCCAGACGTCGGTGTAGAGCGCGTCGGCGCCGGAGGCGGCGGCCCGCGGGTCGTCGGTCAGCTTCGCCCCGTGCTCCTCTTCGAGCTGGTAGCCGGGCGGCGCGGCGACGACCACCTCCACCCCGGCCCGCTCGCCGAGGATCGCCAGCGAGCGGGCGACGTTGTTGCCGTCGCCGACGTAGGCGAGGCGAACCCGGTCGAGCTCGCCGCAGCGCTCGCGCAGGGTGAGCAGGTCGGCCAGCGCCTGGCAGGGGTGGTGCAGCGGCGTCAGCCCGTTGACGACCGGCACCTCAGACGCCGCGGCCAGCTCGGCGACCGCCTCGTGGGAGCCGGAGCGGATCACGATCGCGTCGACGTAGCGCGACAGCACCCGCGCCGTGTCGGCGATCGACTCGCCGCGGGAGATCTGCATTTCGTCGCCGCGCAGGACGACCGGCGTCGCCCCCAGCTCGGCGACGCCGACCTCGAAGGAGATCCGCGTCCGCGTCGAGGGCTTTTCGAAGACGAGGGCGATGCTGCGCCCGGCCAGCGAATCGGAGCCGAGCCGCTCGCCGCGGCCGGCTTTCAGCTCCAGCGCCCGCTCGAGCAGCTTGCCGAGCTCGAACGCGCCGAGCTCTTCGCCGGTGAGGAAGTCTCGCTTTTCCAAGCGGCGGATACTACGCGCCGTGGAGTTCACCGCAATCGCCTGGAATCTGTTCCATGGCAGGGACTTCCCGCCCGACCCGAAGCTGCGCAGCTGGCGCTCGCGGCTGCTGCGCTTCGACGAGCGCAACGAGACCCACGTCCAGGTCAACCGCGATCTCACCGCCGAGTTCGCGACCCTGCTCGCCGGCGCCGCCTGGGACGTCGCAATGCTGCAGGAGTGCCCGCCCCGCTTCGCGGTGCCGCTGGCCCGCGCCTGCTCGGCCGAGGCCCACCGGGCGCTGACCTCGCGCAACTCGCTCGGCCCGCTGCGGGGCCTGCTGGCGCGCCAGAACCCCGACCTGATGGCCTCCGGCGAGGGCGGCTCGAACCTGACCCTGCTCCGCGTACCCGGCCGGCTCGGCGGTATCGCCGAGCGGCGCGAGCTGGCGATCCACGAGGGGGCTCCGGAGCGGCGCTCGATGGCGCTGACCCGCACCGCCTCCGGCGTCTGCATCGCCAACCTGCACGCGACCAACGACGCACCGCAGCTCGCGACCGCGGACGTGCTGCTCGCGGCCCGCGCCGCGACCGAGTTCGCCGGCGCCGCGCCGCTGCTGTTCGGCGGCGACCTCAACCTGCGCCCGGCCGAGGATCCCGAGGTCTTCGCGCAGCTCCGCGACGAGTTCGGCCTGGCGGCGCCGACGGCGCCGCGGGCGATCGACCACCTGCTGGTGCGCCGGCTCGATGTGCGGGAGAAGCCGGCCGCCTGGCCGGCGGAGCGGCGCGAGCTGCCGCTCGACGGGCGGGCGCTGCGGCTCTCCGACCACGCGCCGGTCGAGGCGAGGTTTGCCGCGGCCGAGCCCGTGGAACTGAGATAGTCCCACTGCACGTCCCGGCGACCAGCGATCAGGAGGCAAACCGCATGGCAGACAAAAAAGCGTCCGGCAAATCGGGCAAAAAATCGAAAGCCGGCGCCAAGGCCAAAAAAGCCTCCAAAGCCAGAGCGAGCAAAAAAGCCGCGCCGAAAAAAGTCAGCAGGAAAACGGGTGCCAAAAAAGCGGCGGCTAAAAAAGCCACGAAACGCGGGGGCAGCAGCAAAGCGACCACCGGACTCGACAAGAGCGTCGCCCAGTTCCGCGAGAGCCTCGAGCAGAGCGTGACGCTGAGCCGCGATCGCCTGCACGAGGTCGTCGAGGACGCCGTCAAGCGCGGCCGCATGACCCGCGGCGACGCCGAGAAGATGCTCACCGACCTGGTCAAACGCGGTCGCAAACAGACCGACTCGCTGCTGCGCGAGCTGGAAAAACTGGTCAAACAGGCGCGCAAAGAGGTCGGCGGCCGCGCCGAGCCGGTACGCAAACAGGCCACCCAGGCAGCGCGACGAGCGCGGAAGAAACTGAGCTGACGATGGGGCCGGCCACCGGCGAGAAGCCGGCGGCCCGCGGCCCCCGTCGCGGCGAGCTGCTCGAGGTCGAGGTCGACTCGCTCGCCTTCGGCGGGCGCGGCGTCGCCCGCGCCGACGGCTTCGTCGTCTTCGTCTCCGGCGCCCTGCCGGGGGACCGCGTACGGGTCGAGGTGACGAAGGCGAAGAAGCGCCACGCCGAGGCGCGCACGGTCGAGCTCCTGCACGCCGGGGCGGACCGCATCCCCGACCGCTGCGTGCACGGCGGCGCGCCCTGCCCCGGCGCGCCCTGGCAGGGCCTCCCCTACGAGCGCCAGCTCGCCCACAAGAGCGAGCAGGTCGGCGAGGCGCTGCGCCGGATCGGCGCGCTAAAGGGCTTCGAGCTGGAGGAGATCGTGCCGGCGGCGGAGCAGTGGCGCTACCGCAACAAGCTCGAATACTCCTTCGGCGAGGCCGAGGACGGCGAGCCGATCCTCGGCTTCCACGCGCGCGGGCGCTGGGACCTGGTCGTCGACGTCGAGGACTGCCACCTCGCCTCCGAGGCCGGCAACGCCGCCCGCAACGAGGTGCGCAAGTGGGCGCGGCTGGAGTCGGTGGCGGCCTTCGACCGCCGCGCCCGACGGGGCATCCTGCGCAACCTGGTCGTGCGCGAGGGACGGCGCACGGGGCAGATCCAGACCCGCCTGGTGACCGCCGAACGGCGCTTCCCGAAGCCGCCGGTCGACCTGCACACGATCGTCGCCGACGATTCCGGCGACAGCGAGGGACCGACAGGCGTGCTCGGCGAGGAGTACCTGCGCGAGGAGCTGTGCGGGCTGCAGTGGAAGATCTCCCCCGGCGCCTTCTTCCAGACCAACACCGCGATGACCGAGCGCCTCTACGCCGTCGCCACCGAGTACGCCGGCCTGACCGGCAGGGAGAAGGTCTTCGACCTCTTCTGCGGGATCGGCACGATCGGCCTGACGATGGCCTCCCGGGCGGGAGAGGTCTGGGGGGTGGAGATCGTTCCCGAGGCGATCGAGGACGCCGAGCGCAACGCCAAGCTGAACGGAATCGGCAACGCCCACTTCCTCGCCGCCAACGTCCGGACCGGCGTGCGGCCGCTGCTCGTCCAGGCCGGCAAGCCCGACGTCGTCCTCATCGACCCGCCCCGGGCAGGGCTCTCGCAGAAGATGGTGCGGCGGGTGATCGAGTGCGAGGCGAAGCGGATCGTGTACGTGTCCTGCAACCCGACCACGCTCGCTCCCAACGCCGCCCAGCTGGTCGAGGCCGGCTATACGCTGACGCGCGTGAGGCCGGTCGACATGTTCCCCCAGACCCCGCACATCGAGTGCGTGGCGCTTTTCCACAAAGCCGCCCCCGGACGCGGGAGTGGGGCGCCGTCCATATCTGATTCCTCGGCGCCCCACGGGAGCAGAGGAGGCGGCGCCTGAATGTCTCGTGGCTTCGGCGTCGCCGCCGGACTCGACCCCGAAGTGGCTCAGCCGCTGGCCGCCCGCTGCGCCGAGCTCGGCTACGGCTCGATGTGGTCGAACGACCATCCCGGCGCCAAGGGCCTGGAGACGCTGGCCGAGTTCGCCGCCGCCGCACCCGCGGTCGAGTTCGGCGTCGCCGTGATCGCCCTCGACCGCCAGCCGCCGGAGCAGATCGCAGCCGACATCGAGCGACTCGGCATCGACCCGGCCCGGCTCTGGCTCGGCGTCGGCGCCGGTTTCTCGAAGAAGCCGCTGACGACGATGCGCGAGTCGCTGCCGGAGCTGCGCGAGAAGCTGCCCGGGGTCCGCCTCGTCCTCGCCGCGATGGGCCCGAAGATGTGCGTGCTCGGCGGAGCCGGGTTCGACGGCGTCTTCTTCAACTGGATGACCCCCGGCTTCGCCGCCGGCGCCCGCGCGCAGGTCGAGGCCGGCGCCCGCGAGGCCGGGCGCGAGACGCCGCCGGTCTTCGGCTACGTCCGCACCGCTGTCGGCCCCGATGCCGCCGAGCGCCTGGCCAAGGAGGAGTCCTTCTACCGCGACCTGCACAAGGGCTACCGCGACCACTTCGACCGCCTTGGCGAGCCCGAGGGCACGGTCGGCGTCGCCGCCGCCGACCGTGGCGAGGCGCAGTCCGCACTCGCCGCCTATAAGGCCCTCGACACGATCGTCGTCAGGGGCTTGGCCAGCGCCAGGGCCGAGACGATGATCGCGGTCGTCGAGGCCGCGGCACCGTAACGGCTCAGAGCTGCGTTGCGAACAGGCCGAGCAGGGACGCGATCAGGCCCATCAACGCCGCCAGCGCGACACCGCAGAACTTGATCATCAGCCGATGCAGGGCGTCGAAGCGCTCATGCATGGCGTCGAAGCGCTCGTCGAAGCGTTCCTCCATCCGCTCGAAGCCCGCTTTCACGTCGCGGCTCAGCACCCGAAGGTCCGACTCGACGAGGTCGAGGCGATGGTCGACCTGTTCGAAGCGCTGGTCGACCTGTTCGAAGCGCTGGTCGACCTGTTCGAAGCGCTGGTCGACCAGGTTGAACCGATGATCGACCTCTGCGAACCCCTGGTCGACCTTCACCGTGAGGTCGTCGAGGCGCTTGTCGGTCGAGTCCCGCTGCATCAGCTCCATAATGCCACTCTCGCAGACAAAACATTACGTGGGTGACGACGATTGCAAAATATCTGCGACCGCAATGTGTCGGCTTCGCGCTTTTGAAAGCCCCAAGGCGAAGCCAAGGCCGTGGCCCTCGCCGCCGACCTCACGCCGGGGGTCGGCTCCGCATTCCTCACCGCCGAATTCGACATCGTCCCCTGACGCGGGAAAGTTGATGAGTTGTCCCCCCTATAGGTGGGACAACTCATCAACTCTTGCTCAGTACGGCGGCAGGTCGTCGTACCAGACGCCGAGCACCTTGAAGGCGCGCCAGAAGCGCTGCTTGGCCCCCTCCTCGTCGAGGGAGGCGTCGATGTCGGGCACGTAGAGGGCGTCGATGGTGGGGGTGAAGGCTTGGATCTCGCCCTCGCGCTGCTCGACCGGGCGGGAGAGGGGGACCTGGAGGCTGTTGAGGATGCGCAGGGCGGGCTCGCCCATGACCACGAGGATCTTCGGCTGCACGATCGCCATCTCCTCGACCAGGCGGGCGACGCACTCGCCGGCGGCGAGGTCGGGCTCGGCGATCGGGCACTTGACGCAGAGGGTGCCGTAGACGACCAGCGGGTCGATGCCGAGCCGCTTGAAGCTTTTCATCAGGGCGTTGCCGGAGCGGCCGTAGAAGGCCACCCCCTCCTCGATCTCCGCGGCCAGCGGCGCCTGCTTGAGCATGAAGACGTCGGCCTGGGGGTGACCGGAGCCGAGCACCGGCATCAGCTTCCCGCGCGGGCAGTGGGGGCAGTCCTGGATCTCGCGGCTCATCTGGTTGAGCTCGCGGATCGCCCGCTCCAGGTACTTCTCGCGGATCTCGTCGTCGGTACCTCGCATCGGCATCGGCGACTTCTTTGACGAGGCGGCCACGGCTCCTTTCGCGCCGCGCCCCTGCATCAGCTCTTGCTCGCCGAGCCGCGTTTGCGGGGCTTGCCCCCGCGCGCCGGTTTGGCGTCGGGCACACGCCGTTTCGGCGCCTTCGGCCGGCCGGTCGTCTGCAGCAGCTTCAGCGCCTGCACGTAGAGGAGGTTCTTGTGCTTGCGGGTGATGTCGGCATCGCGCATCGCCTCGAGGAACTCGGCCGGGCCGTCGAAATCGTGGATCCGGGTCCGCACGCTGCCGAGCCCCTGGGCGACGTGGCTGTCGGAGCCGGCTCCGGCGACGATCCGGTACTTGCGGGCGAAGCGCTCGGCCTCCTCGTTGAAGGCGGTGACCGCCACCCGCGGGTTGAAGACCTCGAGGATGTCGATCTCCTCGACGATGTCCAGCAGGTGCTCGTAGTCGGGCACCGAGTGGAAGCGGTCGAAGGGGTGCGGGACGTAGACGAGCCCGCCCTGCTCGCGGATCGCGGCGATCGTTTCCGCCATCGTCAGCCCCTTGGGGATCTTCTCCTCGATGAAGAGGCCGATCACCTCGCCCTGTTCGGCGGTCTTCACCTCCTCGGCGACGATCACCTCGATGTCGTCCATCCCGGCGGCGATCTCGCGCGCCTCCAGCGCTCCGGAGACCTCGTTGTGGTCGGTGATCGCGATCGCGCCGAGGCCGCGGTCGCGCGCCGTCTGCAGCAGCACGTCGACGGGAGTCGCGCAGTCGCCGGAGTGGTCGGTGTGCATGTGCAGGTCGACCTCGATCAGCGGCCGCTCGGCGATCCGTGCCCGCAGCTCCGGGTCGCCCCCCTCGGGATGCCGGCGCGCCAGCAAGCGGCGGTAGATGGCTTCGAGCTCGTCCGCGACTGTCGCCCAGTCGCGCTCCCCGCCACCGGGCGCGACCAGCTCATAGGAGGCCGGGAAGTAGCCGTCTAGCAGCTGCGCCGTCGCCTCGCTGGTCACCGTGCGGGCGTCGATGCGGCCGAAGAAGATCTCGATCAGCGGCCGCGCCACCTGGGTCGAGAGAACCCGCTCCTGCGGAGCGTGAAAGGTTGCGACGTTGAGCGAGAAGGAGTGGCGCAGCGCCGCCGAGGCGACGCTGGGGGCGAAGGGCTCGTGGACGTGGACGACGTCCGGAGGAGCCGCGCCGAGCAATTTCTTCACCGGCTCCGCGGTCCCGACCCGCAGCACCTCGTGACCGCGCCGCTCCAGCTCCGAGCAGACCCGCTCGACGAACTCGGTTACCGGGTTTTCCACGCCGCGCCGGAAGGGCGCGACGTGGGCGATCGAGAGCGGCTCGGCCGGCACAGCGCCGGCTAGTGGCTGTCCGCAAGCCCGCGCGTGCGGCTGGCTAGCGCCGGACCGAGCGGGGGTAGGACACAGGGAGGCCTAATGGCAGCGCCATTCGGCCGACCGAGGACGCCGCCCCGCGAAGTGTGTCCGGCGCCGCCAGGCGTGCGTGGGGGCTTGCGGACAGCCACTTAAGCGGAGACCTTCGCCCCGTCCACAGCCGAAGACTTATGACGCGCGTTGGCGGCGATGTACTCCTCCGTCTGCTCCCGCGCTTCGTCGTCGGGGCGCTGGGTGTGGGGCGACTTCATCAGGTAGCTGGAGGGACCGTCGAGCTGGCCGGCGATGCCGTTGTTCAGGGCCAGCTTGATCAGCCGCACGGCGTCGATCACGACCCCGGCCGAGTTCGGCGAGTCCCAGACCTCGAGCTTGAGCTCGACCGTCAGCGGCACGTCGCCGAAGGCTTTGCCCTCGAGGCGGATGTGCGCCCACTTGCGGTCGGTCAGCCAGGCGACGTAGTCGGAGGGGCCGACGTGGACGTCCTCGGCGGGCAGCTCGTGGCCCATGATCGAGGTGACGGCGTTGGTCTTGGAGATCTTCTTCGAGTCGAGCCGCTCGCGCTCGAGCATGTTGTAGAAGTCCATGTTGCCGCCGACGTTGAGCTGGCTGGTCCGCTCCACCCGCACACCGCGGTCGTGGAAGAGACGGGCCAGCTGGCGGTGGACGATCGTCGCCCCGACCTGGGACTTGATGTCGTCGCCGATGATCGGCAGGCCGGCCTCTTTGAAGCGCTTGTCCCAGTAGTCCTCGCGGGCGATGAAGACGGGCAGGCAGTTGACGAACCCGACCCCGGCCGCGAGCGCCTGCTCGACGTACCACTTGGTCGCGTCCTCGGAGCCGACCGGCAGGTAGCAGACGAGCACGTCGGCCTTGGTCTCTTTGAGGATGCCGACGATGTCGGCGGTCTCACCAGGAGCTTTGGTGATCTTCTCTTTCAGGTACTTGCCGAGCCCGTCGTGGGTCATCCCCCGCTCGACCCTGACGCCGAGATTGGGGACGTCGGCGAACTTGATCGTGTCGTTCTGCCCCGACCAGATCGCCTCGGAGAGGTCCTTGCCGACCTTCTCGGAGTCGATGTCGAAGGCGGCGACGAACTCGATGTCGCCGACGTGGTAGCCGCCGAGGTCGACGTGCATCAGGCCCGGCACTTCCTCGCTCGGGTCGGCGTCCTTGTAGTACTGGACGCCCTGGATGAAGGAGTTGGCGCAGTTGCCGACGCCGACGATCGCGACGCGGACCTTCTCGTCGGTCCGGGCGGTGCCGTTGGCCGTGCTGCCGTTTGCTCCGTTGCTCTCACTCATGAAATTGGAAGTCCTCCTGGGATCAGCGCTGGGATGGCAGAACACACCCGGCGGCTTTGCTGGTTACAGCTCCTCCGCCGCACTGCCGCCGCGGCGGGCGGCGGGAACCTCGCCGGAAAGCTCGTTTCGCACATGCAATACCCGCTGGAACACCGTGAAAATCGTCAACGCCGCGATCACGTAGATCGAGGGGGCCAGCAGTTCGAAGTCGCCGATGCCGGCGCCCTTGGCGAAGATCAAGCCGATCGAAAGTAGCACCACCCTGACCGGCCGCGTCGCCAAACCGACCTTGCACTCGACCCCGAGCGCCTCGGCCCGGGCCCGCGTGTAGGAGACCATCAGCGAGCCGAGCACGGCGACCACGCACATCGCCGCCGCGAACTCTTCGCCGCGGGCGGCGAAGTAGCCGGCGACCGCGGCGAGGACGATGCCCTCCTCGATCCGGTCGAGGGTCGAGTCGAGGAAGGCGCCGAACAGCGTCCCCTTGCCCGACATCCGCGAGTAGCGGCCGTCGAGGGTATCCATCACCGAACCGAGCACGAAGGCAACGCCGGCGAGGAAGAAGAGGCGCTGGGTGACCAGCGCAGCGGCGACGAGGTTGCCGAGCAGGCCGACCACCGAGATCGCGTTGGGGGTCAGGCGCGACTCGATCAGCCGTTCGCGCGCGTAGGTGCGGAGCTCCTGCCCGTTGCGGGCTGCCGCGCGGCCGTTGCGGCGACCGCCGGGGGCCCTTGGGGGCGCCGAGGGTTCCATTGGCAGGGAGGCTAGACGATGGGGCCGAGGGTTTAGGCCTCGGCCCCACGCGCGGCCTTGACGCGGAAGGACCAGGCCTCGGGCCGGGCGCGAGCCAGCAGCCGCTGCGCCACCAGCGCCGCGGTCAGCGCGACCAGCCAGCCGAGCGCGGCGTCGACCCAGTAGTGGTTGGCGGTGACGATCGTCACCCAGCTCACCAGCAGCGGCCAGCAGGCCCAGCAGGCCTTCGAGAGCCAGTTGCGGCAGAGCATGACGCCGGTGCCGCCGATCATCATCGCGAAGGCGCAGTGCATGCTCGGCACCGCCGCGTATGGGTTGATGAAGATTTTCGCCAGGGAGGAGTCGTGGCCGACGTCGGAGTAGGCGTTGAGCGTGTCGACGAAGCCGTACTCAGGGAACATCCGCGGCGGCGCGGTCGGGTAGAGCGTGTAGCCGACCAGCGCGATCCCCATCGCGACCACGAACATGTTGCGCACGAAGTAATACGACTCGTTGCGGAAGAGGTAGAGCCAGAGCAGGAAGCCGAGCGCGACCGAGAACTGGGCGTTGAGATAGATCTGGTTGGCGACGTCGATCAGCCATTGCGCCGGCAGGAAGAACGCCTGCAGGCTCGGCTCGAAGAAGGTGCCGGTCGCTTTCTCCAGGTCGATCACCTGCTGGCCGTGCGCGAAGGCCAGCGCCCGCTCGGAGTCGACGACGCCGCGGACGAAGGTGTAGGCGAGGTCGACGCTGACGAGGATCCCGATCTGGCGGGCGAAATCGCCCCAGCCCTTGGGCAGGCGGGCAGATGCCGCGGAAAACGCACGAGACATCGGATGATTGTAATCGGCGCGTTAACGGGTGGGGTGTGGGACGGAGGGCGAGGCACCCCTCCGAACTCAACTTTTTTGAGAGGCGCCTGGGGTCGTTCGACCGACCACTCGGCAAAAAAGTACAAGCCGTTCGGAGGGGTGCCCCGCCCTCCGTCCCCAGCCGCCCGCGTTTCCGCGCGAGCTGGAACTAGTTGACGAAGGTGTGGACGCGGTCGATGGTGCGGGCGTCGTCGATCCAGGGCCAGTGGCCGGCGGCGGGGACTATTTCGAGCTCGGAGTTGGGGAGAGCTTCTGCGTAGGCCTCGGCGAAGCGGGTGGGGAGGTAGGGGTCGCGGGCGCCCCAGAGGACGAGCGCGGGGCAGGTCAGTTTCGACAGGTCTTGGCCGGCGAGGGCAAGGCGGTCGGGGTCGGCATGGCGGTAGAGGGCGAGGGTGGCCTCGCTGGTGCCCTTGTCCCAGTGGTCCCAGACCATGTCGACGAACTCGGGGGGCATCGGGCGGCGGTCGCCGCTGGCCTGGCGCATGGTCAGACCCATGGAGCGCTTGGTGGTGGTGGCGTTGGCGATCTCCCCGAGCGGCCGGCGTCGCCATATCTGCGCCACCCAGTGCCAGCGGTATCCGGGCAGCAGCGGCACCGCGTTGATCACCACCAGCTTCTCGACCAGCTCGGGGCGGCGCTGGGCGCCGATCAGGGCCAGCGCTCCCCAGTCGTGGACGACCAGCTTGCGGCGCTCCACCCCGAGCTCCTCGAGGCAGCGTTCGAGCAAGGCCGAGAGCCCGTACATCGAGTAGTCGAAGCGCGCCGGGTCGGGCCGGTCAGAGCGTCCCCAGCCGGGCATGTCGATCGCGATCGCCGGCCCGCCGCGCGCGAGGAAGGGCAGCCAGTCCTCGCCGTGCGTCGGGTTCCCGTGGCAATAGACGACCGGCGTCCCCTCGCCACGAACCCGCCGATAAAAAGCTTCGACGCCATCGATCCGCACCCGCCCCTCTTCGATCTCCACGCTCATTGGTCTGAACCATACGTCTGAGCCCGAGCCGGATACCCCTCCGAACGGCTTGTACTTCTCGGTCACCAGCGCAAGAGGCGCCAGCCGGAGGCTCTCCACCCGAGCAAGTTGAGTGAGGAGGGGTATCCGGCTCGGGCCCCACTAGGGTCAGCCCAATGCCCTGGAAGCGACCGGACAGACGGCGAGTGCGGGCGATCCGCGACCGCCTGCGCGAGATGTACGGGCGGCCCGTCAACGAGCCTCACGGACACCCGATCGCCGAGCTGATCAAGACGGTGCTCTCCCAGCACACCAACGACCGCAACCGCGACCGCTCCTTCGCGCAGCTGCGCGAGCGCTACCCGACCTGGGAGCAGGTGCGCGACGCTCCCCTCGACGAGCTGGAGGAGACGATCCGCCCGGGCGGGCTCGCGAAGCAGAAGGCGCCGCGGATCCAGGCGATCCTCGAGCAGCTCGGCGAGCACCCCGACCTCGACTGGACCGAGACGGCGCCGCGCGAGGAGTCGCTCGATTTCCTGCTCTCGCTGCCCGGCGTCGGCCGCAAAACCGCCGCCTGCGTGCTGATCTTCACCTGGGACATCCCGGAGATCCCGGTCGACGTCCACGTGCACCGGGTCGGCGGCCGGCTCGGGCTGTTCCCGCCAAACGCCTCCTTCGAGCGCGCCCACGACGAGATGCCGGCGCTCGTCGACCCCGCCGACGCCTACGAGCTGCACATGAACCTGATCCGGCACGGGCGCGAGCTCTGCCGCCCGAAACCGCGCTGCGGGCAGTGCGCGCTGCGGCGCATGTGCCCCTGGTACCGCGAGCAAGTACGCGACGGGAAAGCCGCCAGTAGTATGCGCGCCGCCAAATGAGCAAGCGCACCTTCATCGTCTTCGGGCTGCTGATCCTGGTCCTCGCGGTCGCGATCCCCTGGCTCGCGTTCCGCTCCAAGGGGGATGCCGAGACCGGCGAGCAGCAGGTCGCCGCCAACCTGAAGAGCGGTCAGGAGCTGTTCCAGATCAACTGCGGCACCTGCCACACCCTCTACGCGGCCGGCACCGACGGCAACTACGGGCCCGACCTCGACGAACTGCTTGCACCCTCCGGCCCGCCGAGCGGGCCCACCGCCAAATCGACGATCGAAGCAGCCGAAGGCCGTGTCCTCAACGCGGTCGAAAAAGGCGTCGACAGCTCCACCGAACCGGGCCGGATGCCCGGCGGCATCCTCAACGAGGAAGACTCGAAAGAAGTCGCCGCCTTCGTCGCCGCCACTGCGGGAGAAGGGTAGAGGCCCGTCCCGGTAGGGGTTCCACTTAACTTTTCGCTGCGCGAAAAGTACAAGACGTTCCACCCCTACCGGGACGGGCCTATTCAGCTGGTTATGGGCTAAATCGCAGGGCGCTGAAGACTCCAGCGTGGTCGGAGTTCCAGAAGCCGTTGACCGGCTGGATCCCGCTGATCTCGGAGTCCTTCAGGGTCACGACTTCGGGATCGCGGGTCATGATGTGGTCGACCTGATGGTCGAAGTCGGCTTCGCTGCCGCCTTTGCCGACTTCCAGCAGGCTGGAGTCGAGACAGCAGCTGAGCGGATTGTTGGTGCTGCGCTCGACCATGCCGGCTGCCAGCAGCGCTTCGTACGCGAGCCGGTCCGCGCCTTCGACCGTGTCGTCGTCGGAGTTGAGGTCGCCGAGCAGGATGACCGGCAGTTCGCTCGTCGCCGGCCCGGTGGGAGCCACCAGCTCACCGGCCTGCGCTGCACGGACCAGAGGCTGGAACGCCTCCAGATGGGTGTTGACGAAGCGGAACCAGTCGCTGCCGCGGACCCTCGCGTCAGTCGCCGTCCAGCCCCGTTTGACCGTCACCGGCACCCCGGCCACAGGCACCACCAGGTTGGTGGCGAAGTTGGCCGACTGCGGGTTTTTCGTCTGCACGCCGGCACCGCGCCGGGCGAGGATCACATCGCGCATCGTCAGCCGCCCGTTGATCTCGGCATCGGCGATCAGCGGGTTCGGCCCGTCGCCGGGTTCGCCATTCTCATCCGCCGGCGCCTCGAGGTCGAACTCGTTCTGGACGACCACGACTTCGTAGCGCGTTTTGCCCTGGTTGAGCTCGGCGAGCAGTTCCTGCAGATAGTCGTAGCGAACGGTGGTGGCGGTCGGGACTCCGGTCACGACCGGCGTCAGGCTCGGGGGCGCCGTGCGCCACAGCGCCACCTCCTGCAGGCCGACCAGGTCCGGCTTCGCGTCGAGGATCTCCTCAGCCGAGGCCTTCGGCCCTGAGGGGGAAGTTGTTGGCGGTGACTTCGCGCAGGATCTGGCCGTTGGCGGCGACGAAGGCGGGCAGCGTGGGAGCCAGGATCGCCGGCGTCAGGTCGGCACCCAGGTAGAGGTTGCGGGTCATCGTTCCCACGACCTTGCCTTTGTGGTTGCCATGATTTCCGTGGTGGCCGTAATGGTGGCCTTTGCCGCCGGCAGCTGCAAAGGCGGGCGAGAGGGCAAGTGCGAGTGCGGCGGCGATCAGCGCCAGGACACTGAGGCGAGTCGCTCGGTGGGCGTAGCTCAAGGCATTCCTCCTAATCAGTTGACTAATCGAGGCGCCTCACGTTATTCCCCCTGCCCTGGCCGCGAAACAAATATACGGCTCATTTTCGAAAACCCGTGTGGATTTTGAAACTTGGCGCGATCTGCCATACTGCCACTTAGATTTCTTAGGCTTGAACAACGAAACCCCTGGAGGTACGCGAAAAGTGGGCAAGACGATCGGGATCGACCTCGGCACGACCAACTCCTGTGTCGCCGTGATGGAGGGCGGCGAGCCGGCTGTGCTCGAGAACGCCGAGGGCGGCCGCACGACCCCGTCGGTGGTCGCCTTCACCGACAGCGACGAGCGCCTGGTCGGCACCGTGGCCAAACGCCAGGCCGTGATGAACCCCGAGAACACGATCTTCTCGATCAAGCGCTTCATGGGCCGCAAGGAGGCCGAAGTCAAAGAGGAGGAGACGATCGTCCCCTATAAGGTCGAGGCCGGCCCCAACGGCGACGTCCGCGTCGACGTGCGCGGCAAGCAGTACAGCCCGCCGGAGATCAGCGCGATGATCCTGCAGAAGCTGAAAGCCGACGCCGAAGCGAAGCTCGGCGAGACGGTCGACAGCGCCGTCATCACCGTCCCCGCCTACTTCAACGACGACCAGCGCCAGGCGACCAAGGACGCCGGCAAGATCGCCGGCCTCGACGTCAAGCGGATCATCAACGAGCCGACCGCCGCCTCGCTCGCCTACGGGCTCGACAAAGAGAAAACCGACCAGACGATCCTCGTCTTCGACCTCGGCGGCGGCACCTTCGACGTCTCGGTGCTGGAAATCGGCGACGGCGTCTTCGAGGTGAAAGCAACCGCCGGCGACAACCACCTCGGCGGCGACAACTGGGACAAAGCGATCGTCGAGTGGCTGGTCGCCGAGTTCAAACGCGACCAGGGCGTCGACCTCGCCCAGGACAAGAACTCCCTGCAGCGCCTCTACGAGGCGGCCGAGAAGGCGAAGATCGAGCTCTCCTCGACGCAGGAGACGCAGATCAACCTCCCCTTCATCACCGCCGTCGAGGGGCAGCCGAAGCACCTCGACCTCAAACTCAGCCGCTCGAAGCTGAACGAGCTGACCAGCGACCTGCTGGAGCGGATCGTCGGGCCGGTCAAACGGGCCCTCGACGACGCCGACGCCGCGATCGAGCACGTGGTCCTGGTCGGCGGCATGACCCGGATGCCGGCCGTGCGGGATCGGGTCAAAGAGCTGACCGGGAAGGACCCGCACCAGGGGGTCAACCCCGACGAGGTGGTCGCGGTCGGCGCCGGGATCCAGGCCGGCGTGCTGGCCGGCGACGTCAAGGACGTGCTGCTGCTCGACGTCACCCCGCTGACGCTCGGGATCGAGACCAAAGGCGGCGTGATGACGAAGCTGATCGAGCGCAACACGACGATCCCGACCAAGAAGTCGGAGGTCTTCTCGACCGCCGAGGACAACCAGCCCTCGGTCGAGATCCACGTGCTCCAGGGCGAGCGCGAGATGGCCAGCGGCAACAAGAGCCTGGGCAAATTCCAGCTCACCGGGATCCCGCCGGCGCCGCGCGGGATGCCGCAGATCGAGGTCACCTTCGACATCGACGCCAACGGCATCATCCACGTGACGGCGACCGACAAAGGGACCGGTAAAGAGCAGAAGATCGAGATCAAATCCGGCTCCGGCCTCTCCGACGAGGAGATCCAGGGCATGGTCTCCGACGCCGAGGCGCACGCCGACGAGGACCGCAAACAGCGCGAGCTGGCGGAAGCCCGCAACCTCGCCGAGAACGCCGCCTACCAGACGGAGAAAGCGATCGAGGACGCCGGTGACAAAGTCGACGCCGGGACCAAGGAGGAGGTCGAGGCGGCGGTCAAGGACGTGCGCGAGTCACTCGGCTCCGAGAGCGCCGAGGAGATCAATGCGAAGACCGAAGCGCTGACGGCGGCGATGACGAAAGCGTCGGAGCAGATCTATGCGGCGGCGCAGGAGAGCGAGTCGGCAGATGGCAGCTCTGCTGAGAGTGCTTCGACTGATGACGATGAGGAAGTCGTCGATGCCGAGGTGGTCGACGAGGGTGATGACAAGTGAGGGATGAGGCTCACTCGCAGGAGCCCCGGCCCGCGGGTCCTGTCGGCGCAGGGGACCCCCCACCCCCTGCGGTAGCTAAAGCTTCCTCGGGGGTGGGCCCCCCTACGCCGCCACCCGCGGGAGAGGCCGATCAGGTCGAGCAGGATCTCGACGCGCTGCTGGCGGACACTCAGAAGGAGCGGGACGAGTATCTGGATCTCGCGAAGAGGACGAAGGCGGACTTCGAGAACTTCCGCAAGCGGATGAGCGCGGATTTGCAGGCAGCGACCACGCGAGGGAAGGTCGAACTCGCCCCAGGCCTCATCGACGCTGTCGACAATCTGGAGCGAGCACTGGAAGCAAAGGGGATCAACCCGGGAACGGACCCACTCGACCCCAAATCCATCTCTACCGATGGGTTCGAGCACGGGGTCCTGATGGTTCTCAACGGGATGCGGGAAACCCTGCGACGCGAGGGAATCGAGGCCCTCGATCCGAAAGGGGAGAAATTCGACCCGCAGTGGCACGAGGTGCTCTCAACCCAGGCGTTCGAGGGCGTGGCGCCCAGCACGGTCGTCGAGACGTTGCAGAAGGGCTACCGCCTCGGAGAGCAGCTGATCCGGCCCGCGCGTGTGGTGGTGAGCGAGTAGGGGGAACGGTGGCGGACGAGCTCTACAAGACGCTGGGCGTCTCCAAGAAGGCGACCGACGAGGAGATCAAGAAGGCGTACCGGAAACTGGCGCGCAAATACCACCCTGACCGCAACCCCGACGACAAGGAGGCCGAGGAGAAGTTCAAGGAGATCTCGGCCGCGCACGACGTCCTCGGCGATCCCGAGAAGCGCAAGGAGTACGACGCCGGTGGAATGTTCGGTGCCGGGGGTTTCGGGGGCGCCGGGCCGTTCGGCCCCGGCGCCGGCGGCGCCCAGGGCGGCTTCGGCGGAG
Source organism: uncultured Thermoleophilia bacterium (assembly GCA_963720455.1). Classification (GTDB taxonomy): domain Bacteria; phylum Actinomycetota; class Thermoleophilia; order Solirubrobacterales; family 70-9; genus VAYN01. Next base: position 2,438,067 of record OY970392.1, on the reverse strand, counting down.
CCGACTTCGGCGACATCTTCTCCTCGATCTTCAGCCGCGGCGGCCGCGGTGGCGGCCGGGCGCAGGCGCAGCAGGTCCGCGGCCGCGACCTCGAGACCGAAATCAAGCTCAGCTTCGAGGAGGCCGTCAACGGCAGCCAGGTCAGCGTCACCGTGCCGAAGGCCGAGCGCTGCAAGACCTGCCACGGCAGCGGCGCCAAACCGGGCACCAGCCCGGTCACCTGCCCGCGCTGCGAAGGCCGCGGCATCGACGCCCAGAGCCAGGGGTTCTTCTCGATCAGCCAGCCCTGCCCGCAGTGCGGCGGCGCCGGCCAGATCATCGAGGACCCCTGCCCCACCTGCGGCGGCTCCGGCCTCACCCAGCAGACCAAGCGCTACAAGGTCAACATCCCGGCCGGGGTCAAGGACGGCGCCCGGATCCGCCTCGCCGGCAAGGGCGAGGCGGGCCCGCGGGGCGGCCCGGCCGGTGACCTCTACGTGACCACCCGGGTCAAACCGTCCCCGGTCTTCGAGCGACTCGACGACGGCAACCTCGAGGTCTCGGTGCCGATCTCGATCCCGGAGGCGCTCCGCGGTGGCACGATCGAGGTGCCGACCCTGGACGGGACGAAGAAGATCAAGGTGGCGCCCGGCACCCGGCACGGCTCGGTGCAGCGGCTGCGCGGCGAGGGCCCGCCGAAGCCAAAGGGCGGCGGCCGCGGCGACATCCGCTACCGGCTCGAGATCGAGGTCCCCGAGGAGCTGACCGACGAGCAGTCAGAAGCCGCGGAGAAGCTGGCCGAGGCGCTCAACGGCTCCGACCCGCGGGCGGAGCTGCTGCGAAAGGCGAGCTCATGAACGCAGCCGACATTTCCCACCCCCCAGTGGGGCCAAAGTCGGATGCGGCGGTGCTCCTATGAGCGCGGCGCGGCGGCAACGGGTGGAGATCTCGATCGACGAGGGGCGCGGCGTCTTCATGATCTCGGTCGCCGCCGAGCTCGCCCATATGCACCCGCAGACGCTGCGGATCTACGAGTCGCGCGGCCTGATCAGGCCGAAGCGCTCGCCGAAGAACACGCGGCTCTACTCACAGCGCGACGTCGAGCGGCTGCAGCGGATCCAGCAAATGACCTCCGAGGGCCTCAACCTGGCCGGCGTCGAGATGGTCCTGGCCCTGGAAGAACGGGTCGCGAAGCTGAGCAACGAGCTGAAACTGGCGCGCCGCCGACTTGAGAAGCTGGAAGGCACTGGCGAGGAGAAAGCGAGCTGATGCAGCCGGATCGATTCACCGTCAAGTCCCAGGAAGCGGTCGCGGCGGCGCAGCAGCTCGCCGGCGCCGGCCACAACCCGGAGATCGCGCCAGGGCACCTGCTGGCCGCCCTGGTCGGGCAGGAGGACGGGTTGGTGGCGCCGATCCTGCAGAAGCTCGGCGCGGACCCGGCGGCGATCGGCGCCGAGGCCCGGGAGGCGATCGAGGCGCTGCCGACGCTGAGCGACGGCGGCGAGGAACCACGGATGTCCTCGGCGCTGGCACAGACGCTGCGCCAGGCCGAGAAGGAGATGGCGATGCTCGGCGATGAGTACATCTCGACTGAGCACCTGCTGCTGGCCCTGGTCGAGACCGATCCCGGCCTCGCCGCCACCCTCCCCGACCGCGCCTCGCTGGAGAAGGCGATCGCCGAGGTGCGCGGGCCGCACAAGGTCACCTCACCCAACCCCGAGGACAGCGTGCAGGCGCTGGAGAAATTCGGCCGCGACCTGACCGCCGACGCCCGCGCCGGCAAGCTCGACCCGGTGATCGGGCGCGACGAGGAGATCCGCCGCGTCGTCCAGGTCCTCTCCCGCCGCACCAAGAACAACCCGGTGCTGATCGGCGACCCCGGCGTCGGCAAGACGGCGATCGTCGAGGGGCTGGCGCAGCGGATCGTCGACGGCGACGTGCCGGAGAGCCTGCGCGACCGCCGCGTGATCGCGCTCGACATCGGCTCGCTGCTGGCCGGCTCCAAATACCGCGGCGAGTTCGAGGAGCGGCTGAAAGCGGTGCTCTCCGAGGTGCAGGAGGCGGCCGGCCAGATCGTCCTCTTCCTCGACGAGCTGCACACGATCGTCGGCGCCGGCGCGGCTGAAGGCGCGGTCGACGCCGCCAACCTGCTGAAGCCGATGCTGGCGCGCGGCGAGCTGCGCGCGGTCGGGGCGACCACGCTCGACGAGTACCGCAAGCAGATCGAGAAAGACGCGGCGCTGGAGCGGCGCTTCCAGCCGGTGCTCGTCGGCGAGCCCGACATCAACGACACGATCGCGATCCTGCGTGGGTTGAAGGGCCGCTACGAAGTCCACCACGGCGTCCGTATCGCCGACTCGGCGATCGTCGCCGCCGCGACCCTGTCGGAGCGCTACATCGCCGACCGCTTCCTGCCCGACAAGGCGATCGACCTGATCGACGAGGCGGCGTCGCGGCTGAAGATCGAGATCGACTCGATGCCGACCGAGATCGACGAGGTCGAGCGCCGGATCCAGCAGCTCGAGATCGAGCGCGAGGCGCTGAAGAAAGAGAGCGACGACGCCTCGAAGGCGCGGCTGGAGGCGCTCGAGTCCGAGCTGGCGGAGCTGCGTGAGCGCTCCGGCGAGATGAAAGCGCGCTGGCAGAACGAGAAGGACGCGATCGACTCGATCAAGGAGGCGCGGGCGCGGCTGGAGGGGGCGGGCGCCGAGGCCGAGCGGGCCGAGCGCGAGGCGGACCTGGAGCGGGCGGCGAAGCTGCGCTACGGCGAGATCCCGGAGCTGGAGAAGACCGTCGCCGACGGCGAGGCGCGGCTGGCCGAGCTGCACGCGGGCGGCGGCACGATGCTGACCGAGGAGGTGACCGAGGAGGACGTCGCCGAGGTCGTCGCCAAATGGACCGGGATTCCCGTGACCCGCCTGATGGAGGGTGAGGTCGGCAAGCTACTCCAGATGGAGGACCGGCTCCATGAACGGGTGATCGGCCAGGACGAGGCGATCGAGGCCGTGTCCAACGCGCTGCGCCGCTCGCGCGCCGGCCTCTCCGATCCGAACCGGCCGATCGGCTCCTTCCTCTTCCTCGGCCCGACCGGGGTCGGGAAGACCGAGCTGGCGAAGAGCTTGACCGAGCTGATGTTCGACTCCGAGCAGGCGATCGTCCGCCTCGACATGTCCGAGTACATGGAGAAGCACACGGTGGCGCGACTGATCGGCGCCCCGCCCGGCTACGTCGGTTACGAGGAGGGCGGGCAGCTGACCGAGGCGGTGCGGCGGCGCCCCTACGCGGTGGTGCTGCTGGACGAGATCGAGAAGGCGCACCCCGACGTCTTCAACACGCTGCTGCAGATCATGGACGACGGCCGCCTCACCGACGGCCAGGGCCGCACCGTCAACTTCACCAACACGGTCCTGATCATGACCTCCAACGTCGGCAGCGACCGCATCGTCGGCGAGCAGGTCGACGAGCAGATCCGCGAGCAGATCGAAGAGGTGCTGGCGGCGACCTTCAAGCCGGAGTTCCTCAACCGGATCGACGACACGGTGATCTTCCACCGCCTCTCGAAGGCGGACATCGGCCGCATCGTCGAGCTGCAGGTCGAACAGCTGGTCGGGCGGGTGCGGGAGCGCGGCATCGAGATCGAGCTCTCCGACGATGCCCGCACCCTGCTCGGCAACCTCGGCTACGACCCCGTCTACGGCGCCCGGCCGCTGAAGCGGGTGATCCAGAAGCAGCTGGTCGACAAGCTGGCGCTGAAGATCCTCGAGGGCGAGTTCGGCGAGGGCGACCTGGTCAAAGTCGAGGCCGCCGCGGGCGAGCTGGCCTTCGAGAAGGCCGTGCCGGCGAAAGCTGCGAGCTGAGCGCCACTTAGCCGGGTTTAAGGGTTGGGAGCGAGAATCCGACATAAGCTTTTACGGAACAGGCGATGTTTAGACGGCGACCCGGCAAATCCGATTCGGACGACGCGAGTGCGTACTCGCGTCGTGCTGCTGTCGCCGACTCCGCCTGGGTAGCCCAGGACCGCATGCGCAGCGGGATCGGCGGTGCCTTCGAGCGCGTCGCCTTCGGCTTCCAGGAGCGCCTGATCTGGCCCTTCCAGGACCGCACGGCGGCGTTGGGCATACCGGGTCGCGCTCTCTCTACCGGCGCAGCCGTCCTGCTCGCCGCCGGCGCGGGTGTCGCCGGTCTGCTCGTGGCCGCTTCCGACGGCTCGCCGAGCCCCAGGGCAAAGCAGGTTGCGGTCACCTCGGCTCCGGCCGAGCTGAAGGCGCCGCCGTCGAGGCCGAGCGAGCCGACGCTGCACGGAGCCGCTCCGGTCTTCGAGCAGGCCAAGCCCGCCACTCCTCCTGAGGTCGACCCGGCCGAAGCGATCGTCAAATCGGCGCCGGCCGAGGACACCGCCTCCGGCAAGGGCGCGCAGAGCGCGTCGGCCGCAGCGTCCTCTTCTTCCGCGCAGAGCCCCGCGGTCGACGGCCCGCCGGCCGGACCTAAGGCGATCGCCGTCGCCCGCGATTTCGCCGCAGCCTTCCTCCTCTATGAGACCGGCGAAACCGACCCGGAGGTGCGCGAAGCGTTCGCCGAGACCGCGACCCCGGCCCTCTCCCGGGCGCTGCTGGAGCGACCGCCGCGGCTGCCGGCCAACGTCGACGTTCCGAAGGCGAAAGTCGTCAACGTCGTGCCGGCGCCCTCCCACGGTGACGTCTACCCGGTCAGCGTCTCCCTCCTGCGGGTCGGCCTGACCAGCGAGCTGCGGCTCGAAATGGAACAGCAGAAAGGCGAGAGGTGGCGCGTCACCAACGTGCTCGGCTGACCATGAACCGGGTGCACAGAATCCGCGCGGTCGCCGCGACCGCAGCCGCCACGGTCGCCTTCGCGACGCCGTTCGCCGCCCGGGCAGTGGCAGACGAACCGGTGAGCGCCGGCGCCACCCTGGAAGAACCGGCCGAGTCGTTCGCGCCCGCTCCGGTGCAGCAGGGGACGACCCTGGCGCCACCCGCCTCAAAGCCCGCAGCGCCTGCCGCCAGCGGCGGTGTCAGCGCCGGCAGCGGTTCCGAAGAACCGGCCGACGGCGGCAGCGAGGAAGCCGCGCCGGTGCCGGGAGGCTCCGAAGGCGCGCTGGCGGTCCCGAGCCCGGTCACGGCGCTGGCGATCCCCTCCCTCCCCAGCTCCAGCTGCGCCGCCACCGGCGTGCCGCCGATCCTGATCCCGATGTACCAGCGGGCCGCGGCCGCGTACGAGCTCGGGCCGCAGGGGCCGGCGGTCCTGGCCGGGATCAACCTGGTCGAGACCGCCTTCGGGACCAACCTCAACGTCTCCTCCGCGGGCGCGGTCGGGTGGATGCAGTTCATGCCGGCAACCTGGGAGGGCTACGGCGTCGACGCCAACGGCGACGGCGTCGCCGATCCCTTCAACCCCGAAGACGCGATCTTCGCCGCCGCCAACTACCTCAGCGCCTCCGGCATGCCGGAGGACACCTACGGCGCGATCTTCGCCTACAACCACGCCGACTGGTACGTCGCCGAGGTTCTCGCCAACGCCGGCTGCTACGCCGACGAAGTCGGGTCGCCGGCCTTCGGCGCCGGCCTCGGCCCGCGCCTGCAGGTGCTCAAATGCACCCCCGCCCCCGACTGGCGTGGGCGGATCCCGCACGAGTACCTCCGGGCTTTCGAGGACGCCGCCGCGCGTTACGAGCTCGGCAAACGCGGGGTCTGGGCGCTGGCGGCGGTCGCCCACCTCGAGTCGGACTTCGGGCGTGGCATGACCAGGAAGCAGATGCAGAGCGTCGGCCCGCTCGGACTCGACTCGAACGAGTGGCGCACCTACGCGGTCGACGGGGACGGGGACGGGAAGATCCGCCACGCCGACCCGGTCGACTCGGCCGCGACTCTGGCGCGACTGATCTGGTCGCGCGGCAGCCTCAGCGCCGGCATCTTCACCCACAACCAGGCCGAGTGGTACGTGCAGGAGGTGCTGCAACAGGCCGACGAGATCGAAGGCGAGTGCAAGGCCCGCTACGTCGACTGGGCGCTGGCGCCGCTGGCGACCGGGCTCGAAACCGCCGGGCCCACCGCCGTCCTGCAGCCGACCGGCCTGGCCAGCGCGCCGGAAAACGCGCCGGCGGCGGTCAAAGCGGCGATCGCCGCCGCCAACTCGATCGCCGACACCCCCTACGTCTGGGGTGGCGGGCACGGTTCCTGGTACTCCTACGGCTACGACTGCTCGGGCGCCGTCAGCTTCGCCCTCTACGGCGCCGGCCTGCTCAGCACCCCGCTCGTCTCCGGCTCGCTGGCCGGCTACGGCGAACCCGGCCCCGGCAGGTGGATCACGATCTACGCCAACGCCAGCCACACCTACATGACGATCGCCGGCCTCCGCTTCGACACCGCCGGCAACCCGTCCGGCGTCTCCGGCCCCCGCTGGCATGTCGAGCCGCCGTATCCCGAGGGCTTCGAAGTGCGGCACCCGGTCGGGTACTGAGCGTCTCGTCTCGGAGCACCCTCGGGCAGGACCCCGGATGCCCCTCCCACGGAGACCGTTGCGCAGCAGATCGCGCGGCGTGCTTCGGAACCCCCGTTCATGAGTCTCCGTGGGAGGGGCATCCGGGGTCCTGCTGACCGAGCTCCGGGAGACGTCCAGGGTCGACGGCCCTCCGCAAACGCCAGAGGTTCAGAAGCTGGAGAAAGCGAAGCCAGGTCGGCATCCACTTTTTCTCAAGCTGATGTGCGCACTCTGAGAAGTCTTGCTGCTTCGTGTTGAGAGTGGGACCGGGTGCCCCTCTCCGGAAAGCTCATGGACGGGGGTTCCGAAGCAGGCCGCGCGATCTGCTGCGCGACGGCTTTACGGAGAGGGGCACCCGGTCCCACCTCCCACCCCGCAAGCAGTAACTTGTCCTGGAGTCGCTGATCGACACTTGGAGGGCGATATGCCGACGTATCTGATGCTGACGAACCTGACCGCCGAGGGAGTGCGGACGCTGAAGAACAACCCCAGCCGGGTCGCCGAGGTGAACAAAGAGGTCGAACAGATCGGGGCCAAGGTCGTGGCCCAGTACGCCACGCTCGGCCAGTACGACTTCGTCACCGTGATCGAGGCGCCCGACGAGAAGACGATGGCCAAGGTCTCGGTCGAGCTCGGCTCGCGCGGGACGATGACCAGCCAGACCCTGACCGCGATGTCCGCCGACGACCTCGCCGGCTCGCTGTAGCGCTCCTTTGAAGATCCTGGTCGTCGGCGGCGGAGGACGCGAGCACGCGATGGTGCGGGCTCTGGCCCGCTCCGCCCACTCTCCCGAGCTGCTCAGCGCCCCGGGCAACGCCGGTATCGCCGCCGATGCCGAGTGCCTGCCAGAGGTGACGGCCGACGACGTCGCGGCGATCGTCGCCGCCGCGACCGAGCGCCGGGTCGACCTGGTCGCGATCGGGCCCGAGGCGGCACTGGTCGCCGGTGCCGTCGACGCGCTGGCGGAGGCGGGGATCCCGGCCTTCGGCCCCGGCGCCGCGGCGGCCGAGCTGGAGGGCTCGAAGGCCTTCGCCAAGGAGCTGATGCAGGAGGCCGGGGTGCCGAGCGCGGCGCATGTCCTCCTGCGCAGCCGCGAGGAAGCGGTGGAGTGCCTTTCCTCCACCTCCTACCCGACGGTGCTGAAGGCCGACGGCCTCGCGGCCGGCAAGGGCGTGATCATCTGCCCGACCGAGGCAGAGGCGCACGCGGCGCTCGACGTCTTCTTCACCGAGCGGCGCTTCGGCGAGACCACGGTCGTACTGGAGGAGTTCCTCGAGGGCGAGGAGCTCTCGCTGCTGGCGATCTGCGACGGCGAGAACGTGGTGCCGCTGGCGCCGGCCCAGGACTACAAGCGGATCTTCGACGGCGACGAGGGACCGAACACCGGCGGCATGGGCAGCTACTCGCCGGTCCCGGGCTTCGGCGCGGCCGAGGTCGAGGAGATCGTCGACGGCGTGCACCGCCCGATCGTCGCCGCGATGGCGGAACGCGGTGCGCCCTTCCACGGCGTCCTCTACGCCGGCCTGATGATCGGCGCCGAGGGGCCGAAGGTGCTCGAGTTCAACGCCCGCTTCGGCGACCCCGAGACGCAGGCGGTGCTGCCGCGGCTGCGCTCGGACCTGGTCGATCTCTTCCTCGCCGCCCGCGAGCCGGGTGGGCTGACCGGCATGTCCGCCGATTTCGGCGAGGACTGGGCGGTGACCCTGGTGCTGGCCTCCGCGGGCTACCCGGAGTCCTCCTCGAAGGGCGACGTCATCCACGGGCTCGCCGAGGCGGCGGAGCTGGCCGAGGTCACCCACGCCGGTACCGCCGCGCGCGGCGGCGAGATCGTCACCGGCGGCGGCCGCGTCCTCAACGTCACCGGCCTCGGCCCGACCCCGGCCGCGGCGCGCGATCGCGCATACGATGCGGCCAGGCGGATCTCCTTCGACGGAATGCAGATCCGCACCGACATCGCCGCCCGCGCCGTCGAGCGCGTCCCCAGTCAGGTCCCCGAGTCAGAGAGGAAAGCCAAGTGAGCGAGATCTCAGAGGAGCCCCAGCCAACCGGGTCGAGCGGGTCCGTCGGCTCGGCGCAGCCGGCGACGATGCCGGCGGTCGAGGAGGCGTTCGAGGAAATCAACGTCGACGAGCCGCTGGTCGGGATCATCATGGGCTCGAAGAACGACAAGCCGAAGATGCAGCCGGCCGGGGCGGCGCTGCACGACGCCGGCATCCGCTACGAGGTGCGGGTGATGAGCGCCCACCGCGACCCGGAGATGGTGCGCGAGTACTGCACCAACGCGAAGATGCGGGGGCTGAAGGTGATCATCGCCGGGGCCGGGATGTCGGCGGCACTGCCGGGCGTCGCCGCCGCGCACACGGAGCTGCCGGTGATCGGCGTGCCGATCCTCGGCAAGTCGCTGGGGGGGCTCGACGCCCTGCTCTCGGCGGTGCAGATGCCGCCCGGGATCCCGGTCGCCTGCGTCGCCATCGACGGGGCCAAGAACGCCGGCGTGCTGGCAGCGAGGATCATCAACGTATGAGCGCTCCGGCGGGCGGGTCCTGTCGGGAGGAGGGGGTGGCCTGCCTGGCGCTGCGCTCTGCTTCGGGCAAAGGGATGGATTCAGTACGAGGGATGAGGCCTCGCCCTCAGCAGACTCCGCGCTTCGGCACACCACCCCCTCCTCCCGCCACCCACCCGAGGAGAGCTGGATGATTCCTCGCTACACGCGTCCCGAGATAGGTGAGGTCTGGAGCCAGGAAGCCAAGATGCAAGCCTGGCTAGAGGTCGAGCTGGCGGCGACCGAGGCCTGGGCCGAGGAGGGAACGGTTCCGCGCGAGGCGGCCGACGAGGCGCGGGCGAAGGCGGCTTTCACGGTCGAGGCGGTCGAGGAGCGCGAGCGGGTCACCGACCACGACGTCGCCGCCTTCGTCGACGTCCTCGCCGGCTCGGTCGGGGACCACGGGCGCTGGATCCACTACGGGCTCACCTCCTCCGACGTGCTCGACACGGCGCTGGCGCTGCAGCTGCGGCAAGCCGGTGAGATCGTCGTCGCGGGCGCGGGCGCCTATCGCGACGCGCTGCTCGAGCGCGCGCTGGAGCATCGCGACACGCTCTGCGTCGGCCGTACCCACGGCGTCCACGCCGAGCCCACGACCTTCGGCCTGCGCCTGGCCGGCTTCGCCTTCGAGGCCGACCGCAACCTCGGGCGCCTCGAAGCGGCCTTCGCCCAGCTCGCCTTCGGCAAGCTCTCCGGCGCGGTCGGCACCTACGCCTCGATCCCACCCGCGGTCGAGGCGCGGGTGATGGAGCGCCTGGGCCTGGGCCGCGAGGACGTGGCCACGCAGGTCGTGCCGCGCGACCGCCACGCCGCGCTGCTGTCGGCGATCGCGCTCGCCGGAGCCGGTCTCGAGCGCTTCGCAACCGAGATCCGCAACCTGCAGAAAACCGAGCTGCGGGAGGTGGAGGAGCCGTTCGGCGCCGGCCAGAAGGGGTCCTCGGCGATGCCGCACAAGCGCAACCCGATCCGCACCGAGCGGGTGACCGGCCTGGCTCGGGTGCTGCGCGGCTACGCCCAGGCCGGCCTGGAGAACGTCGCACTCTGGCACGAGCGCGACATCTCACACTCCGGCGCCGAGCGGGTGATCCTGCCCGACGCGACGATCCTGCTCGACTACATGCAGGATCTCGCGACCAAGGTCGCGGCCGGGATGACGATCCACCCCGAGCGCATGCGCGAGAACCTCGGCCTCACCCACGGCGCCCTCTTCAGCCAGCGCGCGCTCACCGCCCTGGTCGAGTCCGGGATGAGCCGCGACGACGCCTACCGGGTGGTCCAGGAGAACGCCCAGCGCGCCTGGGACACCCGCACCGAGTTCCGCGACCTGCTCGCCGAGGCGGCGCCGCAGCTCGACCTCGACGCGGTCTTCGACTACGACGCCTACCTCACCCACCTGCCCGAGATCTTCGAGCGGGTGGAAGCGCTGAGAGCCTGAGCCGGGAATGACCGAGTCACTCGAGGCCGACGTCGCGATTGTGGGCGCCGGCCTCGCCGGACTCGTGGCGGCGAGGCGGATCGTGGCAGCGGGCGCGCAGGCGCTCGTGATCCAGGCTCGCACCCGCGTCGGCGGCCGCCTCCTCAACGAGGAGATCGGCGACGGCAAGGTGGTCGAGGTCGGTGGCCAGTGGATCGGCCCCACGCAGGACCGCATCGCGGCGCTTGCCGCCGAGCTCGGGGTCGCCACCTTTCCCACCTACGACCAGGGCCGCCACCTGCTCGAGATGGCGGGGAGGCTGACCTCCTACGAGGGACCGCTGACCGACGCCCGCCTCGGCCTCGTCCGCGACCTCGCACGAGCGGTATCACCCCTCGCCCTGGCCGACTTCGAAGGGGCCCGCGCCCGGCTCGACCGGATGGCGCGGCAGGTGCCGCTGGAGGAACCGTGGATGGCACCGAGGGCGGCGAGCTGGGATCGCCAGACGTTCGCGACCTGGGTCCGGCGCAACACCCGCACGGCGGCGGCCCGCAGCCTCTTCGAGCTGGCGACCGAGGCGGTCTGGGCGGCCGAGCCCGGCGACGTCTCCCTCCTCCACGTCCTCTTCTACACCCGCTCCGGCAGTGGCTTCAACAGCCTCGTCGGAACCGGCGGCGGCGCCCAGCAGGACCGCTTCCACGGCGGCTCACAGCGGCTGGCGCTGCTGATGGCCGAGCAGCTGGGGTCGGAGCGGCTGCGGCTTGGCGCCCCGGTACGACGGATCGAGCACGGCGAGGCCGGAGTCCTCCTCCACGCCGACGGGCCGGACGGCGAGCTCGGCGGGCTGGTGGTGCGGGCGCGGCGGGCGATCGTCGCGATCCCGCCGACCCTGGCCGGGCGGGTCGCCTACGACCCGCCGCTGCCGGCTCAGCGCGACCAGCTCACGCAGCGGATGCCGCAGGGCACGGTGATCAAGACGATGGCGATCTACGAGCGGCCGTTCTGGCGCGAGGAGGGCCTGTCGGGGCAGGCGACGAGCGACGCCGGGCCCGCGCGCGTCGTCTTCGACAACTCGCCGCCCGACGGCAGCCCGGGTGTGCTGCTCGGCTTCCTCGAGGGCCGGCTCGCCCGCCAGTGGGGAGCGCGCCCCGCGTCCGAGCGCCGCCAGGCCGTCCTCACCGGCCACGCCCGCCTCTTCGGCGAGCGAGCGGCGCAGCCCCAGCGCTACGTCGAGCGCGTCTGGGCCGAGGAGGAGTGGACCCGTGGCTGCTACGGCTGCCTGATGACGACCGGCGGCTGGACCGAATACGGCCGCGCCCTGCGCGCCCCGGTCGGCCGCCTGCACTGGGCCGGCGCCGAGACCGCCACCGTCTGGAACGGCTACATGGACGGCGCCATACAGTCCGGGGAGCGCGCCGCGGCCGAGGTCCTGGCCGAGCCGTGACTCCACCGGTAGGCTGAGCGCCGTGATCCTCTACACCTGCGGACAGAAGAAGACGGGGCCGGGGTTTGCGCATCCGTGCGCGAAAGCCGGCAAGGCGCTCGACGCCGCGGGATACGAGTACGAGATCAAGGCCATGGGCGGCTACCGACTGATGCCGTGGACCTGGGGCAGCCGCGAGGAGGACCGGGCCGAGGTGAAGAAGCTGAGCGGCACCAACGAGGTGCCGGTCCTCGTCCTCGACGACGGCGAAGTGATCTCCGGCTCCGGCACGATCGCGCGCTGGGCCCAGGAGCATCCCTACTCGCCGGCGAAGTCCGGCGGCTAGCGGCCTCGCCGGCCTCGGCGCTCAGAGCTGGGTTGCGATCAGCCCGGCGCCGGAGGCGAAGAGGACGCCGATCAGGCCGCCGCCGACGCGGATGAACGTCTGCTGCATCGCGTCGAAGCGGCTGTTGATCTGATCGAAGCCCATTTTCATTTCCTGCCGCAGCTCCGCCGCGTAGGCGTCCATCCTCGAGTTGATCTTGGCGTCCAATCGCCCGATCCTGGCATCGATCTTTTCGTCCAGCTTTGCGGTGCTGGCTTCGAGCTTCGCGTCCAGCTTCGCGGTGCTGGCATCGATCTTCTCGTCCAGCTTCGCGGTGCTGGCATCGATCTTCTCGTCCAGCTTCGCGGTGCTGGCATCGATCTTCTCATCCAGCTTCGCGGTGCTGGCTTCGAGCTTCGCGTCCAGCTTCGCGGTGCTGGCTTCGATCTTCTCGTCGATCCGAGCTTCAAGCTGGGAGAACCTCGCGTCGACCCGGGCGAACCCGGCGTCGACCCGGGCATTCAGGTCGTCCAGCCTGTCGTCGCTCCAGCTCTGCCTCATTGCCTCCATGATGAAGCACGCTAAGACAAAACGTTTCGCCGATGGCGCCCGGAAAGTAAATTCCCCGCACCGGTTTACGCGCTAAACCGTGACGGGCTCGCGCTCGCGGGCCGGGCGGATCGCGCTGACCACGACCGGGGTGCCGTCCTTGGGCGAGAGGGTGATGTTGCGGCGGCCGGTCTTCTCCGGCAGCGGGCTGGCCTTGTGCAGGTCGCAGCGGGTCAGCACCTCGCGCAGGGCGATCCGCATCTCGAACTCGGCGAAGGAGGCGCCGATGCAGCGGCGGATGCCGCCGCCGAAGGGGATCCAGCCGTAGGTGTCGGGGCCGTCCTCGACGAAGCGCTCCGGTTTGAAGGCAAAGGGCTCCGGATAGAGATCGGCGCGGGTGTGGGTAAGCCAGATCGCCGGCGTCACGTCGGTGCCGGCCGGCAGCGTCAGGCCGTCGGCGACGAGCTCGGTGGCGAGGCGGCGGCCGGCCAGCGGCAGCACCGGGCGCAGGCGCAGCGACTCGGTGATCGTCGCCCGCAGGTAGTCGTCCTCCTCCACCTGCAGCGAGTCGCGCAGGCGCTGCAGCGGCTCGCGGTGGCGCAGCAGCAGGTCGAAGGTCCAGGCCAGCGCCGTCGCCGTCGTCTCATGGCCGGCGAGCAGCAGGGTCATCAGCTGGTCGCGCAGCTCCTCGTCGCTCATCGTGCCGCCGTCCTCGAACTCGGCCTGCATCAGCATCGAGAGGATGTCCTCGCGCTCCTCGAGGCCGCCGCGGGCGCGATGCTCGGCGATCTCCGCGTAGAGCAGCTCGTCCACCGCCTGCAGCTGTCCTTCGAACCTCGCCCAGGGGCCGCGGCCGCCGAAGCGCCGGGTCGCGAGGCCGACCAGCTGCGCCCGCGGCGAGGCGGTTTCCTGCAGCACGTCGGCGAGCATCCCCCGCAGCCGGTCCAGGCGCGGGCCGCTGGAGACGCCGAAGACGACCCGCAGGATCACCTCCAGGGTCACCGCCTGCATCCGCGAGTGGATCGGGAACTCGCGCTCGAGCGGCCAGGAGTCGATCTCGGCGCCGACGATCTCCTCGACGACCGCTTCGTAGGAGCGCATCCGCTCGCCGTGGAAGGGCGGCAGCATCAGCCGGCGGCGGCTGAGGTGCTCCGCCCCTTCCTGCAGCAGCAGCGAGCGCTCGCCGAGGATCGGCTTGAGGATGATGTCGCGCCCCGGCGGCAGGCCGTGGCTGCGCTCCGTATAGAGAGCCTTGATCGCGGCGGGGTCGGAGATCAGGACCATCGGCCGCTCGAACCCGAGGAATCTGACGCTGAAGGAATCGCCGTAGCGCTCCCGGCATTCCTGCATGAAGGGCAGCGGCCGGAAGGCCCAGCGCAGCGTCTGCACCAGCGAGTTGCTGTCCGGTTCGGGGGGTAGCGCCACGACCGAGAGGATCGCAGGGAACCGCCACGCCGTGGTCCGGCTTCCCGGATGGTTAGCATCGGCTTAATGCCGGCCCTCGCCGATCTCAAGCTCCACTCCTCGGGGAAGGTGCGCGAGATCTACGAGTGGGACGACGACCTGCTGATGGTCGCCTCCGACCGGATCTCGATCTACGACGTGGTGATGCCGACGCCCGTCACCGACAAGGGCAAGGTCCTGAACCGGATGTCGGTCTTCTGGTTCGGGCTGACCGAGGACATCGTCCCCAACCACTTCATCTCCGAGGACGTGCCGGAGGAGGTCGCCGAACGGGCGATGCGGGTGCGGCGGCTGGAGATGTATCCGGTCGAGTGCGTCGTCCGCGGCTACCTCTCGGGCTCGGGCTGGAAGGAATACCGCGAGGGCGGTGCCGTCTGCGGGATCGAGCTGCCGCCGGGGCTGCTCGAGTCCGACAAGCTGCCGGAGCCGATCTTCACCCCCGCGACCAAGGCCGAGATCGGCGACCACGACGAGAACGTCGACTTCGAGCGGGCGGCGGAGATCGTCGGCGACCGGGCGCTGATGGAGGAGCTGCGGCGGATCTCGATCGAGGTCTACGTGCGCGGTGCCGAACACGCGGCCGAGCGCGGGATCATCCTCGCCGACACCAAGTTCGAGCTCGGCCGCCACGCCGGGGCCGAGATCGTCCTCGGCGACGAGGTGCTGACCCCGGACTCCTCGCGCTTCTGGCCCGCCGACAGCTATCAGCCCGGCCGCACGCCGCCCTCCTTCGACAAGCAGTTCGTGCGCGACTGGGCGAGCGCACAGGGCTGGGACAAGACGCCCCCGGCGCCGGAGCTGCCGCCGGACGTGATCGAGCAGACCCGCGGCAAATACGTCGAGGCCTTCGAGCGGATCACGGAGACGAGTTTTTGATGGCGAAGGCGCGGGTGCTGATCCGGCCGAAGGAGGGGATCCTCGATCCCCAGGGCAAGGCGGTCGAGCGGGCGCTGCCGGCGCTCGGCTTCGAGGGGGTCGAGCACGTGCGGGTCGGCCGCATGGTCGAGCTCGAGGCCGAGAACCCCGAGCGGCTGGGCGAGCTCTGCGAGAAGCTGCTCGCCAACCCCCTGATCGAGGACTACGAGATCCAGACCTTTTGAACGCCGCGGGTCGCCAACGCGGCAGGCATCCCCGGACGCGAAGCGGAGGAGATGCCGTTCAATGATGTGGGGTGTTCTCCAATTTCCTGGCTCCTGTGACGAGCGCGATGCGCTGCACGCCTGCACCGTCGCCTCCGGCGAGGCACGGCTGATCTGGCACGAAGACCGCGACCTCGCCGGCGTCGACGCGGTCGTCGTGCCGGGCGGCTTCTCCTACGGCGACTACCTGCGGGCCGGCGCGATCGCCCGCTTCTCCCCGGCGATGGAGGCGGTCGCCGAGTTCGCCGGCGGCGGCGGCCCGGTGCTGGGCATCTGCAACGGCTTCCAGGTCCTCTGCGAGGCCGGCCTCCTCCCCGGCGCCCTCCTGCGCAACCAGGAGCTCCGTTTCACCTGCCGCCAAGTGGGGATCGTCGCGGCGGGAAAAGTTGACGAGTTGAACCCCTCTGAGGGGGCAAAAGACGTCAACTCTTCGCTGTCGATCCCGGCCAAGCACGGGGAAGGGCGATACTACGCGCCGGACGAGGTGCTCGACGGGCTCGAGGCGAACGGGCAGATCGCTTACCGCTACGCGCCCGGGCACAACTTCAACGGCTCGGCCCGGGACATCGCCGGCGTCTCCAACGCGGCCGGCAACGTGGTCGGGCTGATGCCGCACCCCGAGCACGCGGTCGACCCGCTGACCGGCTCGACCGACGGGCTGCGCGTGTTCGAGGCGGTCGCCGACGCGGGAGCGCGAGGATGACGGTCGAGGTGGCGAAGCACCGCGAGCTTGGCCTCACCGATTCCGAGTTCGCGCTGATCGTCGAGAAGCTGGGCCGGGAGCCGAACGACGTCGAGCTGGCGATGTTCAGCCTGCTCTGGTCCGAGCACTGTGCCTACAAGCACTCGCGCAAGCTGCTGGGGCGGCTGCCGACCGAGGGCGAGCGGGTGGTGATGGGCCCGGGCGAGAACGCCGGCGCCGTCGACATCGGCAACGGGTACGCGGTCGCCTTCAAGGTCGAGTCCCACAACCACCCGAGCGCGGTCGAGCCCTTCCAGGGCGCGGCGACGGGGGTCGGCGGCATCCTCCGCGACGTCTTCGCGCTGGGGGCGCGGCCGATCGCGATCCTCGACTCGCTGCGCTTCGGCGAGCTCGACTCGGTCCGCTCGCGCCACCTGCTCGACGGCGCCGTGCGCGGGATCGGCCACTACGGCAACTCGATCGGGGTGGCGACGGTCGGCGGCGAGATCTACTTCGAGGGGCCCTACGAGCACAACTGCCTGGTCAACGCGATGTGCGTCGGGCTGGCGAAGACCGAGGACATGGTGCGCGCCGCCGCCGCCGGGGTCGGCAACGCGGTCGTGCTGATGGGGGCCTCGACCGGGCGCGACGGGATCGGCGGCGCCTCGGTGCTCGCCTCGGCCGAGCTCGGCGACGGCGACGAGGCGAAGCGGCCGACGGTGCAGATCGGCGACCCCTTCGAGGAGTCGAAGGTGCTCGAGTGCTGCCTGGAGCTGCTCGGGAAGGGGCTGCTGGTCTCGCTGCAGGACCTCGGCGCCGCCGGGCTGACCTCCTCGGCCGCGGAGATGGCCTCGGCCGGCGGCGTCGGCATCGACCTCGACGTCGCCAGGGTGCCGCTGCGCGAGGCCGACATGGAGCCTTTCGAGATCATGGTCTCCGAGTCTCAGGAGCGGATGCTGGCGGTGGTCGAGCCGGCGCGGGTCGCCGAGGTGCTGGCGGTCTGCGAGAAGTGGCAGACGGGCTCGGCCGAGATCGGCGTCGTCACCGACAGCCGCCAGGTGCGGATCCTGCGCGGCGGTGAGGTCGTCGGCGAGATGCCGGTCGAGGCGCTGGTCGACGGCTGCCCGCTGTATGACCTCGAGCCGGCAGAGCCGGCGGGCTGGATCTACGGGAACCGGGCGACGCTGACCCCGGACGTCTCGGCCGAGGAGGAGCTGCTGGCCCTGCTCGCCTCCCCCAGCATCGCCTCCAAGCGCTGGGCCTTCGAGCAGTACGACTCGGTGGTCGGCTCGCGCACGGTGCGCCGGCCCGAGTCCGCCGACGCCGCGGTCCTGCAGCTGCCCGAGTCCGGCAACGCGATCGCGGTCTCGATCGACGGCAACGGCCGCCGCGTCGCCTGCGACCCCTATGAGGGCACGGTCGAGGCGGTGCTCGAGTGCACCCAGAACCTCGCCTGCGTCGGCGCCGAGCCGCTCGGCCTGACCAACTGCCTCAACTTCGGCAACCCCGAGAAACCGACCCCCGCCTGGCAGCTCGACCGCGCCGTCAGCGGTCTCGCCGACGCCTGCACCGCGCTCGGTGTGCCCGTCGTCGGCGGCAACGTCTCCCTCTACAACGAGGGACCGGACGGGCCGATCTACCCGACCCCGGTGGTCGGCATGGTCGGCGAGCTGCCCGACCCGGCGCGCGTCGCCGCCAGCGCCTTCGCCCGCGCCGGCGACGCGGTCGCGCTGCTCGGTCCCTTCTCCCCCACCCTCGCCGGCTCGGAGCTGGCGAAGCAGCGCGGCGTGCTGGACGCGGGGCTGCCGCGATCCGACGTGACCGCGGTCGCCGCCGCCTGCGCGACCGTCCGCGACGCGGTCCGTGCCGGCGAGCTCGCCTCGGCCCACGACGTCAGCGACGGCGGCCTCGCCTGCGCCCTGGCCGAGTGCGCGATCGGCGCCGGGCTCGGCTGCCGGGTCGACCTGCAGCCGCTGCGCGACCGCGGCTGCTCGCCCGAGGAGGCGCTGTTCGGAGAGGGTTCCGGCGGCTTCCTCCTCAGCGGCGAGCGAGCGCGGCTGGAGGCCCTCGGCGCCACCCTGCTCGGCGAGGTCAGGGGCGAGACGGTCGAGATCGCCGCCGGCGACCGCAGCATCGCCGTCAGCCTCGCCGACGCCGAGCGGGCCTGGCGCTCGCTCGACTCCCGCCTCGCCTGACCGTGGGGGCGCGCGGGCCGCACGACGACTTCGAGTCCGCCGAAGAGGTTCTCGACGCCATCGGCCTCGCCTTCGCCGCCGGCGACTGGGACACGGTCCGCGAGCTCACCGATCCGGACGGCGAGCACGTAACCCGGCACGGCACGGTGCACGGCCCGGAGCAGGCGATCGCCGACTTCATCCCCCAGATGGAGCGCTGGACGATCAGCTTCTATCGGGAGGAGCTGATCGACGCCGATGGCGGCGCGCTGGTCTCGATGCTCGAGGTCGAGCGACGCAACCCCGAGACCGGCGAGGTCGGGATGACGGCCTGGCCGGCGATCGTCAATCGCGTCCACCGCGGCAAGATCGTCTTTCTCGAGGGCTACGTCGACCGGCGCAAGGCGCTGGCCGACCTGGGGATCGACTGAGGGAGGCGGACCGCCTGCAGGCCGAGCGCGACGGCGCCTGAGGCGAGCGCGGCGAAGACAGCGAAGAGGTAGGCGGCGTCGGAGACGCGCAGCGCCTCGGCGAGGCCGACCGGGTCGCCGACGATCGCGACGAGGATCGCGGTGCCGAGGACGGCGCCGACCTGGCGGAAGGCGGCGTTGACGGCGCTGGCGGTGGCGAAGCGGTCGTCGGCGACGTCGCGGACGGCGGCCGAGCCGAGGGTCGGGAAGGCGAGGCCGATCCCGATCCCGGTCAGGATCGCGCCAGGTAGCCAGAGACCGAGCCAGTCGGGCTCCGCTCCCGCCGAGCGCAGAACCATCACCCCGGCGGCAAAGAAGAGGGTGCCGGGGACGATCACGGCGCGGTGGCCGAAGCGGTCGGCGAGGCGGCCGGCGGGTCCGGAGACGACCGTCGTCATCGCCGGCCCGGGCAGCGTCGCGAGACCGGCGCTGAGCACGCTGTAGCCCCAGATCGAGGTGAGGAAGAGGACGTTGCCGAGGATCAGCGAGAAGAAGGCGGCGGCGAACAGCAGCGTGCCGAGGTTGCCGATCGCAAAGGAGCGGTGGGAGAACAGCGCCGGCTCGACGATCGGGCGCGGGTGGCGGAGGCTGCGGGCGACGACGCCGGCGAGCAGGACGGCAGCGGCGCCGAACGCGGCCAGCGTGCCGGCCGAGGTCCAGCCCCAGTCGTTGCCCTCGACGATCCCGAGGGTAACCGCGGCCAGGCCGAGCGCCAGCATCAGCGCCCCCGGCAGGTCGGGCAGGCGGGTGTCGGCGATCGGCCGCTCGGGCAGCAGCCGGCGGCCGGCGAGCAGGACCGCCGCGCCGAGCGGCAGGTTGACGAGGAAGACAAGACGCCAGTCCGACAGCTCGACCAGCGCCCCGCCGAGCGTCGGTCCGACCGCGGCGGCGGCCGCGGCGGCCGCGCCCCAGAGGCCGACCCCGGTCGCCCGTTTCTCGACCGGGAAGCTGTCGAGGACGATCGCCAGCGAGGTCGGGGCGATCATCGCCGCGCCGACCCCCTGCAGGACGCGGAAGGCGATCAGCGTCTCCAGCGAGGGCGCGATCGCGCAGAGCAGGCTGGCGAGGGTGAAGCCGGCAAGGCCGGCGAGGAAGACCCGCTTGTGTCCGAAGCGGTCGGCGAGGCCGCCGGCCGGGACCAGCAGCGCCGCGATCACGACGAAGTAGCCGTCGAGCACCCAGGAGAGGAGCCCGCGACTGGCGCCCGGATAGGACGCGGCGATGTCCGGGAAGGCGATGTTGACGATCGTCGTGTCGAGGAAGGCGAGGAAGGCGCCGGTGCAGGCGATCACGACGCCCGCTCTATGACCGCGGTCATACATCGTGGCGGCGACTATACTATGTTCATGGGCATAACGCGAATCGCCGATTCCGAGGCGGTCCAGCCGGGGCGCCGCGACGGCCGCGAGCGGCTGCTCAACGGCGCCCGCAGGCTGCTGGCCGAGAAGGGCTACGCGGGCATGGAGCTGCGCGACGTGGCCGAGCGCGGCCGAGCGCCCCGCGGCTCGATCTACCACCACTTCCCCGGCGGCAAGCGCCAGCTCGCCGTCGAGGCGGCCGAACTCGAGGGGACCGAGATCCGCGCCGCGATCGAACGCTCGCTCGAAGAGCGCGGCCTGGCCGCGACCCTGACGATGTTCGGCGAGATGTTCCGCCGCCGCGTCAAGGACCAGCCCGAGCGGCTCGGCTGCCCGGTCGCCGCAGCGGCACTGGCGCGGCCAGAGGACCCGGCCCTCGCCGCCGCCGCCACCAGGGCCTTCCAGAGCTGGGAAGCCCCGATCGCCGCGGCCCTGCGCGACGAAGGCGTCGCGGCCGACGAGGCCGAGACCTTCGCCGGCCTCGTCGTCTCGACGATCGAGGGCGCCCTGATCCGCGCCCGCGCCGCCGGCGACGAGGCGCCGCTCGACTCGGCGGTCGCCGGCCTGCAGCGGGCGCTCGAGGCGCTGCTCGGGGGGCCCGATCTGCGCATGGGCAAGCCGACGTAGCCCGCTGCTACCCTGCCGGGGTAGGCAGTCTGCCTGCGCGTCACGTCCTTTTCCAACCCGAGGAAGCACGCGCTTTGACTCCGCCCCAGGGGCAGCCGATAGATCGCGATTCGCCGCGCGAGGAATGCGGCGTCTTCGGCGTATACGCACCCGGCCACGACGTCGCCCGCCTCGCCTACTTCGCCCTCTACGCGCTGCAGCACCGCGGCCAGGAGTCGGCCGGCATCGCCACCTGCGAGGGCGGCCACATCACCACCCTGCGCGACAGCGGCCTCGTCTCCCAGGTCTTCGACGAGGAGAAGCTGCGGGCGCTGGAGGGCGACATGGCGATCGGCCATGTGCGCTACTCGACCACCGGCGGCGGCTCCTGGGAGAACGCGCAGCCGGTCTGGCGCGACGACGGGCGCGAGGTGGCGCTCGCCCACAACGGCAACCTGACCAACGCGGTCGAGCTCTGGGGCGAGCTGAAGGAGCGCGGGATCGACTTCCGCGGCACCTCCGACTCGGAGATCATCGCCGCCCTGCTCTCCTCCCACGGCGGCAAGCTGATCGAGGACGCGGTCTCCGACGTGATGCCGCGGCTGCAGGGCGCCTACTCGACCGTGGTGATGACCAAGCGCGCGATCGTCGCCTTCCGCGACCCGCACGGGATCCGGCCGCTCTCGCTGGGCCGGCTCGAGGGCCGCTTCGTCGTCGCCTCGGAGAGCTGCGCCTTCGACATCATCGGCGCCGAGCTGATGCGCGAGGTGCATCCGGGCGAGATGGTCTCGCTGACCGAGCGTGGGCTGGAGACGCGCCAGGTGGTCAAGGCGGAGCGGCGGGCGACCTGCGTCTTCGAGCACATCTACTTCTCCCGCCCCGACAGCCGGCTCGAGGGCAAGGTGCTGCAGCAGTCACGGGGGCGGATGGGCGAGATTCTCTGGCGCGAGGCGCCGGTCGACGCCGACCTGGTAATCGCCGTGCCGGACTCCGGTAACCCGGCGGCGGCGGGCTTCGCACGCGCCTCGGGGCTGCCGCGCGACGACGGCCTGATCAAGAACCGCTACGTGGCGCGGACCTTCATCCAGCCCGGCCAGGAGCTGCGCAAACACGGGCTGCGGCTGAAGTTCAACCCGCTGCCGGAGATCGTCGCCGGGCAGCGGATCGTCGTCGTCGACGACTCGATCGTGCGCGGCAACACGACGCGGCAGATCGTCGGCATGCTGCGCGACGCCGGCGCCCGCGAGGTGCACCTGCGGATCTCGGCCCCACCGATCCGCAACCCCTGCCACTACGGCGTCGACATGTCGACCCGCGAGGAGATGATCGCCCACGGGCGGAGCGTGGAGGAGATCGCCGAGGAGCTCGACGCCGACTCGCTCGCCTACCTCTCGATGGACGGCGTCTACGAGGCGATCGGCGGCGACCCCGCCGAGCACTGCGACGCCTGCTTCAGCGGCCACTACCCGCTGGGGGATCCCGGGGAGGCGAACGGGAAGTTCGCGCTCGAGGACATCGCCGTGGTGCCGGCCAGCGGCTGAGGGCTATCCCGGTAGGGGTTCCGCTTAACTTTTTCGAGTGATGCCGCTGGGTGTCCGCGGACCGAAGCGGCGAAAAAGTACAAGACGCTTCACCCCTACCGGGATAGCCCTCAGGGCGTCAGGTCGGCCACCAGCTCCGCAGCGGGACGAATGTCATCGATGCGGGCGATGGACTGGCCTGCGTAGAGCGGGCCGGCGTCGAGGAGGCTTTCCGGGCCGTCGTCGGTGGGGCCGATCGGGGTGAGCAGGCGGCTGCCGGGGCGCTGGGCGCGGGCGAGGCGGAGCTGAACGGAAGCAGGCATCAGGCGCGCTCCAGGGGCCATCAGCCGGTTGAGAGCGCGGTTCAGAGCCGGCCCGCGCGAATCGTCGCCGAGCCAGTGAGCGGTCGCCGCGTTCGGCACGACCCGGTGTGGAGCCGGCCAGCCGGCGCCGAACAGCTCGGTGAGGACCGTCTGCTCGGCCTCGACCAGCCGACGGCGGTACTCGGGGTGCGCCCGGCTCTCCTCCGAGAGCAGGAAGCGGGTGCCGGCGACCGCGGCGCTCGCACCGGCCTCGAGCGCAGCCTGGACGTCAGCGCGCTCCGCGACGCCGCCGGCGAGCAGCAGCGGGAAGTCGGGGGGCAGCGCGGCGCGTACCTGCTCCAGCAGCTCCAGAGCGGGGGTGCTGCCGCGAACGTGGCCTCCGGCCTCGACGCCCTGGACGATCGCCGCGTTGGCGCCGGCGGCGTGGGTTGCGCGGGCCTCGTCGACCGAGCCACACTGGTGGATCCAGATACCCGGCGTCCTCCGCTTCGGCTTGCCCCAGAAGGTGACGACGACATCGGCCCCGGCCGCCGCCTCGAACCAGCTGCGGCGGGCGAAGGGCAGCAGCAGGTTGACCGCGACTGGGCGATCGGTGAGCGCCCTTGCCGCCTGCAGCTCCCGTTCGATCGCCTCCGCGCCACCGACCGCGATCGTCCCCAAGCCACCGGCCTCGGAGACAGCCGCCGCGAGCTCATGGCGACTGAGGCCACCGCCCATCCCCGCCTGGACGATCGGCTTGTCGAGGCCAAGGCGATCGAGCAGCGTCACGAAGCGATAATGCCAGGCGTGAATCCTCTAAGTCGTTCGAGACGAAACGTGGCCAAGCAGATCAAGGATGCAGGGAGCGTGGCGTGCTCTGCACGCGAGCGACCGAGGACGTAGATATGCGCCGTGCCACGTTTCGTCTCGTCGTCCTCGCCTCCGGCAGCGGCACCAATCTGCAGGCGATCCTCGACAGCGTCCATGGACAGGACGGGATCGAGGTGGTCGGGGTCGGCTCCGACAAGCGGGGGGCGCGGGCGCTGGAGCGGGCGGCGGCGGCCGGGGTCGACACCGCGGTCTTCCCCGCCGACGCCTACGACGACCGGATCGGCCGCGACGCGGCGATGGCCGACTGGGTCGAAGCGCACCGGGCCGACCTGGTCGTGCTCGCCGGCTACATGCAACTGCTGAGCGAACCGTTCGTCGCCCGCTTCCGTGGCCGCGTCGTCAACGTCCATCCCGCGCTGCTGCCGGCCTTCCCCGGACTCGACGCGATCGGCCAGGCGCTGGCGGCGGGTGCGCAGGAGACCGGCGTCACCGTCCACTTCGTCGACGAGGGGATCGACACCGGCCCGACGATCCTGCAGCGCCGGGTACCGGTGCCGGTGGGGCGCGAGCGCCAGGTCCTGGAGGCGGCGATCCACTCGGTCGAGCACCAGCTCTACCCGGAGGCGATCCGCATGATCGCGGAGGGCCGGGTTAGGATCGACGCCGACGACCCACGGGTCGTCACGATCGATGACTGAACCAGCCGCAGACACTCGCGATGAGGCCGTGGACGACGGCGCGATCCGGGTGCGGCGGGCGCTGATCTCGGTCTCCGACAAGACCGGCGTCGCCGACTTCGCCAAGGGCCTGGCCGCGCTCGGGGTCGAGATCCTCTCCACCGGCGGCACCGCGACGGCGCTTCGGGAAGCCGGCCTGGAGGTGACCGACGTCTCCGAGTTCACCGGCCAGGAAGAGATCCTCGACGGCCGGGTGAAGACGCTGCATCCGCGGCTGCACGCGGCGCTGCTGGCGCGGCGCGAGGACCCCGAGCACATGGCGACGCTGGAGCGGGAGGGGATCGAGCCGATCGACGTCGTCTGCGTCAACCTCTACCCCTTCGAGCAGACCGTCGCCGGGCACGAGGTGGCGCCGGAGGTGGCGATCGAGAACATCGACATCGGCGGCCCGACGATGATCCGCGCCGCCGCCAAGAACCACGAGGGCGTCGCCGTGATCGTCAAGCCCGAGTCCTACGACGCCGTCTGCGCCGAGCTGGAAGAGAGCGGCGGCGAGATCTCCGCCACGACCCGGCACTGGCTGGCCAACGAGGCCTTCGCCCAGACCGCCCGCTACGACGCCGCGATCAGCCGCTGGTTCTCGGCCGAGTACGAGGACTTCCCCGAACACCTGGCGATCGCCTACGAGAAGGTGCTCGACCTCTCCTACGGCGAGAACCCGCACCAGCGCGGGGCCCTCTACTCGGAGGCCGGGGCCCGCAGCCACGTGCTCTCGCGGGTCTCGAAGCTGCACGGCAAGGCGCTCTCCTTCAACAACGTGCTCGACCTCGACTCCGCCCGCAGCCTGGTCGACGACTTCGAGGAGCCCGCTTGCGTGATCGTCAAGCACAACAACCCCTGCGGGGTGGCGATCGGCGCCGACGCGCTCGAGGCCTACCTGAAGGCGCTGGCCTGCGACCCGCTCTCCGCCTACGGAGGGGTGATCGCGCTCAACCGCCCGGTCGGCCGCGAGCTCGCCGAGAAACTGCACGAGAACTTCGTCGAGGTGCTGAATGCGCCCGGCTTCGAGGACGGCGCGCTGGGGGTGCTGCAGCAGAAGGAGGCGATCCGGATCCTCTGCGAGGAGGAGCGGCGGGAGCCCGACCCCGGCGAGCGCGACGTCAAACGCGTGCTCGGCGGCCTGCTGATCCAGGACCGCGACGGCGACCCCGAGCCGCGGGAGATCATGGAGGTGGTGACGAAGACGCAGCCGAGCGAGCAGCAGTGGCGCGACCTGCTCTTCGCCTGGACCGTCGTCCGCCGCGTCCGCTCCAACGCGATCGTGCTCGCCAAGGACGGCGCCACCCTCGGCATCGGCGCCGGCCAGATGAGCCGCGTCGACTCGGTCCGCCTCGCGGTCGAGAAGTGCCGCGACGCCCGCGGCGAGCAGGCCTCCTCCCTCCTGGCCGGTTCCGCCCTCGCCTCCGACGCCTTCTTCCCCTTCGCCGACGGTCCCGAGCTGGCGATCCAGGCAGGCGCCAACGCCGTGATCCAGCCCGGCGGCTCCAAACGCGACGCCGAGGTGATCGCGGCCTGCGACGAGGCCGGCGTGGCGATGGTGTTCACGAAGCACCGGCACTTCCGGCACTAGCTCCGCCTCAGTCCCTTCACGAAGTGGGGCTGGCGGGTTCGACTCCCGCTCGGGGCGCTACGATGCCGGAACGTGAGGGTGGGGTCGTTAAGTTCGACGGCAGCCCAAATTTGGCAAACGGCCCGCTTCGGCGGGCCGTTTGCTTTTAGGTCAGCTCCCTCTGCAGCGCTGGCACGGCGGACGTGATCGCAGACCTCGTCTGGGGTGTCGGCGGTGAGCAGCAGCCTTTGTCGCCGGCGGCGATCATTCCCTCGTCCTCGAGGCTGTCGTCGATCCAGTCGAGGAGCGGACGCCGGCGCCGATGCTCTCGTCAGGTCCGGCCAGAGTGCGCCAAGGTACACCGGCGCGGCGGTCCCTCAAACCCGGAGACGGCCCTCCGCCAGCAGCCGCGCGATCGCGTCGGCTGCCTCTCCCGGACCGATGCCGGCCATGTCGACGGCGTTCTCCTCGAGCGGGCCGAGGTCCGCGAATTCCGACCACAACCGTTCGAGTGCACCGCGGTCGCCACTGGGTTCTCCCCGCTCGCGGAGCCTCGCCGAGCACACCGACAGCGGGGCTCTGCCCACGGCGTAGGCCACCTCGAGGCCGGCGGCATGCAACCCGTCCCGGAGCGGATCGAGGAACCAGCGTGGGATGACGATCCCGTCGACGATCGTGAAATAGCCGGCCCTTGCGTAGGAGGCCGCCGCCTCGGCGACGATCCCCATCACGAGGCCGTTCTGATCGTGGGACTCCGGCTTCCACGGCTCGATGTACCCCGAGCGGATGAAGCGAAAGAACGCGTCCGCTTCCAGGTGAACCGCCGGGCTCGAGCGTTCGGCGAGGATGCCCGCCGTGGTCGTCTTGCCGACGCCAGGGGGCCCGGTGAGGACGAGGACCTGGATGTCGCCTGGTGCGGGCACGCCGCCCAACCTAATGCCCCCGGCGGGATTCGAACCCGCGCCGCGCGGCTTAAAAGGCCGCCGCTCTAACCAACTGAGCTACAGGGGCGCGCCGCTCATGGTAGACGGGCGGATCAGGAGAGGTCCGGCAGACCCTGGTAGGGAGTCGAGGCCTCGGCGTGGGTGCGGCGGGGGATGCGGCCGGCGTGGCGGGCGGCGTGGCCGGCCTCGACGGCGCCGCGCAGAGCGGTGGCCATCGCGGGGGGATCCTCGGCCCCGAAGATGGCGCTGGCGGCGATCACCGCGTCGCAGCCGAGCTCCATCGCCAGCGCCGCGTCGGAGGCGGTGCCGACGCCGGCATCGAGGACGACCGGGACCGAGGCGCGCTCGGCGATGATCGCGACGTTGTAGGGGTTGCGGATGCCGGCGCCGGAGCCGATCGGGGAGCCGAGCGGCATCACCGCGGCGCAGCCGGCCTCCTCGAGGCGGCGGGCGAGGATCGGGTCGTCGTTGGTGTAGGGGAGGACGGTGAAGCCGTCGCCGACCAGCTCTTCGGCGGCGTCGAGCAGCTCGACCACATCCGGGTAGAGGGTGCGGTCGTCGCCGATCACCTCGAGCTTGACCCACTCGGTCTGGAAGGCCTCGCGGGCGAGCTTGGCGGTGCGGACCGCGTCGCGGGCCGTGAAGCAGCCGGCGGTGTTGGGCAGGGCGAAGAGGCCGAGGCGGTCGATCACGTCGAGCACCGAGCCCTCGGCGGCCGGGTCGATGCGGCGCAGGGCGACGGTGACGATCTCGGTCCCGGCCGCCAGCAGCGCCGCCTCCATCTGCTCCAATGAGCGGAAGCCGCCGGTGCCGGCTATCAGCCGCGAGGACCACTGGCGGCCGCCCAGCTCCCAGGTCGCGGCGCCGCCCTGGATCGCGGCCAGCACCTCGACGCTCTGCCCCTCGCGCAGCGGCCTCGCCTCCCACTCGCCGCGCGGGACGACCTCGCCGTCGAGCGCGACCGCGACGCCCCGCGTCGTGTCGCCTGCACCGGCGCGTGCCGCGCCGGCCTCCCGCACCGCGTCGGCCAGCGTCGCCGCGTCGATCAGCTCCCGCTGCTCACCGTTCAGCTCGATCCTCACCGCGCCACCTCATTCGCCCGCTCGGCCGCCTCGACCAGCGCTGCGCCGCGGCGGGCGAGCTCGGCGGCGCGGCAGTCCTTTGTACCCCTATGCGTTACGAAGGACTGCCGCGCTCCTCCGCCGGCACCCGCCACGGCCGCGCCCTCGAGCAGGTCGGCGATCTGTTCGGCGGCGAGTGGCGCCAGGAGGATGCCGTTGCGGTAGTGGCCGGTCGCGAGCAGCAGGCCCTCGATCGCACCGGGACCGACCAGCGGGAGGTTGTCGGGGGTGCCGGGACGCAGGCCGGCGGTCGCGTCGAGGAGCTCCATCTCGGCGACCTCGGGGAGGAGACGGCAGGCCTCGCGCAGCAGCTCATGCACGCCCCCGGCGGTGACCGCCGTGTCGAAGCCCTGCTCCTCGGAGGTGGCGCCGACGATCAGGCGGCCGTCGGGGCGCGGCACCAGGTAGACGCGCTCGGAGGCGACGATCCGCCCACAGGGTGCGGCGCCGTCGCGGCTGCCCAGCTCGAGGATCTGGCCCTTGACCGGGCGCACCGGCGGGCGCGCCTGCGGCGGCAGCCACTCAGCCTGGCCGGACCAGGCGCCGGCGGCGAGGACGGTGGTCTCGGCGCGCAGCTCGGTCCTCGTCCCCGGCTCGTCGGCGCGCGCTCCACCTTCCGCAACCACCCCGGCCAGCCGCTCGCCGTCGAATATGCCCTCGACCACTTCAGTCCCGGACCTCACCTCCCCCCCGGCCGCGGCCAGCGCCGCCAGCAGCGCCCGGGTCAGCGCCCGGGGATCGACCGCGGCCTCGTCGGGCGCGTGGACGCCGCCGTTGAAGGAGGGGGTCAGCCCCGGCTCGAGCTCGCGGCAGCGGCGCGGCGGCAGCCACTCGGCCTCAAGCCCAAGCGAGCGCTGGAGGTCGTGGACGCGCCGCAGCTCCGCCGCCTCGTCGCGATCGAGGGCGATGTGGAGGGCGCCGTGCCGCGTGTACCCGGTCGACTCCCCACTCGCCGCCTCCAGCTCGACGACGAAGCCCGGGTAGAGGCGCGCCGCCGCCAGGGTCATCTCCAGCAGCAGCGGCTCGCCGAAGGCGAGCTCGCCGACCGGCGCCAGCATCCCCGCCGCGACGCGGGTGGCCCCGGCCGGCGGCTGCGCCCGCTCCAGCACCATGACCCGCGCGCCGCGCTGGGCGGCGCGCCAGGCACAAGCGAGGCCGATCGCCCCACCGCCTACGAATATCGCGTCGAAACTGCGCTTCTCGGTCAAGCCATTGCCTCCGCCGGCATTACCCGGATCAGGTCCAGACGGTCGGTGGCCTCGGTGCCACCCTCTCAGCCCTCGCGGGCTCCCGTACAAGACGATGCTACCCCTCCGGCGCAGGCCGTAAGTGACTATCCGAAAATCCGCGCGTGCGGCTGGCGAGTGCCGGACCGAGCGGGGGTAGGACGCAGGGAGGTCTAATGGCAGCGCCATTTGGCCGACCGAGGACGCCGCCCCGCGAAGTGTGTCCGGCGGCGCCAGACGTGCGTGGGGGTTTTCGGATAGTCACTAAGCGTGGCGACGAGTTCATAATCGGCCGATGAGCCTCGCTCCCCCCGAGTCGGTCGGCCCGCTGCGCCAGGAGCGCCTGCGCACCGCGCGCCTCTACTTCGTCTGCGACGCCCGGCCCAGCGGCGAGGACCCCGAAGCGCTGCTGCGGGCGGCGCTGAGCGGTGGCGTCGACATCGTGCAGCTGCGCGAGAAGGTGCTGGAGCGGGACGAGATCGAACGCGCCGCGGCGACCTTCCGCCGCGTCTGCGACACCTACAGCGCCCCCTTCATCGTCAACGACGACCCCGATCTGGCCCGCGCCTGCGACGCCGACGGCGTCCACGTCGGTCAGGACGACACCTCGGTCGAGGAGGCGCGGGAGCTGCTCGGGCCGGACGCGATCATCGGTCTCTCGACCCACTCGCCGGAGCAGATCGCCGCCGCCGAGGAGCGGCCGGTCAACTACATGAGCGTGGGGCCGATCTGGGAGACGCCGACGAAGGCAGGGCGAGCGGCGGTCGGGCTCGACCTGATCTCCCACGCCGCCGAGGAGGCAACCCATCCCTTCTTCGCGATCGGCGGCATCGACCCGTCCAACGCCGGGCAGGTCATGGAGGCGGGGGCACGGCGGCTCTGCGTCGTGCGCGCGATCCGCGACGCGACCGAACCGGCCGCCGTCGCCGCAGAGCTGCGGCGCGCCCTGGGGGCGGCGCCGGGTGGCTGAGCATCCCCGCAAGCGCAAGGAGCGGGGCGCCGACCGCATGGCCCGCGGCTACGCCAAGGCCGAGGAGCGCAACCGGGCGGCACGCGAAGAGCTGGTCCCGCTGGGGGAGGGTGAGCGCCCGACCGTGGTCACGATCGGCGCCATCGTCGCCGGGCTGATCGCGATCTCAATCGTCGCCGGCTACCTGGCCGGGGTCGAGGTCGACGGCGAGAAACCGAAATTCGCCCAGGCGGCGGCGCCGGCGCTGATCATGGGGGTGATGGCCTGGGGGATGTGGCGCGCCCGCTACTGGGCCGTGCTCGGCTTCCAGCTAATTCTTGTTTTCCTGATCTTCAGCGCCGTCTTCGGGCTCGCCGTGCAGGCCTCGACCGTGGCCCAGTTCGCGGCGACGCTGGGGCTGCTGGCGGTCGCCGGCACCTTCTTCTTCTTCATGGTCAAGGCGATGGCGCGGATCCAGATGCCCGAACGGGGCCCGCCCGACTGAAGGGCTGCCCCGCCCGCGTGAAGCCACCCGCGACCGTTCTATAGGCTCATTCCCTTGCCCGATTCCTTCGACACGATCGTCATCGGCGGCGGGCCCGGCGGCTACGTCGCCGCGATCCGCTCCGCCCAGCTCGGCAAGAAAACCGCGGTCGTCGAGCGCGACAAGGCGGGCGGCCGCTGCCTCAATTACGCCTGCATCCCGGCCAAGACGATCCTGCGCACGGCGGAGATCTACACCGAGGCGCGCGAGGGGGCCGAGCTCGGCGTCGTCGCCAAGGACGTCTCGCTCGACTGGGAGGCCGTCGGCAAGCGCCGCGCCGCCGTCTCCGAGTCGCTCTCGGGCGGGGTGAAGATGCTCTGGGACAAAAACAAGGTGACGGTGATCGAGGGCGAGGGTTCGCTCACCGCCGAGGGCAACGTCAAGGTCGGCGACGAGACCTACGAGGCGGGGACGGTCGTCCTCGCCACCGGCTCGGTGGCGCTGCCGATCCCCGGGGTCGAGTTCGGTGGCCGCGTCGTCGACACCTGGGGCGCCTGGTCGCTGCCGGAGGTACCGAAGAAGATCGCCGTGGTCGGCGCCGGCGCCTCGGGCTGCGAGATCGCCTCCGCCTACGGCCGCTTCGGCACCGAGGTGCTGCTGATCGAGATGCTGCCGCAGATCCTCCCGGCCGAGGACAAGGACGTGGTCCGCGTCGTCGAGCGCGCCTTCAAGAAGCAGAACGTCACCGTCGCCACCGGCAGCCCGGTCGAGAACGTCGAGGCCGGCGAGAAGTCGGTCAAGCTCACCTACGGCGAGGAGAGCGTCGAGGTCGACTACCTCTGCGTCGCCGGAGGCCGAGCCGCCGACACCGAGCCGCTGGGCCTGAAGGAGGCCGGGGTCGAGCTGGAGGAGAACGGCAAGGTCAAGGTCGACGAGTACCAGCGGACCACCAACCCGAAGGTCTACGCGATCGGCGACCTCGTCAACAGGAAGGCGCTCGCGCACAAGGCGTCCGACGAGGGCGTGGTCGCGGTCGAGCACGCGGCCGGGGCCGAGACCCACCCGGTCGACCAGAACCTGGTCGCCGGCGCCACCTTCAGCCACCCGCAGGTCGCCAGCGTCGGCCTCACCGAGGCCGCCGCCAAGGAGGCCGGCAACGAGGTCAAGGTCAGCAAGCTCAAACTCGGCGCCGTCGGCGGGGCCACGGTCTACGACGACAAGGAAGGCCTGGTCAAGATCGTCGCCGACTCCAAGTACGGGGAGATCCTCGGCGTCCACATCGTCGGCAACCGCGCCTGCGACATGATCGCCGAGCTGGTGGCGACGATGGCGCTGGAGGGCGGCTACCAGGAGCTGGCCCGGATCATCCACCCCCACCCGACGATCTCCGAGGCGATCTTCGAAGCGGCACGGGCGATCGACGGCTGGGCGACGCACGCTTGACGGCGCCGCGCGCCAGCTTCTACTTCGACCTGGGTTCCCCGTACGCCTACCTCGCCGCGGAGCGGATCAGCGGGCTGTTCACCGAGGCGGGGCTGGAGCAGCCGGAGTGGCAGCCGGTCCTGCTCGGCGGACTGTTCGCTCGCTTCGATCGCGGCTCCTGGTCACAGACGCCGGCGCGGGGGGAGGGGGTCGCGGAGGTCGAGCGCCGCGCCTCCGCTTACGGTCTGCCGCCGATCGCCTGGCCCGAGCCCTGGCCGGGAAACACCCTGGTGGCGATGCGGGTGGCGACCTTCGCCAAGCAGACCGGGCGCACCGTCTCCTTCTCCCTCGCCGCCTTCCGCCAGGCCTTCGCCGCCGGCCGCGACCTGACCGACCCCGACAACGTGATGATCGCCGCCGCCGCCTGCGAGCTGCACCCGCGGGCGCTGGAGAAGGCAGTCCAGACCGAGATCGTCAAGAGCGCCCTGCGCGAGGCGACGGACCGGGCCGGCGACCTCGGGGTCGAAGGCGTGCCGGCGGTGGTGGTCGGCGAGCAGGTCTTCTGGGGAGACGACCGGCTCGAGGAGGCGGTCGAAGCCGCCGCGACCTGATCGGCGCCGGCCCGGTCGAAGCCGCAAGTTAGGCGTGAGGGCATCGCTAAGGTGAGTTCGATGGCCGACTTGCCCGACGCCGCCACCTGTTACGAGCTGCTCGCGCGCATGGCCCTGATCCGCCGCTTCGAGGAGGAGGCGGGGCGCCAGTACCAGCGGGCCAAAGCCGGCGGCTTCCTGCACCTGGCGATCGGCGAGGAGGCGACGATCGTCGGCACCACCTCGGTGATGCGCGAGGAAGACTTCCTGATCGGTAGCTACCGCACCCATGGCCACGCGATCGCCCGCGGAACCGAGCCGAAGCGGGTGATGGCCGAGCTGTTCGGCCGGGTCGACGGGACCAGCGGCGGCCGCGGCGGCTCGATGCACATCTTCGACGCCTCCAAGCGCTTCATGGGTGGCTACGGGATCGTCGGCGGCAACCTCCCGATCGCTGCCGGGCTCGGCCTCGCCTCCCAGTACAAGGGCGAAGACGCGGTCACCGTCTGCATGTTCGGCGACGGCGCCTCCAACGCCGGCAACTTCGGCGAGACGATGAACCTGGCGGCGCTGTGGAAGCTGCCGGTCTTCTTCCTGGTCGAGAACAACCTCTACGGGATGGGGACCGCGGTCGAGCGCCACTCGGCCCAGACCGATCTCTCGAAGAAGGCTGAGGGCTACGGGATTCCCGGGGCGCGGGCGGACGGCATGGACGTCCTCGCCGTCCGCGAGGCCGTCGCCGCGGGGATCCGGGCGGCGCGCGAGGAGGATCGCCCCACGCTGCTGGAGGTCGTCACCTACCGCTACCGCGGCCACTCCGCCGCCGACCCCGAGGTCTATCGCGAGCGCGAGGAGGTCGAGGAGTGGCGGGAGAAGGACCCGATCGAGTCCTTCGCGCGGCGCTGCGTCGAGGCCGGGGTGCTGGGCGAGCGCGAGGTACAGCAGGCGCGCGATGCGGCCGAGGGCACCGTGACCGCGGCAGTCGAGTTCGCCGAGGCCTCGCCGGAGCCGCCGCTCGACACCATGTACGAGAACCTCTACGCGGTCACCGATCCCGGCGGCTGGTACGCGGTCGACGAGCGCAGCCCCGAGCCGCACCGCGGCGAGCGCGAGGAGCAGATGCCCGACGCGGCGCGGGAGCTGGCCGAAGCGGGTGCCGCGTACGCCGAGGAGCCGGACGATCGGCAGCGGCCGAACCCGGCGCTGCAGGGCGATGCGCAGGACGGGGCCGAGTCGCGCGTCTCGGCCGAGCGCGAGGTCGGCGACGAGCCCGAGGACGTGGGCGGCGGGGACGGCGACCCGGCCGAGCGGGCGATCAACACCGAGGAGGGCGAGAGCTGATGCCCGAGCTGCGGATGCGCGAGGCCCTGCGCGACGCGATGGCGGAGGAGATGCGCCGCGACGAGGGGGTCTTCGTCATGGGCGAGGACGTGGCCGTCTTCCAGGGCGCGTTCAAGGTGACCGAGGGGCTGATCGACGAGTTCGGTGAGCGACGGGTGCGCGACACGCCGATCTCCGAGAACACGATCGTCGGCACCGGGGTCGGCGCCGCGATGGGCGGGCTGCGGCCGGTCGTCGAGTTGATGACGGTCAACTTCTCGCTGCTGGCGTTGGACCAGATCGTCAACCACGCCGCCGCGATCCCCTACATGTTCAACGGCCAGGCGCGGGTGCCGATGGTGATCCGGATGCCGGGTGGAGGCGGCCACCAGCTGGGGCCCACCCACTCGCACAGCTTCGAGGCCCTCTACCTGCAGGTGCCCGGTCTGCTGGTCGCCTGCCCCTCGACCCCGGCCGACGGCAAGGCCCTGCTGAAGGCGGCGATCCGCGACGACAACCCGGTCATCTTCATCGAGCACGAGAGCCTCTACGGGGTGCGCGGCGAGGTGCCCGAGGGCGAGGACGAGGTGCTGCGCTTCGGCGAGGCGGCGGTGCGACGCCAGGGCTCCGACGTGACGATCGTCGGGGTGCTGAAGATGGCGCAGGTGGCCGAGCAGGCTGCAGCGAAACTGGCCGAGGAGCATGGCGTCGAGGCCGAGGTGATCGACCCGCGCACGCTGCGCCCGCTCGACCTCGACACGATCCTCGCCTCGGTCCGCAAGACCAACCGCGCGGTGATCGTCGAGGAGGGCTGGCCGCACGGCGGCGTCGGCGCCAACCTGGCGACGCTGATCACCGAGCAGGCCTTCGACGACCTCGACGCCCCGGTGCAGCGCGTGACCGGCGCCGACGTCCACATGCCTTACTCCAAACGCCTGGAGCAGGCGGCGATTCCGCACGAGGAGCACGTGGTGAAGGCGGCGCTGGCCACGATGGAGGGGAGTCTCTGATGCCGGACATCGTCATGCCCCGCCTGTCTGACTCGATGGAGGAGGGAACGATCCTGACCTGGCTGAAGAGGGCCGGTGACGAGATCGCCGTCGGTGATGAGATCGTGGAAATCGAGACGGACAAGGCGAACATGGCTTATGAGAGTGATGTGGCCGGGACGCTGACGGAAATCCTGGCCGAGGAGGGCGAGACGCTGCCGATCGGGAGTCCCATCGCGCGGATCGATGGTGCCGAGGGTTCAGGCGCCTCGACTGCGGGTCCTGTCGAGGCGGCATCCCCCACGGTGCTCGGCGGACAAGCCGCCTCCGCGCCGCGGGGGACCCCCGCCACCCCGCCACCCGCAGGAGAGGGGCAGGAGACCGCTGCACCAGCCCAAGCGGCGGAATCCGATGGCAGCAGCGACAACGGAGCTGATCGGGTCAAAGCATCACCCGTCGCAAGACGCATAGCTAAGGAGCAAGGCATCGACTTGTCCACCATCACTGGTTCTGGCCCAGGTGGACGGATCGTGAAGAAAGATGTGAAGAGGGCTTCTTCCGCGGGTGACGCGGTGGCGGGGGTCCCCCGCGGCGCGGAGCCCCGTCTAGGGGCGAGCACCGTGGGGGATGCCGCCGCGGCAGGACCCGCGGACGGTGAGGCTGGTCCCTCGTCCGCCTCACCCGAGACCGCCAAGGGCCAGGTCACCTACGAGGACCTGTCGAAACTGCAGTCGACGATCGCTCGTCGCATGGCCGAGTCGAAGGCGACGGCGCCGCACTTCTACCTCGAGGCCGAGATCGAGATGAGCCGGGCGGTCGAGGCGCGGGCGCGGCTGAAGGGGGCCGCCGGCGAGGGGGAGGTCGTCCCCTCCTTCAACGACATGATCGTCAAGGCCTGCGCGCTGGCGCTGCGCGAGCACCCCCGCGCCAACGGCGCCTACCGCGACGGCCGCTTCGAGCTCTACTCGCGGGTCAACGTCGGGGTCGCCGTGGCGGCCGGGGACGCGCTCGTCGTCCCCACCGTCTTCGACGCCGACCGCAAGGGGCTGCGGCAGATCGCCGCCGAGTCGCGGGCCCTGGCGCAGCGGGTGCGCGACGGCCAGATCACCCCGCCGGAGCTCTCCGGCGGCACCTTCACCGTCTCCAACCTGGGGATGTATGGGATCGACAACTTCAGCGCCGTGATCAACACCCCGCAGGCGGCGATCCTCGCCGTCGGCGCGATCAAGGAGCGACCGGTCGCACGCGACGGCGAGCTCACCACCGCCCAGATGCTCTACGTCACCCTCGCCTGCGACCACCGCATCCTCTACGGCGCCCCCGCCGCCGAGTTCCTCGCCCGGGTGCGAACCCTGCTCGAAGAGCCGCTCTCCCTAGCGCTCTAACACGTTTTCTTGGCGCCGGTAAAGGCGTTCCAGGCGCGGTTCACCGAAAAGTCGGCGGCGACCCGGAAGACGCCGGAGCGGGAGGCGCGGGCGACGGTCCAGTCGCCGCGGCGGAGGATGCAGCCGCTGCCGCGGGCGATCGACCAGTAGGGGGTGAAGCTGACGCGGACGAGGAACTCGCCGGGCCGCTCGACGGCGAGCGCGAAGCCCTGGCGGCCGACCCAGAGCGTCCGCGCCCGGGCCGGGCCGAGCGGCGCCACCAGCGGCTGGGCACGGCGCACGGCGTAGATCTGCCAGTGCTCGGAGCTGTAGCGCAGGTCCAGGTAGGGTGGCGCGCCGAGGATCAGCCGCCGCTCCGCCGCCGAGGAGTAGTCGAGTGGGGCGTCGGGGAGGACGACGAAGGAGATCGCGTTGCGGCGCAGCCAGGCGCTGTAGGTCGCGTGGGTGAGCTTGCCCTCCTCGTAGAAGACGTCGTCGCGGGTCGTGTCCAGTTGGCGCAGCCAGCCGCGGGCGAGCTCGAAGTCCGACGCCAGGTAGGCGGACTCCCAGTGGTTGGCGGTCGGCGGCACCTCGATCCGCGCCTCCTCGCCGCCGTGGGCGCGCAGCCAGTCCGCCGCCGGCTGGAAGTACTCGGCCTTGGTCGAGGGGTCGCCGACGCTGCGGGCGATCTGGGTGACGCTGGCGGTCAACTGCCAGTAGAGACCACCGGCCAGCGCCAGGGCGAGAAACCAGGTGGCGACGCGGGGGCGGCGCGTGAGCACGACCGCGGCCAGCACCGGGCCGCCGAAGAGGGCGCCGAGGCGGACCGCGTTGCCGCCCATCGCGTTCGGGACCAGCCAGATCGCGGTCGCGGCCAGCATGTAGCCGACGAGGACCCGGCGCAGCTGCCGCTCCTCCGGCAGGCCGCGGATGACGACGAGGGCGCCGCCGCAGAAGAGCGGGATCGCGAGATAGGAGGAGAACTCGAAGGGGAAGGTGCCGGGCTCGGGGAAGGCGAGGTTGGGGACGACGGTGAGGGCCAGCGCCAGGGCGGCGACCGCGAGCGGGGCGCGGCCGGGGCGGCGGCCGGGCTCCGCCACGCCGGCGAGCACGACGCCGGCGAGGAAGGCGGAGGAAACCGGGCTGGCGAGCGCGCAGGCCGCAGCGGCGGCGAGAGCGAGGGCGCCGCGCCCGGTCTGCAGGCAGCGCAGCGAGGCGAGGCCGAAGGCCACCCCGAGCGCGAAGGTGAGCTGGCCGTCGGCGAGCAGCGTCACC
Source organism: uncultured Thermoleophilia bacterium (assembly GCA_963720455.1). Lineage (GTDB taxonomy): Bacteria > Actinomycetota > Thermoleophilia > Solirubrobacterales > 70-9 > VAYN01. Next base: position 2,400,824 of record OY970392.1, on the reverse strand, counting down.
ACTCCGGCCGCGAACCAGAGGGTCGCCCAGCGCGCCTCCGCCCCCCAGCGGTCGCGGACGAGGCGGTCGAAGAGGTAGGCCGAGGCGACGACGGAGCAGCCACCCACCAGCTGCGGCCCGAGCAGCGCCGCCAGCGGCGGAAAGAGGACGCTGTAGGTGAGGGTGTAATGGCCGCCGTACCAGCTGCCGTTCCAGATCGCCAGGCCCGCCTGCTCGAAGAGCTCGGTGCGGAAGACCTGCGCGGCGAGGTCGCCGACGGGCGGGCTCCAGACGAGCATCAGCACCGCCAGCGCGGAGCTGAGCGCAACGGCGGGGAGCCATTCGGGCAGGAGTGGCTTTGACTGGACCATCAGGGGGAGGTCAAGGATAGGGGCGCGTCCTGCAACGATTTCAAGGGTGAGCGCCGAGATCCTGGTTGTCCGCTGCGGAATCGTGCCCTACGAGGAGGCGCGGGAGGCCCAGCTGCGCCTGCGGGAACAGCGCCGGCGCGACGAGATTCCCGACGTCCTGCTGCTGCTCGAGCACCCCCCCGTCTACACCCGCGGGCGCCGCTCGAGCGCTGAGGAGCTGCCGATGGGACGCGAGTGGTACGAGCTGCAGGGAATCGAGGTGCGCGACACCGACCGCGGCGGGCGCGTCACCTACCACGGCCCCGGCCAGCTCGTCGCCTACCCGATCGTCTCCCTTCGCCCCTACGGCGACGACGTCCACGAGTACGTGCGGCGGCTGGAGCAGGTGACGATCGAGGCCCTGCGCGACCACGGCGTCGAGGCCGGCCCGATCGACGGCCTCACCGGCGTCTGGACCGCGGGCCGATGGGCCGATAAGTCGCCCTGTGGTCAACATATCGGCCCATCGGCCCCGGGCAAACAGCGCAAGATCGGGTCGATCGGGGTGCACGTGAGCCGGGGGGTGACGACGCACGGGCTCGCGGTCAACGTCAACAACGACCTGCAGCCGTTCGAGTGGATCGTGCCCTGCGGGATCGAGGGGGTGGCGATGACCTCGCTTGCGCGCGAGCTGGGGGCCGAGCAGGACCTCGTCGCCTTCGCCGGCACGGTCGCGGCGCGCTTCGGCGAGGTCTACGAGCGCACCGGCCTCGCCGCCGAGCCGGCCGACCTGGGCCTGGAGCTCCCGCCCGCTACGCTCGGAGTCCCCCGATGAGCGAGACGATCGAGCAGACCGAGCGCGCCGAGAGCAGCGCGCCTGCGGTCGAGGTGTCTCCGGCGCCCGCCGAGCGCGTCCACGTCACCCGCTCCCGCGCCAAGCCGGGCGGCACCGCTGCTGCGGCCGACGGCACCGTTCCCTTCAAGCGCGTCCGCAAGCCGCCGTGGCTGAAAGTGCCGGCGCCGGGCGGGCCCAACTACCGGCGGCTGAAGGCGACGATCGGCTCCGAGCGCCTGCACACCGTCTGCGAGGAGGCGAACTGCCCCAACGTCGGCGAGTGCTGGGAGCGTGGCACCGCGACCTTCATGATCCTCGGCGACGTCTGCACCCGCCGCTGCGGCTTCTGCAACGTGCAGACCGGCAAGCCGACCTGGAACGACCCGCTGGAGCCGCTGCGCGTCGCCAACCAGGTGAAGCGGATGGGCCTGCGCCACGCGGTCGTCACCTCGGTCGACCGCGACGACCTGCCCGACTACGGAGCGAGCGCCTTCGTCGGCGTCATCCGCTCGATCCGGATGCAGGCGCCCGGCTGCAAGGTCGAGATCCTCACCCCCGACTTCCGCGGCCAGGAGATGCCGCTGGCCAAGGTGATCCACGAGAAGCCCGACGTCTTCAACCACAACGTCGAGACGGTGCCGCGCCTCTACCCGGTGGCGCGCCGCGGCTCGCAGTTCCTGCGCTCGGCCCGGGTGCTGCGGATGGCGAAGGAGATGGGCGGGGCCGACGTGGTCACCAAGTCCGGGCTGATGGTCGGGCTGGGCGAGAGCTTCGAGGAGATGGTCGAGACCTTCGGCATCCTCCGCGAGCACCGGGTCCAGGTCCTCACCGTCGGCCAGTACCTGCGCCCGACCGAGAACCACCTGCCGGTCACCCGCTACTGGCACCCGGACGAGTTCGCGGCGCTGGAGAGGGCCGCCTACGAGCTCGGCTTCGAGTCGGTCGCCGCCGGTCCCCTGGTCCGCAGCAGCTACCACGCGGACCAGAACCTGCCCGAGGCGCACCGGGCCGAGCCGCTGGTCGCCTCCTAACCAGGTCTCGTCTACGCCGGCTCGATCTTCTCCGGCTCGCAGGGGACGGCGAGCCCGTGACCCTGTGTTCGCAGATCCGGATTGGCGCCCGGTCCTTCCGGGTAAGAAGTGTCACGCGGAGGCGCGCGTCATCGAGGTATCGCGGGGTAGGGATGGCTCGCGTTGCTCGGAGCGAGCGCTCCGCATGGCCGAGCCGCCTCCGCGGTACTCGTACGCCGGCGAGTGCAGGACGCTTCGGATGGGGAGCGGGCCGACCGCTCAGGCTCCGGCTGCGCCGTCGGGGGCGGCTCGGCCGAGCGCACTCCCCCACTCCCATGTCCAGGCCCTCGACGACCATGGAGCCAGCCGGGATCGAACCGGCGACCTCCGCCTTGCAAAGGCGGCGCTCTGCCAGCTGAGCTATGGCCCCGCACCGGGAAGTCTAGGCGGCGCACGCCGCGCTCGCGGGATCGTCTAGCGGACGACGGCGCGCTTGTATTTGCGCACCGAGAGGGTGGCGAAGACGACGGCGATGCCGAGCGACCAGACGACCGCGCCCCAGACGTTGTTGCCAGCGGGGGCACCGAGGAAGAGCGCACGCATCGCGTCGACCGTGACGGTGAAGGGGTTGACTTCGGCGAAGGCCTGCAGGGCGGCCGGCATCGACTCGACCGGGACGAAGGCGGAGGAGACAAAGGTGAGCGGGAAAATGACGATGAAGCCGAGCGCCTGGGCCGCCTCCGGCGAGGACGAGGTGAGGCCGACGAAGGCGAAGACCCAGGAGAAGGCGTAGCCGAACAGCAGCAGGAGGAGGATGCCGGCGGCGATGTGGGCAAGCGGAGCGTCGAAGCTGAAGCCGGCGATGACGCCGACGCCGAGCATGATCGCGATCGAGACCGTGTTGGTGGCGACGTCGGCCAGCGTGCGACCGGCGAGGACGGCGCCGCGCGACATCGGCAGCGAGCGGAAGCGGTCGACCAGGCCCTTGCGCAGATCCTCGGAGAGGCCGAGGGCGGTGACGAAGCCACCGAAGGACATCGTCTGGACGATGATCCCCGGCATCAGGAAGTCGATGTAGCTGTAGCCGGGGGTCTCGATCGCGCCGCCGAAGACGTAGGCGAAGAGCAGCACGAACATGATCGGCTGCACGGTGAAGGAGAGCAGTAGGTCGGGCGCACGGGGGATGCGCAGGAGGCTGCGCCGGGCCAGCACCAGCGTGTCGGCGAGCGCGTAGTGCAGGCCGCTCACCGCCCGCCCTCCTCGGTGCCGTCGCGGGGGCCATCGCCGTTCTCGCTCTCCGCTGCGTGGCCGGTGAGGGTGAGGAAGACGTCGTCGAGGGTGGGTCGCCGCATCGCCACGTCGTCGATCCCGATCCCGACGTCGTTGAGCCGGCGCACCGCCTCGGCGATCGCACCCTGGCGCTCGCGGACCGGCATCCGCAGCACGCCGTCGGCCATCGCGGGGCGCTCCGCCGCGACCTGCTCGAGCGCCGCCGAGGCGATCTCGGCGTCCTCCTTCGATTCCAGGGTGATGTCGAGCCACTCGCCGCCGACCTGGTCCTTGAGCTCGTCGGAGCTGCCGGCGGCAATGACGGAGCCGTGGTCGATCACGGAGATGCGGTCGGCGAGGCGGTCGGCCTCGTCCAGGTACTGGGTGGTGAGCAACACCGTCGTGCCTTCCTCCACCCGCCCTTCGATCGTCTCCCAGAGGGCGATACGGCTGCGCGGGTCCAGCCCGGTGGTCGGCTCGTCGAGAAAGAGGACGGGCGGGTAGGCGACCAGCGCGGCGGCCAGGTCGAGGCGGCGGCGCATCCCGCCGGAGTAGGTGCGGACGAGCCGGTCGGCGGCCTCGCTGAGCTCGAAGCGCTCCAGCAGCTCGGCGGCTCGATTGCGCGGCTCGCCCTTCGGCAGGTGGTAGAGGCGGCCGACCATCTCCAGGTTCTCGGCCCCGGTCAGGTTCTCGTCGACCGCCGCGTACTGGCCGGCGAGCCCGATCCGGGTCCGCAGCCGCGAGGCCTCCCCGACCACGTCGAGACCAGCGACGCGGGCGCTGCCGCCGTCGGGCGGGAGCAGCGTCGTGAGGATGCGGACCGCGGTGGTCTTGCCGGCGCCGTTGGGTCCGAGCAGGGCGAGCACCGTGCCCGCCGGCGCCTGCAGGTCGACGCCGTCGAGCGCCCGCACATCGCCGTAGGACTTGCGGAGGCCCCGGGCTTCGATGGCAAGATCGCCGGGCACCCCCGGCAACCTACCGAGTGCTCACAGCCGGCCGAACTAATCGCCGAAGTCGATGTCCTTCGGCGGCTTCTGCTCGAACCAGAGGTCGTCGTCCTCGGGCGACTCCTCGAGGAACTCGGGGGTGTCCTCGAGCACGTCCTCGTGCTGGGGCTCGGCGCCGGTCTCGGGCGCGGGCTCCGCGTCCTCCTCGGGCTCGGCCGGCTCGAACGCAGCGGGCTCCTCCTCGTACTCCTCGGCCTCCCCGTCGTCGGCGTCGACGAAGACCTCGCCCTCCTCGGCCGCGGGAGCGCCGGGCTCGTCCGGCAACGGCGCCTCGAGCGCCTGGTTCAGCTCGTCGGAGAGCCGCTGCTCGCTGAAGAACTCGTCGAATTCGTCGGCCGGCTCCTCCTCGGCCGGGGGAGCGATGCGCGGCTCGGTCTGCTCGGCGTCGACCAGCTCCTCGTCGGCGGGCGCGGGGGCCTCGGTCGGAGCCTCCTCGAACTGACCCTCGACGTCGAACATCTCGGTCGGCTGGTCGGCGATCGCATGCCGCTCCTCAGTCGAAGGGCCGGAGTCGGCGATCGCCTCGTGCTCCATGGCGGGGTGCTCCTCCTCGGCCGGCTCGGACTCCTGCGGCTTCGGCGCCTCGGGAGGCTCCTGCAGGTCGGCGATGTTGGGAACGCGCCTGCCACCGCCATCCTCGGCGCCCTTCTCCTCCGCACCGGTCCCCGGGGCGACCAGGAACTCGGTCGGCGCCTCGGCGAACGGATCCGGCTCATCAGGCCGCTGCGGAGGCCCAAAAGCCTCGTCCTCCAGCTTTTTGATCTCGGCATCGTCCGCGCCATGGGCGCGCTTCAATTCCAGGTGCTCTCGGATTGCGTCGTCGAGGATGCTCATAGCCAATTCCCGGGAGGCTGCCAAAGACTATGCGGTTATCCTTGCCCTTGCGAGGCAGTGGGATCAACTTCCCAGCCACGCCCAAGGGGCTATAGCTCAGCTGGCAGAGCGCCTGGATCGCACCCAGGAGGTCGGCGGTTCGAATCCGCCTAGCTCCATCGCTTGAAGTGGCTGCACGTGGGCGGATTCGCTTTCTCAAGCGCTTTCCAACCGCCGCGAATTTCGCGCTCCATTTCGGGCACGAGTGCCCGAAATCGCGGCAATGCGAAGGGATTGCCGGCGATTGCCGGCGATTCCGGCCTTGCATCTGGACGACAGCAGAGCCTGGGGCGCGTAAGCTTCATCCCATGAGTATCGAGCGCGAGTACGAGATCGTGCTGCAATCAGAGTCCGAAGGCGGCTTCAGCATCTTCGTGCCCGAGCTGCCCAGTGTCGCTACCCAGGGCGAGACGATCGAGGAAGCCACTGAGATGGCCAAGGAGGCCATTGAGGTCTACCTCGAAGTGATGCACGAGGACGGCCTCCCAATCCCGAACGTCCACCGCGGCAGCGTCGCAGTCCACGCGGCGTGAGCGCCAAGCTCCCGGCGGTCAGCGGCAAGCAGGTCATCGCCGCCCTCGAAAAGGAAGGCTGGTACGTCAAGCGGGTGCGCGGCAGCCATCATGTCCTGCGGCATCCGACGCAATCCCCGTGTCAGTCCATGGCAGCCAACCGCTCAAGCGAGGAACGCTCGCGAGCATCCTTCGGGCCGCCGGGCTTAGCCGAGAGGAATTTGCAGAGTTACTCAGGTAGCTGCAGGGCCCATAAGCTTGGAGCTCTCGAAGCCTTGGCCCAATGCGAATGCTCCGAAAGTCTGCCCCATCGCTGCCATTGAACTTCGGCCGCTAATCACGGCTGCGGCTCACACAGCCCGCCCATCCAACAGCCCCCGGACAAGACTGTCCAGATCGTCGGAGTGGTCCACCACGGGCCCGAGCTGCGGTCTTGCAACCACGGAGCTCCAACCTTCTTTGCCCTCGCGCGAGCCACTCCCAAGATCCACTCTGCCCCGAACGACGAGCGCCGTCTTCGGCGTGCCCAGTTCAACCAGCTTGCCGCGGACCTTCTCGTCCAGTAAGTGCCGGCCCGTCGTGTCCAGAGCCCAACAGAGGTCGTCCTTCCAAACGAGGAAATCCGGGTAAAAGGTCGCCGAGTCGCGTACCTTCTTCGGCAAGGGGATACCAAAGCCCTGGCTGTCGGTCGTCGGATTCCGCACCCATATGACGCCCGCCACCCTGTCTATGGTCTCGGCGAATTCACGCTCGTCACGGTTGAAATCCGCCTTCGAGTACCGCTTGTGGGCCGCCCTGTCGAATTCGTACATATCCTTACCCCGTGGCCGGTACTCGTCAACTTTCCACGTAGCCCGCTCCGGATCTGGGTCGTCCTGATATCCGACGTGGTCCTCGAAGTAGTCCACGATCCAAGCGGCCAGGTTCGTCAGATTCTCCTGCGCCATCGAACCGTGGCAGCTGAACTGGTCGAAGGCTTCACCCCGGAACAGGTCGGGGTGAATGGCGTTAAGACAGGCGCGATTGCGCTGCTGAATGCGCTTCCGCAGGAAAGCTCCGTTCTGCGTACGGGCACTTCTGAGTACGTCGATGTAGTCGTACTCCTCCCTGCCCTCCTCCAAATCGACGGTTGCTTTCCGACCCGTGCCCGGGGCATCTAGATCCTCTTGTGACCACGGTCGTCGCGCCGTCGCCTTTAGTTCTTTGGCGACCTTACTCATCGATGGGGCCAGGATGGCCTTACGAGGAAGGCTCAGTTTTTTCGCCTTGCCCCGCTTGACGGGAATGGAATCGAGCGGTTCTTTACGCGTCTTGAGTCGAACCGCAGCGAACGCCGGCTCATCCTCGGGGGCATACAGGCGTAGCTCTGCCCGTAGCTCGGAGACGACGGTCTCGTATGCCGAAACGGGCGTCTGGAGGATCAGCGTTGCCGTGTTCAGCTCCTCCGCGGCGTAGCGCCGCGCCGTCGGCTGTCGAAGTACTCGTCCCACGATTTGGCGGATTCTCACGAAGGACCGGGTTACCCCATCGAAGTAACAGACGTATGCCTCAGGGTCATCCCATCCCTCCTGTAGTGACTGGTTGAAGATGATGTGCCGGTATCGAGGCTCAAGCTGGCTAAGACTCGACACCCGCTCAGCGCCCTCCGGTAGGACTTTGGTATCGGTGAAAACCGCGATCTCGTCAGCGGCCACGCCTCGCGACCGTAGGTGCTTCCAGATCGCAACCGGCCGTGCCTCGTCACGCGATCCTCGCGGCGGATTAGACCGCTCGACGACATAGATCGCCCTGGGACTCACTGAAGCCCCTTCGCGGTCCGCGGCACCCTGAACGCGCTCTATCGCGTCCAGGGTTCCGTCAAGACTCTCCTCTGCACCGCTTCGGAAATCAATCAACTCGATGGTCGTCTTAAGCAGGTTTGCTTCAACGACATCTCGAGTCTGAATGGGAACGACGCTCCGCTGCAGGAGCGCCTTCGTTTCCTGGCCTTGTTCTAGCGCTTCCGACCACTTCATGAAGAGGTCGTTGACCAGCGGCGTAGCCGAGGCCATGAAGAAGCCTTTTGGTCGTAGGGCAGCGAGCTGATCAAGCTGCACCGCACTCTGGTTATGGCTCTCGTCCGAAACGACCCAAAGCGGACGACGCAGCTTCTCCCGCAGCTGATCCCAAGGTGAGCCATCCCCCGCCCAGTCCGGCTGCTCGCGACGCAGCCGCAACCGAGCCTGCTCCGATCCGCTCGCGTCTGCATCAGCCTCGTTCCACGAGGCCACCGTAAGCACCCAGATCGTCAGACCTTTCGCGCTGTCAATGAGATCGCGCCAGACGATCTGGCTTGGAATGTCCCTGAGGATTTTGACGTTCGGCGGCAGCATTGAGTGATAGCGACCGTTGAGGTTCGTAAAGGTCTGCTCCACCACGGCGCTCGAACGAGTCGTCCACAAAATCACAGCGTCACCAAGGCCGCCCACAGCCTGGGCCAATACCGGAGTCTTTCCGGAGCCCGTAACCGCCTTCAACTGACCCATGAACGGAATCTCGACGGATCCGTATTTTGGCGGCCCGTTCTTGGCCGAGTAGGCAATCCAATCCATCGCGGCGTCTTGCAGTGTCTGCGACGCCTCCTGTTGGAATGGGAAGAGGCGGAAGCTATCGTCGGGCATCGGCTTGCGCAGCGGCCTCAAGTCTTTCGACCGCGTCAGAGTCTCCCTCCAGAGCGGCGTCGCCTCCTTCGACTTGTAGGGCACCGAGAATCTCGTCTGGTATCTGACAGAAACGAAAGGAGTCGGTCTCCCCGACCTCGCACGTGGCTCCGTAGGCGCGGATAGGGCGACGTAGTCCGAGGGCTTTGACCTCGTCGAACATCTCCACGAGGACCTCCCGAGTAATGGCGCTCTTGGTCCGACCTCGCCAGCACAGGCAAATAGCCTCCTGTTTGGGGTTCTTGCCGATCACGTACTTGCCGGCAGTCTTCGAGATACCACGCCCCTTTCCCGTCGCATCCGTCTGCACGATCAGGTTGGCGATCGCGTCCCGCTCCAGTTCGAGGATGGCATCACGATCAAGGCGACGCCCCTTGGTCTCGAAGATGAATCCGCCCTTTAGCCCCTCCTGTTTGATGGCAGCCTTGAGCCTGGGAGCAAGCAAGGTGCGGCAGTACTTGTCGTCCCTTGATCCCTCCTCGATCAGGATGAAGCGTCGGCTCCCGCCATCTTCTGCGTTAAGGCGCAGAGCCGCGTGGCCGGTGGTCCCAGACCCGGCGAATGGATCGAGGATCAGCGCCTCCTCATCTCCCCCAAACGCAAGAAGCTTCATGATCAGCTCTACCGGCTTGGCGGTGTGGTACCGCGCCGACCTCTCGCCGGGGACAAGCTTCTTCAATAGATTCGCAGCAGCACGTGCGTCGAGGTCAATCACGCTGCGAAGCGGCTCCCTGACATCCTTGAGGTACTTTTTCAACTCGATGAGCTTCTTCTCGTCCTTACCGAAGACGATTAGGTCATCTGCGAGAAGCTGTTCCATCCGAACCTCAGAAAACCGGTAGCCATTCGCTGGCTTGTTGCACGGTTTCCCCGTCTCTGGATGGATGACGTCATAGAAGTAGCCTGGCTTGCCGGGGTTGTCAGTATTCCGAATAGCGGCATACGCTCCTCGATTATCAACTCGGTTGTAGCGGGCCAGCGCCCCGAGGTCGATCAGATCGTCTCCACCGTTGGCACTGGCCTCCTTGTGCGCGCGAACGTGCTCTTTTAGAAGGGCTTTCCATTCCTTCTCCAAGAGCTTTTGATCTGACTGTTGTCGCTCAAACTCTTTGAATCGAGCGAGCATCCATTCCTTCGCCTGACTCTGGCCTTGCCAAACCGGCGGTACGTCATCAATGTTCTTCGCGTAGCACAGAATGTACTCATGCTCGACCGCAACCCGAGTGGGATTGTTGTCAGTGCCCTGCTTCCAGATGATCGTCCCGATTCGGTTCTGCTCGCCGAATATCTCGTCCATGAGCATTCCAAGACGGAACATCTCGATGTCGTTAATCGAAACGAAGCAGACGCCGTGCTCCGCAAGCAGCTGCCAGGTCAACCAGAGTCTTGGGCCCATGTAGTTGAGCCATTTCGTGTGGCGGCCACCATCCTCGTTATTTACATACACAGAGTCGTCCGCATCGGCATTGGGATCGTGGAATCGAGCATCGGAATAAGCGAAGTCTCGCTTGCCGGTGTTGTAGGGCGGGTCGAGGTAGGCAACGTCAACCATCCCCTGATACTGAGATCGCAAGGACACCATGACCTGCCGGTTGTCCCCCTCGATAACGCGATTTCCGTTGGAGTCGCCATAGGATCGGCTCTTAACCGGGCTCAGCATCCGCGGTGCTGGCATGCGGGTCCGATAGCTGCGACGACCGTCCCAATGTAAGTACATGCCTGCTCCAGCAGGTCTCTCGAGAGCACCCGTGACTGGGTCTGGCGACTTGACGTGGCCGTTTGTGGTCCCGGTCTTTCTATTGCGACGACCTTTAGTGATTTGCCGATTCTTGCGAATCGGCCGATAAAACGAGTGACCGCCCCCGCTACCTCCGCCTGAAGCTTCCCCCAGCGTGCGATCTTTTTGCCGTCACTGAGTTAAGTGATTGATCGCTGCTTGTCGAGCCAGGCGCAGCAGACGAGACATCGACGAATGGGCGTCGGGCCACCGGATTTGCGCATTGCAAGCGTCCCCTTCTGCTCACCAGCCCTCCGTCGAGCAACGTAGCGGTTCATCTCTTTGGTTACGTGCTTGATCCCTGATTAAAAGTGAATGTCCGCGCGCTGTAGGGTCCTCTACCCGCTGTGACTTACACGATCCTCCATCTCTCCGACCTGCACCGCTCGAAAGCGGATCCGATCCGGAACGACGAACTGATCTCGGCGCTAGTCGGTGACCGGGATCGGTACGCGGACGAGAGCCCATCGATCGCGGCACCCGACGCGATCGCGGTCACCGGCGACCTAGTGCAGGGCGCCGCTCTCGGCGCCGACGGGTACAGCGCGGACCTCGACGAGCAGTACACCGTGGCCGAGGAGTTCTTGGAGAGCTTGTCCGAGGAGTTCCTGGACGGCGACCGTGGTCGCCTGGTGATCGTCCCCGGAAACCACGACGTCGACTGGAACGGGGCCAAGGCCGCGATGCGAATCGCCGAGGAGGACGAGATCCCCGGCAGATTTACGCTCCACAATTGCGTGGCGGCTTCCAGTCTGCGCTGGGACTGGCGGGAGAGGCAGATCTACAAGATCATCGAGCCCGAGGTCTACGAGAGACGGCTGCTCCGCTTCGACCAGCTCGTGGAGCGCTTCTACGCAAACGCCGCAATCGTCTCGACGCCCCTGTTTCGCATCCACGAGCTGGACCAGGGCCGGATCTGCGTCGTCGCCTTCAGTTCCTGCCACGGCAACGACTGCTTCACGTTGCAGGGCCGTATCGAGGAAGGGGCGATCGCGAAAGCACACCTCGCGCTGCGCGAGCGCAGGCCCACGCTCGCCGTCGCCGCCTGGCATCACAACATCGAACAGCCGCCGCCCGCCATCGACTATATGGACCCCGTGACCGTAGCCGAGATGATCGGCAAGGGTTTCCGGTTGGGGCTACACGGTCACCAACACCGGGCTGCCGCGGCCCATCGCTACGTCCGTCTCCCCAACGAGGAGCGGATGGCAGTGATCAGCGCCGGCTCGCTCTGCGCGGATGGCTCGGACCTGCCAACGGGGGTCAACCGGCAGTACAACGTGATCGAGATCGCCGACAATCTCCACTCCGCCCGCGTTCACGTCCGCGAGATGGTTACCGGCACCGTATTTGCTCCGGCAAGGAGAACCGAGTTCGGCCTGAACACGTACGTCGACCTCGAGTGGGAGCCTCCGCCCGGCCCCCTAGGCGGAGGGACCGACGACGAGCAGGCGCGGCTGATTGCCGCCGACCACGCGCTGGGAGAGGGGCATCCGGAGCGGGTGCCGGAGATCCTCGGCGAGACGCCGCCTGCGGCGGGGTCCTACGCGCGCCGCCTACTCGCGAAAGCGCTGGAGACGCTGGAGCAGTGGGAAGACCTCGCCACCCTTTTGGATCCCCCGACCAGCAGCGAGGAGCTCGTCCAGGGAGCACACGCGCTGGCCGAGGCCGGTAAACCCGACGAGGCTCACACCTTCGTACTGAGCCATTTCGAGGACGTCGGACTTACCCCAAGCACCGTCCAGGATCTCGAACGCTATATCGCAGCCAAGAAAGCGATGCAATGAACGATACCCAGCACATCCACCTCGAGGTCGATGTCAACCGCATCATCGAGGTACTCGCGAAGCAGATCTACCAGACGCCGTTGGCGCTGCTGCGCGAGAACGCCCAGAACGCCTTCGACGCGATCCTCCTACGCCGTCACCGGGGTGACGACTTTGCCCCGGAGATCACGGTCACGATCGCCGACGACGTGATCATGATCGCCGACAACGGGATCGGGATGACCCCGGCAGACCTCCGCGCGCACTACTGGCATGCCGGGTCGAGCGGCAAGAACAACCCCGAAGCCCGCGCCGCGGGCGTCGTCGGCACCTTTGGCATCGGCGCTATGGCCAACTTCGGCATCGCCGACGCGATCGAGCTGGAGACCGAGTCCGCAGTCACCGGCGAGCGCACCCGCAGCGCCGCGCAGCGCGAAACGCTGTCGGCTACCGAGGAGACGATCGAGCTGACGCCGCTGGAGCCGACCGGCGAGCCGGGGACCTTCGTGCGAGCGACGATGGCCGCGAGCACCGTCGACGTCGACGAGGCAATCGCCTACATCGCCGACTTCGTTCGCCTGGTCGAGCTGCCGGTCCACGTCAACGACGAGCTGATCAGCCAGCAGCCGCTGGAGTCGGTCGTTCCTCCTCCCCGGGACGCCGAGGACTTCGAGGCCGGTGTGCTGCGGGGCGCACTCAGCGGGTCCGTGCGAATGCGGGTCACCGAGGCCGCCGAAACCTGGCTCCACATCGACGACCTCGGTTTCGAGGGATCCCCGATCAAGGGGGAGATCGTGCTGAGACAGGCCGAGGGTGCCATCCACACCTTTCGCAGCGGCTTCGGACTGGCGGTCGCGAGCGCGAATTCCTTCTACGGCTTCGGCGGCGCCGTCAACCTGGAGATCCTCGAACCCACCGCGGGACGCGAGGCCCTGACCACCTCGAGCATGCAAATCCTGCAGGAGGCGGTCACCGAACTCGACCGCCTCGTCTCCCTGATGATGGCGCAACTTCCGCAAGCCCACCAGAGCACCCCGCTCATGCGCTGGGCCAACGCCAACGGCAGGATCGACCTTTGCGGAGAGCTGCGGATTCGACGCGAGCCCGGTAACGAGATGGTGCGGCTGCAGGAGATTCGCGACTCCCAAGAAGGAAGGGACGAGCCGATCGCCTACTACGTGGGCTCCGATTCAGCCTTGATCACGGCGATGGCAAGCGACGACTCGCCGCTGCTCGTGATCGCCGCCAACAACCCTCGCCGCCAGGTTGAGATCGCGTACCTCAAGCAGTACTGCAAGGGCGAGCGCCTCAGGGACGACCCCAGTGTCCTATCAGTGAAGCCAAGCTCGGAATGGTCGCTGACCGAGCAGGCGATCGCGTTCCGAGTCGTGACGATCCTCTCCTCCGACTACTTCCTCACGGTCGACGTGAAGATCGGCCGACTCTCCCACAACCTGCCCGCCCTGGTCGAATCGGAGGACGGCTCCCCCGTCCTTTACCTGGACCCGACAGCGAGCACGTTCGAGGTGATTGCCTCGCTCTACGAGAACGACTACGAGGTCTTCGGCAGCATGGTCAAGGACTTCGTCCGCAATGTGATCTTCCCCCGCGTCTCCGACCTGGTGCCTAGCAGCACGCGGGCGGGCGCCGAAGCCTTCCTCAAGTCGATCAAGCGAACCCGCGACGTCTTCGAGTACGAGCTCGATGATCTGCAGGGCCTTGGGTCGATCTGGGAGGACTTCGACGAGGGGAAGATCAGCATGGGCGAGGCGGCGCGGCGCTCACAGGCGCTAGCCCGGCAGAGCGTCCAGGTGATCGAGCCGGGAGCGACTCGGAACGCGACCGAAGTCCTACCCGAACTGGAGAGCGCCGAGGCGATCGAGGAGACGGTCGAGGCCGGCCCGGCGCCACCGATCCTCCGCAGCGAAGTCGAAACCCAGGCGAAGCTCCTGGTGCTGGACGAGAACCAGCCCGCGTTCTATGGCTATCGCTGCTTCATCGCGCTCTCCGATCGCGTGCGCAAGGACCGCGGCGACTTCTTCCTCCAGCCGCACTCGACGTCGATCGTCTGGGGCGGACAGAAGGTGCTCTTCGTCTTTGAGCACCACTCCGGCGAGTTCGGCCTCTACTACGACTTGCAAGCCTCCGAGGTCGTCGCTCCCGAATCGGGCGGGGGGCCGTTCGCGACCGCGACGTTGGTTCTGCACGAGAGCATCTTCATCCCGGTCCCCCACGAACTTGCCGAGATGTTCATCCCCCAGGAAGACGAGCGCAAGCGCTTCGACGTCCGCAGCGATCTCCTCTACACCGACAGTCAAACGCCGCCGCAGGCGGACTCCGAGGGCTGAGCCGTACCGGAGGCAAGCTCGAAGCCCTTGCGATCGATCTCTCGGCTGGCCTGGCTGGTGGGCGGGTTGACGCTTCTCGTCGGTGCCGGGGCGATCGCGGGCGGCTGGCTGCTCGACGATCACGCCTACGCTTCGTCCTGCTGCAGAACGCTGGCGTCGCGCTGCTCCTGCTGGTGCCGCTATTCGCTGCCGAGCGCGCCTTCACCTCGCGGTTGAGGAGAACCGAGCGGGCGGCCAAAGAGGTCCGCCGCGACGTCGCCGTGGTCAAATCTCGCCTAGACACGACCGCCGCGACGCTCGAGGAGATCGCAAGCGAGTTGGAGACCGGGCTCGACGCGGTCGCCGCCGCCGACACCGAGCTGGCAGATGCTGCTCGGGCAGGCATCTCGGTTGAGACGCTGGGGGCGCTGTTCCATCGCGCCTCGGAGCTGGGAGCCCTGAGCAAACATGGACTGCGGGTGGTCGTCCCACATCAGTGGGAGCGGTTCCGCTTCGGCTGGTCGGAGATGCCGGGGACGCCAAAGGTGGAGCCAGGCTCGATCCGGCTCTCAGTGGAGGGGGTGAGAGGAGATCCGCTGGGCGTTACGATCGAATGGACCCCGGACATGCCGGCCGCGGCAGCACTCTCCGAGCTGGTCGACCTCTGGACTCGCGTCGGCTCTTTCCCCGGCAAAGGGGTGCTCCAGATCGAGCGGATCTTCCCGCCGCTGGTCGACAGCCTCGAGCTCGCAATCGGCGAACGCCGAGATGGCGGCGAAGACACCCTCTCCCCTCTGATCGAGCGGGTCAGCCGGGAGTGGGCAATGACCGACTTCGGGCTCGAGCACATTGGCTACCCGTACTGGATAAGAGGAGAGGAGCTGGCACGGGACGTCGGCGATTGGCGCCAGCACATGCAGGGAAAGAACTGGGTCCTGGAAGAGGACGAACGGGCGAAGCAAGCGCACGAACCCGACTTCTGGATGGTTTCTGAAGCAGCGAGCAAGTTCTTTGAGCACCTCGCTATCGGTGCTTGACCCTCCTCGTTAGGACCGCCAGTTTGCGGACCCCTTCACGCGCAGCCAGAGTGACAGTGGCGCTAGCCTGCTGCCCTCGCGGTTTCGATTCTGCGGCGCGCTGAAACCGCAAAATTCGACTTGCGTCTTTCGGTGCGACGAAGGGAGACGAGGCACGTTCCAACCGCCCTGCGCCGATTTCGGGCACTTCTCGCCAGGAGTGCCCGACTCGCTGCATATCGCCGCATATCCCTGCTCATCTAATGAAACTGCCCAAAAACCAGCGACGACCATAAAGTCCTGCAAAAGGGCAATTTTATTGCACCTTCAAGCTACGCGACGAACTTGGATCGCACCCAGGAGGTCGGCGGTTCGAATCCGCCTAGCTCCACTTCGAAGTACCTGCTCAGCGGGAGTTTTCTCTTCTCCGCACGTTGATCGGCCGAGGTGCCTCCACCGATCGGGTCAAGTTCTGGTCAACCCAGAGGTGAGCGCCTATCTGAAATTCGGACTTGACCAGGCCCGTAGTGCCGTAGTGCGCGCCTAAGTTGCCTCCGGGTGCACCTCGGCCCCGATACGCCAGCGCGCCGCCGCCCGCTCTCGCGCTGAAGGACGGCGGGCTCCCGACGGATTCGACGGGGGAAGCGTGACCACGCTGTCGTCGTCTCCATCGATCCCGAGCAGCTCCGCGAAGGCACTCTGCGCGAGCAGACTCCGAACCTCGTGGGTGTGGCGAACCTCATCGAAGAGGTGGGTGTAGACATTGAGCGTCGTACTCACTTGCGCGTGCCCGAGGATGCGACTGACCTGAGCGACATCCAGGCGCAGGTCGAGGATCAGGTGGCTCGCAAACGTGTGCCGGAGATCGTGGAAGCGCAGACGAGGCCAGGCACCGTTGTCGAGCCCAGCCAGGTCGGCCGCGCTGTTCAAAGCCCTGGTCTCGACGTTGCGGTGCCCGAACGGGGTCCCGGCGCCGGTGTGGAAGACCCACGCCTCACCCACCGGCGGCATCTCGCGTCGGTGTTCGCGAAGTCTTGAGACGAGCTGCGGGGCGAGGGGAACATCCCGGTAGGCGGAGGCGGTCTTCAGCGCCACACGCCTGGATGGGATCCCGCGTCGTGCACGTTGACGGCCTACTTTGTACATCTGCCGCGGCAGAGCTGAGCCCTCCGCCATTACTCGTCTTCGAGCCGGGTCGGGTCGAGCATCACGGTCATGGTCTGGATGCGACCCCGGTCTCCGTGAACCACACCTAGACCCAACCAACGTCGAAGATTCGAGTGAGCGGACCGACCTTCGCCGTGGTTTCTTAGGCGAGCGGGAAGCTCGTCCTTCAAGGCCGCCGGCACGCAGTGGACGCTGATGGCGAAGTCGTCTTGAAACGGCAACGTCAGATCGTGAGGCTTGTTGTCTGCGGCAACCATTCGTTCCAGTCGCCGTATCCCGCCCGCTATCTGCTTTCGACCCTCATCGTCCATCTCGAGGATCATGACCTCGGCCTCGATCTTGGCCGGGCTGTCGATGGCGCCGATCTGGCGGAGGAGCTCTTGGGTGGGACCGGCGATCCTCTGCTTTGGGCGCTTCGTCTTCGGCCGCATGCCGCGCTCGCCGTAGAGGTACTCGTCGAGCTCGTCGGTGTGACTGTGCAGCTCGATGCCGGTGTCGACGATTTCCTCGTCATCGAAGAACAAGCCGTCTCTCAGATATTTCATGAAGAAATCCATCTCGTCCATCGCCCAGAGGTGCTGGCGGATCGCTCGCTGGCGTCGTAGGACGTAGTGGACGAACTGCGCCGGCCCCGCGCTCAGGTCGCAGATCAGTTCCAGCTCGTGGATGCCGACCACCCAGGGCGCTCGCTCGTCGGTGGGCAGCAGGCCGGCAGCCTGCAATTGCCAGATGGTTGGCGCAAAGGGCGAGAGGTCTTCGAGACTGACGGCGATCCGCAGGGTACGGCTCACCCCTCGAAGTCGAGGGCCAACTCCTCTCCGGCCTGGTCAGTCACTGCGGTTGCTTGCCCTCGAATCAGAGCGGCCTGCGAGCGCTGGAGCTGATCGTGTGCAGAGACAAGGAGGTCGTTGAGCGCCCGTTCGAGTCGGGCCGGCGCGGTCCGGCGCGCGCTCGGCGCGAGGCCGCCGGCCTTTGCCTCAATCAAGACCGCCAGCGTGCCCGCGCGAATCACACCGTCGGCCTCGCCTTCCTTCTCCTCGCCGTTCTCATCGACGAAGCGGTACTTGACCCCGGTGTGCGACCAGTCCGCCTTCAGCGTGGCCGTGATGGCCTCAACCGCACGCTGCTCCAGCACCTTGGCGCGATGTCGATCAAACCGCGGCCAAGCCTTGGTCGGCTTCAGAGCCTCGGCCAGGACATCACGAATGCCGTAGAGGACGGAGTCATAGGCGGCTGGGAGGTAGCGGCCGTCGCCTCCGTCCAGGATCGGGGTGGCGCGTATCGCCTCGAGCTCACCCCCGACGGCCTTGATCGGGTCTTCCTCCCATTCCTCCCTGTCGGGCCGGTGGCCGAAGCGGACGGAAAAGGCTGCCAAGAACGCTTTGGCGACCTCGGTGGGAACCTCCGCTGCCTGGGCCAGCTCCTCGGCTGAGAAGCTCGCGTCCTGCCCCGCCGCAAGGCCAATCCAGCTCCCCTGCAGACGCTCGATCCACCGGGCGACATCAGCCTTGGACTGCGCAGCGAGCTGGGTGACGATGTCCTCCGGCATGTCGTCGGGAACCGGGAGGCCCTTTCTCTTTGCGGCGACCGCCGCAGCGAACCGGACCCCGGACTCCTTCGCGGTCTTGGCCCGCTCGCCGACACCTTCGAGGACAAGCGGCGCGAGCGCCTGCTCGAGGGCCAGCGCCTGAGTTGCGTCGAAGCCGATCGCTCCGCTCAGCTCCTTCGCGAACGGGTCAAAGAGCTCGTGGAGAGTCTCTTCCTCTTGCCATTCATAGGTGAAGGAGCCAATCGCGAGGCGGTGCATATAGAGGCGGGTTCGAAGCTCGAGCCAGGGGTCGAGGCCTTCATCGCCCTCGGCACGCTGGCGCTCGTAGAACCAGACCGGGTAACCGGCGACGATCTCTTTGACGCGATGACCAAGGGCCACGGAATCGACCCCTTTGCGCATCTCCTCATCTGAGGGGAGGCGCTCCGGCTCCGGACTGTCGCGATCGAGCAGGACGTGGCTCACATACTCGGCCGCGCGGGGAAAGCCGTCGGTGCGCTGGGGCTTCAAGGAGCCTGGGGCCGCTTTCGCGAAGACCATCCAAACGGGCAGGACGACATCGAAGGCGTGGAAGGGAGCACAAAGCTCGGCGATCTCCTTGCGGAGCTCGAGCGCCCGGGCCGGCGTTTCGTCGATCTGCGCTTTCTGTGCGGCGTGAAAGGCCTCGTAATCGGGGTGATCGCGATCGACACTTATCTGCAGACCCACCCCTTCCTGCACGACCGACAGCGGCCCGTAGGTGAAACCGCGCGCCTCTGCGCCACCGACCCTCGAAGTGTGTTGTTTTCGCGCTCGCTTCTTGCGTTCGCGTTTGCGCTTTTGCTTGCTCGCCATCTGCCGATCCATCTAAGCGCATCTAGCCTCGATCCACCGTTTTCACCCCGCAGGATGTGATCGGCTGACCTGAGGTGAGTACCAGCGCCGGGGCGGTTCCTCAGAACCGCCCCGGCGCTTCTTTCGAGCTCGACCCTCGGTAGATCGGAGCGCCCAGCGCCCGCTCGTGGGCAGGCCGGGATCGGCAGGCGCGACGAGGAGGGGTTGTGACCGGGAGCGAGCCGGGGCTACGGGCTCGCGGCCGGCAGCGCCCGCAGTCGCGCGAATGCCGCCACCAGCGCCTCGGCCCACGGCCAACTTCGCGGCAGCCGCAGCGCCACCCGCCGGCCCGAGCGCACCAGGCGCCCGGCGACGTGCAGCAGGCGCTGGCGCACCCGCTTGGGCTCGGCAAGCGCGAGCTCGCCGGCCAGGCAGAGCCGGGCCGCCCACCTCAACAGGGCCTGAGCAAGAAGCGAGGTCTCCAGCCAGGCCTGGTTGTGGGAGAAGGCGGCGAAGGGCATCTTGCGCATCCCGGTGTCCTTGCCGACGCGGATCGCGTCCTCGACTCTGGCGCGGCGGCGGTGGCGCAGCTCCAAGGCGGCGATGTCCTCATCGGCCTGGTCGGTGATGAAGGCGGTGTGGCGGTAGCCGGTCTCGCAGTCGAGGACCGAGAGCTGGGCGCCGGGATGGGGTCGCTCGCGGCGGACGATCAGCCGTGTTCCCTCGGGCCAGCTGGAGAGGTCGAGGCGATCGGTGAGCTCCGTGACCTGGGCGCCCTCGCGCTCGGCTCCGTCGCCGTCGATCGCCCTCCGCCAAGCCGATTCGGGCAGCTCCACGATCGCCCCGCGCACCCGCTCGGCGACCTCGTAGCCGACCGAGAAGCGGATCCCGGCGTCGCGGCAGTCGGAGGTGAAGGCGTGGGTGCGCCCGCCGATGTCGGCGCGGGCGAGGACCTCGCGGTCGAGGTCTTGGGCGGGCAGTTGCTCGAGCGCCAGCTGCAGCACCTCGAAGTGATCGGCGGCGGTGTGGGCGGCGGCGTTGCCGGGCCGCAGGAGCGCCGCCAGCGGCTCGCCTGTCTCAGCCAGGTAGCAGAGCAGCGGGTGAAAGCCGAAGCCGCCCTTGTAGTTGCCGGCGGCGCCTTGCTTCTCGGAGTGGGCGGTGAGCAGGGAGGCGTCGACGTCGAGGATCAGCTCCTCGGGCCGGGCTCCGGCATCCCAGGCCTTGGCCAGCGCCACCGCGCGGGCGGTGCGGAGCGCTTCCAGGAGATCCGCACCGATCGACTTCAGCACCCGGTGGGCCGTCGTCTCTGAGGCCACCGGCCCGAAGAGCGCCTCCTGGCCGCGCAGTACGCCGAGGTCAGAGACGTGATCGCCGCCATCGGCGATCACGACCGCGAGGTCGCGCAGGACGATGCCGGGGTCGTGGGCGGAGCGGCGCTCGCGGGTCGGCGCCATCGCCTCTGAGAGTGCCGCCGTCAGGCCCAACCGGTCGGCCAGCTCGACCAACAGGGAGGCTCCGGCGTGGGAGACGAGCCCCTCGCCGTCTGCCCTGACTTCTACGGTTTGGCGCGTCGTTTGTGTCTTCACCTTCCGGGTGTCCTCCTGGCTTGGGGAATGGGTCGTCGCAAACCGCATTCTCAAGAGCCAAGAGGACGCTCCCGGATGGTTTCCTCAGGTGCTTATCGGTGGATCAGGGCTAGATCCCGCAGCTGCCCAGCTCCGGGTCCTTACGCCGCCCCTCGTCCGATACTCGTAGGCGATGGCGGAGATCTCAGATGAGCGCCGAAGAGAAATGGAGGACGGCGCCACGATCACCATGGAGCTCGACTCTGCGCTGGCGATGATCCGGGCTGGGTTGGTCGCATTAGGTGCTCGCCCGCGCAACCTCGACGCCGCGATGCAACAACTCGCTCCCGGCTACGAGCGCTTTCTAAAGCTGACCTACATCCTCGCCCAGGCTCATCTGCAGGGAGCCAGGCCCGAGTGGAAGACCTTGAAGGCGCACAGTCACGATCTCCTCGGCCTGCTCGACGCCCTCCTCGAGTCGGTCGCGCAGGCAGACGGCTACGCAAGCAGGCCGATCCTCGTCGAAGACCTGAACTTCATGCGCGAGGACAAAAGCATGCGCGCTCTGATCGAGGTCCTCTCCCACTTCGGCGCCTACGGTCGCTATGCCCGCCTCGACGACCTTGTGAAGGACGACCGCGTCGGAGCAGACGGCGAACCGAGCCGCCGCTGGGAAGAGATCGAGCAGGAGCTGGTCTGGGCGCGACCTGACTCAGAGGAGATCGCCGAGTCGATGGACCTCCTCCCTCCTGCGACCTTTGAGGTGCGCGCGTCCCTGACGCGCCTGGCCCGGGCGCTCAGCCGGATGTGGGTGTTCGGCGCCCTCGGCGAGGAGGGCACAGCCCACCTCGGCGCGCTCTCGGAGTTCACCCACCTCGACGACGAGGAGCTCGGGGCCGAGGTGGCCGGATGAGCAGCGGCCAACTACCGCGTCGACGGCCCCGTTGCCGTTGCTACCTTTTCGGACGACCGACGAGGCACTACTCAGTGAAAGTCCACGTCCGCCCGGAGCTGCGCTACGGCTCCCTGCTCGGCGGCGCCAGCCTTCCGCAGGCCCTCCTCATACGCGGGATCGAGGACGTGATCGTTGCCAATACCAACCGGTCCCGACCGGCGGCGAGCACCTGTGGCTCGAGCTCTCGCGGCCCTCCGACGACGGCGAACGGCTGGCTGAGATCGAGGCGTCGGCGGTCCAGGTCGGCTATGCGGTGCTGGAAGCCGAGGTCGAGGAGTTCGTCGACAACGCCGTGCGCGGCGCGCTGATTGGCTTCTGCGCCGGCGGGAGTGCAGGCGCGACCACGCGCAACCCGCTACTGACCCTTATCGTGGCGGCGATCGGCGCCTACGCTGGCGAGCGGGTCGGCGCCCAGGTGCGAACCCTGGTCGCCACCGCCGCTACCAACTGCACCGAAACGGGCGGCGGATCGTCACCGAGCTGCCCTCGCCGCGCCAGAGCAACCGACACTCCAGCCGGACCCGAGCGGCGCGGCCCTCCTTCCGGCCTGAGCCGGGCCCGCCCGCCCAACGCCCGATAACCACCTCTTATGGAGATCAGGAGCTGTCCAACACGAATCCGCCCCCCCTTACGGCGAGGAGCGCATTACTGGCCGAGCCGGGGTCCGAGCTGTTCTCTGACGGCGGTCGTCAGAGCCCTCCTCTACAGGCTTGGTGCTTGAGGGCTCAGGGCAGCGCCCCTCTGCCACCTGGCCAATCTAATCGGTAATCAGCGGGCCAAACTCCCTAGCTGCATAACCCAAGCGAGCTCTTTAGCCCGCGAGGCTTGCTTGGCTCACCTTGCTCCGGTGCAGCACGCGCCGATGGTGCTTCCTGTGGTGCCGGCGATGATGTCGACGGGCCTGTGAGACCGGGGGCGATTGTGCCGCCGCCTGGCCTGCTCCGCCGGCTTGCGGATCGGGGCCAGTCGTTGGCGATGGCTGCGATGGCGTCGTGAACGAGTGGATATCGCCTACCAGCGAGGGACCTTCCCATTCGGTCGTATCTTCGCTCTGGATCGCCTTCGCGACGAGGACCCGGTACTGGTAGCTCGTGCCTGGCTGCAAGTTCACACCGGCATCGGCGAGGTCCAGGCTCACCGAGGTTGGCCCCGAGCCGGCCGCGACGAAGCCGATCGGCAACGCGTCGGATGAGTGGGCGCCGATGCAGGGATGGGCCGGTCCGGAGGACGGTTCCGGGGGGCAGACGATTTCGGTGACGTATTCGCCGAGGTCGCTGGCGATCTGGAACTGGTAGTAGACGCCGTCCGGCGCGTCTCCCGGATTGATCTGCGCTTCGAGGGTCGCGCCGGTGGGAGTGATCTTCGACGCCGACTCGTTTTCGATCGAGGGGGGCACCGGGGGCACCGCCGATGGCGTCGTGAACGAGTGGATATCGCCTACCAGCGAGGGACCTTCCCATTCGGTCGTATCTTCGCTCTGGATCGCCTTCGCGACGAGGACCCGGTACTGGTAGCTCGTGCCTGGCTGCAAGTTCACACCGGCATCGGCGAGGTCCAGGCTCACCGAGGTTGGCCCCGAGCCGGCCGCGACGAAGCCGATCGGCAACGCGTCGGATGAGTGGGCGCCGATGCAGGGATGGGCCGGTCCGGAGGACGGTTCCGGGGGGCAGACGATTTCGGTGACGTATTCGCCGAGGTCGCTGGCGATCTGGAACTGGTAGTAGACGCCGTCCGGCGCGTCTCCCGGATTGATCTGCGCTTCGAGGGTCGCGCCGGTGGGAGTGATCTTCGACGCCGACTCGTTTTCGATCGAGGGGGGCACCGCAGCGCTGGCGCAAGAACAGCCGACGAGCAACGCCAGGCTAGTTGCGAGCGCGGCAGCCAGCGGCAGAAAGCATCGAGTTGTCCGTCTCCTCATTGCTCTCTCATTCTGCTGCTGGACATTAGCTAAAGCCAATCTATTTGCTCGATCAATCAGTGATGCTAGCGGCATATTGGAAGGCGGTCAACAGAACCTCTCTCGGTGAGCCAGCCTGGAACCCCAATCCGGAATCTTTTGTCTGCATGCTACCTGATCCAATGATCCACCCGGTTGTTGTTGTCGTCTACCCAGACGTTGCCCTTCAGGTCGACCGCTACGCCGACCGGGTAGTTCATCTGTTCGGTGCCCGAGCCGAAGCTGCCGAACTTGGTCACGAATTCGCCTCTTTCGTTGAAGACCTCGACCCGGTTGTTGAGCGCGTCGGGAATCCAGATGTAGCCGTTGGCATCAACAGCAAGGCGCTTCGGTTCGAAGACTTGGCCGTTGCCTGAGCCGCGGGTGGCGAAGCTCTTTACGAATTCGCCTTTTTCGTTGTGCTCTTCGATCGCGCCGGTTTCGTTTTCGTTGTCGGTCCAGACGTTGCCGTTGGCGTCGACGGCAACCCCGATCGGGTTCGTGCCGGCGCTGAACTGGAGGACGTATTCGCCTTTTTCGTTGAACTTCTCGATGCGTTTGTTGCCGCTGTCGGCGACCCAGACGTTGCCTTTGGAATCGACAGCGAGGTTCTTCGGCGTCGTGAACTGGCCGTTGCCGGTGCCTTTCGTCCCGAACTGGCTCAGGTATTCGCCTTTTTCGTTGAACTTCTCGACCCGGTTGTTGCCGGTGTCGATGACCCAGATGTTGCCTTTGGAATCGACAGCGGCGCCGCGCGGCTGGTTGAACTGGCCGTTGCCGGTGCCGAAGCTGCCGAACTGGCTCAGGTATTCGCCTTTTTCGTTGAAGACCTCGACTCGGTTGTTGCCTTCGTCGGGGACGACCAGGTTGCCGTTGCTGGGATTGGCGGCGACACCGGTCGGCTGGTTGAACTGGCCGTTGCCGGTGCCCGAAGAGCCGAAGTTGCTCGAGAAGGTGGGTGGCCAGGGGCTCGATACTTTCCAATGATCGACCCGGTTGTTGTTGTCGTCGATCCAGATGTTCCCCCGAGGATCGACCGCTAGCCCGACCGGGTAGTTCATCTGTTCGGTGCCCGAGCCGAAGCTGCCGAATTTGGTCACGAATTCGCCTTTGCTGTTGAAGACCTCGACGCGGTTGTTGGCAGCGTCGGGGACCCAGATGTAGCCGTTGGCATCGACGGCTAGACGCTTCGGTTCCAGAACCTGTCCGCTTTCCGAGCCGCGTTTGACGAAGCTCGTCACGAACCCGCAGCTTTCGTTGTGCTCTTCGATCGCCCCGGTTTCGTTTTCGTTGTCGCTCCAGACGTTGCCTTTGGTATCCGCGAAGACACCGATCGGATTGGTGCCGGCGCTGAACTGGCAGACGTATTCGCCTTTTTCGTTGAACTTCTCGATGCGTTTGTTGCCGCTGTCGGCGACCCAGACGTTGCCTTTGGAATCGACCGCGAGGTTCTTCGGCGTCGTGAACTGGCCGTTGCCGGTGCCTTTGGTCCCGAACTGGCTCAGGTATTCGCCTTTTTCGTTGAACTTCTCGACCCGGTTGTTGCCGGTGTCGATGATCCAGATGTTGCCTTTCAGGTCGACGGCGGCGCCACGCGGCGAGCTGAACTGGCCGTTGCCGGAGCCGAGGCTGCCGAACTGGCTTAGGTATTCGCCTTTTTCGTTGAAGACCTCGACTCGGTTGTGGCCTTCGTCGGGCACAACCAGGTTTCCGTTGAGCGGGTTGACCGCGATGCCGGTGGGTTCGACGAACTGGCCGTTGCCCGAGCCGGTGGAGCCGAAGTTACTCGAGAAGGTGGGGGTCAGCGAGCTCGTCGTGAAGGTCGCGTCTTTGCCCAGCGAGGTCCCGTTGCTATTCGTTCCCTTGATGCGGAAGTGATAGGTCGTGCTCGGAAGCAGCCCGGTGAGGACATATCCCTTTTCGACCGCTGCCACGCCCGACCCCGCGCTCTCCGCGACCGCCGGCACAGTGGTTCCATAGGAAGTGGTCGTGCCGTATTCGAACTGGTCGGTCGTGGCGAGGCTGTTGGGATTGACGGTCCCGTGCAGGACCGCTTCGGTGGCAGTCACGCCGGTTGCGGAACCCGTGACCACAGTTGGAGGCGATCCGGCCCCAGTCGTGAAGGTCCGGTCTTCCCCGGTCGTCGTCCCGGTGCTGTTGACCTCCGCCACCCGGAAGTGATAGGTCGTGCTCGGCGTCAGTCCGCTGATGAGTTGGCTGGCTGCCACATTTTTGATTCCGGAGCCCGCACTGACTTCCGTCGTTTTGCTGCCGTACGATTTCGTCGTTCCGTATTCGAAGTAATACTGGGACGACAGATTCTCAGGGTTGACCGTCCCGTTGAGAGTGGCTTCGGTGCTTTTGATTCCAGTGGCCGAGCCGGTTATCGCGTAGGCGAAGGGTGGTTCGAGGTCTTCGTGCGAGCAGCTGTTCTGATGGTTGTCGTACTGGTTCTGCGCCCACGCCCCGGAAGGAAGTTCGATGATGTTCTGCGCCTGGCAGATGTCGGAGATCTCCGCTCCGCTTCCTGCGCGCCAGGCGTTCAGCAGCGGGTCGGTGGCCGCCTCGGCGTACTCGTGCGACACGCTCTTGGAGGTCTTGAAGACCGGGTTTTTGGTCGGGTTGCCGATTTCGACGCAGCCGTTGGTGCTGAACGGTGGATCTCCCTGATAGGGGACGAAGTCATAGACGATGCCGCCAGTGACTTTGGTGCTCGTTTTCGTGACGCCGTGATAGGCGCAGCCGGTAGTCGTTTCATAAGTTGATCCCGGAGCGGTCATGAGAAGGAACTGTGCGGACGTTTCAGGCGTCCATTTGTTGGTGCTGACCGCGGCCGAAACCTCTTCTTCAACCTTCAGGGCATTCACTTTTTCGGGCGCTTTTACGCTTTCGTCGAAGTAGAAGGTCGGCGTGACGGTGGATGAGATGCGCCCGGTGATGTCGAAGTACTGGGTAAGAATCCCCTGGTAGGCCGTGCCGGTGAGGCCTTTGAGGAGGTTCTGCACCATCGTGTTGGTTTCGGTCCCTTTTTCCGTCGTTTTGAAGTTTGAGCCCCAGAAGATGACGTAGACCTTCGGCGTGTGCTGAACGCTTCCGGCTTCGCTGAAGAGCAACGGACCACCTTCGCCTTCGCCTTCAAGTTCCGCTGCCGGGTATGCGGAGGCTTCGAGGGTTTCCGGTTCGAAATGGATCGTTCGTCCTTCGGCCCATTCAGGAGGATTTGCGAGCCCGGTTGCGGCCTGTTCTTCGCTGCAGGTCCCTTCACAAGCAGCCTGGGCGCCAGCTGGCGCCACAATTGCGGCGATCACGGCGATGGCCAGAGCAGCGACCCATATGGGTGAGCGCTTGACCCGCTTTGCCTCATTCCCTCGCTGCGCTGCATGGACTAGCGCCAACCGCAGAATCCGCATGAATCTCTCCCTGTGATCTTGCTGCTCTATATAGGAATCTGAAGAGTTCTCTAACAGGTCAACCGAAGGAACGCAAGATTATTTAGGAGTTTTTAAATATTGGTAGACCATCGGACCAAGCACGAGGGATCGCCGTCGATCCTCCAAGCGCGAGGCCGGCAACCTGGTGCGACACGCCACGAGGAGATCGTCGCGGTGGTCTGGAGTACGACCCCGGCACCAACATCGTCCAGCGCCGGGTGGGGATGTCGTCGTGGCGCTGGCCGGCGCGAGACCGTGCCGGGCTTAAGCACCAGATCATTGGGCGCAACGCCTATGCGCCCCGCAACCGCAGAGCGCCCGATAAGAGGCGTTACGTGAACTAGCCCTGATCCACCGATAAGCACCTGAGGAAACCATCCGGGAGCGTCCTCTTGGCTCTTGAGAATGCGGTTTGCGACGACCCATTCCCCAAGCCAGGAGGACACCCGGAAGGTGAAGACACAAACGACGCGCCAAACCGTAGAAGTCAGGGCAGACGGCGAGGGGCTCGTCTCCCACGCCGGAGCCTCCCTGTTGGTCGAGCTGGCCGACCGGTTGGGCCTGACGGCGGCACTCTCAGAGGCGATGGCGCCGACCCGCGAGCGCCGCTCCGCCCACGACCCCGGCATCGTCCTGCGCGACCTCGCGGTCGTGATCGCCGATGGCGGCGATCACGTCTCTGACCTCGGCGTACTGCGCGGCCAGGAGGCGCTCTTCGGGCCGGTGGCCTCAGAGACGACGGCCCACCGGGTGCTGAAGTCGATCGGTGCGGATCTCCTGGAAGCGCTCCGCACCGCCCGCGCGGTGGCGCTGGCCAAGGCCTGGGATGCCGGAGCCCGGCCCGAGGAGCTGATCCTCGACGTCGACGCCTCCCTGCTCACCGCCCACTCCGAGAAGCAAGGCGCCGCCGGCAACTACAAGGGCGGCTTCGGCTTTCACCCGCTGCTCTGCTACCTGGCTGAGACAGGCGAGCCGCTGGCGGCGCTCCTGCGGCCCGGCAACGCCGCCGCCCACACCGCCGCCGATCACTTCGAGGTGCTGCAGCTGGCGCTCGAGCAACTGCCCGCCCAAGACCTCGACCGCGAGGTCCTCGCCCGCGCCGACATCGGCGGGCGCACCCACGCCTTCACCTCCGACTGCCGCGACGCCGGGATCCGCTTCTCGGTCGGCTACGAGGTCGCCGAGCGGGTGCGCGGGGCGATCGTGGAGCTGCCCGAATCGGCTTGGCGGAGGGCGATCGACGGCGACGGAGCCGAGCGCGAGGGCGCCCAGGTCACGGAGCTCACCGATCGCCTCGACCTCTCCAGCTGGCCCGAGGGAACACGGCTGATCGTCCGCCGCGAGCGACCCCATCCCGGCGCCCAGCTCTCGGTCCTCGACTGCGAGACCGGCTACCGCCACACCGCCTTCATCACCGACCAGGCCGATGAGGACATCGCCGCCTTGGAGCTGCGCCACCGCCGCCGCGCCAGAGTCGAGGACGCGATCCGCGTCGCCAAGGACACCGGGATGCGCAAGATGCCCTTCGCCGCCTTCTCCCACAACCAGGCCTGGCTGGAGACCTCGCTTCTTGCTCAGGCCCTGTTGAGGTGGGCGGCCCGGCTCTGCCTGGCCGGCGAGCTCGCGCTTGCCGAGCCCAAGCGGGTGCGCCAGCGCCTGCTGCACGTCGCCGGGCGCCTGGTGCGCTCGGGCCGGCGGGTGGCGCTGCGGCTGCCGCGAAGTTGGCCGTGGGCCGAGGCGCTGGTGGCGGCATTCGCGCGACTGCGGGCGCTGCCGGCCGCGAGCCCGTAGCCCCGGCTCGCTCCCGGTCACAACCCCTCCTCGTTGCACCTGCCGATCCCGGCCTGCCCACGAGCGGGCGCTGGGCGCTCCGATCTACCGAGGGTCGAGCTCGAAAGAAGCGCCGGGGCGGTTCTGAGGAACCGCCCCGGCGCTGGTACTCACCTCAGGTCAGCCGATCACATCCTGCGGGGTGAAAACGGTGGATCGAGGCTAGTGACGTCTCCGAACAGTGAAGGAGTCGAAGTCGGCGAGTGGGCTTGTGCATTTAGCAAGTCCGGCGAGATTCTCCGTCTTCGCTACCTAGGGGAAAGTCAGGACGAAGTAAATTTCCGCTTTGCAGCTACTGGTTGGCGCCAGCCCTCGTAGCCGTGACAAGCGATCTGTCCTCCGGCCCAGGCCGCAGGATCAACACCTCGGCGGGGGCCTTCTCCAGTAGCCAAGCGAGATCGTCGCCGGAAAGCTCTGCGCCAGCCCCGGCGGTCGCGGGGACGACAACGCGGTCGAAGCGCTCGCGGTCGAGGAGGCGCGCGAGGGCGTGGCGGTAGGAGCGGCCGCGCTCGATGCGCGAGTCGATGTTCACTCCCTGCGCCGTGGCACGCTGTTCGATCGCCTCCAGCATCGGCATCGCCTTCGCGGCCTCGGCCGGGATCGCGCAGTCGAGCGGCAATCGCTTCGGCACCGTCGCCAGATAGGCCGGCATCAGCGTCGCTTCCTCGGCTCGGGCGAGGCGAAGCGCAGCGTCGACCGCGCGGCGGGAGATGGCCGTGCCGGTAAAGGGAAGGAGGATCTGGTGGATCGCCTGCGGCTGCTCCGATCGTCGGCCGCGCCAG
Organism: uncultured Thermoleophilia bacterium; assembly: GCA_963720455.1. Taxonomy (GTDB): domain Bacteria; phylum Actinomycetota; class Thermoleophilia; order Solirubrobacterales; family 70-9; genus VAYN01. The sequence goes on along the minus strand of OY970392.1, from coordinate 2,371,376 downwards.
CGAGAGCGAGCGATCAGATAGCCGCCGGCCAGCCCGACGACGAGCGCGACAACGATCAGGACGCGCTCGACACTCACTTCGACGCCTCGTCGTCGCCACCGCGATGGGCGACAATCCGCACGTCGACCCCGGGAGGCGTCGCCCGCATCAGCCGCTGCGGCAGCGGCTCGCGCAGCCGGGCAAGACCTCGGGGCGGTGAGGACTCGCCGACCATGATGTAGGTGGTGCCGCGCTCGCGGACAACCTGCGCGGCGCCGTCCACCAGGCTGTCGCTCTCCTCGATCAAGAAGGTGGCGCCGAGCACCGATGCCAGGTGTCGCAGCGCCGTCACCTGGCGCTTGACCTCGCCCTCGATCGGCTGGTTCGGGGGTTTCACCCAGAGCAGGTCGAGGTCGGTGCCGAGCCGCTGTGCGGAGCGCCAGGCTCGCCGCACCAGTCTCTGCGAGCTGGGCTGGGGGCAGACCAGCGCGAGCAGCCGCTCCCCCACCGCCTTCGCCACCTCGGCCGAGACCCGCTCCTCGCGGGTGCCAAGCGGCGCCTCGACCACCAGCCGCTTCGCCTCGACCTCCTGGGCGACCTGGCGCAGGGCGACCTCGCGCAGGGCCAGCAGGTTCTCGACGGTGAAGAAGTTGCGCAGCGCCGCCTCGATGTTCTCTCCGGGGTAGACCTTGCCCGCCCGCAGGCGCTCGATCAGCGCCTCGGGGGTGAGGTCGATCAGCACCACCTCCTCGGCCTCGCCGAGCACCGCGTCGGGGATCGTCTCCCGCACCCGCGTCCCGGTCAGCTCGGCGACCTGATCGTTCAGCGACTCCAGGTGCTGGACGTTGACCGTGGAGAAGACGTCGATCCCCGCTGCCAGCACGTCGCGCACATCTTCGTAGCGCTTCTCGTGCTCGGCGCCTGGGGCGTTGGTGTGGGCCAGCTCGTCGATCAGCGCCAGCTCGGGCGCGCGCGCCAGCAGCGCCGGCAGATCCATCTCCTCCAGGTCGGTGCCGCGATAGGCGACGCGCCGCCGGGGGACCGTCTCCAGGCCCTCGGCCAAAGCCGAGGTCTCCGGACGCTTGTGGGGCTCCATGTAGCCGATGGCTACGTCGCGGCCGGCCTCCTGCTCGGCGTGGCCCTCCTGAAGCATCCGGTAGGTCTTGCCGACCCCGGCCGCCATGCCGATGAAGACCTTGAGGCGGCCGGCCATCGGCTCATGCTCCAAGCAGGTTATGAATCACCAGGTCTATGAGCTTGATCCCGATGAAGGGCACGATCAAGCCGCCGAGGCCGAAGATCAGCATGTTCCGCCGCAGCAGCGCCGTGGCGCCGATCGGCCGGTAGCGGACTCCGCGCAGGGCGAGCGGCACGAGCAGTGGGATCACGAGGGCGTTGAAGACGATCGCCGAGAGGATCGCCGAGGCCGGGGTGCCCAGCTCCATGATGTTGAGCGCGTCGAGCGGCCCGCGCTCGCCGGGGCTCGCGGCGTAGGTGAAGGCAAAGATCGCCGGCAGGATCGCGAAGTACTTGGCGACGTCGTTGGCGATCGAGAACGTGGTCAGCGCCCCGCGCGTGATGAGGAGCTGCTTGCCGATCTCCACGACCTCGATCAGCTTCGTCGGGTTGGAGTCGAGGTCGACCATGTTGCCCGCCTCTCGGGCCGCCTGGGTGCCGGTGTTCATCGCCACCCCGACGTCGGACTGCGCCAGGGCCGGGGCGTCGTTGGTGCCGTCGCCAGCCATCGCCACCATCCGGCCTTCCTCCTGATGGCCACGGATCAGCTCCAGCTTCTGCTCGGGGGTCGCTTCGGGGAGGAAGTCATCGACTCCGGCCTCCTCGGCGATCTTCGCCGCGGTGAGGCGGTTGTCGCCCGTGACCATAACGGTGCTGATCCCCATCCGCCGCAATTCATCGAAGCGAGCGCGCATTCCCTCCTTGACGATGTCCTTCAGGTAGACGACGCCGAGGACGTGGTTGTCGCGGCAGACCGCGAGCGGCGTGCCGCCCTCGCGGCCGATCAGGTCGAGCTGCTCCTGCAACTCGGCGGGAGGCCGCCCGCCCTGCTCGGTGACGTAGCGAACGATCGCGTCGCCCGCGCCCTTGCGGTACTGGTTGCCGTTGACGTCGACCCCGCTCATCCGGGTTTCGGCAGAGAAGGGAACGAAGTGCGCCTCGTGAGATTCCAACTGGCGCTCGCGGATCCCGAACTCCTTGGCGAGGACGACGATCGAGCGGCCCTCGGGCGTCTCGTCGGCGAGCGAGGAGAGCTGCGCCGCCTCGGCCAGCTCGGCCTCCTCGATCCCCGGCATCGGGATGAACTGCGTCGCCTCGCGGTTGCCGAGCGTGATCGTCCCGGTCTTGTCGAGCAGCAGGACGTCGACGTCGCCGGACGCCTCGACCGCCCGTCCCGAGAGAGCGAGGACGTTGTGGCGGACGAGGCGATCCATGCCGGCGATGCCGATCGCCGAGAGCAGGGCGCCGATCGTGGTCGGGATCAGCGCGACCAGCAGCGCAATCAGGGTAACGACGGATGCGTCGGTGCCCGAGAACTCGGCGAAGGGCCGCAGCGCGACGACGACGGCGAGGAAGACCAGCGTGAGCCCGGCGAGCAGGATGTTGAGGGCGATCTCGTTCGGAGTCTTGCGCCGCTCCGCCCCCTCGACCAGGGCGATCATCCGGTCGAGGAAGCTCTGTCCTGGCTCCTGGGTGATTTCGACAACGATCCGATCAGAGAGGACCCGCGTGCCGCCGGTAACGGCGCTGCGGTCGCCGCCGGACTCGCGCACCACCGGCGCCGACTCGCCGGTGATCGCCGACTCATCGACCGAGGCGATGCCCTCGACCACGGTGCCGTCGCCGGGGATCGTCTCCCCCGCCTCGACCACGACGACGTCGCCGCGGTGAAGCTCCGATGCCGGCTTCTCGCCACCGTCGCGCAGCCGTGCCACGGTTTCGCTCCGCATCGAGCGCAAAGCGTCCGCCTGCGCCTTGCCCCGCCCCTCCGCGATCGCCTCGGCGAGGTTGGCGAAGACGACGGTGAGCCAGAGCCACACGCCGATCGAGAAGGCGAACCAGGCGGGCTCATCGCCACCGCCGAGGGGAGGCCCGCCGAAGACCTGGATCACCCAACCCCCGGTGACGATCAGCGCGCCGAGCTCGACCACGAACATGACCGGGTTGTGGAGCTGGTGGCGCGGATCGAGCTTGCGCAGCGAGTCGAGCAGGGCGCGCGCGATGATCGCCCGGTCGACCAGGGAGCGCGGCTCGTTGCGAAGCGTCTCGTCGGTCATCGGGCGGCCTCCCGGTCGAGGGCGAGGTTGAGCTGCAGGACGTTCACGCCCGGCTCGCCGAAGAGGGCGAGGAAGCGGCCATCGGTGTGCTCAGAGACGAGGTCGAGGACCCGGTCAAGGGGCAGGCCGCGGACCTCGGCGACGCGACGGGCCTGGATTCGGGCGTTGGCCTCCGAGATATGTGGGTCCACGCCCGAGGCCGAGGTCGTCACCGCGTCGACCGGCACCTCGGCGGCGGCGAGGCCGGGGTCATAGGGCCACTCGCGCTTCAGGTAGGCGGCGATCTGTTCGGCGAAGAAGTCAGCGAGTTCGCGGCTGTTGGGGCCGAGGTTGTTGAAGTAAGTGACGTTGCCGCTGTATTCGGTGGCCGACGGCCGGCTCTGGAAGTAGCGCGGCAGGCCCTTGAAGTCCTGGCCGATCAGCTTCGAGCCGACGACCTTGCCGTTCATCTCGATCCTGCTGCCGTCAGAGGCACCGGGGAAGGCCAGCTGCGCCACGCCGGTCGTCACCAGCGGGTAGGCGACGCCGAGCAGCAGCGTCAGGAAGACGATCGCGATCGTCGCGGTGGCCAGGTCTTTTCGCAGTCCGTTCATCTCAGAAGAGCTGGTCGGTCAGGCCCTGCACGACCGGGCCGAGGAGGAAGGCTGGGAAGAAGGTCAGCGCGGCGACGATCACGACGACGCCGATCAGCAGGACGACGAAGGTGGGCGAGTCGGCGCGGAAGGTGCCGGCGCCTGCCGGCGCGACCCGCTTGCCGGCCAGCGATCCCGCCACCGCCAGCGCCGCGATCATCGGCAGGAAGCGGGCGAGCAGCATCACCACGCCGCCGAGCAGGGTGGCGAAGCTGAACGCTTCCGAACCGCCGTTGCCCGGTGCGTTCGGCTGGACGAAGCCGGTGTAGCCGGCGAAGGCGGAGCCGTTGTTGTTCGCCTGCGACATGTAGGCGTAGAGCGACTCCGAGAAGCCCTGCGGGCCGTGGTTGTAGATCGACTGCGTGCCGTCGGGACTCGCGACCGCCCAAGCGGTCGCGAAGAGGACGAGCAGGGGCGTGACGAGGACGCCGACCAGGACCAGCTTCACCTCCCGCGACTCGATCTTCTTGCCGAGGAACTCCGGCGTGCGGCCGACCATCAGCCCGGCGATGAAGACGGTCAGCAGGACGAAGAGCAGCATGTAATAGAGGCCCGAGCCGACCCCGCCGAAGACCACCTCGCCGGTCCCCATGTTGGCGAGCGGCACCAGGCCGCCGATCCCGGTCAGCGAGTCGAGCGAGGCGTTGACGGCACCGCAGGAGGTCACGGTCGTCACCGCCGTCCACAGCGAGGACTCGGCGATGCCGAAGCGCTGCTCCTTGCCCTCCATGTTGCCGCCGGTCGAGCCGTCGAAGGCGGAGGTGAGCACGCCCGCGTGGTGCTGGGAGGGGCTGCCGTGCTGCTCGGCGACGTAGACCACGGCGACCGCGACGATGAACATCGCCATCATCGCCGCGTAGAGCGCCCAGCCCTGGCGGCGGTTGCCGACCATGCGGCCGAAGGTGTAGGTGAGGCTGGCCGGGATCACGAGGATCAGCAGCAGCTCGACCATGTTGGTGAAGCCACCCGAGTTCTCGAACGGGTAGGAGCTGTTGACGTTGAAGAAGCCGCCGCCGTTGGTCCCCAGCTCCTTGATCGCCTCCTGCGAGGCGACCGGCCCCAGCGCCAGCGTCTGAGTGCCCCCGGCGATGGTGTGGAAGGTCTGCGAGCCGTCGAGGGTCTGGATCACGCCTTGGGAGACGAGCAGCAGCGCCGCCACGAGGGAGATCGGCAGCAGGACGTAGAGGTTGATCCGAACGAGGTCCGACCAGAAGTTGCCGAGCGCTGCTCCCGAGCGGGCGGCGAAGCCCCGGATCACCGCCGCCAGCGCCGCGATCCCGACCGCCGCGGAGACGAAGTTCTGCACCGTCAGCCCGACCATCTGGACGAAGTAGGAGAGCGTCGTCTCGCCGCCGTAGTACTGCCAGTTGGTGTTGGTGACGAAGGAGGAGGAGGTGTTGAAGCTGAGGTTCCAGGGGCCGGAGCCGAAGCCCTCCGGGTTCAGCGGCTGGATGCTCTGGGTGCGAAGGATCAGGTAGAGCGCGAGCCAGGAGAGGAGGCTGAAGACGACGATCGAGCGGGCGTATGCCTTCCAGTCCTGGCCCTCCTCGGGGCGCACGCGCATCACCCGGTAGGCGAAGCGCTCGACCGGTCCCAGCACCGGCGAGAGGAAGACACGTTCGCCGCGGAAGACCTTGGCGATATAGCTGCCGACGAAGGGCACGAGCGCCGTGAGCACGATCAGGAAGACGGCGATCTGTACCCAGCCCTGTGCCACTAGAGGCGCTCCCCGCGAAACAGCGCGTAGGCGAGATAGCCGAAGAGCGCGGCGGAGACGACCAGGCCGAACAGCTCGGCGGCGCTCATACCCGGTCCAGCGCTCCGATGAGCGAGTAGATCAGCCCGAAGGCGGCAACGGCCAGGGCAATCGAGACGAGATCCATACAGCGATCGTGCGCCTCACCCCGTCAAGGCCGCATGAAGGAATGCGGCCTGCGTATACAGATTTCGTAAAGGTCGTTTTAGCCGGCGAAGCGGTAGCCGACGCCGGGGTCGGTGCGGATGTAGCGGGGTCCGTCGGGGGGCTCGATCTTGCCGCGCAGGTTGGCGACGTGCGCTCGCAGAACCTGCACGTCGTCTTCGTACTCGACCCCCCACACGTCAACCAGGAGCGCGCGGTGCGTCATCAGGCGGCCGCGGTTCAGCGCGAGGACCCGCAGCAGCTCGAACTCGGTCGGGGTCAGGTGGACCTCCTCGCCGTCGCGGCGAACGGCGCGGGCGACGAGGTCGACCTCCAACCCATCGGCGGCGATCACCGGCTCCGACGTCTCGGGCTTGGCCCGCCTCAGCACGGCCTCGAGCCGCGCCACCAGCTCCGGCGGCCCGAAGGGCTTGGTGACGTAGTCGTCGGCGCCGGCTGCCAGCGCCCGCACCTTCGCCTCCTCCTCGCCCACGGCGGAGAGGACGATGATCGGCATCTCGCTCCACTCGCGCAGCCGCTTCGTCACCTCGACCCCGTCGATGTCGGGCAACATCAGGTCGAGGATCGCCGCTGCCAGCGGCTTCACCGCCGCGCGGTCGAGGGCCTCCTCGCCGGTGGAGGCGGTGACCGCCTCATAGCCGGCGTCGCGCAGGATCACCCGCAGGGCGCGGAGGATCTGCGGCTCGTCATCGCAGACGAGGACGCGGGTCGCCCCGTTCATGTCCTGCCTCCGTCGTGCGGCGGCAGAGTGACGACGAAGCTGGTCCCCTGTCCCGGCAGCGACTCGACCGCGATCTCGCCTCCGTTGGCCTCGACAAATCCCCTGGCGATCGCCAGGCCGAGCCCGGAGCCGGCGTTGGTGGCGTCGCCGTGCTGGAAGGGCTCGAAGATCCGCTCCCACTCGTTTTCGGGTATCCCCGGCCCCTGATCGACCACGCGGACGACGATATTGCCGCCCACCACCCGCGAGCGGACCTGCACAGGACGACCGTTCCCGTAGCGGACCGCGTTCTCCAGCAGGTTCGCGAAGACGCGCTCAAGCTGGGCGGCATCGGCGTTGACCATCGGCAGCTCCGCGTCGAGCGCCAGCCGAATCGACTCCGCCTTGCCCTGTCCCTGCCGTGCCGCCTCCAGCACCTCGGCGAGATCGACCGGCCCCCGGTGCGGCTCGGCCTTGCCGGCCTCCAGCCGGGACATGTCGAGGAGGTTCTCGACCAACCGCGAGAGCCGCCCGCCCTCGCCAACGATCCCCTCGCTCAGCTCGGCGCGCTCTTCAGCGGTCAAGGTCTCCGAGCCGAGCGCGGAGCCGCTGGCGATGATCGAGGTCAGCGGCGTCCGCAGGTCGTGGGAGATCGAGCGCAGCAGCACCGTCTTCAGCTCGTCGCTGCGCCGGACCGCCTCGGCCTGCACCGCCTCCGCCTGCATCCGATCCCGCTCGCGGGTCAGCGCCTCCAGCTCCGCCAGCGCGCGGTCGGCTTCCTCGCGACGGCGCTCGGCTTCAAGAGCGCGCGCCCGCGCGAGCCCGGCGACGGTGCTGCTGACGATCGCCGCGATCACGAACGCCGCTAGGGCGACCCAGTTCTCCTCCTCGGCGATCGTGAAGCGATACAGCGGCGGGATCTGGAAGAAGTTGAAGGCGGCGGCGCTGACGATCGAGGCGAACAGCCCGAGCCGCAATCCCCACACCGTCGAGATCAGCAGGATCGCCGGCAGGTAGACGATCCCGAGTGAGAGGACCGGCGCTATCTCCTTCAGCGGGTAGACGAGGAGCGTCCCCGCTGCGACCGCAATCAACGTCGCGACGATTCCGAGCCAGGCGGCAGGCGGCTCGATGCCGAGGCTGATCGGGAACCGACGTCGGTGCATCGTTGTCAGGGTATGGGCATGAACCGCACCGGGGCCAACCCTGCCCGGGGTTCCCTGACTAGCTGGCCTGGCCGCGGCCTCGGCGGGCGCTCAGCCGTTCTCGGGCCGAAGTGCGTTCGCCCTTCTGCGCGATGTACTCCTGCGCGACCGAGGCCAACAGCGCAACAAACACCCCGATCCCGGTGAGGATGTAGAAGATCGTGAAGATCTCGGTACCGGCGGTCGTCGGGTGAAGGTCTCCGTAGCCCACGGTGGTCAGGGTCACGACCGAGAAGTAGAGGGCCTCGATGATGGTCCAGTCCTCAAAGCGCCAGTAGAAGATCGTCCCCATCAGCACCAGGGCGGCCGCGACGAAAGGCAGCGCCTTGGTCTCAGGATCTCGCCAGACCCCTGCGACGGCTCGTGCGAGTCCTCGAAAGGCGAGGGTCAAGGGCACCATGAGACCGGGTTTCGCCGAATCCATGCGGTTTCCTGGGGTCGAAGTGGCTCTCCAACCGCCCTGCGCCGATTTCGGGCACTTCTCGCCAGGAGTGCCCGACTCCCCGCATATCGCCGCATATCCCTGCGTATCCGCCGCGAAGAGCCGGCGCGCTAAGCGGTCGCGGAGTTCCCCTAATTCCCTGCTAATCGTGGACTTCCGAAGCTATCGCTCAGATTTCGCCCGATTGGATCGCACCCAGGAGGTCGGCGGTTCGAATCCGCCTAGCTCCATCGCCCGATGTCCCTGCACGTGGGCATTTTCGGTTTCTGAAGCAGTTTCCAACTGGCGCTGATTTCATCCTCCATTTCGGGCACTCGTGCCCGAAATGGCGGCGATACGAAGGGATTAGCAGCGATTTCGCCGTCTGCCACACCCAGAGGCGACCTGCATCTCCTGTCCCGGTTTGACTAGCTGCTTGAGCCAGTAGATCGACACTCCGTAGCCAGTAATAGATCACTGCGGCGCGCCCGGACCGCCCGCTCGACTCGATCGGCTGCCTCGGCCATGTCCTCGTGCTCCCAGATCCTCAGCACGGCCCAGCCCCGGTCGGCCAAGAGCCGAGCTATCTCGTGGTCCCTCTCGGTATTGCGTCTCAGCTTCTGGACCCAGAACGACGCGTTGCTCTTTGGCATCGTCCCATGCTCGGGGCACGAGTGCCAGAAGCAGCCGTCGACGTACACGGCAGTCTTCGCCGGGCCGAAGACGAGGTCGGCGCGGGAGCGCACCCCGCGGACCGGGGCGCGATGAACCCTGAAACGCAGCCCCCGGCGGTGCAACTCCGAACGCAGCGCCCGCTCCGGGGCCGTATCTCGCTGGCCGAGACGAGACATCTGCCTGCTGACCCGGTCCGAAGACGGGACAGGTGCCGAAATCGTGGCGGGATCCATCTTCCGAAGGCGATACTACGCCACCACTTGGACCCCGATGCCTTCCGCCGCAAGGGAGTTGTCGAGAGACTCGGCGAGGGCACCCGCGATCTTCTTGGCGAGCAACGGCGGCACCGCGTTGCCGACTTGGCGGGAGACGCTGGTCGCGGTCTGGCCCTCCGGGAAGACGAAGTCATCAGCGAAGCTCATGCAACGGGCCGCCTCCCTGACCGTGATGGAGCGGTGGGCTTCGGGGTGCAGATACCGCCCCTTCTCCGGCCGGAAGTCGGTGCGGATCGTCACCGCGGGCCGATCCCAGCGCAGTCGGCCGAATACGTCAGTGTGTTGGCCCGGGCGTTCCCGCCAGCAGTTGAAGACCAGGTGCCCGAGGCCTGCCCGATCGAGGTTGCGTTCCATCTCGAACCTGTCGCCGCCGTCGGGGGGCACGGCTTCGTAGCGCCGGATGCTCTCCGGCCGCGGGTTACGCCCTTTGTGCCACGACCTGTCGTCGGGCTCGATCGACAGCCCCTCGACAGCTTCGCGGAAGGAGACCCACGGACGCTGGGCGGCGAGCCGCGGGGCGTCGGGGTTGGAGTAGGTGGGCAACGGCCAACTGATCGCGTTGCCGACCTGTGCCCCGATCACGATCGCCCGCTTGCGAATCTGCGGAACCCCGTAGTCGGCCGCGTTCAGCACCTCCTCTTCGACCACGTAGCCGAGCCGACCCGCGCGGCGTTTGAACTCGGCGTACTCGGCCGAGCGCAGCAGGCCCGGGACGTTCTCCATCACGAAGACCCGCGGTTCGGCCAGCCGCAGGGCCCGCAGGTACTCGCGCCAGAGCCCGCGCCGCTCGAAGCCGACGGCGTTGCGGTTCAGTGCCGAGAAACCCTGGCAGGGCGGCCCCCCGATCAGGACGTCGACTCCGGGAAAGGCGACGACGTTCTCGATCTGGGACTCAGCGAGGTCGTCGCCAAAGTTCAGCCTGTAGGTAGCCGCGGCCCCGGGATCGCTCTCCACCGCGAACACGGTCCGGTAGCGGCCACTGTCGAGGAACCCCCTGGTCATCCCCCCGCAGCCCGCGAAAACGTCCATCAGGGTGTAGACGGGCGGTCGCACGGCGCTTGTCGCCATGCTATTCATCGTTCCGGAGCGCAACACGGTTCACAGCTCTTCCCAAGCTTTGAAGCCACCCTGGGGGCGGGTTGCGCGGCCGGCGATCCGCTGCGCGAAGACCGCGGCCGTCGAGCTGCTCCGTGCCACTCCGAGCAGCGTTCGCGCCCGACTCGCCCCGACGTAGAGCAGTGCCCTGCTGCGATCGGATGCGAGGTCGTCGACGTCGACCAACATCACCGCCTCCGACTCCAGCCCCTTGAAGGCGTGGATCGTCGAGAAGGAGATCGTCCCGGGCTCTGGTTCGGGCCGGCGGCCCGAACCGTCGACGATTCGGGCTCCCACCCTGCCGAGCCTCGAGGCGATCGATGACTCGAACCGCCGCGGGGAGAGAATCGCAATCGAATCCGGGGTCACCCCACGCTCCATCCAGTCGCACAACGTCGCCTCGACCCGCTTGGCATGGGACTGTTCGTCATCCCACTCGGCGTCCCCGGGCTGGGGCCCGTCGACGAACGCGACCTCGTCCATGCCCACGCCGGAGAGGTCCTCGACGCGGTCGGCGATCTCGCGGGTGTTGCGGCAGTTGATCGTCAGGACGTAATCGACCGGGTCGGTGCTCATCTGCTGGAGGAGCCGCAACTGGGCGTCCTCGCGGGGCAGGAACAATGCCTGCTGGGGGTCCCAGAAGACGCGCCACAGCCCCTCGCGGAAGCCGCCGCTCAGGAGGGCGTCGAGCACGTCCAAGCGCGGCTGCGTGAGCAGATCCTGACCTTCGTCGACGACGATCGCGTCGTAGCGGGCGCTGTCGCCGAGGCGCTCGATGGCCTCGAGCGCGGCGAGCGGCCGATAGAGCTCGAAGCGCTCGACGTCGTCGATGTCGGTGGGGATCGTGTCCTCGGTCTCACCGGCTCGGATCAGGAACGAGATCAGGCTGTCGATATGGGCGACGCGCAGGCCCGGTCGCTGGACCGAGTGCTCGACGTGCGAGGCAACCGCCTTCGTGAAGCAGGTGAAGAGAGTCTTTTTGCCGGATTCGGCGAGCCGGGCCGCCTCCTGCACCGCCAGCAGCGTCTTCCCGGTGCCCGCCCCGCCCCGGATCACCACCTGGTCCTGGTCGCGCAGGCCCTCGATCGCCCGCGCCTGGCCCTCGGTGTAGGCGATCAGCTCGGCCCGGGCCGAGCGCACCGCTGGCATCACCGACTCGACCACCGAGAAGTCGCCCCTGAGGGCATGGCCGGCCTTGCTCAGGTCGTTGGCCCGGAGCGGCTTCGAGCGGGGAAAGCGGCCGCCCCAGTAGCGGCCCAGCAACTCGATGTAGGCGCGAAAGCCGCGACGGGCGGCCTCCTCGTCGTAGACGACCTCGCGGAGCACCTCCGGCCCCTCGACGTCGAAGCGGCAGTGAGGGAAGACGCAGCCCCACCCGAAGACGTAGCGGTGCAACTCGGGGACGACCCCCCGCAACGCCGCCGCGGCGCTGCCGACCTGTGCGAACGGGCTCTCCTTCAGCTTGCGGGACCCGGCGAACCAGACGCCGTTGCGGCGGCTCGCCGCGCCGCCCTTGACCTCGAGGCAGAAAATCCCTGGTTCGGCGATGACGATGAAGTCAATCTCGGCGATCGGCTTGCTCTGATGGCGCGGGAGCCCGACGTGGTGCAGGCCGATCCAGTTGGCAGGCGTCTCGTCGCGGATCAGCTCGAAGATCCCGAGCTCGGTCCGGTCTACGTGGCCGACTCCGAGCCCGTCGGGCACCATCCGGGCCAAGCTCAGTCCCCAGCCATCGCGTTGAAGAAGCCGAACTCACGCTCGTCGGGCAGGCCGACCAGGAGGGCGCGGTCGAGTAAAGCATTGCGATGCTCGCAGCTGGTCTCCGGAACCAGGGCGCAGGCATGGCAGGCCGCCAGGTTCAACCCCTCCGCCCCCTGCGAGGTCGTCTCCGAGCAGACCGGATCGCTGGAGCACCAGCGGTAGCGGCGGATCGCCTCGACGAGGCTGCGGCCCAGCCGATCGGCCGCCGCCTGTGCGATCAAGCCACCGAGGCTCCCGGCGGAATCGGCCGCCGCCGTGTAGATGAGGACGCCGACGCCCTCCTCGAACGCATAGACCCGCTCCCGCAAGGACGCCGCAGGGTAGCCCCCCTCCAGCGACCACTGGTCGATCAGGGAGTGGGCGAACGTGTGGGCAAGCAGGAAGGGCGCGCTGGGGAGGTCGCCGTCAAAGAGATATGAATCCCGCCAGCGGCGCTGCAGCAGGCGCACGCGCCGCTCGACCTGGGAATCCTCCTGCCAACCCCGCAGGGCATCGGCCTGCAAGCGCAGGAAGATCCCCTCGCCGTGGACGGCGATCGCCGGCAGCCAGTCCGCCTCGAGCGCGATCGGACACACTTCGCCGTCCTCGCCCTTCGGCTGCAGGCGAGTGAACCCGGTCATCGCCCGCACCTCGCGCAGCCTGGAGACGGTGGTGACCAGGTCGACGAAGCCCTCGGACTCCGGTGGCCCCGGCCCCGTGCTCGCGTCGAAATTGGATCGCGAGTCGCCGGCTCTGCCCTGGCAGAGAGCCCTGAACTCCTCCAGCCTGATCTGGTCCTCGCTGCGGCCGGCCGCCTCCTCGCCTTTGCGATCCACCACCGCCGCCGACACCTCCTCGGCCGAGAAGGGCACGTGCCGGGGGGAGACGAGCTGGTCGACGACCTTGTTGTACGCGTTCGCGTCGATCTCGATCCGCAACGTCGCCCAGTGCCGCGTCACGAACTGCTGCAGGCCGTCGCTCCAGGGCGGGATCGAGAGGACCGAGCGGACGGTCGGGAACCACACGTTCGAGGCGCCTCGCTGGGTGGTCCGGAGTAGTTTGCCGCAGGCTTCCTCGTGGTCGAGCCAGGGGCTGCGACCGCCGCAGGAGCGGATGCCCGCCAGCGCCTCGCGGTCGAATGCCCCGTCGAGCGACCGCTCGGTGTCGCAGGTCCGGCACTCGACGACTATTCCGGCGAGCGATCCAGACTCACCCTCGACCCGCAGCCGCAGGTCATGCCTGTTCGGTCCCGTGTCCTCACCGCGATGCACCCAGGCCAGATAGGGGAAGTCCTCGACGTGCCCTTTCCCGCAGACCGCGATGAAACGCGACGGGATAAGGGTGCCTGCGGCGCAGTGGCGACATTCGTTGCGCCGCTCGACCGAAAGGCGCCCGAACGAATCGAGGCGACGGCAATCCGGGTTGGCGCAGTAGTACCAGCGTGGAAAGCGGACGACGGGGATGTGGTTCTCGCGACGGCCGAACTCGCCGTCACCGCCCGGCGGCAGGCGCAGACGCTTGCCGTCGATGTGCAGGCGGGGCTCGGCGAGCTCGTCTCCGGCGCCCTCCGGCGGCCACTGGTCGAGCCCCGCGACCATCACCGACTCATCGTCGACCGCGACGATCGCGCCAACCCCGTAGGTCGTGATCAGCTGACTACGGCGGACGCTGCCAATCACCTGCGCCTCCCGGCGAAGAACAGGTTCGACTCCGCGTCGACGTCGCGCAGCGACCACATCGTCGGCATCGATTCACCGGCCTCGCGATCGGGGGAAGCCACCGTCATCAGCGCCGGGTCGGCCCCGTTGCGTGACTCGTAGACGAGGGCGGGGTGCAACTCCGCCAGGCGCAGCCAATCCTCGACGATGCTCTCCAGCTGGGAGCGGGTGGCATCGGCCTGGTCGGGCTCGATCTCGCGGACCCGTTCGAGGATCGTCTCCGAGACCGCTTCGAGCGCGGGTAGGTGTGCGGAGGCATTCACGGCCTGGTCGTTTTCGCGCAACCCCTCGATCCGCAGACGGGCCAACGCGATCAGCACCGCGTGCAGACCGCGGTCCCGGGCACGGGGCGAGTAAGGAGTGACGCTGGTCGCCTCGACGCTGCGGTAGAGGGCGTCGTGAAAGGCGGTGAAGCCCTCGTAGTGGGAACGGTCGCGCGAGCGGGCCGCGTTGAGCAGGGTGATCACCAGGCCGGGATGGCTGCGCCCCACCCTGCTCGTCGCCTGGATGTATTCCGCGGCAGCCTGAGGCTGGCCCATCATCGCCATCAACCCGAGCCGGTCGACGTCGACGCCGACCGAGATCATGTTCGTCGCCAGGACGATGTCGAGTGCCCGCGGGTCAGGCAAGGCGACCTCGAGCTGCTTGAGGCGTTCGGGGATCTCCGCCGAGTCGACCCGGCTGGTCAGCTCGACGGCCGCGGGGTTGCGGCCCGGCTTGCCCCCGCCGGCGGCGATCCGCAGCCAGTCCTGGACGTCGTCCTGGACCTGCATGCGGGCTGCGCCGAGGACCCGGAGGCTGTTGAAGTAGCCGATCAGGGTCCAGTAGGGATCGAGCGCCGCATCGCGCTCGTGCGTCGAGGTCGCATGCAGGAGGGCGGCGTAGGTGCGGATCATCAGGGTCGCGTGACTGACCCCGGGCGCCATCAGCCCGAGATAGCGCCGGGGGCCCTTCCGCGCGGCGGGCGCGACCGTGGCGAACCAGCTGTCGTCGGGATCGAGGCCCGACGGCGGGAACTGGCGCATGTCGCGGCCGAACAGGGAGTTCGACTGGGCCTTGGCCCGGCGGATCGTCGCGGTCGAGGCGATCACCTTCGCCGGCCCCCCGGCCTCCGCCGCGAGGGCGTCGACGACGGTCTCATAGAGACCCGTCATCGTGCCGAGCGGGCCCGAGATCAGGTGGAGCTCGTCCTGGATGATCAGGTCCGGGGGCGGATCCTCGGGGCGGTCGAGGTTGAACAGGTTGCCGACTTCGGGGCGCCAGGGAAGGGCGGCAAACTTGTCGACGGTGCCGATCACCAGGGTCGGGCGCCGGTGGTAGAGGTCCTCATCGACGACGAACACCGGCAGGCCACGGGCGAAGTCGCAGGCCTGGTTACGGCATTCGATCTGCAGCCGGCGGGGGGCCTCGCGCATCGCGTAGTTCCGATGGTCGAGCGGCTGATCGCACCAGGGACAGGCCTGGAGCTGGACCGGGTTCTTGGTCGCGACGCTCTGTCCCGCGCGCAGCGCGTTGAGCGCCTCCCGTGCCTGGTCGAGCGTGTTCGGCGTCGAGCCCGCGCCGACGAAGAGGCCGATCGAGATCGGCCTCTGGCCGAGGTCCCCCTCGGCGATCCGGATCCGCTCGCAGGCGCAGACGACCCGCGCCGCCCGCTCGAACTGCTGGGCGGTCAGCAGGCGCAGCGTGTAGCGCATGATCGCGGTGACCCCCGCCGCTCCGTCTCGGGTCAGCCGGCGATGGAACACGGTGAAGGCAAACAGCGCCAGGTAGGCCTCGGTCTTGCCGCCGCCGGTCGGGAACCAGAGCAACTCGACGATTGCCCGCTCGGGATGCGAACGGTCCACGATCGAGGGGAGGGAGAGCAAGACGAAGGCGAGCTGGAACGGCCGCCACCGATATTCGCCGCGACCCTGGGAGGCGGCCGCCCCGCTGAGCGAGCGGCGGTCCATCTGGTCGACCATCGCCCGGTTGGCGAGCTGGAAGGCGCGCAGCGCATCGGCGTCGGTGCGGAGCACCTCGATCCCCGCGGCGATCCTCTCGCGCGCCTGCTCGCAGGCGGCGAGATGCTCGGCGGCGGTCTGGCGATGCCGCTCACCCAGCCCCGCCGCCTCGAGCCGCCGCTGCGCGATCCAACTCGCGTAGTCGGCGAGGAAGGCATCGAGCGAGGCGGTGAGGTCGTGCGGTGAGGCGCCGGCGAGATCCTCGAAAGCGAGCCGGTCGACCGGGATATCCGGGTTCGACTCGACGATCGGGACGTCGTGTGAAGGCAGAAAGGTCGCCGAGACCGACCGCGCCCGCCGCGGGTCGCCGGCCTCCTGCTCCCATTCGGCGGCGCAGCCGTGGCCCACCGCGAACTCGGGCCGATCGCGAAACAGGAGGTCGATCGACGCGAGATCCTCGTCGCCGACATCGAGCTGCCGAGGCCGGGCGACGAACGGTGCCGGCCCGCCGGTCGCGCCGTTGACCACGAACGAGACCTGGAAGAAGGCCGTCGCGTCCTTGTGGCCGGGCAATGCGGTGAGTTCGTTCAACAGCACCACGGTGACCGAGCGGGCCTCGTCGCCAGCCGCGCGCGCCTTGACGTAGAGATGGAGTCCGGGGACGACCTCCGGTCGTTCTTCGCCCTCCCCGCCGACCGCGATCGAGAGCTCGACCGGGCCGATCTGCTCACGCCGCCAGGACCCGTTCTCGCCGGCCAGGTAACGCGCTGCCCTGACCTCCACCGAGAGGGTCTCCGTCGTAGGGTCGACGGCAAAGGTGATGCCCGCCGAGGATGGGTAGTGGACGTTGCTCATCGCCACGGCGGGGTCGGCGGCGCCCTCCCCGTCGTCGTCTGAGACTTCGTCGAGCTGGTCCTCGTCGAGGCCGTCCTGCTGCTCGGGCAGGACCGGGTAGAGGATCCCCGTGACGTAGCGGTCCAGCGGCGGCTCCTCGAGCAGCTCCTCGGGGGTACGAGGCCCGATCAGGTCTCGCTCGAGCGCCGCGCAGAGATCGTCCCTGACCGCGTACTGCGCGTCGAGCAGCTCGGCGCGCTCCATCAGGTGGACACCCAGGCGAGCCCGTAGACGCGGGCCCGTAAATGGATCCCGTGCTCGCCGAGGCCGAGCCGTCGCGCCGTGGCGGAGCCGAGCACGGCGGTGTCGGGGATGTCGCTGACCAGGCCCGTGATCGCATCCGGGATGCGGCCCCGGGTCTGGGCGGCGAGCATCTGGCCAAAAGCCCGGGACGTGCGCCCCACGGTCAACTCGTCATCTCCCCCGCCATCGCGCTGGATGATGTCGTAGACCGGAACGGAGCCGTCCTCCCCCTCGCGCAGCCGCAACTCGGCCCGTTCGCCGGGAGCGGCGCGCTCGAGCAGGAAGCGTTGCAACCAATCGAATCCATCGCGATCGGCGGGGGCCCATTCGCCGTCGGAATCGGACACCTTCACCTCGATCCAATCGGGTGTATGGCGCCCGCGCCAGGGCCGGACCAGGACCCGCGCTTCCCCGTCGACCCGCGCCACTCGTCCCTGCGATTTCAGCGGCGCCCCGGAGAGGAGTTCGTCGCGCGCCCGGGTGGCTGCCACGTAGAGCACCCGTGCCTCTTCCGGCGAGTCCTCGGCCTCCGAGCCCGACTCGGTCCCGACGACGAAGGCGGTGTCGAACTCGAGCCCCTTGGCCTGATGGATCGTCGAGACCGTGACCGCCGCCTCGCGGCGGACCACCAGCTCCTCCGGACAGGCGCCCGCTCTCAGCAGAGCGGCGAGGCGCCGCAGATCGACCCTCCCCGCCTGCACCACCCGGGCATCGCGAAGCGCGCGCGGGAGCTCGGCGGGAGGCTGGAACCAGGACCTCAGGTCGGGGAGATCATCCCCCTGCGGCACCGGGACGTCGGCGAACTCCTCGCCACCGAACAGTGGCGCCAGCCAGGGCGCGCCGCCGCGATCCTGAGCACGATGGCGCACCGCCACGTCGAGCCCTCCGGCCTGCAGTCGCGCGGCAAGGCGCAGGGCTTCGGCGTTCCTCCGGGTCAGCACCGCAACCTGCGGCTGCCAGGGACGATCGACCACGGCACGCACCTCGTCGGCAGCCCCATCCGAGACCGACCACCCCGATTCCAGCTCGATCTCCTCGGCGATCCCCTCACGCAGCTCTGCCCACGGCCCCTCTCGGTCGGCGACCCTCAACGGACCGCCGAAATCAGCCGCGATCCGCACCAGACGCGGGTTCTGCATGCGGTGATTCGTCGTCAGCTCGCGCCGCTCCACGCCAAGTGCGGCGTCGTCGCCGAGGTCGAGTAGCCTCTCCGCCCGCTCTTCGCCGCTCACCTGGAAGTCGAAGATCGCCTGCGCCGCATCTCCGAATACCGTGAAGCCCGCGCTCTCGTCCCGGCACACGTACTCGAGCAGCCGGCGCACGAAGCGGGCCCGGATCCCGACGACGTCCTGCGCCTCGTCGATGAGAACATGGCGGGCGGAGAGGAAGTCGGCGAGCCCGGGGGGATCCGCCTCGATCGCGTCGATCGTCTGCCGGATCCGCGAGTCGAAGCCGCCCGGCTCGACCCGGACGCCCGACTCGAAGAGGATCCGGCTCGCGATCGAGTCGATCGTCGAGACCGGCAGCCGCCCCAATCCCGTCTCCGCGAACCCCCTCCTGGCGACCGTCTCGACCGCCGCCCTGCTGAAGCTCAGGACCACCAGGTCGAACGCCGGTTCGAGATCCTCCTCTTCGATCAGACGGTCGGCCCGAGCCAACAGGGTGCGGGTCTTGCCGGTCCCGGGACCGGCGGTGACGACCAGCTTCGCCGAGACCGGCGCCTCGACCACGTCGGCCTGGGACGTGTCGAGCCCCGGCTCCACAATCGCGCCGTCCTCAGGCACCGGCCGGCGCCTCCGCCCAGTCGGGGTTCCAGAGGTACTCGAAGCGGTGGAAGGCGAGCAACTCGTCCAGGTTGAGGACGTTGTCCTCGACGTCGACGATCAGGCACTCCTCCTTGCCCCCGTTCAGCGGTCCACGCAGGCCGCGCCCGACCATCTGCTGGTAGCGGTTCGGCGCGAATACGGGACGGGCGACGTAGACGGCGCGGACGGACGGGGCGTCGAACCCCTCGGCCAGCACGCTGTAGTTGGTGATCACCCGCAGCTCACCTTCCCTGAATCGCCGCAGGTACCAGCGCCTCGCCTCGGCCGGGGTTTCCGCCGAGATCGAGGCGGTGGAGACGCCGGCGTGGTTGAGCAGGCCGGCCAACGCCTGAGCGTTCTCCACGGACGCGGCGAAGATCAGCACCGGCCAGTCGTCGGGCAGCGCGCCGACGTGATCGAGCAGGCGCCGCGAGCGCGCTATGTCTTCGCCGAGCCGCGTGTCCGCCACTTTCGGCAGCAGCCCGTTCTCCCTGACGCTTGCGATCTGCTCCTCGCTGAGCGAAATCTCAGCCCCCTCGAGGGTCTCGTGAACGACTCGCGAGATCACGCCCATCTCCTGCAGCTGCGGATAGTGGTCCCCTTCGCCGAGGACGGCGATGTCGAGGCGTCGGTTCCCGTAACGGGCCGCCAGCCGCTCGGTCTGTTCCTTGCTGCGGCCCCGGTAGGGCGTCGCGCTGAGGCCGACCAACGGCGCCCCGATCTTGCCCCGCTCGAGCCCCAACCACTCGAGCAGCTTCGTATAGATCGGCGCGATCGAGCCGTGGGCCTCGTCGATCAGCACCGCCCCCGGCCGCGACAGCCACTCGTAGGAATCTTCGCCCAGCACGTTCTGGAGTTTGTGGATCGTCGCGACGACGACCTGGGCGCCTTCGGTCGCCTGCCCGACGTCATTCGACGCCCAGAGCCGCCCGATCGTCAACCTCGAGTCGAGCTCACGCGCGCGCCAGAGCTCGCTCCAGGCCTGGACCGCCTGGTCGCAGAGCTCGTGCGACTGCGCCACCCAGAGAATCAGGTCGGAGCTGAGCGTTCGATCGGCGAAGGCGTCGATGCAGGCTTCGATCGCGACCCGCGTCTTGCCGGAGCCGGTCGGCAGCGTCAACATCGCGCGGTTGTCCTTGTCGCGCTGGAACAGCGAGCACATCTCGCCGGCGATCGAGCGCTGGTACTCGTGCAGGGGAGGCAGCTTCGGGCGGCCCTCGACCACCAGCTCGGGCGGTCTCGACTCACTCGGGAACCCAGCCAGCTCGGCCCGGAACCCGAGCGAGCGGACGAACTCCCGCGCCGCACGTCCGCCGCGCCACGACGAGGGCGGCGTAAACCCGTTCTCTTCCAGCTCCTCCGCGTAGGCCTTGATCACGTCGGTGCCATGCACGGAGATCGCCAGCTCGGCCAGCTGGAGCGGGCTCGGCTCGCCGTGCAGGTCCGTGTAGACGTCGAGCACCGAGCGCGGGAGTCGTGAGCGCAGCGCCTCCCGCTCGAGCAGCGCCGCCAGCCGCTCGGAGTCGGACTCCAGAGCGCGGACCTCCCGCGTCAAGTCCTTTACGCGTCGATCCTCCACCCCCCGGAGCACCCGCTCGATTTCATCGGCGGGCATCTCGATCCCGAGCTCGCGGCCGATCCTGCGCAGGATTGTCTGCGGGCCGAGATCGCCGAGGCAGTAGAGGCGGTCTCCGTCGCGGGCGAAGTCGACATCGGAGGAGCGGGTCCCACCGACGGCCTCCTCGACGATCCGGATCTCCTCGCAGCGCTGGAGCTCCAGGCTCCGCTGGGAGGGATCGATCCGACGGCGCAACGGCCGAAACTCATCGAGTAGCGGGACCGGATCGCCGAGCGGTGCCACCGCGATACGGCGGGAGACCAGCTCGGCGGCGTCGGCAAGCCCCCAGGCCTCGACCAGCACCCGCTTCTGCTCCGGATCTGAGACCGGCAGCACGCAGGCCGAGCCCCTGGCGAGGAGCTCGCCGACACTCTCATCGTCAGAGGCGACGATGCTCTCGCGTGGGGCGACGGTCGCGACTCCCGCCTGCACGCAACGGAGCGACTCCGGCGGCTCGATCGCGCGCTCAAGAGCGAGCACGGCGTAGAGCCGGCCCGCCTCCTCGGCTGGACCGGCGGCGGCCACGGCGAGGCAGCACTCGACCACCGGCCCGGGAGCGTCCGCCCATTGCGCGGGCAGGCCAAGCGCCCGAGCGGCAGCGGTGCTGCACGAAGGCGCCGGGACGAGATTCCCGAGTGCGAGCTCGGGGCCGACGCAATCCGCCGCGGGAAGGGGGCCGAGCGGGGTCGGCAGCAGGCCCTCTTCGCGGATCAACCAGATGCTCGGGTTCGGCATCGAGGCATCCGTGTAGCGATCCTGAGTGCGATGTCGCACCGTCCAAGGGTGCGGTTCGTCGAGGCCCTGCAGCGCCATTTGCGTGAGCGCCGCGACCCCCTCCCCGCCGAGGATTCGAAGGGCTGCCATCGGTCCCATGATCGGCGACTCGGGGACGATCTCGATCGCCTCCTCAGAGGGCCGGGCGGGCTCGTTGACCCGTAGGAACTCCTCGATGCAGAGCCGTTGGAACTCCGGAAACCAGGGCTCGTCCGCTGGCCTGACGCCGACCCCGGGCCCGTCGGTGCAGCCGAGCGATTTCAGCAGCCGCACCTCGTCGCGATGCCATTCGAGGTCGATCGTCACGCCTTGGTCGCGGGATCCGTCGGCGGGAACGCAGGCACCCGGCAGCAGGGTGGCCGCGATCGCCCGGAACTCGCCGGCCAGGGTCATCACCCGCGGCGTGAAGCCGGGCTCTGCTTCGACGATCTCGGCGGCCCGCGCCGCCGGCACCTGGCGGGCGACGACCCAGAAGCGCTCCCAGTCGCCGCTCCCGTCTGCCTCAGCGACCAGCCGTCGCAATTCGACTTCGGCCGAGATCTCATGAACGCCCATCGCTTCAAGCGCGGCCCGCGCCCCCTCGTCGGCAGCGACTGCGGCGTGGACGAGGGTGACGGCGGCATCGCGCTCGAACCCTCCCGGCAGCATCAGGCCCGGCTCTCCGGTCCGGGAGTACTCGAGAGCCTCGGTGAGGACGAACGGACTGCGACGGAACAGGTCATCCGGGGCGAGCCCCACCAGTTCTCCCGCAAGGCGGGCGACCACGGCCCCGGTCTCCGGAGTGTTGTCCACAATCGCCGCTTCGAACCATTCATCCAACGAGGCGGCCTTCTCGCCCGCATCGGCGAGATAGCGCTCGACGCGGGCCCGGCGATCCTTTTGGCGCTCGATCCCGTGGTCGATCCAGTTCCCCGGGTCGGCGACCGTCAACCACAACTGCAGCGCCTCGGTGGGGAGGCCCGGCGGGTGCAGCCTCGCACCGGCCGGGAGCTCCAGCTCGCCGTCGATCAGCGGCACCGAGGGCCGGAACCGCATCAGTTCGTTCGTCTTCTCGGTCAGCCGGTCGTCGGCCCAGCAGCGCGGCTCCCGCCCTCTACCCGGCATCAGCTCGAGATAGGTCGTGGCATCGGCTTCGCGCTCGCGGATCGCCTCGATGCTGTCGAGGACCAGTTCGGCGGCCCCCTCCAACAGCGCTTCGTTGTAGGGCCCCTCGACCAAACGACGTCGGTCCTCGCTGAGCAGCCAGGGCGCGTTCAACACCCCGCGCAAGGTGGTCTCGTCGTCGGTCGGGAAGTAGGACCAGAACTGCCCCAGCTCCCGCCCCCCTCCTGGGCGCACCGCCCACTTGACGGTGGCCTGGTCGCGGTCCGCGAGCTTGCCGGCCCGGTCGCGCACCTGCTCGTCGAGCTTGACCTCGGTCTCGAAAACAAACCACTCCTCCGCATCCTCCCCCTCGCGGATAGAGACCCCCACCGTATTCCGCTCTGCGGCCACCGAGCGCTTCAGCCCGGCGGGCCGATCCTCGATAACCAGCGACTCGACGTGGTCGGCGAAAGCGAGGAAGGCGCTGGGAAAACGGCGCACACCCGCACTCAGCCAGGGAACCTCCTCCGCGTCGTCGAAAGGCAGCACGATCACGGTCGAAGCCCAATCCGTCAGCTCCGCGGCGACGGGGTCATCCGCCAGAAACGCCTCGGGGTCCAACGGGGCGGCGATCCGCAGTAACGGCACCTCCTCGGCCTCCGGTGCCGCCTCGCGGATTTGGGCAGCAATCTCGGGCGAGAACTGGAACGAGCCGGAGCGACTGAGGACGGTGGGTCGGGAGGTGACCCCAAGCACGGACTTAAAGCCGAGCCCGAAACGACCGATCTGCCGGTCATCCTTTCGGGACAGATAGGCGTGCAGGATGCTGGACAGGCCCGCAGACGAGAAGGGCCGCCCCTGGTTTGCGCAGTACAGGCCGGAGTCCGTGACGACAACCTGCAGCCGCCCCGACCCGGACTGCAACTGGTCCGCCCCGTTCTGGACGAGCTCGAAGATCTGGCGGCGGCCGTAACCACCGGTCCTCGCCTCCACCTCCTGGCCCGCGTGCTCCTCGACCAACTCCGGGTCAGCGGCATAGGCAGTCAGCACAGCATCGGCGTGTGCAGCCACAGACTCGGCGATCTCACCTCCGCTCGCGACCCAGCCTTTCAACCAGCGATCCCTCTCACGATCCCACAGTCTCGAATCCGGGCACGGTACCGGACCGAGTGGTCAGGGGGACCTGTGTGGAGCTCTTTCCGACCTGACTGAGACTTGCCCACCTTGGGTGCGGTCTCCTATATGAACCCATCAGAGCACTATCTCCGAGTGGCCACGGAGGTCGGCTCCGGTTTGGAGAACAGTGCGCAGCTCAGATAGCTTCGGTTGATGGATCTTCATTGCTGGTGGCAAACCGAACCGCTTGAGCGGTACTGGATGGAGATCACTGGACGGCCGGACCTGGGAGCCGATCTACATGCACCGCGCCTTGACGACAGCGGCGCGGAAAACCCAACTTATGCGCTAGTCCGAGAGGTGCGGGACGGGGACATCGTTCTTCATTACGAGAAGAGCAGCACGGCGATCACCGCGTGGTCGATAGCTCAGGGCGGGTTTTGGGAAGGAGAGACCGTCTGGGGAACGCCACGCTCAACGGGCCCGAGTGGTGCCCCGGTCGAGCCGTACGCGCGGGAAGGTCTTTGGTACGGGCTTCACGGTCCCTTTTCTCTAGATGAGCCTCTTACCCTTGCTGAAATTCGCAGCCTCGAAGGGTCGGTGGTCGATGTCCTCAACAAGCTAGAAGCGAAGCACGGCAAGCCTCTCTACTTCCCGTTCCACCGTCGAACCGATGGGCTACGGGCGGCCCAGGGGTACTTGATGAAAATGCCGCTCGATCTAGTAGACGCACTTCCAAATCTTCCGGATCTCTTCGATGACGTTCCCTCTACCTTTCCAGTCTCTCCGGGTCCCCTCAATAGCGGCAAACCCGGCGAGGACTACATCCCCGTTGACGTAGCCGTTCCGCAGGTCGAGCGGGATCCGTTCTCCGTCGACCCGGCTGCGGTCGAACGGGGCTTGCGTAGCCACCGGGAACTGCAAAATCTGCTCGCGGAAAAGGTTACCGAGATCGGCTACAAACCCCGACGACCACAGCCCCTAGACCCGCCTTGGGATCTTCTTTGGCTCAACGGCGAGGAGGCTTGGGTAGCCGAGGTCAAGAGCCTCACCACGACTAACGAAGAGCGACAGCTACGCCTCGGTCTGGGCCAAGTACTCATCTACCGTCAGCGCCTCAAGCAATTCCATAGCTCCATAAAGGCGGTGCTGATGGTCGAGTGGAAACCCCTGGATCCCGATTGGCACGCGCTTTGCGACAGTCTCGACGTCCACTTGCTCTGGCCGGATGCGCTCAATGCTTGGGGCTAAGACGAAGTACATCCGCCCGCTCACCGATGGGCGCGACCTCGAGGTCAAATGACTAGAACGTCGATCACCTTCTCGGTAGCTCGACGATCAAAGATGATGCGCCACTCGCCGACGCGGAGCCGCCACAGGCGCTCTGGCCCGCGAAGGCGCTTGACGTCGCCGTCGGGAAGCTGGTCGATTGCTGAGCTGATGCGCTCGCGGTCCTTTCGACCCAGCTTGCGGAGAGACCTCAAAGGTGGCGGGGCGGATCTCGATCCGCCATCCGCTCGGCTCAGCCAGCGTTCAGCTCCGCCTCGGCATCTGACCAAGAAATACCTGCCTCGCTCCGCGCCTCCTTGACGGCGCGGAGATCCTCGTCGGTCAGCTCCTCGTCGTCAAATGGAGCGGCGTCCAGCTTGGCCGCAACCGGATCCTGAGCACGTCGAAGGGGAATCGCCGCTGCCGGCAACGATTCGTCGGGGAGCGCATCCACAAGCCGGTGTAGCTCGGTCTTGGTCATCCCGCCTCAAACGGTACCACCCGTCTATCCCAAGTTTAGGCGTTTTCCTTGGGATAGCTGGGGTGCAACCAAAGCTTCCTTGGGAGGCGCGGCGATGCGCTCCAACCGCCCTGCGCCGATTTCGGGCACTTCTCGCCAGGAGTACCCGAAATCCCGCATATCCCCACTGTCACCTTTGAGCCGAGGTCGGCAGTTCGAATCCGCCTTGGGCGCCGGTCCCGGAGGCGCGCCCGAGCGGGCCGCGGGCCGGCCGAAGGGCGGCGCGGCCATTCGCGTAGACCTCGTCGACCCGCGAGGCGCCGACGGAAGAGCCGGCCCCGCGACGAGGCCGGGCTCCGCCGGCGACACCGGCGACCGTCAGTGCGGTCCTGGGCAATGCGGATGGTCGTTCGTGCTCTGACACGGATTGCTGTTGGGATGGAAGTGGCCGGAATTACCAACCTCGTTCGGCCCGCCCACGGCATACGCGGGGCCCACCGCCATCAGAGCCATCGCGGCGGCGAGAGCCGCCACTTTCCGGATGCGCTTCATCGTTCACCTCCGTAACTCGCCAGGCCTGTCGCCCTCCCGGCCAAGCCGGCGGAAGGGAAGCCCGACCACATTGAAACCCTCTACCCAACATTCGTCCAGTCAACCCTGCGCCGATCCGCGAGCCGAGGATGGACCCAGGCAAGCCCAATACCGCCGGCGAGGCGCCGCCGCCCAAAGCCCCCCGCCGTCGCGGCTGATGCACCGCTGCTATCGAGCTCGACCGTCACTTAGGCAGCCCCACACCGAGCGCTGTGCCGGTCAGCATCGCCGTCAGTCTGATAGGAGCAGGTCCGTGGATTCAGGGAGGCAACTTCACCGCTCCAGCCGACTACACCGCTGGGTGCCCGGACTCAGGCTCATCCGGCAGTACCCCGGCCAGTCCGCTCGACCCGATCTGGTGGCCGGGGTCGTACTGGCCGCGATCCTGGTCCCGCAGGGGATGGCCTACGCGGAGCTTGCCGGGCTGCCGGCGGTCACGGGGCTCTACACGACGATCGCCTGCCTGGTGGGCTACGCCCTCTTTGGGCCTTCACGGGTCCTGGTGCTCGGCCCCGACTCATCGATCTCGCCTCTGATCCTCGCTTCGATCACGCCCCTTTTGGTCGTGGGAGACCCGGGGTCGGCGATCGTCCTGGCGGGCATGCTCGCGATCTTCGTCGGTCTGATCGAGATCGGCCTCGGCCTCGGCAAGCTCGGGTTCGTCGCCGACCTGCTCTCGAAAGAGGTGCAGGTCGGCTACATGAACGGCCTCGGGATCACGATCATCGTCGGGCAGCTGCCGAAGCTGTTCGGCTTCTCGACCGACGCCGACTCGTTCCTCGGCGAGCTGAAGGCGTTCGTGGAAGGTCTCGGCCAGACGCACACCGCCACGCTCGTGCTCGGGATTGCGGTCCTCGGCATCCTGCTCCTGCTCCCGGTCTTCAGCAAGCGCCTGCCGGCGATCCTCGTGGGGGTCGTGGCGGCCACCGTGGTTTCGGCCGTCTTTGGCCTGGCCGACCACGGGGTCGCGACGGTCGGGTCCCTGCCCCAGGGAGTGCCGACCCCCGGACTCCCCTGGACGGACGCCGGCGACGTCCCGGCGCTGCTGCTGGCGGCCCTCGGCATCACCCTGGTATCGCTGACCGACACGATCGCGACCGCGACCAGCTTCGCGGCCCGGCGCGGAGAGGAGGTCAAGCCCGACCAGGAGATGATCGGCGTCGGGGCCGCGAACGTGGCGGCCGGCTTCTTTCAGGGGTTCGCGGTCTCGACGAGCGGCTCGAGGACCGCCGTCGCCGAGCAGTCGGGGGCGAAGACCCAGCTGGCCGGGCTGGTCGGGGCCGGGCTCGTCGCGGCTCTCCTTCTCTTCCTCAACTCACTGCTCGCCGACCTGCCGCAGGCGGCGCTCGCGGCGGTGGTGATCGCCGCGGCGATATCGCTGATGAACGTGCCCCTGCTGCGCCGCTACTACGAGATGCGCAGAAGCGCGCTCGGCGTGTCCCTGGTGGCCACCGCCGGGGTCGTCCTCCTCGGCGTCCTACAGGGAATCGTGGTCGCGGTCCTGCTGGCGATCATCCTCTTCTTCCGCCGCAACTGGTGGCCGCACGGCGCGGTTCTGGGACGCCCCGAGGAAACGGAGGGATGGCACGACGTCAGCGCCTACCCCGGCGCCAGGGAGGTTCCGGGCGTTGTCGTCTACCGCTGGGAGGCGCCGCTGTTCTTCGCCAACTCGGGAAGGTTCCGCGACGAGATCAGGCGGCTCGCACGCGAGCGCGAGCCCGATTGGATCGTCCTGCAGTGCGAGGCCATCACCGACGTCGACGTGACCGCGGCGGAGATGCTGGAGCAGCTCGACCGCGAGTTGAATGCGTCGGGAATACACCTCGCCTTCGTCGAGCTGCGCGATCGCCTCAAAGAGCTGACTCTGCGCTACGGGCTGATGGACACGCTCGACAAAGATCACTTCTATCCCTCCATCGAGGCGGCGATCGCCGCGATTCGACTGGAGGGCGGCGGCGCAAGAGGCTAGTCGCCGCTTCGAGTCCGGTTAGCTCCATTCGCTTGGCTGCTTGACCTTGCCGGCAGACCCTCGCCCGTTGGCGCCGCCCGCTATTTCCAACGTCGTGGCGCCCTGGCCAGGTATTCCGTGTAGCCGCGCAGTGCAGCCGGCGAAACCAGCGCCCGATAGCCGAACAGGTAGCCGAAGAAACCCAGGACATCGTGCGGGGGATGGAATCCGAGGCGACGAAAGACGTGCCGCTCCTGCCACCTGCGCAGCAGCCCATAGATGACGAGGGTGATCGGCAGCACCAGCATCGACCACCATGAGAACAACAGTGGATAGCCCGCGATGAAGAGGACGACGCCCGGGATCCAAAAGAAGACGTAGCCGAAGTCGAGAAGCGGCACGAGGTAGTCGAGCCCGGAGACGAATCTGGCCAAGACTCTCGGCTGCTCGGCGGGCGGGTTGCGCTGAAGGCCCTCCAGCATCCCCTGCGCCCAGCGCGATCGTTGGCGCATGAGCCGGGAGACCCGCTCTGGCGCGGCGGTGGCGGCGAGTGCGCATGGCTCGTACTCGACCAACCCTCGGGATCTCATCATCGACCAGGTGAGGACGATGTCCTCACCGATCGCGTCCGGCCAGCCCCCCACCGCGCGAACGTCGTCCATCCAGTATGCGGAGAAGGCCCCCTGGGCGACCAGGGTGCTGTCGTAGGCCGACTGCATTCGCTTGACCCCATTGATCCCGAGCCGGTAGTCCCAGCTCTGCATCCTGGTCAGCAGGTTGCGCGTGGGGTCCTGGACTACAAGGGCGCCCGCGCAGGCGCAGACATGCTGCCCTCCGGGTTCGCGCATCAACCTGCTGACCAGATACTTCAGAGCCTCTGGGTGCAAGAGAGTGTCGGCGTCGACCGTGACCACGATCGGAGTCTCGACGCTCTCCAACGCCCTGTTCAGCGCCCGCCACTTTCCCGCTTTCGGCTCGAAGACGCGCCGCAGCTTCAGCCCGCGACGCCGCGCCGTCTCCTCGGCGACCTCGGCGGTGCGGTCGGTCGAGTTGTTGTCGGCGAGGATCGCTGTGAGCGGCCCGCCGTAGGAGAGGTCCGCGATCCGCTCCAGGGTCGGCCCGATGGCCGACTCCTCGTCCCGGGCGGCGATCACGATGGTTACTGGAGGCCACGCACCTTCCGGCCAAGGGCCGCTGGGCGGATCCGGCGACGGGACGCGGTAGCGCAGCGTGATCAGCGTGAAGACCATGAAGCCGATCGAGCACAGCCGGGACGTAGGCGAGGAAGATCGGGATCACCCAGGCCATCACCGGGCCGATCGCATCGCGCAGCTCTGCCCGCCATGGAGATGACGCCCAGACGGCGAACGCGACGTAGGCAGCGGTCAACCCGAACGCCACCGCGAACCTGAGCGTCGTGGAGGCTCCCTCGTGCGACCAAGCGCCCGCCTTGTGGCGGCCCGGGGTCCGTTTGGCGGACACGGCTTGTGCCATGCCGTCAGCGTTCCACAAGGGATGAAGGACCGGGACCGCTCTCGAATGAACGTCTAAGCGCCAAGCGACGGATGAACTCGGAGTTCGAGAGTCGTCTCCTGCCGGCTCCATCCGCGGTTCATCGCCCCGCCTCTCGCTCAGCCCAACGTCGCCGCCCTCGATCGAGGCCCGCGGCTCGATTTCCCGCAGCCGCATCATCCGGAAGGAATTGAAGAGCCCGATCAGGCCGGCGATGATCGGAACCAACAGTGCCACCTGCAGGGAGCGGTTCGTCGCGTCCGTGTTGATGCTGAGGACTTCGTCCTGAACCGCCTCCGGCTCTTCGGCGAGGAGCTGTTCGAGTTTCGCATTGCTCGTCACTTCCGCGTCTTCGTCGAGCTTTTCCGCGATCTGCTGCTGCTGGTCCGCCGGGATCACGGTGCTTGCCTCGGTCATGTTGGTGAAGCTGAGCGAGAGGACCGCCAGCAGCACGCCCCCCGCCATCGCCAGTCCGAACGAGAGCCCGAAGGACCCCGCCGCCGAGTTCACCCCGGCCGCCTCGCTGATCCGCTCCTCGTCGATCGGGGCGAGCGTGTAGTTGTTGAGCTGGGAAACCAACAGCCCGAGCCCGGTCCCGGCCAGCATCAGCGGGACGACCAGATACCAGCCGGAGCTCGCCTCGGGCACGATCGGGACGAGCAATGCCATGCCGAGGGTGCTGAGCGCGAAGCCGAAGCGGATGATCGAAGCAGGGCGGCGATCCCCGGCCCTCCGCCCCGCGAGAACCGCTGCCCCGAACATCGTCAGAGAGAGCGGAGCGAGGGTCAGGCCGGTCTCCAGCGCGTTGTATTCGAGCGAGATCTGGAGAAAGATCGGCAGCGCGATCATCGCGCCGCCCAGGGTGATGTTCTGGAGCGCCTGCTGGGAGATCCCGATCCTGAAGTTGGGGTGGCGGAAGAGGTCCGGGTCGAGCAGGGTCGCCTTTCCTTCGCGGTGACGCCGCACCAGCCAACGGGCCAACGCCCAGAGCGCGAGCGCGCCGATCGCGATCGTCAGCCCGACGAACTCGCCGCCCTCCTGCCAGATCAGAATCCCCAGGACCACGCCGCCCATGCCGATGACCGAGAGGACGGCGCCCGTTCGGTCGATTTGGCGGGGGCCGGTGTAGGGCACGTCGCGGACGAGCTTGATGTTGAGCAGGACGACCGCGATCACGACCAGCTCGAGGAAGAAGCCGACCCGCCATGAGAGGAAGGTCGTCACGAAGCCGCCAAGGAGCGGCCCAACCGCCGCCGCGACGGCGGCCGACGCGCCGACCAGGGCATAGGCCTTCTTCTGCGCCGCGCCCTCGAAGTTCCCGCGGATCAGCGACTGCATTGCGGGCAGCAGCAAGGAAGCGCCCAGGCCGCCGACGATCGCCCAGAAGACGATGATCACGCCGAGGCCCTGAGCCAGCGTCATCGCCAGGGCGCCGGTCGCATAACCCAGCAGGCCCAGCACAAACGCGCGCTTTCGCCCGATCAGGTCGCCGACCTTGCTGCTGATCAAGATGAACGCCGCCGAGACCAGGGCCTCCAGCGCGATCGCCGACTGGACGCCGCTGACCGTCGTATCGAGATCCCCGACCACGGCCGAGATCGAGACGTTCATCAACGAGGTGTCGACGACGAGCACGAACATCGCCATCGCGAGAACGAACGCCAGCCGCGTGCTGCCGGTTCCCTCCGAACCGGCAGGAGCAGGCCCTGGAGTCACAGGCACTCAGGCAAGCAGCTTCGACTTTGCCCGGTCGAACTCCTCAGCCGACAGCGCTCCTTTGTCTTTCAGCTCGGCGAGCTTGTGGAGTTCGTCTGCGGGAGAGCCGGCCTGCGCCTGCTCTCGAACATAGCTGTCGAACTCCTTCTTGGCGTCCACCTGAGCCTTGATCGTGCGGTCGCGCATCCCGTTGCCGCGAACGATCAGGTAGAGCAGCACCCCGAGGAACGGCAGGAAGACCAAGAAGAACACCCAGACGGCCTTCGCCACTCCCGACAGCTCGTGGTCGCGAAAGAGGTCCGAGATGATCGAGATGAGAATCCAGATCCAGGCGAAGAGCAGAAAGAACTCGAAGATGAAGAGGAGCCCTTCGCCGAAGCTGATGTCTGCGAGCGGCACGGTCATCCCTCCCGCTCAGTCCAGTTGACGGTCAACTGGTAGATGATCACGACGTCGAGGACGATCATCAGGAACGCCCACAGCGGCGCTGCCGGAAACCAGACGACCTGCAGGACGGCGTTGACCGCCAAGAGGAAGATTCCGAGGACGCGAGCCACTTCGTTGCCGACGAGCAGGCCGAGGCCCGTAAGTCCGATGACGGCGCCAAGGATCAGCTGAAACCAGCCCCAGGTGGTGATGTCGAAGATGAGGGCGCCGTGACCGCCGACGACGACGACTTCATCGTTGAGGATCGCCGCCAGCCCCCAGATCGCGTCGAGGGAGCCGAGGATCACCATCATCACTCCGGCGAACGCGATCCAGGTGGAATTTTCGCTCCCGACGGGACCCCTCGAACCCTGACCAGCCTCCATTTGGAATCTCCTTTTCTGGAAGGCGGTGCGGCTCGGTTCCTCTTCTGAGCCGGCAGCCTTGGAGCTGCTCGCCAAGATCACTCTAGTTGCCTCTCGGCATACAAGCAAAAGATCTCTTATCCGAAATCAAAGGTCGCCCGGGACTACAGGCCGGGCGCAGCCTCGGCTCGCTCTGCCGACGAGCGGGAGGCGGTGAGCTCGGCGGAGATCCTCACCGCTGCGGAGACGAGGGGGGCGGCGAGGACGAGGCCGATGGTGCCGAAGAGGCAGCCGCCGGCGATGGTGGCGATCAGAACCGCCAGGGGGTGGAGGTCGAGGGCGGCGCCGTAGGCGATCGGCTGCACCAGCTGCTGGAGCACGCCGTTGGCGAGGAGGACGATCACCGCGATGGCCAGGGCCGCCTCGGGCCCCTGCCCGCCCAGGGCGATCAGGACCGCGAACGCCCCCGCCGTCCAGGCGCCGAGATAGGGGACGTAGCCGCCGAGGAAGGTGACGACGGCGATCGTCCCCGGCAGCGGAACCCCGAGCAGCAGCGCCCCGGCGCCGACCAGCAGCGCGCTCCAGGCGGCGACGATCGTGACCCCGACGAAGTAGCCGCGCAGGGAGCGGGACACCTGCGCCATCACGGTGCGGGCGAGCGGGACCGGCATGCCGAGATGGCGCTCGACGAACCCGCCGATCGTCGGCGCGTCCTTGAGCATGAAGAAGAGGCTGAGGGCGGCGAAGGAGAGGAAGACGGCCAGCGAGGCGAGCTTGTCGACGCCGCCGAGCAGGCCGTCGGTCAGGGCCTTGAAGCCGGCGCTGATCGAGGCGCTCGCCTGCTCGTTCGCGTCGCGCGGCGGTGGAGGAACCGACGCCGAGGTCCCTGAAGCCAGGACTCGATCTCGTCCGCCCCGGCGTGGAGCCTCTGGCTGAGGCTGTCAGCCTGGCTGGCGATGCCGCCCATGACGATGACGCCGACGCCGACGCCGATCAGGACGATCCCGAGGAAGACGAGCGCCGCGCCGGCTCCCCTCGGCACCCCGTGCCGCTTCAGCCAGTCGACCAGGGGCACGGTGACCGAGGCGACGATCGCCGCCGTCACCACCGGCATCACGATCGTCTGCGTCTGCGCCAGCAGGAAGATCGCCCCGACCAGCGCCGCGGCCACCCCGACCAGCAGCCAGGCGCTGAAGCCGAGGTCGCGCAGCCAGTCCGGCGCCGAGAAGATCCCGCTCAGCTCGGCGGGATCGATCTCGATGACTTCTTCCTCGGGGGGCTCGCTCTCGCGGCCGGCCCGCCGCAGCCGCCCTCGGATCGCGCGCCTCGGAGTCATCGCAGCGCCTGACCATACGCGGCGCCCCCGACACGGCCGGCGGAGCCGCGCGGTGACCGCGGCGGCTCGGGTCACCTACGTCGGCCACGCGACCGTCCTGGTCGAGATCGACGGCGTCCGCCTGCTCACCGATCCGGTGCTGCGGCGCCGGGTCGGCCCGCTGCGCCGCCACGGCGCCGCCCCCGGCCCGCGGCTGGCGGAGGACGTCGACGCGGTGCTGATCTCCCACCTGCACCACGACCACGCCGACGTGCCCTCGCTGCGCCGGCTGAGCAGGGCGGTGCCGGTGCTCGCCGCGCCGGGGTCCGGGGGACTTCCTCGCGCGGCTCGGCTTCGGCGACGTCCGCGAGCTCGCCCCCGGCGACTCCGGCAACGTCGGCGGCGTCCGCGTCACCGCCACCGAGGCCAACCACCCGCCCGGCGGACGGCGCTTCGAGCGCGCCTCGCGGCCGGTCGGCTTCGAGCTCGCCGGAGAGCGCCGCATCTACTTCGCCGGCGACACCGACCTCTTCGACGGCATGGAGGAGATCGGCGGCGGCCAGCTCGACCTCGCCCTGCTGCCGATCTGGGGCTGGGGCACGAGCATCGGCGCCGGGCACCTCGACCCCGAGCGGGCGGCGCGGGCGGCGGCGCTGCTCTCAGCGAAGCTGGTGGTCCCGATCCACTGGGGCACGCTCTACCCGCTCGGCCTCGCGCGGCTGCGCCCCGAGCCCCTGCGCGCGCCCCCGCGCGAGCTCGCCCGCTGGATGCGCGAGCTGGCGCCTCAGTCGGAGCTGCGGGTGCTGGCGCCGGGGGAGACGACCTCGCTCGCGTAGCCGTCGTGCCCGAGACCGGCGAGCCAGCCCCGGAAGACCCGGTGGACCCGCTCGGCGCCGACCACGTCCTCCTCCGGCCAGGCCAGCTCGGCCGGGTGCAGCACGAAGGGGTGCGCCTGCGTCCCGCCCATGCCGCCGTGCGAGCCGACCAGCTCCTCGAAGGCGGCGACCTCGCCGAACTGCGGCCAGTAGGTGCTGTTGACCATCAGGTCGGCGCAGTGGGGGAAGCCGTCGGTGCGCCGCAGGTGGTCGGCGGCGTGCGGGCCGAACGGCTCCAGCGGGTCCTCGCCCTCGACCCGGTCCTCGTCGAGGAAGTGGGTCCCGCCGGTGCCGATCGCGACCGCCCCGGAGCGCTCCGAGCGGACCAGGACGAACCCGATCCCGGGATGCTCGCGGAGCGCCGGGACCAGCAGCGGGTAGATCGCCTCGATCCGCTCCAGGGAGACCCGCCCCGGCTCGCGCGGGAAGCTGATCAGCCCGAGGCAGCCCGAGGCCATCACCGAGAGCTCCGGCACCTCGCCCCCATGCGCCCGGTCCACCTCCTCGCGGACCTCGGCGTCGAGCGTCACCACGCCGTCGTCGCGGCGGCCGCGGGTCGCGGTGCGGACCGTGCGCGCCGCGATCGTGTCGTCGCGGGCGACCTCGGTCAGGCCGGCGCTGAGGTAGGCGAGGGCGTCGTCCTCCCCCTCCTCGACCGCGATCGTGCTCTCGGGATCGCAGGCCGACCGGACCAGGTCCTCGAGGGTCTTCCCGTAGCGGTCGCGGAAGGTCTCCCCCTGCGACTGGCCGTGGTCGGAGAGGACGACCAGCCGGTAGGGGCGCGGGGCGTCGGCGCAGGCGAGGGCGATCCGGGCGATCTGGCGGTCGAGGTCGCGCAGCACGGCGAGGGCGTCGTCGCGTTCGATCCCGGAGTGGTGGGCGACCTCGTCGTAGGCGAGGAAGGTCGTGTAGACGAGCGGGCGGCCGGCGAGGACGTCGCCGACGACGCCGGCGACCTGGAGGTCGCGCTGGACCACGGTGGCCCAGGCGCGGACGGCGGCGTAGGAGCGCGGGCGGGCGATCCGCGGGCGGACGTCGTCGCGGACCTGCCGGCGCACCGCCCGGCGCTCGCGGAAGACGTCGACGAGCGCCAGCACGAGCGTGCGGGCGACCGCGTAGGGACGAGCGAAGTAGGCCGCGTAGTCGACCCCGATCGGCCGCCGGCGGTGCAGCACCGTGCTCATCGTCAGCATCGAGTGCGGCGCGTCGCCGGAGAGGATGTTGGCGCGGCTGGCGCCGCCGGCGTGCAGCAGCCCGCGCCCGTCCGAGTGCCGCCGCTCCAGCTCTTCGGCGTCGCGCGGGTGGTTGGTGACGATCGCCGCGCCGCGGTCCTTCTCCCACCAGCGGAAGGCGGGCATGTCCTCGTTGGAGCCGTGCAGCAGGCCCGCCTGGCAGGCGCCGGTCTGCGAGGACCAGTCGGTCTCCCACCCGCTCAGGCGGTGGGAGCCGCGGCGCAGCCAAGCGGCGAGGTTGGGCGCGTCGCCGGCGGCCAGCGCCCGGTGCAGGACGTCGTGGGCGAGCCCGTCGATCTCCAGGAAGAGGACGCCCGGCACCTCGCTCTCCACGTGCTGCCCCCGCCGCCGCATCTGCCGGCGGACGACGTTGCGGTACCAGGAGTCGTCTTCGTCGATCGCCAGCAGCGAGTAGAAGCCGGCGGTGAGCGCCGTCATCGCCACCGTGACGACGATCCCCTCGAGCACCCCGTCGAGGTGGGCGCCGGGCAGGAGGTTGACGGCGAAGGTGACGAGAACGCCGTTGAGGAGCAGGGCCGCGCCGCCGAGGGTGAGGACCGTGAGCGGCAGCGCGATCCGCGCCAGGACCGGCCAGATCAGCGCGTTGAGGAGGCCGATCGCCGCCGCCGCGCCGAGCGCCGCCAGGGCACCGTCGAGGACGAAGCCGGCGAGCACCTCGGAGAGCAGCAGCAGGGAGAGGGCGTCCAGCAGCAGGACCAGCAGAGCGCGCCAGAGGGTCCGGATGCTCATCGTCCGCCGCCCACGCTCAGCGGTCCAGCAGGTGGCCGGCCAGCTCCGCCGCGCTGACCCCGATGAACGCACCCGCGAGCACGTCCGCGGGGTAGTGAACACCGGTATGGACTCGGGAATACCCGACCAGCGTCGCCAGGGCCCGCAGCGTCGCCGAGAGCATCGGCTGCACGGCGGCAGCGCCGGTGGCGAAGGCGAAAGCGGAGGCAGTGTGGCCGGAGGGGAAGGAGGTCGAGCGTGGCATTGGGACGTGGCGTCTCGCGAGCTCCTCGGCCTCCCTCCTCGCGGGGCGCCGCCGGGCGCTCAGCGGCTTGGCGACGAGGTTGGCGAAGCCGGAGGCGATGCCGAGCGAGACGAGGCCCTGCCGAGCCGCGAGCCTGCCGCTGGGCCCGCCAAGGAGGGCCAACGCAGCCGCGGTGGCGAACCAGAGCTTGCTGTGGTCGGCAGCGCGGGAGAGACCGCGCATGGCGACGTCCAGCGAAGGAGTGTCGCTCGCGGCGATCGCTCCATATATGGCGGTATCGACCGCCTTCGCCTCGCTGAGCCACCCGCTCATCGAGACGATGATCTCGAGCGTTTCGGCGTCCCCCGTACGGCAATCCGTGTCAGCGCGAGAACGGTCTCCCAGGCGCCCTCGGGCATCGCCGCCGACGGAGAGGCTCCGGGATGTGCGGCGGCGATCCGCACCTGCAGCGCCGCCGGCAAGATCCTGAAGCGCAGCGGCGGGTCCAGAGTTACGGCCTCGCCGTCGATGCCCGCGGCGATCGGGCCGTCTGCGTCAACCTCGAAGGCGGGCGTGGACCACTCTCGCCAAGGCCGCTGGAAGAGGCGCCGGCCTGCATTCGGCACGGAAGCAATGGTGATCCCCAGCAGCCCGTCGTCGATCCTCGGCCGGGTGCCCGAGCCGACCGCGCGCCCGAGGCGGTAGCGATTGTTGGAGACGAGGATCGCCGCACCGGAGGAGTGCTCATGCCCCCCGGGCCCGGTCCAGCGCAGGTCCAGCCCTTTGCCCTCAGGCCCCAGCACCTCGGGCAGCGTGTCGAGGATGGTCCGTAGCTTCGCCTCCCGATAGCCCTCGCGCTGGACGGCCTCGGCGTAGAGGCCGATCGAGACGTTGTTGACGAATACGCGGCCGTTGACCTCGGCAAGATCGACCCGTCTTTCGCGGCCGCCGACGAAGGCGTCGAGCGCACCGACCACGTCGTCGCGGTCGACCCCGAGGTCGAGCGCGAAGTGGTTGCGGGTCCCGGCCGGAATGCAGGCATAGGGCAGACCCTGCTCGGCGGCAACCATGGCGACGACGGCCTGGGAGCCGTCGCCGCCGGCCATCGCCAGCGCGTCGGCTCCAGCGGCAACCGCGCCACGGACGAGCTGCTCCAGGTCGGTACCGAGCTGCAGCTCGATCGGCTCGATGCCACGGGCGCGCGCCTCGTCGGCCAGGTGGAACTTCTCGGTCTTTCCCCCACCCGACTTGGGGTTGTAGAAAAGTACGGGGCGGCGGGGGTCCGGCGCCGGGTGTAGCGGGACGTGGACCTTGAAGGCCGATCGCGTCGTAAGGAGCATCAACCCCAGGCTCACCACGATCACCAGAGCCTGCGCGAGGTGATCGCCGTCGGCGATCAATATCGCCACGACCCCCGCCACTGCCAGGGTCGCGATTCCAGATCCCAGAAGCCTCGCGCCCCCGCTGCGGGTCAGGCCGTACCAAGCTGCCGTGAGCGCGAGTGCGAGACCGGCGAGGACGATCAGGCCCCGAGGAAACTGCGAGAGGACGATGTCGATGCTGAGGATTGCGAGGACCGCCGCGCTCGCGAGCGCGGCGAGCGCGGCGAGCCGATGCGGGTTGCCCTGCTCAGCCGACATTGAGGTGCTCCTCGTCCTCGTGCGATGAATCGCCGTTGACCCCAAACGAACCCTCAGTCCCGACTCGGTGACCTCGCCCTCCCCCTTCGAGGCTCGCCGCGGGTGCCGCGCCCGAAGCGATCGCCGGCAGAACGACGACTGCGATTGCCGGGACGAGAAGCGAGCGGAGCCGCACGCCCTCAGCATACGCAGGGGGTTCGCGATATTTCCTATTCGATCCCGGCCTCGAGGATCTTCGCCCTCAAAGCCTGGTAGGCGTCAGTCGAGATCTGGACGTTGAGTTGGCGCTTCTCTCGGGGAGCCATTTCGTGTCATCTCTAGATGCTAGAAAAATGCTCCGGGGGGACCGATCTTCTTCGTCGGGTGCGATGGGAAACACGCCTGGGCCTACACCGGCCCCTCGGTCTACGGAGACATCACCGGCGGAAAAGACGCCACCTGGCTCCTGGCGACCACCCTGGGGACGAAACTCGGGGTCTCGGACAAAGGTTGCGGCGCTTCGCTCGCCATCAGCGCCAAATACCTGTTCTACAAACCGCTGGTGGGCATGCAGCCGCAGATGTGGGTCAGCGACGGCTGACGGCGCGCCTAGCGCTCGCAGCCGCGGACCGAGTCGACCCCGGCGCCGCCCTGGCAGCGGTCTGAGCCGGAGCCGCCCCGCAGGCGGTCGGCGCCGCGGTTGCCCCGCAGCAGGTCGGGGCCGGCGTTGCCCAGCAGCAGGTCGGGGCCGCCGCGACCGAGCAGGCGATCAGCGCCGGCAGCGCCGAAGACGCGGTCGGCAGCGGTGCCGCCGCCGACGTGGTCGTTGCCCGAGCCGGCGCAGACCAAGTCCCGCCCCGCGAAAGCGTAGATCGTGTCGTCGCCGCCGAAGCCGGCGACCACGTCACGGCCGCCGCTGCCGACGAGGACGTCGTTGCCGCGAGTGCCGCCAAGCGTCACCGGGATCCCGCGGCAGGTCGGCCCCGGGCCAACCACGCGGGTCGTCGCCGTGGCTTTGTCGTTGGCTTTGGCCGGGTCTTTCTCCGCCCCTTTGACCGAAGCCGTGTTGGAGATGGTCCCGACCTTGCGGGGGATGACGGCGATGGTCACCGTCCGCGCCGTCGCGTAGGCGCCGGTGACCACCGGGATCGCGCCAAGGTCGCAGGTGACTTTGCGCCCTTTGCTCGTGCACTGCCCGCCGCTGACCGTGGCGGAGACGAGATCGACCTCTTTCGGCAGCTGATCGGTCACCCTGACGCCGGTGGCCGCATTTGGCCCGAGGTTGTCGACTTCGACCGAGTAGGTGAGCGTCGCCCCGGCGGCAACCGGATCGGGGCTGTCGGCCTTGACGATCCGCAGATCGGCCGACCCGGAAACGGCGAGCCCCGCGCCGGGACCCGTCAGCGCGAGCGCCACGCTGGCGGTTGCGCCGAGCATCAGCGCGAAGAGCTTTCTACGCATGCTCATATGACTGAAACGCGGCGCAGGCCCCGCTGTCAGGCCCTTGTCAATACCACTTCCCGCGCGCGAAACCGCCGAAGGCGATCAGCCCGATGAGGACGACGATCAATCCGACCCAGAAGCTCCAGACGATCATCAGGACGACACCGATGATGACGAGGATCCCACCGAGCGAGATGCCGCCGATGCCCGATCCTCTGTCTGCCCTGGTGCTCATTGCTCCTCCTTGCTCTCTCTCCTTTTGCTGATTGCGGTCAGGTACCAGTACCCGCCAGGGGACGATCGAACACGCGAGGACCGGGCGCTTATCAGGCCAGGGCGGCGTGGAGGCGGACGGTCGTGCCCTGGGCGCCGGAGCGGATCTGGACCAGGTCGCAGAGCTGGTTGGCGAGCCACAGCCCACGGCCGCTGACCTGGGTCTGCTCCGGGCGCACACGGCCGGCCAGCGGCTCCTCGATCATGCCCCGGTCCTCGATCTCGACGACCAGGCGCTCACCGTCGCGCCAGATCCGCAGGGTGCCGGTGCCACCGCCATGGACGACGCTGTTGGCGGCGAGCTCACTGGCCGCGAGGACGAGATCGGCGACGCGGTCGGCGGCCAGGCCGACGAGTGCCGCGGCCTCCCCGACCCGCCGCCTTGCTTGGGGCAGGCCGTCGCGGGCGAAGCCGAACGCATCCATCAGCGGCGGCCGGCCGGGGAATTCGCCCGCGAAGCAATCGACCTGGTCCAGGTAGCCGCAGACCTCCTCCGCGACCCCCTTGCCGACCACCTGTTGATGGGAGTCGGCGATCCGGTCCAGCACCTCCCCGGCCAGCGCGCCGGCGTCGTAGGGGCAGAGCAGGGACCAGGCCGGCCGGCCGGCGAAGGCGACGTTGAGCAACGACTCGTGGCGCCGGCACTCGTCGATCTCGTGGCACCCGCGCCCGGGCCAGACCGGTTCGCCGATGCCGCGCCCGGGCCGGCCGCCCAGCTCGTCGACGAACTGGCGCCAGAAGGGAATGATCCGGGCGGGGTTGCGACCAAGCCCCTCCATGTCGGCGAAGCGGATCTCGAGGGCACCGTCCCCGAGCTCGTCTTCGAGCAGCTCCATGCGGGCGCGGCAGACCGCGACCAGGGCCGGTTCGCCCGCCTCCAGCCCGGCACGCAGGAACGGCACGCTGCCGTCCAGGAACTCCTGCGCGCCGCTGTAGATCAGCGCTTCGTGTCGAAATTCGGTTTGCACCTCGTCGAGCCCCCTTTCCCGCTGCGACCGCGGTGAAACGGCTCGCCCCCGGTGACCCGCGAAAAATGGCCCGCCACTTGCAATTCCGCCGCTGGGTTGGAGGATGGCGGGGATGACCGACTTCCTGGTCAAGCGCGACGACCTCCGCCAGTGCCGGGTCGAAGAGTCCAGCGCGCCGAAGATCGAGCC
The DNA here is from genome assembly GCA_963720455.1 of uncultured Thermoleophilia bacterium. Lineage (GTDB taxonomy): Bacteria > Actinomycetota > Thermoleophilia > Solirubrobacterales > 70-9 > VAYN01. The sequence goes on along the minus strand of OY970392.1, from coordinate 2,331,075 downwards.
CGGGCAGGCGCTCCTGCGAGTCGACAGCTTCGGGCTGACCGCGAACAACGTCACCTACGCGGTGATGGGCGAGGCGATGTCCTACTGGAACTTCTTCCCGGCCGCGGATGGCTGGGGCCGGGTCCCGGTGTGGGGCTTCGCCGAGGTCGAGCGCAGCGAGGCCGAGGGCGTCGTGGCGGGGACGCGGGTGTACGGGTACCTGCCTCCCTCCTCACACCTGGCGGTGACGCCCGCGAGCGCCGACGCGAGCGGGTTCGTCGACGCCGCGCCGCACCGGGCGGAGCTGCCGTCGGCCTACCACCGCTTCCTGGCCACCGGCGGGGACCGCTTTTACCGGGCGGACACCGAGGCGATCCAGATGCTGCTGCGACCGCTCTTCTTCACCTCGTTCCTGATCGACGACCAGCTCGCCGACGAGGATCTGACCGGCCGCGGGCCGATCGTCCTCTCCAGCGCCTCCAGCAAGACGGCGATCGCCGCCGCCTTCATGCTGGCCCAGCGCGATGGGGTCGAGCTGGTCGGCCTCACCTCACCTCGCGGCGCCGAGTTCGTCGCCGGGCTCGGGATCTACGGACGCACCGTCACCTACGACGCGATCGACTCGCTCGAGCGCGGACCGGCCACCTTCGTCGACTTCGCCGGCGACAGCACCGTGCGGCAGGCGGTCCACGCGCACTACGGCGACCAGCTCGTCCACAGCATGGCTGTGGGCGTCACCCACTGGGAGGACTTCACCGGCGGCGGCAAGCTGCCGGGCCCACGCCCGGTCGTCTTCTTCGCCCCCACGCGGGTCAGCAAGCGCGCCTCCGACTGGGGTCGCGTCGGCCTCGAGCAGCGGGTCGCCGATGCCTGGCATCCCTTCTGCGAGTGGACCGGCGGCTGGCTGGAGACGCTACCGGGGCGTGGCTTCGACGCCCTCCAGCGCGCCTATCTCGACGTGCTCGAGGGTCGCGTCGCCCCGAACACGGCCCACGTGATCTCTCTCGCCTGACGCCCGGCACGTGCGACGCCTCTCGATCCTCAGCCTGTCCGCCCTGCTCCTGCTCGGTGCCCTTGCCTGCGACGGGGCCGCGCCCGCGACGGCCGCGGGCGGATTGCGATTCCTCGGCTGCATCACCGGCAAGCTGCCGGTCGGGAGGACGCCGTTCGCGCCGCGCCCCGGCGGCTGCACGCCGATCCGCCCGGCGGTCCTCGACGCCGAAGGCTCGGGGCTCGCCTATCCCGTTTCGCTCGCCGCCAGCCCCGACGGCCGCTCGCTCTACGCGGCCTCTCCCCGCGACGACACCGTGATCGGCCTGCGGGCAAGGCCGCTGAAGTTCCAGGGCTGCCTCAGCGCCAACGTCGAACCGGGCCCTCCCGGCAAACAGCCCTGCAAGCTGCTCCCGAACGCGGGAAAGGAAGACGTCCTCTCCGGCTTCAACAGCGTCAGGTTCGTCACCGTCAGCCCCGATGGGCGCAACGTCTACACGGTCTCGGACGATCACTCGCTGGGGATCTTCGCCCGCAACCGTGGCTCCGGCAAGCTCACCTACAAGGGCTGCATCACCGGCTCGACCGGGCCCGACAGCACCGGCAAACGCCGCGTCTGCCGGCCGATCCCGACCGCGACGCCGGTCTATGAAGGCATCCACTCCGGCCTCGGCGGACCGGCCTCGCTCGCCTTCAGCCCCGACGGGCGCTTCGTCTACGTCGCCGCGCGGGGGGACGCCGCGGTCAGCACCTTCGTCCGCAACGGCAACGGCTCACTCAGCTTCCAGGGCTGCCTCACCGGCGGCATCAGCGGCTTCGTCGTCGGGCTCGAGTCGGTCTGCACGCAGGTGGCGCCCGGCAACTCCCACGGGTCGGGGTTGCGAGGGGTCAACCGCATCGTCCTCAGCCCCGACGGCACCTCGCTCTACGCGAGCTCGCCCAAGACCTCCTCGGTGACCGAATTCCGGCGCGACCCGGCCAGCGGCGAGCTCGTCTACAGCGGCTGCATCAGCGGCGAAAGCCGGGGGCTCGGCCCCGGCAACCCCTGCCGGGCGATCCCGACCGCACAGGAAGCCGGCTTCGACTCGGGCATGTGGCTGATCGAACGGATGGCGATCAGCCGCGACGGACGCTCCTTATATGGAGCCGCGCGCGGGGACGACGCGATCGCCGCCTTCAACCGCGACCCGGCGACCGGGGCGCTCACCTTCCTGGGCGCCGTGCCGGGGCTCGACGAACCGACCGACCTGGCGCTCGCTCCGGGCGGACGCAGCCTCTACGTCACGGCGCGCCGTGACTCGGCAATCGTGCGCCTGGCTCGCGACCCCGGCGGCGGCGCCCTCTCCTTCTCCAGCTGCCTCACTTCCCGCCCCACCGCGGCGCGGCCGGCCGGTTCCTGCACCCTGGCACTCGGCCGAGCCGGCGCCCACCAGCTTGGCTTCGGCGGGCTCAGCTCATTGGCGATCGCCGGCGGCAGCCTCTACGCGACGGCCACCGATCAGTCGGCCGTGACCCGTTTCGGCATCCCGGGCGACTAGAGCCGCGACCGCGTTCAGCTCCCGGTCGCCGAGAAGTGCTGGTAGTCCCTCGGCCAGGACCAGTTGCCGCCCCACTCCCAGCCGATCGCGGCGAAGGCACGGACGACCGGGCCGCCGCGGTGGATGACGCCCTTCGCGTGGCGGCGCTCCGCGAACGGGGCGCCGGCCGGCGGTGAGACGTGGCCGGACTCGGTCACGTAGGGGTTCTCGACCGGGTTGACGTCGATCGCCCTGCCGTAGGCGTGCTCGGACCAGACGCCGGGGCTGCCGGCGACGAAGCGGCAGTTGAAGGCGGAGGTGTTGTCGGCGTCCATGCTGCGGTGGTCGTCGGCGCCGTAGGCGTCGACCAGGCGCATCTGCCGGATCGGGTAGTGGAGCCGGAAGAGCCTGCGCATGGTCCGCACCATGGGGACGGCGAAGTCGCGGTGGACGACGAGGCGACCGCGGTGGACGCGACCGTCGAAGCCCCAGTGGCCGACCCTGAGCAGGCGCAGGTCGGCGAAGCCGACGGGGCAGCCCGGGTGCCAGGAGACGCCGCTCATCCGCCGCCGCGTCTCGGCATCGATGCGCTCGACCCGGCCGTGAAAGACGGCCGGGTGGGAGCGGGGAGCGGCGGCGGGGATGCCGGCGCCCCAGCCGGCCGCCGTGGCCACTCCGGCGGCGAGGGCCACGGACACCAGGAGCACCGGCAGCGTTTTCAGGGCTCCTCCGTCCCCGGCTTGAATACGAGCAGGCAGATGGCGCGGGCGGCTTTCGACACCGCCCCGACCCTACTTCGTCACGGCCAGAGCGTTCGCAGCACCCGCAGCGCGTTTCCCGAGGTCATCAGGTCGGTCGTCTCCTCGCCGTACCTCTTCCTCAGCTCCCGGTCGAGATCCGCCAGGTCGGCCATCGTCTCGAGCCCGCCCGGGGTCGGTTTGACGAAACCGTCGAAGTCGGTGCCGAGGGCGATCTGCTCGTGGCCGCCGGTCACCTCGGCGATCTTGTCGATGTGCTTGCAGATGACCTCGAGCGATTCGTCGAGGCTCTCGGTGTGGGTGTCGCGGATGCCGTCGTTGAGCTGGTACTGGGCCATGATCAGCCCCACGACCCCGCCCCGCTCTTTGATCCTGAGCAGGGTCCGCTCGTCGTGCATGTACCGCTGCTTGCCGAAGCGGTAGCCGGCGTGGGTGGAGACGACCGGGAACCTTTTCTCGGGGTCGAGCTCGCGGTCGAGCAGGTCGAACACCTCGTCGATCGCCGGCGGGTCCATGTGGGAGAGGTCGATCAGGATCCGGTTGCGGACCAGGCCCCGCACGACCGCCTCGCCACGCGGAGTGAGGCGGTCCTTGCCGCGCTGGGGGAAGACGAGTCCGTAGTAGGGCTCGGGCAGGAACGGCAGCGCCGCTGCGTTGGTCGCCACCTGGCGGAAGAAGAGGTGGGCGACGGTGACGTAGCCCACGCCTCGGGCGGCGAGGGTGGCGCAGTTGGCGGCGATTTCCTCGTCGCCGTCGCCGAGAAGGAACCCACCCTCGACGGCGTGGACGAGCGCGATCGCCCCCTCGTCAAGGCAACGGTCGAGCTGCTCGCGATTCTTGACCACACGGATCGTCGAGTCGTCGTGGGTTTCCACCTCGGCCTCGACCTCGGCCATGTCTTCGAGCAGGCGCGGGAAGTAGTCGGGTGTGGGCGGCGCCGCGTAGGGCTTGCCGAGGTCGATCTCCTCGGCGGTGCCGAGCAGGACCGAGAGCGCCAGGCGGACGTCGCCCTTCCTCATCGACTCGATCGAGATGCGGGGGCCGCTGGTCAGCGTCCTGTCGCTGCCGATCTTCATCGCCACCGAGAGGATCGCCGCCTGGATTCGGCCGCCGAGGGTCCTGCGGCCGCGTACCCTGCGCATCAGCTCCACGGTCGGCTCGGCGTCGGGCGTGAGATCGCTGACGACATGCATCGGGTAATGCGCGTGCAGATCGACCCACATGGTGAACCGACCCTACATATTGGTCAGGGAACTTGTGCGTGTAGCGCGATGAGAGCATGACTCGATGAGCTTCTTCGCCCCAGCAGAGCCGCCCTTCGAGCTGGAGGAGTGGAAAGGCAAACCGCACCTGGCGCGGATCAAGCCGCTGGTGCAGGACTGGGGCGAAAACGGGTTCGGCTCGCCGACGGCGGTGTACCTGCTCTACGCGCTGAAGCTGGTGATCTACGCGGGCGGGGCGCTGCTGGCGATCTCGACCACGCCGGGCCTCGGGGGCATCGGCGACCTCGGCGAGTGGTGGACCGAACCGATCGTCTTCCAGAAGTTCGCGCTGTGGACGCTGCTGTGGGAGATCCTCGGCCTCGGGGCGGGCTCGATGCCGCTCAGCTTCCGTTTCGTGCCGCCGATCGGGGGGCCGCTCTACTGGCTGCGGCCGGGGACGGTGCGGCTGCCGCCGTGGCCGGACCGCGTCCCCTTCACGCGCGGCACGCGCCGCACCTGGCTCGACGCCGGGCTCTACGCCGGCGTCCTCCTCGCCGGGCTCTACCTGCTGTTCGCCGCGGGAGCGGGCTCCTCCCCCGTCGGTCTCTCCGGCGGCAACGCCGCGGACGTCGTCGCGATCCCGGCCGGGCGTCTGCCGACGGAGGGCATCGCGCTGCTGCTCGGCCTCCTCGCCCTGCTCGGACTGCGCGACAAGGTCTCCTTCCTCGGCGCCCGGCCGGAGATCTACGCGACGATGCTGGCCGTCGGCCTGTTCTCCCCCGACCAGTGGATCGTCGCCTGGCAGTTCACCTTCCTCTTCATCTGGTGGGGCGCCGCTTCCTCGAAGCTGAACCGCCACTTCCCCTTCGTCGTCTCGGTGATGATCAGCAACGCGCCGCTGGTCGGGCCGAAGGCGCTGAAGCGCAGGCTCTGGCGCGACTACCCGGAGGACATGCGGCCCTCGCGGCTCTCCGCCGCGCTCGCCCACTTCGGCACCGTGCAGGAGTTCGGCTGGCCGCTGCTGCTGATCACGGTCGACAACGACGTCGTCCGCACGATCGCGATCGTCGGGATGATCCTCTTCCACCTCAACATCACCTCGATGTTCCCGTTGGCGGTGCCGCTGGAGTGGAACGTGTTCATGATCTTCGGCCTCCTCTTCCTCTTCGGCCACTACGGCGACGTGCCGCTCTCAACGCTCGACGAACCGCTGCTGATCGGGCTGATCGCGATCGTCTGCGTCGGCCTGCCCGTGCTCGGCAACTTCCGCCCCGACAAGATCTCCTTCCTGCCCTCGATGCGCTACTACGCCGGCAACTGGGCGACGACCCAGTGGCTGTTCCGCAAGGGCAGCGGGGCCGAGGCGAAGCTCGACACCCACATCGTCAAGTCGGCGGCGCTGGTCAGCGAGCAGGTGACGCGACTCTACGAAGACCCCGAGCTGACCAACTTCCTGCTCAACAAGGGCCTCGCCTTCCGCTCGATGCACTCGCACGGGCGCGCGCTCAACGCCCTGCTCCCGCACGCGGTCGAGGACGTCGAGGCCTACGACGCGCGCGAGGGCGAGCTCGTCTCCAACGTCGTCAACGGCTGGAACTTCGGCGACGGGCACTTCCACGGGCGGCAGCTGCTGGAGGCGGTACAGGAGCGCTGCGGGTTCGCCCCCGGCGAGGTGCGGGTGATCGAACTCGAGTCCGAAGCCGCGGGGAGCGGCCGTCAGCGCTACCGCATCCACGACGCCGCCACGGGCCTGCTGGAGGAGGGGTCGGTCGCGGTCGCCGACATGGTCGAGCGGCAGCCGTGGCTCGAAGAATCGTGGGACTTCCCGGTCGCGGTGGAGAGGCGAGCCGAGCCCGCGCGGGCGACGGCAGCTCGTTGAAGCCTTTTGCGTCCCATAAGGGGGACGGCCCCTCGGGGAACGAGGCGACGGTCGTCGGCTCCGGCCCGAACGGGCTCGCCTGCGCGGTGGCGCTGGCGCGGGCCGGGGTGCGGGTGACGGTGCTGGAGGCGGAGGAGACGATCGGCGGCGGCACCCGCAGCGCCGAGCTGACTGTGCCGGGCGTAGTCCACGACGTCTGCTCCGCGGCGCACCCGATGGCGGCCGCCTCTCCGTTCTTCCGCTCGCTCGGGCTCGAGCGGCACGGACTCCAGTGGCGCTGGGCCGAGGTCGACCTCGCCCACCCGCTCGACGACGGCAGCGCCGCGAGCATGGTCCGCTCGCTCGACGACACGGTCGCCGGCCTCGGTGAGGACGGGCGTGCCTGGGAGCGGCTGTTCGGGTCCGCCGCCGCCCACTTCGACGCGATCAACGAGGACGCGCTGCGGCCGATCCTGCACCTGCCCAGGCACCCCCTCCGGCTCGCCCGCTTCGGGCTCCCCGCCGCCGCGCCGGCGACGCTCGTCGCCCGCCGCTGGAAGACGGTCGGGGCGCGGGCCCTGTGGGGCGGCGTCGCCGCCCATGCGTTCAGCCCGCTGACGCAGCCGATGAGCGCCGCCGTCGGGATGGCGCTGGTCACCGCCTGTCACAGCGGCGGCTGGCCGGTGGCGGCGGGCGGCTCGCAGTCGATCGCCGACGCGCTCGCGGCGGACCTGCGGCAGCACGGCGGCACGATCGAGACCGGCGTCCAGGTGCGCGACCTCGCCGAGCTCGGCTCCCCCGACGTCGTCGCCCTCGACCTCGCGCCCGGCGCCGTCGCCGAGATCGCCGGTGAGCGGCTGCCGCGCCGGGTCGCCCGCGCCTACCACCGCTACCGGCACGGCCCCGGCGCCTTCAAGGTCGACCTCGCGGTCGCGGGCGGGGTGCCGTGGACGGCAGAGGTCTGCCGCCGCGCCGGCACCGTCCACGCGATCGGCTCGCTGGAGGAGCTGGTCGCCGCCGAGCGCGACGTCAACCGCGGCCGCATGCCGGCGCGGCCCTTCGTGCTGGTCGGCCAGCAGTACCTCGCCGACCCGGGGCGCTCGGCCGGCGACGTCCACCCGGTCTGGGCCTACGCCCACGTCCCCAGCGGCTACGACGGGGGAGGCGGCGAGCGCGCGGTGATCGACCAGATCGAGCGCTTCGCCCCCGGCCTGCGCGAGCGCATCGTCGCCACTGCGGTCAGCTCCCCGGCCGAGATCGAGGCGAACAACGCCAACTACGTCGGCGGCGACATCATCGCCGGCGCCAACACCCCGGTCCAGACCTTGATCCGTCCCCGCCTCACGCTCGACCCCTACGCGACCGGGGTCCCCGGCCTCTTCATCTGCTCCGGCGCGACCCCGCCCGGCGGTGGCGTCCACGGCATGAGCGGCTTCAACGCGGCGCAGTCGGCGCTGCGCTACCTGCGGCGCGGCTGACCGCCGCCTCCGCTTTCGCCCCCCGGCCTACGAGGTCCGCACCGGCCAGCCGGCCGCCAGCATCGCGTAGACGGCGAGGTCGAGCCGGCGGCCCCCGACCAGCTCGGCCTCGCGCAGCACCCCCTCCTGATCGAAGCCGAGGCGCTCCGGCAGGGCGCGGCTGCGGCGGTTCCCGGTGGCGGCGTGGATCTCGACCCGGTTGAGCTCCCAGGCGCCGAAGGCGTGGTCGACGAGCCGGCGCACGCACGCCGTCATCGCGCCGCGACCCTGGCGATCCTCGGCCAGCCAGTAGCCGATGCCGGTCGAGCGGTTGGCCCAGTCGACGCGGTGGAAGCCGGCCATGCCGGCGATCGAGCCGTCGACGATCACCCCGGCCTGAAAGCCCTCGTTGCCGACCACTGCTCCTGGCAGCGGGCGATGAAGGCCTCGGTCTCGGCGGGGGTCTGGGTCGCCGCCCACGGCAGCCAGCAGGCGAGATGGGGCCGGTTCGCCTCGATCAACGCGTGCAGCCGCGGTGCGTCCCGCGCGCCGAGCAGGCGGAGCTGGAGCCCGTCGGAGATTCGAAAGACCACGCACCCGTCGCCGTCCACCAGCCGCAGTCTAGGTCGGCCGGCCGGAGCCTTCCCGAGTTGGCGTAGCCTCTCCGGAATCCGCTTCGAGAGGCGCAAGAGACTGGCCCTGACGGCCGCCGGCCTCCTCGCGGCGCTCGCGGCGGCGGCGCCGAACGCCGTGGCGAGCGTGCCGTGGGGCGCCGGGTGCACGTCCATGCCTCCGTCGGGCGTGCGGACCAGTTCCACCTGCGGAGCGAGCCTCGTCGACGGCGAGGCGGTCGCGCCCGCGGGCGCGCCGACGCTCGTCAAGCGAGTGATCGCGGCGGCGAACGAGATCGACCGCAAGCCCTACGTCTGGGGCGGCGGCCACGCCGGCTGGTTCGCCCGCGGCTACGACTGCTCCGGAGCCGTCGGCTACGCCCTTCACGGCGCCGGGCTGCTCGACGTGACGATGGTCTCCGGGCAGCTGGCCTCCTGGGAAGAGGGCGGCGGCGGCCACTGGATCAGCGTCTACGCCAACCGCGAGCACGTCTTCATGGTCGTCGCCGGGCTGCGATTCGACACCCGCGGCAACCCCTCCCCGACGACCGGGCCGCGCTGGCATCGGGCTCGGGTCGACACGCGAGAATTCGTCGCTCGGCACCCGAAAGGGCTTTGAAAGGCCAAGTCCTCCGAGTTTCTGAAGAAGTACTTCAGTATTTCTAATTGAATAGACTCGGCCGGTGCCGCCGCGAGATGGCGAAGAGTTCGGAGACGATCTCCTTGCTGCGAAGGAACGGGACCTGAAGCCGCTACGCGAGGAGTGCAGGGAGTTGCTCGACCTCGACCCGGACCAGACCGTGGCGATGGAGGCCTGTCTCGACTCGGCCTGGCTTTCCGGCCTGAGGACCGGGCACGACCAGCTGGAGGCGCGGGCGACCCAACCTGACCCCGACGTGCGGGCGGTCGCGGTCGCACGGCTCGAGTCGGAGTTCAAAGCGCTGATGGAGCAGGCGGCGGAGCTACTCAACCTGACCCTGCCCGAGACGATCAGCATGTGGGGCCTGCTGCACCAGGCCTGGATGGCGGGCAACCAGAGCGGCGGGGCCGAGCTGATGGCGCTCTACATCGAACTCAACACCGACATCGCCGAGGAAGTCCGCCGCTGGCTCGAAGAGCGCGGCGAGTCGGAGCCGCCGGACTAACCGGCGCTTTCGGGCAGCGCCTCGACCCAGTCGAGGTGCCGGCCGCAGAGCTCTTCCGCCCGCGCGGCGGGGACCTCGCGCAGCGGCGGGTCTTCGTTCGCGGCCGCGTCCAGGACCAGAGGCCCGATCGGTTCGGGCGGGCCGCCGCTGCCGGGAGCCAGGGTCTGGTCGGCGAGGACGAGCTCGATCTCGTGCGATCCCGCCTCCAGCTCGACCTGGCCGAGGTAGAGGAACTGGCCGGCCTCGTTCAGCTGCTCCTCCACCGCGCCGACCTCCACCCCGTCGACGAGGAGGGTGAGGCGGTTGCGGACGCTGCCCTGGAGGTAGACGCCGTAGCGGCCGGCGGCCGGCGCCTCGACGAGGAGGCTCGCCGTCCCCGGCCCGTACGGGATCAAATCGGGACTGCCGGCTTCGGTCGGCAGCCAGGTCGGGGGGTGGCTGGAGTCCGCCAGCGAGGCGACGACCGTCGGCGCCCGGATCGCGGCGGCGACGGTTCCCTCGCCGGCCTGGCGCGCGAGGTCGAGGACTTCGGAGCAGGCCGGCTCGGCGCCGGGATCTTCGAAGTCGCCGAGCGGCAGGTGCTGGGCGGCCGGCGCGCTCGCGCCGGGCGGCCGCTGCCAGACCTCGTAGTACTCGCCGCGGCGGACCAGCGAGTAGGCCGACGGCGGGCGGCTCTGGGCGGGGTTGCGGCGCAGCACCAGCGTCCGGTAGGTCAGCAGGGCCGGCAGGGTGATCCGGTCGGTATCGCCCCACTCGCCCTTTTCGAGTTCCCCGCCTTCGACCAGCGGGACCGGGCGGTAGCGCAGCTCCGAGGCGCCCTCGGCGTCGGCCTTGCGGAGGAAGTGCCGCACGCCGTAGGGCTGGTATTCGGTCATCAGCGCCGGGCCCTCGCCGGCGAACTCCTCGCCGATGCTCTCCAGTTCGCGCAGCTGGTCGTACGGGGCGAGGCTGACGTCGTGGTAGCCGAGCGCGTTCGACCAGAGCACCCCGGCGAGGAGGAGCGCCAGCACCGTCGTCCCCAGCACCCGCTCGATGCGGACGGCGAAGGCGGCGGCGCCGGCCAGCGCCAGCAGCAGCAACGATGGGCTGCCCGAGGCGAGCGCCTTGGCTCCCACCCAGGGCGAGGAGTAGAGGAAGACGGCGATGCTGCCGACCCCGGCGCCGGTCGCGTAGAGCAGCAGCTCCCAGGCCCGCCGGCGCCAGGCGAGCCAGGCCCCGGCGACGGCGGCGAGCAGCGCGAGCACGATCAGGTAGTCGGTCAGCCCGGCCTCGCTGGGGTCGAGGCGGAAGTCGCCGGTGATCCAGACGCCGGCGTACTGGGCGATGCTGAGCGGCCCGATCAGGTTGCCGAGCTCGGCGGCGTTGGTGAGACCGCCCTGAGTGGGCGAGAAGACCCCGGCGGCGAACAGGGCCGGGATCCCGAGGATCGCCACCGCCAGCGCCAGCGGCCAGGCCTGTGCCAGCAGCGCCCGCGCCCCGCTGGAGCGCCAGAGCGCGAGGCCGACGAGGCCGAGGATCGGCAGCGCCCAGACCAGGCCGCCGGAGCCGACCATCGCCAGCAGCGCCGTGGTCGCGATCGCCGCCGGCACGGTTCCGCGCCAGCCCAGCTCGCTCTTCGCCGCGGCCGGGGCGACGGCGGCGAGCACGGCGATCGCGAGCGCCACCGCCAGCTCCTTGATCCCGCCCCAGAGCGCGTAGCCGAAGAGAAGCGCCGACTGGGCGGCGCCGAAGGCGGCCAGCGCCCGCAGCGGCCGCGACTCGACCAGCGGCTGCGCCAGCCAGTAGAGGCAGGCGGCGAGGAGGCCCGCCATCGTCGCCATGTAGGGCTGCACGAGCCAGGCGACGTCGGTCCCGGTCAGGCGCGAGCCGGCGCCGAGCGGCAGGAAGGCGCCGACCGGGTAGCCGGCCGGCAGGTTGACCTGCAGGGTGGTCTGGTAGCTGGACGGTTCGAGCCCGGAGAGGTCGCGACCGTGCTCCATCACCCGGTCGACGAAGGCCATCCAGGTGGCGGTGTCGTCGAGCTTGACGTAGCCGGTGAAGGTGGGGTCGCCGGAGAGGACGACCGGCGCGGCGTAGACCGCGAAGACGCCGAACGCGGCCGCGAGCGCCCAGCGATCCGGCCGGCGCCCGCCCCAGGGGAAGGTGAGCGCGGCGCCGGCGAGAGCGGCCAGCACGGCGGCCGGGGTCGCCAGCGGCGCCGTCTCCCCGCGCGAGGTGAGGACCGCGGTGATGACCACGAGGACCGCGAAACCGGCGGGCGCGAGCAGCGGGCCCGGCAGCCGCCGCCCGACCAGCGCCTCCAGCAGCAGGCCGCAGCCGAGGCAGAGCGCCGAGAGCAGAAGCGGGAAGAGGATCCAGGCGACGAGCATGGGCTCAGCCGGCGGGCTGGATCTCCCCCGAGCGGATCAGCTTCAGCGCCCGACCCGGCGCCGGGTCGTAAACCTCGATCTGCAGGTCCGAACCGGGGTAGGCGAGGTAGACGCTGCCCCGCGATGAGGGGTTGACGAGGACGGTCGCCCCGTCAGCGGCGGTCTGGAGCGGGGAGTCGCCGTCAGCGGCGGTGTGTTCGAGCGCGGCCACCGCGTCGGTGACAGGGTAGGTGCCGACGGTCAGGAACCGGGTGCGGGTGTCGCCGGCCTCGACTCCCGGTGGGAGGTAGCGCAGGAAGACGTTGCCTTCGGCGTCCTGCATCAGCTCGAGCTGGTCGGGGGGGCGCTCCCCGGCCCAGTAGAGCGTGTGGCCGAGCGAGTCTTCGACCTCGGCGACGTCGTCGAGCTCGACCAGGCGCGGCGTCGTGTCGAGGGTTTCCGGGTCGTCTCCGCCGTCGCCGCCGGTGAGGACGAGGACGATCGCCCCCAGCACCAGCACGGCCGAGATCGCGATCCCGATCGCGCGCCGGCGCTGCTCGAAGATGGCCGCCGCGTCCGCCCCGCCTTCGCTCACGGAGCCGATTCTATGCTCGCCGGGCAGCGGTATCTCGACCGGCGCCAGGGATGCCAGGGCGTGCCCTGCCTCTCCACCGGCGGCGTTTGACCGTCCCTGTTTAGTCGATTACCCTTGCGCAACGGTATGGGAGCGGACTCGGACCAGCGCAGGATCACCTTCGTCACGCTCGGCCCGACGGGGACCTGCCACGAGCGCGCGGTGACCGAATACGCGCGCTTCCAGGGCATCGAGGACTACGGGTTCGAGCTGATCACCGACTTCCACGTGGGCCTGGAGATGATCCGCGGCCGCGACGACGCCTTCCTGGTCCAGTGCAGCGCCCACCCGAAGGTGCACGAGATCACCGAGAAGTACTGGACCGAGGTGTTCGTCGTCGACACCTTCATCTACCCGACCAAGCACCTGGTCGTGCTGAGCAGGCGCGAGGTCGAGAAGCCGCGCTCGCTCGGCATCGTCCCCGCGACCAAGGGCTACGTCGACCTCTCGCAGTGGGAGGAGGTCATCGACGTCGCCTCGAAGCCGATCGTCGCCGAAGAGCTGCTGCGCGGCGAGTACGACTCCGGCCTCACCCACATGGAGCACGTCGAGGAGCACGCCGACGAGCTCCGCCTCGACCTCGACATCGGCGAAATCGACACGACCTGGGTCGTCTACGGGATCAACAAGCGCTTCCAGGGCGACGTGATCGGGATCCCCTCGGCCGAGCTCTACCGACCCGCTCAGCCCGTCTTGTCCTGACGCCGCTCGTCGCGCCGGTGCCGGCGCACGACCGGGGTGACGTAGCCGATCAGCGCCCCGACCGCGACCGCGGCCAGCAGGATCACGATCAGCGGCGCGTTGACCGTGACGAAGAGGACGTCGACCCGTACCTCCTGCGAGTTCTGCAGAGCGACGATCGCGACCAGGGCGACGAGCGCACCGACGACCCAGCCGCGCCAGTTCACCGTCCTTTTCTCCGGGCCCACGCCCCGACTCTAGGCGCTCCGGGGGCGAATTCGGCGAACGCGGTCACTTACCGGGGCTATGGCACCGGAAATCGACCGCGCTCAAGCGGAACGCGCCTGGCGGCTGGTCCGGGAGCAACACGGGGTCGTGACGCGCCGGCAGCTGAAGGGGCTGGGACTGAGTGACGACGCGATCCGCCATCGGGTGGCACGAGGCCGCCTGCATCCGATCCTCCGTGGCGTGTACTCGGTGGGAAGGGCGGAAGTGAGCCAGCAGGGACGGTGGATGGCCGCCGTCCTGACCTGCGGCCCGCAGGCGCTGCTCAGCCACCGCAGCGCCGCTGCAGCGCTCGAGATCAGGCGGCCGCGGAGAGGCGAGCCGGTGGAGGTCGTCGTGCCCAGTGGGCAGCGCAAGCGTCCGCGCGGGATCCGCGTGTACCGGCGCCTGCCGCCCCGCGCCCCCGCGGCTTCCAGATCGGACACCGCCGGGGCGCTCGCCACGGCTGGCTCGGATGCCGCTCGCGGTGGATGGGGCGGCCCGTCCCCGAACGGGCTGCCGAAAGCGCTGCGACCGCGGCGCTGCGACCGCGTCCCCGTCACGGGACCGGCCGTCACCCTGGTCGATCTCGCCTCCTGCCTCCCGACCGGTCAGCTCGAAGCCGCCGTCAACGAGGCCGACCACCGCGACCTCGTCAACCCCGAGGCCCTGCGTGCCGCGATCGCGTGGCTGCCGCGGCGGCCCGGCTGCCGGCGCCTGCGGCGGTTGCTCGACGCCTCGGGCCTCGCGCTCACGAGCACTGAGCTCGAGCGCCGGTTCCTGCCACTCGCTCTCGAAGCCGGCCTCCCCCTCCCCACCACCCAGGCCAAGCTGGGCCGCAACCGGGTCGACTTCTTCTGGGAGGGACTGGGGCTCGTGGTCGAGACCGACAGCCTGCGATATCACCGCACTCCCTTCAAGCAGGCTGCGGACAAGCGGCGCGACAACGAGAACGCGCTCGCCGGTCGCCTCGCCCTTCGGTTCACTCACCGCCAGGTCCGTTACGAGCCCGCGTACGTCCGGGCGGAGCTGCGCCGGGCGTTGCAGCGGTTGGCGGGGAAGCGCGTTCGATAAGGTCGGAATCTGGACCGGCGACCCCACGTCGGACCTGATCGCTCCCCGCGATAGCGCCGTCGACTGTTTCGACGGCGAGACCTGAGCAGGACCTCCCCCGACGACCCCGGAGGCATCCCCGATGACTTCACCTACCGCTACCGCCGAACCCACTTCAGCCGCCCGGCAACACGACGATCGCACCCGCTGGCTGGCCCTCTACGTGCTCTGCGCAGGGATGCTGATGATCGTCCTCGACGCGACGATCGTCAACGTCGCCCTGCCCTCGATCCAGGACGATCTCGGCTTCTCCCAGAACAACCTCGCCTGGGTGATCAACGCCTACATGATCCCCTTCGGCGGCCTGCTGCTACTGGCCGGGCGGATCGGCGACCTGGTCGGCCAGCGCCGCGTCTTCCTGCTCGGCCTGGCCATCTTCACCACCGCTTCGCTGGTCTGCGCCGCCTCCCAGAGCCAGGAGATGCTGGTCGGCGCCCGCTTCGTCCAGGGTGCCGGCGGCGCCATGGCCTCGGCCGTGATCCTGGGGATGATCGTGACCATGTTCCCCGAACCGGCGGCGCAGGCGAAAGCGATCGGCGTCTACGGCTTCGTCGCCTCGGCCGGCGGCTCGATCGGGCTGCTCGCCGGCGGCGTCCTCACCGACGCGATCAGCTGGCACTGGATCTTCCTGATCAACCTCCCGATCGGGATCGCCGTCGCCTTCCTGGCGCTGCGGCTGGTCGAGGCCCACGAGGGCATCGGTCTGCACGAGGGTGCCGACTACCCCGGCGCGGCGATGATCACCACCTCGCTGATGCTGGGCGTGTTCACCATCCTCCAGATCACCGAGTGGGGCTGGGGGGACACCCGCGTGCTCGGCCTCAGCGCCGTCTCCGCGGCGCTGCTCGCCGCCTTCATCCACCGCCAGGCGACGATCGCCAACCCGCTGATGCCGCTGCGCCTGTTCCGCTCGCGCAACGTCGCCGGCGCCAACGTGCTGCAGGCGCTGCTGGTCGCCGGGATGTTCGGGATGTTCTTCCTCGGCGCCCTCTACCTGCAGCGGGTGCTCAAGTACACCCCGCTCGACGTCGGCCTCGCCTTCCTGCCGACGACGATCGTGATGGGCGCGCTGTCCCTGGGCTTCTCGGAAAAACTGATCATGCGCTTCGGCCCGCGCACGACGCTGATCCCCGGCGTCTGCCTGGTCGTCGTCGCCCTGCTGCTGTTCGCCCGCACGCCGGTCGACGGCAACTACCTGACCGACCTGCTGCCGCCGTTCCTGCTGATCGGGGTCGGCGTCGGCACCTCCTTCCCGGCGATCATGACCCTGGCGATGTCGGGGGCGACGCCCGCCGACTCCGGGCTCGCCTCGGGCCTGGTCAACACCAGCATGCAGGTGGGCGGGGCGATCGGGCTGGCGGTGCTGGCGACGCTCTCGACCGAGCGCACCCAGCAACTGCTCGACGACGGCGTCTCCAACGCCTCGGCGCTGACCTCCGGCTACCACGTCGCCTACCTGATCGGCGCCGGGCTGGCGGCGATCGCGGTGGCGATCGCGGTGTTCGTGCTGCGCGACGCGGCGCCGCCCGGCCACGGCGCGCCCGCGGGCGAGCGGGAGGGCGAGGCGGAGTCGAGGCAGCCCGAGCCGGCGTACTCCGAGGCCGGCTGAAGGGGGCTGCCGAGCCGGCGTACTCCAGGGCCCACTGAGGCAGGCGGCCGGCCGATAAACGGCAGGGTTCTTCCCGACACCCCGGTTTGCAGCTCATCTAGTCAAGGAACCGGGCGGGCGCGCCGATCAAGATCGACGTGCCCGCACCCATCCAGGACAGCGCTCAGCGACTGGGCGGCTTCGCCGAAGCCCCGGACGAGCGCGGTCGGATGGGCCGCATCTCCGGCTACCTCTGGATCGTCGGCGCGCTGATCGGCGCCGGCGCCGCCTTCCTCCCCGGCGCCGTGCATGAGGCGCTGCCCTGGGTGCTCGGCCTCAGCGCTCTGACCTTCTTCTACGGGGTCGGCAGCGTCACCGGGATCCTCGGCTGGCAGCACGCCTCGATCAACGCGCTGGCGTTCGGGATGGTGGTGACGATCCCGGTCGTCGGCCTCGCCCTCTACCTGACCGGAGGCTCGCTCAGCTACATCGAGCCGTTCCTGGTCTGCTCGCTGCTCTACGCCGCCTTCTTCTTCCCCGCCCACTGGGCCTGGCCGCTCTCGATCGAGCTGATCCTCGTCGCCGGGACGCCGCTGCTCTATGACGCGAGCGCGACCGAAAACGCCTTCGTGCCGCGCTACGTCGCGCTCGCCGCCAGCTTCCTCGCCGCCACCTGGGTGATGGTCGGGCTGAAACGGCGGCTGGTCGACGCCGAGGTGCGCCAGCGCGGCTTCGCCAACCACGACCCGCTGACCGGCGTCGGCAACCGCCGTGCCTTCGACGCGATCCTGCGCCGGGAGCTGGCCGCGCGCACAAAGCCGGCCGGCCGCCGCGGCGCCGACGACAGCCCCCTCGCCCTGCTGATCCTCGACATCGACGACTTCAAGGGCATCAACGACGAGCACGGCCACCAGATCGGCGACGTCGTCCTGCGCGAGGCGGCGACTCGCGCGCGCGGGATCCTGCGCTCGACCGACACCCTGGCCCGGATCGGCGGCGACGAGTTCGCGGTGATCGCGCCCGGGGCCCAGGGCGAGGGCGCACAGCGGATGGCGGAAGCGATCGGCACCGCCGTCGGCCTGCCCGAATCCGACCGCCGCGGGCCGGTCCCCACCGCCTCGGTCGGGTGGGCGGTCTTCCCCGAGGACGGGGCCGACTTCGAGACGCTGATGCAGGCCGCCGACGCGCGGATGATGACGCTGAAGGGCAACGGCAGTCAGCCGGGCGCCGGGCGCGTCAGCGGTCAGCCGGCTGGCTGACCGCGCCGGCGAGCGTCGGTCCGCGGGCTGACCGCGGCAGCCGGAGCGTCAGTCGCGGGCTGACCGCGGCAGCCGGAGCGTCAGTCCATGTCGGTTCGCGGACTGGCCGCGTCAGCGGGCGTCAGTCCGTCAGCGAGGCCGACTCGAGCACGCCGAGCAGCTGGGTCACGCGGCAGACCAGCAGGCGCTCCTCGTCGATCTCGACCCAGGCCCCGGCCGCGGCGGGGAAGACGACGTGGTCGCCCGGCTGCACCGGCATCTCGACTCCCGCCCCCGCCCACCAGTCCAGGCCCGGACCGACCGCGAGCACGATGCCCTGCTCGGGCGGCGGCTCGTGGGTGCCGGGAGGGACGACCAGGCCGGAGCGGCGCACCCGGTCCTGGTCCAACTCCTTGATCACGACCTGGTCGAACAGCGGCCGCAGCTGGTGGCGGACCGCCTCGGTCGGATCGGGGATCTGCGCGGTGCCCACGGCCCTAGTTTGGACCATCGGCCCCCGGGAGGGTCCACCGCTGGCCGGAACCAGCGGGGCGATCGAGGTGACGGGGAAAGAAAGGTCGCTGGCGCCCCCTTAGCACGTAACGGAGGCCCTCGCCCTCCTTCTTACCTAAAAGTTGGTAAACCATGGGCGAATCGCCGTCACCGGAGTTTGTAGCTAACTTAATTGAGCATTGGGAAGCCGGGGACACGGCGGGGCCAAGACAAAGTCGGAAGGAGATTTTATGAATGCCTCGATCCACACCCACCCGCTGCGGTTCCTGCGGGCGCTCGCGCTCGTATTGGCGACGCTGGCGGTTCTGCTCGTCGCCGCGGCTGGAGCCCGAGCGGCAAACTACGTCTCGCTCGGGGACTCCTACACGGCCGGGCCGCTGATCCCCAACCCGCTGCTGCCGCTCGGCTGCCTCAAATCGAGCAACAACTACCCGCACCTGGCGGCACCGGGCATCGGCCTCACCCTGCGCGACCCGAGCTGCAGCGGCGCCAAGACCGATCACATGACGCAGCCGCAGAACGTCGACCCGGACGGGCCGAACCCGCCGCAGTTCAACTCGCTCGACGCCGAAACCACCGTGGTCTCGATCACGATCGGCGGCAACGACATCGGCTTCTCCGAA
The DNA here is from genome assembly GCA_963720455.1 of uncultured Thermoleophilia bacterium. Classification (GTDB taxonomy): domain Bacteria; phylum Actinomycetota; class Thermoleophilia; order Solirubrobacterales; family 70-9; genus VAYN01. The sequence goes on along the minus strand of OY970392.1, from coordinate 2,312,556 downwards.
GTCGCCCAGAGCTGCATCACGCTGAACCCGTTCAGCTCACCCTGCAAAGACAAATACGCCTCGGGCGGCAAAGACCAGCTGGCGGAACGGATCGAAGCGACGGCGCCAAAAGTGGCGGCGGTGCTGCAGGGCATCCACACCCGCTCGCCGCTGGCGAAAATCTACGTCCTCAACTACCCCGCGATCTTCCCCGAGACCGGGTTCGGTTGCTGGCCGCAGATGCCGATCAGCTTCACCGACGCGCCCTACCTGCGTTCGACCGAGCAGAAACTGAACAGCATGCTGGCGACGCAGGCCGCGGCCAACGGGGCGACGCTGGTCAACTGGTACGGAGCCAGCATCGGCCACGACGCCTGCAAAGGCAGCTCGACCCGGTGGGTCGAACCGCTGGTGCCGGGCGAACTCGCGGCCCCGATCCATCCCAACAAAGCGGGGATGGTCGGTGCGTCGAACGTTCTCCTGGCGGCGGTGAAATAGTCGTGTGATGCGTATCGCGAGCCTCGTCCCCTCCGCGACCGAGATGCTGTTCGCGCTCGGTCTCGGCGGGGACGTGGTCGCGGTCACGCACGAGTGCGACCACCCGGCGGCGGCACGGGAGCTGCCGCACCTGACCGCGACGGTGCTGCCGGAGGGGCTGGACGCCGGCGAGATCGACGCTGCGGTGAAGTCGATCGTCGGCGCAGGCAGGGCGCTCTACAGCCTCGACGAGGAACGGCTGGCGGAGCTGGCACCGGACCTGATCGTCACCCAGGCGGTCTGCGACGTCTGCGCCGTCTCCTACGAGGACGTGGTCGCGGTGGCGGCGCGGCTGCCGGGTCCACCGCGGGTGGTGCAGCAGGATCCGAGCAGCCTCGGCGAGGTGCTGGAGGATGTGACGCGGCTTGGCGCGGCGGCGGGGATCGAGCAGCGGGCGCGGGAGCTGCGCGGCGAGCTGGAGGGAAGGCTGGCGGCGGTGCGCGCCGCGGTCGCCGGGGCGGCGGTGCCCCGGGTGCTCGCGCTTGAGTGGCTCGACCCGCCCTTCGTCGGCGGCCACTGGATTCCGGAGATGATCGCGATCGCCGGCGGCGAGGACGTGGCCGGCGCCGCCGGGGAGAAGTCGCCCGAGGTCACCTGGGAGGCGCTGGCGACGCTCGATCCCGACGTGGTCGTGGCGATGCCGTGCGGCTGGTACCTCGAGGACTCGCGCGCGCAGGCCGAACGGCACCGGGAGCGGATCGAGCAGCTCGGCCCCGAGCGGGTCTTTGCGGTCGACGCCGCCTCGAGCTACTCGCGGCCGGGCCCACGCCTGGTCGACGGGACCGAGCTGCTGGCGCATCTGCTGCATCCGGAGCGGGTCGACCCGCCCGGCGGCATCGGATTTGCCGAGCTGCGTCAATCGCTGTCGCCATAGCAACAGTGATCGACGCCGTTCGGCTCAGATCTCGCGCTCGTAGAAGAGCATCGGGGGGCCGTCGGGGGAGCCTTCGCGGTTGCTGAAGCCCAGGCTCTCGTACAGCGCCCGGGCGGCGGTGTCGGTCTCGCCGGTGTTGAGGTCGATCCCGGTCGCGCCCGCCTCGCGGGCGATCGCGATCGTCGCCTCCAGCAGCGCCCGGCCGGTGCCCCGCCCGCGCAACCGCGGCACCACGTAGAGCTCCTGCAGATGGGCTTCGGGCTCCCCGGTCCAGACGCTGGGGCGGAAGCGGATCAGCGAGATGCCGTCCGGCCCCTCGCCGGCGAGCAGAACCGTGATCTCCCCCGCCTCCAGCAGCTGCCGCGAGTACCCGGTCAGCGCCGCGACCCCGGGCGTCGGTTCCCCGAACTCGGTGTTGAAGTCGTGCAGGAGGCGGGCGATCGCGGCGGCGTCCTCGGGGCCGGCGCGGCGGATCGGGATCTCGTTCGCGTTCACGGGTCCGATTTCACCATGATTGGCGCCTTCCTTCGGTTGTCCCGAGAAAAGCGCCAATGGAGACCCGACCTTCAGCAGCTGTTCCCGACCAGGTGCGCGAGGCCTGCGCCTGGGTGGCGACGCGGGCCCGGGCCGTACGGATCGAGGAGGGAGCCATCGGAGAGTACGCGCGCGGCCTGCCGACAGCCGACCCGGCCGAAGAGCTCGACCCGGTGACGCAGCTGACCGCGGGCGATCGCGAGACCCGGGCCGCCTTCGTCGTCTGCCTCGACGCGATCAACTTCGGCTCCGGCTGGTGGCCGACGATCCGCAAGCGGGAGGGCCTCAGCGGCTACTCGACGGTCGCCGCCGGCGTCGTCGACCGCTTCCGCACGGCGGGACCCTGGGACGCCGAGGAACTGGTCCGGCTCGGCGCCGCGGACCTCGCCGCCGTGCTCGGCCAGGACCCGGCCCACCCGCTGATGGAGGACTTCGCGCGCTCGCTGCGCGACGTCGGCGCCCACCTGCGCTCCGAGTTCGGTGGCCGCTTCGAGCGGGTGGTCGACGCCGCCGCCGGCTCGGCCCTGGCCCTCGCCGACCTGCTCGCGTCCTGGGAGGCCTTCGCCGACGTGTCCGCATACGAAGGGCGCGCCGTCCCCTTCTTCAAGCGGGCGCAGATCGCCGCCGCCGACCTCGACCGCCTCGCGGTCGCCTCCTTCCCCGACACGCACCGGCTCACCGCCTTCGCCGACAACCTCGTCCCCCACGTCCTCCGCGTCGACGGCGTCCTCGGGCTCGACCCGGCGCTGGAGGGTGCGATCGAAGCCGGCGAGCTGCTCGAGCACGGCTCCCCCGCGGAGGTCGAGTTGCGCGCCTGCGCCGTCCACGCCGTCGAGCTGCTGGCGGCGGCGTGCGGCGGCCGTCTCTCGCCGCCGCAGATCGACGCCCTGCTCTGGAACCGCGGCCGCGAGCCCCGCTACAAGGCGGTCCCGCGGCCGCGCTCCCGCAACACCGCCTACTGAGGCGCCGCCCGGCGGCGGATGTAGAGGGGGCTTCCGAGCACGAGGGTGAGCTCGTCGGTCGCCACCACGAAGGAGGCCTGCCCGATCCCCTCGCAGGTCGCTTCGTGCATCCGCGGCTCGGCCATGTGGTCGCGCATCTCCGGAGATTCCGAGAAGGCGCCGTACATTTCCCACGCCGTCGTGCCGTCCTTCTCCGGGGGCCCGGTGTGGCCGAGGATCGTCCTCAGACCCGCGTCGGGTTCCTCCTCCCAGGCCAGCCGCAGTTCCTCGAGCCAGATGAAGAGGCGGTCGCTGCCGGATCCGGAGCGGCTTCCGGGCGCGGATCGCAGCTCCTCGGTCGCGTAGGGGTCGCGGACGTGGAGGATCGAGCCGTTCATCAGCAGGCCGGGCACGACCGAGCCGGGGGCGACCTGCCTGGCGTCGACGGCGATCAGGGCCTTGATCGACGGGTTCCCGTCCGCGTGTCCGACGCCGAAGCTGAGAGGACGGTGGAAGCGGAACCATCCCCCCTCCCTGACCGCCTCGCTTTCCTCCAGGTCGGGCAGCTCGCCCAGCCGCGCGACCACCCGCCCGAGGTGGTCCTCGAGAACCCGCTCTTCCCAGCCGGGCTCGGTGCGGCTCCCCGACCGGGTCGCGGCGGCGGAGACCTCGACCGGCGGCAGTCCCAGCCGTCCCCCGACGCTCCGCTCGAAGCGCAGGTCGGGCAGGTCGGCCCCGGTCTTCACCCCGAGCTCGGCGGCGCAGCCGTAGAGCTTTCGCAGCGACAGGTAGACGAGCTCTCCCGGTGGGGTTCTTCCCCGGCGCCAGACCATGGTTGCGTAGTGTGCCGAGATGGCCGATCGGAGCGAGTTCGATCGAGGGTTGCAGCTGGGCCTGCGTCTGGGGCGGCTGGAGGACCACCTGTTCGAGGGCCTGCCCGCGGTCGGTCCGCTGCCGGGGGCGAGGTTCGCCTTCCAGTACAGCCTCTTCGACTCATACGCCGGCTACGAGCGGCAGGTGATGGCCCATCTTCGCGCCCTCCAGTGCCTGCGCTGGAGGCGGGGGCGTGACGAGGCGGGCGGCGCGGGAGACCCCTACTTCGAGATCGGTGCCGGCGAGCTGCCGCAGCTCGAGACGGCCGCCCAGCGCGAGCTCTGGAAGGCGCGGGACGCGGTCGACGCGGAGCGCGAGGAAGGTCGCGGCCGGGCCTGCGTCGTCGCGGCGATGCGGGCCTCGCCGCAGACGCCCGCGACGCGCTCGAGTACGAGCGGCGGGAGTTCGCGGCTGAGGACCCGCGACGCGCCAGGGGCGAAGACGCGGACCGGGCGGAGCTGGCGGGCGCCGACTACGGGTTGAGGTGGAGCCTCGAGAACCCGTTCCGGCGCTGGGAGTGCAGCCGCTGGCGGATCTCCTGGCTCTGCGGGGCGCGGAGCGGTGCCTGGTGGGAACCGGAGGCACTGCACAGCGGCGAGGGCGAAGCGACGACCGAGGTGTACGCGGCCGAGCTCGACGGTACGGGGGCCGAGAGCGGACGGGTGTGGCTGCTGGGAAGGATCCGCACCCTCGCCGCTCTCGATCGCGCGCTGGAAGAGCTGAAACGGCACGCAATCGACGAGCGCAACTCGCTCGCCGCCGCCGCCGATGCCGTCGCCCGGGTCAGCCGCGAAGAAGGCTGGGCCGCCGCGGGCCAGGTGTAGGTCCTAGCAACGTCGACAGGGTCCTAAACCCAGGTGGCGGCGGCGCGTTACCGCCCGCGGCGGCCGAAGCTGTGGCCGGCCGGCGCGACTGTTCGCAGCTCGTGGATGGCGAGCCGGCGGCGACGGGACGAGCCGGAGGGCGGGGGCTCACGGCGCGCGGGTCCCCCCTGGCCCGGTGGCTGCTCGGTGCGCTTCAGCGGCTGCTCCTCGCCGCGCTTCAGCGGCTGCTCGGCGTGCTCCAGCGGCGCCACCTCGGAGACGAGGACGTTGATCACCCCTTCGCGACGCTCGAGGCGGCCCGCCGCGCGCACCATCACGGCGGTGCGGACGAGGGCGCGACGGCGGTCGTAGACGCGCTTCGGCACGACCAGGTTGACGGTGCCGCGCTCGTCCTCGAGCAGCATGAAGACGATCCCCTTGGCGGTCTCCGGGCGCTGGCGGGCGACGACCATGCCGCCGACCTCGACCGTGCTGCCGTCGGCGATCCGCTCCAGGTCGGTGCTGCGGGCCAGGGCCGGGTCGAGGTCGGGGCGCATCAGCTCCAGCGGGTGCTTGCCGAGGGCGATCCCGGTCGAGCGGTAGTCGGCGATCAGCCTGCCCCAGTCCCCGAGCGGCTGCAGCCGCGGCGGCTCCGGTGGCTCCAGCGGCAGCGCCAGCTGGGTGCCGCCGGCAGCGCCGTGCCCGCCGGCGGCGACGCCGACCCGCCACAGCGCCCCCCGCCGCTCGCCGCTCGCGCCCGCGTCGCCGTCGGCGTCATTACCAGTGCCGGCGGGGATCCCGTCCAGCGCCCCGGCCCAGGCCAGCCGTTCCAAGCTCGCCAGCCCCGCCCCCGAGCGCGACGCCAACTCCGCCACCCCGCGGTACGGACCACACCGCTCCCGCTCCCCCACCAACGCCTCCATCTCCTCCCTCCGAACCCCCTTCACATACCCCAGCCCCACCCGCACCACCAGCCCGCCCCGCAACGCGGCCGATGGGCCGATATGTCCACCCTGGGTCAACTTATCGGCCCGTCGGCGGGCTGTTCGGGGGGTTTCGACGTGGCAGAGGACGCGGCTGCGGTTGGCGTCGGGCGGGGCGATGCGGAGGCCGCGGCGCTGGGCCTCGTGGACGAGGGAGTCGGGCGGGTAGAAGCCCATCGGCTGCTCGTTCAGCAGCGCGCAGAGGAACTCGGGGCCGCGGTGGACGCGCAGCCAGGCCGAGTGGTAGGCGAGCAGGCCGAAGGCGGCCGAGTGCGCCTTCGGAAAGCCGAAGCCGGAGAAGCCGCGGATCTTCTCCCAGATCCGCTCCGCCAGCTCGGGCGTGACGTCCTCGTGTGTCGCGGCGGCGCCGGCGAGAAAACGCTGGTGGTGCTCCTCGATCGCCTGCTGGGAGCGCTTGCGGCTCATCGCCCGTCGCAGGCCCTCGGCCTCCGAGGAGGAGAAGCCGGCGAATGTCATCGCCACCTCCAGCACCTGCTCCTGGTAGACGATCGTGCCGAGGGTGTCCCTCAGCGCCGGCTCCAGCGAGGGGTGCTCGTAGGGGATCTCGTAGGCGTCCCCCTCCTCGCGCCGGCGCTTGCGGCGCTCTATATAAGGGTGGACGGCGCCGCCCTGGATCGGGCCGGGCCGGACCAGCGCCACCTGCACGGTGAGATCGTCGAGGTTCTCCGGCCGGGTGCGCGGCAGCATCTGCATCTGCGCCCGGCTCTCGATCTGGAAGACGCCGGTCGTCTCGGCGGCTCGGATCGATTCGTAGGTCTGCTCGTCGTCGAGCGGGACCCGCGCGAGGTCGAGCCGCTCCCCGCGCGTCTGCTCCAGTTCCTCGACGCAGCGCTCGACCGCCGAGAGCATCCCCAGCCCCAGCAGGTCGATCTTGAGGAAGCCGGCGTCGGCGCAGGAGTCCTTGTCCCACTGGACGATCTGGCGCCCCTCCATCGCCGCCGGCACGACCGGGCAGACGTCGACGAGCGGTTGGGTCGAGATCACCATGCCGCCGGAGTGCTGGGAGGCGTGCCGGGGCAGGCCCATCGCCTCCTCGCTGAGCTCCAGCAGCGCTCGCCAGCCGGGAGAGGCGGCGCGCTCGGGGCCGATCGCGGCGATCACGTCGCGGGCGATCTCCCCCCTGGACTCGTGGAAGCCGACCGTGCCCGCCACCTTCTCGATCTCGCTCGGCCACAGGCCCAGCGCCTTGCCGAGGTCGCGGACGACCCCGCGCGGGCGGTAGGTCGGGAAGGCGGCGACCAGGGCCGAGCGGTCGGCGCCGTATTTCTCGTGCACGCGCGGGATCAGCACCTCGCGCACGTCGCGGGGGAAGTCGAGGTCGATGTCCGGCACCGACGCGACTTCGTCGTTGAGGAAGCGGCCGGAGAAGAGCTTCGCCTCGACCGGGTCGACGTGGGAGAGGCCGGTGAGGAAGCAGACGATCGAGCTGACGCTGGAGCCGCGGCCACGGCCGGGGGGCATGATCGCCCGCGCCGAGCCGGGGCCGCGCACCTCGGCGGCGACCTCGCGGGCCAGCGCCAGCAGCTCGTGGTGCAGGAGGAAGAAGCCGGAGAGGCCGAGCCGGCGGATCGTCCCCAGCTCCTCGTCGAGGCGGGCGCGGGCCTGCGCCCGGTGCCCCGGCTTCTCGTCCCGGTAGCGGTCGGCGAGCAGGTGGTCGCAGAGGGCGGCGAGGTCGCGGTCGGCGCGGGGGTCCTCGGACTTCGGGTAGCGGTAGCCGAGCTGCTTCGTGAGGTCGAACTGGAGGCGGTCGGCGACGCGCAGGGTCTCGGCGACCGCCCCCGGGTGCTCGGAGAAGCGCGCCGCCATCGCCGCCGGCGCGGCGAGGACCGAGCTGCGGTTGCCGCGCCGGAACGGCTCGCACTCCTCCAGCATCTCGCCGCGGCGGACGGCGACGAAGGCGTCCTGCAGGTTGGCGCGGTTCTCGTGATGGGAGTGGACGTTGCCGGTCGCCACGCAGGGCACGCCGAGGCGGGAGGCGAGCAGGGCGAGCCAGCGATTGCGGGCGCGGTCGTGGCGCCAGTAGGGCCGCTGCAGCTCGACCCGGAAGCGCTCGCGGCCGAAGGCGGCGAGCAGGCGCCGGCCCAGCTGCTCGCCCCGCTCGGTCTCCCCCCGCCCGAAGGCACCGGCCAGCGCCCCGTCGCGGGCGCAGCCGGAGAGGCAAATCAGCCCCTCCGCGTGCTCCTCCACCTGCTCCAACGTGGCGCACGGCTGAGAGGCGACGCGGCCTGCACCGTCACGAGTATGGGCATGAGCCCTAGTCAGCAAGCGACACAGGTTGCGGTACCCGGCCTCGTTTTCGACGAGCAGAGTGACGTGAGCGAGACTGCCCGGGGGTGGCACGGAATGGGAGGTATCAGTCCGAGGAGCCACTGCACCGCAGGACTGATGGGCCCCATTCCGTGACAGGACCCGCGGGCCCACCGCCACGGTCAACTCCGCTCCCGCAATGGCCCGTACCCCCAACCCGGCACACGCCTCGGCGAACTCCATCGAGCCCCAGATGCCGTCGTGGTCGGTGAGGGCGAAGGCGGGGTAGCCCTGCGCGGCGGCGGCGCCCGCCAGCTCCATCGGCGTCGAGGCTCCGTCGAGGAAGGAGAAGGCCGAGTGGGCGTGCAGCTCTATGTATGGAGCGCTGGCCACGGTCGCCGCGCCCTCAGGCCCGCTGCCGGTACCAGCGCCCGGTCTGCTCGCAGCGGAAGACGACGGCCGCGCACCCGTCGGCCAGGGCGAGGTCGAAGTAGCGCCGGCGCAGCGGCTTCGGCGTCCACCAGCGGTCCTCGACCCGCCACTCCTCCCGCACCGTCTCGACAGCGACCCCGCCAAGCACCAGCGGCACCCCGCCCGGGACGGCCTCGACCGCCGCGGCCTCGGGGCTGTAGAGCCATCGCAACCCGGGCACTACCGGGCCTTTAGCTGGCTTAGGTCAAGCAGTCGGCCGCGCGGCCAGCTCGAGGGTGACGACGCGATCGGGCGCAGCGAGAGCAGCGTTAGCGGCGGCGATGAGGCCCTCCGAGTCGAGCCCGTAGTGCTCTGCCACGATGCGCAAGGGTTCGTCGACTCCGAGACCTGGATAGAGAAGCTCCAACGAGACGGGCTCCCCATGCCTAAGAGCCACGATGGCGCGCTGATGCCGCTGGTCCGCCCTCTCGGCAGTGACACCCTGGACCAGGGTGATCGAAACCGCGTTTGCTTCCTTGTCGTAGTCGGCCCACATGTCAGTCGTCGGGAAACGTCGTGATAACGAAGTCCAAATCGTCCTTTGCAAGGACAACGATGATCGCACGGTTGCCCGCCCCCAATCCGGTTAGGCAAGGGTTCCCATCTTCGTCCACTTCTCTTCGAATCGGATACGCAGCAGCCAATTCCACTTCGGAAAACAGAATCTTGTAGTGCCTCATCCGGTTTTTCGCGTGTCGGCTGAAGCGCACTCCCGCCCAAGACCTGCCGCCCCAGCGGTTCTCCCCCAAGCCCACGGTTAAAGCTCCGGGAAGGGAGTGAGCGCCGCCCAGCGCTCGGGCACGCGCGAGTCGGGGGCGAGCGGCAGGATCTTCAGCAGCGCCTCGGCGCCCTGGGCGGAGCGGACCTCGCGGACCGCGGCGCCGAGGCGGCGCCGGCGCGGCTCCGCTCCCCGACCGCGAGCTCGAGCTGGTCGGCGGCGGGCGGGCCGAGCCCGACCGCGCGCAGCCGCAGCGCCGTGGCCGGGCCCGGCAGCGACTGCAGCCGCGGCGCCAGCACCGAGCGCAGCACCCGCGCCGAGGCGCTCGGGCGGCCCAACCCCTGCTCGACGCTCCAGCTGCCGCCGGCGGCGAGCAGGGCGCCGAGGCGGAGGCCGAGCAGCGTGCGGCCGCGGCGCTGCGGCGCCGAGAGCAGGCGGTCGACCAGCAGCCCCAGGGCGCTATCGAGCTGGCACCCCGCCGTCCCCTCCGGCAGCTCGACCTGCTCGGCCAGCTCCTCGTGCGGCCGGCGCGGGCGCAGCGGCTCTTCCTCGCCGCGGGCAAGGCGCAGCGCCTCGAGCCCGAGGGAGCCGAAGCGGTCCGCCATCTGGTCGGCCGAGATCCCGGCCAGGTCCCCCAGCGCCTCCACTCCCAGCTGCTCTAGGGCGACGACGAGTTCGTCGGCCTCGCGGCGCGGCGGGTCGAGCAAGAGGGGGAGGATCGAGACGCGCAGGGCGGCGGCGAAGGAGCGCAGCGAGACCGGCGGCACGACCGTCGCCCCGGCCGGTCCGCGCAGGTGCCGGGGCGCCTTCCAGGCGGCGGCGAAGGCGGCGAGTCGAGTCGGCGCGACCCCGATCCGAACCGGCGCTGCACGCTGCGACCGCCGCCGCGACTGACCGTCAACCGCACCCCGCACCGCCCTCAGCACCCCACCGCTGTCCCCCCCGTGGATCCCCCGCAACCCGTCGAGGGCGAAGAAGGCCTCCCCCGGCCGCTCCGACTCGACCGCGGCGCCGATCTCCTCCAGGCACCGCACCATTGCCTCCGTCCTCTCTGCCGCCTCGACTGGATCGGGAAGCGAAGGATGCCCGGGCCGCAGCCCCCCGGAGCGACCCGGGCACGTAGGAGCCGTCAAGCGACTGTCGATGACGCAAGCGATCTCCATACGAACATATGTTCGTATACGACGGAAGCAGAAGTCAAGGGATCCGCGAAGAAATTTTGCCGCTAGGCAGAGTCGCCGCCGCCGTGGCGATCGAGCCAATCCAGCAGCCTCGAGAATGCCTGCGCATCCTCGGGAGATCTTTTCCCTATCGCCTCCAATCGAGCGAGAAGCTCGTCTATGACTTCGTCGTGAGCTTCGAGGAGTTCGCGACTGAAATCGCTCAAACGATCGCGGTCGAGATCCGGCATGAAACTTATTGTCTCAGTTCAACTGAGCCAGGCGACCAGCTGATCCTCGAACTCGGGGAGCCCGGCCGCTTCGTCGGCGGTGACGCGCTTCCCGATCATCGCCGAGACACCGGCAAGAAAGACCCAATCAGCGGCTGCGGTAGGAGGTGCGCCGGGCTCGCGGCCGGCTCGCAGGCGCTCGGCGAACGCCTTGACCGCGGCGTCGTTGCGCTCGGCACCAGCCGGGCCCAGCGCCAGCACCTCGACCGTCAGCAGCCGTGCGGTCGGCGGATCGCCGGCAAGCAGGGTGAGGACCGTGCGGATGCCGGCCCGCACCTTGGCCTCTCGCTCTTCCTCGCCCGCGCAGGCAGCGTCGACCTCGTCCAGCAACCGCCCCAGCAACTCCCGATGGGCCTCCAGCGTGCACTCGCGCTTGCCGGCGAAGAGCTTGTAGAAGGTCGCGGTGGAGACACCGGCCCGCCGAGCCAGGTCGGCCACCGACGTCTCCGCGTACCCTCGCTCCGCGCAGGCCTCGGCCGCCGCCGCGACCAGCCGTTCGCGCTGGTTGCGGGCAACGAGCTCGGGTGGCAATCCCTTGGGACCGGACGGCAAGCGCCGGGTCCCGCCGGTCTCGGCTTTCTCCATGGAACGAGAATAGGGCCGCTTCGAGCAGCTGGCGAGTCGTGGGCCACTAACGACACCGGCCCGGGTCGACTGGGTCGCCCGGGCCGGTGATGTTGCCGATCTCGAATCTCAGAGTAGTTTTTCGCCCTTTACCTTGAGCACACCCTTCCAGGTGCCGTCGGTATGCAGGCCATCCGTTACTCCTTCACCGCATTTGGCTTCCCCTCCGGCGACTTCGTAATCGATGCCGGTCAGGTCCGCCTTCGCTTCGACTTCGCTGCTGCTGCCCGAGCCCAGGTTGACGTATTCCATCCCGGTTCCGACGCCGCCCGAGCCCGATGCGATCTGTTCGAGCAGAGTAACTTTACAGCCGACATAGTTGGTGAACTCGAATGCGTGCCCACCTGAGCACGTGAACCACTGGACCCCGACGTACGGGGGGCCGCTCGCAACCGTCAGCACGTTGTGGCATTCAGTCGTCACCGCGGTTGCTTTCAGCCCTGCCATGGTGCAGGATGAAAGCGACGGCGACAGCCAGAGTTCGGTGCTGTCCTGTTCCAAGGTGCCGGTACTGAACACCGCGGTGCTACAGGAAATAGTTCCCGTGGCGGTTTTGAACTCGATCTTTTTCAGGGTTTTCCCTCCGATCACTCCCGTGGTCTGGCTTCCGCCGACGACCACCGGATAGAGTTCGGAGTGGAACATTTCGTTCTGCACGGAGAAGCCAGGGAACGGCGCGACGCTCACACCGGTCGCTTTGCCTTCGTTTTTCCCTTTTACCAGCCAGGAGCCGTTCCAGCTGCCGTCGCTGTAGGAGCCTTCTTCGCAGGCTTTCCCCGAGGTCAGCTGGTATTTGAGCCCCGAGGCTTCGGCTTTGACTTCGAACTTGGCTTCGCTGCCGGCGCCCGTGTTGGAGAACGTCGCCGCGAGCCCGGTCTGAGCCGGGATCGATACCACGCAGCCCCCGAACACCGAGATTTTGATCGAGCCGCAGCCCGCCCCGCCGATATCGAAGCTGCCTTTACCCACTTCGGGATGAAGGATGAACTGGCAGCCGTTCATTTTCATCGCGCCGGTCGAGCAGGTCGAGTCGGCGGCGGATGCCGTCACCTCACCGGTGGCGTGTTTGACTTCCGCCGTAATGGTGGGTGCGGTACAGCTCAACGCTCCGAGCCGCGTCGAGATCGACGTTTTGTTGCTCGAGTACGACCCCTGTTCTCCCGTCAGGGTGGCTGGGTATTTTTCCGCGACGATCGCCCCCGATGACGCCGAGGCGAGCCCCGTGAGCGCCATCAGCGCCAGCACCGTGAACGCGGCGAGACCTGAGATTCTGATGCTTTTCACTGTTTCTCCTTTCCGACGGAAATCCCGTCGGATGACCAGCGTGAATAGTGAGAAGGGGCCCGGGAATGGCCGAGACCCTCCTTGCGGAGAAGCTCTCAGACGCGGGTGGTCGAGCGCCTGGGCAATTTCACCATCGATGCTGAGCAGTTTTTCGAGTCAGCGCGATGGCGACCGCGGGCGAAGCGACCCGGGCGACAGACGTCGCCCGGGTCGGACGCCACACTTGGCGTGGTTAGCTCGCGCTGAAACTAAAGGGGAACGAGTTGAAGAACCCACCGGTATGCAAGCCGGATTTGGGACATGCACTCGACTGCCAGTATTCGAAGGGACCCGCTTCTTCGAGGTTCACTTCGACTTCCCTGCCGCTCCCTTCACCTTTATTGACATAGTACACATGTGGGAGTACCTGCTGTATTACGACGGTGAGGCAGCTACCCGCAACGATTTCCATGTTGCACAGTTTCAAGGTTCCTTCGGCCCATTTTTTAGAGCCGCTCGATTCGACGCTGAACACGTGCGGGCATTCGCTCGACGGGATTACGGTCGCCGGACCCGTTTTCGTCGAGCAGGAGCTGAAGGTTGGAGACGTGATCAAATCCCGACTTTCCGCCTGAAATCCGTTTGGGTTAGTGGTGTATGCCGCAGATTTGCATTTGACCGTCATCCCTGCCAGGACGAACTGATTTTCTTTTTGGGTCGCGCTCACGGTTTTTGGGTAGCTTTCGGTTTGCAGTACTCCGAATTCTGAGAACCAGAATCCGGAGGGCGATGCCGAAGCGGTGGCCGGAATAGCGACGAGGCACATCGCGACGAGGGCAACGAGACCCGAGCATCGGGCGATTTTCTTCATACAGCCTCCCTGTCCCGGTGGCTTTCGCCGCCGGGTTGGTTTTTCGAAGTGGCGAAGGACACGGAGAACCCAACCTGTCCTCCCCACCGGGTGAACGTCTCAGAGGAGAAAGGTCGCTCGCCTGGTCAATTTCACGTCAGCGACTCGGCAGTTTGTAGCCAAAGTCTTCGAGATCCAGGGCGACCTCGACCTCGGCCGCGCAGTTGCTGAGGGGCCGATCGAAGCGCTCCTCGATCGCGTGCAGGCGGTTGACGACCGTTTGCCGGTTCACCCCCAGGGCGGCTGCCGTCGAGGACACGTTGCGCTCGGCCTCGAAGTACGCCCTCAGTGTCTGGCGCAGTGCCTCGCCGCCGTCGCGCTCGGCCCCCAGCGGTACGAGGTAGAGCTGGTGCAGGGAGGCCGCGAGCAGATCGTCCTCGATCACCGAGGCGAGCAGGGCGACGTCAGCGTACCGGGTCAGGGTCTTAGGGCTGCGCAACGCGATCGGCAGCGCCGCCCTGGCCTGGCGGTGGGTCCGGCGCCAGCCGTCCATGCCCTCCCCCGGCTCGCCGATCGCGAGCGAGAGCTGCGGCGGGAAGTCCGCGGGGAGCAGCCGCTCGATCTCGGCGGGGTCACCCCGGCGCCGAGAGCCGAGCCAGACCCAGACCGTCCCCTCGTCGCGGGGGACGAGCAGGGCGCGGCGGTCGAGCGTCCTGGCGAGCTCGCGCAGGGCCTGGGGCGCCTCGGGACCGGAGGCGATCGCACCCAGGTGGTGGGCACTGAAGTCATATTCGAGCTCAGAGGCATCGAGCAGCTCGCCGTCGAGCAACCTCCTCACCCGCTCGGCCCGGCGTTGCTCGGCGCTGCCAAGCCGCCCCTCCTCCTCGCGCGAGTACTCCTCGGTGACCGCCGTGACGACACGGTCGAAGAGCGCCGCCTGGGTCCTCAGCAGGCGCTTCAGCGCCGCCCCTCCCAGGCCGGTCGCCTCTGCCTCCTCGATCACGAAGTCGCCGAGCAGCGTGTAGCCGGCGAAATAGCGGCGCAACACGGTGTCGAGGCTGATGCCGTTGCGAGCCGCGAGGCGGGCCTGGGCCAGAAGCACCGTGGGGAGCGGCGGCGCGCGCTCCTCGCTGCTTGCGATCGTCGCCAGGCCATAGTCGAGGGCGGCGGCGACCGCTCCCCGCAGTCCCTCGACATAGGTCGGATCGGGCGCCTCGGCTGAATCCGAGACCGCGTGGATTCGGGTCAGCGCAGCCTGCTCCATCTCAGGGCGGCGAACCTGCAGACGGGCGAGGAGACCGGAGCGGACCTCTTCGATGCGCATCGCGATCGGCGCGCCCCTTCTCCTCTACTGCCCCTGTGCGGTGAAGGAGACAGCCCCCAGCGCTTCCCCGGCGCTGAAGACGCCCTCCTTGCCCTGCGGCTTGGCGAAGACTTCGTTGAAGGTCTGGGCGGTGGCGGCGCTGAGGGCAAGCGAACCCTGCAGGCTCACGGTCCCGGCCTTCGGATCCGCCGAGCTCACGCCGGGCAGGAGCTGCGCCACCACGACCCGCCCGACCTTGCCGGCATAGGGCGGCGAGGGTTGGACGTTCGCTTCCGGGGAAGCGGTCCCGGCCGCGAGATCGAGCCGGCTCTCCGCCCAGAACACCTGCCCGCCGCCGAGCTGGAGGAATTCGAGCGAGCCGGATGTTTCGATCGTGCCGGACGAGCCATCGGGGGCGATCGTGCCGCCGAACAGCGGCAAGGTGAACTGGGGGCCGGGATGTTCGGCGGGGAAGATCGGGTTGACGGCGACGAAGAGAGACTGCAGCTTCGCGAGGAAGCCGGGATCGAAGCCGAGCGTGGCCTTCCCGCGGCCGAGCACGCTGACCGTTTCCGGTTGGGCCACGGTGACGGCAGAGCCCAGCGGGATGCCCTCCCCGAGGACACCCCTCAGCCGCAGCTTCTTGGCCAGGCGGGTGGCGAGCTTGGCCGAGAGAGAGAGCTTCGCGACCCTGACCTTGTCCCCGAAGCCCTGGCGGGTGACGGTGAGGCCCCTCGCGGTGGCCAGCTTCAGCTGCCCACCCCCGGCTTTTACCGAGAAGGGCGCGTGGCGCTGGGTGGTCTTCAGCTGCAGCGCCTTCAGCGGGATGCGCCTGTTGCCGGCGCTGAAGAGCAGGGCGCCTTCGTGCTCGACAGCGCCCCTGGCGCTGGTCGGGTCGAACTTGCCGCCGCCGACCGGAAAGGTGACGGTGGCCCCCTGGAGCTTGGCCGGGGCAACCGCGCTGATCTTGACTCCGTTCTGCTTCAGCAATGAGAGGAAGCTCGGCTCGAAGACGAGCTTCGTCCTCCCCGAGCCGAGCGGGTCATAGTCGGCCCGGGCTGCGGGAGCGGCTACCAGGCCGGCCAACAGCACCAGCGCTGCCGCCAGCGATCCGCCCCGCTTCATCCCGCCACCCTGCAGCTCTTGCTGACGCCGAGGCTGACCTCTTTGCCGGCGGCGAAGTCAAAGCGGGCCAGGGCCAGCGGGAAGGAGGCGACCTTGGTGTCGCCGGGAGCCGGGCAGGCGGCGTTGAAGTAGGAGCGCTGCTTGCCGCGGTAGCTGTATTTGCGCCGCAGGGTGAGCTTGATGCGATCGACGAAGCCCCAGCTGCCAAGAGCCTGCGGCAGCGAGGCGGACAGTTCGGTGCCATAGGTGCCCTCGCGGAGGTGCCTGATCGAGAAGGCGATCACGAACGAGGTCGCAAAGGGATTGGTGGTGTAGATGTGGGCTAAGAGGACTGGGTTTCCGTCCCTGCGGCCGTTGAAGACCAGCAGGCGCCCGCGGGTCGGGTAGGGGCGCTGGTCCGGCAGGACGATCGTCGCCCAGAAGCGCCCGGAGCCGATCAGGGCATCGCCGCAGCGCTCCAGCGCCCTCTGCGTCGAGCCCGGCTGCAGGCGGGCCAGGGTGCAGGTCGGCAGGCCCTTGGACTGCAGCAGGCCGTGGCGGTTGACCTTGACGCTCATCCGCTGCAGCTGCGGCGGCACCTCCCCGGAGGGGGTGGCGATGTGGCCGGAGATGAAGACGGAGATCGGGGCCGGTTCGTCGCGGGGGAGCTTGTAGGGGAGGATCTGGCTCTGGACGGTTATCCGCAGGCCCTGCTGCTGGACGGTGGCGGCTGAGGCCGCGCCGATCCCCGCCAGTGCCGCCAGCGCCATGGCCAGAATTCCCGCCCGCCTTGCCAAGGCCTAGCGCGCCCTGCGGCGCTTTTGCTTCTTCGCCTTGCCGCAGCTGGCCTTCAACACCGGCTTGAAGTCGTGGACCTTGCCGTTCTGCCCGGTGAAGTGGGCGATCGCGCGGTTCTTACGGGCGCAGACGTTGGTCGAGTTGACCAGGAGCCCCTTCTTGCCACCCTGCATCGTCAGGGTGAAGCTGGTCACCGGCACGTCGGGGGTCGACTCGAAGGTGTTGCGGATCTGCCCGTTGCGCACCGAGTCGATCCGCCCGACCAGGTTGAAGTCGATCTGGCCGTTGTGCAGGGCGGCGACGAGATCGGGGAGGTTGTGGCTCGAGGAGCGCAGGAAGACCGGGCCCTCGACCGGGTCGGAGAGGATCGGGGTGATCGCCTTCGCGTAGCCGTACATCGATGCCGCCGGGCACTTTTCCCCGGGGTGGTTGCCTTCGGCGAACTGCACCCGGGTGCAGACGGTGCCGATGTGGGCCTGTTCGAGGAACTCGGAGTGCGGCAGGGTGACCTGGGCAGCGCCGATGTTCGCGTCGCCCGGGCGAGCCGTGAGCACCGCCTTGAAGGCGGGGGTGGCGCCGCGTTTGGTCCCGCCCTTCAACGAGAGGACCAGCTTCGGCTTGAAGCCGAGGGAGGCGCAGTCGGCCGCCTGGAAGGGCGAGGTCACGGTCACCGGCTGGTCGTCCACCACCGAGCCGAAGTCCGCCCCCGAGCCGAGGACGGTGGACGCGGTGGAGGTCCTGGTGCAGTTGGTCGGGTTGAGGACGAAGTCGGGCCGGTCGACGTAGACGCGGATGTCCCTGGCGTGGACGGGGATCCCGTCGATGATGTGGGGGATCGGGTCCGAGCCGGTGGCGTCGACGAAGACTTCGGCCGTCTCGGAGTTGATTTTCAGCGCCTCTCGCACCACCACCGTGCCGAGGTCGAAGGGGCCGACCTTGGCGGCGGTGATCGCGGCGACCGAAAGGGCGGAGCCGTGGTAGGGCCCGGCGAGATAGACCTTGCCGGGAGCGTAGGCCAGGGAGGGGCCGACTCCGGCGCCGACCAGGGTGCGGCCGACCTGGCTCGCGGCCGGGCAGGACGGGCTTGCTTCCTCCTCGGCTCCCGTCCGCAGCTTCGCAGCCTCGATTGCCACGTCGGCGCAGGAGGGGATCCCGGCCAGCTTGCCGACGATCCCCGGCGGCAGCTTGATCGAGAAGTGGGTGAACTCCTGTTCGCCGTCGTTGCGACCCAGGCGCAGATAGAAGGGCGAGTACCGGCCGGCGGCGTTGTTGATCGTCCCCGCTTCCAGGCCCGGCCGGAACGGAGGCGCCCCGCCCGCGGGGCAAGCTCCCCCGCCGGGGCCGGTGACGATCTCGAATGCCGAGCTGGTGGTGATCGGCGCCCCGCCGGCCCAGGGGGTGAGGACGGCGGAAGCGTTGTAGGTGCCGCAACCGGGTGGGCTCGCCAGCGGGCTTCGGGTGCCCTCGCGGAAGTGCAGCCTGAAGTGAGAGAAGGGGAGCTGGGGAAGGTCGTCGGAGACCGTGGTGAGGCGGCCGGTCACCGGGTCCGGTTCCACCTTCAGCGGCTGCTTGACGATGATCCCCAGGGTCGGGTTCTTGATCACCAGGTAGAGGGCGAGCAGGGAGCCGAAGGGGTTCTCGTAGGGCTTGGCGACGAACAGCGAGCCGTTGACGTTTTCGTCGAGCAGCGGCGTTTCGACTTCGACCGTGCCGATCTTCGAGGCGTTCGGGCAGCCGGCGCCCGGGGCCGAGTTGAAAGTCTCGCCGGCCAGGTCCGCTTCCGTGCAGACGTTCAGCCCTTCGGCGATCGAGGGGTTGGTGGTGAAGCCCTCTGGCAGGGTGACGACGGCTTTCCTGATGTCGGAGTTGGCCAACCCGGTCGGGCTGGTCAGGCCTTCGTCGTGGACGTCGAGGCTGAAGTCCAACCCGGTCGGCGACTGGGCGGCTTTGGTCGTCGGCTGCGCCGCGATCGAGGGGCCGAAGCCGAGTTTGGCGCAGCCGGTCATGCCCAGCGGGCTGGGCGGCACCGCGTCGTCGTGGGTGAAGACGCTGCCGGTGACCCAGGCGGGGTCGGAGAGATCGGGCTCGCCGCCGGGAAGGAGCACGCCCGGGTGTTCCCAGGAGTCGATCGCGTAGCTGCTGGCCAAGGGGCCCTCGCAGGCGCGCGGCAGGGTCAGCAGCGGCACTTTCGGAAGGTTGGTGGAGCAACTGCCTTTGGAGGGCAATTCGGGATAGGTGGTTTCCGGGCTGATGATGTTCGAGATGCAGCCTCCCCGGTAGGGATCGTGGGCCGGGTCGGCCGGCACGCCCCAGAGGGTGAGGATCGAGTTGAGGACGCCGACCGTCTGCGGGGTGTTGATGACGACGGCATTGCCGTTGTAGGGGTAGGAGTGCCTGAGCCCGACTTCGATCGTGACCGGGGTGTTGAAGGCGATGAAGCCGAGTTTGAGCGCGACCCCGGGCGGCGGATCGAGGTTGTAGAGGGCGTTGTAGCCTTCACCGCCAGGGAAAAGGCTGTAGGCCGCGGCCCCCACCGCGGTGCTGTCAGGGCACAGCGTGGGGGTTTCTCCCCCCGAGATGAAGGTGACGAAGTCGGCCGTGGAGCAGCGCGGCACCGCGGTCGGGTCGGCGACGAGGCCGGCGATCTGTTCGAAGGTGCCGTCCTTGAACGCCTCGTCCGCCTGTCCGGATTCGATCCTGTTGAAGTAGACCGAGGTGGTCATCTGGAAGGGGTGGGAGCCGGCCTGGGTCGCCGGAGAACCGTCCTGGTTGGCGTAGGTGACGTCGAATTTTTCGAGGCCGAAGGCGGCCAGCGCCGAGCCGGCGAAAAGCGTGACGCTCAGCGCCAGCGCCAGGCTCGCCAGAATCAATAGTTGCGCGACTCGCTTGCTCATCGTCCTGCCCTTCGCTCGTGGTTGGCTCGGCTTTGGCTGCTCTTGTGAGCGCGTTTGCGCTGTTTCTTCGGCACGCAGCGCCCCTTGCGCCGGGTCTTGCCCTTGGCGCAGCGACTCTGGGTCGGTGCTTCGGTGACGTTGCCCGCCCCCTGGAAAGCGGCGGAGGCGGGGGTCGGGTCGTTGGGCGCCTGCAACGGGCCCTGGCAGGCTTCGCCTTCGCAGGCCGCCGGCGGGTCGGGCGGCGGCGGGAAGCCGCCGTTCCCCCTCGCGTCGTAGACGTCGATCAGGCCGTAGTCCTGGGGCACGAGGCCCTCGGCGGTGGTGAAGAAGACGTCGTCCCCGCTGGGGCTGGCGTCGAGGAACTCGGAGTCCGCCGGGCTCTGGCCGGAGGAGATCAGGCTGAGGCAGCCTTCCGAGGCGGGGGCGTAGGAGGGGCTTTCCTCCTCGCAGCCCCCCGAATCCAGCGCCTCCCACTGGTAGACGTCCATCCTGCCGTTGGTATCGCCGAGGACGAGCGCGTCGAAGCTGTTGAAGAAGACGCGGCTGCCATCGTCGGAGAGGTAGCGCGACTGGTAGAGCTGGGTTTGGGGGCGCGGCACGATGGCGGCCGCCCAGGGGCCGGATTTCCCGTCGGTTCCCTGCTCGACTTCCTGGCCACTGGGCCGCGCCCCGCTGGGGTTGCAAGAGACGCAGCGCAGCTTGCCGGAACCGCTGTTGGCGGTGGCGTCATAGAGGTAGACCTCGGCGTCGGGTTTCCCGCTCGCGACGTCGGTGTTGTCGTAGCCGGCGGTCTCCTCGCTCAGCTGCGGGCTGTGCGACATGAAGACGAGGTGGTCTCCGCTGGAGCTGACCCGGGCGGTGCGGCTGATCGGCGTGATGGTCTGTGGGGATCCGTACTGGTTGTTGGACACGTCGAGGCTGGAGAGCGTGCCGATGAACCGGGTCGCCCCTGCTTCGTCGAGATAGACGTTGGACTCGCCTTTGACCGCGCCTTCGCTCTGCGCCTGGGCCGAGGCGTCCGTTGAAGCGAAGTAGACCCGCATGAGATCCTCGCTTGCACCAAGGATGCTGTCCTGCACGCCGGTGGCGATCAGCTGCGAGGCGGGCGGTTCGGCCTGTGAGTCGAAGCGGTAGAGGTTGCCTGCCAGCCCTTTCTGGTTAGTCAGGGCGGTGAAGAGCGCTTTGGTCCCCTCCGGGTTGCCCTTTTGGAACAAGGCGCCTTCGGGGGCGACAGTTTCTGAGACCGCGATCGTGCAGGCTTGATCGGCTTCGGTGCATTTGCCGGCGAGGAGTTTGCTTTGGCCCTGGTCGGCGTTGAGGCGGAGGTAGATCGTCCTATCGGCGCTCCAGAAGACCCTGGTGCCGTCAGCGGAGAGCGCCCCGTCGAGGCTCTGGAAGCGGTTGTGGTTGGCAAGCGCGTTGCTGAAGCCAGTTCCCGCCGAGGAGTCGACTCCGCTCGCTTTGCCTTCGGGCAGCACGCTGATGAGGCGCAGCTGGCCGGCCCCGGTCGACTCGTAAAGCTGGTAGATCGGCCGTATCGCCCCGCTTCCTTCATCGACGGTCGCGTTCGAGGCGTTGGCGGTGAGTTTGTCGTCGACCCGCAGGAGTGCCTTGGAGCCGTCGCTCGTGAAGCCCTGCAGTTCCGGGCTGAACTTGCTGGCTTGCCGGTTCGGTTTGACGCAGCTCAGCGCTTCGTAGGCGCCGCTGGCGCTCTCGCGGCGGTAGAGCCCGGCAAAGCCCGGCGCCGCGCAGGGGTCGAGGACCGGTTCGGTTTCGTGCAGGAGCCAGCCGCTTGCGAGGTCTGCCGAGAAGGCCTTGTATTCGTTCTCGAGTTCGTTGGTGAGGAAGGGGCGACTGGCGCGCGGCGGGTTTAGCGCCTCGGTCTGCCAGCCCGCATCGGGATCACGGCCGGCTAGGTACTGGTTGGTGTAGGGGGCGCCTTCGGGATCGGCGAAGGAGCGGTAGGAGGAGTAGGTGAAGCCGGTGCCGTCGACGGAGCTCTGGTCGAGCAAGGTCTGGTAGCCGGTGAGGTTGATGCGGGTGATGACGTCGCCGTTGCTTTTGTCCAGCGGAGTGACCATCTCGTAGCCGCGGCAGTCGGGCAGAGCAGCGGCGGGGCCGGTGCGGAAGGCCCCGTTGGGGCAGCCCGCTTCGCCCGCTCCCGGCAGGGCGAAGGTGGTGAGGGTGCGCTCGGGGCCGAACAAGATGCCGAAGAAGTCGGTGGTGAGAAGGCGGTAGTGGTAGGTGGTCCCCGGCTGCAGC
Source organism: uncultured Thermoleophilia bacterium (assembly GCA_963720455.1). Lineage (GTDB taxonomy): Bacteria > Actinomycetota > Thermoleophilia > Solirubrobacterales > 70-9 > VAYN01. The sequence continues at coordinate 2,291,027 of OY970392.1, read as the reverse complement.
TGCAGGGCCAGGGTGGCGATCGCCTTCGGCACCTCGCCGGCTCCGAGGTCGAGCGGGTTGGCGGGAAAGCCGGTCGCATTCTGGAAGCCGTTGGCCTCATAGTCGGGGCCATCGGCGATCAGCTGGAAGTAACCAGTTGCATGCACGCTCAGCGGGTTGGCTTCGGCGTGCAGGCGGGCGGAGTCGGTACCGACCTCACTCGCCCAGGTGGCACCGAACTGAACCGGCGCCAGGGTGGTGAATTCGGCCCTCTCGCCGGTGACGCTGCCGTCGGCGTTGCCGGCTTTCGCGCGGAAGTAGTAGGTGGTCTCCGGCTCCAGGCAGGTCGCTTCGCCGGGGGCGTTGCAGACATTCGTGGCGCTGGCGGTCTGGTTCTCGAAGCCGGCCGCGCTCGGCGCGCTCACCGGCGTTTCCTGGGTGCCTGCACCGAATTCGTTGCCGGCGGCTTCGTAGTCGGCTTTGGAGATGTATTGGAAGCGGGCGGTCGAGGCTTTGCCCTCGGGGTTGAAGCCGGTCCTCAGCGTCGCCTTGACGCTGAGGACCGGCGAAGCTTCGGTGGCCCCCGGGACGAGCAGGGGGCCCGGGTCGGGGAGGGGCATATAGAGAAGCCGGTTCGATTCGGCGGCGAAGAGGTCGCCGCTGGCGGTGTGGTGGAAGGCGAGGGCGAAAGCCGGGCTTTTCAGGGCGCCGAAGAAGAGGCGGGTCTTAACTCCGGTCGGGTCGTACTCGAGGATTGCGCTGGCCGATTCGATAGCGCTGTCCGTTTTGATGCGGTCGGCGACGAAGAGGTTGCCGGCGGGATCAACCGCGAGCGCACTGATGTTGAAGGAGGCATCTACGGGATATGGGGCCCCATAAGGGGAAGCATCAGAGTGGTACTTCCTCACCCCGCCGCTACCACCAACGTTGGCAAGGTAGAAATTGTTGCTGGGATCGACGGCAAAGCCTACGACCTGTCCACACGGTGCATCGGAGGGTTCGCCGGCGGTAACGATTTCGCCTTCGGAGCTGAACTTCTGAACTCGCTTCCGGAATTTACTGCCTCCAAAACTCACTACCGGACATGAGCCCAAATTCTCAGTGTCCGCAACATAGACGTCTCCAGCAGAATCGACTCCGATGCCTTTAATAGAGCTGAACTCGCCAAGGCCACTACCTTCGATTCCCGCACCGCAGACATTGGCCGGCGGGCCCGTGTTCTCACAGAGATTCGGGTTGCCGGAGGTTCCGGTATTGACACCCTTGCCAAAAGTCAAGAGGAATTCACCTGACGAGGTGAACTTCTGCACGCGGTGGTTGCTTTGCCCATCGCCGACGTAAATGGCGTGAGAGGAACTATCCACGGCAATGCCCTCGGGGCCTCTTAACTGGCCCGCCCCCGCACCTTCGGTGCCTTTCTGGCAACCGGTGGCGGTGGTGCAGGTCTGTAATTTTTCTTCAGGAGTCGCGACATTCACCTTCCAACCGAAGGCAAATAGAAAAGCGCCGGAGGAGTCGAAGACGTCGACGCGGTTGTTCCCGGTGTCGGCGACGTAGACACGGTCGGTGGAGGTGTCGGCGGCAACCCCCGCGACGTTCTGGTACTGCCCGGCACCGGAGCCGGAGGAGCCGATGACGAGATCGGCGGAGGCAGTCGGAGCTGCGGCGAACAGTGCAAGGAAGGCGACGACGACTGCAACGGACGATTTCATCTGTTCTCCATTTGGTTCCGCCGGCCACTTCGCTCGTGGTTGGCTCGGCTTTGGCTGCTCTTGTGAGCGCGTTTGCGCTGTTTCTTCGGCACGCAGCGCCCCTTGCGCCGGGTCTTGCCCTTGGCGCAGCGACTCGGGGTCGGTGCTTCGGTGACGTTGCCCGCCCCCTGGAAGGCGGCGGAGGCCGGGGTCGGGTCGTTGGGCGCCTGCAAGGGGCCCTGGCAGGCTTCGCCTTCGCAGGCCGCCGGCGGGTCGGGCGGCGGCGGGAAGCCGCCGTTCACCCTGGCGTCGTAGACGTCGATCAGGCCGTAGTCCTGGGGTAGTAGCCCCTCGGCGGTGGTGAAGAAGACGTCGTCCCCGCTGGGGCCGGCGTCGAGGAACTCGGAGTCCGCCGGGCTCTGACCGGAGGAGATCAGGCTGAGGCAGCCTTCCGAGCCGGGGGCGTAGGAGGGGCTTTCTTTCCCGCAGCCCCCCGAATCCAGCGCCTCCCACTGGTAGACGTCCATCCTGCCGTTGGTGTCGCCGAGGACGAGCGCGTCGAAGCTGTTGAAGAAGACGCGGCTGCCATCGTCGGAGAGGTAGCGCGACTGGTAGAGCTGGGTTTGGGGGCGCGGCACGATGGCGGCCGCCCAGGGGGGCGGGTTGCCGTTGACGCCTTCTCCATATTCCTGGCCGCCCGGTCTTGCCCCGCTCGGATTGCAGGAGACGCAGCGCAGCTTGCCGGAGCCGCCGTCTGCGGTGGCGTCATAGAGGTAGACCTCAGCGTCGGCTTCCCCACTTGCGATGTCGGTGTTGTCGTAGCCGGCGGTCTCCTCGCTCAGCTCGGGGCTGTGTGACATGAAGACGAGGTGCTGGCCGTCGGAGCTGACCCGAGCGGTGCGGAAGATCGGCGTGGTGGCCGCAGGGGATCCGTATTGGTTGTCGATCCCGTCTAAGCTGGAGAGCGTGGAGAGCGTGCCGATGAACCGGGTCGCCCCTGCTTCGTCGAGATAGACGTTGGACTTACCTTTTACCGCGCCTTCGCCAAGCGCCTGGGTTGAGGCTTCCGTGGAGGCGAAGTAGACCCGCGTGAGGTCATCGCCGGCGCCGAGGATGCTGCCTTGCACGCCGGTGGCGATCAGCTGCGAGGCGGGCGGTTCGGCCTGTGAGTCGAAGCGGTAGAGATTGCCTTTCAGCGGCCCCGCGGTGACGGTGAAGAGCGCTTTGGTCCCCTCGGGGTTGCCCTTCTGGAAGTAGGCGGCTTCGGGGGTGACGGTTTCCGAGACCGGGATCGTGCAGGCTTGATCGGCTTCGGTGCATTTGCCGGCGAGGAGTTTGCTCGGGCCTTGGTCGGCGTTGAGGCGCAGATATATCGTGAAGCCGGCGCTCCAGAAGACCCGGGTGCCGTCATCGGAGAGCGCCCCGTCGAGGCTCTGGAAGCGGTTGTGGTTGGCCAGCGCGTTGCTGAAGCCAGTTCCCGCCGAGGAGTCGACTCCGCTCGCTTTGCCGTCGGGCAGCACGCTGATGAGGCGCAACTGGCCGGCCCCGGTCGACTCGTAAAGCTGGTAGATCGGTCGGGTCGGGACTTCAGTGGTCGCGTTCGAGGCGTTGGCGGTGAGCTTGTCGTCGACCCGCACGAGCGCCTTGGAGCCGTCGCTCGTGAAGCCCTGCAGCTCAGGGCTGAACTTGCGCGATTCCCGGTTCGGTTTGACGCAGCTCAGCGCTTCATAGGCTTTGCCGATGCTGTCACGGCGGTAGAGGCCGGCGAAGCCGGGCGCCGCGCAGGGGTCGAGGACCGGTTCGGTTTCGTGCATGAGCCAACCGCTCGCGAGATCGGCGGAGAAGGCCTTGTATTCGTTCTCGAGTTCGTTGGCGAGGAAGGGGCGACTGCTGCGCGGGGGGGCGAGCGCCTCGGTCTGCCAGCCCGCATCGGGGTCGCGGCGGGCCAGGTACTGGTTGGTGTAGGGGGCGCCTTCGGGATCGGCGAAGGACCGGTAGGAGGAGTAGGTGAAGCCGGTGCCGTCGACGGAGCTCTGGTCGAGCAAGGTCTGGTAGCCGGTGAGGTTGATGCGGGTGATGACGTCGCCGTTGCTTTTGTCGAGCGGGGTGACCATCTCGTAGCCGCGGCAGTCGGGCAGGGCGGCAGCGGGGCCGGTGCGGAAGGCCCCGTTGGGGCAGCCGGCTTCGCCCGCTTCCGGCAGGGCGAAGGTGGTGAAGGTGCGCTCGGGGCCGAACAAGATGCCGAAGAAGTCGGTGGCCACGAGCCGGTAGTGGTAGGTGGTCCCCGGCTCGAGCGAGGAGGCCAGGGTGGAGATCGCCTTCGGCACCTCGCCGGCGCCGAGGTCGAGCGGGTTGGCGGGGAAGCCGGTCGCGTTCTGGAAGCCGTTGGCCTCGTAGTCGGGGCCGTCGGCGATCAGCTGGAAGTAGGCGGTTGCGTGCACGCTCAGCGGGTTGGCCTCAGCGTGCAGGCGAGCGGAGTCGGTGCCGACCTCACTCGCCCAGGTGGCGCCGAACTGAACCGGCGCCAGGGTGGTGAATTCTGCTTTGTCGCCGGTCACGATCCCGTCGGCGTTGGCGGCTTTCGCGCGGAAGTAGTAGGTGGTCTCGGGCTCCAGGCAGGTCGCTTCGCCGGGGGCGTTGCAGACGTTGGTGGCGCTGGCGCTCTGGTTCTCGAAGCCGGCGGGAGTCGGCGCGCTTACCGGCGTTTCCTGGGTGCCCGCGCCGAAGGCGTTGCCGGCGGCCTCGTAGTCGGCTTTGGAGATGTACTGGAAGCGAGCGGTCGAGGCTTTGCCCTCGGGGTTGAAGCTGGTTTTCAGCGTCGCCTTGACGCTGCCGACCGGCGAGGCTTCGGTGGCCCCCGGGACGAGCAGGGGGCCGGGATCGGGAAGCGGCATATAAAGGAGCCGGTTCGATTCGGCGGCGAGGAGGTCGCCGCTGGCGGTGTGGTGGAAGGCGAGGGCGATGGGCTGCCCAGTCAGCGTGCCGAAGAAGAGCCGGGTCTTAACTCCGGTCGAGTCGTACTCGAGGATTTCGCGACCCGTTATGGGGTTGTCGGCGACGAAGAGGCTGCCGATCGGGTCAACCGTGATCGCGCTGATATTGAGGGAGGGGTTGACCTTGCCCGATTCCCCCCAGCCCGTGACTGGACTGCCGGAGGCGTCGTATTTGTAGACGGCACCGGTCCCGCCGTTCGTCGCGGTGTAAATGCCGGCGGCGGAGTCAATAGAAAGACCCAGTACCCGATCCCCCAGGTTGGGAAGGATGAGCTGGCCCGCGTAGGCGCCAGAGGATTCGAACTTTTGAACGCGGGTATTGAACCCTTCTGATTTTCCTTCCTTACTGTCGGCGACGTAGAGAGTGCCGCCCGGCCCAATGGCGAGCGGATACCCCTTCCCGAGGGTCGGCAGGAATTCCCCTTCACCGGCGCCGGTTTTGCCGGCACCACACTCAGCCGCTACCGCACAGAAATTGGCGTGGGTAACTTTGTCGACTTCCCCACCGACCATCCACATGAAGTTACCGTCGGAGTCGAACTTCTGGACACGATGGTTGCTCTGAGAACCTTCGCTGACGTAAACACTGTGGGAGCCGCTGTCCACCGTAACGTGCTCGGGGCTGAGGAGCTGACCTGCTCCTGAGCCCGTGGTTCCCACTTGGCAGCCGCTGGCTGCAGTACACACTTGGAGTTTTTCTTCAGGGGAGGAAGCGTTGACTTTCCACCCGAAGGCAAAAAGAAAAGCGCCGGAAGCGTCGAAGACGTCGACGCGATTGTTTCCGGTGTCGGCGACGTAGACACGGTCAGTGGAGGTGTCGGCGGCAACTCCTTTGACGTTCTGGTACTGGCCGGCACCGGAGCCAGCCGATCCGATGACCAGGTCGGCGGAGGCGGCGGGAACGATGGCAAGCAAAACGAGGAGGGCGGCAACGGCTGCGAGAGCAACGCGATGCCCGGCCGTTGCTGTGGACCCGTGCGAGACATTCAGATGCAAGTTCATGCCCTCTCCAATTGCTCCGGCAGCCCGACCGGCCTCCACGACCGGCCGGGCTCGACTATCGATCCTCAGCGAACGGTGCGATTACCTCGAGATAGCCCAGGTGCCGGTGCCTTTGGCCTCTAGTTCTTCTTCCTGCGCTTCTGCCGTGAGCCCGAAGTTCAACACCAGCCCGCTGGTTGAGTCGGAGATGAGTGGGAACGTTGGCGGGTTTGCGTTGACCAGTAAGCCACCCGGCGGGTTGCCTTCATAGACGCAGAGGATTCCGGGATCCGCTGCGGGTTCTACGTTCGTACCTGGACAGCCCTCGTTGATGGCTGCTTCCGTTTGCATTTCTTCCTGGCTCACATAGTGAAAATCAGACACACCACCCGGAACCCGCAAAGGGAAGGAGACGGTGGCGAAACCGGTGAGCACGCCTTTGACGCGGAAGGACCAGACACCCGTCTCGGTCGCTCCGACCGGCAGGAGGCATTCGCCGTTTTCGTTACAGCTGGGGCCGGCGGGACCGGTTGGGCCTTCTGCGCCTGCTTCGCCCGCGGAACCGGTTTTGCCGGTGGGCCCGGTGGCGCCCGGCGCCCCCGGGGTGCCATTGGCTCCGGCGGGGCCGGCGGGACCCTGGGGCCCGGCGGGACCCTGCGCGCCGGCGGGGCCGGCGGGACCGGCCGGTCCGGTTTTCCCGGTCTTGCCTCGCGGCCCGGGCTTGCCTTTCGCCGAGGCGGTGGCCTTGCCGCCGCCCGCGCCGCCGTTGGCGGCGATCGCGCCGCCGGCGAGGGCGGCTACTAGGGCCACGATGGCCACTATCAGCCCGGCACCGCCGAGGTGCTCGCGGAGTCTTGAGAGCATCGAATCTTCTCCTTGTCCCGTGAGCCCCTCTGCCGGCCGCTCCCTGTGCGGCGCTTCCCTGAGGCTCGTTTGATTTCCCTGTACTGCTGGTTTCCCTGACTTCACTTGTTGGGTGGGACTAGTTCCCAGAAGGTGCTAGCCGTACCGCCAAGTGGCGCCAGTGAAGCACTCTGTCACGGGATTGTCAAGAGATAGTTCCCAAAGGAAAAAGATCGTTCCTAGAGTCGTTCCCGACTCGGTACACCTGAGTACCGAGAGGTCGCCGGCTACGCGGCGGCGCGGGCGAGGCGCTCGGCCTCGGCCGGGCCCAGGTACGGCGCGAGGATGAACTCGGTGAAGTCGGGGAGCAGGTCCCCGAGCGCCGCGGCTTCGCCGGCGGCCGCCTTGCGCGCCGAGAGCGAGACCAGGGCGCCGATCGTCGACTCCTCGGTGCTCACCGGCAACTCGCGCGCGTCGGAGCGCTCCCCCCTCCCCTGCTGCAGCGGCGGCACCAGCTCCCGCACCGCCGCGTGGAAGCGCTGCGCCACCACCGGCCCGGCGCTCTGTGACTCGACCAGGCAGAGCCGGGCCAGGTCCGGCTCGGAGGCGAGGAAGGCGAGCGCCTCCCGCGCCGCTGCGATCGCCTGGTGCGGCCAGTCCGGCGCCGCCTCGACCGCCTCGGCGACCAGCTCGCCGACGTGCGCGACGACGACGTCGAAAGCGGCGAGGAAGCACTCCTCCTTGCCCTCGAAGTTCTCGTAGAAGACGCGCCGGGAGACCTTCGCCTCCCTGGTGATGTGGGTGATCGTGACCGCGGCGTAGCCGTGCTCGGCGACCGCGGTCGCCAGCCCCGCGATCAGCCGCTCGCGCTGATTGTGGGCCACCTGCTCGCGACTGAAGCCATGGCGGCCGGCCGGCAGCGGACCCAGTTCTTCCTCGGGCACATGAAGAGGATAGAGGCGGGTTCCGTGGGGTTCATGGCTCCATGACCTGGGGTCGGTGCGAAAAGCGACCGCTCGGCAACCCTGAGGACGGTCTGGCGAATCGAACGTCCAGGGGCGCCGCCGCATCTGAATACCGCTTTTCTCAAGCCCTAGACTGGAGATCCATGGCGACCGTCAAACAGGCAATCGGAGAAATCGACGTCGTCGAGCTACTAGATCAGGTCGGCGAGTGGCCCGCCGGTACCCGGGGCACCGTTGTCGACGAACGTGGCGAGTGGAAGCAGATCGAGATCGCCGACGAGCAGGGCGTGATGCTGGATCTGATCTCCGTCGCCGAACGGCGACTGAAACTGATCGCCAAGTACCGCTCGTAGGCGATCAGCCGCTCATGTGAAGAGACTAGGGCGGAATGTGACGACTTTCATGAGATAGCAAAATCTATGTAGATTTCTATCTTGCAGAGACTTGTTGGCTATATGGTGGGAGTGATCGCGATCGCCAAACGCAAGACGTCTTTCGAGATCGACGCCGAAAAAGTGAAAACCGCCAGAGATATATTGGGGACGGGGACGATGACCGAGACCGTCGACGCGGCGCTCGACGAGGTCATCAAACGGCGTCAGCGCGAAAAGCTAGTCGAGCTGCTTTTCGATTCGGATGCGCTGGCCCTCGATGACCCAGAGGTGATGCGGGGCGCATGGCGCGTGGGTGGCCGAAATTGGCCTACCTCATAGACAACAGCGCCCTGACGAGAGGACGAACCCGCCCGGAGGTGAGGGCGGTGCTGGAGCCCCTGTTGGTCAGTGGAATGGTCTCGACCTGCGCGATCGCCGATCTGGAGATTCTCTACAGCGCCGAAAGCCCGGCGGACCACCGGGCCACGGCGGAGTTCCTGCGCGGGATGCCACGCGCCCCCCTCGACGAGAAGTGTGCCGAGCGGGCTCTCGAAGTACAGGCGATGCTCGCCGAGCAGTCGCAACACCGAGGTGTCTCACTGCCCGATCTCCTCGTTGCCGCATGTGCCGAGCGGGCAGGGCTGACCGTTCTCCACTACGACTCCGACTACGAACGGATCGCTGCGGTTACCGGCCAACCCACCCAGTGGGTAGTCCCCCGCGGCAGCGTCGCGTAGGCGCGTCAGGTCTGTGACCGGGCCGATCCCTCAGCTCGAAGCCGCCAGCTCCGCCTCGCGCGCCGCCCGGTCCTCGCCCACATAGGGCCGCAGGACGAACTCGATCGTCTCCGGCAGCAGGCCGCGCAACGCCTCGGCTTCGCCGGCGGTCAGGCGCTGGTTCAGCACCCAGAGGACGCCGCCGACGAGCGTGTCCTCGAGCGTCTCCGGAAGCTGCGCCCGGCGCGGGTTCAGCTCGCGGCCCGGCTTCAGCAGGGGGATGAAGCCCTTCAGCATCGCCTCGTGCCGGGCCACCGCCTCGGGGCCGGCGGTCAGCGCCTCGACCACGCAGGCTCGCCCCACGTTGGGGTGTTCGGCGATCGTCTCGAACAGCGCCCCGAGCCCGGCCGCGACCTTGTCCGGCCACTCCTGCTCACGTTCGTACGCGCGCTGGACGCGGTGCGCGGTGACGCCGTAGGCGGCGTCGAGCAGGGCCAGGTAACACTGCTGCTTGTCCTCGAAGTTCTTGTAGAAGGTGGTGTAGCCGACCCTGGCCCGGCGCACGATCGTCTCCACCGTCGTTCCCTGGTAGCCGTGCTCGGCGACGAGATCGGCGCTCGCCTCGAGGATGCGGCGGCGCTGGTCGGCGGCAGCGGCGGTGCGGCTCACCGGCTGCGGGCCGGGGGGCTGCCGCGACGCCTTTCCGGGCAGGGCACGCACCCCTCCAGGATAGCGCGGGTTCCCATTGGTACGACCTCAGTACATAAGGTGATGTGAGTTCCCAAAAATGGGCTAAAGTACCTCAGGTGGAAGGCTCGCGTCCACTCCGCGCCGTTCGCTCTTGGCAAGAGGCGGTTCCCGACCGCGGCGGCGAGAGCGGGGTGCTCGAAGCGATGCTCCTCACCGTCGGCGCCCGGGGCTATGAGGCGGCGAGCGTGCAGGAGGTCGCCGAGCGCGCCGGCATCAGCCGCGACCGCTTCCACCGCCACTTCGGGAGCAAGGACGAGTGCTTCGCCCAGGCCTACGAGGAGGCGGCGACCCGGCTCCGCGATGACGTCCTGCGGGCAGGGCGAGCGGCGAGTGGCTGGCGCCTCGGCTTCCGCGCCGCCCTCGCCGAGCTGCTGCGCTTCGTCGCCGAGCAGCCGCTGCTGGCGAAGGCGCTGCTGCTCGAGGTCCGCGCCGCCCGCGGCCGCCCCTGGACCCTGCACCAGCAGGCCATCGAGCGCTTCGTCGCCGCCGTCGACAGCGCCCGCGAGGACGAGGCTGCGCTGCGCTCGGTCTCGGCGATGACCGCCGGCTTCATGGTCGGGGCGATCGAGGAATCGATCGTGCTCGAGATCGGGGCCGGCAGGGCGGCGAAGGTGGAGCGCCTGCTGCCGGACCTCAGCCACCTGGTGGTCCTCAACTACTTCGGCGAGGACGAGGCCTGGCTGGAGCTGCGCTCCGAGGGCTCCGCGGCGCCCACTCGCTGAGCGTTTCATTTTCCAAACCGCACCGTTTATTCAAGAAGTCTTGCGCCAACGCCGCCGGTGTGTCAGGCTGCGCGTAGATGTTGGCCAAACATCGCGAGGCGCGGGTGTGCGCGGCGGCGCCAGCGGCTTAGGCCGCGACCCAGGTGGCGCTTGGCCACCGCCGTAGCCCCCGGCGCCTCGGCAACGCCAAGATCGCTCGGCTCAGTCCTCGCGAGCGATCTTGGCTGCCTCGTCGCTGCCCAGGTAAGGCGTCAGCGTGAACTCGACCAGATCGGGCAGCAGCGTCTCCAGCTCGGTCGCCTTGCCGGCGATGATGCGGCGCGAGATCAGCGACATCATGCCGCCGACCAGGGCCTCCTCGGTGGTCGGCGAGAGGCGCGCGAGGACTTCCGGCGGCCGCCCCTCGCGGCCGCTCTGGAAGTAGGGGACGAAGCTCTGGATCGCGGCGTCGTAGCGCTCGACCACGACCGGGCCGGCGACCAGCGCCTCGACCATGCAGAGGCGGGCGAGGCTGGGCTCGGCGGCGAGGAAGTGCAGCATCGCGCCGATCCCGGCGCGGACCGCGTGCGCCCAGTCGTCCTCCTCGTCGAAGGCCTGGCCGACCCGCTCGCGCAGTTCCGCCATCACCGTGTCGTAGGCGGCGACGAAGCACTCGTCCTTGCCCGCGAAATGCTCGTAGAAGGTGCGGCGGGAGACCGCCGCGTGGCGGGTGATATGCGCGATGGTTGTCCCGGCGTAGCCGTTTTCGGCGATCGCCTCGGCGAGGCCGGCGATCAGGCGCTCGCGCTGGTTGTGGGCGACGAACTCGCGCGGCAGGCCGTGCCGGCCCGGGGGGAGTCGGGCAAGCTCGGGGGGATACTCCTCACCTTTCCCTACAGATGAGTTCGCTAAGGCCACAGGGCGACGATACCGGTCGGAGAAATTAGAGCTTGAGTTCAGCTCTTCGAGGGCTGCTTCGACCCCGAGATAGGGCATCACCGCCGCCGACATCAGCTGCGGGACGAGGGCGGGCAGCGCGTCGGTGTCGCCGCGCACGACCTTGGCGTAGACCTGCCCGTAGGCCGAGCCGGCGAGCGCCTCGGCGGTCGTGTGCGGGACCGACTCGGGGTCCTCCATCTCCTTGCGGCCGGCGTCGATCAGCGAGGCGATCACGCGCATCGTCATGTCGCGGCGGGCGCGGGCGGCGTCGCCGGCGGCCAGCACCTCGACCGCGAAGGAGGCGCGGCTGGGCTCGCTGCAGAGCGAGCCGATCACGGTGCGGGCGACCGCGCGCAGGCGGTCCGGCCAGTCCCGCTCGCTCTCGTAGGCGTGCATCACCGAGTGCATGCACTCCTCGTTCACGTCCTGCCAGGCGCTGAGGAAGCTGTCGTACTTGCCGCGGAAGTGGCGGTCGAAGGCGGGGCGGTCGAGGCCGGCCCGGCTGACGACCATCTCGATCGTGGTGTCCGCGTAGCCGCGCTCGGCGGCGACCTCGATCAGGGCCTCGATCAGTCTCGAGCGCTCCGAGGAGGAGGCGGTGCGAGTCTCGGTCTCGAGCACTAGGTCATGGGACCCCCGATCCCTGCCTTCGCGAGCTCAGCCGCCGGCGGCTTCGGGAAGCTCGGTCGCCGCCCGCTTCGCTGCCTCGGCGCCGAGGTAAGGGGTGAGGGAGAACTCCACCAGCTCCGGCAGCAGCTCCTCGATCTGCTCCGTTTGCCCCATGATGATGCGCTGGTAGATGATCCAGAAGATGCCGCCGATGATCGTCTCCTCGAGCGTCCCAGGCAGTTCCTCGCCGTGCGGCGAGACCTTGCGGCCGAGGCGGAAGAGCGGCACGAAGGCCTGGATCGAGCGCTCGTAGCGCTCGACCGCGGCCGGGCCGGCCGAGAGCGCCTCGACGATGCAGGTGCGGGCCAGGGCGGGCTCGCTGGCGACGTAATGGAGGAAGGCCGAGAGGCCGGCGTCGACCCGGGCGGGCCAGCTGTCGACCTTGGTGGCGGCGTCGACGACGCGGCGCAGCGCCTCCTTGACCGCGAACTCCGAGGCGGCGAGGAAGCAGTCCTCCTTGGAGGAGAAGTTCTCGTAGAAGGTGTTGCGGGCGATGCCGGCGCGGCGGACGATGTCGGCGACGGTGACGGCGCGGTAGCCCTTCTCGACCGTCTCCTCGGCCAGCGCCGAGATGATGCGGGCCCGCTGATGCTGGGCGATGAACTCTTTGGGGAGAGGATGACGACCCGGCGGTGGTCGCATCGTAGAGGCGTGATCGGCCACGAACGCCAGGGTACCTCGGTCCGATTGCGATTCCAAGCTGGACGTATCCACTACATACCGCTAAAGTACCGGAAGCCAGACATTCGGTTCCCTAGATCGACTTTCAAGGAAGGCAGATGGGAAAGCGCGCCGACACCAGGGCCCTGGCAGGGGCCGAGCGGGCCGGCGTTTCAGGGACATCAGGCTCCCGAACTCGCAACGTTCCCGAACTCGAACTCGTGACCTCGCCGAAGCGGCAAGCGATCCTCGACGGGATGCTCGAGGCGGTCGGCGCAGAGGGCTACGAGCACACCTCGGTGCGCACGGTTCTCGACCGCACCGGCGTCTACCGGCAGGCCTTCTACGACAACTTCGCCGACAAGGACGACTGCTACCTGCAGGCCTTCGACGCGGGCGTGAAGCAGGTCGAAGCGGTGGTCCTCGCCGCCGCCTCCGAACAGGACGCGTGGACAGATCAGCTCCGCACCGGGCTCGGGGCGCTGCTCGACCTCCTCGACTCCGAGCCGAACGTCGGCCGCGCCCTCGTCGTCGAGGTCCACGCGGCCGGGCCGCAGGCGCTGGCCAAGCGCACGGTCGTGATGGAGCGGATCGCCGCCTTCCTCGACCGCGCCCGCGATGAGGCCGGCGAGGGCGAGACGCCGCCGTCGATCGCCGGCGAGGGCATCGTCGCCGGCATCCACGCGGTCGTCCACTCCCGGCTCGCGACCGGCAGTGATGGGGGCTTTCGCGCCCTGCTGCCGGAGTTCATGTACTTCGCGGTGCTGCCTTACTTCGGGGCCGAGAGAGCCCGGGCGGAGATGCAGGCCGCGCAAGCCTGAGCCCCTGGTTGGGGGGAGTCGGGCAGGGGGCTTCACTTAACTTTTTCGAGGATCCCCGCCAGCTTTCGCCCGAGGCTCAGCCGCGAAAAAGTACAAGACGTTTCGCCCCCTGCCCGACTCCCCCCAACGAGCGTTCGCGGTGGCGCGGTGGCATCTCTCCCGCAGCTAGGGAAACAAGCTCCGCCGGCGCGGCTAGCCTCGATCCACCGTTTTCACCCCGCAGGATGTGATCGGCTGACCTGAGGTGAGTACCAGCGCCGGGGCGGTTCCTCAGAACCGCCCCGGCGCTTCTTTCGAGCTCGACCCTCGGTAGATCGGAGCGCCCAGCGCCCGCTCGTGGGCAGGCCGGGATCGGCAGGCGCGACGAGGAGGGGTTGTGACCGGGAGCGAGCCGGGGCTACGGGCTCGCGGCCGGCAGCGCCCGCAGTCGCGCGAATGCCGCCACCAGCGCCTCGGCCCACGGCCAACTTCGCGGCAGCCGCAGCGCCACCCGCCGGCCCGAGCGCACCAGGCGCCCGGCGACGTGCAGCAGGCGCTGGCGCACCCGCTTGGGCTCGGCAAGCGCGAGCTCGCCGGCCAGGCAGAGCCGGGCCGCCCACCTCAACAGGGCCTGAGCAAGAAGCGAGGTCTCCAGCCAGGCCTGGTTGTGGGAGAAGGCGGCGAAGGGCATCTTGCGCATCCCGGTGTCCTTGGCGACGCGGATCGCGTCCTCGACTCTGGCGCGGCGGCGGTGGCGCAGCTCCAAGGCGGCGATGTCCTCATCGGCCTGGTCGGTGATGAAGGCGGTGTGGCGGTAGCCGGTCTCGCAGTCGAGGACCGAGAGCTGGGCGCCGGGATGGGGTCGCTCGCGGCGGACGATCAGCCGTGTTCCCTCGGGCCAGCTGGAGAGGTCGAGGCGATCGGTGAGCTCCGTGACCTGGGCGCCCTCGCGCTCGGCTCCGTCGCCGTCGATCGCCCTCCGCCAAGCCGATTCGGGCAGCTCCACGATCGCCCCGCGCACCCGCTCGGCGACCTCGTAGCCGACCGAGAAGCGGATCCCGGCGTCGCGGCAGTCGGAGGTGAAGGCGTGGGTGCGCCCGCCGATGTCGGCGCGGGCGAGGACCTCGCGGTCGAGGTCTTGGGCGGGCAGTTGCTCGAGCGCCAGCTGCAGCACCTCGAAGTGATCGGCGGCGGTGTGGGCGGCGGCGTTGCCGGGCCGCAGGAGCGCCGCCAGCGGCTCGCCTGTCTCAGCCAGGTAGCAGAGCAGCGGGTGAAAGCCGAAGCCGCCCTTGTAGTTGCCGGCGGCGCCTTGCTTCTCGGAGTGGGCGGTGAGCAGGGAGGCGTCGATGTCGAGGATCAGCTCCTCGGGCCGGGCTCCGGCATCCCAGGCCTTGGCCAGCGCCACCGCGCGGGCGGTGCGGAGCGCTTCCAGGAGATCCGCGCCGATCGACTTCAGCACCCGGTGGGCCGTCGTCTCTGAGGCCACCGGCCCGAAGAGCGCCTCCTGGCCGCGCAGTACGCCGAGGTCAGAGACGTGATCGCCGCCATCGGCGATCACGACCGCGAGGTCGCGCAGGACGATGCCGGGGTCGTGGGCGGAGCGGCGCTCGCGGGTCGGCGCCATCGCCTCTGAGAGTGCCGCCGTCAGGCCCAACCGGTCGGCCAGCTCGACCAACAGGGAGGCTCCGGCGTGGGAGACGAGCCCCTCGCCGTCCGCCCTGACTTCTACGGTTTGGCGCGTCGTTTGTGTCTTCACCTTCCGGGTGTCCTCCTGGCTTGGGGAATGGGTCGTCGCAAACCGCATTCTCAAGAGCCAAGAGGACGCTCCCGGATGGTTTCCTCAGGTGCTTATCGGTGGATCAGGGTTAGCTATCGGCTCCGGCTATCGGGCCCTGGATCTGCAGTGGGCTACGGGGGCGGAGCGGGCGGGTAGGGGTGGAACGTCTTGTACTTTTTCGCGGCTCTCCACCTCGCAAGGCCGCAGGCGATCCTCGAAAAAGTTAAGTGGAACCCCTACCCGCCCGCTCCGCCCTCACAGCCGCTCCAGATCCTCGGCTTCGAGATTGCGGGTAACGCCGCGGAAGTCCAGCGTTCGGGGAGCTTTGCTCACGACGTCGGCGTAGTCGATGCCGGGGTGGGCGGTGACGATCGCGACCAGGTCGGCCGTGGCCAGGGCCGGGTCGAGATCAGCTGAGGCGAGGCCGAGCTCCTCCAGCTCGGGGACGAAGGGGTCGTGGTAGGAGACGTCGGCCTCCAGCGCGGACAGCAGGCGCATGATCGTCAGCGCCGGGGATTCGCGGGTGTCGCCGCTGCCGGCCTTGTAGCCGGCGCCGAGGACGAGGATCTTGGAGCCCTTGACCGGCTTCGAGGCCTGGTTGAGGAAGCGCTCGATCCGCTCCACGCAGAACGCCGGCTGGGCCTGGTTGACCTTGCCGGCGAGCTCGATGAACTCCGGATAGAAGCCCTGCTCCCTGGCCCTGTAGCCGAGGTAGAACGGGTCGACGGGAAGGCAGTGGCCGCCCATCCCCGGTCCGGGGTCGAAACGCATGAAACCGAAGGGCTTGGTCGCGGCGGCGTCGAGCACCTCCCAGACGTCGATCCCGAGGCGGTCGCAGAGCTGGGCCAGCTCGTTGACGAAGGCGATGTTGACCGAGCGGAAGACGTTCTCGAGCAGCTTCGAGAGCTCGGCCGCCTCCGGCGTGGAGACGACGACGACCTCGTCGCAGACGAGCGCGTAGAGCTCGCGCGCGCGCTCGGTGCAGGCCGCGGTCATGCCGCCGACCAGCTTCGGGGTGGTCCTGATCGTGTAGTCGGTCCGGCCCGGATCGATCCGCTCGGGCGAGAAGGCGACGAAGAGGTCCTCGCCGACGGTCAGACCGGACTGCTCCAGGATCGGCGTCAGCTGCTCGCGGGTGGTGCCGGGGTAGGTGGTCGACTCGAGCACGACGAGCTGGCCGGCGCGGAGCACGGCCGCGAGCGAGCCGGCGGCTTCGAGCAGGTAGGCGAGGTCGGGCTCGCGGGAGCTGGTCAGCGGCGTCGGCACGCAGACGATCGCTGCCTCGCAGGCGCCCAGCTCGGCGTACTCGGCGGTCGCCCGCAGACGCTCGCCGAGCGGCGCCAGGACCGCGTCGGGAACGTCCTCGATGTAGCTGCGGCCGGCGTTCAGCGCCTCGACCTTGGCGGGGTCGAGATCGAGCCCGATCACCTCGTTCCCGGCCTCGGCGAAGGCGACTGCGAGGGGCAGGCCGACGTAGCCGAGCCCGACGATTCCGATCTTCATCGCCGCAAGCATAGGCGCGGTTGGACACGCCGTCGCCACTGCCCTACGCTGGGTGGGATGGATTCATCGGCTTCGAATCCACATTCCGGATTGGGAACGAGCCAGGCGCTCCCCAGGGCTTACGCGGTTCGCTCGGAGCGCGAGCGCATGCTGGAGGCGATGGTCCGCGTCGCCGCGGCCAAGGGTTACGAGGCGACCACCGTCGCCGACGTGATCGAGGCGGCCGGGGTAAGCCGTGAGGCCTTCGACGCCACCTTCGTCGGCAAGGAGGGCTGCTTCCTCGAGGCCTATGACGCCGTCATCGACGTCCTCGTCGCCCACGTCTCGACCGCCTTCGAGAGCACTGTCGGCCAGCCCTGGCCGGACCGGATCGCGGCCGGGCTGCGCGCCCTCGTCGACCTGCTCGCGAGCGAGCACGACATCGCCCGCATGGCGATGGTCGAGGTGACCGCGGTCGGCGAGGATGCCCGGATCCGCTACCGGGCCGCGCTCGGCCGCTTCACCTACTTCCTCGAGGAAGGCCGCACCTTCTCCTCCCAGGGCGACGAGCTGCCTTCCGACACCGCCCGCTTCGCGATCGGCGGCGCCACCTCGATGATCTTCGACGAGATCCGCGCCGGCCGCGGGCCGGAACTGCGGCGGATCCTGCCCGACCTCGTGTTCGCGGTGCTGATGCCCTACATCGGCCCGGAAGCAGCCGAGGACGAGATGCGCCGCGTCGGCCGCGAGAGCTGAGCTCAGACGCCGGCGCCGCCGCGGCCCTCGCCGGAGGAGAAGCGGGCGGCGCCTTCGACCGCTATGTGAAGCGTCTCGCGGCCGAGGCGGTGCTCGAGGGCGAGGCCCTCGGCCAGCGGCAGGCCGGCGCCCTCGATCGCGGCGCGGCGGTCGGCGAGCATCGTCTCCTGGGGGAAGGCGGCGATCCTCTCGGCCAGCTCGAGGGCGCGGTCGAGGTGGGCGCCGGGGGCGACCACCTCGTTGACGAGCCCGATCCGCAGCGCCTCCTCGGCGTCGACCGGGCGGCCGGTGAGGATCAGCTCCAGCGCCCGTCCCATGCCGATCACCCGCGGCATCCGCTGGGTGCCGCCGTCGATCAGCGGCACGCCCCAGCGGCGCTCGAAGAAGCCGAAGGTCGAACCGGGGGTGGCGATCCGCAGGTCGCACCAGAGCGCCAGCTCGAGGCCGCCGGCCAGGCACCAGCCGTCGACCGCGGCGATCGCCGGCTTGGAGGGAGTGAGGCGGCTGAAGCCCATCGGCCCGGCGGAATCGTCGACGTCGAGGTCGAGCGCCTTGAGGTCGGCGCCGGCGCAGAAGGCCTCGCCGCCGGCCCCGGTGAGGACGAGGACGCGGGCGCTCGCCGTCGGCCTCGAACTCGTCGAAGCCCCGCCGCAGCCCGGCCGCCGTGGCGGCGTCGACGGCGTTGCGGCGCTCGGGGCGGTCGATCGTCAGCAGCGCCGCCGCGCCGACGCGCTCGTAGCGAACCTCGCCGCTCATCGCGCCATCCTCGCAGGTGAAACGGGAGCGGGTGGGCTAGTCGCCGCAAAAGCACACGGGGTTCGCAGGCGACACCGGCTCCCGGAGATGCGCCCCGGTCGCGGGCCGGGGAGGGGCAGGTCTCCCAAGGCCGGCTCGAACGCTAGGCGGCGGATCGGACAGCGCCGGGGGGCACTCCCCTTCCCGCCTAGGGCGGCTTTCGCGACCGGAACGCAAACACGACCGGGGACGGCGCCCGTGGCCTGCCTCGCGCGTAGCCTTCGCGCTTAGAAGCTCGTCGCGCCACCTTCGAGTCCGTGTCCCACTTGGCTTCTGCGGGACCCGGTCTCTCCCGGTCGCAGAGCGAACTTAGCCGCTCGTTCTGCGCCGATGCAAGGGGTACCGGCGGTGCGACTCCGCAAACTCCGGGCTAAAGGCGACGGTCAGAAAAAGTGGCGCATGTCCGCGGGCCGAGATACGGTCCCGCCGGGATGAACTCGGGATCGGAGTCCTCGGCGCGGAGGGCGCGGCGGAACGTTGTCCTCACGGCCGCGATCGCGGGCCTGGGCGGGCTGCTGTTCGGTTACGACACCGGCGTCATCGCCGGCGCCCTGCTCTTCATCAAGACCGATTTCGACCTCGGCAGCTTCGCCCAGGGCCTGGTCGTGGCAGCGGTCCCGATCGGCGCCGTCGTCGGCGCAGCGATCGCCGGTCCGGCGGCGGACACCTATGGCCGCCGGGTGATGATCCTGCTCGCCGCCGCCGTCTTCATCGTCGGCGCCCTCGCCAGCGCCGCCGCGCCCGGGGTGGAGATCCTGGTCATCGCCCGCATCGTGATCGGCGTCGCGATCGGGCTCGCCTCCGCCGCCGCCCCCGTCTACATCTCCGAGGTGGCGCCGCCGGAGAGCCGCGGTCGCCTCGTCAGCTTCTTCCAGCTGGCGGTGACGATCGGGATCCTCGTCGCCTATCTGGTCGGGCTCGCCTTCGACGCCAGCGAGGGCTGGCGCTGGATGCTCGGGCTCGGCTGCGTGCCGGCGCTGGCGCTCGCCTTCGGGATGCTGCGGATGCCGCAGAGCCCGCGCTGGCTGGTGATGAGCGGTGACGACTTCGCGGCGCGGGCGACGCTGGCGAAGATCCGCGTCGACGACCCGGACACGATCGACCGCGAGCTGGAGGAGATCAAGGAGAGCCTCGACGAGCGGCCGGGCGCCTGGAGTGAGCTGCTGCAGCCGCTCGTCAAAGCGGCGCTGGTGGTCGGGGTCGGGCTGGCGATCCTGCAGCAGGTCACCGGCATCAACACGGTCATCTACTACGCGCCGACGATCGTCGAATTCACCGGCGTCGACTCCTCCGCGGGCTCGATCCTGGCCGCGGTCGGGATCGGGATCATCAACGTCGCCTTCACCGTGCTGGCCCTGCGGCTGCTCGACCGCGCCGGGCGCCGTACCCTGCTGATGATCGGCGTCTCCGGGATGGTGATCTCGCTGTTCGCGCTCGGCGCCGCCTTCATCGGCGGCGGGGGCAGCACCCTCTCCTCGGTCGTGGCGATCGTCAGCCTGATGACCTACGTCGCCTCCTTCGCGATCAGCCTCGGCCCGATCTTCTGGCTGCTCAACGCCGAGATCTACCCGCTCAGCGTCCGCAGCAAGGCGGCCGGGGTGGGAACGATGGCGAACTGGACCTTCAACTTCATCGTCTCGCTCACCTTCCTGCTCCTGATCGAAGCGCTCGGCCGCAGCGGCGCCTTCTGGTTCTACGGCGCGATCGGGATCCTCACCCTGATCTTCTGCTGGAAGCTCGTGCCGGAGACCAAGGGCAAGCACCTGGAGGACATCCAGGCCGAGTTCCAGGCCCGGGTCGACCGCCACAAAGCACCCGCATAAGGCCGCATCAGCGGACGGGCGGCTACCCTCCGCGGATGCGGATCGACGAGCTCATCGGTGCCCGGCGCCCGACCTTCTCGGTCGAGTTCTTCCCGCCCAAGAGCGAGGAGGCGACGGCACAGCTCTACGCGACTGCGGGCGAGCTGGCACAGCTGGAGCCGGACTTCGTCTCCGTCACCTACGGGGCCGGCGGCTCGACCCGCGACGGCACGGTGGAGATCACCAAGGCGCTGAAGGACGAGCTCGGCTTCGAAACGATGGCCCACCTCAGCTGCGTCGGCGAGACGACCGAGGGCCTGGCGGAGACGCTGGACCGGATCGCGGCGGCGGGGATCGAGAACGTCTTCGCGCTGCGGGGCGATCCGCCGCGGGGACAGGGGGACTTCGAGCAGCCCGAGGGGGGGCTCGGCAGCGCCGCCGAGCTGAGCGCCTTCATCAGCGCCGGCTGGGACTTCGCGATCGGCGGCGCCTGCTTCCCCGAGGTCCACCCGGAGGCTCCCGACCTGGAGACCGACCTCTCCTACCTGAAGACCAAGGTCGACTCGGGCGCCGGCTTCCTGATCACCCAGCTCTTCTTCGACAACCAGGTCTACTTCGACTTCGTGCGGGCGGCGCGGGCGCGGGGAATCGAGGTGCCGATCCTGGCCGGGGTGATCCCGGTCGCCAGCTTCGCCCAGACGAAGCGGATCTGCGACCTCTGCGACGCCTCGATTCCGCCCCGGCTGGAAGCCGCCTTCGCGGCGGCCGGCGAGGATCCCGAGCGCGAGTTCGAGCTCGGGGTCGCCTACGCGGCGCAGCAGTGCGCCGAGCTGCTGATCGCGGGGGCCCCGGGCATCCACTTCTACGCGCTCAACAAAGCCCCGGCGACGCGGGCGGTGCTGGGTGCGCTGCGGGCCTCTCGCCCGTGGGAGCGGATCCGCGGCGACGCGGCGACGCTGGCCGGCAGCGCCGAGCAGCCAAGCCACTAGGCTGCCGGCCGGATGACCGAGAGCTCGAACCCCAACCGCCTGATCGCCGGTTACGCGATCGCCTCGACGGTGGTGCTGGCGGTGGCGGCGCTGGTCTTCGCCCTCGCCAGCAGCGGTGACGATGGCGACGGCGACGTCCCGAAGGGGAGCGCGCACATCAACCTCAACGCCGCGATCGGCTCGACCAACGGGATCGAACCGGATAACCGGGCGGGGACGGCGCCGCCGCCGGTGAAGGTCGCGAACCTCACTGCGGCCGCCCAGCGGGCGGGCTGCGACCTGCGCCTGAGACTGCGAGACGAGGGTCATAACCACATCCCGGTCGGCTCGCCGCCCGAATACGAGACCAACCCGCCGACCTCCGGCGACCACGTCGACCCGCCCTACCAGCAGGCCGACGGCGCCTACGCCGAGATGCCGGCGGAAATCGACATCGTCCACACGCTCGAGCACGGCCGGCTGGAGGTCATGTACGCGCCCGACCTGCCTGAAGCCGACCAGCTACAGCTGAAGGGCCTCTACGACACGATGTACGGAGCGACGCTGCTGTTCCCCAACGACCGTATGCCCTACGAGGTGGCGGCGACGACCTGGACCAACCTGCTCGGCTGCCCCACCTACGAGGGCGCCGCGACCCTCGACGCGATCCGCGCCTTCGGCAAAGCGACCTGGGGGCGCTACGGGGGCGAGTCGGTGGAACTGTTCACGTTCACCGGGCCGACCCCGGTCGAACCTGCCGAGTAGGGGACGGTCCTCAAGCCCGGTAGGCCGGGAAGAAGGCCCCGGGAAGGCGGCCTCCGCTGAGCTGGTTGTACTTCTTCTCGTCGCAGACGATCTCGGAGGTGTGCCAGGGCGCTTGGCGGTTGGCGAAGCCGCGCTTGAACTCCTCCAGGGCGTCGCCGGGGGCGAGGCCGCCGCCGAGGTTGAGTGGCAGCTCCAGCTCGGCCGAGAGCTCGACGAGGGCGGCGACGACGTTCTTCATCGGCGAGTCGCGCAGGTGCGAGTCGGCGCTGCCGCTGAGGTAGTAGTGGAGGTAGCCGTCGCTGGCGGCGGCGATCGAGGCGGCGGCGAGCTCGCCGCCCGGGGCGGTGACGAGGGCGAGCCAGGTGCGGTCGGCTTCCAGCAGGCGGTCGAAGTAGGCGGCGGCGAAGAAGTAGTGGCCGGCGGCCGCGGTGCGGCGCATCGTCTGCTCGTAGACGTCGAGGAAGCCGGCGCGCTGGGCGGGCGTCGTCTCGGCGCCGGGGACGAGCGCGAGCTCGTAGCCGGCCTCGAGGTTGCGGCGCACCTGGCGCCGGTCGGTCGGTCGGCTCTTCGGCGCCAGCGCCGGGTCGGCGACCTGGACGATGTTGCGCTCCGTCGTCCCAGCCAGCGGCAGCTCCCCGAGCGTGTGGCGGATGAAGATGCTGACCAGGTCCGTGGTCGAGAAGTCGACTGCGCGGGGATCGAGAGCGGGGGGAGTCGGGGGCATGCCCGCCGGAGCAACAGCGGGGAGGCTCCACCGGGCATGCCCCCGACTCCCTACCAACCCCGGATAGCCGTAGGGGGAGATCGCGTCGCGCTCGGGGCCGTCGCCGATCGGGCGGACGATCAGGGGGGCGAAGAGCTCGCGCTCCGCCGCCGCGCCGGGGCCGGCGGTCTCGATTCGCAGGGTGTGGGTGACGCCCTCGGCGTCGAGGAAGGGGCGGGAGCGGAAGAAGTGATCAGAGGCCGCCGCCTCGCCGCGGTCCTCGATCAGCTCCGCCCTGGCGCTCGGCGCGCTCACGCGGCTTCCTGCCCGCTCACTCGAAGAGGTCCGCGGCGGCGGCGCGGAACTCGTCCGGGAGCACGCCCCAGACCTCGCAGTCGTCGGCCGGTTCGCCCTCGCGGGCGAGGTGCGCCCGCATCGTCCCCTCGTACACCCAGCCGAGGCTGGCCACGGTCTTCTTGGCGATCTCGTTGCGGGCGGGGATGCGACCGTAGACACGGTGGGCGCCGTACTCGTCGAAGGCCTTGGCGATCGTCAGCGCCTCCGCCCGGCGCCCGACCCCCTTGCCGCGCACGTCGGCGCCGATCAACGCCCCCAGCTCCGGCGCGGTCTGGCGGAAGAGGCCATAGAGAGCGGTGAACCCGACCGGCTCCTCGTAGCCCTCGACGACGATCGCGAACTTGCGGTCCTCGCCCGAGTCGTCCATCGCCCGCCGCGCCCAACCTTCGGCGTCCTGCAACGAGAAGCTGTCCCGCTGCTCCATCAGCGACGCCGTCGCCGCCGGGTTGTTGAACCAGCGGTGCACCGCGGCGGCGTCGCCCGGCTCGAACGGCCGCAGGCTGACCTTCGGAAGGTCCACCATAAGCTTGACCCTACGGCCTAGGAGTCAAGGCCGTTTTACGCGAATTCGGCCAGAGGAACGCCACGACGCTCGAGAGCACCGCCGATGACTCTTTGGACTTCCTCCGATGCGCCTGACACGGTGACCTCGAAGTCCAGATTCTTTTCTTGCGAATCCTGGGCCAAGCGAGCAACGAACTCGTCGGCGAACGAATGGCTCGCGCTTCGAATGCCAGAAAAGTCCAGCTCGACGGCATCATGGTCCTCCACCTTGCTTAGGAGGTCGGCTCGGAGCTCCTTGGCGAAAGGCCGCGTCGCGAGGGTCATCCCGTGATCCGCGAGTCCGTAGACGTACGGCATACGCTCCCTCCTCTCGTCCGTTTCGATTGGCCGATCATAGGCTTCCTTCCGGCGTCACACCGATAAAAGGTCATAGGTAATCCAAGTGCCGCGACGATAGTTGGACGCGGGGAAGATCTCGGGCTTCCGTTTTTCCTGAACGACCTGCAAGCGGAAGAAGCCGTTGGCAGAGTAGATGTCCATTCGCGCCGCATGCAGTGCAGTGGTCAGGGCAGATTCCATAACCGCCGAAAAGCCGATCCCCCGGTGCGGATCGCCGGTCCCGGTGATGCTCGGTTCGGTGGCGTGGGCGATGGCGGCGCTGTCCTCGCTCCACTCTGGATACCGCTGGCGGATGTGCTCCGGTATTCCCATGCCAAGATCGCTGATTGCGATTGAAACTTGGCGGCGCGGCTCAATGATGCGTTGGACGGCGACGTATTGCACCGACCGGGTTTTTCCCATGATCCATCGCGTTGTCGCAGAGCTCTGCCACCGCCATAAAGGCCGCCTGACCGAGGGGAGACGTCGGTCAACTGATACTCCAGAATTTCTTGCGTTTGTTGGGCGACCATCTCGGCATCCGTGTGGCGATCGAGCCTGGTGACGGGTAAGACGGCATCCTCGTCAGCTTGCCGATCGTCTCCGTCAGGGACGATTTGCATGGCCTGAAACAGTCTCCTGGTGGCCGGGTCGTCGGGAGGCAGGACCGTGACCCCGCGTCCTTCGTGACGGTGCCAATCGACGAATACCCGGAGGCGCACACCAAGCATCGGGTGGATCGGGAGCAGCAGGCGCGTGCAGTCGACACCGATGGCTCAGGGGAAAGTCCCCGCGCATCCCTCCTTGTGCGCCTCCGCTAGGACCGATTTCCTTCATCCAATCCACTGCGCCAGCCTATGCAGCGGTACGGCGGGGGGTCTCCAGGGAAACTCAGTCGGGGGCGAGGCCCTGGGCGGTGAGGACGAGCCAGACGGTCTTGGCGAGGATGCGGGCGTCGAGGGCGGGGCTGCGGTGGTCGACGTACCAGACGTCGAGCTCTATCCGCTTCTCCCAGGGGATGCCGGCGCGGCCCTGGACCTGGGCCCAGCCGGTGATCCCGGGCAGGACCTGGTGGCGGCGGTTCTGGCGGGGCGTGTAGTCGTCGACCTGGGCGGGGATGGTCGGGCGCGGGCCGACGATCGCCATCTCGCCGCGGAGGACGTTGACAAGGTTCGGTACCTCGTCGAGCGAGGTGCGGCGCAGGAAGCGGCCGGCGCCGGTGACCCGCGGGTCGTCGCGGGTGACGACGGTGCCGTAGCCGACCGGGTCGGAGCCCTCGACCATCGTCCGCAGCTTCAGCATCTCGAAGTCGCGGCCGGCGCGGCCGATGCGGTGCTGGCGGTAGAAGACCGGCCCGCGGCTGCCGAGCTTGATCGCGATCGCGGCGACGAGCAGGAAGGGAGCGAAGAGGAGCAGCGCCAGGGCGGCGATGAGAAGGTCGAGGGCGCGCGGCATCAGCGGGGTCCCCTCCGCCTTCTCCCAGCGGCCAGGAGCGCCGCGGCGGGCGCGGTCCCAGAGGCCGGCGGCGATCGAGGCGGTCGTCATCACGTAGTAGCGGGCGATCCGCAGCGGCGCCAGCGGGCAGCCAGCGGCCGAGCAGGGCGGCGGCGAGCAGCACCAGCTGCGCGGCGAAGGTCACGGCGTAGACCCAGCCCTGGCCGAGCAGCGCGAGGTTGGCGAGCGAACACGACGACGTGCAGGAACGGGCTGAGGTAGCGCAGCAGCCGGTGCGAGGCGAGCTCGAAGGCGAAGAGCGGCGAGTAGCCGCGCGGGCGAGAGCATCCCTTCGCCGACGACGATGTCCCAGAGCCCGACCATCATCCGCCGTTTGCGGGCGAACTCGCCCTCCAGGGTCGGGACCATCTTCTCCTCGGCCCGGGCGCACGGCGCGTACAGGGAGCGCAGGCCGCGCTTGGCGAGCAGGAAGGGGAAGCGAGAGGTCGTGGCTGCCGGAGGGCGGCGAGCGGGAGATAGGCGTCGCGGCGAACCGCGTAGATCGCGCCGTTGCCGGCGGTGACGCCGGCGAGCGCCGACTCCATCTCCCGCACCGCCATCTCGTAGCGCCAGTAGGCGCCCTCGAGGTTGTCGCCGCCCGGCGTCGACGAAGCGGACCTGGCCGCAGACGTAGCCGACCGCGGGTCGGCGAAGGGCTCGATCAGGCGGCGCAGCGCGTCCGGCGCCCAGTCGCTGTTGGCGTCGGAGAAGGCGAGCAGCTCGCCCGTCGCCTGCTCGGCGGCGGCGTTAGCGCGGCGACCTTGCCGCCGGCGGGCAGGTCGAGCACGAGGTCGGCACCGGCCGCGCGGGCCCGCTCGGCGGTCGCGTCGGTGGAACCGTCGGAGGCGACGATGATCTGCAGGCGCTCGCGCGGGTAGTCGAGCGCGAGCGCGTTCGCGACCTTGGCCGCGATCACCTCCTCCTCGTCGTAGGCGGGAACGATCAGGGTGACACGCGGGGCTCCGCGGCGGGTCCTGGCGCCGGGCCGACCTCGCGGCGCGGTCGCGACGAGCGCCCGCAGCAGCAGCGGATAGCCCAGGTGCGTGTAGACGATCAGGCTGGCGCAGAGCCAGAAGAGGACTGCGACGGCGATCACGAGGCGCGCCTCGATCAGCTCGCGGTAGAGGTCCAGGGTGCGGCGGGCGGCCTCGTCCCAGGAGAAGGGGCCGACGGCGGCGCGGGCGGCGGCGGCGGCCAGCTCGGCGCGGGCGGCCTCGTCCGCGACCAGCTCCGCGAGCGCGGCGGCGAGCGCGGCGGCGTCGCCGGGGGGCACCAGGCGCGCCGCTCCCGCCTCGGCCACCTCCGGGAAGCCGCCGACGGCGCTCAGCACCATGGGCTTGCCGAAGGCGAGGCCGGTGTAGAGGACGCCGGAGTGCTCGGCGTCGAGGTAGGGGAGGGCGAGGACGTCGGCGCGGCGGAAGATCGCCGGGATCTCGGCGTCCTCGACGAAGCGGGTGACGAAGCGGACCCGGCCCCCGGCCGCGGCGGCGAGCTCGCGCAGCGGCGCGACGTCCATGCGCGGGTTGCCGACGATCCACAGCTCGGCTCCCTCGATCCGGCGGAAGGCCTCGAGCAGGCTCTCGATCCCCTTATATGGACGCAGCAGCCCGAAGGCGAGGATCACCGGGCCCTCGGCGCCGGCGAGCTCCGGCGGCAACGGCTTCTCCTCCGGCAGCCGGGTCAGGTAGTCGAAGGCGCCGTGGGGAACGACCCGGACCTTGGCCGCGTCGAGCCCGACCTCGTCGCGCAGGCGGGCCGCCCCGTGCTCGGAGTGGGCGATGACGGCGTCCATGCGATCGAAGACACGGCGCGCGGAGGCGACCTTCCGGCGGCTCGGCCGCGGCGGCAGGATGTAGTGCGCGGTCATCACCCGCGGCCGCAGCTCCGGCAGCAGGTGACGGTCGAGGCCCGGGACGGTCAGCCACTGGTAGTGGACGACGTCGGCCGCGGCCTCGCGGCGGAAGCGCAGCATGTCGGGCAGATGCTCGGCCGCCTTGAACGGAAGCCGACCGAACGCGTCGAGGCCGCGGGCGGCGCTGCGCCGGTAAAAGCGCTCCTCGACCCCGTACCCCTCGGCCGCCGACACCGGCCCATAGAGAAATCTGCTCGTGACCAACTCGACCTCGGCACCGGCTCGGGCCAGTGCCGCCGCCAGGGCGCGGTCGTAAGGCGGCGTGAAGGCCGATGGGTCGACAAGCTGGATCTTCATTGCGGGGTCACTTGGGTCTGTTCCGGTAGGGATGGAACGTCTTGTACTTTTTCCGAGGCGGCATCGGCGGACAGCCGCATGCGGTGGGCGGAAAAAGTTAAGTGGAATCCCTACCGGAACAGACCCTTCGGCGCCGAAAAAGTTAAGTGGAATCCCTACCGGAATAGGCCCGTGCCCACACTCTCATACTGCGTAGTGAACACCAACGGCCGCGAGTTCCTGCTCGCCTGCCTGGCAGCGATCGAGCGCACCCACCCAGCCGGGATCGAGCGCGAGGTGCTGGTCCTCGACAACGCCTCCGACGACGGCTCGGCCGACGCCGTGCGTGCGCTCGGCGGCGAGATCCGCCTGATCGCGCTGGAGCGGCGGACCGGCAAGGCGGAGAACGACTCGACCCTGATGCGCGAGGCGAGCGGCCGCTACTGCCTGCTGCTGAACGAGGACTCCGAGCTGCGGCCGGGTGCGGCGGCGGCGCTCGTGGCCGCGCTCGACGCGGACCCGGAGGCGGCGGCAGCGGGGGCGCAGCTGCTGGATTCGAACGGTGAGCCGGTGCCCTGCGCCTGGCGCTTCCCCGGAGTGGGGACGGCCCTGGCCGGCGCCCTCTTCCTGCACCGGTCGTTCACCGTTCAGAGCAAGGGCGCGGAGGCCCGCCGCGTCGACTGGGCCCAGTCGAGCGCCCTGCTGGTCCGCCGCGAGGCGGCTGGCGAGGTCGACTACATGGACCCGGCCTTCTTCGTCTACTACGACGAGTGCGACTTCGCGAGGCGCCTGGCCGACGCGGGCTGGCACTCGCTCTTCGTCCCCGCGGCCGCGGCCGTGCACCACGACCAGCTCTCGACCGACCTCGCCAAGGGCCTGCCCCGGATCGTCGAGTTCCACCGCAATCGAGATAGATACATGCGGGTGCACCATGGCGCGGGCGCGGCCTTCGCGGTCCGGCTCCTCACTGCCTGGTCCTACGCGCTGCGCGGTCTTGCCGCCGCCGTCCTCCCGAACCAGCCCGCCCGCGTCTACCTCGCGCACGCCCGCCAGGCGCTCTTCCCGAACCGGGGCGAGTCGATCCGCGACCTCGCTCAGCGCCGCTGAGTGGGATCGCCGACCGCGCAGGCGGGGGTCCCTCCAGGCAGTCGGTAGCGGTTGTCCGCGACCAGCCGGTAGGCCTTCGCCGCGATCCACGAGACCCCCGGCAGCAGCAGCGAGCGGGCGATGGCGCGCCAGATCCATCCTGCCGTGCTCAGCACCGCGGCGATCGCTTCGTGCCCGGAGCGGACCGTGCCGCCGACCCCGACCCACTGCACGGCGTCGGTGACCTGGTCCTCGGTGACCCCGAGCGCGGCCAGGTCGGCGAACTGCCAGGGGACGATCTCCGCCTCCGGGCCGATCCTCTCGAGCAGGCCCGCACACCTCGTGCAGAAGGCACAGTCGCCGTCATAGAGGAGGACCGGACGCTCTCGAGCGCTCACATGCGACATCGTATGGCGGGCGACCATGAGGCTCCCGAGCTCAGCGCACGAATCCGGTCCCTGGCGGATCCGCGAGATCGCCTCGGGCATTCCCCTGGAAGACGTCTGGGCCCTCCCTGTGTACGGCGGTGCCGAGGACTTCCAAGCTCTCCTCGAGCTGATGGCCGCCAGCGATCCGGGCGCAGCCGAATCCGGGGCCGCCCGCTTCCTCTGGCGGCTGCGCGACCGCCTCGGCAGCTGGTTCGACCTCGGCCGCATCGCTGCTCCCAGCGGCGGGGATTCGGGCGGTCTCCCGATCCCCGGGAGGGACGAGACCTCGCTGGCCGGCCGCTTGCCGGACGACCTGCGCGGCACGGCGGCGGGCCTGGAGTTCGCCTCGCTGCCATTCGAGCCGCTCTACCGGACCGACACCGAGTTCGCCGCGGAGATCTCGAACCGGACCGTCTACGGCGTCATGCACCTGGGCTGGGCCGAGCAGGACAACGGCCGCTACCAGGGACAGATGGCCGTCTACGTGAAGCCGCGCGGCGTCTTCGGCAAGGCCTACATGGCGGCGATCAAACCCTTCCGCTATCTGATCGTCTACCCGGCGCTGATGCGCCAGGTGGAGCGAACCTGGAATGCCCGCGGCCCCCAAGGGGCCGCGTCCGCTTAGACGGATGCCGTCCTCGGGCGCGGGGACAGGTCAGTGCACCGTCAGCTTGAAAGTACGGGCAATCGAGAGAAGCGCTTGGTTCTGCCTCGTAATCGGCTCGCGCTCCAGTTCCACGATGCCAGCCTCGTGGAACACGGCCCAGCACTCCCACTTCGAATTCAGGCGCGAAAGGTAACGGATGCCGGCGAAGATCCTCGCACCCCCCTCGTCCCATACCTCGTAAGCCCATTTGGCGATCCACCGGGTGACACGGCGATCGGCGCCGCGAACGGTGGCGACATCCAGATCCCCCAGCCCGTAAAACGCGAGGATGCGGGCAAGCTGCTCCCGGAGATGCTCCCTGGTTTCGAGCGCCTCGACATCGAGAAACCGGAGGGCGGGGCGGGCGGCGTTCGGCTCCAGCTCGGCGCGCAGGAGCACTCGCTGGTGGCGCCAATCGGCAGGCACCTGGCCGATTCCCATGAACCCCTCCTCGTCCGCAACATCGGCGAGCAACGGATTCGGCCTGAAGCGGGAGAGGGTCTCGCCGAAACAGGCGGCTGGATCGGTCGCGAAATAGCAGGTGCTGAAGTCTTCGGTCGGGCTGTCGAACCGATTTCCAGCCCTGGGGAAGTCGAGATCCTCCCCTTGGGGAGGATCGGGAAACTCGATCGGCTCCTGGGCGCGACCCACTCGCCAGAGTCCTCCTGCTGGCGGTGAAACCACACTTACCGGGAGGTTTTCAGCGGCGATTCAGCTCACCCGCCGGCGATATACGCCCTTGCCGCAACCATCGCCTCCTGAAACCGTCCCTCGCGGAGTACGAGAATCGGCGATTCGTCATGCAGCTGTGGATTCAGGCCTATGAACCAAGCTCGAACGGTGTGGGGAGCCTCCGCGGCCATGAGCAGACGGAAGATCTGATAGCCAGCGCGCAGCCGTTCCTCGGCCGCAGTCCTTGGGGCCCGCTCTCCGGCAGCCCAACGCGCCACCGCCTTCTGGTCTTTGACTCCCGCCAGGGTGGCTACGAGCTTGCGACCCAAGACTTCGTCCAGGTACTGGGTGATCTGTTGGATGCTCGACTCGGTGACCCGGCGGTGGGCCTCCCGAGAAGCAGTTGCTAGATCCGGCACGATGTCCCTCCTGATCGGGTTGTCCGAAACCTATGGACGCACTCGGACATACCCTGCTTGACCCTTTATTTCTTCCTTATTTGCAAGACGAATATACCAGGTTTGGCCCTAAAAAGGGGCTGATTTTGGCCTTTATAAAGCCCTTGACCGTGCCTAGAGGCGGGCGTCCTCGTCCATGCGCTCGGCCTCGTAGACCTCGGGGATGTCGCCGTCGACGGCGGCGGGCTCGCGCCGCATGCGGCGCAGCTCGGCCGTCAGCTCACCGGGCCGGCGCAGGCGCGCCAGCCACTCCCGCTCGCCGGGAGTGAAGAAGCCGGTCGCGAAGAGGGCGAGGGGGTAGGCGGCGAGCAGAACGGCCCGGCCGAGCAGGCCGACGACGCCGTCGGTCGGCATCAGCAGCTCCCCGACCGCGACCAGAACGGCAGAGGTGAGGACGACGCGCCCGAGTCGTGCCCACTGGTAGGGGACCGGGAAGAGGCGCTGGCTGAACCCGTACATCAACACCAGCACGACGAGGTAGGAGGCGACGAGGGCGATACCGGCGCCGACGATCTCCAGCGAGGGCACCAGGATCAGGTTGAGGGCGACGTTGACGGCGAGGGCGGCGATCGTCGCCGGGAAGTTGAACTCGGTGCGGCCGGTGCGGCCGAGGATCACGACCAGGACCATGTAGAGGGCGTAGAGGGTGACCGCGGTCGAGATCAGGCCGACCGCTTCATAGGAGTCGAAGAACTCGGGGGCGGCGAGGGCACGGACGATCCAGCGCGAGAACAGCCACATGCCGGTGACGACGAAGGCGCAGCCGGCGACGAACAGGGTGACCACCGTCGCGTAGGCGCGGCGCGCCTGCTCGTCGTCGCGGATCGAGTAGGCCAACGGCGGCCAGGCGAGCTGGAAGCCGCGGACGAGGACGTTGACGCCCTGCGCGAACTTGACCGCCAGCGAGTAGAGGCCGGCCTCGGCGAGGCCGACGGTGCGGACGATGATGATGCGGTCGATGAAGTTGAGCAGGTAGAGCGAGGCCTCGGCCGGCATCGTCGGCAGCCCGAAGCGCAGTAGCCGCCGCAGCAACCCGCGGTCGAAGCGGAGCGAGAGGCGGTGGCGCTGGACCGCGATCAGCCCGACGACGAAGGCGGCGCCGCTGGCGTAGCTCCCGATCAGCAGCCCGCGGGCGCCCTCGTCGAGGCCGACCACGAGCACGACCGTGAGGCCGATCGTGACCAGCACGTTGACGATCGTGGTCACGAAGTAGGCCCGCGCGCGCTCCTCGAGCCGGAACAGGGTCAGCATGAACTCGAACATCGTCAGCACCCAGAGGCCGCCGATCGAGATCCGCGCGAGGTCGGCGGCGGGGCGGTCGAGCAGCGCTTCGGAGAGCGGGGTCGCGAAGGGGAGGGCGATCAGCGCGCCCAGCGTCGCGAACCAGAAGAGGCCGGCGAAGCTGCTGGCGACGACGCGATCGGGGTCCTCGCCGTCCTTGTAATAGAAGCGCAGCACCGCCTCGATCAGGCCGAAGCGGACGACGATGCTGGCGGCGACGACCGCAGAGAACATCACCTCGGCGGCGCCGTAGTCGGCGGGCGTCAGGTACCGCGTGTAGAGCGGCAGCAGGGCGACCGCGATGACCTTGGAGAGGATGCTCGCCGCCGTGTAGGCGGCGCCGGTCGTCGCGAGGCGGCGCAGGTATCCGGACACGGCCCGACCCTACGCCGAGTCGCGGACCGCGGGGGCAGAAGCCAGCGAAGCTCCGACGGCGAGCAGAACCCACGTAATGGGATCCTCAAAGAACCCTGCGTAGGCCATCGTGTGCACCAGGAGGGCGACGAAGGCGGCCAACACAGCTGCGCGGGCGGCCACGGAAGGGGAGTCCTGCGGGCGGGGCAAACTGGCTCCGTTCTCGGACTCCCCTTCCGTGGCCGCCGGGGGGCCTCTGATGCCCGAGGTCATCGTCCAAAGCGCCACGACGATGAGGGCTGCGTAGAGGAGCAGTCCTAGGAGGCCCTGCTCAGCCGCCACGGTCACCGGCTCGGTGTGGGAGATGGAGACGGGGACGTCCTTGTTCTCGCGGTGGTCGCGGTAGGCGGCCTGGAAGGAGCCGGATCCGTAGCCCTGGATCGGGCGTTCGGTGAAGAGGTCGACGCCACCCTCGACGAGGTTGGCGCGGCCGCTGGTGTCGATGTTGAGGCGGTCCAAGAAGTTCGAGGCGTCAATGTCCTTGCCGCCGGCCAGGACGACGACGAGCGCCGCGCCGACGACGCCGACGACCACGGTCGCCAGGGTCCAGCGCCAGCTCCAGCGGATCGCGGCGAGGACGGCGAGGCCCGCCAGCAGGGCGATGTAGCTCGACTGCGAGAAGGTCTGGGCCAGCCCCAGCCATAAAAACCCGATCAGGACCGTCAGCACCGCAAAGTCTCGGCGCTGCCGGACCCACAGCAGCGCTGCCGTCGCCACCGTGATCACCAGCGCCAGGTAGCGCCCATAGACGTTGGGGTCCCAAAACACCGCGTTGACCCGGAAGTACGTATGGAATTCATTCGACCGGATCACCTGGTCGTTCCAGAACAAGCTCCGCGCCAGGTACTCCATGCTTCCGATCAATACGAACGCAACAGCCTCCACCCCGACTACGCACAGCGCCAGCGTCAACAGCTTTCGATCCCACGCAACCTCCCGCAGCAATGCAAACGCCACGGTGAACGGCACCAAGAAGAAGCAAGCGTTCTGCAGCCCCTTGGAGAAGTCATCCGAATACAGCGTCTGCACCGCGTAGAGAACCACCACCGCCGCCAGGATCCTCGGCAACCAGACTGCGCCTCCTCCGGCGGGTGGCGCCGTAGGTGGGCCCACCCCCGAGGAAGCTTTAGCTACCGCAGGGGGTGGGGGGTCCCCTGCGGCGACAGGCCCCGCCGGCCCGAGGCCCAAGTCCCTGACTGCCACAGCCACAACCCCGCCGGCAATCACGAAGTACAGCGGCACCAACAAGTTCGCCGTATCGCCACCGGCGTGCAGCGGAATCCGGAACGGCAATGCGGCGACGATCGCCAGCGGCAGCAAGACCGGCCAGCGGTGGAAGGCGTAAGCGAGCGCTCCGATCGCGACAACCGCAATCGCCAGTAGGGCCACGATCCGCGCCTCGTCATGGCGCAGGTCGACGATCTGGGTGGTGTGCCACTGGTCCCCCAGGATCAAGATCGGGAAGAGGCCGATCGCCACCAGCATCGCCGGCGAGCGCGGGCGACCCGGCGGCAGCAGGATCGAGGCGGCACAGGCACCGGCCGCAATGAGGAGGCCGGCCCCGGCGAGGAAGTCGCTCAAGCCGAAGGCCGCCTTCCGCTCCGCTCGCAGTCGCCGCGTGGCTGCGCGGGCGCGCGGTGCAGGCGGATGGTGCCGGGCGGGACCAGGGTCCGGTCCTGGCCGAGCAGCTTCACCCGCAGCTTGTAGCGACCGGGCGGCGCGATGCCGCCACCGCGCCGGCGGCCGTCCCAGTAGAAGGTGAAGAAGTGGTACCGCTTGAGGAAGCGGTCGCGGGCGAGGGTGACGACGACCCTGCCCCCCGGCTTGACCACCTGCACGGTGGCGTCGTCGGATTGGGTTACGCGAAAGCGGACGCGGACCTCGTCGTAGCGGCAGTCCCCGTTCGGCGTGAAGCTGAGCACCGGCGGCGCCTTGGGGTGAATCCGCGGCACGCCGACGAAGGTGACCCGGTCCAGCACCAGCGGGTCGCGCTTCAGCCGCTGCGCCCAGCCGAAGGCGGCAACCGTTGCGAGGACGAGAAGCGCGAAGACCAGGGCGGCTGCGTCAGCCCGCCGCCGTGGCATTGTCCTCGCCGACCACCACCGCCACGTCCGCCCCTTCCGAGGCGGCTTTGACTTCGGAGCTCATCAGCTGCAACTCGGAGATCTGCAGCTGCTTGGCGACCTTCCTCGCTTCCGGCTTGTGGCCGCGTTCGAACATCACCACGCTGGCTTCGAACGGCTGCTCGGTGTTGGAGACGGCGCCGAGCCCGAAGCCCTTGCCCTCGACTTTGTCGCCGTAGGTCGCCGCCAACCCGGCCACCGAGGTGCCGTTGAGGACGGTGACTTCGATTTCGCCCGGCTTCATCTTCGCCGCGGCCTGCTTGCCGCTCTTGGCGCCGTCGTCGGAGCCGCTCAGCAGCGCATAGGCGACCCCGCCCACGACCACCACCAGGACGACGAAGATCGCCGCCAGCCAGCGCGGTTCGGCCAGCCGCTCGCCGAGGTTGGAGGTGCCCTGCCGCAGGCGCTCGCGGCGGGTCAGTTCCGGCAACCCTTCGTCGCGCCGCTGCCGCCGCACCTCGCGCTGGCTGATCGCCTCCTGCTCGGCGGTGCGGGCCTGCTCCAGTTCGCGCAGCTCCTCCGCCCGCTGGGCGGCGACCGCCGAGGTCGACTCCTTGCGCTCGGCGTCGCGCTCCGGCGCCGAGCCCGCCCAGTCGCGCAGGCGGCGGATGTCGCGCCCGTGGGTGAACGAGAGCAGGGCAAGGACGCCGAGGCCGAGGAAGGCGGCGAGGCCGGCGAAGGCGCCGATTTGTTCGATCACCCGGACCAAAGTGGCTGCGAGAGGTTATTCGCCGGGGACGACTGCCGCCGCGTCCCCACCCGGGGCGGCGATCAGCTCGACCACCCGCTCGGCCAGATCGGCCTCGTCGCCGGCCATCACCAGGTCTTCGAGCGAGTTCAGGGTCGAGTCCACCCACTCGGAGTCGAGGGGCTGCTCGCGGACCGCGCGGTTGATCCGCCGGGCCGCCGTCTGCTGCACCTTCTCGACCGCCCCGAAGAGCTCCTCGTGCAGCTTCTCGCCCGGCCGCGGCTGCGTGAACTCGACCGCGATGTCCTGCTCGGGCTCATAGCCCGCGAGCCGGATCATGTTGTGGGCGAGGTCGACGATCTTCACCGGCTCGCCCATGTCGAGGACGAAGACCTCGCCCTTGCCGGCACCGATGTCGCCGGCGCGGATCACCAGCTGCACGGCCTCCGGGATCGTCATGAAGTAGCGCGTCATCTCCGGGTGGGTGACGGTGACCGGGCCGCCGCGCTCGATCTGGTTGCGGAAGATCGGCACCACGCTGCCCGAGGAGGCGAGCACGTTGCCGAAGCGGACCGAGGCGAAGCGGGTGCCGGGATGTTTGTGGCCGGCCGACTCGACGATCCACTCCGCCATCGCCTTCGAGGCGCCCATCACCGTCTGCGGGTTGACCGCCTTGTCGGTCGAGATCAGGACGAAGCGCTCGACCCCCGAGGCGGCGGCGGTCTCGGCCGTGATCCGGGTCGCGATCGCGTTGTTGCGGACGGCCTCGAGCGGGTTGGCCTCCATCAGCGGCACGTGCTTGTAGGCGGCGGCGTGGAAGACGACGCTGGGCTTGAAGCGCTGCATCACCTCCAGCATCCGGTGCGGCTCCTTGCAGTCGGCGAGCACCGACTCGACGTTGGTGAAGTGACGCAGCTCGACCATCTCGCGGTCGATCTCGAAGAGGTTGTCCTCGGCGTGGTCGAGCATCACCAGCAGCCGCGGCTTGACCTGGGCGATCTGGCGGCAGAGCTCGGAGCCGATCGAGCCGCCGGCGCCGGTGACGAGGACGATGCGGTCGCGCAGGTAGGCGCCGACGCGGTCGAGCTCGCGCACGATCGGCTCGCGGCCGAGCACGTCCTCGACCCGGACCTCGCGCAGCTGCTTGTTGAGCTGGACGCCGCCGCGCAGGAGCTCGAACACGGTCGGCAGGGTGCGGACGCGGACCTCGCGCTCGCGGCAGGCGGCGACGACCAGGGCCCGCACGGTCCCCGGCGCCGAGGGGATCGCGATTACGACCTCGGCCGGCTCCGTCTCATCGAGGATCTTCGCGATCTCCTTGGTCGAGCCGAGCACCTTCAGCCCCAGCATCCGCATCCCCCGCTTGCGCCGGTCGTCGTCGACGAAGCCGATCGCGGTGGCACCGAGGTTCGGGTTCAGCTGCAGCTCGCGCACGACCATCTGGCCGCCGGAGCCGGCGCCTACCACCAGCACCTCGTGCTTGGGCACACGGGCGCCGCGCTGGGGACGCTCGACGATCAGCCGCACGGCGAGGCGGGCGCCGGCGATCAGCAGCATCGTCAGCACGAAGTCGGTGACCTCGACCGAGCGCGGCAGGGCGTGGTTGAACGGCTTGGCGACGGCGAAGACGACGACGAGGATCGCGCTGGCGACGGCGACGGCGCGGACGATCAGGAGGAAGTCGCGGCCGCTCACGTAGCGCCACCACTTCTGGTAGAGCCCGAAAGCGGCGAACACAATTAACTTGCCGACGACGACGAAGCCGACCGACTGCGCGAACAGCACCTCGTAGCGGTGCGGCAACCCGTTCGGGTCGTCGAGGAAACGCAGCTGGAACGCGAGGAAGTAGGCGAGGGCGACGAGCGCCGCGTCGGCCGCTACCTGCAGAACCCGGTTGCGATAGACAGGGTGATTCAGCCGGCTCATCGGAAGAGGTCAGTTTAGGGGCAGATGTCGCGTGCAAGTGGTCGGGTGCCCCTCCCGGCTCAACTTTTTCGAGTTGCCGCCCAGGCCGTTCGAGAAGTCTCGCCCGCGAAAAAGTACAAGCCGCCGGGAGGGGCACCCGACCCCTCTCCTCCCTACGATGTGCCGCTGATGCTGAGCGTCTTCCTCTTCGCAAGCGTTACGGACTTCTTCCTCGACCCGATCGTCAACTGGGGGACGGACTTCATCAGCGCCACCGGGCTGCCGGCGGTGTTCGTGCTGATGGCGCTGGAGTCCGCCTGCCTGCCGGTGCCGAGCGAGGCGATCATGCTCTTCGCCGGCTCCAGCGTCGCCGCCGGGGAACTGACCCTGTTCGGCGTCGTCGCCGCCGGCGTGCTCGGCAACCTGGTCGGCTCCTGGGCCGCCTACGCGGTCGGTTACTACGGGCGCCTCGACCTGCTCGAGAAGAACCGCTTCATCCACGTCCCGCCCAAATACCTGAAATGGGCCGACGACTGGTTCGAGCGCTACGGCGACGCCACCGTCTTCTTCTCGCGGATGCTGCCGATCGTCCGCACCTTCATCTCGCTGCCCGCGGGCGTCGCGAAGATGCCGTTCTGGCGCTTCACCCTGCTGACCCTGCTCGGCTGCATCCCCTGGGTGCTGATGCTGGCCCTGGTCGGCAAGAGCGTCGGCGACAACTGGGAACAGTGGCGCGACCACCTGCACTACCTCGACTACCTGGTGGTGGTCGCCTTCGTCGTCCTCGCCGTCTACCTGGTCGTGAAGCGGCGGCGCGGCGGCCCGGGTGAGGGCGAGGAGGAACCGGCCGGCGCTGCCGAGCCGACCGGCGCGAGCGGCGCTTGAGCGAGGGCGGGGGCCGGCTGCCGACCGGGCGCGCGATCGCGCTCGGCATCGTCCAGGGCCCGGCCGAGCTGCTGCCGGTCTCCAGCTCGGCCCATATCGTCCTCATCCCCTGGCTGGCGGGCTGGGACTGGGATGAGATCGACCCGGAGCTGCGCAAGAGCTTCGAGGTCGCCCTTCACACCGGCGCCGCGGCAGCGCTGCTGATCGGCCAGCGGCGGGTGATCGTCGAGGAGCTGCGCCAGGTGGACGCACGGCGGGTCGTCTTCCTCGGCCTCTCCTTCCTGCCCGCGGCAGTCGTCGGCTACGCGCTGGAGCGGCAGATCGAGCAGCGCCTCGGCGGCCCCCGTGCCACCGCCTACGGCCTGCTAGCCGGCGCCGCGGCGATGCTCGCCGCCGACACACGGCCGCAGCGGCGCGGCCGCGGCGACGCGACGCTGGCCGACGGGCTCGCCCTCGGCGTCGCCCAGGCGGCGGCGCTGGCCCCGGGCGTCTCCCGCAACGGCGTCACCCTCGCCGCCGCCCGCTGGCGCCGCTTCTCACGCGACCAGGCGAACCTGCTCTCGCGCACGATCGCGCTGCCGATCATCGTCGGCGCCACGGCCCTCAAGGGCACCCGCCTGGCCAGGCGCGGCACGACGCCCGGCCTGCGCCGCTCGCTCGCCCTGGGGGTCGCCGCCTCCTTCGCCTCGACCCTCGCCTCCCAGCGCCTGATCGGCCTGGTCGAGCGCGACCGGGCGCTGTGGCCGTACGCCGCCTACCGGGCCGGCCTGGCCGCCGCCGTTCTTCGGCGCTTATCCAAACCTAATACCTAACTTGGATATACTTCCAAGTTCTTGGATGAATTTGGATGAATTTGGATAAGTCATGTACGTAGAGGCGCCTCCTTCAGAAAAGAAGATCCTCGACGAGCTCGAGCCTGGCCAGGCTCTCAAGGTTCTCGAAGCTCCAGCAGACCCGCGGGCGCGCGAGACTTACCTGCACTGGGACAAGGTTCGGCGCCTCTCACCGCCTGTTGGGCTGAGCGCCGAGGAGTGGTGGCTGAGGATCAAGATGGGACGGCTTACGACGTGGCGTGGGATCCCGCTCACCGACCCCGACGGTAGGCCCTTTGGCTACTCGCTGACCGACTCGGTGCTCCGCAGTCTCCATTACATCGACCAGCACTGCGCCGGTGAGGTCGCGATGGGCGAGGTGGTCACCTCCGACCGCCAGGCGCGTCAGCGCTACCTCGTCAACTCGCTCGAGGAGGAGGCGATCCGCTCCAGCCAGCTGGAGGGAGCAACCACCTCGCGGGAGCGGGCGAAGGAGCTGCTGCGAAGCGGTCGCGAGCCCAAAGACCGAAGCGAGCGGATGATCGTCAACAACTATCGCGCTCTGCAGTTCATGCACGGTGAGATGGGCGAAGAGCTCAGCCCCGAGCTGGTGCTGGAGCTGCACCGGATCGTCACCGACGGCACCCTCGAGGACCCGAGCGCGGCTGGACGTCTCCAGACCCCGAGCGACGAGCGCGTGGCCGTCTTCGACCGCGACGACGGGTCCCCGATCCACCGGCCGCCACCGGCCGAGCAGCTCCCGGAACGACTCCAGCTCCTCTGCGAGTTCGCCAACGAAGGAGACGACGGCGAGCACTTCGTCCACCCGGTCGTGCGGGCGGTCCTGCTCCACTTCTGGCTGGCCTACGACCATCCCTTCGAGGACGGCAACGGGCGGACCGCGCGCATCCTCTTCTTCTGGCTGATGCGGACCAAGGGGTACTGGCTGGTCGAGTACCTGCCGATCTCGCGGATCCTCAGGGTCGCCCCCGCCAAATACGCCCGGGCATTCGTCGAAACGGAGACCGACGGCGGCGACACCACGTACTTCCTCCTCCATCAGTTGCAGGTGATCGAGCGGTCGATCGAGGACCTGCATCGCTACCTGGAACGGAAGGCCGAGGAGATCCAGGAAGTGGAGGCCCTGCTCAAGGACACCGACGGGTTCAACCACCGACAGCTGGCGATTCTCTCCGACGCCCTGCGTCATCCCGGCCGCTCCTACACGCTCGGCGCCCACGCAGACGATCACCGGGTCACTCATGAGACGGCGCGCTCCGACCTCTCGATCCTCCGCAACCACGGCCTGCTCGAACGACGCAAGGTCGGGCGCGAATACGTTTTCGAGGCGGTGGCCGATTTGGTCCAGAGACTGAAAGACTTGGGCGCGTGAGCGACACCTACGCCAGGGCCGGGGTCGACCAGGGAGCGGCGGATTCCGCGGTCGCGGCGCTGGTCAAGGCCCTGGGGGCGATCCAGCTCGGGCGGCCGTCGCTGCAGGTACCGCTGCCGGGGCACTACGCCAGCGTGATCAGGCTCGACTCCGAGACAGGGATCGCGCTCTCCACCGACGGCGTCGGCACCAAGCTGCTGGTCGCCGAGGAGCTGGACCGGTTCGACACGGTCGGGATCGACTGCGTGGCGATGAACGTCAACGACGTGATCTGCGTCGGCGCCGAGCCGCTGGCGATGCTCGACTACATCGCGGTGCAGAAAGCGGAGCCGAGGGTCTGCGAGGAAATCGGCGTCGGCCTCGCTCGCGGTGCGGAGCTGGCCGGGGTCGAGATTCCGGGAGGCGAGCTGGCCCAGCTCGGCGATCTCGTCTCCAGCGTCGACGTCTCCGGTGCCTGCTTCGGGACCGTTGCGCTGGACTCGATCGTCGACGGCTCGACGGTGCAGCCGGGCGACGCGATCCTCGGCCTGCCCTCCTCGGGCGTGCACTCCAACGGCTACACCCTGGCCCGTTCCGCCCTGCGGGGAATCCCCCTCGAGGACGAGCGGTTGGGCCGCCCGCTCGGCGACGTCCTGCTGGAGCCGACCGAGATCTACGTGAAGCCGGTCCTGAAGCTGCTGCGCTCCGAACTCGACGTCCGCGGCCTCGCCCACATCACCTCCGGCGGCCTCGGCAATCTGCTTCGCCTCGCCGCCGAGGTGGGCTACGAGATCGACGACCCGCTGCCGGTACCGCCGATCTTCGAGCTGATCCAGGAGCGTGGCGGTGTCGCCGGGGAGGAGATGTACGACGTCTTCAACATGGGCTGCGGCTTCTGCGTCGTCGTCCCCCCAGAGCACGAAGCGGTCGCGCTTAACCTACTTCGGGAGGATTACCCTCCGGCGCGGCGCATCGGCCACGCAACCGACGGGCCCCGTGTAATTAAACACTCCTGAGTGACGTACACTCTCGCGGCCGCCTCGTGCGCACCACCATGACCGCAGAGAGCAAAGTGATCGAGCTGGAGCTTCCCAACGGGGAGGTTGCGCTTGCCCGCGTCACCGATCTCGGCGGGGGTGGTGCGGAGAAGGTGACGGGGGGCATTCTCAAGTTCGACTTCGATGCCGTGGCCAGGACCCTCGAGGGGCTGGCGGAATCGATCAAGGGGGCCGTCGAGAAGGCCGCGCCCGATCGCGTGGTGGTGGAGCTGGAACTCGAGCTGGCGATGAAAAACGGCAAGTTGAGCGGCCTGCTGATCGAGGGTCAGGGTAAGGGTTCGCTGGCCGTAACCCTCGAGTGGGCGGGTCAGCGGAGCGACTAAAAGCAGTGGCGGCCGACCCCAATCCCGTTCTCAGCCTGCTGAGAGAGTGTGTGGTTCGAATCGACGGCGACGGCGAGTTCCTCGGCACCGGGTTCTTCGTCGCACCGGGCAGGGTGCTGACCTGCGCGCATGTCGTCCACGGCCGGGAGCGCCTCAGCGTCGTCGGGCCGGACTGGCACACCGAGGTCGAGGCTCTGACCGTGGTGCCGGAGCTCGAGGCCGATTCCCCCGAGGCGCAGTTCTACCCCCCTCCCGACGTCGCCCTGCTGCGCCTCTCCGAGGCCCCCGCCTCACACCCCTGCGTGCGCCTCGAAGCGGCTGAGCCCAGTGCCGCGCCCGCCGACGTTCTCTACCTCCACGGCTACTCGCGCGACGAGTACGGCAACTCCAACGTGAGCCGGAGCTCGGCGGCGGTCGAGTACAAGGGAACGCTCGGCACGGGCGATGCCGAGGTACTGAAACTCGGCGGCGACCAGGTCCTGCGGGGATACAGCGGTTGCCCGGCGCTGAACCTGCGGACGGGCGGGGTCTGCGCGCTCGTCGACAGCACCAGGGACGCGAGCACCGACCTGGGGGGTTTCGGCATCCCTCTCTCCCTGATCGGGGAGGCGATACCCGGCCTGCTCGAGGAGAACGCGGCCGAGAAGGAGGCGCTCTCCGCCTGGGAGCTCGCCGCGGAACAGGAAAAGACCGCGAGGAGAGAACGGGAAGAGTCGAATCCGCTCCCGATCCTCGCGCCCCTCGCCGACCTGAAGTGGAGTCCCGACTCGCCGCAGAGCCACCTGCTGAAACCCCGCTTCGCGGTCGTCGACCTGATCGGGCGCGAGAGCCTGCAGGCCCAGCTGATGCGCTGGCGCGAGACGCAGGAGCGGCTCGGCGTGGTCCTGATCACCGGCGGCGGCGGGTTCGGCAAGACCAGGCTGGCGCTCGAGGAGTGCGAGCGGGCCCGCCGTGCGGGCTGGACCGCCGGCCTGTTCACGCTCGATACCAACGAGGGCCTCGCCGAGGCCCTGGGCCAGCTCGAGCGCTGGCCCGGGCGGCTGTTCCTGGCGATCGACTACGCCGAGACCCGGCCGTCGATCGTCACCTCGCTGATGCTGCGGCTCTCGCGGCGGCTCTCCGGCCCGCCGGTACGCCTCCTGCTGATCTGCCGGCAGGTGCAGTCCCGCCAGGAGATCGAGCGCCTGTTCGCGGTCGGCGACGGTCGTGAAGAGATCGAAGGGGTGCTGGCGAGCGCCGAGCCCGTCCGCCTCGACCAGCACGAGCTCGACCGGCGCCGGCTCTTCGAGGACGGCGTCGGCGCCTTTGCGAAACGGCTGGGCCAGGCGCCGCTTCCCGTTCCCCATCCCTCCCTACGCGAGCTGCACTTCGCGCGGCCGCTGTTCGTCCTCGTGGCCGCCCTGCTGCTGGCGCAGGACCGTACGGCGGACATCGACTCGATGAGCCGCCAGGACCTGATGCTCGAGGTGATCGACCGCCACGAGTCCGAATACTGGCAGCGCCTGAACGACGACCTCGGAGTCGGCCTCGATCCCACCTCCCAGGGCCGTGCGGTGGCGATCGCGACCACGCTGGGTGCGGAAACCGAGGAGGAAGCGCTGAGCCTGGTCAGCGTCATCCCCGGTTTCGAGGACGCCTCGGCCGAGCGGCTGCGGGCCGTGGCGCGCTGGCTGAGCCGGCTCTATGGCGACGGCCTCCTCGACGCCCCGCCGGCGGTGGTCCCGGTGGAACCGGACATGCTCGCCGAGACGTTGATCAGCCGTGAATTCACCTCCAGCCCGGAGCTGCT
This sequence comes from uncultured Thermoleophilia bacterium, assembly GCA_963720455.1. GTDB lineage: Bacteria > Actinomycetota > Thermoleophilia > Solirubrobacterales > 70-9 > VAYN01. The sequence goes on along the minus strand of OY970392.1, from coordinate 2,248,057 downwards.
CGGCGCCAGCATCAGCGCTGCGAGCGATGCCCAGCTGGCGCGGGCCCTGGGCGTGCTGACGAAAGCAAGCGAGGGGAACGGCGAGCTGGCCGAGAGGTTGGCGGCGAAGTTCAGGGAGGTCCTGGACGAGCGGCTTCCCTCCCTCATCGACCGCGCCCAGGCAGCGGGGGGAGAGCTCGCCGGCAGCCTCGACCTCGCGATCGCCTCGATCGCGCCCCTGGCCGGGGCGTCCGCCGTCGCGGCGAGCAGGCCCAGCCTGGTCACCCTCGGGCCGATGGGCGCCAGCGTCGGCCGCCTTGCCGTCGACCACTGGCGGGCCCGGGTCGAGGACGATCGCGCCGCCAATCTGCCGGCGCTGGCGACGACCCTCTACGACCTCGCGTTCGTCCTCGACCGGCACGGGATCGAGGAGGAGGCGCTGGCGATGATCCAGGAGGCAGCCGAATACCGGCGGGAGCTGGCGGAAAACGGCGGCAACAGCGAGCTGGCGGACCTCGCTCGCTCGCTCGACCGCCTCTCCAACCAGCTCGACGGAATCGGCAAGCACGAGGAGGCGCTGGCCACGACCGAGGCAGCGGTGGAGTACAAGCGCGCCCTGGCCCAGAGCGGTGACGACGAGGCGCTGGCCGACCTCGGCGGGTCGCTGAACAACCTCTCGACCGTGCTCGTGAACCTGGGCCGGCTGGAGGAGGCGCTGGAGGCTATCGAGGAGTCCGCGGACAAGCTCAAAGCGGTCGAAGAGGGGCCTCGCTGGCGCCCCAACCTGGCGATGGTCCTGACCAACATGGCGATGGTGCTGAGCCGGCTGGCGCGGTATGAGCCCTCGCTTCGGGTCGGCGAAGAAGCCGCCCAGCACTACCGCGAGCTGCTGGCCGAGGAACCCAACGTCCATCTGCCGCCGCTGGCGACCGTGCTCGACACGGTCTCCACCACGCTGAGCGAGCTGGGCCGAGCCGACGAGGCGTTGGCGGCGGTCGAAGAGTCGGTCGACCGCCAGCGGGACCTGGTGGAGATCGACGCCGGCCGCTACCTGGCGGGGCTGGCCGGCTCGCTCAACAACCTCTCCAACCGGCTCAACGACGTGGGGCGGGCGGAGGAGGCGTTGGCGGCGATCGAGGAGAGCGTGGCGGCCTACCGCGTGCTCCTCGCACAGGGTCGGGTTCAGTACATGGGGGCTCTCGCGACCGGCCTCAACAACCTCTCCAACCGGCTCGACGACCTCGGCCGGGGCGACGAGGCGCTGACGGCGATCGAGGAGTCGGTCGAGTACGTCCGCGAGCTGGCCACGACCAACCCGGTGCGCTACGTGCCGGACCTGGCGATGTCGCTGAACAACCTCTCGACCGTGCTCGTCAACCTGGGCCGGCTCGAGGAGGCGGTGGCGCGATCCAAAGAGGCGGTCGAGCACCGGCGCAGCCTGGTCGAAAAGAACGAGGACATGTACCTGCCGGGACTCGCCAGCGCGCTGAACAACCTCTCCGTGATCCTCGGCAGGATGAACCGGCTGGAGGAGGCGCGGACGGCCGTCGACGAGGCGGTCGGCCACTACCGGACCCTCGCCGCCAGGTATCCGGCCCGGTTCCAGGATCATCTCGGCAGCTCCTTGAACAACCTCTCGAACCGGCTCGACGAACTCGGGCGGCACGCGGAGGCGCTGGAGGCGATCGAAGAGTCGGTGGGCCTGCGCCGGGCCCTCGCCGAGAGCAAGCCGGCCCGCTACGTGCCGGACCTGGCGATGTCGCTGAACAACCTCTCGACCGTGTTGCTGCAGCTGGCCCGGCTGACGGACGCGCTGGAGGCGATCGAACAGGCCGTGGGATGGCGGCGGACTCTGGCGAAAGAGAACCCGGTGCGCTACGTGCCGGACCTGGCCGGCTCGCTCAGCAACATGGTCGTGGTCTGCGACGCCCTCGGCGAACCCGAGAAATCGAAAAGCCTGATCGCGAGCGTGATCGACGAGCAGGGCGAGCCGACCGCCTCCTCGCTGCTGCTGACCCGGGCGCGATGGCACGAGAAAACCGGCGACGTCGAGAGCGCGGTTGCCGACGGCATGACGGCGCTGGAGCGAGCCCGCGGTGCCGGCGACGGGAGCGTGCGGGGCGAGGTGCGCTCGTTCCTGCGCGCCCTGCGCGGGAACGAGCAGCAGGCCTTCGACGCCGCCTGGACCGCAAAGGCCGATGGCCCGCTGCCGGTCTGGCTGCAGTACCCCGAGATGGACACGGAGGCGCTGGAACTCGTCCTCGACTGGATGCGGACTCCGGACTGGGCCACGTCGCGAACTTTTCTGGAGGAGCACGAGGAGCTGCTCGGCGACCCCTATCTGGCGGCGCTCGAGCACCTCGCGGACGAGCGCCACGGTCACCCTGAGGTCGCCTCCCACCTGGTGATCCTCACCGCGGCCCGGGCCGATGGGATCGCCGCCCCGTACGAGCTCATAGCCCAGGGGATCCAGGACCGGCAGCGAGAGAGCAGGGTCGGGGAATGGCTCAGGGTGGAGCCGAGCGAGTCGCAGCGGTTCCTCAGCGAGCACGCGGATGAGCTGCTCGATCCCCGTTGCGAGGGCACGCTGCTCGCGAGGGCGCTCGACGGCGGGCCGGTGGAGCTCTACGTACCCCTCGGCCTGTTGACGCTGGCCCGGAGCCAGGGCCCGGATCGGGCCTACGAGCTGCTGGAGGATCCGGGTGAGCGGATCGCCGACGCGGAGTGCGTCGAGCGAGAGCGAGAGCCCTCCACCCTGGGGGTGGCGAGGCTGCAGGCCGGCCTGCAGGGCGGCGACGTGGACCTCCAGTTCCGCCACGCGCTGGCGGCGATGGCCCACGACAGCATGGACGAGGCCGCGCAGGCGATGGAGCGCTGCGGCCAGGAGCTGCCGTCGTGGGAGCGGGTCGAGTACCTGCGGCGGCTGACGCAGCTCGGCAAAGGTAAACCGGGGTTGGCGGCCGGCGTCGACCGGCTGCGGGAGGCTCTGGACGCATCCGCCGAGGAGGCGCCCGCCGATCGACCAGCCGGCCCTCCCGCCTAGCCGGCCTTCCCGAAACCGTCCCCGCGGGCCCGGCCGCTCGGTTCCCCGCAACCAGGAGCAGGCGGGGCCGCTGCGGCAGCGAACTGCACAGACATCGCCATTGAGTCTGGCGCTATTGAGACCCCTTCCCCCGCCCCATAACGTTCGACCTCGCCAATGAACTCCCGCCCGACCAGCTCGCAGATGATCGGCACCGTTCTCTCGGGTCGCTACAAGCTGGAGGCGAAGCTGGGCAGCGGCGGCATGTCGACCGTCTACCTGGCTCGCGACGCGACCCTCGACCGCGCCGTGGCGGTCAAGGTGATGCACCGGGAGATGTCCGAGCAGCCCGACCAGCTCGAGCGCTTCCGCCAGGAGGCGCGGGCGGTGGCGAAGCTCTCGCATCCCAACGTGGTCGCGGTGATCGACGCCGGCGAGGACGGCGGCCACCCCTACATCGTCTTCGAGTACGTCGAAGGGGAGACGCTGAAGCAGCGGATCGCCCGACTGGGGGCGCTCGACCCCCAGGAGGCGCTGGCCTACGCGATCGAGATCGCCCGCGGGCTGACCGTCGCCCACGCCCGCAACATGGTCCACCGCGACATCAAGCCCCAGAACGTCCTCATCGACGCCGAGGGCCGGGCGAAGCTGACCGACTTCGGGATCTCGCGCCAGCTCGAGCAGGACGGGATGACGGCGACCGGGCGGGTGCTCGGGACCACCGACTACGTCGCCCCCGAGCAGGCGATGGGCCACGCGGTCGATCCCCGCTCCGACGTCTACTCGCTCGGTGTCGTCCTCTACGAGATGCTGATCGGGCAGGTCCCCTTCCACGCCGACAGCCAGGTCGGCGTGGCGATGAAACACGTCAACGAGGAGCTGCCCGACGTGCAGCAGCGCCGTCCCGAGGTCTCCGCCGCGGCGGCGCTGGTGGTCGAGCGCGCGACCGCCAAGGACCCCTCGCAGCGCTACCAGGAGGTCGGCGAGATGATCGACGACCTTTCGACGGCGCTGGAGGTGGAGGCGGCGCGGGCCGGTTCGACCACCGGCGAGGCGACCAGCGTGCTCGACGCGGTGCCGCCGCCGCAGCGCAAGCTCTCCGGTCCCGGGCGGCGGTCCTGGGCGGCGATCGCGCTGCTGGCGCTGGTCGCCGGTGGGGTGGTGGCAGCGGTGCTCTTCATCAGCAGCGGCGGTGGGGGTGGCGGCGCCCTCGAGGACAAAGGCTCGGTCATCGCGCTCTCCTCCGCCACCGACTTCGACCCCTTCGGCGACGGCGAAGAGGACGCCGAAGCGGTCGGTTTCGCGGTCGACGGCAACCCGACCAGCACCGCCTGGACCAGCGAGCACTACGACAGCGACGACTTCGCCGGCACCAAGGAAGGCAGCGACCCGGGCGTCGGGCTCTACGTCACCGCCAAGTCGCCCGCCAAGCCGTCGGAGATGGTCGTCCGCGGCACCCCGGGCTGGGACGCGCGGATCTACGCCGTCGCGTCCGGCCCGCCGGAAGAGCTCGAAGAATGGGGCGAACCGGTCGGCGACGTGGTCAACGCGAGCGAGGCGGCAGAGATCCCGCTCGACGTTTCCGCACCCGCCAAGTACTTCCTGATCTGGTTCACCAAAGCCGCCCCGTCGCGCGACCAGGAAGGCCGTTACCGGCTCGAGATCGACGACGTGAAGCTGATCGAATAGCGCGGGATCGGCTTCCCCCAAGGCGAAAGCTCGCTCTCGCGCGCGCGGATCCGCGCGTCTGTATTGCTGAATAAATCCTTAGTAAACTGGGTCGTCTAGGGAAGGAGGTGGGGTCAAAACGAACGGAGAGAGTTATGAGACACGCGAAGGCAGTAGTCATCGTCGTCGCAGTAGTTAGCGCGATGGCGGTGGTCGGAGCCGCGCCCGCGGCGGCCTCCAAATTCAAAACGTCGGTGGGCAGCGCGGCGCTCGACGGGACGCAGATCGGTTCCCACGTGATGGAAATAGAAGGCATAAAAGTCACCTGCACGACGGCCGAGTTCACGGGAGTATCCGACCCCAGCGGGGCATCCGAAACCCAGGAAGTCGCCCCCAACTTCAGCGGCTGCACGTCGGCCGGGTGGAGCACCGTGTCGATCCAAACGACGGGCTGCCGGTTCCTGTTCTACGCGAACACGAGCCAAGTCGATTTGAAATCCTGCACCGCCGGCAAAAAAGGGACGGGCATCGCGGTCCTGGCAAAAGGCACCTTTGTCACCTGCGAAGTCGAAGTGTTCAATCAAGTGTCGATCAACAACGTCTCCTACGGCAACATGATGCCGAAAACCCAATTCACAGTGCAGCTGAACAGCACCAACATCGACTACGTAGTCCAAGTGGACAGCGTTGGCTGTCCACTGAATGGTGTCGACACCCAAGGCAACGACGGGAAATACGCCGGCCTCTCGGGCGTCCAAGCGAACGGGGGCAAAGCGGACATGTGGCTCGAATAGCGGACTAGAACTCGAAGGAGCGGGCTATTCGGTGACGCTCCAGCGCCAGCTCGACGAGTCGGTCGCAGAGCTCTGGGTAGCCGATCCCGGTCGCCTCCCAGAGCTTGGCGTAGACGCTGGTCTCGGTGAAGCCGGGCATCGTGTTGATCTCGTTGACGAGGACCTCGCCGCCGGGCTCGACGAAGAAGTCGCAGCGGGCGAGGCCGGAGCAGCCGGCGAGGGCGAAGACGGAGGCGGCGAGCTCGCGCACGCGGGCGGTCGTCGCCTCGTCGAGCGGTGCCGGCACCCGCAGCTCCATCCCGCCCTCGGTGTACTTCGACTCGAAGTCGTACCACTCGGCGTGGGCGAGGATCTCGCCTGGCAGTGAGGCCTGCGGCTCCTCGTTGCCCAAGACCGAGCACTCGACCTCGCGGCCGCGGGCGGAGGCCTCGACGATCACGCGCGGGTCGTGGCGCAGCGCCAGCTCTACTGCCTCGTCGAGCTGGTCGAGGCCGTCGACGCGGGTGATGCCGACGCTGGAGCCCAGGCGCGAGGGCTTGACCCAGAGCGGCAGGCCGAGCTGCTCGCAGCGCCCCCACCAGTCCGGTCCCTCGACCGCGGTGAAATCGACCTGGGGGACGCCGCTGGCGGCGAAGAGACGCTTCAGGGTCAGCTTGTCCATGCAGACGGCCGAGGAGAGGACGTCGGAGCCGACGTAGGGGACGTCGAGCCACTCGAGCAGGCCCTGGATGCTGCCGTCCTCGCCGAAGGGCCCGTGCAGGGCCGGGAAGACGGCGTCGACGCCGAGCAGGCCGGCCGCGGGGACCAGCTCGACGGTGCCGGCGGCGTGACTCCAGTCGCCGGCGCGGCCGATCGTCACCTCGACCACCTCGTGGCCGGCCGCGCGCAGCCCGGCGGCCACCGAGGCGCCGGAACGCAGCGAGACGTCGTGCTCGGAGGAGCGGCCGCCGCTGAGAACCGCGACCCTCATGGTTCGACTTCCCCTTCTTCTTCGGACGGTTCGGCCGCCAGCACCCCCACCGTGATCGTCACCGTGTCGCCGGGTTCGAGTTCGCTCCCGGGCGGCGGGAACTGGTCGAGGACGCGGCCGGCTTTGCCGTCGACCGTGGTTTCTTCTTCTTCGACGCTCGGCGTGAGGCCGGCGGCGCGGATCGCTTCCACCGCGTCGCGGCGCAGCTTCCCGATCACGTTGGGAACGCTCGCCTGTTTTTCGCCCGAGGAGACGACGATGGCGACGGTCGCGCCCCGTTCGACCTCGGTGCCGGCGCTGGGGGACTGGCTGATCACCTCGCCCGCCGGGGCCGGGTCTTCTTCTTCGGAGACGCTTGGGGAGAGGCCGCGGCCGCGGATCTGCTGCACGGCGAGGCGGCGCTGGCTGCCGACCAGGACCGGGACTTTGGCCAGCTTCGGGCCGCGCGAGACGACGATCGTGACCGCCGAGCCGTTGGTCGCGGTGCTGCCGCCGGAGGGGCTCGACTTGATCACCAAGCCCTCTTCGACGCTGTCGGAGTTGGCCGCTTCGGCGTCGACCTCGAAGCCCGCCGCTTCGAGCTTTTCGGTTGCTTCTTCCTGGGCGAGGCCGGCGGTAGACGGCACCTTGCTGCTGCCGGGCCCGGCGCTGACCGTCAGCGTCACCTCCGGCTTCGAGCAGAAGAAGTTGATGAAGGCGCAGTCGAGGGAGGCCTCATCGGCCGGAGGGGAGGCCAGCGGATCCTGCTCGAACACGGTGTTCGCCGGTACGTCCCGCTCGACCCGCTTCACCTCGCCGACCGAGAACCCGTCCTGCTGCAGCAGCGCGATCGCCACGTTGAGCTGGTTGCCTTTCACGTTTGGCACCTCGGTGCTGGTGTCGCGGGTCAGCGCCAGGCCGATCAGGATCCCGATCAGGACGGCGGCGATCGCCGCGACGATCCAGCGGCGGCGGCGCTTGCGCTCCTCCTCCTCGGGCTCCTCGCCCGGGTCCTCGGGCACCGCGACCACCGGCGGCAGCGGGGCGAAGGCGGCGGTGCCGCCGCCCGCTCCCGGATCCTTCATCGCCGCGTCGAGGGCGGCGATGAAGGCGTCGGCGCTCTGGAAGCGCTCCCCCGGCTCCTTCTCCAGCGCTCGCATCACCACCGCATCGAGCGCCGGTGAGACGAGGTGGTTGATCGAGCTCGGGCGCTGCGGGGTCTGCGAGACCTGTTTCATCGCCACCGCCACGGCGGAGTCCGCCTCGAACGGCACCCGGCCGGTCAGCGCCTCGTAGAGGATCACCCCGATCGAGTAGAGGTCGGAGACGGCGGTGACGTCGTGCCCCTGCGCCTGCTCGGGCGAGAGGTAGTGGGGCGTGCCCATCACCGAGCCGGTCTGGGTGATCTCCGAGACGCCGGCGCGGGCGATCCCGAAGTCGGTCACCAGCGCCTTGCCCTCGCCGTCGACGATCACGTTCTGCGGCTTCAGGTCGCGGTGGACGACGCCCTTGCGGTGGGCGAAGCGGGCGGCCTCGAGCACCTGGCGGATCAGCGGCACCGCCTGCTCCGGCGTCAGCCCACGGTCGATCAGCTGCTTCAGCGTCGCGCCCTCCACGTACTGCATGGCGATGTAATACGTGCCCTCGTACTCGCCGCGGTCGAAGACGGAGACGATGTTGGGGTCCTGCAGGCCGGCCGCCGACTCCGCCTCGCGGCGGAAGCGCTCGACGAACTCGCGGTCCTGGGCGAAGCGGCGGTGCAGCACCTTCAGTGCGACCCGCCGCTGTAGGTGCGTGTCCTCGGCCAGCCAGACGTCGGCCATGCCGCCGCTGCCGAGCCGCCCCAGCACCCGGTAGCGCCCATCGACGACCGTCCCTTCGCTCACCTCAGGCACTCCACGCCTCCATTCTCATTCGCCATCGAGGATCGATTCTGCGACCGCGCGGAAGATCGGGGCCGCGACGTCGTTGCCGAACTGTTCGGTGCACTCGACCGAGGCGGCGATCGCGATCTGCGGATCGTCGGCCGGGGCGAAGCCCATGAACCAGGCCTGGTTCTCGTCGACGCCACCGCCGCAGGCCTTGTTCCCCGGCGTTTCCGCGGTACCGGTCTTGCCGGCTACGGCGACGCCGGGGATCGCCGCGTTGGTCCCGGTCCCTTCCGAGACGACCCCTTCCATCGCCGTCGTCAGCTCGGCCGCGTGCTCGGCGCTGACCGGCTGGCTGTACTCGGAGGGATCGAGGCGGTCGATCGTGCGGCCGTCCGGGTCGACCACCCGCTTCCAGATCTGCGGCTTCATCAGCCTGCCGCCGTTGGCGACCGCGGCGGCCACCTCGGCGATCTGCAGCGGGGTCGCCAGCAGGCGCTCCTGGCCGATCGCGACCCGCGCCAAGTCGACCGGATCGTTGCGGGTCAGCGGCTCGCCGTCTTCGCCGTAGACGCCGCTCTCGTACACCTCGTCGTCGGGGAGGTCGATCGCCGGGGTCGCGTTGAAACCGAACTTTTCCATCGTCTCGAAGAGCGCGTCCTGGCCGACCTTCTGCCCCAGCTGGCCGAACCAGGTGTTGACCGAGTTGGTCAGGGCGGTGTCGAGGGTGGTGCCGAAGAAGTCCTCGCCGAAGTCGTTTTCCAGCGGCTGCCCTTCGACCTCGAGCACCCCGGGAGCGTCGATGGGAGTTTCCGGCGTGATCACGCCGCTCTCCAGGCCCGCCGCCGCGGTCACGACCTTGAACGTCGACCCCGGCGGGTACAGCCCCTGCGTCGCCCGGTTCAGCAGCGGCGTTTCGATTTCGTTCTGGTTCAGCTTCGACAGTTCGAAGGGCACGCGGTTGGGGTCGAAGGAGCGGTTGGAGGCCATCACCTTGACGGCGCCGGTACTCGGCTCGATCGCGACGACGGCGCCGAAGCCGGCTTCTTCGAGCGCACTCAGAGCCACCCGCTGCGCTTCGCCGTCGATGTTGGTGACGATGTCGTTGCCCTCCTGCTCGGCCCCGGTCAGCTCGTCGAGGATCGAGCTGAATTCGGAGTCCTCGCCGATCAACTCGTCGTTGTGGAACTGCTCGAACTCGGTGTCCCCGTAGCGCACGAAGCTGTACCCGATCGGGTGCCCGAAGAGGGAGCCCTCCGGGTAGCGGCGGACGTAGCGCAGCGCGTCGCCGTGGCCCTTTGGCACCGACCGCGCGATCACGGTCCCCTCGGCGGTGAGGATGCGGCCGCGGCGGATCTGCTGCTGCTCCAAGAGCGGCCGTTTGTTCGCTTCCTTCTCCTTCAGCGCCTCGGCATCGAACACCGACCACCAGGACGTGAAGCCGATCAGCACGCCGAAGAGGACGACGATGAAGGCGAACAATTTGACGATCTGGCGGTTCATGCCGTTCCCAGGGAGAGCGCCCGTCCGCCCGGTTCCGCCGCCTCACGCCGGGCGCGGTCGGAGATCAAGAGCAACAACGCGAGCAGCACGAAGTTGGCGACGATCGAGCTGCCGCCGTAGCTGATGAAGGGGAGGGTGACGCCGGTCAGCGGGATCACCCGGGTGACGCCGCCGATGATCACGAAGGCCTGGATCGAGAAGACCGCGGTCAGCCCGGTCGCCAGCAGCTTCGAGAAGCCGTCGTCGGCGAGCAGCGCGATCTTGAAGCCACGGGCGGCAATCAGGAGGTAGACGAGGACGACCCCACAGGCGCCGAAGAGGCCGACCTCGTTGACGATCAGCGAGTAGATCGTGTCGGTCTGGGCCGCCGGCAGCAGGGCGTCGTCGGTGCCGGGGATCGTGATCAGCGACTGCCCGAAGCCCTTGCCGAAGAGCCCGCCGTCGGCCTGGGCGAAGATCGACTGCAGGATCTGGTAGCCGCTGCCGGTCGGGTTCACATACGGGTCGAGCCAGATCTTCGACCCGGTCGTGGACGTGCGGCACGGTCGAGGCGAAGAACCAGGCGCCGACCACGAACATCGCCATCCCGATCACGACGAAGGAGAAGCGGCCGGTGGCGACGTAGAGCAGCGCCAGGAAGGCGGCGAAGAACATCAGCGAGCTGCCGAGGTCGCGGATGAAGACGAGCATGAACATCGACGCCCCCCAGACGACCAGCATCGGCCCGAAGTGCTTCAGCGGCGGCAGCGTCACCCCGAGCACGCGGCGGGCGCCGACGATCAGCACCTCGCGGTGCTCGCGCAGGTAACTGGCGAGGAAGACGACGATGCAGATCTTCGAGAACTCGGCTGGCTGGAAGGCGAGCGGGCCGATCTTGACCCCGAGGTAGGCGCCGTTGACCTGCTGGCCGATCCCCGGCAGCCGCGGCGCCAGCAGCAACAGCAGCCCGACCACGGCGATCGTGTACCGGTATCGCTCCAGCACCTCGTAGTCGCGCAGGAACTGGATCGTCAGCGCGAAGAGGACGAGGCCGAGCACGAACCAGTTGGCCTGGTCGCGGGCGAGCCCGTCGTCGATCCGGTAGATCATCACCAGCCCGAACGCGGTCAGCGTCGCCACCAGCGGAAACAGGTAGGGGTCCGCATCGGGCAGCCGGATCCGCAGGAAGACGTGGGTGGCGATGCAGACCGCGAGGAAGTAGGCGCCGTAGATGAGGCTGAGGTTGCCGAGGCGGGTCTCCTCCTGGGCGAAGACGGCCGCGAAGCCGGCGGTGAGGAGAAGTGCGACCGGAACCAGCGCGGCCAGCTCGCGGTTCCTGGCGGAGCTCAACGCACCCCCTGGCTCTGTTCGATGTCTTCGACCAGCGAGGCCGCGTCCTCGCGCGAGCGCAGGTCGTGGCCGGTGATCGCGGCGCGGCGCTTCGGCGGCAACCCCTCGGTCTGGATCGGGCTCGCGTAGCGCTCGCTGTAAAGCTCGAGCCCGAAGGGCAGTTCGTAGGGGACGCCGCGGTAGAGGGCGACGCGGCCGGCGGTGTCGGTGCCGAGGAACCAGACCTGGCGGTTGCCGTACCAGGCGCCGAAGGCGATCGCGGCGGCGACCAGGAGCACGCCGAGCAGCTTGGCGGTCGTGCGCAGACGCCGGTGGCGGGGCTGGGCGGCGAGCTCCTCGCGGCGCTGCCGGGCGGCCTCCGCAGCGGCGCGGCGGCGCACCTCGGTTGCGGTCAGGCCCGCCTCCTCGGCCGCGGGACCGACCAGCGTCGCGCCCTCCGGCGTCCGAGCCGGGGCGGCCGAGTCCTCGAGACGGAAGGCGACGACGGTGATGTTGTCGCGGCCGCCCGCCCGGTTCGCTTCGTCGATCAGCGCCCGCACGGCGGCCTGCATCGAGGTCGCCCGCTGCAGGATGCGGGCGATCTGCTCGTCGCCGAGCATCGTCGTCAGGCCGTCGGAGCAGAGCAGGAAGACGTCGCCGGGCTGGGCGGGCACCGTCTGCAGGTCGACCTCGACCTCGGGTTCCGGCCCGAGCGCGCGGGTGATGATCGAGCGCTGCGGGTGGTCCTCGGCCTGGGCGTCGGTCAGCTGCCCCTTGCGCCGCATCTCCTCGACCAGCGAGTGGTCGCGGGTCAGCCGCTCGAACTTGCCCCCGCGCAGGCGGTAGGCGCGGCTGTCGCCGACGTGGCCGATCGCCACCTCCTCGGCCTCCGGGTCGACGATGACGGCGGTGATCGTCGTCCCCATCCCGGCCAGCTCGGGGTCGTTGCGGGCGCGGTCGTGGATCGCCCGGTTGGCGGTCTCGATCGTCTCGCGCAGGATCCGCTCCGGCGGCGCCTGGGGCAGCTCGCGGTCGAAGGACTCGGCGGCCGCCTTGGAGGCGACCTCGCCCGCCTGCGCCCCGCCCATCCCGTCGGCGACGACGAAGATCGGGGCGCGAGTGAAGAGCGAATCCTCGTTGGCGTTGCGCTGGCGCCCGGTGTCGGTGCGCGTGGCCTCTTCATCGATCCGCAGCGCCATCAACCGACCTCGAATCTGAAGACGGTGTCGCCGATCTGCACCGTGTCGCCGTCGATCAGCTCAGCCTCGCCCACCAGCGTGGCTCCATTCAGGAGGGTCCCGTTGGTCGAGCTCATGTCCTCGACGAAGTGGCGGCCGCCGCGCTCGAAGACCCTGGCGTGCAGGCCGGAGGCGTAGCGATCCTCGATCTGCACGTCGGACTCCTTCGAGCGGCCGATCGAGAGGCCGCCGATCAGGTCGAAGCGCTCGTCGGCTTCGAGGCCGCCGCCGCGCTCGACGACGAGCCAGGCATCGGCCCCGCGGGGGCTCTCGGCGAAGCCGGGGGCAGCGTGGAACCCGGTCGCGTCGGGGGCGGGCGAGACGGTCCGCCGCAGATCCTTCATAGCGCTGCGCGCGATCACCAGCACGAACAGGTAGAGGACCGCCAGGAAGCCGAACTTCAAAGCGACCGAAATTGGGTCGTATTCCACGGTGGAACCCTAATGACGGGTCCAGATCGCCACCGGCCGGCTACTGCTCGATGTCGAAGAGGAAGGTCGTCGTGCCAACCGTAACCTGGTCGCCCGGGGAGAGGCGGGTCGAGGAGACGCGGCGGCCGTTGACCTTGATCCCGTTGGTCGAACCGAGATCGACGATCTGCCAGTCGCCCGACTCGGCGCGCCGCAGCTCGGCGTGGCGGCGGGAGACGTTGGGGTCCGAGAGCACGCACTCGACCGACTTCGAGCGCCCGATCGTCGCCCGCGGCCCATCGAGCACGTAGCGGCGGTCTTCGAGCGAGACCACGGCGCGGGTGGAGACCAGCGCGCCGACGGCCTGCTCGGGCCGCTTGGGACGGCTGCGGTCGCGCTCGCGCACCGCCGAGTAGACCATCGTGTGACCCTCTTCGCCCTGCTGCGGGCTCTCGCCCTCATGGGCCGGCGGCTTGACCAGACGGGCCTGGATCCCAAACTCGCCCAGGCGCAGGCGCTCGTCGGTGTCGAACTCGACCGCCGGCCGGGTCAGCAGGTCGTAGCCGCGGCGCCGCGCGTGCTCGAGCAGGTAGCCGGAGAGCTCCTGCTCCAGCGAGCGCTCATAGCCCTCGAGCTTGGTGCGGTCCTGCCTGGAGAGGTAGATCGTGTACTCGTTCGGCACGTAGACGCGCTGGACCGAGGCGGTCTTGTGCGCGTCCATTTCCTTCGCCAGTTTGCGGGCGAGTTCGACCGGCTGCACCTCGGAGCTGAAGGCGCGGCTGAAGACTCCCTCGACGAGGCCTTCGATGCGGGACTCGAGGTTGCGTAGGACGCCGATCGGAAAATCCTAGATGTTGGCTCAGGGAAGCACGACGCCGTGGCCGAGCGCGAGCCAGGCGCCGAGCGCGGCGGCGAGGCCGAGGGCGGCGAGGCGCGAGCCGAGGTGCCCGCGCGGAGCGCGCGTGTCGTCGGCGAGCAGGTCGAGCGAGTCCTCGATCGCGGTACCCAGCTGCTCCAGCGAGGGACGGTGGCTGGGTCGCGGCGCGAGGCAGGCGTCGATCTCACCCGCCAGCTCGCGCGGCAGGTCGGGGCGCAGGCGCCGCAGCGGTCGGATGCGGGCGCCGATCGCGCGCGCGGTCGCGGCGGGGCTGGAACGGCGGTGCGGGTTCTCCCCGCTCCAGCACTCATACAGCGTCAGCGCCAGCGAGTAGACGTCGGCCTCGGGGCCGGCGGGCCGGCCCTCGGCCTGCTCCGGGGACATGTAGGCGAGGGTGCCGACGACGTCGCCGGCCGCGGTCAGCGGCGCCTCCTCGGCGAGGCGCGCGACCCCGAAGTCCATCAGCTTGGCCCGCGGCTCTCCCTCGCACTCGCCCTCGGTCACCTGCACGTTCTGCGGCTTGATGTCGCGGTGGACGACGCCGCGCGAGTGGGCGTGGTCGAGCGCCTCGCAGAGGTCGGCGCCGATCTCTGCCGATCTCGCGGTCGTGAGAGCTCGCCGGCGTGGGCGAGGCGGGCCAGGGTCGAGCCCTCGACCAGCTCGGTCACGAGCAGGGCGTTGCCGTCCTCCTCGCCCATCTCGTAGAGGGTGACGATGCCGGGGTGGTTGAGCCGGGCGGCGGCCTGCGCCTCGCGCAGCACCCGGCGGCCCGCCTCGCCGCGCTGCTCGATCGCCTTGACCGCGACCGGGCGCTCGAGGCGACCGTCCCAGGCCTCATAGACGACGCCGAAGCCGCCGCTGCCGATGCGGCGCTCGATCAGGAAGCGGTTGAGGACGAGGGAACCGACCAAAGCTCCTTCAAGTTCGCCGCCAGAGCCGCTTTCCCTCTGTTCCCGCGGCTGGGAAAAACCCACCGTTTGCGGCATCTCTTGACGTGGCGACCACGCCAGGAGTCATACTCTCCGGCCACCCAACCAGCTTGGAGAGCAGCCCCTTGGAGGATTCGCCAGTACGCCCGCCGCAGCGGCGGGCGCGTCCGAAACGCCGACCCGAACGTCAGCAGATCATGCTGCGGCGGGCGCTCGCGCTCGGCGGCGGTTTGATCCTCCTGATCCTGCTCGTGCTCGGAGTCAAGGGCTGCCTCGATGCGCGCGCCAACCGTGCCCTCAGCGACTACGCCGAGCAACGTCAGCCAGATCGTCGCCGAGACCGACCAGACCAGCAAGGACTTCTTCGGCAAGCTCGCCGACCCGGGCACGCTCTCGGTGACCGAGTTCACCGCCGAGGTCAACGCCGACCGCAGCGCGATGGACAACTACGCCTCGCGGGTCGACGGCCTCGGCGCCCCCGGCGACATGTCGCGAGCGCAGAACGCCCTGGAGCTGACCTACGAGCTGCGCAGCAGCGCGATGACCGAGATCGCCGAAAAGATGCCGACCGCGCTGGGCGACGCCGGCGCCGACAAAGCGATCGCCGGGATCACGCGGCAGATGCAGAAGCTGCTCGCCGCCGACGCCCTCTACGCGACCGTGGTGCGGCCGGAAATCGACGGCGTCCTCGCCGACAACGGGATCGAGGGAAGCGACGTTCCGGCGAGCGTCTTCCTGCCCGACGGGACCGCGTGGCTGGAAGAAGACTCGGTCAGCGCCGCCCTCGGAACGATCAGCGGCTCCAGCGGCGCGGCGACCCCTGGGATCCATGGACTCGAACTGAGCGGGGTCAGCGTCAACGGCACCGAACTCGGCGAAGAAGCGGCCGGGGTCTCGGCCGAAGAAACCGCGGAAGTCGAAGTGGAAGTGGAAAACCAGGGCGAATCGACCGAGAACGGCGTCGGGGTCTCGGTCTCGGTCGGCGGCACCGAACTCGAAGGCAGCATCGAAAGCATCGGGGCCGGGGAAACCGCCTCGGTCTCGATCCCGCTGACGCCGACGCCGAAAGGCGAAGTGACGCTCGAAGTCAAGGTCGACACCGTGCCCGGCGAGCAGATCTCCGAAAACAACGAAGCCAGCTACACCGTCGTCTTCGAATAAGCGACCCGTGCTGTCCAGGAGCCTGGATAGCCACTAGCCTGAGCGCGATGCGGATCGCCTACCTCGGCCCAGCCGGCACCTTCACCGAGGACGCGCTGCGCGAAGCGGCCCCGAGCGGTGAGTTCGAGCCGCTGCGCACGACGACCATCCACGACGCGATCCTCGCCGTCGAGAGCGGTGAGGCCGAGCGCGCCCTGGTCCCGTTCGAGAACTCGATCGAGGGCTCGGTCCGCGGCACCCTCGACACCCTCGCCTTCGAGGCCGAGGCGGTGACGATCGTCGGCGAGCACGACTACGCCGTCCGCGCCCACCTGATCGCCCGCGAGGAGACGGAGCTCGACCGGCTCGAGGCGGTCCTCTCCCACCAGCAGCCGCTCGCCCAGTGCGCCCGCTTCCTGCGCGAGCAGCTCGCCGGGGTCGAACTGCGCAGCGTCAGCAGCACCGCGGCCGCGGTGCGGATGGTCGCCGAGTCGGTGCGGCCCTGGGCGGCGATCGGCTCCCGCGCGGCCGCCGAGCTCTACGGCTGCACGATCCTCCGCGAGGGGATCCAGGACGAGAGCGACAACGTCACCCGCTTCGTCTGGATCGCCCCCGCCGGCACCGAGCCCGGTGGCGGGGACACCTGGAAGACCTCGCTCGTCTTCTCCGAGCTCGGCGAAGACCACCCGGGGGCCCTCGTCAACGCCCTGCGCGAGTTCTCCGACCGCGAGATCAACCTGACCCGGATCGAGTCGCGGCCGATGCGCCAGGGTCTCGGCCGCTACATGTTCTTCTGCGACCTCGAGGGAGCGGAGAGCGACGGGGGCGTCGCCGAGGCGATCGCGGCGCTCCGCACCAAGGCGGAGTCGGTGCGGATCCTCGGCTCCTACCCGCTCGGTTAGGCGGGAAAGCGGCCCCCCAGCCGGGGACCAGGGCGCGACCCGCTTACAATCTGCGGGCATATGGCACGGGTTCTGGTGCTCAATGCGACGTACGAGCCCATCAACGTCTGCACGTTGAGACGAGCCGCTGTCCTGCTGCTGAAGGAAAAGGCGGAGCTTCTCGAGCAGCGCGAGGGTGCGGCGCTGCACTCCGAGCACATGACGATGGAGCGGCCCGACGTGATCCGCCTCACCAACTACGTGCGGATCCCCCGCGAGGCCCACCGCCGCAAGATCACCCGCCGCGCCGTCCTCGCCCGCGACTCCTGGACCTGCCAGTACTGCGGCTCGACCAAGTCCGGCCTCACCGTCGACCACGTCATCCCCCGCTCCCGCGGCGGCAAATCCGTCTGGGAGAACATCGTCGCCGCCTGCGCCAACTGCAACCGCCGCAAGGGCAACCGCCTCCCCAACGAGATCCACATGCACCCCAAGAACTCCCCGAAGGCCCCACCGGCGACGGTCTTCATCCAGGTGGCGAGCCCGAAGATTCCGAGTGCTTGGCAGCAGTACTTACCGGCGGCTGCTTAGGACGCATGCAGTTCTAGGGGGCGGTGTGGGGTGCCTCTTGAGCTGCCTAAGCACCTCGCTTCGCTCGGAGCTGATGAGGACGGTGCCTTCGGCACCGAAGAAACACTCCGCGGTGCCGGGGGGAGGCACTCAAGAGGCACCCCACACCGCCCCTCAACGTTCTAGTTACCTCTAAGCAACCGCGGTTCGGTGAGCTTCCGGGAGATCGGATCGCTCCCGTATTTCGGAAGCTGAGGGAAGGACGTGGCGCTGGTGGTCTCGTCCACTCTGAGATGGAGTGGATCTCTCAGTCTCGGTTGGTGAAGCTAACCCGTGGAACGGTGGCCTTCGCTTGGCGGGGTGGGCGAGTAGCCCCGTCCTAGCCTCCCCTCGGCACCGCGGAGAGATTCTTCGGTGCCGCAGGCACCGTCCTCATCAGCTCCGAGCGAAGCGAGGTGCTTAGGCGTAGACGGGGCTACTCGCCCACCCCGTCCACAGAGGCCCCGTCGGTCGGCGGCAGTTCCTCCGCCTGCGGCGCCTCGGGCTGACCCGTCTCCCCCTCGGATTCGACCACCAGCGCCACGGCGCTGACCCGGTCGTCGTCCTTGATGTTCATCACCTTCACCCCCTGGGTCGAGCGGCCCATCTGGGAGATGCCGCCGACGGAGGTGCGCTGGACCATGCCGTTCTGGGAGATGAAGAGGAGCTCCTGGTGCTCGCCGACGATCAGGGCGCCGGCGAGGCCGCCCTTCTTCTCGGTCAGCTTCGCGGTCAGCACGCCTTTGGTCCCGCGGCCCTTGACCGGGTACTCGGAGACCGGGGTGCGCTTGCCGTAGCCGTTCTCGGTGACGACGAACAGTTCGGTGTCGTTGCGGGCGATGTCCATCGCCAGCACGCGGTTGTCCTTGCCGGCGACGTTCATCCCTTTGATGCCGCTGGTGTCGCGGCCCATCGGCCGCACCTGCTCCTCGGAGAAGCGCGAGGCGTGGCCGGAGTGGGAGACCATCAGGATGTCGTCTTCACCCGAGGTGAGCCGGACCTGGACCAGCTCGTCGCCGTCGCGAACCTTGATCGCGATGATCCCGTCGGCGCGGATCGGCGTGTTGTAGGCGAGGAACTCGGTTTTCTTGATCAGACCCTTGGCGGTGGCGAAGGCGAGGTACTTGTTCTCCTTGAAGTCCCGGGTCGGGATCACCGCCATCACCCGCTCGCCTTCGCGCAGCGGCAGCAGGTTGTTGAGCGAGCTGCCTTTCGCGTTACGCGAGCCCTCCGGCAGCTCGTAGACCTTGAGCCGGTAGACCTTGCCGCGGTTGGTGAAGAAGAGCAGGAAGTCGTGGGTCGAGCTGATGTGGAGGTGGGCGATGTAGTCGTCGTCTTTGAGGTTCATCCCCATCACCCCGACGCCGCCGCGGTGCTGCTGGCGGTAGGTCGCCAGCGGCAGCCGCTTGACGTAGCCGGAGGCGGTCAGGGAGATCACCATCTGCTGGTCGGCGATCATGTCCTCGATCCCGACGTCGCCCTCGAAGTGGGCGAGTTCGGTCCGCCTTTCGTCGCCGTAGGACTCGACGATTTCGGCCAGCTCGTCTTTGACCAGTCCCATCACCCGCGCCTCGTCGCCGAGAATCGCCCGCAGCTCGCCGATCCGCTCCATCAGGTCGGCATGCTCGGCGCGGACCTTGTCGGCCTCGAGCGCGGTAAGGCGCTGCAGCCGCATGTCGAGGATCGCCTGCGCCTGCTCCCGCGAGAGGTCGAACTGCGAGATCAGCCCGTCGCGGGCGGCGTCCGGGTCGTTGGACGCCCGGATCAGTTTGATCACCGCATCGAGGTTGTCGAGCGCGACCAGCAGCCCCTCGAGGATGTGGGCGCGGGCCTCGGCGCGCCGCAGTTCGTACTGGGTGCGGCGGGTGACGACCTCGCGCTGGTGGTCGACGTAGTGGTGGATCAGCTCCAGCAGGCTCAGCGTTCGCGGCACGCCGTCGACCAGCGCCACCATGTTGGCGCCGAAGGTCGTCTGCATCGCGGTTTTCTTGTAGAGGTTGTTGAGCACGACCTTGGCCGGCGGGCCGCCGCGCTTGAGCTCGATCACGAGCCGCATCCCGGAGCGTTCGTCGGTCTCGTCGCGGAGGTCGGAGATCCCCTCCAGTTTCTTGTCGCGGACGAGGTCGGCGATCTTCGTCATCAGGCCGCCGTCGCCGCCCTTCTTGACCGTGAACGGGAGCTCGGTGACGACGATCGACTCCTTGCCGCCCTTCATCGGCTCGACGTGGGCGCGGGCGCGGACCTTGATGCTGCCGCGGCCGGACGCGTAGGCGTCGCGGATCCCCTCGCGGCTCATGATCCCGCCGCCGGGGAAGTCCGGGCCCTTGATGTGCTCCATCAGCCCGGCCATGTCGATCGACGGTTCGTCGATGTAAGCGTTGACCGCGACGGCGACCTCGCGCAGGTTGTGCGGCGGGATGTTGGTCGCCATCCCGACCGCGATCCCCGAGGTGCCGTTGACGAGCAGGTTGGGGAAGCGGGCCGGCAGCACCAGCGGCTCCTGCGTCGATTCGTCGTAGTTGGGGCCGAAGTCGACGGTGTCGGCGTCGATGTCGCGCAGCAGCTCGGTGGCGAGGCGGCCGAGGCGGGCCTCGGTGTTGTGGCTGACGAAGCCGTTGGTCAGGAACGAGTGATCGTCGGTGTCGACCCGGATCGAGTAGACCGGCTGGACGCCCGCATCGACGACCGACTCGACGTCAGCGTAGAAGTAGTCGCCGGTCATCAGCGGCTCGATGACGTCGCGGACTTCCTCGGACTCGATCCGCTCCAGGATCGCGGTGCCGCCCTGCTCCCAGCGCTCGATGCGATCGACATTGTGCCGGCGCAGCCAATCCCGGTCGGTCCACTTCGAGCCGCCCTCGGCGCGGATGTACTCGGCTACGAAGGGAACGTGATCGCGGCTCAGGGCACGGCTGCTCTCCGGAATGGCGTCGAGCTCGCCGGTCAGCTTCGTCTGCTTTGCGCCAAGGAATCCAACCTCAGCCGCGAAGAGTCTGGCATCGCGGCGATTGCTGATGACGACCTTGAACTCACCCTTCTCGTAGCGGCAGATTCTCGATACGACTCCGGTCTCGAGGAGGAGGAGCTGCACGTCCTTTGCGAGCCTCTCGCTGAAGGTCGAGTAGCTGACCTGGATCGTTTTCCGTGGCAGCAACGACGAGGAGCCGTCGCCGGTGAACAGCGCGCGCAGGAAGGTGCGCTTGAAGGCCGCTCCGGCACGCCAGACGAACTCCGGAACGACCTTTTCCCTTGCAAGCCCGGTCACCGCCGCGAGTGGGCTCTGTCGCCAGTGGGCGAGGTTCTGCACATCGAGCTCGTGCAGCAGGCTGCCCGACGCGATGGTCCGCGAATAGACGTAGCGGGGGCCGCCGACGATCGCGTCGTATGCCTCGACAACCTGGCCAAAGAAATCTTCGTCGACATTGTTGAAGCCGACTCGGGAGTCGCTTACCCAACCCTCGGAAACGAACGCCCCAGCCAAGAGCGCAAGCTGGCGATCACGCTCAGTCAGCGGCTCACTGGCGTCCCGCGGCGAGCGCGAGATCAGCACCTTGTCGCCGGGGGAGATCTCCTCCAAGAGCTTCCAGAGAAGGAGGGGAACTCCCGCCATGTCGACCAAACAGAGAACCGGGTGGTTGTGAGTGCCGGTCAGCTCGTGCCCCTGGGCCGTGCGAAGACGGAGGGTGGGGTGCTCCCCCGAGTGGAAGAGCTTCGAGGCTTGCACCGGACGGCCGAGCCGATCCAGGACTTCCATCTCGAGGTCGTTGTCGGATTCAGGAGCGACGTCCTCGACGATCGAGTCGATGCGTACGGTTCCGGTCGGAGTCGCCACCCGGGTGTCCCCCGCGACGCAGTACCGCATCGCCGCCGCCGGGTCGTCGTCGATCGAGCCGAAGTTGCCCTGGCCGTCGACCAGCAGGTAGCGCAGGGAGAAGTCCTGCGCCATCCGCACCAGCGTGTCGTAGATCGCCGAGTCGCCGTGGGGGTGGTACTTGCCCATCACCTCGCCGACGATGAAGGCGCACTTGCGGTAGGGACGGGTCGGCTGCAGGCCGATGTCGTGCATCGCGTAGAGCACCCGGCGGTGCACCGGCTTGAGGCCGTCGCGGACATCGGGCAGCGCCCGGCCGACGATCACGCTCATCGCGTAATCGAGGTAGGACGAGCGCATCTCCTTCTCGAGACCGCGGTCCTCGATGTTGCCCGTCAGGGCGTCAAGCGCCATGCGTGATTCCTCCGATCAAAGCTACGGGCGCGAAAACCAAGCAGGTCGCGGGACGCAGGGAGCGAGGTGAGGGGAGCGCACTCCAAGTGCGTGACCCGATCCGAGCCGACCGAGGACCGCGAGATGCGCCGGTTTGCAGCGTCCGCGCCGATGGAATTTCAAACATCAAGGAACCGCACCTCTTTCGCGTGGGCCTCGATGAAGTCGCGTCGCGGCGCGACCTGGTCGCCCATCAGCATCGAGAAGATCTGATCGGCGGCGGTCGCGTCTTCGAGCGTCACCCGGGCCAGGGTGCGCGAGGCCGGGTCCATCGTCGTCTCGCGCAGCTGCTTGGCGTTCATCTCGCCGAGCCCCTTGAAGCGGGTCAGCTGGACGCCCTGGCGAGCCAGCTCCAGTACCGCCCCGCGCAGCGCCTCGAAGGAGAGGGCGAAGGATCGTTTGCCGCCGCGGGTGACCTCGAACGGCGGCCGGCCGACCTGCTTCAGCAGCGCCTCGTGGACCTCGACGAATTTGCGGTAATCGTGGTGGGCGAACAGCTCGGCGCGGAGCCGGTGCGTCCGCGCCAGGCCGCTCCTTCGTTCGACCGCCTTGACCACGAGCAGCTCGTCGGAGATCGAGAGCACCTCGGTGTCGAACGGCTCCCGCTCGGTGGCCTCGCGCTGCATCAGGTCCCGGGCCGCGGCGACCGTCACGGCCTTTTCGTCGAGCAGGTTCGACTCCTCGAGGAAGCGCACGACTTCGTGCCCGAACTCTGCCTGCAGAGAGGAGCCCCAGCCCTCGTACTCTTTCGAGCGGCGGATGTAGGCCTGCCAGCGGCTCGAGTTCAGCTTCCGCGCCTCGCCGGCGGCGTCCGTCAGCTCGAACTCCTCGAGCTTGTCGCGCAGCAGCAGCTCTTCCAGTTCGGACTCGCGCTCCAGGTAGGTCTCCTGGTTGCCCTGTTTCACGCGGTAGAGCGGCGGCTTGGCGATGTAGACGTAGCCCGCGTCGATCAGCTCGGGCATCTGCCGGTAGAGGAAGGTGAGGACGAGGGTGCGGATGTGGGCGCCGTCGACGTCGGCGTCGGTCGCCATCACGATCTTGTGGTACCTGGCGTCCTCGATTTTGAACTCGTCGTGGACGCCGGTCCCGATCGCCGTGATCAGCGCCTGGATCTCGTTGTTGGCGAGGACCTTGTCGATCCGGCTCTTCTCGACGTTGATGATCTTGCCGCGCAGCGGCAGCACCGCCTGCGTATTGCGGTCGCGCGCCTGCTTCGCCGAACCGCCGGCGGAATCTCCCTCGACCACGAAGATCTCGGCCAGGCTCGGGTCCTTGACCGTGCAGTCGGCGAGCTTGCCGGGCAGGGTCGAGTTCTCCAGGGCCGACTTGCGGGTCAGGTCGCGCGCTTTGCGCGCTGCCGAACGAGCCCGGGCCGCGTCGATCGCCTTGCTGATCACCCGGCGCGCGTCCGCCGGGTTCTCCTCGAAGTACTCGCTGAGCTTGCGGTTGACCGTCTCCTCGACAAGGCCGCGAATCGGCGGGTTGCCGAGTTTCGTCTTCGTCTGGCCCTCGAACTGGGGGTCGTGCAGCTTGACCGAGATCACCGCGGTCAGCCCCTCGCGCACGTCCTCGCCGGCGAGGTTGTCGTCCTTCTCTTTCAGCAGGGCTTTGTTGCGCGCGTAGGCGTTCAGAGTCCGGGTCAGCGCGGCGCGGAAGCCGGAGAGATGGGAGCCGCCCTCGTGAGTATTGATGTTGTTGGCGAAGCTGAAGATCGACTCCTGGTAGGAGGAGTTCCACTGCATCGCGACCTCGACCTGGCCCTCGTCTTTGTCGCCTTCGAAGAAGATGACCTTTTTGTGAACTGCGTCCTTGTTCTCGTTGAGATGGCGGACGAAGTCCTCGATCCCGCCCTCGTACTGGAAGGTGACGCTGTTGGTCGCGCCGCGCTCGTCGATCAGCTCGATCTTCAGACCGCGGGTGAGGAAGGCGGTCTCGCGCAGGCGCTCGGCCAGCGTCTCGAAGTCGAACTCGATCTCGTCTTCGAAGATTTCGAGGTCGGGCAGGAAGGTGATCTTGGTGCCGTGCTCCTTGGTCGCCTCGCCCCTGCTGAGGTCGCCCTGGGGTTTGCCGCGCTCGTAGTCCTGAGACCAGACGTTGCCGTCGCGGCTGATCTCCAGGTGCAGGCGTTCGGACAGCGCGTTGACGACGGAGACGCCGACCCCGTGCAGCCCACCCGAGACCTTGTAGCCGCCACCGTCCCCGAACTTGCCGCCCGCGTGGAGAACGGTCAGCACGACCTCGGCTGCGGGGCGTCCCTCTTTCGCCATCGTCTCGACCGGGATGCCGCGGCCGTTGTCCTCGACCGTGCAGCTGTTGTCGGGGTGCAGGACGACGCGGACGCTGTCGCAGTGGCCGGCGAGCGCCTCGTCGACCGAGTTGTCGACGACCTCGTAGACCAGGTGGTGAAGGCCGCGGGGACCGGTGGAGCCGATGTACATGCCGGGACGTTTGCGCACCGCCTCCAGTCCCTCGAGGACGGTGATGTCCTTGGCGCCGTAGGAGTCCGAGCCGGCGCCCTTGGCTTTCTTCTCAGGCAATGAGTCCCTTCCGGTTGACACAGAAAACCCCGACGCCTGGAGCCTCACTCCACGCAAGTCGGGGCGTAATGCAGGTTGCCATAAGAATACCACTCGAGCACTTCGGAAGACCCCGCAAATTGCAACAATTTCCCTGCAAATCGTGAATAAGTCAGGCCCCGGAGCGATCGTTGCTGACACGGAACCGCAGGGCCTTCGGCGCCAGGGCCCCCAACTGCTCCCGCAGCCGCCCCAGGAGCTGGTCCTGCATCAGGTCCAGCTCCTGCGCCCAGACGGAGTCGGCGCACTCGATCGTCAGCGTTCCCGACCGCTCCGAGACGGGTGAGGCCGCCGCCGCCAACTGCTCCCCGACCGCCACTGCCCAGCCCGCCTGGACGGCCGCCAGGCTGGTGCGCGGGGCGGCGCGGTCACGGGCGACGCGGATCGCGGCTGAGGCCTGGCGCGGGGCGCGGCGTCGACTCATGCCGCCGCCGCCCTCTCGATCGAGGGCGGTGGCATCCGCACCAGGGAAGCGAGCGCCCGAGGCGGCACCGACTCCTCCGAGGCGGCGGTGATCAGAACCTGCCCGTCCCCCTCGAGCCGCTCGACCAGACGCTCGCGGCGAGCGGGGTCGAGCTCGCTCATGACGTCGTCGAGGAGGAGCAGCGGCGTCACCCGGCGAGCGGCCTGCAGGACCTCGCGCTCGGCGAAGAGGAGCGCCAGCAGCGCCGATCGCTGCTGGCCCTGCGACCCGTAGCGACGCAACGAGCGGTCGGCGGCCGAGACCTTGAGCTCGTCGAGGTGGGGGCCCCAGGAGCTGCGCCCGAGGCGGAGGTCCTGCTCGCGCCGCTGCCCCAGGCCGGCGCGGATCTCCTCCGCGCTGCCCGCGGCGCGCGGCGCGTACTCGAGGGTCGCCCCTCCCTCCAGCCCGAGCGCCGCGGCGGTCACAGAGAAGGGTGAGGAGAGCTCCGCGACCGTCTCGGCGCGGGCGGCGATCAGCGCCGCGGCGGTCTCCGCCAGGCCGCCGTCCCAGGCGTCGAGCTCGTGCGCTGATCCGGAGCCGCCCGCCAGGCGCGAGAGAAGCGCGTTGCGCTGCGCCAAGGCCTGACCGTAGCGCTTGCGCAACTCGCCGCGCGAAGGCCAGCGAGCGGCGACGAAGCCATCGAGGTGAGCGCGGCGCTCCGACGGCGGGCCCTTGATCAGGCTGAGGCGATCGGGGGCGAAGACGGCGACCGGGGGTCGGCTGCGAGCGAGGGTGCCGGGGTCGGCCGGGTTGCCGTCGAGCAGGTGCCGACGGCCTTCGCTGCGGCTGACCGAGGCGAGCAACCGCCGCTCCAGGCCGTCCCCGTCGCGTACCGTCGCCTCCGCCCGCGCCAGCGGGGCGCCGAACGGGATCAGGTCGCGGCGATCAGAGGTTCGGAAGGAGCGCCCGGTGAGGGCGAAATAGAGCGACTCGAGAAGGTTGGTCTTGCCGACCCCGTTGGCCCCGACCACACTGACGATGCCGGGCTCGAGCTCGACCCTGACGTGGTCGAGGCTCCGCACCGGCCTCGCTTCGATCGCGGTGACGAGCAGCGGACATCACCTCAGACGTTGAGCCGGATCGGCATCACCAGGTAGCGGAAGTCCTCGCCCTCGACCGACTGCAGCAATCCCGGACGCAGCGGCGAGATCAGCCGCAGCAGCACCTCGTCGCCCTCGACGCTTTCGATCCCCTCCTTGAGGAACTCCGGGTTGAAGCCGATCTCCAGCGGCTCGCCCTCGAAGGCGGCCGGCATCGTCTCGCGGGCGTCGCCGACATCGGGGGTCTCGGCGGCGACCGTCAGCTCGCCGGGCGCGAAGGCCAGGCGCAGCGGGGCGTTGCGCTGCGCCAGCTGGCTGACGCGGCGGGCGACGTCGAGGAAGTCGGCGCGCGGCAACCGCACGTCGTGCTCGTAGGACTCCGGCAGGAGCTGTCGAAAGTTGGGGAACTGCCCCTCGATCAGCCTCGTCGTGAGGACGATCGCCCCTGCCTGGAAGACCGCCTGGTTGGGCAGCAGGGAGACCGCCGCCTCCTCGACGCCCTCGCCGGCGAGGATGCGGCCGAGCTCCCGCAGGGCGCGGGCGGGGATGTTGGCGTCGAGCTCGCCCCCGAGCTCGACGCCCAACTCGGTCCGCTTCACCGCCAGGCGGTAGGAGTCGGTGGCGACCATCGTCATCTCGGCGCCGGCGGCGGCGACGAAGACGCCGGTGAGGACGGGGCGCATGTCGTCGCGCGAGGCCGCGCGCGCGACCAGCTCGATGCTGGCACCGAGCTCCTTCGACGGGATCTTCAGAGCCGGCTGCTCGCCCGGAGAGGGCAGCTTCGGGAAATCCTCCGCCGGGAGGACCCGCAGGTGGAAGCTGGAGCTGCCGCTGCGGATCTCGACGTCGTGCTCGGCCTCACGCGACTCGATCTCGACCGTGGGATCGGCGAGCGAGCGGGCCAGCTCGGCCAGCAGCCGGCCCGGCAGCAGCACCGAGCCCTCGCCCGCGACATCGGCGTCAATGCTGGTCTCCAACCCCATGTCGAGGTCGGTGGCCGACAACGTCACGCGCCCGTCGGCCGCGGTGATGAGGACGCCGGAGAGGGCCTGGGTCGCAGCGCGCGTCGATACGGCTCTGGAGACGATCGAGAGTTTGGCGACGAGTTCTTCGCGTTTGGTCGTGAGCTTCAAGTGATCAATGCCTTCTTGAGTTGGGTTAGGTCTTGTGGAAAGAGTCGTGGCGGAGGAGGAAACGGCGTGGCGATGCGGTTTAGAGCCTGTGGACGCAGCTGTGGGAAAGGCTCGATTCTTGCAGTGCCATCGGCCGTCAGCGTCCGCCCCCCACCGGGTTGTGGATAGCGCGCCGCAACTCCTGGACCCGGTCGGCCAGTCCCGAGTCCTCGTTGAGGCCGGCTTCGACCCGGCGCAGGGAGTTGAGGACGGTGGAGTGATCGCGGCCGCCGTAGAGACGGCCGATCTGCGGCAGCGAGAGGTCGGTCAGCTCGCGGGTGAGGAAGATCGCGACCTGGCGCGCGCGCAGGGGGACGGCGGCGCGGCTGGTGCCGACGAGCTCGGCCCGCGAGATGCCGAAGCCCTCGGCCACGCGCTGCTGGATCTCCTCCACCGAGGTCGCCTGCGCGGAGCGCCCGCGGGGGATCACTTCGGCGATCAGCTCAGTGCTGAGCGGCCGCGCCATCAGGGAGGCGTGGGCGAGGACGCGCGTCAGCGCCCCGTGCAGTTGGCGTACGTTGGCGTCGATCCGGTTCGCCAGCTCGTTGAGGGCCTCCGTGTCGGCGATCTCGACGCCCGCCTCGAGGACGAGCCGGCGCAGCACGGTCAGCCTGGTCGCCAGGTTGGGTGGTTCGATCGGCACGGTCAGCCCCCACTCGAACCGGTCCCGCAGCCGCGTCGCGAGGGTGGAGAGCTCGCTGGGGATGCGGTCGGCGGAGAGGACGAGCTGGCTGCCGGACTCATAGAGGGCGTTGAAGGTGTGGAAGAACTCCTCCTCGGTCGCCGGCTTGCCCTCGAGGAACTGGACGTCGTCGATCAGCAGCACGTCGAGGTCGCGGTAGCGGGCCTTGAAGCCCTCGGCGCCGGCGGACTTGAGAGCCCCGACGAACTCGTTGGTAAACGACTCGGCGGTCGTGTAGCGGACGCTGAGACCGGGAGCGTTGGCCCGCAAATAGTTGGCGATCGCCCCCAGCAGGTGGGTCTTGCCGAGGCCGGGGGGACCGTGGAGGAAGAGTGGGTTGTAGGCCTCAGACGGGGCCTCGGCGACCGCCAGCGCGGCTCCGTGGGCAATGCGGTTGCCGTTGCCGATCACGAAGCGGTCGAACGTGTAGCTGGGGTTCAGCTCGACGCCCTCAGGCGCGCTTCCCGCCCCGGTCCCGCCCTCGCCCTCGGCGAACGCCACCTGTCGCAGCGAGGAGCCGCCGTCGGCCAGGGCTTCGGCGATCAGCGCCGAGTAACGCCGCTCGGCCCAGGCCCTGATCCCCTCCGGAGCGGTCAGGTAGAGGGTGTCGCCGTCGGCTCCGGATACCCGCAGGGGCTCCAGCCAGAGGCGGTAGGTCGACTCGGGGACCGAGGCCCGCAGCCGCTCCTGGGTTGCTCGCCAAAGGGCGTCGAGTTGCTGTCGGGAGGAGTCATCTGGCACCTGGCCGGCGACCATAGCGGCGTGCCTGAGCACGCATACGCGCCGAGTCGCAAATCCCGCAGAAAAGATTTGCCGGTGCCATCCGCGCTTGCGTCCGTATACTCCCGCCGGCATGAAGCGGACCTACCAGCCGAAGAAGCGGAAGCGCGCCAAGACGCACGGCTTTCGCGCGCGAATGAGCACCCGTGGCGGCCGCGCGATCCTCAAGCGGCGGCGGCGCAAAGGGCGGAAGCGCCTCACCCCTTAGATGTCGAAGCGACGGCGCCTTTCGCGGAGCGGCGAGTTCGACCGCGTCTACCGCGACGGCTCATCTCATGCGACCCGCTACCTCGTCCTCTATACCTTCCCCCGTGGTGACGAGGAGCGCGAGGACGTGAGGCTGGGCGTCTCGGTGAGCCGCAAGGTGGGTGGGGCGGTCGAGCGCAATCGCGTCAAGCGGGCGCTGCGCGAGGCTTTCTGGAGCCTCTCCGACCGCCTTCCCGAGCGCCATGACTTCGTCATCGTCGCCCGCTCCGAGATCGGGGATCTGATCGAGCGCGAGGGCAGCGGTGGGGTTGCGACGAACCTCGAAGAGGCGCTCGCAGGGGAGCGTTCCACGTGAAACGCGCACTCCTGGCCCCCATTCACGCCTACCAGCGCTGGATATCGCCTTCGCGACCGCGCCGCTGCCGCTACGAGCCGACCTGTTCCGCCTACGCCGTAGAGGCGATCGAGCGCCACGGGGCCGCTCGCGGCTTCCTGCTCGCCGCCTGGCGCCTGCTGCGCTGCAACCCCTTCAGCCACGGTGGCTTCGACCCGGTGCCGGAGAAGTTCACGCTGCGGGTCGAGGCCGGTCGACCCGAGCGAGTACCACCGTGAGGCCAAGGTCTGATGCTGCCGCTCGGGTTCCAGCTGGCGCCGCAGTTCCTGGTCGACATCGCCGACAAGGTTCTCGTCTTCTTCCACGACTCGGCCGGACTCTCCTGGGGCGGCGCGATCATCGCCCTGACGATCACCGTGCGGGCGCTGCTGATCCCGCTCACCTACAAACAGCTGAAAGGGATGCGGGCGCTGCAGGCGCTGCAGCCGCAGATCAAAGAGATCCAGGCGAAATACAAAAACGACAAACAGCGCATGCAGCAGGAGATGATGCGCTTCTACCAGGAGAACAAGGTCAACCCCTTTGCCTCCTGCATCCCGCTGCTGGCGCAGCTGCCGGTCTTCATCACCCTCTTCTACGTCCTCCAGCACGACCTGCGATTCGACATCTGCGGCCAGACGGCCAAGGTCTGCAGCGAAGTACCGCCCGGCAACTGGGGAGAGAGCTTCCTCTTCATCCCCGACCTGACGGCGAAGGCCACCGGCGGCGTCCTGATCGCGTTGCTGGTCCTCTACGTCGGCACGCAGCTGATCTCGGGCCTCGTGATGGCGGTGACCGCCGACAAAAGCCAGCGCACGATGATGTTCGTGCTGCCGCTGATCTTCGTTCCCTTCATCATCAGCTTCCCGGCGGGACTGATCCTTTACTGGATCACCACCAACATCTGGACGATCGGGCAGCAGTTCACGATCCAGAAAATGATTCCGATGCCGGAGACGGCGACTCCCGAGGGGGCCGCGGCGCTGGCGGCGACGAAACCTCCTCCGCCGCCGCCGAAAAAGAAGAAGCGCAGGCGGTAGGGGCGAGGGGGCGGTACCCCTCTGCACTTAACTTTTTCGAGAAGCGCCGCTCGCTGCCGCCCGGGGACACAGCCGCGAAAAAGTACAAGACGTTTCGAGGGGCACCGCCCCCTCGCCCGAGCGCCCGAGACGTTTCTCTTTCTCGCAGAGCACGACGTGGCTTCGCCGACGCGAGCTTCTTTGGCTGAGCTGACTAACCCTTGGGGCGCTTCTTGGCCACCCCCGCCCGGCGCGGTAGGTCGGCTGGCGTGGGGCCGGACTTGCGGATGACGTGGAGGTGGCGGTGTTTGCTGCCGGCTTCGGTGCCTACGTCGAGGATCTGCTCGGGGCGCATTGCCAGGGACTCTGCGGCTCTGGCGAGCTGGGACTCCTCGTCTCCGTCGCGTTTGCCCTTCCAGGCTATGAGGACGGAATTTGGCTTCAGGAGTGGGGATGCGAGCTCGGCCAGGGTTGAGAGGCGGCCTACGGCGCGAGCGCTGACCACGTCGTAGGCTTCGTTCCCCTCCAGGCCTGCCCAGTCCTCGGAGCGGGTGTTGAGGACGGTGGCGTTGGGGATTCCCGCTGCTTCTATCGCGCGGTTCATGAAGTCGCACTTGCGGCTGACGGACTCGATCAGGTCGACCTGGGCGTCGGGGAGGGCGACGGCGAGAGCGAGGCCGGGGAAGCCGGCACCGGCACCGACGTCGGCGATCCGTATCGCTCCGCTCAGCTCGGGCACCCGTAGTCCGGTGAGGCTGTCGGCGACGTGCACCTTCCAGGCGCGCTGATCGACCACTGAGCTGACCGAAGCCCGCTCCTCGGCGAGCAGTTCGAGCACCTTCCCCAGCGCCTCGCGCCCGCGGGGGTCGAGTGCGGCGGTGGGGTCGGGGCTCACTCCGCGACGAGCGGAGCGACGATCACGCAGCGGCGGGGCTCGTCGCCCTCGCTGTAGGTCTCGATGCCGGCGCGCTCCTTGAGGCGCTCGTGGACGACGCGCCGCTCCTGGGCACTCATCGGATCCATCTCGACGACGTGGTTGCCGCTGAGCGCCTGCTCGGCGGCGCGATCGGCTCGACCCTCCAGGGTCTCCCGCCGCCGCTCGCGATACCCGGCAGCATCGACGACCACGCGCTTGCGCTCGCGCAGGCCACGGAAGGCGGCCTGGTAGCAGAGCAACTGCAGGGCATCGATCGTTTGCCCGCGTTTACCGATCAGCAGGCCATAGTCGTCGTTGCCCTCGATCACCGCTGCGATGCGGTCGTCGTCCTCCTCGATCTCCACCTCACCGTCGAGGTCGAGCTCGTCGAGAACGCCCTCGACCAGCTCACGCACCCGCTCGGCGGGGTCCTGGGGCCAATCGGTCGTCTCGCTCACGGGGCGCAGGCTATCCGACCTCTCGCCACCGCGCGCGGGTAACTAGGGTGGCTCCGACATGGGCACGGTCTACGCGGTGGCTAACCAGAAGGGCGGCGTCGGCAAGACGACGACGGCCGTGAACCTGGCCTCGTGCGCGGCCCAGCGGGGCGAGCAGACGCTGCTGGTCGACCTCGATCCGCAGTGCAACGCCACCGTCGCCCTGGGTGCCGAGCGCGAATCGCACCCCTCTTCCTACGACTGCCTGACCGGGGACGTCTCGGTGGCGGAGGCGGCGAAACCGGCGGGGCCGGACAATCTCTGGCTGGTGCCCGCCAGCCGCGACCTGGCCGGCGCCGCGGTCGAGCTGCCACGGATCGACGGCTCCGAGACGCGCCTGCGCGAACGCCTCGGCCCGGTGCGCGAACGCTTCGCGATGACCCTCCTCGACTGCCCGCCCGCGCTGGGCCCGGTCAGCGTCAACGCCCTCACCGCCGCCGACCGCGTCATCGTTCCGGTTCAGGCCGAGTACCTGGCGCTGGAGGGTCTGGTCCAATTTCTGGAGACGCTGGGGCTGATCCGGCGTGAGCTCAACCCTCAGCTAGAGGTTTCGGGTTTGCTGATCACCATGCACGACGAGCGCACCAGACTGGCCCAGGACGTCGAGTCGGAGCTGCGCCAGCACTTCTCCGGGATGGTTTTCGAGACGGTGATTCCACGCAGCGTTCGAGTCGCCGAGTCGCCGAGTTATGGTCTGCCCGTGACCGAGCACGCCCCCACCTCCCGCGGCGCCGTCGCCTACAGGGCGCTGGCGCTGGAGCTCGCCGGCCGTGGCTAGCAGTACCAAGCGCGGCATCGGCCGCGGCCTGGCGGCGATCCTGCCTGAGAGTGCGGGCGGGGATGCCGGCGATCTGCGCGAACTGCCGGTCGGCCTGATCAAACCCAACCCCGATCAGCCGCGCACCCAGTTCGACCCCGCCGCCCTGCAGGCTCTGGCGGCCTCGATCGAGAGCAGCGGCATCGTGCAGCCGTTGCTGGTTCGCCCCCTCCCCGACGGCAGCTACGAGCTCGTCGCCGGCGAGCGGCGCTGGCGAGCGGCCCAGGAGGCGGGCCTCGAGAAGGTGCCCGCCGTCGTCCGCGACCAGGCCGAGGCGGACCGGCTGCAGGCGGCGCTGATCGAGAACATGGTGCGTGAGGACCTCAACCCGGTCGAGGAGGCACGTGCCTGCGCGGCGCTGATCGAGGATCTCGGCCTCAGCAAAGAAGACCTGGCCCGCCGGGTCGGTCGCAGCCGCCCCGCGGTCTCCAATCTGATCCGCCTGCTCGAGCTGCCCGACGAGACCCTGGAGCTGCTCGAGTCGGGAGACCTCAGCGAGGGTCACGGCAAGGCGCTCCTCGCGGCCAGGGGCAACGACGTACGCCGCCGCCTGGCTCGCGACGCCGCCCGCGGGGGCTGGTCGGTGCGCGAAACCGAGAACAGGGTTAGGCTGGCCAGCCAGCCAAAGGCGGGACGGAGGAAGACGGTGGTCGACCCCGAGGAAGCAGCCGCGCTCGGCGCCCTCGGCGACGCCCTGGAGGGAGCGCTGGGCCACGAGGTCGCGGTCCGCGCCAAGGGCGAGGGAATCGCGGTCGAGCTGCGCTTCGCCGACGTCGAGGAAGCGCAGGCCTTTGCCCGCGGCCTGCGCAAGCAGCGCCGCTGAATCGGCGCCTGACCATCGACCGCAGCGCCGCTATCATCGCCGCCCCCGGGCGATTAGCTCAGTTGGTTAGAGCGCGTCTCTGATAAGGACGAGGTCCCTGGTTCGAATCCAGGATCGCCCACTCGGCCCCGACCTATACTTGGCCGTCCACCACGGTCGGGAGTCTTTTCTCGTGCAGCAGATGCAGATCTATGGCGTCAGCTTCGACATGGTCGGCAAGCAGCCGATCGTGTTGCTGAAGACCGTCGACGGCAATAGATTCCTGCCGATCTGGATCGGCCATCCGGAGGCGGCGGCGATCCTGATGAAGCTGCAAGGAGCCTCGACTCCGCGACCGATGACGCACGACCTGCTCTCCGACATGCTCGAGCAGCTCGACGCCAAGTGCGAGCGGGTCTCGGTGACGGAGCTGCGCGACAACACCTTCTACGCCTCGATCACGGTCTCGATCAACGGCTCCGAGGTCGAGATCGACTCACGCCCGTCCGACGCCCTCGCCCTCGCCGTCCGCGTCTCGGCGCCGATCTTCGCCGCCGAGGACGTGATCGAGGAGTCGGCGATCGAGTTCGAGCACGAGGTCGAGGACACCGAGGAGGTCGTCGATAAATTCAAAGAGTTCCTCGACGAGGTGACGCCTGAAGACTTCGCCCAGGGCGACTCATGAGAAGCCGTCGTCGGGATGGGGGTTCCACTTAACTTTTTCGAGGAACGCCTGCGGCTACCGTCTGTCCCGGCCGCGAAAAAGTACAAGATGTTTCACCCCCATCCCGACGACGGCTTTTTAAGCGACGGCCGGGTGCAGGGCCAAGTCGAGGATCTTGGCTACCAGGTCCTCGAAAGACATGCCGGCCGCCTCGGCCGCCTGGGGGAGGAGGCTGGTGTCGGTGAGGCCGGGGATCGCGTTGGCCTCGAGGACCTGCGGGCCGCCTTCCCCGAGGATCAGGTCGATGCGGGCGAAGCCCGAGCAGCCGAGCGCGCGGTAGGTGGCGACCGCCGCCTCGACGACCGCTGAACGCTGGGACTCTTCGAGGTCGGCGGGGCAGACGAAGCGGGTGCGGCCGATCTCGTAGCGTGCTTCGAAGTCGTAGCGGTCGCCTTCGGCCGGGATCGCCTCGACGATCGGCAGCGCCTCCTCGCCGAGCACGCTGACCGCGACCTCGCGGCCGTCGACGAAGCGCTCCAGGAGCACCCGGTCGTCGTAGCTGAAGGCCGAGACCAGTGCCTGCGGAACCTCGGCACCGGCACCGGCGAACTTGACCCCGAGCGAGGAACCGCCACGGCTCGGCTTGACGACCAGCGGGAAGCCGAGGCCCTGCTCGAGCCGGCCGAGGGCGTCGGCGGCTCCGAGCTCGCGGAACGCGGTCGAGTTGAAGGCGAACCAGTCGGGGGTCGGCAGCCCCGCCTCGCGAATCGCGTGCTTGGCCAGCGACTTGTCCATGCAGCGCGCACACGCCGCGGCGGCGGGGCCGGTGAAGGGAATGCCGAGGATCTCGAGCAGCTCCTGCACGGTGCCGTCCTCACCGCCGACGCCGTGCATGGCGACGAAGGCGACGTCGGGCCGCTCGGCGCTCAGCCGCTCGACCAGGTCGCCGCCGACGTCGAGCGCGACGACCCCGTGGCCGAGCCGTTCGAGCGCGTCCTCGACCCGGGCTCCGGAGCGCAGCGAGACGTTGCGCTCGAGCGAGCGGCCGCCCTTGAGCACGGCGACCTTCATCCACCCGCCTCGCCGGCCTTGCGGAAGGGGAGGACGTTCTCCTCGCCCACCTCCTCCGCCCGCGCGGAGGATCCGCCGTCGCCCTCCCCGGTCAGCGCCTCGTAGAGCTCGACCTGCTCGGCGATGACGGCGCCGATGCGGCGGATGCCCTCGCGGATGTCGGCGTCGCTGACCCCGGAGAAGTTGAGCCGCATCGAGTTGCGACCGCGCTCGTCGATATAGGCGGCTTGACCGGGGACGAACGCCACGTCGGCGCGCAGCGCCTTCGCCAGTAGGTCGCCGGTGTCGATGTACGCGGGCAGGGTCGCCCAGATGAAGAGGCCACCTTCGGGCTCGGTCCAGCTCGCCGCCGCCGGGAAGTGCTCGCGCAGGGCCGCGATCATCGTGTCGCGGCGGCCGCGGTAGATCTGCCCGAGGTCGGCGACGTACTGCTTCCACCGCCCTTCCGCGAAGTACTCGCGCACGAAGTACTGGGTCAGGGTCGAGGTGCAGAGATCGGCCGCCTGCTTGCCGAGCACGATCTTCTCCATCACCGGCGGCGGCGCCACCGCCCAACCGAGGCGGATGCCGGGGGAGAGGATCTTCGAGAAGGTGCCGATGTAGATGACGAAGTCACCGCCGTCGAGCTGGTAGAGCGGTGGCAGCGGCTCGCCGCCGTAGCGCAGCAGCCCGTAGGGATTGTCCTCGACCACCAGCAGCTCGTGCAGTTGCGCCAGCTCGACCAGGCGCTGCCGGCGCTCGAGCGACATCGTCACCCCGGCCGGGTTCTGGAAGCTCGGCACCGAGTAGACGAACTTCGGCCGCCGTCCCTCCCCGCGCAGCCTCTCCAGCAGCCCCTCGAGCTCGGCCACGCGCATCCCGTCCTCGTCGCACTCGACCTGGACGACGTCGGCCTGGTAGCTGCAGAAGACCGGCACCGCGCCGGGGTAGGTGGGGGCCTCGCAGATGACGACGTCGCCGGGATCGACCAGCGTCTTGCAGACGAGGTCGATCGCCTGCTGGCCGCCGGTGGTGACGATCACGTCGTGGGGGTCGACCAGCATCCCCTCCGCCCCCATCACCTCGACGATGCAGTCCTTGGTCTCCTCGAAGCCCTCGGTCGGGCCGTACTGGAGCGCCTCCGCGGCCGACTCCTGGGCGATCCGGGTCATCTGCGCGGCGAAGCTCTTGGGCGGGAAGGTCGAGGTGTCGGGGAGGCCGCCGGCGAGCGAGATCACTTCCGGCCGTGCCGTGATCGCCATCAGGTCGCGCATCGCCGAGGAACGCATCACCCCGGTCCGCTCGGCGAAGAGCCCCGCGTAGCGCTCGAGGTCACGGGTGCTGGTGTGGGCACGACGCCGGTGGGGCGGTGGAGGCACCTCGCTCATGCAACGAAGTGTGGCGGATCGACGCCGTGGCGCCAGGGAGGTTAGGTTTTCGAACGTGGACTTTCTCACCGAGGCAGGCATCGGCATCGCGATCGGCATGCTCGCCGGCACCGCCGGCACCCACGGTTCGGCGCTGGGGCGGATGACCCTGCTCGCCGCGGTGATCGGCCTCCTCGCCGGCTTCCTGCTCGACGGCGCCCTTGGCGCCCTGCTCGCTCTGGCCGGCGCCCTGCTCGGCTGCGTCGTCATCAGCGACGTCGTCCACGGCGCCAGCCGGCGCCAGGGGAGCGGCGGCGGCGCGCTCGCCTTCTTCGTCGCGCTGGCGGCGTTGATCGTGGCTGCCGCGGCGCTGCTGCTGCCGGTGCTGATCCTGCTGGTGATCGTCGCCCTCGCCTGGCTCGGGATCTCCCGCCACCGCCGCGCTCAGCG
This sequence comes from uncultured Thermoleophilia bacterium, assembly GCA_963720455.1. Taxonomy (GTDB): domain Bacteria; phylum Actinomycetota; class Thermoleophilia; order Solirubrobacterales; family 70-9; genus VAYN01. Next base: position 2,211,743 of record OY970392.1, on the reverse strand, counting down.
CAAACACGCCGGGCTCCGCGTCCTCCGCTAGGGCCGAGCTGCGCTTTTTTCTCCTCTGGGGGTAAAAAAGCGCAGCTCACCGGCCGACCGACCCGGTCGAGCATGATTCGGCCGATGGCAAAGAAGCTCGTGCTCACCTACGTCGACTCGCTGCGCACCGACATGCTGCGGCGCGCGATCGCCGAGGAGCGGGCGCCGACCTTCGCGGCGCTGCTCGAGCGCGGCGTCCTGATCGAGGACTGCGTCTCCAGCTTCCCCTCGGTGACGCCGGTCGCCTGCTCGGAGATCGTCACCGGCGTCGGCGCCGAGCGGCACTGGATCAGCGGCATGAACTGGTACCACCGGCTCGAGCGACGCTACGTCGAGTACGGGTCCTCGCTCGAGGCGACCCGCGCCTTCGGCGTTTTCCGCGCCCTCTACGACCTCGTCTACAACATGAACCTGGCCCACCTCAGCCCGGAGATCGAGACGATCTTCGAGCGCCTCGACGACGCCGGCGAGCGCACCGCCTGCACGCCGTTCCTGATCTACCGTGGCCGCCACCGCCACCAGGTCTCGCTCGAGGGGTTGATGCGGCGCGCCGTCGACGCGACCAAGCTCAAGTTCCGCCACCACACCTGGGGCCCGGCCGAGCTCTTCTACGGCGACCTCTACGCCAGCCGCGAGGTGCCGTGCCGCTCGACCTCGATCCCCGGCAGCCGCGACGGCTACGCGGCCTGCTGCTCGGCCGAGCTGCTGAAAGAGGACGGGTTCGACTTCCTCCTGTTGTCGTTGCCCGACAACGACAACTACTCCCACCGCCACGGTCCCGAGGCGAGCGTCGAGTCGATCGCCAAGGCCGACCACTGCTTCGCCAAGCTGATCGACGCCGCGGGCGACCTCGACGCCTTCCTCGCGGACCACGCGCTGATCCTCCTCGCCGACCACGCCCAGACCCCCGTCCACCGTGGCCTGCCGCTGACCGAGCTGCTCGGTCACGAGTGGTCGGTGCTGCAGCCCTCCGACGACCGGCCCGAGCTGGCGCAGCTGGCGGTCAGCCCGACCGGTCGTGCCGCCCACGTCTACCTGTTGCCGGGCGAGGGTGAGCGGGCCGAGGCGGTCGCGGTGGCGGCGCGGCTGACCGTGATCGAGGGCGTCGACCTGGTCTGCTGGCTGCAGGGCCCCGACGGCCTGCCGGTCCAGCGCCTGGAGCCGGGCCCGCCGGCCGGCGGCGAGTGGGCGGTGGTCGAGCGCGGGGGGGAGGCGCTGCGCTTTCGGCCCGGCGGAGCGCTCGCCGACCTCCGCGGCGGTGGCTGGGAGGTCGACGGCGAGCTCGCGGTGCTGGCGGCGACGGTCGAGGAGGGGCGCCTGAGCAGCGACGAGTACCCCGACCCGCTGGCGCGGGTCTGGTCGGCGCTGAGCGCGCCCCACGCCGGCGACTTCGTCGTCTCGCTCGCGCCCGGGTTCGAGGCGGTCGACTGGGGCGGGGTCTCCCACGCCGGCGGCGGCAGCCACGGCTCTTTGCACGCCGGCGACTCGCTCGGGCCGTTGCTGTTCGTCGGCTGCGGGCCGGAATCGGCGGACGAGCGCGAGCAGTGGACGCTGCGCGATGTGGCGCCGGTTGTGCTCGAACACTTCGGGTTGGAGAACGAGTGACGGAAGCCCGCCGCCGCGGGTCCTGTCACGGGGAGGGTCCCTGCGGGCGGGCAGGTATGTCCGTTCTCGGGACCCTCCCCGTGCCACCCGCGATCGGAGCGCTCGCGTGCGCGCTCGTTTTCCTCGTCGCGCTGGTGGCTCCCGGCGTGAGCGCGGCATCGGAGCCGGGACAGATGAGCGAAGCGGAGGCGATTCGGGTTGCGGGCCGGGACTCGAAGGTTGTGAAGGAGCGGGGCGAGAACGGGGCGCCGGCGCCGGTCGCGAAGATGGTCGACGGCAACTGGGAGGTCGGCTACTTCGCTGCCGGAGAGCAGGTGGCGCTGGTCATCGTCGATCCCGAGAGCGGCGAGGTGCGGGAGTCGTGGACCGGGTATCAGGTCGCCTGGAAGATGGCCCGCGGCTACTCCGGCTCCTTCGGCCACAAGCTCAACGCGCCCTACGTCTTCCTGCCGCTCTGCGCCCTCTTCCTGATCGGGCTGGTCGACTGGCGCCGGCTCTGGCGAGTGGCCAACCTCGACCTGGTGGTGCTGCTGGGCTTCGGCGTCTCCCACTTCTTCTTCAACCGGGCCGAGATCGGCCTCTCGGTCCCGCTCCAGTACCCGGTCCTGCTCTACCTCCTGGGTCGGGCGCTGTGGATCGGCTTCCGCGGCAGGGGCGAGGGCCTGCGACCGGTCTGGCCGGCGGCCTGGCTGCTGGTCGCGGCACTCTTCCTGCTCGGCTTCCGGGTCGGGCTCAACGTCGCCGACTCGGGCGCGATCGACGTCGGCTACGCCGGCGTCGTCGGCGCCGATCGGATCACCGGCGGCGAACCGATCTACGACAACTTCCCCGCCGACGTCTCCCAGGGGGACACCTACGGCCCGGTCAACTACTACGCCTACGTCCCCACCGAGCTGATCTGGCCCTGGTCGGGTAGCTGGGACGACCTGCCCGCCGCCCACGGTGCCGCCGTCCTCTTCGACCTCGTCACCTTCGGCCTTCTGATCCTGCTCGGGATCCGCATCCGCCCCGGCCCCGCCGGCCGCCGCCTCGCCGCGATCCTCGCCTTCGGCTGGGCCGCCTACCCCTACACCGCCTTCGCCCTGGAGTCCAACTCCAACGACACCCTCGTCGCGGCCCTCCTCGTCGCCACCCTGCTCGTGCTCGCGAGACCCGTCGCCCGCGGGACGATGTTGGCGTTGGCCACCTTCACGAAGTTCGGCCCGGTGTTGTTGACGCCGATGCTCATGACCTATCGGGCGGCGGGTGAGGGGGTCCTGCGGGCGAGGTATTCGTTCTCGGACCCCCTCACCCGCCGACACGGACGTCTCGCGTTCATCGCTGCGTTCGCAGCGGTGACGGTTGTCGTGATGCTGTGGCCGGCGATCGATCCAGGGCTGAGCACGGTGTACGACAGGACCATCGGTTACCAGTCGGGCCGCGACTCACCGTTCAGCATCTGGGGCCAGGTCCCGTCCCTGGAGTTCCTGCGCATAGCGATCCTCGTCGGCACGGCAGCCTTGTCCCTCTTCCTCGCCTTCCGACCGCGCGAAAAGTCCCTACTCCAAGTTGCCGCCCTGGGAGCCGCGCTTCTCATCGCCCTCCAGCTCACCATGCAGCACTGGTTCTACCTCTACAGCGTCTGGTTCTACCCGCTCTTCCTGGTGGCGGTCTCGTCCCTTGACAGGGAAGGGGCACCCCTCGGAACGTCTTGTACTTTTTCGCCGCAATCCTCCGCGCGGCAGCCACAGATCGTTCCTCGAAAAAGTTAAGTGGAGAGGGGTGCCCCTTCCCTGTCAGCCGGGGGGTGCAGGAACCATCACCTGGGTAAACGAGTCGGCCAGGCCCCTCTGGTTGACGTCGACCAGGGCTCCCATCACCCACACGTCCTCCTCGGCCGTCTCGAACCGGGTCGGCATCTGGGTGATCAGCGAGGCCAGCGCCTGCTCCGGCTTGACCCCGAGCACGCTCGTCCGCGACCCGGTCATGCCGACGTCGCAGATGAAGGCGGTGCCGCCCGGGAGGACGCGGCCGTCGGCGGTCGGCACGTGGGTGTGGGTGCCGAAGACCGCCGCCACCCGCCCGTCGAGGTGCCAGCCCATCGCCACCTTCTCGCTCGTCACCTCGGCGTGGAAGTCGACCACGACCGCGTCCGCCTCGCCCTCGAGCTGGTCGAGGATGCCGTCGACGGTGTCGAAGGGAGAGCGGGCGACCCGCAGGCCGACCGCGCCGCTGAGGTTGACGACGGCGACCCGCATCCCGCCCGCCTCGACCACCGTGAAGCCGCGCCCGGGGTTGCCCTGCGGGTAGTTGGCCGGGCGGACGACGAGCCGCTCGCGTTCGAGGAACGGGTAGGCCTCGCGATGGCGGTAGACGTGGTTGCCGCTGGTGATCACACCTGCCCCGGCGCCGAAGAGGTCGTTGGCGGTGCGCTCGGTGATGCCGATGCCGCCGGCGGAGTTCTCACCGTTGACGACGATCAGGTCGGGGGCGTGCTGCTCGCGCAGGCTCGGCATCGTCTCGCGCAGGCCACGGCGGCCGGGGCCGCCGACGACGTCGCCGATGAAGAGGACTCGCATGGTCCGCTGACCCTATCTGCGAGATTGAGCCCAGTGTCGAAGTCGGAGCAGATGCGAGAGCGCCTGCGGCGGGCCAGCGCCTATCCGTACGAGATCCCCGGCGGTTCGTTCGTACAGCTCGGGGAGCGCACGATCGATCTGACCGAGATCCCCGATCTCACCGGCAGGAGACCGTTGCTCGCCTACGGCTCCAACGCCGCACCCGAGGCGCTCGCCCGCAAGCTGGCCGCCGAACCGGACACGCCCCTGCCCCTGATCCGCGCCGAGCTGGCCGACTTCGATGCTGTCTACTCCGACCACCTCTCGCCCTACGGCGCGGTTCCGGCGACGCTGCACCCGAGTCCCGGCACCGCTCTGACCGTCTTCGTCGCCCACCCGACCGAGGCCCAGCGCCGGCTCCTGTCCGCGAGCGAGCCCAACTACGAGGAGCGTCGCCTCACCGGCATCGCCTGCCGGCCCGAGCTCGGCGAGCCGCTGCAGGAGGTGGACGCGTTCCTCAGCCGCCATGCCTGCCTCCTGCTCGACGGCGCTCCGGTGGCGCTGAGCGCGATCGCCGCGCGGGGCAGGAGGTTCGCGGCGCTGGATCAGACCGCGGCGAAGCGCCTCAGGGCGAGGCGGGCGAGCAGCCCGTAGGCCGCGGCGAGGATCGCCAGGTGCAGCAGCGGCAAGCCGATGCCCGCGCCGGCCGAGTCGAGCGCCGCGGTCATCGCTTCCAGGGCCGGCTTGAAGGGGAAGAGGGCGGTGACGATCTCGATCAGGTCGAAGAGCCCGCCACCGATCGCCCCGGAGGGGACCAGGGAGAGGAAGGCGACCGGCAGGGTGACCATGAACGCGAGCAGCGACACCGCCCGCACCTCACGCGCCGCCGCCCCGAGCGCCGCCCCGGCGGCCGCCAGCGCCGCTCCGCCGACCAGGATCGCCAGCAGCCAGAGGCCGATCCGGTCCCACTGCAGGGGCACGAAGATCTCCAGCCCGGCGAGCATCAACAGCGTCACCACCAGCCCCACCGTCATTCCCAGCAGGACCTTCTCGGCCAGCAGCCCGGCCGGCGAGACCAGTCCCCTGGTCAGGCGCGCGAAGGCGTTCTCCTCCCGCTCCAGCGCCAGCGATCCCGCCACCAGGAGGACGATGACGAAGGCCAGGGTCAGGGTTGCCGCTACCGCGATCGCGAAGACTTCGAGGGGCGGTGAGGAGCCGCTGACGACCTCCTTCCTGACCTCGATCGGCTGCGCCAGCCGCTCGATCAGCGGCGCCGCGACGTCGAGGTTGTCGCGGGCGCGGCTGGCGAAGCGCGTCACCTGGTGCAGCGAGCTCCGCAGCGGCCCGGGCGGCAGCGCCGGTTCCAGGACGGTGAGGATCTGGGCGGCGGCGCGGAGGCCGAGAACCTGGACCGCGATCCCCGCGACGCGGAACTGCCCGCCCTCGATCAGCAGCTGCAGGTAGCGACCGCCTTCGGTGGCGATCCGCCGCGCGATCGCCAGGTTCGCCTGCGCCAGCAGGGTGGTGATGCGTTCGTCGACCAGCTGCGCCTTGACCGGGTCCTCCTCGTTGACGAGCACTTCGACCCTGGGCGTGCCGGGAGTGAGGGTGGAGAGCGAGTTGATCTGGTCGACCAGATCCTCGGGCAGGATCAACGCCGCCAGCACGTCCCCGGACTCGACCTCTTCGACCGCTTCGCCGCGGTCCTTGACGCCTACGCACTCGACGCGGGCGCAGATCCGGTCGCTGACGCCCGCCGCCGGCAGTTGCCGGTCGCCGACGCTGACCCTGGTTCCGCTCGGCACCTCGTTGAGGAGGGCGACCCGCGGCTTCTCCGGATCACGCGAGATCGCGAAGCCGACGAGGAGGGCGATCAGGACCGGGTAGGCGACGAGCAGCACCGCCTGCAGGGGCGAGCGGCGGAGGATCTGCAGGTCCTTCAGCAGCAGCCAGCGCACCGTCAGTGCCCCCGGTGCTGGAGGTAGGCGACGAAGGCGGTCTCGAAGTCGCTGTCGGCCGACTCCGGCGCCTCGCTGCGGACGGCCTCGCGCAGCTCCTCCGCCGAGCCGTCGAAGAGCGACTCGCCGTCGGCGAGGACGAGCACGCGGCGGCCGTAGCGCTCTGCCTCCTGGATGTCGTGGGTGGAGAAGATCACCGTCGTGCCCGTCCCGGCGAGGCCGGAGACGAACTCCCAGAGCCGCGCCCGCTGACGCGGATCGAGGCCGACGCTGGGCTCGTCGAGCAGCAGCACCAGCGGCCGTGAGAGCAACCCGATCGCGATGTTGATCCGCTGCTGGTTGCCGCCCGAGAGCCGCGCGACGATCTCGCCGCGCCGCTCCGCGAGGCCGGTCAGCTCCAGCATCGCCGCGGTCGAGGCGTGCGGGTCCTCGTGGCCCTCCAGGCGCGCGAACAGCAGCAGGTTCTCCTCCACCGTCAGCCGTCGGTAGAGCGCCGCCTGCTGCGGCACCCAGCCCACCCCTCCCGCCGGCACCCGCACCTCGCCCGCATCGGACCTGACGATCCCCGCGAGGATCGAGAGCAGCGTCGTCTTCCCCGCCCCGTTCGGCCCGATCACCGCCACCAGCTCCCCGGAAGCAGCTTCGAAGCTCACCCCACGCAGAGCGTCCCGGTCGCCGTAGCGCTTGACGAGCTCGCGCGCTTCCAGCGCCGCTGTTGCAGTCCCCTCCATCGGCGGGAACGGTACTCGGGACGGGAGGGTGGATACCCCTCCGAACGGCTTGTACTTCTCGGTCACCGGAACCCAGGACTGCCCGCCCGCGATCCACCCGAGCAAGTTGAGTGAGGAGGGGTATCCACCCTCCCGTCCCTAGAATCGACCACGATGCCCTTCCCGGCAACCCGCCTCCGCCGCCTCCGCCGCACCGACACCCTGCGCGGCCTCGTGCGCGAGACCGAGCTCTCGCCGCGCCACCTGATCCAGCCAATGTTCGTCGTGGCCGGAGCCGCGAGCCGCGAGCCGATCCCCTCGATGCCGGGGATCGAGCGCTTCTCGATCTCGGGCCTGGTCGAGGAGGCGGGCGAGGTCGCGGCCGCCGGGGTCGGCGCGGTCCTGCTCTTCGGCGTCCCCGCGGCCAAGGACGAGTCGGGCTCGGGCGCCTACGACGGCGAGGGCGTCGTGCAGATGGCGGTGCGGGCGCTGAAGGAGGCCCTCCCCGACCTCGTCGTCATCACCGACGTCTGCCTCTGTGAGTACACCTCGCACGGCCACTGCGGCTTCCTCCGCGACGGCGAGGTCGACAACGACATCACCGTCGAGCTGCTGGCCAAGACGGCGATCTCCCACGCCGAGGCCGGCGCCGACGCGGTCGCGCCGAGCGACATGATGGACGGGCGCGTCGGCACGATCCGCTTCCAGCTCGACGAGGAGGGGCACTCGGGCACCCCGATCGTCGCCTACAGCGCCAAGTACGCCTCCGCCTTCTACGGGCCTTTCCGCGACGCCGCCGAGTCGACCCCCGCCTCCGGCGACCGCCGCGGCTACCAGATGGACCCTGCCAACGCCGCCGAGGCGGTGCGCGAGGCCGAGCTCGACCTCGAGGAGGGCGCCGACGTGCTGATGGTCAAGCCCGCCACGCCCTACCTGGACGTCGTGCGGCGGGTCAAGGACGCGACCGGCGCCCCGGTCGCCGCCTACCACGTCTCCGGCGAGTACTCGATGCTGAAGGCCGCCGCCGCCAACGGCTGGATCGAGGAGCGGCCGGCGGTGCTGGAGACCCTGACCTCGATCCGCCGCGCCGGCGCCGACGCGATCGTCACCTACTACGCGAAGGAGGCCGCCGGATGGCTTCGGTGAAGGTCCCGCAGTCGAAGGCGCGCTCGCGCAAGGACGGCGCGGCGATCCCGCTCGACGAGACCGACAAGCGGCTGATGAACCTGCTGCAGTCGAGCTTCCCGATCGACCCCGAGCCGTTCGCCCTCCTCGCCTCGGAGGCCGAGCTGGAGCTGGACGACGTGCTGGCCCGCACCCAGCGCCTGCTCGACGGCCGCATCATCCGCGAGATCACGCCGATCTTCGACACCCGCGCGCTCGGCTACGAGTCGATGCTGGTGGCGGCCAAAGTCGACGCCGAGAACCCGCAGCGGGCGGCGCGGATCGTCAACGCCCACCCCGGCGTCTCGCACAACTACCTGCGCACGCACGACTTCAACCTCTGGTTCACGATCGCCACCCCGCCCGAGTCGGAGCTCGGCCTCAAGGGCACGCTCGAGGCGTTGATGGAGGAGACCGGAGCGGAGTCGATGCGGGAACTGCCGACCCTGACCCTGTTCAAGATCAACATGAACCTGGAGATGGAGAAGGGCACCGACGCGCTCGCCGCCGCGGTCGAGGCGGCCCCGCCGCGCGAGCTCGAGGCGCAGCCCTACGACGCCGACGACATCGCCCTGATCCGGGCCCTCCAGGGCCCGATGGCCGCGGTCGAGCGACCCTACGACGAGGCCGCAGCCGAGCTCGGCATCGACACCGAGGCGCTGCTCGAGCGCCTGCGGACCATGGTCGACCGCAAGATCCTGCGCCGGGTCGCGGCGATCCTCTACCACCGGCGCGCCGGCTTCTCGGCCAACGGGATGGGGGTCTGGAAGGTGCCGGAGGAGGAGATCATGGAGACCGGGGGCCGCATGGCCTCCTTCCGTGGCATCTCCCACTGCTACCAGCGGCCGACCTACGAGGACTGGCCCTACAGCGTCTTCACGATGGCCCACGGCCGCTCCAAGCAGGAGTGCGACGCGATCCTCGACTCGATCGCCGAGGAGTGCGGGATGGGGCCGGACGATCGCGCCACCCTCTACTCCTCGACCGAGTACAAGAAGATCCGCCTCCACTACTTCACCGACGACTACGCCAGGTGGGAAGCGGAGCACTCGTAGTGCCGGTCCCGATAGGGGTTCCACTTAACTTTTTCCGAAGACAGGTTGCGGCTGTCCGCCGGCCTCGCCGCGGAAAAAGTACAAGACGTTCCACCCCTATCGGGACCGGCATTTAGGCGCCTCTGGTGTCCTCCGAGCTGTACCAGCGGGCGCTGAAGGTCCTTCCCGGCGGGGTGAACAGCCCTGTCCGGGCGATGCGGCAGATCGGCCGCGACCCGATCTTCATCGAGCGCGGCGAGGGCTGCGAGCTGGTCGACGTCGACGGCCGTCGTTACCTCGACTGGGTCGGTTCCTGGGGGCCGCTGATCCTCGGCCATGCCGAGCCGGCGGTCGTCGCGGCGGTGATCGAAGCCGCGAAGCGGGGCACGAGCTACGGCGCCGCCACCGCGGCCGAGGTCGAGCTGGCCGAGCGCATCGTCGAGCGCGTCCCCGCGGCGGAGATGGTGCGGATGACCAGCTCCGGGACCGAGGCGGCGATGAGCGCCGTGCGGCTGGCCCGCGCGGTCAGCGGTCGCGAGGTCGTGGTCAAGTTCGCCGGCGCCTACCACGGCCACTCCGACGGCCTGCTCGCCGAGGCCGGCTCCGGCCTCGCCACCCTCGGCGTACCCGCCAGCCCCGGCGTCACCGCCGCCCAGGCCGCGGCCACGGTCGTCGTCCCCTGGAACGACCGCGAGGCGGTCTCCCGGGCGCTCGGGGAACACCCGGTCGCCGCCGTCCTGGCCGAGCCGATCGCCGCCAACATGGGCGTGGTCCCGCCCGCGCAGGGCTTCCTCGATTTCCTCCGCGAGGCCACCCGCGAGGCCGGCACGCTGCTCGTCTTCGACGAGGTGATCACCGGCTTCCGCGTCGCCCGCGGCGGCGCCCAGGAGCTCTACGGGGTCGAACCCGACCTGACCGTGCTCGGCAAGGTGATCGGCGGCGGGCTGCCCGCCGCGGCCTTCGCCGGCCCGGTGGCGGCGATGGAGCGGATCGCCCCCGCCGGCGACGTCTACCAGGCGGGCACGCTCTCGGGGAACCCGCTGGCTGTCGCCGCCGGCCTCGCCACGCTCGACCAGCTCGACGCCGCCGCCTACGAGCGCCTCGCCACCCTCACCGACCGCCTCGCCGCCGGCCTCGCCGAGCTCGCCGCCGACCGCCCGCTCCAGGTCGCCTCCGCCCCCGGCCTGACCACGCTCTTCTTCAGTCCCGAGCCGGTGCGCGATTTCGACGGCGCCCGCGCCTGCGACACCGAGGCTCACGCGCGCTTCTGCCGGGCCATGCTCGAGCGCGGTGTCTACCCGCCGCCCTCGCAGTTCGAGGCCTGGTTCGTCTCGCTCGCCCACGACGAGGGAACGGTCGACCGCACGCTGGAAGCGGCGGCCGAGTCGCTGGACGAGGTGCTGCGGTGAGCGGAGAGGACGCGCTGCGCCTGCTGGCGGCCGAGCTGCGCGAGGAGGAGACACCGATCTCGCCGCACGTGATCGAGCCCGCCGCGCCGGCGAGGCTCGGGATGCTGGCCGCCGCCGGCCCACGCAGCGAGGTGGCGCCGACCGAGTACGCGCTGGTGGTCGAGGCGGTCCACGAGGGTTACCTCCTCCACTACGGAGAGCCGCGGCTGCTCGCCGGCCACGACGCCGACCTCGGCCTGCTCGCCGGCGACTATCTCTACGCCCTCGGCCTCGACCGCCTCGCCGCCCTCGGCGACGAGCGCGCGGTCACCATCCTCAGCGACCTGATCGGACGCTGCGCGCGGCTCCACACCGAAGGCGACCCGGACTCGATTCCCGGCCTCTGGCAGGCGGCCGCGCGCGAGATCGCCGGCTCGGCCCCGCTCAGCTGAACCGCGAGGAGTCGATCAGGCAGTAGTTGAATTCGAAGCCGAGCACCTGATTGTTGGCGGCGTTGCCGTTGTGGTTGAGCTGCACCGAGAGGGACTGCGCCCGCGACTTGTTCCCGGCCTTGAGCGCCTTGCCGATATCGCTCAGCAGCTTCGTCTCCTTTTCGAGCGCCGCCAGCCACTTGCCCAGCTTTGCCGCGTCGGCGACCGGCTGCGGCACCGCCTTGAGCTGCTTGACCGCCTTGCCGAACGCCGTCGCCGCCTTCGCGAACTGGCCGGCGGCGACCGCGAGCTTGCCCTGCTGGATTTTCTTGCGGACCCCGGCGAGGATCTGTTCGTTGGCCTTGGTGTTCTGTTTGCAGATCGGCTCGACCGCGGCCGCGTAGCTTTCGCGCGTCTGCTCGGGCGAGGTCGCCGCGAAAGCGGTGGCGGCAAAGACGACGACGAGCGCCAGCGCGGTGGCGAAGGTTCTACGAACTCTGGTGTAGCTACTCATGCGGTGGCCTCCCTGGCTATATGCGCTTGTCATCCCATATCCCTAAAACAGCGCGCGCGAGATGGTAGCGGTAGGGGGCGCCGCAGGCTTCGGTTCGGTTTATCCGCCAACGCAATAGACTTCGTTCCCGAACCTCTGAAGCGACAGTGGCTGACGACGCGGACAAGATGAACGGGGCCGAGACGGCCCCCCGGCAGCAGCGGGAGAAGCCCGACCCCCCTGGCTACTTCGAGGGCGAGTCGATGACCCGCCGGCGCGCCTTCACGATCGCCGCCCAGGGCCTCGGCGGGGTCGCCGGCGCCGCGATCATTCTGCCCGCCGTCGGCTTCGCGGTCGCCCCGATCTTCCATCGCGGCAAGGAGCGCTGGGAGGCGGTCGGCCCCGTCAACGACTTCGTCGAGGACACCTATCGCCAGGTCGTCTTCACCGAGACCGAGGGAATCGGCGACGCCGGCAAGACGACCGCCTACATCCGCAAAGGCTCGCCGCAGTTCGACGAGGACCCGAGCTCCTTCATCGCCGTCTCCAACCGTTGCGTCCACCTCGGTTGCCCGGTCCGCTTCGTCGAGGCCGCCGGCAACTTCATCTGCCCCTGTCACGGCGGCGTCTACGACTTCCAGGGGAAACGGATCGGCGGCCCCCCGGTACGCCCGCTGGACCAGTTCCAGACCCGTGTCCGCGACGGCCAGGTCGAGGTCGGCCCCCGCTACAGCGTCACCTCCCAGCTGGAGCCGGTTCGCGCCCGTGACCCGGGCGAGTTCACCGGTGGGATCTGGGAATACCTCTACCCGCCGCGGCCCTCCACCTTCCCACCGCCCTGATGCCGAAAATCCCGCTTCCCAAGATTCCGGACAAAGTCGTCCCCGCGGCGCTGCGCAAACCGGCCAAGCCGGGCGGCGGCGGCGAGCCCAAAGGCCAGGCTCCGCAGGATCTGAAGACGTCCCCGCCCGAGCGCCAGACCCACGTGCAGCGGTTGACCGACCAGGCCAAAGAGGCCCCGGTCGACGTGCTCGCCTGGGTCGATCAGCGCACCGGCGCCAGCGGCTTCCTCACCGGGATGCTCTACCGCAAGGTGCCGAAGGGGACCAACTGGTTCTACACGCTCGGCTCCGCCACCCTCTTCGCCTTCATCGTGCAGGCCGTCACCGGCGTCTTCCTGGCGATGTTCTACACGCCGTCGACGACCCAGGCCTACGCGTCGATCGCCCACATCAACAACGAGGTCCCGCTGGGGGCGCTGGTGCACGGGATGCACAAATGGGGATCGAGCCTGATGGTGATCCTGGTCTTCCTGCACATGGGCCGCACCTTCTTCTTCGGCGCCTACAAGTACCCGCGCGAGCTCAACTGGGTGATCGGCGTCGTGCTGCTGATCCTGACGATGACGATGGCCTTCACCGGCTACCTGCTTCCCTTCGACCAGCGCTCGTTCTGGGCCTCGGTCGTCGGCATCAACATCAACGGCACCGGCCCGGTCGTCGGTCCCTACCTGAGCGACTTCCTGCGCGCCGGCCCGGAGCTCGGCGCCACCACCCTCTCGCGCTTCTACTCGATCCACATGCTGCTGGTGCCGGGGGCGATCATCGCCCTGATCGGCGCCCACCTGTACCTGGTGGTCAAGCTCGGCACCACGGCGCCGCCATGGGTGCGGGCCGAGAAGCCCAAGGTCGCGGCCCCCGTCTCGCAGCTGAATGCAAGCGCCAACGGGTCCGACGGATGATTCGCCTGGCCAAGCAGATCAAGGACGCAGGGAGCGTGGCGTGCTCTGCACGCGAGCGACCGAGGACGCCGATATGCGTCAGCCAGGGGGATCATCCGTGAAGCCGGGGGACAAGCAGGCATACCTGGAGGAGTACGAGCTCCTGAAGAAGAAGGGGAAGCCGTTCTTCCCCTACGCCGTGCTGAAGGACTCGACGATGGCGCTGATCGTCGTCGCGGTGGTGATCGCGATGTCGCTGATCCTCGGCGCCGAGCAGGGGCCGAAGGCCGACCCGACCTCGACCACCTACGTGCCCCGGCCGGAGTGGTATTTCTTCTTCCTCTTCGAGGTCCTGCGCGTGATCAAGCCGCCGGAGCTGGTCCCGATCGCGACGATCGGGATCCCGACCGTCTGCATGGTCCTGCTGCTCCTGCTCCCGTTCTATGACCGTGGCCCCGAGCGCCGCCCCGAGCGCCGCCCGATCGCCACCACGGCGGGCATCCTCACGATCATCGCGATGGGCTACCTCACCTTCCTCGGCGCCACCGGCGGCTCCCCGACCGAGATCGAGATGGCGGTTGCGCCGCAGTACGAGGCCGGCAAGGAGGTCGTCGCCGGCGCCGGCTGCCTCGCCTGCCACAAGATCGGCGAGAACGGGAACAACGGGCCGGGGCCGGAACTGACCCACATCGCCGCGCGGGTGCCGCGGGCGGCGATCCTGCGCTCGGTCGAAATCGGGCCGGGTATCATGCCCTCCTTCCGCGACCTGCCGCCGAAAAAGCTCAACGAGCTCGCTGACTTCCTCTCCTCACTCGACTAGGCCCTCCAGGGACTCCGCCCAGTTCGCGGGGCAGGTCAACCGCATGTTCGACCGCGTGGCCGGTCGCTACGACGTGCTGAACGAGGTGATGACGGCGGGGCTGCACCACCGCTGGCGCGAGCGCGCCGCGAGCGCGGCCGAACTCTCCGCCGGCGACTCGGCGCTTGACGTCTGCTGCGGTACCGGCGACCTCGCCCTCGAGCTCTCCCACCGCGTCAGCCCGGATGGGCACGTGGTCGGCTGCGACTTCTCCGAGCCGATGCTCGACCTCGCTCGGGAGAAGGCGGCGTCGCGCCAGGCCCCCGGCGTCCGCTTCGAGTGGGCCGACGCGCTCCAGCTTCCCTACGACGCCGGCCGCTTCGACGCCGTCACCGTCGGCTTCGGGGTCCGCAACCTCGCCGATCTGGACCGTGGCCTGGGCGAGATGTGGCGAGTCCTCAAGCCCGGCGGCCGCGCCGTGATCCTCGAGATCACGCAGCCGACCCGGCCGCCACTTTCCAGCTTCTACTCGCTCTGGTTCGACCGCATCGTGCCGCTGCTCGGGTCGTTCTCGAGCGAGCCGGAGGCCTACTCCTACCTGCCCGAATCGGTCCGCAGCTTCCCCAGCCCACACGGGTTGGCCGAGAAGATGGACCGCGCCGGCTTCGAGCGCATCCGCTACACGGTGCTCGCCGGCGGCATCATCGCGATCCACAGCGGCGTCCACGGGTGACCCGCCGCTCGGCCGTGCCGCCGCCGGTGACGGCGGTGCTGGACGCGTCGAGCCGCTGGCTGCCGGCGCGCCTGGGGGAGGTGGAGGAGCGGCTGCGCGAGGCGGTCGCCGGCCACGGCGAGCGTCTCGAAGGGGACGCGACCGCGACCCTGGCGGCGGGCGGCAAGCGGCTGCGCCCGATGCTGGTCCTGCTCTGCGCCGGCGAGGCCGGCGGCGAGGCCTCGGTCCGGGCCGCGACGGCGATCGAGCTGGTCCATATGGCGACGCTGGTGCACGACGACGTGCTCGACCAGGCGCCGCTGCGCCGCGGCCACCCGACGGTCGCCGCCAGCTCCGGGCGCGAGCGCGCCGTCGCCACCGGCGACCTGCTCCTCTCCCGCGCCTTCGCCCTGCTCGCCGCGGCCGGCGACGCGCGCGCCGTCGCCCTGCTCGCCTCCGCCTCGGTGGCGCTGGCTCGGGGGGAGCTGGCGCAGCGCCACGATGCCTTCGACCTGACGATCTCCGAGCAGCGCTACCTCGAGCGCTGCCGTCTGAAGACCGCGAAGCTGTTCGAGTGCGCCTGCCTGCTCGGACACGACGACGAGCAGATGGGCCGGTTCGGAGCCGAGGTCGGCCTCGCCTTCCAGCTGCTGGACGACGTGCTCGACGTCGCCGGTCCGCCCCAGCGCACGGGCAAGGCCCGCGGCACCGACCTGCTCGACGGCACGGTCACGCTGCCGCTGATCGTGGCCGCCGCCGCCGATCCCGGCATCCGCGAGGCGGACCTGCAGGGCCTCGAGCCCGCCGGCGCGGAGGCGCTCTGCGATCGCATCGCCGCCACCGGCGCCCTCGACCGGGTCCGGGCGCGGGCGTTGGAGATGGTGGCGGCGGCGAAGCAGAGACTCGGCCAACCAGCCTTCGCGCCGGAACAGAGGCAGCTGCTGGAGCTGGTCGCCGACGGCGTCGTCCAGCGCTACAGCTGAGCGTCTATCCGGGTTGCCGGATAACGCTTCTAGGCGAAATCGTCGGCGGCGATCAGGTCGGCGGCGAGGGCGGCGACGAAGGCCTCGGCCATGTCGGCCATGTTCGCGTGCTCCAGCGCCCGTAGCTCGTCGGCCAGCGCGTGGGCGCCGATGTCGAGCTGCTCGTCGAAGGCGTCGATCTCACTCTCGCCGTGGACCCCCTGGCAGAACCACTCGCACTCCGGGCAGCGCCGCCAGATCCGCCAGTGAGAGCGATCGCCGGTCTGCTCCCAGCAGGTCGGCTGCACCAGGTCCGAGCCGCACTCGGGGCAGATGTGCAGCTCCTTCGCCGGCTTCGTCCGGTTTTGGCCTTGCTCCCTCATCCCGATACCTATCGAACCCATTTCAACCCCGCTTGATCCGGACCTTTCCCGCTTTTCCTAAAGAAACCCAAGTACCGGGTATCTAATTGCGCGACTGCGCGCCGATCCGACCGCCCATCGCTGCCGTTACCATTGGCTGGATGCCAGGAAACATCGGACTTCCAGAGATCGCGATCGTCCTCATCATCGCCCTGCTCGTCTTCGGCCCGAAACGGCTGCCGGAGCTCGGCCGCTCGCTCGGCCGCGGCATCCGCGAGTTCAAAGGCTCGATCGGCGGCGACCACGACGACGCCGACGACGAGAAGCCGAAGATCGAGGCTCCCGCGCCCGCGGAGAACTCGAGCGACCAGCCTGCCGAGGCAGAGGTCGTCCGCAACAAATCCAGCTGAGGCGCGGCGATGGCCCGCCGCGTCAAGGCGGTCTCCCACGACGATCGCCTCACTCTGGTCGAGCATCTCGACGAGCTGCGCAGCCGGCTGATCGTCTGCATCGCCGTCTTCGCCGCCGCCCTCGCCCTCTGCTTCTGGCAGAACCACCTGCTGCTCGAAATCGCCTCCGGTCCGCTCCCCGACGATCACGACCAGCTGATCACGTTCGGGGTCACCGAGCCGTTCACGACGACGCTGACGGTTTCCGTCTACGGGGCGGCCGTGCTCTCGCTGCCGTTCGTCCTCTACCAGCTCTACGCCTATGTCCTCCCCGCCTTCAGCGCGGCAGAGCGTCGAGTGGTGCTGCCGATCCTGCTGATGTTCCCGGTCCTCTTCCTGGCCGGGATCGCCTTCGCCTACTTCGTGGTGATGCCGGCCGCGGTCAACTTCCTGCTCAGCTTCAACGACTCCCAGTTCAACATCCAGGTCCGGGCCCGCGACTACTACAGCTTCTTTGCGATGACCGAGATCGGCTGCGGGCTGATCTTCCAGATGCCGCTTGCAATTCTCGCCGTCACCCGGCTCGGCATCGTCCGGGTCGAGCAGCTGAGCGAAAACCGCCGCTACGCATACCTCGTGATCGCGATCCTCGCCGCGGCCCTGCCCGGGGTCGACCCGGTGACCATGCTGATTGAGATGGTTCCGCTGCTTGTTCTATACGAGTTGAGTATCTTGCTTGCCCGGGCCTTCGGCCGGCCGGGAGAGGCTGGAGGAGCGGTGGAGCCCCTCGACCCAGGAGCAGTGAGGAACTGATGGCATCGAAAGACGGCGAGCACAGGATGCTCTTCGACATCCGCGGACGGCGCAAAAACGTCGTCCGGGTCGTCTACGCGATCCTCGCCCTGCTGATGGGCCTCAGCCTCTTCCTCGTGATCGGCCCCGCCCCGCTCAGCGACCTCTTCGGCGGCGGCACGTCCAGCTCCAGCCCCGCCCAGCAGTTCGAAGAACAGGCTGTGCGGCTCGAACGGGAACTGAAGAAGGACCCCGAGAACCCGCAGATGCTGCTGAACCTGACCCGGGCGAGGACCAATGCCGGTAACCAGCTCTCGGTGATCAACCCCGAAACCGGCGAATCCCAGCTGACCGTGGAAGCCCGTGCTCAGCTCGAAAAAGCGGGCTCGACCTGGGAGGAATACGTGGAAGCGACCGCCGAACCGAGCCCCAGCGGGGCCCAGTTGATGGGCGGGACCTTCTTCCGGCTTGCCCAGACCTCGCGCACGCCGGCTGAAATCGAAGCCAACATCAAGGCCGCCGCCGATACGCAGCAGCTCGTCGTCGATAAACGACCGAGCTCGGGCTCGCTCAGCACGCTGGCGCTCTACCGCTTCTTCTCCTTCGAATACGCCGCGGCCAAGAAACTGATCGACGAAGCGGCCAGGGTCGCCCAGACGAAGTTCGAACGGGAAAATCTCGACAACGAAGCGGAAGAAATCGAAGCCCGCGCGCGCGAACTGCAGCAGCAATTCGTCGAAATCGAGAAAAAAACCAAGGGCCGGGGCAAGGAAAGCCTCGAAAGCCCGCTCGGTGGTCTGGGCGGGACCAGCAGCTCCCTGAGCGAATAGGAAGCTGCCGGAATGGGCCGTGTAGGGCTCGAACCTACGACCTTGAGATTAAGAGTCTCCTGCTCTACCAACTGAGCTAACGGCCCGGGACCGGCAAGTATAGGAAGCGCGGCCCCCCGGGCGATCTAACGAGGAGTGCAGGCTTTTTCGACGCTGCCGTCGATGATCGTCCCGTCGGCAAAGGTGAAGCGACCGTGGGTATGCAGGATCCCGTCCGAGCAGCGGGCGGAGACGTAGCTGCGGCGCTTGCCGCCGCTGTTGAAGCGGCGTCCGATGTCGACTTCGAGGTGGGTCAGCGCCCCGCGCCCGGAGGCGATCTCGGGCACGGCGAGCCGGACCCGGTAGCGGAAGCCGCCGGGCCGGCGTTCGATCGGGACGAGGATCGCGAAGGTCTGGGTCTCGGGCACGGTCGTGCGCGCGTGCAGGACGACCGTCGGCATCCCTTCCCGGGGCGGGCCGTTGAAGATCGTCAGCGCCGAGCCGCCTTCCACGAAGCCACCTCCGTCCAGTTCGATGAACGCTTCGACCCGGCCGGTGCCGACGATCGCCCCGCCGCAGGTTTCGCGTCCCTCGCGGACGCCGATGGTGGCCAGCCGCTCGGGCGGGCAGGTCGGCAACCCGGCGGTGCTGAGGCGGCCGTCGCGGTCGAAGTCGACCACCACTTCCTCGAGCGGCACCGGTTTGCCACCTCCTTTGGCGGCGATGTCGAAGAAGCCCTGGAAGTCGATCGGAGCGTACTTGTGGCGGGGCAGGCTTTGCGGCTGGAAGCCGCCGTTGGCATGGAGGATGAGGTCGTTGACCTTCACCAGCGCGGTCTCGGCGGCCGTGGGCACGGCGCAGGTCGCCGCCAGGGCGAGGCAGAGCGCCGCGGCCCGCTTGTTCAACCCGCCACGCGACACGGCGAGGTCAAGGTCCCGGGTATGAGGCCGCCGTCGGCGAAGCTGAGCCTGCCGTAGACCTGGAGGCGGCTGCCGGCGCAGCGCGCGTTCACGTACCCGACGGTCTTGCCGTCGCGTTTCCAGGTCCTGCCGACCGTCGCCGAGGCCAGGGTGGCGCCGCCGTAGCCGCCGGCGATCTCGGGCAGCTCGATCTCGACCCGGTAGCCGTAGCGGCCGTTGCCGATCCGTTTGACCGCGATCGGGACGAGGACCGTCTGCGGGATCGGGACCTTCTCGTAGGCGTGGGCGATCAGGCTCGGCATCCCGCCCTGGGGCGGAGCGTTGAAGAACGTGAGGGGGGAGCTGATTTCCTGCGGCGCGGCGCCCGGGAGCCGGACTTCCGCCCGCCCGGTCCCTTCGCCGACGATCGCCCCGGCGCAGCGCTTGCGCGCCACCTGCGGCGTGGTCGCGGCCAGCTTCGCCTGCGTGCACACCGGCAGCCCCTTGGTGTCGAGGAAGCCGTGCTTGTCGAAGTTGAACTCGATCTTGTCCAGGGCGGGCACCGCCTTGCCGTTGTCGGACTTGATCCGGACCACGCTGCGGAGCTTCACGGGCGCGTTGCCCCTGGCCGGCAGCGCCCGCGGGAAGACGTTGGCGGTGACGCTCACCGTCACCCCTTCGATCGAGCTCTGCAGCCCGAAGGCGCTGGCGCTCGCGAGCAGACCGGCAAGGCCGGCGACCGCGGTGGCTTTCAGCAACTTCCTCTTCATCCCTGCCCTTCGAAACAGGCTAGCGGGCGTTTGGGTGCGGCCGTGCTACCTGCCCTTGCAGGGCCTGACGAAGGTGCCCTGGAGCAGGGAGCCGTCTTTGAAGAGCGAGCGCACTTTCGCCTGCAGGCGGCCGTCGGGGCAGCTGGCGTTCGCGTAGCTCAGCCGCTTGCCCTTGTAGGTCCATTCCCTGCCGATCTTCAGGCGGCCGTAGACCGGGGTGCCGTAGCCGTTGACGATCTTGGGGATGTTGGCCACGGTCTTGAAGCCGTAGCGGCCGTCGTTGACCTTCTGGATCTCGACCGGATCACGATCGCGGCGGGCCCGCCGACGGTCGTGTAGGCGTGCACGTACACCGCCGGGTTTCCGTGCAGCGGCGGCGCGTTGAAGATCGTCAGCGGCGAGCTGGCCGGGATCTCATCCTGTTCGGGGAAGTTGACCACCGCCTTGCCGAAGCCGGTGCCGACGATCGCGTCGGGGCAGTTCTTCCGCGCCCCCGCCGGCGTGATCGCGACCAGCTTCCGACGCGGGCACACCGGCAGCCCCCTGGTCTCGACGCCGCCGTTCTTGTCGAACCAGAAGGTGAGCTGTTTGAGGATCGGCGGCAGCGAGCCGTCGGCGGTTTCGATCTTGCCGTAGCCCTGCAGCTTGATCGGCGCCAGGTGGTCCTTGGGCAGCGTCGTCGGCGAGAAACTGCCGTCGCTGATGACGACGATGTTGCCGACCTGGATGCGAAGCGCGTACGCCGTCGCCGTACATGCCAGTACCAAAACAAGTACGGCGACACCCGCTCTTAACAAAGTCTTCGGCATCTGTTCGCTCCCTCCTGTCTCCCGCCAGTCAAACTACCAGCGTGCGACGGAGGAGCAGGGGTCAACCGGATTCCGGAGAGGCGGACTCGGGCTCGCGCCCACCGCTGACGCTCCGGCACCCGCGCGCTCTGCTCGCCGCGGCCGCGGTGGTCCTGATCGGCCTCGGCGCGATCGGCACCGGCGTCGAGGAGAAGCTCAACCCGACCACGCTCGACATTCCCGGCACCGACTCCTCCCGCGCCAGCGAGCTGCTGCGGGAGCACTTCGGCCCCTCGATGCCGTTCGCGATCCTCCTGCGTGGCCCGGCGGCGGCGATCGACCGCCAGGGACCGGAGTTGATCCGCGCCCTGCGGCGCGACCCCAAGGTGACCACCCTCTCGCCCTGGGACCGCGGCAACGTCGAACAGCTGCGCCCCGCTCCCGACAAGGCGCTGATCATCGCCGACTTCCACGTCGACATCGAAGACAGCCGTCAATGAGACCGTGCCGCGGCTGGAAAGGATCCTCGGGGAAGAGATCCACCCACCGGTGGAGGCGACGCAGACCGGCCACGCGACCCTGACCCGGGCGCTCCAGGACCGCTCGATCTCCGCCGCCGAGCGGGGTGAGCTGATCGCCTTCCCGTTCCTGCTGATCGTCCTCCTGCTCGTCTTCCGCTCGCCGGTCGCGGCGGCGATCCCGCTCGTCTTCGGGGCGCTGACCGTGCTCGCCTCGCGCGGCATCCTCTACTTCGTCGACCTCCTGGTTCGACATCGACGCCTTCGCCCTGACGGTCTGCTCGATGATGGGGCTGGCGCTGGGGGTGGATTACGCCCTGCTGATGGTCTCCCGTTTCCGCGAGGAGCTCGCGGCTGGGAAGAGCCCGATCGACGCCGCCTGGACCACCCGGCGCACCGCCGGCCGCACGACGGTCTTCGCCGGCAGCACCCTGCTCCTCTCGATGCTGGTCTCGATCTTGATCCTGCCCGGCTCGCTGCTGGCGTCGCTGGCGGGGACGCTGGTGATGGTGGTCGTGCTCACCGTGGTGATCGCCGGCCTCGTCGGGCCCGCCGTGCTCACCCTGCTCGGGCCCAACGTCGACCGCTGGCGGATCGGGGCGGCGCCGAACGGCCGCTCGCGGTTGATGACGCTGGTCGGGGCGGCGCTGCGCCGACCGGCCTTGGTCTCCGCGGTCATCGGCACCGTCGTGCTGCTCCTGGCGGCGCCGGCGCTCGGGCTGCAGACCGGCCCGCCAAGCCCGGATCAGCTGCCCACCGACGATCCGACCCGCGAGGACGCCGAACTGATCGCCGACGTCTTCGCCCCCGGCTACGAAGCCCCGTTCGTGGTCATCGCCGCGACCGAGGAAGGCCCGATCACCGATGGCGAGAACCTCGACGCGCTCGACCGCTTCCAGCACCGGCTCGCCGAGCTGCCGGGGGTGCAGGTCGTGGTCGGTCCGGGCCAGATCGCCGAACGGGTGAAGCCGCTGCAGAAAACCGGCAACGCCTTCCTCGCCTCGAACGGCAACATCGGCGCGGTCAAACAGCTGGGCCGGCTCGGCCGCGAACTCGGCGTCGCCGCCGGCGGGGTGGGACAGCTGCGCGGCGGCATCTCCGAAGCGAGCGACGGCGCCGGGCTGCTGGCGCTCGGCTCCGACCGCGCCGTCGAGGGCGCGCAGCAGATCGCCGGCGGCCTCGGTCGTGCAGCTGACGGCAGCACCCGCGCGGTCGACGCCCTGGAGCGCTTCGCCAAAGGGGCGAGCCGGCTCGCCAAGGCCCAGGAACTGGCCGCGATCGGCGCCCTACAGCTCAGATTCGGGGCCGAAGCCCTCGGCGGCGCCAACCTCCGCTTCAACGCGCTCAATCGCTCGCGCAAGCTGGAAAAGTCGCTGAAGCAGGACGCGAACTCGACCCTGCCGCGGCTGATCGCACCGGCGAAGGAGGCCGACGAACAGCTGAAGGCGGCCCTGCAGCAGCTGCAGGGGATGACGGTCGGCAAGACAGACCCGAACTACGGACCGGCCGCTCGAGGCGGTGCGCCGCGCCCTCGCCGCGGTCAGCGGCACCGACCCGGTCACCGGCTCGCCCTACGCCCCCGGATACACCGGCCTGCCGGCCGAACTGGAAGCGCTGCAGGCACGACTGCTGGAGGACGTCGAAGAATCGAAGCAGGTGAGCGCGTGGCTGAGTTCGACGCTGGTCAACCTGAAGAAACTCTCCAACGCGGCAGAAAAGCTCTCCGACGGTCTGCGCCGGATCGCCAAGGGCGGCGCGGAAGCTCGCCGATGGAGCGAAGCTGCTTCGACCGGGAAGCCGTCCAGGCTCGGCGGCGGGCTCACCCAGCTCAGCGCGGGCACGGTTGCCCTGGTCAGCGGCATCGACCGCCTCGGCGGCGGCGCCGAAGCGCTGGAAGCCGGGCTTGACCGAAGCCTTCGATCGCTCGGCGCCGCTGCAGAGCGGGCTCGAGCGAAGGGCAGCGTGCAGGTGCTCGGCCGGGAAAGCCGGGATCAGGAACCAGGCGCGCCAGGTCAGCCGCGCCACGCCGGGCATCTTCAACTCCGGCTACTTCGTGCTCTCGGCGCTCGACGGCGCTCCGCCCGGGGCCCGCGAAGCGGCGAGCGAAACGATCGACCTCGATCACGGCGGCCAGGCGGCGTCGATGCTGGTGATCTCCAAGTACTCGTTCAACACGCCGGGCTCGATCGCGCTCAACAAGCGCCTCGACGAGGACGCGAGGGAACTGGCCGACGAAGCCGGGCTCGAGACCGGGCGTCGCCGGCGGCGCCGCCCAGCTCAACGACTACAGCCGGGTCACCCGCGACCGATCATCCCGATCGTCGTCGTGGCGATCACGCTCGCCACCTTCCTCGTCCTCGTCGTCGTCCTGCGGGCGCTGCCGCTGGCGGCGATCGCGGTCGCGCTCAACCTGGTCACGGTCGGCGTCGCCTTCGGCATCCTCACCCTGCTCTCCAACGTCCCGGCCGACTGCCGCTCGGGCGGCCACGACTACGTCGACGCGGTCGGCGCGGTGATGATCTTCGGGATCGTCTTCGGCCTCTCGATCGACTACGCGGTCTTCCTGCTCAGCCGGATGCGCGAGCACTACGACCGCGAGGGCGACAACGCCGCCGCGATCAAGTTCGGCCTGGAGAAGACCGCGCGGGTGATCACCGGCGCCGCGGCGATCATGATGGCCGTCTTCATCGCCTTCGCCGGCTCCTCGCTGGCGACCGTCAGCCAGCTCGGGATCGGGCTCACGGTCGCGGTCATCCTCGACGCCACCGTGGTCCGGATCGTCCTGCTGCCGGCGCTGATGCTGCTGATCGGCGACCGGGTCTGGTGGCTGCCGCGCTGGATGCGAGCGGGTGCTGCCCAAGTTCGAGGTCTGAAAAGCGCTGGAGTAGCGCGTTGATTTCCAGTTAAGTCCCCGCTCGCGGCGCCGCTTGCCGGGGGGTGGCTCGGATACGATTCTGCCGCCCGTTCCACCGGGTCGGAGGGCCGGGGAACGAACAAGCGACGACCCGTGGCTGCCAATCCTTCAGGCGAGGAGAAAAGCTCGGCTCCAAGCCGGGGGTCACCCCCGCCCGAATTGCCGTGATCGCGGCCCTCGCGGTCGCCGTCATCGTGCTCGCGGTCGTCTTCTTCAGCGGCGGCGGCGGCCACAAGTACACCCTCGTCTTCCAGAACGCCGGCCAGCTCGTGCCCGACAACCAGGTGCTGATCGGCGGCTCGCCGGTCGGCTCGGTCGAAAGCATCGAGCTGAGCGACGACAACCTCGCCGAAGTCCACGTCGAAGTCGACCAGGAGCTGCACGAGGGGACGACGGCGGTGATCCGCGCCACCTCGCTCTCCGGCGTCGCCAACCACTACGTCTCGATCAGCCCCGGGCCCAACAGCAACCCGGCGCTGGACGACGGCGCCGAACTCGGCCTCGCCTCGACCACGACGCCGATCGACATCGACCAGTTCTTCAACACCTTCCCGCCCTCGGTGCGCAAGGGCCTCAGCCAACTTCATCAAGGGCAACTCGGCAGATCTACTCCGGCCAGGGCGAGGCCGCCAACGACGCCTACAAGTACTTCGGCCCGGCGCTCAACCGGACCGGCGCCTTCGTCGGCGAACTGAACGCCGACCAGCGCCTGTTCGAGCGCTTCATCGTCAGCTCCAGCAAGCTCTCGACGACGCGTCGCCGGCGCGCGGCGAGCAGCTCTCGAGCGCGATCTCCAACGCCAACACCGCCTTCGACGCGATCGCCAGCCAGAACGTCGCCCTCGACCAGACGCTGCGGCGGCTGCCGCCGGTGATGCGGCAGGCCAACACGACCTTCGTCAACCTCCGCGCCGCCCTCGACGACCTCGACCCGCTGGTCGAAACGGCGAAGCCGGCGACCAAGAACCTGGCCCCGTTCCTGGCCGAACTGCGCCCGGTGCTGTCGAAATTCGTCCCCTTCACGCGCAACCTGCGGCTCACCGTCGCCCGTCCCGGCAAGGCCAACGACGCGGCCGAACTGCTGGCGATGCTGCCGACGGTGCAGCAGCGCGCCTCGAAGCGCGTTCCCGCACTCCGAAGAAGCGATCGCCGCCTTCCAGCCGAACCTCAACTTCGCCCGCGCCTACACGCCGGACCTCTTCAACGCGCTTCGGCAAGCTCGGCACCGGCCGCCGGCTACTACGACGGCAACGGCCACTACCTGCGCGCGGCGACCGTCGGCCCAGAATCTCTTCAACTACGAACGGCGGCACCCTGGAACCGATCGCGAAGGGCGAACAGTTCGACGCCTTCGGCTCCTCGGCCGGCGTCCGCCGCCGCTGCCCCGGCGGCGCCACCCAGACCGCCGCCGACGGCTCCAACCCCTTCGTCAACCCGCCCCACGGCGGTAGCAGCGTCACCACCTCCGAATGCAACCCGGCCGACGCGCCCCCCGGACCATGAGCCAGGCGGCTGATAATCGCGGCCGGGCTCGTGGTCGTCGGCGGTCGTCGCGATCGTCCTCCTCGCCTCCGGCGGCGACGGGAGCGGCGAGGACGGCTACAAGGTCCGCGCCGTCTTCGACAACGGCGCCTTCATGGTCAACGGCGAGCAGGTCCGGGTCGCCGGCGCCAACGTCGGCACGATCGAATCGGTCGACGTCTCGATGCCCGGGCGAGACCGTCGCCTACCGCGACGGCAAGCCGGTCGCCGTTCCCGGCAAGGCGATCATCGTGATGAACATCGACGATCCCGGCTTCCAGGACTTCCGCAGCGACGCCAGCTGCCAGATCCGCCCGCAGTCGCTGATCGGCGAGAAGTTCGTCGACTGCCGCCCGACCCTGCCGCGGGCGCCGGGCTCGCCGCCGCCGCCGCCGCTGAAGACAGATCCCCGACGGCGAGGAGGGCGCAGGCCAGTACCTGCTGCCGCTCGGCAGCAACGGCACCAGCGTCGACCCGGACCTGATCAACGACATCCAGTCGCTGCCCTACGCGCAGCGCTTCCGGCTCATCTTCAACGAACTCGGCGCCGGCCTCGCCGGCCGCGGCGAAGACCTCGAGGTCGCTGGTCAAGCGCGCCAACCCGGTCCTGCGCGACGTCGACCGCCTGTTCGGCGATCCTCTCCGCCCAGCGCGACCAGCTGGCCCAGCTGACCAGCGACTCGGACGAGATCCTGCGGCCCGTTGGCCCGCGAGCGCAGCCCACGTCGCCGGCTTCTTCGCCAACGCCGGCGCCGCCGCGCAGGCCAGCGCCGAACGCGGCGCCGCACTGGAAGCGTCGCTGCAGAAGTTCCCCACCTTCCTGCGCGAGTTCCGCCTGACGATGCGCAGCCTCGCAGGGCTTCTCCGACGCCGCCGCGCCGGTCTTCGCCGACCTCGGCAAGGCGGCCCCGTCGCTGACCGACGCGACCCGCACGCTGACCCCGTTCTCGGAAGCGACGACGGTGGCGCTGAAGAGCCTCGGCGAGACCGGCGAAGCCGTCGGGCCCGATCTTCCGCGAAGCCGACCCGATCGTGCGCAAGGCGACCCAGCTGGCGAAGACCGGCGTCGCGCCGACGACCGAACTGGCGAAGCTGTTCGCCAGCCTGAAGAAGACCAAGGGCTGGGACGGCCTGGTCGAACTGATCTACAACTCGACCGCCACGCTCAACGGCTTCGATCAGTACGGGCACTTCGGCCGCACCCTGGTGACGCTCACCAACTGCCTCGACTACGAGCCGGCTTCGGGCGGCGACGTCCAGCTGCGTCGCCCGCTTCAACGGACCCGAACCGAAGCGAAGCCGCGACGCACCAGCACCGCCGACCTCTTCCGCCTGCTGCAGACCGAGAGCTGGCCGAGCAGACCGGCGGCACCTTCGCTCGCCGAAGAGCGCCGGCGGCCCGCCACCGGCCTCGGGCAGGCCGACGACGCCGACGGCGAAGCCGGGCGTCGGCGAAGCCTCGCAAGACCGAGGGCACCGACCCGCTCCTCGACTACCTCCTCGGACCATGAGGAATCGCAGCGGAATCCAGGGAGTGGCGAGCAGCCCGATCCTGGTCGGGGCGGTGACGATCCTGGTCGTGATCGTCGCCGTCTTCCTCGCCTACAACGCCAACAACGGCCTGCCCTTCGTCTCCACCTACGACCTCAAGGCGCGGGTGCCGAACGCCAACGCCCTGGTCAAAGGCAACGAGGTGCGGATCGGCGGCGTCCGCGTCGGCATCGTCAAGTCGGTGGTCCCGGTCCAGCTGGAGCGACGGCGGCGTCGCCGCCGAACTCTCGCTCAGCCTCGACAAGAGCGTCGAACCGCTGCCGGTCGACTCGACGATCACGATCCGGCCGAAGTCGGCCCTCGGGCTCAAGTTCCTCCAGCTCACGCCCGGGCGACTCCTCCAAGGGCTTCGAGGCCGGGCGAAACGATCCCGCTCAGCGCCTACACGCCCGAACCGGTCGACATCGACGAGTTCTTCGACATGTTCGACGAACCGACCCGCGAACGCGATCCGCCAGAACCTGGCCGGCTTCGGCAACGCCCTCGCCGGCCGCGGCCCGCAGCTGAACGAAGCGATCGGCGCCCTGCGGCGGCTGGTCGTCAACGGCCAGCCGGCGCTGCGGACGATCGTCGCACCCGAGCACCAACTTCGCCGGCTTCTGGCGAGCGCTCGAGGACCTCTCGGCGACGGTCGCCCCGGTGGCCGAGACGCAGGCCAGCCTCTTCGTCGCCCTCGACCGCACCTTCGCCGCCTTCGCCCGCGTCTCCCGTCCCTACATCCAGGAAACGATCGAAAAAGGCCCGCCGACCCTCGACGCGGTCAACGCCGACCTGCCGGCGGTGCGCCCGTTCTTCCGCGACTCCGCCCGCTTCTTCACGGCCCTGAAGCCGGGCGCGAAAGCGCTCGGCGAAACCTCGCCGGTGATCGCCGAAGCCCTGCACGCCGGGGTGCCGGCGCTGAACGCCTCGCCGGTCCTCAACAACCAGCTGCAGCCGACGGCCGAAGCGCTGGTCGCCTTCCAGGAAGCGCCCGGGGTCTTCAACGGCCTCGACCTGCTGATCGACACCAACGAACTGCTCGAAGCCGGCGCTCCAGCTTCATCGCCCCGGCGCAGACCACCTGCAACTACGTGACCCTCACCTTCCGCAACCTCGCCAACGCGAGCAGCCAGGGCAACAGCACACGGCAACTGGCTCAACTTCATCTCCTTCGCGCCGCCGGAAGGGCCGAACAGCGAGGGCGGGCAGGCCGTCGGCGCCGGCGAACGGACCCGAGCGGGCGACAACCACCTGCACTTCAACCCCTACCCGCAAACCGGCGCGCCCGGTCAGCCGAACGGCTGTGAAGCGGGCAACGAGAAGTACCTCCCGGGTAAGACCGTGATCGGCAACGCTCGCCGTCTGGGGCACCGACGACGCGGGGATCGGAAAGCGAATGAGCCGCCTCCCCGAGCGCGACACCAGGCAGGGCGCGACCAATCGGCCGCTTCAAGTGGCGGCCGAGCAACGCCGCGATCGCGATCGTCTTCATCCTCATCTTCACGATCGGGCCCTACCTCGCCTTCACCAAACACGTCCCCTTCACCAGCTACGGCTACGAACTGAAGGCGACCTTCGCCAACTCGGCCAACATCGCGCAAGAACTCGCCGGTGCGGATCGCCGGCGTCGAAGTCGGCAAAGTGATCTCCACCGAACGCGACGGCGACGCGACCACGGTCACCTTCACCGTCGACGGCGCCGGCCGCCCGATCCACGACGACGCCTTCGCCGCGATCCGGCCGCGGATCTTCCTCGAGGGCAACTTCTTCGTCGAACTCGACCCCGGCAGCCCGAGCGCGCCGGACATGGACAGCGGCGGCACGATCCCGGTCAGCCACACCTCCACCGCGGTCCAGATCGACGAAGTGCTGACGGCCCTGCAGTCGCCCGTCGCGGGCCGACCTCAGCCGCCTGCTCGAGGGCTCGGGCACCGCGCTACACGCATCAAGCCGACCGCGGCCGAAGACGCCACCCAGCTGCCCGAGGTGCAAGGCAAGACCGGCGCCGAAGCGCCTCAACGGCGCGCTCAAATACGGCGGCGACGCCGGCCGCTACAGCGCCCAGGTCACCAACGCCTTCCTCGGCACCCAGCAGCGCGACCTCTCGCGCCTGGTCGCCGGCGCCGGCCGCACCTTCGGCGCCTTCGCCAGCCGCGAGGCCGACCTGCAGGGGCTGATCGACAACTTCAACGTCTTCACCGGCGCCCTCGCCGCCCAGTCGGCCAACCTCTCGACCACGGTCCAGCTGCTGGCGCCGACCCTGCAGACCGCCCGCGCCTCGCTGGTCAGCCTCAACCGCACCCTGCCGCCGCTGCGCACCTACGCGATCGAGCTGACCCCGGCGGTGGCCGAGCTGCCCGGCCTGATCAGCGCCTCGAAACCGTGGCTGGCCCAGGTCCGCCCGCTGCTCTCCGGCAAAGAGGGCGGCGGCGTCGCCAGGCTGCTCGCCGAATCGACGCCGGGCCTCGCCGGCGCCGCCCAGGCGGGCAAGGAAATGGCCCTGCCGCAGCTCAACCAGCTCAGCCTCTGCACGACCAAGGTCCTGGTGCCGACCGGCAACCAGACGATCAACGACCGCTTCAGCACCGGCGGCCCCAACTACCGCGAGTTCCTCTACACCCTCGCCAACTTCGCCGGCGCCGGCCAGAACTTCGACGGCAACGGCCCCTACCTGCGCGCCCAGGTCGGCGGCGGCCCGGTCCTGGTCGGCGAACCGAACCCGCAGGGCAACCCGGACACGTTCAGCGACCAGATCAACTACGCCCACACGATCGTCGCGCCGATCGGAACCCAGCCGCAGCTCGGCGGCCTGCCGCCGCTGAAGCCGGACGTGCGCTGCTACACGAACCCGGTTCCGGACGTCAACGGCCCGCTGGGCCAGGTCGGCGCGCCCACTCCCTCGCCCGCGGGGGTGAACCCATGACCGAGCCGAGACCCGAAGCCAACCGCTGGCACCACTTCCGCGCCTGGCTCTCGCGCCAGGCGCGCGGGCACCGCAAAGACACGATCGCGATCGTCGTCCTGGCGCTCGCCGGCATCGTGATGATGCTCGGGATCTTCACCCAGCAGAAAGCCTCGCTGCCGTCATGGCTGCCGCTGGTCGGCGAAGAATTCGACCACATCACGGCCGAGTTCTCGACCGCGCAGGCGGTGACGCCCGGGCCAGGGCCAGTCGGTCGACATCGCCGGGATCCAGATCGGCAAGGTCACCTCGGTCGACCTCGAAGACGGCCACGCCGTCGTCGGGATGGACATCGAGCCCAAATACATGAAGCTGATCCACCCCAACGCGACCTTCCTGCTGCGGCCGAAAACGGGCCTCAACGACATGATCGTCGAGGTCGACCCCGGCAGCGGCGACGAAGCAGATCGAGGACGGCGCCCACTTCACGCTGGCCCAGACCGAACCGAACACCAACCTCGACGCCTTCCTCGCCACCCTCGACGCCGACACCCGCCAGTACATCCAGCTGCTGGTCGCCGGCGGCGCCCAGGGGATCGGCGGCCGCGGCAAGCAGCTCGTCCAACGCCTTCCGCCGCTTCCAGCCCTTCGTCCACTACACCGCGAAGCTGAACAAGGCGGTCGCCGCAGCGTCACGTCGCGCTGGCCAACGTGATCCACGACTTCGGCCAGCTGACGACCGAACTCGGCCGCCACGATGCCGAGATCAAGCGCTTCGTCACCGCCTCCGACGCCGCCCTCGGCAACTTCGCCAACCAGCAGCAGGCGATCCAGGAATCGCTGCAGGAGTTCCCGGCCGACGCTGCGGGCCGGCAACGCCGGCCTCGCCAGCTCCAAGCGCTTCTCCGACGTCGCCTACCCGGCGCTGACCGGCCTGATCCCGCAGGCGCAGGCACTCGACGCCCGGCCTTCAAGGCGACCGAGCGGCTGTTCCGCCAGACGACCGCGCCGATCCGCGACCAGATCCGCCCCTTCACCCGCGAAATCCGCCCCGTCCTGACCCACGGCAAACGAAGCGCTCCGGGCCGCTTCAACAAGACCGTACGCGGCTTCGGCAACGCGCTCGGCGGCTTCAACAGCTTCCTCAACGAGCTGGCCTACAAGCCGAAGGGCTCGAAGCAGAGCTTCCTCTTCTACCTGCCCTGGCTCAACCACAACTTCAACGCCGCCTTCAACCTCCAGGACGCCGGCGGCCCGATCCTGCGCGGCCTGGTCATGATCACCTGCACCGGCGCCGACCTCGGCTACGGATTCGCCGACACCCGCAGCCTTCCTGCAAGACGCTGCTGCAGGCGGTCAACGTGCCGCGCGCAGAAGAAATCCCCGTCCCTCAAGACCCCGACCGGCCACTGCGAGTACTGCGGACCGAGTGAAATGAGCAAGCGCGCCCCCAGCACCACGCAGCTCCTCGTCATCGCCGGCTTCGCGCTGTCCTGCTTCGGCATCCTGCTCTTCCTCTGGGTCACCTTCGGCGGCCCGACGCCGTTCCGGGCGAAGCCCTACGAGATCAAGGTCCCCTTCAACGAGGCGACCCAGCTGGCCGAACAGTCGGACGTCCGCATCTCCGGCGTCAACGTCGGCAAAGTCCAGAGCATCGAGCTGGCGCCGAACGGCAGGCAGGCCCTGGCGACGGTCGACATCGACGACAAGTACGCGCCGCTGCCGCGAATCGACGCGGGCGATCCTGCGCACCAAGACGCTGCTCGGCGAGACCTACATCGAACTGACCCCGGGCTCGACGCGACGGCCCGGAGCTCGCCGACGGCGGCACCGCTGCCCGAGGCCAACATCGCCGAATCGGTCCAGCTCGACGAGATCTTCCGCACCTTCGACCCCGAAACCCGCGCCGCCTTCCAGAGCTGGATGCAGGAAGCGGCGGTCGCGATCAACGGCCAGGGCCAGAGCCTCTCCTACGCGATCGGCGAGTTCGAACCGACCTTCACCGAATTCGACAAGCTCTTCCGCGTCCTCGACACCCAGCGCCTCGCGGTCGGCCAGCTCTTCCGCAACGGCGCCACCACCTTCCGCGCCCTGCGCGGCCGCGAAGGCGAGCTGGCGAGCCTGATCCAGAGCTCCAACGCCGTCTTCCAGACGACCGCCCGCCGCGACCGCGACATCGAAGCCCTGTTCCGCGCCTTCCCGACCTTCCAGGACGAGTCGAGGCTGACCCTGAACCGCCTCAAAGCCTTCGCGGTCAACGCCGACCCGCTGATGCGCCAGCTCGTCCCCGCGGCCGAACAGCTCTCGCCGACCCTGATCGCCTTCGCCAACCTGGCCCCGGAAGCGAAGGGCTTCTTCGAAGGCCTCTCGACGGTGATCGGCCGAGGCCCCGACCGGCTTCCCCGCCCTCCGCAAGCTCTTCCGCGACGACTTCCCGCCGCTGCTGCGGGCCGTCGACCCGTTCCTGCGCAACCTCAACCCGCTGCTCACCGGCCTCAACCTCTACAAGCGACGAGGTCACGTCGGTCTGTTCGGCAACCTCGCCGCGCCACCAATGGCGATGCTGACGACCGAAAACGCGGCGGGAGAACGACTGCACTACCTGCGCACGATGGGCCCGATCAAGCCCGAAACCGCTGGCGACCTTCGGCAACCGCCTCAGCACCAACCGCAACAGCGCCTACAGCCCGCCGCGGCTGGGCCAAGGGTCTCGTCTCCGGCCTGCCCGAGCTTCGACACCCGCCAGTGCAGCTCGGGCATCACCGCCACCCTCGACCCCGATACGGCCAGCAATCCCGCCTTCAAAGAACGCACCAAAAAAGGCGAGACCAAAGAAGCCGAAGACTTCTTCAACTCCCTGAAGAAATTCGCCTTCGCGGGCCAGTCAGGAACCAGCCGGCTCCCGGCCCCCGGCTGCACCCAGCAGGCGCCCTTCAACCCGATCTACGGCGAGCGGCCCCGCGACGACTTACCAGCACACGTTCGAACAGCCGGGCGGCTACGCACCG
Source organism: uncultured Thermoleophilia bacterium (assembly GCA_963720455.1). Lineage (GTDB taxonomy): Bacteria > Actinomycetota > Thermoleophilia > Solirubrobacterales > 70-9 > VAYN01. The sequence goes on along the minus strand of OY970392.1, from coordinate 2,178,999 downwards.
GACTGAGAAGGGCGGCCACTCGGCCGCCCTTCTCAATACCTTGCCTGGCTGTTACCAGGCGCCTGCTGACAGTTACCTACGGCTTCGAGGTGCAGGTGCGCAAGACGTTCGGCTTTCACAGCGGGGCCGTCGTAGAACTTTGGCCTTGACGTTGGCGCCTGATCTTGCCGCCGGCGCATTTCGCGCTGAGGACGCTGACCTTCTTGCCTTTGTAGGTGAATTTTTTGTCGATTTTCAGTGTGAATCGACTTCACCGAACCGCTGCCGCCGGCGATCTTCGGAATCGTGGTGACGGTTTTGAGGCCGCTGCCGGCGATTTCTTGATTTTCACCGTGGTGACGATCGCCGCCGGGATCGGCTGCGGTCAGGTAGGCGTGGATGTAGAACGTGGTCGTCGCCACCCTTGATGCCGCCGTTGAAGACGAGCATCGGGCTGGTGGCGGGGATCGGCGCCTGTTCCGGGAACTTCACTCGACGTTCGGTCCTGCCCTTGCCGATGATCGCGTCCTTGCAGACCGCTTCGGCGTGCTTGGTGTCCCGCGACTGCAGCTTGCCCTGGTGCAGACGGGCAGGCCCTTGACGTTGACGGCGCCGTTCTTGTCGGTTTCGAGCAGGACTTCCTTCAGCGCCGGCGGGTGGGTTGCCGTCGAGGGTGTTGATGCTGCCCGCCGCGGTGAAGCGCGATCGGCGTGTATTTGGTCTTCGAGAGCGCCTTCGGCGTGAAGCCGCTCCGCCGGCGATGATCACTTCGAGGTTGCCGGCTCGCACCATGATCGTCCTTCGCCGCGATGGCGACGCCGGCCACGGTGAGCGCGATCAGGGCCCCGAGGGCCATCGTTATCAGCAGGTGCTTGCGCATATCCCTATATCTCTCCTTTTGCGGCCTGCCCGTCCAGGGCCGAAGCCGTCGAAAGCTTGCGTGGAACTATCCCTCCAGCGGCTCAAACTACCACCCTGGCCTTTGAATAAACCCCTGGAGCGCGAAAAAGAGCGGCTTCGTGCAGGTGCGTCGCGGCTAGTCGCTCGAGCATCGAGAGGCGCACGCGCTCGCGCTCGGCGGCGGCGCCCTCGGCTCCGAGGAAGGGCAGGGTGATCCAGAACATCAGGTCCGGGCAGGCGGCTCGGCAGGCGCGCGGCGGCGCCGTGCAGGATCTCGCTGTAGAGCAGCTCGTTGACGCCGCCGGCGAGCGAGAGCGAGGTGATGCCCGGCAGCTCGACCGAGGTCTCGGCGCGGCCCGACTCGAGGAAGCCGGTGAACTGGCGCAGCGCCGCGTCGCGCCGGGCCAGCGCCTTGGGCCCGGCCGCCAGCACCTCGACGATCGCGAAGCGGGCCTCGTCGGGGTGCTCGGCGAGGTGGTCGAGCAGCGCGCCGAGGCCGGCGGCGACCCGCTCCGCCCAGGGCGCGCCCTGCTTCGACTCGAAGCCGCCGGCGGTGTCGCTCAGGAGGTTGCCGAGCAGGACGTCGTAGGCGGCGAGGAAGCAGTCCTCCTTGCTGTCGAAGAGTTCGTAGAAGGTCTTGCGGGAGACGCCGGCGACGCCGATCACGTCGACCACGCGGGTCTCCGGGTAGCCCCGCTCGGAGACGACCTCGATCATCGCCTGGTGGATGCGGTTGCGCTGGGATTCGGTTACCGCCTCCCTCGGCAAGCCGTGTCTCCCCCGCGGCAGCCGCTCGTTCAGCTTGGCCGCGCGTTTACTGGAAGCCACCCCGTGACTGTAGAGCAGAGGACTGTTTCTGCATAGAATCGCGCGGCTATGAGGGGGGTCACGGAAACTTGCTGCTCGCTGACTCGCGCTCGCGGCGCTGCTGGCGACCGGCTCTGCCGCCTGCGGGGGCGGTGACTCCGGCGACCCCACGACGGCGACCACGGCTGCCACGACCGAGGAGACGACCACGACCACGACGCCCGAGGACCGCGGCAGGCCAAGGCCCGAGAAGGAGCCGGGGAACGACCGGGGCGGCGACACCAAGGGCTCCGATGACACGGGTCCGAGTTCGGGCGAGCGATTCCGAGGACACCGGCTCAGCGCCCGAGAAGGGAAGCTCGAGCTTCCGCACCCCGGGCGGCGACAACAGCATCCAGAACTACGGCGACGAGGCCGCCGACGCCGAACTGCGAAGAAGCGACGGAGGTGCTGCGCGCCTTCCTGCGAGGCCCGCGCCAAGGGCGAACTGGGCGAGCGAGTGTGCGACTACCTGGCCGAGGCCGCCGTGAAGCCGATCGAATCACCTCGCCACCCGCTCGCCGCAGCTGAAGGGCAAGGACTGCGCGGCGATCCTCAGCTCCCTCACCGCCGGCAGCCCGCCGTCCGCCCGCGCCAACACGATGAGCGACGGGCATCGCCAGCCTGCGCGTCGAAGGCGATCGCGGCTTCGCCCTCTACCACGGCGCCGACGGAACGTCGACTACTTCATGCCGATGATCAAGGAAGACGGCGAGTGGAAGGTCGGCGCCCTGGCGCCGAGCGAACTCCCCTAGCCGACGGCCGGCGCGGCTAGGAGCCGATCCGAGATGGTCTGGTCGCGGTCCGGACCGACGCCGACGAGGCGGATCGGGCACCCCGACGAACTCGGCGATGAAGCCGAGGTAGTCGCGCGCGGCCGGCGGCAGGTCGGCCTCCTCGCGGCAGGCGCTCGATGTCCTCGTCGAAGCCGGGCAGCTCCTCGTACTCCGGTGTCGCCGAGTGCAGGATCGACTGGTGGTAGGGGAAGCTGTCGAGGACGGCGCCCTCCTTGGAGCGGTAGCGGACCGCCACCCGCAGCGGGCCGATGCCGCTGAGCACGTCGAGCTTGGTGATCGCCAGCGAGTCCATGCGGTTGAGCCGCACCGCGTAGCGCAGGGCGACCAGGTCCATCCAGCCGCAGCGCCGCCGCCGCCCGGTGGTGGTCCCGAACTCGTGGCCGCGCTCGACCATCTGCTCGCCGATCTCGTCCTCGAGCTCGGTCGGGAAGGGCCCGGCGCCGACCCGGGTCGCGTAGGCCTTGGCGATGCCCCAGACCTCGTCGATGTCGGTCGGGCCGACGCCGGCGCCGACGCTGGCCGCGCCGGCGATCGGGTTGGAGGAGGTGACGAAGGGATAGGTGCCGTGGTCGAGGTCGAGCAGGGTCGCCTGGGCGCCCTCGAAGATCACCGTCTCGCCGCCGTCGAGCGCGTCCCAGCAGAGCTTCGCCGTGTCGGCGATGTGGGGCTCGAGCCGGTGGCCGAAGTTGACGTGTTCCTCGACCATCGTGTGCAGGTCGAGGCGCGGGTCCGGCACGCCGAGCGGCCGCTTCGTCCTTCTCCGCCTCCTCGCCGGCTTCCTTGCGCAGCTTGCGCCGCTGCACCGAGAGTTCGCGCAGCGCCTGCTGCTTGGGCTCCAGCGCGGCGCGGATCTTCGTCCGCAGGATCTTCTCGTCGAGCAGGTCCTGGACCCGGATCCCCAGCCGCAGCGCCTTGTCGGCGTAACAGGGGCCGATGCCGCGGCGGGTGGTGCCGATCGAGAGCTTGCCCAGCTTGGTCTCGCCCGCCGTGTCGAGCAGCACGTGGTAGGGCATGATCAGGTGGGCGTTGGCGGAGATGCGGAGGTTGCCGACGTCGATGCTCTGCGCGTTTGAGCCCGTCGATCTCTCCCAGCAGCACGCTCGGGTCGAGGACGACGCCGTTGCCGATCACGCAGGTCTTCTCCGAGTAGAGGATCCCCGAGGGGATCAGGTGGAACTTGAACTCCTTGCCTTCGCGGACGATCGTGTGGCCGGCGTTGTTGCCGCCCTGGAAGCGCACGATCGTCGGTCGCCCCCTGCGCGAGCAGATCGGTGATCTTGCCCTTCCCCTCGTCGCCCCACTGGGCACCGACTATGACCACGCCTGGCATCAGCGCTGGGGATTGTGACGGGGACGGGGACGGGGCGCGTTTGAGGCCAGTCTTTTAGCCCGTCGCCCGCGCCTGCACTCGGCGGTCGGGTCCGAAGAGAGGCAGCGGGTCGCCGCAGATCTCGACCAGGCGGGAGACGGTGCGCGGGCCGATCTGCTTGTTCAACTGCTGGAGACCCGCATCGATATCCCCCTCAATTTCGCTGTCGGCGTTGCTGGTGATCAGCATCGACCGCTGGTTCTCGTAGCGCTCGTTGATCACGGCGTAGAGCTGCTCGACCACCCAGTCGGTGTCGCGCTCGGACCCGAGGTCGTCGATGTAAAGCAGGTCGACCGAAGTGACGCGACGGAAGAAGTCGTCGTAAGCGCCGGCGGCTTCGGATTCCCGGTAGGTCTGGCGGATCCGGGTCAGCAGCTTCGTGGTGAAGTAGATGCCGACCGTCTTGCCCGCTGCGAGCGCTTCCTTGGCAACCAGCATGCCCAGGGTCGTCTTGCCGGTGCCGGTGTTGCCCATCAGCCAGAGCCCGCGACCGTTGGCGAGGTTGTCGTCGAGTCCCTCGATGTAGGCCTTGGTGTCCTGCACGACGTGGCGGGTCGCCATGTCGCGCGCCATGTCGCTGACCGGCGGGCGGTCGAAGGAGACGCCGCGGTAGCGCGCCGGAATCGCCGAGGCGACGCCGCGGCGCGGCCCCGCTTCAGCCGCGCCTCCCGGCACTCGCAGGCACGCGCCACGTCTTCGGGCCCGAGGATCCAGCCGGAGCCGTCGCAGACGCCGAGCGGGCAGGCCTGTTCGCGGAACGGCTCGGAGCGGGCGATCGCCGGCATCAGAAGTCAGGCCCCGCGGCGACCCCGTCGACCATCGGCGGCGCTTCGTCGGCGGGCTGCTCGATCGGCTGCTCCTGGCCGGAGAAGTCGGCGAATTTGGGGAAGCGGTCGAGGAAGACCAGCTTCCTGGTCCCGATCGGGCCGTTCCTGTGCTTGGCGATGATCAGGTCGGCGAGGCCGTCGGGCTCCTCGTCGGGGTCGCGGTAGTAGTCCTCGCGGTAGAGGAAGGCGACGACGTCGGCGTCCTGCTCGATCTGGCCCGACTCGCGCAGGTCGGAGAGCTGCGGCTTCGGCGGCGTCCGCTGCTCGGGCGCCCGCGAGAGCTGGGAGATCGCCACCACCGGCACCTCCAGCTCGCGGGCGAGGATCTTCAGCCCGCGGCTGATCTGGCCGACCTGCTCGACCCGGTTGGCGCGGTGGTCGTCGGAGCGCATCAGCTGCATGTAGTCGAGGATGATCAGGCCGAGGCCGCCGCGGTCCTGTTCCTGGGCGTGCAGGCGCCGCGCCTTCGCCCGCAGGTCGAGGATGCCGAGGTCGGAGGAGTCGTCGAACCAGAGCGGCGCCTCCTCGAGTTCGTTGCAGGCCCGCACCACCTTCGGCCAGTCGCGCTGGGAGACCTGGCCCTTGCGCAGCTTGTCGCCGGAGATCCGCGCCCGGCAGGCGATGAACCTCTGCGCCAGCTCCACCTCCGACATCTCCAGCGAGAAGAAGGCGACCGGCATGTTTTTCTTGACCGCCACGTTTTCGGCGATGTTGGCGACCAGGGCGCTGTTGTGGACGATGACATCGTCGGCGACGAAGTTGCGCAGGCCCGGGACATCGAGGTCGTAGGTCTCTTCTTCGCCGGCGTACTCGACCGACTCCACCTCGTCCCACCAGATGTCGGAGTCGGAGAGCTCTTCGAGCGTCGGCGAGTCGGTGGCAGCGGCCAGCTCCGCTACGAGCCCCCGGGAGGGGTTGCGAGCGCCGACGTGCCAGTTGTGTGTGCGTGACCGGCCGGTGAGCTCGCTGATCGCCGCCCAGATCCGATCACCCTTTGCGAGCAGAACGTCGTCCCAGATCTCGACGGGGAGCGTGTCGATGTTGGTCGAGCGCGGTGCCTCGTCGAGGCGAGACAGGATCCGCTCCCGAGCCTCTTCCTTGCCAGGGACCGGGACCAGTTCGCAGAAGCGGCGCAGACTCTCCTGGGACGTGATGCGAATCTCCCTGGCGACCTTCCCCGTCCCCTCGTAGACCGGCCGCTTGAGGGTCCGAATCGTCGCCACGATCCCGAGGCGGAGAAGCAGGTGCTGGACGTCGTGCGCGAGCCGCTTGCTGATCGTCGTGTATCCGATCTGCGCCAGCCGGTCACTGCAGTAGACGTGCCCGTCGCATGCGTACATGACGCCGAGGAAGCGGGCCAGCTGCTCATCGCTGAGCCCGAAGATCGCGTCGGGGACGAACTTCTCAGCCGAGCTGAGACCCATGAGCCCGTGACCGCGCAACGTCTCAGTGACTGGATTCGATCTCGCGCCGGGTCCCCCACTGATGGTCACCGTTCCGTGGGTGCGAGCGGTCCGCCTGCCCAGCCTGAGCCCGTATTCGTCAACCGCCCGTTCGACCGCGCTGAGGACTTTGGAGCCCTCACCGAAGCAGAAGCGAGGAGTCTTCTGGGTTAGCGAGCCATCTGCGATCAATGCGCCGAGCAGGACGATCTCGCGATCGGGCATCGGAATCGGATTGCTGGGGATCGGGAGGCGGCGTGGAACGGCAATTCGCGTTCCGCGAGCGACATTCCCGAGCTCCTCCCAGCCCGAGCTGGTGAGGATGGGATGGTTGGCCGTCGCCTCTAACTCACGGCCTAGGCGCGTCTTAAGGCGATAGATCGGTTTCACGCCGTTGGCAGCGACGGCGGCTGCCTTGGCCGTCCTCAGCCGAAGATCAGATGCCAAAGAGGCGACCCAGACATCCTCCCCACGGGAATGCGCTTCATGCAGCTCACCGGCCGTGCGCCGTGCACCGGTGCGGGGATCATAGATTAGACAAGATTTCTCGATGCACTTTCCCATCGCCGGGCGCGCCGCGACGATGATCAAGTTGCCCGGCTGGAAGCCGCCGGTGATCGCGTCGACGTCGCGGAAGCCGGCGGGGGTGCCGGTCATCTCCATCTCGCCGGTCGAGAGCTTCTCCAGCCGGTCGACCTCGTCGTGGAGGATGTCGCCGAGGATGCGGAAGTCGCTCGCCTGCTCTTTGTGGGCGACTTCGAAGAGCAGCTTCTCGGCCCGCTCGGAGAGCTCGCGCGGCTCGCCGTCGCGCTCGTTGACCCAGCCCTGGATCTCCTGCCCGGCGCCGAGCAGCCGCCGCAGCAGCGAGTTCTGCTGGACGATCTCCGCGTAGTGCTTGGCGTTGCCCGCCGCCGGCACCTTCGCCGCGAGCTCGGAGACGTAGTGCTTGCCGCCGGCCTCCTCGATCTTGTTGCGCTGGGTCAGCGCCTCGCTGACGCTGAGCTCGTCGACCGGCTTCGACGCCGAGTAGAGATCGTGGACGCACTCGAAGATCGCCCGGTGCCGGTCGAGGTAGAAGTCGGCCGCGTTGAGCTTGACCTCGTCGATCACCCGCGTCAGCGTCGGCTCCGCGACCAGCATCGCCCCCAGGACGGATTCCTCCGCCTCGATGTTCTGCGGCGGGACGTGGGTCGAAGTCGGCTGTGGCATCTAGGTCAGTTTGGGGGAGAGAGCGGCGTCGAAAATGGGGCGCAGACCAACCTAGACAACCCAAGCGAATTCAGGCTGGGCCCGGTTGCGCGACCTTCGTATTTGCGCCGACTTAGGCGGGAGAGACGTCGCTCAGAACAGCGGCCCTGACCTGAAGCGATGAGGAGAACTTCCGATCCTTGGAATTCTCTTCCAGGTAGAGCTCAACGCCCTCCCGCAGTGAGTCAAACAGCTCATCGAAGGTGTCGCCAGACGCGAAGCAGCCTGGGAGCTCAGGCACGTCGGCCCAGTAGCCCCCTTCCTCACGGTGGATGTTCGCGGTCAATTCCATGTCTTGAATCGCGCTCTCGATCATCTTAGTCCTGCCTGCTTGAGAATTGCCGCGGCCAGACCTCGGGAATAGTCGCGACCCTTATGACGCGGCAAAGTGATGGGTCGATGGCCTGATTTGACCATCTTGACCTGGTGCTTGCCTCCTGTCGTTCGGGACCAGCCATGCCGTTCCAGGAGGCGGATGGCCGTCGTCTGATCGAGCGTTCTCGCCACTGTTTGATCATCAGCGGCGGCGTTAGACGTGTGGTGCGCAGTGCGTCAATTCTGAGGCGCGGAACTCAAATGAGATTCGACCGGCGGGATCAGTCCGGCCTGCTCCTGGCGCCGCTCGCCGCGGCGGAGCATGCGCAGGGTGAGGATGGCGACGCTGAGGATCGCGGTGGCGCCGAGGCTGAGCTGGACGCTGAGCAGGCCTTCGCGGGTCCAGTAGACGTCGCGGAGGTCGAGCAGGAGGGCCGCCTCGTCGAAGGTGAGGCCGATGCCGGCTCCCATCGGGATCGCCAGGCGCTGCTCGAGCGCGTCGTTCTCGGTCAGCAGCGCCGCGGTGCCGGAGCCGAAGGCGAGCAGGATGCCGGGGACGAAGTGGTGGATGTGGCGGCCGCCGACGCTGACGTTGCGGAAGGGCCCCCAGCTGTCGCGGATGCCCCAGGTCGAGAGGCGGACGAGGGCGAAGGAGCCGAGGAAGCCGCCAAGCAGGTTGAAGAGGACGGTTTCGCTGCGCGGCGCCTCGGTGTAGCCGCGGACCGCGACCCCGACCGTGTCGATCGCCGCGGCCGGCGCAGCTTCGAGCAGCGGCTCATGGTCTTCGCGCCCGTGCGCGCGGCGACGCAGCAAGCGGCTGAACTGCCCGGCGATAACAGCGCCAGCCGTCCCCAGCGCGACCACCGCAAGCCCCACCGTCGCCCGCTCCGAATGAGCCCAGCCAAGACGCGCCCGCGCCCGAGCACGACGACTTATCCGCGTCGGCAGCCTCACCCCCTGAGCCTATCCGGCGCTGATGAGTGGCCCGTGGGCAGGTGCCGAGAACGTAAACCTCGCCCGCAGGCACCTGCCCACGGGCCACACACCTGGCCGAAGGAGGACTACTTCTCCTCGCTGATGATCGTCTTCACGGCAGCGACGGTGCCGTCGGCGAGCTCGATCTCGACCATGAAGGTGCCGACTTCGCGCAGCGGCTGCTCGAGCCGGACACGTTTTTTCTCGATCCGCAGGTCGCGGGCCTCGCGCAGGGCGTCGACGATCTCCTTGGCGCCGACCGAGCCGAACAGCTTGCCGTCCTCGCCGGCTCGCTGGTGGATCGTCAGGACGGTCTTGGAGAGCAGGCCCGCCGCCTCGGCTTCGCGCTCGGCGCGGACCTTCTCGGCCTTTTCAGCGGCCTCGAGGCGGCGCTGGGCCTCCTCCAGCGCTCCCGGCGTCGCCGGCTGGGCCAGCTTGCGCGGGATCAGGTAGTTGCGCAGGTAGCCGGGGGCGACGTCGATCGCCTGGCCGCGCTCGCCGAGCGACTCGACGTCCTGGAGCAGGATGGCCTCGTGCCATCAGCGCTCTCCGACGTACGGCAGCAGGGCGATTTCGCGCGCCCGCTTCACCGCCACCGAGAGCTGTCGCTGGTGGCGGCGGGAAAGTCCGGTGACGCGCCGCCCGCGCGTCTTCCCCTTGTCGGAGAGGAAGCGGCGCAGCAGGTTGAGGTCCTTGTAGTCGACGACCTCGGCGTTGACCCGCGTGTACTTGCGCGGGCGGGCACGCTCGGCGCCGCGACGCCCGCCGCGACGCTTGCTGTCCGTGATGACTCTCTAGTGCTCTGGCCATCAGGACGCGGATGCTACAGACCAACACCCAGACGCCGCAGGACGCCCACATGCGGCGTCCTCGGTCGCCCGAATAGCGCTGCTATTCGGGCTCCCTGCGTCCTTGCCTGAGAACGTCCTGCGGCGTCTGGTTGGAGCGGGCTAGAAGGGGATGTCGTCTTCGGAACCGCCTCCGCCTCCGCCAGCGGCGCGGCGGCGCCTTCGAAGTCGGAGGTGTCGGCGGGCACGTCGCTGCTGGGGGTGAAGCCTCCACCACCGTTGCCGTTGCCCTGCCGCCGCCGGAGCCGCCTCGCGGGAGCCGAGGAACTGGACCGTGTTGGCGACGATCTCGACCGCCTGCCGTTTGCCGCTGCCGTCTTTGGCCTCCCACTCGCGCCAGTCGAGGCGCCCCTCGACCGCGACCGGGCGACCCTTGGAGAGGTAGTTGGCGCAGTTCTCGCCCTGCGCGCCCCAGACGGTGACGTTGAAGTAGTTGGGCTTGTCGACCCATTCGCCGGTCTGGCCGTCCTTGCGGCGGCTGTTGACCGCCACCCGCAGCTCGCAGACCGCCGTTCCACCGCCGGTGTGCCGCAGTTCCGGATCCTGGGTCAGGTTCCCGGTGATGACCACGACGTTCACGTTCGAAGCTGCCAATGCACTCACTCCTCTGAGATCGCTTGTTGAATTCCAGTCTAAGAGCGACGGCGGCGCGACCTCTCCCCCTCGGAGAGGGACATTCCTCGCAAAGAGCGGGTGCCGGAGCGGGCTACTCGTCGGCGTCGTCGCCGGAGTCGCCGCGGTCGTCGCGGGCTCCCGTCGCGCTGCGCTCGCGCGGCCCGGGGGCGGCGGCTGACCGCCGGCGGCACGATCACCGGGGCGTCGGGGTCGACTTTGAAGATGCGGAAGCGCAGGACGCCGTCGGCGATCTTCAGGTTGTGGTCGAGCGAGTCGAGCAGCTCGCTGGGCGCCTCGAAGCGGAACCAGCGGTAGTCCGCCTCGGTGCGCTTGTTGATTTCGTAGGCCATCTTGCGCAGGCCCCAGCTGTTCTCGTGCTTGAGAGCGCCGGAGGCCTCGATCTGTCCCGTGCGTCGTCGCGCCAGCCCGTCGCGGGCGGGGGCGTCCAGTTGGGGGTCCAGCATCAGGACCAGCTCGTATTCGCGCGGTGCTGCCAAAACGGCGAAGGACTATAGCGGCGGCGGAATTCGCGCGGTGGTGATCAGTGCGGCGCGAACTCCGACCGAGCCATCGCCGGACGTTGCGCAGGAGGGGACGGAGCCGGCAGCGCGGAGCGGGAGGGGCGGCGGGGGCGGGGGAAGCGGAGCGAGTGGCGGCGCAGCCGCCGCTGGTGAGCCGGGTGTTGGGACGGATTTGGGGCTGGCGGCAGCCGAACTGTGCTGTTTTTACGCCTGGGGCGAGCAGAAAGCTCAGCTCGATGGCCGCGCGACCGGCCGGTACTCCGCGCTCCGCGGGGCGACTCGGGAGGCCGTCCGACCTCGGCCTCCGCGCCTTGAGCCGCGGCAGGCCCAGGTCTTCCTCGACCCGTGACAACCGCGGATCGGCCTCGATCTGCGGCAGCCCCACGTCCTCCCCCAGCGGCGGCGGCTCGGGCGGCTCAGCAGCGAGGGCAGCACCTGCAGCGCGAGCAGCCCGGCGACCGCGACCGCGCCACCTTCCCCAGGCCTTCCAGCGAATTCGAACCCCACTCACCCCGGCCCAAGGTCGCCGAGCCGTCCGGATTCTCCCCGTCGCCGGGGTCCACCGGCTAGGAGGCGGCGGTCGCCCGCAGCTCCTCGATGTCGCGCAGCTGGTCGTCGACCCAGTCGCCGGGGTTGCGCGAGTAGATGATCTCCTTCAGGCCCTCGGACCACAGCCGCCGCTCCTCGGGGTCCATGGTCAGGGCGCGGTAGATCGCGTCGGCCTGCTCCTGGATGTCGAAGGGGTTGACCGAGAGCACGCAGTCGCAGAGCTCCTCGTGGGAGCCGGTGTTCTCGGAGAGCATCAGCACGCCGTCGCGGGTGTTGACCGCCGGCGCCTCCTTGGCGACCAGGTTCATGCCGTCGAAGATCGAGTTGACCATCAGCAGGTCGAAGTGCTTGTAGCGGGCGACGGCGTCGTGGAAGTTCTCGTAGATCTTCAGGTCGATCGGCATCCAGTCGGTGGTGCCGTGGCGGTGGTTGACGACCGCGACCAGGGCCTCGATCCGCTCCAGGTACTCGGCGTACTCGGGCACGTCCTGGCGCGAGGGCTGCAGGTGGGCGATGAAGGTGACCTCTTCGCGGAACTCGGGGTGCTGGGTGAGGAAGGTGTCGAAGGCGGTGAAGCCGCGCAGCACGTTCTTCGAGAGGTCGGCGCGGTCGACGCGGATGATCAGGTGCTTGCGGCGGCGCTCCAGCACCTCGCGCTCGGCCTCGGCGACCTCGGGCGACTCCGCCGCCCGCTCGCAGCCGCTCGGCGTCGATCGAGAGCGGGTAGGCGCGGGCCAGTGGTCTTGCCGCCGGCGTGGCGGACCTCGCCGCTGCACGTAGTCGACGTCGGCCTCCAGCAGTTCGTCGCAGCAGCGCAGGAAGTTGATGCAGTAGGCGTGGGTGTGGAAGCCGATGATGTCGTTGGCCAGCATCCCCTCGAAGATCGCCTCGCGGATCCGGCCGGGGAGGATGCGCCAGCTGTCGGGCTGGGACCAGGGGATGTGGACGAAGTGGTGGAGGAAGACGTCCGGGCCGCTGCTCGCGGATCATCCCCGGCGCGGTGTAGAGGTGGTAGTCGTGGAGCATCACCAGCGGCCGCTCCTGGCCCTCGATCTGCGCGCAGCACCGCCTCGGCGATGTCGCGGTTGACCGCCTGGTAGCCGTAGTCCCAGGCGTCGAGCTCCTCCTGGCGGATGTCCGGCGCGTTGGAGAGGTCCCAGAGGTAGTGCTGGATGAACCAGAGGATCGGGTTGGCGATCACGTTGTAGAAGCGGTCGTAGGCCTCGGGGTCGCTGCCGACCAGGCAGCACGCGGTAGTCGATCCCGTCGATCGAGAGCTCGACCGGGCCGCCGCTGCTCCTCGGAGACGGCGACGTCCTCGTCGGTCATCGCCGAGGCGATCCAGAGCGCGTCGCGGTGGGAGACCAGGCCGGAGAGCGCCGTGACCAGGCCGCCGCCGCCGCGGCGCACGGTGCGCTCGCCGCCCTCGTCGCGCTCGAACTGGGCGGGCCCCGGTTCGAGACGATGATCAGCGGCGAGGAGTCGGGCACCTACCCACCCTACCGCCGCCGATGGGCCTGAAACGTCCGTATAGCGGACGTTTCAGGCCCATCGGCGATGACTCAGGTGTCGAGGTCGGCCGAGCAGACCGAGCCAGTCGCGCAGCAGCCGCGGCGAGAGGAACTCGCGCCGGGCGTGCTCCTTGCCGGCGCGGCCGAGGCGCTTGCCGAGCTCGGGGTCGGCGAGGATCTCGAGGCTGCGCTGGGCGCACTCCGAGGGCGAGTTGACCAGGAAGCCGGTCTCGCCGTCCTGCGATCTGCAGCGGGATGCCGCCGACGTTGCCGCCGATCGTCGGGCGCCCCTTCCAGAGCGCCTCGGTGACGGTCAGGCCGAAGCCCTCGCGGATCGACTTCTGCAGGCAGACGTCGGACTGCGACTGGAAGGCGTTGACCTCGATCGCGCCGACGTTGTTGAGGTTGCTGAGGATCTTGATGTCGGGATCGTCGTCGGCGTATTCGTAGGTCTTCTGGAAGTACTCGCGGCCCTCGGGGTCGTCGGTCGCCATCGAGCCGACCATCGCCAGCTGCGCCTCGGGGACCTGCTCGGTCACCTCGCGGTAGGCGTCGATGACGCCGATCGGGTCCTTCCAGGGGTCGAAGCGGGAGACCTGGGTGATCAGCGGCCGGTCGGGGTCGATCCCGAACTGGCGGCAGACGAAGGCGGCGTCCTCGGGCGAGAAGGCCATGTTCTTCGGCGAGAGCGGGTCGATCGCCGGCGGGATGATGTTGACCCCGTCGCGGCCGTGCGTCCATCGCCCCCGGGCACGTAGTCGGGCAGGTGCCAGACGCTCGCGTCGTACTCCTCGATCAGCGGCAGCAGGCGCTCGATCGGCGCCGGGTTCGGGGTCGAGAGGTCGATGTGGCAGCGCCAGATCCAGTGCTTGCCCTTGTCCAGGGCGCCGCGGCGCAGGCCGATCGGCTGCGGGTCGTGGACGATCACCGCGTCCCACTCGCCTTGCAGCCCCTCGGCGTTGATCTGGTTGATCTCGTCGAAGAGCTCCCACTGCTCGTCGCTCAGCGTCTCCTCGGCGCCCTGCAGCGAGTTGTGGAGGAGCTTGGTCGCGTTGAAGAACTCCTCCTTGCCGAAGATCACGTGCCAGTGGGCGTCGAGGCCGACGTCCCGCATCAGCGGCACGATCGTGTAGAGGATCTCCGAGACGCCGCCGCCGAAGGCGGTGGCGCTGACGTGCAGGACGCGCTTGCCCTTCAGCGGCTCGGCCAGCTCGCGGATGCGCTCGGTCAGTCTCCTTGCCGACTATGTGGGTGTAGTCGGTGAGGGACTTCTGGCCGAGTGCGACTTCCTGAAGCAAGGCCGGAGTTCTACACCGCCTGGGCGGCGACGCGCTGGCTAGCCGCCGCCGACGGACTGTCCGGGCGCTTGCCCAGCGTCACCTCGATCTGCTTCCGCTCGCCGTCGCGGAGGACCGTCAGCGTCGACCTTTTCGCCGGGCTTCTTGGTAGGCGACGAAGCGGGCGAGATCGTCGGGCTGGATCACCTTGTGGCCGTCGACCTCGAGGATCACGTCGCCGCCGGTGCGGTATTCGGCCGGCCTGGAAGCGAGTTTCTCGTCGCCGCCCTTGAGCCCGGCCTTCTCGGCCGGGCCGCCGGGGACGACTTCGGCGAGCAGGCCGCCGAAGGTCGGTGTCGAGGCCGAGCTTGTCGGCGAGCTGCGGGTAGAGCGCCTGGCTGGAGACGCCGATGTAGGCGTATTCGGCGCTGCCGTCTGCCTCGCAGCTGGGCGATCGAGCGCTTGATCGCCGAGACCGGGACCGCGAAGCCGACCCCGTCGTTGGCGCCGGAGTTGGTCTCGATCTGCTGGTTGATGCCGATCACGCGGGCGCCGGCGTCGAGCAGCGGGCCGCCGGAGTTGCCGGGGTTGATCGAGGCGTCGGTCTGGATCGCGCCCTCGATCTGGAACTGGGTCAGCGATTTGACCGAGCGGTCGGTCGCCGAGACGATCCCGCTGGAGAGCGACTGCTGCTCGCCGAAGGGGCTGCCGATCGCCGCCACCGGCTGGCCGACCTGGAGGTCGGCGTCGTCGCCGAGCTCGAGCGGGTGCAGGGCGAAGCCGTCGGGCTCGATCTTGAGCAGGGCGACGTCGGCGAAGGGGTCGAAGCCGACGATCTCGGCCGGCGACGACGTTGCGGTCGGGGAACTCGACGAAGACTTCCTTGGCCGGCTTCGCGCTTGCCGCTGCGATTCGTCGGTGACGACGTGGGCGTTGGTGACGATCTCGCCGTCGGTCGTCGAGGACGAAGCCGGAGCCCTCGGCGGCGCCGGCGCCGCCGCCGAAGATCGAGCGGATCGTGACCACGCCGGGCGAGGCCTCGCGGTAGACCTCGGCGGCGTCGAAGCCGCTGGCGGCGGTCTCGACGATCGACCTGCGGCGCCGGCTCGGCTTCCGCCGGCGCCTGCGCGGTCGAGGCGCTCGCCGCCGCCGTCGCTGGAGCCGCAGCCGGCGAGCAGGGCGAGGCAGAGCAGCAGCGGCGAGCGCCGCTGCGCCGGCTTCACGCCGGCGCCTTGGCGAGGGCGCCGGCAGGGCGCGGCTCGGCGCCGATCGCGGGCCGGCGGCAGGTCGAGCGTGAAGGCGGTGAAGCGGCGGCTGGAGCTGATCGTGATCCGCCCGTCCATGCGCTGCGCGAGCTCGCTGGCGATCGCCAGGCCCGAGCCCGGAGCCGCCGGCCTTGTCGGCCGTGTAGAAGCGCTCGAAGATCCGGCTCTGGACGCGCTGGGGGATGCCCGCCCCCTCGTCGGAGACGGTCAGCTCGGCGCGGCGGTTGACGGAGTAGGTGGTCACGGTCACCTTGGTGCCCTCGGGGGTGTGGGTGAGGGCGTTGTCGAGGAGGATACGGATGATCTGGCGCACCCGGTCGGGGTCGCCGAGGGCGATCGCCGGCCGCTCCGGGGTGCGCAGCTCCAGGCGCGAGCCGCGCAGGTCGGCGCGGGCGCCGAACTCGCGGGTCACCTCGCGGGCCAGGGCGCCGAGGTCGACGCTCGCGGGCCCGCATCACCATCGCCCCGGCGTCGAGCTGGGAGAGGTCGAGCAGGTCGGCGGTCAGCTTCGTCAGGCGCTCGATCTGCTGGCGCATCGTGCGCACGAACTCCGCCCGCTCCTCCGGGCTCGGGTCCTCCTCTTCGAGCAGCTCGACGAAGCCGCCGAGGCTGAAGATCGGCGTGCGCAGCTCGTGCGAGGCGTTGGCGATGAACTGCTTGCGGGCGCTGTCGAGCTCGGCCAGGCGCCGCTGCATCTCGTTGAAGGTGCGGGCGAGCTGGCCGAGCTGCCCGACCGAGGCGACCGGGATCGTCGTCTCGAAGTTGCCGTCGGCGACTTTGCGGGCAGCGTCCTGGAGGCCGGCTGATGCTGCGCGCGGCCATCTGCGCGTAGTAGATGCCGACGCCGGTGGCGAGCGACGATCGCGATCAGGCCGCCGATCAGGATCTGGCCCTTGACGTCGCCGAGGCCGCTGGCGGCGCCGCCGATCGCGACCGCGTAGACGTAGATGACCAGCGACGGTGCCGACGGCGATCGCGATCGAGATCAGCGGTGATCCGGTTGCCGAGGTTGGTGAGCCGCGAGAGCCGCGGCGCATCGCCGAGCGGCGCTACTCCTTGAAGCGGTAGCCGACGCCGCGCACGGTGAAGAGGAACTCGGGCTGCTTGGGGTCGCTCTCCAGCTTCTCCCGCAGGTGCCTGATGTGGACGTCGACGGTGCGCGGGTCGCGGTACTCGGAATCGCCCCAGACGTGCTCGAGCAGGGTCTCGCGGGTGAGCACGCGGCCGGGCGAGCGGGCGAGGGCGCCGAGGATCTCGAACTCGACGTAGGTGACCCGGACCTCCTCGCTCGCGCAGGGTGACCATGCGGCGCTCGAAGTCGATCGTCAGCTCGCCGCACTCGATCGACTCCTCCGCGCGCGTCTCGCCGCCCATCCGCGAGCGGCGCAGCGCCGCTTTGACGCGGCTGCGGAACTCGCGCATCGAGAAGGGCTTGGTGATGTAGTCGTCGGCGCCGACCTCGAGCCCGGCGACCTTGTCGGTCTCGCTGCCCTTCGCGGTCAGCATGATGATCGGCACCTGGCTGTGCGAGCGCAGCTGGCGGCAGACTTCGACGCCGTCGATGCGGGGCAGCATCAGGTCGAGGATGACGAGGTCGAAGCGGCCCTCTTCGAAGCGCTGCAGGGCTTCGCCGCCGTCGAGCGCGGAGGTGACGTGGTAGCCGTCCTTGCGCAGGGGATAGCTCAAGAGCGTCTGAATCGACTGCTCGTCGTCGACGAGGAGAATGCGGGCCGTCCCGTTAGCCACACATGAAGGGTAGTGCGCGCCGTCGGTTGGACGCATGTGCGAGTACCCAGAACTAAGGATCTCGAGGGGCCGGGCCGATAAAAGGAGCGATGCAGGCACAGGAACTGAAAAGCCTGGTCGAGTCCGGCCACTACAAGCCCGATCCCTCGCGGGTCGCGGCGGCGATGCTGCAGCGCCGCGGCGTGCGCGAGCTGCTGACCGGCGGCACCCCGCTCCTCAACCGAGCTGGTCGAACCCACTCGGCGTCAGCAGTCCCCCCGCCGGGCAGCCTGATCTCGACCCCCTCGCCCTCGCGGACCTCGCCGACCTGCGTCAGCGTCGTTTCCGCCGCCTGCGCCGATCCGTGGCGGCCGCGTCGGCCAGCCGCCCCGGCGGGCAGCGCCGCCAGCAGCTCGTAGTCCTCGCCGCCGGAGGCGGCCAGCTCGAGCGGGTCGCGGCCGGCGGCGGCGGCGACCTCGGCCAACCCCGTTTGCCAGCGGCAGTGCCGCCGGCGTCGATTCGCAGGCCGACCCCGCTGGCGGCGGCGAGGTGGGCGGCGTCGCCGCCGAGGCCGTCGCTGAGGTCGATCATCGCGCGTGGCGCCCGCCGCGGCCAGGGCGCGGCCGGCGCGCGAGGCGGGGCGTCGGTTCGAGCTGGCGCTGCCGCAGGCGCTGCGGCGGTCTGCGTCGGGTACCGCCTGGCCAGCTCGGGACGCTCGAGCAGCAGCAGGCCGGCGGCGGCGCCGCCGAGCTCGCCGGTGAGGACGAGGGCGTCGCCGGGCCGGGCGCCGCCGCGCGCGACCAGCCGCTCGGCGCGTCGGCGCGTGGCCGACGACGGTGACGGCGAGGGTCAGCGCCGGCGCCCGGGTGACGTCGCCGCCGGCCAGGGTCGTGCCGGTCTCCGCCGGCCAGCGCCGGCGATCCCGTCGATCAGCTCCAGGCAGCCCTCCTCGTCGAGGTCGGGCGGGACGCCGACGACGACGTAGGCCTCGCCGGCCTCCGCGCCCATCGCCGCCAGGTCGGAGAGGGCGGTGGCGAGCGCCTTGCGGCCGATCTGGGCCGGGGTCGGCGCGGTCGCGGCGGAAGTGGACGCCCTCGACGAGCGCGTCGACCGAGGTCGCGGTGGCGCCGCCGGGGACGGTGACCGCGGCGTCGTCGCCGCTGCCGAGCCGCACCCGCGGACCGGGCGGCGGCAGACGTTCGCGCAGCTCTCGCCAGCAGCTCGAACTCGCCCATCGGCTGACTATCCCAAACCGGCTGCCCGGGGCGCGGAGCGGTCCGCTGCCCGTCACTAAGGTGCGCCAGACGTGGAGCGCCGCCAGCCATTTCTGCACCGGGTCGGCGAGGCCGGAGCGCAGTTCGGGACGCGCCCGCCGCGCAGCCGCAGGGTTCGCCTCGCCCTCCAGGTCGGCCTCGCCGTCGCTCATCTTCGGCTTCCTCGTCCTGACCGTCATCGACCAGTGGTCGGAGATCCAGAACGAAGGCGTCCACTTCCACGTCGGCTGGCTGATCCCGGCGATCGTCATCCTGCCGCTCTTCTTCGTCTTCAGCGCCCTCGGCTGGGACTTCATCCTGCGCTTCCTCGGCCACCCGATCGGGTTCGGCCGCGCCCAGGTCGCCTGGGGCCAGCCGCTGCTCGCCCGCTACGTGCCCGGCAGCGTCCTCTACGTGCTGGGCCGGGTGCTGCTCTCCGAGCGGGCGGGGGTGCCGCGGCGGACCTGACGATCGCCAGCATCGTCTACGAACAGGCGATCTCGGCCACCTCGGCGATCGTCGTCGCCGCCTACTTCATCATCAACCACCCCGACCTCCAGGGGCAGCCGCTGCGCTGGGCGGTGCTGCTGCTGATCCCGGCGGCGATCGCGCTCCTGCACCCGCGCGTCTTCGGGCCGCTGGCCAACAAGGTCGCTGGGGGCCTTCGGCCGCGAGCCGCTGCCGGCGGTGGTGCCGCTGCGCGGGGTGATCGCGCTGATCGTCTTCTACTCGCTGAACTGGTTCGTGGTCGCGCTTCGGCATCTACTGCGTCGCCCGCTCGGTCACCTACATCCCCTTCGACGACATCCTCCTGGTCGGCTCCGCCCAGGCGATCGGCTACTTCGCGGCGCTGGTCACGCTGGTCGCCCCGGCCGGGCTCGGCGTCCGCGACGCCGCCTTCGCCTGGGCGCTGAAGGCGGCGCTGCCGGGCAAGAGCTTCGCGCTCGGCTCGCTGATCGCGATCGCGGTGCGCGGCGTGATGACGGTGGGCGAACTGATCTACGTGGGCGACGTCACCGCGCTCGGCCGGCGCGAGGGCTGGAGCATCCACACCGGGATCCTGCATCCGTCGCCTGAGGAGGAAGAGGCGCAACTGGGAGCGGAGCGGCGAGGGAGAGGGGCAGGCACCCCTCTCCACTTAACTTTTTCGAGGGCGCTCCAGGCTGCCGTCCGGAGCAAGCCGCGAAAAAGTACAAGACGTTCCGAGGGGTGCCTGCCCCTCTCCATGCCGCTCAGATACTCCGCTGCTCCGGCGTGGTTGAGCTTTGGTGTGGATAACGCGCCAAAGCTCAACCACGCCCCTTTAGAGCGGGATGCGGGCGCCCAGTTGGTAGGCGGTGAGGGCCAGGGTGAGGAGCTGCAGGGGGCGGTCGCGGGAGATGGCTGCGAGAGGCAGCAGCCAGATCAGGTACCAGGGGAGGAGCCAGGAGGTGGCGAGGAGGAGGCCGGCGGCGGTCCAGGCGGCGGCGCGGACCCAGTCGGCGCCGCGCCAGGTCCAGAGCGAGCAGGTAGACGACGGCGACGCGAAGAGGGCGAGGGCGACGAGGCGGACCGCGTCGGGGTCGAGGCCGGTGAGGCGGGCGACGGTGATCGGGATGCTCATGTGGCTGGTCCGCCCCTGGTTCTCCCCCGCCAGCCCGAACGCGTGCAGCCAGTCCCAGCCAAAGGCGAGCCACGCCGCCACCGCGATTCCCGCCAGCGCCAGCACAGCGCCCAACAACAGCCGGCCGGTGGGCCGATAAGTCGCGCGTGGGTCGACGTTTTCGGCCCATCGACCCCGAGTTTGCCGCTGGCGAGGAGGGCGAAGGGGGCGATGAAGGCGGCGGAGGCCTTGGTGGCGATGGCGGCGACGAGGGCGGCGCCGCCGGCGAGCTCGCGGGCGCTGAGGATGGCGGCGACGGCGAGCATCGCCAGCAGCATCGTCAGGCCGTCGTTGTGGGCGCCGCCGACGACGTGGACGAGGACGAGCGGGTTGAGGGCGACGAAGGCGGCGGCGCGGAGCGGGTCGGCGCCGCGCCAGGCGGCGAGGCGGGCGACGATCGCGGCGAGGCCGAGGACCGAGAGCGCGGCGACCGCCTTCAGCACCGCCACCGCGACGCCCACCGGCAGCCAGGCGAGCGGGTAGGTCGCGAGGGTGAAGAGCGGGCCGTAGGCGCTGGTCGCTTCGGTCCAGGTGACCTCGGCGAAGGCGGGGTCGGCCGGCGGCGGCGAGGGGCGGGTGGACGTAGGGGTCGAGGCCGTGGAGCGACGCCGAGCCGGGCGTAGTCGACGTAGCTGTAGGCGTCGTGGGAGAGCAGGACCGGGGCGAGGGCGAAGCCGGCCACCGCGAGCACGATCGCGGCCCAGACGAGCCGCCGGCCGAGCTGCGGCGCGGCCGAGGACCGTGCCGAGGTAGGCCGCGAAGCCCGCCCACATCAGGGCGTAGGCGAGCGCCGGGTCGATGCTCAGTCCGTCGCGTGGGGGTCCGGGGAATGACTCGGCGGAGCAACAGCGGGGAGGCTCCGCCGAGTCATTCCCCGGACCCCTTGCCGTCACCGACCGTGGGCGGCGGGGGCGGCAGCGGCGCCGGTTCCTGGCCGGCGCCGGGCGCGTAGGCGTCGGGGTCGTATTCGCTCGGGTCGTAACCGCCGACCGCGGCGCTGCCGGGCGGCGGCGGCTTCGTCGCTCCCGCCGGCCGCTCCGTCGACGCTGTCGCTCGGGCTCGCCTGGGTGAAGTGGCCGTAGTAGGGCGCCCAGCTGATCTGCTGCTCCGGTTCCTCGAATTCCTCGCAGGGGACGCCGCCGGCCGAGTACAGCGAGTGCCAGATTTCCGCCGGGAAGGTGCCGCCGAAGACGGTGATCCCGTGGACGCTGGACATCGAGATCGTCGTTGGACTCCGGGTAGCCGACCCAGACCGCGCGTCGCCAGGTTCGGCTGGTAGCCGGCGAACCAGGCGTCGGTGTATTCGTCGGTGGTCCCGGTCTTGCCGGCCTGGCCGGCGCAGCCGGTGTAGGCGGCGGTGCCGGTCCCTTCGGTGATGTTGTCGTGCAGCAGGCGCGTCACCTCCCAGGCGACCGGCTCCGGCAGCACCCGTCTCGGTTCGGGCGCGCTGCGGCCGGTCGACCTTGCCGTCGGGGAAGATCGACCTTCTCGATCGCGACCGGCTCGCGGTGGACGCCGCCGGAGGCGAGGGTCGCGTAGGCGTCGGCCAGCTCCAGCGGCGAGACGCCGAGCCGCAGGCCGCCGATCCCCTCGGCCGGGATCCCGTCCAGTTCGCGTCGTGATCCCCATCGATTTCGCCGTCTGCGCGACGCTCTCCGGGCCGACGTCGAGGTCGAGCTGGGCGAAGACGGTGTTGTCGGAGGTGACCGTCGCCTGCTGCAGGTTGACCGTGCCCTGGTAGCCCTCGTCGGCGGTGTGGACCGTCCCAGTGGCCCCAGCTGGGGGAGGTCGAGGTCGAGCGGTTTCGAGGTGTAGTAGGTCGAGTAGGGGTCGATCCCCTGCTTGATCGCGGTGGTCAGCACGAAGGCCTTGAAGGTCGAGCCGGGCTGGCGGTGCCCCTGGGCGGCGAGGTTGAACTGGCTCTCGGCGTAGTGGGAGCTCGAGACCATCGCCCGGATGTGGCCGTTGCGGGGGTCGATCGAGACCAGCGCCGAGGAGGGGTCGGTCGAGTAGGGCAGGGCCGAGCGCATCGCTTCCAGGCCGACCCGCTGCAGGTCGGGGTCGATCGTCGTCTGCACCTTCGAGCCCGCCGCGGCGCACCGTGTTGACGCCGTAGCTCGTCGATCAGCTCGTTCTCGACGTAGTCGAAGAAGTAGGGCTGGCGGTGCTCGAAGTAGTCGTCGGAGACGTCGAGGCCGAGGCCGGCTCGTTCGGCCGCCGCGGCGCGCTCGCGGGCAGACGTAGCCGAGCTTCGTCCATCTGCCGCAGCACCTGGTTGCGCCGTTCGCGCGCCGTCCCCGGGTTGAGGATCGGGTTGTATTCGGAGGGCGCCTGCGGCAGCCCGGCCAGCAGCGCCGCCTGCGGCCAGGCTCAGCTTCCAGACCGGCTTCGAGAAGTAGATCCGCGAGGCGGCCTGGACGCCGACCGCGGTGCTGCCCTCGATCGTCCCGTAGGAGGCGATGTTGAGGTACTGGCCGAGGATTTCGCTTGCGCGAGTGGCGCTTCGCGTACTCGATCGCCAGCTTCGCCTCGACGATCTTGCGTTCGAGGTTCCGCTGCGGGTTCGGCGATGCAGAGGTTGCGGACCAGCTGCTGGGTGATCGTCGAGCCGCCCTCGACCGCCTCGCCGGCTTCGAGGTCCTTGAGCGCGGCGCGGAGGATGCCCTCGGGGTCGACGCCGCCGTGCTCGTAGAAGCGCTGGTCCTCGATCGCCACCGTCGCCAGCTGCACGCTCTTGGGGATGCGCTCGATCGAGACCGGGGTGCGCGCTTCGTCGGAGGCGATCACGCCCAGCTTGCTGCCGTCGGCGGCGTAGAGGGCCGAGTTGCCGCCGCTTGTCGATCGGCTTGCAGCTGGCGAGCGAGGGCGCGTCGGCGGCGACGTCGAGCACCCAGGAGGTGACGCCGATGGCGGCGATCGCGAGGAGGGCGAAGACGGCCGCCGAAGACGAGCAGGAGCTTGCCGCCGATACCGCCGCGGCGTCGCTGGCGTCGCCGGTGCGCTGCGTCATCGAGCAGAGGGTACTTCGCCGCCGCGGCGCTGGCCGCTCAGGCCGGCGGTGTCTTCGGTCGAGTGGTTGTGGACGACCCCTTCGACCAGCAGCTGGTTGGGGATCACGACGGAGCTGCCGTCGCCGGGGTCGACGTAGGTGTAGGAGAGGGTGATGTCGGTGACCCGCCCCTCGTTCTCGTCGAAGCTGATGCGGTCGCCGATCCGGAACGGCTGCGAGACGGCGAGCTGCACGCCGGCGACGATGTTGCCGATCGTGTGCTGGGCGGCGAAGCCGACGATCAGCCCGAGCACCGCGGTCGAGGCGAGGATGCCGGTGGCCAGCCGCTTCAGCTCGGTGAACTGGCTGAGGGCGATCATCGCGAGGACGAGGAAGACGACCAGCAGAAGACGAGGCGGCGGAGGAAGCGCAGACGGGTCCGGGTCGAGCGGGAGACCTGTGAGACTGCGGGCGACATGGAGGAACTTAGCCCAGAGCCGTACCCGGCTCAACTTTTCGGTGGGGCGCGGGTGGGGGTTCGATGACCGTGTGGCGAAAAAGTACAGCCGCCGGAGGGGTACCCGGCTCTTCCCTTACTCGAATTGGGGTCCGTGGGCCGCGGTGCTCGGTGTGCTCCTGGCTTTGGGGACCGGGGTCGTGCTGGGGATCCCGGTCGCTGCGATCGTCGGCAGGAGGACGACGGCGACCTGACGACGTTCGGCAACGTCGGCGTGCAGATCGCCACGGCGCTCGGGTTCCTGCTGGTGCCGATGGCGATCGCGGCGCAGCGGGGGGCGGCGACGCTGGGGGAGATCCTCGCGCGGCTCGGCGTGCGGCAGCTTCGACCCTCCGCCTGCAAGTGGATGGCGGCGGCGGTCGGCGCCTACCTGCTCTTCGCCTTCGTCTACTGGCGCTGATCGTCGAACCGGAGCAGGAGGACATCGCCGAGGCGTTCGGGCCGCTCCCGGTGCAGATCCTGCTGATCGTCGATCGCGGCGCCGATCAGCGAGGAGATCTGCTTCCGCGGGATGCTCTACGGCGGCCTGCGGGAGCAGCTGCCGCGGGTCGGCGCGGCGCTGCTCGCCGGCCTGCTCTTCGGCGCCCTGCACGCGCTGACCGGGGTGACCGCGGTGCCGCCGCTGATCGCCTTCGGCTTCGTGCTCTGCCTGCTCTACGAGAAGACCGGCTCGATCGTGCCCGGAATCCTGCTGCACATGCTGAACAACTCTGTCGCCCTGCTCGGTCAGTAGCATCCGGCCGGTGAGTCGCCGCCTCGCACTTTTCGCTCGCCCTGGCGGTGCTCCTGCGTCCCCGCTTCCGCCGTCCGCGGCGAGCGCCGGCCAGAAGGGCGGCGCGACCCAGGCCGTGCCCGAGGCGACGGTGAAGATCAAGGTCGGCAACCTGAAGGACGGGCGCGCCCAGATCTACGCCAAGGTCCCCGTCTTCGGCACGTCGCCCCCTATGTGCCCGGCCAGCGGGTCGAGGTCATCTTCTTCCTCGACGGCAGGGAGCTGGTCAGCCGCAAGCTGGCGGTCGGCAAGGGCAAGGGCGGCACCGGCAGCTTCCGCACCAGCGTCATCGTCCGCGAGAACGGCAAGTACGCGGTCAGCGCCAAGCACGAGGCGACCGCCGCGCTCGGCGGCGACAGCACGGTCCGCAAGAGCTGGAAGGTCAGCTTCCCGGCGCTGCACCAGGGCCAGTGCGGCGACGTCGTCGTCGGCTTCAAGAAGGCGATGCGGAAGATGGGCTACATCGTCAACGGCGGCCGCTGCTTCGGCGGCAAGACCGGCCGCGGCGTGCTCGCCTACCGCAAAGTCAACGACATGGCCCGCAGCATGCGCGCCGGCACCGGGCTGGTCAAGAAGCGTCTTCGCCGGCAAGGGCGGCTACCACGTGCGCTACCCGGACGCCGGCGAACACCTCGAGGCGCCGCTCTCCAAGCAGGTGCTGGTCTTCACCAAGGGCGACAAGCCGTTCGCGATCTACCCGGTCTCCTCCGGCAAGTCCTCGACCCCGACCGTGACCGGCCACTTCGAGTTCATCCGCCAGGAACCCGGCTACAACTCGCACGGGATGTACTACTCGTTCTACTTCTACGGCGGCTATGCGGTCCACGGCTACGAATCGGTGCCTGACTACCCGGCCAGCCACGGCTGCATCCGCACCTTCATCGCCGACCAGCCGGAGATCTACGAGCGGATCCACTTCGGCGAGGACATCTTCATCTGGTAGGTGGGGTGTCGGCACTAGGGTGGTGGAGGTGGAAGGAGTCGTGGAATGAAGGTCTTTGTTGCCGGCGCGAGCGGGGCGCTTGGTCGGCCGTTGGTGCGGCAGCTCGTCGGCGCGAGGCACGAGGTGACCGGGATGACGCGGCGGGAGGAGCGGGCGGCGGAGATTCGGGCGGCCGGGGCCGCCGCGGTCGTTTGCGACGTGTTCGATGCGGGGGCGTTGCGGGAGGCGGTGGCCGCCGCGAGGCCGGAGGTCGTCGTTCACGCTCTGACCGCGCTGCCGCAGCGGTTCAAGCCGAGAGCCGACTACCTGGCGGCGACCAACCGGGTGCGGAGCGAGGGGACGCGGAACCTCGTCGCGGCGGCCCGGGCCGCGGGCGCGCGGCGACTCGTCGCCGAGAGCGTCGCCTTCTTCTACGAGCCCGAGGGCGAGTGGGTCAAGGACGAGGAGGCGCGGCTGTTCGTCGACCCGCCCGGGCGCTTCGCCGCCGCCTGCGACGCCCTGGTCGAGCTCGAGAGCCAGGTGACGGAGGCCGCGGGCCTGGAGGGCGTTGTCCTTCGCTACGGCTGGTTCTACGGCCCCGGCACCCATTTCGGCCGTGGGGGATCGCAGGCGGAGGAAACGCTTAAGCGCCGCACTCCGATCGTCGGCACCGGCACGGGCATGTTCTCCTTCGTGCACGTCGAGGATGCCGCCGCCGCTGCCGTGGCGGCGTTGGACCGCGGTGCTCCCGGGATCTACAACGTCGTCGACGACGAGCCGGTGCCCCAGCGTGAGTGGCTGCCGCTCTACGCCGAGGCGCTGGGCGCCAAGCCACCGCACCGGGTCCCGTTCCGGATCGCGCGGTTGGTCGCCGGCCCCGACCTGGCGGGCGCCGCGATCTCGATGCGCGGCGCCTCTAACGCGAAGGCGAAGCGCGAGTTCGGCTGGGAGCCGGCGCACCCCAGCTGGCGGCAAGGCTTCCGCGAGTCGCTCGGCGCTACCTGAGTTTGGGCCCCTATGGGGGCCACAAGTCGGGTATCGCGACAACCCCAGCCTTCGAGGAGGCCCGGATGAACAACGTGGTTGGGAGCTACCCCTAGGATGCGCGCGGTGAGCGACCTCGACGCGACCAAGACGACCCTGCTCGTCCGAGCTGCGCGAGCACTCGCTGATCCTCGGCGAGGTGACGCTGGCGAGCGGGGCGACGGCCCAGTACTACGTCGACGCGCGGCGGACGCTGATGCGACCGGCCGGCTTCCGCGCGGCCGGGGAGCTGATCGCGGCGGCTGCGCACGAGGCCGGCGCCGATGCCGTCGGCGGCCCCGCGACGGCTGCGATCCCGCCGGCCTGCGCCGCGATCGCGGTTCCCTCCGGCCAGGACCTCGTCGCCTTCTTCGTCCGCGGCTCAGCGCAAGGAGCACGGCCTGCAGCGCTGGGTCGAGGGTCCGGTCGGCCCCGGTCTGCGCTGCCTCGTCGTCGAGGACACGGTCACGACCGGCGGTTCGACCGCGACCGCGATCGGGCGGATCCGCGAGGAGGGGCTCGAGGTGGCGGGCTGTGGTCGCTGTCGTCGACCGGCTCGCCGGCGGCGGCGAGAGGATCGAAGCCGCCGCCGAGGCTCCCTACCGCGCCCTGGTCACGATCGACGAGATCTACCCCGAGCGACCGGACCGCGGCTGAGGCGAGCAGGTGGAGCCCGACGCAGTCGAGATCCGTGTCGTCGGCTGCCTGATCGAGAAGCAGCGGACGACGCCGGACGCCTACCCGCTCTCGCTCAACTCGCTGCGGCTGGCCTGCAACCAGTCGACCAACCGCGACCCGGTCGTCGACTACGACGAGGCGACGGTCAGCGAGGCGCTGCGCCGGCTCGCCCTGCGCGGCTGGACCCGGCTCGCCAGCGGCGCCGGCAGCCGCGCCCGCAAGTACCGGCACCTGCTGCCGGAAGCGCTCGGGGTCGATGACGGCCGAGCTGTCGCTGCTGGCGGTTCTGATGCTGCGCGGGCCGCAGACGCCCGGCGAGCTGAAGCAGCGCAGCGAGCGGCTGCACGGCTTCCCCGACCTGGCCGCGGTCGCAGGCGACGCTGGAGCGCCTGGTCGAGCGCGGCTACGTCACCCGCCACGAGCGCCGGCCGGGCCAGAAGGAGGAGCGCTACGCGCAGCTGCTGGGCGGGCTCGGCGACGCCGGGTCTGAGGGCGTGGTCGGGGAGGCGCCCGTCGCCGGAGCGGACACTGCCGATGCGGCCTCCGCGGGGGACGGTGAGGTGGCTGCGGAGCCCGGTCTGGTCCCGGCAGAGGACCGCCTCACGCGCCTGGAGCGCGAACTCGCGGAGCTTCGGGCCGAGCTGGCCAGCCTGCGGGAGGCGCTGGGCGAGGACACCTGAGCCGCTCGCCGGTTCAGCCGCCGGCGCGGAGGACGACGATCCGGCGGCCGCCGGGGATCGCCGCGATCAGCTGCGTTCGCAGTTCACCGCGCCGGCTGAGCAGCGCCCGGCCGCCGGCGCTGTAGGGGATGGTGAAGGGGTGGGTGCGCTCGCCGCTGAGCCGGAAGGCGCGGCTGCCGAGCGAACGGGTCACGGTTCGCAGCCGGGCGGGGCGGCCGCGTTTGCCGGGGACCGCGACCTTGAACCGCGTGCGCAGGGCCAGCTGCCCGGGGCACGTGGTGCCCGCCGGCCACTCACAGGAGACGCGGACCCGCACGCCCGCAGCCGTCGCCCGCGGGTTGGAAAGGGTGATCGCGACCGGGATCGCGGTGTTCCTGCAGCCCAGCAGGCGGTCGGCTCCCGGCGCCGGTGTTGAGGGCGTAGACGCAGACCGGCTGCGGTCCCGACTTCGTCGTCGCGAAGCGGGTGTCGAAGCCGTGCTGGGAGCCGGCCACCCGGTATTTGGCGCCGATGTCCGGCCGTGAGAGGTTGGCGACCGGGCCCAGCTCGTGCGCGAGCGCGCCCGGTGCCCCCGCCCGCCCGCCGACGTAGACGCGGATGCCCAGCGCCTGGGTCGGCGTGTTCTTGTCGAGCGCCCAGCCCCGCACCCGCAGCTGCCCCGGCGCGGGCGAGCCGGTCACGTCGAAGGAGCCGAGCGGGTCTTCGTTGGCTGCGGTCGGCGCCGCATTCCCCATCGTCGCCCCGTCGACGTAGTTGTTGTCGATGTTGATCGTGACCCCGCCGTAGCGCTCGTCGTGGCCGCCGCGGTACTGATGGATGCGCTGGTGCTGGCTCCAGGCGTTGGCGGGGACGTAGGGGTCGGTGGTGTCGGCCTGGCCGTTCCAGTTGGCGAACCAGAGCTGGTCGGGCAGGTTGTAGCCGCTGCCGACCTGGCCGGCGATGTCCTCGATCCCGGAGGCGCTCGAGCTGTAGACGCCGGAGACGTAGCCGAGCGAGTGCAGCTTTTCGGTCCACGCCTCGAGGAAGGCGAGGGTGGCCGAGGTTGCGCTCGAGGTCTGCGTGTAGGCCTCCATGTCGTTGTAGATCGGGCTGCCCGGCCCCATCCCGAGCGCGGCTGCCTGGGCGACCGCGTCGCTGGCCGCCGCGTTGCCCTGCGCAGTCGCCTGGCTCGGGTTGATCTTGGCGCAGCTGCTGCAGGCGCTGGTCGGGGACTGGAGGCCGACGTAGGTCGGGATCAGGTTCCAGCCCGCCGACGTCTGAGCACTGACCCAGCTCGAGGTGAGGTTCGGCTGCGAGCAGCCCCGGTTGAGGCCACCAATGTAGACGCCGATCGCCCGGTAGGGCGATTCCTTCCAGGCCGCCATCGACGATGCGGACGGCGCGGTGCAGGCATCGAATCCGAGCCCGGTGAAGACGTTGCCTGCGGCGGAGGCGCCTGCGAACGGCCGGGAGGGAGTGGGGAGGGCCGATACGCCGGCGCGCGCGGCGTCCCGCCCTTCGACCAGGATCGCCCGTTGCCGCCCGATCGCCGCCCCGGCCGGGCAGCGCTGGTTCGCTCCCGGGGTCCCGAGATACACGGCTCGCCGATCCATCCGCACGCACATCCCCGGGTGCTCCGCGAGCCGGTAGACGGGCCACGAGCGCGGCGCTTCGACCTTCTTGCCCGCGAAGTAAATGGGCCGCGCCGAAGCCTCTCCCGGCCCCAGCAGCGCCAGCGCAAGGAAGGCAGCGCAGGCAAGCAGCCCCAGGACGGCATAGGGCAGTTGGCTCCGTCGAGTCATCCGCTGCACTCTCGCTACAACCGGGCAGAGACCCCCAAAGTTGCACCGGGGCGGTCGCGGCCTTGCAATACCCCGCTTCCCCGAGGAGCGTGGATCCGGTCCAGGCGGAATCTCCAGCGCCCCGGGCAGGAGTCGAACCTGCGACACCCGACTTAGGAGGTCGGTGCTCTATCCACTGAGCTACCGGGGCCGGTCAGCCCCCATCGTAGAAGCCGCTCAGCCGTAGAGGCTCTCGGAGGCGAGCTCCTGGGCGCGGCGGCTCCAGAGCTTCACCTGCATGAAGATCTCGTCGCCGTAGCCCTCGAGGGCGTCGAGGGCGATCAGGGTGAAGCGGTCCTGGGAGATCTCCTCCTGGTCGACGGTCTCGGCCTCCAGCTCGGCGCTGGCGGCGACGGCGCCGCGGACGAGGGGGCGGCCCCAGACGAGGGTGACCGCGCCGGCGCGGCCGTTCTCGCCGCGCCAGCGGCCGATCACGTCGTCGTTGAGGTCGATGCGCCAGTCCTGGTTGGCCTCGGCGAGGACGTCGGTGAAGTCGGCCTTGGCCCGGAAGTCGGAGGGGTCCTCGCCGGATGGCTGCACGTAGGAGACGTGGCCGAACAGCTCCAGCTTGCCCTCGGCGCTCTCGGTGTTGGCGGAGCAGGGGATCCAGACGCGGCCGCCCCAGGCGCGCTCGGGGAACCAGTCGACCTGCTCCGGCAGCGCCGCGCCCTCGGGCAGGTCCTCGATCCCCTCGACCGCCGCGGCGAACGCTTTCGCCAGCCGTTCGGCGAAGCGCCCGTGGGGGATCCCCTCCTGGGTCGTGTCGGCGATGAAGCGCGGGATCGGTCGCGGGTTGGGCGGCATCCGGGCATGACCCTATCGGCGAGGGGGAGAGTCTCGGCTGCCCCGGCCTTAGTTCGAGCGTGGCAGCGCATGTGGAAAGTGGGGTATTGCCTTGGGTATATACTCAGACTATGGCGAAGGTGATGATCTCGATTCCCGATGCCCTTTTGGGGATGCTCGATGCCGAGGCAGAGCGCCGACGCACCAGCCGCAGCGCGCTGCTTCAGAACGCCGCACGCCGCGAG
Source organism: uncultured Thermoleophilia bacterium (assembly GCA_963720455.1). Classification (GTDB taxonomy): domain Bacteria; phylum Actinomycetota; class Thermoleophilia; order Solirubrobacterales; family 70-9; genus VAYN01. Next base: position 2,148,666 of record OY970392.1, on the reverse strand, counting down.
CTTGGCCTCGTGCAGCGCTCCAGGGAGTCGCTGCTGGCTGAGCTCGACGAGCTGAGCGGCGACTGGTTGGGACCCGTAGATGTCGTCGAGCTGATCCGCGCCGATCGTCGCCGAGACGATTGACCCCTCGACAGCCACCTCATACGGGGGCGTGGATCGTCGACGCCAGCGTCGCGGCAAAGTGGTTCCTGCCGGTAGCCCGAGAGCCGGAAGGGGGGCTCGCCCGGGACGCGATCGGGCGGCTGGCGATGCGAACCACGACTCTGGCCGTGTACGAGGTGGGGAACGTCCTCAAGGCCTATTCAGGTTGGGAGGGAGACCGGATCGGGGCGGCGCTCGATCTCCTGCTGGAGCTTTGCGGAGACCCGCTCGACCTGCTGCCCGAGGACTTTCAGATCGCCGCCGGCCTTGCGCTTGAACATGACCTCAGTTTCTACGACGCTTCCTACGTGGCGATCGCGAACCGCATGGGCCGCCGGGTCCTATCGGCCGACGGCGACCTGCTCGATCCCGGCCTCGCGGCGAATCTCGAAACCGCGCTGAGCTAGCCGGATCAGATCGTCGGCAGCGCTTCGCGCAGGTCGGCGGCCGCCCGCTCGGGCGGGTAGATGTTGATGTCCACCCCGGTGCCGAGCTCGAAGCCGGCCTTGATCGTGAGGCGGGGGGCGATGTCGACGTGCCAGTGGAAGCGGTCGCTGCCGGTGGGAGCGGTGCGGACCCAGAGGTTGAGCTCGGGCGAGCCGTCGAAGCGGGCGGCGAGTGCGCGCAGCGCGGTGCGGATCATCGCCGCACCGGCGTCGTCCTCCTCGAAGCTCGCTGCTTCGCGGCGCGGCACGACGCGCAGCTCGAACGGCGAGCGCGAGGCCCAGGGGCAGATCAACGCCGCCTCCTCGTCGATCGCGACCAGGCGCTCCCGGCGGCGCACCTCCTCGACGAGGACGTCGCTGAGCAGGCCGCTGCCGGCGGTGCGCTCGGCGTAGGCGCCGGCCCGCTCGCGCTCGCGCGCGACCGCCGCCGGCACGAAGGGCAGCGCGTAGAGCTGGGCGTGGGAGTGCTCGAGCGAGGCGCCGGCGCCGCCACCCTCGTTGACGATCAGCTGCACATAGGAGGCGCCGGGGTGGGCGCGCATCCGCTCCCGCCAGGTGTCGACGGCGGCGGCGAACTGCTCCTCGCCGAGCTCGGCCATCGCGGTCACGTGCCGGGGCGAGTTGATCAACACCTCGTGGGCGCCGCTCGCCGGCCGTGAGGAGAAGAGGTCCGGTTCGCCCGCGCGGCGCGAGGCCAGCAGCGGGTCGCCGCTGCTGGCGAAGGCGCCCGCTTCGGCGCCCGGGGCACCGTGGCCGGCTCCTGTCCTGCCGGTGGTGCCTGGGCCCGCCGCCGGGTCGCCCTCCGGGCCGGCCTCCCCACCCAGTGCGGGATAGAGGTTCGGGACCACCCGCGTTCTCCAGCCCGGACCATCGGCCTCTCCGCCGTCGGGCCGTAGCGCGTAGAGCTCCGGCGGCGTGCGGTCCTCGCGCCCCTCGCAGAAGGGGCAGCTCGCGGCCTTGGCCTCGGCCTCGGCAGCGCCCGCGGCGGAGCCGAACTGGTCCGGACGCTCGGCCCGGCCGGGGGCGAGGATCGTCCTCAGCCCGCTCAGCTGGTCGATGCGTATCTCCGGAGCGCTCAGGACCGGGAGGGGGGGAGGTCGTCTGGGTCGGGCTCGTCCACCTCGGGCGGCTCCGGCACCGCCGTCGGCCGCGGTGGCCGCTCGGTGCCGGCCGCGCGGCCGGCGGCGCCCTTGCCGACGAACGGCTCGAGCACGTCCATCGGCAGCGGGAAGACCACGGTGGTGTTCTGGTTGCTGCCGATTTCCAGCAGCGTCTGCAGGTAGCGCAGCTGCAGCGAGGCCGGGTTGGTGCTGATGATGTCGGCGGCGTCGGTGAGCTTCTGCGCCGCCTGGAACTCCCCCTCGGAGTTGATGATCTTCGCCCGCCGCTCGCGCTCGGCCTCCGCCTGGCGCGCCATCGCCCGCTGCATCTGCTCGGGGATCTCGACGTCCTTGATCTCGACCGCGGTGACCTTCACGCCCCAGGGCTCGGTCGATTCGTCGATGATCTTCTGCAGCTCCTCGTTGAGCCGCTCGCGGTCGGCCAGCAGCTGGTCGAGTTCGGCCTTGCCGAGCACCGAGCGCAGCGCCGTCTGCGAGATCTGCGAGGTGGCGAGCAGATAGTTCTCGACCTCGACCACGGCCCGGTTCTGATCGACGACGCGGAAGTAGGCGACCGCGTTGACCCGGCAGGGGACGTTGTCGCGGGTGATCACCTCCTGCGGCGGTACGTTCAGCGTCACCGTCCGCAGGTCGACCTTGACCATGCGGTCGATCAGCGGGATCAGCAGGATCAGGCCGGGCCCCTTGGTCGCGATCAGGCGACCGAGGCGGAAGATGACGCCGCGCTCGTACTCGCGCAGGACCCGCACCGACATGCCGACCGCGATCAGCGCGAAGAAGAGGAGGACGACGATTACCCCGAGCGCGATTTCCATCAGCTGCCTCCTTCGTTCGCCTGCGCGGTCGGCGGTTGCGGACGAACCACCAGCGTCAGCCCGTCGACCGCCTCGACGGTGACTCTATCCCCCAGCCGCGCCGGGGTACCGCCGTCCGCCAGCCGCGCCCCCCACAGCGTCCCCTCCAGCCAGACCTTGCCCTCGGGATCGATCGTCGAGCGGGCCTCGGCACTGGCGCCGATCAGCTCCTCGGTGCCGGTCCAAACCGGCTGGCCGCGGTGGGCTGCGAGGACTTTGCGAGCGACGAAGTAGAAGCTGACGGCGGAGAGGATGCCGAGCGTGATCAGGGCCGGGCCGATCACGTCGGCGCCGTCGCTGTTGGAGTCGAGAGCGACGACGCCGCCGGCGACGAGGCCGGCGCAGCCGACCGCGGCGAGGATCCCCCCGGTCGGCAGCAGCAGCTCGGCCAGCAGCAACGCGAAACCGATGAGGGCGATGACGACGAAGGCTTCCATCACCCGATTATCCGCCCCCGAGCACGTAGTGGCGCACGTCGGCTTCCAGTTCAGCGTCGTCGGTGTAGGGACCCTGTTTGAGGTAGACGAGCTTGCCCTCGCGATCGTAGAAGGCCGTGTCGGGGAGGCCGCCGCGGCCGCCGAGCGAGTCGAGGACCTCTTTGCCGGAGTCGGTGTAGCTCGGGTAGGGAACCGGCTCCTCTTCGAGGAACGTCTTCGCGGCGTCGTCGTCGTCTTCGGAGTTGACGCCGATGAAAGCGACCCGCTTGCCGTAGCGAGCCGAGAGATTCTGCAGGGTCGGGAACTCGTATCGGCACGGCCCGCACCAGGAGGCCCAGACGTTGGCGACGACCGGATACCCCTTCAGCGCGGCGATCCGTTCCTCGTACGCTTCGAGCCCCCCCGGCAGCAGCTCGTTCGCCTGCTCGTGCAGTGCCGCCAGCGGCGCCGGCGAGCCCGCCAGGGCACGCTCGTAGTCGGGCGGCTGGCCGTCGCCGTCGCCCCCGGCGGAGGATCCGCAGCCGGCGCCGGCGACGGCGATCAGGGCCAGGGCCAGGACAGTTATGCGCAGCGTTCGTCCCTTGGTCATCGAATCCGTGATTACAATACGTACGTTCGGTTCGCCGTATGCGGGCCGCTAGAGATCTCGGGGGGAAAAGGATAGGACTCCCCGCAGCCTCGTTCACTTGCCTCCAGCCGGCTGTCTCGTGCTCGGCGGGGGCGGACCCCAGAAGCCTTCTATGGCCAAGACCAGCGACGTTGCCGCGGCAGCGGCAGTTCCTTCAAGCGCCGACATCGAGCGGGCGGCGGAGTTTGCCCGCGAGCCGCTGCTGCTCGACGGCGAGAAGCCGGAGGCGCTGGCCCCCGGCACCGCCCGCCGCCGCGCCCTCGACGCGGCCCTGACCGAGCTCGACGCCGGCGCCGAGTACCCCTCGATCGAGTGGCGCCGCGACTTCTCACTGCTGCTGGGGCTGGAGCGGCTGCTCGCCGACGAACCGCCGAAGCTGCGCGACGGCGCCGAACTGAATCCGCATCAGGTCGACGCGCTCTCCGGCACCCTGGCCGAGCTGATGGCCGAGCAGCAGGTCGTCGCGGTTGAGGAGAACGGCAACGGCAACGGGGCGAGCGCGGCGGTTGCCGAGTCGGCGGCGGTGGATAGCACGGACGCCGCCGAGGCCGCCGATGATGAGGAGGAGCTCGAGGACGAGGAGCTGCCCGCCGAGGACGAGGAGCTGGCCCCCGACGAGGAGCCCCAGGACTGGGAGGAACAGGCGGCCGAGGACGAGGAGGTCGTCGAGGAGGCGCCGGAGGACCCGGGGGCCGACCGCCGCTTCTGGTTCGAGCACGCGACCGGCGCCGGCAAGACCGTCGCCGCGGTCGGCTTCATTGAGGCCAGCAAGACCGGCGGCGTGCTGATCCTCACCCACCGCCGCAACCTGGTCGACCAGTTCATCGGCGAGATCTCCGACCGCGGCTACAAGGAGCGGCTGCGGCCGCCGCTGGTCGACGGCCGCGACGACCCCGACGGCCCGGTCACGGTCGAGACCTACCAGTGGTTCGTCCGCAACCACAAGAAGGTCTCCGACGCCTACTCGATCGTGATCTGCGACGAGGCGCACACGGCCCTCGGTGAGAAAACCAGCGCCTGCATCCGCGCCTGGCCCGGCCCCGTCTTCATCGGCATGACCGCGACCGGGGCGTTGATCGCGCGCCACGTCGCCGACCTCTTCCCGACCCAGACCTCGCGCTTCGACCTCGCCCAGGCGGCGCGCCGCGGCGTCATCTCGCCGCTGCGCTGCCTGCGGATCCCGCCCGGGCCGGGGGTGCGGACGATCGCCAAGGTGCCGCTGCGCAAAGGCGAGGTCGACCAGGACTTCGACCAGGAGGAGCTGGCGGCGCTGCTCGACCAGGAGCCCTTCAACGTCGCCATCGCCGACCTCTACAAGACCCGCTTCCGCAAGGTCCCCGGCGTCCTCTACACGGCCGGCGTCCAGCACGCCAAGAACGTCGCGAAAGCGTTCCGCGCCGCTGGCATCAACGCCCAGGCGGTCTCCGGCGAGACGCCGAAGCGCGAGCTGGCCGAGATCCTCGCCGGCTTTGAACGGGGCGACGTCGACGTCCTCTGCAACGCGATGCTGCTGGCCGAGGGCTGGAACTCGCCGCGAGCGACGATCTGCATGCACCTGGCGCCGACCGCCTCGCGGCGGATCTACCAGCAGCGGGTCGGCCGTGTGACCCGGCGGGCGCCGGGCAAGGAGGCCGGCCTGGTGATCGACTTCGTCCACCCGGCGACGACCCACGACGAGTCGATCGTCACCCTGCACAGCCTGCTCGACCGCGACGTCTACCGCGGCGGCGCGATCGTCGTCGGGCCGGTGCGGCGCGGGCGCGGGCGCCGGGTCCGGGTCGAGCGCCGGATCGTCCCCGTCTCCGATGTCGAGGAGAAGCGGATGGAGGTGCTGGAACGCGAGATCTGGCGGATCGCGGTCGAGAACCTCGACTACCCCGAGCAGCACGCCTGGGCGGCGCTGGCCGGGGCGCGGGTCAACACGCAGGGCTGGCGGCGGGCGCGGGCGATGCTGCAGAACGACAGGACCAAGGAGCTGCGCCGGCGTTTTCTCCTCACCTGCGTGCAGCGCAACCGCAACGCGCAGCTGCGGCTGAAAGCGCTGGGGGAGATCGCCGACCTCGCCGACCCGGAGGCGTTCGACGACGCGATCGACATCGTCGGCACCTGGAGCCGCGAGGACAAACGCGCGGGCACCAAGACGTTGCTGCAAGCGCTGGTCGACAAACGGATCGGCCGCCGCGACCAGGCGCAGGCATGGGTCTGGCGACTTGCCGGCTACACGCGGGAGCTGCACGAGGAGTACGCGGTGCAGCGCTGGCCGGAGACGAAGCGGCTGCTGGGCCTGCTGGTCAACTCCTCCGGCCGCGCGCACGGGCGCAACGCCCGCCGCCTCGTCCACGCGGCCCGCAAACAGGACCGGCGCCTGGCGGTGGCGCTGCTGGCGGCGGCCGTCTCGCACACGCCCGAGGGCGAGGAGGTGCTGCGCGGCGCCCGCATGCGGATGGCGCGGAAACCGTCTGGCGTCGCGCGCGAACTCCTGCGCAACTTCCCCAAAGGCGGCAAGCGTCGGCGCAAGAAGCGCGGCAACCGCAAAGGCGGGCAGGGCGACGGGGCGCAGGCCCGGGCGTCGCAGGGGCCCGAGGAGAAGAGGGCCGGACCGGCGCGGCGCCCCAAAGCGAAGAGCGGCGGCGCCGGGGAGGACTCAGAGGCGCAGGTGGACCTCGCCGGCGCCGAGGGCGACGCGGTCGCCGGCAACGGTGCGGACGATCAGGAAGCCCCGGTCGTCGACGCCGTCGGCGACGCCTGAGCCGCCGTCCCAGGAGACCTCGCGGCCGCGCAGGGCGTCGCGGTTGCGCCACGAGCTGAGCACCGCGGCTTGGTCGGCCTCGGTCCACTCGGAGAGATGGCGGCTCAGGACCTTCAAGGCGGAGAGGGCGGTCGGGGTAGGGGTCGGCGGAGCAACGGCGGGGAGGGCGGTCGTGGGGGAGGGTCGGCGGAGCAACAGATGGGGAGGCTCCGGCGACCCTCGGCCGCGACCGCCCTCACTCGGGTCGAAGAGCGAGGTCGCCGTTGCGCGGAGCTCGGGCGGGAACTCCTCCGTAGATATTGAGAGGTTCAGGCCGATTCCCATTACTGCCCAGCCGTCCTGGGGGCGGGCCTCGATGAGGATGCCGGCTAGCTTGCGCTCTTCGAGCCAGATGTCGTTGGGCCACTTGACGCGGCACTCGATTCCCGGCTGCAGCTCCTCTGCTGCTGCGCAGACGGCGAGCGGGACAGCGAGGGGCAGGGTCAGGTGGCGCTCGTCGAGCGGGCGCAGGATGGCCGAGTAGAGGAGGGCTTTGTCGGGGGGCGCGGTCCAGGTGCGGCCCTGGCGTCCCCGCCCCGCGGTCTGCTCGGCGGCGGTGACGACGGTTCCGTGCGGGGCCCCTGCGGCGGCCAGTTCCCGTGCCCGGTCGTTAGTCGAGTCAGTGCGCCGGTAGTGCCTGTGCGGCGCCCCGAAGCTCATTGCCGGGGAGTGCGGCAGTCCTTTGTACCGCTATGCGAAACAAAGGACTGCCGCACTGTCGGTTTCACCTGGCGGCGTCCTCCAGCAGGGCGGCGAGGAGGCCTTCGACGTCGTGGGGGGCGGCTTCGACGTCGACGCTGAGGCCGGCGGCGCGGGCGGCCTCGCTGGTGACGGGGCCGATCGAGACGATGCGGGCGCCGTGGGGGAAGCGGTCGCCGAGCGCCTCGGTGAGGTTGGTGACGGTCGAGGAGGAGGTGAAGGTGACGTAGTCGGCGCCCTGGGCGGCCTCGACCGCCTCCGGGTCGGGCGCCTCGCGGACGGTCTCATAGAGGGAGACGACGTCGACCTCGGCGCCGCGCTCGCGCAGAGCGTCGGGAAGGACGTCGCGGCCCTCGGCGGCGCGGGCGAGGAGGACGCGGCGGCCCTCGACCTCGACACCGGCCAGGGCCTCGACCAGCGCCTCGGCGACGAAGCGCTCGGGGATGACGTCGGCTGCGATCCCGTGGTGGGCGAGGGCGCGGGCCGTGCCGGGGCCGATCGCGGCGACGGTCGCCCCAGAAAGGCCCGCGCATCGAGGCCGGTGGACCGCGTGTCCCCATCGTCCGAGCGGAAGGAGACATCGCTCCTCTCGTTGCCCCGGTCCGCCGGTCGCCTGGCGGCCGCCAGAGCCTCGAACAGCAGGTCCGCCCCGTTGGGGCTGGTCACGCAGATCAGCGAGTACTCGCGGATTGACTCGACCGCCCGGCGCACCTCGTCGCGATCGAGCCGCGGCTCGATCCGGATCGCCGGCAGCTCGACGACCTCAGCACCGAGCTCGCGCAGGGTCGCGGCGAGGCCGCTGGCCTGGGCGCGGGCGCGGGTGACGACGACGCGGCGGCCGTGCAGCGGCCGCCGCTCGAGCCAGGCGATCTCCTCGCGGCGGGCGGCGACGGGGCCGACGACGATCAGGGCGGGCGCCTTGATGGCCTCGCGTGCGACCGCGTCGGCGATCGTTCCAAGCGTGGCGACCACGGTGCGCTGGCCGGGCCAGGTGCCGCGTTCGATCGCCGCCGCCGGCTCCTCCGGGCCGCGCCCGGCCGCGATCAGCGCCGCCGCGTTCTCGGCCAGTCGCTTGACGCCCATGTAGAAGACGAGCGTGCCGGGGAAGCGGGCGAGCGCGTCCCAGTCGAGCGCCGACTCCGCCTTCTCCGGGTCCTCGTGGCCGGTGACGAAGGCGACCGCCGAGGCGTCGTCGCGGTGGGTCACCGGGATCCCGGCGTAGGCGGTGGCGGCGACGCCCGCGGTCACCCCCGGCACGACCTCGAACTCGACCCCGGCCGCGCGCAGCGCCTCCCCCTCCTCGCCGCCGCGCCCGAAGACGAACGGGTCGCCGCCCTTGAGCCGGACCACGCTCTTGCCCGCCCGCGCCGCCTCGACCAGCCGCGCGTCGATCTCCTCCTGCGCGCGAGGACCGATCGGGCTTGCCCATCGGCCCGGGGCGTTGCTTGCCGACGTAGACGAGCTCGGCGTCCTCGCGGGCGCCGTCGAGCGCGCCGGGCGGGATCAGGCGGTCGTAGAAGATCGCGTCGGCGCTCGCGATCAGCGTCCAGCGAGCGCGCCGTCATCAGCCCCGGGTCGCCGGGCCCCGCGCCGACCAGGTAGACGACTCCGGGGCGCGCGCTCAAATCGCTGTTCCTTGTTCCGCATAGCGGGACTAAAGCGCAGCGCTGTCATCTCAGCCGTCTCCGAAATGCTCGGCGCGGTCGAGGAGGTCGCGGGCGCCGGCGCCGAGCAGGCGCTCGGCGAGGAGGGCGCCGGCGGCGGCGGGCTCGGCCGCCGTCGCCCTCGACGCGGTCGCGCAGCCACTCGCTGCCGTCGGGCAGGCCGACGAAGGCCTCGATCTCGAGCCGGCCGCTCGCCCTCGACCCGGGCGTGGACGCCGATCGGCGTCGCGCAGGTGGCGTCGAGCAGGGCGACGGCGGCGCGCTCGGCGGTCAGCTCGCGCAGCGGCGTCGGCGTCGCCGACCGCCGCCGCCGCCGCGGCCGCCTCGTCGTCGCCGGCGCGGATCTGCAGCGCCAGCGCGCCCTGGCCGGCCGCCGGCACCATCGTCTCGACCGGAATCGCGAAGCCGATCTCGTCCTCGCGGCCGAGCCGGCGCAGCCCGGCGGCGGCGAGCACGATCGCGTCCAGCTCGCCCTCGGCGAGCTTGCGCAGCCGGGTGTCGACGTTGCCGTGCAGTTCCTCGACCCGCAGGTCGGGACGCGCCGCGAGCAGCTGCGCGCGCCGGCGCAGGCTCGCGGTCCCGACCCGGGCCCCCTCGGGCACGTCGTCGAGCGAGCCGCCCGCGCCGATCCAGGCGTCGGCGGGTCCTCCCGCGCCGGCACCGCGGCGATCTCCAGCTCCGTCGGGCATCTCCCCCGGGCAGGTCCTTGGCCGAGTGCACCCCGACCTCGGCCTCCCCCGCCAGCAGCGCCCGCTCGACCCCCCGTACGAACCGCGACTTGTCGCCCAGCTCCCCGTCGGAGGAGACCTCGACCAGCTCAGCCCCGCCGAGCAGCTCGGCGACCTGCTCGGCCTGGGCGAGGGCCAGGGCACTGCCGCGGGTGGCGATCCGAATGCGATCTCGCGCCGGCGAATGAGCGCGCGCGTGCCGCGGCGAATCCCGGTAGGGGTGGAACGTCTTGTACTTTTTCGCGCAGCCATCGTCGATTGCCGCGACGCGGCTCGAAAAAGTTAAGTGGAACCCCTACGGGATCCTTCTGCGCAGCTCGGTGACGTCCCTCTCCGCCCGCCTCAGGCTCCGTCTCGACATCGAGCCCGAACAGCTCGCGCAAGGCGCTGACGTAGGCATACGCCTCGTCGCTGCCGGCCGAGCGCCGCATCCGCAGGGTCGGCTCGTGCAGCAGCCGCGAGGCGATCGCCTTCGCCATCGTCTCCAGCCGCTCGCGGTCGGCCTCGCTGAGGCTCTCCCAGCGACCCTCGTTCTCGGCGAGGACGCGGCGCACGATCTCGTCGCCGCGCTCGCGCAGGGCGGCGATCGTCGGCACCACCTCGAGCGAGGCGAGCCAGCGCTCGAAGCGGTCCAGCTCGGCCTCGATGATCCGCTCCGCCTGCCGTCGCCTCGGCCTCGCGGCCGCTGGCGTTGCGTTCGACGATCTGCTGGACGTCGTCGATGTCGTGGACGCTGACCCCGGCGATCTCGCGGCACTCGGGCTCGATGTCGCGGGGGACGGCGATGTCGATCGCCAGCAGCGGCCGCCCGCCGCGCTCCTCCATCACCTGGGTCGAGCTCGTCGCGCTCGACGATGTGGTGGGGCGAGTTGGTCGCGGAGACGACGATGTCGGCTTGCCTCGAGCTGCTCGGGCAGCTCCTCGAAGCGGACGGCGCTGCCGTCGAAGCGCTGGGCCAGGCCGATCGCGCGGTCGTAGTGGCGGTTGGCGACGAAGACGGTGCCGACGCCGCGGGCGACGAGGGCGCGGGCGACCAGCTCGGCGGTCTCGCCGGCGCCGACCACGAGCACCCGGCGCTCGGAGAGGTCGCCGAGCGCGCGCCGCGCCAGCTCGACCGCGACCGAGGGGATCGAGACGCCCTTCTCGCTGATCCCGGTCTCCTCGCGGGCGCGGCCGCCGGCGGCGAGGGCGCCGCGGAAGAGGCGGTTGAGGATCGGCCCGGTGGCGCCCTCGACCAGCGCCAGCTCGTAGGCGCGTTTGACCTGGCCCTGGATCTCGGCCTCGCCGACGATCATCGAGTCGAGCCCGGCGGTGACCCGCAGCAGGTGGCGTGCGGCCTCGCGCGGAGCGCAGCGAGTAGAGGTGGCCGAGCAGCTCGGTGGGCCGGATCTCGGCCTGGCGGGTGAGGACGCCGAGCGCGGTCGACTCGGCCTCGACCGGGTCGGAGACGATCAGGTAGAGCTCGGTCCGGTTGCAGGTCGAGATCGCCGCCGCCTCGTGGATGCCGGCGGCGTCGGTCAGCTCGCGCAGGGCGCTGACGGCGCGGCCCTCGGTCAGCGAGAGGCGCTCGCGCAGGTCGAGCGGGGCGGTCTTGTGGGAGACGCCGAGCGCCGAGGAGCTCAGACATCAGGCGCCGCCTCCTCTGCTTCCGTGAGACGCCAGAGAATCAGATATGGATGGCGTCTCGCTCTCGCGTCCGGGGGCGGCTTCGCTCGCTTCGGGCGCGGTGCTCGCGCGAAGCTCGCGAGTTCGCGCAGCTCGCGCTCGATCCGCTGCAGTTTCGCGGCCATGATCGCGACGTAGACGACCAGCAGGACCACGAAGACGACGTAGGCGCCGGCGACGTACTTGCCGGCCTCGTCGAGCGGCAGCGCCGGGAGCGGCGAGGGGCAGAGTCCAGCATCTAGCTCACCTCCGGGGCGATCCGCGAGCCGGCGCCGGCGGCCGGGGCGTCGAGCGCGCGGCGCAGCCGCTTGACCTGGCCCGAGGCGCTCTTCGCCGTCAGCTCGAACTTGACCAGCGTCACCCAGAGCAGCGCCATCGCCGCCAGGCAGAAGAGGAAGGTCGAGCATCATCTCGCCGGGCAGGCCGCCGTTGGCGGTGGCGAAGATGCGCGGGTGGACGAGGCTCTCGGCCATCCGCACGGCGATGAAGTTGAGCGGCACGAAGGCGCCGGCGGTGATCGCGAAGACCGAGGCGTAGCGGGCCTGGCGCTCGCGGTCCTCGATCGCGTAGCGGAAGGGGTAGTAGGTCGCGTAGAGGAGGAAGACGATCAGGAAGCTGACCAGGGTCGGCTCGTCCCAGACCCACCAGTGGCCCCAGGAGGCCTTGGCCCAGATCGCGCCGGTGATCAGCACGGCGACGCCGAAGATCACCGACATGTGGATCGAGACGTAGGAGTAGGCGTCCCACCTGCGGTCGCCGCTGCGCAGGTGGGCGATCGCGAAGACGCCGCCGACGACGAACCCGACCAGCGCCACGATCGCCAGCGGCACGTGCAGGTAGAAGATCTTCTGGATGAAGCCCTGGTCGGCGTCGAGCGGCGCGTAGAAGAAGACCAGCGAGAGCGACAGGGCGAGCATCGCCACGGTGGCGATCGAGAGTGGTCTCAGTCCTTTGCCGTACATGCTCTAGCGGGGATGGGGCCGAGGCCGGCGGCTCAGTCCTCGAGGAGGAAGTCGAACACCGCGTAGCCGACCAGGCCGAAGATCAGATCGTATAGGCCGAGCACCATCAGCCAGGTGCCGAAGCGGTCGTAGGCGGGACCGCCCAGCGCGAGCAAGCGGCTCGGTGGCGCCGGTGGCGGCGATCATCAGCGGCACGACCAGCGGCAGCAGGACCAGCGGCACCAGCAGGTCGCGGGCGCGCGAGTTGACCGCCATCGAGGAGATCAGGGTGCCGGTCGCGGCGAGGCCGAGGTCGGCCAGCAGCAGGACCAGGGCCAGCGGCGCCAGCGCCGCCGCCGAGTCGAGGAAGAAGAGGGCGAAGATCGGCACCGCGATCGCTCCAGCGCCAGCAGGTAGACGAGCAGCGCCGCGGCCTTGGCGGCGAAGAGGACGCTGCGGTCGATCGGGGCGAGGCGGATCGCGTCGAAGCCGCCCTCCTCGCGCTCGGCGACGAAGAGGCGGTTGATCCCGAGCACGGCGGCGAACAGCAGCGTCGCCCAGAGCACGCCGGAGGCGAGGCTGCCGGAGAGGCTGGTGCGGTCGAGGCCGAAGCGGAAGATGACGAAGGTGGTGACCGCGAACAGCGCCATCGCCGGCAGCGACTGCAGCGTCCGCAGCTCCGAGCGCAGGTCCTTGGCGAGGATCGCCGCGAAGGCGGCGCGCGAGGGGGTCACGAGACCGCCGTCCCTTTGGCGCTGCGCACGATCACGAGACCGCCGCCGCCTCGCCGATGCCGAGCCGCAGCACCTGGTCGGCCTCGGGCAGGTGGCGGTCGGGGTCGTGGGTGACGACCACGCGGGTGCGCTCGCCGCCGGGGCCGATCAGGCCGCGGGCCAGCTCGCGTCCCTCGGCGTCGAGGTTGGAGTCGGGCTCGTCGAGCAGCAGCAGCTCCGGCTCGTGCAGGACGCAGCGGCAGATCGCCAGCCGCTGCCGCATCCCGGCCGAGAGCTCGGCGACGCGCTCGTCGGCGCGGCGCTCCATCCCGACGGCGGCGAGCAGCGCCGCGATCCGCGCCTCGGCCGCCTCACCGTCGATCCCGTGCAGGCGGGCATGGAAGCGCAGGTTCTCGCGCCCGCTGAGGTCGCGGTAGAGCAGCGGCTCGTGGCCGAGGTAGCCGATCCGGCCGCGCAGCTTCCAGGCCTCACTCGGCAGCGAGCAGCCGAGCACCGTCGACCTCGCCGCCGCTCGGTCGCAGCAGCGTCGCCAGGATCCGCAGCAGCGTCGTCTTGCCGGCCCCGTTCGGCCCGAGCACGAGCAGCGACTCGCCGGCCGCCAGCTCCAGCCCGACCCCGTCCAGCGCCGTCCGTTCGCCGTAGTCGCGGCGCAGGCCGGCGAGCCGCGATCGCCGGCTCGCCGCGGGGTGGCTGGTCCGCGCTCACGCCGGGATTGTGAAGGTCGTCGGCGTTTGAACCCCCGGTGGGTCGACTTATTGCCGCATAGCGCTACGAAGTCGACCCGGCCGGGTCAGCGGCGCTTCTTCAGCGTGCGCCGGCCGACCTTGAGCAGCGGGCCGGCGCCCTCGCGCAGCGCCTCGGTGCGGGTCGGCGCCCTTGCCGTAGAGCGATCTTCGCCGAGGCCCGCACCGCTTCGCCGAGGGTGCGGTCGTAGGGGTGCCACCAGAAGTCGCGGGTGAGGCCCGGCTCCCAGGCGTTCATCTTGATGTTGACGCACTCGTAGAAGCCGAATTTGGAGTGCGAGCGGCCGACGCCGGAGTCCTTGACGCCGCCCCAGGCGCACTGGCAGGCGCCGTGGCTGAAGGAGTGGTCGTTGATCCAGACCATCCCCGACTCGAGCCGGCGGGCGATCCGCTCGCCCTTCTGGCGATCCTTGGTCCAGACCGAGGCGCCGAGGCCGAACTCGGAGTCGTTGGCGAGCTCGATCGCCTCCTGCTCGGAGTCGACGACGACGATCGGCAGCACCGGGCCGAAGATCTCCTCGCGCATGATCCGCATCTGGTGGGTGACGCCGGTGAGCACGGTCGGGGCGACGTACTTGCCGGGCAGGCCCGGCGACGTCGATCGGCCCGCCGCAGAGCTTGGTCGCGCCGGTCGCGACCGCGTCCTCGATCAGGTCGACGACGATCTCGTACTGGCCGTCGGAGGTCATCGGCCCGATCTCGGTCTCCCACTCGAGCGGGTCGCCGAGCCGCAGCTTCTCGGCCTCGCGGGCGACGCCGGCGATGAAGCGGTCGGCGACGTCGCGGACGACGTAGACGCGCTCGATCCCCGAGCAGGTCTGGCCGGCGTTGGCGAAGCCGCCCCAGACGGCGCCGGAGATGGCGTTGTCGAGGTCGGCGTCGGCGCAGACGATCATCGGGTCCTTGCCGCCGAGCTCCAGCACCGAGCCCTTGAGCGTGCCGGCGCAGACCTCGCCGACCTTGCGCCCGACCTCGACCGAGCCGGTGAAGAAGACCTTGCCGACGCTCGAGCGCGGCCAGCGCGTCGCCGACGCGCCGCCGCCGTGGACGACCCGGACCAGGCCCTCCGGCAGCCCGCCCTTCTCGAAGACCGCGGCGATCCGCTCGCCCAGCAGCGGGGTCAGGCTGGCCGGCTTGAGGACGACGCCGTTGCCGGCCATCAGCGCGATCGCGACCTCGCCGAAGGGGATCGACCAGGGGTAGTTCCAGGGCGCGATCACCCCGACGACGCCGATCGGCTCATAGGAGAAGTGCCGCTTCTTGGAGAGCGTGAAGGCCTGGGTCATCCGCACCTTCTCGTCGGCGAGGATCTTCGGGCCGGCCTTGGCGCACCAGTGCAGGGCGTCGATCGTCGGCAGCAGCTCCATCGTGTAGGCCTCGGCGCGCGGCTTGCCCTGCTCGCGGACCAGCAGCTCGGCGACCTCGTCGATGTCGTCGAGCAGGGCGTCGGCGGCGCGGCGCATGTAGGCGGCGCGGGTCTTCGCCGGCAGCTCGGCCCAGGCGGGCTGGATGCGGGCGACGTCGTCGACCACACCCTGGACTTCGTCCGGGGTGATCGTCGGGACCGAACCGACGAGCTCGCCGGTGGCCGGGTTGAAGGACTCGAGAGTCGCCGTTGACAGGGCTGCGGGTTTTGCCTCGGTGGTAGCCATGGGGTCGATTGTACGACCGGTGTGTGGGAGGGGCGAGGAAGAGGGGTTCGGCGGAGCAACAGCGGGGAGGCTCCGGCGAACCCTTCTTCCTCGCCCCTCATACTCAGCGGCGGTGGACGACCAGCTGTTCGACACGGGCGCGGAAGCGCCGGACCGACGAGATGAGCTGCCCGCGGATGCTCCTTTAGCTGTGCGGATGCGGCCGAGGAGCCTCGACGAGCTCGTCGGGCAGGAGCACATCCTGGGGATGGGATCGGCGCTGCGCACCGCCATCGAAAGCGGGCAACCCGCACAGCTCGATCCTCTACGGGCCGCCGGGGGCGGGGAAGACGACGCTGGCGCGGATCGCCGCGGCCGGGGCGCGGGGGGCGTTCGAGGAGGAGTCGGCGGTGAACGCGGGCAAAGCCGAGATCCGCGGGGTGATCGAGCGCGCCCGCGAGCGCCGGCAGGGGGCGGGACGGCCGACGATCCTCTTCCTCGACGAGATCCACCGCTTCAACAAGGCCCAGCAGGACGCGCTGCTGCCGGCGGTCGAGGAAGGGCTGCTGACGCTGATCGGGGCGACCACCGAGAACCCCTACTTCGAGGTCAACTCGGCGCTGCTCTCGCGCTGCCAGATCTACGAGCTGCGGCCGCTGGAGCCGGCGCAGGTGGAGGAGCTGCTGCGGCGGGCGCTCTCCGATCCCGAGCGCGGGCTGGCCGAGCCGCCGCCGGTCGAGGACGCGGCGCTGGCGATGCTGGCGCAGCGCAGCGGCGGCGACGCGCGGGTGGCGCTCTCCGCCTTGGAGCGCGCGGTTGAGCGCGCATCCGACCTTGACCCCACTGGAGGTGGGTCAAAATCGGATGCGGTCGACATCGCCGCGATCGAGGACGCGCTGCAGCGCAAGGCGCTCGACTACGACCGCGAGGGCGACCGTCACTACGACTTCGTCTCGGCCTGGATCAAGGCCACCCGCGGCTCCGACGTCGACGCCTCGCTCTACTACCTGGCGGTGATGCTGGAGGGGGGAGAGGACCCGCGCTTCATCGCCCGCCGCATGGTCATCCTCGCCTCCGAGGACATCGGCAACGCCGACCCGCAGGCGCTGCTCCTCGCCGACGCCGCCGCCCGCGCGGTCGACCGGGTCGGGCTGCCCGAGTGCGCGCTCAACCTCGCCCAGGCCGCCGTCTACCTCGCGCTCGCTCCCAAGTCCAACGCCTCCTACAAGGGGCTGTCGGCGGCGCGGGCGGAGGTACGGGAGCACGGCGCCAGGACGCCGCCGGACTACCTCCGCGACGCCCACTACCCCGGCGCCAAGACGCTCGGCCGCGGCGCCGGCTACCGCTACGCGCACGACGAGCCCGGCGGCGTGAGCGACCAGCCGCTGCTCCCGGAGGGGCTGGAGGACCGGCGCTTCTACGCCCCCACCGACCGCGGCTTCGAGGCCGAGCTGGGTCGCCGGCTGAATGCTCTCCGGGAGAGATTTCGCAAGCCCGAGTGACGGGCGCAACTTCTTAAAGGTCGGCGGGTTTTAAGGGCGGCTTTCCAAGCTAGAGCCAGGGAGAGCCGATACACCGGCCGAGGGCCTGGACTGGGGGCCTTCGGCCGGGACTTAGCACAGGGGGGAGAGGGCGTCGAGTGGGACTGGACTCGGCGCCCTCTGTATGTCCGCAGTCGGTTCAGGGCCTATCCCGGCAGGGGTTCCACTTAACTTTTTCGAGCCGCGCCTGTGGCTGCCGATGGGCGGCTGGCGGCGAAAAAGTACAAGACGTTCCACCCCTGCCGGGATAGGCCCTAAGGTGGCGGTATGGCTTCAAAGGACGCCGAGCGGTTGCGACTGGGAGGGATGGCGCTCCGCAACGGGCTGCTGATCCATGGGCCGACCCACTGGGCGGCGGCGGTGCGCGGCGGCGACGGGGAGATCGAGGTCGCCTCCGAGCGCAAGCCGGAGCTCGCCCCCAAGCTCGTGGCCCGATTGCCGGGCCTGCGCGGGCCGCTGAAGCTGGCCGAGGCGATGGCGGTGCTGCCGCTGGCGCGCAGGCGCCTGCCGGCGGCGCGGCTTCCCTTCGAGGACTGGCGGGTCGTGGCCGCCGCCGGGGCGACGCTGGGGCTGACCGGGTTGCTGCGCCGCCGCGGGCCGACCTCGGCGCTGCGCGAGGGCCCTGATGCAGGCGATCGGCGTCGTGCCGGCTCTGGTGGCGCTGATGGATCGCGACCTCGCCGCCTACCACGGGGTCGAGCACAAGGCGATCGCCGCCTACGAGCAGGGCGTCGACGACGTCGCCTCGGTGCCGAAAGAGCACGACCGCTGCGGCTCCAACCTGATGCTGCCGATGATGCTGCTCTCGGCCGGCGGCACCGTCCTGCTGGAGCGGCTGGTCGAGGACCCGGGCCCGGCCGCGCGAGCCGTCGTCGGCCTCGGCGGCGCCTCGATCGCGGTCGAGATGTTCGCCTGGAGCGACCGCCACCACGGCGACCCCCTGGCCGAGGCCTTCCACGCTCCCGGGCGCGAGATCCAGCGCCACTGGGCGACCAAGGAGCCGACGCCGGAGCAGCTCGAGGTCGGCCTGGCGGCGATGGCGGAGATCCTCCGGGTCGAGCAGGGCAACGGCGGCGACGAGCTGCCGCCGGCCGCATAGACTGGCCGCCGTGTTCGGAAGGATCGACCACATAGGCGTCGCCGTCGAGGATCTCGAGGCCGCGATCTCCCTCTACGAGCAGAGCTTCGAGATGGAGCTGGCGCACCGCGAGACGGTCTCCTCGCAGGGCGTCGAGGCGGTGCTGCTGGACGTCGGCGACGGCCACGTCGAGCTGCTGCGGCCGCTCGGCCCCGACACCGCCGTCGGCAAGTTCCTCGCCCGCAAGGGCGAAGGGCTGCACCACGTCGCCTACGCGGTCGAGGACATCGACGCCACCCTGCCGCAGCTCGCCGCCGCCGGGATCGAGCTGATCGACTCCGAGGCGCGGGTCGGCATCCGCGACAGCCGCGTCGCCTTTCTTCACCCTCGCTCCACCGGCGGGGTCCTGACCGAGATCGTCGAACCCGCGGGAGGACACTGATGGCAGAGGCACAGCGCGTCGAGATCGGCTTCGAGGGCGGCCAGGTGATCGCCACCCGCCTCGCCGAGGCCGACCTCAAGGACCTCCGCAAGCAGCTCGAGAAGGGCGGCTGGCACGACCTCCACACGGAGGACGGGGTCATCTCCCTCTACCTCGGCAAAGTCGCCTTCCTGCGAATCGACTCGGGCGAGCACCGGGTCGGCTTCGGCCCCGTGGACTGAGGCCGGTGCGTCCCCGCCTCCTGCTCGGCACGGCCGCCGCGGCGACCCTGGCGGCCGCCCTCTGGTGGCGCAAGAACCCCTCGGCCTGCCCCTACGGCCAGCGCTTCTGGGTCGAAGCCCCGCACCCGGTCATCACCCGCGATCGGCTGCGCTCGGTCCTGCGGCCCGAGCCCGGCGAGCGCCTGCTGGAGATCGGCGTCGGCACCGGCTACTACTCGCTTCGACATGGCCGAGTGGGTCGGCCCCGACGGCAGGCTCGAGCTCTTCGACCTGCAGCAGGAGTTCCTCGACCACGTGATGCGCGGCGCCGCCGAGCGCGGCCTCGCCAACCTGGTCCCGACCCAGGGCGACGCCACCGCCCTCCCCTACGAGGACGCCTCGATCGACGCCGTCATCCTCACCGCCGTCCTCGGCGAGATCCCCGACACCGCCGCCGCCCTGCGCGAGATCCGCCGCGTCCTCAAGCCGAACGGCCGCCTCGTCGTCGGCGAGCTCTTCGGCGACCCCCACTTCACGACCCTGAACAGCCTCAAACGCCAGGGGACCGACGCGGGCCTCGCCTACGAGGAGCACTCCGGCAACTGGTTTGCCTACTTCGCGCGGCTGGCGCCGAATCAGGTAGGCCTCATCCCACCACGGGGCGCTTGAAGAAACAAACAGTCAGCTCGCCCTTGACTGCGCCGGTGATTCCACCTTTCATAGTGACCTCGGCCTGCGTCACCAGCTCCCAACCCTCAGCGCCGAGCGCATTCAACCGGGCGATGAACTTCTGGACCTCTCCAGCCTGTCGCTTAGAGCCCCAGCGCTCGGTCAGGTTGAAGGTCTCGATGTAGTACTCCCACTTCGGCGCCGCCATCACTCGCAACCTGACCCGTCTCCGTCGGCATCCAACCCATGCGGGTCCGAGCCGTAGACGGAGACCGTTTCTCCCACTTCGGCGCAGTCGACGTCGGGTGGGTACGTTGGTACGCAGCCGGAGTAGTTGGGGTCGCAGCCAGAAGAGGATTTTTCAGGGATTTCTTCTTCTTCTTCTTCTTCTTCTTCTTCGACCGCCTTCGCGGCCGCAGCGGCCTGCGCGGCAGCCCGCATCCGGGCACGCCTCGCGATCGCGCGAGCCTGTCGTTCGGCACGTCGAGCCTCGGCTCTTGCCTTTGCTCGCGCCTGTTCTCTGGCGACCTGCACTTGGCGCCCGGCTTCCCGCTTTACCCGTTGCTGCACCTCCGACGAACCTGAGTCGCCGGAACCACACCCTGTCATGCCGACAACACCTGCCAGGACAACCAGGGCCAAAGCGACTCCCGTTCGCATTTTCGGACCCTCTCACGGCATGCATTACCGAGTCAAGACTCTGAACGTACCTATTGGGTCCTCTCTAGCCCGGATCCGGCAGTAACGGCCTGAGGAAACCATCCGGGAGCGTCCTCTTGGCTCTTGAGAATGCGGTTTGCGACGACCCATTCCCCAAGCCAGGAGGACACCCGGAAGGTGAAGACACAAACGACGCGCCAAACCGTAGAAGTCAGGGCGGACGGCGAGGGGCTCGTCTCCCACGCCGGAGCCTCCCTGTTGGTCGAGCTGGCCGACCGGTTGGGCCTGACGGCGGCACTCTCAGAGGCGATGGCGCCGACCCGCGAGCGCCGCTCCGCCCACGACCCCGGCATCGTCCTGCGCGACCTCGCGGTCGTGATCGCCGATGGCGGCGATCACGTCTCTGACCTCGGCGTACTGCGCGGCCAGGAGGCGCTCTTCGGGCCGGTGGCCTCAGAGACGACGGCCCACCGGGTGCTGAAGTCGATCGGCGCGGATCTCCTGGAAGCGCTCCGCACCGCCCGCGCGGTGGCGCTGGCCAAGGCCTGGGATGCCGGAGCCCGGCCCGAGGAGCTGATCCTCGACATCGACGCCTCCCTGCTCACCGCCCACTCCGAGAAGCAAGGCGCCGCCGGCAACTACAAGGGCGGCTTCGGCTTTCACCCGCTGCTCTGCTACCTGGCTGAGACAGGCGAGCCGCTGGCGGCGCTCCTGCGGCCCGGCAACGCCGCCGCCCACACCGCCGCCGATCACTTCGAGGTGCTGCAGCTGGCGCTCGAGCAACTGCCCGCCCAAGACCTCGACCGCGAGGTCCTCGCCCGCGCCGACATCGGCGGGCGCACCCACGCCTTCACCTCCGACTGCCGCGACGCCGGGATCCGCTTCTCGGTCGGCTACGAGGTCGCCGAGCGGGTGCGCGGGGCGATCGTGGAGCTGCCCGAATCGGCTTGGCGGAGGGCGATCGACGGCGACGGAGCCGAGCGCGAGGGCGCCCAGGTCACGGAGCTCACCGATCGCCTCGACCTCTCCAGCTGGCCCGAGGGAACACGGCTGATCGTCCGCCGCGAGCGACCCCATCCCGGCGCCCAGCTCTCGGTCCTCGACTGCGAGACCGGCTACCGCCACACCGCCTTCATCACCGACCAGGCCGATGAGGACATCGCCGCCTTGGAGCTGCGCCACCGCCGCCGCGCCAGAGTCGAGGACGCGATCCGCGTCGCCAAGGACACCGGGATGCGCAAGATGCCCTTCGCCGCCTTCTCCCACAACCAGGCCTGGCTGGAGACCTCGCTTCTTGCTCAGGCCCTGTTGAGGTGGGCGGCCCGGCTCTGCCTGGCCGGCGAGCTCGCGCTTGCCGAGCCCAAGCGGGTGCGCCAGCGCCTGCTGCACGTCGCCGGGCGCCTGGTGCGCTCGGGCCGGCGGGTGGCGCTGCGGCTGCCGCGAAGTTGGCCGTGGGCCGAGGCGCTGGTGGCGGCATTCGCGCGACTGCGGGCGCTGCCGGCCGCGAGCCCGTAGCCCCGGCTCGCTCCCGGTCACAACCCCTCCTCGTCGCGCCTGCCGATCCCGGCCTGCCCACGAGCGGGCGCTGGGCGCTCCGATCTACCGAGGGTCGAGCTCGAAAGAAGCGCCGGGGCGGTTCTGAGGAACCGCCCCGGCGCTGGTACTCACCTCAGGTCAGCCGATCACATCCTGCGGGGTGAAAACGGTGGATCGAGGCTAGATGGCGAAGCTAGTACTTCGGCGGCTCGCGGACTTCGCGGCGTTCTTCGACCGCGGGGCCGGGTGGGACCTCTTCGCGGCGACGGCGGGACCACATCGCCTGCTGGATGAAGCCGAGGACGAGGCCGGCGGCGCCGGCGATCATCAGGATCAGGCCGACGGTGTCGATGCTGACCCCCTGGACGTGGACGTTGGTCGCGAACTTGAGGATCGCGCCGACGGCGATCAGGAAGATGCCTGCGCCGATGGTCATGGGACGGGGATACCCGACTGCCCCGCTGGTAAACGGCCGCTATCCGCTCGGCGGATCGCTGTTCCTTTGTCCCGCTATCCGGGACTAAAGAACACCAGTTTTAGGAGACCGCGTGGAGCGTCTTCCAGAGGTCGCCCTCGGCTGTGGCGACCTGTTGCGCGGTGGCCTCGACAGCGCTCCAGAGGACGGGCTCCGGCACCTCGCTTTCGCTCGCCGCTCTGAACGCCTCGGCCAGCTCCGTCCAGCGCGCCGCTGCATCGGCGGCGAGCGGCGCCTCCTCCCACCCCACCTCCTCGAGGAAGCGCGAGTACATGAGGCGGAAGGCGCCGCCGCCGGTGCCGCGGCGCTCGATCACCTGGTAGGCGAAGCGGGCGCACCACTGCCAGTCCTCCGCCAGCTCGGGCCAGGAGCCGGCCTCGGCGGCGAGGCGCTCGACGGCGGGGAGGCCGGCGAACTCGCCCCAGGTCGGCTCGACCATCTCCTTCGCAGCCTGCGCGATCGCCCGCGGGACCGCGGCCTCCAGCGCCGCGCGGTCGACCGCGGCGCCGACGGTGAACATGTGGCCCTCCAGCGGATAGGCGGGGTGGCCGCTGTGGCGGGCCTTGGCGAGGTTCTCCAGTCGCGTCGTCTGCAGCTTCTCGAAGCCGGTGTCGGAGAGCTGGGCAAACTCGTCGTCGTAGCCGGCGAGGACGACCGCGTGGCCCGGGAAGTGGGCGGAGTTGCCGTAGTGGTCCAGGTAGTAGAGGTCGGTGAGGAGCAGGGCCGGGTTGCCGCCGTCGACCTCGACCCGCGCCGCCTCCCAGGCGTCGCCGTCGCCCTCGGCGAAGGTGCGCATCTCCAGCGCCGTCCCGGTCAGGTCGCGGAAGCTCTCCTCCAGCCGCGCGGTGCGGCCGTTGAACCAGCGCGTGGGCGAGGCGTCCTCGAGGGTCAGGTAGTAGAAGCAGGCGCCGGCCCCGAGGCCGAAGGCCATCTCCTCGCTTAGCTCGATCCCGTGGAAGGCGAGCAGGTTGCGCAGCGCGGTCGAGCCGCAGTGGTTGCCGGGCGTGTGGACGTAGCCGGGGACGGTGGGCATGACGTGATTGTGACGGTGCCCGCGCCTGCGGGGCGGCGGGTTTCTGACATCCTGCTGCGCCGATGAAGGACACCGACCTGAAGCTGCTGCGCTGGATGCGGACCCGCGGCCACTCGCCCGGGATGGAGTCGGCGGCGAAGGCCCTCGGCAAGGCCGGCAACAACGGCCTGGTCTGGGTCGTGCTCGGCCTCGCGCTCGCCCTGCTCGACCCCGACCGGCGCGAAAGCTGGTTGATCTGCGCCGCCCTCGGCCCGATCGCGATCGCCCTCAACTACGGGATCAAGCTGGCGGTGCGGCGGCCGCGACCGGTGCTGGAGGGGCTGCCGCCGCTCGGCGGCGCCCCCAGCTCGCTCAGCTTCCCCTCCGCCCATGCCCTCTCCTCCTTCGCGGTGGCGACGGCGATGGTCCGGGTCGACCCGGCGACGGCCGGCGCCCTCCTCGTCGCCCTCGCCCTCTCGCTCGGCCGCCCCTACCTGGGGATGCACTACCCGTCCGACGTCCTGGCCGGCGCCCTGCTCGGCGTCGCGCTCGGCCTGATCGTCCCGCTCTCGCTGTGACCGGCGGCGCACTATGAAGGTCGGGATCGTCGGCCTGCCGAACGCGGGCAAGTCGACCCTCTTCAACGCGCTGACCAAGGGCGGCGCCCAGACCGGCGACTACCCGTTCACGACGATCGAGCCGAACGTGGCGGTGGCCGAGGTCCCGGACGAGCGGCTGGAGAAGGTCGGGGCGACGGTGGGCAGCTCGAAGCTGGAACCGGCGACGATCTTCTTTCACGACATCGCCGGCCTGGTCAAGGGCGCCTCCGAGGGCGAGGGGCTCGGCAACCAGTTCCTCGCCTCGATCCGCGAGACCGACGCGATCTGCCACGTCGTCCGCTGCCACGAGGACTCCGGCGTGCCGCACCCCGACGGCCGCGTCGACCCCCTCGCCGACATCGAGACGATCGAGACCGAGCTGGTCCTCGCCGACTACGACCAGGTCGAGCGCCGGCTCGGCCGCGTCGCCAAGCAGGCGAAGTCGGGCGACGCCGACGCGATCGCCGAGCACGGCTGGCTGCAGGCGGTGCACGAGGCGCTCGCCGCGGGGCGGCCGGCGCGCTCGGTCCCCGTCCCCGATGCCGCCCCCGACGCGGCGAGGGACCTCGGCGCCCTGACCACGAAGCCGATCCTCTACGTCGCCAACGTCGACGAGGGCGACGCCGAGGCGCCGGAAGCAGTGGTCTCCCACGCCAACGCCGTCGGCGCCGGCGTGGTCGCGGTCAGCGCCCGGATCGAGGGCGAGCTGGCCGAGCTCGACGCGGCCGAAGCGGAGGAGATGCGCGAGTCCTACGGGGTCGAGGGCTCGGGCCTGGCGCGCCTGGTCCGCGCCGCCTACGACCTGCTCGACCTGCTCGTCTTCTTCACCGCCGGCGAGGGCAAGGAGGCGGTGGCGCGGCCGCTGCGCCGCGGCGCCACCGCGCTGGAGGCCGCCGGCACGATCCACACCGAGATCATGGAAGCGTTCGTCAAAGCCGAGGTCGTCGGCTGGGAGCAGCTGGTCGAGTGCGGCGGCTACTCGGGCGCCCGTGACAAGGGGCTGCTGCGGATCGAGGGCCGCGACTACGTCGTCCAGGACGGCGACGTCATAACCATCAAGGTCTAGACGCGCTGGGGCCGGCGCATCTCGGCGTCCTCGGTCGGCCGCTCGCTCACGCACTAGAAGTGCGCTCGCTTCGCTGCCTCCCTGCGTCCACCGACCTGCTTGGTCCCAACGCCTCTAAGGTTTTAGGGAATGGACGAAGGCGCCAGGTTTCCCCGCGTGGCCGGCAAGGCCGGTCACTACGAGAGCTTCTACGTCAAGGCCTGCCAGCCGGGTGGCGGACGAGGCGTCTGGATCCGCCACACCGTTCACAAGCGGCCGGGGGCCGAGCCCAACGCCTCGATCTGGTTCGTCCTCTTCGACCGCGAGGCGGGGGGCCCGCGGGCGACCAAGGTGACGGTGCCGGCCGCCGACCTCTCGGTGCCGGAGGGAGGCTGGATCCGGGTCGACGGGGCGGAGATCGGGCCGGGCCGGGCCGAGGGCGCGGTCGCGACCGACGCCGTCGAGGCCTCCTGGTCCTTCACCTTCGCCACCGACGCCGACCCCTGCAAGTACCTGCCGGCCGACTGGCTCTACAGGGCGCCGCTGCCGCGGACCAAGTTCGTCGCCCCGGTGCCGCTGACCCACTTCGACGGTCGCCTGGAGGTGGACGGCGAGGGGGTCGACGTCTCCGCCTGGCCGGGGATGATCGGCCACAACTGGGGCACCGAGCACGCCGAGCGCTGGGTCTGGCTCGAGGGCACCGGCTTCGCCGAGGCGCCCGGCACCTACTTCGACGCCGGCGCAGCCCGGGTCAAGCTCGGCTCCCGCACCAGCCCCTGGATCCCCTCCGGGATGCTGATGCTGGAAGGGGAGCCGCACCGCCTCGGCGGCCTCGGCGCGATCCGCTCGGCCTCGGTCGAGGAGGCGCCCGCCGCCTGCTCCTTCGTCCTCCCCGGCAAGGACGTGCTCGTCCGCGGCCGCATCTCCGCCCCCGAGAAGGACTTCGTCGGCTGGGTCTACGCCGACCCCGAGGGCCCCGAGCACAACACCGTCAACTGCTCCGTCGCCGACCTCGAACTGACCGTCGAGCGGCCCGGCCTGCCGCCGCGCGAGCTGACCCTGGCCGGTGGCGGCGCCTACGAGCTGGGGATGCGCGAGACCGATCACGGCATCCCGGTCCAGCCGTACTCCGACGGCTGAGCGACCTCAGCGGTCGAGAAAAATCGGGAGTGCCTGTACAACGTCTGTACACTGGATCGAGCCGATGAGCCCCAAAGCCCGAGAGATTCGAGACCATCGCTGGGATCTGCGCGTCGCAGAGTCGGAGGATGCCCTCGTTCGCGCTGCCAGCGACTTGGCGGAAACCAGCTACACCAGCTTTGTTCGCTTTGCCGCTGTCTGCGAGGCACGCCGAATTCTTGCCGACCGCACCCAGTTCGAGCTCGAGAAGCCAGACTGGGAGAGGTTCACGGAGCTTCTAGATCGCCCTGCCCGTGTTCCGGCTGGCCTTCGCGACCTCTTCGCGGAGCCAAGCGTTTTCGAGTAGCTGGTACTCGCGGTGGCCTACACGGCGCCGGAGCCGCTGCGGGGCAAGCACGAGCTGGGCGGCTTCTGCTGCGGCGAGGAATCGCTGGACAGCTGGCTGCATCGGCATTCCCGCCATGCCGAGGCGGCGGGGTCGGCGCGAGTCTTCGTAACGACCGACGGAACGCGGGTGGTTGGCTATTACGCGCTCGTCGTCGGTCAGGTCGAGCCCAGCCATGGAACGGCGCGGCTCCTCAGAGGGCAACCGGCCGGCCGGCCGATTCCGGTCGTGATCCTTGCTCGACTGGCCGTCGACGAAGGACACCAGGGGCACGGCATCGGTCGCTCTCTACTTCAGGACGCGCTGCTCCGATGCACGGCTGCCGCTGAATCTGTCGGGATACGAGCGCTCGTCGTTCACTCCCATGCCGAGGCACGGGAGTTCCATGGACGCTTCGGATTCGAACCCTCACCCAGCGATCCCCTTCACCTCATCCTCCTGATGAAGGACATCCAGCGTTTCCTGGACGAGGTGGGATAGCGGCTCAGCCCACGACCTTCAAACCTCCCGCAGCACGACCTCGGGCAACTCGGCGAAGCCATCCCGGTCGGCACTCAAGACTTCGCGCCGGCGCGCCCGCGCCGTGGCCGCGATGATCAGGTCGTGCGCGCCGTGCGGTCGGCCGTCGCGGCGAGTGTGAGCGAGAAGGGCACCATGAGCGCGTGCGACGTCTACGCCGTAGTCCTCGACGCTGAAGGCTCCCAGCACCGCCTCGACGAATGCTTCGCGCTCTGCCCGGCGCTTTCCATCGGTCAGCTCGCCTCCCGCAACCAGCTCAGCGACACTGATCGCCGCGATCGCTACGTCGTCCTCGTCGCCGATCAGCTCGTCGAGGTCTCCGATGCCCTCGCGCTCGGCATCGATCAGCACTGTGGTGTCGAGTATCAGTCGTGCCAGCGGTCCGTATCGGCGGGGCCGACCCACTCGCGCAGCTCACGCAGCTCGGCGGCCCATCCGGGATCGGCGCGGTGAGCACGCAACGCCTCCTTCGCCGCCCGGCCAGTCCCGGCGTACGCTGGCCCGATCGTCGCTACGGGCCGACCGTGGCGGACCACTACGAACGACTCGCGCTCGGACTCGACGCTGTCGAGCACATCGGAGAATCGCCGCGCGGCGTCGGTGGCACTGAGCTGCCTCATCAAGTCAGATTATCAGATTCCCTCGCCTCCGACGACCTTCTCGAAGCTCATCCAGGTGTCGTAGCCGCCGAGCGCGACCTCGAGCTGGGAGCCGCTTATCCCGATGGCTGAGCGACCGGCTCGCGCTCGCGGAGCCCCAGCCGGAGCAGGTTGAGGGAGCCCTCCCAGTAGTCGACCGGCGCAGTCATATGCGCGTGTCCGGGAAGCACCGCGAACGTCCTTTGTTGCCGCTCCGCGTTGGACTGGGTGCTGATCGCGACCGTGCCCGGGAGGCTCTGTGCGTAGTCGGCGACCAGCTGGCACGCTTCGTAGTCGTCCGGGTCATAGACCTGCTCGAGCGTGAGGCCGGTGGAATCGAGAGTGTCGACGTGGTCCGCGAGCAGCACCCGGGCGCCGGCCGGGATCGCCACTGCCGTGACCCGACGCAGCACCTCTCGCGCCGGCTCCAGGGGCATTTCGGCATGCAGGTCCAACTCCCTCAACGATGCCTGCGCCGACTCGGACGCGTACAGCGGCAGCGGTTCCCCCAGTCGGTGGAACCGCCCGGCATAGCCCGCGGGTTCTCCCACCGTGCTCCAGGCATCCACCCCGAATGGCGTGTTGCGAAACACGACCAGCCGGGAGAACAGCACTTGGAGGGAGTTGCCTTCCATGCCTTCCCTGTTGAGAGCGGGTGAGGCCATTTTCTCCCTGGCAATATACCTGACATTATAGAGACAGTTCAAAGTCAATTCACAGCCAATTAACTTGACTTCGACCCTGGCGTATGACTATATTTCCCAGGTTCGCCCGCAGGGACCGACTTAGTAACAACTGCTACTTGGAGGGCCAAATGCCAGATGTCCTCAGAGAGATAGAGGAAGCGCGTGAGCCCGCCGACGCGGCTCGCATGGCGCATTCGCTCCTGGCCTTGACCGCGGATGAGATCGGCACGGCGACGGGAGCCGACGAGAGGACGGTTCGGCGCTGGTGGAACAACGGCTCGTCGCCGACCCGGTACCGGCGTCAGCTCGATGATCTGCGCGCGATCGCCGAGATCCTCTCGATGACGATGCGGGACGAGGCGATCGGAGCCTGGCTGCGCTCTAGGAATCGCTACCTGAACTACGAGCGGCCGCTCGAGTTGCTGGGCGAAGGCAAATTCGACCGAGTGCGGGAAGCAGCCGCCGCTTACGTCGACGGCGCGCCTCTCTGAGCCCCCCTCTCAGCCCCCGCCGACGACCTTCTCGAAGCTCATCCAGGTGTCGTAGCCGCCGAGCGCGACCTCGAGCTGGGAGCCGGTGACGGTGGTGACGCCGCCGGTGCCGACGAGCTTCGCAGTGAGGATGCGTGGGGAGACGCCGCGCTTGGTGACGACGACTTTCTTCAGGCGGCCGTCGAGGTAGGCGCCGAGGCGTTCGCTGATCTCCGGGCCGCTGAACTTCAGCGTCCACCTGTGCAGGGGGCAGTAGTAGTCGTAGGGGTCGGGGACGCCGACCAGGTAGGGGATCGCGGTGCCGAAGACGTTGACGACGCTCTCGGTGTGGCCGCCCGAGCAGGCCGAGTAGAAGGTTTCCGCGACCTCGCCCCCGTACATGACGACCTGGCCGCGGGTCGCGTCGACGGCGGCGTTGGTCTGGGGATACTCGCTCTCCAGGCCCTCGTAGACCTGGCTGCGGGTGTCGCTGTAGAGGTCGAAGCCGTTGCCGCCGACGGCGCCGGTGAGGGCGATCGAGCGCACCGCCAGCGACTGCGCCTTCAGCTCCTCGACCGGCCAGGAGGGCGGCACCTCGTTCGGCATCACCCCCTTCACGTACTGCTCGAGGGCGAGCGCGTTGACGACGTTGAGCGAGCCGGCGTCGCTTTCGGTCGGGACCGTCTCCAGGGCGCCGCGGTAGGCACCGACGCCGGCGATCTCGATCGTCCCTTTCCCGGCAGCACGCAGTTTGCGGCCGCAGCCGGCGAGCCGTTTGCCGCCGGAGCTGCGCAGCACCACCGAGTTGGCGCTGCGGTGCGCCTGATAGCTGCGCGCCGGGTCGAGGGCGACGCCGCAGGCGCTGGTGGCGCGGCTGAAGCCGACGTCGCCGGCGGAGACGTCGAGCAGGACGCGGACGACGCGCGGCCCGGGGAGGGTCCCGATCGTCGTCCCCGTGTAGTAGTGGCCGAGGATGAAGCGGTAGCCCTTGCCGTGCAGGGCGAAGCCGTAGGCGCCGTAGGCGCTCATCCCGACCCCGTGCCCGAAGCCGCGGCCATGGACGACCCAGCTGACGGCGGCGCCGGCGGCGGGGGCAGGGAGCGCGGCCAGGCTCGCGAGCGTCGCCAGCAGGGCGGCGGCGCGAGCCACCGGCGGGTGTCTGCGAATCGAGCGCATCCTTCTCGAACAGGTTCGCCATCCGCGAGTCGCGGCCTCTCTGCCTCCCTCGCTGGGTGCCTTGCAGCGCCGGCTGGCGGTTGACCCGACGATTATTTAGGAACTAAGCTGTACGTATAAGTAACCGCACCGTCTCACGCCCGATGGCCAAAGCACGACCTCGATCCAAATCCGGCGGCGAACCGCGCCGGCTGCCGCGCGGCCGGCACGCGCTCGCGCCCGAGCAGGTGCTGGCGGACCAGCGCCGCCGGTTGATCGCCGCCGTCCCCGCGGTCGTCTCCGAGCATGGCTACGAAGCGATGTCGGTGGCCGACCTCGTCAAGGCCGCCGCCGTCTCCCGCAACGCCTTCTACGACAACTTCGGCAGCAAGCAGGAGTGCTTCGTCGCCGCCCACGAGGCCTGCCAGGAGCGGCTGCTGGGGATCCTCGAGCGGCCCTGCGACCGCGGCAGCTCGGCTGAAGAACGGGTGGAAACCGCGCTCGGCGCGGCCCTCGACCTGCTCGCCACCGAGCCCGCGGTCGCCCGCCTTCTCTTCGTCGAGGCGCCCGCGGCGGGGGAGGAGATCGCCCTCCGCTACCACGAGTGGCTGCGGCGCTACGGAACCCTGCTGCGCTCCGCCGTTCCCCAGGCATCTTCCAAATCGAGCCTGGCGGTGGAGATCGACCAGGTCGTCGTCGGCGGCATCGCCTCCCGGGTGGCCAGCGAAGTGCTGCAGGGCCGGGCGGCGCAGTTGCGCCTCCTCACCCCCCACTTCGTCGCCTACGTCCTCGCCTTCTACGAGTCCGGTCAGCCCGGCCCTCAGACCGCCGGCATCGCCGCGCTCGAGCCCGAGACGGCGCCCGAGTATGCCGCGCAGCGCCGCAAGCAGGCCGGCGCGTAGGCGCCGGAGCTCCGGCCCGCCCGCCGCCCATAGCGGCTCTACACGTCCCGTCTTCGCGCTGAAGCCAAAGAAGTTTGGCGTAGAAGTCCCTGCAAACGGGCGCCTTTCTTATTAATACCACGTGCGTATCTTGACAATCATGAATTTGCGTGTTTACATCCCGTCACGTCTTTATCAGGGAACGAAGACGGTATGACAGGGACGCAGTTCCACAGGGAAGTCACAGGGACGGGCTCGGAAACGGGGCCCGAGGGACAAGGAGAAGGGATACGTGGGGACCACTCACATCGACCCCCAGCCGCGCGTAGCGAACGCCCGGCCGACGGCAACCAGGCCAGCCGAGCGACACCCCCGGCGGGCGTCTACACAAGGAGAAGAGATCTGATGCTGCACAGATTCCACGACCGCTTCCGTTTCATCCTCCTTCTCGCCACCGCAGCCGCCTTACTCCTCATACCTGTAGGGGCGGCGAGCGCGGCCAACAACCTTCACGTCACGATCGACGGCAGCGGCGCGGGTGAAGTCGTCCCCAGTGGATTTTCCTTCCTCGCGGGCAGCCCGCCCATCAATTGCCAATACGTCTCCCCTGGCCCGACCACCGGTACGTGTGACACCGAAGCATTCTTCGATGAAGAAGAACTCTTCACTGAAGGAGAATATTTCACGCAACTGGTGGAGGTTGCCAGCCCCGGCTCTGAATTCGTCGAATGGACCGTCGAAAAAGGCTCAGTCGTTGAAAACTGTGACCTCTCAGAACAAGAATGCAAGGTTTCCGACGAAACTGAAATCAAACTCAAGGCCACCTTCACCGCCGCCGAGGCCCCCGAATTCCCGCTAACCGTCACCAAGTCGGGCACCGGAACCGGCACCGTCACCAGCACCCCCTCCGGGATCAACTGCGGCGGCACCTGCTCGGCCGAATTCCTCGAAAACGAAGTCGTCACCCTCTCCCAGGCCGCCGACCCCGGCTCTGAATTCGTCGAATGGACCGGTCCCGGCGCCTGCACCGGCTCCGGCGCCTGCGAAGTGACGATGAGCGCCGCCAAATCGGTCGACGCCAAGTTCGACCTCGAACCGGTCACCCCCGAATTCCCCCTCACCGTCACCAAGTCCGGAACCGGAACCGGCACCGTCACCAGCACCCCCTCCGGGATCAGCTGCGGCGGCACCTGCTCGGCCGAATTCCCCGAAAACGAAGTCGTCACCCTCTCCCAGGCCGCCGACCCTGGCTCTGAATTCGTCGAATGGACCGGTCCCGGCGCCTGCACCGGCTCCGGCGCCTGCGAAGTGACGATGAGCGCCGCCAAATCGGTCGACGCCAAGTTCGACCTCGCAGCCGGCTTCGCCACTCTCACCGTCTACAAGGGCGGCAACGGCGGTGGGACGGTGACCAGTAACCCGGTCGGGATCAACTGCGGGACCGAACCCTGCGAAGCTGCCTTCGCGGAAAACGAAGTGGTCACCCTCACGGCTGCCCCCGTCGCCGGCAGCGTCTTCGCCGGCTGGCTCGGCTGCAAACACACCGGCCCGACGACCTGCCAGGTCGAAGTCAGCGGCGAAACCGAAGTCACCGCTGTCTTCCTCGCGGAAGGCCCCAGCGGCCCGACTGGTCCCAGCGGCCCGACCGGGCCCGGTGGTCCTACCGGCCCGACGGGTCCCAGCGGCCCGACTGGTACCGGTGGCGCCAAAGGTGCGACCGGCCCCGCCGGCACCAACGGAGCCAACGGCAAAGACGGAGCCAACGGCTCCAACGGCAAAGACGGAGCTCAGGGACCGGCCGGCCCCCAGGGCGCTCAGGGCCCCCAGGGTCCAGCCGCCAAGGTCACCTGCAAGGTCAAGGGCAAAACCAAAGTCAAGGTCACCTGCACCGTCAAGCAGGGCGCCTCGGCCAGCTCTTCCCACCTGCGCTGGCGTCTCATGCACAGCGGTCATGCCTACAGCCACGGCACCGCCCGGCGCGGCCGCCTCCAGCTCGACCTCAGCCACCTGCGCCGGGGTCGCTACGTGCTCCACATCCAGGGCCAGAAGGGAGGCACCTGGATCGTCGTCAGCTGACGCGATACCCGACCAAGGGGTGGGTCGACCACCCCTTGGTCGCACGCACATCACATGAACCGGGCCAGTCAAGGAAGAGAGAAAAAAATGGGACGACGCGACAAGCAGCAAGCCGGACGGGGGCTCCGCGTGACGGCTGACTCAAGACTGCAGGCCCAAGGATGAGGCGCCTCGCCCCGACCCTTGCAGCAGCAGCTCTCGTCGCGGCCCTGCTCGCGCCGGCCGTGGCCCAGGCCGCCCCTCCCGAGCTCTGGACCAAATGCGAAACCGGCTCTGGGGCAGCCCAATGCAACATCCCCCGTGGCATCGCGGCCGATCCGCATAACGGTCATGTTTTTGTCGGCGACCAGGAAAACAGGCGAATCATGGAGTTCAACGCCTTAGGGCAGTTCATCAAGGCTTGGGGCTGGGGAGTTGACACGGGTGCCAACGAACTTCAAGTTTGCACGTCGCTTTCTACGTGCCAGGCCGGGCTGGCCGGCACCGGCGCAGGTGAGTTCGGACCATTCGACTCTCCTCAGGGTCTCGCCGTCGACTCCGCTGGAGAGATCTATGCCGTTGACCGTGGGCTACCTTCGAACCAGCGGGTGCAGAAGTTCTCCCGCGACGGCCAGTTCATCTTGATGTTCGGCGGGCATGTCAACAAGACCAAAACCGAAGAAGGCGGATCGACCGAAGCCGAACGCAACCTATGCACCGCTGCGTCTGGGGACGAATGCCGTGTAGGCAGCGAAGGAACGGGCAAAGGCCAGTTTGGCACTTGGCCGTTCATCGGCGACTTCATCACCGTCGACGACAAAGGTACGGGAACTGCAGGCGACGACAAGGTCTACGTCGGCGACCAGAACCGCATCCAGGTCTTCAACGCCGAAGGTCACTACCTTGAAAGCCTGCCGCTGCCTGGTATCACGGTGAATGGGCTCGCCAACGACACTGCAGGAAACCTCTACGCCATCTACAGCACGGATGGGAAAGTCCACAAGTTGAGCCCGACCGGTGCGCCGCTATCTCCCGAAGTCTTCGCGATCCCGGTGCTGGCACCCCTCGAAAAACCGGCGGCGACCGCGGTAGCCGTCGACGCAACGGGACACGTCTACGCTTTTGGTCCGCCCACCGGCGGATCGGGCAGCGGCAACCCGCGCAACCCGATCGTCGAGTTCGACTCTTCAGGCAAAGTCATTGAAGAATTCGGCAAAGGGGAATTCACCGCCGCCTCAACCGGTCTGGCGACCAACCTCTGCCTAGGCAGCGAAGCCCCCGGCAACCTCTACGCCAGCAACCCGAGCGAAACCGCCGCCTTCGTGCGCGCCTACGGCACCGAGCCGGTCGGCTGCTTCAAAGCCAGGACCGGCGTAGCCAACCCGATCGAAAAAGAAGCCGCGACCCTCAACGGTACTGTCAACCCCTCCGGGCTCGCGGTCAGCGAATGCTTCTTCGAATACGGCATGAGCACCTCCTACGGGCAGACCGCCCAATGCGAACCTTCAGCCGGCGAACTCGGGACGGGCACGGACCCCGTCGCTGTCCATGCTGACATAGGCAGCCTCGAAAAAGGAACCGTCTACCACTTCCGACTCATCGCCAAAGTCGGCCCCGAAGTCGAAACTGGCTCAGACGAGGAATTCAAGACCCTCGGCCCGCCGACGATCTCCGCCGAGCACGTCGTCTCGGTCGCCTTCACCGAGGCCACCCTGAAAGCGCTCGTCAACCCCGAAGGCTTCGACACCGAATACCACTTCGAATACACGACCCAGGAAGACTTCGACGCGCACGGCTTCATCGGCGCGCAGAGCACGACCCCTATCGACATCGGCTCCGCTCGCGGAGATCGCCCGGTAGTGGCCAACCTCAAAGGACTCGAGCCCGGGACCGACTACCGCTGGCGTGTCGTTGCCGGCAACGAAAGCGGTGGAATCGAAAGCGCCGATCATCCCCTCGCCACCTACCGCTCCCTCTTGCCTGAAACCGGCTGCTCGAACCAGGCCTTCCGCACCGACGCCTCCTCCCTTCTGCCCGACTGCCGCGCCTACGAGATGGTCTCCCCGGTCGACAAAAACGGTGGCGACATCGTCAGCGGTATCAGCGGCCCCGGGAACCCCGGCGGCTACGTGCAGTCCTCCCCCGATGGCGAAAGGCTCGCCTACGGCGTCGCC
Organism: uncultured Thermoleophilia bacterium; assembly: GCA_963720455.1. Taxonomy (GTDB): domain Bacteria; phylum Actinomycetota; class Thermoleophilia; order Solirubrobacterales; family 70-9; genus VAYN01. The sequence continues at coordinate 2,114,086 of OY970392.1, read as the reverse complement.
TTCGTGGCCTTCGCCGGTGAGCCCACCAGCTTCAAATTCAACGAGTACTTCGCTGCGCGAAGCGGAGGTGGCTGGTCCAACCAGGGGATCCACCCTCCTGTGCCGGGCCATCTGTGCTGCGAAAGCCTGGGCCTCACCTTCGGCCTGATCCGCGAATTCATCGCCTTCTCGCAGGATCTCTGCAGCGCCTGGGTCTATGACTCCCAGGCGCCGACCCTCCTCGCTGACGCGCAGGCTGGCTATCCCAACATCTACCGGCGCCAGAACTGCGGCGCCGGTGCCGGTGGGCTGGAAACGCTCACCTCCTCACCACCGGCGCTGCCGGGCGGCACCTCGGTGGAATACGTAAACCCGCACTCGGTCGAGGGACTCTCGGCGGATGCCAGCCACGTCTTCTTAGTCGCAAGTGCGCAGCTGAACAGCGAAGCCGCCGAAGGGCCGAAAGCCCAGATATACGACCGCTTCGAAGGCGCGAGCCACCTGGTCAGCGTCCTGCCGGGCGGAGTGGCGGATGGGACCGGCGCCGCGGTGGGAAGCGGACCCTCAGGCCCGACTGTTGGCGCGGGTAACCTCGACAACGCCGTCTCCGAAGACGGCTCGCGGGTCTACTGGACTTCGGGAATCACCAGCCTCGAAACCGGCAAAATCTTCATCCGCCAGCACCCCGAGCAGGGCATAGTCGCGGGCGAATGCACCGAAGCCTCCAAGGCCTGCACGCTGCAAGTCAGCAAAGGCGCGGCCGCCTTCTACTGGACCGCGGCCGCCGACGGCTCCAAGGCCCTCTATGACGAAGAAGGAAAACTGATCGTCTTCGACCTGTCCGAAGCCGAGAAAAAAGCCGGGGAAGGCAAAAAAACCTTCGGGGGGAGACTGGTCGCCGAAAACGTCAAAGGCGTGGCGGGCGCCAGCGACGATCTCTCGCGGATCTACTTCGTCTCGACCGACGTGTTGGCTGGATCGGGAGAAAACAGCGAAGGAGAGGAAGCCCAGCCGGGCCAGCCGAACCTCTACCTCGACGAAGGCGGGGCGAAGAGCTTCGTGGCGACGCTGGCCGTGGGCGATACGGGAGGAAAAGAACCAGGTTCGCCGTTGGCTGCCTATAACGACATCTCGATCGAACCCAACGAGCGCGCCACCCGGGTAAACCCCGACGGCAGCCGCATCGTCTTCAACTCACGCGCGCTGCTGACCGAATTCGACAACACCGACCCCGCCTCCGGCAAGCCGGCGGTGGAGGTCTATAGCTACGAAGCCGGGGGCGAGCTCAGCTGCGTCTCGTGCAACCCAAGCGGGGGGCAGGTGAGCGGGGTGCGGGAATTGCGGCTCCCGTATCGGCCGCCGTTCGAATTCAACACCCTCACTCTCGTCCAAGCCGCAGCCTGGATCCCCACCTGGGAACACAAGCTGCACGCCTCGAACGTGCTCTCCGAGGACGGCGGGCGGATCTTCTTCAACTCGAACGACGCGCTTTTGCCCCGCGACGCCAACGGCGCCCCCGACGTCTATGAGTGGGAGGCGCCGGGGACGGGCAGCTGCAGCGAAGAAAGCCCCTCCTTCTTCGCAGGGAACGGCGGCTGCCTCTACTTGATCTCCTCGGGGGAAAGCCCCCACGAATCGGAATTCTGGGAGGCCAGCCCCGACGGCTCGAACGTCTTCTTCACCACCGAATCGAGCCTCCTGCCTCAGGATCCCGGCTCGATCGACCTCTATGACGCCCGCGTGGACGGCGGCTTCCCGCAGCCGAGCCAAGCGGCCGCCTGCGAAGGCGAAGCCTGCCAGTCTCCGCCGGCGCCGCCGAACGACCCGACCCCGGCGAGCTCGGCCTTCCAGGGCGCGGGCAACGTCCGGGAAAAAGCACCGGTCCGCTGCCACAAGGCCAAGGTCCGCAGGCACGGCCGCTGCGTCGACAGGCACCGCAAGGCAAAGCACCGTGCCCACAAGCGCAGGACCGCCCGATGAGCTTCAACACGCATCCGCATACGCCAGCGAAGGAGCACACAGTGAACGACGCGAAGCCACGCAATCGCAACCGCGCCATCCTCGGATGCCTGACCGTCGCGATCGGGCTGCTGATCGCCGTTCCGGCCGCGCAGGCGAGCTTTGGCGTCAAGGACTTCGACGTCACCTTCACCAACGCCGACGGCACCCCCGCCACCCAGGCCGGCTCCCACCCATTCGCGATGACCACCAGCTTCGGCCTCAACTACGACGAAGCGACCGTTGTCCCCGAAGGCTGGCTGCGCGACTTCCTCGCCGAACAGGCACCCGGCTTCCTCGCCGACACCACCGCCTACCCCCGCTGCAGCACCGCCCAGTTCCTCCAGGTCGAAGGCGGCCTCAGCGCCTGCCCGCTGGACACCCAGGTCGGCGTAGCCGCGGTCTCCGCGACCTCGCCCAGCTCCTGGTCGACCTCGCCGATCTACAACCTCACGCCGCCGCCCGGCGTCCTCCTCCGCCTCGGCTTCACGATCACCGAAGCCCACATCACGATCGACGGCGGCCTCAGCTCCAAGGCCCCCTACAACCCGCTCGCCGCCTCGCGCAACACCTCCCAGCTGCTCGAGGTCTTCGGCACCAAGATCCAGCTCTGGGGCAACCCCTCCGACCCCGGCCACGACGAACTGCGCGGCGTCTGCGGGATCACCGAATTCACCCAGCCGGTGGGCGAAGAATTCGAGCTCGAAGGCAATGCCGGTGAAACCTGCCCCTCGATCGCCGCCAACCCCAAGCCCTTCCTCACCCTGCCGGGGACCTGCGCCGAAGCCCTGCCGACGAACTACGAAGCGATCTCCTGGGAGGGTGCCGTCGATGCCGGCACCGCGCTCACCCATGACGCCGGCGGCAATCCCCAGCCCTTCACCGGCTGCGGCAACCTCGGCTTCAACCCCTCGATCGCCGCCCAGCCGACCACCAAAGCCGCCACCAGCCCCACCGGCCTCGATTTCTCCCTCAACGTCAAAGACGAAAACCTGCAGAGCGTCAAAGGCTTCGCCAACTCCGAGATCGAAAAGGCCGTCGTCACCCTGCCCGAAGGGATGAGCGTCAACCCCTCCCAGGCCGAAGGCCTCGAGGTCTGCAGCGAAGCCGACCTGCAAGACGAAACCCTCGCCGCCGAACCCGGCCAGGGCTGTCCGCAGGCGTCCAAGATCGGCACGGTCGAAGTCGAAAGCCCGCTGGTCGACGAAACGATCGACGGCGCCCTCTACATCGCCAAGCCCTATGAAAACCTCGCCGGCAACTCGCTGATCGCCGTCTACCTCGTCTTCAAGAGCTCGAAGCTGGGGATCATCGTCAAGCAGCCCCTGCGGGTCGAATCGGACCCCGTGACCGGGCAGCTGACCACCGTCGCCGAGGACATCCCCCAGCTCCCCTTCAGCCACTTCAAGCTGCACTTCCGCGAGGGCACCCGCAGCCCCCTGGCCAGCCCCCCGACCTGCGGCGCCCATGGCGTCAAGGCCGTGCTCACCCCCTGGTCGGGCGCGGCGCCGATCGAATCGACCTCCACCTTCCAGATCATCTCCGGGCCCGACAACGCCCCCTGCCCCACGGGCGGGGTGCCGCCCTTCCACCCGGGCCTCGTCGCCGGCTCGATCAACAACGCCGCCGGGCGCTACTCGCCCTTCAACGTGCGCCTGTTCCGCTCCGACGCCGAACAGGAGATCACCCACTTCTCGATCAAGCTGCCGCCGGGCGTGACCGGCAAACTCGCCGGCATTCCCTTCTGCTCGGATGCGGCGATCGCCGCCGCGAAAGCGAGGACCGGCCCCCACGGCGGTGCCGAAGAGCTTGCGTCGCCGAGCTGCCCGGCGGCTTCGGAGGTCGGCCGCACCCTGGTCGGCGCCGGCGTCGGCCCCTCGCTCACCTACGTCCCCGGCAAGGTCTACCTCGCGGGCTCCTACCATGGCTCGGCGCTCAGCCTGGTCGCGATCACCTCCGGCGTCGCCGGCCCCTTCGATCTCGGCACCGTGGTGGTCCGCCTGGCCCTGAAGATCAACCCCGAGACCGCCGAAGTCTTCCTCGACGCGACCGGCAGCGACCCGATCCCCCACATCATCAAAGGCATCCCCGTCCACCTGCGTGACATCCGCGCCTACACCGACCGGCCCGAATTCGTCCTCAACCCGACCAACTGCGAAAGGACCTCGGCCGCTTCGACGCTGCTCGGCTCGGGCCTCGACTTCAGCTCCGAAGCAGACGACCAGCCGGTCACCGTCACCACCCCGTTCCAGGCGGCTGACTGCGCCAGCCTCGGCTTTGCTCCGAAGCTGGCTCTGAGCCTCAAGGGCGGCACCAAGCGCGGCGCGACCCCCAAATTCAAAGCCCTGCTGACCTACCCCAAGGGCGCCTACGCCAACATCAAAAGCGCCCAGGTCACCCTGCCGCACTCCGTCTTCCTCGAACAGAGCCACATCAAGACGATCTGCACCAGGGCCCAGTTCGCCGCCGGCGGTGGCAACGGCGAACAGTGCCCGGCCGCTTCCATCTACGGCTTCGCCAAAGCGGTCACGCCACTGCTGGACGAACCGGTCCAGGGCCCGGTCTTCCTGCGCTCCTCCTCCCACCCGCTGCCCGATCTGGTCGCCGGCCTGCACTCCGGCAAGGTCGACATCAACCTGGTCGGAAGGATCGACTCGGCCAAGGGCGGGCGGATCAGGAACACCTTCGCTGCCGCCCCCGATGCACCGGTGAGTTCCTTCACCCTGGAAATGCAGGGCGGCAAAAAGGGCCTCCTGGTCAACTCGACCAACCTCTGCAAGGGGACCAACCGCGCCCTCGCCCACTTCGTCGGCCAGAACGGCAAGGTGAGCGACTTCAAACCGGTTCTGAAGCCCTCCTGTCCCAAGCGGGCTGAGAAGAAGAGGTGAGGAGGCGGGCGGTCGCCTCGGCCTTGAGCGTGCTGGCGATCGCAAGCGCCACCCTCGCCTCCGCGGCGGTGATTCAGCAGGACAACCTGCGGATCACCGTCTTGGCCCAGATCCAGCCCAGCAAGCTGCCACGCACCAGGCCGACCCCGATCGCCATCTTCATCGCCGGCCACATCGCCACGCCGACCGGTGCCACCCCACCGCAGTTGCAGCGGATGAGGGTCAGGGTCAACCGCCACGGCCTGCTCCAGTCAAAGGGACTGCCGGCCTGCACCCTGCCCCAGGTCCAACCGGCCTCGACCCGGCGAGCGCTCTCGCAGTGCCGGGAGGCCCTGGTCGGCTCCGGACGCTTGTGGGCCACGATCGTCCTGCCCGATCAGCGCCCCTACCCGACCAGGGGCCGCCTCCTCGTCTTCAACGGCCGCAGGGGCGGTAACCGGGTTCTCTTCGCCCACATCTACACCACGGTCCCGTTCGCCGCCTCCTTCGTGATCACGTTTGGGATCAAACACATCGACAAGGGTCATTACGGCACCGAACTGTCTGCCTCCTTGCCGCAAGCCCTCGGCTCCTGGGGCTACGTCGATCGCATCAAGCTGACCCTGCGCCGCAAATACACCTACCGGGGTCGCCAGCTCAGCTACTTCAACGCCGCCTGCCCGGCCCCCGCCGGCACCCAGACCGCCGCTTTCCCGCTGGCGACGGCGAGCTTCGACTTTTCCGAAGCCAAGCGGATCGGCCTGACCGTGACCAAGAGCTGCCGGGTCAAGGAATGAAGCTGCCGACGCAAGAACCCGATCGCTGCCCAGGGACGTCCGCCGCGCTCGTCGTATCGGCGATCATCGCCCTCCTTGCGATTGTCCCCGTCGCCCACGCCGGCTACGACCCACTCGGCTCTGGTGTCACCAAGCTCAGCCTCGATCACGGCTTCCTCGCGCTTCTGAGGCACAACGGAGTCAAGCTCAGCGCCGTTGCCCCAGCCAAGCTCAAGGGATCCACCGCCAGCTTCCCGATCTCCGGGGGCGAGTTCGACCCGACCGTTGCCAAGGGCACGGTCGAGCACGAAGGGGCGCTCGTCTTCGAGGCGGGCAACAGAACCATCCCGCTTCGCTCGCCGCAGGTTAAAACCACCTCCAAGCGTTCTCCCCTCTCGGCCAAGGTCGGTGGCAGCCAGCTGAAGCTGGCCACCGCCGCGGGGCTGGTCGTCTCCCGCCAGGGCTTTGGGGACAGAGTCAGGGTCTCTTCCCTCGCCCTCTCGGCCAAGCTCGCCACCCGCCTGGCCAAGAAGCTGCGCCTGCGCGGAGTCTTCAAGGCGGGCGACCCCCTGGGCCGCGCCCTGGCCACCGCTCAGCCAGAAACGGTCACCGTGCTCGGCAAGGGCAAAGCCGAGCTGACGCTCAACCCTGAGATCGTCGCGAAGCTGAACCGCCTTTTTGTCGCCGTCAACCCGATCTTCCCGGCCGAACACATCGGCTCCACGTTCACCCTGCCGATCTTCGGCGGCCACCTCGCTCCCGACGTCTCTCAGGGAACGCTGGAAACGTCGGGCGCCCTGGAATTTCTCCAGCTCGGCGGCGGCCAGGTCTTCTGGCACGAGCCCGGTCTCGACTTCTCCGCCAAGGTGCAGAACGCCGAAGTCGACGTCGAGCCCTCGCCTCCCTATGCCGGCAAGGTGGGGAGGACGTCGATCGCCGACCTCTCGCTCATCGGCGCGGTGCCGTCCTCCAACCCCCGGGCGCGCACGATCGCCGCCGCCGTCCCGCTGGTGCTTGGGGCCCAGAGCGCCGCGAACTTCAACCAAGCCTTTGCCGAAGGCAAGCCGGCTTTCGTGGCGGGAGAGCCGCTGGGCTCGATCTTCTTCACGGCACAGGGGCAGTAGCGAGAGCCCGAAGGGACGAATCCGACCGGATGCGCGTCGAAGAGGTTCCACCGGTCCTTAGAGAGCGTCTCCAGGCCCGCCGGCCCGAGATCGAGCAGGCCATCCTCACCCGGATCAATGCGATCTCCGACCCGACCGAAGTCGCCGACCCCGCCTACGCTGACGGCCTCCGCGCCGCCGTCTCCGCCGCGATCGACTACGGTTTCGCCGCTCTCGGCGCTGCCGCCGACGATGCCGCGCCCGTTCCCGTCCTGCTCCTCGCCCAGTCGCGACTCGCCGCCCGCAACCGGGTCAGCCTCGACGTCGTCCTGCGCCGCTACTCGAGTGGCCAGTCGCTGATCGGCGACTACCTGGTGCAGGAGGCCGGTCGAGCCGGCTTCGGCGCCGCCGAGCTCGAGCCCCTGCTGCGGTCGCTTTCCGTCCGCTTCGAACGCCTGCTCGCCGCCGTCGGCGAGGAGTACGCCCGCGAGGCGGACAGCCGCACCAGCTCGTCCAGGCAGCGCGCCGCCGAGCTCGTCAAGCGGCTCCTCGCCGGCGGCCTGCCCAACACCGCCGAGACCGCCTACGAGTTCGACGCCTCTCACCTCGGCGTGGTTCTCGCCGGCCCCGGCGCCGCCGAGGCGGTGCGCGAGCTCGCGACCGCGCACAACCGACGGCTTCTGCTCGTCCAGCCCGGAGAAGACGTCTTCTGGGCATGGCTCGGTGGCAGGCGCAGGCTCGACCCCGCCGTCTTGCTCGAGTCGACCCTGCCCGGCGACCTGGTGCTGGCCGTGGGCGAGCCGGGCGAGGGGATCGCCGGCTGGCGCCTCAGCCATCGCCAGGCCGCCGCGGCGATGCCGATCGCCCTGCGCGGTCCCGATCCGGTCGTGCGCTATGCCGACGCAGCCCTGCTTGCCTCGATCCTCCAGGACGATCTGCTGGCCACCTCCCTGCGCCAGCTCTACCTCGAGCCGCTGCGGCGGGGGCGCGGCGGGGGAGAGGTGCTGCTCCGTACGTTGCGCGCCTACCTCGTGGCCGATGGCAACGTCTCCTCGACGGCGATCGATCTGGGTGTGGACCGCAAGACGGTGTCGACGCGCCTGCAGTCGATCGAGCGCCGCCTCGGACGGCCCCTCTCAGCCTGCCTGTCGGAGCTGCACATGGCCCTGCGCCTCGACGAGGCTGATATCGCCGACGCCTGACCACAGGCTGGGGAAATGAACCGGTTCATTTCCCCACATTGACCGAGCGAGCGGCGGGCAGAGGGTGGGAGGCTGAGCCGATGCGGCAATCGGGTCGCGACACGGCCAGCGGACGGGGAGAAACGATGACGGCAGGCATGAAGGCATTGAAACTCGGCAGCGGCATCGGCCTCTCGTTGGCCGTTTCTGCCGCGCTTGCCCTGATCCTCTGTGCCGGCGCTGCGGCCACACCTCTGATCCAGATCCAGCGAACCGGCGCGGTCGAAAACGCGAACTTCGACATCGACGAAAAAGACGACTACCGCGTCGACGCCGACATCGCGGTGATCGACGGCGGGATGCCGAACCCGGAAGCGTTCCTCGACATAGCGAAGCGCACGGACTGCGCAAATCCCGACCCACTCGGCGAATGGGAGGCGGCAAACGGCGAATGGAAAGCCGAGTACCACCCGCCCAGCGCCGCGGTCATGGAAGACCCGAAAAAATGGTGGCCCGACGAAGGCCTCAACGGAGTCGGGAAACTCGGCCCCTACGGCTGCCTGGAAGACGCGGGGGAACCGTACGGATATCAGGCACAACCGTCGCACGGGCCGGGCGTCGCGAAAATTGGGGCGGCGATCGACGGATCGACGACAGACGGGTCAGGCAATGGCAAGGGTATCGCGCGCGGAGCCCGCATCTGGAGCGTCAGGGCCCGCACCTACGGCCTGAACTTCGCCGACCCCAAACCCGAAAGCACCGCGGTGGAACTGAACGGCGGCGGTCTCAAATCCTTCAGCACCGCCTTCGGCTCAGTCGAATGCACGGGCAGCCTGAAAGCGACGATGGCGCCCACCGCAGGCCAACTCCCGATCACCGCCGGCCAGCTCTCGCTCGCGGGCGAATACGGCGGATCCTGCAGCGGCAGCGGACTCTCTGCGACGGTCGCGATGAAAAGCTGTCATTACACCCTGACCATCGCCAGCGTCACCGGCCCCGCGCCCAACAAAGGCGGTGGAACCCTCGGCGTCGCCTGCGAAAAAGCGGGCGAGGCGATCGAACTCAACATCACCAACACCAAAACGCAGCTCAGCTGCCTGGCCAAGATCGGCGCCCAGGCCGGGGTCAAAAACACCACCCTTGCCAACACGGGCTTGGGAAGCGATGAGGGCATCGAACTCGACGCCAAAGCCGAAGGCCTCCAATACGAACTGATCGGCAGCGGCTGCGGCGGCCTGCAGGGCACCCGCACCGACGGGGCGATCAGCGGCAAAACCACGCTGCTCGGATCCAGGAAAACCGAAGCCCACGTCGGCGTCCTCATCGTCGGGTCGGTTGAAGAAGAAAGCGACGGAAAAGAACACCCGCGCTTCGACGCCCAGCTTGAATACCTGACCGAAGTGGGGACCGCGCGCCTGATCTCCTCCCTCGACTGGGTCGCCGCCCATGCCGACGAAATCGACGTCGTCGGGGTCTGGATCGCCTGCGGTCTGAAAGGCTCGCCGCTGGTCGAAGAACTCAAATTGAACTTCGTGTCCTGCAATGAGACGGGCCTGAAGGAAGCAATCGACAGGGTGGTCGACAAAGGCGTGGTCGTCGCGGTCCCCGCCGGCAATGGCGGCATCGACTCCGCCAATGCTGTACCGCGCAACGACCCGGACGTCCTGACCGTGTCGAACGTGTCCGACGCCGATGGCAAACCCGGAGGGCTGGGGGGAACTCGGATATGCGGCGAAAACGGCCTCGAACAGCCCGATGACTGGCGCAAGGTGGGTCACGGCGAAGGCAGCGGGAGCGGCTACGGGCAGGTGGTCGACATCGCCGCCCCGACCGATTGCGGGGCGACCTCCGGTGCGACCGCGGAGGCCGCCGCCGCCGCGGCGGCGCTGGCCAGCCAGTGCCCGGCCGACGATCGCGCCGGGGTCGAATTCATCGAGGACACCCTGATGGCCGAGGGCGACACCGGGGAAATCTCAGAGGGGGGCTGGAAAGACGACTCCGGCGACGGCTGGAAGGAGCCGCTCCTCAATCTCTCCGACGAAAAAGTCTTCAACCCGGTACTGAAGGACACCGCGACCGGCAAACTGAACCACGAACCCGAAACCGAATGCCTGTGGCGCTCCCACCAGGCCGAGTCCGACGTCGACTCAGACGGCCGCGCCGACCTGGTCGCCGTCAACGGCGAAGCCAAAAGCGCCGAAGTCTTCGCCGGAACCTACGAAGGCCCGGATGACAGTCCCGCTCACCAGGGCTACGAAACGACCAGCCCGACCAGCTCGCTGAAAGGCCAGCTCGACCCCGCCCTCAAAGACGGCGCGGGCCAGTACACGATCGACACCGCCGACGTCGACGGCGACCGCCACGCCGACCTCGTCACCGCCGAGGGCGGCAAAGGCGTCAACGTCTATCCCGGCAACGGCGAAGGCGGCTTCGGCACCGCGGTGCAGTCGCTGAAAGGCATGACGCTGAGCTTCGACGGCTCCGAAGGGTTGCTCGAGCCGATCGCGGTCGCCGACGTCAACGGCGACGAACGCGCCGACCTGGTGGCCCTGTTCGGGGGCACCAGACTCGTCACATATCCAGGCCAGGCCGATGGAACCTTCGGCGCCGCCGTCGACGCCGGCCTCGCAAACCTCGATTCGGCCCTCTTGGACAGCACCAACTTCTACTTCCTCGATGTGGCCGACGTCGACGGCGACGGATACGCAGACCTGGTGGGAATGAAGACCACGCTGGGGACGCTCCACGTATTCCGAGGCAGGTCGGATTACAAATTCGAAAAAGGCATCCCGGCCGGTTCAGCCAACCCGATCCTCGACGACGGCGTCGGCGAGGAGCCGATCGGGCTCGGCGACGTCGATCGCGACCGGCGCGCCGACCTGCTCACCCTCGACGGCGAAACGCTGAAGCTCCGCAAAGCCAAGGCGGACGGCAGCTTCGAAGAACCGGTCGTCGCCTACGCCGGCAAAGTCGATTCCTCCCTGCTCGACGGCAAAGGCCAGGAGCTGGTCGGCCTGCTCGACTACAGCCGCGACGGTCTCGCCGACCTGGTTTCCGTCGACGAAGCGGGCAATGTCCTCACCTACACCGCCCAGCGGAACTTCACCTTCGCCGCGCCGGTGGCCTCCGGGGGCACCTTGAAATCCGTTCGCAGTGGGGGCGCCTACGAATTCGCCGCCGAGAAGCCCTTCCTGCGCCGCGCCGGCTGCCAGTCCAGCGGCTGCGTCTGGCAGCCGCCCGTCCGCAAATTCGCTGCGGCCTACTCCTTCAACGAGGGCTTTGGCACCGTCCTCCACGACTCCGCCGGCAACCACGACGGCACGATCGAAAGTGCCACCTGGACCAAAGAAGGCAAGTACGGCTCCGCGCTCGACTTCGACGGCGTCAACGACCTGGTCTCGATCGCCGACGCCTCGGACCTCGACCTGACCGGCTCCTTCACGATCGAGGCCTGGGTGCGGCCCGACACGCTCACCCCCTATGAGGCGCCGGTCTCCAAGATCGAAGAACCGGGCGGCAAACTCTCCGGCTACCTGCTCGCCGGCAAGTCCAATGCGACCGCCAAAGCCCCGATCGGCTTCGTCGAGAGCGCCGGCACCGGTCCCTACGCAGAAGGGACCACCTCGCTGCCCACCGGTTCCTGGTCACACCTCGCCTTCACCTCCGACGGCACCACCCTGCGGCTCTACGTCAACGGTGAACAGGTCGGCAGCGCAGCCGCGATCGCAGCGGCGGCCACCACCATCCCTCTGACGCTCGGCCACGGCGTCGTCCTCAATTCCTACTTCGACGGCAAGATCGACGAGGTGCGCATCTACAACGAAGCGCTCTCCAAAACCCAGATCCAAGCCGATCGGGACAAACCGATCCCCACTGCCGCCTACTCCTTCAACGAGGGCTTTGGCACCGTCCTCCACGACTCCGCCGGCAACCACGACGGCACGATCGAAAGTGCCACCTGGACCAAAGAAGGCAAGTACGGCTCCGCGCTCGACTTCGACGGCGTCAACGACCTGGTCTCGATCGCCGACGCCTCGGACCTCGACCTGACCGGCTCCTTCACGATCGAGGCCTGGGTGCGGCCCGACACGCTCGGCCGGCCGGTTTTCGGCAAGTGGGACAACCCCGGCGGTTTGCTCTCCGGCTACAACCTCAGCACCAGCCAGACCGCCGGTAACCCGGGCGGCAAAGTGGCCAACGCGGGCTCTTCCGCGGTGCTCGCCGCTGCCTCCCCTCTTTCGGGCAGCGCCTGGTCGCACCTCGCGCTCACCTCCGACGGCACGACCCTGCGCTTCTACGTGAACGGCAAACTCGCGAGCACCCAGACGGCCATCGCGGCCGGTGCCACGATCGCAAACCTCGAGATCGGCCACAACTCGAACACGGGCGTTTACTTCGACGGCCAGATCGACGAGGCCCGCATCTACAACGCGGCCCTGTCCGAAAGCCAGATCCAGGCCGATCTGGAAGCGGCGTTGTAGGGGCTGCGGCGTTCCAGGGGCGAGCAGCTCCTCGCGGGCCTTTCGGATACCACGTGCGTATCTTGACAAGTACGAACCGACGTGTTTGTATTCCCCCCTCTGTCTCCATTTGAGAACGGAGTTGGTATGCATAGGAAGCGAGAGGAGTAGGCGAGATGGGCGCCGGGGACGTCGAGCTGGCCGCTGTCTCACGCCCCATCTTCCCCGAGCATTTCGAGGGCAAGGAAGGCTGCTTCGCGGCCGCCTATGAAGATGGGGTGGAGCGGCTCGAAAGCGCCGTCGAAGCGGCTGCCCGGGGGGAGCCTGGCCGGGTCGCCCGGCTCTCGGCTGGACTCCGCGCCGGGCTCGACCTTCTCGCTGCGAGCCCGGCCCTCGCTCACCTGCTCCTCGTCGAGTCGCTTGCCGCTGGGCGTCCGTTCCGGCTCGAGCACGAGCGGACGCTGGCGCGGCTGGTCGGGGCTCTGCGCCTGCCGGCCAGCGAGTCCGCGGGCGGCGAAGCCGTGTCGGAGGAGGCCGCGCGGCTGCTCGCCGGGGGCCTCGCGTCGTACCTCTCCGGCTGCGTCGTCGCCGGCGAAGCCGAGCGCCTTCCTGAGTCACACGACCTCCTCCTCGGGTATCTGCTCGCTCCTGTCCCGGCCGCCACGTCGCGCTTGGACGCTGCGCGCCCTGCCCAGCACGGTTAGGGCTCGTCATGGCGCCGGCTGAGTCGCCGCCCAGCGGTGGTAGGCCAGACCGCTTCGAGGCCGGCGTTCTCGCCGGCCTGCCGGTCGAGGTCGCGATGGCGCGGCTGCCGCCCGGCCGGCACGGCCTCCCACGTTCCTTCGTCGCTCACAACCAGCGTCTGCGGATCATCGCCGGCATGTTGCGGGCCCTGCAGCAGCAGGGCTACCCCGGGACGACGATCGGCCATATCACCGCCGAGGCTCGCGTATCGCGCTCCGCCTTCTATCGGCAGTTCGAGAGCAAGGAAGACTGCTTTCTGGCCACCCACGACATCGCCGGCCAGTGGTTCTGCGAGCGAGTCGAACGCGCGGTCGAGGTGGAGCAGGACTGGGCCGGCCGCGTCCGGGTCGGGGTCGCGGAGGGGCTCGACCTGCTCGCCGGGAACCCCGCAGTCGCACACCTCTTCGCCGTCGAGGCCCTGCAGGCCGGTCCCCTCGCCCGCCGGCGGCAGGACGCTCTCCTTGCTCGCTTCGCGGCGGCGCTGCGAGTCGGCCGGCCGGGCCGCACCGGGCCTCTGGCCGACCTCGAGGAGCTGCTGCTCGGCGGAACCGTTTCCCTGATCGCTCGCTACGTCGACACGGGGCGCACGGAGGAGCTGTCGGATGCGACAGCCGTGCTCGTCGAGGACCTGCTCGTCCCCTACCTGGCGAATGCCGAGCGCTACCCTGGCGGGAAGCGACAGGAGGAGGGCGAAGGTGGCTAGCCAGGCGGTGCACGCGGTCGACCACAAGCTGCTCGCCGCGGGCGAGTGGATCGAGACCGGCGAGTGGGCCGAGGTCGCCAGTCCATACGACGGCAGCACGGTCGGGCGCGTCGCGACTGGCGATGCGGTGCTGGTCGGGCGCGCGGTCGCCGCCGCCCACGAGGCCTTCGAGTCGGCCGACTTCCCCCAGCACGAGCGGGCCGCCACGCTCGACCGCGCCGCCGAGCTGGTCGGCGAGCGGGTCGAGGAGCTGGCGCTGACGATCGCCGCCGAGGCGGGCAAGCCGATCAAGACCGCGACGGTCGAGGCGCAGCGCTGCGTCGACACCCTCACCTTCTCCGCCGTCGAGGCGCGCAAGCTGACCGGGGGCACGGTGCCGATGGACGCCTCACCGGCCGGCGCCGGCAAGCTCGGGGTGATGCTGCGCGTCCCCTACGGGGTGGTGGGCGCGATCAGCCCCTTCAACTTCCCGCTCAACCTGGTCGCCCACAAGCTCGGGCCGGCGATCGCCGCCGGCAACGCGATCGTCCTCAAGCCCGCCGGCCAGACCCCGATCTCGGCCCTGAAGCTGGCCGAGATCCTGACCGAGGCGGGGCTGCCCCAGGGCTGGCTCAGCGTCATCCCCGGCCCCGGCTCCGAGGTCGGCAACGCGATCGTCGAGCACGAGCTGACCAGGGCGATCACCTTCACCGGCTCGGCCGGGGTCGGCTGGGACATCCGCAGCCGCGTCCCCCACAAGAAGGTCAACCTCGAGCTCGGCTCGAACGCGCCGCTGATCGTCCACTCCGACGGCGACTGGGAGACGGCCGCCGGCAAAGCGCAGATCCACGCCTTCTCCCACGCCGGCCAGAGCTGCATCTCGATCCAGCGGATCCTCGTACAGGAGGACATTGCCGACGCCTTCACCGCGCGCCTCCTCGCCAACGTCGAGAAGCTGAGCGTCGGGGACCCGCTCGACCCCGGAACCGACGTCGGGCCGCTGATCACCCCCGGCGACCGCGACCGCGTCAAGGCCTGGGTCGACGAGGCGGTCGCCGCCGGCGCCACGCTGCTGAGCGGCGGCGAGCTGGTCGACGAGGGCCGCTGCCTCGCCCCGACCCTGCTCTCCGCGCCGCCCAAAGACGCCAAGGTCTGGTGCGAGGAGATCTTCGGCCCGGTGGCGACGATCGACACCTATAAGGAGTTCGGCCAAGCCCTCGAACTTGCCAACGATTCCAAGTTCGGCCTCCAGGCCGGCGTCTTCACCCGCGACATCGGCCGCGGCCTCGAGGCCGGCCGCGGCCTCGAGTTCGGCGGCGTCCTCATCAACGAGGTGCCGACCTTCCGCGCCGACCAGCAGCCCTACGGCGGCGTCAAGGACTCCGGCAACACCCGCGAGGGGCCCGCCTACGCGGTGATCGAGCTGACCGAGGAGCGCTTCGTCACCCTGCAGGGCTGAGCAGCATCTCCAGGTCGGGCGTGGGCCTTTCCAAACTTACTGACTTTCCCGGTAAGAACCATAAGACGCGGTAAGCTTCGTTGAAATGGACCCGGTTCAGAACCCCTTCTCGCCTGGTGCCGGAACTCCACCGCCTGCGTTCTTCGGACGCGACGAGCTGATGGATAGCTATCGAGTTGCCCTGCGCCGCACGATTTCAGGGCGACCCGGAAAGAGCCTCATGCCGATTGGCCTGCGCGGAGTCGGCAAGACCGTGCTGCTGAACCGCTTCGATCAGATGGCACAGGAGGAGAACCTGGTTGGCGCGTTCATAGAGGCTCCGGAGACCGGAGACTTCGAGCACTTGCTCGCCGCTCGATTGCGGTCGATCCTGATCGAACTGGACAGGGGCACGGTGTCAAGCGCTGTCAAACGCGCGCTGGGAATTCTCAAGTCGTTTTCATACACCCTTCCGGATGGGACCTCGATAGCGCTGAACGTCGATCCGATAGCGGGCAGCGCCGACTCGGGACTTCTGGCCGAGGACACCACGGACCTGCTCGTGGCGGTAGGCGAGGCGGTGAAAGATCGAGAGAAGGGCCTTCTGATCGCCATCGATGAGGTGCAATACCTCTCGTCGGATGAGTTGGCCGCGTTGATAAGTGCCATCCACCGGACCGTCCAGCTGGGTCTTCCGGTGATCTTGGTCGGCGCAGGCCTTCCCCAGCTGCCAGGTCTTGCCGGGAACGCAAAGTCCTATGCGGAGCGCCTCTTCGACTTTCCTGAAATAGGCTCGCTGGGGCCGGAGGACGCCAAGGCGGTGCTCGAGACCCCGGCGAGGGAGCAGGGTGTCGAATTCTCCGACGATGCCCTGGAGAGCCTCCTGCGGTTCACCCAGGGTTACCCGTACTTCCTGCAGGAGTGGGGTTACCACGTCTGGAACGCGGCTCCCGACTCCCCTATCACGCTCGACGATGTGAATCTGGCTGCTCGCGATGTTCAACGGCGGCTCGACGAGAACTTCTTTCGCGTTCGGATGGACCGTCTGACGCCTGCCGAGAAGAAGTACCTGGGGGCGATGGCGGAGCTTGGCCCAGGTCCTCACAGATCGGGTGACATTGCGGCGAAGCTCAAAGTGAAAGTAGAGAGTGTGGCGCCCCGTCGCTCGGGACTGATCCAAAAGGGGATGGTCTACAGCCCAGCCCATGGAGACACGGCTTTCACGGTCCCGATGTTCGACGATTTCTTGAGGAGATCTCAGGAAGGCTGACGGTCACGAGCTGGTCACAGGCTGGATACCGCTTGATCACATCGCCCCCTGGGAGGCCGCCTAGCTTGGCGGCCTCCACTCTCCAGGAGGCCATAGGTGTCGATTCCTTCCCGTGTTCGCGTCGCGCTTGTATCCCTGCTGGCCCTGATCTGCTCGACCGCTTTCGCAGCGGCGGCGCAGGCCCAGACCGCCTTTGAAATCCGCCCCGGCTTCGCGCCCGCGGTGCCGAACAGCGTCCCCGAGATCCTCGACGTGACGCCGAACGGCAACCTGCTGATCTCGACCGACAACGACTTCGGCGGCGAAGCGAACGGGCGCCTCGCGGTCTTCGACATCACCAACATCGACGCGCCGATGCAGAAAGCGACGGTGGTGCTGGGAGCCGCGAACGAGACGACCACCTCGGTCGCGGCGGTCGGCAACCGCTACGTCCTGGTCGGCTTCCAGACGGCCTCGACGGCGGGCGACGAGATCCGCGTCTACGACCTGCTCGACCCGGCGAACCCGGTGCTCGCCCAAACGATCGCGGTCGGCAACGGCGTCGACTCGGTCGCGGTCTCGCCCAGCGGCACCTGCGGCGCGGCGGCGATCGAGAACGAGAAAGACCCGCTCACCGACGGGCGTATCGAGGCGCTCGACCTCTCAAATGCCGACCCCACTCTGTGGACGGCGACCCCGGTCGCGATCCCACCTCTCTCTCCCAGCGAATACGACGAGGCCGAAGATCCCCAGCCCGAGTTCGTCGACGTCAACGCCGCCAACCGGGCGGCGGTGACCCTGCAGGAGCAGGATGCGGTCGTGATCGTCGACCTGCCGAGCGCGACGGTGCTCGACGTCTGGTCGACCGGGACCCAGACCTTCGACCTCGACCCCTTCAATGACGGCTTCCTGCGCTTCAACCAGCTGGTCACCCGCGAGCGCGAGCCCGACGGGGTCAAGTGGACCGGCGACGGCCAGGCACTGGTGACCGCCAACGAGGACGAGAACGACGACCTCGACGGCGCCACCAAAAACGGCACCCGTGACTTCACGATCTGGACGCCGGGGGGCACCGTGTTGGCGAACGGCGGTCCGGCCTACGACCGCCGTCTCGCCGACTACGGCCTGATCGCCGAGAACCGCAACGACGACGCCGGCTCCGAGCCGGAGGGCGTCGAGATCGCGACGATCGACGGCCGCGAGACGCTGTTTGTGACCAACGAGCGCGCCCGCTCGACCTCGGTCTTCGACATCTCGAACAAGCAGGCGCCGCGCTTCATGGCGGTGCTGCCGGGCGGGCACCGGCCGGAGAGTGCGGTCGCGCTGCCGGCCCGCAAGCGCGTGATCACCGCCGACGAGGAGGCCGCCTTCAGCGTCTTCAGGATCACCACCGCCGACAAACTGCCGACCGACCGGCCGCTGATCCGCAGCGAGGACGAGCCCTGGGCCGACGTACGTGGGCTCGGCACGATCGGCGCCGGCAAGCTGGCGATCGTCCCCCGCTACAGCGCCGAACGGGGCCTGTTCGAGGTGACGGTGGGGGAGCCGGGGATCGCGCCGGCGCGCAAGCTGCTCGACATCGCCGGGCTGCCGGCGGCGGCGATCGTGCAGGACGTGGCGGCCCGGCCCGGCGGCGGCTGGTGGCTCGCCGTCAGCGGCGGCGGCACTACCGACGTCGCCCGCCTCGACGAGGACGGCGCGGTCGTGCAGACGATCGACCTGGCCGGGGTCAACAACGCCTCCGGCATCGCGGCGAGCGCCGACGGGACCCGGGTCTACGCCTCGGCGGACGTGGCGCCGAGCGCCGGGAATGTGCCGGTGTTCCGGATCACTCCGGGACCCTCGCCGACGACCGACCAGGTGCTGCTGCCGATCTCCAGCGAAAGGCGCCTGCGCGACCTCGCGCTGGCTTTCAACGGCGACCTGCTCGGGGTCGAGTCGGCCGGCACCGGCACCAACGCCCGCGGCGACGCCTCGATCGTGCGCTCGGCCGTCGCGGCGCTGGCGGCGGGAGCGACCGCGACCAAGGCGACGCTCGACACGATCCCGGTCGCCGACCAGCGCGGCAGCGGCAACATGACCTCGCTCGCGGTCCTCGACGGCAGGGCCTGGGTCGCCAACGGCAGCGACAACTCCGGCGACTCCGACCTGCGCGCCCGCGCCGTCCTCGCCGATGTACCGGTCAACTCGGCGCCGCCGCAGCTCAGCGGCAGCCCGGTTGTCGGGCAGACGCTCTCCTGCTCGCTCGGCACCTGGAGCGGCACCCCGGCGCTGGCGCGCCAGTGGCTGCGTGGGGGCGTGCCGGTCGGCGGTCAGACCGGCGAAACGTACGCGCTGACCAGCGCCGATCTCGGCACCCAGGTCGCCTGCCGGGTAACCGCGACCGGCGCCGACGGCCAGGCCGAAGCGACCTCGGCCGCGGTCGTCCCGGTCCCAACTGGTGCGACGGGTCCGACCGGCCCCGGAGGCGCCACCGGGCCCACGGGTCCGGGAGGGAGCACCGGTCCGACCGGACCGGGTGGCAGCACCGGCGCAACCGGCCCTGGTGGAAGCACGGGAGCGACCGGTCCCAGCGGTGGCACCGGACCCACGGGCCCCGGCGGCAGCACCGGCGCGACCGGGCCCTCCGGCGGCGCCGGCCCCACTGGACCCCAGGGGCCCGCGGGAGGCGCCGGCCCGTCCGGTCCCCAGGGTCCCGCAGGGCCGATCGGGGCGACCGGCGCTCAGGGCCCGGCGGGTCCGAAGGGCGACCGCGGACCTCGCGGCAGCAATGGCAAATGCAGCGGCAAACGCGTCGCCAAAGCTGCCAAGTGCAAGCGAGCGAAGAAGCAGAAGCGCCACCACAGGAGCGCTCGCCGGTAGGGCGACACCTATCTATAGGTTGCTGCGGCTCCGGTGCCCGCTCAGCGAAGGTCAGCCCAAAGACCGCAACGTCAAGCTGCTGACGACGACCCGCGCAGCTGAGCGAAACCCGAGTTTGGGCCCCCAGGGGGTACCAAACTCGGGTAGCGCGCCTCAGTCGTGCGGCCGCGCCATGCGGCGGTGGTCCAGGGCCTGCTCCAGCACCGAGGGCTCGACGCCCTGCTCGAGCGCGACCTCGCGCAGGGAGCGGCCGGACTCGGCGGCGGCCTTGACGATGTCGGCGGCGCGGTCGTAGCCGATGTGGGGGTTGAGCGCGGTCGCCGTCGCCAGGGTGGCCTCGGCGTGGCGCTCGGTCATCTCCTCGTCGGCCTCCAGCCCGGCGACGCATTTCTCGTCGAGCAGGCGCGAGGCGGAGGCGAGCAGCTTGATCGAGTCGATGAGGTTTCGAGCGATCAGCGGCACCCGCACGTTGAGCTCGAACTGGCCCTGGCTGCCGGCGACGGTGATCGCGGTGTCGTTGCCCATCACCTGGGCGGCGACCTGGATCACCACCTCCGGGATCACCGGGTTGACCTTGCCGGGCATGATCGAGGAGCCCTTTTGCAGCTCCGGCAGCCGCAGCTCGGCGAGGCCGGCGCGGGGCCCGGAGCCCATCAGCGCCAGGTCGTTGGCGATCTTGTTGAGCGAGACCGCGTAGACCTTGAGCGCGCCCGAGAGCTCGACCAGCGAGTCGCGGTTGCCCTGCGCCTCGAAGCGGTCGAGCGGCTCGGAGATCGCCAGGCCGGTGTCGGCGGCGAGCCGCTCGCGCACCTTGGCGGCGAACTCGGGGTGGGTGTTGAGGCCGGTCCCGGTGGCGGTGCCGCCGAGCGGGATCTGGCCGACCCGGCGCAGCGTCGCCTCGACCCGCTGGATCCCGAGCCGGACCTGCGCCGCGTAGCCGCCGAACTCCTGGCCGAGGGTGACCGGGACCGCGTCCATCAGGTGGGTGCGGCCGGCCTTGACCACGTCGGAGAACTGCTCCGCCTTGCGCTCCAGCGCCGACTCCAGGGCGCCCATCGCCGGCAGCAGGTCGCGCTGGACCTCATCCAGCGCCGCCAGGTGCACGGCACTGGGGAAGACGTCGTTCGAGGACTGGCCCATGTTGACGTGGTCATTGGGGTGGGCGCCGTCGCCGGCCAGGTTGGCCAGGACCTCGTTGGCGTTCATGTTCGAGGAGGTACCCGACCCGGTCTGGAAGACGTCGACCGGGAACTGGTCGTCGTGCTCGCCGGCGCCGACCGCCTTGCCGGCCTCGGCGATGCGCTCCGCCAGGTCGGCGTCGAGCAGCCCCAGCTCGCCGTTGACCTCGGCCGCGGCGGCCTTGACGCGGCCGAGCCAGCGGACCACCGGCACCGGCACCGGCTCACCGGAGACGGGGAAGTTGTCGACGGCTTTGGTGGTCTCGCCACCCCAGAGCTGTTCGGTCAAGGCTGCCTCCATCGGAAGTTCTTCGGTTCAGGGAGCGTATTCGCCGGCGGCGCCGGGCGCGGTTCCGCAGCGGTCGAGCGCCCGCCCTTGGGGAGGGCATGCATCAGGGTGCCCTAACTATGAAGCCCGACGATCCGGTCAGCCGCGGCGCCGAGCGCGCCATCGCCCACCTCAACGAGGACCACGACGACGCCCTGCTGGAGATGGCGCGGGCGCTCGGCGGCCGTCCCGACGCGACCGCCGCCCGCTGCCTCGACGCCGACCGCACCGGCCTCGACCTCGTCGTCCAGACGGCGGACGGCGAGGTCGAGGTGCGGGTCGACTACGAGGAGCCGATCGAGGGCCCCGAGGGGCTGCGCAAGGCGACCGTCAGGCTCGCCCAGCGCGCCCGTGCTTGACGACGCAGCGGACGCGCTGCTTGCCGCCCCGGCGCTTGCGGACCTTGCAGGCGAGGGTCGCGTTGCGGCCGGGCCTGCCTTTCGGCCCGCGCCTGCCGCGCGAGCCGTGCCGGCCTTTCCTGCCGGCCAGGCCGGGAATGCCAGACGCTCCCGCGGCCCCGGCTGCACCGGCGCGGGTGCCTGGGTCCTGGCCGAGCCGCAGCGCGACGACCTGGCCGAATCCGACCGGCTGCTCGGCCGCGACCTGCTCGGCGCCGCGGTCGAGCCGCAGTAGCCAGGCTTCGTCCTCGCCCTCGGGGGCGACCCCGTTGATCGCGACGACCTCACCGCCGGCGAGCTCGAACGAGCTCACGCAGCCGGTCGGGTGCGACGCCGCCTGCGCGGCGGCGAGGACCTGGGACAGCGGTGCTCCCGCGGGCGCGGTCACCTTGCAGATCCTCACGTTGCCGGCACCGCGGCCGACGACCAGCAGGTGCGGGACCGGCGTCCCCGCCGCCACCGAGGGAACGGGGCGGATGCGCGGCTGCGCCGGGTCTTTACGCGGGGGTGGGGCGGCGGCGAAGACGCCGCCGGCGAGCGCCCGCAGGGCGTCCTGGGTCGAGTACAGGTTCGCTGCCGTCGTGTCGGCGTAGCCGAAGCCGCCTTCGCCCGCGCCCGAGGGCAGCTGCAGGGAGAGGAGGAAGTCGACCGGCGTCGCGCCCCCGCTGCCGGTCCAGCCCGCCGACTGCGGGCCGATGCCGCAGGCCTCGAGGCCGCTGAGGACCCAGGCGTTGGTATCGGAGTTGGGCGGCCCCCAGAGGTATTCGATGCCGCCGGTCCCGTCGATCAGCCGCCCGCGCAGGTAGTCGAGGGCGGAGGCGACCGCCGGGTCGTAGGCCGGCACGCCGGCTTCGCAGAGCGCCGCGATCGCGCCGCCGGTGATGTCCTCTTCGCTCGGTTCTTCCTGGATCACGGGATCGAGGGCGGAGGTGAAGGTCCAGCCGCCGTCGTCGTGCTGGTTGGCGCGCAGGAAGGAGACCGACGGCGCCAGCGCCCAGGTCGGGACCGGGGTCGTCCGCAGGGCGAGGATCGCGAAGGCGGTATTGTAGGTGCTCGCTTCGCCGAAGCTGCCGGTGACGGGGTTCCAGCGGCCGCCCAGCTGCGCCGGCTGGTTCGAGCTGGCCGAGAGGCGGGCCGGGTCGAGGCCGGCGGAATAGGAGACGAGGATCGAGCGGGTGTAGTCGGCGACGGTCCCGGTCGGAGGGTTTTCATCCCAGGTCGGGAGGGTGTATTCGCCGAGCAGGAAGTCCTGCAGGCTCGGGTCGCCGGGTTCGGGCCCGTGCACGTCGGCGGCGTTGACGCCGGCGGCCGCGAGGGCGGTCGCCGCCCAGTCGCCGCCGAAGCCGGAGAGTTCGCCGCCGGCAGGTTCCTGCTGGGCGCGAAGGTACTCGGTCGCTTTCGCGACCGCGGCGTCGATCTCGGTCTGGGTCGACGTGGCCGCGGCGGTGGCCGGCAGCACGCCGAAAATCAGGAGGGCCGCGCAGAGCGCGGACAGGCGTAGAAATGGAACTGGTCTCATCCTTGGACCCCTTTCCTCGAGGGCTGGGTGGAGGGATCGGAGGGAGGTCTCCTGGCTTCCGAGCCACCCCGCCGCGCCTTCCCGGCCTTCCCGGCCAGTGGCTGCCGCATGGCGTGCGGCGGGCTGTTCGCTCGGTCACAGTGGCGGGCCCGCGCCGGTCTCTCACCGGCTTCCCTGTCCACCGATCCGTGGATATGTGGCGGGCAGCATAAGCGGCCTGTCAATTACGAACGCTCCTCGTGGGCCGGGAGGCCCGGCCGCGATGGAGCGGCCGGCGCCGACCGCTTGGGTATGTTCGTCCGGTCAAGCGTGCGAGGGAACCCGGTGCGAATCCGGGACTGACGCGCAACGGTATGGGCGGCGGCTGGCCGGCAAGGCATCCGCTCCGCCCGAGTCCGAGTACTCGCCGCCTGACGCAGACATAAGGACCCCGGTTTCGCGAACGGACGGTGGTCTTCATCCCTCTCGCTCCACTGCGCCGGGGGACGGAGAGCTCCACCGTCCCCAACCAGAAGGAGATCCATGATGCGTTTAATCACCGGCCGCCTGGTGCTGCTCGCCGCGGCGATTGCCTCATTGCCGGCGCCCGCCGCGGCGTCGGCCACCGCCAGCCCGGAAGAAATCACCTCCTCCGTCAACAAAGGCCTGACCTACCTCAAAGGCCTGCAGAACGCCGAAACCGGCGCGATCGCCGGCTTTGGCGGCGACTGGGCGCTGACCGCGTTCGCGGCGGCGAAAGTCGCGGCCGCCGACGTCAACAAAGGCGGCAAAGCGACCACCGACGCGCGCAGCTGGTACGAAGGCGAAGTCGGCGCCGTCGGCTGGCCCGGGGGAGGCGCGGTCGCAACCGACTTCGAGCGCGCGGCGCTGATCTCCTACGCCGCCGGGATCGACCCGGCCCGCGTCTCCAAACGTCAGAACCTGATCGCCAAAATCACCTCCTACTACCAGCCCGAAAGCCCCGGCTACTACGGCTCCACCTTCAACGCGACCGTGTTCGGGTTGCTGGCACTGGCCAACGCCAAGACGACCGCCGGCGTCCAGCGGCTGCCGCAGGTGGTCCTCGACCAGGCGGTCGAAGCGGTGAGGGCGAACCAGCACACCGACGGCGGTTGGACCTGGGAAAAAGCCGCGGGGAGTGAAGAAGCGCTGAAAAAAGCCTCCGAACCCGACATGACCGGCGCCGCGATGGCGGCGCTCTGCAACGCCGGCGTCGCCAATAGCGACGAAGCGATCGTCGACGCGAAGAAATACCTCGTCGCGATCTTCGAAGGCTCGACCGGTGCATTCAAATCGGCGTTCGGCAACAACACCGACTCCAACGCCTGGGCGGTCAGTGGCCTCAAAGCCTGCGGCCTCGACCCGCAGGCGGCCGAATTCACCGGTCCCAATCCCGGCAAAAAGACCCCGCTGAACTTCCTCATCTCCCAGCAGCTGGGCAGCGGTGCCTTCCGGTACCCGACCTCGGGCAGCACCGCCAACCTCTACTCGAGTCAGAACGCCGTGCGGGCGCTCGGCAGCGGCGGCTTCACCGCCACCCCGCCGGTCCCCGCCGGGGGCGCGCCCCAGTGGAAGGGCGTGACCCAGTTCGCCACCGGCGAAACGGAAACCGCCTCGCTGGCCCTGATCGTCGACGACGGAGTCTCGGCGCTGAAGATCTGCTCGGTGTCGCTGGCGCCGAAAGCGACGACGACGACGCTGGCGGCGGTGCTGAACGCCGCGGTCGCCGCCACCACCCCGGCGGGCTGCATGACCGGGTTCCTTCCCGGCAGCGGCGAAGGAGCGATCACCCAGGTCAACGGCTACCCGGCCGCGCCGGCCGAAAAATGGAACGTCGCGATCGACGGCGGCGCGAAAGTCCAGGCCAAACGCAGTACGCAGATCAACGTCGGCGACACGATCTACCTGAAGTACGAATAGGCCGACTCACCCCCCGGGGGGCCGCCGAGCGGCGGCCCCCCGGGGGTCGGCTAGACTGGCCGCCATAAGAAGGATCGGTGGACGGGGAAGCCGGTGAAAAACCGGCGCGGGCCCGCCACTGTGACCGAGCAGATGCCCGCCGC
Source organism: uncultured Thermoleophilia bacterium (assembly GCA_963720455.1). Taxonomy (GTDB): domain Bacteria; phylum Actinomycetota; class Thermoleophilia; order Solirubrobacterales; family 70-9; genus VAYN01. The sequence continues at coordinate 2,089,261 of OY970392.1, read as the reverse complement.
ACGCCCACGCGGCAGCCACTGGCCAAGAGGCCGGGAAGGCGCGGCGGGAGACTCGGAAGCCAGGAGACCTCCCTCCGATCCGCAACCGTCGACCGCCCTCGCGGAAAGGGGCTGAGGCAGATGCGCACCATCCTCGCGACGCTCGCCGTCGCCACCACCATCCTCACCGTCCCGGCGCCGCCGGTCCAGGCCGCACCGACCACCGTCGACGTCCGCGTCGAGGGCAGGACGGAAACGCTCTTCGAGGGGCCGGTCCTGACCGACGGGCACAACGTCAGAGCCTCCTCGGACTTGAAAGCACCTCCCTCCGGGCGTCGCTGCAACGGCCTCAACAACGGTCAGAACCCGAGCCCCGGCCCGACCCCGACCGCGGCCGCGGTGGACGCGATGAGCATCCTCGGCGAGGACTTCGACGGGCGCTGGTACGCGGAACCGTTCGAGGACTACTTCATCGAGCGCTGGGGGCCGGACGCCGAGGACGAAGGGGCCGGCGAGTACTGGGGGCTGATCGTCAACAACGTCTTCACCGGCGTCGGCGGCTGCCAGTACCAGCTCGACGGCGGCGACGAGGTGCTGTGGGCCTACGACGCCTTCGGCGGCCGGCCGCGGCTGGCCCTGTACCCGGCCGACTACTCGGCCGGGCCGGTGGCCCTGACCGCGAGCGTCCAGCTGGGCGAGCCCTTCGCGGTCGAGGTCGACGCCTGGGACGGCTACGACGAGGGTTCGCCGCCGCCCTCGCCGCAGCGCGACGGGGGCGAGCCGTTCGAGGGGGCGAAGGTGGCGCCGGTCGTGGCCGGTGCCGGCGGCTTCGAGACGGTGGACGCCGACGATCCCATCACGGCCCTCAGCGACGAGGCCGGCCTGGCGGAGATCTCCTTCGGGGAAACGGGCTGGCAGCGGATCAAGGCCGTGGCGAGCGGCGCCGGCGGGGGGAGACCGCGGTCCGCTCCAACCGCATCGACGTCTGTGTCTACGCCTTGCTCCCGAGCGAATGCCCGCCGCCGCCGGTCGACGACCAGGCCCGGATTCCCCCCGTGCCGCCCGGCGAAGAACCGGAAGGGCCGGGCGGAGGTGGGCCGGACGGCGGCGGCGGCCAGGGAGCCGGCACCGCTCCACCCGGGCCGGCCGGCGGCCCGGCAATCGTCTCCGGCCGCGTCCGCCTGCGCCTGTCCCCCCTCGACCGCAGCCGTCTCGACCGCGGTCTGGCCGGGGTGAGCTGGCGGGTGCTCGACGACGGGCCGGGGATCGCGCGGTGGACGGTCGGCTCGCTGACCCTGGGCCGTCCGGGTGCCCGCTACGTGAACCGGGCCGGCGGCCGCAGCGGCAGCGCGGCGACGCTGCGCCTTCCCCGGGGTGCGACCTACCGGCTGCGGCTGACCGTCACCGATGCCGCCGGCGGCAGCACGAGCGCCGTGCTCGGCAGGGTCCGGGTGCCGGACTAGCCGTGCGGCGCTTCCTCGCAGCCCTGGGGCTGAGCACGGTGCTGCTCGTCGCCTCCGCGGCGGCGGGAATCAGTCCTGCCCACCAGGCGACGCTCGACCGCACCGTTCGCTACCTGCAGGAGGCTCAGCAGCGCAACGGCGGGTTCGGCGGGTCCGGGGAACCGAGCCAGATCACCAGCGCCTGGACCGCGCTGGCGCTGGCCGCCGCCGGGATCAATCCCCAGGACCAGGCCCGGCCCGGGGGGATCGACGCCTACGCATACCTGGTCTCCCACTACCGGCAGGGGATCGAGGAAAGCGAGTGCGCGCCGGTCGCCTGCACGACCACCTTCGAGCGCGAACTGATGGTCGTCAACGCCGCCGGCGCCGACCCCCATGATTTCGGCGGCGTCGACCTGGTGCGCGAGCTGCTCGCCCGCGTCCGCCCGGACGGCTCGTTCCCGCACGTGCCGGGCGGGCAGCCGGGAGTCAACGACACGATCTTCGCGATCTTCGCGCTCGCTCCCGTTCAGGAGCCCGCCGCCCAGGCGATGATCCAGCCCGCCGCCGACTGGATCGAGGGCGCGCAGCGCGCCAACGGCGGCTGGGCCTGGAGCGCCGGCAGCTCCCGCGACGAAGTCGACATGACCGGCGCCGCGATCCAGGCGCTGGTTGCCGCGGGACGCGCCGGGAGCGCGGCGGTGCGGGATGGGGTCTCCTACCTGCGCGCCGCCCAGAACCCCGACGGCGGCTTTCCCGAATTCCCGGGCAACCCGGAATCGAACGTCGCCTCGACCGCCTGGGCGGTGCAGGCGGTCTGGGCCGTCGGCGAGAACCCCGAAGGCTGGCGCACCGGTTCCGGCGGGGAGGCCGAAGAGCCGCTCGACTACATGGAATCGCTGCAGCAGCCGGACGGCCACATCCGCTGGAAACGCAGCCAGGACCTGAACGGGATCTGGATGACCGCCTACTCGACGACCGCCTATACCGGCAACGTGTGGCCGATCCCGGCCGCTCCACGCTCGATCGAGGTCCCGCCGCCCGAGCAGCAGCCAGGGCAGGGCGGCGCAGGCGTCAGGCTCGGGGCGGGCGTGATCGCCGGCGGCGGTGGCCGGGGGGCGCCGCTGTTCAGCCGCCCCAAGCCCCAGAGCAGGGGGAAGACGCCGGGCGGGGCTCGGGTGATCGGCGACGACGGTGCCCGGCCGCGCAACCGGAGTAAGTCCCGGCGCGGCGAGAACCCGAGGTCGCCCGCCGGTCTCGCGAAGCGCGAACCGAGCCCGGCCGAGGTTGCGGCCGCGGCGCCGGCGGTCGTGGGCACGGTGGATGCCGGGTCCGGTGCGGCCGGAGACGGCAGCGGAGGATCTGCGGCCGCGCGCGCACTCGCCTCCGAAGGTGAGGGGTCGGGTGGCGAGGTCACCGGTGTCCTCGTCGGATCGCGCGGCACCCCCTTCTTCGGCGCTCCCGGCCTGCGCGGCGCCGGGGCCGGGGGCAGCGACGGTGTATGGACCGCGCTCGCGATCGCCGCCGCGGCCGCGCTGCTGTCCCTGCTCGGTGCTTGGATCGAGCGCCGCCGTTCGCGGTCGCTCGTTGGAGGGCCGGGGCGCCGTCCAGAGCCCTTTGCGGGAGCGGCGGCATGACCGTGGCCGCCACCATCGACCTCGGCGACGCTTTGGCCGAGATCGCCACCGCGCTGCAGGTGCCGGTCCTGATCGCGGCGGTCCTGGCGCTGCTCTTCTGCGCGCTCGAGGTGGGCCGCTTCGGCGCCGAGCTGTGGCGGCGGAGCGTGCGCTGCCGCCACGTCGACCTCGGCGAACTGACCGCACGGGCGATCGCCGACCCTCAGCACGCCTCCTACTACGCATTCAGCGCCCCCGGGGCGATCTCCGCGGCGGCGCTGAGCGAGATCGCGACCGCGCCGGGGCCGGACCCGGCCGTCAGCACCGAGCGGGCGCTGTCCCGCTATGAGCTGGCCGTGCAGCGGCGGCTCGATCGCACCCGGCTGCTGGTCCGCGCCGGCCCGGCGATCGGGCTGATGGGGACGCTGATCCCGCTGGCGCCCGGGCTCGCCGCGCTCGGCCGCGGCGACGTCGCGATGCTCGCCGACAACCTCCGCGACGCTTTCGGTGCCACCGTGATCGGCCTGCTGGTCGGCACCGTCGCCTTCGCCCTCACCCTGGCCCGGACCCGGATGTACACGGAGGACCTGACCGCGCTCGAGCAGGGGGCGGAGGCGCCTCCCCCGGTGCTCCGGCCGGCGCCGACGGAGAGAGTCGGAGCATGAGCCGGATCGGGCTCGGCCGTCACGGCAGGATCGAAGCCGACGCCGGCGACCCGCTCGACGGTCTCGTCAACCTCTTCGACATCGGGATCGTCCTCGCCGTCGCCTTCCTGATCGCCGGCCTCACCCTCACCGTCGACCCCGACAGCGGCGAGATCCAGCGCCGCGCCGCCGCCGGGGCGAAGGTCCGCGTCCTCCCCGACCCCGCCGGCGGCCGCCGCGCCAGCGGCCGCGGCCGGCCGGTCGGCACCGCCTACCGCCTCGCCGACGGCCGCCTCGTAATCGTCTCCCCTTAGCAACCGCCCGCCGATGGGCCGATAAGTTGCCTATGGGTGGACATATCGGCCCATCGGCCCCTAGCCATCGCTGTGGCCGGCGTCGAAGCCCTCGCGGTAGGCGCGTAGGAAGGTGGGGGGGACGGGCTGGGCGCCGGGGGTGTAGCGGGCGGCGACGGTGAGGCGGCGCAGCAGGTCGGCGTGGATGCCTTCGGTGCGATCGGCCCCGCGCTGGGCGGCGCCGATCAGGTAGCCGAGCCGGAGCGCCGCTGCGCTCCCCGGCTCGGTCCGCGCTTCGGCGTTGAGCTCGGTCGCGGCCTCGACCATCGCTTCGCCGACCGTCGCCAGGTCACCGCCCTGCTGGTTCCCGGTCAGGCACTCGCCGATCGGCGTCCCTCCCGCCAGCGCCACTTCACCGGGCGCGCGCTCCAGCGCCGCCAGGTAGGGGCCTGGGCCCCGCATGCAGGCGACCGGCGTCGAGTCGTCCCGTTCGCCGCAGCCGGCGGCAACCGTCACGGCCAGCGCAAGAAGAATCGCGAAAGGTGCGCGCATCCGCACGAATCCTATGAGCCGCCTCCCGTGTGGTTGAGCTTTGTCTCTCTATACGACGCCAAAGCTCGACCACGCTCCGGGGGTGGCCGAGCGGCGCAGGGTCCTTTGGCGGGCGTGATCTCAGTCGACGCGCGGGGCGAGGCCGCCGGTGCGGATCGTGGAGATGCCGCCGGAGGGACCGGGCGGGGGCTTCGGCGCGGCCGGCCGTTTCTTGCGCGGCGGCTTTTCGGTCACCGGCGGGAGCGGGCCGACGGGGAAGACTTCGACCCATTCGGCGAGCTGGAACTCGGGGACGACGGCGTGGTTCCAGGAGAGATGGAGGTGGTGGCCGCAGCCGTGCCCGGCGTCGCCGTCGTAGCCGACCCAGCGGAAGGGGGGAGCGGGGAGGCCGGGTTTCGGCTCGGCCCAGAGGGCGAGCCGGGTGATCGGCGTCCAGGTCGCGTCGCATTTGCTGCCGCCGCCGACCGGCACGAGGTCGACCGCGAGGCCGTTGTAGTGGTCGGAGCCGCGGGTGTGGCAGTTGTCGCAGCCGGCGTGTTCGCCGCTGGGGAGCGGGCCCGAGTAACCGTCGGTGACGAAGATCGGGTAGCGCTGGGCGATCCAGCGCAGGTTGGGGAGGATGCGCTTATCGACCATGTCGCCGGCTTCGTGCGGAATCGAGGCCGGGATCGGGACGATTTTCCCGGGGGCGTAGACGCTGCGGGTCGAGAGCGGCCCCGCGGAGGCCGTCGACGCCGCCCAGAGCAGAGCCGCGCAGAGCAGCGCGATCACGAGCCCGGCACGCTCGATGCCATGACTGAGGCTGTTGGGGCGGTTCCTCACCCTCGGCCTATCGACACCGGCACGCCCCGGCCTGAATCGCGATGGATAGGGTTCCCGGACCAATGAGAACCGTTCGCGACGCGACCTTCGACCTCTTCCGCGCCCACGGGATGACGACGATGTTCGGCAACCCGGGCTCGACCGAGCTGCCGATGCTCGCCGACTTCCCCTCGGACTTCCGCTACGTGCTCGGCCTGCAGGAGGCGGTCGTGGTCGGCATGGCCGACGGCTACGCCCAGGCTTCCGGCCAGACCACCGTCGTCAACCTCCACACCGCGCCGGGCGTCGGCAATGCGATGGGGGCGATCTTCAACGCCCAGGCCAACCACTCGCCGCTGCTCGTCACCGCCGGCCAGCAGGCGCGCGCCCAGATCACCCTGCAGGCAAACCTGACCAACCGCGACGCGACCCGGATGCCGCACCCGCTGGTCAAGTGGTCCTACGAGCCGCCGCGCGCCGAGGACGTGCCGCTGGCCCTCGCCCACGGTGCCCACCTCGCCTCGCTGCCGCCCCGCGGCCCGGTCTTCGTCTCGCTGCCGATGGACGACTGGGGGGTCGAGGTCGACCCCGATGACGCCCAGGCGGCGATCGACCGCCGGGTGACGGCGCGGGCGATGGCCGACCCGGAGGCGGTCCGCGCCCTCGCCGAGCAGCTCGACGCCGCCGCCGACCCGGTCCTCGTCGCCGGCCCCGACATCGACGCCTCCGGCGCCTGGGACCTCGGCGTCGCCCTCGCCGAGCGCCAGCGCCTGCCGGTCTGGGCGACCCCGGCCACCGGTGGCAACCGGCTCGGCTTCCCGGAGGGGCACCCGAACTTCCGCGGTGTGCTGCCGCCGGCGATCGGCCCGGTCGCGCAGACGCTCGAGGCCCATGACCTGATCCTCGTCGTCGGCAGCTCCGTCTTCCCTTACTACCCGCACATCCCCGGCCGGCTGCTGCCGGAGGGGGCGAAGCTGGTGGCGATCACCAGCGATCCCGACGAGGCGGTGCGGGCGCCGATGGGCGACGCGATCGTCGCCGACGTGAAGCTGACCCTGGAGGCGCTGCTGGCGGCGGTGCCGGAGTCGAGCCGGCCGGTTCCGGAGCCGAACCAGCAGCCGCAGGAAATCCCGCCGACCGACCCGCTCAACTCCTCGACCGTCCACACCGCCCTCGGCGAGGTCCTGCCCGAGGATGGGATCGTCGTGCTCGAGTCGCCGACCAGCACCCTCTCGCTGCGCAACCAGCTGCGGCTCTCGCGTCCCGGCAGCTACTACTTCGCCGCCGGCGGCGGCCTCGGCTTCGGTCTCGCCGCCTCGGTCGGGGTGCAGCTGGCCGAGCCGAGCCGCCCGGTCGTCTGCGTGCTCGGCGAGGGCTCGGCCCAGTACGCGATCAGCGCCTTCTGGAGCGCCGTCGCCTACCAGACGCCGGTCACCTTCCTCGTCCTGCAGAACCAGGAGTACGGGATCCTCAAGTGGTTCGCCGAAGCCGAGGGAGTGAGCGGCGCTCCGGGTCTCGACCTGCCCAAGCTCGACGTCGCCTCGGTTGCCGAGGGCTACGGGATCAAGGCCCACCGGGCGGCCGACCGCGACGGCGTCCGCGACGCGCTCTCGGCGGCCCTTGCCTCCTCGCAGCCGGAGCTGGTCGAAGTTCCGGTGACGCCGGGCATGTCCCTCTTCTAAGGTCGGCTCATGGCCCTGCTCGAGCGTAGCCCCCGGTCGCTCGCCCCGGAGGTGGACGCGCCGGCCCCTGACCGCGCCCCGGACGAGCTCGCCGCCGGCGTCGCGCAGCCGCTGCGCGGCGAGCTGGAGGCGCTGCTCGGCCCAGATCGGGTCCTCGGCGGCGCCGGCGACCTCGTCAAGTACGCCTCCGACGCCAGCCCCTACCGGCTCTTCCCGCGGGCGGTGGTGATGGCTCGCGAGCCCGGCGACGTCGCCAAGGTCCTCGCCTACGGCCGCGAGAAGGGGATCCCGGTCACCTTCCGGGCCGGCGGCACCAGCCTCAACGGCCAGGGCCAGAGCGACGGCATCCTCGTCGACGTGCGGCGCCACTTCGCCGGCGTCGCGGTCGAGGCCGGGGTGCCGGGCGAGGGGGGCGGCGAGATCGAGGCCGCCCTCGCCCGGGTCAAGCCCGGCACCGTGCTCGGCCACGCCAACCGGGTGCTGGCTCCGCACGGGCGCAAACTCGGCCCGGACCCGGCCAGCACCGACATCGCCTGCGTCGGCGGCGTCATCGCCAACAACTCGGGCGGGATGCGCTGCGGGACGACCAAGGACTCCTACTCGACCGTGCGCTCGCTGACCCTGGTCCTGCCCTCGGGGACGACGATCGACACCGCCGCGCCGGGCGCCGCCGAGAAGTTCGCCGCGGCGGAGCCGGAGCTGGTCGCCGGCCTGGAAGCGATCCGCGACGAGATCCGCGCCGACGCGGAGCTGAGTGAGCGGATCCGCCGCAAGTTCGCGATCAAGAACACGACCGGGTACCGGCTCTGCGCCTTCCTCGACGCCGAGGAGCCGCTGGAGATCTTCCGCCGCCTCGTCGTCGGCTCCGAGGGCACGCTTGCCTTCGTCGCCGAGGCCGTGTTCGAGACGGTACCGCTGCCCGCCCGCACGACCACCGCCTGGGTCCACTTCCCCGGCATCGACGAGGCGATCGACCCGGTCCGTGAGCTGGTCGACGCCGGCGCCACCGCGGTCGAGCTGATGGTCGCGCCGGCGCTGATCACCGCCGCCTGGAACATGGTCGGGGCGCCCGAGGAGTGGAAAGAGCTGCCGCCGGAGTCGGCGGTGCTGCTGGTCGAGTTCGGCGCCGGCAGCGACGAGGAGCTCGACGACTACGTGGCCGCCGCCGGCGAGATCTTCGCCTCGCGCGAGATCATCCGCCCGCTCGAGTTCACCCGCGAGCCGGAGGCGATCGAGCTCGCCTGGCGGGTGCGCGAGGGTCTGCACGGCCTGATCGGGCGGCTGCGGCTGCCCGGCACGGCGCTGATCGTCGAGGACGTCTGCGTGCCGCCGGAGCGGATCGCCGAAGGCGCCCGCGACCTGCAGGCGCTGCTCGGCGAGCACGGCTTCCTCCCCGGCGTCGCCGGCCACGCCTCCGCCGGCAACCTCCACTTCATGCTGACTCCGGACTTCGCCAAGCAGGAGGACCTCGAGCGCTACGAGGCATTCATGTCGGGCCTCGTCGAGCTGATCGTCGACAAGTACGACGGCTCGCTCAAGGCCGAGCACGGGACCGGGATCAACATGGCCCCTTATGTAGAGCGCGAGTGGGGGGAGAAGGCGACCGCGCTGATGTGGCGGGTGAAGCGCCTGGCCGACCCCGACGGCGTGCTCTCGCCCGGCGTCGTCCTCAACCGCGATCCGGGCGTGCACCTGCGCAACCTGAAAACGACGCCGCCGATCGAGGAGTCGGCCACGACCTGCGTCGAGTGCGGCTTCTGCGAGCCGGTCTGCCCCAGCCGCAACCTGACGACGACGCCGCGCCAGCGGATCGTGCTGCGGCGGGAGATGGCGCGGCAGCCGGCCGGGTCGCCGGTGCAGAAGGCGCTGCTGGAGGAGTTCGAGTACGAGGCGATGGAGACCTGTGCCGCCGACGGCTCCTGCCAGCTCGCCTGCCCGGTCGGGATCGACACCGGTCAGCTGGTCAAGGAAATGCGCAAGGCGCGCCACACGGAGCGCGCTGAACGGATGGCCCTGGCGACGGCGAAGCGCTGGGGCGGGGTCGAGGGCGCCTCCCGTGCCGGCCTCCGCCTCGGCGGCCCGCTGGCGCGTCGCAGCGAGCGCGGCCGGGCACTGCCGAAGCCGGCGGCGGGCAAGCTGCCGGCGACCCTGCACACGGGCGCCGCCGCCGTCTACGTCCCCTCCTGCACCAACCGCATCTTCGGTCCTACCGCCGCCGACGGGCCGAAACAGGGAGATATAGGCCCGAAATCGGCCCATCGGCCCTGGGTTGTCGAGGCGCTGGTGGAGGTCTCGGCGCGGGCGGGGCTGCCGGTGTGGATTCCCGATGACGTGGTGGGGAGCTGCTGTGGGCTGCCGTGGAGCTCGAAAGGGTTCGGCGCGGCGCACGCCCACAAGGCGAACGAGATGGTCGAGCGGCTCTGGGAGTGGAGCGGCGAGGGGGCGCTATCAATCGTGGTCGATGCCACCTCCTGTACCGCCGCGGTCGCCGAGCCCGGCGCCGGCGTCCTCTCCGAGGAGAACGCCGAGCGCCTCGGCAAGCTCGAGATCCTCGACTCGGTCGCCTGGGCGAACGACCGCCTGCTGCCCTGGCTGGAGGTCGGCGAGAAGGTCGGCTCCGCCACCGTCCACCCGACCTGCGCAACCCGCCACATGGGCCTCGCGCACCGGCTCGAGTCGCTCGCCGGCGCCCTCGCCGACGGCGTCTACGTCGCACCCTCGGCGAGCTGCTGCGGCTTCGCCGGCGACCGCGGCATCTCCCACCCCGAGCTCACCGCCGCCGCGACCGCGCCCCAGGCCGCCGAGCTCTCGGGTCGCGACTTCGACGCCCGCCTCTCCAACAACCGCACCTGCGAGATCGGCCTCGAGCGCGCCACCGGCGAGCCCTATGAGTCGGTGATCTCTCTCCTGGACCGGCTGACCCGGAACTCTTGACGAGTTGATACCCCTACAGGGGGTTCAACTCGTCAACTCTTTGCCGGCGTCGACCGTCTCCGCGTCGAGGTCGCGGATCAGCGCCTGGGTTTTGGCGTCGCTCTCCATGCGGCGGTCGAGCAGCGGGTTGATCAGGCCGCGTAAGGCGGAGACGTAGCGCCACCACTTGGGGACGAAGACGCGCGGGGCGCGTTCCTCGATTCCGCGGACGAGGCCGGCACCGGCCTCGTCGGGCGTGATCCGTTTCAGCAGCCAGTCGGGACTGAGTTCTTTGATCCGACCGGAGGACTCCTGGTCCAGGGCGTCGCGGACAAGTTTCGTGTCGACCCAGCCGAAGTAGGCGACGGTGGCGCTGGCCCCGTGCGGAGCCAGCTCGATCCGCAGCGCCCGCCCGAGCGACTCGACGCCGGACTTGGCGACGGCGTAGGGGGTGTTCCCCATGCCGTTGGCGAAGGCGTAGACGGAGGAGATGACGACCATCTGGCCCCTGCGCTCGACGATCTGCGGTAGCGCCGCGCGCACGGTGCGCCAGACGCCGAGCAGGTCGACCTCGAAGACGCGCTCCCATTCCTCACCGGAGATCGCCCGCACCGTTGCGAACTGCTTCTGGGCGATGCCTGCGTTGGCGACCGCCACGTCGAGCCCGCCGAACTCCTCCACCACCTCGGCGACGGCGGCGAGCATCGCGCCATGGTCGGTGACGTCGGCGCCGATCCCGATCGCCCGCGGACCGATCCGTTCGGCTGCCTCGCGCGCCTCCTCGGCGCTGAGGTCGAGCACCGCGACCGAGGCCCCGCGCAGGTGCATCTGGCGCGCGGTCTCGAAGCCGATTCCGCGGGCGGCGCCGGTCACCAGCGCCACCTTGCCGTTGAGGTCGTAGACGGGCACGGGGCGCGCAGCCTACTCACTCCTAGAATCACCTGCTCGTGTCCGGATTCAGCCCAGTCGATCCCAGGCAGTCCTTCCCTGAGCTGGAGGAGCGGGTGCTGGCGCGCTGGCGCGAGGGCGACGTCTTCGCGCGCTCGCTGGCCAACCGCGAGGGGGCCGAGGTCTGGAGCTTCTACGAGGGCCCGCCGACCGCCAACGGCCGCCCGGGCTCCCACCACGTGCTCGCCCGCGTCTTCAAGGACGTCTACCCCCGCTACCGCACGATGTGCGGCTACCGGGTGCCGCGCAAGGCCGGCTGGGACTGCCACGGGCTGCCGGTCGAGCTCGAGGTCGAAAAGCAGCTCGGGATCTCCTCCAAGCAGGAGATCGAGGAGCTCGGGATCGCCGAGTTCAACCGCCGCTGCCGCGAGTCGGTCTTCGAGTACGTCGAGGAGTGGAACCGGCTGACCGAGCGGATCGGGTTCTGGATCGACCTCGACGACCCCTACGTCACCCTCGATGACGACTACATCGAGTCGGTCTGGTGGTCGCTGCGCAAACTCTGGGACGACGAGCGGCTCTACGAGGGGCACAAGGTCGTTCCCTACTGCCCCCGCTGCGGCACCGCGCTCTCCTCGCACGAGGTCGCGCAGGGCTACGAGGACGTCGAGGACCCCTCCATATACGTGCGCTTCCCGCTGCTCGGCGACGACGGCGCCGAGAGCGGCGAGTCGCTGCTGGTCTGGACGACGACGCCGTGGACGCTCCCCGGCAACGTCGCCGTCGCCGTGGCGCCCGAGGTCACCTATGTCCGCGCCCATATCTCCGGGGACGTCGACGGCGAGGAGGCCGTGATCCTCGCCGAGCCCCTGGTCGAGAAGGTGCTCGGAGAGGGGGCGGAGATCGTCGACCGCTTCCCCGGCTCCGACCTGGTCGGCCGCCGCTACCGCGGTCCCGTCTTCGCGCTCGCCGACGGCGGCCCCGCCGCCGATGGGCCGATAAGTCGCTCATGGGTGGACATATCGGCCCATCGACCGGTGTTTTCCGTCCTCGCTGGCGATTTCGTCACCACCGAGGACGGCACCGGCCTGGTCCACATCGCCCCCGCCTTCGGCGAAGACGACTACGCGGTCGCCGCCGCCAACGGCCTCTTCGATCCGACCCGGCACGCCAGCCTCTACAACCCGGTCGGGCTCGACGGCCGCTTCGACCGCCGGGTCGCCGGTTTCGAGGGCCGCTTCGTCAAGGATCCCGAGGTCACGGAGGCGCTGATCGCCGACCTCGACCGCCGCCGCCTGCTCTTCCGCGCCCAGGTCTACGAGCACGCCTACCCACACTGCTGGCGCTGCGGCACGCCGCTCCTCTACTACGCCAAGTCGAGCTGGTACGTCGCCACCTCGCAGGCGCGCGACCAACTGCTCGCCGACAACGAGACGATCGGGTGGCACCCGGAGCACATCAAGCACGGTCGCTTCGGCAAATGGCTGGAGAACAACGTCGACTGGGCGCTCTCGCGCGACCGCTACTGGGGGACGCCGCTACCGATCTGGGAGTGCACCGGCGAGGACTGCGACGGCCGCTTCTGCGCCGGCTCGGTCGCTGCCCTGCGCGAACGCTCCCGCGGTGAGGTCCCCGACGACCTCCACCGCCCCTACATCGACGAGGTCACGTTCGAGTGCGAGCGCTGCGGCGGCGAGATGCGCCGGGTCGATTCGGTGATCGACACCTGGTACGACAGCGGCGCGATGCCCTTCGCCCAGTTCCACTACCCGTTCGAGAACGAGGCGGAGTTCGAGGAGCAGTTCCCGGCCGATTTCATCTGCGAGGCGATCGACCAGACCCGCGGCTGGTTCTACACGCTGCTGGCCGAGTCGACGTTGCTCTTCGAGCGCTCCAGCTACCGCAACTGCGTCTGCCTCGGTCACATCCAGGACCCCGAGGGCCAGAAGATGTCGAAGAGCCGCGGCAACGTGGTCGAGCCCTGGGACGTGATCGCCGCCCACGGCGCCGACGCCTTCCGCTGGTACTACCTGACCGCGCAGCAGCCCTGGTCGGGGTACCGCTTCTCGGTCGAGACGGTCGGCGAGTCGGTGCGCCAGTTCCTGCTCACGCTCTGGAACACCTACTCGTTCTGGGTGCTGTACGCGAACGCCGAGAACCTGGGGCCGGACGACTTCCGCGGCGCCCCCGAGCCCGCCAACGACCTCGACCGCTGGGCGCTCTCGCGGCTGCAGGCGACGACCGCGACCGTGCGCGAGCGGATGGACGAGTTCGACTGCACCGCCGCCGGGCGGGCGATCGCCGAGTACGTCGAGGAGCTCTCGAACTGGTACGTGCGCCTCTCGCGCCGCCGCTTCTGGGACGGCGACCGCGCCGCCTTCGCGACCCTGCGCCACTGCCTGCTGGAGACGGCGGCGCTGCTCGCCCCCTTCATCCCCTTCCTCGCCGACGAGATCCACTCGAACCTGGTCGCCGGCGTCGCGGGGGAGACCGCCGAGGGGGCCGACTCAGTCCACCTGCGTGACTATCCCGAGGCCGACCCCGCCCTCGCCGACCCGGAGCTCGAGATCGGGATGGAGGCGGTGCGGCTGACGGTCGAGCTGGGCCGCGCCGCTCGCGCCCAGGCCAAGGCCAAGGTGCGCCAGCCGCTGCGCCGCGCGGTGATCGTCGCCAACGAGACCGAGCGGGCGGCGATCGAAGCCCGCGCCGAGCTGGTCACCGCCGAGCTCAACGTCAAGGAGCTCGACTTCGTCAGCGACGAGGCCGACCTGGTCAGCTACACGGCAAAACCGAACTACCGCGCCCTCGGGCCGCGCTTCGGCAAGCGGATGCCGCAGGTGGCGGCTGCGGTCGAGGCGCTCGACGCCGCCCACGTCGCCAGGGTGATGGCCGACGGGGGCGAGGTCGGGATCAACGTCGAGGGCGACGAGCACACCCTCGGCCCCGACGAGGTGACCCTGGCCCTGCAGCCGCTGGAGGGCTACGAGGTCGAAGCCGAGGCCGGCCACGCCGTCGCCCTGCAGCTCGAGCTCGACGAGGAGCTGCGCCGCGAGGGGCTCGCCCGCGAGATCGTCCACGCCGTCCAGATCGCCCGCAAAGACGCCGGCCTGGAGATCACCGACCGCATCGAGCTCGCGCTCGGCGGCGACGCGGAGCTGCTGGAGGCTGCCCGCGCCCACGAGGAGTACCTCGCCGGCGAGGTACTCGCCACCGTGGTCGCCTACGAGGGTGGCGACGGCACCGACGCCAAGATCGACGGCCACGAGCTGACGATCGCCGTCAGCCGCGTCTGAGGCGGAGAGCTTCGACGGCCAAGCCCTTGGGGGTGGGTGCGCTTCACCCACCATGCGAAGAACGAAATGCGCTGGAAAGGGTGGACTCAACGCGAGGTTCTCACTGTGATCTCAAATCCGGTGTTGGTGGATACCGACTCCCGGGCGAACCGGCGCTATCTTGGTTATATCCGCGGTGATCTGGTTCGCGTAGTGGTGGCCGTCGACGAGCCAGATGTCGTAATCACCGTCCATCCAAGGAGGCGCCTGTGAAAGCGGACTACGACAGCAAGGCAAACGCCCTAGCGATCGAGCTGATCAACGTAGATCGCTGGGACGACGGCGACGAGTTCGACGAGTACTACTGCAACATCGCCTTCTCGAAGGGACGCCTGGCCTACATCGGGCTGCTATATCCGAGCGAAAACCTCCACCTTCTGGAGGCCGTAGCCGAGAGCTACAACCTCGATGCCGACAGTTTGATTGCTGCCGCAAAGGCAGCGCTAGCTGCTCCTGACCGAGCGGTGACGATCGGCAAGCGGGTCGCGGCTTAGTCCCTCTTCTCGCCGATGATGAGGTCCGACTTCTTCGAGTCCGAGAACTTGACCCAGCAGTGGTCGGGGGAGACCCCCGCCACCTCGACGAGCGCCGCTTCGATCCGCTTCGCGATCTCCTCCTTCTGCTCGTCGGAGCGGCCCTCGTACCAGTGGACCTCTACGAACGGCATCGGTCGGGAGGGAGCGGCGCCGCGCTAGGCGAGCGCCGGCTCCAGCTCGGCCTCGAGGCGGCGCTTGGGCATCGCCCCGACGACTTTCTTCGCGATCGCCCCGTCCTTGAAGAGGATCATCGTCGGGATCGAGAGCACCTCGTAGTTGGCCGCCGTCTGCTGGTTCTCGTCGACGTTGATGCTGACGATCTTGAGATCCTCGCGCTCGGCGTCGATCTCCTCGAGGACCGGGTGGACGACGCGGCACGGACCGCACCAGGGAGCCCAGAAGTCGACGAGCACGGGGCCGTCGGCGTCGAGGACATCGGCTTTGAAGGTGGCGTCGGTTACGTCGGTCAGTTTTCCGGTCACTGGCTATCGATCTCCCGAAATCGAGGTTCGCAGGTCAATACTTCAGAAAGTATAGCGCCTTTTTCCGATCCGGTTTTAGGCATTTCAACGGTTGCCCGGCAGGCGCAGCTGGGGCACCCGCCAGATCGCCTCGGCGACGATCGAGCGGTCCATCTTCGAGTCCCCGGCGCGCCGATCGCGAAACACGATCGGCACCTCGACGACCTTGAAGTCGGCGCGGATCGCCCGGTAGGTCATCTCGACCTGGAAGGCATAGCCGCGGGCCTGGACGGAGTCGAGGTCGATCGCCTCCAGCACCTCGCGGTGGAAGCACTTGAAGCCGCCGGTGAGGTCGCGGACGCGGACGCCGAGCACCAGCCGGGCGTAGGCGCTGCCGCCGCGGCTGATCATCCTTCGCAGCGGCCCCCAGTCGCTGACACCGCCCCCCGCCACGTAGCGGGAGCCGAGCACGAGGTCGGCCCGGCCCGCCGCCTCCAGCATCCGCGGCAGGTAGGCGGGGTCGTGGGAGAAGTCCGAGTCCATCTCCAGCACCAGCTCGGCGCCACCGGCCAGGGCTCGGCGGAAGCCGGCGATGTAGGCGGGGCCGAGGCCTTCCTTGCGCGCCCGGTGCAGGACCTCGACGTTCTCGTGTCGCGCGGCCAGGCGGTCGGCGATCTCGCCGGTCCCGTCGGGCGAGTTGTCGTCGACGATCAGCACCCGGGCCGAGGCCGGCAGCTTCGCCCGCACGGCTTCCACGAACGCCTCGATGTTCTCGGCCTCGTTGTAAGTCGGCAGCACCAGCCAGGAGTCAGGCATGCTGTTGATGCTATGACCAATGCCGAGATCGCCGCTGCGCTGGAGGAGCTGGGGACCCTGTACGAGCTCGACGGCGCCGTCAAATACAGGGTGCTGGCCTACGGTGCCGCGGGGAAGGCGATCCGCGAGAAGCCCGGTCTCGGTCGCCGAGCTGACCGCCGCCGGCCGCGCCACCGAGATCCCCGGCGTCGGCAAGACGCTGGCGGAAAAGATCGGGGCGCTGCTGGAGACCGGCGAGATCCCCGCCGCGGTGAAGTTGAAGGCGAAGTTCCCGCCGACCCTGATCGAGGTGACCCGGGTGCCGGGCCTGGGGGCGAAAACGGCGCGCCGCCTCTACGACGAGCTCGGCATCGCCTCGATGGAGGACCTGAAGGCCGCGGCCGAGGGCGAACGGATCCGCGAGGTGAAAGGGCTCGGCCCGAAGGTCGAGGAGAACGTGCTGGCCTCGCTCGAGCGCCTCGGCGAGCCGGGCGAGGGCCCGGGCCGGGTGCTGCTCTCGAAGGTGCGCCCGATCGCCGCCGAGCTGGCGGCGGCGCTGCGTGAGCATCCCGCCGCCAACCGGGTCGAGGTGGCGGGCTCGGTCCGCCGCTGGGCCGAGACCTGCAAGGACATCGACCTGATCGCCACCGCCGAGGAGCCGACGGCGCTCGCCGAGCACCTCGTCGCCCACCCGCTGATCGCGGCCGCCGGCACCCCCGGCGCCAACGGCGTGCGGGCGCAGACCCACAACGGCATCTCGGTCGATCTGCGGATCGTCGCGCCCGCTGCCTTCGGCAACCTGCTGCAGCATTTCACCGGCTCCCAGGCCCACAACGTGCAGCTGCGCGAAGAGGCGGTGGCGCGCGGCCTCTCGGTCTCCGAGCACGGCATCACCGAGACCGAGAGCGGCGAGGTGGAGCTCTGCGAGAGCGAGGAGGCCGTCTACGAGCGGCTCGGCTACTCCTATATAGAGCCGGAACTGCGCGAGGGCCGGGGCGAGCTGAAGGCGGCGCGGGAAGGCACGCTGCCGGACCTGATCGCGCCCGAGGACGTCAAGGGCGATCTCCACTCCCACACCACGCTCTCCGACGGTCGTAACTCGCTGGAGGAGATGGCGGAGGCCGGTCGCGAGCGTGGCTACGCCTACATGGCGATCACCGACCACTCCGCCAGCCACGGCTTCGGCGACCACGTCACCCCCGAGCGCCTCTGGGAGCGGATCGAGGAGATCCGCGCCTGGAACAAGGGCAGTGGTCAGAGGGGCTTCCGCCTGCTCGCCGGCTCGGAGATCAACATCGGTCTCGACGGCTCACTCGACTACCCCGACGACCTGGTCGAGGCGCTGGACTGGGTCGTCGCCAGCGTCCACACCTCGTTCTCGATCTCCGAAAAGGAGATGACCGGGCGCGTGCTCGAGGCGATCGAGAACCCGCAGGTGAACTGCATCGGCCACCTCACCGGTCGCCTGATCGGTCGCCGCGAGCCCTACGGGATCGACGTCGAGGCGGTGGCCGAGGCCGCCGCCCGCACCGGCACGATGATCGAGATCAACGGCAACCCCAACCGCCGCGACCTCTCCGACCGCCACGCCCGCCTCGCCGTCGACGCCGGCGTCAGGATCGTCCTCAACACCGACGCCCACGGCGTCGACACGCTCGCCAACATGGCCTACGCGGTCGCCACCGCCCGCCGTGCCTGGTTGACCAAGGCCGACGTCGCCAACACCCGCGGTTGGCGCGAGTTCTCGAAGCTGCTGCGCTAGGCGCGGCGGAGCGGATCGCTGCGCAGGCCGGGCGTGCGCACGAGTTCGATCGGGCGCAGGGCGGAGTTGGGGACGACGTAGAAGCGGACGCCGTCGCGCTGCTCGACCGCGAGCACGGCGGCCTCGCGGGTGTGCCAGGCGAGCGAGACGATCAGGGCGTAGCCGGCCCCGACCAGGGCGACGCCGGGGAAGAAGAGTCCGAGCGCGCCGGCGACGATCGCGGTCAGGCCGATCGGCCAGAGGCGGCCGGCGGCGATCCGGGCGGGGCTCTCGGGCGGGAGCGAGGTTGCGGTGCGGGCGCGGGAGAGGGCGCCCCGCATCTCCTCGCCGGCGCGGCTCGGGCGGCCGAGGTAGATGCCGATCGCCAGCGAGGCGATCCACCAGAGGGCGGCGATGAGGATGACCGACTCCTCGCCGCTGCGGTTGGCGCCGATCGCGGTGATCGCCCCCAGCGCGGTCGCCTCGGCGCCGGTGATGAAGACGGTGACTCGGAGCAGGTCGGTGTAGGGCACGAGCTATCCCGCCAGCCACTCGAGGATCGCCAGCCACCCGCCCGGCCCCTCGACGGTGAGGTCGGATTCGCCGGCCAGCTCCGCGGGCGCCTCCGCCGAGGCGATCCCGACGCAGGCGGCGATCGCCAGCTCGCCGTCCTCCCTCAGCTCGCGCAGGCGGCGGAAGGCGTCGAGATCGGTGCGGTCGTCGCCGGCGTAGACGGCGCGTTCGATGCCATCGGTGGCGAGCAGCCCCGCCACCGCGGCGTCCTTGCCACCACCGCCGACCGGTCGCAGCTCCAGGACCTTGCGCCCCCAGCGCGGTTCCAACCCGGCGTGCCCGGCCTCGACGGCGATCTCGTGCGCGCGTCCCTCCGCAGTGGCCGCATCCTCGGCGCCGCGCCAGTGCAGCGCCTGGATCGGCCCCTTGTCCTCCTGCCGTAGCCCGCACTTCGAGAGTGTCCCCGGGTCGATTCCGGCCATGAACTCGGCCGCCTCCCGCTCGCGGCCGGCCAGCGAGGGGTCCGCTCGCGGCTCCCCCTCGCCCGGCAGCAGCAGCTCCAGCCCGTGGTTGCCCGCGTAGGCGATCCCGTCGAGCCCGACCAGCCGCCGGGCCTCGAGGGCCTGGCGGCCGGACACGCAGGCGACCAGCCCGAAGCGCCGGCTCAATCGCGCCAGCGCCTCCCGCGCCGCCGCCGGCACCGTCGCCTCCTCGGCGCGCTCGACGATCGGCGCCAGGGTGCCGTCGACGTCGGTGAGGATCGCGCTCCGCGAGGGGTCGGCACGCAGCGGCTCCAGCAGCGCCCCCCAGGCGCTCTCCCCCGTCTCGAATTCGCGAGGCACGGCATCTAGTATCGCCGCATGCCGTCAACGTCCGGGTCGATGCCCTCGCACCAGACCCTGAAGCTGGCGGCGATCGGCACCCTCGCCGGCGTCTTCAGCGGCCTCTTCGGGGTCGGCGGCGGCACCGTGATCGTGCCCCTGCTGATCTTCTGGTTCGGCTACGGCGAGCGCCTCGCGACCGGCACCAGCCTCGCCGCGATCGTCCTCATCGGCCTGCTCGGGGCGATCGCCCAGGGCGGCATCTACGGCAACGTTCACGTCGGCACCGGTTTGCTGCTGGCGATTCCCGCCGTCTTCGGAGTCGTGCTCGGGACCGCGATCCAGCAGCGGATCCCGCAGCGCGCCGTCTCCTACCTCTTCGCGACCCTGCTGATCGCGATCGCGATCGAGCTGATCCTCAAGTGAACGAGTTGCTGGCAGCGCTGATCGCCGTCGCCGGTGGCCTCACCGGTGGACTGGTCGGGGTCGGCGGCGGGGTTCTTTTCGTGCCCGCGCTGACGATCTTCCTCGGCCTCAGCCAGGTCGAGGCCGAGTCGACCTCGCTGCTGATGATCGTCATCGTCGCCCTGGCCGGTGCCTACCGCCAGAATTCCTACGGCAACGTCCGCCTCCGCGAGGCGCTGATCGTCGGTGCTCTCTCCCCGTTCGGCGTGCTCGCCGGCGTCGCGATCGCCAACAACGTCTCCGAACGCGCGCTCCAGCTCGCCTTCGCCGGGCTCGCTCTCTTCATGGCCGCGCAGCTGATCCGCCGGGCCCGTTCCTCAGCCTAGGCTGAATACGCCGATTTTCGCGGCGGCTTTACGCCCATCGTCTACGCTCAAAGCGTGGATTCGCTCACCTGGCAAGGCGATCTGCCCCATCTGCGATCTCCGCTGCTGGTCTGCTCCTTCCGGGGTTGGAACGACGCTGCGGCTGCCGCTTCGACGGCTCTGGGCTCGATCGCTTCCTGCTTCGACTCCGAGCTGATCGCCAAGGTCGATCCGGAGGATTACTTCGACTTCCAGACGACCCGTCCGACCATCAGCATGGAGGAAGGTCAGACGCGGCGGCTCGACTGGCCGGCGAACAACCTGATCGCGGCCCGGATTCCGACCGCCGACCGCGACCTCGTCCTGCTCGACGGCACCGAGCCGAACCTGCGCTGGCGCACCTTCTCGGAGACGATCGCGACCGCCGCCGACGCGCTCGGCGTCGAGCAGGTGATCACGCTCGGAGCGTTGATCGCCGAGGTCGCCCACACCCTGCCGGTGCCGATCACCGGCCTCGCCTCCGACCGCCAGATGGTCGAAGAGCTCGAACTCGAGCGCTCAAACTACGAGGGCCCGACCGGGATCGTCGGCGTCGTCCACGACCTCTGCCGCCAGGCCGGCATCAACTCCGTCTCCCTCTGGGCGGCGGTCCCACACTACGTCGCCGCCATCCCCAACCCGAAGGCGGCGCTGGCGCTGCTGCGACGGCTCGAGGGCCTGACCGGCATCGCCGTCGAGGCTTCCGATCTCGAGGACGAAACGACCGACTACGAAGAGCAGATCAGCCGTGCCGTCGCCGCCAACCCGGAAATCGAGGAGCTGGTCTCCCGGATCGAGGCCGAACAGGTCGACCTGCTGACCAGCGAGGGCGACGAGCTGCCCTCCGCCGACAGCATCGCGCGGGAGTTTCAGCGCTTCCTCGAGCAGCGCGGCGACCAGGGCTGAGGGCGCTGCAAACCGTTCGTCAGACGTTTCACAGCCGGCACGTTCAGGCCTTGTCTGGTTGCAGACAAAAGATTACGGTGCGAGAATGCAGACGATGGAGGACAGCCGGGCAGACGAGCGGTTTCGCCAGATCGATTGGCGCTTCGATCGCCTCGAAACATCGATCGAAGTACTCGGCGCCGAGATTCGCGAGTCTCACGCCCAGCTCCACAAAGAGATCCAGGATTCCACCGCCCAGCTCCGGCAGGAGATGCAGAGTTCCAATGCTGAACTCCGCGCCGAGATCCGCCACTCCGCGGCCGAGCTCCGCGCCGAGATCCAGGCGACGAACACTCGCATCGACACGATGCAGCGGACGCTGATTCAGGTCGGCGGTGGCTTGATCGGGACGATCATCGTCGCCTCGGCCGGGCTTATAGCCACCCAGATCTAGGAGGGTCTAGGACTCGGCCGCGGGGCAGATCAGGCGGTAGTCGCACCAGCTGCAGACGCTGGGGGAGGGGCGGGGCTCGAAGTCCTGGCCGATGATGCCCTCGCCGACCTGGAGCACGGTTCGCTCGACCCGCTCGGCATCGTCGGGCCGCACCGGCGCCGCCACCTTGTCGGCATCGAGCACGTAGTAGTAGCTGCCGATGCCGGCCTCGACGTCCCAGGCCTCGCGGGCCGCGAGCCGGTAGAGCGCCAGCTGCAGGTCGCTCTCGAGCTCGGCCGCGGTCTTGCGCTCGCCGGTCTTGTAGTCGATCAGCTCGAAGTCGCCGTCGGGCAGCCGGTCGACCCGGTCGACGCGACCGCGCACGTGGTGCTCGCCGACCTTGAAGTCGAACTTCTTCTCCAGCCAGACCGGTTCGCCCTCGGCGACCCGCTCGCGTTCCCAGTAGAGCTTCAGCGCTTCGCGGGCGCGGTCGCGGAACTGCAGCTCGTCGTCGGTCGAGCCGAAGCCGGTGCGGCGCCAGCCGGTCTCGAACAGGTAGTTGAGCTGGCCCAGGCCTTCCTCGTCGTTCTCGGGCGGCTCCTTGTGGAAGCGCTCGAGCACGTTGTGGATGAGGATCCCGAAGCGCTGGTTGATCGTCGGCTCCTGGGGGATGCCGAAGACACGCGCGAACTTGTACTTGAGCGGGCAGGTCAGGTAGAGGCTGAGGTCGGAGGCCGAGAGGCTGAGCCGGCCGTCGCCGCGGCGCGGCAGGAAGGCCTCCAGCGAGGGCTCGTGACGGGCGGCGATCAGCTCCAGGCGGCGGTCTCGCTCCTGCTCGGAGCCGAGCAGGTAGGAGTCGAGCGAGGAGGCGTCGAGCTCCGCCTGCTGCTCGGGCGTCGCGACCTGGCGCAGGAGCCCGTTGACCGCCTCGATCGCCTCCGCCGTCGGCTCGTCGCCGGGACGTTGAGCCAGCGCCGCCAGCTTCAGCAGCTCCAGGTAGCGGGCGATCGCGCGGTTGACGTCGATCGCCGTGTCGAGCCGCGGCTCCGAGAGCTCGCGCCCGGCGCGCCAGGACGCCTCGAGCACCTGCTCGCGCAGGTTGCGGTAGGTGGCGTGCAGGCCCTCGGCCGGACCGAACAGCTCCTCGCCATGCTCCTCCTCTTCGCTGCCGGCGGCCGCCAGCGCCTCCGCGTAGTAGCGGGACGGTCGCGCCTCGCCTTCCTCGCCGCGCTCGAGCCGGGAGAGCACGAGGCCGGTGCGCGCCGGCCACCCGATCCGCTCCCAATCGGCCTCGCCCTCGAGCCCGAGCACGAACACGTAGTCGAAGCCGATCCCCTTCACCGCGTCGACGGCCATGCCCTGCACGGAGGCGGGGGAGGGCGGCTCCTCGCCCCCGGCCGGCTCGACTCCCGCCTCGGCGACGGCGCTGAGGTAGGCGATGAAGCCGCGGGTCGAGCCGTGTGGCTCGCGCCGCGCCCAGGCCGTCGCCAGCTCCGCCAGCCGCGAGAGCCCGAGCAGGCGCTCGGCGACCTCCGGCTGGGCGGCGAAGAGGCGCTGGCGCCGCAGGCCCACCCGCTCGATCAGGCGGCGCACGAAGACGTCGGCGCGCCGCTCCTCCAGCACCGCCGAGGCGGCGTTGTAGAGCTTGAGGAAGGACTGGATCCGCTCCCGCGCCTCGGGCTGGAACTGGGGACTGTCGAGGGCGGCCTCACAGGCCGCGACCATGTCCTGCTTGCGGCGGCGGGCGATCGTCGTCAGCCGCGCCAGGTCGCCGGAGCGCAGCTCGATCGGGGGCCGGGTCAGCGCCCGCGCCGCCGCCGCGGAGTCGTCGGGGTCGGCGAGCACGCGCAGCCAGGCGACCGCGTCGCGTACCTCCGGTCGCTGGAAGAGGGCCACCGGGCCGGAGAGGTGGAAGGGGATGCCGCGCTCCTCCATCGCCGCGGCCACGGCGCCGCCCTGGCGCCCCGGCTCGGCGACGAGGGTGCAGATCTTCTCCGGCTCGGCGCCGCCGGCGAGCAGGTGCTCGACCTCGCGGGCGACCGCCTGGGCCTGCGCTCTTTCATTGGCGCAGCTCCAGAAACGCACAGCGGGATCCCTGAATCGCTGCTCCAGCACCACCACGTCGCCTTGGGGGTGGAGGTCCCGGAACCAGGCCGTCGGCCGCGGGTCCTGTCGCGGGGAGGGGTCCTGCGGGCGGGCAGGTTTGTCCGTTCTCGGACCCCTCCCCGCGCCACCCGCGGGCGAAGCGCCAATTTCCGCCTCCTCCAAGGCGTAAAGGTGGTTCGGGTTATCGCTCGCGAGCCCCGCGAGGATGGCTTGCTGGGCGCGGGTCGTCTCCTCGAGCTCGTCGACCATCAGGTGCTCGAAGCGCTCCGCGATCTGGCGGCGAACGTCGGGGCGGTCGGCGAAGAGGCAGTCGAGCGCGAGGAAGACGTCGCCGCGGTCGAGGCTGCCGGCGGCGGCGAGGATGCGGTCATGGGTCGTGTAGAGCTCGGCGAACTCGAGCTCGCGCTCGACTGCCTCCGTCGCCGACTCCTCGTCGGCCGCCTCCAGCGCTTCGCGGGCCCGCTGCTGCAGTCGCGTGGGCCCGACCCTTTCCGCCTTCAGCGCATCGATCCGGGCCAGCAGACGGGCCAGCAAGCCGGCCGGGTTGCCGCGGATCTCGTGGCGGCGGAGAGGAAGCTGGTCGAGCCGGTCGAGCAGCATCGCCAGTCGCTCGGCGGGCCCGAGCACGTCGAAGAAGGGGTCGAGTCCCGCCGCCTCGCTGTGCTCGCGCAGCAGGCGCTCGCCGATCGCGTCCCAGCTGCCGATCCAGAGCTCCTCGAACGGGCCCTCCAGCAGGGCCTCGGCCCGTTCCCGCAGGCGGCGGGCGGTGGCGCGGGTCGAGCCGATCACGAGGACCCGCTCGGGTGCCACGCCGCGCTCGGCAAGGCGCGCGAGGCGCCGCGCCAGCAGCTCCGTCTTCCCGGTTCCGGCGGCCCCCAGCACCAGCAGGGCCCCCTCGCCGTGGGCGATCGCGCGCTCCCGCCCGCCCGCCTCCAACGCCGTCGCTGGCCGTTCCTCGCGCATTGCCCAACGCTAGCGCGCCCGCTGACCCCGCACTAGCATCCGGCCGATGGACGTTTTCTCCGCAGACTGGTTGGGGATCTGCCGCCGCGTCGTGGCCCGGCAGCGGGAGATCTTCGCCGCCACCCCGAGCAGCGAGGAGCGCACCGTGTACGAGGGGGTCGGCGAGGGCGGCGACCGCACCCTGGTCATCGACCGCCGCTGCGAGGACGTCGTCTTCGCCGAGCTGGAGCGACTGGCCGCCGAGGGCGCCTCCTTCCTCGCCGTCTCCGAGGAGCGGGGGGAAGTCTCCTTCGGCACCGGTGGCCCGGCGCGGGTCGTGATCGACCCGATCGACGGCTCGCTCAACGCCCGCCGCATGATCCCCTCCTACAGCCTCAGCATCGCCGTCGCCCGCGGCGGCTCGATGGCCGACGTCGAGTTCGGCTTCGTCCACGACTTCGGCGCCGAGGAGGAGTTTGCCGCCCGGCGCGGGCAGAGAGCAACGCTCGGGGGTGTGCCGATCCGGGTGCCGGCGGCGCTGGAGAAGCTCGAAGTCGTCGGGGTCGAGTCGGCCGATCCGGAGTGGGCGCTGCCGGCCCTGGAGGTACTGGGGGGGAGGGTCTACCGCCTGCGGGTGGTCGGCTCGATCGCGATCACCGCCGTCTACGTCGCCGCCGGCCGCTTCGACGCGATGCTCAGCCTGCGCTCCTGCCGCTCGGTCGACGCGGCGGCGGCACAGCTGATCGTGCGCGAGGCTGGCGGCTCGGCTGCTTTCGGCGACCTCGCGCTGGCCGAGGCGACGCTCGATCTCGACGCCCGCTACCCGATGGCGGCCGCCTGGGCCGGCTCCTCGCTGGAGATCGTGCTGAATGCGCAGCGCGCCGGCGACCCCGCGTAACCAAGCCGCCAAAAGGGTTTAGAACGTGTGTTCGTAAAGAACATATGTTCGCTACACTCGCGAACTTCCGAGGCAGGCAAAAACCAGACTCGAAGGGATTTCCCCCAGATGGCAGAGAAAAACGGCAGCAAGTCCAAAACCCAGGCCAAACGCGCGACCACGGAAGCGAAAAAATCCGCTCGCGCGACCGCCAAAGCGACCAAACGGGCGGCGACCAAGACGGCCGTCGCCGAGAAAAACCAGGTCCAGACCGTCGCCGAGGCCGCGGTCGACCTCCCCGTCGGCGTCGTCCTCAGCGTCAGCGACCGGGTCTCCGACCTGGTCGAGCCGTGGACCGGCCGCGCCAGCGCCGAGAAACAGCTCAAGTCCTACCGGACCCAGGTCCGCAAAACGCTGAAGCGGACCGAGCGTCGGGGCAGCAGCGCCCGCCGCAAAGCGACCACCGAGGCCCGCAAGACCCGCAACCGGGTCGAGCGCGAGGCCCGCAAGCGCCAGCGCACGGTCGAGACCACCCTCAAGCGCAACCGTAACGAGGTCGAGCAGCGCGTCCGCCGCGCGATCGACGAGCAGACCTCGCGCGCCCAGGGCCTGGTCGACCAGGTAACGGACCAGCTCGCGGCACTGCGTTAATCAGCGCCCGGTCACCGAGACCGACTTGGAGGCGGCTGGCTCGTAGGGCCAGTCGCCTCCACTCATGTAGGCGCGGAACTGGAAGCGGACGCCGCGGCTGTCGTCATCGCTGAACGCGTAGGCGTAGCGGTAGCGGCCACGGCTGTCGGTCCGCACGGTCCGGAACTCGGCCCACTCGCCTCCGGGGATCCTGAACTGGAGCTCGACCGGCCTGCCTCCGGCCGGGAACGGCGCGCCCAGGCTGCCGACCCGGCCGCTGAAGACGACCGGGATCCCCCCGACCCGGGCCGACCTCGCCGAGGCGCGCAGGCGAACCCCGGCGAGGACGTCGAGATGCACATGGCCGCCCCCGGCGCGGCTCAGAATCGGCGTACCGTCGAACACCGCCTCGACCCGACGACTGGGTCCGGGCGCGAGGCGGATGGCGAAGGTGCCGTCGGCGGCCGTCAGCACTCTGGTCGAGCGCTGCGGAGAGGCGGCGCCGGCTCCGAAGCTCTCGACGACCTCGACGGGCATCCGGCCCAGCGGAGACCCCGATGCCGAGGTCAGCCGCCCGGCGTAGGCGATTCCGCGGCCGTAGCGCACCGCTCTGGCCGGCCCTCGCGGGCGGCCCCAGAAGCCGGCCTGCAGCCGGACCTGCTTCTTCAACGGATTGAACAGCACCATCGGGGCCCCGTTCCCGCGCCGACTCGACGCGGCCGCGTTGCCGGCTGTGTCGTAGCCCGTCGCCCTGAACTCGTAGGTGCCCGGCGGGTAGGAGTCGGAGTCCCAGTGGGCGAGGAGCCGGCCTGCCGTCACCGCCGTCGGCAGCGGCTCCCAGCGCCGGCGTCCCCCGACCTCGCGTACGCCGATCGATCCCCGCTCCGGATCGACTCCGGACAGGGAGTCGACGACGGTTGCCTCGATCCGCTCGGGCTCCGCCGGATCCTGAGCTCTGGCGAAGCTCAGCTGCGGGGGGCTTTCGTCGATCGAGACGGTGGTCGTGCGGGGCGAGCGGTCGCCGACGTTGCCGGCGGCATCGCGGGCGAAGAAATCCACCCGGTGGCTCCCCTCGCCGCTCACCGTTGCCGCGGCAGAGTCGCCGGGCTCGGTCCTTGGCACACCGCCGTCGACGGCGATTGCCGTGAAGGCGCCGTTGGCGCCGCCGGCCGCCATTCCCGAGAGGGCGTCGGTCGCCCGCGCGAGCAGCTGCACGGGACCGTCCGCCCATCCGCCGGGTGCCCCCGCCAGGGTCACCTCGGGACGGCTCGCGTCGACGCGAGCGACGGCGCGCCCGGCTTCTGCCGAAGGGACCCCGGACCCCGACACGGCGACGACACTGACGATGTTGACGCCCTCGGGCAGGCTCCCCAGCGAGAGGGGCCCGTCCTCGGTACCACCCTCCAGGTCGGTCTCGGCCTCGCTGCACCAGTCCCTCGCCGCGCAGGGCCAGCCTTCCCCACCGCGATCGACCGAGACCGCGTAGCCGCGAAGGCCGGAGATCGGCGCCGGGCCTGTTGGAGGCTCGATCGAGATCCCGGCGACGGTGCTCCCGGCGATCCAGCCTTCCGGGGCGACCGGATGAGCGGTTCCCGGCCGCGCGTTGTCGAAGCGCAGCGCCGCGCTCACGCTCGGTCCGCGCTCGCCGCCGGGCCCCTCCAACCAGACCTCGGCCGTGAAGACGCCGACCCACGGCACCTGGATGGGTCCGATCACGTTCCGATCTCCTCCCAGCCGGGCTTCGAGCAAAAGGACTCCGGCGCCGTCGCGGAGGCGGTAGCCGACCGCGGTGACCGGAAAGCCCTGGTCGGCGATCGGGGGCTGGTCCCATTCGAGGCGGAAGGACTCGCGGGCGTGCCACGTGTCCTCGCCGCCGTCGACCCGCAGGTTGATCGGGTACAGCTGCGCCGCCGGATCGGCGAGAGCGCGGTCGGCGAGAGCGAGCGCGACGCTGGCGACCAGCAGGGCGAGGACGCCGGCGCGCCTCATGGCCCGAACTCCCCTGCCGCGCCGCCGGCAGCCGCGGTTTCGCCGGAGCTTTCGGTGACCGGTTCGGAGACGACGACGGGTTCGGGCTCCGGTTCCACCGGGGCCGCCTCTTCCGTCGCCGCGGGAACCGGGTCGGGCACGGACGCCGACGCCTTCTCGTGCCCGGGCTTCGCCGTCGCTCCGCCCGGTGGCGCCGGCTCGGCCTCGACCCCACTGTCGGGGGGCTGCTCCCCGACCGGATCGAGCCGGCGCTCCAGCGCCGGCATCCGCGTTCCCTCGTGGCCGATCCCGAGCGGCGCCGGGACCACGCCGGTCGCGACGCATGCCGCGCCGCCCGCGGCGCCGACGCAGAGCGCGACCACCTTGGCGATCCCAGCGAGCCCGGCACCGCCGGCGCCGCTGCCGGCAGCCGCCTGGGAGAGCGCCGCGTCGCCCCCACCCCCGAAGCGAGTCGCGAGGTCGGCGAATGCGTCGTGGACTCGATCGAACAACGAGCGGCCCAGCGGCAGGACCGGCACCAGCGCCGCCGCGGCACCGGGCGCCGCCCGGTAGGCGCGCAGCGTCGCCCGACAGGAGACGCAGGCTCGCAGGTGCTCGCGCACCGCCGCCGCATCGCCCGGACCGACCTCGCCGTCGCAATAGGCGGAGAGCAACGTTCCCATCTCCTCACAGCGGCTGCCATCCTCGCTGCGGGCGAGGAACCTGCGGAAGCGCTCGCGCCCCTCGGCCAGACAGCGGTTGATCTTCGTCTGGCTGAAACCGGTGATCTCACCGATCTCGACGTAGGAGTAGCCCTCGGCCAGAAGGCTGAGCGCGCGCAGCTCCTGTGGCTTCAAGGTCCGGAGCGCCTCGCGGCTGCGGGCGATCGACTCGTGCCGCTCGGCTCGCTCGGGTGGGCCGTCGGCGCCGCTGGGAAGCAGCGCCACCCAGTCCTCGCGCCCGGGCTCGGCGGGCAGGGCGGCCGGGCCGCTGAGGATGCGCTCGCGCTCGCGCCGCACCGCCAGCGCCTCGTGCTTGACCACCGTCTGCGTCCAGCGGATCAGTTCTCGCGGATCGTCGCTCGGCGCCTTCGTCAGGAGGATCTCCAGCGCGCGCTGGAGGGCGTCGTCGGCGTCGTCGGCGCAGAGCGAGTAGCGCCGCGCCGTGCGCCGCAGGGTGGCCTCGTGATGCACATACGTCTCTATCGCGGCGCGTTTGCTTGCGCCTTCCTCCACACGTTGCATGGCAGCCGAATACATGGCCGACGCCGAACTCTTCCCCCGTCTGGACGACTCTCCGGTCGAGATCCTCGGAAAATGCAGGATCGAGTCGCGGCTCCCAGGGCGCCCGCCCCCGATAGCATCGGTCCCGATGAGCACCTGCGTGGTCACCGGCGGCGCCGGCTTCCTCGGATCCCACCTCTGCGAGCACCTGCTCGGACAGGGGCACCGGGTGATCTGCCTCGACAACCTCGAGACCGGGTCGCTGGAGAACATCGACCACATCCGTGACGATGCGTTCGAGTTCCGCCACGTCGACATCACCTCGTTCGTCGACATTCCCGAGGACGTCGACTTCGTCTACCACCTGGCCTCGCCGGCGAGTCCGATCGACTACCTGCGGCTGCCGCTGCACACGCTCAAAGTCGGCTCCCACGGCACCCACCACATGCTCGGGGTCGCCAAGTTCAAGCGCGCCCGCTTTCTGATCGCCTCGACCAGCGAGGTCTACGGAGACCCCCAGGTCCACCCCCAGAAGGAGGACTACTGGGGCCACGTCAACCCGATCGGCCCGCGCGGCGTCTATGACGAGGCGAAGCGCTACGCCGAGGCGCTGACCATGGCCTACCACCGTCAGCAAGGCGTCGACACGGCGATCGTCCGCATCTTCAACACCTACGGCCCGCGCATGCGCCCGCACGACGGGCGCGCGATCCCGACCTTCCTGCGCCAGGCGCTGCAGGACCGGCCGCTGACCGTGTTCGGCGACGGCAGCCAGACCCGCAGCTTCTGTTACGTCGACGACCTGATCCGCGGCATCGTCGCCCTCGCCGAGTCCGACGTGCACACGCCCGTCAACGTCGGCAACCCCAACGAGTTCACGCTGCTGGAGCTGGCGAAGACCGTGATCGAGGCGACCGAGTCGCGCTCGGAGATCATCTACGAGCCGCTGCCGACCGACGATCCGCAGCAGCGCCAGCCCGACATCGGCCGCGCCCGCGACCTGCTCGGGTGGGAGCCGGCGGTCGAGCTCGACGAGGGCCTGCGCCGGACGATCGAGGAGACCGGCGTCGAGCGCCTGGTCGGCGCCGGCGACTGAGCGGCCCGCCCACTCAGCGCCCCCACATCGTCACCTAGGGTTGCGCGGAATGCCCCAGACCATGCTCCTGATCGGCGCCTCCGGGTTCCTCGGCACCCAGCTCGGAAAGGTCGCCCGCGATGCCGGGGTGAGCGTTGTCTCGACCTCGCGACAGGGCGGGGAAGGAGGGCCGCGCTGCGATCTGCTCGAGCCCGCCTCGCTCATCCGCTGCCTCGGCGAAGCCCAGCCGGACCTCGTCGTCAACGCCGCCGGCGCCGCCTCGGTTGGGCGCAGCTGGGAGCGCCCGGCCGAGACGTTCGCAGTCAACGCGACCGGCGTCCTCAACCTGCTCGAGGCGGTCGCCGCGAAGGCTCCGGCGGCCCACGTCATCTGCCTCTCCTCGGCAGACGTGTACGGCGTTCGCGAGGAACGGGAGCTGCCCCTCGCGGAGGACCTCGGGCCCCGGCCGGTGACCCCCTACGGCGCCAGCAAGGCGGCGATGGAGGCCGTCTGCGGCCAATACGCCCGTGGCCACGGCCTGCGCATCGCCGTGGTCCGCGCCTTCAACCTGATCGGCGCCGGCCAGTCGCCGCAGTTCGCCGTTCCCGGCTTCGCGCGCGCGATCGCCGCAGCGGAGCGGGAGGGCGGAGGAGAGGTCGAGCTGGCACTCGGCAACGCCGACGCCGTCCGCGACTTCGTCGACGTCCGCGACGGCGCTGCGGCGCTGGTCGAGCTCTCCCGGCAGGAGCTCTGCGGCACCTACAACCTCTGCTCCGGTCGGGGGGCGACGATCTCCGACCTGGTCGCGGAGCTGGCGGCTGCGGCGCGGGTGCCGGTGACGGTGCACCACGACTCGGGACTGGAGCGGCCGGCCGATCCGCCGGCGCTGGTCGGCGACCCCCGCCGCCTGCGCGATGCAACCGGATTCGCCCCCGAGATACCCCTCGCGCGGACCCTCGCCGACCTGCTCGACTCCTGGCGGGAAGACCCCACCGGGGCGTAGCACCAGCGCGTCTCAATATCCTCCGCCCTATGGCAAGCACCGACAAGCCCGCGGCCGAGCAGGCCCACCGCACGATCGCCCCCGTGGTCGGCCCCGACGACGAGCGGATCTTCACCGACTCGGGAATCGAGATAGAGGCGCTCTACACCGAGGACGACGTCTCCCCCGGCCTCGAAGAGCGCCTCGGCGCTCCCGGGGCGCCGCCCTTCACCCGCGGCATCCACGAGGGGATGTACCGCGACCGGCTCTGGACGATGCGGCAGTACGCCGGCTTCGCCTCGCCGGAGGACACCAACGAGCGCTACCGCTACCTGATCGAGCACGGCTCGACCGGGCTCTCGATGGCCTTCGACCTGCCGACCCAGCTCGGCCGCGACTCCGACGACCCGCTCTGCCACGGCGAGGTCGGCCGCACCGGGGTCCCGATCGACACGATCGAGGACATGCGGATCTGCTTCGACCAGATTCCCCTCGACGGCGTCTCGACCTCGATGACGATCAACGCTCCTGCCGCGATCCTGCTGCTGCTCTACGAGCTGGTCGGAGAGGAGCAGGGGGTCCCTTCCGAGAAGCTGCGCGGCACCGTCCAGAACGACGTGCTGAAGGAGTACATGGCGCGCGGCAACTACATCTACCCGGCCGAGCCGACCATGCGCCTCACCACCGACATCTTCGAGTACTGCCACGAGAACGTGCCGAAATGGAACACGATCTCGATCTCCGGGTACCACATCCGCGAGAAGGGTTGCTCGGCTGTGCAGGAGGTCGCTTTCACGCTCTCCAACGCGATCGCCTATGTCGAAGCGGCTATCGCGCGGGGGTTGGAGATCGACGAGTTCGCGCCCCGCCTCGCCTTCTTCTTCAACGGCCACAACAACGTCTTTCAGGAGATCGCCAAGTTCCGCGCCGTGCGGCGGATGTGGGCGAAGATCGTCAAAGAGCGGTTCGGGGCCGAGAACCCGAACTCGATGAAGATCCGTTTCCACACCCAGACCGGCGGCGTCACGCTGCAGGCCCAGCAGCCCGAGGTCAACATCATCCGCGTCGCCCTGCAGGGCTTCGCCGCCGTCTGCGGCGGCACCCAGTCGCTGCACACCAACGGCTTCGACGAGGCTCTGGCGCTGCCGACCGAGCGCTCGGCCCGGATCGCCCTGCGCACCCAGCAGGTGCTGGCCTACGAGTCGGGCGCCGCCGAGACCGTCGACCCCTTCGCCGGCTCCTACTTCGTCGAGTCGCTGACCGACGAGGTCGAACTGCGGGCGCTGGAGCTGATGGAGAAGGTCGAAGAGCTGGGCGGCTCGGTCGAGGCGCTGGAGTTCATGCAGCGCGAGATCGAGGAGTCGGCGCTGAGCTATCACGAGCGCTACAAGAGCGGCCAGGACATCGTCGTCGGCGTGAACAAGTTCGTCACCGACCAGGTCGACGACGTCGACATCCTCAAGGTCGACCCCGAGGCCGAGCAGCGCCAGCTGGCCCGGCTCAAGGCCTTCAAGGAGGCCCGCGACCAAGCTGAGGTGGAGGCCAGGCTGGAGACGCTGCGCGACGTCGCCCGCGGCGAGGGCAATCTGCTGCACCCGATCCGCGCCGCCCTCGCCGCCGACGCCTCGATCGGCGAGGTCTGCGGTGCGATGCGCGACGTTTTCGGCGAATACAAGGGCGGAGCTTTCTTCTAGTCGACCGTAGAGGTAGTCACTTCTCTGGTAAAGTAGTCACATGTATGAGATCGGGATACGGGAGCTGAAGGCAAACCTGAGTTCCGTGTTGCACCGGGTCGACGAGGGCGAGGAGATCAGGGTGACGAGACGCGGCCGGCTCGTGGCCGAGATCGTGCCAGCGGGCGCTGCCCGCGGCGACGACCGGCTCAGGGAGCTTCTGGCCAATGGCCGGATAGCGCTGCCCGCTCGGCCGCTGCCCGCCCGCGCCCCCCGGCTTGCTAAATCGGATCGCTCTGCAACGGCAATCGTGCTCGCCGATCGCGCTGACGAGCGCTGATGCTGTACCTCGACGCGAGCGCGCTCGTCAAGCGCTACGTCGATGAGGAGGGCTCGAAAGCGGTACGAGACGCGATGGCCGATGAGGACGCTTGGTGGATCTGCAGGATCGGTTTCGTGGAGACCGCTCGCGCGGTCGGACTTGCGGCGGGCGCTCGTGCGGTGAAGACGTTCCAGGGCGAGTGGGGGTTCTTCGGCGTTGTCGAGGTCGACGCGGCGCTGGCCGAGCATGCGGCGACTCTCGCTCTTTCCGCTGAGCTGCGCAGCCTCGACGCTTTGCATCTCGCCGCTGCCCTCGCGCTTCCCTCACGCAGTCTGACCTTGTCCACCTGGGATACCCGCCTCCATAGCGCCGCTCGCGACGAGGGCCTGCGCACGCTTCCCGAGATGCTCGGCTGAACGGTCTCGCCCAGGCGTCCAGGTGGGGCAGGAACGGCACGCCGCTGGTGGAAGCGGGCCTCAATGATCGCGGCGTCGCGGACCCTGATGAAGTCGCAGCCCGAGCTGGCGGAGCTGATCGAGGCCGTCGAAGGGGTCGAGGTGACGATGGCCGAGAAGGGCTTCGGCACCCGGGTCGAGGTTCGCGCCGGCGAGGACACCGGGCTCGAAGAGTCCGACCTCGAGGCCTTCCTCGACCGCCTGGCCGAGCCGCAGCGGCGGCCGTTCAGCGGCGTCTAGCGAGTCCCCAAACTCTTAAGACACCATCACATGGGCGGTGCCGCCGCCCGGAAAGCGAGCACCGCAGTGAACAAACTGAGAAAGCACCTGTCCTTCAGCAACGTGATCGCCTGCATGGCCCTGTTCGTGGCCCTCAGCGCCAGCGCCTACGCGGCGAAAGCGACGCTGACCAAGAACCAGGTCAAGGCCAAGAACATCGCCAAGGAAGCGGTCACCGCGCCGAAACTGAAGAACGGCGGCGTGATCAGCTCCAAACTGGCCACCAACTCAGTGATCAGCTCCAAGATCGCCAACGGCGCCGTCATCGCCGGCAAGCTCGCCAACTCCGCGGTTACGGCCGCGAAGCTCGCAAACCAGTCGGTGACGACCGGCAAGCTCGGTGCGGAAGCCGTGGCCGGCGGCAAGCTGGGCAAGGAAGCGGTGAGCGCCGACAAAATCTCCGCCTCGTTGCTGGCCCAGCTGGTCAGGAACGTCACCTATGTCAATGCCGAAAGCCCGACCAACAACGAAGGCGCCAAGACGGCGACCGCCCTCTGCCCCGCCGGCAAGCAGGCGATCGGCGGCGGCGCCCGGGTCAACGGTGAACTGGAAGAGATCGCGCTGACGGGATCGAACCCGTTCGTGGGGAGCAACGGCCAGCGCACCGGCTGGTCGGCCTTCGGTCGCGAGCTCCCGGACGAACCGGCGGCCAAAAAATGGGCCGTCGAGGCGTTCGCGATCTGCGCCGAACTGTAGATCCGTACCTGGGCCACCCAGCTCCGTGGTGAGCTGGGTGGCTCGGGACACGCGCTGAGCCTCCGAAATAGACTCCCGCGCTCGATGCGCGAGAGGAACCCGGTCACCCACGACGAGAAGCTCGCCTATCTGCGGGAGCTGCGCGAGCAGGCGATTCATTCCGCCTCTGAGGAGGCGGTTGAGAAGCAGCACGCGAAGGGGAAGATGACCGCGCGTGAGCGGGTTGAGAAGCTGCTCGACCCCGGTTCTTTCGAGGAGCTCGATACGTTCGTCCGGCACCGGACTTACGACTTCGAGATGCAGAAAAAACGGCCCTGGGGCGACGCCGTCGTCACCGGCCATGGCACCATCGAAGGAAGAACTGTTTTTGTCTTTTCCCAGGACTTCACGGTGTTCGGAGGCAGTCTCGGCGAGGTGATGGCGGAGAAGATGTGCAAGGTGATGGACCTTGCTGCGGCGGTCGGGGCGCCGGTGATCGGCATCAACGACTCCGGCGGCGCCCGGATCCAGGAGGGCGTGGTCTCGCTCGGCGCCTACGGCGACGTCTTCGTCCGCAACGTCCAGT
This sequence comes from uncultured Thermoleophilia bacterium, assembly GCA_963720455.1. GTDB lineage: Bacteria > Actinomycetota > Thermoleophilia > Solirubrobacterales > 70-9 > VAYN01. The sequence goes on along the minus strand of OY970392.1, from coordinate 2,054,332 downwards.
GCTCGGGCGTGATCCCGCAGATCAGCCTGATCATGGGCCCGTGCGCCGGCGGCGCCGTCTACTCGCCGGCGATGACCGACTTCATCTTCATGGTCAAAGAGACCTCGCACATGTTCATCACCGGCCCGGAAGTGATCAAGACGGTGACCGGCGAGGAGGTCGAGTTCGAGGAGCTGGGCGGGGCGATGAGCCACAACTTGAAGTCGGGTGTCGCCCATTTTGCCTCCGAGGACGAGGAGAGCTGCCTCGAGGACGCCCGCTACCTGCTCAGCTTCCTGCCCTCGAACAACCTCGAGGCACCGCCGCGCTTCGAGCCTTCCGACGATGCCGAGCGCGAAGACGAGGAGCTCGACACGCTCGTCCCCGACGACCCCTCCAAGCCCTACGACATGCGCGACGTGATCGCCCGCGTCGTCGACGACGAGGAGTTCCTCGAGGTCCACGAGCACTTCGCCAAGAACATCGTCTGCGGTTTCTCGCGCCTCGACGGCTATCCCATCGGCATCGTCGGCAACCAGCCGGCCTTTCTCGCCGGCGTGCTCGACATCGAGGCCTCCGAGAAGGCGGCCCGCTTCGTCCGCACCTGCGACGCCTACAACGTCCCGATCGTCACCTTCACCGACGTCCCCGGTTTCCTCCCCGGCACCGACCAGGAGTGGAACGGGATCATCCGCCACGGCGCCAAGTTGCTCTACGCCTTCACCGAGGCGACGGTGCCGAAGCTCACCGTGGTCACCCGCAAGGCCTACGGCGGCGCCTACGACGTGATGAACTCCAAGCACATGCTGGCCGACTACAACGTCGCCTGGCCGACCGCGGAGGTCGCGGTGATGGGCCCCGAGGGTGCCGTCAACATCATCTACCGCAAAGACATCGCCTCCTCGCCGACCCCCGACGAGCGGCGCCAGAAGCTGATCGACGACTACAAAGCCCACTTCGCGAACCCCTACTCGGCGGCCGAGCGCGGCTACATCGACGACGTGATCGAGCCGCGGCAGACGCGGCCGAAGCTGATCAGGGCGCTGCGGATGCTGCAGAGCAAGCGCGTGGCCCAGCCGAAGCGGAAGCACGGAAACATTCCGCTTTAGGCGGGCGGTGTGGGGGAGGCGGGGGATACCCCTCCTCTCTCAACTTTTTTGAGAACTGCCGCCGGCTCCGCGAGGAGGCGCCGTGCAAAAAAGTACAAGCCGTTCGGAGGGGTATCCCCCGCCTCCCAACAGCGTCCGGGGAAGCGGGATGTTCCCTCGCCGAAGCTCACAGAAAACCATAACCTCCGCCGCTCGCAGGAAGAGCTGATCGTCGAGATGGTGGTCGTTTCGACCTCCTGTCACGAAGCTGTATGGGGACCCCGAATCACGGGACGCGGTCGGGGGAGGGGCGGGTACCCTCTCGAACGGCTTGTACTTTTTTGCGAGAAAGACTTCTCGAATGGCCCTGGGCGATCCTCAAAAAAGTTGAGTGAGAGGGGGTACCCACCCCTCCCCCGACACGAGCCCCTCGATCAGGGAATCCGCGTAGCCGCCTCGCGCCGGGAGGCCCAGGTCGCGAGGGGAGCCGAGGTCAGCTCTTCCCAGGCGGCGTCCTCGCCGTAGAACTGCATGACCACGAAATGCAGCAGCCCCGGCAGCATCTCCGGGGCGGTCTCCGGCTCGTCGCTCATCAGCTTGGTCCGCACGAGGGTCTCGATAGCGCCTACCATGAAGGTTGCCGTCACAGGAGGTGGAGCTTGGCGAGAAGGGATCTCGCGGCGGGCACCGTCGATTGCCCGGGAGAGGCGCTCCATCAAACGATCATGCTCGGCCAGCGCAGCGCCGCCCGCGGCGTGCGGCTCGACCAGCAACGCCCGCGCGAGCGAGGGCTGGTTGGCGCAGAACTCCAGCAGCTCGGCCATCCCTGCCCGCAGGCCCTCGCGCCAGGTCGGCTGCCGTTTGGCAACCCCGAGCAGCCGCCGGTAGAGCCACTCGGCGGCGTCGTGGTAGGCCCGGGCGAAGCAGTCCTGCTTGTCGTCGAAGTGCTTGTAGAAGGTCGCTCTGCTCGCGCCGGCGCGCTCGATCACGTCCTGCACGGAGATGTGCTCGTAGCCACGCTCGCCGCTGACCATCAGCATCGCCTCCAGCAGCCGCTCACGGGCGGGACGGACACGGCGAGCGGGGAAGAGAGCTTGATCGGGCATCGCACACACCTTTTGAAAACAACTACCTTTTGTCTAGATATAGCAGCTTTCAGAGACGCCGATGGCCAGAACGTCAAAGTTTTTAGAGAAAAGGAAAGTAGACACCAGGTGAACGTTCTGGTATCTTGTCGGTATGGCGAAGCAGCGCCCACTGTCGGAGCGGCTTTCGAAACTCCCTCCGGGCCGGCACCTGATCCCGAGCGACTTCGTCTCCCAGAACCAGCGCGAGAGGATGCTGCTGGCGACGACCGAGCTGGTCGCCGAGCGCGGCTACCAGAAGACGACGATCGAGTTGATAGCCAAGACCTCGCGGGTCGCCCTGGTCACCTTCTACGAGCATTTCTCGAGCAAGGAGGAGTGCTTTCTCGCCGCCTTCGACGAGAGTGCCGCCGCCGCAAGGGAGGTCTTTGCCGAGCTGCTCGACGCGGAGGCACCGTGGCAGGAGCAGATCTCTTCGGGGTTGGAGATCTTCCTCGAGATGGTCGTCAGGGAGCAGGCGCGGGCGAAGCTCTGCATCGTCGAGGCGCAGGCCGCCGGCTCGGCTTCGCTGGCGCGCTACCAGGCGATGCTGGAAAGCGTCGCCCCGAAGCTGCGCGAGGGGCGCGAGTTCAACCCTCGCGCCAGCCGTCTCCCCGATGGGCTCGAGGTGGCGATCGCCGGCGGGATCGCCTGGCTGGTCCACCAACGGCTGGTCGCCGGCGACGTCGAGGATCTGAAGGCGCTGCTGCCGGAGATGCTGCAGGTGACGCTGACTCCATATATCGGCGAGGTCGAGGCGGGTCGGGCCGCCGATGCCGCCCAGGCGCGGGTGGCGGCCTGAGGGACACGAGCGCAGGGGGCAGGGCCGGGCGCATGTGAGCAGCGAGATCGGTCCCGGGACGGCGATCGCCGAGGATCCGGTTCGCGGACGGATAGCGACGGCGATGGTCGAGCTGGCCGCCGAGCACGGCTTCGAGCTGACGACGATCGCGATGATCTGCGAGCGGGCAGCCGTCGGCCGCGCCGCCTTCGATCGGCACTTCGCGGGCAAGGAAGACTGCTTCCTGCAGGTGCATGGCGGGATCGCTCTGCGGTTCTGCGAGCGGGTCAGCGCCGCCTACGGCGGCCCACGTGGTTGGCACGACAGGATCTGGGCGGGCGCCTGGGCGGCCATGCGCTTCCTTCAGGAGGACCCCGTGCGGGCCCGCTTCTTCGTCGTCGCCGTCAACGGCGCCGGCGGCCGCGCCCAGGCTCGCCGCGATCGGGTTCTGCAGGGGCTCGCCGACATGATCGACGCCGGCCGCGGTGAGCTCGAGGAACCCGACTCGGTCTCGCGCAGCACCGCGGAGATGGTCAGCGGTGCGATCTACGGCACGATCATGGTCAAGATCCGCGACGGTGCGATCGAGCGCGGCGAGGAATTCCTCTCGGAGCTGGTCTACATGGCGATGATGCCCTATCTCGGCGCCCGCGCCGCCGAGGACGAGTTGCTCGTCGAGCCCCTCCACTGAGGCCGACGGGCCTATAAGTCGCCCCCGGGGGCGACTTATAGGCCCGTCGGCACCGGGGGGTCGGGTATCGTCGCTGCGTGGCCAAGGCGACGGCTAAGAGCAAGGGGAAGAAGGCGGCTTCCGCTGCACCGGAGGAGACCGCGGGCGTGTCTCCGCGGCTTCCCGCCGGCCGTCACGGCCTGCCGCGCGAGTTCATCGCCCAGAATCAGCGCGAGCGGATCATCACTGCCCTTGTCGATACCGTCGCCGAGCGTGGCTACAACGCCACCACCGTCGCCCACATCACCAAAGCGGCCTCGGTCTCGCGCCGCACCTTCTACGAGCACTTCGTCGGCAAGGAAGCCTGCTTCCTCGCCGCCTACGAGATGGTCGCCGACCACATCCGCGAATCGATGCAGGTCGCGGCCGAGGCCTTCGAGGATTGGTCGCAGAAGGTGCGGGCGGCGCTGGCGACGATGCTGCGCTTCCTCGCCGGCGAGCCGGAGCTGGCACGCGTCTGCATGATCGAGCCGATCGCCGCCGGCGGTGAGATCGCCGAACGCCACCGCGCCTCGATGCAGGGCTTCGTCGAGATCCTCAAAGCCGGGCGCCCCCAGCACAGCGGCGAGCGGCCGTTGCCCGACGCGACCGAGGCGACCCTGGTCGGCGGCATCCTCTCCCTGATCGTGCGCGAGATCAACGCCGGGCGAACCGAGCAGCTGGAGACGCTGCTCCCGGACCTGGTCGAGCTCACCTTGGCGCCGTATCTCGGCGGTGAGGAGGCGGCGCGCCTGGCGCGCGCGGGCTGATCCTCTCTACCTAGGGCACGGCGGTCGCTTCGGCCTCGACGCCGCGGCCGCCTTTGGCGGCGACCGCGGCGCCCTCTTCGCGGCTGAGCCGGTGCGCGAGGTAGACCGGGATGATCGAGATCAGGATCACGAGCAGTGCGACGACGTTGACGATCGGCAGCTGGGTGGGCCGGAAGAGGTTGCGGAAGATCCAGATCGGCAGCGTTTCCTCGGCGGCGCCGATCGTGAACGTGGTGACGATGATCTCGTCGAAGGAGAGCGCGAAGGCGAGCAGGGCACCGGCTCCGAGCGCCGTCCGCATGTTCGGCAGGGTGATGTAGCGGAAGGTCTGCCAGGTGTGGGCGCCGAGGTCAGCCGAGGCCTCCTCGAAGGAAGCGGAGGTGCGGCGGAGGCGGGCGACGACGTTGTTGTAGACGACGACGATGCAGAAGGTCGCGTGGCCGATGATCACGGTGAACAGCCCGAGGCTGACGCCGAGCACCTGGGTGAAGGTGTTGCTGAGGGCGACGCCGGTGACGATGCCCGGCAACGCGATCGGCAGCACGACCAGGAAGGAGATCGTCTCGCGGCCGAAGAAGCGGTGGCGGGCGACCGCGAGAGAGGCGAGGGTGCCGAGGACGATCGCGATCGCCGTCGCCGCCAGGCCGGCTTTGACCGAGGTGAAGAAGGCTTCTCGAGCCGCTTCGTTTTCGAGCGCCTTCGGGAACCACTCGAAGGTCAGTCCCGACGGCGGCCACTTCTGGGTCGTGCCGCTGGCGTTGAAGGCGTAGATCCCGACGACGATCAGCGGCACGTAGATGAAGGCCAGCCCGAGGCCGACCCCGAACCGCAACAGCAAGGTGGCGCGCTTGGAGAGGCGCATCTCAGACGTGCTCGAAGGCGCCGAGCTTTCGCGCCACGAGCAGGTAGGCGATCATCACCACGATCGGCACGATGGCGAGCGCGGCGGCGAACGGCTGGTTGTTGGTGATGTTGTTGAAGATGACGTTGCCGATGAACTGGTCGTTGGAGACGAGGCGCGGCGTGATGTAGTCGCCGAGGGTGAGTGAGAAGGTGAAGATCGAGCCGGCGACGACGGCCGGGAAGGAGAGCGGCAGGATCACCCGGCGGAAGGTGGTGAAGGGGCGGGCGCCGAGGTCCTCGGAGGCGCTGATCAACGAGTTGGGGATGCGCTCGAGCCCTGCGTAGATGGGCAGGATCATGTACGGCAGCCAGAGATAGCTCATCACCAGCCAGACGGCGACGATCCCGTAGCCCGGGCCGTGCAGGCCGAACGGCTCCAGCGCCCAGTTGACGATGCCGTCGTTGGAGAGCATCGTGCGCCAGGCGAGGACCTTGACCAGGTAGCTGGACCAGAGCGGCAGCAGGATCGCGACGACGAGGATCGCCGTGCCGCGCCGGCTCGCGACCTTGGCCATGTAGAAAGCGATCGGGAAGGCGAGGACCGCGTCGGTGACGGTGACCAGCGCGGCAACGCCGACCGTGCGGCCGACGATGTCGCGGTAGACGGGTTCGTCGAGGAGCGCTTCGAAGTTCCCCAGGCCGAATTCCTGGACGACTTCGCCGCTGAGTGCGTCGACCGACCAGAAGGCGGTGACGAGCAGTACGGCCAGCGAGCCGAGATAGCCGATGACCAGCCAGCCGACCGGACCGGCCAGCAGCGCCCCCACCTGCAGCCGAGGGCGGCCCTGGAAGAGGCCGGCGAGCCTGCGGCCCACCGACCTCCTCCCGACGACGGCTTCAGCAGCCATCGCTCATGGCCGCCGGCTCAGCCTTTGATCGCGGTCCAGGCCTGGACCCACTCGTTGTAGTCCTTGCAATCGTCGTTGCCATTGCCGCAGTCGGCCAGCGGCGTCTCCCAGTAGTAGACGCGCTTCCAGAAGGCCGGGTTGTCGGCGTGATATTTCTCGCAGAAGCTCTTGTCCGCGGTCTGGTCGCAGGCAAGGCTCTGGGCGGGCGCCTCGCCGAAGAATTCGGCGACTTCGGCGTTGACTTTCGGTTCGACGATCCAGTCCATCCACATGTACATGCAGTTCGGATGCTTGGCTTCTGAGCTGATCATCCAGGTGTCCGACCAGCCGGTCGCACCCTCTTTGGGCAGGAAGCCCTGGCTGGCGGGGCTGGCGGCCACCGGGTCGCCTTCTTCCTGGAGGGCGAAGTACTGGTACTGCCAGGTGGTGCCCACCGTGGCGTCGCCGTTGGCGAATGCGGAGATCTGCTTCGCCGCTTCCGACCAGTATTCGCCGACATTGGCGCGCTGTTCTTTCAGCAGATCGACCGCCGCTTCGAACTGTTCGTCGTTCAGCTCGTAGGGGTTTTCGATCCCCAGATCGGGCTGATGGGCCTTCAGGTAGACGGCCGCGTCGGCGATGTAGATCGGGTCGTCGTAAGCGCTGATCCTGCCCTTGTATTTGGCAGCCAGTTTGGGGTCGAGGATCACGTCCCAGGAATCGGGTGCGGGCTTGACGTCGTTGCTGTTCCACATCAGCAGGTTGGCGCCGCGGCCGTGCGGGATTCCATACGGCTTGCCGTCGAAGGTGTTGTAAGGCTGGTTCTTCAGGTCGCTGAAGATCGTCTCGTAGTTCGGGACGAGACTGACGTTGACGGGGTCGACGTCACCGCCGTCGACGAGGCGGGCCGAGGCGTTGCCGGAGGCGGAGACGCCGTCGTATTCTCCGCTGCGCATCAGCTGCACCATTTCGTCGGAGGTGCCGGCGACCTTGTTGTTCACCTTGCAGCCGGTTTTCTGTTCGAACGGTTTGCTCCATTCTGGTTCGACGTAGCCTGCCCAGGAGATGAGGTCGACTTCGCCCTCTCCTTTGCCGACCTTCTGCAGCTCTTCGCCGCCGGCACTGCTGTCGTCGTCGCTCGAGCCACAGCCGGCGAGGACGAGCATGAACGCGACCAGGCCTGCGATGACGAGCCACGCCGTTCGGGCGGAGTGAGAGTCCCTTCTCATGGTGAATCCTCCTCTGTCGTTGACTTCCCCTGAACGGCGGCCGCGTGCTCCGGACGCCATCCGACCAGCACTTCCTTCCCCCGCTCGGGCGCGTCCTCCCCTGATGCGCCCTCCAAGTTCTGCTGCACCAGCTGCAGGCTGCCGCCGCCCTCCAGCGCCACCGTGTAGCGCGTCACCATCCCGGCGTAGGCGACCTCGGCGACCTTTCCACGCTCGCTATGGAGGCCATCGGCGTTGGCGTTCGGTCCCAGCAGCCGGATCTTCTCCGGGCGGATCGTCACCCGCCGGCCTTCGCGCTCGATCAGGTTGGAGACGCCGACGAAGCCGGCGACGAACTCGTTCCGCGGCTGCTCGTAGAGCTCGCGCGGCGGGCTCACCTGCTCGATCCGGCCGTCGTTGAAGACGGCGATCCGGTCACTCATCGTCAGCGCCTCGTCCTGGTCGTGGGTGACGTAGACGAAGGTGATGCCGACCTCGCCCTGGATCGTCTTCAGCTCCACCTGCATCTGCTCGCGCAGCTTCAGGTCGAGCGCCCCGAGCGGCTCGTCGAGCAGCAACACCTGCGGCCGGTTGACGATCGAGCGCGCCAGCGCCACCCGCTGCCGCTGGCCGCCGGACAGCTCGCCCGGCTTGCGCGCGGCGTAGCCCGGCAGCCGCACCATCTCCAGCGCCTCCTCGCTGCGGCGAGCGCGCTCGGCCTTGTCCACTCTGGCCACCTTCATCCCGTAGGAGACGTTCTCGCCGACGGTCATGTGCGGGAACAGGGCGTAGTCCTGGAAGACGGTGTTGACCGCCCTGTCGTACGGGGCCACCCCGCTTACCTCCTCACCGGCCAACTCGATCGTGCCCCCGCTGGGGTCCTCGAAGCCGGCGATCATCCGCAGCGTCGTCGTCTTGCCCGAGCCCGAGGGCCCGAGAAACGTGAAGAACTCTCCCTGCTCGACTTCCAGGTCAATTCCGGCAACGGCGACCACCTCGCCGTAGTGCTTGGTGAGGCCGGTCAGGCGGATGTCAGGGGATGAGGCCGTTACAAAATGACGTTATCCCAGGCGTTCAGGAAAGCAAGGACAATTCAGGGGCTGTTGGTTGGACGTGGTGGAGTACGGGGTATTTCTGCGGACGCTGTTTTGGCTAAGCGCCCGGTTTGACTTCCGGGCTTTGCTCGATCAGGGCAACCTCCGCCTCTCCTGGGCCGGCGTCATCCTCGGTTACCGCCTCCAGCTGCGGCGTCGTCTTGGGCTCGGCTCGCTCAGGCAAAGAATCGGGGGGACGGTCGCCCCCCTGCCAGGCACGCCTGCTTTGCAAGAGGGACTCGGCGATTTTCGCGCGCGCGGTCTCCCGCTGCATACCCGCCGCGCGCCCAGACTTGATCCTGGGGGAGAGGTGTCGAGCAAGGACCTCACGGATACTCAGGGCGGCAGTTTCATCGGGAGTCGAGCGGTGAATGGAGACGGCAAAGGCGACCGTCGCGTTGCGCAGGAAGTTCTTCGAGGGCAACCGATTCAGAAGCTCCTCCAGACGGGTGGGCCACTCGGGCAGGCCCAGCTTCGCCTCAATCCAGACCGCCAGCGCAAATGCCGTCGTCGACTCCACAAACCCCGGATTGTCTAAGCACGCCTCGATCGTGGCCGCGAGCTGCTGGCTGCCCAAGCGGTGCTGTGCTGCGGTACCAGTGACGATGACCATCAACATCAGCACCAGCCTCGTCATCAGCTCGTCTTCATCCTCGTCGCCGCCATGCTCATTGGCCATTTCCTCGACCAGGGTGCGGATTGAGCCTTCCTCCCCATCCTCGGCGATCATTGCGCCGATCATCAGAATCCACCCTTCCAGCGCTTTTTCAAACGACTCCCGCTTGAGGTCGACGTCGTCTACCAGCTCGGAGTTCCGCAGGACGTTGGAGAGCAGCGTCGTCGCTCGGTCGAGCTCATTCAGTGCGAGCACTGCCGGGCTCTCCAGCGGCTCGCCCTTGACGTCGAGAGTCTCGGCGAAGCGGTCTACCTCGGCGTCAAGCTCGGCGCGGGTCTTTCGCTCAGGCATGATCGAGAGGGTTTCGTCGAAGTGCTCTCCGGCCCAGGTGTCAACCGCCTCGAAGTCCTCCAGAAGCTCGTCCACGCGCTCGCGCGGCAGTTTCTCAGCGATTCCTCCAATCACCTTGGCGCTGTATTCGCCAACCTTCGCCAGCAGCTCGCGATCGTTTCGCTTCAGCGCCGCGGCGTGGGTGATCGGAGCCCGGTTGGCGCCGCAGTGCTCAAGCATCTCCAATTTGTTCGATGGCTTCTCCAGCATCCACTGGCCGACGAAGAGGTGCAGTAGGGCGGGATGACGGAAGGCGATTTCACCATCCTGTTCGATCAGAACCTGCCGAGAGACCAGGCTTCCCAGGACCTGGCCCGCGGAGAGCAGTAGCGCGCGCTTGTCGAAGTACTCCAGCAGCAGCCGTTCGGCATCCGGCACCGGGATTGAGTGGCCGGGGAGTTCATAGATCGTACGCGCGAGCTCGCCCAGCAGGACAACACGGCGGCGGAAGTCCATCCCGAGACGCTCCATGTCGGCGAGCTGCCCACTCCCGAGCAGCAGTTTCACGAAGGCGTCGAGCAAGTCGGACTCATTGAGGTCAGCCCGCAGCTGTTCGGCGCTGACGACGGTGATCAGGGCGACCATCGTGAACGGCGTCTGCGGAAGGCTCTGGGTGCGGATCAGGCCGTAGATCTGCTCGACGTCGGCCTCCTCACCACGCTTGATCGTCTTCGCCAGCTTGCGCAGCTCGGTGCGTCCAAACGGGGCCAGGTGGACCCGCGAGTGCTTGATTCCCGCCTCCTGGAGCGCCTCGGCGATCGCTGCGATGCGATCGCTTTCGCATCCCAGCAGGTAGCGGTGGCGAGGGTTTTTACCGATGAAGGTGACGAGGCGGGTGAGCTTGTGGCGACCGGTGGGGTCGAGGTCATCCACTGCCAGCGTCAGGTCGGGGTCCTCGCTGTCGTCCTTGCGATGGCCGAAGGCCGAGGCCGCTTTTGCCAGCGTCGTCGCCTCGCGCCGGGTGCCGAGGTCGGAGTTGCTGGCGCTGAGGTAGGCGGGCATCTTGGTGGCATCAGAGCGATAGCTCTGGCTTAGCAGCCAAAGCAGCGAGCTGGAGACACCTGACTGCTGGTCGCCGCTGACGAGCAGGACTCCGGAATCGTGCAGTCGCTCAAGGGCGTCGACCTCATGAGCGCTGACCCCTTCCGAGAAGGTTGCGGCGGCTTGGGCCTCTTTGAAGGGAGTCGAGAGGAAGCGAGGGGGTATCAGGATCTCCTCGATCGAGTTCGGCGTCGGGTCCGTCTCGCTCATGTCCTCGGGGAGCACCCGCCGCTCCTGTGCGAGCGAGGCGATCGAGCTCATGACCGTCGAGAAAGGCGGATGGCCGAGGTCGTTGACGTCACCTCCGCTAGGCAGCTCGAAGTTGGATTCGCCGTTCGTGGCGGTCTCGGTGGCGGCGCTGAATTCACGCAGCCCAGAGGCCCAACGGCGAATCTGCACTTGGACCAGGCGATCGCCGGGATCGATGTCGACAAGGAAATAGCTATTCGGATACTCGCTGCCGGAGTACAGGCATCCAGCTCGAAGGTAGAGTGACTCGCCGCGCGGGCTCTTGAAGGCGCCGGGATCGGCGCTGTGCTCGTGGCCGCTGAGGACGATCACGCCCTGTGCTTCCAGCTCGAGTTGCAACTGGTCGGCCTCGAAGGCCGCGAGCCAGTCGAGGGGATGGTGGAGGACGGCCAGGCGAAGCTCGCAGTCGGCGATCTCTCGCAGTGCAACCTCCGCCTGCGGCATGCCGACGAGGAGCGAGCCTTTGCCGGCGTTACCCGAGCACCGCCAGGCGGAATTGAGCATGGCGATCCCGACCGGGGACCCGTCGATCTTGAACCTGCGCACCGCGGTAAGGGCGCCGATCTCGGTCGACCCGTCGCCCCCAAGGTCGGCTTCCTCCATGAAGGCTGTCCAGTTCTCAAGTCTCTCAAGCGCGTCCGCGACGTCACGTGGCTCGGCCAGCAGGTTTTCGACCCCCTCACGGTCGCTGAGACCCTGTGCAAGGCCGCGCTCGACGTTGGCACGAATCGCCGTCCGATCGACGTCGTGGTTGCCGGGAACGGTGATCAGGCGGTCGCGCGCGATCCCCAGGCGAGTGATCAACGGCTCAATCAGGAGGTCGCGGGCGACCTCGTACTCCTCCGCCACGCCCCGGTCAGCGAGATCGCCGCTCAACACGACGAGGTCGACAGGCTTTGTCTCGCAAAGACGTTCGACGTCATCGAACATTGCCTCGATCAGCATCCGGCGATCGGCCTGGTCCTCAGTCGAGGCATGGAGATCGGATATGTGAAGAATCTTGACCATGCTTCCTCCCCTCCCGTCAGTGCGACCGATGAGGATATCGGTACCGGTGCAGATCCTTTTCGGTACGAGCTGGGATCGTGGGAGCGATGGCGGGTTGGGGCCCCTTCCGCGGACCACACATCCGGATCGCGGGGCGGCTGACCCGCTCCGGCTGGAGGAGGGTGGGTCACCCCCTCCGAACGGCTTGTACTTTTTTGCCGGAGGCGATTCTTGGAGGGCCGGTGGCGACCCTCAAAAAAGCTGAGAGAGGAGGGGCTGACCCACCCTCCTCCTCTCCCGCAGTCCTTTAGTAGCCCGCCGGGTGACGCGCGATGAAGCCGATGTTGTCCCTGAGGTCGGTATGCCAGCGGGGACCGGATTCGCCTTCGTCCCCGGACGTGTCCCAGCGCACTCCGGCGATCACGGCGTAGGCGTGGCCCGCGTTGGTGTAGACGGTGATCCAGCGTCCGAGGCCGGCCAGGCCCCACTTGGCCATCGGGCCCGAGGGCATCGGGCTTTCGATGAATTCGCCACCGTGCAGGGCGAAGCTGACCGACCCGGAGCAGTCGTAGCCTTTGTCCCACCAGCGGGCGTGGCCACCACCCCAGATATACGGTTTGGTGCGGATCTTGTTGGCCGCTTCGATCACGGCCACGACGCGAGGGGGAGCGCTCTTGGGCGGAATCAGTTCCCCGGTCGGGAGGAGCTTCGCCTTGGCGGTCGGGGTGCAGACGTCGACCGCGGCGGGGGTGAGGCCTCCGGTCGCGCACTTCGCGGAGGCGCTCCCGGGGGCGGCGAGGGCGGCGACGACGAAAACCGCCGATAACGCCAACCCGGCCTTGAACTTCAAGTTGTCAGACAGCAAACCGATTCTCCTTTGTCGGCCTACGGGGTTAGCTGTCGGGCTAGCGCTAAAAGGAGCCTGCGCTCCCGCCTGAACCAGGCGAGTTAGCCCCGAAAACGTGGTTCCCCCGTTCCCGCGACGCCTATGGGCGCCCGGGACTCGGCGTTTCGGTTCTACGGACCGGCGGCAGTCTAGACCATCGCCCGGTCGTTTGCTCATGAAACGCAAACATTTAGTGGCCTTTCGCACTTTCATCCCAGATTCCTCTCGGCCGGGCGGCTGGTAGCTTGGGCTTCGGAATGGAAATTGCAGGCCGCAGAGCACTGCTGACGGGAGCCACGGGTGGGCTCGGGATGGCGATCGCCAGGGCCCTGGCGGAGCGGGGGGCGATCCTCGCGCTCAGCGCCCGCAGGCGCGAGGCGCTGGAAGCGCTGGCGGCGGAGCTGCCCGGCGACGGCCACAGCGTCCTGCCCGCCGACCTGGCCGAGGCCGGCGAGGCGGAGCGCCTCGCGGCCGAGGCGGGCGAGGTCGACATCCTCCTCGCCAACGCCGGTCTGCCCGGTGCCGGCCGCATGGAGGACTTCACGCCCGAGCAGGTGAAGCGAGCGCTGCGGGTCAACCTCGAGTCGCCGATGCTGCTGGCCCAGGCGCTCTACCCGGCGATGCTGGAGCGCGGTTCCGGGCATCTCGTCTTCGTCGCCTCGCTGGCCGGCAAGTCGCCGGCTCCCCGGTCGTCGATCTACAACGCGACCAAGTTCGGCCTGCGCGGCTTCGCCCTGGCGCTGCGCACCGACCTGGCGCCGCAGGGCCTCGGCGTCTCCCTCGTGTCTCCCGGCTTCATCCGCGAGGCCGGCATGTTCGCCGAGTCGGGTGCGAAATCGCCGGCCGGCCTCGGCACCTCATCTCCGGAGCAGGTCGCGCGGGCGACGGTACGGGCGATCGAGTCCGACAAGGTCGAGATCGCGGTGGCCCCCACCCGACAGCGCTTCCTCGCCCACTTCGGTCTCGCCAGCCCGAGCGTCGCGGTCCGCGTCTCCAGCGGCTCAGCGGGACAGAAGTCTGCTGCGGAGATTGCCAGCGGACACTCCGACGACAAGCGTTGATCGACGGTCACCCCGCCGACAAGTGTTGATAGGCGGGTCCGGCACCCCCTCGCACGGGCGGATACTCAAAACGGCGGCCTAATTAGGCCGCCGTTTGTCCGGGTGAGGGGGTGCCGGACCCGCCCCCACAATTGCCTAGGATGAACCGGTGAGCAGCAACGACTCCTTCGGCGCCCGAACGACCCTGCTGGTAAGCGGGAGCGAGTACGAGATTTTCCGACTCGACGCGCTGCAGGAGCGTTTCGACGTAGCCCGCCTCCCGTACTCGATCAAGGTGCTGTTGGAGAACGTCTTGCGGTTGGAGGACGGCACTTCCGTCAGCGCTCAAGATGTGGAGGCGATCGCCTCGTGGGATGCAAGCGCCGCGCCCAGCGTCGAGATCCCCTTCCAGCCGGCGCGGGTCCTGATGCAGGACTTCACCGGCGTGCCGGCGGTCGTCGACCTGGCGGCGATGCGCGACGCGATGGAGGAGATCGGCGGCGACCCGGCCGCGATCAACCCACTGGTCGACGTCGACCTCGTGATCGACCACTCGGTCCAGGTCGACGCCTTCGGCAATGAGCGCGCCTTCGCGGTCAACGCCGAGCACGACTTCGAGCGCAACCGCGAGCGCTACTCGTTCCTCAAGTGGGGCCAGCACTCCTTCGACAACTTCCGCGTCGTGCCGCCGGCGACCGGCATCTGCCACCAGGTCAACCTCGAGCACCTGGCCCAGGTCGTCTACAGCCGCGAGAACGACGGCACCCTGCAGGCCTACCCCGACACCCTGGTCGGGACCGACTCGCACACGACGATGGTCAACGGCCTCGGCGTGCTCGGCTGGGGAGTGGGCGGGATCGAGGCCGAGGCGGCGATGCTGGGCCAGCCGATCTCGATGCTGCTGCCGCAGGTGGTCGGGTTCAAGCTCGGCGGCGAGCTGCCGGAGGGGGCGACCGCGACCGACCTCGTCCTCACCGCGACCGAGATGCTGCGCGAGCGCGGCGTCGTCTCCAAGTTCGTCGAGTTCTTCGGCCCCGGGCTCTCGACCTTGGGGCTGGCCGACCGGGCGACGCTGGGCAACATGTCGCCGGAGTTCGGCTCGACCTGCGCGATCTTCCCGGTCGACGCCGAGACGCTGCGCTACCTCGACCTCACCGGCCGCCCGACCGCGACGATCGAGCTGGTCGACGCCTACGCGCGCGAGCAGGGCATGTTCCACGACGAGTCCAGCCCGGACCCGGTCTTCTCCGAGCTGCTGGAGCTCGACCTGGGCGAGGTCGTGCCCAGCATCGCCGGCCCGAAAAGGCCGCAGGACCGGGTGCCGCTGGCTCAGGCCAAGGCGTCCTTCCTGGGGGCGATGGGTGAGTTCGACCCCGAGGCCGCCGAACGGATGGGCAACGGGCGCGACCACGCGATCGAGGAGTCCTTCCCCGCCTCCGACCCGCCGGCCGAGGACCACGACGACGAGCGCGGCAAGCCGCGCCCGGCGCTCAGTGGCGCCCCGGCCGCGACCGTGGGGCACGGCAGCGGCGATGAGATCGAGGTGAAGCTGGAGGACGGCACCGCCTTCGAGCTCGACCACGGTCGCGTCGTGATCGCGGCGATCACCAGCTGCACCAACACCTCCAACCCCAGTGTCATGGTCGGCGCCGGCCTGCTCGCCCGCAACGCGGTCGAAAGGGGGCTGACCCGCAAGCCCTGGGTCAAGACCTCGCTGGCCCCGGGCTCGACCGTGGTCACCGACTACCTCGAGCGCGCCGGGCTGACCGAGTACCTCGACGCCCTGCAGTTCAACCTGGTCGGCTACGGCTGCACGACCTGCATCGGCAACTCCGGGCCGCTGGCGCCGGAGATCTCAGCGGCGATCGCCGAGCGCGACCTCGCGGTCTGCGCCGTCCTCTCCGGCAACCGCAACTTCGAGGGGCGGATCAACCAGGACGTGAAGGCGAACTACCTGGCCAGCCCGCCGCTCGTCGTCGCCTACGCCCTGGCGGGCCGGATGGACCTCGACCTCGCGAGCGAGCCGCTGGGTGAGGGAGCCGACGGTGAGCCGGTCTACCTGCGCGACATCTGGCCCAGCGCCGCGGAGATCAAGGAGGTGGTCGGTGCCTCGGTCGCCTCGGAGATGTTCACCCGCAACTACGCCGAGGTGTTCAAGGGCGATGAGACCTGGAACGCGGTTGAGGTTCCCGCCGGCGACCGCTACACCTGGCCCGCGTCCACCTACGTACGGCAGCCGAGCTTTTTCGAGCAGATGCCCGCCGATCCACCCGGGGTCGAGCCGATCGGCTCCGCCCGGGCGCTGGCCCTGCTCGGCGACTCGATCACCACCGACCACATCTCACCGGCCGGGGCGATCAAGAAGGAAAGCCCCGCCGGGAGGTGGTTGATGGACCAGGGGGTCGAACCAGGCGACTTCAACTCCTACGGCTCGCGCCGCGGCAACCACGAGGTGATGATCCGCGGCACCTTCGCCAACATCCGCCTCCGCAACCAGCTGGTCGAGCGAGCCGGCGGCTTCACCCGCCACTTCCCCGACGGCGAGGAAACCACCGTCTACGAGGCGGCGATGTCATACGCGGAGGAAGGCGTACCGCTGGTCGTGCTGGCCGGCAAGGAGTACGGCTCGGGCTCCTCCCGCGACTGGGCGGCGAAGGGAACGAAACTGCTCGGTGTGCGCGCGGTGATCGCCGAGAGCTTCGAGCGCATCCACCGCTCCAACCTGATCGGGATGGGTGTGCTTCCCCTGCAGTTCGCCGCCGGTGAGAGCGCCGCCTTGCTCGGGCTGACCGGCGAGGAGAGCTTCGACTTCGGCGATCTCGAAGAGGGACAGGCGAAGGCCGTCGCCGTCACCGCTCGTGGCGACGATGGCGTCACCACCGAGTTCGTCGCAACCGTTCGTCTCGACACCCCGAACGAGGTGACCTACTTCCTCAACGGCGGCATCCTCCAGACCGTTCTGCGCAAACTCCGGAAGTAGGCGCAGCGGGGCCGCGGGAGGCAGGGGGGTCCGCGCGACCCTCGCTGCACCTGCGCGTCGGTAGCCAGGGAGGGATGCCGACGCGGCCGTTCCCCTGGACGGGACTGCCCAGACGGAACAGTCACTATCTAGCTATACCGCTTGGACACCTTGCGGTCAAGCGAGGTCGAGTGGTTTAAGGCCGATCTGCCGTGCTTTGGGCACGATCGGGGTTCTCGTACTCCGCCGCGGCCACTCCCCAGCCCTTGCGCTCGATCAACTCGATCCCGATCACGCTGCCGACGGGACCCACCGGAGTGAGGGTCGCGGCAAGCAGGGTGTAGGGAGCCTCGCGCCTTACCGCGGCGATCCAGATCACGATGCACAGGGCGATGAAGCCGAGGCCGTGCGCCCAACCGAACACCATCGTCTCGGTCTCGAACCCGGGCAGGAGCCAGAAGGCGATCAGGGCGGTGAAGACCGCCAGCTCCAGCCAGGAGAACCGCTTCACCCAGACGAAGAGGCGCCCGGGAACGGGCTTTTGCAGCGGTCGGCGCATCGAGTTCAGGTGGCTGGTGTGAGCGCGGTGAGGACGATGCGTTCCTGCTCGCGTGCGTGGGCACCGGAGTAACCCTCACCGGGACTGGCGCGTCCCTGGCGGCCGATGTAGGTCAGCTCCACCCCCTCGGGGAGCACCGCCGGCAAGCGGCGCGACATCACCTTCCAGGCACCCATGTTGCGCGGCTCCTCCTGGACCCAGGCGATCTCCTTCAGGTTCGGGTAGGAGGCGATCAGCGCCTGCAGCTGTTCCTTGGCGAAGGGGTAGAGCATCTCGACCCGTGCGATCGCGACGTTCTCGGCGGCCTCGCGACGGTCGCTGGCGTCGATGTCGAAGTACACCTTGCCGGTGCAGAGAACCAGGCGCTCTACCTGCTCGCGCCTGTCGGTCGCCTTGGGGTCGTCGAGGATGAAGTGGAAGTGCTGATCCGTCAGCTGGTCGAGGCTGGCGGTGGCGCGGTCGAGCCGCAGCAGGCCCTTCGGGGTGAAGACGATCAGCGGCCGCGGCTTGCGGATCAACGCCTGGCGGCGCAGCAGGTGGAAGTACTGGGCGGCCGTGGTGGGGTAGGCGATGCGGATGTTGCCCTCGGCGCCGAGGGCGAGGAAGCGCTCGATGCGGGCGCTGGAGTGCTCGGGGCCCGAGCCCTCGTAGCCGTGGGGAAGCAGGAGAGTGAGGCGGCTCGTTTGGCCCCACTTCGACTCGCCGGAGACGATGAAGCTGTCGATGATCACCTGGCCGGCGTTGGCGAAATCGCCGAACTGCGCCTCCCAGAGCACCAGCGCGTTCGGCGAGGCGGCCGAGTAGCCGTACTCGAAGCCGAGGCAGGCGATCTCCGAGAGCGGGCTGTTGTAGAGCTCGAAGGGGGCGGAGGCGTCGTCGAGGTTCTGCATCGGGCAGTACCTGAGGCCGGTGTTCTCGTCGTGGAGGACGAGATGGCGGTGGGAGAAGGTGCCGCGCTCGGTGTCCTGCCCGGTGAGGCGGACGTGGACGCCCTCGCTCAGCAGCGAGCCGAAGGCGAGCGCCTCGGCCTGGCCGAAGTCGATCCCGCCCTGCTCGATCGCCTCGATCCGTTTCGAGAGCGGTCGGCGCAGCTTGCGGTGGACGTTGAAGCCATCCGGCGTCTTCAGCAGTTCCTCGTTCAGCGCTCGCAGCTTCGCGGCCGGGACCGCAGTCTCGACCGGCGGGCTGGCGGTGCGGTCGAGCAGTTCGCCGGTGCTGGTGGTGGCGCCGGTCACCGTCGGGTCCTCGTACTCGCCCGCCTCCATCTTCTCGCGCAGGGCTTTCAGCGCCGCCGACATCTCCTCCCGGCGCTGCTCGGAGACCTCGCCCACGTCCTCGGCGGACATCGTCCCCTCGTTGATCAGCCACTCGGCGTAGATCTCCGAGACCGGCGGATGGGACTTGATCTTCGCCGCCATCGTCGGCTGGGTGTAGGCGGGCTCGTCGGTCTCGTTGTGGCCGAAGCGGCGGTAGCCGATCACGTCGATGACGATGTCGCGGCCCCAGCGCTCGCGGTAGGCCATCGCCAGCCGCACCGCCGCCGAGCAGGCCTCGACGTCGTCGGCGTTGACGTGGACGATCGGGACGTTGAAGCCCTTGGCCATGTCGGCCGCGTAGGGGGTCGAGCGCGCCTCCTCGGGATCGGTGGTGAAGCCGACCTGGTTGTTCTGGATCAGGTGGACCGTGCCGCCGGTGCTGTAGCCCTTCAGCGACTGCAGGTTGAGCGTCTCGGCGACCACTCCCTGGGCGGGGAAGGCGGCGTCGCCGTGCAGCAGCACCGGCACCGCGCGCTTGGGGTCGTGGCTGCAGCTCGGCGCCGTCGAAGTCGGACTGCAGGAAGCGGGCGCCGCCGGTGACGACCGGGTCGACGAACTCGAGGTGGCTCGGGTTGGGGTAGAGGCGGACCGAGATCTTCTCCCCCTCGGAGGTCTCGTAGACGCCGCGATGGCCGTAGTGGTACTTGACGTCGCCGGTGCCGCCGTGCGGGATTCCCGCCACCGCCTTCACCGCGCTCGATCCGCTTCGACCCCTCGAACTCGGCCAGGATCGACTCGACCGGGCGACCGAGGTTGTGGGCGAGGACGCTGAGGCGGCCGCGGTGGGCCATCCCGAAGACGACCTCCTCGGCGCCGCCGCGGTGCGAGAGTGTGACCAGCTCGTCGAGCATCGGCACGATCACGTCGAGCCCCTCGATCGAGAACATCTTCTGGCCCAGGTAGGCCTTCTCGAGGAAGCGCTCGAACTGGAAGACGTCGATCAGGCGGTCAGAGCAGCCGCCGTTTCTCGGCCTCGGTGAGCGGCTGGCGGTGGGCGCCGGTCTCGATCATCTCGCGCAGCCAGATCCGCTGCTGGTGCGAGGAGAGGTGCTCGAACTGGTAGGCGATCGTGCCGCAGTAGGTCTGGCGCATCCGCGGCAGCGCCTCCAGCAGGGTTTCGCCGGGGACGCCGATGCGCAGGATCGAGGCCGGGATGCGGGCCATCAGCTCCGGCGTCAGATTGACGTTCTCCGGCTGCAGCGCCGGGTCGCCCTTCGGCTCGGAGCCGAGCGGGTCGAGCTGGGCGGCGAGGTGGCCGTGGGTGCGGTAGGCCTTGAGCAGCGAGGTCGCCGCCTGCACCGCCTGCAGCAGCTCTTCGTCGACCTCGCCGGGCGCGGTGCTCGGTTCGGCGCTGGTCGGCGCGGTGGCGCGTGCCGGCGAGCGGCGGCGCCGAGGCGGAGGCGGGGTGGGCGGAGGTGATGCCGGCGGCCTCGATGCCGAGGTCGGCGGCGACCTTCTCGTAGAACTCGTCCTCCCCCTGCAGCAGCTGCTCGACCCGGCGCAGGAAGGCGCCCGACTCGGCGCCCTGGATGACCCGGTGGTCGTAGGTCGAGGTCATCGTCATCACCTTCGAGACCCCGAGCTGCTTCAGCCGTTCCGGCGAGGCGTGCAGCCACTCCGGCGGGTAGGCGATCGAGCCGGTGGCGATGATCGCGCTCTGGCCGCTGAGCAGCCGCGGCACCGAGGCGACGGTGCCGATCCCGCCCGGGTTGGTGAGGGAGATGTTGGTGCCCTGGAAGTCGTCGGCGGTGAGCTTGTTCTCGCGCGTCTTCGCGATCAGCTCTTCGAAGTAGGAGTGGAAGGCGGCGAAGTCGAGCCCCTCGGAGCCCTTGATCGCCGGCACCATCAGGCTGTGCGAGCCGTCCTTGCGCTCGACGTCGACCGCGATGCCGAGGTTGACCGGGCCGTCCCTCGATCGCGTACGGCTTGCCGTCGCGCTCCTCGAAGGTCCGCACCATCACCGGGAAGTCCTTCGTCGCCTGCACGATCGCCCAGGCCACCAGGTGCGTGAACGAGACCTTCAACCCCCGCTCCTTCAGCACCACGTTGATCGCCTTGCGTTTCGCGTCCAGCGTGTCCACCGCAATCGTCCGGAACGACGTCGCCGTCGGCACCGCCCGGCTCTCGTCCATCGCCTTCGCCAGCATCGCGGCGGGCCCCCGCAACTGCTTCGCCTCGCCGCTAGCGGCCGCCGCGGCCGGAGGTGCGCCGTTGCCGCCACCGTCCCTGGCAGCAAGCACGTCCTCCTTGGTCACCTTCGCCCCCGGCCCACTCCCGCTAACCGAAGCAAGATCGACGCCGTTGGCTTCCGCGACTCGCCGCGCGACCGGCGTAGCTCGCACATCGGCGCTTCCGTTGCCGCCGCCGTTCGAACCCTGGGAGCCGGCGGGCGTTCCTGCCGCGGGTGGCGGCGTAGGGGGGCCCACCCCCGAGGAAGCTTTAGCTCCGCAGGGCGTGGGGGGTCCCCTGCGGCGACAGGACCCGCGGCCTGACCGCCCTGTCCCTCGGAGGAACCCTCCCCAGGCTCCATCTCAGCCAACGGCGCCCCCACCGGCACCTCGTCGTCGACCGACGCGATCAGCTTCGTGATCACCCCGTCCATCGGCGCCGGCACCTCGGCATCGACCTTGTCGGTCGATACCTCGACGACCGTGTCGCCCTCGTTGACGAAGTCTCCCTCGGCGACGTGCCACTCGAGCACGATCCCCTCGGTCACCGACTCGCCCATCTCGGGCATCGCGATCTGCACGGTGGCCGTCTCTGCCATTTCTGCTTCTGAGTCTATGAAACCGGGCGAACGAGCCTTCCCGGTCGAGGTAGGCTGATAGCGATGAACTACTTCGTCACCGGCGCAACCGGGTTCATCGGCCGCAACCTGGTCGAGCGGCTGCTGCAGCGCGAGGGCACGATCTACGCGCTGGTACGCGCCGGATCGCGCGGCCGGCTGGAGGAGCTGCGCGACCGGCTGGGGCGCCGACGGGGCCCGCATCGTGCCGGTCGCCGGCGACCTCTCCCAGCCCAGCCTCGGCGTCTCCGAGGAGGACCTGGTGGCGATGCGCGGCGAGGTCGACCACTTCTTCCACCTGGCGGCGATCTACGACATCACCGCCGACGCCGAGAGCCAGGAGATCGCCAACGTCGAGGGGACCCGGCACGCGGTCGAGCTGGCGGGCGCGATCGAGGCCGGCTGCTTCCACCAGGTCAGCTCGATTGCCGCCGCCGGCCTCTACAGGGGCGAGTGGCGCGAGGACATGTTCGACGAGGCGCAGCGGCTCGACACCAACCCCTACTTCCGCACCAAGCACGAGTCCGAGCGACTGGTCCGCGAGGAATGCCCGCGGCCCTGGCGCGTCTACCGCCCCGGGATCGTCGTCGGCGACTCGCGCACGGGTGAGATCGACAAGATCGACGGGCCCTACTACTTCTTCAAGGCGCTGCAGCGGGCGCGGCGGGTGGCTGCCCTCATGGCTGCCGACGATCGGGATCGAAGGCGGCGAGATCAACATCGTCCCGGTCGACTACGTCGCCGCGGCGATCGACCACATCGCCCACCAGCCGAAGCTCGACGGCCGCGCCTTCCACCTCACCGACCCGAACCCGAAGACCGCGGGCGAGGTCGTCAACCTCTTCGCCAAGGCCGCCGACGCGCCGCAGATGTCGGTGCGGCTGGGGACCGATGTGACCGAGCCGGCGACCGGGCTGGCGCGGACGGCGCTGAAGTTCTTCCCGCCGGCGAAGCGGGGGCTGAAGGTCGCCCTGAACCAGCTCGGACCTGCCGGCCTCGGTCCTCACCTACGTCGACTACCCGACCAGCTTCGACTCGACCGAGGCGCAGAAGGCGCTGAAGGGCTCGGGGATCGAGGTGCCGCCGCTGGAGAGCTACGCGCCCAGGGTCTGGGACTACTGGGAGCGCAACCTCGACCCCGGACCTGTTCAAGGACCGCTCGCTGTCGGGCGCGGTGCGGGGCAAGATCGTGCTGATCACCGGCGCCTCCTCGGGGATCGGCAGGGCGACCGCGGTCAAGGTCGCCGACGCCGGCGCCACGGTGCTGCTGGTCGCCCGCTCGGCCGAGAAGCTGGAGGAGACCCGCGACGAGATCGTCGCCGCCGGCGGCTCCGCCCACATCCACCGCTGCGACATGTCCGACATCGAGGACATCGAGCGGATGGCCGAGGAGGTGCTCGGCCTACCACGGCCACGTCGACATCCTCGTCAACAACGCCGGCCGCTCGATCCGCCGCTCGGTCGCGCTCTCCTACGACCGCTTCCACGACTTCGAGCGCACGATCCAGCTCAACTACCTCGGCGCCCTGCGGCTGATCCTGGCGCTGCTGCCGACGATGCGGGCGCGCAAGTCAGGGCCACATCATCAACATCAGCTCGATCGGGACCCAGACCAACCCGCCGCGCTTCTCCGCCTACGTCGCCTCGAAGGCGGCGCTGGACGCCTTCAGCCGCGTGATCGCCTCCGAGGTCAAAGACGACAAGATCCACCTGACGACGATCAACATGCCGCTGGTGCGGACGCCGATGATCGCGCCGACGCGGATGTACGACATGTTCCCGGCGATCACCCCCGAGGAGGCGGCGGAGATGATCGCCAAGGCGATGGTCGGCAAACCGAAGAAGGTGGCGACCAAACTCGGCAACTTCGGCGAGCTGCTCTACGCGGTCGCGCCGAAAGCCAGCGACTCGATCCTCAACACCGCCTACAAGCTCTTCCCCGACTCGCAGGCCGCCAAGGGCAAAGGACGAGGCGCGCGGACAAAGCGCCCTCCACGGAGGCGGTCGCCTTCGCCCACCTGATGAAAGGCGTGCACTGGTAGTGGTTGGCCGGCGGGTCCTGTCGTCGCGGCATCCCCCACGGTGCTCGGCGGCGGAGCCGCCTCCGCGCCGCGGGGGACCCCCGCCACGACGCCACCCGCCGGAGAAACCTCTACCGGTAGACCCTTCTCGAGTCTGCCAAGCCAGCACCCCTCGTTCTTTTTTCTTGAGCTGATGACCTCCGAGCGCAGGCTCAAGCACTGGGGGTGGGGGTATGAGGACCAGGCTCCATCCGCGAAGGAGCTGAGGGAGGCGGCGGAGGGGATCCGCGAGCGCGTTCGGGTTCGGCGGCGAGGTCGGAAAAGCCGGTGCCGCTTGATCGAGGTGGAGTTGCGCGCGCCACGGCTTGAAGAGGCCCGACCGGATTCGGCGATCTCTTCTCCGACGACCGCTACGAGCGCGTCTCCCACGCGCTGGGGAAGGCCTACCGCGACGTGGTGCGCGGCTTCCGCGGCGAGTTCGAGAACCCGCCGGACCTGGTCGCCTTCCCCCGCGACGAGTCGGAGATCGAGACGGTGCTGAGCTGGGCCGAGGCCGAGGGCGCGGCGGTGATCCCGTTCGGCGGCGGCACCAGCGTCGTCGGCGGGGTCGAGCCGCGGCTGGGCGAGCGGCCGGTGGTGACGATGGACCTGCGCCGCCTCGACCGCGTGCTCGAGGTCGACCCCGCCTCGCTGGCGGCGCGGATCCAGGCCGGCGCCACCGGGCCGGGGTTGGAGGAGCAGCTGCGCGAGCACGGCCTCACCCTGCGCCACTTCCCGCAGTCCTTCGAGTACGCGACGCTCGGCGGCTGGATCGCGACCCGGGCCGGCGGCCACTTCGCGACGCTCGAGACCCACATCGACGACCTGGTCGAGTCGGTGCGGGCGATGACCCCGCGCGGGACCTGGGAGAGCCGGCGGCTGCCGGGCTCCGGCGCGGGGCCGTCGCCGGACCGCCTGCTGCTCGGCTCCGAGGGCATCCTCGGCGCGATCGCCGAGGCCTGGGTGCGGGTGCGGCCGCGGCCCGAGTTCAAGGTCTCCTGCGGCGTCGAGTTCGACGGCTTCCTCGCCGCCGCGGGCGCCGTCCGCGAGATCTCCCAGTCGGGCCTGCACCCGTCCAACTGCCGCCTGCTCGACGCCTCCGAGGCGGAGCTGACCGGCGCCGGCAGCGGCGAGGCGAACCTGCTGATCCTCGGCTTCGAGTCCGCCCACCACCCGGTCGACGCCTGCGATGGACCTGGCGCTTGGGATCGCCCAGGCCCACGGCGGCACCCCGAACAGCCCGCCGACGGGCCGAAAACGGGACCATGCGTCCCGAAATCGGCCCACCGGCGGCGAGGATGGGGGCGCGGTCGGGGCCTGGCGCGGGGCGTTCTTGCTGGCGCCCTATCTGCGCGACACCTTCGTCGCCTGCGGGGTGCTCTCGGAGACCTTCGAGACGGCGATCACCTGGGACCGCTTCGAGCAGTTCCACGCGAGCGTGATGGAGGCGGCGCGCAAGGCGGTGGCCGAGGTCTGCGAGGCGCCGTCCGAGGGCCACGGTGCACCCCGGGTCAGCTGCCGCTTCACCCACGTCTACCCGGACGGAGCCTGCGCCCTACTTCACGGTGCTGGCGCCGGCGGTGCGCGGCGGCGAGGTCGAGCAGTGGGACGAGATCAAGGCCGCCGTCTCCGCGGCGCTGATCGACGCCGGCGGCACGATCACCCACCACCACGCGGTCGGCCGCGACCACCGCCCCTGGTACGACCGCCAGCGCCCGGCCCCGTTCGCCGCCGCCCTGCGCGCCGCCAAGGCCGAGCTCGACCCCGCCGCGATCCTCAACCCAGGCGTCCTGATCGACCCGAAGTAGCGGATATCCGGGCTACCCTTTGCTAATGGCAGCCGAAGGAATGCCGGAGAGCGGGAGCGCCGGATCTCGCCCCGACGATCCGTGGCGGGTGAATGACGAATCGCGACGGAGGCAGCTGCGCGAGGACGCTCGCCGGCCGCTCGCTGTCAACCTCGCCGAAGGGTTGGCCTTGAGCGAATTCCTCTCGACGTTCACCGGAAGCGCGCGGAAGAATTGAACTCAGATCCGCTTCGACTGCGGGAGTTGCTCGCGCGACTGGTCGAGGCAGAGGTGCGGTTCGTGCTGGTCGGCGGGCTTGCGGTGAACGCTTGGGGATACTTGCGGGCAACCCGCGATGTTGACTTCGTCCCCGACCCCTCCCCCGAGAATCTCGCCAAGCTCGACGCCCTGCTGCGAGACCTGGGGGGCAAGGTCGACGTGGGCGGCGATTTGCTCGACGCGAATGCGATCTCGACCTTTCTCCGCACCGGAGATAGAACGCTTGTGGCAACCGATTTCGGCCAAGTCGACGTGCTCCAGGGTTTGCCGCAGGTGCCCTCGTTTGAGGCGCTCGACGAGGACGCCGAGGAGGTCGACCTCGATGGCCTCCTCGTCCGAGTCTGCTCGCTTGAGCACCTGCTGGAGATGAAGCGCTCCAGCGACCGCGACCGGGACCGCGATGATCTCAGGGCGTTGGAGGCCGGCCATGAGGACGGTCAAGCTGGGGAATGACGCCTCCCGGCGCTACCCTTTCGCGACTCGATCTCCCGGCTCAAGCGGGATCCAGCGCCCCGCCGGCCTCGCCAGCATGGAAACGATCACCTCCGAACAACCGACCGTGCCAGCCGACGGCGCGGCTGAGGCTCCCGAGCCGGCGGCGCCACGGCGCTCGCCGCTGCGGGCCGCGATCAAGACCGGGCGGCCGCAGGAGTGGATCAAGAACGTCTTCGTCTTCGCCGGCCTGCTCTTCTCCGGCAAGTTCAACCAGTCGCACGAGGTCGTCCAGGCGTTCCTCACCTTCATCGCCTTCTGCTTCATCTCCAGCGCCGGCTACTACGTCAACGACCTGATCGACGTCGAGCTCGATCGCAAGCACCCGAAGAAGCGCTTCCGGCCGCTCGCCGCGGGGGAGCTTTCGGAGGGAACCGCCAAGGCGATCGCGCCGGGCCTGGCGATCGTCGCGATCGCGATCGCCTTCGCCGCGGTCAACTGGGAAGTCGGCCTGATGGTGGTCGGCTACGGGATCGCCCAGATGGCCTACAGCCTCGGCCTCAAGCAGATCGTGATCATCGACGTGATGGTCCTGGCCGGCCTCTTCATCCTCCGCGTCGCCGCCGGCGCCACCGCCGTCGATGCCCACGCCTCGGAATGGCTGCTGCTCTGCACCGGCATGTTCGCGCTCTTCCTCGGCGTCACCAAGCGCCGCCAGGAGGCGGTCTCCGAGCTGCACGAGGGGACCAGCAGCCGCCCCGTGCTCGAGCATTACTCGCTGCCCTTCCTCGACCAGATGGTCGCCATGGTCACCACCGGCACCGTGATCAGCTACTCGATCTACGCCGTCAACTCGCCGATCATCGGCAACGAGATGATGTGGACGATCCCCTCGGTCCTCTACTGCGTCTTCCGCTACCTCTACCTGATCTACGACCGCGCCGACGACCGCTCCACCGCCGCGATCGTGGTCGACGACAAGCCCCTGATCGCCGGCGCCGCCAGCTTCGCCCTGGTTGCCTTCCTCCTGCTCTACGTCTTCAACTAAGAGGGGCTTGACGCCGAGCTGCGCTTTTTTACCGCCAGGAGAGAAAAAAGCTCAGTTCGACCTAGACCAAGCCCTCCTCGGGGGCGGCTTCCATCAGGTAGAAGCGGGCGCGGCCGAGCTCCTCGCCGTCGACTTGGACGACGGCGGCGTGGGGGCCGACGGTCTCGAAGTTGGCGGTGGCGCCGATCGACATCACCAGGCGCTGCTCCTGTCCCTGCGGCATGCCCGGCGGGCGGCCGGTCTCGAAGTTGGCGGTGAGGCCCTCGCCGAGTTCGAGACCGTCGGGGTCCTGGATGCTGACCGCGAGCTCGTGCGGGTCGTTGGTCTCGTGCCAGGCGACGTCGATGCCGAGGCCGATATGGAAGGACCACTCGTGCGGCAGCTCGGGCAGGCGCAGGACGTTCCAGCCGCCGCCGTTCAGGTAGAGCTTGCCGTTGACCGCCTCGCTGTGGTCGGCGAGCAGGAGGAAGCCGATGTTCATGGCGCCTCGGGGTAGGGGACGACCGCGAGGTCGGAGAGCAGCTCGACCTTGCCGTCGCGGCTGAACTGGAGGTCGATCGTCTCGTTCTTGCGGTAGGTGCCGAAGAGGCCGAGGTACATCGCCAGCCAGCGGCCGGTGCCGACCTTCTCCTTCACGATCGGGCGGCTGAAGACGATCTCGCCGCCCTCGACCGAGTAGTCGCCACCCTCGCGCTGCTCGATGCCGTTGATGAAGACCGTGAACGGCGGCTCGGCGCCGCGCGGCAGCTTCACCCGCTCGCCGGCGGCGTAGCTGCCCTTCGGTATCTCGGTCTCGGCGCCGCTCATCGTGCCTTCGCTTCCAGAGTCTCCCGTACCAGGTCGAACGGGGTCTCGTGCCGGCTCGGGTCCAGCTCCTCCCGCCCTACCCCGCCACGGTATGGAACGAACGTGCCGTCGCCGCGCACGTCGATACCGGCGGTCGGCCTGCGGAGCAGGCCGCTCCGCCGCAGCTGCAGGCGTGCCTGCACCTGGTCCTCGGGCTTGAACTCGCGCAGCACCGAGGCCGTCTTCGGCCGGGCGCCGGCGCGGATCTCCAGCGCTCGCTCACGCATCGCCGCCACCGCCTCGCCGAGGTCGTCGAACCCCTCGCTGGAGACGTCGGATCCGTGCCGGACGGTCAGCTTCCAGCGCGGCACGACCGGAGGAGGATCAGGCGCCGCGCCGCGGGCGTTTGGGCCGCTTCGCCGGCGGGCCGACGATTTTCTCCGGCCCGTCGCGGCCCTCGACCGCGACGTAGGACCGCTCGCGCTCGCCGGTGTAGATCTGGCGCGGGCGGGCGATTTTGGTCTCCGGGTCTTCTTGCATCTCCATCCACTGCGCGATCCAGCCGGCGGTGCGGGGGATGGCGAAGATCACCGTGAACATGTTGGTCGGGATCCCCAGCGCCTCGTAGATGATCCCGGAGTAGAAGTCGACGTTCGGGTAGAGCTTGCGCGAGGTGAAGAACTCGTCGTCGAGCGCCTGCTTCTCCAGCTCGCGCGCGATCTCGACCAGCGGGTTGTACTCGGTTGCCTCGAAGACCTCGTCCAGGTACTGCTGGATGATCCGCGCCCGCGGATCGTAGTTTTTGTAGACGCGGTGGCCGAAGCCCATCAGTTTCTCCTCGCGGTCCTTCACGCGGGCAAGGAAGTCGGGGATGTTGTCGACCGACTCGATCCGTTGCAGCATCCGCAGCACCGCCTCGTTGGCGCCGCCGTGCAGCGGCCCGTAGAGCGCCGCCACCCCGGCGGCGACCGCGGAGTACGGGTCGACGCCCGAGGAACCGACCCCGCGCACGGCGTTCGTCGAGCAGTTCTGTTCGTGGTCGGCGTGGAGGATGAAAAGGACGTCGAGCACGCGCGAGAGCACCGGCTTCGGCACGTGCTTGTCTTCGGTCGTCTTGAACATCATCGAGAGGAAGTTCTCGGCGAAGTTGAGTTCGTTGTCCGGGTAGACGTAGGGCAGTCCCATGTTGTGCCGGTAGGAGAAGGCGGCGAGGGTCGGCACCTTGGCGATCAGCCGCACGGCCGCCATGTAGCGCTCTTCGGGGTCGTCGATCTGCTTCGCGTCGGGGTAGAAGGTGGAGAGGGCGCCGACGCCGGCGAGCAGCATCCCCATCGGGTGCGCGTCGTAGCGGAAGCCCTGGAAGAACTGCTTCAGGTCCTCGTGCACGTAGGTGTGGTGGGTGATGTCGAAGACCCAGCGGTCGAGCTGCGGCCCGGTCGGCAGCTCGCCGAAGATCAGCAGGTAGGCGGTCTCGAGGAAGGTGGAGCGCTCGCAGAGCTGCTCGATCGAGTAGCCACGGTGTTCGAGGATGCCGGCGGCGCCGTCGATGTAGGTGACCGCGGAACGGCAGGAGGCGGTGTTGGTGAAGGCCGGGTCGTAGGCCAGCATCCCGAATTCGTCCTCGTCGACTTTGACCTGACGTAGGTCCATCGCCCGCACCGTGCCGTCCTCGATCGGCAACTCGTACGTCTTGCCGGTGCGGTTGTCGGTGACGGAGAGGGAATCGGGCGCCATCGGGGCGCTCATTCTGTCAGTTCGCCCGTGCCGGCCGGCAAGAACCGGGAAGGCCCTCGAACTGGGTCATCCCCCGCAGCGTCTCGAAGCGCTCGTCGATCTCCTCGCGGGTCAACCGCGAGACCCGCTCGGTCCCGAACTCCTCGACGTTGAAGGAGGCGAGCACGGTGCCGTAGCCCATCGCCCGCCGCAGGTGCGCCTCGTCGAGCTCGCCGGCCTGGCCGTCGAGGTAGCCGAAGAAGCCGCCGGCGAAGCTGTCGCCGGCCCCGGTCGGGTCGCGCACGTCCTCGAGCGGGAAGCCGGGCAGCGCGAAGAAGCCGTTCTCGGTGAACAGGGCCGCGCCGTACTCGCCCTGCTTGGCGACGACGGCGCGTGGGCCCAGCTCCATCACCGCCCGCGCCGCCCGTGCCAGGTTCGCCTCGCCGGTCAGCATGCGGATCTCGGCGTCGTTGACGACGAGGCAGTCGACCTCGGCGATCGCCGCCCGCAGCGAGTCCTGGGCGGTCTCGATCCAGAGGTTCATCGAGTCGAGGCCGCTGAAGCGGGGCGCCGGGCACTGGGAGCGCACCTGGCGCTGGAGATCCGGCTGGATGTTGGCGAGGAAGAGCGTGTCCGCCGCCTTCGAGCCCGGCGAGAGCTTCGGCTCGAAATCGGCAAAGACGCCGAGCCGGGTGTCCTCCGTATGAGCCACGTTGAGGTCGTACTCGTAGCGGCCGCGCCAGAAGAACGACTGGCCGCCCGCGACCCGCTCGATGTCGTCGATCAGCACGCCGCGGTTCTCGAGTACCGCGAACTGCTCGGGCCCGAAGTCCTCGCCGACCGGCCCGACGGGCCGCACCTCGGTGAAGAAGCTGGCCGCGAGCGAGAAGTGGACGGCGGCGCCACCGAGCATGCGATCGCGCTCCCCGAAGGGGGTCTTGACAGCGTCAAAAGCGATCGATCCGACGACGGTTAGCGACATGCGGACGGCAGCCTAGCGTCTGCCCTGCGAGACTCCGCGGCCGGTGAAAGCGATCCAGATACAGGAGTTCGGCGGCCCCGAGGCGCTCGAGTACGTCGACCTCGACGACCCGACACCGGGCGAGGGCGAGGTCCTGGTCGAGGTCGCGCGCGCCGGCGTCAACTTCGCCGACACCCACGCCACCCGCAACGACTACCTCGCCGAGCAGACCCTGCCGCTGATCCCGGGCGCCGAGGTCAGCGGCCGCACCCCCGACGGGCGCCGCGTCGCGGCGCTGCTCGGCAGCGGCGGCTACGCCGAGCGGGTGGCCGTCCCGGAGTCGCTCCTGATTCCGCTCCCCGACGAGGTCGACGACGACCAGGCGGCGGCGATCCTGCTGCAGGGCCTTACCGCGATGGCCCTGGTCCACCGCTGCGCTCGGATCGAGGCAGGGGAGACGATCGTCGTCGAGGCCGCCGCCGGCGGCACCGGCACGCTGGCGGTGCAGATCGCCAAGCGGGCCGGCGCCAAGGTGATCGGCCTTGCCTCCAGCGAGGAGAAGCGCGAGCTCGTCGCCCGGCTCGGCGCCGACGCCACCGTCGACTCCCGCGCGGAGGACCTCGGCGCCGCGATTCGCGAGGCCAACGGCGGCGAGCGCGTCGACGCGGTCCTGCACATGAGCGGTGGCGAGGCCTTCGACGCCGAGCTGGGGGTGCTGGCGCCGCTGGGGCGGATGGTCGTCTTCGGAATCGCCTCGCGTGAACAGCGCGACGTCTCGACCGCCGCCCTCTTGCGCGGCTCCAAGTCGGTGATCGGGTTCTGGCTCGTCCACCTGCTGATGCGGCGGGACCTGGTCACGCCGATGATCGGCGAGTTGCTGGCCGCGGTCGCCGCCGGCGAGCTCGAGGTCACCGTCGGCGGTGTCCACCCTCTCTCCGAAGCCGCGCGGGCGCATGAAGACCTGATCGCCCGTCGCACCAGCGGCAAGCTCCTTCTGGATCCCGCGAGATGACCAACTTCCACGACCTCGGCCTCTCGGCGCCGATCCAGCAGGCGCTGGACGAGCTCGGCTTCCAGGATCCGACGCCGATCCAGGAACAGGCGATCCCGGAGCTGCTCGGCGGCCACGACGTGATCGGCCAGGCCCAGACCGGCACCGGCAAGACGGCCGCCTTCGGGCTGCCGCTGCTGCAGTACCTCGACCCCGAGGACCAAGAGGTCCAGGCGATCGTCATGACCCCGACCCGGGAGCTCTGCATCCAGGTGACGCAGGCACTGCGCTCCTACGCCGAGCACCTCGAGATCGAGATCGTCGCCGTCTTCGGCGGCGCCCCGATCCGCTCGCAGCAGTCGCAGCTGCGCTCCGGCGCCCACGTCGTCGTCGCCACCGTCGGCCGCATGATGGACCTGATGTCGCGGCGCTCGCTGGTGCTCACCGCGGCCCGCTACGTGGTCCTCGACGAGGCCGACGAGATGCTCGACCTCGGCTTCATCGAGGACGTCGAGAAGATCCTGCGGATGTGCCCGAGCGGGCGTCAGACGGCGCTCTTCTCGGCGACGATGCCGCCGCCGGTCCAGAAGCTCGCCGAGAGCTACATGTACGACCCGACGATGATCAGCATCACCCCGAAGGAACTCACCGTCGACGCGATCCAGCAGGCCTACATCGAGGTCCCGGCGAAGGACAAGGCGGCGCGCCTGGTCGAGCTGCTGAAGACCGAAGAACCGGAGCAGGCGATCATCTTCACCCGCACCAAGATCGGCGCCTCGAAGTTGGAGAAGACGCTGAAGGACAAAGGCCTCGACGTGAAGGCGCTGCACGGCGACCTCAGCCAGGGCGTCCGCGACGGCGTCATGATCGCCTTCAAGGACCACCGGGTGCGGCTGCTGGTCGCAACCGACATCGCCGCCCGCGGGCTCGACATCGAGCACGTCACCCACGTCATCAACTACGACGTGCCGAACTCCTCCGAGGTCTACGTCCACCGCATCGGCCGCACCGGCCGGGTCGGCCGCACCGGCCGCGCCATCACCTTCGTCACCCCGGCCCAGCGCGAGGAGATCGACCGCATCGAGCGCGACGTCAAGACCTCGATCGGAGAGTGGGAGACCCCGGAGGAGCGGCTCGAGCACGCGCCGCGGCCGCGGCGCCGCGAGCGCGAGGAGCGGCACGAGCAGGTGGAGCGTGTCGCCGGCGAGAACGGTGCCGGAGCCGAGGCCCCGGCCGCGGACGCCGAGGACAAGCGCGACAGCATCAAGCTCTTCGTCAACCGCGGCGAGCGCAGCGGCATCAGCGAGGAGGACCTCCGCTGGGCCCTGCGGGAGGGGGCGGTCCTACCCGAGGAGGCGATCCACGACGTGCGGGTCCTACACCGCTTCTCCTTCGTCGAGGTCGCGCCGGATCAGGCCGAGCGTGCCGTCGAGTTCCTCGACGGCACCAAGCTCAAGGGCAAGGAGATCCGGCTCGAGATCGCCAAGAGCTAGGTGGGCGTCCTGTTGGTAGGCCAGTGGACCGCCTAAAGGTATCGTAATAGCCGTCCTTTTAGTAGTCTAACTCCTCTCCTTTTGGTAGGGTAGCCAGAAGTGGAGGGAACGTCGCGAAGCCCATATCGTCGCCGCATCGTCGATGAGGAGCTCGACGACCTGACCGCCGCTCTTCCGGCACTCGCCCTCGTGGGAGCCAAGGGCGTCGGAAAGACGGCCACGGCCTCGCGCCGAGCGGCCACGGTCCACGCGCTTGACGATCCGGTCCAGCGCAGCATCGCTCTTGCGGAGCCCTCCGGGTTGATCGAGTCCCCTCCGCCGGTGCTGATCGATGAGTGGCAGTACGTCCCAGAGTCATGGGACCTGGTGCGTCGAGCGGTTGACGCCGGTGCCGAGCCCGGCCAGTTCCTGCTCGCCGGCTCCGCTTCCCCGACGGGCCTGGGAACCCACTCGGGGGCGGGGCGTATCTCCGACGTGCGAGTGCGCCCTCTCTCGCTCGCCGAGCGAGGGGGGGATCCCCCGACCGTCAGCCTGCGCGAGCTCCTCGACGGGACTCGACCCGAGGTAGGGGGGCAAACCGATGCCGGGCTCGGTTTCTATGTCGAGGAGATCGTCTGTTCAGGGCTTCCCGGCTTGCGCGGTCTGTCCGGGCGAACTCTGCGCTTCCAGCTCGACGGCTATCTGAGCCGCATCGTCGACCGCGACTTTCCCGAGCTCGGACATCCGCTTCGCAACCCGCCCGCTCTGCGTCGCTGGATGACGGCTTACGCTGCCGCCTCCTCGACCACCGCCTCGTTCGAGGCGATCCGCGATGCCGCGACCGGCGGGCAGGGAGAGAAGCCCGCAAAGACGACGACGCTGCCCTATCGCGATGTGCTCGAACGGCTCTGGATCCTCGATCCGGTCCCGGCATGGGCGCCGACCCGCAGCCGGATCCGGCGCCTCTCGATGCCGCCCAAGCATCAGCTGGCCGACCCTGCCCTGGCTGCACGACTGCTTGGCGTGGGCGCCGACGCCCTGCTGAAGGGGGAAGGGCCGGTGCTGTCGCAGCGCCGCGAAGGCCACCTGTTGGGCTCCCTCTTCGAGTCCCTCGTCACGCTCTCGGCCCGGGTGTACGCGCAGGCGGCGGAGGCATCCGTCCTCCACTTGCGTACGAAAGGCGGTGAGCATGAGGTCGACCTGATCGTCGAGCGGGCCGACGGCCGCATCGTCGCGATCGAGGTGAAGCTGGCGCGCGACGTGGGCGACGACGCCGGGCGCCACCTGCGCTGGCTGCGCGATCGCCTCGGCGACGACCTCCTGGACGCCGTGATCGTCACGACCGGGCCGCAGGCCTACCGGCGCTCCGACGGCATCGCCGTCGTGCCGGCGGCGTTGCTCGGGCCCTGAGGCTCTCTGGCTAGACCCGGTCGCTCGTCAGCTCGGCGATCCGCTCGAGCAGGCGGTCGAAGTCGATCGGCTTGTCCACGTAGCCGCTGACTTCGAGCTCGCTGGGGGCGTTGGCGTCGGTTGCGTCCTGGTGGGCGCTGACGATCAGTGCGGGGATCTCGACCCCCATCGCCCGCAGCTCGCGCAGGGCGTCGAGCCCGGACTTGCGCGGCATCATCGCGTCGAGCAGCAGGATGTCGGGGAGCTGGGCGGGGTCGCCGTGGTGCCAGCGATCGGTGACCTCCTGGCCGTCGGCGGCGGTATCGACCTCGTAGCCGGCCATCTCCAGCCGCGTCCGCATCAGCAGCAGGATCGTCTCCGAGTCATCGGCGACCAGGATCCTGACCATCAGCTCGCCTCCGCGGCGGTGCGGTCGGGACCGGCACCGGACGGTTCGCCGGCCGCCGGCAGGCGAATGCTGAAGGTCGAGCCGACGCCGGGGGTCGAGGAGGCTGCGATCGTGCCACCGTGCAGCTCGACCAGCGATTTCGAGATCGCCAGGCCGAGCCCGGTGCCGCCGACGCGCTGGGTCAACCCGGCGTCGCCGCGGACGAAGCGCTCGAAGATGTGGTCCAGCTGGCTCTCGGGAATCCCCGGCCCGTCGTCGGTCACGGCTATCTCCACTTCGGCACCGGCTACCCGTGCCGTGACCTCGATAGACGCCCCTTCGGGCGAGTACTCATGCGCATTGGTAAGCAAATTAACCAGTATTTGGCGTATCCGGTCGGCCTCGGCGTGGATCAGCGGTAGGCCGGGCTCGACCCGCTGGGTCAGGGTCTGGTTCGCGCCCTCCGTCTGCGCCCGCATAGTACGCACCACGTCGTCGACCAGCGGCGCCACCTCGGTCGGCTGCGGGGTGATCCCGAGCCGGCCGGCGTCGCTGCGGGCGAGGTCGAGCAGGTCGTTGAGCAGGCGAACCAGGTGGCGGCAGTTGTCGAGGATGATCTCGACCGTTTCCACCTGCTTGGGGGTGAGCGAGTCGCGGTCCAGCATCAGCAGCTCGGCGAAGCCTTGGACCGAGGTCAGCGGGCTGCGTAGCTCGTGCGACGCGGTGAGGACGAACTCGTCTTTGAGGCGATCGAGCTGATCGCGCTGGCTCGCTTCCCGCTCCAGCTCGTCGGCCATCTCGTTGAAGGCGGCACCGAGCGTCGCCGTCTCGGAGAGACCGCCCACCTCGACCCGGGCGCCACGCTCGCCGCCGGCGAGCCGCCCGGCGGCGTCGACCAGCTCCTCCAGCGGCCGTCGCATCGAGCTGATCAGGCCGCTGAACAGCAGCAGGGCGCCGGTCAGGCCGGCGATCAACCCGGCCGCGACGAGCAGAGCGGTATCGCGGGTGTCGGAGGAGATCTCGTCGCGCAGTTCGTTGCGGCGCTGGCCCTGGCGGGCCACCGCCGCGCGCGTCTCCCTCGAGCCTGCGCCGCTCGCCAGCTGTTCCCGCGCCTGCATCTCGACCTGGTAGGAGCGGGCGATCGCGTCCTCGAAGTCCTGCCGTTGCTGGATGAAACGGCCGACCCCGATCACGGCCATCGCCGTCAGCACCGCGAAGCCGATCGCGAACCCGATCCGCAGCCGGTTGGCAAGCGATGGGCTCAGGCGGCGACCCTGTCGTGAATATGCTTGCGCCCCTATGGGGGACGAGGATAAGGGCAGCGACGCCGGTACCGCCGGCGCACCCGACGGCATCGACCGCGACGGGGTCGAAGCCTGGTTCGCACTCAACGTCCCCAGCGCCATCCCGCCGCTCTCCTTCGAGCGGATCGCCGGTGGCCACTCGAACCTGACCTACGGCGTCGGCGACGCCGGCGGCAACCGCTGGGCGTTGCGGCGGCCGCCGCTCGGCAAGCGGCTCGGCTCCGCCCACGACATGGGCCGCGAGCACAAGGTCGTCTCCGCCCTGGGATCGACCGCGGTGCCGGTGGCCCCGGTGGTCGGGCTCTGCCAGGACGACAGCGTCAACGGCGCACCCTTCTACGTGATGGAGTTCGTCGAGGGCCCGATCCTGCGCGGCCTGGCCGAGGCGGAGGCCTTCCCCGCCGAGGCCGACCGGCGCGCGATCGGCGAGCGCGTCGCCGACACCCTGACGGCGATCCACGCCGTCGATCCCGACCGGGTGGGGCTCGGCGACCTCGGACGCAAGGAGGACTACGTCGCCCGCCAGCTGCACCGCTGGCAGGGCCAGTGGGAGAAATCGAAGACGCGCGAGCTGCCGGCGATCGACTCCGTGCACGAGCGGCTCGCGGCGCGGATCCCGGAGCAAGGACCGGCGACGCTCGTCCACGGCGACTACCGCCTCGACAACATGATCCTCTCCGCCTCCGGCGAGGTCGCGGCCGTAGTCGACTGGGAGCTCTGCACGCTCGGCGATCCGCTCGCCGACGTCGGCCTGCTGGCGGTCTACTGGCCCGACCGCGGCGAGGAGACGATCGCGCTGGGGCAGCCGGCCAACCTGGCGCCCGGATTTCCGACTCGCGAGGAGCTGATCGGCCGCTACGCCGAGCGCTCCGGCCGCGATCTCTCCGAACTCGACTTCTTCGTCGCGCTCGGCTACTGGAAGCTGGCGGTCATCCTCGAGGGCGTCTACGCCCGCTACGCCGCCGGCGGCTACGGCAAGGTCGACCCGGGTATCAAGGAGTTCGCGCGTCTGGTCGAGCGCCTGGCCGAAGCGGCCGACGAATCGGAGCGGCGCGGCGGCTGAGCAGGGAGTTCGTCCGCCTCGCTTGACAGCTTCTCGGCGTACTGAAAGGCTCGATCGTGAGCAACGTGGGATAGAAACGCTGCCTGACCGGTCCTGAGGGGTAGCTACGTCCCGGTCCACTCGTCTCAAGCAAGGAGAACTTCCGTGAAGCAGATTCGCAAGCGGCTCACGTACGCGAACGTGATGTCGAGCATCGCCGTCTTCCTCGTCCTCGGTGGCGCAACCGCGTTCGCTGCGACGCAGCTGGCGAAAAACAGCGTTGGCACCAAACAGCTGAAGAGCAACGCGGTGACGGCTGCAAAGATCAAGAAAGAAGCCGTTACCGCGGCGAAAATCAAGAACGGGGCAGTTGGAACCGGCAAGCTCGGCGCAGCCGCGGTTACCAGTGAAAAGCTCGCTGCCAACGCGGTCGACGCTACGAAGCTCGGTAAAGCCGCTGTGACGAATGAAAAGCTCGCCGATAACGCGGTAACCAGTGCGAAAGTGGCAGACGGCAGCCTGATCGGCGCCGATATCAACCAGGGCACGCTGAACGCCGTCAAGGCGGCGAATGTCTATGGAGTGGCGTTCCAGGAGGTCGGCGGCCCCAAAATCATCAATGCCAGCGACCCCGGGATCAAATCTGGCGGCTGTTTCCTCGTCTGCGCCGTCGAATTTCCCCGTGATGTGACCCAGTGCTCGTACACGACGAGTTCATATGACCAGGGCGGGGGCAGCGGCGAACCCGCGATGTTCGAGGCATTCGGCGGGGGGGATGCTGACACCGTCCTCGTAGCCGCCTATAACGACGAAGGCAATCTCATCGCTCACGACTGGGCGATGACCGTTGTCTGTCCGACCACGTCATAGTTTTCACAGATAGAGATCACGGAAGGGCCGGGCGAAAGCCCGGCCCTTCTTTCCGCTATGGGCGCAGTAGGTTGGCGGGAAGATTCCACACGTTTCGCCCTTTGGTGTGCTTTGTCGTCCTCGTTCTGGGTGTCACGGCTGCCGGTTGCGGCTCGGAGGATAGGCCGACGTCGGGCGCGACCGTCGAGCCTTCCGGCGCGGCCACCAAGGCGAGAGGCGAGAACATCGAGACGGGAGGCGAGAACGCCGAGACGGGTGTCCCGCAGCATGGCGCTACCCGGACGAGGGACGACCAGGACGCCGGCGGCGTTCGGAGCGGTACTGGCCGAGGAGACGAGGCCCGCGGGCTGCCGAGCGGCGGGCCGGCCACCCTCGAGCGGATGGCGAGGCATTGCCCCGCGTCCCTGGCGCCCACCTGCGAGGCCCTGATCAAGGCCGCCGTAAAGCCCCGGGACGGCAGCCACGAAGCGCTCGAAACCGGTGATTGCACCAAGATCCTGACCAAGGCCGAGTGCGAAGCGATCGATGCAGCGCGGAAGCAGGCGGCGGAAGCACCCGACTCGACTCTGATGTCGGGCGCCGAGTTCAAGCAGTGCCTGGAGAACCCAACTCCGCGCTGCGAAAAGCTCCTCGGGCCGATCCTCGCGCGGCAGCGGGAGTTCGAAGAGTCGCAGGAATCCGGCGGCTAGCGAGCCTGATTATGGCCCCAGAGGGCCATTGTGTACTTCGGTGTTAAAAAAACACACTAGTCAGCTGCTCTAGGCTGGCGCGGTGCAGGCGACGACAACCGCGACGTCCGATTCTCCCAACGGCCTCGAGGCCGAGCATGTGTCGAAGGCGTTTGGCGCGACCCAGGCCCTGGACGACGTCTCCATCGAGTTGGAGAGAGGCAGCGTCCACGCGCTGCTCGGCGGCAACGGCTCCGGTAAGTCGACCCTGATCAAGGCGATCGCCGGGGTCGAGCGGGCGGACGCCGGCACCCTGGAGATCCGCGGCGAGCGCCACGACCTGCGCTCGATGACGCCGGCGCGGGCGCGCGAGGCGGGTCTGCATTTCGTCCACCAGCAGCACTCGACCTTCCCGGAGCTGACGGTGACCGAGAACCTGGCGATCGGCCGCGGCTTCGACACCGGCGCCGGCGGTCGGATCGAGTGGCCCCGGGCGCGCTCGCGCGCCACCGCGGTGCTCGAGCGCTTTCAGATCGACGTCCACCCGGACCGGGAGCTCGGCGAGCTGAGCCCGGCGACGCAGACGATGGTCGCGATCGCGCGCGCGCTCCAGGACCAGGACGAAGATGCCGACGGCGTGCTCCTGCTCGACGAGCCGACCGCCTCGCTGCCGGCTCCGGAGGCCACCCTCCTACTCGACGCCCTGCGCCGCTATGCCGCCGCCGGCCAGGCGATCGTCTATGTGACCCACCGCCTCGAGGAGGTCTTCGCGGTCGCCGACCGGGCGACCCTGCTGCGCGACGGACGGGTCGTCGGGGTGGTCGAGCCGCGCGAGCTCGACCACGACGGCCTGGTCGAGCTGATGATGGGGCGCACCGTCGAGCAGATCGAGCGCCTGCGGGGCAGGCCGGAAGGCCGCACGATCCTCTCCGCCCGCCGGCTGGCGGCCGGTCCCCTCGCCCCGATCGACCTCGACGTCCGCGAGGGCGAGATCGTCGGCATCGGCGGCCTGATCGGGTCCGGTCGCTCGACCCTGCTCCGGGCCCTGTTCGGAGTCTGCCCGCTGGAGTCCGGCGAGATCCGGCTCGACGGCGAGTCGGTGCGGATCGGCTCCCCGCCCGAGGCGATGGCGGCCGGATTCGCCTACGTGCCCGAGGATCGCCAGGGCGACGCCGTCTTCGGGGACCTCAGTGTCGGTGAGAACCTCTCGCTGACGGTGATCCCCGACTACTGGCAGCGGGGGATGCTCAACCGCCGCCACGAGCACCGCGACGCGCTCGGCCTGCTCGGCTCCTTCCTGATCACTGCCGAGTCCGACGCGGCGCCGCTGAGGTCGCTGTCCGGCGGCAACCAGCAGAAGGTCGTGCTCGCCCGCTGGCTGCGCCGGGAACCGCGGGTCCTGCTGCTCGACGAGCCGACCCAGGGCGTCGACGTCGAGGCCCGGGCCGAGATCTACGAGCTGATCCACCGTGCGGTCACCGGCGGCGGCGCGGCGTTGGTCGCCTCCTCGGACTTCGAGGAGCTGGCCCGGATCTGCGATCGCGCGATCGTGCTGCGCAAGGGGAAGGCGGTCGGCGAGCTCAGCGGCGAAGACCTCGACGCCGACCGGATCGCCCGGCTCGCCAACGCGAAGGCGTCGGCATGACCCTGCAACGGCCGCTGCGCCACTATCTCGAGGCCTACGCCTTCCTCGCCCTCCTCCTCACCGCCGCGATCTTCTTCAGCGTCTGGCCGGAGACCGGCGAGACCTTCACCTCGGCTGCCAACCTGCGGACGCTGGTCAGCAGCAACTCGGTGATCGCGATCGTCGCGCTGGCGGCGCTGGTTCCACTGGTCTGTTACGAGTTCGATCTCTCGATCGGGGCGATCGCCGGCCTCTCCTCCGTCTTCGTCGCCGCCGCCCTTGCCGGCGGCACCGCGGTTCCTCTGGGCATCGCGATCGGGATCGGCCTCGGTCTCTTCGTCGGCTGCGTCAACGCGCTCCTGATCACCCGGGTCGGCGTCAACGCGGTGATCGCCACGTTGGGCATCTCGATCATCCTCGCCGGTGTCGTCAACCAGAAGACCGGCGGCCTCTCGGTGACCGGGGACATCCCACTCGGCTTCAGCGAATTTGGCTCCAGCAACTGGCTCGGCGTGCCCAAGATCGCCTACCTCCTGGCGCTGGTGGCGATCGGCGTCTACTACCTGCTCGACCACACGCCCTACGGACGCTACCTCTACGCCTTCGGCTCCAACCGCGAGGCGGCGCGGCTGGTCGGCATCCGTACGAAGCTGACCCTGGGCCTGACCTTCGTCATCTCCGGCGCGCTCTGCGGGGCGGCCGGGGTGCTGCAGGTCGCGCGGGCGGGCAGCGCCGACCCCAGGGTGGGGGAGAGCTTCACGCTGCCGGCGCTGGCCGCGGCTTTCCTCAGCGCCGCGGCGATCAAGCCCGGCCGCTACAACGTCGCCGGCACCCTGGTCGCGATCTTCTTTCTCGCCGTGCTCAACAACGGGCTCAACCTCGCCGGTTCGCCCGAGTACGTGAGCAATTACGTAAATGGTGCCGCTCTGATCGTCGGCGTCGGCCTCGCCGTCCGCCTCGGTCGCCGGCAGGGGGTCTGAGTTGAAAGGAAAGTGGGAGAGGTGATGAGAAGCAAGATCAGACGACGGGTCGGTTGGGTCGCAGCGGTTGCACTGCTCGCACTGGGGCTTGCCGCTTGCGGCAGCGGCGGCGACGGCGGCGAGGTGGGCGGCAAGGCGAGCAGCAGCGACGTCGCCAGGTACGAACGGGAGCTGGCGGCCCTCTACAAGGGGACCTATGAGGAGCCGAGCGGCGGCCCGGTGAGGCCGCCGAAAGGGAAGAACGTCTGGGTGATCTCCACCGGCCAGACGATCGAGGCCGCGGTCAACGCGTCCAAGGCGATGGAAGAGGCCGGCCGGGCGCTGGACTGGGACGTCACCGTCTTCGACGGCAGGTTCGACTCGAGCCGCCAGATCTCGGGCATCGAAGGGGCGCTTGCCGACGGGGCCGACGGCATCGTCCTCATCTACGTCGACTGCCCGCCGGTCAAGGCTGCGCTCCAGCAGGCCAGTGCGGCCGGGACCGTCGTGGTCGGAATCCAGTCCCAGGAGTGCGAGCCGGCCCTGGAGAACCACGTGATCCGCTACGCCGGCCACCGGGACTTCGCCACCTACCTCTCCCACGGCTTCGGTGGTACCCAGGCCAAGTGGGTGATCGCCAAGACGAAAGGCGAGGCGAAGACGATCGTCACCGCCGAGACCGACCTCTACTCGGCCAGGGTCACCTACGACCCGGGCATCACCGACGAGTTCGCCAGGTGCAAGACCTGCGAGATCGTCGACACCGTCGAGTTCGTCGGCTCCGAATTGGGGCCGCCGCTGCAGGAGAAGATCGAACAGTCGCTGAACCAGCACCCGGAGGCCAACTCGTTCATCGCCGCCTATGACGCGGTCATGACCGGAGGCGGGGGGGCGGCAGCGCTGCGCGCCTCCGGTCGCCTCGACGAACTCGAGGTGATGGGCGGCGAGGGCTCCAAGCCCGGCATCGAACTGATCCACAACCGGGCCGGCATGGATGCCTGCACCGGCACCCCCACCGCCTGGGAAGGGTACGCGGCGATGATGAGCCTGGCGCGGATCTTCGCCGGCCAGGATCCCGAACGCGGTGACAGCGGCATCGGCGAGCAGGTCTGCGATCTCGACCACAACCTGCCGCCGAAGGGCGAGGGCTACCGGGCGCCGATCGATTTCGTCGCCGCCTACCGCGAGCTGTGGGGTCTACGGTGAGCGGCCGCAGCTCGATCGACCCGGCCAGCCTGCGCTGCACGGTCGCCGGCCGCGCCTGGGACCCCGAGGGCGGGGACCGGATCGAGGTCGTCAACCCGGCAATCGGAGAGGTCGTCACGACTGTCCCGGAGGCCGGCGAGGAGGGCGCCGGCGCCGCGGTCGCCGCCGCCACGGCAGCGTTCGACGGTTGGCGGCGGACCGTTCCCAAGGAACGTGCGAGGGCGATGTTCAGGCTCGCGGCGGCGATCGACGAGCGGCTCGAGGAGCTCGCCGAGCTGGAGTCGCTCGACGTCGGCAAGCCGCTGGGACAAGCGCGGGTGGAGCTCCGCAGCGCCGCGGAAAAGTTCCGGCTCTATGCCGGCGCCGGCCGCGTGATGGGAACCGTCGCCGGGGGCGAGTACCTACCGCGCATCACCAGCTTCGCCCGGCGTGAGCCGATCGGCGTCGTCGCCGCGCTGGCACCGTGGAACTACCCGCTGGGTGTGGGGGCCTGGAAGATCGCGCCGGCGCTGATGGCCGGCAACACGGTCGTCCTCAAGCCCTCGCCGGAGACGCCGCTGAGCGCGATGCTGTTCGGGCAGCTGAGCGCCGACCTGCTGCCGCCCGGCGTGCTCAACGTGATCACCGGCGGCGCCCCCACCGGCGAAGCGCTGGCGGCGCACCCGGATGTGGGCATGGTCTCGCTGACCGGTGGCACCGCGACCGGCCGCGCCGTGATGGAGGTGGCATCGCGCACGCTGAAGCGGATTCACCTCGAGCTGGGCGGCAAGGCACCGGCGGTCGTATTCGACGATGCCGACCTCGGGCGCCTGGTCAAGGCGATGCGCGTCGCCGCCTTCGGCAATGGCGGGCAGAGCTGCGCCGCCGCCTCTCGTCTCTACACCAGCTCCGGCCGCCGTGAGGAGGTCGCCGCCGCGATCACCGCGGCGGCGAGCTCGATCGAGCCCCAGGATCCCTACGAGAACCCGGATGCCCCGCTCGGCTCGCTGATCTCCGTCGCGCACCGCGAGCGCGTGCACGGCTTCGTCGAGCGGGCAGCGGGGGGAGGCGCCGAGATCCTCACCGGAGGGGAGATCGAGGACGGTCCCGGTGCCTATTACCGGCCGACCGTGATCGCCGGCTGCGAGCAGGGCGACGAGATCGTCCAGCGCGAGGTCTTCGGGCCGGTGATCTCGATCGTCTCCTACGAGGATGAGCGGGAGGCGATCGCGATGGCCAACGGGGTCGAGTACGGGCTGACGGCGTCGGTCTGGTCCTCGAGCATCGACCGGGCGATGCGGGTCGCGACCGAGATCCGGGCCGGCACCGTCTGGATCAACGACCACGGCCCCAGCGTGCACGAGATGCCCTACGGCGGCTTCAAGCAGTCGGGCATCGGCCGCGACCTCTCAATTCACGGGATCGAGGAGCACACCGAGCTGCAGCACATCGCGATCACGGTGGGGGGACCGGATGAAGGCGACTGAGACCGGAGCCAGGCCCTGGGGTGGCAGTGGCGCCGCGGTCACCTTCGTGGCCGGCGTCGACGCCGGCAGCCGGCGCGAGATCGAAGACGTGCTGGGCGACTGGGACCCGGGGCTGTTCGGGGGCGGTGAGGTCGAGGTGTCGGTTCTCGTCGGCGGCGCCAGCAACCGTAACTTCGTCGTCCGCACCCCGGCCGCGAAGTACGCGTTGCGGATCGCCAACGCCCAGAGCGAGCGCTTCGCGGTGGACCGCGCCGCGGCGATCCAGGCTCAGCGCGAGGCGGCCACCGGCGGCCTCGCGCCCGAGCTGCTCGCCTCGCGGCTGCCCGAGGGTCACGTGCTCTCGACCTTCCTCGAGGGATCGACGCTCGGCGAGGGACAGCTGCGCGAACGGGAGGTCCTGGAAACGGTCGGCGCCACCCTGAGCCGGCTACACGCTCTGCCCAGCTCGCTCCGCCCATACTCCCCCTTCCCTGACATCCGCTTCTGGTCGCGGCTGGCGCGCGAGGACGGCACCGAGATCCCCGCCGATCTCGACGAGCTGTTGGAGGTCCTGTGGCGGATCGAGGCGCTGGTCGAAGCCGCCGGCCTGCCGACCGTCTTCTGCCACAACGACACCTACCCGCAGAACTTCATCTTCTCCGGCTCCGAGCTGCGGCTCGTCGATTGGGACTACGCCGGCCTTGGCTGGGCCTGCTTCGAGCTGGGTTCCTTCTGTGCCACGGCCGGCCTCGATGCCGAGCTGCGTGAGATCCTGCTGTGCTCCTACGATGAGCGAACGAGCGAGGCGCAGCTAGCCACGGTCGAGCTGATGGAGTTCGTCGCCGCCATGCGCGAGGCGACCTGGGCCGTGATGGCGACGCCCATCCTCAGGGGGACGACGACTCCCACCGCCGGTGAAGACTTCT
This sequence comes from uncultured Thermoleophilia bacterium, assembly GCA_963720455.1. Lineage (GTDB taxonomy): Bacteria > Actinomycetota > Thermoleophilia > Solirubrobacterales > 70-9 > VAYN01. The sequence continues at coordinate 2,009,671 of OY970392.1, read as the reverse complement.
ACGAGGACCACATGAGGACCTACCTTCGCCTGGCGCGAGAGCGCGCCGCAGCGCCGAACTTCGACGAGCTGATGAAGGCGGCGGCCGGCGGCGCCGAGCCACGGAGCTGGTAGCCGCGGTGGGGACGAAACCAACGCCGAGGCGAGCGGCGATCGCCGCCGCCGCGCGTGCCGAGCGGCTCAAGATCCTCGAATCCGGTCTGCCGATGGGCGATCTCCCCGAGCCCGCGAGCAAGGGCGGGGAGACGAAGCGCCGCATCCTCGACACGGCGATAACGCTCTTTGCGGAACAGGGCTTCGAGGCCTGCACGATGCGCGACATCGCCGCCGCGGTCGGGATCAAGGCGCCGGCGATCTACAACCACTACTCCGCCAAAGACCAGGTCCTCGCGGCGGCGATGGAACACATCATGGGTCGCTTCATGAGGAGCCTGCTGGCGCCGCTGGAGGGGGAGCCGGTCGAGGCATGGCTGAAGGGGATCGTCTGCAGCCACGTCACCTTTCAGCTCGAGTATCCGCGTCACTCGCAGGCGAGCGACGCCCTGCTCAACGGTCCCACCAAGAAGAAGGCCCTGCCGCGACCTGTCTACCGGCGGCTGGTCGGGGTCCAGCGCAGCTATATCGAGCTGCTGACCGCCCTGGTTCAGCTCTCCGTGCCGCGGAGCAGCCAGTGGGAGGATCGCATCGCCGCCTTCGCGATCGCGGCGATGTGCGATCGCGTCGTCGGTTGGTACGACCCCGACGGCCCGCTGGAGATCCAGCAGGTGGCCGACCGCTCCTGGAAACTGGTCAGCCGCATGATCGGCGCCCCGGCCTGAGCGGACTGCCGCCGCTCGGGGTTGTTGCGGCGCCTTGACTCTGGCCCGTGTTCTCGTTTTACTAACGTTTGTTAGTCAAGTGAGGGAGCGATGCCCGACATAGACGTGATCGTGATCGGCGCCGGCGGCGCGCGAGCGCAGTCGATGCTGCAGATCATCACCCGCGACGGGGCGGTCGGCGACTGGCTGGCGGTCGATCGCAGCTGGCGCGAGCCCGAGAAGCGCGCCTGCGAGGAGCTGGGGATGCGGACGGTCGAGCTGGACCTGTTCGAGGATCCGGATCGCCTCCGCGAGCTGGCGCGCGGCGCGGCGCTGGTCGTCAACTTCGCCGGCCCCTTCTACCGCATCGGCGCCGCCGTTCTCGACGCCTGTATCGAGGTCGGCTGCGACTACCTGGACATCTGCGACGACCCCGGCGCGACGCTGGAGATGCTGACGCGGAACGAGGCGGCGCGCGCGGCCGGAGTGCGGGCGCTGGTCGGCATGGGCGCCTCGCCGGGCATCTCCAACGTCCTCGTCCGCGCCGCCGTCGAATGGCTGGGGGACGCCGACGAGGTCAGCCTCTCCTGGGTCGTCGACGTCGCCGACGTGAACGGCGCCGCCCTGCAGCACTTCTGGCACACCTTCGCCCCGACCGATGCCGACGGGCGACGCGGGCCGATGCCGGCCTGGGAGGACCTCAGCCTGCGCACGGCGAGCTTTCCCGAGCCGCTCGGCGAGCGGCTGCTGATCGGCCTCGCCCATCCCGGGGAGGTGACCATTCCCCGCTTCCTCGGCATCGGCGCGGTGCGCAGCTTCGGCAGCATCGTTCCCGAAGACAGCCTGGTCGTGAACTGGGCGCTGGCCCGGATGGGGGCCTCGGGGGACGAAGGCGACGGGTTGCGAACGGACGGCGCCGGCGCCGGGAGCTCGGCGCCGGCGCCCGAGCTCTACCGGCGCTATCTCGCGGCCCGGGCGCCGACCGACTACCTCGGCAGCGGCCTCGTCCTCGACGTCTGGGCCGGCGAAGAGGGGGTGCGCTTCGCCTCGGCCGGCAGGACCAGCATGGATGAGGCGACCGGCGTGCCCGCCGCGGCCGGCATCGCGCTGATGCTCGAGGGTGGGCCTGAGGAGCCCGGCGTAATCGCGCCGGAGTGTCTCGATCCAGCGGAGTTCTTTATTCACCTCGGTCGTTTTAGTTGTGGTACGGGTGTACTTGGGGCTTATCGTCTCTGGGGTAGCGAAGAAGGTGTACGGATTCGGATCCGTGACCTCTTGATGACTCGCACCCACTAGGAGACGAGATGAAAAAACCCTCGGTTGCCGTGATCGGGGCCGGCGTCGCCGGTCTCAGCACCGCCCTGCGTGCGGCCGAGCTCGGCTGCGCGGTGACCGTGGTCGAGCGCGACCGCCCGGCCGCCGGCTCCTCGAGCCGCTCGGCCGGCATCTTCAACATCAGCAGCACCGAGTTGCTGCAGGTGGAGGTCAGGGTGCGGACTCGCGAGCAGCTGGAAAGGTACGAGCGCGAGAACGGCCTGCGCCTCAACCGGATCGGCTATATGCGCCTGGCCAGGAACGAGTCCCACGTGAAGATGTTCGAAGACGTGATCGCCCTGCAGCGTCAACTCGGAGTGGAGCCGGCCGAAATCGTCGACCCCGCCCGGCTGAAGGAGCTGGTCCCGCACCTGCGCACCGACGATCTTCTCGCCGCGATCTACAACCCGCGTGACGGCTGCATGGACGGCGTGCAGCTCTGCGGCGTACTCGCCGCGCGGGCGGAAGCGGCGGGCGCCAGGATCCTCCAGCGCACCCGCGTCGAGGGTCACGAGGTCGTGCGGGGGCGCCACCGGCTGCTCACCGACGCCGACCCGGTCGAGGGCGACGTCGTCGTCAACGCCGCCGGCCCGTGGGCGATGGAGGTGGGCGAGCTGCTCGGGCACCCGCTGCCGCTGCTCAACCAGGTGACCGAGGTGATCAGGGTGAAGCTGCCGCCCGCAGTCGACTACCCGGTGCCGATGGTCCAGGAATACATCCCGGGTGAGGAGCAGGCCGGCTGGTTCCGCCAGGACGGACCGGCCGGCATGATCGCCGGGATGCACACCTACTCCGCGCTCGGGGACGCCGGTTCGGCCGATCCGGACACCTACCAGGAGGCCGTCGCCTGGGACACCCGCGAGGCGGTCACCCAGCGTGTCGGCAACCGGCTCCCGGTCGAGGACCTCCGGTTCGAGCCGGGGTGGGCGGGCCTCTACCCCGTCAGCGCCGACGGCGAGTACGTCGTCGGTCCCTACGAGGCCGACCCGACCGCGATCGCCTGCGGCGGCTTCAGCGGCCAGGGCCTGATCGCCTCGGTCACGGTCGGGCCGGTGGCCGCCGAGTGGATCGTCTTCGGCGAGCCGCGCAGCCTGCCCGGCGCGGTCGCCTGGCTACCGGACCGCCCCGGGCTGGGATGAGCGCGGGCGGGACACTGGCGCCGCTCGCGCCCAACCCGCTCCTGGACCTGGTTCCGGCCGAGCTGGCCACCGTGCCGGCGCTGCTGGCGGCGCGGGCGCAGCGCACGCCCGAGGCACCGTTCCTGCGCTGGGAGGGAAGGTGCTGGAGCTACCGGGAGGGATGGGAAGAGGCGCGCCGCTTCGCGGCCTGGGTGGCGCAGCGGCACCCGCGGGGACAGCCGGTGCGGATCGCCACCTTCCTGCCGAACTGTCCGGCGGCGCTCTGGGCCTGGCTCGGGGCGCTCGCCGCGGGGGCCGTCTACGTGCCGCTCAACCGCGCCCACCGGGGCGAGATCCTCGCCGACATGGTGCGCCGCTCGCGCGCCCATGCCCTGGTCACCGACGCCGCCGGCCTGAACGACCTTCCGGACCTCGCCGGCTCCCCGGTCGAGCTCGTCCTCTCGGACTGGGGGGAGGTCAGCGCCCTCGAGCCGGCGGAGCCCGCCGCCCCGCGCCCGGGTGACCTGGCAGAGCTGATGTACACGTCGGGAACGACCGGTCGCTCGAAGGCGGTCGAGCTGAGCCACAACCAGCTCTGCCGTGGTGCCGGCTGGGTCGCCCGGTCGCTCGAACTGGGGGAGGACGACGTCTTCCACGCCTGGCTGCCGCTCTTCCACCTTGCCTGCCAGGTCGACGCCGTGCTGCCGGCGGTGGTCGGCGGCGGCGCGGTCGCCCTGCACCCGACCTTCTCGCTCTCGCGCTTCTGGGATCAGGTGGCCGAGTCCGGCTCGACCCTGATGATCGGATTCCCCAACGTCTACCAGCTACTCCACTCGCTGCCGCCGCGCGAGGGCGACGCCCGCAACTCGCTCCGCGCCGGTGTCAGCGGCGCGATGCCGGTCCGGTTCGTCGCCGAGTTCGAGGCCAGGTTCGGCCTGCGCGTGCACGACGTCTACGGGATGACCGAGGTCGAGCCGATGATCCTGCCCGAGCCCGGCACGAGGACGCCGCCGGGCTCCTGCGGCCGTCCCAACCCCGACCTCGAGGTGACGGTGCTCGCCGCCGACGGCGGTCCCGCCGCGACCGGGGAGATCGGCGAAATCGCCTGCCGCCCGCGGGTCCCGGATGTGGTTACGAGCGGCTACGAGGACGATCCGGAGGCGACCGCCGCGGCGACAGCGGGCGGCTGGTTCCACAGCGGCGACCTCGGCCGCGCCGACGAGGACGGCTTCTTCTACTTCGTCGACCGGATCAAGCACTCGATCCGCCGCCGCGGCGAGAACGTCTCGTCCTGGGAGCTGGAGGGGGTCGTCTCGGGCCACCCCGCGGTCGCCGAGGCGTGCGCGGTCGGCGTCCCCTCGCCGCTGGGCGAGGAAGACGTCAAGGTCGTCGTCGTCCCGACGGCGGGCGAGCGGCTGGACCCCGCCGAGCTGCGGGCCTGGTGCCGGGAGCGGATGGCAGCCTTCATGGTCCCGCGCTACGTCGAGATCGCGGCGGCGCTGCCGCGGGGGGAGACCGGCAAGGTGATGAAGGAGGAGCTGCGAGCGCTCGGCCCCGCCACCTGGGACGCCGGCGACGGCCGCGGCGGTTGAGGCCGGGCCGTTTAGACCATCCGCGGCGCGTGCGCGGAGCTCAGCTCGCCCGCCGCGGCCGCCTCGTCGCGCTTGGCCCAGCGGTTCAGCTCGCGCCGCGCCAGCACCATCTTGTGGACCTCGTCGGGGCCGTCGGCCAGGCGCAGCATGCGGCTGAAGCGCCAGAGCGCGGCGAGCGGCGTGTCGTCGGTCATTCCCAGCGAGCCGTGGATCTGGATCGCCCGGTCGAGCACCTCCATCACCATGTTGGCGGCGACGATCTTGATCGCCGAGATCTGCTGGCGGGCGGCGCGCTTGCCCTCGGTGTCCATCTTCCAGGCGGCGAAGAGGGTCAGCAGCCGGGCCTGGTCGATTTCCATCCGCGAGACGGCGATCGCCTCCTGCACGAACTGCTTGTCGGCCAGCGGTCCACCGAAGGCGACGCGCTCGTTGGCGCGTCGGCACATCATCTCGTGGGCGCGCTCGGCGGTGCCGATCGCCCGCATGCAGTGGTGGATGCGCCCCGGCCCGAGGCGGTCCTGGGCGATCGCGAAGCCGGCGCCGCGTTCGCCGAGCAGGTTCTCCTTCGGCACCCGGCAGCCGTCGTAGCGGATCTCGCAGTGGCCGGGCCCCTTGTCGTGCCCCATCACCGGGATCGGCCGCACCAGGTTGAAGCCCGGGTTGTCGGTCGGCACGCAGATCATCGAGGCGCGCGCGTAGGGCGGGGCGTCGGGATCGGTGACGACCATCGCGATCGCCAGCTCGGCTCCCACCGCGCCGGAGGTGAACCACTTGTGGCCGTCGATCACCCACTCCTCGCCGTCCAGCTCCCCCCTGGCCTGGAGCAGGGTCGGGTCCGAGCCGGAGACCTCGGGCTCGGTCATCGAGAAGCAGGAGCGGATGCTGCCCTCGAGCAGCGGCTCCAGCCAGCGCTCGCGCTGCTCGGCGGTCCCGTGCTCGGCGAGGATCTCCATGTTGCCGGTGTCCGGCGCGGCGCAGTTGAAGGCCATCGCGGCCGCCACCGGGCTGCGGCCCATCTCCTCGCAGAGCAGGCCGTACTCCCAGTTGCTCAACCCCGGGCCGAAGCGCTCGTCGGGCATGAAGAGGTTCCAGAGCCCCTCTCCCTTGGCCCTCTCGCGGATCTCGACCAGGATGCGGGGGTAGGGAACGCCGGGCGCCACCTCCTCGTCGAGAGCCTCCATCGCCTCGCGCTCGACCGGGTAGATCTCGCGGTCGATGAAATCGAGGACGCGCTCGCGCAGCTCGCTGACCTGGGGGCTGGGGGTGAAGTCCATTCGTTCCTCTCCTGCTAGGGGCCGATGGGCCTGAAACGTCCAATATATGGACGTTTCAGGCCCATCGGCCGGTTCAGCGGCGCCGGTAGCGGGCGTACAGCTCGCTGCCGTCCTCCAGCAGCCAGGTCAGCTCCAGCTCGGCGAGCGCCGGCAGCTCCCCCTCGACGATGCGCGGCGCCGCTTCGCCGCCGCTCAGCTTCGGCGCGATCGTGAGGAAGAGGTCGTCGACCATGCCGCCGCCCTCGAGCTCGCCGTGCAGGCCGGGACCGCCCTCGCAGAGCAGGGCTCGGATGCCGAGCGCCTGGCGCAGGTGGCGCAGCGCCTCGACCAGGTCGACGAAACCCTCGTGGCGGACGAGCCCGACCGGGGTGGCGGTCGCCGGCGGCTCCGCCTCGGAGGCGGTGAAGATCAGCACCCGGCCGCCGCCGGCGGTGAACAGCGGCGCGTCCCAGGGCAGGTCGAGGCGGCCGCTGACGATCACCATCAGCGGCTCGGGGGAGAGGCCGGTGCGCTCGCGGCGCTCCTGCGTCTCCCGCTCTGAGGCGAGGCGGCCGTAGCGCTCGGCCCGCATCGTGCCGGCGCCGATCATCACCGCGTCGAAGCGGGTCCGCAGGCCGGCCAGCATCCGCGTATCGGTATCCGAGCCGATCGGGCCGGAGACGCCGCCGATCGCCGCCCGCCCGTCGAGCGTGGTCGCGAAGTTGATCGCCACCAGCGGCCGTTCCTCGCGCGGTTCCTCCCAGGGCCGGTAGCCGTCGAGCTGCTGGTCGACCGTGATCGGGGCGGGATCCGGAAACAGCCGCTGCATGCGGCTGAGCCTACTCAGGTGTAGTCGTGCCAGCCGGCGAACTCGCGGCCGGCGAACTTCTGCAGCGCCGCCACGTCCTCGGTGAAGCGGCCGCGGACCGTCTCGAAGAGGTCGTCGGGAAGCTTCGGCTTCGGCGCCGGCGGCTTCTCGGGATCGTGGACGACCTTCTCGACGATCCAGCGCATCGACTCCGGCAGGCGGTCGAAATTACGATCGAAGGAGCGGAAGCCCGGCAGCTTGATCAGCTTCTCCATGAACTGGTATTTGTCGCCCTGCTTGGCGCTCGACTTCTCCCACTCGCGGTCGAACTGCTCGGAGGTGAAGGTCTCATCGACGCCGGCGAAGGCAAAGGCCTTGCGCATCGTCTCCTCGCGTTCGGACTGCAGCTCCTCCTGGGTGATGATCGCGATCTGCTCGCGCTCGAAGCGCTCCAGGTAGGGCTGCAGCTGCAGCCAGTACTTGGAGCGGCTCATGTAGGAGGAGTCGGGCGCGGAGAGGACCTCGACCAGGTCGCCCGTCTCGTAGCCGGCGCCGGTCGCGTGCACCCAGTGGGAGAGGATGCGCTTGATCGGGTCGCGGACCATGTAGAGCAGGCGGGCGTCGGGGCAGTGCTCGCGGATCCGCTCGGCGACCCCGCCGAAGCGGGGCAGGTTCGTGTAGTGCGGCGAGGACTCGCCGCGGATCTTGAAGCGGTCGTCGAAGCGGCTCGCGTACCAGTCGAGCTCGAGGTCCCAGTTCAGCTCCCGGGCGAAGAAGTTGAGCTCCTTCGGCTTCGACATCTGGATTTCGGGATGCAGGCCGAGGTAGTGGTGGATGCTCGTCGTGCCGCACTTGAGGCCGCCGATGATGATCAGGTTCGGCAGCTGCGCGTGGCGTTTGCGACGGCGGCGGAAGCGGCTCTTGCGGTCGGCCGTGTAGCGCTCGCGGGCACGCGCGCACATCGCCTCGTCGGCGGGGTCGGGGGTAGGGCGAGGGGTGGCGTATGCGTGTCGGTCTCCGGCACGAGCGGGCTAGTGTAGCTGCGATGCCACTCGCCGATCTCGGATCCAACTTCGAGCACTTCTTCAACGTCTCGGCGGAATTCTTCCGCCACCTCTCGGACATCGAGTGGACCGCGTTCGGGATCGCCCTGCTCTGCCTGCTGGCGATGCAGCTCGCCCGCGCCTGGGCCTGGCGCAACGTGCTGCGGGCCGCCTACCCGGACCAGCGCCTGCCCTTCCTGCCGCTCAGCGCCGCCTACCTGGCCGGGGCCGGGATCAACGCGATCCTGCCCGCGCACGCCGGCGACGTGACCAAGGTCTTCCTGGTCAAACGCCAGATTCCCGGCTCCTCCTACCCGGCCGTGACCTCGTCCTTCCTCGTGCAGACGGTCTTCGACACCAGCGTCGGCATCCTCGTCCTCTTCTACGCGATCAGCCAGGGGCTGCTGCCGCCGCTGCCGCGGATCCCCGACCTGCCCGCCTTCGAGATCGCCTTCTGGGTCGAACACCCAGAGGTCTTCGCGATCGTCGTCGGGGTGACGCTGCTGGCGATCGCGATCGGCATCTACCTGCTGGCCCACCGCGTGCGGCGCTTCTGGGACCGCGTCAAACAGGGCGTCATCATCCTCACCGAGCCGCGCCGCTACCTGCGCGAGGTCGCCGCCTGGCAGGGGATCGGCTGGCTCTGCCGCTTCGCCGCTTTCTGGTTCTTCCTCGAGGCCTTCGGCATCGGCGGCTCGGTCGGCAGCGTGATGCTGGTGATGAGCGTGCAGGCGATCGCCAACATCGTCCCCTTCACCCCCGGCGGCGCCGGTGCTCAGCAGGCGCTGCTGCTGGCGACCCTGTCCGGGCCCTCCCGCACCGCCGTCCTCTCCTTCTCGGTCGGGACCCAGATCGCGATGGCCGCCTGGTCCGTCGTCCTCGGCTTCACCGCGATCCTGCTCGTCTTCCGTACCACCGACTGGCGAGGATTGATCCGCCAGGCCCAGGACGAAGCGGAGAGGAAAAGACCGCGCGCGCGACCTCAGCTTGACCAGCCGGGGTAGCGGCCGCCGACCCGCCACTGCCAGGGCGGGCGTTCGCCGGCGGGGAACTCGTAGTGGTTGCGGCCGGGCAGGGTCTCCAGGGGGACGAGGGCGGGGTCGTCGCCGAGCAGGACCTCGACACCGGCGGCGGCGTCGATCTCGGCGCGGCCGGCGCGGCGGACGAGGCGCTCCCAGCCGAGCGTCGGCCGGTAGAGCCAGTAGACGATCTCGACCCAGCCGAGCGCGCGGCGGCGGTCGAGGATCTCGGTGAAGGCGGTGGTGCGGCGGCCGGACGCGGTCAGGTGGCTGCCGGCGGCGACCGCGCAGCTCTCGCGCCGGCAGCGGCGGAAGTCGACCGGGACCAGCGGCAGGCCGGAGGGGCCTGGCCGCGCCGCCGGTGGCGGCGCCAGCGCCCGCACGACCCGCGCCGGCGGCCAGCCGTACGCCGGCACCAGCGGGTGGTGCCGGCAGGCGTCGGGGAGCCGGGGTCCGCAGGCGAGCCGGCGCCCGATCGTCGCGGCCAGATCGCGACCCGCGTCGACCTCCCCGCCGGCGGCGATCGCGGCGATCGCGATCAGCAGCAACAGCGCCACCAGCGCCGCCAGGCCCGCCTGCTCGACGCTCGCCGATCCTCGCTCACAGGTCCCCCCCTTGCGCATCGACCCGACGCTAGGGCGGCGTGCCGCACCGGTGGCGCGCTGAACGTCAGGACTGTGTCCCGGCGGCGTCGCCGGTCTGCTTACATGGGGGCATGGAGGGCAGCCCCTTCAACCTCTTCGGCGACCCCGACGAGTTCCGCGCCCGCATGGAGGAGCTCTCGGAGCAGATGCAGTCCTCCCAGCGTGTCGCCTGGGCCGACAACGCGATCAAGCTGGCGGTCGAGATGACCGTCGCCTCGATCGGCCGTCTCGATCTCAGCGGCAGCGCCGACGAGCAGGCGATGCAGGTCCGCGACGCGATCCGCATGCTCTTTCCGGAGGCCGTGACCTTGGTGCGCGAGGCCCGTGAAGGTTTGTCCTAGCGCGGGGCCGTCCCGGTAGGGGTTTCACTTAACTTTTTCCGTAGGGACCGTTGTCGCTCTCCGTCGGCGCCGCCGCGGAAAAAGTACAAGACGTTCCACCCCTACGGACGGCCATGCACCGAGGCGGAGGCTGATGACTGCTGCCCCGCGGCCCGTCAGGGCGCCGGCGAGCTCGATGGGGAGGGCGATCAGGAGGGCGGGGATCGTGAGGACGATGGTGGCGAGGGCGTCGATGCGGCGCTGCCAGGGCTGGGGAGCCTTTGCGGCTTCGGCGCGGCCCAGTGCCCCGAGGGCGACGTTGTGGCCGAAGGTGACGCTGTTGAGCAGGGTCTGCCAGGTGGCGGCGAGGCTCGTCGCCGGTGCCCAGCGGCGTGACTTCACGACCTGATCGCGGCGGGCGATCAGCCTGCGCACCGACTCGACCGTGAACAGGTAGCGGGCGCCGGGCTCCAGTCCCGCCCAGCCGGCGCTGCCGAGCGAGGCGGCGAAGCTGGCCCGGTTGGCGATCCGCGGGCGATCCCCGAGCTGCCCCAGCTCCCGCAGCGCCTCCTCCGGCTCGCCGGGATCGCCGGCGACTCCGAGCCCGCAGCTCTCGCAGCGGCTGACCGGACCGCGCAGGCCGGGCCGCGACGAGAGCCAGCCGAACAGCGGCTCGCCGCAGGCGGGACAGGGCGGGTTCTCCGGGCCGGCGCCGGCCTCGAGCGGGACGACGGGGGCTTGAGATCTGGAAGGCGGCATTCCTCAGCCGGCGCTACCGGTTGGTTGGCACGTTATGACAAACTTGAAAATTGAAATTAGAGTTCTCAAAGAATGATATATTTTGCTTTTTAGGAAACCCAATTGCAAGTATGCCATTTCCCCTCTTTCATCCGGAAAGCGATCTTCCTCGCCCGCTGGCTATTTCCAAGGAGGAGTTCAGCCAGGCCTTTTCGGCTGAGGACGGCCATGTAGAGAGAAAGACCGGCATCGGCACCCGGGCTCTCCAGGAGGCCGTCGTGGCCTTTTCAAATTCGGAGGGTGGAGTGATCTTGATCGGCGTCGACGACTCGGGGGAGGTTCTGGGGAAGCAGCTGACGCAGGGTGCGGAAGAGTCGATCCACCAGGCTGTGGCTGCGATCCGAAATCCCGGCCGCTATGACATACAGGCGTTGTCGGTCGATGGTGTCCCCGTCATCGTCTTCTCAATCGAGCGCAGGATCCAGGGATTTGCGCAAACCTCGAGTGGCAGAGTGCTCGTTCGCCGCGGTGCGACGAACGTAGCTTTATTCGACTCTGAGCTATTTCGATTCATATCCGAGAGATCGTTGGAGAGTTTCGAGCTGAGCGACTCCGGCACGCCTCTTGCGCAGGCGGACAGCCAGCTGCTCGCCGAGCTCTCAGAGGCGTTTGCCTGGGGGAATGACAGCAACCTGCAGGAGCGCCTTGGCGAGCAGGGCTTGCTGGTTCCGGATTCGGATCGGTTGAGTGTGGCCGGCGCTCTGTATCTCCTGGCGGAGCCGGACGCGATCCTGGCGAAGGCGTTCATCGAGATCCGCCGCTATCCCGAGGTCGAGAGCACCGACCCCGACAAGCGAGTTGAGATGAAAGGACCGATCCACCATCAGGTTGCCGAGGCAACCGAGCAGGTCATGCAGGAGCTGGGGACGGAGTCCGTCGTTCTCGGATTGAGGAGGCACGAGCTGCCGCGACTGCCCCGGGTGGTTGTGAGGGAGGCGATTGCCAACGCGGTCGCTCACAGGTCCTACGAGGCCAGCGGGAGCGGGTCCCGGGTCGAGATACGACCCGGGACTGTGACGATCTCGTCGCCCGGGGCGCTTCCGGCGCCGGTAACCGTTGACAACATCCGTGACGCGCAGTCTGCTCGTAATCCGAAGCTGATTTCGGTGATGCGGCGATTTCGCCTCGCCGAGGACGCCGGGCGCGGCGTTGACGTGATGCAGGATTCGATGATGGCGGAGTTGCTGGATCCGCCTGTCTTCAGGGACACGGGTCATTCGGTTGAGGTAGCGCTCCCCGTTCGTGGTGGCGTGACTTCTCAGGAGCGGGCCTGGGTTCGCGAGATCGAGAGCCGCGGAGAGATCGAGCCGATGGATCGAATCCTGCTGGTGCACGCTGCTCGCGGCGAGGATCTGACGAATTCCCGGGTTCGCGAGCTGGTCCACATCGACCGCTTTGCCGCGACCACTGCGCTGCAGCGATTGCGAGACGCCGGCTTCTTGACGCAGCAGGGAGAACGCGGGGGAGCGGTTTATCGCCTCGAAGGCGATCTGGAACCGCCGGCTGGGCTGCGGCTGGAGAAAGAGGAGCTAAAGGATCTCGTTTGCTCGCTGGCCGGCGACGGGCCTGTGAGCAACGCCGATGTGAGGGCAAGAACGGGTCTCGACCGAATCGACGCACTGCGGCTGCTGCAGGAACTCGTCGCCGAAGGGAGATTGATTCAGAGCGGACTGCGGCGGGGAACTCGCTATGCCTTGCCCGAGGCGCGGTGAGATGGGATCTCCGGCTGCGCGGTAGCGTACGCCCCGTGCGGCAGGTCGAGGGGGCGCTGCCCCGGTTTTACTTCCACGAGAGGGGCTGAAGTTGGAAAGCAAGGCGGAGATCTTGGAATGGGAGTCGCGCTGGGCGAAACCGGTCGCCCTCCTCACCTTCCTCGCGGTCGCGCTCCTGATCGTCTCGCAGGTCGTCGGCGGCGCCGTCAGCGGCGACGGCGACGCCGAGATCCTGCGCTCCACCCACGAACACGCCTCCGCGGTCACCCTCTCGAGCCTGATGCAGGCGCTCGGCTTCGCGCTCTTCGCGGCGCCGCTCTTCTATCTCTTCCGCGCCGTGCGCGAACGCAGCGACCGGGTCCGCCGCCAGCTCGTCGGGCTGGTCGTGATCGCGCCGCTCTTCCTCGCGATCTCGACCGGGCTGAGCGCGGCCGCCCGCAACGAAGCCGCCACGACCTTCGTCGACGGGGACGCAAAGCCGGGGATCACCGTCAAGGCGGCCGGGGAAGACTGCGAATCCGAACGGAAGGATCTCGGCGCCAAGGAGTTCGGCGAAGAATTCGACTCCCCCGGCACCCCACCCCTGAAACAGTGCACCGAGACCAAGGTCGCCGACGAGGAAGCGTCGAACGCGCGCAGCGAAGCCTCGACCGCGGCGGCGGTCTCCGGCTTCGGCATCGCCGGCGCCCTCGGCCTCGCGGTCGCCCTCTTCTACACCTGCCTCTGGGCGATGCGCACCGGTCTGCTCGGCCGCTTCTGGGCCTCGCTCGGGATGGCCCTCGGCGTCGCCCTCCTGATCGGCCTGATCATCTTCACCCTCGTCTGGTTCCTCTACTTCGCCATCCTCCTCCTCGGCCTCCTCCCCGGCGGCAAACCCCCCGCCTGGGCCGCCGGCGAAGCAATTCCTTGGCCCACCCCCGGCGAGAAAGCAGCCGACGAACTCTCACCCCAGGAAGAAGACGACCCAGTCCTGCCCTCCGGCAACGGGGACGAAGAATCCTCAGCCGATCGCGCCCTCGGCGAGCAACCCCGCAAGCGCAAGCAGCGCGACTAACCAGCTGGCCGCCGGCTAAATCCGTCCCGGGAGAGCGGTCCGGGTAGGGGTGGAGCGTCTTGTACTTTTTTGCACGTCAGCACCTCTCGGACGGCCCGCCGGGATCCTCAAAAAAGTTAAGCGAAACCCCTACCCGGACCGCTCTCAGCCCAGCGGATTCAACCCCGGCGGCGCCTCAGCCTGCTCCGCCGCCCGCGCCCGCTTCCGGTGCGTCCGGATCTCGCTCATGATCCGCTCCAGCCGGGCCTCCTGCGAGGTGTCGACGTGGTTCATCGCGCCCGCGACGCCCGGGTGGACCGCCGCGATCCGTTCGTGCATCGCCTGCGCCACCGCGCGGTAGGTCGGGTGCCCCTCGCGGCCGGAGCGCAGCTCGATCAGGTGCATCGCCTCGCGCGCGTTGAGGTCGAGGACGTAGCGGATCCGGTAGGCGAGGCTGAGCGCGTAGGGTGCCTGCTCGCGCAGACCGGCGGCCAGCAGCCGCTCGTACTCGGTCCGGGAGATCTCGAGCCCGCGTTCGAACTCCCCGCCGGCGCCCGCCTCCTTGACCTCGTCGGGAACGCCGGCGCCGAGGTCGGGGCCGAGCCGCTGCCACTGGCAGGTAAGCATCCGGTGGCGCTGCAGGTCGCGGAAGGCTCCGTAGTCGGAGACGACCTCGAAGCGGTAGCGCAGCGCCTCGAACCCGCGCCCGGGGCGATGGCGGCGGTTGGCCCGCTCGCCTGCCAGCGCCGCCAGCAGCTGCGCCCGCTCGGAGCGATCGAGGACGTCGATCCGTGCCAGCACCTCGGTCTCCGGCACCGCGGCGGCCTCGAAGAGGCAGGCGGCGAGCAGGTCCTCTTCGCTGCCGTCGACGTGGATCAGCTCGACCGACGGGGCGTCCTCGCCGCCGTCGCGGCGGTCGAGCCCGAGCCGCGCCACCCAGCCCTCGGTCTGCTCGCGGCGGCGCTCCAGGTAGGAGACCCACTCGCCGCCGCGGTCGGGGCGCTCGACCCGGGAGACGAAGCTCGGCATCACCCGCTTCAGCTCGGTGAGGATCATGCCGCCGTACTCGCGTGCCTCCGGCAGCGGCGAGGCCATCAACCGGAGGATCAGCTGCTCGTAGGCCTGGCCCGAGGCATAGATGCCGACGTGGCTCAGCGTCGCCGCAGGCAAGAGGCCACGCAGCAGATCCAGCGCCTTGGCGCGGATCGAGCGCTGCCAGGCTCCCTCCGGCTCGCCCTCGCCGCGGGGCCAGCGCTCGGCCGCCCAGGCCTCGACCTGGCGCAGCGAGCGCGAGTAGATCGCGAACAGCTCGTCCATCGCCGTTCCGAACTCGGGGCCCAGCTCCGCGTCGCGGTAGAAGCGGTAGCCGCCGTCGCCGGGTAGCGGTTTGTCATAGGGGATGTAGCGGGTCGACTGCTCCAGGTAGGCGGCGAGGCGGCCGCGCTGCAGCAGCTTGGTGAGGATGTTCGAGACCCACTCGCAGGCGACGTGCGCGCCGCCGACCTGGGCGATCGAGTCGTCGCCGTAGCCGACGAAGACGCGCTCGTAGAGCTGTGCCGCCCGCTCCCCCTCCTCGTCGTCGAAGGGCCGCCCGCCGGCCGGTGCGTCGGCCGCGAACTCCTCCAGGTAGAGCCGTCTGACGGTCCCGGAATAGCGCGAATAGCGGGCAAAAAGCGCTCCCTTGACGGTCTCCGGCAGGTTCACGAGGGCGAAGACCGGCCGCTCGAGGTTGGTGAAATGCGGGGCCAGGACCGCTCTCTCCTCGGCGGTGAACTGTTCAACCGGATAGCGCACCGGCGCATCGTAGTGGTGCCCAGGGACGGGCTGGTCTAGGCCGCATATCCTGCGGGTAGTGTTAGGGCGCTTACTTAATTTTCAGGATGGCTCGATTTCCCTCACCCGACCCCACCGGCCGGCGCCCGCTCGGCGCCGGCGTCCTCGTCGCCGGGCTGGCGGCAATCGTCGCCGGGCTGCTGCTGCCGCTCGTTCTCGGTTCCTTCTCGCGCCGGCAGACCTTCGTCCTCGCGCTGGTCGAGGCGCTCTGTCTCGTCGTCATCGCGGTCGGCGTCCTGCTGCTGGCGCGGCGGCTGCGTACAAGCCACGACGCGCTCTGGGCGCTGGCCCGCCGCGACGAGCTGACCGGGGTGGGGAACTACCGCAGCCTGCACGAGCGCCTGGCCGAGGAAATCGCCCGCCACCGGCGCCACTCGCGCGAGTTCGCCCTGGTCCTGCTCGATCTCGACGGGTTCAAGGCGGTCAACGAGCGGCTCGGGCACCTCGAGGGCGACCGACTCCTGGCCGAGATCGGGGCCGCACTGAGCGACGAGGTGCGGGCCGAGGACTCGGTCTACCGCCAGGGTGGCGACGAGTTCGCGGTGATCGTGCCCGAGGCCAATGCCGAAGAGGCCGAAGAAGTCGCGGCCCGGCTGCGCGAACGGATCTCCCGTCGCGGCTTCGGCAGCGACGAGAAATGGCCGGTCACCGCCGCATGCGGGTTCGCGATGTTCCCCGTCGACGGCGTCACCGTCGACGACCTGCTCGGCTTCGCCGACTCCGACCTCTTTGCCGCCAAGCGCGACGGCCGGGCGGTCTGAAAGTTGGCACAGAGTTCTTACACCTCTGGTCCCACGGCCCGCGACGTTTTGTCTAAGGTGAAATCATGGAGTCGATGAGGGAAGCCTGGACGGACGAGCGGCTGGACGACATGAGCGACCGGATGGACCGTGGCTTCGACCGGGTCGACGCCGAGCTGCGCGCGCTGAACGGCCGGTTCGACGCGCTCCAGCGCACGATGCTGCAGATCGGCGGCGGCGTGATCGTCGCCCTGGTCGGGTTGATCGCCACCCAGCTCTGAGCGGAACCGGCCTCGGTCAGGTCGAGGTGCGGGGTGCCGCCGCCATCAGCTCGACCCGGTGGCCGCCGGGGGCGATTGCGTGGGCGCGTGGGGCGCCCCAGTGTTCGCGCCGGGGCACGACCTCGAAGCCGCGCTCGCGCAGCCGTGCCACCGTCGCGTCGAAGTCGGGGGTGACGACGGCGAGGTGGCCGTGTGTGGCGACGGTCGGCCGCTCTTCGGGCATCAGGTGCACCTGGGTGCCGTCGCGCTCGAGCCAGGTGAACTCGGCCAGGGTCGGCGGCGGCTCGACGCGCTCGAAGCCGAGTAGCTCGAACAGCTCGACCGCGCGCTCGATATCAGCGGGGGAGATCTCGATGCCGACGTGGTGGAGCATCAGAACAAGAGTGACACGAGGGCGGCGCCGACCACGATCGCGGTCGTCCAGGTGACCGCCTCGGCGGTGATCTCCATGTCGAGGCCGTAGGCGTGGGCGATGACCAGCGAGTTGAGGCCGGAGGGCATCGCCGAGAGCAGGCGGTAAGCGGCGGGCAGGTCGATCAGCGGCGCCGCCAGCAGCATCAGCAGCGCCGGTACCACCGCGAGACGGGTGACGATCGCGACGATTACCGGCTTCGTCAGCGGCGGCGGCATCGGCAGCTCGCCGTGTTCGGCGTTCTCGGCCAAGGTCGCGCCGACGGCGAAGAACCCGATCGGCAGGATCGCCACGATCAGCGCCTGGGAGGCGTCGACGAGGGCATCCGGAGCCAGTGCCTCCGGCGCCAGCAACCCCGCGATCGCCGCGTACAGCGGCGGGTTGCGGGTGAAGAAAGCGCCGACCCGCTGGCGTGGCGTTTCGCCGGCCTTGGTCCCGAAGGCGGCTCCGACGGCGAAGGCGCCGAGCAGCAGGCAGGGGCCGGTCACGAGCACGTCGTAGAGAACGGCGGTGGAGAGCTCCTCGCGGCCGAGCAGCGCCACCGCCAGGGGATAGCCGAGGTAGCCGGTGTTGACGCTGAGCACCGTGCAGACGACGGCGCCGGTCTGGGGGCGGCTCAGCTCCAGCACCCGGCTCGCCACCCACCAGGCGATGAAGGCGCCGAGCGAGGAGGCGACGATCCCCAGCGCCAACCCGACCCCGTGGCTGACGTCGATCTCGCTGGCGGCGATGTTGAAGAAGATCACCGGCGGCAGCAGCACGTAGAGGAGCAGCACCAGCGCCCGCCGCGCCGCCCTCGCTGCTCCCTGCGGCCAGCGACCCTCCGACCAGACGCCTACGGCGACGGCGGCGACGATGGCCAAGGTAGTGAGAAGGACACCCATTTGCAGCGCGCAGTCTGACGGTGCCTGACCAAGCGGGGCTAGGACGCAGGGAGCGTGGCGTGCTCCGCACGCGAGCGACCGAGGACGCCGCCCCGCGCGGCGTCAGGTGCCGTCAGAAGAGCGCAGAGCCCGCCCGGCTGGCGAACTCGACCAACGGCTGCGGGATCACGCCGAAGAAGACCGTCGCCGCCGCCGCGAGCAGCGCCGGGCCGGCCAGGTACCAGCGCCGGCCGGCCTCTGGGTCGACCGGGTCGGCCTCGGGGGCGGCGCCGGCGATCGCGGGAGCCGCGCCCCGCACCGTCTCGCCGCCGGGGCGCATCCACATCGCCGCCACGACCCGCAGGTAGTAGGCGAGGGAGATCATCGTCCCGACCGCGATGAAGACCGCTAGCCAGGTGTAGTCGCCCTCGACCAGGGCCTCGATCAGGTAGAGCTTGCCGATGAAGCCGGCGGTCGCGGGCAGCCCGGCCAGGGCCAGCATCGAGATCGTCAGCGGCCAGGCCAGCAGCGGCCGCTCGCGGCCCAGGCCCCGGACCGAGCGGATCGAGTCGCCGAACGGGGTCTCGCGCTCGCGCGCGACGACCACCGCGAAGGCGGCCAGGTTCATGAACGCGTAGGCGGCCAGGTAGAAGACCAGCGAGCTGGCGCCGGACTCCGAGGCGACGACGACCCCGCCCAGCATGTAGCCGGCCTGGGCGATGCCGGAGTAGCCGAGCAGCCGCTTCAGCGAGTCCTGGCCGAGGGCGCCGAGGTTGCCGACCACGATCGAGACCGCCGCCAGCACCGCCAGCGCCGGCTGCCACTCGTTGACCTGCGGGCCGAGGGCGACGACGAAGAAGCGCAGGAAGACGGCGAAGGCGGCCGCCTTGGTCGCCACCGCCATGAAGGCGGTGATCGGCGTCGGCGCCCCCTCGTAGACATCGGGGGTCCACTGGTGGAAGGGGGCGATCGAGGTCTTGAAGGCGAGGCCGACCGCGGCCATCGCGATCCCGATCAGGATCAGCGGGTCGCCGAGCACGCCTTCGCGGGCGATGCCGTCGGCGATCCCGTCGAACCCGGTCGAGCCGGTGCCGCCGTAGAGGAAGGCCATCCCGTAGAGCAGCGTCGCCGAGCCGAGCGAGCCGACGATCAGGTACTTCAGCCCCGACTCGAGCGAGCCCTCACGGCGCAGGTTGGTGGCGCAGAGGACGTAGAGGGGGATCGAGAGGATCTCGATCGCGACGAAGAAGGTGACGAGGTTCTGGGCCTGGGCCAGCAGCGTCATCCCCAGCACCGAGCCGAGCAGCAGCGCGTGGTACTCACCGGAACCGGCTTGCTCGGCGGCCGACTCGCCGGTCGAGAGCAGGACGCAGGTGGCCGCCATCAGGATCGCGATCAGCGAGATCGAGATCGCCAGGTCGTCGAGCCGCAGCGCCCCGGTGATCAGGTCGAGGTTCTCGCCCCACTGCCAGATCAGCAGCCCGGCGGCCGTCGCCAGGGTGAGGAGCGTCAGCCCCGGCGCGCTCCGCCGCAATGGCTTGAAGACCGCCGAGAGCAGGACGACGCAGAGCCCGACCGTGAGCGCGATGACCGGTGAGATCCCCGCGTAATCGATGACCGGCTCGCGGAAGCTCACGGTTCCCCCCGGTCGATGGGCCGATAAGTTGAGCCAGGGTCAACTTTTCGGCCCATCGACCCGCTGTTCGAGGCGAGTTGGGCCTCGGGGGCGTCGCCGCCGGTGACGCCGGCTACCGTCTGCTGCACGGTCGGGGCGGTGCGGTGGAGGATCAGCTGCGGGTAGAGGGCGAGGCCGAGGATGCAGAGGACGAGCGGCGCCAGCACGACCGCGTCGCGCCAGCCGATCTCACGCGAGGCGACGCCGTTGTTCTGTTGTGATGCGGGACGGTTGTGCATCGCGTGCTGGTAGAGGCGCAGCGCGTAGTAGGCGGACATCGCGACGCCGGTGATCGCCACGCAGGCGAAGACGATCTTCTCCTGGAAGAGGCCGTTGAGGATGTAGAACTCGCCGACGAAGTTGGCCGAGCCGGGCATCGCCAGCGTCGCCAGGGCGACGATCAGGAACAGCGCCGCCAGCACCGGCGCCCGCAGCGCCATACCGCCCATCCTGCGGATGTCCTCGGTCCCGGTCCGCTCGACCAGGATCGCGACGATGACGAAGATCGGCGCCACCACCAGCCCGTGGTTGACCATCTGCAGGATCGCCCCGTCGGCCCCGTCGGCGCGCAGGGCGAAGATGCCGGCGGTGATGAAGCCGAGCTGGGCGACCGAGGAGTAGCCGGCGATCAGCCGCACGTTGGTCTGGGTGAAGGCCATCACCGAGCCGTAGAGGATCGAGGCCAGGGCGATCACCAGGACCACCTCCTGGAACTCGACCGTGGCGTCGGGGAAGAGCGGCAGCACGATCCGCAGGAAGCCGTAGGCGCCGACCTTGGCGAGGACGCCGGAGAAGACGACCAGGACCGGCAGCGGCGCCGCCCGGTAGGCGTCCGGCATCCAGCCGTGCAGGAGGAAGGCCGGCATCTTGACCAGGAAGGCGGCGGCGAAGAACCAGAAGATCCAGCGCTGGCTCTCGATATCGAGACCCTGCTGCTGGATCGCCGCGATCGAGAAGGTGAGGTGGCCGCCGTCGGCGGAGATGATCGCCGCCGCGATCGCCCCGACCAGCATCAGCAGCGAGCCGATCAGGGTGTAGATCATCATCTTCAGCGTCGCCGCCGCGGCCGTCGGCCCGCCCTCGCGGTCGCTGCCCCAGGAGCCGAAGAGGAAGTAGAACGGGACCAGCATGAAGTCGAAGAAGAGGACGAAGAGCAGCAGGTCCTGAGCCAGGAACGCGCCCAGCGTCGCCGTCTCGGCCAGCAGCATCAGGAAGAAGAACAGCTTTTGACGGTCCTGCTGCCGGAAGGCGGCGAAGGCGGTGCCACCGAGCCAGAGCACTGCCGTCAGCAGGATCAGGAAGAGATTGAGCCCGTCGATTCCGAGGCTGTAGTCGACGCCGAGGCCCGGGATCCAGGCGACGTCGACCATGTACTGCAGGCCGGAGTTGCCGCTGTCGAAGCCGGCGGCGATCGAGATCGCGATGCCGAGGGTGACGGCCGCGCCCAGGGTCGCCCACCAGCCAGCCGCCCGCTTCGGCAGGAAGAGGCCGACGATGCCGAACGCGAGTGGGGTCCAGAGCAGCGAGTTGATCATGAGCTGCTCAGCAGGAAGTAGAGGCCGAGCCCGGCGAAGCCGACGAGCAGGAGCAGTGCGTAGCTGCGGACGAAGCCGTTCTGGACGGCGCGGACGACGCCGCCGGCCCCGCGCACCGTTCCCTCGGTGCCGCTGACGATGCCGTCGACGACGAAGCGCTCGAAGACGCGGTTGGCGAAGCGCCCGATCGCCAGCGCCGGCCGCACCACGAGGAAGTCGATCGCCTCGTCGAAGTACCACTTGTTGGCGAACAGCGTGTAGAGCGGGCGCAGGCGCTGGATCAGGATCGCCGGGGTCGCCGGCTGGGCGACGTAGAAGAAGTAGGCGACGAAGATGCCGAAGACGGAGATGACGGCGCCGACCCCGAGGCCCTCCCAGTCGGCGGCGATGCTCGGGTGGATCGCCGCCAGCGGCGAGTTCTCGAAGACCGGGTCGAGGAACTTGGTGATCAGGTCGTCGATGCCGGGGACCTGCACCAGCCCGCCGACCAGGGCGAGGAAGGCGAGCACGCCCATCGCCGCCTTCATCGGCCACGACCCCTCGGCGATGTGGTGCTCGGCCCCCGGGAAGCCGACGTCGGTGTCCTCGAGCTCGCCGGTCGCCGGGTTGCGCGGCTCCTCGTGGGCGACGTGGCCAGTGTCGATCAGCTCCTGCGCCTCCTTGCAGGGCGTCCCCGGCAGGACCCGGAAGACGAGCCGGAAGGTGTAGACGGCGGTGATCAGGGCGCCGACGTAGCCGAGCACGGTGAAGATCAGGTACATGCCGCCGCGCGCCTCGGCGTAGGCGAGGATCTCGTCCTTGGAGAAGAAGCCGGAGGTGCCGGGGAAGGCGGCGAGGGCGAGGGCGCCGCAGAGGAAGGCGATCGAGGTGAAGCGCATCGCCTTGCCGAAGCCGGACATCTCGTCGATGTTCTGGTTGTTGGCCATGCCGGCGATGATCGAGCCCGCCGCCATAAACAAGAGCGCCTTGAAGAAGGCGTGGGTCATCAGGTGGAAGAGGCCGGCGCTGTAGGCGCCGATCGAGACGCCCATGATCATGTAGCCGATCTGGCTCATCGTCGAGTAGGCGATCGCCCGCTTCAGGTCGGTCATCACCAGGGCGATCGTGCCGGCGACCAGCAGCGTCGCCAGGCCGGTGAAGGCGGCGACGTCGGCGGCGGTGGGGGAGAGCTCGAAGAGCACGTGGGTGCGGGCGATCAGGTAGACGCCGGCGGTGACCATCGTCGCCGCGTGGATCAGCGAGGAGACCGGCGTCGGGCCCTCCAT
The DNA here is from genome assembly GCA_963720455.1 of uncultured Thermoleophilia bacterium. Taxonomy (GTDB): domain Bacteria; phylum Actinomycetota; class Thermoleophilia; order Solirubrobacterales; family 70-9; genus VAYN01. Next base: position 1,987,617 of record OY970392.1, on the reverse strand, counting down.
CGCGTCCGGCAGCCAGGTGTGCAGCGGCAGCTGCGCCGACTTGGCGAAGGCCCCGACCAGCAGCAGCAGGCAGATCGCCGTGATCGTCCACTCGTTGGTCGTGAAGACCTCCGGCGCCCGCTCGAAGGCGGGGCCGAAGTCGAAGGTCCCGAGCTCGCGGAAGATCAGGAAGGTGGCAAGCACGAGGCCGATGTCGCCGACGACGTTGATCACGAAGGCCTTCATCCCCGCCCGGGTCGCGGTCTCGCGCCGGTACCAGAAGCTGATCAGCGCGTAGGAGGCGAAGCCGACGAAGGCCCAGCCGACGATCAGCAGCACGAAGTTGCCGGCGAGCACCAGCAGCAGCATCGAGAAGACGAAGAAGTTGAGGTAGCTGAAGAAGCGGTGGTAGCCCTGGTCGGACTGCATGTAGCCGTAGGAGTAGAGGTGGATCAGGGTCGAGACGCCGGTCACGACCAGGACCATGAAGACCGAGAGCGGGTCGACGAAGATGCCGAGCTTGACGTCGAGGCCGCCGGCGCTGGCGTAGTCCCAGAGCGAGGAGGCGTGGTGGCGCGCCTCGGGGTCTTCGCCGAGCAGGCTGAGTAGGGCGCCGACGCCGCAAACGAAGGCGAGCCCGATCGCGACCGTGCCGATGATCCCGGCGACCTTCGCCGGCAGGACCCGGAAGCCGAGCCCGATCACGATCGAGCCGAGCAGCGGGAAGAGCAGGACGAGCCAGGCCCAGGCGGTGGCGCTCATCCGCGCAGCTCCCGCAGGTCGTCGACGTTGAGCGGCAGCTTGCGGCGGAAGAGGGCGACGATCAGGCCGAGGCCGACGACGACCTCACAGGCGGCGATCACCATCACCACGATCGCGAACACCTGCCCCTCCTGGTTGCCGACCATGCGGCTGAAGGCGACCAGGGCGAGGTTGCCGGCGTTCAGCATCAGCTCGAGGCAGAGCAGGATCACCATCGGGCTGCGGCGGATGAGGATGCCGACGGCGCCCGTTGCGAAAAGCAGCGAGGACAGGACGATGTACCACTCGACGTTCATGCGGGGCCTCCGGGGGGGGGGGGTTGGGAGGCGCTTCCCGTTGGGGCGACGCCTTCCCGCTAGGACGATCGCGCCGACTGCGGCGAGCAAGAGCAAGATTGACGAAGCCTCGAAAGGCAGCAGGAACTTCTCCAGCAGCAGGCGTCCTATTGCTGCGGGGCTGCCGAAGCCGGGGTTGACGTCGGGGCCGTGGGTGCCGAGGGCTAGGAGGGCGGAGGAGAGGACGGCGACGGAGAGCTCGGTGAAGAGGGCGATGGCGAGCAGGGGGGCGAGGAGGCGCTGGCCGGGGATCGGCTCCCAGGCCGACTCGCCGCCGCCGCCGACGTAGGCGACGACGAAGACGTAGAGGACCATCACCGCTCCGGCGTAGACGACGACCTGCGCGGCGGCGACGAAGGCCGCGGTCAGCAGCAGGAAGAGGACCGCCAGCGAGAAGAGGTGGACGATCAGGGCCAGCACGCTGTAGAAGGGGTTGCGCATCGCGATCACGCCGATCGCGCCCCCGAGCGCGCCGATCGCGGCGAAGAAGAAGAGCACCGATTCCACTTACTCGCCCTCGCTTTTCAGCGGGGTGCGCTCGATCGGCTCGGCCAGCAGCATCTCCTTGGTGAAGATGAGGTTCTGGCGGTCGTAGTCGGCCATCTCGTAGTCGTGCCCCATCGTGATCGCGTCGAAGGGGCAGGCGATCTCGCAGTAGCCGCAGAAGATGCAGCGCGAGAGATTGATCTCATAGACGGCGGCGTAGCGCTCGCCGGCCGAGACCCGTTCGCCGGGGATGTTCTCCGCCGCGACGACGCGGATGCAGTCGGCCGGGCAGGCGGCGGCGCAGAGCGAGCAGCCGACGCATTTCTCCAGCCCGGTGTCCTCGAACTTGTGCAGTTTGTGGCGGCCGCGGAAGCGCGGGTAGACGGGGGTCTTCTCCTCGGGATACTCGATCGTCAGCGGTCCCTCGATCAGCCGCGCCATCGTCGTCTTCAGCCCGCGCAGGGTCTCGCCGAAGGCGCGGTAGGCGCCGCCGGCGCCGCCCGGGTCGGGACCGCGCTGGACCTCGACCACCTCGATCGAGTCGAGGTAGGAGGCGCTCTTCGGGTCGACGCTCACGTGAGCACCACCAGGATCGCGGTGACGAGGACGTTCAGCGTCGCCAGCGGCAGCAGCACCTTCCAGCCCAGGGTCATCAGCTGGTCGTACCGCAGTCGCGGCAGCGTCGCCCGCACCCAGATGAAGACGAACACCAGGCCGAGCATCTTCGCCAGCATCCAGATCGGGTCGAGGAAGCTGGGGCCGGGGCCCATCCAGCCGCCGAGGAACATCGCCGCGGCGATCCCGGAGACGACCAGGATCTCCATGTATTCGACCAGCAGGAAGGAGCCGAAGCGCATGCCGCCGTACTCGGTCATGAAGCCCTGGACCAGCTCGGCGTCGGCCTCGGGCATGTCGAACGGCGTGCGATTGGTCTCGGCGAAGCCGGCCAGCATGAAGATCAGGAAGCCGACGAACTGGGGCGCGATGAACCAGACCTCTCCCTGCGAGTGGACGATCGAGACCAGCGAGAGCGAGCCGCTCATCATCACCACGCCGAGCAGCGCCAGACCCATCGAGACCTCGTAGGAGATCAGCTGCGCGGCCGAGCGCATGGCGCCGAGCAGGCTGTATTTCGAGCCCGAGGACCAGCCGCCCAGCACGAGGCCGTAGAAGGCGATCGAGCCGACGGCGAAGAAGTAGAGGATCCCGATCGGGACGTCGATCCCGTAGAGGCCGACGCCGTCCTGGACGTCGCCCCAGGGGATGATCGCCAGCGAGAGCACGCCGGCCAGCACCGGCAGCAACGGCCCGAGGATGAACAGGGTCGAGACCGCGTTGGCGGGCCGGAAGGACTCCTTGGAGATCAGCTTGCCGACGTCGGCAAGCGGCTGCAGGATGCCGAAGGGGCCGACCCGGTTGGGCCCGTAGCGGTGCTGGAAGCGGCCGATCAGCTTGCGCTCGACCACGGTCAGGATCGGCAGGATGCCGAAGACGACGGCGAAGATGACCAGTGACTTGAGGACCATGATCCAGGTCGCTTCGGCGAACCCGGTCTCGGCGAGCGGCAGCATCAGGCGCCGACCTCGCCCAGCTTCGTGATTTCGACCCGCACCGGGCCGCCGTTCAGCAGCCCGTTCGCGTTGTCCTCAGCCAGGCCCTCGGCCAGGAATACGACACCCTCGCTGACGCGCTCCTTGATCTGGACCTCGGCTTCGACGCTGGTGCCGTTCTGATTGACCAGGACTCGCTCACCTTGCTTCAGTGCAAGGCGCTCTGCGTCGGCAACCGAGATCTCCAGACGCTGCCGCGGCGTCAGGAACCTCAGCGGTGGATTCAACTCCGTGATCGGTCCGGCCCAGAGGTCGCGGTAGGTGCCGAGGGCGAGGGACGCGGGGGATGTCGTCGGTCCCTCCTCACTCGGTACCTCGTCGAAGGGGGGTGGAACGGCTGACGCCTCGGGCGCGTTCCCCTCCTCCTCCGCAAAACGTTCGGAGGAACCGACGACATCCCCCGCAGCGCTCGGCACGGCCGATGCGGAGCTGGTGTCCTGCCAGCGGATGCCGCGGCCGCCGATGTCGGAGTCGCTGATCGAGGCGTAGAAGGGGACCGCCTTGGTCAATGCCGCAAAAGCCGAGGGCTGGGAGTCGATCTCGGTCTCCAGATTGAGCGCGAAAGCGAGCTCACCCAGGACGTTGATGTTGGAGCGAATGTCGCCGGGACGCGAGGCGCTAGGGCGGACGCGCTGGAGGCGGCCATCTGGATGCGTGACCGTCCCGTCTTTCTCGGCATGAGTCTCCAGAGGGAAGACCACGTCGGCCTTGGCCGTGGTCGCGGTCTCGTGCATCGAGAAGCAGACAATGTGGTTGGCGGCGGTGAGCGCCGCGTCCCAGGCCGGCGTGTCCGGGAAATCGCGCAGCGGGTCGACCCCGAAGAGAATCAACGCCTCGATCTCCCCGGATGCCAGGCCCTCCCGGATCTCCTCCGTTCCCTTTCCGTCGAGCTGCGCTTTTTTACCTTCCTGGGGTAAAAAAGCGCAGCTCGGCTCGCTGAGGCCGGGGCCCGCGTCCGGGAGGCAGCCGGCCTCCCGGAGGCCGCGGGCGTTGGTGGTGTCGGGGATTTCGAGCAGGCCGGAGCCCTCCTTCTCAGCGAGGCCGAGCGCGGCGGCTACTTCGAGCAGAGCCTCGACCGCCCACTCCTCGCGCCCGATCCGCTCGCCCCAGAGGATCACGACCTTCTTCGCGCCATGCAGCGTGTCGGCGACCGAGGTCGGTACCCCCTCCGAACGTTTTGCGGAGGAGGAGGGGAGCGCGCCCGCGGCGTCAGCCGTTCCACTCTCCTTCGACGAGGTACCGAGTGAGGAGGGGGTACCGACCTCGGTCAGCGCCTCGGTCAGCTCTGCGAGGAAGCCGGTGGCGCCACCCGGCGCGTAGCGGGCGATCGCCTCGGCGCCGCCGTCGAGCGCGGTCGGCCGCTCGGTCGCGACGGCCAGCTTGGCGCCGCCCCGCCGGATCGCCTTGCGGATGCGCAGGTCGAGGATCGGCGAGCTGTGCAGCGGGTCGGTACCGAGGACGAGGATGACGTCGGCCTCGTCGATCTCGCTCACCTTGGCCGAGAGCTTGGGCTGGGCGAGGCGGACAATCTGCTCGCGGGTCGGGCCACGCGAGGGGCGCGAGTCGACGTGGGGCGAGCCGAGCGCCTCGCGGACGAGCCGCTGGACCAGGAAGCCCTCCTCGTTGGAGGCGTCGCCGACGATCGCCGCGACTTTGCTTGGCGCATCCGAGGTTGACCCCCCTTCAGTGTGGTCAATGTCGGATGCGCGTCGCAGCCCCGCGGCCGCGGTCTCGACTGCCTCGTCCCAGCTCGCCTCCCTGCCGCGCAGCCGCGGCCTGTCAACCCGCTCCGCAGCGGCGAACATCTCGAAGCCGTAGCGGCCGCGGTCGCAGATCCAGCCGTCGTCGACCTCGTGGTTGTCGCGGGTGATGACCCGCTTCACCTGCTCGTCGCGGACCGTGAAGCTGACGTTGCACTGGCTCGGGCAGAGGGTGCAGACCGAGCCCGCCTGCTCGATGTCCCAGGGCCGGGCCCGGAAGCGGTACGTGTAGTTGGTCAGCGCCCCGACCGGGCAGATGTCGGTGATGTTGCCGTGGAAGGGGGCGACGTAGGGGCGGTCGTCGAAGGTGCCGACGAAGGTGCGGTCGCCGCGCTCCAGCAGCTGCAGCTGGTCGTCCTCGGAGATCTCCTGGCTGAAGCGCACGCAGCGGTAGCAGAGGATGCAGCGCTCGCGGTCGATCGCGACCAGCGGCGAGAGTTCGATCGGCTTCTGGAAGTGGCGCTTTTCGTCGATTACCCGGCTCTTGCCGGGGCCCCAGCCCTGCGTGATGTCCTGCAGCGGGCACTCGCCGCCTTTGTCGCAGACGGGGCAGTCGAGCGGGTGGTTGACGAGCAGGAACTCGACCACCGCGCTCTGGGCGTGCTTGACCTGCTCGGTGCGGGTGTGGACGACCATCCCGTCGCGGACCGGCGTCGAGCAGGAGGTCTGCAGTTTCGGGATCCCCTCGATCTCGACCAGGCACATGCGGCAGGCCCCGACCGGTTCGCCCAGTTTTGGTTCGTAACAGAAGACCGGGATCTCGACGTCGCCCTGCTTGGCTGCATCGTGGAGCATCTGCCCCTCGGTCGCCGCGATCTCACGCCCGTCGACGACGATCGTCACCTCCTTGCCTTTGCCGCTCACGCCGAAGCTCCCAGCGTCTCGGGCGGGGCCTGCACGACCAGGTGCGGATCGAGGGCCGCCTCCTCGATCACCTGCTCGAACTCGTCGCGGAACTTGTTCACCATCGCGCTCACCGGCATCGCCATCGAGTCGCCGAGCACGCAGAGGCAGTGGCCCATGATGTTCTCCTGGACCGAGCTGATGATGTCGAGGTCCATCGGCGTCGCCTCGCCTCGCACCACCCGCTCCAGCATCTTCACCGTCCAGTTGGTGCCCTCGCGGCAGGGGGCGCACTTGCCGCAGGACTCGTGGTGGTAGAAGCGCGCCGTGCGCAGCGCCATGTGCGGGATCGAGACGCGGTCGTCGGCGACGATGATCGAGCCGGAGCCGAGCATCGAGCCCGCCTCCGCCATCGCCTCGAAGCTGTAGGGGAGGTCCATCCCCTCCTCCGTGGTCAGTACCGGGGAGGAGGAGCCGCCGGGGTAGAAGGCCTTGATCTCGTGACCGTGCTCGGGACCGCCGGCGAGGTCGTAGATCAGCTCCCGGGTCGGGATCCCCAGCTCGACCTCGTAGTTGCCGGGCCGGCGCACGCCGCCGGAGACCGAGACGACCTTGGTCCCGGGCGACTGCTCGGTGCCGAAGCCCTTGAACCACTCGGCGCCGTGGGCGACGATCCGCGGCACGTTGGAGAGGGTCTCGACGTTGTTGATCAGGGTCGGCCCGCCGTAGAGGCCCTGCACCGCCGGGAACGGCGGCTTCAGCCGCGGGTTGCCGCGCTTGCCCTCGAGCGCGTCGAGCAGCGCCGTCTCCTCGCCACAGATGTAGGCACCGGCGCCGCGATGGACGACCAGCTCGAGGTCGCGGTGGGCGCCGAGGATGTTCTCGCCCAGGTAGCCGGCCTCATACGCTTCGGCGACCGCGGTGTCGAGGATGTCGGCCTGGGTCGCGTACTCGCCGCGGATGAAGATGAAGGCGTGGCCGGCGTCAGCCGCCAGCGCCGCGATCGCGATCCCCTCGATCAGCTGGTGCGGGTTGCGCTGCATCAGCTCGCGGTCCTTGAAGGCGCCCGGCTCGGACTCATCCGCGTTGCAGCAGAGGTACTTGGCCATCTCGCCGCGCGGCAGGAAGGAGGCCTTTTTGCCCATCGAGAAGCCGGCGCCGCCGCGCCCGCGTAGGCCCGACTCTTCGAGCTCCTGGAGGACCTCGTCCTGCTCCAGCTCGCGGTAGGCCTTCTCCAGGGTCGCGTAGCCCCCGTACCCCTTGTAGCCGTCGATCGTGCGCAGCGCCGGGTCCTCGGCGTGCTCGAGCAGGAGGCGCGTCTCAGGCATCGGCGCCTTCCCCGGGGTGAGGCAGGTCGCCGGCCAGCGGCCGCCGGTCCAGCGCCTTCTCCGGCAGCACCTCCTCGCCGGCCTGCAGCTGTGCGATCGCGGTCCCGGCCTCGGCCGCTTCCAGCGGCCCGTAGTAGCGCTGCCCGATCGCCGCCATCGGCGCGATGTCGCAGGCGCCGAGGCACTCGAAGCCGGTGACGAAGAAGTCCTCGTCGCCCGCGGCGGCGGCCTCGAAGGCGTCGAGCAGCTCGTCGCCTCCGCGCATCCAGCAGCTGATGTTGGTGCAGACCTCGATCCGGTGGGCCCCGACCGGCTCCGTGTGCAGGAGGTCGTAGAAGCTGGCGACCGACTCCAGGTAGGCGGGGGTGAAGCGCATCACCGCCGCCGCCTGGCGGATCCCCTCCGGCGTGCACCAGCCGTAGCGCTCCTGCACCGCCCACAGCGCCGGGATCGAGGCCGAGCGCCGGTCGGGGTAGCGCGCCATCAGCGTCTCGATCCGCTCCTTCAGCTCGGGCGGACAGTCGACTTCGTGCAGCTCGGGGATCTCCTCCTCGCGGCGGGCCGGGACGCGGCCCTCGGTGACCGCCGGGTCGACCGGGAGGTTCCCGTTGGGCGGGCTCACCGGTCCACCCCGCCGAGGATCGGGTCGAGCATCCCGAGGCTGCAGATCATGTCGGCGACGTAGCTGTCGAGGGCCATCTCGCGGAAGGACTGCAGGTTGACGAAGGAGGGGTCGCGGAAGTGGACCCGGGCCGGCTTCGCCGAGCCGTCGGCGAGCACGAAGCAGCCGAGCTCCCCGCGCGGCCCCTCGATCGAGTAGTAGACCTCGCCGGGCGCCACCCGGTAGCCCTCGGTGACGAGCTTGAAGTGGTGGATCAGCGACTCCATCGAGGTCGAGAGCTCCGAGCGCGGCGGCAGCACGTACTTGCGGTCCTCGGCGATGAAGGGGCCCTCGGGGAGCGCGTCCAGCGCCTGGGCGACGATCCGCGCCGACTCGACCATCTCCGCCACCCGCACCCGGTAGCGGTCGTAGTTGTCGCCGACCGTGCCGACCGGGATCTTGAAGTCCATCTCCGGATAGGCGAGGTAGTCGAAGGCCTTGCGCAGGTCCCAGGGCTCGCCGGCGGCGCGCAGCAGCGGCCCGGTCACGCCCAGCTCCAGCAGCCGCTCGCGGGAGACGACGCCGACCCCCTTGGTCCGCTGCAGGAAGACCTCGTTGCGGTCCAGCAGCGCTTCGTACTGGCCGACCCGGACCGGCATTTCCGCGGCGAACTTGCGGCACTTCTGCTCGAAGCCGAGCGGGATGTCCTCGATCACGCCGCCGACCTGGAAGTAGCGGGTGTGCATCCGCTGCCCGGTCGCCATCTCGAACAGGTCGAGGATCTTGTCGCGCTCGCGGAAGCAGTACCAGAGCATCGAGATCGCGCCGAGGTCGAGCGCCGTCGTCCCCAGCCAGACCAGGTGCGAGTGGATCCGGTTGAGCTCGAGGAAGATCGTCCGCAGATACTTGGCCCGGGGCGGGATCTCGAGGTCGACCAGCCGCTCGACGGCGCCGCAGAAGGCCTCCATCTGGAAGAAGTAGGAGACGTAGTCCATCCGCTCGACGAAGGGGATGACCTTCCAGTAGCTCTTGTCCTCGCAGGACTTTTCGATCCCGGTGTGGACGTAGCCGATCACCGGCCGCAGCTCGCGCACGACCTCGCCTTCGAGGTCGACGATCAGCCGCAGCACCCCGTGCGTGGCCGGGTGGTGCGGCCCGATGTTGACCGTCATCACCTCTTCGGTCCGGTCCTCCAGCAGCTCCGTGCCCGCCCCGGCTACCGGTTGAGTCGGTTCAGCCATAGCGCCGCTCGTTGTAGGTGAAGGTCACCGGCTCGCCGCCCACGGGGAAGTCCCGCCGCTGCGGCCACCCCACGTAGTCCTCCGGCAGCAGGATCCGGGTCAAATCCGGGTGCCCCCGGAAGACGATCCCGAAAAAGTCAAACGCCTCCCGCTCCTGAAACTCGGCGGTGGGGAACAGGGAGACGCACGAATCAACCTCCGGCAGCGGACCAGCTTGTCCATCGGAGACGTCGCTCTGCGGGTGGCGCGGGGAGGGGTCCGAGAACGGAGCCGCCGCACCGCCCGCAGGACCCCTCCCCGCGTCAGGCCCCGCAGCCGGGGGGTCCCCGAGCATTGCTTTGACACGAATCCGCTCCACCCGGTCGCGGTTGAGGAGCTCATAGTGCACGCCGAAGCGTGGTTCGGCTGGGAGGTAGTCCGCCACGTGCAGGCTCGACAGGAACGTGTAGCGCTGGCCTGGCTCATCGCGCAGCCAACTGAGCACCTCGAGGATGCGGGCGGGGTCGACGATGAGGGCTGCCTGGTCGCGGTCGAACGAGGTGGCGAGGACGGCGCCGGGGCGGTCGCGCTCGATTTCCCCCCGGATCAGCTCCAGTCCGGGGGCGTCAGGCACGGGCCAGCTCCCGCGCCTCTGCATAGGCGGCGGCCGCTTCCGGGCTCGGTTCCGAGCGCGGCCCGCCGCGCGCCCACTCCTCGGTGCCGGCCGCGTCGTAGCGGGCCCGCCAGCCCTGGTCGGGGCTGCCCTGGATCTTGCGCTGCAGCTTGGTGAAGCCGTAGAGGACCGCCTCCGGCCGCGGCGGGCAGCCGGGGATGTGGAGGTCGATCGGCATGAACTTGTCGGCGCCCTGGACGACGGCGTAGTTGGAGAACATGCCGCCGGAGGAGGAGCAGGCGCCCATCGAGACCGCCCACTTCGGCTCCAGCATCTGGTCGTAGAGGCGGCGCACGACCGGTGCCATCTTGATCGAGACCCGGCCCGAGAGGATGATCATGTCGGCCTGGCGCGGTGAGGCGCGCAGCGCCTCGGCGCCGAAGCGGGCGAGGTCGTAGCGGGCGGTGACGATCGAGATCGGCGCCTCGATCGCGCAGCAGGCGAGGCCGAAGGTGAGCGGGAAGATCGAGTTCGACCGCGCCCAGTTCTGCATCTTCTCGAAGGTCGTGGTGACGACCCGTTCTTCCACGTAGCGCTCGAGGTCCTCACCCTCGAGGTCGCCGCGCAGCATGTCGCGGGCGCTCGCCTGCTTGGAGCGGAGGCTGCGGCGCTCTACCTCCAATCGAGGGCCCCCTTGCGCCAGACGTAGACGAAGGCGACCAGCAAGAGGACGACGAAGGTGACGAGCTCGACGAGGACGAAGACGCTGTCGGCGCTCTTCAGGATCACCCCGACGGGATAGAGGAAGACGACCTCGATGTCGAAGAGGATGAACAGCATCGCCACGAGGTAGAAACTGACGCCGAATTTGAAGCCCTTCATCGCTTCGACCGGGATCCCCGACTCGTACGGCTCGCCTTGGCGCCGGCTCGCCGCCGTCGGCTTGGCCGGCTTCTTCGGCCCGATCAGGTGGTTGAGCATCGCGAAAGCGCCGCCGACGGTGACGCCGAGGACCGCGAAGACGAGAATCGGGAGGTAGGTCTTGAGCACTGGGTGGGGAAGGTTCCGGGGCGGCGGCAAGGGGCGCCTACCGCCCTCGCTCAACGCCCGTAGGCGCTGTTATACACCCACATTGTGACAACTTGCTACATAGTGGCTTTCCGCATCAGCAAGCCGAATCCCGACCCTTCCGGGCGGATATGGCGGGTCGGCAAGAAGAGGGGTCGCGGAGCGGCTGAGAGCGAGCCCCGCGATGCCTGAGATCCACCTGGTTGTCGGTTGCGCCGTGATCCTGCTCAACCTCGCCGCCTTCGCCGTCGGCGGTGTCGCCTGGTTCCGCAGCCGCCCCTCGATCCCGTTCTGGTACCTGCTTCGGGCCGCCCAGGCCTCGGTCTTCTTGCAGGTTCTGCTCGGCGGCCTGCTCGTCTTCACCAACCACGAAGCCCCCGACGACCTCCACTACCTATACGGACTGCTGCCCCTGCTCGTCTCCTTCCTGGCCGAGGGCGCCCGTACCGGCGCCGCCCAGCGCGAGCTGGGGGAGACCGACTTCGAATCCCTCGACGCCGACACCCAGCAGTCGGTCGCCCTCGCGATCGTCCGCCGCGAGATGGGGATCATGACCGTCAGCTGCGGCGTCATCCTCTTCCTCGCCCTGCGCGCCGCGGGTACCAGCGGCGCGTTCTAGAGCCATCCCGGTAGGGATTCCACTTAACTTTTTCGAGTCGCGCCTGTGGTTCTCGACGGTTGCTTGTCGCGAAAAAGTACAAGACGTTCCATCCCTACCGGGATGGCTCTAACCCGAAGCTGAGCGGTCGAGGGCGATCTGGACCAGGGCGACGGCGGCGAACAGGGCTCCGGTGGCAAGGTGAAAGATCGCGTCGGAGGTGTTGTTGGGAAACGTGAAGACCCAGGCGGGCTGTTCGTCGAACAGCGCCCAGAGGCCGGTGACGATCAGCGCCCCGGCCGCGTAGATCGCGTAGTACAGCGCCCACTTCGGATTCAGCGCGAAGTAGAAGGCCGGCCCGAACAGCAGCAGCCCCGCCAGCGCGTGGTAGCCGTTGAAGTCGACCCCCAGCACCCGCTCCGTCGGCGCGTCGGCGCCCAGGTGGAAGCTCGGTTCGGCGATGAACCCGGCCAGCGCCCAGAGCAGCTGGGCCGCCGCCAGGACCACGATCGCCTTCTGCGCGAAGGTCCATTCCGCCCGCGGTGCCGTTGCCGCCTCCATACGGCAGAGGAGCCTACTCAGCTAAGCGTCGGGGAGGTTCTCCAGATCGGCCAGATCCTGAGTTCGACCTTGGGCCTGCTTCATCTCTCTCAGGCGACTCAAGGAGCAGATCCTCACTGGCACTCCGAGCAGGTCGCTCTCGACTGCATCCTGGCTCAGCATTGAGTAGGTCGGCACCCCTTGGGCGAGTTGAACGATGTCGAGGCCGCCGAATTTGGTGTCCGCCGTCACGTTGCCTCCCCGGCGAACGACCCCTGCATCAGCGTTGACGTCGAATGGCCTGCCGTCGACGGTGGGGAGGATGGCATCGAGGGAGTCCAGCGCTGCGATCAGCCGATCGAGGTTCTCGGGATCCGGGTTGGGAACGAGATCGAGGTCGGCGGTTGCGCGCGGATAGCCATGCGCTCCTACTGCGACTCCGCCGATCACCACGAAGTCGACCCCTCGCGTGCTCAGCGCCTCGAGCAGGGAGCGGAGGTCGAATTCGCTCAACGGGTTCGGGCGGCGCCCTTTACCGCGCTCATCTGCTTGCAGAGCTCGTGCACTCGGGCTAGGCGCTCGCTCATCGAAAGGTCCCAGTTGGCTCGCCGGCGGATAGACGCCGCGCGCTCGAAGTCCCCAATATCCCTGCTATCAGCTGAGTTTGAGGTCTTACCTGGCATGGGGGCATCGTAGCCCCCGGCCGTCGCAATGGCTAGCAAGGACTTATTTCGCCGTGATCCGGAAGGCCGGGTGATCAGGGGCGATGCGGCGCAGCTCCTCCTCGGACGAGTCGGGGCCGACGCCGCCGAAGAAGGCGCCGGACTCCCACTTCCACTTCTCCAAATAAGCGCGCAGGAGAGGGGGGCGCTCGTCCACGGGGACCTCGGTCGCGATGAACTCCTCGACCCGGCGCCCACCCACGAGGCGCCCACCGCCGCTCACCCGCATGTTCCGCACCCACTGGGTGTGGCCACGCGGTGCGACCAGGTAGCGATCGCCCTCGAGCTCGAGCGGGTTGACCGGGGTCTGCCGCCACTCGCCGCTCTTGCGCCCCCGCACCTCCAGCACGCTCGAGCCGGCGATGCTGATCCCCAGCTTCGCCAGGCCGGCGACCATCCGGTTGAAGACGTGCTTCGTGAACCAGCCCGGCTCCTGAAATCTCTGGGAGTCGCTGGCCATCGATCGATTGTGGCAGCAGTAGGCTCTCGCCATGCTCGATCACGTCGGTCTCGAGGTCAGCGACTTCGCTCGCAGCAAGGCTTTCTACGAAGCCGCCCTGGAGCCACTCGGCATCGGCCTGGTGATGGAGTTCGGTGAGGGCGCGGCCGGCTTTGGCAAGGAGACCGAGCACGGGCCGAAGCCCTTTTTCTGGATCCAGGCCCGCGGTCGCCCGGCGGTCAGCGGCGCCCACGTTGCCTTCGGCGTCCGCAGTACCGAGCAGGTCGATGCCTTCCACGCCGCCGCTCTCGCCGCGGGAGGCACTGACAACGGCGCTCCGGAGTTGCGTCCCCAGTACCACCCCGGCTACTACGGCGCTTTCGTCCTCGACCCGGACGGCAACAACGTCGAGGCCGTCTGCCACCGGGCTCCATCGAGCTGACTCGTTTGGCGAGTTTGTTGCTCATGGAGCAACAAACTCGCCATCGTTAGCCCAGCGGCCGGTACTCGCCCCCGTGGAACACCAGCGGAGCGCCTTCCCCGGTCGCCAGGGCGCGGACTGCGCCGGTGACGATCACGTGGTCGCCGGCGGCGACCACGTCGCGCAGGTCGCAAGCGATCCAGAGCAGGGCATCGTCGATCGCGGGGACGCCGTCGCGCTCGCTCCAGGCGACGCCCTCCCACTTCTCCGGGACCGGCGCCTTGGTGGCGAAGGCGCGCGCGATCTCCTCCTGGCCGGCGTGCAGGACGCTGATGCCGAAGCGGTCGGCCGCCTGGACCGCGAGCAGGGTGCGGGAGCCGCGGTCGAGGCAGGCCAGCATCAGCATCGGCTCGATCGAGAGCGAGCTGACGGCGTTGGCCGTCGCCCCGGCGGGCCCGTCGACGCCGCTGGCGGCGACGACGGTGACGCCGGTCGGCAGGGCCGCCATCGCGGCGCGGAAACGGGCTGGGTCGGGCGGCGGCATCGTCAGACGATCGGGATCGGCTCCAGACAATATGATGCGCGCCGCGTGCGCCCCGTACTGCTCATAGGCATGGTCCTCGCCGCGGCCCTCGGTCTCGCGGCCTGCGGTTTCGGCGAGGAAGGGATCGCGGTGTCCCAGGACGACCCCAATCACGAGGGGTCCGTCCTCTTCGCCACGCACTGCGCCGGCTGCCACACGCTGAGCGCCGCCGGCACGCAGGGCAGCGGCAATCGCGGCGAGCGTACGCAGGGTCCGAACCTCGACCAGCGAACCGAGACCTATGAGGACGCTCTCTTCGCGATCCAGAACGGCGGCTTCTCCGGGGCGATCATGCCCCAGAACATCGTCGTCGGCGACGAGGCCGATGCTGTCGCCAAGTTCGTCGCCGAGTACGCCGGCACCGAAGCCGAATCCTCGCCGCGCCCCGGCGAAGAGACCACGCCCTAGCTCCGGAGCGACGTGCTCGACCTGAAGCTGATCCGCTCCGACCCCGAGCGGGTCAAGGCGGCGCTCTCCCGGCGCGCCGCCGCCGAGCCGCTCGACGAGCTGCTCGCGCTCGACGCCCGCCGCCGCCGGCTCCTGCCCGAGATCGAGAACGCCCAGGCCGAGCGCAAGACCCTCTCCAAGCGGATCGGCGAGGCGAAACAGGCGGGGGAGGACGCCGCGGAGCTGATGGCGACCGTGGGGGACCTGAAGCAGCGGATCGAGTCCGGCAAAGAGGAGCTGGAGAAGGTCGAGGCCGATCTCGACCGGATCGCCCTCGCGCTCCCCAACCTGCCGGACCCCGACGCGCCCGACGGGATGACCGAGGAGGACGCGATCGTCATCAGGGAAGTCGGCGAGCGCCCCGAGTTCGACTTCGAGCCCCGCGACCACCTCGAGATCGGCACCGAACTGGGTCTGATCGAGATGGAGGCGGCGGCCCGGCTCTCCGGCTCCCGCTTCGCCTACCTCAAGGGCGACCTGGTGCTGCTGGAGCTGGCGCTGGTCCGCTTCGCGATCGAGCTGGTCCGCGGCGAGGGCCACGAGCCGGTCGTGCCTCCGGTCCTGGTCCGCGAAGAGGCCCTGGAGGGAACCGGCTTCCTACCCGGCGACCGCGACCAGATCTACGAGATCCCCAAGGACGAGCTGTTCCTGACCGGAACCTCGGAGGTGGCGCTGGCCGGCCTCCACGCCGACCAGATCCTCGCCGCCGAGCAGCTGCCGCTGCGCTACTGCGGCTTCTCGACCTGCTTCCGCCGCGAGGCAGGCGCCGCCGGCCGCGACACCCGCGGCATCTTCCGCGTGCACCAGTTCGACAAGGTCGAGATGTTCTCGTTCGTCGAGCCCTCGGAGTCGGCGGCCGAGCACGAGCGCCTGCTGGCGATCGAGGAGCGGATCCTCGGCGAGCTGGAAATCCCCTACCGGGTCGTCAACGTCGCCGCCGGCGACCTCGGCGCTCCGGCGGCGAAGAAGTACGACTGCGAGGCCTGGATTCCCAGCCAGGAGCGCTACCGCGAGCTGACCTCCTGCTCGAACACGACGGACTATCAGGCACGCCGGCTCAAATGTAGGTATCGCCCTGCCGATAGCGAAGCACCGGAGGCAGTGCACACTTTGAACGGAACGGCGGTAGCCGTGGGGCGAACGATGATCGCGCTGATCGAGAACAGGCAGGAGCGGGACGGCGGATTCACGCTACCTAATACTTTGCATCGATTCGGTTCTCCTGAAAGAATCGCGCCGCTATGAGTTCAGGCGTGCGCGACGCCAAGCGAGTCGTCCTCTGCGACGACCACGAGATCGTCCGCGAGGCGATCAAGGCCCGGATGGCCAACTCGAGCATCGTCGAGATCGTCGGCGAGGCCGGGAACGGGCGCGACGTCGTCGAGGTCGTCAAAGAGCTCGAACCGGACGTCCTCATCATCGACGTCGAGCTGCCGAAACGGGACGGGATCGAGGCCACCAAGGAGGTCCTCAAGGTCCGGCCCCGGACCAAAGTCATCATCTTCACCGCGCACGCCCAGCCGGACCTGCTGGCGCTGGCGCTGCGGGCCGGCGCCTCGGGTTACGTGCTGAAGTCGGCCCCGGCCGAGGACATCGCCCGCGCGGTCAAAGCGGTGACCGGAGGCGGAACCTTCCTCGGCGGCGACTTCGCCGGCGGCAAGCCCTCCGAGGTGGAGAAACTGCTCGAGCTCTCGCCGCGCGAGCGGCAAATCCTCGAGCTCCTGGCCGAGGGGCTGCGGGTGAAAGAGATCGCCGAGCGGCTGCAGCTGAGCCCGGCGACCGTCCACACCCACGTCCGCAACGCGATCGGCAAGCTCGAGGTCGACACCCGCACCGAGGCGGTGGCCTTGGCGGTGCGCTTCAACTACCTCGGCGCCGGCGGCGCCGTCCAGCAGTAATCAAGCGCGGCCTCCCGCCTACTTCTTCTCCAGCTCCAGGGCGCAGCCGTTGATGCAGTAGCGCTGCCCGCCGCGGTCGGCGGGACCGTCGTCGAAGACGTGCCCGAGGTGGGCGTCGCAGGTCTTGCAGACGACCTCGGTCCGCCGCATGAGGAGGCTGTTGTCGGGGCGCAGCTCGACGTGCTCCAGGTTGGCCGGCTCGGTGAAGCTGGGCCAGCCGGTGCCGGAGTCGAACTTGGTGTCGGAGGAGAACAGCTCGGTGCCGCAGCCGACGCAGCGATACATGCCCTCGCTCTTCTCGTCCACGTAGGGGCCGGTGAAGGCGCGCTCGGTGCCGCCCTTGCGGGTCACCTCGAACTGCTCCGGGGTCAGCTGCTCGCGCCACTGCTCGTCGGTCTTCTTGATTTTTGGCATGGAACAAGCGTAAAGGGCGTTCGAGGTCTCCTCGCGGTGCAAACCTGGAGGCACCGGCGAGGCGACCCCGAACGCCCATACGATTCGCCGCGGTGCCAGAAGCCTTCTACGAGAAAGCCGGGGATCGTTACCTCGCGACCGAGCTGACGCGCGGGCCCTGGGACCCGGGGGCCCAGCACGCGGGCCCGCCGTCGGCTCTGCTGGGACGGGAGCTGGAGCGGCTGCCCGAGGCTGAGGACTTCCAGGTCGGCCGCGTCACCTGCGAGATCCTGCGCTCGGTGCCGATCGGGCCGGTGCGGGTCAGCGCCCGCGTCGTGCGGCCCGGGCGGCGGGTGCAGCTGCTCGAAGCGGAGCTGCGGGACGAGGGCGGCGAGCCGCTGGTGCGGGCCGGCGCCTGGCGGATCCGCACCGCCCCGGTCGAGATCCCGGCCGAGGCGCTGCCGGCCGAAGAGCCGCCGCCGGGGCCCGAGCACGGTGCCGAGGCCGAGTTCTTCCCCACCGGGCAGGAGCTCGGCTACCACTCGGCGATGGAGGTCGGGTTCCTCGAGGGCGGCTTCATCGAGCCGGGGCCGGCAAAGGTCTGGCTGCGGATGCGCCAGCCACTCGTCGCCGGCGAGGAGCCGACGCCGCTGCAGCGGGTCCTGGTCACCGCCGACGTCGGCAACGGCGTCAGCGCCAGCCTCGACTACCGCCGCTACCTCTTCATCAACGTCGATCTCACCGTCCACCTGGAGCGGATGCCGGTCGGCGAGTGGATCTGCGTCGATGCGGTGACGCTGCCGCAGCCCAACGGCGTCGGCACCGCCGAGTCGGTGCTCTCCGACCAGCGCGGCCGCATCGGCCGCGCCCTGCAGACGCTCCTCGTCGCCCAACGCTAGGGGCCGATGGGCCGATAAGTCCACCCAGGGTGGACTTATCGGCCCATCGGCGGGCTGTTCAGCGCGCGCTGGAGCGCGCCGCGACGAGGGCGCGGCTGTGGGGGCCGATCGCGATCGCGATCAGCGCCGCCGAGCCGAGTGCAATCGCCGCGCCCAGGAGGAAGGAGCCCTCGTAGCTGCTCAGCGCCGCCGCGGCGCCCGCCAGCGGCGCCCCCAGCCCGATCCCGGCGTCGAAGAAGGCGGTGAAGGTGCCGAGGGCGGCGCCGCGGCGCGCTGCGGATACCTGGTTGACGACGATCAGCGAGAGCGAGGGGTAGAGCAGCGAGAAGGCGGCGCCGATCGCCAGCGCTCCGGCGATCGCCACCGGCAGGCTGTGGGCGAAGGCGAGCGTGGTCAGGCCGACCGCCTCGACCAGCGCCGCCGCGGTCGCGACCCGCGCCGGTCCGACCCGGTCGGGCAGGTCGCCGGCGATCACCCGCGTCAGCACGACCATCGTCGCCAGGGCGCCGAAGACGAGCGCGCCGTGGCCGACACCGCGCTCGTCGAGGTGGAGGACGACGAAGGTCGCGACCGCCGCGTAGCCGGTCGAGCCCAGCGCCAGGGCGGCGCCGGGGAGGAGCGCCTCGCGGGCGATCAACGAGCGGTGCGCTTGCTCCAGCCATTTGGGACGGAACGGGTCCGGGACACGGGTGGCGACCAGGGCGCCGATCAGCGGCATCGTCCCGGCGAAGATCCAGACGGCGCTGTAGCCGGCGCTGTGCTTGATCAGCTCTCCGAACAGCGGCCCGATGCTGAGCCCGGCCCAGACCGAGAGCCCGTAGAGGCCGATCACCCGGCCGCGCCGCTCCAGCGGCGCCAGGTCGACGATCCAGGCCGAGCCGGCGGTGAAGACCGCTCCCTCGCCGATTCCCAGCACCAGCCGCGCCCCGATCAGGCCGCCGACGCCGAAGGGCAGCAGGTAGAGGAAGCCCGCCACGCCCATCAGCAGCGAGCCGATCAGCGCCGTCGGCCGGCGGCCGCGGCGGTCGGCGAGGCGGCCGGCGAAGGGGCGCATCAGCAGACCGGTGATCGCGTAGGCGCCGATCACGATCCCGACCGCGACCTTGCCCTCGCCGAGCGGCCCGTCGACGTAGCGTGGCAGCACCGGCAGGGTCGCGCCGACCGCGAGCAGGCCGCAGAAGGTGACGACGAAGATGCCGGCGAAGGCGACGCCCGGGCGGGCGATCGGTGCGGCGTCCTCCGTGCTCATTGCAGGAGGCCGGCGAGGTCGTCGACGACGTGGTCGGGAGGCGGGTCGGCCGCTTCGGCGTCGGCGCGCGTGCAAGCGCCGGTGAGAACGAGCACCGTTATCAGTCCCGCTCGCCGGCCCCCCTCGATGTCGGATGCGATGCGGTCGCCGACGATCGCGATGCGGTCCGCCTTTGGGATCAGGGATCGGGCTTGGTCGAAGAGGTGGGGCTCGGGCTTGCCGCCCGTCTCGGCGCGCTTCCCTGATGCGGTCTCGACGGCTGCGAGGGTTGCGCCCGTGCCCGGCCAGGCGCCGCCCGGCATCGGCAGGGTCGGGTCGCGGCTGGTCCCGAACAGCGCTGCCCCAGCTTGCAGCGCGCGGGTCGCGGTGAGCAACTCGGCATAGTCGAACTCGCGGTGGGCGGAGACGACCACCGCGTCGGCGGACTGCGCCGCTTCGCCATCGAGCAGTTCCAGCCCCGCCGCCGCCACCGTTTCCTTGAATCCCGGCGCTCCGATGACGAAAGCGGTTCCGCCGGGTCCGACCCGCTCGGCGGCCAACCGCGCGGTCGTGACGCCTCCGGTGAGCACTCGATCGTCGGCGATCTCGATCCCGGTGTCGCGCAGGCGAGCGGCGTAGGCGGAAGGCGGTTTCACCGAGTTGTTGGTGACGAAGACGATCTCCATCCCGTCCGCGAGCAGCTTGGCGAGGGTCTCGACGGCCCCCGGCACCATCTCGCGCCCGACCCAGACCACGCCATCGAGGTCTACTAAGAGCCCGTCGAGCTCATCCGCCAGTGCCATGGGCGGCAGGCTATTGACTGATCTCGATACGGTGCCCGCAGTGAGCGTCAATGGACAGGTCGTGGTCGCCACCGACCTCACCCGCCGCTACGGCGAGGGCGATGCCGCCGTCGACGCGCTGGCCGGGGTCAGCACCTCCTTCGAGCGCGATCGCTTCACCGCGATCATGGGGCCGTCAGGATCCGGCAAGTCGACGCTGATGCACATCCTCGCCGGCCTCGACAAACCGACCGGCGGCACGGTCGAGCTCGACGGGGTCGAGATCACCGCTCTCGACGACGGCGAGCTGACCAAGCTGCGCCGCGACAAGCTCGGCTTCGTCTTCCAGTTCTTCAACCTGCTGCCGGTCCTCAGCGCCGAGGAGAACCTGGTGCTGCCGCTCTCGATCGCCGGCCGCAAGCCCGACCAGCAGTGGGTCGAGCAGCTGATCCGCACGGTCGGGCTCGACGACCGCCGCACCCACCGGCCCTCCGAGCTCTCCGGCGGCCAGCAGCAGCGGGTCGCGGTCGCCCGCGCCCTGGTCTCCAAACCGGCGGTCGTCTTCGCCGACGAGCCGACCGGCAACCTCGATTCCAAAGCCAGCGCCGACGTCCTCCAGCTCCTGCGCCAGGCGGTCGACGATTTCGGCCAGACGGTGATCATGGTCACCCACGACCCGGCCGCCGCCGCCCACGCCGACCGGCTGATCACCCTCCGCGACGGCAAGCTCGTCCAGGACGGCGAGCCGGGCTCCGCCGCCGATGTGATCGAGCTGATGAAGCAGCTTGACTAGCCTCGGCCTCAAGAGCCTCTGGGCTCGCAAGGTCCGCGCGCTCACCACGACCTTCGCGGTCGTGATCGGGGTCGCCTTCATGGCCGGCTCCTACATCCTCACCGACACGATCCTCGCCGCCTTCGACGAGATCTTCAAGGAGTCGAACGAGGGGGTTGCGGTCATCGTCACCTCCCAGAACCTGGTCAAACAGGAAAGCGGAGAAACGCCGACGATCTCCGCCTCGCTGCTGCCGAAAGTCCAACGGACCCCGGGCGTGCGCCTCGCCGCCGGGGCGATCTTCACGCCGGGCGGCTTCTTCGACCCCGAAGGGGACGCGATCGGCTCCAAATTCGCCCCCAAGTTCATCTCCTCGGTCCTGCCGCCGGCGCTGGAGGCGCTCAACTACGTCGAAGGGCACCCGCCGCGGGGGCCGACCGAAGCCTCGATCGACCGGGCGGCAGCGGAAACCGCCGACCTCTCCCTCGGCGAGGAGATCAAGCTCGCCGGCCGCACCAAGGCGGTCGAGTTCCGGCTGGTCGGCTTTACCCAGCTCGGCGGCGCCTCCTTCGGCGGCGCCAGCATCGCCCAGGTGACGCTGCCCGTCGCACAGCGGATCACCGGCAAAAAAGGCGAGTTCGACCAGATCTCGGTGGCAGCCGCCGACGGCGTCGAGCCGGCCGCGCTGAAGCGGCGGATCGAGCGCGAGCTGCCCCCGTCGGTCCGGGTCGAGACCGGCGAAGAGAACGCCGAACGTGGCTCCGACGAAATCCGCGAAAACCTCGGCTTCCTGCAGACGATGCTGCTCGTCTTTGCCTTCGTCGCCCTCTTCGTCGGGGCCTTCCTGATCTTCAACACCTTCTCGATCACGGTCGCCCAGCGGATCGCCGAGTTCGGGATGCTGCGCACCCTGGGCGCCTCGCGCGGCCAGATCCTGCGCACGGTCGTGGTCGAGGCGGTGGCGATCGGGTTGCTGGGGGCGGTTCTCGGCATCGCCGGCGGCTACCTGATCGCGATCCTGCTCAATGCCCTCTTCGAACTGATCGGCATCGACCTGCCGACCACCGACCTGGTGATGAAGACGCGCACGATCGTCGTCTCGCTCGTGATCGGCGTCGGCGTCACCCTCGTCTCCTCGCTGATCCCCGCCGTGCGCTCGACCCGGGTGCCGCCGATCGCCGCCCTGCACGCCTTCGCGCCGCGGCCGACCCGTCGCCGCCGCGCGCTCAACCTCGCCTTCGCCGCCCTGCTCGGCTTCGGCGGCCTGGCGATGGTTCTGCTCGGGCTCTTCGGCGGCGCCGACGGGGACGCCGCGGCTCTGCTCATGGGGCTGGGGGCGGTGGGGATGGTGCTTGGCGTCTCGCTCTTCAGTCCGCGCCTGGTGCCGCCGATGGCCGCCGTCGCAGGCTGGCCGTTGGAGCGCCTGCGCCGCCTCACCGGCCGCCTTGCCCGCGAGAACGCTCAGCGCAACCCCGGTCGCACCGCGATCACCGCGGCGGCGCTGATGATCGGGCTGGCGCTGGTCGCCTTCGTCACCGTCTTCGCCGCCGGCCTCAAAGGCTCGATTGCCGAGGCAGTCGACGACACCTTCCAGGGTGACCTGGTGATCCAGAACAGCGATGGCTTCTCGCCGATCCCGCCTGGGGTCGCCGTTGCCGCGCGTGATCAGCCGGGGGTCGAGCTGGTGGCGACGCTGCGGGCGACCGAGGCGGAGCTCCTCGAAAGCGGTTCGAAGCTACGGGTCAACAGCCTCTCGCGCGACGCAAGCGAGGTCTTCGAGCTGGAATGGGTCGAGGGGAGCCCGCGCACGCTCGCCTCGCTCGGCAACACCGAAGCGCTGGTCGAGGACGACTTCGCCTCCTCGCACGACTTGCAGGTGGGCGACGGCTTCCGCCTGCTCAGCCAGAAGGGGGCTCGCCCCCGCCTGCGGGTCGCAGGCACCTACAAGACCAAGGCGGGCCTGGTCGGTTCGGTCGTCCTCACCCCGGCGGTGATGGCGCGCGACTTCGACCAGACCCAGGACACGATCGACTTCGTCAAGACCGCCCCCGGGGGCAGCGCCGATGAGGTGCAGAAACGGCTCGAAAAGCTGCTCGAACGCGACTTCCCGACCGCCGAGGCGCTGAACCAGACCGAACTGAAGGAAAACCAGGAACAGCAGATCAACCAGCTGCTCGGCCTGATCTACGCGCTGCTGGTGCTGGCGATCGTGATCTCCCTCTTCGGCATCGCCAACACGCTGGCGCTCTCGATCCACGAGCGCACCCGCGAGCTGGGGATGCTGCGGGCGATCGGGATGTCGCGCCGCCAGGTGCGGACGATGATCCGCTACGAGGCGGTGATCACGGCCCTGATCGGGGCGATCCTGGGGATGATCCTCGGCATCGTCTTCGCCGCCCTGATCGCGCAGCCGCTGAAGGACGAAGGCTTCGTCCTCTCCTACCCGGTCGGCTCGCTGGCCGTGCTGCTGGTGCTGGCGGGCTTCGCCGGCGTGCTCGCCGCGATTGCGCCGGCGCGCCGTGCCTCGCGCCTCGACGTGCTGCAGTCCCTGCAGTACGAGTAACCGGGCCGCAGGCGGCCCGGGTCAGCCATGACGCAACAGGCGGCGGACGGCGCCCATCAGCTCCTCGGTGCGCTCGTCCTGCTTGCCCGCGGGGGCGCCGACGACGCAGTGGGCGGCGTGGTCGCCGAGCAGTTCCAGCGCGACCTTGTCGAGCGCCGCCTGGATCGCCGTCACCTGGGTGACGACGTCGATGCAGTAGCGCTCCTCCTCGACCATCCGCTCGACGCCGCGCACCTGGCCCTCGATCCGGCGCAGTCGCCTCTGCACCGCCTCCTTGTCCTGGGAGTAGCCACGGGCCTCTCCGGCGGCGGCCTCGGCGCCGCTCATCCGAGCACCTCCGCGAGCAGCACCGAAGCGCCGAACACGAAGGCCACCGCGGCGGCGTAGGCGACGACGCGCACCGACGGGCCGCCGTGGACGCCGGTCTCGTGCACCACGGCGTGGCCCTTGCCGCGGGCGATCAGCCAGCGGTTGACCGGGACCGCGAAGGCGCCGGCGATGACGAGGGAGAAGGAGAGGCTGCCCCAGAAGAGCAGCGAGCCGAGGCCGGCCTCCATCGCACCGGGGATGGTGAGGACGATCAGGTTGTCGACGACCTCCATCGTCGCGATGCTGAGCGTGTCGGAGGCAAGCGCGATCGGGACCACCGCCGAGAGCGCCAGGCCGGCGCGCAGCAGCGGCAGGCTGGTGAGGCTGTAGCCGAAGGCGAAGGCGAGGACGACCGCGAGCGCGACGGTCGCCAGGTTGGAGAGGCCGAGCGCGGTCCCGATCGCCATCCCCGCGACCTCGCCGATCGCGCACCCGGTCAGGCAGTGCAGCGTCGCGCTGATCGCGACGGCGGTAAGCGCCGAGCCCTCCGTCGGCATCGCATGGTGATGGGCGTGGGCGTCCATTCCGAGAGACCGTAGCATACCCCCAGGGGGTATCGGTCCACGACCGACCGAGGACGCCGAAATGCGCCGCCCTACGCCGCCAGGCCCATGCGCAGGGCGCCGGCGATCTCGAGCATCGCCCCGCGTGAGCTGCGGCTGACCGCGGTCAGGTTGGCGAAGCCGTGGATCAGCCCGGGATGGCGCCGCAGAGCAACCTGGACGCCGGCCTCGCGCATCCGCAGCCCGTAGGCCTCACCCTCGTCGCGCAGCGGGTCGAAGCCGGCGGTGGCGAGGTAGGCCGGGGGGAGGCCGGTCAGGTCCGGGGCGAGCAGGATCGAGACCCGCGGGTCGGTCTTGTCCGTCCCCGACGGCAGGTAGTGGCGCTCGAAGTTGTCCATGTCGTTCTTGGTCAGCATGAAGCCGTCGCGGAAGAGGTTGCGGGACGGCAGGTCGCCGGCCGAATCGGTCGGCGGGTAGATCAGCAGCTGCATCGCCGGCATCGGCCCGCCGGCAGCCTTGGCCAACAGGCTGACGACCGCCGCCATGTTGCCGCCGGCGCTGTCGCCGCCGACCGCGATCCGCCTCGGGTCGATGCCGAGCTGGGCGGCGTTGGCCTCGGCCCAGGCGAAGCCCGCCCAGGCGTCCTCGACCGCGGCCGGAAAGGGATGCTCGGGCGCCAGCCGGTAGTCGAGCGAGAGCACCGCGGTGCCGGCCGCGGCGGCGAGGAAACGGCAGACGCCGTCGTGGGTGTCGAGATCGCCGATCACCCAACCACCGCCGTGGAAGTAGACGAGGAGGGGGGTGGGCTCCGCTGCCGGCAGCCCCCCGGGGACGTAGAAGCGAGCCGGTATCGGCCCCGCCTGTCCCGGGACCTGCAGCGCTTCGACCCGCGCCATCGGGATCGGCGGCTGGGCCAGCGTCGCTTCGGCACCGCGCTTGTTGTGCACCCGTGCCTCGGCCGGCGCAAGCCCGCCGGTGTAGGAGGTGTCGCCGGCCATCTCGGCCAGCTTGATCAGCGCCTGGATGTCGCTCGCCAGCGTCAGTCCCTCGACGCTCGGCGGCGGTCCGAAAAGCCGCCGCTGCGTTCTGGGCGAGAGCCCCAGGACCCGCTTCAGCAGCAGGTGCTCGGCGCGCGACGGGAGGCGGGGCAGCTCGGGCATCGGCGGGCTGAGGCTATCCGAGTGGCGCCTTCTCGGCGCCCTGGACCAGCAAGGGGGCAAGTCTCTCGAACGCCGGGGTTTTCTGTCACGACTACGTTTGGGTACGTACCGTTCTTCGACCCGTGGAGGAGTAGATGCGCTCAATCTCACTCGCCAAGCTCGTCATCCCGGTCCTGGCCCTCGGCCTGATCGTGGCGGCGCTTGCTCAGCCCGCCACCGCTTTCTACGATCGCGACTGCGCGGACTTCAAGACCCACAAGCAGGCCCAGCGCTTCTTCGAAAAGCACAACCCGAAGCGGGATCCCCACCGGCTCGACGGCGACAACGACGGGAGGGCATGCGAGGACCTCCCCTGAGCGCACGCACCCCTGGTTAAGAGCGGAGGAACGTCACACCAAAATGTGTAGAGAGCCGAGTAACTTGGTCTGACGCGATGGAGGCGGCGGTCAAAGAAGCGGCTCCGATGGCGGCCCCGGCCGTGCCCGTCGTGCGCGGCCTCCCGCCCGGCCCGCGGATGCCGCGGGCGGCGCAGACGGCGATCTGGTCGCGGCAGGCGCAGTGGATGCTCGAGCAGTCCCGGGCCCGCTTTGGTGACATGTTCACGCTCCGGATCGCCCACGAAGGGACCTGGGTGATGGTCTCCGACCCGGAGGCGGTGAAGCAGGTGTTCACCGGCGACCCGCGGGTCTTCCACGCCGGCGAGGGCAACGAGATCCTGCGCCCGATCCTCGGCGAGAACTCGGTCCTGGTGCTCGACGAGAAGCCACACATCAGCCAGCGCCGGCTGCTGCTGCCGCCGTTCCACGGCGAGCGCATGCAGGGCTACGGCGAGAAGATGACCGAGATCGCCGCGCGCGAGATCGAGAGCTGGCCGACGGGCACGCCCCACAAGCTGCGGCCGCGGATGCAGGCGATCACGCTCGAGATCATCATCGAGACCGTCTTCGGCGTCCACGGCAAGGAGCGCCTGGACCCGCTGCGCCTGGCGCTGCGCGACTTCCTCGACCTCACCACCAACCCGGCGGTGCTGCTGCCGGTGGTCCTGATCGGTCCCGACCGGATCCGCCGCATCCCCGCCTTCCGCCGCCGCATCGATCGGGTCGACGCGCTGATCCACCGCGAGATCGCCGAGCGCCGCGCCGCCGAGGACCTGGAGGAGCGCGACGACGTCCTCTCGATGCTGGTCGCCGCCCGTCACGAGGACGGCCGCCCGATGAGTGAGGCCGAGATCCGCGACGAGCTGCTGACGCTCCTGGTCGCCGGCCACGAGACCACCGCCACCGCCCTCTCATGGGCGATGGAGCGCCTCACCCGGCACCCCGAGAAGCTGGAGCGGCTGCGGGCCGAGGCGATCGCCGGCACCGACGACGCCTACATGACGGCGACGATCCAGGAGACGCTGCGCCTGCGGCCCGTCCTCGTCGCGGTGATCCGCAGGCTGACCGAGCCGGTCGAGATCGGCGGCTACGAGCTCCCCGCCGGCGTCGCTGTCACCCCCAGCATCCACCTCGTCCACCGCAACCCCGAGGTCTACCCCGAACCCGACCGCTTCCTGCCCGAGCGCTTTCTCGACGAGCCGCCCGGCACCTACACCTGGATCCCCTTCGGCGGCGGCGTCCGCCGCTGCCTCGGCGCCGCCTTCGCCCAGTTCGAGATGCAGGTCGTCCTGCGCGAGCTGGTCAAGCGCCACGAGATCCGGCCCGCCCGCTCCGGCTCGGAGCGCCCCTTCCGCCGCGCCATCACCGAGACGCCCCGGCACGACGCCGAAGTCGTGCTCGGCTAGCCCGGGCCCTGCTCGTAGGCGATCAGCTCGATCAGCCGGCCCTCGGCGTCGCGGTAGTAGACGCTCCGGCCGGGCCCGCCGCTGCCGCTGCTCGGCATCGGCCCCGTCATCTGGGCGACGCCCTGCCCGCGCAGGTACTCGACCGCGGCCTCGGCGCTGCCGTTCCAGACGTGGCAGAGGTGGTCGAGAGGGAGGCCGGTGGCCGCTCCCCGGGTGCTCGGGGGAGCGGTGGCCGCCGCCGGGGCTGAGCGCCGCAGCAGCGCGAGGACGATCGTGCCGAGCGCGTAGAGCACGGCGACCACTCCGATCGGCTGCGGGCCGATCTCGCCGCCGGCGATCGCGACCGTGGACATCACGACCAGCAGCGCCAGCGCCAGCAGGGTCCCGTTGCGGACCAGGCGGAGGTTGTCGGCGTGGTCGGCCGGTCCCAGCAGGACCGAGGCATGCGCGCCTGCGAAGGCGAGGATCAACGCGATGAAGGCGGCCTCCCAACTGCCGTTGTCCTCCGACCAGATCGCCCCGATCATCATCAGCACCGCGACCGCCGAGGCGATCGCGGTGAGGTAGCCGAACCAGGCGAGCTCCGCGCGCCGTCCCGCGAGGCCGAGGCCCGCCACGCCGGTGAGGCTGAAGAAGGCGATCGCGCTCGCCGTGCCGATCGCCCGGGCGCTGTCCTCGTCGATGTCGGAGCCCGAGGCGATCAGGAGGATCAGCAGCAGCGCCCCGGCGCAGAGAACGCCGATCAGAACGCGCACGAGCACTCTGGCTGCCTCCTCGCCGGTTCGCATCCGGCTCAGACTAACCCCGCGTCAGGCCGCGCTGGCCGGATCTTCAGGTGGGAGGCTTGTAGACCGTTGGCCGGCCGAGGGGGAGGGGGATCGGCTTCGACTGCCCTTCGACCGACACCAGAAGGCGCACGGGCTTGGTGCCCTTGACGCGGATGCCCCCCGGCCAGATCGTGCGCGGCTTGTTCCCGCAGAGCTGGAACTCGGTTTCGCCGTAACCGCGGGTGTTGCGGAAGGAGGTCGAGGGGTTGCCGTTGCGGTCGAGGACGTTGCCGTAGAGCAGGAACACCCGCTCCCGCAACCGCGGCGGGACGCTGACCGTCACCGTCGACGGCGCTCGGCCTTCGACCAGCAGCCCCATCTTCGTCACAAAGCCGTTCCGGGTCTGCGACATCTGGCTCAACGGGTGCCGCCTGACCCCCACCGGCCCAGCGACGATCGATTCGCTCCGCCAGTCCGCCGACCCGTGTCCAATGATCGCTTTGTCGCACGGCGCCACGTTCGCTTCAGCCGCCGGCGCCGCGAGGGCGAACACGGCGGCGAGGGTCGCCAAAACTTGCATGGGCAAAAATTACCGCGATGGCTCTGAGGTCGTAGGACCAAGCGGGGCCGTGCACGCGGCGGAGCGGCAGTGCTCTGCACGACGCGAAGCCGCAGGTGCGGCAACGCGCCGCGTCTTACGACCTCAGCCGCAGCCGGTGTTGTTGCCGCAGGAGGAGCACGTGTAACAGGACCCGGTCCGCTGCATCATGCCGCCGCACTGCTCGCAGGCGGGGCCGAGGTCGAGGCCGGACATCTTCGCCGGGACGACCGGGGGAGTGTCCGTCAGGGCCGCCGCCGCGGGGACCGACTCGCTGTTGCCGGGGGTCGAGTGACCGTTGCCGCCGTTGGCCGGGCCCGCCGTGTCGGTCGGGATCCCGAGCCCCAGCTGCGAGGTCTCCGCGTCCTTCTTGGCGCGGACCTCCTGGGTGAGGATGCCGAGGTCCTCGAGCGTGTCGGTGTCCTCGATGAAGCGGCTCGCCAGCCAGCGCATGATGTAGTCGGGCAGCGATTTGGCGAAGGGGATCTCCGGGTTGCCGGTGATGCCCTCCGGCTCGAAGCGCATGTAGCTGAACTTGCGCACGAAGACCTCGAGCGGGACGCCGTACTGGAGGCCGATCGAGATCGCCGTCGCGAAGGCGTTCATCAGCCCCCGCATCGTCGAGCCCTCCTTGCCGATGTCGGTGAGGAAGATCTCGCCGACCGAGCCGTCCTCATATTTGCCGGCGGTGATGTAGCCCTCGTGGCCGGCGATCGAGAACTTGTGGGTGCGCGACTCGCGCTCGCGCGGCATCTTCTTGCGGACGGGCCCGACCGGCGCCGCCTCGGCCTCGGTGCCCTTCTCGTCCTGGGCGTCGGTGCGCAGCGCCTGCGCGGTCTTCGATCCGTCGCGGTAGATCGCCAGGGCCTTGAGCCCGCCCTGCCAGCCACGCGTGTAGGCGTCGGCGATGTCCGCGACCGTGGCGCTCTGCGGCAGGTTGACCGTCTTTGAGATCGCCCCGGAGATGAACGGCTGCGTCGCCGCCATCATGTCGATGTGGCCGGTGTGGGAGATCGCCCGCTCGCCGACCGCGACGTCGAAGACCGGCAGGTGCTCGTCCTTGAGGCCGGGGGCGCCGACGATCGTGTTCTTCTCGGTGACGTGGGCGTTGATCTGGTCGATCTCGGCCTCCGAGTAGCCCATCGCTGCCAGCGCCAGCGGGACGGAGCGATTGACGATCGTCATCTGGCCGCCGCCGACCAGCTCCTTGAACTTGACCAGCGAGAAGTCGGGCTCGATCCCGGTCGTGTCGCAGTCCATCAGGAAGCTGATCGTCCCGGTCGGGGCCAGCACCGTCGCCTGCGCGTTGCGGTAACCGTGCTCCTCGCCGAGCTCGACCGCTTCGTCCCAGGCCCGCTGTGCGGCCGCGAGCAGATCGCCCTTGATCCCGCTCGGGTCGACGTCGTAGGAGGCGTCGCGGTGCATCCGCATGACCCCGTTGTGGGGCTCGCGGTTGCGCTCGTAGGCCTCGTAGGGCCCGGTGGCGCCGGCGGCGATCAGCGCCGACTGGCGGTAGGCGCGGCCCGTCATCAGCGCCGTGATCGCGGCGGCGACGTTGCGGCCTGCCTCGGAGTCATAGGGGAGGCCGTCGGACATCAGCAGGGCGCCGAGGTTGGCGTAGCCGAGGCCGAGCTGGCGGAAGCGGTTGGCGTTGGCGGTGATCTCCGCGGTCGGGTAGCTGGAGAAGCCGACGACGATCTCCTGCGCGAGGAAGACGACGTCGACCGCGTGCTCGAACTCGGCGACGTCGAAGCTGCCGTCCTCGTTGCGGAATTTCATCAGGTTGAGCGAGGCCAGGTTGCAGGCAGAGTCGTCGACGTGCATGTACTCGCTGCAGGGGTTGGAGGCGTTGATCCGCCCTGACTCCGGGCAGGTGTGCCAGCGGTTGATGATCGTGTCGTACTGGACGCCGGGGTCGGCGCAGCGCCAGGCCGCCTCGGCGATCTGGTTCATCAGCTCGCGCGCGTCGAGGGTTTTGACCGACTCGCCGGTGGTGCGCGCGGTCAGGTGCCAGTCCTCGCCGGCCTCGACCGCCTCCATGAACTCGTCGGTGACCCGCACCGAGTTGTTGGCGTTCTGGTACTGGATCGAGGTGAAGCCGTCGCCGTCGATCGACATGTCGAAGCCGGCGTCGCGCAGGGCGGCCGCCTTCTTCTCCTCGTCGGCCTTGCACCAGATGAAGTGCTCGATGTCGGGATGGTCGACGTCGAGCACGACCATCTTCGCCGCCCGCCGCGTCTTGCCGCCGGACTTGATCGTCCCCGCCCAGGCGTCGGCGCCGCGCATGAAGCTGACCGGGCCGCTGGCGGTGCCGCCCTTCTGCAGCGGCTCCATCGAGCCGCGGATGTTGGAGAGGTTGATGCCCGAGCCGGAGCCGCCGCGGAAGATGTTGCCCTCTTTGGTGTTCCAGGCGAGGATCGACTCCATGGTGTCCTCGACCGAGAGGATGAAGCAGGCCGAGCACTGCGGTTTCTCCTCGAAGCCGACGTTGAACCAGACCGGCGAGTTGAAGGCTGCCTTCTGGTTGAGCAGGATCGCGGTCAGCTCCATCTCGAAGGCGTCGGCGTCCTCGGCCGAAGCGAAGTAGCCGCCCTCCCGGCCCCAGTTGGAGATCGTGCCGGCGACGCGGCCGATCATCTGTTTGACCGAGCTCTCGCGCTCGGGGCTGCCGAGCTGCCCGCGGAAGTACTTCTGGGCGACGATGTTGGTCGCGTTCTGGGACCAGCTCTTGGGGAACTCGACCCCGCGCTGCTCGAAGGCGGGGCTCTCGGGATTGCCGATCACCGCATCGCGGATCTCCCACTCGATCTGGTCGAAAGGATGCACGCCGGAGGTCGAAAAACGGCGTTTTATGGCTAGACCCTGAAGAGTGCCAGTCTGGTTTTTCTCTGCAGTTTTAGCCATTTTCTCCGCCCTTATTGGATCTTTTGTGGGCTAGTGATGCTCTCACCGCTCGTCGGATGCCAAAACAGACACAAAAGACCGCTCTTTTCGACGTTCTGAAAAAGCGCTCTGGAGAAACAAGAAGAAGAAGCGCTTACTCCGTCACTTAGCTATCACGACATTTTTGCGCACCCGAAAGACCGGCCTTCTGGTTTCCCCAAAACCCTTAAAGATTAGGAGCACGAACGGATGAGCCAGATCTTCTTGGGAGGGCCCTTTCTAGCGCTGAAGCGACGGGATCTTCCGATGAGAAGCCGTTGCCACTACCCTGGGTGCATGGTCGAAGATCTGCGCAGGGGCGCAGAGCGGATGGGCGAGCGAGCGAGCGCCGCGCGCGACGCCATGGGCAACCGCGCCAGCGCCGCCAAAGAGGTCGTGGGCGAGCGAGCGACCGCTGCCAAAGAGGCGACCGCCGACGCGATCGCCCTGGTCAAGCCGAAGCTGCGCGGGGTCTCGCACGAGTGGGCGTTCTTCCTCTCGCTCGGTTTTGGGGTGGCGCTGATCCTGCTCGCGAAGACGCCGAAGGCGACCGTCGCGGTCGCGATCTACGCGGTCAGCCTCTCGGCCCTGTTCGGCACCAGCGCCCTCTACCACCGCGTCAACTGGACCAGGCCCAACGTGCGCCAGTGGATGCGCCGGCTCGATCACTCGATGATCTTCTTCCTCATCGCCGGCACCTACACGCCCTTCGCGCTGCTGGTCCTCGACGGTCCCCTCGCCGACGCGATCCTCGCCGTCGTCTGGATCGGCGCGACCGCCGGTGCGATCGTCGAGATGGTCTGGATCGACCACCCGAAATGGGTGGCGGCGATCATCTACCTCTCGATCGGCTGGGTGGCGGTCGCCGCCTTCCCCGAGCTCTGGTCGGAGATGGGCGTCGCCGGCACCCTGCTCGTCGCCGCCGGCGGCCTCCTCTACACGGCCGGCGCCGTCGTCTACGCGACCCAGCGCCCCAACCCCAGTCCGGCGACCTTCGGCTACCACGAGGTCTTCCACCTGCTCGTGATCGCCGCCGCGGTCGCCCACTTCTCCGCCGTCGCCTTCTTCGCGCTGCCGCAGGCCTGAACCCCCGAGTTCTTACGCTGATATCCTTACTTGTATATATCGGTAAGGAGAGCAATGGATATTGCCGCGAAGTTGACCTCAAAGGGTCAGATCACCATTCCCAAGATCGTTCGTGACACGCTGGCTTTGAAGGCGGGTGATCAAGTGCTGTTCCGGGTTGAGGACCACCGGGCGATCATGGCGCGGACGGAGGATTTCCTTGACCTAGCGGGATCGGTTGCTGTGCCACCTAGCAAGCGCGGCGCCTCGTGGGAGGAGATTCGCCGTGAGGCGTGGCGGGCGCGCGGCAAGCGGTTGAAAGAACAGACTTGACCGTCCTGCTCGACACGAACATCGTGATCCGCCACCTGACCGGCGATCCACCGGAGATGGCGAGGCGGGCGACACAATTCTTGGCCACGGAAGCCGAGCTGGTGCTCGTGGACGTGGTGTTGGCCGAGTGCGTCTATGTGCTTCAGTCGGTCTACGAAGTCGACCGGCCGCGCATCGCCGAGATGATGCGAGCGGCTTTGGCCATGCCGACGATCTCAGCCGACGCGGAGCTTTTCCTGCGGGCCCTCGAGGTCTACGAGCTCGACCGTCTCGACTTCGCCGAGGCCTATCTCGTGGCGAGGGCAGGGCTGAGCGGGATCGCGGCGATTGCCTCGTTCGACAAGGCGATTGACCGGGTGCCGTCGGTGGAGCGGATCGTTCCCTAGCCCTGAGCGGTCAGGCCGCGACGCGCTCGCGGGCGAATTCTTCGGCCTCTTCCGCGGCGGCGACCAGCTCGGCCAGCAGCTCCTCGAGCTGCTCGGACTGCTGCGGGGGGAGCTCCAGCCGGCCGTCGACGAGCAGCTGGTCGGCGTGGGCGACCGGCAGCTCGGCCTCGACCACGCGGCCGCCGAGAGCGCCGAGGACCTTGCGCGTCTCGGCCTGGGCCCAGACGGCGCCGAACATGCCGGTCGAGGCGCCGATCGCCGCCGCCGGCTTGCCGTTGAGGGCGCTCTGGCCGGCCGGGCGCGAGGCCCAGTCGAGCGCGTTCTTGAGCACGCCGGGGATCGAGTGGTTGTACTCCGGCGTCGCCACCAGGACGGCGTCGGCGGCGCGGATCGCCTCGCGCAGCTCGCGCACCGCGTCCGGCGTCTCGATCAGTTCGAGGTCGGCGTCGTAGAGCGGGATCTCGCGCAGCCGCTCGAAGCTGACCAGCTCCGCCCCGGCGGGCAGCCGCTCGGCGGCGGCCCGCAGCAGGGAGCTGTTGAGCGAGTCCCGGCGCAGGCTGCCGGAGATGCCCAGGACCCGCATCGCTACTCGCCCTCCCGGACCAGCTCCAGCTCGACCGCGATCGCGACCTCGTAGTCGAGGACCTCGCCGCCGCTCGGCAGCTCCGCCTGCCAGTCGAGGCCGAAGCTGCGCCGGTCCACCTTTGCCGCCAGTGAGAGTCCGGCGCGGGCGCTGCCGGCGAGGTCGGCACCGAGCTCGGCGAAGCGGCCCTTGGCCTCGACCTCGTGGACCTGGCCGCGGATCTCCAGCTCGCCGCGCACTCGCAGCGATCCGTCCTCGGCGACCTCGAACCCGGTCGAGCTGAACTTCAGCCGTGGGAAACGCTCGGCGTCGAAGAACTCGGGAGAGAGGAGGTGGCCCTTGAGCATCTCCTCGGAGACGTCGACGGATGCGACCCCGACCGTGCCCTCGAGCCGCGGCTCCTCGCCGCCCATCAGCTTCGCCTCGTAATCGCGGAAGCCGCTGCGGAAGCTGGAGACGCCGTTGTGGACGACGGCGAACTCGATCGTGGAGTGGACGGGGTCGACGCTGTAGGTCCCCGCCGGAATGTCCTGGGCGATGGTCTGCGTGCTCATCTTCGATCCCTTCTTAAGTCGTCGGATAAATGATTGACGCAGAAACAATCATAGCAGAAAAGCTTGTAACTACAACTATTGTTATGACAAGGTTCATCTGCGATGATGGCCGGATGAGCGACCAGGTGACCGCGACCACCCCGATTCCCGGCAGCGGCGCCGCGGCGCCGCAGACTCCCCACGGCGAGGCCTGGGGCGCTCTCACCCGCACCCACGCCGCCGTCACCCAGCGCCTGCAGGAAGCGCTGGCGCAGGGCGACTATCCGCCGCTCCCCTGGTACGAGGTCCTCGCCACCGTCGCCGAGGCGCCCGAGCAGCGGATGCGGATGGGGGACCTGGCCGAGATCCTCGTGATCACCCGCGGCGGCCTTACCAAGCTGGTCGACCGCCTGGTCAAAGCCGGCCTGCTGGAGCGGACCTTCTGCGAGACGGACCGCCGCGTCAGCTATGCGACGCTGCTGCCCGCCGGCCGCGACCTGCTGGGCGAGATGCGTCCGGTGATAGTCGGCGAGCTCGAGATCGCCTTCGCGGCCAACCTCAGTGTCAAGCAGGCGAACGAGCTGCGCGACAACCTGGAGCGGGTCCGCTCCACCGCCTGCGGTACGCCCACGGGTTGATCAGGCCAGCGTCGCCGCGGCCCGCTCTTTGGCGGACTCGATGAGCGCCAGCACCGCCGGCTCCTGGCCTTCGCGCAGCAGCGCCACCGGGTCGGGGTCGCCGTTGACGATCCCCTCGAAGAACTCCTTGCGGTCCTGGTAGGTCGGCAGCGTCCCCTTCGCC
Source organism: uncultured Thermoleophilia bacterium (assembly GCA_963720455.1). Lineage (GTDB taxonomy): Bacteria > Actinomycetota > Thermoleophilia > Solirubrobacterales > 70-9 > VAYN01. Next base: position 1,952,924 of record OY970392.1, on the reverse strand, counting down.
CAGCCGCGGGCGTCGTTGAGGATGATCGCCAGGCGTGCGTACTCCTCGCCGAACAGCTCTGAGACCTCGCGCTTCATCCGCTTCGCCAGGGCGGGGGAGGCGCCGGCGGTGGAGATCGCGATCGCCAGCGGCCCGGTCCGCACGATCGCCGGCAGGATGAAGTTGCAGAGCGGCGGCACGTCGACGATGTTGACCAGCATCGCCCGCTTCTCGGCGTCGTCGAAGACGGCGATGTTGACGTCGGTGTCGTCGGTGCAGGCGATTGCCATGAAGACGCCCTCGAGGTCGGCCGCTCCGGCGTAGGCGCGCTTCTCCCACTCGATCGAGCCCTCCTTCGCCAGGTCCTCCAGCTCGGGGTGGGCGACCGGGGCGATCAGGGTCACCTCGGCGTCGCAGGCGAGCAGCCCCTCGACCTTCTCGAGGCCGATGTCGCCGCCGCCGACGACCACGCAGCGGCGCCCCTTCAGCTTCAGGCAGGCGATGTAGAAGGGCGTCTCCAGCATGTCCCGCACGCAGGACTGGTCGCAGATCCCCTTGCGGAACTGGCAGACGCACTCCTTGCCGGCATAGGCCTGGGCGGGCATGAGCGAAAGGTTAGTGATCAGGGGTCGGTGGGCCTCAAACGTCCATATTGCGGACGTTTCAGGCCCACCGACCGGCCGTCAGATCGAGTCGAGGGTGAGGCGCAGGCCCTCGTCGAGGCCGGTCGCCGGCCGCCAGTCGAGCTCGCGTTCGGCCCGGGAGGCGTCGAGGGAGACCCGCTGCACCTCGCCCGCCCGCGGCGGTGCGAGCTCGGGCTCGAAGCCGGCCGAGCCGCCGAGCCGACCCAGGGCCGCGGCGAGCTCCAGCACGTCGGTCTCCTGGCCGGTGCCGATGTTGAGCGGCCCCGTCACCTCGGACTCCGCCGCCGCCAGGGCCGCCGCGACCACGTCCCCCACATATATGTAGTCGCGGGTCTGGGTGCCGTCGCCGTAGACGGTCGGCCGCTCGCCGGAGCGCAGCAGGCCGCAGAAGATCGCGATCACCCCCGCCTCGCCGAGCGGATCCTGGCGCGGCCCGTAGACGTTGCCGAGCCGCAGGGCGACGCTGGAGAGGCCGTAGAGCCGCTCGTACAGCGCCAGGTAGCCCTCGGCCGCGTACTTGCTCTGGCCGTAGGCGGAGAGCGGCGCGATCGCCGTCGCCTCGTCCAGCGGCAGCTGCTGTCCCTCACCCTCGCCGTAGATCGCGCCGCCGGTGGAGACGAAGACGACCCGCCCGGTATCCGCCTCCCGCGCCGCGTCGAGCACGTTGGCGGTGCCGCCGACGTTGACCGCGGCGTCGAAGGCCGGGTCCTCGAGCGACTTGCGGACGTCGATCTGCGCCGCCAGGTGGAAGACCGTCTGCGGCCGCCGCTCGGCCGCCAGCGCCGCCAGCGCCCCGGCGTCGCGGATGTCGAGCTCGACCAGCTCTGCGCCAGCCTCCAAGGCGGCGTCGAGGTTGCTCCGGCGCCCGGTCGAGAGGTCGTCGACCACCGTCACCTCGTCGCCGCGCGCAAGCAGTGCATCGACCAAGTTCGAGCCGATGAACCCCGCGCCGCCAGTGACCAAGCACCTCATGAGCGGGCGATCCTAATGGGCCGATGGGCCTATTTCGGGATGCATGGTCCCGTTTTCGGCCCGTCGGCCCCTGGGTGGGGCAGTCGAACGCCCCTGCTACCCTCGCCGCCCCATGCGCCTCATCGTCACCGAGAAGAACAACTCCGCCAAGAAGATCGCCGACATCCTCGGCGGCGGCAGCGCCGTGGCCGACAAAACTTTCAAAGTCCCGTTCTACACCTGGACTGACGCCGCCGGCGAAGAGCAGATGACGATCGGCCTCAAGGGCCACGTGCTCGGCCCGGCCTTCCCGGAGAGCTACTCGAACTGGCAGAAGACCGACCTGCACGACCTGATCGACGCCGAGCTGATCAAGGAACCGACCGACAAAAACGTCGTCAAAGCGATCAAAAAAGTGGCCAAAGGGGCGGACGACCTGGTGATCGCGACCGACTTCGACCGCGAGGGCGAGCTGATCGGGCTCGAGGCGCTGGAGGAGATGCTCGACGCCAACCCGGACCTCGGCTCCCGCGAGGGGACCGCCGACGGCACCCTGCGGATCAAGCGTGCCCGCTACTCGGCTCTGACCAAGGAGGAGATCGAGCGCGCCTTCAGCGAGCTCGACGAGCTCTCCTACCCGCTCGCCAACGCCGGCGCCGCCCGCCAGGACATCGACCTGCTCTGGGGCGCGACGCTGACCCGCGCCGTCTCCCTCTCGACCCGCCGCTTCGGCTCCAACTTCCTCTCGGTCGGCCGCGTCCAGAGCCCGACCCTGGGCCTGATCGTCGAGCGCGAGATGGAACGCCGCGCCCACGTCGCGAAACCGTTCTGGGAGCTGTTCGCCAAGTTCGAGCACCCCGACGGCAGCTTCGAGACCCACCACGCGACCGACAAATTCTGGGACAAGGCGGAGGCCGACGCCGCCCTCGCCGGCACCAGCGCCCCCGGCACGGTGAAGTCGGTCACGGCCCGCAAGAACACGCGCCGGCCGCCGACCCCCTACAACACCACCGCCTTCAGCACCGACGCCTCCAGCCGCCTCGGCATCACCCCCGCCAGCGCGATGCGGATCGCCGAGGACCTCTACATGGACGGCTTCATCTCCTACCCGCGCACCGACAACACGGTCTACCCGCCGTCGCTGCCGGTCAAGGAGCTGGTCTCCTCGCTGGTCCGGATCAAGGAGTTCTCCGCCGCCGCCGGCCTGCTCGACAGCCCGCTGCAGGCGACCCGCGGCAAAAAAGAGACCACCGACCACCCGCCGATCTACCCGACCCAGGCGATCCACCCGGGCGCCCTCGAGGGCTCCAAGAAGCGCGTCTACGAACTGGTCGTGCGCCGCTTCCTCGCCACCTTCAGCCCGCCGATGATCACCGAGTCGACCCGGGCCGACATCGAGGCCGGCTCGGAGATCTACTTCGTGCGCGGCTCGGTCGTGGTCGACCCCGGCTACGCCGGCATCTACACCTACGCCCGCTCCTCCGACGAGGAGATCCCGGCGCTGCAGGAGGGCCAGCGGCTCGATCTCGACGGCGAGCCCTGGATCGTCGACAAGGAGACCCAGCCGCCGGGGCGCATCTCCCAGGCGAAACTGATCGAGATGATGGAGGAGCGCGGCCTCGGCACCAAAGCGACCCGCGCCGACATCATCCAGAAGCTCTTCGACCGCGGCTACGTCTACTCCAACCCGCCGGTGCCCTCGGAGACCGGGATCGCCCTCTATGAGGCCTTCAAGAACTACGTGCCGGCGATGGCGACGCCGGAGATGACCGCCACGCTGGAGGCGGAGATGGACCGGATCGCCGCCGGCGAGATGACCAAGGGCGCCGTCGTCGGCGAGAGCCGCGAACTCCTGCACAAGACCTGGACCGAGATCGACGCGAGCCGCGAAGACCTGGCCAAGGTGATCTGGAAAGGGATGGACGAGGACCGCATCCTCGGCCCCTGCAAGGTCTGCGAGGAAGCCGGCCGCAAGAAGGAGGACGGCTCGCCCAACATGCTGCGGATCATCCGCGCGAAAAAATCGGGCAAACGCTTCGTCGGCTGCCAGGGCTGGACCCTCGACGACCCGGACTCCTGCGACCAGACCTTCCCGCTGCCCCAGCGCGGCGACGTCTTCCGGCTCGAGGACCGCTGCTCGATCTGCGACCAGACGCCGCGGCTCAAAGTCGTCCCCTTCCGCGGCCGCGCCTGGAACCTCTGCCTCAACGACGACTGCGAGTCGATGCAGGAGATGAAGAAACGACGGGCCGAGCGCGAAGCGGCGAAAGCCGCGAAAGCGGCGATGGAGAAGAAGCCGCCCGCCAAAGGCGACGAGGACGCACCCGCCAAAGGCAAGAAGTCGAAAGTGAAAGCGTCCAAAGCGGACACGGCGACGCGCGGGCGCAAACGCGCCAAAGCCGGCGCCAAAGGCTGAGGCCCGCGACGTTGTTCATCTCCCTGGAGGGCGTCGACGGCTCCGGGAAGAGCACCCAGGCGCGGCTGCTGGCCGAGGCGCTGGGGCCGGAGACGGTGGCGATCCGCGAGCCGGGCGGGACCGACGCGGCGGAGCGGATCCGCGAGCTGCTCGCCGACCCGGCCGTGGCGCTGGAACCGCTGGCCGAGCTGATGCTCTTCTGCGCCGCCCGCGCCGACCTCACCGAGCGGGTGATCCGGCCGGCCCTGGAGGCTGGCCGCACCGTCGTCTCCGACCGCTTCTCGGACTCCAGCGTCGCCTACCAGGGAGCGGCGCGCGGGCTCGGCGTCGGCGAGGTGATCTCGCTCTGCGACGCCGCCACCGACGGTCTCTGGCCGGACCTGACCCTGCTGCTCAGGGTCGACCCCGAGACCGGCCTCGGCCGCGCCGGCGGCGAGGACCGCTTCGAGGCCGAGGGGCTGGAGCTGCAGCGTGCGGTCGCAGAGGCGTACGAGGAGATCGCGGTGATCGCCTCAGATCGGGTCGTCGTGATCGATGCCAGCGGCAGCGTCGAGGAGGTGCACGAGCGGGTGATGGCTGCGGTTAGGGATCATGGCTCCTGACCGCGGGTCCTGCCGCGCGGGCCACCCCCACGGTGCTCGCCGCTGGACGCGGCTCCGCGCCGCGGGGGTCCCCCGCCCGCGCGTCACCCGCGGAAGGAAGGAATGAGCCTTACCGTCGAGCATCAGCCGCGGGCAAAGGTCGCGTTGAACGCGGCGCTGACGGCGGGACCGTCGCATGCGTATCTGTTCCGTGGGCCGCGGGGAGCCGGGAAGCGGGCGGCGGCGCGGGCCTTTGCAGCAGAGATTCTTGCCACGGGGGCCGAGGATCCCGAGGATGCGCGGCGCCGGGCGCTGCTCGATCCCTCTCCGCACCCCGACTTCGTCTGGCTGACGCCGCGCGGTGCCCAGCACCTGGTCGAGGAGGTGCGCGAGCAGGTGATTCGCGCCGCCGCCTACCGGCCCTTCGAAGGTGGCCGGCGGGTTTTCGTAATCGAGGCGGCGGAGGCGATGCGGGACGAGAGCCAGAACGCGTTGCTGAAGACGCTGGAGGAGCCGCCCGCCTACGCCCACCTGATCCTGCTCAGCTCCGAGCCGGAGGCCCTGCTGGAGACGGTCGCCTCCCGCTGCCAGCCCGTCGACTTCACGCCGCTGTCCGCCGAGGTCGTCGAAGCCGAGCTCGCGGGCACCGGAAGCTCCGCGGGGGAAGTTGCAACCGCCGCTCGCCTCTCGGCCGGTGACCCTGCTCGTGCTCGCTACCTCCTGTCCGACTCGGGTCGTGCGCTTCGTGAAGCGGCTCTGGAGCTAGTCGGGGTGGCGGGCGCCGGCTCGCCGGACACTCAACGCGACAGCGTGTCCGCCGAGTCGGCGCCCGCCACCCCGACCACGCCCTGGCTTGGCCTTCTCAAGATCTCCAACACGGTTGGCGAGGAGGCGGAAGCCGCGACCCGCGAGACCCTGGAGGAGGAGTCGAAAGCCGGGCTCAAGCGCACCGCCCGCGACATCGCCGAGGAGTCCAAACGCGCCGGCCGCCGCCGCCGCACCGATGTCCTCGACCTCGGCCTCGAGCTCTGCGCCGACTGGTTGCGCGACCTCGCCGCCGTCGCCGGTGGTGCCGAGGAGGTCGCCTTCAACCGCGACCGCCTCGACCGGCTGCGCTCCCAGGCCGCCGGCCTCGACGCCTCCCGCGCCCGTCAGGGCGCCGAAGCCGTGCAGGAGACCCGCCGCGGCCTCGACCTCAACGTCTCCGAGGAGCTGGCCCTGGAGGCGCTCTTCTTCCGGCTGGCACGGGAGCTGCGTTAGACAAGTCACGGGGGCGTGACATTCAGCGTGCCACATGTGCGCTCTAGCTCCATACGGTCGGCGGATGGCGATCCAGCCTCCGGAAATCCCGCTCGCGGGTGTGGTGATTGACGTTGTCTCCGATGTCGCCGGAACGATGATCGTGCTCACCGGATTACTGGCGGCGGCGCTTAGAACCGGCGCGGTGTTGGCCAAATCTTCATCCGAGAGAGTCGAGTGGGTGACCGCATTGGGCTTTCTCTGGGGTGCGATAGTTGCAACCATGCTCCTCGCCCTTGATGCGGTATTGGGCTAGAGTGGCGCCATGATTCGAGCGCTGACAATACGTTTCGGAATCATGTGTTTGGGCGCGGCGGCCCTGGATGTTTTCCTCAACCTGGTCGAGCCCGCGCCTGGTCTCGTAATGGCGTCTCTAGTCGTGTATCTGGTCGGGAGCGGTCTTCTCGTCGCGCGCTACTGCGTCGCACACGAAGACGAAATTCCATCTCGGCCGCCGCGCGAGACGCACCGCCACTGAGCGCGAGCTAGGCCCGCTCGTGCTCTGATTCGCTGGCGTCGCCGGGTGCGCCGTCGCCGTCCTGCGCCTGCTCGCGCGCTTTCTCGATCGCCCGCTCCTGCGCCAGCCGCGTTATCTGGGCCGCCTGGCGCGACATGATCACGCTGAAGTTGAGCGCCAGGCCGAGCAGCAGCAGCAGCACGATCGAGAACAGGGCGACGTTGGTGTCGCGCACGCCCATCAGGTCGGCGACGAGCTCGAGCAGGCCGGGGAAGGCGGCGCCGGCGAGCATGCCGAGGCCGGCGACGAACCAGATCACGCTGTAGCGCTCCTGCAGGCGGTCGCGCCGGATCATCTCCAGGATCAGCAGCATGAAGGCGATCGCGATGATCGCCGCCAGGATCCGCGTCTGCGAGGTCAGGTGGACCTGGGTGCCGTCGGACGCCGCCGCTGCAAGGGAAAGCCCGCTCATCGCTCCGCCTCCGCCTGCCGTGGCCGGAACTGGCCGACGAGGAGGACGACGACGCCCTTGAAGATGAAGAAGGCCGAGCGCAGCGGCGTCAGGAAGGAGCTACCGCCGGTCCGCTCCAGCATCCGCACCGGCACCTCCTCGACCCGCAGTCCCTGGCGCACCGCCAGCTGCAGCGACTCGATCTCGGCGAAGTCGGGCGAGTAGTTCTCGCTGAACAGCGACATCACCCGCCGGTTCGCCGCCCGCATGCCGCTGGTCGTGTCGGTGAAGCGCTGGCGCGTTGCCAGCGTCAGGAAGAAGCGGAAGACGCTGGTCCCGATCCGGCGCGAGAAGGTCGGCCGGTAGTCGTCGCTCTCGGCCGGCGCGTCGGGGTCGCGGTAGCGCGAGCCGATCACCAGGTCGGCGCGGTCGGCTTCGACCTCGGCCAGCAGCCGCGCCACCTCCGCGGCCGGGTGCTGCCCGTCGGCGTCGAGGTGGGCGCAGCAGTCGTAGCCCTCGCGCAGGGCATAGAGGTAACCCGTCTGCAGCGCCGCCCCCAGGCCCTGGTTGAAGGGGAGGGTGGCGACGAGGACGCCGCACTCGCGCGCCCGCGCGGTCGTCGCGTCGGTCGAGCCGTCGTCGACGACGAGGATCTCGGCCGCGGGCAGGTGCTCGCGGACGTCGGCGACAACCGCCTCGATCGACGCCTCCTCGTTCCAGGCCGGGATGAAGACGAGAGTCCCCACGCGCCCGATTCTCCCACGGTGGCCCGGCGTCGCCGGTTCAGGGCCTGGAGCCGGGATTGGTTTTGTGTTAGTAAACCTTCATGGGTTCTCAGAACGAGCTGCCGTCCGCGGCCGGCGCGCGCGGCCCGCGGATCGGCATGCGGCTCTGGCTGACCGCCGCCTTCACCGCGGTCAGCCTGATCACCGCCGGCGGCGTCTACCTCTTCGGCGACAACGTGCAGGCGCTGATCGCAGCGGTGATGATCGGGATCCTCGCCGGCTTCCTGATCGCGGTCGCGATCTCCCACCGCGTCGTCCGCCTCGCGCGCGCGGCCGGCGAGATGGCCGGGGGCTCCTTCGACGCCCCACTCGACGTCTCCGGCCCCGACGAGATCGGCGACCTTGCCCGCGCGCTCGACTCGATGCGCGCCTCGCTGAAGGAGAGCTTCGGCGTCCTCACCGCCGACCGCAACAAGCTGACGGCGATCTTCGACGGCCTCACCGACGCAGTCATGGTGGTCGACTTCGACGGTTCGGTTCGCTTCTCCAACAGCGCCGCCTCGCGCCTGCTCGGCGCCAGCGGCAAGCCGCCGCTGGTGGTGCGCTCGCAGTTGCACCGTGCTTCAGAGCTCGGCTTCTCCGCCCACCCGGCGCTGCGGATCGGCGACCGCGCCTACGCGATGACGGCGCGCTCCCTGCCGGACGAGCGCGCGGTGCTGGCGGTGCTGCGCGACCGCACCGACGAGCTGCGCCGCGAGCTGGCCGAAGCCGACTTCGTCTCCAACGCCGCGCACGAGCTGCGCAACCCGCTGGCCGGGATCTCCGGCGCGATCGAGGTTCTGCAGGGCGGTGCCAAGAACGAGCCCCGCGACCGCGACCACTTCCTCTCCCGCCTCGCCGACGATGCCGACCGCATGAGCCGGCTGACGCAGTCACTGCTGACCCTGGCCCGGGTCGAGTCGCGCGGCGCGGCGGAGAGCGAGATCGTCGACGTGCCCGCCGCCGTCCGCGATGTCGCCGCCGCGGTCGAGCCGCCGCGCCACGTCGCCCTCGAGGTCGACGTCGAGCCCGACCTCGCCGCCACCGGCGACCCGACCCTGTTGCGCCAGGTGATGATCGGCTTGCTCACCAACGCCTTCAAGAACACGCCCCCGCCCGGCACCGTTACGGTTCGCGGCTGCCACGACGGGGAGGGAGAGGTGGTTCTGGAGGTGATCGACACCGGTACTGGTATTCCGGCGGCCGAGCTCGACCGTGTCTTCGAGCGCTTCTACCGGCGCAGCGAGTCGCGCAAGCAGGAGGGCTTCGGCCTCGGCCTGGCGATCGCCCGCCGCATGGTCGACGTGATGGGTGGCCAGATCGGAGCAGAATCCGTCGAGGGGGAGGGCAGCACCTTCTGGGTCCGCCTCCCCGTCGCCCAGCCAAGCCCGACCCCGGTGGCCTGACCGTGTATAGAGAGGCCCTATATATGGAGCGAACATGAGCAGCGGCCGCATCCTCATTGCCGACGACGAGCCCTCGGTCCGCGACTCGGTCGGCTACGCGCTGGCCCAGGAGGGCTTCGACGTCACCCCGGCGGCCGATGGCGAGGAGGCGAGCGACCTGCTCGGCAACGGCATCCCCTACGACCTGCTGATCCTCGACATCATGATGCCCGGGCCGAGCGGCCTCGACATCTGCCGCGACGTCCGCTCCCGCAGCGCCGTCCCGATCATCGTCCTCACCGCCAAGGACGCCGAGGTCGACAAGGTGGTCGGGCTCGAGGTCGGCGCCGACGACTACGTGACCAAGCCCTTCTCGGTGCGGGAGCTGCTCGGCCGCGTCCGTGCTCAGCTGCGCCGCCGCGAGCTCGACCGCTCGCCGCTGGCGCAGGCGGTGAAGATCGAGTCCGGACCCGTGTCCATCGACCTGGTCCGCCACGTCGCCACCGTGCGCGGCATCCCCGTCAACCTCACCCGCTCCGAGTTCCAGCTCCTGCGCCTCCTGGTCGGCCGCCCCGGCGAGGTCTTCCCCCGCGCCCAGATCATGGAGGAGCTCTGGCAGACCGAGTTCGACGGCGACGAGCGCGCCTGCGACGTCCACATCTCCAACCTGCGCCAGAAGGTCGAGCGCGACCCCCAGAAGCCGGAACTGGTCGTGACGGTGCGGGGCGTGGGCTACAAGTTCAGCGGCAACGGGGCCTGAGTTTCGATGAGGGCGACCTGGACCGGCGGCTCGACTCCAAGATCGACGACTTCCAGCTCGCCATCGTCCGCGTCGGCGGCGGTCTGATCGTCACGATGGCACTCGGCTTCGCCGGCCCGTTGGCCGCTGACGCCGTTCACTTTTGCGCCGGCGGCGAGAGCCGCAACAAACTCGCCCGTTCCTAATTGGCACCAGTCGACTATCCTGAAGCGATGGCTTCGCCTCCAGAGCATCTGATGCCGAGTGCGATTGGCCGGGATCCCTTCCCCCGTGAGGTGGTGGCGGAACACCAGCGGGAGCGGGTCGTCAACGCGGCGATCGAGGTCTTCGCCAAACGTGGCTATCGCAACGCCACCGTCGGCAACCTCGTCTCCGGGGCCAGGGTGGGCGTCAACAGCTTCTACGCGCTGTTCAAGGGCAAGGAGGATTGCTTCCTCGGCGTCTATGACCAGATCGTCGCCGAAAGCCGTGAGCGGATGGCGGCGGCCGCCACGGAGGCGGAGTGGGCGCGACGGATCATCGCCGTCCTGCGCACTGTGCTGGAGCTGATCGAGGAAAAGCCGCTCGCCGCCCGTATCGCTCTGGTCGAGGTCCACACCGCCGGCCCGACCGCGCGGGCCCACCACGAGCGCGATCTCGACGAGGTCGCGGCCCTGCTGCGGAGCGGCAGGGAGCAAAGCCCGGTCCCCGACGAGCTGCCGGCCACGCTCGAGTACGCCACGATCGGCGGCCTCGCCTGGCTCCTGCAGCAGCGGATCGCGAACGGCGAGGCGGCTGACATCTCCAAGCTTCTGCCCGAAGTGCTGGAAATCGTCGTCGAGCCGTATCTGGGCGCGGCGGCAACCGCCGAAGCTGGTCGACCGAGTCTGAGGCTCGCGCGACATCCCGATGACCGCCGGTCAGGACAAGCGCATTCGCGAGGCCCTGCTGGAGTTGGTCGATGAGCGCGGCTACGACGACGTCACGGTGTCCGACGTCGTCGGGCGGGCGGGTGTGGAGCAGCCCGAGTTCGATCGCCTCTTCGACGGCAAGGAGGGGCTCTGCTTCGCCGTCTTCGACGACATAGCCGCCACCACCGAGGACGACGTCATCGCGGCCTTCGAGGCCGAGAGCTGCTGGCGCGACGGGTTGCGAGCGAGCGCCTACGCCATCGTCCGGTTCATGCGCGACAACCCGCGCGAGGTCGGCTTCGGCGCCGTGCACATCCTCGCCGCCGGCAGCATGGCCCAGGTCTACCGCGAGCGCCAGCTGCAGCGATGGGTCGACCTGATCGACCTCGGCCGCCAGGAGCTGGACGATCCCGACTCGGTGGGACGGGGAGTCGCCGAAGGCGTGCTGGGCTCGATCCACGGCCGCCTGCTCAAGGAGCTCGAGAACGGGGACGGAACCGGCTCGCTCGAGCGGTTCGTCCCCGAACTGATGTACATCGCGGTGCGTCCCTACCTCGGCCACGAGGTCGCGCGCGAGGAGCTGGAGATCGCGCCCCCGCCGGATCCCGATGGCGCCAAGCCCGTGCGCGACCCCGCCGCGCTGGGGGGAGGGATCGGGAGGAGGGCGACCCGATGCCGCGCCTGCCTCGCCTGCCGCGGGGGCGCCACGGCCTGCCGCGCGAATTCGTGACCAAGAATCAGCGCGACCGGCTCACTGCGGCGACGATCGCCGTGGTCGCCGAGAACGGCCTCAACGAGACGACGATCGCGCAGATCTGCGCCGCCGCCGGTGTCTCCCGCCGCACCTTCTATGCCTACTTCTCCTCGAAGGAGGAGTGCTTCTTCGGCGCCTACGACACGATCGTCGAGCACCTGGGGATCGAGACCCGCGCCGCCGCAGCGAGCCAGGTCGAGTGGCCGGCGAAAGTCGCCGCCAAGATTCAGGCCGGCCTCGAGTTCTTCGCCGCCAATCCCGACCTGGCGAGGTTCTGCCTGGCGATCCCGCAGCAGGCCGGCGAGAAGGTGGCCGCCCGCTACCGCGAGGTGACCGACCAGGTCATCGCCTATCTCTGCGAGGACATACCACCGCCGCCGGCGACGAGGGCGCCGTCGGCGGCCCTCTCCGCCTCGCTGGCGGGCGGCATGAGCGCCCTCGTCATGCGCAAGGTGAACAGCGGCGAAGGCGAGCGGCTGCCGGAGCTCCTCCCCGACCTGATCGAGCTTTTCCTCGCGCCGTACCTGGGCCGGCCCGGCGCGGTTCAGGTCGCTCACGCCGCGGCCAGCTAAGCTAATTTCATGGGCAGGAGAACCGTTCGCGCGGCCGCGGTGCTCGCCGCCGCACTCATCCTCGTGGTGGTGGGCAGCGCGCTGGGCGTCAAAAAGGTCGCGAAGATCCGCATCCAGGCCGGCGACATCGTCGTCAACGGCGAAGGCGGCTTCACGCCGACGGCTCTGCCGAAGAACGTCGACGCCCCGATCACGCTCTTCGGCCGCGGCAGCATCAGCACCGTCAGCGGCGACTATCCGCCGATCCTGGAAACGATCGAGTTCGAATTCGACAAGCACGGCTCGGTCGACACCACCGGCCTGCCGAAATGCAGCGCCGCCAAGCTGCAGGCGACGACGGTGCCGCAGGCGCGCAAGCTCTGTCCGGGTGCGATCGTCGGCGAAGGGCGCGGCAGCGCCGTCGTCCTCTTCCCCGAACAGGCCCCGATCCCGGTCTCCTCGCCGATCACCCTCTTCAACGGGCCGCGCCAGGGGGGGATCCGACCGTCTTCGCCCACGCTTACACCACGGTTCCGGCGCCCACCACCTTCGTCGTCCCGATCCGGATCGAAACGATCCACAACGGCCGCTACGGCTACCGCGTCCACGCGCGTATCCCGAAGATCGCCGGCGGCGCCGGCCACCCCCTTTCCGGCTCCATCCGGGTCGGCCGCAAGTGGACCTTCAAGGGCAAGAAGCACAGCTACGTCAACGCCCGCTGCGCGGACGGCCGACTGCAGGCTGTGGGCGAGTTCAGCTTCAAAGACGGCACCCGTATGAAGGGCACCTTCCTCAGTCCCTGTCAGATCCGGGGCTGAGTCCGGCGCCGCGCCGGGCGGCCGTCGCACCGATCAGGCCGGCGAGCGGGTCGCGGTCGCCCCAGCGGCCCCGCGAGGCGTAGGGGCGGAAGCGGACGAAGGCCGATTCGTGGTGGAACGGCCGGGCGCGGTCGGCGCCGACCGCCGCCTGGTGGGCGGCGCCGGCGCCGTAGGCGTACTCGCGCATCGTCCCGGCGCTGCGCCAGAGGGTGAAGGTGGCGACGAGCCGGGGCAGGCGGGCGAGGCCGGTTCCGGCCAGCAGCGCCGGGCTGTCGAGCGCGGCCGCCTCCGCCGGGGCGGCACTGCGCCGGAAGGCGCCGGTGCGGAGCAGCCGCAACCGGCCCAGGGTGAGGATCCCGACCGGCTCGCCGTCGTCGACCGGTAGCGCCCGTGCCGGCAGGCCCGGCATCCCCGCCCAGGCGCCGGAGACGCGCAGCGGTGCGAGGCGGGCCTCCCAGCCGCCGGCGAGGTGGCGGGCGACCGGGTGGCGGGAGCGGGAGAACTCGTCGAGCGCCTCGTCGCTCTCCCAGGCGGCGATCATCCCGACCGGCCCGAGCCGGCGCGGCGGTAGCAGCGGCTCGCCGAGCGCTGCTGCGGTCGTCGTCTCGGCGTAGGTGAGGCCGGATACGCGAGCCGCCCTCGGCTGTCGCAGCAGCACCTCCGCCGCCTCCGGCGGCCCGACTTCGGCGATGTGCACCGAGACGATCATCCGGCTCCCGGGCAACCGTAGCGAGGCCCGGGGGCTCGCCTGGATAAGGTCAAGGGCGTCGTCGATCCGAAACGGAGGCCCTATGCCCTTGGTACCGATGGTCGTCGAGCAGACCGCTCGCGGCGAGCGCTCCTTCGACATCTACTCGCGCCTGCTGGCGCAGCGCATCGTGTTCCTCGGCGAACAGGTGACCGAGGACCTCGCCAACCTGATCATCGCCCAGCTGCTGCACCTCGAGTCCGAGGACCCCGACAAGGACGTCAGCCTCTACATCAACTCGCCCGGCGGCTCCGCCTACGCGGGCCTGGCGATCTACGACACGATGCAGTTCATCAAGCCCGACGTGCAGACGATCTGTTACGGGATCGCGATGTCGGCCGGCTCGCTGATCCTCACCGGCGGCGCCAAGGGCAAGCGGATGGCGCTGCCCAACAGCCGCATCCTCATCCACCAGCCGAGCGGCGGCTTCGAAGGCCAGTCGAGCGACATCGAGATCCACGCCAGGGAGATCCTCGAGCTGCGCGAGCGCCTCGACGGCATCTACGTCAAGCACACCGGCCAGTCCAGCGAGCAGATCAAGCAGGACATGGAACGCGACAAGTTCTTCCAGCCGCCCGATGCCGTCGAGTACGGCCTGATCGACCGCGTGATCGAGTCGCACGAGTTCAAAGCGTCGCCCTCCGGCTTCAGCCAGAACGGCAGCGACTAGCCGAGCCGGCGCCAGGCCCAGGCGCCGGCGAGCGCCGCGCCGCCGCCGGAGACGACGCCGCCCAGCCCGGCGCGGCGGGTCTCGCCGTCGCGCGCCGCGAGCCCGAGCGAGAACGCATCCGCCGCGTCGAGGACGGCCGCGGAGAGCACGATCGTCCGCAGGGCCGTGCGGTCGTCGCGGGCAGCCAGCGTCAGTAGCCCCAGGGCCAGGTCGCGACCACCGGCGAGCTTGGCCAGCGCCCGGCCGACGCCGTCGGTCTCGCCGAAGAGCAGCGCCTCGAGGGTCGGCTCGGTGGCGAACAGCGCCCCGACCCCGAGCGCGACCCGCCCGCCGCCGAGCAAGAGGGCGATCTGGCGGCCCTGGGGATCCATTCCTCGCCTGAGCACCCACCCAATCTAGCCAAGGGCAAACGGCGTCGATTGCTGTGGCTGCAGCAACAGTTATCGACGCCGTTTGCGGACTGCCGGGGACACGATCCTGCGCGCCGCGCGCCGTCTCGACGCCGCGCTCACCGGGCAGAGGCTGGCGGTGACGGCGCCGAACCCGCGTGGGGGTGCGGCCGGCGTCGAGCGTCTCGACGGCCGCCGGCGCAGGCCGCGCCGATCGGCCTGGGCGGTGCTGGCGGGCGAGCGCCGGGAGGCGGTCCAGTTCGGCGGCCCGATCCTGCGGGTGATCCCGGCGGCGCGCCTCTCCCGCGACCCGCAGCTCGCTCGTCTCGGCCCCGACCTCCTCGCCCCGGACCCCGACCTCGATGCTGTTGTCGGTTCCCTGCGCACCGACCCGACTCGCACCCTCGACGACGCCGATCTCCGCGCCGTCCTCATCGCCGCCCGCTCCCTCATGCAGGAAGCCGTCGCGACCGGCCGCCACACCTACGCCGTCTACCGTGCCCGCCGCCCCTGTCCCAGCTGGGGCGGCCGCATCGCCTCGCGCGGCCAGGGCGACGCCAACCGCACTACTTACTGGTGCCCCCGCTGCCAGGGCTCGACGTTCGAGCTGGGTAGACCATGACAGCGTGCTTGTGCTCGGTGCAGAGGGGGTCGCGGTCGAGCCGTCCCTGGAATGCCTTGTCGAAGATTTGGACCTCGAGGACTTCCTTGCTCGGGATGGTGGAGATCCGCGCTCGCCGCTCGCCGTCGGCCCGAGCCGATTGAGCGATCACGATCTGATCGCCGCCACGGCCGACGTAGATCCCTTCCAGGCAGTCGCCGTTGGTGAGACTCACCAGAACCTTGTGGAAATCTTCGTCGCGGTCGACCTGGGAAGCGACCGCCACCGCTCCCAGCACCGTCAGCGTGACGACGACGATCGCAACGCGCTCGATCAGCATGACCAGGGAGGATGCTTCTGCGCCTGCGCTGACTCGAGCGCCGTCTGCACCGTTCTCGCCTGGGGAGAATCGGCGCCGTCTTTCTCTTTGATCCGGACAAGCGCTTCCCGGCTGGTTTCCTGCAGGGCGCGCCAGTGCTGCAGCGGTGGCGTCAACAGCAGCAACGCCCCGAAGACGAAAGCAGCGCCGGCGGCGGTCATGAGTCCGCTGCCTCGGCTCAGGTGGTGAAGCGCGAACCCGAGCGCGAGCCCGACTCCGGTCGGCACGATCACGGTTGCCACCGCGTCGAGCGAAGGCCAGAAGACCCACGTCCCGGCGATGGTGATGGTGACGGCGAGAAGGGGCAGGACGAGCAGCCAGCCCTCGACCCGGAGCGCCAGCAGGATCGAGACCGTCACGGCCACCGCCAAACCGGCCTCGTAGTAGTCGAAGCTGCGCCTTTCGGGATCGCCGGTGGCGATCCACGCAGCCAGCAAGCCGAGCACGCCGGCCAGCAGAACCCATACTGCGACAGCCTGGGCGCCGATGGCTATCAGCTCCTCGCGAGCAACGAGGGACACCGACACCTCGGGCGGCAGGTCGATCTGGTGCAGGCGCAGCCAGAGGATCGCGGCGCCCAGCACCAGCACGTATCCCGCCAAACCCAGGATCGCGGCCAGGACACCGACGATCTTCGTGATCCCGTCGATCACTTCAACGCCCGCCTCTAGCCACCTCGACGGCGCCTCGCTCGGCCGGCCTCACTCCCCTCGGCCACTTCGTCCGTCTGTCGTAGAGGGCGCCGTCGAGCCTTGCCTTGTTCAGCGAGGCCTGTTTCAACGAGGCTCCCCGGAGGTCCGCACCCCGGAGGTCCGCTTCCTCGAGACGTGCTCCGTCGAGCGTCGCCTCGGTCAGGTCCGTCCGGCGCAGGTTGGCGCCCTCGAGACGCGAATCGGCCAGTGTTGCCTTGCGGAGATCAGCGTCGTCGAGCCGTGCTTTGGTCAGTTCGACGCCTGTCAGATTGGCAGCCGGGAGGGCGGCTTCGCGCAGGTCGACGCCGGGAACGCTGAGCGTGGTTTTCTCCGGCTTCGATCCGCGTTTCTGCCCGGGAACCACGAGCCCTTCGCGCTGGCGCGCGGCCTCGATCCCGAGCCGCGCGGCTACCACCAGGGCAAGCACGACCGCACCCAGCCCGGCGATGAACGTCACCACCTGCACCCGCCCGTCCTCTTCGTTGCTCATCCACAACACGGGTATGCGCCAGATCAGGTATCCGAGGAGAAGGGTGCCCATCAGCGCCAACCGCACGATGCGCGGCATCCTCGTCCTACGCGGTCGGATCTGCTGCCATAGATCCTTTAAGTACTCAACGGAACCCAAGGGGCACACCCTAGAGAAAGAGCCGACGCCCGGACTTGAACCGGGGACCCCATCATTACGAATGATGTGCTCTACCAACTGAGCTACGCCGGCGGGAGTCGAACATTCTAGGAGGGATCGGATCTCGGTTCCGTCGCGACCGGCCTCGACGATGCCAGCGACGGCGTCTTCGCGATCGCGATCACGCTGCTGGTCCTGGCGGGCCGAAAAGTTGACTCTTAGACAACTTATCGGCCCATCGGCGGGCGGTTCAGCGTCTGGCGCGGAAGGCGATCGACTGGCCGGCGCGAGCGCAGCTGACGGCGACGCCACGATCCGTGCGGGTCGCCAGGCAGTGGTAGGAGCGGGCGAGGCAGGAGCCGCGCGAGGGGCCGGCGGGGAGGGAGCAGGAGCGCTCCCGCTGCCAGCCGTACATCACCCGCCGCGCCTGATCGCAGGGGATCCCGGTCGCTCGCAGCGCCCCGGCGTCGGCCGAGTAGGCGTCGCAGCTCTTCGCCAGGGCGCCGACCGGCGCGGTTCGAGCTGGCGCCGTCTCGGTCTGCCTCGACCCTCCCGGAGTCGATTCCTCCTCGGAGGACGCGTCTCCGCACCCGGCTGGCAGCGCGACGGCCAGGGCGAGGAGTGCGAGTGGGGCGAGCCGCCGCGGCACGCCTTCAAACCTATCCCTCCGCCGCCTCCACGACCGGCGCCGCGGTGTGCTGCAGGTGGCCGCAGACGGGGCACTCGGGCTCCGGTACCACCGCCTCGCGCTCGACCTCCATCGTCCGCAGGTCGAGGATGTGGGCGACGCCGAGCGTCGAGGGCTCGGCCAACCCGGTCAGGAGGTGCATGATCTCCAGCCCGACCTGGCCGGCGATCAGTTCGCAGGCGGGACCCAGCGTTGCCGCCACGGGGGGTTTTGCCCGGCGCTCCTCCACCGCGACGTCAAAGAGCGGGTACTGGCGCCGGTAGGCGATCTCCTGGCAGCTGAAGCAGCCGGTCTGGCCAGGCACGTAGAGCGGCCCGGTGCGGGCGACCGGCGGGAAGTGGCTCATCGTGATGTAGGGGATGCCGGCCTCGAAGCAGGCCGAGTTGCACCAGCGCTCGATCTCGTGGGCGGGCCAGTCGGCCGCGTCGATGACGACGTCGGCGCCGTCGATGAAGTCGGCGATCTCGGTCTGGCTCTCCAGCCGCCGTGCCGTCGAGGTGATCCGCATCGCGGGGTTGAAGGCCCGCAGCCGCGCCGTCGCCGCCTCGACCTTGAGCAGGCCGAAGTCGGCCTCGGTGTAGAGGGTCTGCCGGTTGAGGTTGCTGGCCTCGACCCGGTCGCCGTCGATCAGCCACATCTCGCCGATGCCGATGCTGGCCAGCGACCTCGCGCAGGCGCCGCCGAGCCCGCCGACTCCGAGCACCGCCACCTTCGCCTCGCTCAGCCGCCGCTGGGCCGCCGACGGCGTCAGCTCCTGCGAGCCGACGTCGCTGAAGTAGCGGAGCTGGCGGTCGAAACGCACCAGCTCCGCCGCGGGAACGAGGTCGTCATCGGCTGCGTCCTCGACGACTTCCAGCTCCTGCAGCTGGGAGATCGTGTTGGCGACTTCTTCCTCCCCGAACCGCTCCTGCAGCTGTCCCAGGGTGTGCTCGCCGTCGAGTGCCTCCAGCAGCCGTCGCTGTTCCTCGTTGGGCTTCTCGATCCGGATGTCGTTCTCGGCGCTCGGCCGCATCAGGTAGATATCGCCGTCCGGAGCCGCCACCGGCTCCGTCGTGCGCTTGATCCGAGGCCGACGCATCCCTGTCTCTCTCTGTCTCTCCCTGTCGCTGGATCGCCGGCTGCGCTGGCGAACTGATTGCAGTGGTGGAGACCTATGTATTGATAGAAAGAGTTACGTTGGTCTAAAAAGATCTACAAAGGCCCTGCAAATTGTTCAGCAAAAAGGCTATGGAGGCAATACGATGGAGTGATCAGGGAGCCACCCCGCGAGGATCGGAGATTGTCTTGACCCCAAGTAACAGCAAGAAGAGCGACTCGGCCGAGGCCAGGAAGACGGGTCGACAGAGAGGCGGCGTCGACCAGCGCGTCGTGCGCGCGATGGGCCACCCGGTGCGCGTGCAGGCGCTCGTCATCCTCAACGAAAGGGTCGCCAGCCCCAACGAAATCGCCAAGGAGCTGGACCAGACCGTCGGTCACGTCAGCTACCACATCAAAGTGCTGAAGGAGTGCGAGTGCATCGAGCTGGTCGATACGGCGCCTCGGCGCGGCGCCATGGAGCACTACTACCGGGCGACCGATCGGGCCTTCCTCAATTCCGACGAATGGGGGGCGCTCCCGGCCTCGCTACGTCCCGGCATCAGCGCGAGCGGGATCGACAACATCCTCAAAGACGTCTCCGCGGCAGTGGCCGGCGGCACGTTCGACAAGCGCGTCAACCGCCACCTGAGCTGGACGCCGATCCTGATCGACGAGCAGGGATGGGACGAGCTGCAGGTCGCCCTCGACGAGATGCTCGAGAAGGTCTTGGAGATCCAGGGCGAAAGCGCGGCACGCCTGATAGCCGAGGACGTGCCCGGCATCCCGGTCTCGGTCGCGATGCTCGGTTTCGAGGCCGCTTCCTCGGAAGCTCACAAGGCCGCGCCGTCCAAAAAGAGACCAGCTAGCCCGCCAGCTCCTTCGCCCGCGCAAAGGCGGCGTCGATCATCGGTACGGTCAGCTTGCCGGTGAAGGTGTTCTGCTGGCTGGGGTGGAAGCAGCCGAGTAGCCGCCAGCGGCCGAGGTCGGCTTCGGCGCCGTGGCCGAAGCGCGGCTGCGGGCGCGGCACCTCGGTCCCGAGCGCCCGCGCGGCGCGCAGGGCACCGTCCCAGGCGAAGGAGCCGAGGGCGACGATGACGCGGCATCGCTCCAGCAGCTGTAGCTCGCGCTCCAGGTACGGGAGGCAGTTGTCGCGCTCCTCCGGGGTCGGCTTGTTGGCGGGCGGGGCGCAGCGCACGACCGCGGTCACGTAGGCGTCGCGCAGGCGCAGGGCGTCGCCGCGACGCTCCGACTCGGGGCGGCTGGCGTAGCCGGCCCGGTGCAGGGCCGCGTAGAGCCACTCGCCGGAGCGGTCGCCGGTGAACATGCGGCCGCTGCGGTTGGCTCCGTGGGCGGCTGGCGCCAGGCCGACGATCGCCACCCGCGCCGCCGGGTCGCCGAAGCCGTCGAGCGGCTTCGCCCAGTAGTCCTGGCCGCGGTAGCGCTTGGGTGGGTCGGCGGCCTGGGCCTCGCGCCACTCGACCAGCCGCGGGCAGCGGCGGCAGCCGTGGATCTCCTCCGCCAGCGCCGCGAGCGCCTTGGCACTGCCGTTGCTCATAGGCTTGGCCGCCTCTCCATGGCACCGAACCCAATCATCTGCTCGCTCCTCGCCGCTTTGGCGCTGGTCGTCGCGGGGTGCGGCGATGACGGGGGTGGCACCACGGCGGCCGTCCCCGACAAGGCTGCCGACGCCGAGATCCTCAACAGCGTGCTCGCCCGCGAGCTGGCGGCGGTCCGCGCCTACGACCGGACGCTGTCGCTGCTGCGCGGCCCTGCGCTGGCCAGCGCCCGCGAATTCCGCGCCCAAGAACAGGAACACAGCAACGCGATCGTGAAGGCGCTGCGCGGGCTCGGCGAAGCGGCCGAACCCGCGCAGGAAGAGATCGAAAGCGAACAGCTGAAAACGCAGGCAGACGCGCTCGAGTTCCTCTACGACGTGGAAAGCGCCTCCGTCGCCTTCGACCTGCGGGCGGTCTCCCACCTCACCTCGCCCTGGCCGCGCTCGCTGCTCGGCTCGATCGCCGCCAACCAGGCCCAGCACCTCGTCGTCCTGCGGCGGCTGCTCGGCGCCGACCTTGCCGGATCGATCCCAGAGGCGTTCGAGGACGGCACCACGCCCTCGCCATCGGAGATGATGGCCGAATGACCGGGCCCCTCTACGCGATCGGCCGCTTCTGCTCGCGTCACCACTGGCCGGTGATCGGCGCCTGGGTGGTGCTGGCGATCGCCCTCGTCCTGATCGGCCAGGCCGGCGGCAGCAAGACCAGCGAAAACCTGACCCTGCCGGGCACCGACTCGACGATCGCGACCGAACTGCTCGAAGACAACCTGCCCGAGCAGGCCTACGGCAGCAACCCGCTGGTGCTGGAGGCGCCGAGGGGCGACAAGCTGACCGAGCCGAAGTACAGCGCCGCGGTCGCCGAAACGGCGAAGAACCTGGAAGCGCTGAACGACGTCAACTCGGCCACCAGCCCACTCAGCCCGCAGGGCGCGAACTTCCTCAGCAAAGACCAGCGGGTCGGCTACATCCCCGTCGTCCTCGGCATCGGCCCTGGCGAAATCGACGAAGAGGAGGCGCAGCGGATCCTCGACGCGGCGCGGCCCGCCCGCGCCGCCGGTCTCGAGACCGCGGTCGGCAGCTATGTCGGCCAGCAGCTCTCCAAGCCCTCGACCGAGGTCAGCGAGGCGATCGGGCTGACCGCCGCGGTGATCATCCTTCTCTTCGCCTTCGGCACCGCGACGGCGATGATGCTGCCGATTGTCTCGGCCCTGATCGGCCTCGCCTGCGCGCTCTCGATCGTCCGCATGCTCGAGCACGTGCTGCAGGTGCCCGCGGTTGCCTCGACCCTGGCGACGATGATCGGGCTCGGGGTCGGGATCGACTACGCGCTGTTTATCGTCACCCGCCACAAACTGCAGCTGGCCGAAGGGATGGAGCTGCGCGAGTCGATCGCCCGCGCCACCGCCACCGCCGGCGGCGCCGTCGTCTTCGCCGGCTTCACGGTCGTGATCGCCCTCTGCTCGCTCGCCTTCGCCGGGATCCCGCTGGTCAGCACCCTCGGCTTTACCGCGGCGGTTGCCGTCGTCGTCGCTGTCTGCGCCGCGGCGACGCTGCTGCCGGCCATGTTGGCGGCGCTCGATTTCCGGATCGACTCGCTCAGCATCCGCCGCGGCAAGGGTCACCCCGAGGACTCCGAGCCGCACGGGTGGCGGCGCTGGGCGGAGCGTGTCGCCGGCCGCCCCTGGCGCTCGGCGATCGTCGCCATGGTCGTGCTGGTGGTGCTGGCGCTGCCGATCTTCCAGCTCGAGCTGGGCCAGAACGACATCAGCGCCCTGCCCAAGGACACGACCTCGCGCCAGGCCTACGACAGCCTCAACCAGGGCTTCGGGCCCGGCGTCAACGGGCCGCTGCTGGTCGCCTCCGAATTCAGCTCGCCGGCGGAAGCGAAACAGGTGCTTCCGGGCCTGCAGAAAGCGATTGGCGGCGACAGCGACGTCGAAGCGGTGAGCGAACCGACCGCCGACGCGAAGGGGACGGTGGCGGTCTTCACCGTGCTCTCGAAATCGGAGCCCTGGGCGGACGAGACCGTCGACCTGGTCGAAGAACTGCGCGACACCACGATCCCGGCGGCGCTGAAGGGGACCGAAGCCAGCTCCTACGTCGGTGGCCAGACCGCGGGTTACATCGACCTCGGCAGCCAGATCGCCGAGAAGCTGCCGCTGATGATCGCGATCGTCGTCGCCCTCAGCTTCTTCGTGCTGCTGATCGCCTTCCGCTCGCTGCTGGTCCCGATCAAGGCGGCGGCGATGAACCTGCTCTCGGTCGCCGCGGCCTACGGGGTGGTGACCGCCGTCTTCCAGCTCGGCTGGGGATCCTCGCTGATCGGGCTCGATCACTCGATCCCGATCGTCAGCTTCGTGCCGCTGCTGATGTTCGCGATCCTCTTCGGCCTCTCGATGGACTACGAGGTCTTCCTGCTGACGCAGATGCGCGAGCACTTCACGAAGTACGGCGACGAGAAGCGGGCGGTGATCGAAGGCCTGGCCAACACCGGCCGCGTGATCACCTCGGCGGCGGCGATCATGGTCTGCGTCTTCACCAGCTTCGTCCTCAACGGCGACCCGGTGGTGAAGGAGTTCGGGGTCGGGCTGGCGGTGGCGATCGCGATCGACTCGACCCTGGTCCGCTGCCTGCTGGTGCCGGCGGTGATGGTCCTGCTCGGCAAGCGCGCCTGGTGGCTGCCCGGCTGGCTCGACCGCATCGTCCCCCGCATCAGCATCGAGGGCGAGGAGTACTTCGCCAAGCGCGACGCCGAACTCGCCGCCGACGGGCCAAAAACGGGAGATATGGCCCCGAAATCGGCCCATCGACCAGACTGATCGCATGTTCCCGCTCAACCTGCCGAATGCGCTGACGCTGCTGCGCATCCTGGCGGTGCCCGTAGTGGTGGTGGCTTTGTTGGGGGAGACGCCGAATGGGGACGCGCTGGCTGCCGGCGTCTTCGCCCTGGCCGCCCTCACCGACGGGCTCGACGGCTACTTCGCCCGCGCCCGCGGCTCGGTCACGACCTTCGGCAAACTGATGGACCCGCTGGCCGACAAGCTGCTGATCGTCGGCGCCCTGCTCTCGCTGGTCTCGCTCGGCCGGCTCGAAGCCTGGGTGGCGATGGTGATCATCGCCCGCGAGGTCGCCGTCACCATCCTCCGCACGATCGCCGCCGAGCGCGGCATCGTGATCGACGCCAGCTGGCTCGGCAAGCTGAAGACGGTGCTGCAGATCGCCGCCGTGATCGCCCTGATCGTCGCCGACCCCGCCCCCCTCGGCGTCGACCTACTCGTCTACGCCGCCCTGATCGTGACCGTCGTCAGCGGCGCCGACTACTTCTTCGGCCTCAGGAGACGCATCGAGGAACAGCAGAAAGAGCGAGCCAGGGCGAAGCCGAGGCCCACGACCTAGAGAGCAGACGCTGGGAAGGAGTCGGGTGTCCCTCCCCCGGAGACTCCCGGGACCACTCCCCGAGGTGCAGTATGCGATCTGCTGCGCAACGGTCTCCGGGGGAGGGACACCCGACTCCTTCCCCTCCTCACTGCTTTAAGGAGCCGACGCCTCGAGCCACTCGCGCCGGGTCAGGTGGCGCGGCTGGTGCTCGCCGCTCGCCAGCTCGGCCCGCAGCTCGCCGAGGGTTCCGTAGCGCTCTGCCACGACGTTGTGGCGGTGGATCGTCTCCAGGTTCTCCTGGCGCGCTGTCACGAAGGCCTCGTCCGGCAGGTCGGGGTAGCCCTCGACGACCTGGCGCACCATCTCGCGCACGCAGTCCTCGACGAAGCGGGGGTTTTCGTGTGCCTTGACCACGACCGCCATCTCGTCGGGTCGCTTCATCAGCTCGTAGATCTCCGAGCTCATCGAGCTCTCGACGATCCGCAGCAGCTCCGGCGCGTCGATCCATGAGGGCCCACCCTCCGGGCAGCCGACGTGCAGGGTGCCGATGCCGCGCTGGTTGTGGGTGGCGATCGGGACGACGTCGATTACCTGGTCGATCTGCTCGGCGCTGAAGCCCTCGGCGGTGAGCCGTTCGCGCGAGAGTCCGGCGACCATCTCCTGCGCGCAGGGGCAGGCGGTCATGCCCTGAGCCTGGACGCCGGTCAGCGTCCGCGTGCCGCGCTCGGAGGCGACCGCGGTGCCGAAGAGGACGTAGATCTCCTGCGTGCTGCGGCCGCTCTCGGGGGTCGAGACCGTCTCCGGGTAGCGGGCGGTGACCGAGACCTCGGCCCGCAGCCCGCCCTGGCGCTCGCGCACCTTCTGGGCGACGTGGGCGGCCAGCACCTCGGCTTTGAAGGCCTCGCCCAGCACCACCTCGTCGATCGCCTCGCCGACGATCTCCTCGAAGCGGGACATGTGGACGCCGGCCTGCTGCGGGTTGAGATCGACGAAGCACTCGAACTCGGCGTAGAAGAGGTTCTCGGTCCCGTCGGCCTTGACCCGGATCACCTTCTCGACCCCGGTCACGCCTACCCGGGAGAGGCTGACCTGCGTCGCGGGCGTGGAAGCCTGGACATCGGGAGCGGCGGCGGCGGTCGGCTGGCTGCCCATCAACTTATGAAGGGTAAGCAATGGCGAGGGTCGGCGGCTGCGCGACCGTGCCCGACACCGACCGTGCCGTTCCTGAGGATCCAATGCGGAGATTTTTCCGCCTATACTTCGGCGCGGCCGGAGCTTCAGGGCCGGCTCCATGGGAATGGGGAGAGTTGCAGCGGAGGGAGCAGTCATCGAACCGTTGGAGACGGGGACGGATGTGATCGAGCGGGACGGGTCGGAGGACAGTCCGGTTCTCGAGATCGAGGAGCTCCGCGGACTCGTCGCTCTGGGTCGGGAGCGCGGCTACCTCACCTTCGAGCAGATCGCGACCACCCTCGAGGAGGTCGAGATCACCAAGGAGCAGGTCTCGGGCCTGCACGCCCACCTCGTCGAGCACGGCGTCGACGTGATCGCCGAGGACGGGGTCAGCGCCTACAAGGAACAGCGCAGCGGCGAGGGCGGTGGCGGCAACCAGGCGAAGAAAGCCGAGCTGGACCTGACGGTTGAGCCGAGCCTCGACTTGCTGCGGCTCTATCTACGTTCGATCGGCCAGGTCGAGCTGCTGACCGCGGGCCAGGAGGTGGAGCTGGCGAAGCGGATCGAGCGCGGCGACATGCTGGCGAAGCGGCAGATGGTCGAGGCCAACCTGCGCCTCGTCGTCTCGATCGCGAAAGGCTATCTGGGGCGCGGCCTCAGCTTCCTCGACCTGATCCAGGAGGGCTCGCTGGGGCTGATCCGGGCGGTGGAGAAGTTCGACTACCGGCGCGGCTACAAGTTCTCCACCTACGCGACCTGGTGGATCCGCCAGGCGGTGACGCGGGCGATCGCCGACAAGGCGCGGACGATCCGCATCCCCGTCCACATGGTCGAGAAGCTGAACCGGGTCGCCCACGTCGAGCGCCAGCTGGTGCAGAAACTGGGGCGCGAGCCGGAGCCGGCGGAGATCGCCGAGGAGCTGCGCTGGCCGGTGGCCGACGTGCGCGACATCCTCCGCGTCTCGCAGCTGCCGGTCTCGCTGGAGAAACCGGTCGGCGACGAGGACGAATCCGAGCTCGGCGACTTCGTCGCCGACGACGCGGTGCTGGAGCCGTTCGAGGAAGCGAGCGAGCACCTGCAGAAGGAGGGCGTGCGCAGGGCGCTGGACGCGCTGCCCGAACGCGAGCGCCAGGTGATCGAACTTCGCTACGGGCTCTCCGGCGCCGAGCCGCTGACGCTGGAGGAAGTGGGGAGGACGTTCGGCGTCACCCGCGAGCGCATCCGCCAGATCGAGAACAACACGCTGAAGAAACTGCAGCGCCTGCCCGAGGCGCAAATGCTGCGCGAAGCAAGCTAGCGCGGCCCCCGTCGCTCTACTGGTGCGGCTCTAGGACGAAGACGGCGATGTCGCGGCTGGTTCGCTCCGCGTAGTCGTCGAAGCCGGCGTACTGCTCGTTCGACTTGCGCCAGAGCTCGGCGCGTTCCTCGCCCTCGGCGACCCTGGCGCGCACCTTGAGGCGCCTGCGGCCGATCTCGATCTCGGCGTCCGGGTTGGCCTTGAGGTTGAGCGACCAGGCCGGGACCCGGGCGTGACCCGCGTTGGAGCCGATCACCACGTAGCGGTCGCCGTCGGCGAGGTAGACGACGGGCGCCGTCCGCTGCTGCCCCGACTTGCGGCCGGTGGTGGTGAGGAGCAGGACCGGTGCCTGGTTGATGCGGCCACCGATGCGGCCACCGCTGAGCCGGTACAGCGGGATGTTCCGCTTGCCCGTCCAGCGCAGCGCGGTCGCGCCCATCGAGGTCGAGGCGCGGGTGAAGAAGCGATCGCTCGGCATGTCGAGTTTGTATCGCATAGGGCAACAAACTCGACACGGCCCCTCTAAAGTGGGCGCATGGCCGAGCCGCACCCATTCCGCCGCGCCGCCGAAGCAAAGGACCTCGAGCAGATGGTCGAGGCGCTGCGTGAGGACGTCGTCCTCCACAGCCCGATCCTCTTTCGCGGCTTCGAGGGGCGCGAGATCGTCGGCCAGGTCCTCACCCACGTCGCCGCCACGCTCGAGGACCTCACCTACACCGACGAGCTGATCGAGGGCGACACCGTCTGCCTCCGCTTCAAGGCCAAGGTCGGCGACCGCGAGCTCGAAGGCATCGACTTCCTCGAGCTCGACGACGATGGCAAGGTCGCCGAGCTGACCGTCTTCATGCGCCCGCTCTCGGCTATCACCGCCTTCAACGAGCAGATGTCCCAGCGCCTCGGCGTCGCGTAGGCCGCATCGCGCTCCTCCCCTCTAGAATCGGCCGCGATAGCCACCTGGGGGAGTGTCCGAGTGGTTAAAGGAGACGGGCTGTAAACCCGTTGGCTATGCCTACAGAGGTTCGAATCCTCTCTCCCCCATATGAGTGATCTCGATGGCCGCGTGATCGCCGTCGCCGGTGTCGGTGGCGGGCTGGGGCCGCTGGTGGCGGCGCGGCTCGCAGCGGGCGGGGCGACGGTCGCGGGGACCGATCGGCACCAGGCGACGCTCGACGCGATCGCGGCCGATATCGATATCGCCGAGCGCTGGGACGGTCGCCCTGTCGACCTGCTCGACGAGGAGGCGACGCGGGAGTGGTGCGCGGCGCTGGTCGAGCGCTTCGGGCGGGTCGACGGGCTCGTCCACCTGGTCGGTGGCTGGCGCGGCGGGCAGCCGCTGCACGAGGCGCCGCTCGCCGACTGGGACCTGCTCCACGACCTGCTCGTCCGCACCGTCCAGCACACCACGCGCGCCTTCCACGACCAGATCGCGGGCAGTGAGCAGGGCCGCTTCGTCCTCGTCTCCGCCAAGCAGGCGCAGGCGCCGTCGAACACGAATGCCGCCTACGCCGCCGCGAAGGCCGCCGCGGAGGCCTGGACCCTTGCCTTCGCCGACGGGTTCGGGCCCGGCGGTGCCACCGCCAACATCGTCGTCATCGACGCGCTCCTGACCCCGCGGATGCGCGAGGAGAACCCGGGCAAGGACTTCCCGACCTTCACCCCCGCCGAGCAGGTCGCCGAGGCGATCGCATTCATCTGCTCAGATGCAGGGGAAAAGATGAACGGACAGCGGTTCCCGCTTACCATGGCCGGATGAGTCCGCGGCCCAAGCGCCAGCAGGCGCCCGACGGGATGATGACGATCGGCGAGCTGGCCCGGCGCACGGGGATGACGGTGCGCAACATCCGCGCCCACCAGACGCGCGGGCTGCTGCCGCCGCCGGAGGTGCACGGGCGCACCGGCTACTACAACGAGGAGCACGTCGCCCGGGTCGATCTGACCCGCGAAATGCAGGCCGAGGGGCTGAACCTGGAGGCGATCCGCCGCGTGCTCGAGAGCACCGAGGGGTCCTCGACCGAGATCATCGACTTCGCCCGTGCCGTGCGGGCCCCGTTCGAGGACGAGACGCCGGAAATCTTCGAGCGCGGCGAGCTGGCCGAGATCTGGGGGGCGAAGGAGCTCGACCCGAAGCTGATCCGTCAGGGCGAGAAGCTCGGGATCATGCGCGAACTGCCCGACGGCAAGATCGAGACGATCAGCCCGCGCCTGCAGCGCGCCGGCGGCGCCCTGGTCGAGCTCGGCGTCAGCCCCGAGGCGGCCCTCGACACTGCCGACAAGCTGCGGCGCCAGGCCGACGCCGCCGCCCGCACCTTCGTCGACCTCTTCGTGAGGGAGATCTGGGAGCCGTTCAACAAGGCCGGCCGCCCGGACGAGGACTGGCCGAAGGTGCGCGAAGCCCTCGACCGCATGCGCCCGCTCGCCTCCGATGCGGTCCTGGCGATGTTCCAGATCGCGATGGGGGAGGCGACCGAGAAAGCCGGCGAACGCACTCTCCGCAACGCCGCCAAGGCGACGAAGCCCAAACGCGGCAAGCGCCGCCGCTGATCGCGGCGCGATCTACTTGTAGATCGCCACCGGCAGGATCACGGCGCCGCCCTGGGGGATTGTCGTCTGCCGTTTCAGGGCTCTCTTGATCCGGGCGCGCGCCGCCCGGATCGCCTGCTTCCGCTCCGCCCCGGTCAGGTCCTTCCTGCGCACCGCATCGATGCACTGGCGTTCGGTCCGGCAGAGCAGCTCGCCGGGCGCCTTTACCAGAGGTTGCTCCCAGGTCTCGAGCGTCGGCGAGTCGACGTAGACGGGAGTGCTTTCCCACCCCGGCTGGGGGAGGTGACGGACCAGCTTGCCGACGACGGTGAACTGACCGCCGCCGTTCTTGAACAGGCTGCGCTCCTTGGTCAGCCCGTTCGCGGTCATTGGCAGCAGGTACTTGAACGGCACCCGTCTGCCACCCGGTTCTCCGCGCTCCGCCGGTCTCAGGGCAAAGACTACGCGCGGGTTTTCACCCACGTCCTTGTAGAAGGCTTTCGCCGCCGCTCGCCTCTCGGCCGAGTTGGGGAATATCGCCTCCAGCGTGTTCGCCTGCCTGACCGCCAGGTAGGGGTTGAGGTACAGCGGGGACAGCAGCGATTCGGTTTCGAACCTGACCATCTGACCCTCGTCGAGCTCGTCGAGATCTTCGAACTCGCGGAGGCCGATCTCCTCGAGTTCCCCCTCGCTGCCTTCGAGGCTGTCCTCCAGGGCGAAGAAGTTGCTCGCGTCGGTCGGTTTCAACACCCGTTCCAGGAACACCTCCCGGGCCCGGCTGCCTCCCGCCTCGCCCAGGCCCGTGAGGACGACCTTCGCGTCGACGTTGTCGGTCTGTTTACGCGTCACCTTCTGCTCGTCGAAGGTGCCGCCGCTGACCTGTGCCACATAGGAGGAGACCCGCCCGGTGTCGAGGTAGAGGAACTCCACCGGGGTGCCACCTGACACTTCGACCTCTCCACTGCCGTCGTCAAGCAGGTGGAAGACGAGGTAGGTGAAGATGATTGCGCCGAGCCCGAAGGCGAGAAGCTTCCATTTCTTGGACTCCGTTTTCACCGGTTTGCCCGGAGCATCGGCTGCCGGTGGCGTGCTCACGGAGACTGACCCTTACACAAAAGAGTGGAGCGCTCAAGAAACACGCCGGTTTGCGCTCAGCTCACTGCGCTTCGGAGAGGTAGCGGGAGGCGACCCGCCACCTGCGCTGCAGGACCGGTTCGATCGCGGCGGTGGTGCAGGCGGCGTCGGCGAGGCACTCGGCCCAGGCGTTGGCGGCGTCGATGTGCTCGTTGAGCACCCGCTCGCTCGGGATGCCCCGGGCCAGGCAGTCGATCGTCAGGCGCTCGACGGGGATCTCCACATAGGAGGCACGCAGCCCCTTCACCTTCGCCGCGTACTGCTCGTAGGCGAGGCCGACCGCGAGCTGGGTACGGAGGGCGTCCAGCGCGTCGATGAAGGCACCGAGTTGCTGCGGGCAGCCCGCCGCCGCGGTGCCGCTCTTCGCCTCCGATCCGGACGGTCCCCTCGGCGCGGGCGCCCGTGCACCGGCGCTCTCGGGCGCCGCCTTCCCCTGTTCGCCGCAGCCCGCGACGACCGCGCCGAGGACCAAGACCAGCAGGCAGGCGACCAGCGGCAGGCGAGAGGCAGCCGGCGAGGACATCATCGGGGCGTAGTGTAGAAATCCGCCCGATGGCGACGATCGGGCGCTGGGCGGCAGTGGCGAGCGGCGATGGCTGCATTGGCCGTGGCGGGGCCGCCCGCTGCGCGCGCGGCCCCGCCCGCCGGTGGCGTCCTCGTCGTCGGCGACAGCCTCGAGGAGCTGACCTCTCCGCTACCTGGCGAAGTTCCTGCCGGGGATGCCGCTGACGATCAACGCGGTCGGCGGCTACAACAGCTACCAGATCTTCGACCTCTTCCAGGAAAGCTACGAGCCCTCGCAGCGGGTGATCGTCTTCGACGCCGGCACCAACGACAACCCCAGCTATCCCGAGATCCTCGCCGGCAACCTCGCCAAGGTCGCCGCCATCGCCGGCGACCGCTGCCTGGTGGTGCCGACGATCCACGGCCTCCACCCCGGCGGCGTCGACGACAACGGCAAGAACCGCGTGGTGCGGGAATTCGCCGCCTCGCGCCCCGGCACGCAGACGCCCGACTGGCAGGGCGCGGTCCTCCGCCATCCCGAGCTGATGCAGGCCGACGACCTGCACCCGATCGAAGCCGGGCGCCGAACTGCGGGCGCGGCTGATCGCCCGCGGGGTGATGGGCTGCCTGGCGTACGAGTCGGGCGCGACGATTTCAACCGCCTCCGCGCGGGGGCCGGCCCTGGAGACGGCGCCGGAGCCGTTGCCTCACGTCGGCGCGATGAAGCGGCGGCAGGCCGAGCTGACCAGCGCGATCGGCACCGAAGTGCTGCGCCAGACCGCCGCCCAGACGATCGCCGCCCTGCTCTGAGCGTTACGGAGTTGCCACAAAGAATTCACATCGGCCCTCCCACGGGCCGAGACGTTTTGTCTAAGGTGCATCATGGAGGCGATGAGGGAAGCCTGGACCGACGAGCGGCTCGATGACCTGTCGAAGCGGGTGGACCAGGGGTTCGATCGCGTCGACCGAGACATCCGCGACCTGCGAGCGGAAACGAGCTCGCGCTTCGACCGGCTCGAAACTCGCTTCGACTCGATGCAGCGGATGACGCTCGCCGCCTACATCACCGCGATTCTCGGGTTGATCGCCACTCAGCTTTGAGCAGTCGCCTCGGCGACAGAGGGCTCGATCTCGCACTCCGCCTCGCGCCCCGGGCGCAGCGGTGGGGCGCCGACGCCGCAGCTGAAGTCCTCGGCCAGTCGCTCCGGCGTGTCGCCGCCCGGCTCGGCTCGGCGTGGAGGACCTCGGCGCTGATCGTGAGCCAGGCGAGCACGCCGCCGAGCGGCGGCGAGGGCGGCGCAGACCATCATCGCCATGTGGAAGCCGTCGGTCATCTTCGCCGGGTCGTAGAAGCTGTCGCCGGTGAGCCCGGCGACGACCGGCAGCGACGGCGACCGCGAGCAGGCCGGCGACGCGCGCGACGGCGTTGTTGACCCCCGAGGCGATCCCGGAGTGGCGCGAGTCGGCGGCGGCCAGCACGGTCGCGGTGACCGGGGCGACGACCAGCGTCAGGCCGAGGCCGAAGACGATCACCGCCGGCAGGATCGCGGTGACGTAGCTGTCGCCGGGGTCGATCCGCGTCATCCAGGAGCAGCCCGGCGGCGATGATCAGCGGGCCGAGGGTGAGCGGGATGCGGGCGCCGATCCGCTGCGCGAGCGCGCCCGGCCCGGGCCGAGAAGACCAGCATCAGCAGCGGTCACCGGCAGCGAGGCGGCGCCGGCCTCGATCGGCGTGTAGCCCATCGAGATCTGCAGGAAGGCGACGAGCAGGAAGAAGACGCCGCCGAGCGCCGCGTAGACGACGAAGGTGACCGCGTTGGCGGCGCTGAACTGGCGCGAGCGGAAGATCTCCAGCGGCAGCATCGGGTTGGCGGCTGCGGCGCTCGCCGACGAAGAAGGCGACCAGCGCCAGCACGCCGCCGATCGCGCGGTGACGAGGATCGCCGCCGAGGCGCCCTGTCCGGGCGCCTCGATCAGCGCGTAGGTGGTGCCGGCCGAGGCCGAGCGCGGCCAGCACCGCGCCGCGCGAGGTCGAGCCGCCCGCTCGCCATCGGGTCGCGGCTCTCGGGCACGTGGCGTGGCCGCCGCCCAGACGACGAAGGCGCCGATCGGCAGGTTGATCAGGAAGATCGCCCGCCAGGAGATCGCCCCGATCAGGTAGCCGCCGACCAGCGGCCCGATCGCGGCCGCGACGCCGCCCAGCCCCGACCAGGCGCCGATCGCGCGGGCGCGGTCGCCGGGCCGGAAGCTGGCCTCGATCATCGCCAGGCTGCCGGGCGTCAGCAGGGCGCCGCCGACCCCCTGCAGCAGCCGCGCGCGATCAGCAGCTCGACGCTCGGGCGCGACCGCGCAGAGCAGCGAGGCGGCGGTGAAGAGCCCGACCCCGAGGACGAAGACGCGCCGCCGCCCGTAGCGGTCGCCGAGCGAGCCGCCGAGCAGGATCAGCGAGGCCAGGGTCAGCAGGTAGCCGTTGAGGATCCACTGCAGGGCGCTGGTGCTGGCGTCGAGGTCGCTCGCCGATGTCCGGCAGGGCGACGTTGACGACGGTGCCGTCGAGGAAGGCCATCCCCGAGCCGGCGACCGCGACCGCGAGCAGCCAGCGACCGCCGGCGCTCTCGAAGGCGATGCCGTCGCCGAGTTCCGCGGCCCCGCCTCCATTCAGCCGCCCAGCTCGGGCGGCAGCGCCTGCGGCCCGTCGGGATACATCTCGCGCAGCTGCTCCTCGCTCATCTCCAGCGTGTTCGCCAGCTCCGGCGGGGCGCCGACGACGAGCCAGAGCTGGTCGGCCTCGGTGTCGTTGAAGAGCTGGCGCAGCCGAGCCGGGCTCGACCAGCAGCGTGTCCAGCGGCGCCAGGGTCAGCGGCTCCTCGTCGTCGATCCGCACCCGCCCGCGGCCCTCGAGCAGGACATAGAGCTCCTCCTGCTGCGACGTGGCGGTGCTTGGTCGAGGCCTGCCCCGGCGCCAGCCGCCACAGCCGCGCCCCCAGCGTGCTCGCCTCGAGCTGCTTGGCGAGGTCGGTGTTCTCGACCCTCATCTGGTTCGACGGCCGCCAGAAGGCGTCGGCGGCTCTGAGCAGGCGGTAAGCCACGTCGCCGGATTATCCCGGGCGCGGCGTCCTCGCCGTGGAAGCGCTCGAGCAGCCCCAGCTCCTCGCTCGCGCTTGGGGAAGAGGAAGAAGACGACGGCGATGCCGAGGCTGACGGCGATCATCCCGGCGGCGTAGGTCCAGTCGCCGCCGTCGAGGAACGAGGTGCGCGGCGGCGGCGACGATCTGCGGCGCGTATTCGGGGTACTGCGCGGCGGTGTCGGCGGCGCTGGAGAAGGACTTGGTCAGCTCGTTCTGGACCTGTTCGCTGACCTTCGCCGGCTGCGGCGAGCTGGCGATCTGGGAGCTGAAGCTGGCGGCGTAGCCGGCGGTCAGCAGGGCGCCGAAGATCGACTGCATGATCGCGCCGCCGAGGTCGCGCTGGAGGTCGGCGGTGCCGGAGGCCATGCCCGGCCCGCTTGACCGGCACCGAGCCGGTCAGCGAGCGCGAGGCCGGGGTGCCGGCGAAGCCGACGCCGATCCCCATCAGCAGGTAGCCGAGCGCCGACCACCCAGTAGGCGACGCCCTCGTCCCAGAAGCAGCAGCATCTCGAGGAAGGCGAGCAGGCAGAAGACGAAGCCGATCAGCAGCGTGAAGCGGGAGCCGTGCGAGCTCGACCAGCCTGGCCGAGCGCGGCGCGACGACGATCATTCCGCAGCGCCCCCGGCAGGATCGCCAGGCCGGCTTCGAGGGTCGAGTAGCCGAGCACGTTCTGGACGAACTGCTGGCCGATGAACATCGCCCCCATCAGCGAGCCGAAGACGATGATCCCGGCCAGGGCGGCGACCCAGAAGGTCGCGCCGGCGCGGCGATCTTGAGGTCGTAGAGCGGGATCCTGACGCGGCGCTGGCGCAGCACGAAGGCGCCGGCCGCCGCCACGGCGACGATCGCCGAGGATGATCGCGGTCGTGCCCTTGCCGGGTTCGGGCGCCAGGTTGATCGCCAGCACCAGCGTCGCCACCATCGCGATCGAGAGGATGCCGCCGAGGTGGTCGACCGGCTCGGTCGTCTCGTTGACGTGGGCGGGGATCAGCGCCAGGCGAAGAAGAGGGCGATCGCCGCCAGCGGCGCGCTGATGATGAAGACCGAGCCCCACTCGAACCCTTCCAGCAGCGCCCCGGCGACCAGCGGCCCGAGCGCCGAGATGCCGCCGCCGAGCGCCGACCAGAGCGCGATCGACTTGGTCCGCTCCTGCCCCGACCAGAGCGCCGTGATCAGCGCCAGCGTCGTCGGGTAGGCCATGCCGGCGGCGACGCCGCCGAGCACGCGGGCGACGAAGAGGACCTCGGCGATGGGCGCGAGGGCGGCGAGCAGCGAGAACGGGATCGGTCAGCGCCATCCCCAGCAGCAGCAGCGTCTTGCGCCCGTAGCGGTCGCCGACGCGCGCCGAGGTAGAGGACCGAGGCGGCGAGCCCGAGCGAGTAGCCGACCGCGATCAGGTCGACCATCGTCTGGCCGGCGTCGAAGGCCTTGCCGATGTCCGGCAGGGCGACGTTGGCGACGGCGAGGTTGAGGTTGGCGACGCCGGCGACCAGGATCAGCGTCGCCAGGACGAGCCCGGCGCGCTTGGGGCCGCTCGACTCCACCGCGGCGCTAGAGCTCGATCCAGGTGCCGGTCGGGCCGAGGTTGCGGATCGGCGTCGCGCCGATCTGGCTCTCGCAGCCCCAGGACTCGTGGATGTGGCCGCAGACCGCCAGCCGCGGCCGCTTCTCCTCGATCGCCCGCAGCAGCGCCGGGCTGCCGAATTCGGTGCCGTCGGCGCTGGCGTCGCAGTGGCCGCGTGGGCGGCGAGTGGAGGACCAGCACGGCGCCCTCGGGGCAGGCGCGCGAGCATCGCTGCTCGCCGCCTCGTCGTCGAGGTCGAAGCTCCATTCCCAGGGCGTGACCGGGATGCCGGCGCCGAGGCCGAAGAACTCGATCCCGTCGATCGTCGTCCCCTCGCCGTGCAGGACCGTGGCCGCGCTCCCAGCCGCGCGGCGGCGGCGCGCAGGGCGTCGACGGTCTCGTTGTTGCCGGGGACGAGCACGGTCGGCGTCGCGATCGCCGCCAGGGCCGCGATCGTCTCCTCCAGGCCCTCGTGGACCGAGGCGAAGTCGCCGGCGCCGATCACGACGTCGGCCTCGGCCGACATCTCGACCAGCTTCGCGCCCTGCTCGAGGTCGCGGTGCAGGTCGCTGAAGGCGAGCAGCTTCACGCTGGAAACCTACCCGCTGCGCTCGGCGCGTCGGACGCGCCGAACTGCGCGGGCGCCAGGCCTCAGGCGCGCCTTCCCGGCTCCTCGCGGCCTGCAGGTCGAAGTAGAGCAGCGTCTGGCCGATCGCCACGTAGGGGATCAGCAGGGAGAAGATCAGCGCCCCGAGCAGGTTGATCAGCAGGAACGGCAGCGGCGTGAAGATCAGCCCGAGGGTCAGGACCGGCCCGGCGACGAAGAGCAGCGCGACGAGGAAGACGACGACCCGGACCGCGTGCCACCAGCGCCCGCGGACCAGCTCGGAGCTGCCGCGGAAGGACTCCCGCAGCGACTTGTCGGTGAACAGCACTTCCTGCCCGACGAAGGACCAGCCGACCAGCTTCCAGATCGCGAAGGGGAGGCCGATCGATCGTGATCGCCATGAGCGAGGATCCCCAGGGTGGCGAGCAGCAGGGCGGCGACGATCCGCCAGAAGCGCTCCCGCATGCCGTTCCAGCAGGCGCGGAAGCCGGCCGGCCGGGATTCCACCAGCAGCCGCATGAAGATGACGACGATCGCCGCGACCACGGCCAGCGCGATCGGCCGCGCGATCGATTCGACCAGGTCGGCGAGCGCCAGGTTGACGCCGGAGCGGCCGGCCGCGTCGTCGGCCGAGCTGCCGCCGGCGAGCAGGCTGGCGAGCAGGTTGGTCGCCGGCGACGATCACCAGCCCGGCCAGGGCGATCGTGACCAGGACCGTCCAGTGGCGGCCGTAGAGCTGGCGGGCGGTGCGGACGCAGCTGGCCGAAGGCGCGCCTGGCCCGCAGCTCGGTGAGGTCGACCGGGCCCCAGCGGGTGAGGCCGACGAAGAGCGCGATCAGGAGCACGAGGGCGACCAGCGTGCCGATCGCCAGCGGTCGCGACTTGGCCTCGAGGTTGATGAAGTCCGAGACCTGGGCGACGGCGCCGCAGAAGGCGCCGGTGATCTGCGGGCCGGCGATCGAGCCGCCGGGCAGGCGCGGGCTGGTCGTGCGCTGCTCGGCCATCCAGGCGAACGGTTCGCGTCCAGACCGTCTTCGTCGGCGGCCCGGTCGGCCCGTTGTTGAAGCCCTTTTCCTTTTCGCCCCAGCGGCCGTCGTAGCTGAGCCACTCGAACGGGCCCCGTTCGGAGGCCGTTTCCGGCAGCAGCACCGGCCGCGGCCGCAGTTCCCGCAGCGGCTCGGTCGTGTTGTCGCAGCCGACGCCGGAGCCGTGCTGGCCGTTCTGGATGTAGACGGCGGAGTCGTAGAAGGTCGCGTGCGAGCCGGCCGCGGGGTAGACGATCGGGTGCGTGCCTTCCTTCTGCACCTTCGAGTCGCTCCCAGCCGGCGCGCTCGCCGCCGGCGTGCTGGAAGACGATGATTTCGCCCGGTTCTTCGCTCAGCGCCGCGGCCGGCGTTTCCGCTTCGAAGGTGAGCTGCATCCCCTCCCAGTCGCCCTCGTGCAGGTCGTTGAACTGGTTGAAGTACCAGAAGAACCAGTACTGCAGGACGAAGCCGGCGTGGTTCGGTTCGCGGGCGATGTGGGCGTAGGTGATCGCCGGCGCCTTGCCTTCCTCGACCAGCTTCTCGAAGGCCCTGGCGTAGACGCAGGTGTCGCCGAGCGCCTCGCCTTCGAGGTCGAGGTAGTAGCCGTCGGGGAGGCCGGCGATGTCGCCGGCGGTCGGCGCCTTCTTGACCTCCTCCAGCCGCCCGGTCTGGAGGTCGTCGTGGGTGAGGGTGACGGTGGGGTTGCCGAGCACGGTGTCGACGCTGGTCGGCTGGTACTGCTCGGCGCTGGTTTCGCAGGGCGGGTCCTGCTGTTCGCGCAGCATCGTGATCGGCGCGTAGGTCTCGGCCAGCTTCTGCGCCGCGGCGTTCTGGCGGCAGCAGTGCAGTGTCCGCCGTGTTCGTGGAGGCCGCCGCGCTGCCGCTGCGGGCAGTACAGAGCAGCGCGAGCGCCGCGAGCGCCGGGACAAGGCGGCGGAACCGGGTCTTCACCGGGGCGAACGTACCAGCGCCGGCGCGCCTGGGCCAGCCGTCGCTCGCCTGCTCCTTGAGCGGGCTGTTTCGATAGTGTCGCGGCCGCAATGCCTCCCGTCTTCTGGCTCGGCCTCGGAATCGCGGCCTTCATCTTTCTCGTCGGCGTCATCTCCGGCGCCCGCTCGCGCACCGGCAGCCTCGGCAGCGGCGCCGCGATCGGCGCCTACCTGGGCGTGATGTCGCCTTCCCGCTGCTCGCCATCGGCCTCGCGACCAGCTAGCGGACGTTCGCGCAACGCGGGAGCATGAAGCCTCGCCCCGTCGGGTACTCGAATGGTTCAAGAGGCCCAAAGGAACGGAGCAGGCGTATGACCCATGTGACGTCGATCCGCGCCGTCGCTCTGCAGTGACGGCGTGGAGATCCCGCAGCTCGGCTTCGGCGTCTTCCAGGTGCCGCCCGCGGAGACGCAGGAGGTGGTCGAGGAGGCGCTGGCCACCGGCTATCGCCACATCGACACCGCCGCCGCCTACCGCAACGAGGCGGGGGTGGGAGCCGCGATCGCCGCCGCCGGGATCCCCCGCGAGGACGTCTTCGTCACCACCAAGCTCTGGAACTCCGAGCAGGGCTACGACTCGACCCTGCGCGCCTTCGAGAAGAGCCTCGAGCGGCTCGAGCTGGACCACGTCGACCTCTACCTGATCCACTGGCCGATGCCGGGCGAGGACCGCTACCTCGACACCTGGCGTGCCTTCGAACGCATCCAGGAGCGAAGGCCGCGCGCGCTCGATCGGCGTCTCCAACTTCCGCATCGAGGACCTGCGAGCGGCTGGAGCGCGAGGCCGGACTAGCTGCCGACCGTCAACCAGATCGAGCTGCACCCGCGGCTGCAGCAGGCCGAGCTGCGCGCCTGGCACGCCGAGCACGCGATCGCCACCGAGGCCTGGAGCCCGCTCGCCCAGGGCGCGCTGCTCGACGACGCCGACGATCGAGACGATCGCCGCCCACCACGAGCGGACCCCGGCCCAGACGATCCTGCGCTGGCACCTGCAGCTCGGCAACGTGGTGATCCCGAAGTCGGTGACGCCGGAGCGGATCCGCGAGAACATCGAGGTCTTCGACTTCGAGCTGAGCGAGGACGACATGGCCGCGATCGCCCGCCTCGACGCCGGCGAGCGCATCGGCCCCGACCCGCCGCCTTCGTGCCCGGCCACGTTCAGCGAGCGCCGTAGGTCATAGCGCGGTGCGCGCCTCGTCGGCGACCGGGCCGGCGCCGGGTGCGACGAGCGGCGATCAACGCGGTTCGGCGACCGCCTTCGTGGTCGGCGGCTCGCTGTTCGCGATCGGGGCGGTGCTGGCGCAGGCGGATGTCGGCGGGCCGCGGCTGGCGGCCGGGGTCTACCTCCTCGGTGGCGTCTTCTTCAGCACCGGCGGCTACGCGCGCCTGCAGGTGTCAACGGCCCGCGCTGAGGCCGCTGGCGCTGGTGGTCGCCGAGCCGGAGCGGCTGGAGTGGCTCAGCACTGTCGTCCTCTTCTGTCGGCACGCTCGTCTTCGCGATCAACCTGTCGACTCGTTTATCGGCGATCTCAGCCCGGCCCAGGTCGACCGCCTGGTCTGGTCGCCGGACATGGTCGGCTGCGCCCTCTTCCTCGTCTCCGGCCACCTGGCGATGGTCGAGATCTCGGGCACCTGGCTGCCCTGCTGGCGCCCGCACGACCTCGGCTGGTGGATCGTCGCCGTCAACCAGCTCGGCTCCGCCCTCTTCATGGTCTCCGCCGTCGCCTCCTTCGTCCGCGCCGAACGGCGACCTGATCGTCGATCGGTATCGCCAACTGGGGCACCCTCACCGGCGCCCTCTGCTTCGCCGTCGCCGGCGTCATGCAGGAGTTCCAGCGCGCCTGAGAGGATGCCCGGGATGGCGACCGGCTCGAAAGCGAACGCGCCGCGCACGGAGAAAGTCCTGCCGGGGGTCTGGCGGCTGCGGCTGCCGTTGCCCTGGCCGGGGGTGCCGCACGGCAACGCCTGGGCGATCGAGGCGGCGGACGGGATCGTCCTCTTCGACACCGGCATGGGCGGCAAGGGGCGGCTGCGCCAGCTCGACCTGGCGCTGGCCCAGGCCGGCTTCGGGGTCGAGGACGTCGGCCTGCTCGTCTGCACCCACTCCCACGTCGACCACTACGGGCTGGCGGCCCGATCGTCGAGGCGGCCGGCTGCGAGCTCTGGATGCACCCCGCCTGGGAGCACGTGCGGCTGCTCGCCGACGACCCGGCGGCGGCGCTCGAGCACCGGCTCGAGGTCGCCCGCCAGAGCGGCGTCCCGGTCGCCGCGCTGGAGCGCTACCGCGAGGCGCGCAGCGAGCGACGTGGAGACCGGGATCGACGCGATCCAGGTGCCCGACCGCGAGCTCGTCCCCGGGGTCGAGGTCGAGACCGACCTCGGCACCTGGCAGGTCACGAGACGCCCGGCCACGCTCCCTCGCACGTCGTCCTGCACCAGCCCGAGCGCAAGCTGATGATCTCCGGCGATCACCTGCTCGGCCGCACCGTGCTCTTCTTCGACCACGGCCACACCCCCGACCCGGTCGGCGAGTTCCTCGCCAGCCTCGACGAGGTCGAGCCGCTCGACGTCGAACTCTGTCCTGCCCGGCCACGGCCGTCCCTTCCGCGACCCGAAGGCGAAGATCGCCGAGGCGCGCCGCCAGGTCGAGGAGCTGCTCGGCAAGGTGCGCGAGGCGCTCGGCGAGGGCGAGCGCACCGCCTTCGAGATCGTCGCCGAGATCATCGGCCCCGAGAACGTCAACACGCCGGCCAGCGCCTGGGTCCTGCAGATCGTCCTCTCCTGCCTCGACCACATGGCGATTGCCGGCGAGGTGGCGCGGTCGAGGGCACCGATCCGCAGCGCTGGGAGCTGACGTTGCCCGACGCCCTATAGCCTTCCGCCGATGGCCAGCTTCACCTACGAGCGCCAGGTCGCGGCGCCGCCCGAGACTGTTTTCGAGGTGCTGACCGACCACCGGCGCTACACCGAGATCACGCCGTTGCGCAAGTCGGTGCTGGAGCGGGAGGGGGAGCCGGCGTCCGAACGGGGTCGGCGCGATCCGGGTGCTGACCGCGGTCGGGCCGCCGCTGCGCGAGGAAGTGATCGCCTACGAGCCGCCGACGCGCTTCTCCTACAAGCTGCTCTCCGGGGCTGCCGCTGCGCGACCACGTCGGCACGGTCGAGCTGACGCCGCAGGACGGCGGCACCCAGGTCGTCTACGCGGTCCGCACCACGCCGACGCTGCCGCTGGTCGGCGGCGTCGTCGGTCGCGGTCGCGAAGCTGGGGTCAAGCAGCTGTTCGCCGGCATCGCCAACGAGTCCGAGCGGCGCGCGGCGAATGGCTGAGGGCGGGCCGCAGGCCCGCCGGCGCGTTCGCAGGCGCTGCTGCGCAACTCCGAGCGGCTTCTGCATCGCAACCGCGAGGCGGCGATCGTGCTGCTCGTCGTGCGGCGGTCGGCTTCGCGGCGATCTTCGTCGGCTACGAGCTGCTGAAGCGCCCCGCCGACGTCCACAACCCCGACGCGATCTTCATCCCGCAGAAGCCGAAGAAGCCGCCGAAGAAGCCGAGGACGGTCAACTGGCCGATGTTCGGGCTCGACCGCGCCCGCACCCGCTACCTGCCGGCGAAGGGGATCAAGCCGCCGTTCCGCAAGCTCTGGCGCTTCACCGACCGGCCGCTGCTCGAGTTCCCGCCGATCTACGTCGGCGGCAGGCTCTACTTCGTCAACAACAGCGGCTACGCCTACGCGCTCGACGCCGACACCGGCAAGACGCTCTGGAAGCGGCGGATCGGTCGCCTCAACGCCTCCTCGCCCGCCTACTACCCGCAACCGCCTCTACATCGTCAACCTCGTCCCCGGCCACATCGTCAAGCTCGACGCCAAGACCGGCAAGACGATCTGGAAGCGCTCGCTGCCGAGCCGGGCCGAGTCCTCGCCGGTCGTGATCGACCGCACCGTCTACTTCGGCTGCGAGGACGGCGACCTCTACGCGCTCAGCACCGTCAACGGCAACGTGCGCTGGGCGACCGCGCTCGGCGGCCCGGTCAAGTCGGCGCCCGCCTACTACGGCGGCAAGCTCTTCGTCGGCGACTACGGCGGCTACATGAACGCGGTCGACGCCGACAACGGCAAGCTGGTCTGGCAGAGCGGCTCGCTCGGGCCCGGCTTCGGCGCCTCCGGTGCCGTTCTACTCGACCCCCGCGGTCGCCTTCGGCCGCGTCTACGCCGGCAACAACGACGGCCGCGTCTACAGCTTCGACACCGGCGACGGCGAGCTCGCCTGGAGCTACTCGACCGGCGGCTACGCCTACTCGGGACCGACCGTCGCCAACACCCGGCACAGCCCGCCGACCGTCTTCATCGGCTCCTTCGACGGCAACGTCTACGCGCTCGACGCCAAGGACGGCAGCCTGCGCTGGAGCCGCTCCGCCGGCGGCCAGGTGATCGGCTCGCTCTCGGCGGTGGGAGACATCGTCTACGCCGCCGAGTTCACCAACAAG
Source organism: uncultured Thermoleophilia bacterium (assembly GCA_963720455.1). Taxonomy (GTDB): domain Bacteria; phylum Actinomycetota; class Thermoleophilia; order Solirubrobacterales; family 70-9; genus VAYN01. The sequence continues at coordinate 1,910,992 of OY970392.1, read as the reverse complement.
ACGACCTCCGGCTTCATGATGCGCAGCGGCCGCCGCGTCTTCCGCTACCCGTACGGCACCTACACGCCGGTGATCTCCGACGGCCGCCGCATCTACCTGACCGGCTACTCGAGCATCACCGCGCTGCAACCGCTCAAGCCGGGGCGGTGGCGGCGGGTAGGGCTGGAGGCGCGACCCCCGGGCGCGCGAGGCGCGGGGAAGGGAAGACCGGAATGCAGGCGGTCGCGTGAGCACGCTGAGGCTGGCTCGGGTAGTTCTGGATCCGGTAGCTGCTGGTGCTCGCCGAAGTCCTGGTAGTAGACGAGCATCTTGCAGCGCGGGTGCTTTTCGACCCAGGCGAAGAGCTTGCTGACGAAGGCCGGGTCGTCGCCGGCTTCGACGCCCCACTCGGTGAGCGCGAAGGGCTTGTCGGGGTAGCGGTTGTAGAGACCGGTGAGCGACTTCCATTCCGGATAGGAGGCGTAGAAGTCGGTGCCCACCCAGTCGACCCAGCGTCGAGCCCGGGTAGAAGTGACGCGGGCCGGTTCTGGGGCACCGTCGGCGAGCCGGACGGGAGCGGGCTCCAGACGACCGCCACCGGCGCCTTCGGCAAGCCGCCGAGGCTGGCGTTGAGCGGCGGCAGCCCGGCTTCGGCCAGGCGCCGGTTGATCGCCTTGCGCCTTGCCGCCGCCGTGGACGATCACGTAGATGCGGCGGAAGGCGCAGTTTGTACCAGCGCGGTTTGTGGGCCGCCTCGCGCGCGGCGCCGGCGCAGTCGTAGGCGGCGTAGACGTTGAGGCAGCGGTTGGGCTCGCCCAGCGGCCGATGTAGGCGCGCATCTCCTTCTCCGAGAAGAGGCGGTTGAGGCGGATCAGGTACTCGTCGCCGCCGCCCTGGGCGATCGCCCGCGGCGTGATGATCTCGTGCCCGTCGTTGTTGTCGGCGGTGGTGATGTGGAGCATCGGCCGCGCCCGCGCCGTCTGCCAGCGCTGGATCGACTCCGGGAAGTCGCTGCCCCAGGTGCGGAAGGACTCGATCACCGCCGGGTGCTTGTCGACGCAGCTCCGAGAACTGCGCCGAAGTCGGCCGGGTCGCCGGTGTCGGAGATCCCGAACCAGACCTTCTTGCCGCGCGGTTCGAGCAGCCCGGCGCCGGCCGGTGCGGCGACGAGCGCCAGCACGGCGACGGCCGCCAGGGAGCAAGCGGCGGCCTGGACCTTGTGTCCGCGGATCATCCGCGACCTCTTCGACCGGGCATGCACATGCCCTTCCCAACACTCGAACAGGGCCGACGGGCCGGAAACGTCCGAATAGCGGACGTTTCCGGCCCATCGGCGGGGTGTTTCGATCGCGGCTATTGGGGCAGAAAGGTTGTGTAAGCAAGCCCAAGGAGGAGAGATGTCGACGCTTGCAGTCATCGCAATAGTCGTCGCAGCGCTGATCGTTCTCGCAGTCGTGGTTTCCGCCGCCCGCAAGAAGAGCCGGGAGCGGGAGTTGGGTCAGGTTCAGAACGAGGCACAGCACGACGACGTCGAGCACCATCGCGAGCGCGCCGACGAGCGTCGCACCGAGGCCGCGATCGCCGAGGAGAAGGCGAAGCGAGCGAAGGTCGAGGCCGACCTCGACGAGGAGCGCGCTCGCAGTCGCGAGGCGGAACTGAGCGACAGGAACTAACAAGAGGAGGAGTAGCAGAGATGGCGCAGACGAAAACGCGCTCGAAACCCAAAGCGAAATCGAAACCGAAATCGCGGGCGTCGAGCAGACCGAAAAAAACGCGGTCGTCGAACAGCGCGAACGCGAGGAAACCGAAAGCGAGTTCCGCGAGCAAACCGAAAGGCGTGGTGGACAAGACCGAGAATCTGCAGGCGAAGACGGTCGAGGAAACCGCGAAAGACGCAGGACGCAAAGTCGGTCGTGTCGCCAGCAAAGCCAAGGTGCCGCTGGTGGCCGGAGGTGCAGCGCTCGCCGGCGCGGCCGGGGGCATCGCCGCCCTCAGCGCCCATCAGAACGCATCGCAATAGCGGCCTCGGCGGGGTCAACTCCAAGGACCTCGCAAAGGCGGCGAAGAAGGCCGGTGACGTCGGGGCCCAGGTCGGGGAAATCGCGCTGGAGGTGCGGCGGGCTCGCGAGAGGACGAACGGCCACGGCAAGCCCATCGCTCGCCGATCGAGGTCGTCCTGCAGGGCCTCACCTCGAGGCGACCGCAGGACTAGGGCGGACGCGCGCGGGAGCGCGTCCGTCACAGAACCTGTCTCAGGCGGCAAGCGCGGCCGGGTGCTCGGCGACGATCGCCAGCACTTCGGGCGCGTACTTGGAGATGAAGCCGGGGCCGACGCCGCTGATCTCGATCAGGGCGCCCTCGCCGGCGGGGCGGATGGCGGCGATCGCGGCGAGGGTGCGGTTGTTGGCGACGGTGTAGGCGGGCTTGCCGGCGGCGGCGCGCAGGCGCCACGCTTTCAGCGCCTCGAAGAGCGGCGCGTCGGCGGGGGAGAGGTCGGGGGCCGGCGCGGCGGACTTGGCGCCGGCGCGCGCCGGGCGGCGCACCGCGATCGTCTCCGGGTCCGGCAGCCAGTCGCGCGCGTCGCAGACGTCGCAGCAGCGCTCCAGCGGCGCCCCCGCCGTGCGGTCGCCGAAGTGGTCGAGCAGCGAGCGGCGGCGGCAGCGCTCGCGAGTAGATGAAGGCTTTGATCGCGTGGTAGGCGCGCCAGCCGCGCTCGTGGGCGATCGCCAGCTCGGGGTCGCCGCCGCGCTGTTCGTTGAAGCGGACCAGGCGGCCGAGGTCGGCTCTTCATCGCCAGCAGCACGGCGCGGGCGGGCAGGCCGTCGCGCCCGGCGCGGCCGGCCTCCTGGTAGTAGGCCTCGACGCTGGTCGGGATCGCCATGTGCCAGACCGAGCGCACGTCGGCCTTGTCGACCCCCATGCCGAAGGCGTTGGTGGCGACGATCACGTCGGCCTCGCCGTCCATGAAGCGCTGCTGGACCGCGGCTGCGCGCTTCCGCCTCCATCCCGGCGTGGTAGGCGAGCGCCGGCCGGCCGGCTTCGCGCAGCGACGCGCGCCACCTCGTCGGTGTCCTTGCGGGTGCCGCAGTAGACGATCGCGGGACGGTTGGCCGGGTCGGCGAGGCCGGCCTCGAGCAGCGCCTGCCGCCGCGCCTTCGAGCCCTTGCCTTCGAGCGGGACGACGTCGAAGGAGAGGTTCGGCCGGTCGAAGCCGGAGCGGACCTGGAGCGGGTCGCGCATGCCGAAGCGGGAGGCGATCTCGGCCGCGACCGGCTTGGTCGCCGTCGCCGTGCAGGCCATCACCGTCGGCCGCCCGAGCCGCTCGGCGATCTGCGGCAGCCGCAGGTAGTCGGGCCGGAAGTCGTGTCCCCACTCGGAGACGCAGTGCGCCTCGTCGACGGCGATCAGGTCGATTCGCCGCTGCGCCAGCGCTTCGAGGAAGACGTTCGAGGCGAAGCGCTCGGGCGAGCAGTAGACGATCCGCGCCTCGCCGCTGCGGACCTGGCCGAGCGCGCCCCGCACCGCTTCGGCATCCATGTCCGAGGAGATCATCGCCACCGGGTGCCCGGCCGCGGTCAGCCGCTGCCACTGGTCGCGCATCAGCGCGATCAGGGGGCTGACGACGATCGTCAGGTCCTCCGTCGCCAGCCCGGGCAGCTGGTAGCAGAGGCTCTTGCCGCCGCCGGTCGGCATCACGATCAGCGAATCGCGCCCCTCCAGCGCCGCGTCCACCGCCTCGCGCTGCCCCGGCCGCCAATGCTCGAACCCGAGCTGCGCCAGCAGCGCGTCCGCTTTTCGCCGGCGGGGGTCATCGAGCAGTCAGCGTAAGCGGCCGGGCGGCGGCCCTCTAAAAACCCAGCACGTCGGCGGACACGGGTTCGGGCAGCCACGGTTCCGACCACTGGGCGATCCCGCGGGTGAGGTCGTCGGCCTGCTCCGGGCCCCAGGTCCCCGGCGCGTAGGGGTGGGCCGGCCCCGGTTCGTCGAGCAGCGGCTGCACCACCCGCCAGGTCTCTTCGATTGCGTCCTGGCGGGTGAAGAGTTCGTGGCGGCCGGTGATCGCGTCGCCGAGCAGGCGCTCGTATGGCTCGGGGTCCTCGACCCGGCTTCTTTTCGAAGAGCACCTCGAGGTCTGCCGGCTCGAAAGCCTCCTCGCCCGCTTTCTTGGCGAACAGCCGCATGCGGGATCCCGGCTGCGGCTCGATCCGCACCGTCATCTGGTTCGGCTCCGGCGTCTTGCCATGGCCGATGCCGAGGTTGCGGCGGGCGCTTGAAGACGATGCTCACCTCGCTCGCCTTCGCCGGCAGGCACTTGCCGGCGCGGACGAAGAAGGGGACGCCGCTCCAGCGCCAGTTGTCGACCTCGAGCTCGACCGCGGCGAAGGTCTCGGTGGTCGAGTCGGGGGCGACGTCCTTGACGTCGAGGAAACCCTCGTACTGGCCGCGCACGTAGCGCTTCGGGTCGGCGGCCCGCATCGCCTTGAAGAATTCGAGCTTCTTGTCGCGGATCGAGTCCTGGTGGTTGCCGGTCGGCGGCCCCATCCCGACCAGCGCCAGCACCTGCAGCGCGTGGTTCTGGATCACGTCGCGCATCGCCCCGACCGCGTCGTAGAAGCGGCCGCGATCGTCGACGCCGAAGTTCTCGGCGATCGTCAGCTGCACGTGCGAGACGTGCTCGCGGTTCCAGACCGGCTCCAGGATCGAGTTGACGAAGCGCAGGTAGGTGATGTCCATCACCGGCTCCTTGCCGAGGTAATGGTCGATGCGGAGGATCTGGTCCTCGTCCAGCACCGCGCAGAGCTCGGCGTTGAGCTTGCGGGCGGAGGCGAGGTCGTGGCCGAACGGCTTCTCGATCACGACGTGGGCGCCCTCGGTAAGGCCGGCGTCGCCGAGGCCCTTGACCACCGTGGCGAACAGCGAAGGCGGGATCTCGAGGTAGAAGACCGGCCGTTCGGCATCGCCAAGGGCGTCCCTGACGCGCTCGAAGGTGGCGGCGTCGGCGTAGTCGCCCTGGACGTAGGTGAGGCGGGCGGCGAGCCGTGAGAAGACCTCCTCGTCGGGCTCCTCGACCGTCGCGACGATCGAGTCGTGAGCGTGGCTGCGCAGCCGCTCGTCGTCCCAGTCGTCGATCGCGACGCCGACGATCGGGGTTTCGAGCCTGCCTGCGGCCTCGAGCCGGTAAAGCGCCCGGAAGGTCATTTTCTTCGCCAGGTCGCCGCTGATTCCGAAGATCGTGAGGACGTCGGCGGCGTTGTCGGGGCGGTTCGACATTCGGCCGTCAGGCTACCCAAGGCCTTAGGATGCCGCCGATGGAGCTGGGAATCGTCGGCCTCGGCCGCATGGGAGCGAACATGGCCCGCCGCCTGATGCGCGACGGGCACGAGATCGTCGCCTACGACGTCAACGCCGACGCGGTCGCGACTCTGGCCGGGGAGGGAGCCACGGCCGCCTCCTCGCTGGAGGACCTGGCGGCGAAGCTGAGCGCGCCGCGCTCGGTCTGGGTGATGGTCCCGGCCGGCGAGATCACCGAGCAGACGGTGGCCGACGTCGCCGCGGTGCTCGAGTCCGGCGACGCGATCGTCGACGGCGGCAACTCCTACTACCGCGACGACATCCGCCGCGCCGCCAGGGTCGGCGAGCGGGGGATCGACTACGTCGACTGCGGCACCAGCGGCGGGGTCTTCGGGCTCGACCGCGGCTACTGCCTGATGATCGGCGGTCCCGATCGCGCGGTGGAGCGGCTGGGCCCGATCTTCGCCTCGCTGGCCCCCGGCGTCGAGTCGGCGGAGCGCACGCCGGGCCGCGCCGGCGACCCCTCGCCGGCGGAGAACGGCTACCTGCACTGCGGCCCCAACGGCGCCGGCCACTTCGTGAAGATGGTCCACAACGGGATCGAGTACGGGGTGATGGCGGCCTACGCGGAGGGGCTGAACATCCTCAGGAATGCCAACGCCGGCAAGGTCCAGCGCGAGGCGGACGCGGAGACGGCGCCGCTCGACCACCCCGAGTACTACAAGTACGACCTCGACCTGCCCGAGGTGGCCGAGGTCTGGCGCCGCGGCAGCGTGATCGGCTCCTGGCTGCTCGACCTGATCGCGGCGGCGATGCGCGAATCACCCGACCTGGCCGAGTTCGAGGGGCACGTCTCCGACTCCGGTGAGGGCCGCTGGACCTCGATCGCGGCGATCGACGAGGGCGTGCCGGCGCCGGTCCTGACCGCGGCGCTGTACGAGCGCTTCGCCTCGCGCAACCTCGACGACTTCGCCGACAAGGTCCTCTCCGCGATGCGCAAGCAGTTCGGCGGCCACGACGAGAAGCCGGGCTAGCCCGTGGCCCCGAAACTCGAGGTCGTCGCCGACGAGAAGGCGGCGGCAAGGCGCGCCGCCGAGCTGATCGCCGAGGCCGGTGCCGCCGCCAGAGCCGAGCGCGGCCCGTTCGGGATGGCGATGAGCGGCGGCCGCTCCCCCTGGGCGATGCTGGCGATCATGGGCGAGCTCGAGCAGATGCCGTGGGGGGAGACCGAGCTGTTCCAGGTCGACGAGCGGATCGCTTCCCCGGGCAGCGAGGAGCGCAACCTCACCCACATGGTGCTGGGGCTCTCGATGGAGCACCAGGCGACGCTGCGGCCGATGCCGGTCACACAGCGCGACCTCGATGCCGCCGCGCGCGAATACGAATCCTCGCTGCCGGAGCCTTTCGACATCGTCCATCTCGGCCTCGGCCCCGACGGCCACACCGCCTCGCTCGTCCCCGGCGATCCGGTGCTGGAGGTGAGCGACCGCCGCGTCGCCGTCACCGGCGGCGAGTACCAGGGCCACCGCCGCATGACCCTGACCTACCCGGCGCTCGCCGAGGCCCGCCAGATCCTCTGGCTCGTCACCGGCGCCGAGAAGCGCGACCCGCTCGCCAAGCTGCTCGCCGCCGACCCCTCGATCCCCGCCGGGCGGGTCGAGAACGAGAACATGATCGTGGTCGCCGATGAGGCGGCGGTGGGACCCGCCGGCTGAGCTACGGGAGTGGAACCACCTCGCCGTCGATGATTCGGAAGCCGTGGCGGCTCAGGATCCAGGGAACCTGCAGCTCTTCCCGAATCTGGATTCGTGCCAAGTGGGAGCAGACAACGTCGAGGTCCGTATTGCCGCTTCTCAGGAGCCCTTCCAAGACGGCGTCGGTGATGCTTTCGATTTCGGGTTCCAGAATCCATTCGTCGGTCACCCTGTAACCGCATAGCCAGAGGAGGAGCGCCCGACGGTGCCCTACCGGCTCCGGCAGCGTCTGGCCGTCCGGGTCGAGGGCGGCAAACGCGCGGCGTAGGTCGTCTGGTCGTGCGACTGAGCCAAGGCGGCTGCGGAGATCATCTGCCGCGATTCGGATCGGCCAGGTGCCATCGCGATTCTTCTTCAAGAGCAGGCGCCGCATGGCTTTGGCGCCGGCCTGGACCGCGGCCCTCGTGACTCCTCGTTCGGCTGCCAGAGCCTGGAGGGTGGTTCTCTCGTCGTTGAGCTCCCGGTCTACGAATAGCGGGAAGCCACGCTTCGCTTCCAGCTCTTCGAACGCGACCGCCAGGTCTCCGGCCGCTCCGCCATCAGGGGAAGGCGCCCCATGGGTGAGACGTCCATCTGCTTGGCCCAGGTACGCGGATGCCCATTCGCGGACCACGGCCACGAGGATCTCCCCCGCGGTTACCGTGCCCACTTCTGGGAGGGTTCTCAACGATGCCGGCGTTACCGCTGCGAGGGTGGACGGACTGGGGATGCCCGCCCGCACGATGCAGTTCATCGCCCGAACGCTCAGCCGATTCAGGAAGCCAGGGGACCCGACCAGGTCGAGGCCGAGAAGGAGATTGCGAAGGGGCGTGTCGCGCCAGCCCTCACGTGTGTGCAGGGTCTCCGCGAGGCGCCGCGCCGCGACCACCTCGGTATCGCACATTGCCATCAGGACCCGCCGATCGGCCTCAGGGTCCGGCGGCCTGCCGATTAGCGCCTCTAACTGTTGCGTCGTGGTCTCCGGCAGAGTGAGTATCCCTCCGTACCTATTCAAGCACGGAGTCCTCCCCGAACGACAGGCGCGCTTTGATCTCCGCGAGCTTCTCAAGGCGGGGGTCGGATTCACTCCGGCACCGGTTGGCGTGCCTGAACCGGTTGATGGCAGGGCGAATCGAGCAGCGCGAGCGCTGCGCCTGAATGCCTTGGCTCAGGATTAGGCTGCGCGGTCGAGGGCGACGACGTGGTTGGCGACGATGCGGCCGTCGGGGTCCCACTGGCGCTTGACCTCGGAGAGGCGGGCGCAGACGTCGGCGGGCAGGATCGCGTCGGTGTCGCAGGGACGCTCGGCGAAGTTGAAGTAGCCGCCGTCGGCTGCCCACGGGCTCATCGCCTCGTCGAGGGCATCGTGTCGCTCTTCGATCGCCTGTCCCAGCTCGGGCGTCATCGGCATGCCGATGCCGAGCATCGCGAAGGCGGCGTCGAGGTGGGTGAGGGCGCCGCCGTTTTCGTCGGGGCGCCCAAGGGCGCCGCCGAGCTGGCGCAGCTCGGTCAGCAAGAGCGGTGAGTCCTCAGGGTCGGCGAGGCCGCAGAACGCCTCGATCGCCTCGTCCGGAAGTTCGCGGATGGCCTTGTGGTGACCAAGGCCCGGCACCGGCTGCTCGGGGTCCATGTGGATGCGGCAGAGGCCGGCGGCGGGAATCTGGTCGAAGGTGTCGATCATCGGCTCGCCGAGCGCCTCGCGCAGGGGCGCGAAGGCCGCTTCGCCGGCCGGCCGCTCGCCGATGCAGGCGCCGTCGATCGTCAGCAGCGGCGTGTTGCGCAGCGGCTCCGGCACGTCCGGCACGTCCGGCGGGCGGATGAAGCGGACGACCGAGGTCACGTTCTCGTCCACCGTCGCCGCCCAGTCGCGATAGGTGCGGACCGCCTCGGCGCCCACCGCCGCGGGGTAGAGCAATGCGCCGGCGTAGGCGTCGGCGACCGGGACCAGGTCGAGGTGCAGCGCGGTGACGATCGCGTAGTCGCCACCACCACCGCGCAGCGCCCAGAAGAGGTCGGCCCCGTTCTCGCCATCCACCGTCCGCGCCTCGCCGTCGGCGCTGACAAGCTCGATCGCGCGGACCCGGTTGCAGGCGAAGCCGTAGCGCCGCCCCAGCCAGCTGAGTCCGCCGCCGAGCGTGTAGCCGGCGACGCCGACGTCGGGGGAGGAGCCGGGCAGCGAGCTGAGGCCATGTGGCTGCGCCGCTTCGCTCAGCTCGAGCACCAGCACGCCGGCCTCGACCCGCGCGGTCTGCGCCTGCGGATCGACCTCGACCCCGCGCATGCGCTCGGTCTTGAGCAGGATCGTGTCCTCCAGGGAACCCAGGGCCACCGCTCCGTGGCCGCTGCCCTGCCCGGCGACCCTGAGGTCGTGGGCGGCGGCGAAGCGGATCGTGCCGGCGACGTCCTCGGCGCTCTCGACGAAGGCGACCGCGCTCGGGCGCTGGTCGGCGGCGAGGTTCCAGGCAGCTCGGGCCTCGTCCCAGTCGGGGTCGCTCGGCGTGGCGACGCGACCGGCGATCGACAGCCCGGTGAACTCACTCATCTCGGTCTCCTTGCAATCAGGTCGGCGTCGAACGCTCGACGGTGCTCCCGGCCCCCACCAGCACCTCGCTGACCATATCCGGCGGGAAGAGGCCGTGAGCGGCGATGCCCGGGTCGGCCTCGAGCCGGGCGGCGAGCTCGGCCGGGTCGTCGATCGGGCCGCGGTAGTCGGCGATCGCGCCGCCGTCGGGGCTGGGAGGGACGTCGCGCAGCTCGACCTCCTCGCCGAGCCGCGCCAGGGTCGAGGCGACGCCGAAGCCGAACAGCTCCAGTGGCACCGGCCCGCGCAGCGAGTCGACGGGCTTGCTGGAGTCGGCGATGACGACGAAGCGCGCGGCCGCCGCGGCGACGATCTTCTCGCGCAGATGGGCGCCGCCGCCGCCCTTGATCAGCCAGCCGTCGGGGGTGACCTCGTCGGTGCCGTCGATCGCGATGTCGAGCCTCTGCAGCGAGTCGAACTCCTCGACCGCGATCCCCAGCTCGCGTGCCTGTTCCTCGGTCGCGACCGAGGTGGCGACGCAGCGGATCCCGCTCGGCCCCCGGCGTGCGATCGCCGGCAGCAGGTGCGCGACCGTCGAGCCGGTCCCGAGGCCGATCGTCATCCCGTCCTCGACCAGCGCCGCCGCCGCCTCCGCAGCCAGCCGCTTCTCCGTGTCCGCCTCGCTCACGCCGCGCACTTTATGGGTCGATGGGCCGATAAGTAGAGCCATAGTCAACTTATCGGCCCATCGACCTATAGTCGCGTGGATGGATGCACGGCTCTGGGTTTCGAGCGGGGGGGAGGCGCCCAGGTCGGTGGCGCTGGGTGGGGAGCGGACGGTGGTCGGGCGCTCGCCCGAGGCCGACGTCCAGCTCGAGGACGAGGCGGTCTCCTGGAACCACCTGGAGATCGAGCGCCGCGGCGAGGTGCTGATGGCGACCGACCTCGACAGCCGCAACGGCACCGCCCTCAACGGCGAGCCGCTCGACCGACCCCGCCGCCTGCATGACGGCGACACGCTGATCGTCGGCGGGCACCGGCTCGAAGTCTCGACCGGCCCGGCGGCCCCGGTCGGGGCGACGGTTCCCAGCGCGGCGCCCTCGGTGGCGCTGACCGAGGAGGAGCGGGCGACCGCGGCGGCCCTGGTCGCTCCCTACCGCAGCGAGGGCGCCTTCGCCGGCCGTCCCGCCACCCGGGCCGAGATCGCCGAGGCCCTGCACGTCAGCGAGCGCACCGCCCAGCGCCGCCTCGACGCGCTCGCGGCCAAGCTCGACGTCGGCGGCGACGCCGGCCGCGACCGCCCGCGCCAGATCGCCGCCCGCGTGATCGAGCTCGGCCTCGACCGCTGACCCGGACCGGGACAAGGTCGGCCCGGCCGGTGGCGGGGATGGCATTGGGGGATGCGCATCGACAGCTCACGATCGGGGTTCACCCGATCGAGGAGGACTCAATGGAATGGCAGGCGGCTCGACTTCTGATGCTTACTCTGGTGGGGTTGCTGACGGTGGCGACGGCCGCGGTGGCCGCGGAATTCCCGGCACCGAAGCCGATTCCCGAGCCGAGGTGCCGTCATCTCGATCTGGGCGAACCGGGTCCTCGCGGAGACCAGCTGCTGATCGACCACTCGATGGATGTCTACCTCTCGCGAGAAGGGCCCGACATCGTGATCCTGAATCGCAATTCAGGCCGGCTCTCTCCGATTTCCTGCGAGGGCGGATCCGCGACCGTGGATTCGATCGATCGCATTGTCTACCGTCCGGTCAAGGGCGCCCATCAGCTGAACATCGACGGTAGCGGCGGCAGGTTCGCCCCCGGCGCTGCGCCGGAGCCGGGCGCCGACGAGATCGAGATCGCAATCGACTTCCCGCCGACCAAGCCGCACCGGCTCTCCTCGATTCGGATTCTCGCCACTCCTGGCGGCGATGCGATCGGCATCGGCGCGATCAGGGGAGAGCGCACCGGGGTCGACCTCGACGCCGATGGCCACCGCCCGCACGCCGACGCCGACGTGATCGTCTCCGCGTCCTCCCCCACCAAGTTCCAGATTGTCGGCGGCGAGGGCGATGACACGATCAGCTCGGCCGGAGTGGGAGGGCTATTCATCGGCCCCCTCCCTGCCCGTAATCTCGTCCTCCGTGGTGGCGGCGGCGCGGACCTGCTGCTCGGTGGGCTCCGGCGTGAGCTGATGGACGGAGGGGCCGGGGACGACGTCCTCTATGGCCGGGGCGGAGCAGACTCGCTCACTGGAGGCGAGGGCGGGGACCGAGGCTTCGGCGGACCCGGCGACGATCGCCTCGCCACTGGCGGAGGGGGGGCCTTCGACTACCTCTCCGGGGGATCGGGGAAGGACGCGATCGGTGCCCTCGACGGCGATGGAGACCGGGTCCGCTGCGGCGACGGCGTCGACAACGTCTGGCTCGATCCAGTCGACGCCTGGCGGGATGCCGGCTGCGAGAAGCTCCACGGCCCCGGCTTCCCCGATCCCCGCGGCTGACCCGGACCGGGCCACACGCGGCCCGGCGGGCGCCGCGGCTGTCGTTGGCCGGCACGGCCGCGGAGCGCAGGATCGGTTGGCAGCACCAACCAACCGAAAGGAAGCCATGCACCGCACCATCGTCACCTCACTGATCGCATTCGTCGCCTTCTCGTCCCGGCTCTCGCCTCGGCGGCGCCGTCCACGGGAGCTGTCGTCTTCTCCAAATCTACGACCGTCGAAGGCGTCGCCAAAGGCGGCCTCTTCGCCGTCAACGACGGCCGCCTCAACCAGCTGACCGAAGACCCGACCGACACCGAACCGGCCTTCTCGCCGGACGGCCGCACGATCGCCTTCGTCCGCGGCGGCGACCTCTTCTCGGTCCGCCCCGACGGCTCCGGCCAGCGGCGCTGACCAGCGGCCCGGAGCTCGACTCGGCGCCGATCGTCTCCCCCGACGGCCGCTCCGTCGTCTTCGAGCGGCGCGGCGCGCGCCGGGGCCCCGGCCGACCTCTACACGGTCGGCGCCAACGGCGGCGGCGCTCGCGCCTCTGACCACGGGGCGCGGCCGACGACCACGACGCCGACTTCTCGCCCGACGGCCGCGCGATCGTCTTCGTCCGCGGCAACGGCAACGGGGCCGAGCGACAGCGACGACGATCTCTACTCGGTCCGCCCCAGCGGTGCCGGCCTGACCCGCCTGACCCGCACCGCGAGTCGACGAGTTCGAGCCGCGCTACTTCGCCGGCGGCATCCTCTACAGCCGCGGCGAGAGCAGCGAGGGCCCGGCCGCCTACGCCGACGTCTACACGATGCAGCGCAACGGCACGAAAGTGAAACCGCAGGTCCGCGGCGTCGGCTCCGCCTACGTCGAAGACGTCTCCCCCGACGGCCACACGCTGCTGTTCCGCCGCGACCAGGGCCTCTGGGTGAAGCGGATCGGGCCGGCAAGGCACGCAAGCTCGCGCAGCTGCCCGACGGCTCGGAGACCAACGGCGTCTTCTCCTCCGACGGCAGCGGCGTCGCCGCCTTCGTCGCGGTCGAAGAACAGCAGTCGCTGGTCTCGATCGACGTCGCCACGCGCCGCCAGAGCCGAGCTGGCGGAGGGGTTCACGGTCGACGCCAAAGACGGCACTGCCATCGGCCCGGTTATCGCCTGGCAGCCGGTGCCCTGACGGCCTGAGCGGTCGTCAGGCGGTGTCCTCGGGGGCCGGACGGCGTAGCCGTCCGGCCCTGCGTCTCCCGGGTCTCGGTCGCTGCGGGGCGACTTTGGTCGCTATCCGGCAATAAGTCGCCCCACGCGGCGGTATAACCGCCGGTGGGAGATCTCGCCATCGGCTCCGACCCTCGCCGGCTACCGGCATCGACGCGCTGATCGCGCGGGGCGGGATGGGGGTCGTCTACCGGGCGACCCACCTCGGCCTCGAACGGCCGGTGGCGCTGAAGGTGATCGCCCGCGAGCTGGCCGACCGCGAGGGCTTCCGCGAGCGCTTCCTGCGCGAGTCCCGCCTCGCCGCCCGCCTCGACCACCCGGCGGTGGTCCCGGTCTACGACTCGCGCGAGGTCGACGGCGAGCTGATCGTGGCGATGCGCCTGGTCGAGGGCGGCGACCTGCGGCGAGCTGATCGACCGCGAGGGGCCGCTGCAGCCGGCGCGGGCGATCGCCCTGCTCGGCCAGGTCGCGGAAGCGCTCGACGCCGCCCACGCCGCCGGCATCGTCCACCGCGACGTCAAGCCGCACAACGTCCTGGTCGAAGGCGACCGCGCCTTCCTCTCCGACTTCGGCCTCGCCAAGGCGCTCGGCGAGAGCGGCGTCCGTCAGCGGCGCCTCGGTGGTCGGCACCGCCGAGTACATGTCGCCGGAGCAGTGGCGCGGCGGCTCGGTCGGGCCCGCCGCCGACGTCTACTCGCTCGGCTGCGTCCTCTACGAGGCGCTGACCGGGATCGCCCCCTTCGCCCGCAAGGAGGCCGACACCGAGCCGGAGATGCCGGAGGGGCTGGACGAGGTGATCGAGCGCGCCGTCGCCAAGGACCCCGACGACCGCTACCCGAGCGCCGGGGCGCTGATCGCCGCCGCCCGCGAGCGCGAGGGCGCGGGGCTGGCGGCGACGCGGGTGCTGTCGGAGCCGGCGGAGCGACCGACCGCGCCGCTGCGCGCGCGCGCCGGTCCGCAGCCTCGGCGCCGCCTGCGCGGGAACGCGCGCTGCAGCTGGGTCGGCGCCGGCGTCGCCGCTGGTCGTCGGCGATGGTCGTGCTGGTGCTGGCCCTGCTGCGGCGGCGGCGGCGGATCGACGTCTCCGACGCCGATCCCGGTCGGCGGCGCGCCGCTGCGGATCGCCGCCGCCCCCGACGCGATCTGGGTGACCAGCGAACGCGACGGCACCCTGACCAGGCTCGACCCCGAAAGCGGCGAGCCGGTCGGCGAGCCGGTCCGGCTCGGCGCCGGGATCTCCGGGCGTCGCCGTCGGCGGCCGGCTCGGTCTGGGTCACCGACCCCCGCCGCGGCGAGCTGCTGCGGTCGACCCGCGAGCGGCCGCGTGCTCGAGACGATCGCGCGTCGGCGGCGCCCCCGGTCCGATCGCCTTCGGCGGCGGCCGGGTCTGGGTCGCCGACGAGGACGGCGCCGGGCGTCACCGCCGTCAACGCCGAAGGCGGCCGCGTCTTCCGGCGCGGCCTGGCCGCCGCACGCGGCGCCGCTGCGGCTCGCGGTCGGTGCCGGCGGCCTCTGGGTCAGCAGCGCCACGACCGGCAACGTGCGCCGGATCGACCTCAGCACCCTCGGCGTCGGCGCGCCGATCCCGGTCGGCCGCGGCCCCGCCGGCGTCACCGTCGCCCACGGCCTCGTCTGGGTCGCCAACAGCCGCTCCGACACCGTCACCAAGGTCGACCCCTCGATCCACGCCGTGCTCGGCGACCCGATCGAGGTCGGCGGCCGCCCCGGCGGGATCGACGCCGGCACCAGCACCGTCTGGGTCGCCAGCGCCGCCGAGGACGCGGTCACCCGGATCGACCTCGCAGAGCGGCGAGCGCGAGCGGCGCCCCGATCGAGGTCGGCCCCGAACCCGGCGCCGTCGCGGTGGCGGCGAAGCGGTCTGGGTGGCCAACAACGGCGACGGCGCCGTCACCCGCATCGAACCCTGACTAGGATCGGGGGCCGCATGGCCCAGGACATCGACCAGCTCGCGATCAACACGATCCGCACCCTCTCGATCGACGCGGTGCAGAAGGCGAACTCGGGGCACCCGGGGACGCCGATGTCGATGGCGCCGGTCGCCTACGAGCTCTGGCAGAACCACCTGCGCTACGACCCGGCCGACCCGGTCTGGCCCAACCGCGACCGCTTCGTGCTCTCGGCCGGCCACGCCTCGATGCTGCTCTACTCGATGCTCTTCCTGGCCGGGGTGCAGCAGGGTCGACGCCGACTACGACGTCGCTCGACGAGCCGGCCTGCTCGCTGCACGAGATCGAAGAATTCCGCCAGCTGCACTCGCGCACGCCCGGCCACCCCGAGTACCGCTGGACCTCCGGCGTCGAGACGACCACCGGGCCGCTCGGCCAGGGGATCGCGACCTCGGTCGGGATGGCGCTGGCCTCGAAGTGGCAGGGCGAGCGCTTCGGCGCCGACCTCTTCGACTTCGACGTCTACGCGCTCGCCGGCGACGGCTGCCTGATGGAGGGCGTCTCGCACGAAGCGGCCTCGCTCGCCGGCCACCTCAAGCTCGACAACCTCTGCTGGCTCTACGACAACAACCACATCACGATCGACGGCGACACCGCGCTCGCCTACGACGACGACGTGCTCAGCCGCTTCGAGGGCTACGGCTGGAACGTGCTGCGGGTCGGCGACGCCAACGACGCGCGCGCTGCTCGCCCGCGCCTTCGAGGAGTTCAAGGCCGAGACCGGCCGCCCGACCCTGATCGTCGTCGACAGCCACATCGGCTGGGGCTCGCCGAACAAGCAGGACACCGAGTCCGCCCACGGCGAACCGCTCGGCGAGGAGGAGGTCAAGCTGACCAAGAAGGCCTACGGCTGGCCCGAGGACGCCCAGTTCCTCGTCCCCGACGGGGTCCGCGAGCGCTTCGACGAGGTGATCGGGAAGCGCGGCGCCGAGCTCAGCGCCGCCTGGAAGCAGAAGCTCGACCGGCTCCGAGCACGCGGCCGAGATCGAGATGATGCAGCGCCGCGAGCTGCCCGACGGCTGGGACGCCGGCGATCCCCTCCTTCGAGGCCGACGAAGAGAAGGGCCTGGCCACCCGCAAGGCCTCGAACAAGGTCGAGAACGCGATCGCCGAGCGGGTGCCGTGGCTGATCGCCGGCTCCGCCGACCTCACCGACTCGACCTCGGTCCGGCTCACCTTCGACGGCGTCGACCAACTTCGAGCCGGGCAGCTACGACGGCCGCCAGATCCACTTCGGGATCCGCGAACACGCCGCCGCCACCGCCTGCAACGGCATGTCGCTCTGCGAAGCTGCGGCCGCTCTGGTCGACCTACCTCACCTTCTCCGACTACGGCCGCCCCGGCGATCCGCCTCTCGGCGCTGATGGAGCTGCCGGTGATCCACCTCTTCACCCACGACTCGATCGGGCTCGGCGAGGACGGCCCGACCCACCAGCCGATCGAGCAGCTGGCCTCGCTGCGGGCGATGCCGCACCTCGACGTGATCCGCCCCGCCGACGCCAACGAGGTCGCCGAGGCCTGGCGGCTGGCGATCGAGCGCACCCACGACCCGGTCGCGCTCGTCCTCACCCGCCAGAACGTGCCGGTCTTCGACCGCTCCAGCTACGCCTCCGCCGAGGGGGTCCGGAACGGCGGCTACGTGCTCGCCGACTGCCGAGGGCGGCGACCCGGAGCTGATCCTGATCGCCACCGGCAGCGAGGTTCAGCTGGCGCTCGGCGCCCACGAGACGCTGAGCGGCGAGGGGATCCGCTCGCGCGTCGTCAGCCTGCCCTGCTGGGAGATCTTCGACCGCCAGGACGCCGAGTACCGCGACGAGGTGCTGCCGCCGGCGGTCACCGCCCGGGTCGCGATCGAGGAGGCCTCGACGCTGGGCTGGGAGCGCTACGTCGGGGACCGAGGGCGACGATCATCGGCATGCGCACCTTCGGCCAGTCGGCGCCGTTCAACGGACGTCGAGGCCGAGTTCGGGTTCACCCCGGAGCAAGATCGCCGAGGTGGCGCGCGAGGTCGCCGAGACGCGCGGCCGCCAACCGTCAACGACCTGAAGGAGGTCGCTCGTGAAGCCAACCGCACGACTGCACGAGCTGGGGCAGAGCCTCTGGCTCGACAACATCACCCGGACGATGCTCGGCGACGGCACGCTGAAGGGCTACATCGACGAGCTCTCGGTCACCGGCCTGACCTCCAACCCGACGATCTTCGACAAGGCGATCTCCGGCGGCGACGCCTACGACGAGCAGATCGCCGAGGTCAGCGCCGCCGCCGAGGCCGGCGAGGGCGTCGGCGCCAACGCCGACGAGCGCGTCTTCTTCGAGCTCGCCCTCGCCGACCTGCGCGACGCCACCGACCTCTTCGCCGCCGTCCACGAGCGCACCGACGGCGTCGACGGCTTCTGCTCGCTGGAGGTCTCGCCGCTGCTCGCCGACGACGCCGGCGGCGACGATCGAGCAGGCGGCCGCGCTCCACGCCAAGGCCGAGCGCGACAACCTCTTCATCAAGATCCCGGGCACCGAGGCCGGCCGCGACGGCGATCGAGGAGTCGATCTTCGCCGGCATCCCGATCAACGTCACCCTGCTCTTCGACGACGAGCAGTACCTCGGCGCCGCCGAGGCCTACATGCGCGGGATCGAGCGGCGGATCGAGGCCGGGCTCGACCCCAACGTCGCCTCGGTCGCCTCGATCTTCATCAGCCGCTGGGACGTCGCCGTCGCCGACGAGGTCCCGGACGAGCTGCACAACCGGCTCGGGATCGCGGTCGGCGGCCGCGCCTACCGCGCCTACCGCGAGCTGCTCGACTCCGACCGCTGGCAGCGGCTGATGAACGAGGGCGCGCGCCCGCAGCGGCTGCTCTGGGCCAGCACCGGGACCAAGGACCCGAACGCCTCCGACACCCTCTACATCGAGGCCTTCGCCTCGCCCTTCACGGTCAACACGATGCCGGAGCCGACCCTGCTCGCCTTCGCCGACCACGGCGAGGTCGGCGACCTGCTGCCCGGCCGACGGCGGCAACGCCGAGCAGGTGCTGAAGGAGTTCGAGGAGGCCGGGATCGACGTCGCCGCCCTCGCCGCCCGCCTCCAGGAGGAGGGCAAAGAGAGCTTCAACAAGTCCTGGGAAGAGCTGCTGAAGTCGATCGTCCGTCCCAGCGCGGGGTCGACGGCCGGGTGAGCCGAGCCCTGGCGCCGCTGCGCGAGACGCCCGCCTGGGCGCGAGCTGCAGGCGCCACTTCGAGGAGATCCGCGGCACCCACCTGCGCGACCTCTTCGCCGCCGACCCCGAGCGCGGCGAGCGGCTGGTCGCCGACGGCGCCGGCCTCCACCTCGACTTCTCGAAGAACCGGATCACCGACGAGACGCTGCTGCTGCTCGGCGAGCTGGCCCGCGAGCGCGGCGTCGAGGAGCGCCGCGAAGCGATGTTCGCGGGCGAGCACATCAACGTCTCCGAGGACCGCGCCGTGCTGCACGTGGCGCTGCGGATGCCGCGCAACCGCTCGCTCGTGGTCGACGGCGTCGACGTCGTCAAGGAGGTGCACGAGACGCTCGACCGGATGGCGCGCCTTCTGCCGAGCGGGTCCGCTCCGGCGAGTGGCGCGGGCCACACCGGCAAGCCGATCCGCAACGTCGTCAACATCGGCATCGGCGGCTCCGACCTCGGCCCGGTGATGGCCTACGAGGCGCTCCGCCACTACTCCCGGCGCGAGCTGACCTTCCGCTTCGTCTCCAACGTCGACGGCACCGACTTCGCCGAGACGACCCGCGACCTCGACCCCGAGGAGACGCTGTTCGTGATCTCCTCGAAGACCTTCACGACGCTGGAGACGATGACCAACGCCCACACCGCCCGCGAGTGGTCGCTGGCCGGGCTCGGCGGCGACGAGGCGGCGGTCGCCAAGCACTTCGTCGCCGTCTCGACCAACGCCGAGGAGGTCGCGAAGTTCGGCATCGACACCGACAACATGTTCGGCTTCTGGGAGTGGGTCGGCGGCCGCTACTCGATGGACTCGGCGATCGGGCTCTCGACGATGCTGGCGATCGGCCCGGCCCGCTTCGCCGAGATGCTGGCCGGCTTCCACGCCATGGACGAGCACTTCCGCGAGGCGCCGACCGGCGCCGAACCTGCCGATGCTGATGGGCCTGCTCGCGGTCTGGTACGCCGACTTCTTCGGCGCCCAGACCAGCGGCGTCTTCCCCTACGACCAGTACCTGCACCGCTTCCCCGCCTACCTGCAGCAGCTGACGATGGAGTCCAACGGCAAGCACGTGACCCTCGACGGCGCCCGCGTCGACTACGACACCGGCGCGATCTACTGGGGCGAGCCGGGGACCAACGGCCAGCACTCCTTCTACCAGCTGATCCACCAGGGGACGCGGCTGATCCCCTGCGACTTCATCGGCTTCGCCCACTCGCTGCAACCCGCTCGGCGACCACCACGACCTGCTGATGTCCAACGTCTTCGCCCAGGGCGAGGCGCTGGCCTTCGGCAAAACCGCCGAGCAGGTGCGCGAGGAGGGGACGCCGGAGGCGGTCGTGCCGCACCGGGTGATGGAGGGCAACCGGCCCTCGAACACGATCCTCGCCGAGCGCCTCACCCCGCAGACGCTGGGCACGCTGGTCGCCCTCTACGAGCACAGCGTCTTCACCCAGGGGGCGATCTGGGGGATCGACTCCTTCGACCAGTGGGGGGTCGAGCTGGGCAAGGTGCTGGCCGTGGCGATCATCCCCGAGCTGCGAGGCCGAGCCAGGAGCCGAAGCTGCGCCACGACAGCTCCACCAACGCGCTGATCCGCCGCTACCGCGCCGCGCCAAGCGTGAGCCGGCACGGTCGCCGCCGCTCGAGGAGTAGCCTCCGCGCCATGCTGCCGCTCGACGCGCTCCCCCTGGCGGCGTCGGCGTCGAACCTGCTCGCCGCGCGCGAGCAGATGGCGTTCACGCTCGGCTTCCACATCGTCCTCTCCTGCCTCGGCGTCGCGCTGCCGGCGACGATCCTGGTCGCCAACTACCTCGGGCTGAAAAAGCGGCGACGCGCGACGCGATGGAGCTGGCGCGGCGCTGGTCGAAGGCGATGGCGGTCACCTTCGCGGTCGGCGCCGTCACCGGCACCGTGCTCAGCTTCGAGTTCGGCCTGCTCTGGCCCGCAGTTCATGGACCGCTTCGGGGCGCGTCTTCGGGATCGCCTTCGCGATCGAGGGGATCTTCTTCTTCCTCGAGGCGATCTTCCTCGCGATCTACATCTACGGCTGGAAGCGGCTCGGCGGCTGGGCGCACTTCTGGTCCGGGGTGCCGATGGTCGATCACCGGGATCGGCGGCGCCTTCTCGGTCGTCGCCGCCAACGCCTGGATGAACCAGCCGCAGGGCTTCACCCTCGACGCCGCCGGCAAGGTGATCGACACCGAGCCGCTCAAGGTCCTCTTCAACCCGGCGACCGGCTACGAGGTCCCGCACATGATCCTCGCCGCCTACATGGTCACCGGCTTCCTCGTCGCCTCGATCTACGCGGTCGGGATGCTGAAGGGGCGGCGCGACCGCCTGCACCGGCTGGGCCTGCTGATCCCGCTGACGATCGCCTGCATCGCGACCCCGATCCAGCTCTTCGTCGGCGACACCGCGGCGCGCGAAGTCGCCGACCACCAGCCGGCCAAGTTCGCCGGCATGGAGTGCATCCAGGAGACCGGCACCCACCAGACCGAGTAGCGTCGGCGGCATCTGCACCGACGACGGGGTCAAGTTGGGCGATCCCGATCCCGGACCTCGACTCCTTCCTGGTCGGCTTCAGCGCCGACACCAAGGTGATCGGGCTGAACGACATCCCGGTCGACGAGCGGCCGCCGGCCAACACGCTGCTGCACCTCTCCTTCGACGCGATGGTCGGGATCGGCACGGCGCTGATGCTGCTCGGCGTCTGGCTCGCGTTCGTCTGGTGGAAACGGCGCGACATCCCGCAGACGCCGTGGTTCCTGCGCGCGGTCGCGGTCTCCGGGCGCGGGCGCGATCCTCGCCCTCTGGTGCGGCTGGATCGTCACCGAGGTCGGCCGCCAGCCCTGGATCGTCCAGGGCTACATGCGGACCTCCGAAGCGGTGACCGAGGCGGACGGGATCTGGTTCACCTTCGCCGCGGTGCTGCTGCTCTACGCGGCGCTCGGCACGATCGCGATCCTCGTCCTGCGCGGCATGTCGCGCCGCTGGCGCGAGGGCGCGGCGGAGCCCGACGGCACGCCCGTACGCGCCGCCGGAGGAGGTGGCGCCATGAGCAAGGCCGACGCCGCGGCGGCGATCCTCTGGGTCGGGGCGACCTTCTACGCGCTCTTCGGCGGCGCCGACTTCGGCGGCGGCTTCTGGGACCTGATCGCCGGCGGCGCCGAGAAGGGCGAGCGGCCGCGGGCGCTGATCCAGCGCTCGCTGACCCCGGTCTGGGAGGCCAACCACGTCTGGCTGATCTTCATCCTCGTCGTCCTCTGGACCGCCTTCCCGCCCGCCTTCAGCGCCGATCTTCACGACCCTCTACGTGCCGATCGCGCTGGCGGCGCTGGGGATCGTCCTGCGCGGCGCCGGCTTCGCCTTCCGCAAGTCGATCGAGGGGCTGGCGGGGCGGCGGGCGGCGGGCGCGACCTTCGCCCTCTCCTCCGTCCTGACCCCGTTCTTCATGGGCGCCGTGGTCGGCGCGATCGCCTCCGGCAACGTCCCCGCCGAGGGCAACGGCGACGCCTTCTCGAGCTGGCTCGAGCCGCTGCCGCTGCTGACCGGGGCGATGTTCGTCGCCACCGGCGCCTACCTCGCCGCCGTCTTCCTGGTCGGCGACGCGCGCCGGGCGGGGGAAGCGGACCTCGAGCGCTACTTCGTGCGGCGGGCGCTGGCGGCGGCCGCCGTCGCCGGCGTCGCCGCCGCGGTCGGCCTGGTCGAGCTCCACGCCGAAGCCCGCTACGTCTTCGACCGCCTCGTCGACCAGGGCCTGCCGCTGGTCATCCTCTCCGCCGCTCTGCGGCCTCGGCCTCCTCGCCGTCCTCCTCCGGCCGATGGGCCGAAAAGTTGACTCTGGCTCAACTTATCGGCCCATCGGCCCGGTTGTTGCGGCCGCTGGCGGCCGGGGCTGTGGTGGCGGTGATCTGGGGGTGGGGGGTCGCCCAGTTCCCCTACCTGCTGCCGACCTCGTCTGCGGATCGACCAGGCGGCGGCGCCCGACCCGACCCTGACGATCGTCTTCATCGTCTTCGCGGTCGCCGCGGTCCTCGTCCTGCCCTCGCTCGGCCTGCTCTACACGCTCAGCCAGCGCGACCTGCTGGAGGGTGAGCATTAGCCCGGTTGTACGGGTTGGATGAACATTCCCATCCAACGTCAAGCGCGCGAGTGCGGCCGTCGATGAGGCCGCATGACGAAACTCGGCTCCTTCCTCGTCCTGTCCATCGCCTTTCTCGCCGCGCTCGCTCTACCGGCGACCGGCTTTGCGGCAGAAGAAGAGGAAGGCGCGCCCGCCGCGGGCCCGGCACTGGTCTTCTCGCCCGCGCCGGTGACCCTGCCCAAGACCACGGCCGGACCGAATCGCAGACTGTGACCGTCGACGTCGTCAACGACGGCGACGCGCCGGCGCTGGTCGACAAGGCCAGCATCGAAGGGACCGACGCGGGCGAGTTCAAGCTCCACGGCAGCGATTGCGGTCAGGTCGACCCCGGCCAGCACTGCTCCGTCTGGGTCTCCTTCGCCCCGGGTAGCACGGGCGAGAAGCAGGCGACGCTCGGCATCGTGCCGAAGGAAGGCTCGACCTGGACCGTGCCGATCGCGGGCAGCGCCGTTCCTCCCCAGATCAGCTTTTCGCCGAGCGTCTACGACTTCGGAGTCCAGCAGGTGAACCGGGGCGAATCGGGCAACGTGCAGCTGATCAACAGCGGCGAAGCCGCGATCCAGGTCGGCTCCTACGGCATCGGCGGGCCGGACGCGAACAACTTCGGGGCCGGCGGCGGCGACTGCTCCGGCGGCCGCTGGCTGCAGCCGGGCGAAGGCTGCAACGTGCAGGTCTACTTCAACCCCCACGACATGGTCTCCTACGAGGCCAAGCTGCAGGCGCAGGCCTACGGCGAGACGTTCAGCGCCGACCTCAGCGGCAGCGGCGGCCGCGCGATCGTCGAAGCGGAGGCCAACCCGGTCGAGTTCGGCGCGGCGGCAGTCGGCTCCGCTGGCATCGTGAAGACGATCGACGCTGACCAACCACGGCAACCTCCCCGGCAACTTCTTCATCGCCGTCGTCGCCGGTGGCAGCGTCGGCAGCTTCCAGCTGATCGACGAGGACTGCACCGCCGCGCCGGTCGTGCCCGGCGCCACCTGCACGGCGCGGTCCGCTTCGCCCCGCAGGGGACGGGGCCGAAGGCCGCGCGCTTCGCCCTCTTCGGCAATGACGAAGGCGGCACGATGGTGATGCTGACCGGTGAGGCCCTGGCGGCGGTGGAGGTCTCGGCGGCGACGGGGTCCACCGCCGTGAGCGCGCCGCCTGTCGGGGCCCGCGCCAGACACCGCTTCGCCCGCGGCGCCGGCCTGTTCGCCGGCCGCGCCCGCTGCCACGGGGCGAAGCTCTGCCGCAAGGCAAAGGCGCTGCGCGCCCGCACAGCCGTCGTCAGCGGCTGACGCCAACCACCGCTATACGCTGCGGCCGGTGATCAAGGCCGTCCTCTTCGACATCGACGGCACCCTGCTCGTCACCGGCGGGGCCGGCGCGGTCGCCTGGCAGCGCGCCTTCCGCGAGCTGCACGGGATCGACGCCGACATCGAGGAGCACACCCACGCCGGCATGACCGACCCGGAAATCGCCGAGATCGTCTTCCGCGAGGTGATCGGCCGCGACGGCAGCGAGGCCGAGCGGGCGGCGGCGATCGCCGGCTACCTCGGCCACCTCGCGGACGCGGTCGACGAGTCGAGCGGCTACCGGGTGATGCCGGGGATCGAGGAGCTGCTGCCGCGGCTGGCCGACGCAGGGCGTCCTGCTCGGGATCGTCACCGGCAACATCGAAGCCGCCGCCCACATCAAGCTCGCCCGCGGCGACCTCAACCGCTTCTTCGCCTTCGGCGGCTACGGCTCCGACTCCCGCGACCGCACCGAGCTGACCAGGCGGGCGCTCGAGCGCGGCGGCGACCGTCTCCGGCTCCCCGCTCGACCTCGGCGGCGACGATCGCCGTCGGCGACACCCCGCGCGACGTCAGCGCCGGCCACGGCGCCGGCATCCGGGTCGTCGGCGTCGCCACCGGCGCCTACAGGTCGAGGAACTGCGCGATGCGGGCGCCGACTGGGCTTCGGAGACGTAGAAGCAGACTTTCCTGCCTAGCGCGGCTGGGCTGAAGCAGATCAAGGACGCAGGGAGCGTGGCGTGCTCTGCACACGAGCGACCGAGGACGCAGATATGCGCTAGCCCAGCCGCGCTAGCGGGCCTGGTAGATCGACGTGAAACCGTTGAGGAAGCCGTTGCGGGCCGCCCGCAGGTAGAGGCGCCAGACGCGGACCCGTTCGGGGCCGGCGAGCCGGATCGCCTCCTCGAGGTTGTCGTCGAGGTTGCTGCGCCCAGTGGCGCAGCGTCTCGGCGTAGTCGGGGGCGAAGTCCTCGACGTGGTGGGTGACGAAGCCCGCCCGTTCCAGCGCCAGCAGGTTGCGCGAGAGGTGCAGCGGGGCGGCGTCGGGGAAGACGTAGCGCTCCGAGAACGCGCCCGCCTCGGCGTCGTTGTGGCGCAGGCGGGTGATCCCGTGGTTGAGCAGCCGCCCGCCCGGCTCCAGCACGCTCGCCAGCGTCTGCGCGTAGACCTCGATCTGGGAGGCGCCGACGTGCTCGACCATGCCGATGCTGGCGATCGCGTCGAAGCGCTCGCCGGAGCCGGCGAGGTCGCGGTAGTCCATGACCCGGATCTCGACCCGGTCGGCGACCCCGGCCTCCTCGGCCCGCTGCCGCGCCTTCTCGGCCTGGGGTGGGGAGAGGGTGATGCCGACCACGCTGGCGCCGTGCCTCGTCGCCGCCCAGAGCGGGAACCCGCCCCAGCCGCAGCCGACGTCGAGCACGCGGTCGCCCTCCTTCAGCGCCAGCTTGCGGGCGACCGTCTCCAGCTTCTCCTCCTGCGCCTGCTCCAGCGTCGTCGCCCCCTGGTTCCAGATC
Organism: uncultured Thermoleophilia bacterium; assembly: GCA_963720455.1. Classification (GTDB taxonomy): domain Bacteria; phylum Actinomycetota; class Thermoleophilia; order Solirubrobacterales; family 70-9; genus VAYN01. The sequence continues at coordinate 1,885,693 of OY970392.1, read as the reverse complement.
GCGCAGCTGTAGACCATCGTCGGGCCGAGGAAGAGCTCGAAGAACTCGTTGGAGACGTCGTAGTGGTGGCGGACGGCGCGGGCGTCGCGCTCCTTGCTGTGGCGGCGGCCGCTGGGGCGCAGCTCGGCCTGGGGTCGCGGCGGCGGTTTGGTCACGCCGGCCGCGCGCACGGCGCCCAGCAGCAGCGCCCGCTTGTCGGCGCCGTCGAGCGGCGGCGGCTGCCAGCCGTCGAGCAGCGCGATCACCGCGTCCATGTCGTCGACCTCGATCTCGCCGCTGACGTAGGCGCGGCCGAGCCCGAGCTGCCCCGGTGCCCGCAGCACGTGGGCGGCGGCGCGGGGCGAGCGGACACTGAAGGTGGGACCGTTGCCGGAGGTCGAGGGAAGCCTGGTCCCGTCCCAGAACTCGACCGTGAATGGCCGCTCCGGGATCCGCGCCTCGATCTCACGGCGCAGCGGGGCGGTGGTGGCGAACGGCATCGGGTTGAGCCTATCCAGAACGGTTGGCGGGCTGCGAGACCGGGGGATGCGTCCGTATGATCGCCCCGATGGCAACCGCCGGTCCGCTCCCGTCCGACATCCAGCCCGTCGCGAACGAGACCCGCGACCGCATCATCACCGGCCTGGTCACGCTGATCCCTTTCATCGCGATCGGCCTCGCCGGCTGGCAGGTCTGGGGCAGCGCCCTGCACTGGAGCGACCTCTTCCTCTTCGTCGGCCTCTACGTCTTCACCGGGCTGGGGATCACGGTCGGCTTCCACCGCCACCTCACCCATCGCTCCTTCAAGGCGAAGCCGTGGCTGCACGGCCTGCTGGCGATCCTCGGCTCCGCCGCGATCGAGGGCCCGGTCATCTCCTGGGTCGCCGACCACCGCAAGCACCACGCCTTCTCCGACGAACTCGGGCGACCCGCACAGCCCCCACGTCGACCACGGCCACGGCTGGAGCGGCGCCCTGCGCGGCCTCTACCACGCGCACATGGGCTGGCTCTTCATCCACACCCAGCGCGGCAACAAGGAACGCTTCGCGCCGGACCTGCTCAAAGACCCGATCATCAGCTGGGTCGACCGCACCTTCCTCTACTGGGCGATCGGCGGGCCTTCTGCTCCCCTTCGCGCTCGGCTGGGTCATCGGCGGCACCCTCTTCGCCGGCGCTCACCGGCCTGCTCTGGGGCGGCCTCGTCCGCGTCTTCGTCCTCCATCACTTCACCTACAGCATCAACTCGCTCTGCCATGTCTTCGGCAGCAGCGAATTCGAGACCGCCGACCACTCGCGCAACCTGGCGCTGATCGCGATCCCGACCCTCGGCGAGGCCTTCCACAACAGCCACCACGCCTTCCCGACCTCCGCCACCCACGGCCTGCGCTGGTGGCAGGTCGACATCTCGGCGCTCGTCATCGACGGCCTCGAGAAGACCGGTCTGGTCTGGGACGTGGTGCGGGTTTCTCCCGAGCGCATTGCCGCCAAAGCCGCCTGACCGGCGGGTCAGGGCGCAGCGGGGATTCGTACCAGTCGATCCAGCTGTCGCAGGCGGCGCCGAGCGGCACGATCCGGTGCGGCTCGGCCGGCACCGCGACCAGCTCGCCGACGTAGGCCTTGCCGTCGTAGCCGCTGAGGCTCTGCAGGGCGCTGGCCTCGGCCGTGGTGACCGTGAACCGACCTCGCCGCCCTTGCTCTCGTAACGCCCCGCCGGCCAGAACTGGCCGTTGTTGCCGAGGCTGATCGTGTTCGGGCGCTGGCCGTCGAGCGCCGCCACCAGCGGCTCGCGGAAGCCCGGGCGCGGAGAGGGTCAGGTCGAAGGGCGAGAAGTACTGGAGGGAGAGGTTCCAGCTGCCCGCCGGCAGGTCCAGCGACTGCGAGGTGCTCTCGCCGGTGCCGAGGATGCTGCCCTCCTCCCAGTCCGCTTTGGAGCCGATCACGGCCTGCGGGAAGAGCGAGGCGCGGCCGGGGTTGGCGAGGAGGATGCGGACCTCCGGCGCGGCGCAGTCGGCGAAGGCGGCCGCCTCGGTCCCCTCGAGCAGGACGTGGCGGTCCTCGGGCGTCGCCCCGGTCCGCTTCCAGAGCACGTAGGACGGAGTGTCTGGCGACCCGCCTGAAGTTGTCCGGCGCCTGGCTGTTCCAGGCGGCGCGGCCGGTGATCACGTACTGGAAGCGGTCCAGCGTTCCGCGCGAGAAGGAGTCGAAGTCGATCGGGCTGTAGGCGTCGCCGGTGTCGAACGGCTTCTCCGGGATTGGCGGCGACTTCGAGGTCGGGGAACTCGACCAGCGGCACGTGGGTGTCGGCTCCGAGCAGCTCGTAGGCGGCGTAGCGGTCCTGCCCGGCGTAGAGGACCGGCTTGCCGTGGAGCGACCGGCAGGAACGCCTCCAGCTCCGCCCCGTGCCCGTCCGGGCCCACCGGTGCGTCCCGCAGCGCCAGGAAGCTGGAATAGGCCGCGCCGCCGATGAAGGCGACGGCGAGCACAGCCCAGCCCCATCGTGCGAGGGAGGACGGGGGAGGGGTCGGCGGAGCAACAGCGGGGAGGCTCCGGCGACCCCTCCCCCGTCCTCCCATGACACGTGGCAGTTCTTCCAGCAGTGGCCGAACGGCGACGAGCATTGCCAAGGGAGCCATGATCATCAGCGCCTTCGCCTGTGAGTAGTCCCCGCTGAGAGCGGGAGGGAGGCGAGGTAGAGGAGGGCGCAGGCGCCGAGGGCGACCGGGATCGCCGGTTCCCGGCGACGTACCCACCAGGCGACTCCCGCCAGCAGGGCCAGAGCTCCGATCGCGCCCGCCAGGCCCGGCAGCCGGGCGCCGCCGGCAGCGTCGAGGCGGTAGTTGCCGGCCGGCCAGACGCCGAGCGTCTCGAGCGGCGAGACCGGGCCGTAGGTGTTGCTGCCGGCGACCTTGTTGAAGCCGTGGGCGAAGCCGAAGGGGCCGACGAGCGTCACCACGACTGCCAGCCCGCCGAGCAGGACGAGCGTCAGCAGCGTCGCCGGCCGCAGCAGGAAGCGCAGCAGCGCCCGCGGCCGCAGGGCGTGCCGCACCACCGGCTGGGTCAGGCTCCAGAGGGCGAGGATCGCGATCGGCCAGGCCAGCCCCGCAAAGCTGTAGGCAGAAGAAGATGCCGGCGAGGAGGGTGAGCCCCGGCAGCAGGACCCCCGCCCCAGACACAGCTCGCCTTGCTCGCTGTTGAGTGTCTGGGGCGGGGGTCCTGCTGCCGGGGCTTTCTGGCCCCTCCGTTTCCTCCTTTGAGATGGTGGCGAGGAGAATTGCGAAGGCGAGGACGAAGAGGGCCTCGGCGGTCTCCTTGAAGGCGGCCTGGGCGTAGTAGGAGGCAGCGAGGTAGGTGAGGGCGACCAGGGCCGCGCCGAGCAGGCGCCGGCCGGCGCCGAGCTCGCGCAGGGCGCCGATCGCGGTCAGCCCGGTGAGGACGCCGATGGCGAGGATCTCGCCGACGAATGCCTGGCCGAGGCCGATGCGGGGGATCGCCGCGGTTGCGACCGCGAGCCCATGTGGCCCCAGCGGGTACCCGGCCTCCGGCGTCGGCCCGAAGCCGCTGCGCAGCCACTCGGCCCAGGCCAGGTGCAGTCCGAGATCGTTGTTGAAGCCGACCCCGAGCAGGCCCCAGCGGCCGCTGATCGCGAACGGGATCGAGAGCGCCAACAAGACGACGAGCGCGACCGGCCAACCGGCCTGCAGTGCCCCGGGCGCCCCGTAGGGGACCCGCCAGACGACCAGTGCCGCGCCGATCAGGAGCGCCGCCAGGCCGATGGTGGCGCTGGTGCCGTGACCCGGGGCGCGCGCCAGGGCGCCGGTCACCGTCAGCACCGCCGCCAGCCCGACCGCCGGCTCCAGCCACGACCAGGTCCGGCGTCCGGCCACCGACAGCAGGGCACGCCCGACCAGCAGCGAAGCGGCGCAGATCAGCGCCGCCGAGGCGTAGGTCCCGATCATCAGGACCGGCAACTTATGGCAGCCGCCCGCCCGATGCGGCCCTGCCGCGCCGCCGGCGCCTCAGTATTTCTCGGCCGCCCGTTCCAGCGTCGCCCGCAGACTCTCGCCGCGCAGCGGGCGCTCGTGGCCGGCGCCGACCACGCGCGGGTCCAGCGCCGCCAGCCGTCGCAGCGACTGCTTCGCCTTCGCGTGGTCCCAGGCCCAGGCGGGGTGCGGGACGCTGGCCTCGCCCTCGGGCAGCGGTTTCAGCCGCGCCGAGTCGACCAGGTAGACGACGTCGGAGACCAGCGCCACCCGGTCGCTCTCGCGCCAGAGGCCGATCAGACCCGGCGCGTGGCCGGGAAAGTGGAGGACGCGGAAGCCAGCTATCTCCTCGCCCTCGGCGACCGTGCCGTCGATTCGCACCGGGCCGCCATCCCAGCGCCGCAGCAGAAAGGGATAGATCCAGCGCACCCAGCGCCACCGGCAGCTGCGAGAGGTCGAAATAGGGAGCGATCGAGGCATCGCTTTCGGCGTCGGCGACGTCGTCGGCGTGGCAGAAGACGGGTGCGCCGACGTAGGGCGCGGTGCCGCGGTGGTCGGCGTGGGCGTGTCCGAGCACGACCCGCTCGATCCCACCGAGCTGCTCCCCGGCCGCTTTCACCGCCTTGCGCATCCCCTTGCTGCCGGCGTCGAACTGGACCACGCCATCGCCGTCCTCGAGGAAGTAGACGTTCATCGCGCCGCGAAAGTCGCCGCGCAGCAGCCAGACCCCGTCTGCCACCTTCTCCAGTCCCATGCGTCCACCTTAGCCTAGGGTTCTCCCGTGCCCTGGATCTGGAAAGTGGGGATGGTGGTGCTGATCGTCTGCCTGGTGGCCTCGATGGCGATCGCGATCGTGCGCCTGGCGACGACCCCGACGGAGATCCTCGGCGACGGTTACCGCGGCCTCTCCGCCAAGCGGCGTTAGTATCGCGGCGTGTTCACTCGCATCGTTGTCGGAACCGACGGGTCGGAGACCGCCGCCGAGGCGGTCCGCCAGGCCCTCGACCTCGCCAAGCTGGCGGGGGCGACGCTCAGCATCGTCAGCGCCTACGCGCCGATTCCCGAGCGCAAAGTGAAAGACCAGCAGCGCGACGCGCCGGCCGACGTCCAGTATGAGATCGGCCCGCGCGAGGACGTCAACCTGGTCCTCGACGCGGCCGCGGCGGACGCGCGCAAGGAGGGGATCGAGGTCCAGACCCACCCGGTCGAAGGCGACCCCGCCGAGGCGATCCTCTCCGTCGCCGAAGAGACCAAGGCCGACCTGATCGTCGTCGGCAACAAGGGCATGACCGGCGCCCGCCGCTTCCTGCTCGGCAGCGTGCCGAACAACATCTCGCACCACGCGCCCTGTTCCGTGATCATCGTCAGAACGACGTAGAGCCCGTCGCGGTAGGGGTTACGGGCTGAGCGGCTGCGGGGCGCGCGGCTCGGTTGCCTGCTGGGCGTCGATCAGGCCGGCGCCCTGCCGGGTCCTCGGCAAGCCGAGGTCGCGGGCGGTGCGGCGCAGGTGCTCGGCGACCTCCTTCACCCGGATCTTGGCGCCCTGCTCCGTTTCGGGGGAGAAGCGGGGGCCGCCGTAGGTGTCGGCGGCGAGGACCATCGCGGCGACGCCGCTGACATGGGCGGCGGCCATCGAGGTGCCGACGTAGTTGCCGGGGATGCCGAAGGTCCGGGTCGAGCCGGCCCGCAACGTCACCTGGTAGATCGGCCGGGCCGAGACCGACGGACAGGCCGCCGCGGGCGTGCCGCCCCCCGGCGCCACCAGGTCGACCTTCTTGCCGGGCAGGGAGTAGTTGCCGAGGCAGCCGCCCTCGGTGGTGCCGCCGACGCCGATCACGCGCGGTCCGGTCGCGGGCTCCGAGACGCAGGCCTCCGAGCCGAGGTTGCCGACCGAGGCGACCGTGACCACCCCGTGCTCGTAGGCCTCGCGCAGCGCTTCGTCGATTTCGGGCACCTTCTTGCCGCAGCCGAAGTTGAAGCTCATGTTGATCACCTGGGCGCCGTTGGCGACGGCGAAGCGGATGCCCCTGGCGATATCGCTCGCCTGGCCACGGCCGTTGCGGTCGAGCACGCGCACCGGCATCAGCTTCGCCCGGTAGGCGAGTCCGGTCACCGCGATCGCGTTGTCGGTCTTCTCGGCGATCGTCCCGGCGATATGCGTGCCGTGCCCGTTTTCGTCGAACGGGAGCCGGTCGTCGTCGATGTAGTCGCGCCCCTTGACGAACTGCTTGGCGGTGAAGTCCGGGCTGCGTGCGAAGCGACCGCCGTCGCGATAGGCGATGCCGGTGTCGAGCACGGCGACGGTGACCCCTTCGGCTCCAGGCCGGCTCGCCTGATCGAGGTTCTCCCAGGCGCCGACGGCGTCGATGCCGCCGGGGGAGATCTGCAGTCGCTCCTCATCTCCCTCCCAGGGCAGGAAGTTCCACTGCTTGAAGGTCCAGTCGCCGGCGGAGGCGGACGCTTCGGAGGCGCCGTCGAGGACGCCGGGGTCGTTGGGCAGGACGAAGGAGCTGCGGGCGGTCGCCGAAGCCGTGGCGATGTAGTCGGGCTCCGCGTACTCGACCCGCGGGTTGCGCCGCAGCGCCGCCGCCGCCGCGCGCACGCCGCTGCCGCGGGGAAGCCCGAGCGTCCGCCCGCGCCGCTCGCCGGCGAGCTTGACGATCACCTGCCGGGGAACGAATTCGCGCGCCGGTGAGATCGCCGTCGTGGCAGCCGCGGACCCGGCGCCGAGCGCGGAAGCGAGCAGAGCCGCGGTGGCAAGTATCGGAAGCAGTCGTCTCATCGGTCTCGGTCGCCCGATCCCTGTCTCCGGGCGAGCTCTAGAGCTAACACCGCCAGGCCGGCGAAGTTGTAGGAGACATACTCCCGGATCGATGAACGAAGCCACCACCACAGCCGAGCACCTGCAGGCGATGGACCTGGCGCTCGAGCAGGCGCGCCGGGCCGAGGCCCACGGCGACGTCCCGATCGGCGCCGCGATCCTCCGCGACGGCAAGCCGCTGGCGCAGGCGGGCAACGAGCGCGAGCTGCGCCGCGACCCGACGGCCCACGCCGAGATCCTCGCGATCCGCGCCGCCGCCTCGGCGCTCGGCGGCTGGCGCCTGCCCGGGACGACCCTCTACGTCACCCTCGAGCCCTGCGCGATGTGCGCCGGCGCGATCGTGCTCGCCCGCATCCCCACCGTCGTCATCGGCGCCCCCGACCCCAAGGCCGGCGCCGCCGGCAGCGTCCTCGACGTCCTCGCCGAGCCCGCCCTCAACCACCGCCCCGAGGTCATCAGGAGTGTGCGCGAGAGCGAGTGCGCCGCACTGCTGCGGGAGTTCTTCGCGGCCCGGCGTGGCCCGGTCGACCCACTGGGCTGAACATCTGTACAGTGTGGGCTGAACATGCGTTCAGCCCAGGCCCAAGTCCAGGCGCCGCCCTCGACCCGCGAGTCGATCCTGCGTCATGCCATGCGGGCCTTCGCCGAGCGCGGCATCGATGCCACCTCGCTGCGCGAGATCGCCAAGGCGGCGCAGGTGTCGCCGGCGCTCGTCGTCCACCATTTCGGTGGCAAGGAGGGACTGATCGCGGCGGTCGACGAGGCAGCGCTGCGCGAGTTCGGCGACGCCTACGCCGCCGGCGAGCCCGGCGAGGGGCCGGAGCTACTGCGCCGGCGCGCCGAGCAGACCGCCGGAGTGATGCGCCAGCGCCCCGACGTCTGTGCCTATCTCGGCCGGGCGCTGGTCGAGGGGACGCCGGGCAGTGCCCGCCTCTTCCGCCTCACGATCGAGGGCGGTAGGGCGGAGGTCGACTCCCTGGCGGAGAAGGGAGCCCTGCGCGCGGACGCCGACCGGCTCTGGGTGACGCTCCAGCATTTCTTCCTGATCTGGGCTCCGCTCAGCTTCCGCCCGTTGCTGGAGCAGGAGGTGCTCGGAGGCTCCCTGCTCGACGAGGAGAACCTGCGCCGCTGGGTCGATGCAAACGTGGAGCTGCTCGAGGGAGGGCTCTACCGCGATGGCTGAGCGGATCGTCGAGATCGAGTTCGCGGTCGGCGGCGAGCGCTGCGCCGGGTGGCTGCACCTCCCGAGCGGGTACGGCCCGCACCCCGGCGTCGTCATGCTGCACTCGACCGCGGGACTGCGCCAGCTGCGCTGCTACGCCGAGCGGGGCAGGGCATTCGCCGCAGCCGGCATCGCCACCCTCCAGTTCGACTGCCGGGGCTTCGGGGCGAGCGAGGGGGAGCCGCGGCAGCTCTTCGACGTCCGCCGCCAGGCCGAGGACCTCGAGGCGGCGTTGGCCTTCGCTCGTGAGTGCGAGGAGCTCGATCCGCGGCGGCTGTCCCTCTGGGGCGGCTCGGCCAGCTGTGCCCCGGTCCTCGAGCTGGCGGTCCGCGATCCGGAGATCGCCGCGGTCGTCTGCCTGACGCCGTTCGTCCCCGGCCGCGCCACCCAGCGCTCCGCCGGCACCCCGATCCTCCGCCTCGGCGCCGCTGCCGGCGCCGATCGCCTCCGCATGGCACTCGGCCGCGACCCGCGGGGCGTCGCCGTCGGCGGCGAGCCGGGCGAGACCGCGGTCCTCGTCCGCGAGGACGCCGCCGCTCGCGAGCGCGCCCTCCTACCCGCGGACGCCCGGCTCGATCCCTCCGGCCAGCGCGCCGAGCTCCCCGGCGGCATCGTCTGGGAGAACCGCATCGTCCTCCGTCCCCGCCTGCGCACTCCGCACCCGCTCCGCCTCGCCCCCGAGGTCGCCGCCCCGCTGCTCGTCGTCGCCGGCGAGCACGACACCCTCTGCCCACTCGGCCCCGCCGCCGAGCTCGCCGCACGCGCCCCGCGGGCCGAGCTGAAGACCTTCTGCTGCGGCCACTTCGACCTCTATGACGGTGTCAGCATCGCGGCCGAGGCCGAGTTCCTGGCCGCCGGCTCGAGCGGCGATAGTCGCAGCAGGGAATATCAGCGCCAGCGGAGCGGCCCTCTGTAGTCGCCTCTTTCGATCGTGGCGATGCGCTGAGAGATGGCGGACGCGGTCCCCAGGTCGCAGTCTCGGGTCAGGGCGTGTGGGGGCTTCGCGGTCGAGATCGTCCAGTACCTCTTCGGTCGCATGGCGGCGGAACCGTGAAACTTGCGCTCCGAGGTCCCGAACAGCAGCCGCCCATCTGCCGCCAGCATGAGGCGGTAATTTTCGTCCGTCTCCAGGGAGCCGTCCTTGAAAGAGCGGACGGTGGTGCCATATCCGGCAGCCATCTCCCATGCGGGCACGTTTTCCACGACAGTGCGGAACTTGTTTCCGAACAACCCGGCGGAAACGACGGTCTCGATCCTCACCAGCTCGGCTTGGTCCTGCCTGGTCTCGAGCAGGAGTGGTGCCAGCTCTGAGAACCGAGCAAGTTCTCGCGCATGCTCCGTGGCCTCGTCCGCTTGACGCCGGTTCGCCTTCTCCACCGCTTTCCTGGCGCGTTCCTTCGATGCCTCGTCGCGCTGGGTCTGCTCCGCAAGGAGGCGTTTCGTCAGCTCGTCGATCTGCTTTCGGTCGGGCATGTCCTCTATCTGGAACGGAGAGGGTGGGATTCGAACCCACGAGACGGGTTAACCCCGCCCACGCGATTTCCAGTCGCGCTCCTTAAGCCACTCGGACACCTCTCCGGGGTGTGTAGGGAAGCCTAGCTCGGCCTACTGCGCTGCGGCCGGGACGGTGGCGGCCGCAGCGATCGCCGGCGCCTCGCGGAAATCGTCGAGCGAGACGACGATCGCTTCGGACTCGGGCAGCGGCGCGGCGGCGGGCCGGTGGCCGCGCAGGCGCTCGTGGCTGCAGACCACGTAGCACCACTCCATCAGTCGCAGGCGGGAGTCGGGGTCGATCTCGGCGATCGTGGCGCCGACCAGGAAGCGGCCGTCGACCTCGCGGCTGCTGCGGACCTCGATCTGGGCGCTCACCTCGTGCGACTCGCCCCTCGCGTCGGCCAGCGTCAGCAGCACCGCCGGGCGCGTCCCCACCTCGAGCGGCGCCTCGGCGACCAACCCGACGCCGGAGGCGCTGGCGTCGACCAGCCGTGCCGGCACGTGGCCACCGTCGGAGAAGCAGTTGGCCTCGGCGTCGCCCTCGAAGCGGTAGACGATCCGCCGCTGGCGCCGCCTGCCGACCGTCCACAGCGTTTTCGCCAGCCGCCGCAGCTCGATCAGCCCCAGCAGGGGGACGATCACGGCGGCGATCCCCGGCATGTCGTGCAGCGGCCCGACCCCGGCCAGGTCGAGCAGGCGCAGCAGCGTCCCGGCGGCGAGCAGGACGGTGCAGAAGACCACCAGGTGCAGCTTGCCCACCGCGCCCAGCCCACCGCCGTCGCGGCCCTGCTTCGGCGTCACCCTGAAAGCGGTCCGACCCGGTCGCACGATGCAGCGCAGGGCACGGGTGTAGATCTCCATCGTCAGCAGCTCGTAGTGGGCGGTCTCGGGGATCCGCATGTAGCCACGGGCCAGCGCCGCGCCGGCGCCGAGGTTGAGCAGGACCGAGGGGAGCCAGAGCGCCGCCAGGGCGACGACGCTGATCTTCAGCGGCAGCGCTCCGGTCCAGAGCACCACGCCGAGGGTCAGCAACAGCAGCAGCCGCATCGGCGGCGCCAGGTAGGCGAAGAGGCTGGCGAAGTAGGAGAGGCGCTGCAGCGGGGTCAGCTCGCGGGCGCGCAGCGGCGACTCCGGCAGGGTGAAGACCGCGAGGTTGCCGCGGGCCCAGCGGTCGCGCTGCAGCAGGTAGCCGTCGAGGTCGTGCGGGGCCAGCCCCTGGACCAGGACCTCGTCGTGGTACCGGGTCTTCCAGCCGCCCCGCAGCAGCCGGATCGTCGTGTGGAAGTCCTCGGCGATCGTCTCGGTGGCGACGCCGCCGATCGCGAGCAGGGCGTGGCGGTTGACCAGCGCCGCCGAGCCGCACCAGTAGGCGGCGCCGTGACGGTTCTTGCCGGGGCAGACGACGCGGTAGAAGAGCGACTGCTCGTGGCGACCGGCGGCGTAGTGCTGGGCCGAGTCGTGGTTGAAGAAGTCATGAGGCGTCTGGACCAGCGCCATCCGCTCGTCGTCGAAGTAGCCGACCAGGGCGTCGAGCGCGTCGGGCATCGGCACGTGGTCGGCATCGAGCATCAGCACCAGGTCACCCTCGGTCCGGGGCAGCGCCGCGTTGAGGTTGCCGGCCTTGGCGTGGGAGTTGTCGGAGCGGACGTGGTACTCGGCGCCTGCCAGCTTCGCCAGCTCCTCCATCTCCGGCCGGCGGCCGTCGTCGAGCAGGTAGGTGGTGTGGGGATAGGTGAGGGCGCGGCAACCGGCCAGCGTCGCCATCACCACCTCGGCCGGCTCGTCGTAGGTGCAGACGTAGACGTCGACCGACCGCCCCGGCGTCGCCGGCGGCCGGACCGCGGCTGGCCGCGACCAGGAGAACCAGGCGAGGATCGCCAGCGCGTAGAGGCCGTAGACCTCAGTCACCAGCAGCATCGCGAAGAGGACCGGGTTGGCCCCTTCGCCACTCCAGCCGACGCGCCAGGTCAGGTACCCGGCCCCCCAGACCAGCGCCAGCAGCGCCAGGGCGCGCAACAGCACGGGTCGGCGGTCGAAGAACCGCCCCACACGGGTCTGCTCGCCGGCGTCCACATGGATGGATCGGCATTGACAGCCCGTTCTTTAGAAATGCGCTCTTGCAGGCAGACAAGCGGAGGGGGGAAGTCGCCGGCATTCAGCCCTTAGGAGTGGGTGCCGACGATCAGCCGCTTCTTTGGGATCGCCATCGTCATGTTCTTCGACGATCACGGCTTCCCGCATTTCCATGCTCGCCATGCCGAAGGCGAAGCCAAGGTCCGAATCGACAACCTCAAGGTCATGGACGGCAATCTCGGTCGTCGGCAGCTCCGATTTGTCCTTGCCTGGGCCGAGCTCCACCAGGGTGAGCTGGAGGAGAACTGGCGCCGAGCCCGCGCCGGTGAGACACTTTTGGATATTGAGCCATTGAAATGAACGGCCTAACCCCTGATATCACCGCCGCAGAGGTCGTCCGCCACGGCGTCCTTCGGCTGACCTTTGCCGATGGACTGAGCGGCGAGGTCGACGTGCTCGACCGCATGCGGGGCCCTGCCTTCGAGGGAGCCCGCACCCCCGACGGCTTCGCCAAGGTAGAGGTCGACATGGAGACCGGAACCGTTATCTGGCCGGGGGGCGCCGACCTTGCGCCGGACACGCTCTACGAGCGCCTTCGCTCGGGCGCCTGGCCGGAATCTCGCGCCGCGGTCTAGTTCTTCGCCGCCCGGTCAATAGCCGACCGATGGCCGCAGCCCGCCGCCCCGCCCAAGTCTTCCGTTCCCGTTCGCCTCGGAAAACTCTGCATCGGCACGACAAGGGCTCTACAGCGGAGGGGGTGGGATTCGAACCCACGAGCGCCTTGCGACGCCAACAGTTTTCGAGACTGCCCCGTTCAACCACTCCGGCACCCCTCCGTGCCAGATGACGAATCCTAGCCGGGGTCGGCGTCGGGGGGCGGAGGGACGGCCGTCGCGGGAGCCACGCCCCAGATCGCGATCGGCGGCGGGACCAGCAGCGAGGCCAGGCTGACGATCTCGGCGATCGCGTCGGCGGTGCCGAACCCCTCGAGGTGGCCGACGTGGAAGACGAGGTGGAGCGTCGCCGTCAGCAACCAGGCGGCGCAGGCGGCTCGGACCAGCGTCGCCTCCAGGGCCCACGCCGCCCAGGCGAAGAGGACCGCGAAGCCGAGGTAGAGCCCGCCGACGTCGGTGACCAGGTGCTCGTTGTAGGGCGGCAGCAGCGAGACCCAGGTGGTGAGGAAGGGGAAGTCGTCGTAGAAGGTCCGCGGCAGCGCCGCCGCGGTGAAGCCGATCGTCAGCGCGGAGACGAAGAGGAAGACGAGGGCGAGCCGGGCGGCGCGGGGGGAGTTCATGCGCCGAGCCTAAGGCTCAGCGGACCGCCACCGCCAGCTCCCGGCTGGCGGCCTCGTGACCCTCGTAGGGGAGGACGAGGAAGTACATCATCGACGGCAGCAGCGAATCGAGGTCGTCGAGCTCGTCCTTGTTCAGGCGCGAGTAGAGGAGCGCTTCGCAGCCGCCGACGATGCCCGCCGCTGTAATCGGCGAGTACGCCGGCGCCTCGGGGAAGTGCTCGCGGACCTGGGTGTCGATGCAGCTCGCGAAGCGGTCCAGCAGGGCGTCGCGGCGCAGCACCGCTTCGACGCTGGCGGCACGCGCCTCGACGATCAGGGTGCGGGCGGCCTCCGGCTCGGTGGCCACGAAGTGCAGCAGGGTTTCGAGCCCGAAGCGCAGCCGGTTGCGCCAGTTCTCACCGCCTTTGTCGGCGGCGGTGGCCATGCGCTCCTGCAGTCGTGCGGCGGTGATGTCGAAGGCGGCGAGAAAGCAGTCTTCTTTGTTGGCGAAGTGCTCGTAGAAGGTGGGGCGGGAGACGCCCGCCCTTTCGATCACGTCTTGGACGTTGGTCCCGCGGTAGCCGAGTTCGGAGGCGGCGAGCAGCATCGCCGCGATCAGCCGCTCACGCTGCACGGCACTGACCAGGTCGGAGGGCAGCTTGCGGACTCCGGAGGGGAACTTGCCGTCGCTGCTGCTCAGCAGTTCGACCGCGGCATCGACCTCAGCGGGCGGCCAGCTGTCGCCGATCGCGGCGATCAGCTTCTCCTCACTCAGATGAATTCGGTCGAATGGCACAAGGAAACCCGCACGTTTCCAATAAGAACTTCGTCAGTTCCGTCAAGGTACCAGATGAGTTGCCGGCTCGCGGGGTTTTGCAGCGACCGCGGTTATTGTTCAAGCCAATGCCACCCCAATCGCGGGGGAGCCAGGTGAAGCCGACTCGGCCCGAGCTTCCACGAGAATTCATCGCAGCGGGTAAGCGTCGTCGCATCATGAATGCGATGGCGGAGCTGTGTGCGGAGCAAGGTTACGAGGCGACAAAGATTGCCGACATCGTGCGACGGGCCGGGGTCGCCCGGAAAACCCTCTACGACAACTTCGACGGCAAGGAAGAGGTCTTCCTCGCCGCGTTCGACACCGCCGCCGAGGAGGTTGTCCAGCGAGCGGAGGACGCCTGCGAAGAGGCGGAGGGGGAATGGATCGATCGGGTTGCCGCGAGTCTCCGCGCCGTCCTCGCCTATGTCGCCGAGGATCCTGCGACCGCCCGCATGTGCATCGTCGAGGCCGTCTCGGCGACGCCGGCCGCATCGGTCCGCTACGAGGATCTGCTGCGGAGTTTCGTCGACCTGTTGCGGCGCAGCGTGCCGGCGGAAACCGGGTTGCCCGACACTCTCGAGGAGACCCTGGTGGGGGGCGTTGCCTGGATCATGCACCAGCAGATCCGCCGCGATGAAACCGAGCAAATGGTGGATCTGATGCCCGAACTGTTGGGCTTCATACTCTCGCCTTATCAAGGGGTAGCGAGACTTTAGCCATAACCTAATGGCGAAAGTGACAGTACGGTGGCAAACTTCATGAGTAATGGAGCGACTACCCCGCGGACGCCATGGCCTTTCCCCCGAGTTCGTTGCGCGCAATCAGCGCGAGCGACTGATTGCCGGGCTGACCGAAGTTCTCTACGAAGTCGGCTATCAGAAAACGACTGTTTCGTTGATCGGCCAACGTGCATCGGTTTCAAAGAGTGACTTCTACAAGCACTTCGAAAGCAAGGACGACTGCTTCTTTGCGGCGTACGAAGCGGCGATAGCGAGGGTCCGCAAGCAGGTCGATGACGCCTGCTCCAAGTACGCGGAGGATGAATGGGCGCCGCGGATGCGGGACGGGATCGCCGCCCTCCTGGAGCTCTTCGGCAACGACCCGGCGCTGGCCAGCCTCGTCCTGGTCGAGGGCCTGCGGGCCGGACGGGGCGTCTACGACCGCTACCAGGCCGCGCTCGAGAGCTTCGTCCCGAGGCTGCGCGCCGGCGTCCCCGCAGCCCCCGACGGCGAACCGGTGCCGGAAGCGATGGACGAGGCCGTCGTCGGCGGCATCGCCTCCCTGCTGGCGCGACGTGTGCTCGCGGACGAAGCCGAACGGATCGACGAGCTGCTGTCGCAGGTTCTCGAGTTCGCGCTGACTCCCTATCTGGGCGCCACCGAGGCGAGGCGAATAATCTCTGCTGGATGAGCGGACCGACCCCCGGCGTCTTCCCTTCGCAGGAGCTGAACCGGGCGATCGAGGCGGAGTGGGTCAGCTCCGGCGACTACCGCATTCGCCCCGAGGCGGTCCAGCCCGCCAGCATCGACCTCCGGCTCGGCGATTTCGCCTGGGCGCTGCGCTGCTCCTTCCTCCCCGACGTCGACTCCAGCGTCGAGGAGAAGACCGAGGGCCTCGCCTTTCAGAAGGTCGACCTGCGCGACGGCGCGGTGCTGGAGCGCGACCGTCCTTATCTGGTGCCGCTGATCGAGGAGCTGGCGCTGCCCGAGGACGTGCGGGCGAAGGCGAACCCGAAGAGCTCGACCGGGCGCCTCGACGTCTTCACCCGCGTCATCACCGACCGCCATCACCGCTTCGACGACATCCGCGCCGGCTATCGCGGCAGGCTCTACCTGGAGATCGTCCCGCGCTCGTTCGCGATCCAGGTCGAGACCGGCCTCTCGCTCAACCAGCTGCGCCTGGTGCGGGGCGATGCCCGCCTGACCGATGCCGCGATCCGCGGGCTGCAGCAGGGGGCGCCGCTGCTCTACCTGGATTCGGCGCCGGTGCCCGAGTCCGAGCTGGCGGTCTCCGACGGCCTCTTCCTCAGCCTCGACCTCTCCGGCCCGGCGGATCGCACCGTCGGCTACCGGGCGAAGAAGAACAGCCTCCCGGTCGACCTCTCCCGGGTCCGCGCCTACCGCTGGACCGACTACTGGGACCCGGTCTTCCCCGAGCCCGGAGGGCGGGTCGTGCTCGAGCCCGAGATCTTCTACCTGCTGCTTTCCGCCGAGGGCGTCTCGATCCCACCCGACATCGCCGCCGAGATGATGGCCTATGACCCGACCGCCGGCGAGCTGCGCACCCACTACGCCGGCTTCTTCGATCCCGGGTTCGGCTACGACCCGGAGGGCGGGCGGCCCGGCAGCCGCGCCGCGCTGGAGGTGCGGGCACGCGACGTCTCTTTCATGGTCGAGCACCGTCAGCCGGTCTGCAAGCTCGGACTGGAGCGGATGGCGGCGCCGGCAGAGCGCCTCTACGGCGCCAGCCTCGGCTCCAACTACCAGGGCCAGGTGACGATGCTGAGCAAGCATTTCGAGGAGCAGACGGCTGGAGGAGTAGGGGACACCCCCTCCGAAACGCGCGACAGGAGTCGCGCTTGAGTGTTTCGGAGGGGGTGTCCCCTACTCCTCGGACCTGGAGCGTTTATCTCGCGGGCGAGATCCATTCCGACTGGCGGGAGCGGATCGAGAGCGGTGCGCGGGAGGCGGGGCTGCCGGTGTCCTTCTCAGCGCCCGTTACCGACCATGGGGCCTCCGACGACGCCGGCACCGGCACGCTGGGCGAGGAGGCCGAGTCCTTCTGGCGCGACCACAAGGGCGCCGGCGTCAACGCGATCCGGACCCAGACCCTGATCCGTGCCGCCGACCTGGTCGTGGTCCGCTTCGGCGACAAGTACCGTCAGTGGAACGCGGCCTTCGACGCCGGCTTCGCGGCGGCGCTCGGGAAGCCGATCGTCACCGTCCACGATCCCGAGCTCGACCATGCGCTGAAGGAGGTCGACCGCGCCGCCCAGGCGACGGCGCGCGAGGCCGAGCAGGTCGTCGACGTTCTGCGCTACGTGATTCGCGGCGAGCTGCCGGCGGAATAGGCGTAGGGTGGGCGCATGTCGGCCGCCGCCAACCGCGAGACGATCGAGCGCTTCTACGCAGGCGTTCGGCGAGTGCAACGGCGCCGCGATGACCTCCTGCTACGCGCCCGAGGCTCACTTCCGCGACCCCGCTTTCGGCGATCTCGAGGGCGAGGACGTCGGCGCGATGTGGCGGATGCTGACCGGCCGTGCCACCGACCTGACGATCGAGCTGCACGAGCACGACGCCGACGAGGAGAGCGGCCGCGCCCACTGGATCGCTCGCTACACCTTCTCCACCGGCCGCCCGGTCGTCAACGACATCCAGGCTCGCTTTCGCTTCGCCCCCGACGCCAGGATCGTCGATCACGTCGACGAGTTCGACTTCCGCAACTGGGCCAAACAGGCGCTCGGCCCGAGCGGTCACCTGGTCGCGCTGCTGCCGCCGCTGCGGGCCAAGGCCCGCGCCAAAGCGCTCGACCAGCTCGACCGCCTTCCGCCGCGAGGAGACCGGCTCCAGCGTCTAGGTCCGTCCGCCCGACATGCGAACGTATGTTCGTGCGCTGGGACGAACAACGAGTCGAGAACGATCTGCGCCTCCCGGGGGTCGGCGACGGGACCGTGACGCGGACCTTCGACGCGCCGGAGGCGATGGGGATCAACTTCCACGAGGTGCGGGCGCGTTCGGCGCTCAACCACGTGCCCGGTGGCCGCTACGGGTTCAGCTACACGGTCAACCAGTACAGGGGCTGCACTCATGCCTGCATATTTTGCTTCGCGCGGAGAACTCACGCCTATCTGGACCTCGACGCCGGCCGCGACTTCGAGCGCGAGATCGTCGTCAAGGTCAACGTGCCGGAGCTGCTGCGGGCGGAGCTGGCGCGGCCGAGCTGGAAGCGGGAGCTGGTGGCCCTGGGGACCAACACCGACCCCTACCAGTGGGTCGAGAGCCGCTACCGGATGATGCCCGAGATCCTCGAGGCGCTGGAGGCGGCGGAGACGCCGGTCTCGGTGCTGACCAAGTCGCCGCTGGCGATGCGCGACGTGAAGATCTTCGAGCGGATGGCGAAGAAGCTGCCGGTCTCGGTCAACCTCTCGGTGCCGACGCTCGACGAGGACGCCTGGCGGGCGACCGAGCCGCACACCCCGAGTCCCGCCGCCCGCCTCGACGCGGTCGCCGAGCTGCGCCGCCGCGGCGTCGACTCCGGCGTCCTCATCGCTCCCGCTGATGCCCGGCATCAACGACCACCCCGACCAGGTCCGCCCGATCATCGAACGCGCCAAAAAGGCGAAAGCCACCTTCCTCGGCGGCGTCGCCCTCCACCTCCGCGACGAGGTCAAAGACGTCTTCTTCGCCTGGCTAAACGAAAAACGCCCCGACCTACTACCGCGCTACGAACAGCTCTACAAAGGCCGCGCCTACATGCGCCCCGAGCAGCGAAAACAGACCACCCGCGCCGTCCGCAGCTGGGGCCGCAACCGCCTCCGCAGCTCCCTAACCGACCGCTCCGAGCAAGATCCAGCTAAGGCCAGATCAACGGCGCGCGCCCCCGCTCCGGCGCCCGACTCCGCAGGTTCGATGCCAAACCAACCCGCTCTGTTCTGAGCCGTTAGTCGGAGGCGAGTCTCCAGCGGGTGGCGGTGGGGCGGGGGTCCCCCGCGGCGCGGAGGCGCGTCCAGCGCCGAGCACCGTGGGGGATGCCGCACCGACAGGACCCGCTGGCTACCCGCCTTCGTCCAACTGTTCAAAACGGCACTCCAGCGGCTTTTTGTCATCCCTGAACCTGTGGAACCTGGCCCCATGCCGTATCCGCCCCGACGCCGCATGGTCGTACCCGACCTCGATCACCAGCTCGGGCCGCAACTCCACCCACTCCAGATCGCGCCCGCCGGTCCACCGGCTCGGCTCGGCGCTGCCGCTCTCGCCCGTCTCCAGCGGCGCCAGCATCGTCCGCATGCTCCGTTTCGCCGCCGCCGAGAAGCCGGAGATGTGGCCGACCGAGCGCAGCTCGGCGCGGTCGTAGAGACCGAGGATCAGGGAGCCGACGGTGCCCTCCTCCTTGCCGGGCCGCCATCCCATCACCACGCAGTCGATCGTCCGCTCGCGCTTCACCTTCGCCATCCCCCGGCGCTTGCCGGGGCTCGTAGACGGCGTCGAGCTGCTTCGCCATCACCCCCTCGATGCTGCCCAGCCACTTCTCCGCCTGGGCGGTGTCGACGCTCAGCGGCGTCAGCTCCAGGCCGGCTCGCGCGGCGATCGCCTCCAGCCGCGCCCGCCGCTCTTTCAGCGGCGTCTCCAGCAGCGACTCGTCGCCCTCGGCCAGGAGGTCGAAGACCATGTAGCCGGCGGGGATCTCCTTCGAGAGCCGCTCGATCCGCGACTGCGCCGGGTGGATCCGTTCCTGCAGGGCGTCGAATTCGAGGTTGCCGTCGGCGTCGCGGATCACCAGCTCGCCGTCGAGCACCCAGCGTCCCGGCGCGAAGCTCAGCTCCGGGAAGTAGCGGTTCAGGTCTTTGCCGCCGCGCGACTGGATGTAGAAGTCCTCGCCGTCGACGAAGACGATCGCGCGGAAACCGTCGAGCTTCGGCTCGTACGCCCACTCCTCGCCCACGGGCAGCTGTTTGCGCGTCAGCGCCAGCTGCGGCTTGATCGGCGGGGAGAGGGGCAGGCTCAGCGGCTATCGGGAAAGTCTTGCGCTTTCGCGCCGCTCGCGACTCTCGCGCGGGTCCGGGATCGGCACCGCCGCCAGCAGCTCCTTCGTGTAGTCGTCGCTGGGCCGCTCGCAGACCTGGTCGGCGCTGCCCTGCTCGACGATCTTGCCGTTGTGCATGACCGCGATCCCATCGGAGATGTGGCGGACGACGCCGATGTCGTGGGCGACGAAGACGTAGGTCAGGCCCGAGTTCGTCCTGGAGGTCGTCGAGCAGGTTGATGATCTGCGCCTGGATCGAGACGTCGAGCGCCGAGACGGGCTCGTCGGCGACGACCAGCTTTGGCTTCAGCGCGATCGCCCGCGCGATCCCGATCCGCTGCCGCTGGCCGCCGGAGAACTCGTGCGGGAAGCGGTTGTAGTGCTCGCCCGAGAGGCCGACCCGCTCCAGCAGTCCCTGCACCCGTTTGCGCAGCTCGGCGCCGGAGGCGACGTCCTGCAGCTTCAGCGGGGCGCCGACGATCTGACCGACCCGCTGGCGCGGGTTCAGCGAGGCGTAGGGGTCCTGGAAGATCATCTGCATCTGTCGTCGCAGCGGTCGCATCTGGCTGCGCGAGAGCCCGGCGATCTCCTCGCCCTCGAAGCGGACCGAGCCCGAGGTCGGCTTCAGCAGCTGCAGCACCGCCCGGCAGGCGGTCGACTTGCCGCTGCCGGACTCGCCGACCAGACCGAGCGTCTGCCCGCGGGCGACGCTGAAGCTGATCCCGTCGACCGCCCGCACCTGGTCGACCTCGCGGTCGATCAGGATCCCGCTCTTGACCGGGAAGTGCTTGACGAGGTCGGTGACCTCGAGCAGGGGCTCGCCCGCCGCCATCAGGCGGGTGCCTCCAGGCCGATCTGACCGTCGACCTGGCGCTTCTCGCGCTTCTGCTCGGGGCCGAGCCAGCAGCGATCGCAGTGGCGTGGCGCGTCGGCCAGGCGCGCCTCCAGCGGCGGCGGCTCCTGGCACTTGGCGAACTCGTGCGGGCAGCGGGGCCGGAACGAGCATCCCTCGGGCAGCGCGAGCAGCGACGGTGGCGCGCCGCTGATCTGCGGCAACCGGTGCGGGCGCGGCCGGTCGAGCCGGGTCAGCGAGCCGAGCAGGCCCCAGGTGTAGGGGTGCTGGGGGTCGTAGAAGATCTCGTCCAGCGTCCCTTCCTCGACGACCCGCCCCGCGTACATCACCAGCACCCGGTCGGCGACCTCGGCGACGACGCCGAGGTCGTGGGTGATCAGGATCGTCGCCAGGTTGCGGCTCGCGGTTGAGGTCCTCGAGCAGGCGCAGGATCTGGGCCTGGATCGTGACGTCGAGCGCCGTCGTCGGCTCGTCGGCGATCAGCACCTCCGGCTCCAGCGCCAGCGCCCATCGCGATCATCGCCCGCTGCCGCATGCCGCCGGAGAATTCGTGCGGGTAGTCGTCGACCCGCCGGGCTCGGCGTCGGGGATGCCGACCGAGTCGAGCAGCTCGATCGCGCGCCCGCGCGCCTCCTCCTTGCGAGGCGTCGCCGCGTCGTGGGCCCGGATCGCCTCGACGATCTGGCTGCCGACCCGGTAGACGGGATTGAGCGAGGTCATCGGGTCCTGGAAGACCATCCCGATCTGCTCGCCGCGCACCTTGCGCAGCTCGGCTTCGCCGGCGTCGATCAGCTCGGCTCCGCGCAGCCGCACCGAGCCCTCGATCGTCGCGTTGGGCGAGCGGGTCAGCCCCATGATCGTCTGCGCGGTGACGCTCTTGCCGGAGCCGGACTCGCCGACGATCGCCAGCACCTCTCCGGGCGCCAGCTCGAAGCTGACC
This sequence comes from uncultured Thermoleophilia bacterium, assembly GCA_963720455.1. Taxonomy (GTDB): domain Bacteria; phylum Actinomycetota; class Thermoleophilia; order Solirubrobacterales; family 70-9; genus VAYN01. Next base: position 1,864,499 of record OY970392.1, on the reverse strand, counting down.
CCGTCGACCGCCTGCAGGCGACCGCCTTCGGTTGCGAAGCCGACGCGCAGGCCCTCGACGCTGAGCAGTGGTTCCGCGGCTCACTGGGCCGAGGTCCCCAGCCGGATCCGTGGGTCGAGGTAGGCGTAGACGATGTCGGTGATTGCGTTGAAGAGAACGACGAAGAAGGCACCGAAGATGGTGATCGCCATCAGCGGCGGCAGGTCCAGGTTCGTGATCGAGTCCGCCGCGTACTGGCCGACCCCGCCGAGGCTGAAGATCGCTTCGGTGATGATCGCGCCGCCGAAGAGGGTCGCGCCGAAGTCGAGGCCGAACAGCGTGATGATCGGGGATCAGCGAGTTGCGCAGCACGTGGCGGACCATCACCCGGCGCTCGCTCAGCCCCTTGGCGCGGGCCGTGCGCACGTAGTCCTCCCCCATCACGTCGAGCATGTTCGAGCGCAGGACGCGACTGTAGAAGCCGATGCTGAGGACGGCCAGCGTGAACCAGGGCAGGATCAGGTGGTAGGCCCACTGGATCGGGTCTTCGGTCAGCGGCACGTAGCCCTGAGCCGGGAACAGTTCGATCTTGAAGGTGAGGAAGTAGAGAAGAACGCTCGCGATCAGAAAGACCGGGATCGAGATTCCCGCCACCGCGCCGACCGTGAGGGCACGGTCGAGCCAGCCGCCCGGCCCTGGTCGCCGAGAGATAGCCGAAGAGGATGCCGAAGAACATCCAGATCACGGCCGCGCCGATCGCCGAGCGAGAAGGTCGCCGGCAGCCCTTCGACGATCCGTTCGTCGACGTTGAGCTGGTCGCCGTAGGAGATCAGTTCGCCGGTGAAGATCTTCTTCATCGTCTCCCAGTACTGGACCGGCAGCGGTTCGTCGAAGCCCCAGTCTTCTTCGATGCTCTTGACCAGGACCGCGTCGGCGTTCTTTCCCGCCATCCGCTGCGCCGGGTCGGAGTTGGGGATCAGGTTGAAGATCGCGAAGACGAGCACCGAGACCGCGAACAGGACCAGCACCATCCCCGCCAGCCGCCTGATCACGAAGCGGGCCATCAGATCGCCCCACCCGGCCGCCGCCTCGGCCGCCTCGGCCCGGATCAGCAGTTTCGATTTCGATTTCGGATCGAGGGCGTCGCGCAGGCCGTCGCCGAAGATGTTGAGCGAGAGCACCGTGAGCAGGATCATCACGCCGGGGGCGAAGGCGAGCAGCGGCGAGGTGTAGATCGATTCGACCCCGAGTCGAGACCATTTTTCCCCAGGAGGAGTTGGGCGGCTGTACGCCGGCGCCGAGGAAGGAGAGCGAGGCCTCCAGCAGCATGTTGTTGGCGATGTTGAGGGTGAAGAAGACGATGATCGTCGACCAGAGGTTGGGCAGCAGCTCGCCGAACATCAGCCGCAGCGGCCCGGCGCCCTGCGCGACCGCGGCCTCGACGAACTCTTTCTCGCGCATGGCCAGCACTTCGCCGCGGATCGGTCGCGCCATGTAGGGCGTGTAGACGACGGCGATGATCAGGATCGGGATCCAGATCGAGTTGCCGGCCATCTCGATCGGCCCGATCTTCAGCCCGCCGACCGCCAGGGCGGTCCCGAGGGCGATGCCGAGCAGGACGACGGGGAAGGACCAGATCACGTCGAGGGCGCGGGTGATCACGCCGTCGGTCCAGCCCCTGAAGTAGCCGGCGAGCAGGCCGAGGACCGTCGCCAGGATGGTCGTGATCAGGGCCGAGGTGAGGCCGATGAAGAGCGAGGTGCGGCCGCCGTACATCAGCCGCACCATCTCGTCGCGCCCGAGGTTGCCGTCGGCGCCGAGGAAGAACTTGCCGCCGGCCTCGAACCAGAGTGGCCCGATCGGCTTGCCTTCGATGCTGACGACTTCGCGCAGTTCGCCGCCGCCGACGTCGACTTTCTCCGTCGTGTGGGTCGTGTTCGGGCCGGTGTCGGCGACGTGGTTCGCCCACAGCGGCGCCGCCAGCACGAAGACGACGATCAGGGCGAAGAGGGCCAGCGAGGCCAGCGCGAGGCGGTTGCGCCGCAGCCGCCGGTAGGCCAGGTACCAGGGGCTGTGTCCCGCGGTCGACACAGCCCCCATTGTCTCAGCGCCGCCGGGCGCTACTTGAGCTGGAAGCTGGTCAGATCCTGCCCGAAGGTGAGGTTGAAGATGACGTTGTCGAGGTCGATCGCGCTCGAGACGAAGGTCGAGACGGCGCGATTCCCGTACGGCGCCCACGGGGCCTGTTCCATGTATTCCTTGTCGAGCGCGGCGTAGGCGGCTTCCTGATCGGGCCCGAGCTGTTCTTCGCCGAGCCTGGAGATCTCCTTGTTGAACTCGGGGACGTCGATTTCGGCGAGGTTGCCGTTGTTGGTCGGCAGGATGCTTTCCCCGGACAGCAGCGGCTGGAAGAAGTCGTTCGGGTGCGGGTAGTCCTGGAACCAATCCGACCAGCCGGTGTCGAGTTCAGGGGTCGACTGGTTGCCGATCACCGTGAAGTAGTTGTCGGCGATTGACGATCTTCAGCGTCGTGTTGAAGCCGAGCTGCTGCAGGACGTCGTTGTAATAGGTGACGGCTGCTTCGTTTTCGGCTTCGCTGTCGCCCCAGACCGTGACGTCCATGTCCGATGGGCTGGCTTCTTTGATCATGGCCTTCGCTTTTGCCAGGTCATGCGGGTAGAGCTCGAATTTCTCATAGCCCGGCATTCCCTCGCGGCAGGATCTGCTGCGTCCCTTTGAGCGAGCCGACGTAGATCCGTTCCAGCGCCGCCGGGTCGACCGCGTAGTTGACCGCCTGGCGAACTTTGAGGTCGTCGAAGGGCGGCTTGTTGAGGTTCATCCAGAAGTAGTAGGTGCTGATCGTTTTCTCGACCCGGAACTGGGTGCCCTCGTATTTGCTCTTGACTTCGGGGTAGCGGTCCGGCGGTGGCTGCGACTGCATCCAGTCGAGCTTGCCCTGCTCGACTTCGTTGACCTGGGTCGAGGGGTTGCGGATGATCGTGATCGTCGATCTTGTCCAGGTAGCCGCTGGGAAGGTCGGGCATCGCCTTCGAGTTGGCTTTCTCCCAGTAGGGGTTGCGCTCGTAGTTCCAGCCCTTGCCCGGGTCGGATTTGGTGATCATGTAGGGCCCGGTGGCCGGCGGCGGGTTCGTCGACTGGTTCGTGTTCGGCGTGTCGGGCGGGACCGGCGCGACGAACATCAGCCCGAGCTCGTTGGTGAAGGTGCCGCGCGGTTTGGTCAGGTCGATGACGATTTCGCCGCTCTTGTCGTTGGTCTTGATCCCGGGGATGCCGCCGGTCTTCGTTTCAGCGAACTTTTCGGCGCCGACGATGCCGGTGTAGAAGGGCGAGCCGCCGGAGTTGATCTTGAAGACGCGTTCGACCGCGTAGGTGAAGTCGGAGGCTTTGACCGGGGTGCCGTCGGAATATTTGAGGCCGGGCCGGAGGAAGAGCGTGTAGGTCTTTCCGCCGTTGCTGATCTTCGGCATGTCTTTGGCCAGGCCCGGGATGACCTCGCTGCCGGCATCGCCGTTCTGCGTGCGCGTAGGTCAGCAGCGGGATGTAGGTGTTGTACATCGCCGTCCACCCTTCCGCCGTGTAGGAGAGAGCCGGGTCCAGGTAGTCCGGGAAGGAGGCGTAGGTGCCCTTCAGCGTCCCGCCTTCTTTGCCGCTCGAGTCATCGCTGCTGCCGCACCCCACCAGTCCAGTACTTGCGACCGCTGCAAGTCCAAGAACCGCTGCAAGAACGCAGAATCTCTTCAAGGCAATACCTCCGAGTCGGACTGGACAGGCCTGCTCCCTGGAATCAACTCCAGCACAACGTCATTACCGCCGTCAAGCGGATATGAACCAGACGTTGCAAGGCGTTCAGGCCATTTGGAGCCAAGGATGGGGGCGACGATCGGCGACGATCGCGAAGACGCCGATGCCGGCGAAGAAGAAGGTCGCGCGGGGGCTCGACGGCGGTGGCGATCGACGCCGCCGGCGAGGAAGCCGACGCCGGGCATCGCCGCGCCGATCGACTCCAGAACGCTCATCACCCGCGCCTGCATGCTCTGCCGCTGGTCAGCTCCTGCACGGCGCTGATCACGGCGACCCACTGCACGCCGTTGCCGGCGCCGCCGAGGACCGAGGCGGCGCAGGCGAGGGCCAGGGTGGGGGCGACGGCGATGCCGAGGTAGCCGACGCCGACCGCGAGCGTGCTGAAGAAGAGCAGGTGCGGGAGCGAGCGCCCGCCGCAGCGCCGCGAAGACGAAGCTGCCGAGGACCATCCCGGCTCCCCAGCTGGCCAGCATCAGCCCGTAGCCGGAGTCGCCGGCGCCCAGCGTTTCCTTCGCGTAGATCGACCTCGACCGGGATCACCGCGGCGAAGAAGACGAAGGCGGCGCCCTGGGCGATCAGCAGCCGGCGCAGCGGCGGCTTTTCGCGAGATGTAGGCGATGCCGGCCCGGACCCGTTCGCGCATGTCGCCCCGGTTCTGGGCTCGGCCCGGGGCAGCGGCCCGGCGGTGAAGCAGGATCCAGGCGATCGCGTAGAAGGAGACGGCGTCGAGCAGCAGCGCCGTCTGCACGCCGAAGCCGGCGACGACCAGGCCGGCGATGGCCGGGCCCGACCGCGGCGCCGCCGGTGAAGGCGACGTTGAGGATCGCGTTGCCGGCGCGCAGCTCGCCGGCCGGCTCGAGCATCGCGGCGACGACCGCCCGGGTCAGCGCCCGGCCGGCCAGCGCCAGCAGCGCCGTCGATCGTGGCCAGGAGCGACCACGGCCGGCGAGGGAGAAGTGGCCGGCGAGCAGCGCCAGGCCCGCCGAAGGCCGCGGCCTCGCCGCAGTAGATGACCGGCAGCGCGAAGCGCGGCGGCGGCTCGCTCGACCCGGGCGACCAGGATCGGCGCCAGCAGCGCCGGCAGGAAGCCGGTGCCCGAGGAAGAGGCCGGCGGTCGCCAGGGCGCTGTCCGGTGCGGTCGTAGACGAGCACCGAGAGGGCGACGATCCCCATCCAGTCGCCCAGCTCGTTGACCGCGTAGGTCGCCGCGAGGCGCCGAAAAGCGGGCCTGCGAAGGGGGTCGGTTAGGCGCGGATTTACGCATAGTCGCCTCGCGTACTACTGCATTTCTGCACAAGTTTTCCTGCAGATGCACAAGTTTCCGCCAAGTTGTGCTACAAAGTCCCCAGACATCGAAGAGATTCGATGCAACGTCTGCACAAGTTCGGGCTTCAACGAAGGAAGGGGAAAATTACATGGGCTACCGCAACGTAAGCAACTTCATTTCCGGGCCAGCTAGCGCTCCGACCAGTCTTCCACAAAGGGCGCCCCTGGGGCGCCCTTTGTCGTTTTCTGGGCCGACGGCCTCTGCCTGCAGGCGCCCCGGCCACCGGGCTGCTGCAACGATCCTCTGCAAGAGGTGGACAGGCGATTGACCTGCCTTGAGTGGCGGTGTACTCCGCCTGTAGCTTGGCGAACGCCCGCAATTTCCGCATGTCGCAAGCGGTCCCGGTCGCAGGGAATTCCAGTCGGTGCGCGGAATCCCTAAGCGCGGCTCAGGCCGTGCGGGTCAGCCGAGGCGAGCCAATGGAACAGACGCGTCCCACCACCGCAAACCACCTTCTGCTGTCGGGCGGGACTGGTCGCCGCGCTCGGGCGTCGGCGTCTGGCGGGCTCCGATGGCCGACTGGGACCTTGCGCTCTTCGGCATCCTGCTCGGCTTCTCGGTCTTCAGCGACCTGACGGCGATCGAGACCAAGTCGACGGCTGAAGATCTCCGGCAGCTTCCTCGCGCTGGTCCTCGCGATGGTCTTCCTCGGCGGGACGCCGGCCGCGCTCATCGGCGTCGCCTCGATCCTCTTCGGCTGGTTTCGCTGGCGCGACGACGCCCACGACCTCGCTCGACAACCTGCTCGACCTACACGACCTTCCCGCTGGTCGCCGGGATCGCCTTCCACACGAGCGATCGACGAGATCGGGGTGACGACCAGCGACCCGGCCTTCTACCTCTTCGTCTTCGCCATCTTCCTCCTGGCGCTGGCGATCAACTTCTCGATGATCGCCGCCTACGCCTGCTACCTCGAACGCAGCTCGTTCGTCGCCAAGGTGCGGACGGCGCTGTTCCCGCTGCTGCCCTCCGAGCTGATGGCGGCGCTGATGACCGTCGGCGTCGCCTACCTCTACGTCCAGGTCGGCCTCGCCGGGGTCGCCCTCTTCGGCGTCGTCCTCGTCACCTTCCAGTACCTGCTCGGCGCCCTGCTGGTCTCCCAGCAGCGGGCCGAGGAGCTGGAGCTGCGCAGCAAGCAGCTGGCCAGCTTCCAGGTCGGGATGTTGAGCGCGATGCTGCGCACGCTCGACCTGCGGGACCAGATGACCGCCCGGCACTCGGCCGCCGTCGCGCGCTACTCGCGGGCGATCGCCCAGCGGGCCGGCTTCTCGCGCCGCGAGGAGGAGCTGGTCCACATCGCCGCCCTGCTGCACGACATCGGCAAGTTCATCCTTCCCGACCGCATCCTCAAGGCCAACGTGCCGCTCACCGACGAGGACTGGATGCTGATCCGGCGCCACCCGCAGCAGGGCGCCCGCGTCGTCTCCTCGCTCGACGGCTACGGCCCGGTCGCCGAGATCATCCTCGCCCACCACGAGCGGATCGACGGCAAAGGCTATCCGCGCGGCCTGGCCGGGGACGACATCCCCGAGCTGTCCCGGATCATCTCCGTCGCCGACACCTACGACGTGATGACCGCGCGCGACTCCTACCGCACGCCGATGTCGAGCCACGACGCGATCGTCGAGCTGCGCCGCGTCGCCGGCAAACAGCTCGACGCCCGCTTCGTCGAGGTCTTCATCGAGCTGCTCGAGGGCAAGGACGTCTCCTTCGCAGCACGGCGAGGCGGCGGACTTCGAGAAGGAGCTGGCGCTGGAATCGCGGATCGCCGAGACGGCTAGTCCTGACGGTGAGGGCAGTCGCTTCCAGGTCGCGGGCGTCAGCGCCTAGCAGCGGGACGAAGGCCCGTCCCGGTAGGGGTTTCGCTTAACTTTTTCGAGGGGCGCCGCGGGCTGTCGCGCGGGGCACGGCCGCGAAAAAGTACAAGACGCTTCACCCCTACCGGGACGGGCCTTCGTCGGTCGGTGGGCGATACGCTCGCGTGATGCGAGCGGTGACGTTTCAAGGCCCGGAGCAGGTTCGGATCGAGGAGAAGCCCGATCCCGAGATCGGGGCGGCTGACGATGCGGTGGTGCGGGTTGAGGCGAGTGGGATCTGTGGGTCGGATCTGCACATCTACCACGGGCGGGTGCCGGTCGAGCCGGGGTTCACGATCGGGCACGAGTTCGTCGGGACGGTGCTGGCGGTGGGGGAGGAGGTCGAGCGGGTCGCGGTCGGCGACCGGGTGCTCGGCACCTTCCACACGGCCTGCGCGACCTGTGGCTCCTGCCTGCGCGGGGACTACCACCGCTGCCGCAACGGTCAGACCTTCGGACACGGCGCCAATCTCGGCGACCTTCAGGGCGCACAGGCCGAGCAGCTGCTGGTGCCGCGCGCCAACCTGACGCTGCGGCGGGTGCCGGAGGGGATGTCGGCCGACGTCGCGCTCTTCGCCGGCGACGTGATGGGGACCGGCTACCACGCCGTCGCCCATGCCGGGATGCGCTCGGGCGACACCGTCGCGGTGCTGGGGCTGGGCCCGGTCGGGCTCTGCGCGGTGCAGGCGGCGCTGGCCGGCGGCGCCGTCGAGGTCTTCGCGATCGACACGGTGGCGGAACGGCTGGAGATGGCCGCGTCGTTCGGGGCGACGCCGCTGCACCTGACCGAGCAGGAGCCGAAGCGGGCGATCCGCGCGGCGACCGAGGGGCTCGGCGTCGACGTCGTCGTCGACGCGGTCGGCGACCCGGGGCCGCTGGCGCTGGCGATCAGCCTCGCCCGCGACGCCGGCACCGTCTCCGGGATCGGCGCCTACGCCGGCAGGGGCGAGGTGCCGCTCGGGCTGGCCTGGCTGAAGGGGCTCGACCTGCGCCTCGGCCTGGCCAACGTGATCGCCCACGTCGACCGCGTGCTGGCCCTGATCGAGGCCGGCAAGCTCGACCCGGCGCCGCTGGTCACCCACCACATGTCGCTCGACGAGGCCTCCGAGGCCTACGAGATCTACGACCGCCGCGAAGCGCTGAAGATCGTCCTCACCCCGTAGCTCGGGGTAAGGTGGGTCGGTGCGCAGGGGGCGCATCGCAATCGCGGGAGTCGCTGTCGTGCTGCTGGTCTGCCCGGGCAGCGCGCTCGCCTGCTCCTGCGTCCGATCGAGTCCGGCCGAATCGCTGGCCCGCTCCGACGCGGCGATCGTCGGCCGCCTGCTCGCGGTCGAGCCGCGAGGCCCGGGGCGGGCGGTGTACCGCTACGACGTGCTGCGCATCTACCGCGGGCGCGACGCGATCGAGGCCGGGTCCACCTTGAAGGTGATCGGCTCGCGCGGCTCGGCGGCGTGCGGGTTGCCGGAGCGCGTCGGCGGCCGCATAGGCCTCTTCCTGCTCGACCGCGGCGGGCACTGGAGCGGAAGCCTCTGCGGCGTCGTCTCACCGCGGCGCCTGCGGATCGCCGCGCAGGGCTCCGGAGCGGCACGAGCACCTGGCGCCACTGTTGCCAACTGTGCCAGTTGACTAGAACAGTCATGCAAGCTACTGTGCTGCTTGATGGCACAGCAAGACGTCGCCGCGCGGGCAGAGCCCAACCCCTTCGCGATCGATCCCGGCGACGAGTTGCCGGTTGGGCTGCAGCTGACATGGCGGCTGCGGGCGCTGATCTCAACCGGCCAGCTGGCGCGCGGCGAGCGCCTGCCCAGCTTCCGCCGGCTCGCGGAGCTGGCGGGGGTCAACCTCAACACCGTGCGGGCGGTCTACGAGGGCCTCGAGGCCGACGGCCTGGTGGTCAGCCGCCAGGGCCAGGGGACCTTCGTCGCCGACGGCGTCGAGCCGGCCCCGGAGCTGGAGGAGATCGCCGCCGAGGCGCTGCGCCGGGCCAGCGAGGCCGGGCTCGGCCCGCGTGACCTCGCGATCGTGGCGATGGCCTGCGCGAGCATCCCCGGCGATGTTGGGGGGGAGGCCGCGGTCGCCGGTACCGGGCCTCCCCGATCCGGAGCTGGAGAGCGAGGCGATCGAGGTGCGGCAGGAGCTGCGGCGGCAGATCGGCCGGCTGGAGGCGGAGCTGGCGACCTACACGCGCCACCTCACCGCCGAGCTGCCGACGGCGCCCCGCCGCGCCGTCGCCCACGTCGCCGGCGTGCAGGAGCTGGAGCAGACCCGCGACACGCTGATCGCCCAGCTCTCCGGAGGCGCAGAAGGCGGCGGAGCAGCGGGTACGGGAGGAGGCGCAGGCCCGCGGCAACGGCCCGCTCGGCAGGGCGATGAGCTGGTGGCGCTCGAAGCCGTAACGCGCAGACTCGGCGCCGTCGGCGACCTTCTTCATCGAGGTGGGGAACATGATGATCCTCACCGCGAGGACGATCGTCTCCGCGGTGCAGGCCGCCCTACCCCTTCGGCGAGGAGCTGGTCGAGCAGTTCCTCTTCGTCGCTGAAGCTCTGCTGGTTCCCGCTGCTGATCTCGACCTTCGCCCTCAACCTCGGCGCTCCCGGGCTGCAGGCGGCGGGCATCCTCTCGCTGTTCGGCGCGCTCGACCGGCTCGGCGGCTTCTTCGTCCTGACCGCGATCCGCTGGATCGGCCCGCTGGTGACCGCGGTGGTGGTCGCCGGCGTCGCCGGCACCGCGATCACCGCCGACCTCGGCGCCCGCAAGATCCGCGAGGAGCTCGACGCTCTGCAGGTGCTCGGCGTCGACCCGATCAAGAACCTGGTCGTGCCGCGCTTCCTGGCGCTGATGGTGGTCACCGGGCTGCTCGACATCTTCGCGATCGTCTTCGGCCTCACCGCCGGCATCGCCGCCGAGCTGCTCTACAACCAGTCGCTCGGCGGCTTCTTCGCGACTCTCTTCTCCAACGCCACGATCACCGACATCTCGTCCTCGGTCCTGATGTGCACGCTGTTCGGCGCGATCATCGCGATCGTCTGCTCCTACAAGGGCATGTCGGCCTCGGGCGGCGCCGCCGGGGTCGGCCGCGCCGTCAACCAGGCGGTGGTGATCGCCCTCGTCGCCGTCTTCTTCTTCCAGTTCGTCGTCACCTCGATCCTGCTTCGCCACCAACCCCGAGCTGCAGGCGATCCGGTGATCGGCTGGCTCGACGTTCCCCGCGGTTGGCTCGACTCCTTCGGGGAGATCGCCCGCTTCGGCTCCCGCGTCGCCGGGCTGGTCCTCGCGGCCGCGTCTTCCGCTTCTTCGGCGAGGGGATGCGCCAGGCGGGGATCCTGATCTTCGGCTCGGCCCTGATCATCTGGGCCTTCGTCTTCATCCTCGGCCTCCAGTGCGGGATCCAGGGCGCCTACTTCAACCGCTCGATCGGGGCGCCGTCGCTGGCCGGGCTCTTCTCGGCCTACTGCGACCTGCGCGAGGGCTGTCCCCTACGCCTTCGGCTACATCCTCTCGGCCAAGGTCGGGACCGGGATCGTCGCCGAGATCGGGGCGATGCGGATCTCCGACGAGATCGACGCGCTCGAGGTGATGGGGATCCAGCCGGTCACCTTCCTCGCTGCGACCCGGCTGCTGGGCGCCTGGATCGCGATCCCCTTCCTCTACCTGGTCGCGATCGGGGTCATCTACCTCGCCAGCTACTTCGCGGTGGTCCAGCAGGTCGGCGACGTCTCCTCCGGCGGTTACCTGCTGATCTTCTGGATGTACCAGAGCCCGCCCGACCTCATCTTCAGCCTGATCAAGGGGATGGTGATGGCGACCGTGATCGTGCTGGTCGGCTGCTACTACGGCTACACGGCATCCGGCGGGCCGGTCGGGGTCGGCACCGCGACGGCGAAGTCGATGGTGGTCAACATCATCCTCGTCCACATCATCGGCATGCTCGGGACGATCGTCTTCTGGGGCGCCAACCCGAGGGCGCCGATCGGGGGCTGAGCAGTACGGCCAGCCGATCGGGTCAGGTGCCCTGCAGGATGACGGCGAGGATGACACCCATGAGGCAGACGATGATTCCGGCTCCGGCCCGGTTGAGAAGCGACTGAATGGCGTCGAAGCCGTTCCGCATTTCTCTCCGCAGCTCGACTATCTCGCCTTCGACCCGGTCGAAGCGTCGGTCGACTTCATCGAACCTGCGATCGACCTCGTCGAACCGCTGGTCGATTCCGTTGAAGCGCTCCTCCAGCCGCTCGTCAGTCCATGCCATGCGTTCCATGGTTGCACCCTACAGAGCGCCGCGCAACGTATTGTCTGCAAAAGTAACTTCTTTGTGCCGCCTGGCTAGCGGCTTGCGCTCGCGGCCGCGAGCCGCGCCGGGTGGCGGTGGCGGCGGAACATCTCTTCGACCCAGGCGAAGCCGGGGCGGTTGCGGAGCCCGTCGCGGAATCGTTCGAGGGCGGGCGGCGTCGGCGTGTCCGGCGGCAGCGGCCCGCCCTCGGGCCCGACCACGGGATAGAAGAGCGAGGCGGCGGTGAGGTCGGCGACGCTGAAGTCCTCGCCGACCAGGTAGCCGCCCCCGTTTGCCGCCAGCTCGGCGTCGAGCCGGTCCATTGCGGCGACGATCTTCTCGCGCGCGGTCTGGGCGGCGGCCTCGTCGCTGACGCCGAAGCGCAGGCTGGTGTAGGTGCGGGCGTAGAGGCCGACCAGGCCCTTGGCCTTGCCGAGCGGGCCCGGCACCGCCTGCGAGGCGACCTCGGCGAAGATCGCCGGCTCGTTGACCAGCTCGTGGAACGGGAGCAGGCGCGCGTACGGGCCCAGCTCCTCGTCGAAGAACTCCTCCAGCTCCAGTGCGCGGCGGCGCTGCTCGGGGTCGGCGGGGTAGAGCGGCGGGTCGGGGTAGCGCTGCTCGAGCGCGGCGATGACAGCGGTCGAGTCGCCGATCGTGCGCCCGTCCAGCCGCAGGATCGGCAGGGTGTTTTCCCTGCCGCGGGTGAGGACGAGAGCGACCGCCATGTGCGAGCCCGGCAGCGGCGAGCGGCGCCGGTGCGCGACGCCCTTGTGGGCGAGGGCCCAGCGCGCCTTCTCACTGAAGTGCGAGATCTCGAGCTGCCAGAGAGTGGGTTCGGTGCCGGCCATTGCGCCTCCTCGGTGCGCCTGCCAGCATAAGGCGATGGCGCTGCTGAGCGATTCCGAGGTCGAGCAGAGGCTGGCCGGTCTCTCCGGCTGGGAGCGGCGCGGCGCGGCGATCGCGAAGGAGTTCGAGTGCGGCGACTTCGTCGGCTCGGTCAGGTTCGTCGACAGCCTGGTCGAGCCGGCTGAGGCGATGAACCACCACCCGGATCTGGAGATCTCCTGGGCGAAGGTGACGGTGACGCTCTCGACCCACTCTGCGGGCGGGCTGACCGCGAACGACTTCGAGCTTGCCGAGAAGATCGAGGCGTTGGCTGGGAGCCGGTCCCGGTAGGGGTTTCGCTTAACTTTTTCGAGGGTCGCCGCAGGCTGTCGCCTGGGCGCACAGCCGCGAAAAAGTACAAGACGCTCCACCCGTACCGGGACCGGCTCTTAACCCGCCGCGCTGCCGAGGGTGCTGACCAAGGCGCGGCCGCAGGCGCGGTCGGGATCCTTGTCCGGGTTGTAGCAGCCGAGGGAGGCGCCGGCGAGGCGGGGGGAGGTGAGCAGGGGGGTGAGGATTTCGGTTGCCTCTTGCCAGTTGAGGCCGCCGGGCAGCAGGTAGTCGGTGGCGGGGAAGACGCGTTCGTCGAGGACGTCGACGTCGAAGTGGAGCCAGAAGGGGGTGCCGAGGAGGTCGGGGAGCTCGGTGGCGACCTTGCTTGGTTCCTGCGTCCGTAGATCGTTGGCCGGGCGCAGGATGGGCGAGGGGTCGAGCGTCTGGGGTTGGCGCATCCCGTACTGGATCGACTCCGCCTGGTCGCGGAAGCCGACCAGGGCCGTGCGCCGGGGCGTGACCGAGGCGCCGCCGGCCGCCTCAACCCAGGCGGCGGGCCCCAGGCCGAGGGCGACCGAGACCGGCATGTCGGCGGCCTCGCCGGTCGGCGAGGTCTCGCCGTCGTAGAGGTCGAGGTGGCCGTCGAAGTGGACGAGCCCGATCGTGCCGAGGGCGTCGCGGGCGCCGGCCAGGGCCCCGGGCAGCACGGCGCAGCAGCCGCCGGCGAGAAAGGGTCGCATTCCTCTGCCGGCGAGCTCGGCGACGGCGCTGCGGATGGTCGCCGTGCTGCGGAGGACGTCGGCGGCGGCGAGGATGCCGGTCTCGCGGTCGCGCTCCTCACCGCGGATCCGCACCTCGAGGTCGCCGCGGTCCCCGCCGCCGAGCGCGGCGGGGAGGCCGAGCTCGCGCAGCGCCGCCGGGGCCAGCTCGCTGCCGCCGTCGCGGCCGACCGAGTCGATCGGGACGCCGATGTAGGCGAGCGGTTCCACCACAGCGATTGTTACCCGGTCCGGGGGTGGCAAACTCGATGCGATGGCGAAGCGCAAGAAGCAGCGCCGGCCGCGGCAGAAGGCGCCGACCGTCGACTACACCGACCCCGACGGCAACGTGCTGACCCTGCGGCAGTCGCTCAGCGCCGGCACGATCGCCAAGATCGGCGAGCCGCCGGCGGGCGACGCGGCCTCGCTGGAGGACGCCTGGCGCCGCCGCTCGGAGGCGCTGTTCGAGCGCCTCGCCGTGCGCTGGGAGATCGCCGGCCTGCCGCTGACCGACCAGAAGATGCTGCTCGGCCGCTACCGGATGGCCGACGCCGAGACCCAGCGCTGGGTGCGCCAGACGATCGCCGAGCACGTCGAGCGCCACATCCCCGAGCTGGCGGGGTAGGCGTGGCCGACGAGCTGAGGATCGACGAGCGCCTCGCGATCCCGCTGGCCGAGATCGAGCTGCGCACCAGCCGCTCCTCGGGGCCGGGCGGCCAGCACGCCAACGTCACCGCCTCGCGGGTCGAAGCCGTCTTCGACGTCGAGGCCTCGGCGGCGCTCGACGAGGCGCCGCGCGAGCGCCTGCTCGCCCGCGCCGGCGCCACCGTCACCGCGGTCGCCCAGGACGCCCGCGGCCAGTCCCGCAACCGCGAACTGGCGCTGCAGCGCCTGGCGCAGAAGATCGCCGCCGCCCTGGCGGTGCCGCGCCGGCGCCGTCCGACCCGGCCGACCAGGGCTCGCGGACGCGTCGCCTCGAACAGAAGCGCCGCATCGGCGAACGCAAGCGGGGTCGACGAAGGCCGAGCGGGGAAGGGGAGTAGCGCGTCCACGGACAAAGCGACGAAAGGACCCGATCATGCTCGCGGACTCCAAGCATTCAGCGGCTTCGCGGTCGACGACCTCGAGGCGGCCAAGCGGTTCTACGGCGAGACCCTGGGACTGAACGTCGAGGTGCTCGACGAGGAGCACGGCCTGCTCACCCTCCACCTGGCCGGCGACCGCGACACCCTCGCCTACCTCAGCCCCGGGATGACTGCCCCCAGCTACACGATCCTCAACTTCCCGGTCGACGACATCGACCAGGCGGTCGACGACCTCGCCTCCCGCGGCGTCAGCTTCGAGCAGTACGGCAACCCGACCTGCCCCAGGACGAGAAGGGCGTGATGCGCGAGGGCGGCCCGCTGATCGCCTGGTTCAAGGACCCGGCGGGGAACACGCTGTCGGTGCTGCAGGAGCGGTAGCTCAGCGGCGGACCGGCCGAGCAGCGGTTCATTCGTAGACCTGCTCCTCCTCGTAGACCGAGGCGTAGCGAATTCGAAAGGTAATTCTCTGCAGAGCCGCGAAGACCGCGGCGCGGTCTTCGCGCTCGACGGGAAGGATGTTGATGCCGAGCAGGTTGAACCGCTCCTGGGCCATCAGTGAGTCGCCGACGTCGGGCGTGTACGCGGAGAGCTGGTCTTCATCTGGTTGGGGCTGAGGCAGCAGCGACCAGAGCCCGACCGCTTCGGCGGCGACGAGCGCGGCGGGCGAGTCGTCCGTCGCCTCGACCTGACGGCCGTCGGCGAAGACGAGGAACTCTTGGAGGATGGCGGGCCCCGCGCCGGTGTTGTGCAGGCTGATGCCCTCGTTTTCGTAGCAATCGATCCGCAGCAGCGGTCGCACGCTGAGCCGGTTGTGCTTCCGCGCCGCGCGTCCCTCGACGATCGCCGCCACCAGCGCCACCACGGCAACCAGCACCGCCCCGACGGACCCGACGGCCTCCCAGTTCATCGCCAGTGGTGGCACGATTGCCGCGAGTATCGCAGAGCAAACTCGGACGGAATGGGCACGGCTGGTTTCGAACCAGCGACCTCTCGCGTGTGAAGCGAGCGCTCTCCCACTGAGCTACGCGCCCGGAGAGGGGGATCTTACGCGGATCCTTCGTCCTCGCCTGGGATAGAACAATGGTCCATAAAACTTGGTATGGAGGTTGAGAATTTTAAGTATCGGGTTCCTATGGATCGAGAACTTGACCGGCCCGAGGGGCCCGAGGAAAGGAACGCCGTGACTCGATCTACAGGAACTCATACCGGCTCGAGGGTCGCGCTGGTGGGGATGGCCGCGGCGATGCTCCTCCTGGTGGCTGGGCAGGCGCGGGCGGCGCGTCTATCCCGCTGGGGGCAGCAGCTTCAGCGGCGGCCCGCAGGGATGGCAGGTGACCGAGGCCAGCTGCAATGCCGGCCAGCTCTGCACCGCCTCGGGCGGCTACGACGCCGGCAACGGCAACCCGCCGGGCTCGATCGCTGCCGACACGACCGTCGCGCTCAACCTGCTGACCGTGTTCGAATCGAACGTGACCCTGCAGTCGCCGGACTTCACGGTCGAGGCCGGTCGTCTCGGGACGCTGCACCTCGACCGTCAGTTCGATCCCGGCAGCCTCGTCGACCTGGCGGCGGAAACCTCCTACGAAGTGACTCTGCTCGATCGGACCGCCGACAGGGAATCGACGCCGCTGGAAGAGACGGTCGAGAGCCCCTCCGGCTTCGTCGGCAAAGACGCCGCGGTGACGGTCGTCCCAGGCCACACCTACGCGATCTCGATCGCGGTCCAGACCAGCTCCTCGGTGGTCGGTACGGGGCTGCTCGGGGGAACCACCAGCACCCGGTTCGACAACGTCGAACTCCCGGTGCCCGGCAGTGGTGCCGCGGAGGCCGGCAAAGGCGGTGGCGGTGCCGGCAGCGGCCTCAGCGACCGGCGGTTGCTCTCGACGATCCAGGGCAGCCTGGTCGCTCCGGCGACGCTCAAGGGCGGGCGGCTCCTCGTCAGGGCACGCTGCCCGGCCGCCGTCGGCCGTTCCTGCCGCGTCGCCCTGCAGGGGTTCCTGAAGAAGCGCCGGGCAGCGACGAGGAGGCGTGTGGTCAGGATCGCCCAGGGTAGGAGCAAGCGAATCGTCCTCCAGGTGAAGCCGAAGGCGAAGGGGAAGGTCGCGCCACGCAAGCGCCTTCTCTTCAAGCAGACGGTCAAGGCCGGCGCGGCCAAGGCGACCGTCTACAGGCGCCTGAAGCTAATCCGCCGCTAACCCGCCACCCCCGGGCGGGGGCGCGATGGGCCTCTCCCCGTCCGGGGAGGGGCCCTCGCGCCGCTCCGCCTCACCGCGCCGCCGCAGGGCGAGGCCGACGAAGGGGAAGACCAGGGTCGAGAGCATCGCGGCGCCGACCAGGCCGGCCGCGGTCGACGTCTTCATGTGGCCGCTCTCGGTCGCGATCGTCGTGATCGCGACGACGAGGGGCAGCTCGGTCGCCGAGTAGAAGGCGAGCGCGGCGCGGTCGCGGGCGCCGAGCACGCCGCGGTAGAGCAGCAGCGCCGGCGTGCCGCGGACGACGAGGAAGAGGCCGAAGAACATCACCAGCTTCGCGATCGCTTCCGCCGAGCCGAGCGCGGCGAGGTCGAACTCGATGCCGCTGGTGACGAAGAAGAAGGGGACGAAGAAGCCGAACCCGACCGCGGTCAGCTTCGACTCGAACACCTTCAGCTCGTGGCCCTTCAGCGCCAGCCGCACGATCATCCCGGCGACGAAGCCGCCGAGCAGGATGTCGAGGCCGAGCTTGTTGGCGAGCAGGACGAGGCCGAAGACGAGGACGACGGTGACCCGCACCGCCAGCTGGCTGCTCGCCTCGAAGGTCCGCTCCAGCGCCGGCCAGCCGCGCCAGGCGTAGCGCACCGAGACCAGCGCCAGGACCAGGGCGAGGGCGATGAAGGCGAGCAGGATCGCCGCCTCGTGCAGGGGGTTGGCGGTCGAGAGGACCAGCGTCACGAGCAGGATCGGGCCGAACTCGCCGGCGCCGCCGGCGGCCAGCAGGTAGGTGCCGAAGCGGGTCTTCAGCTCGCCGTTGTCGCGCAGGATCGGGATCAGCGTCCCGATCGCCGTCGTCGCCATCGCCGAGCCGGTGTAGAGGAAGGAGAGCACGACCCCGGCCGCCGCCAGGGCGCCGCCGATCCCGTAGGCGAGCGCGACCGAGAGCAGCCAGCCCAGCGCGCCGAGCTTCATCGGCGTTGCCCTTGATCCGGTCGAAGTCGATCTCGTAGCCGGCGAAGAAGAAGAGCATCCCGAGGCCGAGGTTGGAGAAGAATTCGATGAAGTCGTCGGTGTGGGCGAGGCCGAGGAGTTCCGGGCCGATCACGATCCCCAGCATCAGCTCGAGCACGACCACCGGCGGCGCGAAGCGCTTCGGCACCGCGGCGACCGTGATCGCCGCGACCGCGGCGACGACGACGATCGCGAAGAAGGAACCGGTGTCGACTCGATGCGGCTATCAGCAGGCGACAAGGAGTGATCCTACGGCCGGCAGGGTAGGATCGTCAGTGGACCGTGCTAGGCGGGGAATTAGCGGTGCCTTGTAACCCGCAATCCGCTTAGCGGGGCCGAATTCCGTTCCGAGGGGCTGGCCGTCGGGGTCAGTGCGTCGCGGCGGCGTTGACGGCCGGGTCCTGCGCGACGTGGGCACGCGAATCAGGTCAGGTCCGGAAGGAAGCAGCCTTAAGCGGATGCCGCGGGTGCCGCAGGTGAGCCCGGCAAGAGCCAAAAACGACGGACACGCCCGGTGACCTCGCTTCGAAGGCGGGTGCACGGTCCATTTGCATCGTTTCCAGAGTTTTCCCTGGCTATAGCGAGGAAAACTCTGGAAACGATCAGTCGATCAGGCGCTTGGACATGCGGCTGATCGCGACGCGCCACGTCGCGACGGCGAAGGCGACGAGGAAGGCGAAGCGGGCGATGTCGACGGCCTCGTAGCCGAAGGCGCCGCCGCGGACCAGTTCGACCAGCTGGTGCAGGGGGTTGACCTGGGCGACGACCTGGACGCCCTCGGGCAGGCCGTCGATCGGGAAGAAGGTGCCGGCGACAGGAACAGCGGCGTCACGAACAGGCGCGGTGACGTAGTTGAACTGGTCGATCTTGGCCACGGTCGCCGCCATCGCGACCCCGAAGCCGGCGAAGCCGAGCGCGGTGACGAAGCAGAAGAACGGCACCAGCAGCATCCCCCAGGCGGGGTCGAGCCCGAAGGCGAAGGTGACGATCAGCGGGAAGCAGCCGTAGAAGCCGGCGCGCAGGGCGATCCAGAGCATCTCCGCCGTGACCAGCTCTTCGACGTCGACCGGCGCCGCCAGGATCGCTTCGTAGGTGTTCTGGAAGCGGTGCTTGACGAAGGTGCCGAACATCGACGGCAGGGCGCTGGAGAAGATCACCGCGGTCGCGACCATGCCGGTGCCGACGAACTGGATGTAGGGGACGCCTTCGACTTCGTCGACCAGGGTGGCGCCGAGGCCGAGGCCGAAGGCGAGCAGGTAGACGATCGGTTCGAGCACGCTGGAGAAGGTCGTGCCCTTCCAGTAGGTGCGGAAGTTGGCGACCTCGCGGCTCATCACGCCGGCGATCGCCGCCGGTTCCAGCCGCCGCATCTTGCGCGGGCGGGCTGCCGGCGACGGTGCTCACTCCGCCTCCTCGCCGGTCAGCAGCACGAAGACGTCCTCGAGCGTGGCGGCGCGGACGACGGCGTCCTCGGGCACGTGCGCCGTCGCCGGCCCGCTCGGAGCCGACGATCGCGATCGCCGGGCCGGCCGGCCGCACCCGCAGCCCGGTCGCCTCGGCCTCCGCGCGCAGTTCGGCGAGGCGGTCCGGCGGCGCGTAGACCTCGGCGGTCTGGCGGCCGGCGTGCTCGGCGATCAGCTCGGCCGGCCGGCCGCGGCTGATGATCCTGCCCTGGGTCATCACCGCGACCTCGTCGGCGAGGCGCTCGGCCTCCTCGATGTAGTGGGTCGACATCAGGATCGTCGTGCCGCGCGATTTGAGCTCGCCGATCAGCGTCCAGAGCTCGGTGCGGATCTGCGGGTCGAGGCCGACGGTCGGCTCGTCGAGCAGGACCAGCTTCGGCTCGTGGACGAGGCCGCGGGCCAGCAGCAGGCGCCGGCGCATCCCGCCCGAGAGCTCGTCGACGGCGTCGCGGCGGCGGTCGCGCAGGCGGGCGAGGTCGAGGGCGCGGTCGACGGCGGCGCCGACGTCCTTGACCCGGTAGAGGCGGGCGTAGACCGCGAGGTTGTCCTCGACGGTGACGTCGACGTCGAGGTTGTCGAGCTGGGGGACGACGCCCATCTTCGCCCGCGCCGGCTTCGATTCGCGCGGCAGCTCGTAGCCCAGCACGCGCAGCTCGCCGGCGTCGGCGATCGCCTGGCCGGTCAGCAGCCGCATCGTCGTCGACTTGCCGGCGCCGTTGGGGCCGAGCAGCCCGAGGCAGATGCCCTCCGGCACGTCGAGGTCGAGCCCGTCGACCGCGGTGATCGGGCCGAAGCGCTTGACGACGCCGCTGAGTTCGATTGCCGCCATGGGTCGATTCTTGACGATCGCGGCCGTCGGCGGCCGAGCGGCTCCGGGTTGGGAGACTGAGGCGGTGCTGGACGAGCGCTGGATCAGGTCGCTGCATGTGGAGACGCTGCGCGAGCAGGAACTGCACGCCGAGCGCGAGGCGCACGTGCTCTTCCAGGCCTCGACGATCGGCGCCCTGCTCGAGGGCGCCTACGACGGCGACCTCAGCTTCGCCGAGCTGGCCGAGCACGGCGACCTCGGCCTGGGGACGCTGAACGGGCTCGACGGCGAGATGATCGCGCTCGGACGGCGAGTTCTTCCGCGCCGACGTCGAGGGGCGGGTCGCGGCGGTCGCGGCGGACGCGAAGACGCCGTTCGCGGTGGTGGCCGAGTTCGAGCCGACGATCGACGCGCCGATCGAGGGTGAGCTCGAGCACGAGGCGTTGCTGGGCCGCCTCGACGAGCTCGTGCCGCCCGACGCCTCCTCCTGCGCGATCCGCCTCGACGGTCGCTTCGAGCTGGTCCGGGCCCGCTCCGTCCCGCGCCAGCGCCCGCCCTACCGGCCGCTGACCGAGGTCGTCGCCGACCAGCACGTCTTCGAGCTGCACGACGTCGCCGGGACGATGCTCGGCTTCCGCTTCCCCGCCTACGTCGAGGGGATCGAGGTCGCCGGCTACCACCTGCACTTCATCGACGAGGACCGCGAGCGCGGGGGCCACGTGCTCGGCTCGCGATCGAACGGGCTGCGGGCGCGCCTCGACCCCTCCGACGACCTCCACGTCGAGCTACCGCCCGGCGTCGAGCTGGCCGACCCGGACCTGGCCGCCGCCACCCACGCCGCGGTCGAGCGGGTCGAGCGGGCGAGCTGAGTCGAGCGACGGCGCGCGGGCCCGGCTACGCCGAGGCCGTGGGGGCGCCCGCCGCGGCGGCGGCTAGCCGCTCCGCCAGCCAGAGGTCGCACATCCAATCGGACTGCCCGGCGCCCTTGCGGGTGACGACGATGCCATCGGCGCCGCCCTCGACCTCGACTTTCCTCCAGCGGGTGGAGTTGGGCACCGCTTTCAGAGCAGCGGCGATCTCGGCGGGCGCTCCGTCGGCGGGGCGCACGCGGCCGTCGCGCGATTTCGCCTCGAACGCAGGCGCCGGCGCCGCCACGGTGACCTCGCTGGTGCTGCTCACCTCGCCGCTGCCGAGCCGGACCGACACCGGCCGCCCGTGCCGCTCACCGCTGAGGACCAGGGCGCCGTGGATCTTCGGGCCCATGCGCGGGGTGACCGGGTCGCGCATCTCGATGTTGACCTGCGGCCGCTCGGTCACCTCGAACCCGAGCGGCGCCATCGCCAGCCCGACCTTCTCGTAGCCGCTGTCCATCTCGCCACCGGGGGCAAGCGCGCGGAAGCTGCCGTAGAGGGCGGCGATCACGATCAGGGGGCCGCCGATCAGCAGCGGCACGAAGCTTTCGAGCAGGTAGATCGGGGGGACGGTGAGGAAGATCAGCAGGGTCACGATCATCCCGAGGCGGAGGCTGCGCCGGCCGGCGTCCCACATCTGCCCTCGCGCCTGGATCGCCTCGCGCTCGATCGGTTTGACGGCGAGCGCCGCCCAGAGCTCGGGCTCTTCCATCGTCGTCGGGTTCTCGATCTCCCGCCCGCCTGCGGCGGCGGCGCGTTCGGTGCCACGGGCGCTGCGCCCGGCGACCCGCTCCATGTCGGAGCGCTGCAGGGCGAAGAGGATCACGAAGAAGACGGCGAGCACGCCGAAGATCAGCGCGTAGGTCGTCTTCGGGTTGCTCTGGCCTTCGCCGCTGCTGAGCGCGATCGCGGCCACCACCCCGGCGACGACGATGACCCCGATCAGCCCGAACAGGCTGGACCGCCGGAGGCCGCCGCTGAACATGGGCGGCAGCCTAACCCGGCAGGTCGGCGGTGACGGGGTGGCAGTGGCGGTAGACGACCCAGGAGTCGTTTGCGGCGACGCGCCGGAATCCAGGGGGGACCGGCAGCGAGAAATCGGTCGGGTCGCGTGGGTCGAGGATGAAGTTGTGGATCACGAAGTCGTTGGCGGGGGCTACGAAGTAGCCGCGCTCGGGGACCGCTTCCTCGCTGGCGCTGACGATCTCGGTCGGCTGCACGTCGAGGCCGAAGGCGAGGCGGGGGACGGCGCGGTGGTTGGGAACGGCGACCTTGCCGCAGAGCGGCTCGAAGGCGCCGGCGTCGACGAGGTCGCTGAGGTCACCCTCGATCCGGGCCTGGTTGGTGAGGTCGGTGTCGACGCGGGAGTCGAGGTCCCACTGGTTCGGCGTCCAGAGCACGAGCATCAGCGCGACCAGGCCGGCGAAGAGCTGCCAGCGGCGGCGCCAGGGGTGATCGGGCTCCAGCAGCCGCCAGCCGAGCAGGCCGACGGCGGCGAAGATCGCCAGCATCGCAGCGGCGAGCATCGTGTAGCGGGGGAGGATCGCGAGGCCGGCGCAGGCGAGCAGGGCGAAGGCGAGCAGGGCGAGCGCGGCGGCAGCGACGCCGGGGGTCGAGCGCTTGCGCAGGAAGGCGAGGCCGAGGGCGACGCCGCCCGCGGCGCCGATCATTCCCGGCCACTGCAGCACCTCGCCGAGCCGGCGCGGGCCGTAGAGGACGAGGTCGACCGGGCCGGTCTGGCGTTCCAGGGTCTCCACGGTTTCCTTGGTGCCGGTCCAGGAGTAGAGCGGGTCGCCGGCGGTGATCCAGTCGAAGAGGGCCCAGAGGATCGGGGCGGCTAGCGCGAGGAAGACGAGCGTTGCGGGGGGGACGGAGAGGGCGCCCCTCGCCCGGACAAGTGCCGGTCTAATGAGACCGGCACTTTGAGTATCCGCCCGTTCGAGGGGCGCCCTCTCCGTCCCCTTGGATCCCTCCTCTTGCTTGAGCTTGTCCGGGTCCAGCGAGAGGTAGAGCAGGTAGGCGAGTGAGAAGAGCCAGGCCTCGGGGCGGAGGAGGCCGGCGAGGACGAGCAGGGCGAGGACGGGCCAGCCGGCGCGGGGGCGCTTGGCCTCGATGAGGAGGGCTGCCAGGCAGAGGGCGATGTAGGGGAGGTCGATGTAGGCGCGCAGGCCGTTGGAGAGGTAGGGGGCGCGGGTGAGGACGATCGCGGCGGCGACGGCGCCGATCCAGCGGTCGAACCAGATCGTCCCGAGGCGGTAGACGAAGAACCCGATCAGGCCGAGCGAGGCGTAGGCGATCACCATCGTCACCGTGATCGCGCCGTCCCCGAGCGGGGTCGTCACCAGGCCGATCAGCTCGGTCAGCGGGTGCGGGGTCGGCGGCAGGGCGGAGCCGACGTCGGGGCTCATCCCGTGCGCGAGTTCGCGCCCCCAGACGAGCGCGTAGATGGTGTCGTAGTTGGGGAAGCCGACCGGGAACAGCGCCAGCAGCGCGGCGCTCACGCCGGCGACCCAGGCGGCCGGCACGAGCCAGCTGGAGACCCTCGGTGGCACGCGGGCAAGGTATCGGTGAGGCCCGCCGCCCAGCCCGCCGGGGCGCGACCGGCCCGTGGATACACTGGCCGGAGACCCGATGTCAGCCGAGTCGACCTCCCTCTACCGCCGTCACCGCCCGGGCTCCTTCGCCGAGGTCGTGGGCCAGCAGCACGTGGTCCGCACCCTGCGCAACGCGGTCGAGCAGGACAAGGTCCACCACGCCTACCTCTTCGTCGGCTCGCGCGGTACCGGCAAGACCTCGATGGCGAAGATCCTCGCCCGCTCGCTCAACTGTGAGCGCGGCGGGCCGACCGTCACCCCGTGTGGAGAGTGCGAGTCCTGCGTGACGATCGCCGCCGGCACCTCGATCGACGTGATCGAGATGGACGCCGCCTCCAACCGCTCGGTCGACGACGTCCGCGACCTGCGCGAGCGGGTCGCCTACGCCCCCGCCGGCGGCCACTGGAAGGTCTACATCCTCGACGAGGCCCACATGCTGACCAAAGAGGCCTGGAACGCCTTCCTGAAGACGCTGGAGGAGCCGCCGCCGAACACCGTCTTCGTCCTCGCCACGACCGAGTCGCACAAGGTGATGGCGACGATCGCCGACCGCTGCCAGCGCTTCGACTTCCAGCGCCCCTCGCTGGAGCAGATCTCCGAGGTGCTGACGCGGGTCGCCGCGGCCGAGTCGATCGAGGTCGAGGAGGGCGCGGTGGCGATGATCGCCCGCTCCGCCTCCGGCAGCTTCCGCGACGCGCTCGGCACGCTCGACCAGCTGGTCGCCTTCGGCTGGAGGCACCTTCGAAGGCAGGGTGAGAGAGTTCGACGGACTGGTCAGCTCGAAGACGTGCTCGAGATGCTCGGCGCCGCCGATGCCGAGCTCCTCTTCGAGGCGGTCGACGCGGTGATCGCCGAGGACCCGAAGGCGGTGCTGCTCGGGGTCGAGAAGATGGCTCGCTCCGGCCGCGACCCCTCCCAGTTCGCCCGCGACCTGCTCGCCCACCTGCGCCACCTGCTGGTCACCCAGACGACCGGCGAGGTGCCCACCTCCTTCGTCGTGACCGCGACCGACTCGGCGCGGATGCAAGCGCAGGCGAGCTCGATCGGCGCCGCCGACGCTGGTGCGGACGATCGACGAGCTGGCGACTGCCCTGACCGCCGTTCGCGAGGGCGACGACGCCCGGATGGCGGTCGAGATCGCGCTGCTCAAAGCCGCCCGGCCTGACCTGGATCCGTCGACGGAGGGGCTGCTGCGCCGGATCGAGCGGTTGGAGGAACGGCTGGCTGACGAGGGTGCGAGGGCCGCGGGTCCTGTCGCCGCAGGGGACCCCCCACCCCCTGCGGTAGCTGAAGCTTCCTCGGGGGTGGGTCCCCCTACGGCGCCACCCGCGGCAGAACCCCCACGGGCAGACGACCAACCGTCAGCCCCCGAGCCAAGTCCATCTAGTGACGAGGCGCCCGAACCCGCGCCATCTGCTGAGGAGTCCCCTCCGGCGGGTGGCGGTGGGGCGGGGGTCCCCCGCGGCGCGGAGGATGCGGAGCATCCGAGCACCGTGGGGGATGCCCGCACCGACAGGACCCGCCGGGCCGGGGGGATCTCGACCTGGAGGAGCTGAAGCGGGTTTGGCCGGCGGTGCTGCGAGAAGCTGGGGGAGACGGCGCCGGCGCTGGCGGCCACCTTCGAGGGTGCGTCGGCCGGTGGCAGTCGAGGAAGGGGTACTGCAGGTCGGTTTCCCGGCGGACAAGACCTTCAACAAACGCAAGGCCGAGGCGCCGGAGCGGCGCGATGCGGTTGGCGGCGGCGTTCGAGGCGGTCACCGGCCAGGCCCTGCGCCGCACTTACGTCCTGCTCGACGAGCGAGAGTGGCGGCGCCGGAGGCGTCGACGTCCGGGCAAGAGGGCGGCGGGGTCGACGAGGATGCGTTGCTGGAGAGGCTGAAGAGCGAGTTCGACGCGGAGGAGGTCAGTTAGGTGGCACGAGGAGGCGGACCGGGAGGCTTCGACGTCAACGCCCTGATGAAACAGGCGCAGCAGATGCAGGACCAGATGCTGCAGGCGCAGGAGCAGCTCAAAGACGAGGTGGTCGAGGCCAGCGCCGGCGGTGGCATGGTCAAGGTGAAGATGGGCGGCGACCTGACCCTGCGCGAGATCTCGATCGATCCCGAGGCGATCGACCCCGAGGAGGCCGAGATGCTGGCCGAGATGGTCCAGGCCGCGGTCAACGAGGGCCTGCGCGCCGCCCAGGAGCTGGCCAGCTCGAAAATGGGCGGGATCACCGGCGGCCTGGGCGGCGGCCTGCCGGGGATGTGAGCACGCGAGGGGCCGGCCCCGCTCGCGCGCCTCGTCGCCGAGCTCTCGCGCCTGCCCGGGATCGGCCAGCGGACCGCCCAGCGGCTCGCCTTCCACCTGCTGCGGGCGCCCGACGAAGAGGCGTTCGCGCTCGGCGACGCGATCCGCGAGGTGAAGGAGAAGGTCGGCCTCTGCGAGGAGTGCTTCAACCTCGCCGAGGGCCCGCTCTGCCGGATCTGCGCCGACCAGAACCGCGACCGGGCGACGATCTGCGTGGTCGAGGAGCCCGCCGACGTGATCCCGATCGAGCGCACCCACGAATACCGCGGCCTCTACCACGTGCTCGGCGGCGCTCTCTCGCCGATCGACGGCGTCGACGCCGACGACCTGAAGATCGCCGAGCTGATGCGCCGGGTCGAGCGCGGCGGCATCAGCGAGGTGGTGCTCGCGACCAACCCGACCACGACCGGCGAGGCGACCGCGCTGCACATCGCCGAGCGGTCTGCGCGGCCAGGTCACGGTGACCCGCCTGGCCAGCGGCCTGCCGGTCGGCGCCGACCTCGAGCACGCCGACGAGGTCACGCTCGGCAAGGCCCTGGCCGGTCGCCGCAGCCTCGATTAGTCCGCAAATTGGATATCCGTCCTGGACGACCGTCAGGTCCGCAAATAGCGGCTTTTTACGAGCGCCGACGTCCGCTGCTTTCGCCAAGGTCAGGACGTGGCGGGCTCGCGGACACTCGATGGATCGGAGAGCGGCTCGCCGGCGGGCCGGATCGCCCGCGAGGTCTCCTCGCTGCAGGCCTCGCTGCTGGCCAAGCTGGGCCAGGAGCTGGACGGCGGGGAGTCGCGGGAGTTCGCCGCGACCGCCGAGCGCCTCGCGAGCGACTTCGGTTCGGTCGCGGCCACCGCCGTCGACGCCGCCTACGAGCAGGCGAGCGTCCCCGGCCTCGACGAACAGCGTGAGTTGGCCAGCCTCTACCGCCCCGGTCACATGCGCCGCCGACTCGACCAGCTGGCGGAGACCAACCGCCGCTACGGACACCCCTTCGCGCTTGCCGTCTTCGACGCCTCCGGGCCGGACGCGCGCAACGGCGCCGGCGAGGCGGGGGGGAGACGGTGCTGGCGATCGTCGGCGCGGCGCTGCGCGACAGCATCCGCATCGTCGACGAAGCCTTCCGGCTCGAGGAGGACGCGATCTGCGTCCTGGCGCCGAATCTGCGCACGGTCGAAGCGATGCAGATGGCCGAGCGCCTGCTGGGCCAGCTCGAGGACCTGGAGCGGGCGGGGGGCCTGAGGATCGCGATCTCGGCCGGCGTCGTCGCCTGCCCCGACCACGGCACCGACGCCGAGCAGCTGCTGCACAGGGCCGATGCGGCGATGTGGCGGGCGCGGGCGCTGGGCCAGCCGGTGGGCGTGGGCGCGCTCGAACCCGTGCAAGATCGCTGACAGATTCCGTAAATCTGTCCATAACTGGTGTAAACCCGCGTTTTCACTGGCAGAATCCCCGCAGATGCCGGGAATCCGAACCAATGCAGCCGCCGAAGTTCTCGGCGTCAGCCCGAACACGCTGCGCAGCTGGGAGCGCCGTTACGGCTACCCGACGCCGAAGCGTACCGTCGGCAACCACCGCAACTACGAGCTGGTCGAGCTGCAGACCCTGCGCGACGCCCTCGCCCAGACCGGCAACATCTCCTCCGCGATCGAGCTGGCCCGCCAGCGTCAGTCGGCGCCGGCCAGCGGCGGCGAGATGCTCGCCGCCTTCGAGAGCTTCGACGAGGGCGCGGCCGATCGTGCGATCGAGGAGAGCCTGGCCCTGCGCCCGCTGGAGCGCACGGTCGAGGAGCTGCTGCTGCCGGCGATCGACGAGCTCGCCGCCGACCCCGACCGTGGGGCCGAGCTCGAGTTTGCCTCGCGCTGGGCGACCGGCTGGCTGCACGGCGCCCGTCGCCTCGCCTCCGCCGCCTCGCGCCCGGCCGGGATCCTGCTCTTGGACTCCAGCCACGGCCAGGACGCCGAGGAGGTCCACACCCAGGCCCTCGACCTCGCCCTGCGCCGCGCCGGCTTCCGCGTCCTCGTCCTCTCCAACGAGCTCGGCGACGAGCGGCTCGAGCGCGCCCTCGGCGCCCTCGACCCGACCGCCATCGTCCTCTGCGGCCCCGGCGCCGAGACCCAGGACGCGGTCCGGCTGGTCCGCAAGATCCGCGAGCTCGGCTTCGTCGCCCCGCTCTACGGCTTCCGCGCCGCCGGCCTGATCGGCGCCGCCGTGCCGTCCGCCGGCGAGAGCCCCAGCCAGGTCACCGGCATGCTGAACGCCGACCTCCGCCGCCGCATCGCCTGAGGCGGTCTGACCGGCGCAGCTCGGCGTCCTCGGGCGCTCGTGTGCAGAGCACACTTCGCTTCCTGCGTCCTTGATCTGCTTGGTCAGTCCGCCTCAGGTCTCCGGGGGGGAGTGACCTCCTCGTCACCAACTGGAGACGGTTTGGTGAAGGGTTGGAAACGGAGTTGTAACGACTTCGTAGAAGTTCAGTGAACCCGCTTGACAGAGCCATATGGGGCCAACAACGCTGCCGCCGGAATGGTTCAGTCAAGGAAAGGATTCACTCGCATGAGCGACTCGACGAGTGCGCCGAAGAGGGGCGCACGCGCCGTCCGGGCAGGGCTTCTCGCCTCTGCGCTGGCGGCACTTACGGCGATCGGCTTCGCCGCTCCGGCGACCGCCGATTTCACCAGTGCCAAATGCGCCGGTACGAACCTCGACGGCAACGGGGCCAGCTTCGCCAAAGGGGCCCAGGAAGTCTTCAACTTCAACTTCAAAAACTTCTACTGCTCGGGTTCCGGCCTCAACGTCGCCTACAACGCGAACGGCAGCGGCGCCGGCATCCTGACGATGCAGCTGCGCAACAACGCGTCGCGCTTCGGCGGCTCCGACGATCCCCCTACCCCGGCCCAGGTGGCGCTGATGAACTCCGGCGGCATCGAAGTCGCGGGCAAAGTGGAAGCCGACACGAACCCCAGCAACGACGGCAAAGTCCACGTGATCCCGATCGCCGCCGGCGCGATCGCCCCCCTCGTCAACTTCCCCGAGGGCTGCAACCCGGAAGCGCTCGCCGACAAATACCGCACCGTTTCGGCAGCGCAGGTCACCGGCGACGCGAAACTCAAAGGCATCCTCCGCGTCCGCTTTACGAAGGCCAAATACGCGAAGGTCTGGGCGGGCGAAGAAAACGCCAAATGGAGTGAAGCGTTCCCCGAACTCGCGGCCCAGGGGGCTGCTTGCGAAAAACCGATCATCCGCGTCGTCCGCTTCGACAAATCCGGGACGACCTTCGGCTTCAAGGACTACCTGCGCACGATCGAGCCGAGCCGTGGCTGGACCACCACCTTCGAGACGGGAGCCAACGGCAACCGCGAGTGGCCCAACGCCGAATTCGGCTTCCCGGCAAGCGGTGAAGAAAAAAGCCAGTGTGGGGCCAAAGTCTCTGCGCCCGGGGGAAAACAGACCAACGACTCGATCGACTTCCTCACCTCCGCCTGCGCGAACGGCGCCGGCGAACTGGTCAAAAAACTGAGCGAAACCGACGGCTCGATCGGCTATGCGGACATCGCGACGGCGCGTAACGCCAGCACGACGCTGGCCGTCAACGCCGCGCTCAGCTCGGCACCGACGACGCCCTACTGGAGCCAGGTCCAGAACGGCACCATCGCCGTCGGCTCCGGAGAGGAAGGCGAAGGCAAAGGGTTCACCGAGCCGACCTTCGACGAAGCCAACGGCTTCAAGACGACGGCGGCCGGCAACCCGACCCAGAAGGGCGCCAACTGCCTCTCGCCGACCATCTTCCAGAACACGCCGGGGGACAGCTTCGGCGACTGGTCGAAAACGAGCGGTGTCAACGCGGCAACCGGTTACGGGATCTGCACTCTGACCTACGCCCTGGTGTTCGACGACAACGCGACGGTGTTCGGCAGCACGCCCGAAGAGGAGGGCAAAGCCCGGACGCTCAAGGACTACATGGAAAGCATCGTCGGGAACGCTCAGTCGCAGCTGTTCGCGGCCGACTACGCGCCGCTTCCCGGTCCGCTGCTGACCCTCGCCCAGAGCGCGGTCGCTGAAATCGGCTTCAACAAGGCCGGTTCCGGCGGCGGCGGTGGAGGCGGCGGTGGCGGTACCAGTGGCGGTGGTACCGGCGGCGGTGGAGGCGGCGGCACGATCGTCGTCAGCAACCAGTTCTCGATCCCGAAAAAAACGATCTCGTCGAAAACCGGCAGCGCGACCTTCTCGGTCAAGCTCCCCGGCGCCGGCAAACTCGGGGTCCTCGGAACCGCCAGATCAGGCAAAAAAACCATCAAAGTCGGCAGCACCACCCTCACGGTCGGCAAAGCGGGCACCTACTCGGTGACGCTGAAACCGACCGGCGCGGCGAAGCAGATGCTGAGCAAACAGGGCTCGCTGAAGGTCAATCTGACCTTCACCTTCTCGCCGACCGGTGGGGCAGCGAAGAGCACGACC
This sequence comes from uncultured Thermoleophilia bacterium, assembly GCA_963720455.1. GTDB lineage: Bacteria > Actinomycetota > Thermoleophilia > Solirubrobacterales > 70-9 > VAYN01. The sequence goes on along the minus strand of OY970392.1, from coordinate 1,834,528 downwards.
AGCTCGGTGACGCTGAAGCTGGCTCCGAAACGTGGCAAATAAAACCAGCCGGGGTCCGGCGCGCAAGCGTCCCCAGGTAGACCTCCGCGACGTCGCCCGAAGTGTGGGCGGCGTCGCGGCGTCCGTGGGGCGCTGGTTCCTCAAGGACCCGCTCAACACGCTGCTGATCGTCGCCTCGGTCGCGCTGACGATCCTCTTCTTCGTCCTGCTGGGTCAGATCCAGCCCAGCTCCGGCGGCGAAAAGGTGCCGCTGAGCGAGATCAGCAAGCTGGCCAAGAACGACCAGGTGCTGACGGCGACGCTGCTCGACCAGGACTCCCGCGTGGTCGTCGAGACCGTCAACGGGCGCGAAGCGTATGCCGCTTACCCGAGCTCGGATGCGCAGACCAACTCGATGGTCAAAGCGCTGACCGAAAGCGGCGCGATCGTCACCGTCGACCAGCAGTCCGACAAGCCCTCGAAGCAGATCCTGGTCCAGTTCCTGATCCCGATCCTGCTGCTGGTCTGCCTCTTCGTCCTCTTCACGCGGATCGGCCAGGACGGCGGCGCCGGTGCCTTCGCCGGTTTCTCGAAATTCACCGGCAAGGGCCGCAAGCGCAATGCCGAGTCCCCCGACCGCACCACCTTCGACGACGTCGCCGGCGCCGGCGAAGCGGTGGCCGAGCTGCGCGAGATCCGCGACTATCTCGCCGACCCGGGCAAATACGCGGCGGTCGGGGCGCGGGCGCCGAAGGGCGTGCTGCTGGTCGGCCCGCCCGGCACCGGCAAGACGCTGCTGGCGAAGGCGACGGCCGGCGAGGCCGACGCCGCCTTCTTCTCGCTGTCGGGCTCGGACTTCGTCGAGTCGCTGGTCGGGGTCGGCGCCGCCCGCGTCCGCGACCTCTTCGCGAAGGCGCGCAAGATGGCGCCGGCGCTGATCTTCATCGACGAGCTCGACGCCGCCGGGCGCAAGCGCGGCGCCGGCGTCGGCCAGGGCAACGACGAGCGCGAGCAGACGCTGAACGCGATGCTGGTGGAGATGGACGGCTTCGGCGGCGACGCCGGCGTCGTCGTCCTCGCCGCCACCAACAGGCCCGACATCCTCGACCCGGCGCTGCTGCGGCCCGGCCGCTTCGACCGCCAGGTCACCGTCGACGTCCCCGACGTCCACGGCCGCCTCGACATCCTCACCCTGCACTGTCGCGGCCGCCAGCTGGCTCCCGGGACCTCGCTGGAGGAGATCGCCAAACTCACCTCCGGCTTCAGCGGCGCCGAGCTCGCCAACGTGATCAACGAGGCGGCGCTCTTGACCGTGCGCGAAGGGCGGACCGAGATGGACCAGCCGACGCTGGAGGAGGCGATCGACCGGGTCGTCGCCGGGCCGGCGCGGAAAAGCCACGCGCTGACCGAGGAGGAGCGCTGGGTGATCGCGATCCACGAGTCCGCGCACGCGGTGGTGATCCGCTCGAGCGGCCAGAAGACCTCGGCGCAGAAGCTCTCGATCGTCGCCCGCGGCCGCCAGATGGGCACGGCCGCAGGTCAGCTCACCGACCGCGACGCGGTGGTGATGCAGGAGCCCGACATGCGCCGCCACCTGATCGCGATCGTCTCCGGCTTCGCGGCCGAGAAGATCGAGTTCGGCGTCGCCTCGACCGGCGTCCACGACGACCTCCACGCGGCGACCGGGCTGGCGCGCCAGATGGTCACCTCCTACGGGATGTCCGACGAGCTGGGCCCGGTGACGATCGGCGAGAAGGCGGGCGAGGTCTTCCTCGGCGCCTCGCTGCAGGAGCTGGGCTCGGTCGGGCCGGCGACTCTGGAGCTGATCGACCGCGAGGTCGAGCGGATCATCAAGGACTCGGTGCGCAGGGCGGAAGAGATCCTCAGCCGCAACTGGAGCGCTGTCTATGAGACCGCGAACGCGCTGGTCGAGCACGAGACCCTCTCCGGCCACGCGCTCGACGCGGTGCTCACCTCGGTGCAGCCGACCCTGCTCGACTTCGGCCATGCCGAGCGCGAGGCGGAGACGCGCGAGTTCGAGACTCAGCCGGAAGGTGAGTAGGGGCGCGACAGCGGCGCTGGTCGCGGTCGCTGCCCTCCTCGTCGCGGCGGTCGGGGCGGGGGCGGCCCGGGCGGAGACGATCTGGCGCCTCGAGCAGCCGCCGCCGCCGGCCGGCGTCCCCTTCAAAGTGCCGCTCGGGGCGCCCGGGGACCTCTCGTTCTGGGCTCCGAACCGCGGCCTGCTGACGGTGGAAGGCAACGACACGATTCCCCGCGGCATCTACGCCTGGAACGGCCAGAGCTGGCACCAGCTCGCCAGCGTCTGCGGCGGCCCGGCGGAAACGGCGCGGATCGCCTGGGGCGCCCCCGACGAGTTCTGGGTGATCAGCGAACCGAGCCTGCCGCGGACCGGCTCGGGCCTCGCCCTGTGCCGGTTCAACGGCGGGCAGGTGGTCGGCTCCTGGAGCACCCGGGCCGACGCCGCCGACCCCTTCCGCCAGATGCTCTCGGCGACCTGCGACGGGCCCGACGACTGCTGGTTCGGTGGCATCGGCTCCCAGGACGCGCTCGGGACCAGGATCGGCGCCTTTCACCTGCACTGGGACGGAGCCGACCTGACCTCCGTCTACGGCCCGCAGGGCCGGGCGGTCAGCGACATCGAGTTCCACCAGGGCCAGCTCTTCGAGAGCACCTACGTCGGCCGCGCGCCAGAGAACCGGACCGACGCCGTCGACCTGGCCGAACCGGAGCCGGCGCCGCGTCTGCTGCACCGAGTCAGCGGCTTCAGCTTCGCCAACGACCCGTTCCTGCCGGTGCCGCTACCGGGGGTTCCCGCCGACGGCACCGAGCTGCTCGCCCTCGACAGCGACGGCACCGATCTCTGGGCGGTCGGCGGCGGCGCTGCCTCCGGTCCCTCGGCGCCGGCGGAAAAATCGGTCGCTCGGCCGCCGCTGGCGGCGCGCCTCGTCGGCGATGCCTTCCAGGAGCTGACGCTGAGCGGGGCCGAATTCGGCCCCGCCGACCGGCTCGGCGACGTCGCCGCGATCCCCGGCAGCGACGAAGCGATGACGACCGTGGTCCCCTTTGCCGACCGCCACAGCGTCAACGCCAAGGCGACGGTGGCGCGGATCGAGGCGGATGGGACGGTGACCACCACCCGCCTGCCGGCTTCCGGGGCCGGTCGCGGCAGCGCCGCCCGCATCGCCTGCCCGGCGCCGGACGACTGCTGGCTCGTCACCTGGGCCGGCTGGCTCTTCCACTACAGCGACGGCGCTCCGCTTCCCGTCGACAACGACCCCGCCTTCCAGGGCCCGATCGACTTCCGCCCCAACGAGGCGGCCGAGCAGTTCGTCCCCGATGCGCTCCCGGTCGACGATTCCGAGCTCTTCGCGCCGCCGCCGATCGAAGACGCGAAAGCGAAGGAACCCCGCACCCGCAAACTGCCGCCGCTGCTGAAGGGAATCCGCTCGCAGCTGCACGGCCTGACGCTGACGGTCAGCTTCACCGTCACCCGCCGCGCCCGCGTCGCCCTGGTCGCGAAGCGGGGCGGTCGCACGGTCGCACGCACTCCGAAGCGCGTCTTCGCGAAGGGCCGGCACTCGTTGGACCTGCAGCTCAGCCGCGATCGCTACCCGACCAAGCTCGCCTTCGAAACGAAGGCGGTGAGGAGCGGGTGAGCCCGGTGCGGTCGAACCGCCGCCGGCTGCAGGCAGCGACGGTCGTCTTCGCCGCCTGCGTGGCGCTCGCCTCGCTGGGCACCCAGAGCGGCCGCGGCGAACCGCTCGCCCCGGGTGTCGGGCCGTTGCCGCTGCTCGGCACCGCCGACCCGGCGACGAACCTGATCGGGGCGGCGCCGGCGGGCGAGCCGGGCGAGGCCTGGGGATACCGGCAGCTGCCGCTCGCGGTGGAGGGGCCGAAGCCGGCTCGCGGTCGATCGCCTTCGGGCCGCCGCTGGAAGCCGGCAACCCACGTCCCCAGCTCGCCTTCCTCCGCCATACCGACGCCAATGGCTGGCAGGTCTTCGACACCCCGGTCGACATCGCCGGCAACCCCTACCGCGGTCCGGTCCCGAACCGGCTCTCGGCCCGGATCACGCGCGAGGGCGGGGGAGTGCTGGTCGGCCGCGATCCGACCCAGCCGACGAGCGAGCAGGTAGTCGTCCTCGACCACGATCCGGGCGGGCCGTGGAGGATGCTGAAAGCGCCGCCGCCGACGGTGCTGCTCCCGGCCGAAGGGGGAGCGCCGGCAGAGGCCCTGGCGGGGGAGCTCGGTGCGGGACAGATCGCCGACGCCGCCTTCGACGACGCCGGTGGCCGCACCAGCCTCTTCTTCGCCCCGGTCGGACGCAGCGTCGCCGACGCGATCGTCCGCTATGACGGGCCGAGCACGGAATGGGTGCGGGAGCCGGTCAAAGCGCCGCTCGGCTCGGAGGCGAAGTTCCACGTCCTCGCGATCGACGCCACCGGCCCCGGCAACGCCTGGGCGATCGCCGAAGCCGCCGACGCGCTCGGCCGTTCGTTCGTACTGCTGGAGCGGACCTCGACCCCCGCAGGCCCGCTCTGGGTCGAGCGCGGCCTCGGCGCCGCCAAATTCGCCGACCGCGATACGCCGGCGCTTGGCATCTCCGGGCTGGCGCCGATCGGAGGCGCCGCCCAGCCCTTGACCGTCACCGCCGCCGGCGTCTGGATCGACCTCAGCGGAACGGTCACCGGCGTGCCGCTCGACATCACGGTCTTCTACGACATCGGCGCCGGCGCCGTGACCGGCTCCTGGTGCGACGCGGCCGCCGTGTGCGGTGCGGGAAACACGCTCGGAGTCAGGTTCTCGCGCCAGATCGGCTACCGCAGCTTCGCCTGGCCCGGGGCCGGCGCCGGAACCCGGATCGTCACCAACCCGCTCGACGCCGGCGGCGGTGAGGAAAGCAACCGCGGCACCTACCTGCGGCTGAGCGGCGGCGCCTTCGAACGCCTGCCGGGTGCCGGCGGCAACTTCCGCGCCGGCGGTGCCTTCTACAACGAGTCCAGCGGCTGGCTCGACGGCCCGGTCGAGGTCTCGGCCAAAGCGCCGCCCGATCGCCTGCGCCCCTGGCCGGTCTCGCTGCGCGCCCCCCTGACCGCCGCCACCACCGCGCCCGGCAGCGCGCCCGGCTCGCTCGCTTCGGCGGCGCTCGCGGTCGGGGTCGACGGCGGCGTCGCCCGCTACACCCCCGGCCGTGGCTGGCAGCGCGAGTTCCTGCTCAGCGCCAGCGGCGCGGTGCGCAAGCCGATTCTGCGGGGGGTGGCCTGGCCCGAACCGGGGCGCGCCTACGCGGTCGGCGACCTCGGGGCGATGTGGCAGTGGAATGCCAGCGACGGGCTCTGGATCGCCGACCCGGGCATCCCGATCGGGTTCGAGGGCAACCTCACCGGCGTCGCCTTCGATCCCGCCAATCCCGACCGCGGCTTCGCCGTCGGCAAGGACGGCGTCCTCCTGCGCTATGGCAAGAGCTGGGAACAGGATCCGCTGCCGGCCGGATTCGCCGGCCGCAACTTCACCTCGATCGCTTTCGCCGGCCGCGAGGCGATCGCCGCCGCCGGGGACGATCTGCTGGTCGAAGACGGGGGCGGCTGGCATATCGACGCCTCCGCCCACGCCCTCCTGCGCAGCCCCCCCGGCGGGCAGCCGTTCCTGTACGCGGTCGCCGGGCTACCGGACGGCGGCGCCGTTGCCGCCGGCCGCGACATCGTGATCGAGCGCGACGGCGGTCCAGGCAGCCCCTGGCGCTACTCGAAGCAGCCGATCCTCGGCTCGACCGCGATCGCCGCCGCCGCCGTGCGCAGCGGCGGCGTGCGCGCGGTCGTCTCGGCGATCCCGCAGCTCTCCTTCCCGCCGGCAGACGACGTGCCGCCGCCGGACCCCAACGTGCCGCCGCCGATCCTGCCCCCGTTCGCACTTCCCGGCGACGGCTACCTGCTGCGCGAGACGGCAAATGGGTGGGAGGACGAGGAGCGGACCAGCTTCGCCAGCTCCAGCGCCGACCGGCCGCTGAAGAGCGACCCGGTGCTGGCGCTGCTGCTCGACTCGTCCGGGGCCGGCTGGGCGCTCGGCGGCTGGAGCGGCTACGCGGACGCGAGCGGTCGCGGCACCTCTGCCAGCGGCAGTGGCGGCGGCTCGGTGCGGGCTCGGGTGCGGACCGCCTCGATCGCCCGTTATGGCGACGGCGGCTCCGCTCCGCGCGCCGCCGCGCCCCGCGCGGTGCCGATGCCGGCGGGCCCGATCCGGCTCGCCGTCGCCGGCCACGCCGAGTGCGAGGAAACCTGCGCCGAGTTGTCCCGCCAGGCGCTCGGGCCCGATCGCACCCTGGCGGCGGCCCTGCACACGGTTGCCGGCTTCGCCGGTGGCAACGGCCCGCGGGCGCTGCTCTACACGGGCAACCGCGTCGCCACCGGACTCGGCCAGGTCGACGGCGAACGCTACGCCTCGCTGCTGGCCTCGGCGCCTTCGCTGCCGGTCTACGCCGCGCTCGGCTCCGACGACGTGGCCGACCCGTCGGGATCGGGGGTGTTCCAGTCCTCCTTCTCCGCCTTCCCGGCTCCCTTCGGCCTCGGCGCCGCTCCGCCCGGCATCTCCACGGGCGGGATCCCGGGCGCTGTCGCGGCCGCCGGCGCCCGCACCCATTACTCCTTCGACAGCAGCGGGCCGGGGGGAACCGTACGGGTGATCGTGATCGACAACTCGCGCGGCTCCCTCGCCGCCGCCGATCCCTTCCAGAACCCGTCCGAGTCGCAGCTCCCCTGGCTGGAGGCGGTTCTGGCCGACGCCCGCGGCAAGGGGATTCCGACGATCGTGATGGGCAACCGCAGCCTCAACCCCAACTTCACGCCGAAGCTGAACGTGGCCGGGGACGGGGCCGAGGTCGCGAGGGCGCTGGTCGCCGGCGGCGCCTCGGCCTACGTCTTCGATCGTCCCGAAGAGAACCGGGTGATGCAGATCCCGGCCGGCGGCGCCACCACGATTCCCAGCTTCGGCACCGGCACCCTCGGCTACCGCTCGCAGCTGAGCGGCGTCGTCGGCGGCAGCTCCGCCGACTCCCTCTTCGGCGACAGCGGCGTGATGGTGCTCGAGCTCGACGCGGCCGCCCGCGACCCCAACACCAACCGGGCGCCGGTCGGCGTGCGGCTGATCCCGGTCATCCAGGACCTCTCGCTGGAGGCGACCGACGGGACCACGGTGCGGCGCTCGATCCCGGCCCTGTTCAGCGGCCTCGGCCGCCGTCCGCTCGGCGGCGACCGCTGGGGCGCGGCCGCCGCCGGCTCCGGCATCCCCAACCCCTCCGGCAGCAGCCCCTACACCTCCTTCCCGCCCGACCAGTGCCTGGTCGCGGGCTGCGCGGACCGGATCAAGCCTGAGTACAGCTTCACCTCCTCGGATCCCGACATCGCCGACTTCGTGCGCCAGGACCCGGCCTCAAGCAACCTGCACAAGCCCTTCCTCGACAAAAACGACAAGGTCGTCACCGACAACAGCTCCGGCCTGCTCTGCCCGTTCAACGCCGGCACGACGACGGTGATGGTCAGCGCCGGCGGTTTCTCCTATTCGGAACAGATCACGGTCTTGGGGGGCAGCGTGCGCCGGCCCTGCGGAACCCGGCCGTTGCGGCCGGACCGCTTCAAGCGGGCCTCGGCGACGGGTTCGCCCCCGCCGCCCCCACCCCCGGCGCCTGCCGGCAGCCCCCCGGTCGACTTCGCGCCGCCGCCACCACCGGCGGCCGCGCCGGTGCCGTCCCCGCCGCCGGTAAACGTGATCCCGCCTTCGCCGCTCTCACCGGCGAGCTTCGTGCCGCCGGTCGTCCCGCTGATCGCCGCGGTCCCGGCCGCGATCCTGCCGCCTCCGCCGCCCGCTGTCCGTCCGATGCCGCCCGGCGGCGCCCCGGCGCGGAGCTACCAGGTCGAAGAAAAGGAGGAGGAGGAGGCGGCGGTGGAGGAATCGCATGCCTTCTCCCGCTACGAAGCCGAAGAGGAAGGCCTGACCGTGCCGCCCTACCTGCTGGGCCTGGTCCTGATCGCGGCGATCGGCGGCGCCTCGGTCCGCGGCCGCCCCGGGACCCGGCGGCGCGTCACCGCCGCCCCGGCCACGAGCGATCGGCGGCGCCAGCCCTAGACGCTCTAGGAGCGCTGTGAGCCGAGCAGCGGCCAGGCGAGGAGGGCCGCCGCGAAGGCGACGGCCGCCGCCGTCGCCAGCACGGCCCGCAGCCCGTCGACGATCCCGACCAGCGGATCGAGGGCGCCATCGACGGGGTGCTCGAAGATCGCGCCGAGGCCGGCGATTCCGATCGCGATCCCGAGCTGGCGGAAGGTGTTGTTGATCCCCGAGGCGAGGCCGCTGCGCTCGACCGGCAGGACGCTGACCATCGCCGCGGCGAGCGCCGGGCTGATCACCCCGATCGCCAGCCCGCCGACCAGGAGGCCGGGAAGCAGCGCCGTCCAGTCGCTGCCCGTGTCGATCGAGCGCATCAGCAGCAGCCCGACGCCGATCAGCACCAGCCCGGTGGTGAGGGGGACGCGGAGCGGCCAGCGTCCCGACAGGCGCCCGGAGATCGGCGCGACGACGACGAGCACGAGCGTCAGTGGGAGGATGCGGAGCCCGGTCTCGGTGGGGGAGAGGCCGAGGCCGTTCTGGAGGTAGATCGCCAGGAACAGGAGCAGCGGGTAGAGGGCGACCGACTGCGCGAAGGCGACCAGGGCGGTTCCGGTGAAGGCCGGGATGCGGAAGAGCGAGAGCGGCAGCATCGGCGCCGCGCCGCGCCGCTCGATCACGAGGAAGGCGATGGTCAGCACTGCCGCACCGACCAGCGAGGCGACGATCGGGAGGCTGCCCCAGCCGTCCTCGCTGCCGCGGATCAGGCCATAGGTCAGGAGGAAGCAGGCCGCCGCGAAGGTCGCGATCCCGGCGAGGTCCAGGGGCCGCGGCCGCTCCTCGCGCGACTCCGGCAGCCGGCGCGCCGTGAGCCAGATCAGGAGGGCGCCGATCGGCAGGTTGACGAGGAAGATCCAGCGCCAGCTGAGCTCGTCGGTCAGCACCCCGCCGACCAGCGGCCCGATCGCGAGCGCGGCGCCGGTCACCCCGCCCCAGACGCCCAGCGCGAAGCCACGCTCGTCGTCCCGGAACTCGTCGGCCAGCAGGGCGAGCGAGGAGGCGAACATCGCTGCGCCGCCGACGCCCTGCGCGCCGCGGGCGATGTCGAGAAAGAGCGGCGAGCTCGCCGCCGCGCAGAGCCCCGAACAGGCGGTGAAGACAACCAGCCCGGCCGAGAAGACCGCGCGCCGGCCGATCCGGTCGGCGAGCACGCCGGCACCGAGCAGGGTCGCGGCCAGCGTCAGTGCGTAGGCGTCGATCACCCACTGCATCTCGCCGAAGCTCGCGTCGAGGTCGCCGCGGATCGCGGGAAGGGCGACGTTCACGACCGTGACGTCGAGCAGCAGCATCGCCGTCGCCGCGGAGACGACCAGCAGGGTTATCCAGCGCTCCCGCGTCACTGGAAGAAGCTTGCAGCTAGCCGCGGTCGAGTTCGCCGACCAGCGCCTCGACCCGGCCGGCGATCTCCTCGCGGGTCGCGCGCACGGCCGCGACCGGCTGGCCCTTCGGATCGGGCAGGTCCCAGTCGACGTAGCGCCGGCCGGGGATGTAGGGACACTCGTCGCCGCAGCCCATCGTCACCACCACGTCCGCCCACGCCGCGTCCTCCCGCGTCAGCTTCCTCGGCTCGCGGGCGCCGAGGTCGATGCCGAGCTCTTCCATCACCTCGATCACCTCGGGATGCACCCGCTCGCCGGGCGTGGTTCCGGCCGACCGGGCCTGGTGCCGCCCCGCCGCCGCGCGTTCGAACAGCGCCTGGCTCATCTGCGAGCGGCCGGCGTTGTGCAGGCAGACGAAGAGCGCGTTAGCCATCGGCAGCCTCGGCCGCCGCCTTCGAGCATCCGCAGGACTCCGGCGGGCAGCACGGGCCGAGCCACGCGGACAGCTCCTCGAGCGCGCCGGGTATGACGTAGTAGTAGGCCCAGAGTCCCTGCCGCTCGGAGGCGACGACGCCGGCGTCGCGCAGGACCTTGAGGTGGTGGGAGACGGTCGGCTGAGAGAGGTCGAAGAGGGGGACCAGCTCACAGACGCAGACCTTGCCCGCGTGCTTGCGCAGCACGTCGACGAGCTGCAGGCGGATCGGGTCGCCGAGCGCCTTGGCGACCGCCGCCATCCGCTGCGCCTGCTCGCGCTGCACGTCGGGATAGACGACGGGCTCGCAGCAGGGCTCTCCGGCGGGACGCTTGGTTTTCGGCGCCAGCTCCAGATCGACGGTCATCTATTCACATATATCTATTGAAGTCATATTTGTCAATACATAGGATTGCGACCGCATGGATCCCGCCCCGCTTCCCCGCCGCCTCTTCGCCGAGTTCCTCGGCTCGGCGTTCCTCGCCGCCACGGTGGTCGGCTCCGGGATCGCTGCGGCGCAGCTCTCGCCGGGCGACACCGGTCTCCAGCTCTTGGAGAACGCGGCTGCCACGGCGGCCGGCCTCGCCACCTTCATCTTGATCTTCGGCCCGGTCTCCGGCGCCCACTTCAACCCGGTCGTCTCGCTGGTCGACGCGAGCTTCGGCGGCCTCGCCTGGCGCCACGCCTTTGCCTATATCCCCGCCCAGGTCGGCGGCTGCATCGCCGGCGCCGTGGCCGCAAACCTGATGTTCGACCTGGCCGCCGTCAGCATCTCGACCACCCACCGCGCCTCCCCCTCGCACCTGTTCGCCGAGGTGGTCGCGACTCTGGGTCTGCTCCTGGTGATCTTCGCTCTGGCACGGACCCGGCGCGGCAATCTCGCCCCGGCCGCCGTCGGTGCCTATATCGGCGCCGCCTATTTCTTCACCAGCTCGACCAGCTTCGCCAACCCGGCAATCAGCGTCGGGCGGATGTTCTCGGACACCTTCGCCGGCATCGCTCCGGCCTCGGTCCCGGCCTTCATCGCCGTGCAGCTGGCCGGTGGGGCGGTGGCGATTGCCGTCATCCGCGGTCTCTATCCCGACATCACCCCCGGCGAGGCGGCCGAGGTGATGCTGCCTCACGAGCGTCCGGCGGTTGAGGCGGCCGTTCAGCGGGCTCGCTCGGGCGTGAAGCGGTAACCGATCCCGAAGTGGGTGTGGACGTAGCGCCACTCGGGTGCCACCGCTTCGAGCTTGCCCCGCACCTTGCGCACCAGGACGTCGACGGAGCGGTCGCGGCGCGGCATCTCGCCACCCCACATCAGCTCGTAGATCTCGGGGCGCTGGACCACGCTGTCGAGCCGTTTGGCGAGCAGGAAGAACAGCTCGAACTCCCGCACCGTGAACCCGGCTCGCCTGCCGTCGACCAGGACCTGCAGTTCGGTCGGCCGGATCTCGAGGTTGGCGATGCGGTGGGTGTCGTCCGGAGCGGAGGTCGGCGGCTCTGCCAGCATCGCCGCCACCCTTTCCGACTGCCACGGCCGGGCGGTGAAGCTCCTGTTTCGATCTGGAGAAGATTTGGTGAATCACCGCTCTTGGAGGAGATCCCCCGCTCAACCATATTTTAGTCAGGGTGCTAAATTAAGTCGAAGAACTAAATTTAGAAACGAGGCTAAGTCAGTATGAACTCTGCTCCCTTCAAAAACCCGTATCGGCCCGGGGCGGGACACATGCCTCCCTATCTCGCGGGTCGTGAGCGCGAGTACGAGGAGTTCGATCGGCTCCTCGAGCAGGACGAGATACTCGAGAACCTGGTTCTGACCGGCCTGCGCGGCGTCGGCAAGACCGTCCTGCTCGAGACGTTCAAGCCCCGGGCCATCGAGAAAGGGTGGCTCTGGGCAACTGCCGACCTCTCGGAGTCGGCGAGCATCAGTGAGAGCGCCCTCGCGGAAAGACTGCTCGCGGATTTGGCGCTGATCACGTCCTCTGCCACCGTGAGCGACCCGGGTCCAAGCCGGCCGGTCGGATTCGCCGCACCGGCCCAACCGACGGAGGTGCCCCTATCCCACGCGGTGCTGGTCAGCGTCTACCAGGGCACCCCGGGCCTGACCGCGGACAAGATCAAGGCGACGCTCGAACTCGCCTGGGAGCATCTGAAGGACCAGGGCCAGCATCGCGTGATCTTCGCCTACGACGAGGCGCAGAACCTGTCGGACCATGCGAGCAAGGACCAGTTCCCCCTGTCCGTCCTGCTCGACGTGTTCCAGTCGATCCAGTCGAAGGGGATCCCCTTCATGCTCGTCCTGGCCGGGCTGCCGACCCTGTTTCCGAAGCTCGTCGATGCACGCACCTACTCGGAGCGCATGTTTCGGGTGATGACGCTGACGCGGCTCAGCGAGGAGGAGAGCCGGGAAGCGATTCTGCGGCCGATCGAGGTGGCGGGGTGCCCGGTCAAGCTGGCGGCGAACTCGGTCGAGCTCATCATCTACGAGTCGGCGGGCTACCCGTACTTCATCCAGTTCATCGGCCGTGAGGTCTACGACGTCTTCATCCGCCAGCATGCCGACGAAGAGCAGAAAGGCGTCCCGGTCGAGGCGATACAGCGCAAGCTGGACGCCGACTTCTTCGCCGGTCGTTGGGCCAGGATCACCGATCGGCAGCGAGAACTTCTGTGGGTCGTCGCCCATCTGGAGCGACCCGACGAGGAATTCACGATTCTCGAACTGACGGAAAAGGCAAGGCAGCTGCTGCCCAAGGCCTTCTCTGCGAGTCACGCCAACCAGATGCTTGCGAGCCTTGCCGAGAAGGGAATGATCTACAAGAACCGGCTGGGAAAGTACTCGTTCGCGGTGCCTCTTTTGGGCCGCTTCATCCGGCGGACCTATGAGCTCCCGTCCGAGATCGGCGGGGAGCGAGGGCTCTAGCCACCGAACGCGACCGCGGTGGAGGCGTGCAGGCGCCGGCCGCCGGCGGCGGGGGTGAAGGTGACCCTGATCCGCGCCTGCAGCTTGCGGCCGCCGCGCAGGGCGGGCCGGAAGCGCTCGGCAGCTCGCATGACGACGTTGAAGGTCCCCTTGCCGCGGGCGTGGGTGCGCCGGCTGGCGACGGTGTGGGCCTTCGGTGGCCGGCCGGTGCGTGCCGTCGCCAGGGCTCCGATCCCGCCCGCGGCGGGGACGGTGATCGTCAGCACCACCACGCCGTCCGCCTTCGGCTTCGCCCTTACGATCAGCCGCGGGCCGGCCCGCCCGACGCTGACCGAGCTGGCGGCTGCATCGCCTTCGCCCGCGGTCGGCGATCCACCCGGCGCTTCGGGGAGGCGGGTGGCGACGAAGGCGTCGGCGCGCTGGTTGGCGTCGCCGAGGAAGAGGTTGCCGGCGAAGGAGGAGAAGGCGAGGCGTTCGGCGCCGTTGCTGACCGTGACCCCGTCCTGTGCCCCGCCGTCGACGTCGCCGCCCGAGAGCGAGTGGGTCACGCGTTCGATCGTGCGCGCCGCCAGGTCGACGACGTAAAGCTCCTGCGGGCCCGGTACCACGCGGGGGACTCCGATCTGCTGTAGCGCCGGGAGGATGAAGCTCGTGCGGCTGGTCGTCAGTCCGAGGTAGCGGCCGTCGGGCGAGATCGCGACGCTGCCGAGCGCAGCGCTGGTCGCGAGATCGCCGCTCACGTTGTCGCGGGTCAGCTCGACGGTCGCCGCCTTGCGACCCAGGCCCGGGTGCATGTCGGTGAGGTAGAGGTCGAGGCCGGGGCCGCTCTGGACCAGCGGCCGCGGGCCGGCGCCGGTCAGGAAGGCGACCGTGTACCCGTCGGCGCTGAGGGCCGGGAGCTGTGCGCCGATGTCGGCCCGGTTTCCCTCCTGGTCGGTGAGGGGGCCGAAGCAAGGGCCGCCCCCGCTGGGGCTGAAGATCGTTTCCATGCCGGGGTTGTCCGCTTCCATCTGGCGGCAGACCGGGTCGTCGGGATCGGCGAGGCCGGTGATCCGGCGCGTCTGCTCGGTCGGGCCGAAGGGGGCTCGGCGCCAGAGGTAGTAGTTGAAGGAAGGGTCGGCGTTCTCGCCACCGAGGATCCGGGTCTGATCGGCGGCGCGCCGGCCGGTCCAGGCGACGGTGGTGCCGTCGGCGCTGAGCGCCGCCCCGAGCGCCCCCCGGCCGGAGCCCCCGTCATCGCTTCGGTTTTCGGATCGCGAACGGCGGTTACGAGCGTCGTCCGCTGGGCGCTCAGATCGCGAAGGAAGAGCTGGCCGGCGGCGGTTTCCGCGCCCGGCTGCGCGGGCAGGTCGGTCGCGGCCTCGGTGCGGAACACGACCTTGGTGCCGTCGGCGCTGATCGCCACGCCGGGGGAGACCTCGGCGCCCGGGTTGCCGCTGGGCAGCGGGATCGCTGGGGGCGCGTAGGTGGCCGGCAGCTCGCCGCCGTCGCGGGCGGAGACGAGCCGGTAGGCCCCGGGCGCGCTCGCCGGCAGGTCCATGTCCCTCACGTAGACGTCGATGTTGTCGTTGGTGTCCGCGGCGACCAGCTGCTGGCCGCTGGAGAAGGCGACGTAGCGGCCATCGGCGCTGATCGAGGGGTTGGCGGCGCCGCGGCGCAGGAACCGGTTGTCGCTTTCGCGCAGGAGGTCGCCGTCGGCGACTTTCTGCAGCCCCCTGCTGCCGAGGTCGAAGCGGAAGACCCCGCCGGTGCGGTAGTCGCCGGGGGGGTCGGGGTCGCCGTCGGCGAAGAAGTTGCGCGCCCGAGTCTGGATCGCGACGTAGTCGCCATCGGCCGAGACGGCGGCGAACCTGGTCGTGTCGTCGCCCTGTTCGAGACGCAGGTAGTCGGCTGAGACGAGCTCGGCGCCCGCCGCGCCGCTGGTCGCATTGCCATAGAAAGCCCCGGCCGCGGGGGGGAGGGCAAGGAGCCCCAGCGCCACCGCGCTCACCAGAGTCGAACTGAGCTTTTTTACCCTGTGAGAGTAAAAAAGCTCGGTTCGAGGACCGGCCGTAGCCCCGCGCCTCACCCGACCCGCACCTCGCGCTCGAAGCTGGTCGTGTTGCCGGCGCGGTCACGGGCGCTGATGCTCAGGGTGTAGGTGCCGGGACGGCCGTAGGCGTGGCGGACCGTCCTCACGACCGGCCTGCCCTTCCCCCCGCGGCGCGGCGCGACCGAGATCGTCGTCGCTCCGCCGCCCCCCTTCGCCCTGCCTCCGCCGCCGCCATCGCCGAAGGCGACCCGCAAGGCGCTGCCCTTGACCCCCGAGGTCTCGCGGCGGGCGCCGTCGGAGACGACCACCGCGAGGCGGTTGCCGCGCCGCCTCAGCTTCACTCGCGGCGGCCGCCGGTCGACGAGGAGGACGGCGTTGCGGGAGCCGGTCTCCTGCCCGGCCTCGTCGATCGCGAAGACCTGGATCCGGTGCCGGCCGTCGCCGATGCGCTTGCTGAGCAGCCGCGTGAAGAGGCGTTTCGTCGGCTTGCCCACCGGCTCGTCGTCGATGCTGACCGAGTAGGTGAGGCGCCCGATCGCGTTGATCGCGGCCGCCCAGTGGATCGCGATCTTCCCCTGACGACGCCAGCCGTTCGGCGTCTGCACGAAGAAGGGGTCCGGCGGCGCGTCGATCACCGCCGCCGTGACCTGGCTGTTGCCGCCCGTCCCCTGGGTCCAGGCGACGATCGCGTCGCCGAGGCCGGAGCCGCCCATGCGCAGGTCGCCGACCGCGCCGCCATGCGGGGCACTCAGCGTCGCCGGCTCGATCACCCCGTCGGAGCGCCGCTCCTGCACCGCGACCAGCCCCGAGGCGCCGCGCTGCTCCCGCCAGGCGGCGATCGAGGCACCGGTTTCCGCCAGGTCGACGAGGGGGTCGCCGGGGACCGAGCTGCCGCCCTGATCGAGCCTGGTCACGGGCTTCACGACCTCGAGGTCGCCGGAGCCGAGCAGGCTGGAGGCGCCGGAGCCGAAGCCGGCGACGAAGGCGCCGTTGGGTTCGACGCCGACGCTCGGCGGGCCGAGGCCGCCGATGCTGCCGCCGTCGATCAACCGCGCCCCCTTGAACGCGGCGGCGCCGGCGCCGAAGGCGTCGGGCATCTCGTTGACGAAGACCCGCGGCGCGCTCAGCTTGCCCGACTGGCCGGGCTGCTGGCGCAGGGCGATCGCGACCTGGCCGAAGCCGGAGACGTCGAGGGCGAAGGCGTCCGCCGGCCCGCGCACCGGCCCCCCCTCCCAGCTCGATGGGCTGACCAGGAGCGGGATGCCGACACTGGTGCCGAACAGCCGGCGCGCCCAGACCCGGTCGACGAATTCCTCGTCGGGCTCCTGCCAGGCGACGACCCCGTTGCCGTTTGCATCGACCCCGACCCGCGGACCGCTCGTCGCGGTCGGCAGCCGCAGCGGCGAGGCAGGATTGCGGTTGACCGGGCTGCCGAGCGGCGACCAGAGCCGGTTGTTGTAGCGGGCGACGCGCACGCCGGCGCCGACGTAGCCGGGCGGGTTGGCGGGGCTGGTGTCGGTGACGACGAGGTAGGCGAGGTAGGCCTGGCCGCCGGCGTTCATCGCCAGGTCGGGGAAGCTCGAGGTCGCCTCGCCGACGTTGAAGTCGACCGGAACCGGTGCCTGGAAGGTCTCGGCGCCGGGATCGAGCGTGGCCGAGAACATGCGGTCGGTCCCGACCCCGAACTCCTGCACCCAGGAGATCAGCAGGCGCCCGCGATTGGCGGCGGCGATCCGCGGCCAGCTCGAGTCGAATTCCTGACCTGAGTCGACCCGAAACGGCGGGCTCCAGGCGCCGCCGTCGAAGCGGCTGACGAAGACGTGATTGCGGCCGCCGGTCTTTTTCAGGTAGACGACGCCCCCGCTGCCGTCTTCGGCCATTGCCGCGTCGGTCACTTCGACCACCTCGGCGCTCGGCCCGTCGACCAGGTGCGGGTCGGAGATTTCCGCCCTGGCGGCCGCTGGCCAGATGAGCAGGAGCGCGCAGGCGGCGACGGCGACGGGCGATGCGGATGCGCGCATGGACTTGAAACCCTCGCGCCCGCGCGCGACAAAGTTGTAACTAAGGCGCTACCAGGTGGTTAAGCGTGCTCGATCCGGCAACCGACCCCGGCCGCCAGGACGACGAGCCTGGAGTATTAGGGAGCTCGCCGCCCTGGCTTGTTGGCCGGTGACCACCCTGCCTGTCCACAGCGGGGGACGGTCGATGTCGGTTGAGCGATCTACGGTTCCACGCCACTGGGGCCCGTCAAACAGCATTTGCCGGCTAGTCAGCGTTTGCGGATACAGGCGGGGGCGGGGGTGAGGTCCGGCTTCGCTCGAAGCCCAGTGAGGTGACCATGACCGAGACCGCCTCCTCGCTCGTCTCGGCGCGCCGCGTGTCCGATTCCACTTCGATCTCCTGCACCCGCTCCCAGAATCTGGCCTGCTCGTCGGCGATGTCGGCGCGGCCGTGGGCGTCGACGTTGAACCAGCGCCACGACATCCAGATGCGGGGATCCTTCGCCATCTTCCCCGCCCACAGCGCCGCCAGCGACTCGGCGATCGCCGCCTGCAGGACAAGCCCGGCCGTGAGCTGCCGCTGCTGCACGGGCATCGCCGCGAATTCCTCGTCCGTGTAGAAGCGCGGAGAGACTCCGGCTGTGACGGGGGTAGTGCTCCCCTGCCGCGAGCAATCCGGTAGCTCGATCGCCCGGTAGAAGTGCTGGGTGGCGTTCCGAACCGGTTCGGTTCTCGCCAGTTCGATCGCGCCGGCATCGAGCAGTTCGTTGACGTGGTGGGTCACCTTGCCCAGCGGCTCGCCGATCTTGCGGGCGAGTTCGTTCGGGCTGTAGGTGCCTTCGTGCAGGATCGCCAGCACTTCGATCCGGATTCGATGGCCGAGGGAGTAGGACACCACTTCCTCGATGCTCTTGCCACGCTGTCCAGCTCTGCCGTTCGTCTTCTCCACTGTTGCCCTCCGACTTACTCGTTTGCGCACTCCCGCGGGAGATTACTCCGGACTTGTGAAGTTCCCTATGGAGGTCTGAGCATCCAGGCCCGACGATGCCCGGCGTGGGGGACCTCGGCTCCAACCTGCGCGACGCCCGCAAGCGGCTCGGCCTGACCCAGGAGGAGGTCGCCGAACGCAGCGGGGTCCATGCGACCGAGGTGAGCCGGATCGAGGCGGGCAAGCGCGACCCACGCGCGTCGACGCTGCAGCGATTGGCCGAGGCGGTCGAGGTTCAGCCGGGCCAGCTGCTCGAGTAGCCGGCCTCGTAACCAGTTCTTATCCAGACAGTCACGTCGCGTTCACCTTGGCTCGGGGGTCGGGCCGGAGACTGGCCGGGTCCGGAACTTTCGAACCCGTCACCAGGAGCGATCTCCCATATGACTTGGAACCGTCCCCTGGCGGTCGTGGCCGCGGTTGCGGTCAGCGCCTGCGCTCGCCGTACCCGCCGCCGCGACCGCCAAGCCGACCATCACGATGAGCGGTTCGACCAGTGTGGCCCCGCTGGCCGCGCTGCTGGCGAAAAAGTACCTCTCCGTCTGTGGCCACTGCGTCAACTTCAAGCTGCTGCAGGGTGGCTCCGACGTCGGCATCTCCGACGTCGCCTCGGGCCGGGTGACGATCGGCAACGCCTCCCGCGACCCGAAACCGAGTGACCCGGGCGGCCTCGTCTTCAACAAGATCGCCCACGACGCGGTCTGCATCGTGACCAACAAATCGAACCCGCTGCCGGGCATCGACGAGGCCGGCGTGCAGGCGATCTTCGGCGGCAGCGTCCGCAGCTGGAGCAGCGTCCCCGGCTCGCAGTGCCAGCGGCACGATCGACACCTTCGTCCGCACCCCCGCCTCCGGTACCCAGGACGCCTTCCAGAAGATCTTCCTCGGCTCGACCAAGGTCTTCTCGGGCGCCAGCCAGAAGGCGTCGAACGGCCTCGTCCAGCAGTCGGTCAAGGCCGACCCGAACGGCATCGGCTACGTCTCGCTGTTCTTCAGCGCCGGCCTGCACGCGGTCCCCTACAAGGGCGTCGCCTGCACCGAGCGCAACGCCAAGTCCGGCCAGTACGGCGGCCAGCGCAACCTCTACATGGTGACCCGCGGCCCCGCCAAGGGAGCCACCAAAGCCTGGATCAAGTGGATCACCAAGACCCCCGCCGCGGCTGCGGTGTCAACACCGAGTGGGTGTCGCTGCAGTAGTGGCCGCCCGCGGGCCTCAGACCGCGCTGCAACGCGACCGCACCGACCAGCGCGCCGAGATCCTCCTCGGCGCGCTGGCCGCAGCGGTCCTCCTGCTGATCGCGTTCATGATCGCCTTCGTCTTCTCCAAGGCGTGGCCGTCGTTCGCCCACAACGGGCTCGCCTGGTTCGGGCCCGGCGGCAACGTCGACGAGCAGCTGACCAACGTCTTCAACTCGCCCTCGGACCCGAGCGAGTACGTCTACACCCTGCACGCCTGGCCGCTGATCTACGCGACGGCGCTGATCACCGCCGCCTCGGTCCTGCTCGGGACGCTGATCTCGATGCTCTCGGCGATGTTCATCGTCGAATTCGCGCCGGGCTGGATCGGCGCGATCCTGCAGCCGGTGGTGCGGCTGCTGGCGGCGGTGCCGTCGGTGATCTACGGCCTGATCGGGATCCTCGTCCTCGTCCCCTTCTTCGGCAACGAGATCATCAGCGCCGGGCGCAAGGAATCGGTCCAGTACGTGATCCAGCTCGACGGCTCCAGCATCCTCGTCGGCATCCTCGTGCTGACGGTGATGATCACGCCGATCATGGTCGCGATCACCGTCGACGCGCTGCGCTCGGTGCCGCGCAACTGGACCGAGGGGGCAGCGGCGCTCGGCGTCAATCGCTGGCGGGCGCTGCGCACGGTCGGCCTGCGGGCGGCGCGCCCGGCGATAGTCGCGGCCGCGATCCTCGCCACGGCGCGGGCCCTCGGCGAGGCGATCATGCTCTCGATGGTCACCGGCTCGGTGGCCTTCGCCCCCAACCCACTCGACGGGGTCACCTTCTTCTTCGAGCCGGCCCGCACCCTGGCGGCGCAGATCGTCGACGGCGCCGAGGGCCTCTCGGTGAAGCCGTTCGGACAGACGATGTACGCGTTTGCGGCGCTCCTGCTCGTCTCCAGCGCCTTCCTCTCCTTCGGCGGCTGGCTCGCCCGCCGCTCGATGCGCAAATACACCCTCTCGCCGCGATGAGCGCGCACGCCCAGACCCGCGGTCCCGCCGGCCTGATCGGGCGTATCCGCAGCGCCGGTGGCGACTCCTGGAGCCTCGGCGACAAGATCGGGCTCGCCGCGGCCTGGGCGGCCGGCATCCTGCTCTGCCTGATCGCCGCCGCGATCGTCCTCTACATGCTCTTCCGCGGGATCCAGTACCTGAGCCTGGACCTGATCTTCAGCAGCCCCCAGGCCGGACTGGACCAGAGCAAGAGCGGAGGTTTCCTCGACCCGCTGGAGGGAACTCTGGCGCTGACCGCGATCGCCACCCTGATCGCCGCACCGGTCGGGGTGGGGATCGCGGTCTGGCTGACCGAGTACGGCCGCCCCTCCTGGCTGGCCCGGGCGGTCGAGTCCGGGGTCGAGATCGTCGCCGGCACGCCCAGCATCGTGCTCGCGATCTTCGGCCTGCTGGTCTTCCAGCAGGGGATCTTCAGCTTCCTCTCCTACGAGGCGACGCCCGGGGTCGCCTTCGGCCGCTCCTTCTTCATCGCCGGCACGATCATGTCTCTGATCGCGCTGCCGCTGATCGTCGGCGCCAGCCGCGAGGCGCTGCACTCGGTCCCCCGCCACGTGCGCGAGGCCTCCTACGCGCTCGGCAAGGACCGGATCTCGACCATCCGCCGGGTCCTGCTGCCGGCCTCGCGGCGCGGCATCGGCACCGGCGTCGCGCTGGGGATGGGGCGGATCGTCGGCGACACCGCGATCGTCGTCGTCCTGCTCGGGGCCACCCTGCAGAACGACCCCCAGGGAAACGTCCCGGGACTGGGCTTCCTCCAGGGCACCGGCAGCACCCTCACCACCTACGTCTACAACAACTCGCCGGTGGGGGAGGGGGGCTCCCCCGAGAAGGCCTACGCCGCCGCCTTCGTGCTGCTGCTGATCGTGATCGCCCTCAACTTCGCCGTCGACATGATCACCCGCGGAAGGGGACCGTCGTGGACTCGCTGAGCGACGGCCGGGGGATGGACGCCTCGCGCACGCTGCTGGCCGGCGCCGGGCAGTTGCCGCCGCCGGTGCGGCGGATCGCGCCCGAGGCGCCGGCGACGATCGTGCCGCCGCCCCCCGGCGGCAACGGCCACGCCCCGGCCGCGACGCCGCCGCCGCCGAAGCTGCAGCGCCTGCAGCGCTCCGACGCGCCGGCGATCGAGCGGATGCGGACCGAGCGGCTCAGCATCGCCTACGGCGAGAAGCTCGCCGTCAACGCGGTCTCGCTCGAGGTCCGCCAGGGCGAGGTGCTGGCCCTGATCGGGCCCTCCGGCTGCGGCAAGACGACGCTTTTGAGATCGCTGAACCGGCTCGTCGACCTGACCCCGACGGCGGTCCGCGGCGGCCGCATCCTGCTCGACGGCGAGGACGTCGACGGCCTCGACGTGACCCACCTGCGGCGCCGGGTCGGGATGCTCTTCCAGCAGCCGAACCCGTTTCCGATGAGCATCTTCGACAACGTCGCCTACGGGCTGCGCGAGCGCGGCTCGAAGAAGCCCTCGCGGCGCGAGCTGGCGCCGGCGGTGACCGAGGCGCTGCACCGCGCCGGCCTCTTCGAGGAGGTCGAGGACGACCTCGAGCACCCGGCGCTGGCGCTCTCCGGGGGTCAGCAGCAGCGGCTCTGCATCGCCCGCTCGCTGGCGGTGCGGCCGGAGGTGCTGCTGCTCGACGAGCCCTGCTCGGCGCTCGACCCGATCTCCACCCAGGTGATCGAGGAGACGATCGTCGGTCTGCGCAGCGAGGTGGCGATCGTGATCGTCACCCACAACCTGCAGCAGGCCCAGCGGGTCGCCGATCACGTCGCCTTCATGTACCTGGGCGACCTGATCGAGTACGGCGAGGTCGAGCAGGTCTTCTCGGCGCCGAGCGCCGAGCGCACCCGCGAGTACGTCAGCGGGGGCTTCGGATGAGCGCCCGCCCGATCCTCGCCGGCGGTCTGGCGCTGCTGGCGCTCGGCGGCCTCAGCGCCTGCCAGTCGACCCAGAGCCGCAGCGCCGAGCTGGAAGAGGAGAACTCCACCGTGCTGCTCGAGGAAGAGGGCGTGACGGTCACGAAGGAGGACCCCGACATCGAGGTGGTCTCGACCACGGTGCTCTCCGAAGCCGAAGGCAACGCGGTCGTGGTCGAGCTGCACAACGACTCGAACCAGGACCTCCTCGACGTGCCGATCTCCGTCGACGTGCTCGACGCCAACGGCCGCAGCGTCTACAGAAACGACGCCCCCGGCTTGGAGCAGGCCCTGGTCGCGGTCCCGTTCATCCCCGCCCGCGGCGACGGGGTCTGGGTCAACGACCAGGTGCTGGCGGTCGGAAAACCGGTCTCGGCCGAGGTCAAGGTCGGGGTCGGCGGCATCCCCTACGACGGCGAGCAGCCCGACATCGACGTCTCCGAGCCGAAGATCGAAGGCGACCCGACCTCCGGGATCGTCGCCGACGGCGACGTCGTCAACCGCACCGGCGAAGACCAGAACCGGTTCCTGCTCTACGGCGTCGCCCGCGAGGGCGGCAAGGTGGTCGCCGCCGGGCGCGGAGCGATCGAGCACCTCAAGCCCGAGACGAAGAAGGTCCCCTACAACATCTACTTCATCGGCGATCCGACCGGCGCCGAGCTGACGCTCTATGAGTACCCGACCCTGCGCGCGGAAGGATCGCAGTGAGCGAGGGTGAGATGCAGCCGCTCGGGAAGGACGGCGAGCCCTGCGCGCAGTGCGGCTCGCCGCTGGCGGCCGACCAGCGCTACTGCCTCAACTGCGGCAGGCGCCGCGGCGGCCCGCGAGTCGACTACCGGCAGCGGATGCTGGCCGCCTCGGCGGCCGAGGCGCAGCCGGCCACGGCCGAGGCTCGAACCGAGTCCTCCCTGGCGGAGCAGCCGCCCCAGCCCGAGAAGGGCCAGCGCGACTTCGCTCCGCTCGCCGCCGTCGGCGGCATCGCCGTGCTCGGCCTGATGCTGCTGGTCGGCGTCCTGATCGGGCGGGGCGATGGCGACAGCGCTCCGGCACCGGCACCGGTCGTCGTCCAAGGAGGCGAAGCGACGACGGGCGCAGGCGGTTCCGGCGGGGACGCGGCGGGCGAAGGGGGTTCCGGCGGCCTGGGCGGCAGCGGCAAGTCGAAGGGCAAGAACGCCAAGGGCGGCAAGACCGAAACCGCGGCAGAATCGGGCGCGGTCACCGCGAGCAAAGACGACCTCGCCGAACTCGAAAACGAAACCGGCGAAGAAGCCGCGAAAAACGCGCTCAAACTGCCGGACAAGATCGCCACGCCGGGGAAGCCGCCGCCGATCGACAAGTCGAAGCCGCCCGGCGGGGGCGAAGGCGGGGGGGTGGTGATCAAGTGAGCGACCTCCAGCGCCGCCGCGACCGCCTCGCGCAGCAGCTCGTCGACCTGCAGTGGGACCTCGGCGGCATCGCCTACGAGATGGCGATCCGCGACCACTTCCGGCTCGACGTCCTCACCGGCCAGGCGGCGAAGCTGCAGCAGGTCGACGCCGAACTGGCCGAGGTCGAACGGATGCTGAAGCTGGACCAGGCGGCGGCAGCCGGCGCCTGCCCCGATTGCGGCGCGCTCTATGCGGAAGGCGCGGTCTTCTGCTGGCAGTGCGGGCGCGACCTGATGCCACGGGGTGATGGGCCGACTGCCCCCGCTGATCCGCCCGGGGCGCCGACGCCGACCCAGCCCGGGGCGCCGACGCCGACCCAGCCCGGGGCGCCGACGCCGACCCAGCCCGGGGCGCCGACGCCGACCCAGCCCGGGGCGCCGACTCGACCCGATGTCCCGACCCGGCCCGGAGCGCCGACTCAGTGAAGAAGCGCTTGCTTGATCTCGTGGCCCCGGTTCGCCCGGCGCATGGCGACCGCGGCTATCGCCGGCTGCTGCGCTGGGCGGCACTGCCGGTCACCGATCGGCGCTGGGCGGCGCCGCTCTGCGCGGCCGCGCTCGGCTTCGGCCTCTTCGCCGGCGTCGCGATCGGCCCCGGCGCCACCGGCACGTTCGCGACCGGGGTGCCACCGGTGATCGAATTTCCGGGGCTGCTCGAGGGCGGCGAGGAAGGTGGGGAAGCGGAAGCGGCCGCAGGCGGTCGCGGAGGCGACGTCCTCGCCGAAGCGGGCGAAGAAGGCGGGGAAGCCTTCCGGGAAGAAGCGAGCTCCTCGGCCTTCGAATCGTTCCCTGAAAGCGAAGCGGCCGAAACCCCGGCCGCACCCGCTGCGCCGGCCCCCGAAGATGCACCCGAGGACGAAGCAGAGCCGGAGGAACCGCCGCAGACCATGGCGGGGCTGGTGGTCCACGCCAACCCCGCCGCCGGCAGCTACACCGTGGTCGAAGCGGGCGGCCTGATGAGCGCGATCCACGCCGCCAAACTGCCGGCGCCCGGAGCCAAGGTCAGCGCTCCGGTGCGGACGCTCGCCAACGGCACCTTCGCCGAGGTGGGAAAGCGCAGGCAGACCGGGAAGCGGACGAGCACGAGCATCGCCGGCATCGTCACCTTCGTCGACGCCGATCCCGCTGCTCCCGCCTACGCGGTCTCCAAGCGCGGCGTCTCGCTGCTGGTCCGCGTCCATCCCGATCCGACCGGCGCGGCGCCGGCGCTGCCACAGCTCGGCGCTTACGCGGCGGTGACGGTGGATATCGAAAAGGCGCCGTCCGGCACGGCGGCTCCGGCGGCCGAAGCTGCAGCCGAGACGCCGGCGGCTGCCGAAGCCCCCGCCGTGGCTCCAGCTCCCGCCTGCGCCTCGAACCCCGCCGAGCCTCTGGTCATTCCCGCCCCGACCGCCGTCCTCTGGCAGCGCGAGGTCGAAGCCGATGGCGCGCCGTTCGCCTCCAGCGACTTCGAGGGAGTGGTGACGGCGATCTGCCCGACCGAAGCGAAGCTGGCTATGTCCGGCGACGACCTCCGTCAGGGCGGCAGGGACATCCTCTTCGCGGTGCCGAAGTCGATCGACCTCAAGGGCGTGAAGGTCGGCGACTCGGTCGCAGCCACCGCCACGATCGAAGCCGACGGCAGCCTGCGGCTGACCGGCCTCGCCAGCGACGAGCGCACCAAGGGCGCCGACGACGCCAAGGCCACCCAGGGCGACCTCGTCTCCCAAACGCCGAGGTGAGCGGTCGGCAGCGCCGCGCCGCGGTGCTCTCGGTGGCCCTGCTCTCCTCCCTCCCCCTGAGCGCCTGCGGCAGCACCGCCGCCGACAGGCCTGATGGTCCACCTGCCGACGACGCATCGGCCCATCGGCCTGCCGAACTCGACTTACCGGCCCCTCGGGACCTGCCCGCCGGCCTCCCGGAGTCGGTCGAGGGGCAGGCGGAAGCCTTCCTCGAACGGCAGGGCACGGCGCTACGGCGCAGCCTGCGCGAGTTCCTCGGCCCGCGGCTGACCACCGCGGTCGAGGCGGGCGCGACGATCTGCCGCGCCGGCAGCGAAACGCCTTCGATCGACGACCCCGACCGCTACCCCTTCGCCTGCATCGTGCGCGCCGGCGCCGACGGTCAGGGGCTCGAAGTCGGGATCACGCTCGGCTTCGTCGGCACCGAGCTCGACGGCCGCTGCTGGCGCGCCGCCAACGAGCGGGTCGCCGTCACCACGGGGGTGCCGGCGCTGCTGACCCGTCGCGAAGCGCAGCGCCCGGTCAACCAGATCACCGGCTGCATCTAAGCGGCCGACAACGAACTGAGCTTTTTTACCCCCAGGGAGCAAAAAAGCTCGGTTCGACATGCGTTTTCGTTTTCTTCACATCTCTGAAGGCTCGCGTAGCGAGCATGGCTTCGATGCGCTCGCCCGCCCCTGCCCCGCTGCCCGCCCGCGACCCGCTGCCGCGCCTGTTCTCGGCCGCGGCGCTGCTGGTGGCGCTGATCGCGCTCGTCTTTGCGATGGGCGGGCTGGCACCGGCAAAGAAAGGCGGCAAGCAGGTCGTCTACCTCGGCAGGGACGGCAAGATCCCGGCCAAGTACCTGCCCGTCGTCAAAGCCGCCAAGAATGCGAAGAAGCTCGGCGGCGCGACCCGCGGCAAGCTCTCGGTCAACTGCCCGATCCCGAACGCGATCGACCTCGGCACCTGGTGCCTGGAAAGCGGCCTCTACCCGGTGCCGCCGAAAGACACCGGCAAGAACGATTACCTCTACGCGACCCAGGCGTGCGTGAAGGCGGGCGGCTGGCTGCCCAGCGCCGCGCAGCTGATCGGGGCGGCGCCGCGGGCGAAGCTGCAGAGCACGATCGACGACAGCATCCTCACGTCCGGCGCCGAAGAGTTCCCCGACGCGAAAAACGGGATCAAGGACAAACGCGAGATGAGCGGCGACCTGACCACGACCGCCTCGGGCTCGCGGGCGGCCGGCACCGAGGGGGTCACGGTCGGCTCCAAAGGCAACGGCAACCTCGGCGAGCCCGACCCGGTGCCGATGCCAGCCGACCCGCTGCCGGAAACGCTCAACTACGTCACCGTCTACGACAACCACAACCTCGGTGGTTTCGCCGGCGGCGCCCCGGTCGGCCGGGCCGAGAACTTCCGCTGCGCCTACGCCAAGGGCGCCCAGGGCCGCAAGTTCGGCGACTGAGCCGGAGCCGGCGGCCCAGCCGCCGTTCACACCAGTTTCTCTTCGCGGCAACTCCTGCTTAGCAAGCCAGCTCAGCCCTCTTCTTAGGTTCGGGCCGCACTCGTCCCGAATCCCAAAACAAGGAGGAACATCCAGATGCGAGCCAGGCGAAAGCACCTCGCGCTTTTCGCGGCCATGGTCTTCGCGGCAGTCGCTGCCGCGGGCGCCGTCGCCACCGCGCAGAGCAACAGCAACGGTGAGGACAACTCCCACGAGATCAAGAAGCTGATCGACTCCGACAAGCCCAAGAACGTGATCCTGCTGATCGGCGACGGTATGGGCGACAGCGAGATCACCCTGGCCCGCTACTACGGCAAGGGCGCCGCCGGGACGCTGAACATGGAGAAGCTGCCGTTCGCCGGCGAGCTGATCACCTACGGCCTCTCGGCCGGTCCCGGACCCAACTACCCGCCGAACTACGTTCCCGACTCGGCTCCGACCGCGACCGCCTGGTCGACCGGGAAGAAGACGATCGACGCCCGCCTCTCGCAGGGCCCGAGCGCGGCGGAGAACATCCCGGGCTCCAACGCCGGCTACAGGACGACGTTCGAGATCGCGGACAAACGGGGGATGCTGGTCGGCAACGTCTCCACCGCGGAGATCACCGACGCGACGCCCGCCGCACCCTCCTCGCAC
The DNA here is from genome assembly GCA_963720455.1 of uncultured Thermoleophilia bacterium. Taxonomy (GTDB): domain Bacteria; phylum Actinomycetota; class Thermoleophilia; order Solirubrobacterales; family 70-9; genus VAYN01. Next base: position 1,807,238 of record OY970392.1, on the reverse strand, counting down.
ATGTCCCAGCGCGCCTGCCAGGGGCCGGCGGACACCCGCACGATCTGCCCGACCGAGACCAAGGGCGTCGGCGGACTCGGTTCGATCGCCGAGCAGCAGGTCGACCACCTCCTCGACGTCAACCTCGGCGGCGGCCGCAACCGCTTCCTGCAGACGCTCGACGCCGGCACGAGCACGGTGGTCGACTACGCGAAATCGAAGGGCTACCGCTACGTCGAGACCGCGGGCGACCTGGAAGCGATCACCTCGCTCTCCAAAGGCCCGGTGCTCGGCCTCTTCACCGCCGGCAACATGACCACCGAGTTCAAACCACTGGTCGCGGCGACCACGCCGGGGGCCGGCGGGCCGACGTTCCGCTGCGACGAGACCAACCGCCCGGCCAGCGAGCCGAGCCTGGAGGCGATGACCCGCAAGGCGATCCAGCTGCTGGAGAACCGCAAGGGCTTCTTCCTGCAGGTCGAGGGCGCCTCGATCGACAAGCGCGATCACGCCTCCGACGCCTGCGGGCAGATCGGCGAGACCCTCGCCTTCGACCGCGCGGTCGCGGTGGCGCTGGCCTACCAGAAGAAGAACCCCGAGACGCTGGTGGTGATCACCGCCGATCACTCACACACGAGCCAGATCGTCCCGGCCGCCCAGGACACGCCGGGCTTCTACGCGACGCTGCAGTCGGCCGACGGGGTGCCGATCCGCGTCTCCTACGGGACCGGCAAGACCCCGCCCGGCCAGAGCCACACCGGCGCCCGGGTGCCGGCCGCGGCGATCGGTCCGCAGGCGAGCAACGTGATGGGCATCCGCGACCAGACCGACCTGTTCCAGACCCTGATCGGTCGCGACGACTGATCGACCGGATGCTCGCCCGGCCCAGCGTCAGGCTTTCGCTGGGTCGGGCGGCGCGCCCGTCTCGCTGATTCCGATCCGTTCGTGCAGCCGCCGCAGCGGCGCCGGCGCCCACCAGTTCCACTTGCCGAGCAGCTCCATCAGCGAGGGAACCAGCAGCGCCCGCACGATGCTGGCGTCGATCAGCACCGCCAGCGCCGTGCCGACCCCGTTCTCCTTGATGAAGATGATTTCGGAGGTGGCGAAGGCGCCCATCGCGACCGCGAACAGGAGCGCCGCCGCGGTGACGATCCGCCCCGTCCGCTCCAGCCCGATCGCCACGCACTCGCTCTCAGAGGCGCCGTTGTCGCGCGCCTCCTTGATCCGCGAGAGGAGGAAGACGGCGTAGTCGGTGGAGAGCCCGAAGGCGACCGCGAAGAGCAGGATCGGCATCGTCTGCTCGATCGCCCCCGGGCTCGTGTAGTCGAGGAAGCCCTCGAGCCGGCCGTCCTGGAAGATCAGCACCAGCAGGCCGAAGACGGCGCTGAGGTTGAGGAAGTTCATGATCAGCGACTTCACCGGCAGCACCACCGAGCCGGTCATCAGGAAGAGGATGACCAGGGTGGAGACGATGATGATCGCGAGCACGATCGGCAGGTGCTCGACGAGGCTCGACTGCAGGTCGACGAAGTCGGCGGTGGCGCCGCTGACCAGCGCCGTCGTCCCCGCCGGCGGCTGGACCGCGCGGATCTCCTTCACCGTCTCCTGACTGGCCTCGGAGACGAAGGGGTTGGCCGAGATCACCTGCAGCGCGGTGACGTCGCCGCGCAGCGGCTGCGGCGGCGCTACTTCCGCCACCCCGGGCACCCGCGCGACCCGTGCCGCCATCGCCGCCGCGGCCTTCGGGCCGCCACCCTCGAAGTCGACCCAGATCGGGGTCTCGCGGTAGGGAGGGAACTCGGTGCTGACCGTGTCGTAGGCCTGGCGGGCGCTGGCCGACTCCGGCAGCACGCCCGGGTCGACGGTGTTGAACTTGATCCCGAAGAAGGGCAGCCCGAGCACGATCAGGAAGAGGGCGCTGACGGTCGCGACCGGCAGTGGCCGCCGCATCACGAAGCGCGAGAGCCGGTACCAGAAGCCGTTCTCGTCGGGACGGGTGTCGGCCTCGGCCCGGCGCCGCAGGAACTTCGGCGCGCCGGCGTTGACCCGGGTGCCCAGCATCGTCAGCACCGCGGGCAGCACCGTCAGCGAGATCAGCGCCGCGAACAGCGCCACCAGCGCCCCGCCCAGACCCATCGAGTAGAGGAAGCGCTGGGGGAAGACGAGCAGCGAGGCGAGCGCCGCCGCGACCGTCAGCGAGGAGAAGAAGACGGTGCGCCCCGAGGTCGCGAGCACGCGGCGCATCGCCTCCACCCCCGGCCCGCTCTTGGCGATCTCCTCGCGGTAGCGGGAGACGATGAAGAGGCTGTAGTCGATCGCCAGGCCCAGCCCCAGCGCCGTCGTCAGGTTGAGGGCGAAGATCGAGATCGAGCCGAATTCGCTCGCCAGGCGGAGGATCAGAAAGGTGCCGACGATCGCCAAGCCGCCGATCATCAGCGGCAGCAGCGCGGCGACGAGGCTGCGGAAGAACAGCAGCGAGAGCAGGAAGAGGAGCGGGAAGGCGATCAGCTCGGCCTTTTTCAGGTCTTCCTCGACCTGAGTGTTGACCTGCTTTTGGGCCACCGCGGCGCCGCCGACGAGCACGCCTGGCCGGGCCGAGAGCTGCTCGGCGATCGCGGCGCCGGCGTCCTGCCACTCCTTGTCCTCGGTCGGGTTGAGGGCTACGGCGAAGTAGGTGGAGTTGCCGTCGCGGGCGACGAAGGCGGGGGAGTGGGTGTCGTAGTAACCGGTGACCGATTTGACGTCGCCGCGCCGTTCGACGCTGCGTTCGAGCGCTTCGACGCGCTTGCGCGTGGCGGGCTTCGCCACCGGTGCGTCTTCGACCACGGCGATCACCGCCGGGGCGCGCAGCCCGGCATCCTGCAGCTGCTCCCGCGCTTCGACCGTCTCGGTCGCGGGGTCGTCGGCGCCGTAGGGGTCGAGGCGATCGGCGACCGAGCCGCCGACGGCGCCGGCGAAGAGGAAGAAGACGATCGCGAAGAGGCCGATGCGGCGGGCGTTGCCGTCGGCGAAGCGGGCCAGGGAGTCGAACATCAGCTGCTCCTTCTCTCGGGAACGGATTTAAGGATCTGGGCTTCCATGCGCTCGCACCAGTCGGCGAACCAATCGGTGAACTCGATCCCACCCCGCAGCACCAGCAGCGGGAACGGGTCCTCCTTCTGTGCGGCCATCGGCTCCATGGCGCGAAGTTGGGCGTTTGCCTCGAGCCGGTGGGCGCGCATCGCCCGCAGGATCTCGACCGCCTCCTCAGGCGGCAGCAGGTTGGCGAAGAACAGCTTCAGCAGCCCTTCCTCGCGCATCTCGAAGGTCTCTGGGGGGAGCCGCAGCCAAGCCACCAGCTCCTCTTCGCCGCCGGCGGTGATCTCGTAGACGGTGCGGCGGCGGCCGCCGGTCGGTGCCTCGACTCCGGTCACCAGCCCCGCCTCGGCAAGCCTCTTCAGCTCCGGGTAGATCTGCCCGTAGCTGGCGGCCCAGAAGAAGCGGGTCGAGCCGTCGACCACGGCCTTGATCTCGTAGCCGGACCGCGGTTCTTTGCTGACCATCCCGAGGATCACGTAGGCCGTTGGGCTCAGCGCCGGCATCTCGCGACATTATATATCGCTCAGATATATCGCGAAGTGTGATCTCGCTCACGGATGGATCGCATATTGTCGCCGCTCAGGCTTTCATTCCCCAGCGAGAAAGGACCCCGAGAAGATGGCGCTCGACCAGAGCAAGATCGGCCGTGTCGTGGCCGAGCAGATGGAGGCGATCGAAGGCGACTACGGCGACGACAGCGAAATCGGCGACGTCTGCACGATCGTCGAGGTAGTCGGCCCCCACGGCTCCCACGTCCGCGTCCGCAGCAGCGACATGCGTCCCCACAGCGGCCTCGGCCTCGTGCGCATGGCCGAACAGGCGATGCTGGGCAACCTGGGGGGCAGCTGACGCGCTGCGACTTTTGGTCGCTATAGCGACAGAAAGGCGCAGCGATTGGCCCCAGCCGTCGGTTGGGGCCGCTGACTATCCTCAGAGCCGATGGCAGAGGCGAGCTCCGACATCGTCGTGATGAAGTTCGGTGGCACCTCGGTTGCCGGCGCCGAGCAGATCAAACGCGCCGCCGGGCGGATCGTCGCCGCCCGCGAGGCGGGCAACCGCGTCGTCGCGGTGCTCTCGGCGCGGGGAAAGACGACCGACGAACTGGTCAGCCAGGCGCAGGAGATCTCCGAGCGCCCGGTCGCCCGCGAGATGGACATGCTGCTCTCGACCGGGGAGCGGATCTCCTGCGCACTCTGCGCGATGGCGATCCACGACATGGGCCACGAGGCGATCTCGCTGACGGGATCCCAGGCTGGGATCGTCACCGACTCGTTCCACACGAAGGCGCGGATCGTCGACGTCCGCGCCGAACGCATCCGCGAGGCGCTGGAGGAGGACCGGATCGTCCTCGTCGCCGGCTTCCAGGGCGTCTCCACCGACAGCCGCGACGTCACCACCCTGGGCCGGGGCGGCTCCGACACGACCGCGGTCGCCCTCGCCGCCGCCCTCGACGCCGGCGTCTGCGAGATCTACACCGACGTCGCCGGGGTCTTCAGCGCCGACCCCCGCCTGGTCGCCGACGCCCGCAAGCTGCCCCGGGTCTCCTTCGAGGAGATGCTGGAGATGTCGGCCTCGGGCGCCGGCGTCCTGCAGCTGCGCTCGGTCGAGTACGCGCGCAACCACGGCGTCCGCATCCACTGCCGCAGCAGCTTCGAGGACGGCCCCGGTACCCTCGTCGTTGCCGAGGAGGAGACCATGGAGCAGCCCTTCGTAACCGCCGTCACCCACTCCAACGCGGAGGCCCGCGTGACGCTGACCGGCGTCCGCGACGAGCCCGGTGTCGCCGGCCGCATCTTCAGTGCCCTCGCCGAGGCCAACGTCAACGTCGACGTGATCATCCAGAACGAGCCGGTGGGGGGCGACCAGCTCGCCGACCTCTCCTTCACCGTCGACCGCGCCGACCTGCAGACCGCCAAGGACACGATCGCCGCCCTCGGCGACGTCTCGCTCAAGGTCCGTACCGACGAGCAGATCGGCAAGGTCTCGATCGTCGGTGCCGGCATGCGCTCGCACCCCGGGGTCGCGGCCAAGGTCTTCGAGGTGCTCGGGGAGGAACGGATCAACATCGAGATGATCTCCACCTCGCCGATCAAGATCTCCTGCGTCATCGCCGCCGACCGGGTTCCCGACGCCGTAAAGGCCCTGCACAAGACCTTCGAGCTCGGTGATGACGCGGTCCGGCCCGAGGACCCGACCGGACCCGAGCACCGGCCCACGGTCGCCGGCTGAACGCTCGTCATACTCAGGCGATGGCGGGCGACGGATACAGAGTCGGGGTCCTCGGCGCGACCGGACTGGTCGGGACGACGATCCTCGAGCTGCTCGCGGCCCGCGGCTTTCCCGCCGCCGAGGTGGTCCCATTCGCCTCCGAGCGCTCCGCCGGTCGCGAGCTGGAGTGGAACGGCTCGACGCTGTCCTGCCGGGTGCTCAGCGAGGACTCGATCCAGGGCCTCGACGTCGTTCTCTCCTCGGCCGGCGGTGCGGTCAGCGCCGAGTGGACGCCACGCCTGGTCGAGGCCGGCGCCGTGGTGGTCGACAACACCAGCTACTGGCGCATGCACGACGACGTGCCGCTGGTCGTCTCGGAGGTCAACCCGGAGGCGCTGGAGGGCCACAGCGGCATCGTCGCCAACCCGAACTGCTCGACCATGCAGATGGTGGTGGCGCTGAAGCCGCTGTACGACGCGGCCGGGATCGAGCGGCTGGTGGTCTCTACCTACCAGGCCGTCTCCGGCACCGGCAAGGCGGCGATCGACGAGCTGCTCGAACAGTCCCACGCGATCCTTCACGGCCAGCCGGCGACCAGCTCGATCTACCCGCACCAGGTCGCCTTCAACGCGCTCGCCCAGGCCGGCAGCTTTCCCGACGGCGACGATCACACCGACGAGGAGCGCAAGCTGATCAACGAGACCCGCAAGATCCTCGGCGACCCGGGGATCCGGGTCAGCGCCACCTGCGTGCGGGTGCCGGTCGTGACCGGACACTCGGAGGCGGTCAACGTAGAGACCAAGGAAGATTTGAGCCCGGAGTTGGCGCGCGAGCTGCTGGAAGCCGCGCCCGGGGTGACCGTCGTCGACGACCCCGCCGCCGGCCGCTACCCGCTGGCGACCGAGGCCGCCGGCAAGGACGACGTCTTCGTCGGCCGCATCCGCCGCGATCCGGGCAACGAGCGCGCCCTCGACCTCTGGGTCGTCTCCGACAACCTGCGCAAGGGCGCGGCCACCAACACCGTGCAGATCGCCGAGCTGCTCGTCGAGCGAAACTTGCTGCGCCTTAGTCCCGCCAGGCGGGACTAAGGCGCAGCGCGACGGCTGAGCCGGCGCAGCGCGAACGGCGCCGCGAGCGTCGTCAGCACCGACATCCCGACCACGACCGCGAACAGCTCGGCGTCGACGACGCCCGCGGCGGCGCCGATCGAGGCGACGACGATCCCCACCTCGCCGCGCGGGACCATGCCGACCCCGACGATTCTGGCTTCCTCGCGCCCCAGCTCGCGCGCCGCGAGGTAGGTAGGCACGAGCTTGGTCGCGGCCGCGAGCACCGTCACCCCGGCCAGCAGCAACAGCGCCTCGGCGCTGAACAGCGCGTCGAGGTCGAGCTCGATGCCGATGAAGGCGAAGAAGAAGGGCGGGAAGAAGGCGTAGAGCGGCCGCACTTCTTCCTCGATCGCGCTCTGGTCCTTGGTCTCGGCGACGATCATCCCGGCCAGGAAGGCGCCGATCAGCGCCGCCAGCCCGATCTCGGCGGCGAAGGCGGCGAGGCCGAGACAGAGGATCACCGCCGGCAGCAGCGGCGAGTCGGCGAAGCGCGGCGCCTCCAACAGCTGCGGCCGGCGCTGCAGCAGCTGCGTGCCGCCCAGGGCCACGAAGGCGACGAAAGCGACCGCCACCGCGAGCGCGAAGCCGATCTTGCCCGCGTCGACGCCGCCGTCGGCCGCCATCCCGACTGCGACCGAGAGCAGGATCAGGGCGAGGATGTCGTCGACGACGGCGGCGCCGAGCACGGTGCGGGCGGCGCGGGTGCGGGCGATGCCGAGGTCGAGAAACGTCGCCGAAGTGATGCCGGCGCTCGTGGCCGCCAGCGCCGCGCCGAGGAAGACGCTGGTCTCGGTGCTTTCCCCCAGCGCCAGTCCGAACCCGATCCCGGCGAGGAAGGGGAGGACGACGCCGGCGCCGCCGACCGCGACCGCGATCCGCCCGACCGCGCGCATCTCCGAGAGCCGCGTCTCCAGCCCGACCCAGAAGAGCAGGAAGACGACGCCCAGCTCGGAGAAGACCCGCAGCACCTCGCCGACCTCGACCAGCCCCAGCACCGAGGGCCCGACCAGCACTCCGCCGAGGATCTCGCCGACGATCGCCGGCTGCCCGATCCGCTTGAAGACCTCGTCGCCGAGCTTCGCCGCGACCAGCACCACGAAGAGGTCGGTGAGGACCCCAGCAGTATCAGCGGCTGCGAGCGGGAGTGTCGAGGCAAGGTCCACGAAGTGTTTTCGGGGTCGGTTGGCTGAGCGCCGACCAGTCTTCCCGGCTCACCCGACGCCACCGTACCGAACCCCAGCTGAGCAGGCGTCCGCACTCGAGCCGGCTCCCCCGGTGGGGGTGAAGCGTCTTGTACTTTTTCGCGGCTTTGCCCCGGGCGGCAGCCGCTGGCGATTCTCGAAAAAGTTAAGCGAAACCCCTACCGGGGGAGCCGGCTCAGACCGCCGCGCCGGCGCTCAGCCGCTCCTCGACCCAGCCGGTCGAGGCGATGTGCTTGCTCATTCCCAGCTCCTTCGGTTCGGCGCCGAGCGCGAGGCCGACCAGCTGCGGCAGGTGCAGGACGGCGAGGCCGAGGTCGCGGTTGACGACCTTGGCCGCCTCCGGCTGCTGCATGTCGAGGTTGAGGTGGCAGAGCGGGCAGGGGGTGACGAGGCAGTCGGCGCCGGCGTCGATCGCGTCGCCGACGTGGGTGCCGGCCTGGCGCAGCGAGGTCTCGCGGTTCATCGTGATCACCGGGAAGCCGCAGCATTTGCGGGCGCCGTCGTACTCGACGACCTCGCCGCCGAGGACCTTGATCACCTGCTCCAGGTAGACGTCGCGGTCGGGGTGCTCGTCGTAGCCGAGGCGCTCCTTCGGGCGCACGATGTAGCAGCCGTAGAAGGGGCCGACGCGGAGGCCGGAGAGGGGGCGCTGGACCTGGGCCGCGAGCCGGTCCAGCCCGTAGTCCTCGACCAGCAGCCAGAGGAAGTTCTTGTTGTTCCAGGAGCCGTCCTCGGACTTCTCGTAGGCGAGCCCCTGGCCCGAGAGCGCCTCGTTGACGTGGGCGCGGTAGGCGGAGTCGGCGTCGAGCCGCTGCTGGCACTCCGACTGCGCTCCCTGGCAGGTCGAGCAGATGTTCATCATCGAGAGCCCGGTCTGCTGGGCGAGCGCGAAGGTGCGGGCGTTGAGCGTGTCGGCCAGCTCCTGGTTGTGCTCGGCGATGACGCCGGCGCCGCAGCAGTTGGCGCGGTCGAGGGTGACCAGCTCGATCCCGAGCGCGTCGGCGACCCAGGCCATCGAGCCGTGCAGTTCGGGGGTGAAGCCGCGCGAGACGCAGCCGGGCCAGTAGGCGACCTTGATCTGCGCGTCGCTCATCACGACTCTCCCTTCGCATCCCCGGCCGCGCCGGCCTCATCGGCCAGCACCGCCTCCGTCGGCTCGTCGGGCTCGGGTTCGACGTCCTCCTCGCCCTTGATGTACAGGTTGAATTCCTCGTTGTGCTCCTCGGCGTGTTTGTAGATCGCCTGGACCTCCTCCTGGGCGCCGTCGGGAAGCTTGTGGTGGACGCCGGGGATCAGCTTCTGCAGCGAGCGCGCCTTGCCGGTCTTGATCGCGCGCAGCACGGTGGGGATCGATCCGAACAGTTCGCCGATCGCCCGTTTGCTCGGTTTCAGCTTGCCTTTGAGGCCGGGGGCGAATGACTCCTGCAGCAGCAGGGCCTCGTCCAGGGTGCCCTTCTTCTCGATGATCTTCACGAACGCCATCTCGTGGACGTGGCCGCTGTTGGGATCCTCGATCCCCTCTTCGCCGGCTTTGCGGCGCAGGCGCATGATCTGGTCCATCGGCGCCACGTCCTTGGGGCAGGCATCGACGCAGCTGAAGCAGTGGGTGCAGTCGTAGATGCCGTGCGGGTCCTCGGCCAGGTCGTGCAGGCGCTCGACCGTCTCGGCGTCGCGCGGGTCGCCGACGAAGCGGTAGGCCTTGGCCAGCGCCGCCGGGCCGATGAAGTCGGGGTCGGCTTCCATCGAGAGGCAGGAGGAGACGCAGGCGCCGCACTGGATGCAGGCCATCGACTGGGTGATGTCCAGCATCGATTCCGGGTCGACCACGTACTCGCGCTCGGGCGGCTCACCGTGGGGCAGCAGCCAGGGGGTGACGCGGCGGATCTTGGTCCAGTGGGTCGACTCCATGTCGGTGACCAGGTCCTTGATCACCGGCATGTTGCCCATCGGCTCGATCACGACGGTGGCGCTCTCGGCGTCGCCGCCGACCGCGTCCGCTTTCTTTTCCGCCAGCTCCTGAGCCTCGCCGATCTGGGTCTTGCAGCCGAGCCCGGACTGGCCGTTGATCTTCATCCCGCAGGAGCCGCAGATCGCAGCGCGGCAGGAGCAGCGCACGGCGAGCGAGCCGTCCTCGCGGTCCTTCGCCTGCAGCAGCGCGTCGAGCACCGAGAGCGAGGGCTCGAGGTCGACGTCGAACTGCTCCCAGTAGGGCCCCTCGCCGCTCTCGGGCTGGAATCTGCGGACTTTGATCGTGTAGTCGGCCATCAGTAAGTCCTCGCTTCCGGTTCCCACTGGGTGATGGTCACCTCGGAGTATGAGATCTCGGGCCCGTCGTCGCTCTGCTCGAGGTCGATGTGTTTGAGCCACTCATCGTCGTTGCGCTCGGGGAAGTCGGTCCGGTACTGGGCGCCGCGGCTCTCCTTGCGCTCCAGCGCGGCGACGCAGGTGCACTCGGCGTTGTCGAGCATGTACCCGAGCTCGATTGCGCCAAGCAGGTCCTGGTTGAAGACGCTGCCGTGGTCGTCGATGTAGGCCGACGCCGCCTCCTCTTTCAGTCTGCGCACCGTCTCCAGCGCTTCGGTGATCCCGGCCTCGTCGCGGAAGACGGCGACTTTGGCGTCCATCGCCTGACCCAGCTCCAGCTTGATCTCAGAGACGCGCCGGCCGGAGCCCTTCTCGCGTGAGTTGATGTCGGCGATCATCGCCTCCTCGTCCTCCAGCACCTTGCGCGAGGGGCGGGAGCCGTCGATCCGCTTGGCGCGGGCGGCGGCATCGGCGCCGGAGCGGCGGCCGAAGATCAGCGTGTCGAGCAGCGAGTTGGCGCCGAGCCGGTTGCCGCCGTGGACGGAGACGCAGGCGGTCTCGCCGGCGGCGTAGAGGCCGGGGATGTCGGTGCGGCCGTCGACGTCGGTCTTGACCCCGCCCATCGTGTAGTGGTTGCCCGGCTTGATGTGGATCGGTTCGCGGGTGATGTCGACGCCGGCGAAGTCGCGGCCGACGAGGACGATCTCGCGCAGCGCCTCGTGCACGCGCTTTTTCGGGACCACGGTGATGTCGAGGGCGACGGTGCCGTCGGGGAAGCCGCGGCCCTCGTTGATCTCGGTCTGCTCGGCGCGGGAGACGACGTCGCGCGAGGCCAGCTCCATCTTGTTCGGCGCGTACTTCTCCATGAAGCGTTCGCCGTTGCGGTTCAGCAGGTGCGCGCCCTCGCCGCGGGCGCCCTCGGTGATCAGGAAGCCCTTGCCCGCCAGCGTCGTCGGGTGGTACTGGATCATCTCCATGTCCATCAGCTTCGCCCCGACCCGGTAGGCCATCGCGATCCCGTCGCCGGTGCAGATCAAGGCGTTCGTGGTCGGCTTCCAGACCTGGCCGTTGCCGCCGGTCGCGAGGATCACCGACTTCGCCTGGAACAGCTCCATCGAGCCGTCGGCGACGTTGCGGGTGACGACGCCGCAGCACTCGTCGTTCTCGTCCATCGCGAGGGCGGTGCAGAACCACTCCTCGTAGCGGGCGACCTGCTCGGAGTACTTCATCAGCTGCTCGTAGAGCACGTGCATGATCGCCTGGCCGGTGATGTCGGCGACGTAGTAGGTGCGGGCGGCGGAGGCGCCGCCGAAGGCGCGGGTGCCGAGCTTGCCCTCCTCGTTGCGGTGGAAGGTGACGCCGAGGTGCTCGAGATGGAGGATCTCCTCCGGCGCCTCGCGGGTCATGATCTCGATCGCGTCCTGGTCGCCGAGATAGTCGGAGCCCTTGATCGTGTCGAAGGCGTGCGACTCCCAGGAGTCGCCCGGGTTGAGCGCCGCGTTGATCCCGCCCTGGGCGGCGTTGGAGTGCGAGCGCACGGGGTGGACCTTGCTGATGATCCCGACCGAGACCCCTTGCTCGGCGGAGGCGAGGGCGGCGCGCTGGCCGGCGAGGCCGGCGCCGATCACTAGAACGTCATGGGAGGGCACGGGCGCGGATGCTATAGCGGGAAAATCCGAGCCCGCAGTCGGATTTAGACGGCCCCGCCTGCGCCGGCTCCGATTCGGGCTCAGAGCCGGGCGAGGGTGATGTAGAGGAGCCCGGTCGCAACCATCAGCAGCGCCAGCGCGCGGACGAACGCGACCAGGACCGCGAACCCCGCCAGGAGGATCTCGAGGAGGCTTTCATGGTCCTGGAGCGTGGCGAAGAATTCGCGCACACGGTTGGCCGGCCGCCTGACGAGGAACCGGTACAGCCGGCGGATGTCGCGGTCGACGGCTTCTCCCGTTGCCGCATAGGCGAGACGGGGGAAGACCCAATTTCCCCGCAGGTCGCGCATCAGGAGAGTCCGCAGGATCACAACCATTTGACCGTCACCCGGCCCGTGGCCAGTGCGATGCGGAAGCCCTCGGTACAGAGCACGACCGGCTGCGCGAGGTTGAGCCGCGCGAACTTGAGGTCGACGGCGGCGTTCGTTGGAAATTCGACGACGTCGACACCGGCCCGCTCGAGCTCGCGCAGCCGCTTGAGCTGTATCGGCAGGTCCTCGAGCTCGCCGGCTTCCCAGCGACGGGAGTCGAGCAGGAGCCGGGCGTGGCCGCCGAAGAAGGCGGGATCGGTGCGGCCGTCCGCGACCACGATCTTGCCCTGGACGATCGCGATGCGCCTGCTGTTCTTCACTTCCTTGTGGGTGGTGGCGAAGCGCCCCAGTTCCACGGCGCCGGACCGGCGCTCCAGCGTCAGGGCCAGATCCGCGGCGGGCTTCGTCTCCGCGTAGATGGCGATTCCAAAGCGGTCCACCTGTGGCAACGAGGCCGGTAGGTCTTCCGTCGGGTTGTCGTCGACCGGCACGGCGGCAAATTGGGTGCAATCGCGCACGTAGCAAGGCCCTCCCTCAGTTCGAACGATCCTCCATCGGCGACTCATGAGTCTCCTTCTCCCTAGCGTTCATCGGCGATTCTTAAACATTAGGTACGAACGATTATCGGACTATATATATAGACGAGATCACTGTCAAGATTAACATCTAAATCAGTAGCGTAATTAACGCATCTGAGTAAATATGCTAACTTTCGCGGGTCGTAGGGCCTTAACTTATCGATAATAAGTAGGTCAAATAAGCAATCAAATCGCGATCAAGGGAGAATACAATGAACGTTCAGATGCTTTGCGACCCTTTCGGGTTGGACCTCGTCAGGTCGAGTGGGGCTCTCGACCGGCAGTGCGATGGATAACGGCGAGGCCCGGCGCATCCTCATCACCGTCGGCCAGCCGCCGGCGCAGATTCTGCGGGCCCTGCGAGCAGAGGTCGGCCTCAGCGATTTTGTCCTCGCCGGCCTGGTCGGGCGTACCGCCCAGACCGTGCGTCGGTGGCGCCGGGAGGACGACGTCGACATTCCTGACAGCGCAGTTGCCGCGATCGACGATCTGCGGACGATCGTGGCGATGCTGGTGCTCGATGGCATCGAGGGCACGACCATCAAGCTGTTCCTGCTGTCCCGAAACACGGGCCTCGGCCAGGACCGGCCGCTGGACGGCCTGCGGGTCGGGCTCGACGCGTTCCGGCGTGTTCAGCACGTCACCGAATGTTTCATCGCCGGCGTTGCCCCCGAGCCGGGAGCGGCGCTGTCGGTGCAGAAGGGCGAGGAGTTCGAACCCGTAATCGCCGAACAGCCAAATAGGCCAGATTCGCCGCGCGAACCAGTCGGCGTGCGCGAATAGCTAGAGCCAGGACTGACCGAGGCGGCGGACCGTCGCCTCGGTCAGCTCGATCGCGTCGGCGACGGTGCCGAAGTCGACGTTCTCGGCGAGGTCGTGGCCCCAGTGATAGTTGGCCGGCTGCTTGAGATCGGTGCAGCCACAGAGGGCGACGGTCTCGTAGCCGGCGGCCAGCGGCTCCAGACCATCGGTTCCGTTGTGCAGGCGCAGGTTGGGGAAGAGCCAGATCCCCATCTCCTCGGCCAGCCCGTCGATGAAGGCGAGCGCCCGGGGCGGGTAGTCGTGCAGCTTCAGAAAACCCTCCGCGCGCAGTGCCAGCAGGTGTGGGGAGCCGATCGACTCGAGGCAGAGGAAGAAGGTCGACTCCCGAGGCAGATCAGGGAAATGGCGTTCGCCGAAGGCTTTGATCCCCTCGCTGAAAGACTCCTCCGCGCCGACCGAGAGCAGGATCACCCTGACCCCCGTCGGCGGCTGCTCGAGGAAGAGTTGAGCCAGGGCCAGCTCCGAGACGACCGCGGTGCCGTTGTCGTTGGCGCCGGGGACGACCTTGCGCAGGCCGATATCGGCCATCGCCGCGGCCGAGCCGAGGCCGAGGAAGATCCCCAGCTTCGCCAGTAGGCGCTTGCCGGTGAGCGCCCCCAGGGCGGCGACCGCCGGACCGGCCACGACCGGCGCCATCAGCATCGGGCTGGTGTCGGTCTTCTCGATCAGCCCGAGCCGGTCGGCGATCAGCGGGATCTTGGGATGGAAGACGAGGCCGGAGTGGGCGGAGTCGTGGTGGGAGATGACGACGACGGTTCGCTCGGCCTCGGGATCGCCGAGCTCGCAGACGACGTTGTAGGTCGTTCGCTGCGGCAGCGGCCGTCGCAGACGCCGCTGCCCGGGTGGGAAGTCGTCGGCGATGCCGGCAGCTCCGATCGCCCCGAGAACCGCTCCCAGCAGCCGCTTCCCCCGCAGCCCGGCGAGTCCCGCGAGGGCACCCAGCACGGCGCCGATCCCGAGCGGCCACCAGTAGGTGCCATGCGCCGGCTCGGCCTCGATCCGGGCCTCGGCGCCGAGCTCGGCGAAGCGGTCGACCAGCCACTCGGCGGCCCGCCGCTCGCCCTCGGAGGCCGACGGCCGGTCGATCCTCTCCAGTTCCTCGAGGCGCTCGCGCAGCCACTTCTGGTCGGTCGCCATGGGGCGCGGGAAGCTACCCACTTACCATTGGTGCATGCTTGGCGGCGGCTCCTTCACCCTCTTCCACGTTCGCGGCATCAGGATCGGCGTCGACTGGTCCTGGTTCCTGGTGCTCTTCCTCGTCATCTTCTGGATGTCGGGCTCCTACGCCGACCTGCTCGGCGAAGAGAGTTACGCGACGACGCCGTTCCTGCTCGCGGTCGCCAGCGCGATCGGTTTCTTCGGCGCGATCCTGCTGCACGAGCTCGGCCACGCCTTCGTCGCGATGCGCAACGGGATCGGGATCACCAGCATCCAGCTCTGGATCTTCGGCGGCATGGCGCGGATGGACCGCGAATCCGACAGCCCGGGGACCGAAGCGAAGGTGGCGCTGGCGGGGCCGGCGGTGACGCTGGCGATAGTCGTGGCCCTGACCGCGATCGGCGTCGCCGCCGAGGGTTGGACCGCCTTCCGCGAGGCGGCCCTGACCGAAAGCGGCTCCGACGTCTCCGGCCTGATGGCGATGGTCGCCTGGCTGGCGCTGATCAACCTCCTGATCCTCGTCTTCAACCTGATCCCCGCCTTCCCGATGGACGGCGGCCGCGTCGCCCGCGCGATCGCCTGGCGGCGGACCGGGAACCGCACCGCGGCCACGCGCTTCGCCGCCAACCTCGGCCGCGTGCTCGCCTACGCGATCATGGCCGGAGGCCTGGCCCTGGTTTTCGCGGGCGACGTCTTCGCCGGCGTCTGGCTCGCCCTGATCGGGATGGTGATCAACGGCTCCGCTCGCGGCGCCGCGATGCAGACCGCGATCACCAGCAGGGTCAGCGACCTGCGGGTCGCCGACGTGATGGACCGCGAGCCGGTCGCGATCCCCGGCGAGCTCAGCATCGAAAAAGCGCTCGACGAGTACTTCCTCCGCTATCAGTGGCCCTGGTTCCCGGTCGTCGACGCCGCCCACCGCTTCCTCGGCCTGGTCGTGCGCGACAAAGCGGACGAGGTGCCCGAGGTCTCGCGCGCCAGCTCGCTGGTCAGCGACCTGCTCGAGCGGGACGACGGCACCTTCCAGGTACGCGACGACACCCCGCTCGACTCGCTGCTCTCGAACCAGAATCTGCGGCGGTTCGGGGCGTTGATGGCGGTGGACGAAGACGGCAAGCTCTCTGGGGTCATCACCGTCGAGCAGGTCGGGCGGGCGCTGAGGGACGCGGGCGGAGGAGCCGGGTAGGGGTTTCACTTAACTTTTTCGAGGATCCCCGCAGGCTGTCGCCCGGGGCACAGCCGCGAAAAAGTACAAGACGTTCCACCCCTACCCGGCTCCTCCGCCCGGGCCTCTCAGCGCCTCCGACCAGACGTCTTCGGCGCCGACCTCACCCGTGCTCGGGCCGTCCTTGGTCTCACTTCTCAGATACCGAAGCAACTGTGGGCGTTTTCAAGCAGCCGCATCTCACGGAAGCTGATGTGGGCCGGTCCCGATAGGGGTGGAGCGCCTTGTACTTTTTTGCTGGCGGGGTTCTAGGACTGCTCGAGGCGAGCCTCAAAAAAGTTAAGCGGAACCCCTATCGGGACCGGCCCGACTACACCGCCGCGCGATGCCGCTCGATGACCCGCCCGAAGTCGGTTCCTGCCGGGAGGGTGCCGAAGGCCTGGCCCCAGTCGCCGGCGAGCCTTGACGCGCAAAACGCGTCTGCGACAGCAGAATCCCCGTAGCGGACCAGGAGCGAGGCCTGGAGGGCGAGGGCCATGCGCTCGACGACGCGACGGGCGCGGGTCTCGATCGTCTCGATGTCGCCGGGGAGCTCGTCGCGCAGCTGCTTGGCGTAGGCGGCGAGCCGGGGCTCGCCGGCAGTGCCCTCCTCGACCTCGGCGAAGTAGGCGTCGAGGGAGGCGGGGGACTTGATCATCGCCCGGAGGACATCGAGGCACTGGACGTTGCCGGAGCCCTCCCAGATCGAGTTGAGCGGGCTCTCGCGGAAGAGCCGCGGCATCCCCGACTCCTCGACGTAACCGTTGCCGCCGAGGCACTCGAGCGCCTCGCCGGCGTGCATCGGGGCGCGCTTGCAGATCCAGTACTTGAGCACCGCGTTGGCGATCCGCTTCAGGCTACGGGCCTCCTCGTCGCCGGCGATCGCCTCGTCGTAGGCGCGGGCCAGGCGCAGCGCCGAGATCGTCGCCGCCTCGGACTCGACGCAGAGGTCTGCGAGGACGTTGCGCATCAGCGGCTGCTCAGCCAGCTCGCGGCCGAAGACCGAGCGGTGGGTGGCGTGGTGGATCGCCTGCGCGACCCCCGCCCGCATCCCGGTGGCCCCGCCCATCACGCAGTCGAGGCGGGTGTGGTTGACCATCTCGATGATCGTCCGCACCCCGGCTCCCTCTTCGCCGACCAGCCAGGCGGAGGCGGCGTCGAACTCGATCTCGCTGGAGGCGTTGGAGCGGTTGCCGAGCTTGTCCTTCAGCCGCTGCAGCCGGAACCTGTTGCGCTCGCCGTCGGGCGTCCAGCGCGGGAAGAGGAAGCAGGAGATGCCGCCGTCGGCTTGGGCGAGGACGAGGAAGGCGTCGCACATCGGCGCCGACATGAACCACTTGTGGCCGCTCAGCTCGTACTCGGCGCCGGGGCCGCCGCCGTTCACCGGCCGCGCCACCGTGGTGTTGGCGCGGACGTCGGTGCCGCCCTGCTTCTCGGTCATCCCCATCCCCGCCAGGGCGCCCGTCTTCCGCGGTGCCGGGGCGTTGCGCGGGTCGTAGGTCGCGGAGAGGAAGCGCGGCTCCCACTCGTCCGCCAGCGCCGCCTCGGTGCGCAGGGCGGGGATCACCGAGTAGGTCATCGAGATCGGGCACCCGATCCCGGCCTCGGCCTGGGACATGCACATGAAGGCGGCGCCGCGGGCGACGTGGGCCCCCGGCCGTGGGTCCTGCCAGGGGGAGGAGTGCAGCTCGTACTCCACCGCCTTGCCCAGCAGCTCGTGCCAGGCGGGGTGGAACTCGGCCTCGTCGACGCGGTGGCCGTAGCGATCGTGGGTGCGCAGCTTCGGGCCGTTCTCGTTGGCGAGCCGGCCCAGCGTCTGCGCGTGCTCGCTACCGGCGTAAGCTCCGACCGCGCTGATCCGCTGCTCGTCCCACTCGGCGCCCTCCCGGCGTACCGCCTCGACCAGGGGCCGGTCGGCCTCGAAGATGTTGTAGTCGACCAACGGCGGTGGCTGGTTGGCCACCTCGTGGTTAGCGAGACTGGTCCTCTCCGCAGTTGCCATCGGCCCCGATTGTGGCAGGTAGATAGCATCGCGCGCCGGTGCCCAAGGTCCAGGTCAAGAACCCGATCGTCGAGCTCGACGGCGACGAGATGACCCGCATCATCTGGTCGTTCATCAAAGAGCAGTTGATCCTGCCCTACCTCGACGTCGACCTGATCTACTTCGACCTCGGCATCGAGAGCCGCGACGCGACCGAAGACCAGATCACGGTCGACGCCGCCAACGCGATCAAAGAGCACGGCGTCGGGGTCAAGTGCGCGACGATCACCCCCGACGAGGCCCGCGTCGAGGAGTTCGGGCTGAAGGCGATGTATCGCTCGCCGAATGGGACGATCCGCAACATCCTCGGCGGGGTCATCTTCCGCGAGCCGATCGTGATCTCCAACGTGCCGCGCCTGGTGCCGGGCTGGACGAAGCCGATCGTGATCGGCCGCCACGCCTTCGGCGACCAGTACCGGGCCACCGACATGGTCGTGCCCGGCGAGGGGACGCTTACCCTCACCTACGCGCCCAAGAACGGCGCCAAGCCGGTCGAGCTCGACGTCTACGACTTTCCGGGGGGCGGCATCGCGATGGCGATGTACAACCTCGACGACTCGATCCGTGACTTCGCCCGGGCCTCGATGCGCTACGGGCTCGACCGCGGTTATCCGGTCTACCTCTCGACCAAGAACACCATCCTCAAGCGCTACGACGGTCGCTTCAAGGACCTCTTCGCCGAGGTGTACGAGAGCGAGTTCAAGGCGGACTTCGAAGCGGCCGGGATCAGCTACGAACACCGCCTGATCGATGACATGGTCGCCGCCGCGCTGAAGTGGGAGGGCGGCTATGTGTGGGCGTGCAAGAACTACGACGGCGACGTGCAGTCCGACACCGTCGCCCAGGGGTTCGGTTCGCTCGGGCTGATGACCAGCGTGTTGATGAGCGCCGACGGCAAGACCGTCGAGGCGGAGGCCGCACACGGGACCGTTACCAGGCACTTCCGCCGGCACCAGGAAGGCAAACCGACTTCGACCAACCCGATCGCCTCGATCTTCGCCTGGACCCGCGGACTTTCCGCGCGCGGGCGGATGGACGGGGCGCCGGAGGTCTCGGCGTTCGCCGAGACCCTCGAGCGGGTATGCATCGAGACGGTCGAAAGCGGAAAGATGACCAAAGACCTCGCGCTGCTCGTCGGCGCAGGCCAGGAGTACCAGACGACGCAGGAGTTCCTGGCCTCGATCGACGAAAACCTGCAGCGGGCGATGGCTTAACGGTCGCCTCAACCCACTAACCCGAGGAGAGAATTTCGTGAGCACCTCCCCCGTCAAGGTCACCGTTACCGGCGCCGCCGGCCAGATCGGCTACGCGCTGCTGTTCCGGATCGCGAGCGGTCAGATGCTCGGTCCGGACACCCCGGTCGAGCTGAGCCTGCTGGAGATCCCCGACGCCGTGAAGGCGGCCGAGGGCACGGCGATGGAGCTCGCCGACTGCGCGTTCCCGCTGCTGAGCAGGGTCGACATCACCGACGACCCCAAGCAGGCATTCGACGGCTGCAACATCGGCCTTCTGGTCGGTGCCCGGCCGCGCGGGCCCGGCATGGAGCGCTCCGATCTGCTCGAGGCGAACGGCGGCATCTTCAAACCGCAGGGGGAAGCGATCAACGCCGGCGCGGCCGACGACGTCAAGGTGCTGGTCGTCGGCAACCCGGCCAACACCAACTGCCTGATCGCGATGTCGAACGCACCGGACGTCCCGCGCGAGCGGTTCACGGCGATGATGCGACTCGACCACAACCGCGCCATCTCCCAGCTCGCCAACAAGCTCGGCAAGCCCGTCTCCTCGGTCAGCAACATGATCGCCTGGGGCAACCACTCACCGACGCAGTACCCGGACCTGGTCAACGCCAGGGTCGACGGCGGCTCTGCCTGGGACGCGGTCGACGACGAGGCCTGGATCGCCGCTGAGTTCATTCCGCGGGTCGCCAAGCGTGGCGCCGAGATCATCGACGCCCGCGGTGCTTCCAGCGCCGCCTCCGCGGCCAACGCCGCGATCGATCACATCCACGACTGGGTGCTGGGGACCGCTGACGGTGACTGGGTGTCGATGGCGGTGCCGGCGGACGGCTCCTACGGCATCGGCGAGGGGATCGTCTGCGGTTTCCCCTGCGCCTGCAGCGGCGGCGAGTGGTCGATTGTGCAGGGCCTCGAGGTTCCCGACTTCTCGCGCGAGCGGATCGACGCCAGCGTCACCGAGCTACAGGAGGAGCGCAACGCCGTCGGCCAACTCGGGCTGATCTAGCGGTCTGCGAAACGGGTCCGGGGTGGGGCCTTCCAGACACTCAGCACGAAGTGCGTCTGGAAGGCCCCACCCCGGGACCCGTTCTTAACTGCTTGCCGCTCTGGTCAGCCGGCCGGGTAGTACTGGCGGCCCTGCTTTTTGACCCGCCCCTCTTTCTCCAGGTCGCCGAGTACCCGGTAGAGGTAGTTGGGCTTGATTTTCATCTGCTTCGCGACGTCCGAGGCGCTGATCCCGGGATCTTTGGAGATCAGGTTCACCGCCTGGTCGGCGCGGGTCCCGCCCCGCCGTTTGCGGCGCCGCCGGGGTACGCTCGGTCGCAGAGCTGGCATTTGCTTCCGCGCGGACGACCCGGAGCGCGTCGGGCTTTGCCACCAAGCTCGGCCAGGGCGCGCTCGAGGCGCTTACGCTCCTCGTCGAGGTCGGCGAGACGCTTTTGAACGAGCTGCCGGGCCTCGTCGAGTACGTTGGTCGTGGGCATCATTTCCTTTCCATCCTAAGAACGGTCGTTAACTTCTCACTGGAGTGTCGCATAGTCACACTCACTGTGAGTATCCATTTGGTCAAGATCGCTTGGAACCGTGGCTGTTTGGACGAACGTGCCCGTTTTGATGCCAAAACGTCTAACCAGTGCGTTCCGCTTGCCGCGGTGATCCGGGAATGGCACGGACTGCCGACCCGCGGCGCGGCGCTGCGACTAGCGATTCCGCTTGCGCGGGAGCGTGCGGAAGACGACGTCCCAGAGCGGGGAGGAGACGCCATAGCCGAAGCGGTGGTCCTGGAAGTGGTGGCGCATGTGCTGCTCGCGCAGTTTCTTGCCGAGGTCTGACTTGGGCACGAAGTGGTGCACGTAGTAGTGCGTGTAGTCGTAGGCGAGGTAGCCGAGGATGAAGCCGCCGAAGAGCGGGAAGGCGGCGTCGCCGAAGAGCAGCCGGAAGGCGCCGAAGAAGAGTGCCGCCAGCGGGATCGAGACCGACGGCGGCATCACCAGCCGCATCTTGTCGTTGGGATGGTCGTGGTGGATGCCGTGGATGATGAAATGCATGCGGCGGCCGAAGGCGTTGTCGGGCTCCCAGTGGAAGACGAGGCGGTGCAGCCAGTACTCGGTCAGCGTCCAGATCCCGATTCCGGCGAGTGAGAGCAGGACCAGCTGCAGGGCGCCGTAGCCGCGATCGACTCCCAGCCACTCCATTGCGACGATGACCGGCATGAAGATGACCGCCGGCACGGCCGGGTGCACGCGGGAGAAGAAGTTGAGGAATTCGCTCTTGAAGAGCGGCGGGGATGCCGAGAGCTTCTCGGTCTGGTCGTGAGCCTCCATCTGCAGCAATAGTAGCGACGGCTTCCCGCTCCCCCGCAAGACGCGGGGAACCTGTGACGGCTCTGTGTCAAAGAGGTAGCGATTTGCGGAATTGCCCCTCGCGGAAGCGTCACGACGCTGCAAACATGCCCGCCTCGATGCCGCGCAAGCCGAAGCCCCCCACCTGCGAGGACTGCTACTTCCACAAGAACCTCCTCTGCGCCCTCGAGCTGCAGGAGCCCTGCGCCACCTTCCGCCCCAACCGGCCCGAGGGACTTGTGCCCCGAAACAACCGGTCCTGCTCATGCGTGCACCGCGCTGGGCATCGCGCGCGGCGTAGAAGCAAGGACCCGTAGTCCCCTGGGCGAATTCAGTCGCGCACCCTTCGGGTGCAGCTCCGGAACATGCTGCCCGCCTATGGCGGGCAGGAATCGGATTGCATTTCCGCCGCCTTCGGCGACATTCGCCCAGGGGACTACCGGGTCCTTGCTCCCAACATGCGTGGGCAGCTCGGGTGAAGCGACGGCGGTTGGGCCGGGGAGTCGGTACCCCTCCGCGGGAATGTGCGCGAAGCGCGCGTTCAGCTTGGGAACTTCGTGCTGAGGTACTCGTCCTCCTGATCCGCTCCTCGGGCGGGTGGCGCGGGGGCGGGGGTCCCCCGCGGCGCGGAGCCGCGTCCAGCGGCGAGCACCGTGGGGGATGCCGCCGCGACAGGACCCGCCCGCCGGGGCGCATTATGTTTTGACCGTGCCCCAGCGCGACTTATTCGCCGATTTTGCCCGCATGCGCCGGGAGATGGACCAGATGCTGGGGGATGCGTGGGGGCGTGGGCGGTATGTCAGCCGTCGCAGCAGCGGTTTCTCGCCCAACGTCGACGTCTACTACTGCGGCGACCCACAGCAGGCGGTCGTCAAGGTCGACCTGGCCGGGGTCGAGCTGAGCGAGGTCGGGATCGAGGTCAGCGGCCGCCACCTGGCGATCGTCGGCGAACGGCCGCTGCAGGAGACCGAGGGCCGGGTCTACCAGCAGGTCGAGATTCCCTCGGGCCCCTTCCGGCGCGTCGTCGAGCTCCAGGTCGAGGTCGACGCCGAGCGCGCCAAGGCCACCTACGAAGACGGGGTGCTGCGGATCGAGCTGCCGCTGCGCGATCCCGGCGAGACCACCCGCAGCGTCCCGATCGGGCGGAAGTGATGGAGGGGGCGCCGGTCCTCGAAGTCGTCGACTCGCCGCTCGACGCCGAGGACGCGATCCGCGCCAACCAGCCCCTTCCCGACGCGCTGCCGGTGCTGCCGCTGCGCGACACCGTCACCTTCCCGGAGACGCTGACGCCGCTCGCGGTCGGCCAGGAGCGCTCGATCAAGCTCATCGACGACGTCCTCGGCGCCAACCGGATGCTGGTCATGGTCACCGCCCGTGACCCCGAGGACGAGGAGCCGGGTCCGGACGATCTCTACGAGGTCGGCGTCGTCGGCGTCGTCGCCCGCATGATCAAAGTCCCCGACGGGACCCTGCGCATCCTCGTCCAGGGCACGCAGCGGGTCCGGCTCGGCCCCTTCGTCGCCGAGCAGCCCTACCTGGTGGCGCGGATCTCCGAGCTCCCGGACGTCAGCGAGCCGAGCGCCGAGCTGGAGGCCCTGACCCGCAACGTCCAGCGCACCTTCTCGGAGATCGTCGAGCAGATTCCCTACCTGCCGGAGGAGCTGCAGATGGCGGTCGCCAACATCGACGACCCGGCGGCGCTCGGGCACCTGATCGCCGGCGCGCTGCGGATCGACACCGAGGAGAAGCAGAAGCTGCTGGAAGAGGTCGACGTCGTCAAGCGGCTTCGCCACCTGGCCCAGGTCCTCGCCCGCGAGCTGGAGGTCGTGCAGCTGGGCACCCAGATCCAGACGCAGGTGCAGTCGGAGATCGACAAGGGCCAGCGCGAGTTCTTCCTGCGCCAGCAGCTGAAAGCGATCCAGGAGGAGCTGGGGGAGGAGGACGAGCAGCTTGTCGAAGCCAACGAACTGCGCGAGCGGATCGAGATGGCGGGGCTGCCCGAGCACGCCCGCAAAGCCGCCGACCGCGAGCTCGCGCGGCTGGAGAAACTGCCGCCGGCGGCGGCCGAGCATGGCGTCATCCGCACCTATCTGGAGTGGATGGGAGAGCTGCCGTGGTCGCAGGAGACCGAGGACAACCTCGACATCGCCCACGCCCGCAAGGTCCTGGACGCCGACCACTACGACCTGGAGAAGGTCAAGGATCGGATCCTCGAGTACCTGGCGGTGCGCAAGCTGAATCCGGACTCGCCGGGTCCGATCCTCTGCTTCGTCGGTCCGCCCGGGGTCGGCAAGACGAGCCTCGGGCGCTCGATCGCGAAGGCGCTGGGCCGCGAGTTCGAGCGGATCTCGGTCGGCGGCGTCCGCGACGAGGCCGAGATCCGCGGCCACCGCCGCACCTACATCGGCGCGATGCCGGGGACGATCGTCCGCGCCCTGCGCGACGCCGGTACCCGCAACCCGGTCTTCATGATCGACGAGATCGACAAGATGGGGGCCGACTTCCGCGGCGATCCCGCCTCGGCGATGCTGGAGGTGCTCGACCCGGCCCAGAACGACTCCTTCCGCGACCACTACCTCGACCTCGAGTTCGACCTATCAGACGTCGTCTTCATCGCCACCGCCAACGTGCTCGACACGGTTCCCGGCCCGCTGCTGGACCGGATGGAGACGATCGAGCTCTCCGGCTACACGGTCGAGGAGAAGCGCCAGATCGCCCGCCGTTACCTGGTTCCACGCCAGATCGCCGCCAACGGGCTCAAGCCCTCCCGGATCGAGTTCTCCGATGCTGCCCTGACGGCGATCATCGAGGAGTACACGCGGGAGGCCGGGGTCCGCGACCTCGAGCGCCAGATCGGCACGATCTGCCGCAAAGTCGCCCGCGACGTCGCCGAGGGCAAGGTCAAAGGGAAGATCAGGGTCTCCGGCAAGAAAGCGCGGCAGTTGCTCGGCCGCCGCCGCGTCTTCGCCGAGCAGCGCCGGCGGACCAGGGTCCCCGGCGTCGCCACCGGCCTCGCCTGGACCCCGACGGGCGGCGACGTCCTCTTCATCGAGGCTACGGCGATGCCGGGCTCGGGCAAGCTGACGATCACCGGCCAGCTCGGTGACGTGATGAAGGAGTCGGCGCAGGCGGCGCTCTCCTGGATCCGTGGGCATTGGGCCGAGGTCGCGCCCGGGCTGGGCGAGCTCTGGTTCGCCGAGCACGACATCCACATCCACGTGCCGGCCGGCGCGGTGCCGAAGGACGGCCCCTCGGCCGGGGTGGCGATGACCGTCGCCCTCGCCTCGCTGATCAGCGGCCGACCGGTCCGCAACGATGTGGCGATGACCGGCGAGGTGACCCTGACCGGGCAGGTGCTGCCGATCGGCGGCCTCAAGGAGAAGTCGCTGGCGGCACAGCGGGCCGGGATCAAGCGCGTGATCGTGCCCGGTCGCAACGAGGGCGACGTCGGGGAGATACCCGAGCACGAGCTCGGCGACCTCGAGTTCGTCTTCGTCGACACCGTCTCCGAAGCGCTCGACGTAGCCCTGTCCTAGGCAGATGGAGGCGGCGACTCTCGAACGGGGCGGTCCCGCGGCACTCGCGCAATCGCTGCGCGAGGCGGCGAGGGCGCGCTCGCGCGCCTTCTGGATCGTCGCCGGCCTCACCGTGCTGGCGGCGGTCCTGCGCTTCGCGACCCTGGGCGTCCAGGCCTACCACCACGACGAGATCGTCACCGCCAGCCGCGTCCTGCGCGGCAGCTTCTTCCACGCCATGGACGCGGTCGGCTTCAGCGAGTCGGCCCCGCCCCTGTACTACGCCCTGGCCTGGGTCTGGACCCAGGTGACCGGGACCGGCGAGTTCGGTCTGCGCTCGCTCTCGGCCGTGGCGGGGGTGGCGACGGTGCCGGTCGCCTACCGGCTCGGCCTCGAGCTGCGCGGCCGCCGCGCGGGGCTGATGGCGGCGGCTCTGGTCGCGGTCAACCCGATGCTGCTCTGGTACTCGCAGGAGGCCCGGTCCTACGCGCTGCTGGCGCTGCTCTGCGCGGTCTCGCTGCTCTACTGCGTTCGCGCCCGGCGCAGCGGCGCCCGCCGCGACTTCACCCTCTGGGGAATCGCCTCCGGCCTCGCCCTCGCCACCCACTACTTCGCGGTCTTCGCCGTCGCGGCCGAGGCCATCCTCCTCTTGCGTCGCCGCGGCCGCGGCAGCTTTTCCGGGCTCTGGATCCTCGGGCTGTTCGCGCTTCTGCTGGCGCCGCTGGCGATCCACCAGATGGCCTACGGCCATGCCGAATGGATCTCCAACTTCTCGCTCGGCCACCGGCTCTGGGAAACCGCCGCGACCTTCCTCACCGGCGAGACCGCCGACGTCATCGCCAGGCCCGAGCAGCCGGCGCTCTCCTTCGCGCCCCTCGCCCTGGTCCTGGCGGCGCTGGCCCTGCTTGGCTTCCGCTCCGACGGCAACGAGCGCCGCGCCGCCGGGATCCCGCTCGCCGTCGCGGTCACGGCGATCGGGATCCCGCTGCTGCTCGCCGTCCTTCCCGGGAGCGTCGACTTCGTGCTCGCCCGCAACGTGCTGCCGGCGCTGGTGCCGCTGCTGGTCGCGGTTGCGATCGGCGTCACTCTGCCCGCCGCGCGGCGGCTCGGCACCGTCGTCGGTGCCGCCCTGCTCGCCTACTCGCTCGGCTTTTGCGTCTGGGCCGGTTTCTCACCGGATCTGCAACGTCCCGACTGGGAGGCGGCCGCCGCCGAGATCGGCGACCCGGAAGCGCCGCGGGCGACCGTGACCTGGGTTCTCGGGGAGGCGTCGCTGCGCTACTACCTCTCGACCGGGGCGATCCAGGTGACGCCGGCCGACGGCTACGACTGGCTGGTCCACGAAGTCGACTTCGTCTCCGACGGCAAGGTGCCGCCGCCGCCACAGGGTCTGCTCGGGCCGGGCTTCCGCGAAACCTCGCGCGGCAGCGCCGGGCGCCTGTATGTGCGGCATTTCGAGCTGCCGGGCCCGGGCTCGGCACCGCTGCGGCTGCGCGAGCTGAAAGATTCGCGGCTCAACTTTCGCAATACAGGCGTCCTGCTGGATGGGATAGGCCCCTGAAGTTCGGGTATAACCTGCCCAGAGATCTGCTGACCAGCGAGGAGACGGTATGAGCAAGACCACGGCGACCCGCGCCAACGACATTTACGAGACTGCCCGCGAAAACCCGTATGTGCAGCGCCTGATCGAGGACGAAGAGCTGCGCGACAGCCTGCGCGACGCCTTCGAAGCGGCGAAGGGCGCCTACGGACGCGCGACCGGCAACGGCAAGGGCGCCGTCAAGGCCGTGACCAGCGACAAGAAGGTCCAGAAGGACCTGCGCGAGGCCGCGGAGAGCCTGCGCGAGGCCTCCGAGCGCCTGCGCAAGCCGCCGAAGCGCAAGGGCGGCATCGGCAAACTGCTGCTGATCGCCATCGTCGGGGCCGTGATCGCCCTGGCCGTCAGCGAGGGCGCCCGCAAGGCCGTGCTCGACGCCCTCTTCGGTGCCGAAGAGGAGTTCGAGTACACGAGCGCGACCAGCATCAACGGGTCGTAGGAGGTATCCCGGTAAGGGTTTCGCTTAACTTTTTCGTGGGTCGCCGCTGGCTGTCGCCCGGCGCACTGTCGCGAAAAAGTACAAGACGCTTCACCCTTACCGGGATCCCTCCTATGTCCGTTCGGGCGGGTCTGCCGCCCGTCTCTCTAGACTGATTTAGATGGAGGCTGCGACTAAAGAGCGGGAGCTGAGTGGCGACAAGGCGCAGCGCATCGTCGATGCGATGCGCGACAGCGTCGCCCGCCGCGGTGCCGCCGGCTCCACCTTCGAGCATGTAGCCCGCGAGGCGGGGGTCAGCCGCGGCCTGCTCCACTACTACTTCGGGACCAAGGAGCGGCTGCTGGTCGAGGTCGTCCGCCGCGACGCCGAGATCCGCATCGCCCGGCTCGACGAGCGCCTCTCCGAGGCGAGATCGGCCGACGACGTCCTCGACGTCCTCGTCGCCAGCCTCACCGACATGATCGAGAACGAACCGGGCTTCTTCCTCCTCCTCTACGAGCTGTTCAGTGCCGGCCGGCGCAATCCCGACATCCAGCGCGAGGTGGGCCAGCTGTTCGAGCGCACCCGCTCGCATGTCGCCGAGGTGCTCGAGGCCAAGCAGCGCGAGGGCGTCCTCAAGCTCCGTTTCGGCGCCGAGGCGATCGTCTCCTACCTGTTCGCGGTCGGCGACGGCTTCGCCCTGCAGGCGCTGTCCGATCCCGAGCGCGACAACACCGCCGCTCTCGCCGCCGGCGCCGCCTCGGCCCGGTACCTGCTCGTCGACGAGTAACTCTTCTGGCGTCGAGCTGAGCTTTTTTGCCCTCAGGGGATAAAAAAGCTCAGCTCGACGTGTGACGCGCGGCTTTGGAGTGACGCGACTCACAGACCGTGGGCTGCCGACGCGCAAGACTGGCCAACCAGCCAATGCGCGACGGAATGACTCGACTTGCGGGAGTGCTCGGCCGGCGCCGGCGCTGGGTTCTGGCCGCCTGGGTCCTGATCGTCGTTCTCGCCCTTCCGCTCGCGGCGAAACAAACCGAACACCTGACCGGCGGTGGCTTCGACGTTCCCGGCAGCCAGTCGAAGGCGGTTGCCGAGTCGATGCAAGGGGTCTTCGTCAAAGAGTCGGGCGGGGTCGCGGTGCTGCTGCGCGCCGCCCCCGGAGCCGGCAGGGCCGAGCGCGCCGCCGCCGTCGACCGGGTCCGGCGCGAGGTCGCCGCGATCGAGGGCATCTCGCTGTCGCCGGCCGTGGCCCGGCACGGCGAGCGGCAGCTGCAGCGGACCGACAGCACCCTGCTGCCGCTTGCCAGCACCGTCCCGCCCGATGAGCTGATCGACCCGGCGGTCGACTTGCGCGAAGCGCTCGACCCCGGTACCGCCGGCGGCGGGGTGACGATCTACCTGGCGGGGCAGCCGACCGTGTGGGCGGGGATGCAGGAGCTCTCCAAGGAAGACCTGAGCAAGGCGGAGGCGAGCGGCTTCCCGATCGTGGCCCTGATCCTGCTCGTCGTCTTCGGCTCGCTGGCAGCCGCGGTGCTGCCGCTCGCGCTCGGCTTCGTCAGCGTCATCGTCACCGGCGCCCTCATCTACTTCATCTCGCTGCAGATGAGCACCTCGGTCTTCGTCACCAACATGGCCTCGATGATCGGGATCGGCGTCGCGATCGACTACTCGCTCTTCATCCTCGCCCGCTACCGCGAGGAGCGCCGTGACGGGCGCGACTGCGAGCAGGCGCGGGCGGAGGCGCTCGCCACCTCAGGCCTCGCCGTGGCCTTCTCCGGCCTCGCCGTGATCGTCTCGCTGGCCGGCCTCTGGATGGTCGACAACCAGGCGCTGCGCTCGATGGCGCTGGGGGCGATGACCGTCGTCGCCGTCTCGATCCTCACCGCCACGACCCTGCTGCCGGCGCTGATAGCGATGCTCGGCGACAGGGTGATGCCGGGTGGGATCGTCGCCAGGGTCCTGCGCTTCTTCAAGCACACCGTCTTCCGGCGGCCCCGCCCCGCCCCGGCCGCCGTCGCCGAGGGCCCGGGCTTCTGGGACCGTTGGGCGCGTCGCATCATGGCCCGCCCCGTGCTTGCCGCCACCGGCTCTGCGGCGGTCTTGCTCCTGCTCGCCTCGCCGCTGCTCTCGATGCAGACCGGTACCAACGCGATCGAACAGTTCCCCAAGGACAGCGACGTGCGGGTCGGCAACGAACTCGCCTCCGAGCAGCTCAGCGGCGGCGCTGACCCGATCCAGATCGTCGCCTCCTTCCCGGGCGCAGCCGACCGCGCCGCGGTGAGTGCCTTCGCTGAGGAACTGCGCGAGCAGCCGGGCGTCAGTTCAGTGCTCGCTCCCGTCTACGGGCGCGACAGCGCCCTGGTCGAGGCGACTTCGACTGCCGCCAGCGATTCCGACGGAGCGCGGGCCCTGGTCGATCGGGTGCGTGAGTTCGTCCCCACCACCGCCCTCGCGGCGGTGGCCGGCAACGTCGACGTCGGCGGCGAAACCGCGCGCACCAACGACGTCCGCGCCCAGATCTCCGGCTCCTTCTGGAAGATCGTCGGTTTCGTCCTCGCCTTCAGCTTCGTCGTCCTGATGGTGATGCTGCGCTCTGTGGTGCTGCCACTGAAGGCCGTGCTGATGAACCTGCTCTCGATCGGCGCCGCCTTCGGCGTCCTCGTCGCCGTCTTCCAGTGGGGCTGGCTCGACAGCGTGCTCGGCTTCGAAAGCCTCGGCGCGCTGGACACGATCAACGTGCCGCTGATCTTCGCGATCGTCTTCGGCCTCTCGATGGACTACGAGGTGTTCCTGATGTCGCGCATCCGCGAGCGCTACCTGATCCACGGCGACAACGAGCGCGCGGTGGCCGAGGGGCTGGCCTCGAGCGCCCGCACGATCTCCTCGGCGGCGCTGATCATGAGTTCGGTCTTTGCCGTCTTCGTGCTCACCGGGGTGCCCTCGATCAAGGAGCTCGGCCTCGGCTGCGCGGTGGCGATCGCCCTCGACGCGACCCTGGTGCGGCTGATCCTGGTGCCGGCGGCGATGAAGCTGATGGGCAAGTGGAACTGGTGGATGCCGTCTTGGCTCGACCGGGTTCTGCCGCGGCTCAGTTTCGAGGGGGGCGAGCCGGATGCCGCTCCCGCGGAGGCGTAAGAAGCGCCCGTCCCGGTAGGGGTTTCGCTTAACTTTTTCGAGGAGCGCCACAGGGCTGTCGCCTCGGGGCACGGTCGCGAAAAAGTACAAGACGCTCCACCCCTACCGGGACGGGCGCTTAGGATGGCCCGCGTGAACGAGATCGACGTTGCATTTGCTGGGGCGGCGCGGCAGGCGGAGATGGTTCGGAAGGGGGAGGTTTCGCCTACTGAGCTGGTGCGGTTGCACTTGGAGCGGATTGAGCGGTTGAACCCGCAGCTCAATGCATTTCGCCTGGTGTTGGGCGAGAAAGCGATGTTGGAGGCGGAGCAGGCGGAGGCGCGGTTGAAGGGTGGGGACGAGCGGCCGCTGCTGGGCGTGCCGATCGCGATCAAGGACGAAAGCGAGGTCGCCGGCGTGGTCAAGATGCTCGGCACCGACGCCTTCGACCAGCCGGCCGACGCCGATGCCGAGATGGTGCGGCGGCTGCGCGCGGCCGGGGCGATCGTGGTCGGCGTCACCCACCTGCCCGAGCTGGCGATCTGCGGCTTCACCGAGTCGGCGACCTGGGGGGTGACCCGCAACCCCTGGAACCCCCAGCGGACGCCGGGTGGCTCCAGCGGCGGCAGCGGCGCCGCGGTCGCCGCCGGCCTGGTCCCGGTCGCCTCGGCAGGGGATGGAGGCGGCTCGATCCGCATCCCCGCCGCCTCCTGCGGCCTCTTCGGCCTCAAACCGCAGCGCGGCCGGGTCTCGCTGGCGCCGCTGAAGGAAGGCTGGAACGGGCTCGGGGTCCTCGGCTGTCTCAGCCGCAGCGTCCTCGACACCGCCCTCTACCTCGACATCGTCAGCGGCGGCTCCGAGGAGCCCGGGGCGCCGCCGCCCCCGGAGCGGCCCTTCGTCGAGTCGGCCACGACGCCGCCCGGCAGGCTCAGAGTCGCCTGGTCGACCGCCGCGCCGCGCGCCGCCGCGCCGCCGACCGTCTCCGACGACGCCAAACGGGCGGTCTCCGACACCGCCGAGGTGCTGCGCTCGCTCGGGCACGAGGTCGCGCAGCGCGATCCCGAGTGGGGAGCGATCGGCAACAACATCGCGCCGCGCTTCCTGCGCGGCGTCTCGGAGACCGTCGACGAGGTCCCACATCCGGAGCGGCTCGAACGCCGCACCCGCGGCTTCGGTCGCCTCGGCCGCCAGCTCCCGGACGCGATCTTCGAGCGGGCGCTGAGGGGGCGCGAGGTCGACGCCGCCCGCGTCAACGCGATCTTCGACTTCTGCGACGTGCTGATGACCCCGGTGATGGGCGGCACGGCGCTGCCGGTGCGCCGCTGGGAGGGCCAGGGCGCGCTTCGCACCGTGCTCGGGATGAGTCGCTTCTACCCCTACTGCGTCCCCTGGAACCACCTCGGCAACCCGGCGATGGCGGTGCCGTCGGGGTTCGACGCGGCGGGGATGCCGCTCTCGGTTCAGATCATCGGCCGCCCCGGCGACGAGGCGACGCTGCTCTCGCTGGCCGGCCAGCTCGAGGCCGAGCGGCCCTGGGCGGACGCCCGCCCGCCGATCTCCTGACCACTGTGGACAACCCGCAAGGAGGCACCACGCAAGGCGCGCTCGCCTCGCTCTAGGTCGTGTCGCCCGACCGCGCGATTCCGGACACGCGGCAACTCGACTTCCTGGGGAGTGCAGGAGGAACGGCGACCCGGGTCGTGGCGGCACTCATGGAGCCGAGATGATCTGCGGTCTCGGAATCGCTCGCATATCAGGAGCACTACCCAGGAGGTAACACCATGTTGAGATGGACGATGCTCATGGCCAGTCTGGCGGTGGGGATGGCTCTTACCGTGCCGACGGTCGCCTCGGCGCAATGGACCGACGGCACAGTGGCGGTGGAAGGCAACCCCGCCGTCAGCTTCGCAGGCTCATTTAACTTCGCCGGGGGGCCAGTTGGCGGCACCAGCTGCCCACAAGCCACAACTGCCGCCCAAATCACAGGCGGGCAAATCTTCGCCCACACCAAATCGTTTGAAGTGGACAGCCCGACAACGTGCACCACGCAAGGCGCGCTTGCCGCCTGTCAACTCCACTCTGTGACATTCGAACAGACGCAACCAGCTCCGTGGACAATGTATACGAGCGCACCCGCAATCGAGATCACAACACCGACACTCCAATACCACTACACAGGCGCCTTCTGCCCCATTCTGACACTCCAACTGGAGGCAGCTGGCATTACACTCACCTTCGCTGAAGGCGAACAGCACGCGATAAAACAAGGAAAACTCTCAGGGACCCTCACGGCCACAAGCGGCGGCACCACCCTCGGTAACGCAACCGTAAGCGGTACCTGGAGCGTCACGCCATCGGGCACATACGGGCTCACATAGCTGCCCCGCCAGGCGGTGCGGTTTGAAGAGAGCCGCGCGCGATCGCGCGCGGCTCTTCCTTTCGCATACAGACCAGCTGTGCTCGCTCGCCGCTCAGCTCGGGGCCGGGCGTCCCTGGGCCGGCTCTCGCCCGCCGATTTCCTGAGCCAGGAAGAGGGCAAGCCGGTCCGCGTAGGCCTGGGGGTCGACGTTCCAGCTCTCGCAGTGTCCCGCCCGCGGCGCCCGGTAGAAGGTGACCCGGCGCGGCAGCTCGGAGGCGAACTGCTCGCTGCTGGAGATCGGGACGACCTTGTCCTCGCCGCCGTGGAAGAGCAGGATCGGCAGCTGGAAGTCCTCGGGGTGCTGCACCGCGTCGAGCCCGTCCCAGTCGGCGTCGATGCGAGCGCCGATCGCCCACTCGACGGGCAGTGAGGCGACCGCGGGGAAACCCATCTCGGTCGCGTTGAAGGAGAGGACGTCGCGCCAGTCGAGGACAGGGGCGTCGAGCACGAGGCCCGAGACCCGCGGGGCCAGCGGCGAGTGCTGCATGAACTGGGCGACGATCGCGCCGCCCATCGAGTAGCCGACCAGAACCAGGCGCTCGGCCCCGTGCGCGAGCGCGTAGTGCGCGGCGGCGTCGAGGTCGCGCCACTCGGTCAGGCCCATGTGGTGGAACCCGTCCGGGCTGGGCGGGGCGCCGAGGTCCTCGCGGTAGGTGATCAGCAGCGTCGGCAGCCCGGAGCGATGGAGGGCGGGCACCGCCCGCAGGCCGGTCTGCGGGGTGCTGTTGATGCCGTGGACGACGATCGCCCAGGTGCGCGCGCGGCCCGGGACCAGCCAGGCCGGCATCGCTCCGAGCTCGCTCTGGACCGAGACGGTGGAGGACGGCAGGCCCAGCGCGGCGGTCGGGTCGCCGGCCCAGACGTCGGGGTCGATCGCGACCTCCATCCCCGGCGCCAGGTAGCCGTCGACCGCGCGGAGCCGTCGGGTCACGGTGTCCTCGCCCTCCTTCAAGACGGCCCCGGCGATTGCCCGCCCACCCAGCCACTCGAGTGCCCAGACCCCTGGCCGCAGCGTTTCCTCGGAGCGCTCGAGGACGACGCGGCCGGGCGGCAGCGCCTCGACCGTCGTCTCGGCCGGCCAGGGCGAGTTGTCGGGGACCAGCACCGCCGAGGAGAAATGCCAGGCGACGGCCGCCCCCAGCACGAGGGCCAGGGCGAGAGCCGCGCCGGCGAGGATCGCCCATCGCCTGCGTGACATCGACCGTGTCTAGCTGGGGAAGACCTTGCGCATCCGCGCGATCTCGCGGATCGGCCCGCGCGGGCGCAGGCGGCGCTGGAGGATCATCTTCAGCGGGTTGGATTCGGGTTTGCCGGTAGCGACGAAGTCGCTCCAGCTCGCCTCCAGCGTCAGGGTCGGGTTCGGCGCTTCGCCCGGCTCCGCCCGGGTCGAGCCGTTGTCGATCACCAGGTGCCAGGGGTCGGCGTCCGTGAAGCGGTACTGGTAGACGAGCGGGGAGCCGTTGGCGGCGGCCGGGTCGACGACCCTCTTGACGACGTCGAAGTAGAGGCGCTGCAGCTCCAGCGAGGACTCGGGCGGCGGGCCGTTGGGCGGGCCGAGGATTCCGGCCATCATCAGCTTCACCTGGCGCTCGGCGATCTCGTCCTCGCCGGCGTCGGGGTCGAAGGGGAAGACGCCGGGGGGCATCTCCTCGGTCGGGTAGCCGATCGTGCGCCAGCGCTGGCGGATCAGCTTGAGGCCGAAGGCGAAGATGTCCTCGAGCGAGAAGCCGTAGCACTCGGTGTACTCGCGGTCCAGGTTCGGCGGCGAGAAGACGGCGGGCCCGTAGGGGAGCACTTCTCGCAGCAGATCGGTCACCGCCGCCCGGTTCTCCTCCCAGCCCGGGTTGCCCTCGCCGAGCAGTTCGGAGAGGACCTTGACGCCGAAGCCGATGTGGCGCTGCTCGTCGCGGGAGACGTTGGCCATGCCGGAGCTGAACCCGGGCATCGTCTCTTCGGAGGCGAAGAAGTCCTCGATGAAGTGCTGGCCGGGCTGGGCGAGGCTGCCCTCGACGATCAGGTGGTAGAGGGTGATCGCCTGCGCGTACTTGGGCAGCGAGCGGTCCTTGCGCAGTTCCTCGGCCATCACGTCGAGGCGGTCGAAGATGCCGCGGTAGCCCCAGTTGAGCTGGGGCAGGGTGGAGGCGAGGGTCGACTGGATCGACTCGCCGCCGACGCCGATCACCTCCTTGAAGAAGCGGTGGAAAAAGACCGAGTGGCGGACCTCGTCGACCTGCTGGGTGGCGAGGAAGTAGGACTGCTCCTCGGTCGGGGCGGCGGTGATGTAGGGGGCGAGGGTGTCGGCGACGCGGTCCTCGCCGTAGAAGAACATCGAGTAGATCCACATCGCCGAGCGCCGCTGGATCTCGCTGAGCGAGTCCCAGCCGGCCCTGTCGCCGGAGAAGTCGATCTCGTACGCGCTCCAGTTACCCCCCTCCCAGCGGCGGTAGAGGTCCTCGTAGGTGACGTTGTCCATCAGGCTCTGGGAGGCGACGCTCATCTCTTCTCCTTCGTTGACATACCCCTGGGTGGGCAGCCTAGCGCGAATCCTGGCTGGCTGGCCAATGTTGCCGGGTGACCTCGCTCACACAGACGCGGGCGGCTCGATCTCGCGCTTGAGGATCTTCCCGGTCGGGCCTTTCGGCAGGTCGTCGAGGAACCAGACGAGCCGCGGGTACTTGTAGGCGGCGATCCGCTCCTTGACGTAGGCGCTGACCTCCTCCGGCTCCAGCTCCTCGCCCTCGTGGAGGACGACCGCGGCGCCGATCTCCTCGCCCCACTCGTCGTGGGGGACGCCGAGCACCGCCGCTTCGCGGATCTTCGGGTGCTCGTAGAGCACCTCCTCGACCTCGCGCGGGTAGACGTTGTAGCCGCCGCGGATGATCAGGTCCTTCTTGCGGTCGACGATGTAGAAGTAGCCCTCCTCGTCGGTCTTGGCCATGTCGCCGCTGTGGAACCAGCCGCCGCGCATCGCCTCCGCGGTCGCGTCAGGGCGCTGCCAGTAGCCCTTCATGATGTTGTGGCCGCGGATCACGATCTCGCCGACCTCGCCCTGCGCCACCTCGTTGTCGTCCTCGTCGACGACCTTCATCTCGACGCCTTCCAGCGGCGTCCCGATCGAGCCCGGCTTGCGCTCCATGCCTGGGTGGTTGGAGGAGGAGACCGGCGAGGTCTCCGAGAGCCCGTAGCCCTCGAGCACGATCGCGCCGAAGGCCTGCTCGAAGCCGCGCAGCACCTCGACCGGCATCGAGGCGCCGCCGGTGATGCACTGGCGCAGGGCCGAGGTGTCATAGCTCTCGCGCCCGGGGTGGTGCAGCAGCGCTCCGAACATGGTCGGCACGCCGTAGAAGTGGGTGATGCGGTCGCGCTGCATCGTCTCCAGCGCTTCCGCGGGGTCGAATTTGGGCACCAGGCTGAGGCAGGCCCCGACCTTGAGCGTGGCGTTCATCCCCACCGTCTGGCCGAAGGAGTGGAACAGCGGCAGGCCGCCGAAGACGACGTCGCCGGCCTCGATCTCGCAGGTGGTGCGGCTGGCGACGTCGGCGTTGCGGTGGAGGTTGAGGTGGGTCAGCTCGGCGCCCTTGGGCTTGCCGGTGGTGCCGGAGGTGTAGAGGATCACGGCGGTGTCGTCCTCCTCGGTCGCGGCGACGTCGGTCGCCGGCTCGTGCTCGGCCAGCAGCGTCGCGAAGCTCTCCGGCTCGACCTCGATCAGGTCGGCGCTGGCGTCGGCGGCCCCGTCGCGCGCCTCGGCGGCGAACCCGTGCCAGGCCAGCAGCAGCTGCGCCCCGGAGTCCTCCAGGTAGAAGGCGATCTCGCGCCGCTTCAGCAGCACGTTCATCGGCACCACGACACCGCCCGCCCGCAGCACGCCGTAGTAGGAGATCGGGAACTCGAGGACGTTGGGGAGCATCACCCCGACCCGGTCGCCCGGCTGCATTCCCTTCGCGCGCAGCAGCGCCGCCAGGCGGGCGCTGCGCTCGTCGAGCTCGGCGTAGGTCAGCTCCGCGCTTCCCAGCCGCACGGCCGGGCTGCCGGGCGTCCGCACGGCGCTCTCGGTCACGATCGATGCCAGGTTCAGTCCCATTTCAGCTCCCTCTCGGTTCCCTTCCCGCTCGCTGGCGGCAGTCTAAGCCTCGGCCGGCTCGGCCCTGGGCACCTCGCCTTCGTGGCCGTTGCGGCGGCTCATCACCCAGGCGAAGGCGCCGCCGGTGAAGAGCATGAAGGAGCTGTAGACGGCGGCTGGGATCGTCACCTCGGAGGCCAGCGAGGCGCCGACCGCGATCGCCAGCGCCGAGTTGTGGATCCCCAGCTCGAGCGCGATCGCGGTCGACTGACGGTCGTCGAGCCGGGCCAGCTTCGAGATCGCGAAGCTGAGCGCCATCGCCGTCACGTTGAGGGCGAGCGCGGCGGCGGCGACTTCGGCCATGTGCTCCCGGACCGTGTCGTGCTCGCTGACGATCGCCCCGAGGACGACGATCGCGAAGAGGCTGAGGGAGATGCGTCGCACCCGCGGGTAGGCCACCTCGATCCGCTGCGGCCAGCGCCGCCGCAGCTCCATCCCGATCGCGACCGGGAGGATCGTGATCGCCAGCACCCGCGCGATCACGCCGAGCATGCTCGGGTCGCCTACCGAGGCGCCGAAGTGGTCGGTCGAGAGCCCGAGGAAGAGCGGCACCGTGACCGCCGCGCCGACGCTGCTGACCGCCGTCATCGTCACCGACAGCGCCGTGTCGCCGCGCGACAGGTGGGTCAGCATGTTGGCCATCATCCCGCCGGGCGAGGCCCCGAGCAGGACCAGCCCCACCGCCAGCTCGGGCGGCAGGCCGAACAGCTCGGCCATCGCGAAGGCGAGCAGCGGCGAGATCAGAGCCAGGTTGAGCATCCCGATCAGGACGCCGCGCGGGGCCACGAGCACGCGCCGGAAATCGGCGCGGGTCAGGGTCATGCCGAGGCTGCACATGATCACCGCGATCGCGGCCGGCAGCAGGCCCGAGGTGAGGATCGGGGTATCGATCAGGAGACCCTAGGCGCTCGAACGAGGGCGTGTGGGATCCGTCGCGGCATCGTCCCCGCTAGGCTCGGGCCGATGGACGACCTGGGGCAGCCGAGTTCCTATCTCGCGGTGAGGAATGGGGTGCCGGTCTACTCCAGCGACGGCGAGAATCTCGGCCGCGTCGTGAAGGTGCTCTCGGCGCCCAACATCGACATGTTCGACGGGATCATCTTCGACACCACCGCCGGGCCCGGAGGCCATCGTTTCGTCGACGCGCCCGAGGTCGAGGGGATCTACGAGAACGGCGTGCTGCTGAAGATCGACGCCGTCACGGCGGCGGACCTGCCGAAGCCCGGAGCCAATCCCGGCGCGATCACCGCCAGCGCGGCCGACTTCGCGGGCGGCAAGCGCAGCGCTCTCGGCCGTCTCTGGGATCGCCTCTCCGGCAAGGGATGATCGCTCAAGCAAATCATTGCGACGGTGGGTAGGATGCTCGCCGTGAGCGGGAGGAAAGTGCAGATCGCCTTGGTGTGCGCCATCTTGGCGCTGGCCGTCGCCGGCTGCGGTGGCGACGACGACTCGACCTCTTCGTCGACTCAGCCGGCGGGCGAAGGGACGACGGCGGAAACGACCGAAGGCTCGGCCCCGGCTGAAGGCGCGGAAGCCGCCGGCAAGAAGCCGAAGGTCACGGTCCCCGGCGGACCGCCGCCGAAGAAGCTGGAAAAGAAGGACCTGGTCGTGGGCACCGGCGCCGAAGCCAAGCCGGGCGACGAAGTCACCGTCCAGTACGTCGGGGTCGGCTATGACAGTGGCGAACAGTTCGACGCATCCTGGGACCGGGGCGAACCGCTCCCCTTTCCGCTGGGCGCCGGCGCGGTGATCAAAGGTTGGGACGAGGGCGTGGCCGGGATGAAGGTCGGCGGCAGGCGCGAGCTGATCATCCCGCCGAACCTGGCCTATGGCCCGGCGGGCTCCCCGCCCGCGATCGGGCCGAACGAAACCTTGATCTTCGTCGTCGACCTCGTCGGCGTCGGCTAGCGCTTCGCAACAGAGCCGCTACGAGGCGAAATCGCGGCTGCGCAGCAGGCTCGGCTCCACGTCGGGCAGGATAGGCCGATGCGTGCCACCCGATCGCCGCTGACCGCAGAGCGCCTGACCGCGCAGGCGCTGGCGGGCGAGCCGCTGAAGCGGCCCGTCGACGTGGCCGAGCGCCTGCTCGCCGTGCAGGGCCAGGATCCGCGCGGCGCCCGGCTCGCGGTCCGCGCCCGCACCGACGGGGTCAGTGCCGCCGACGTCGACCGGGCGCTGAGCGAGGACCGCTCGTTGCTGATCACCTGGCTCAACCGCGGCACCCTGCACCTCATCCGCAGCGAGGACTATCCCTGGCTGCAGGCGCTGACGACCCCGCCGCTCCGCACCAGTTGCACCCGGCGCCTGCGCCACGAGGGCGTCTCCGAGGGGGAAGGCGAGCGGGCGATGGTGGAGGTCGAGCGGGTTCTGGTGGACGCGGGGCCGCTGAGCGGGAAGGACCTGCGGGAGCGGCTCCTCCGCGCCGGGGTGCCGACCGCGGGGCAGGCCTTCATCCACCTGATGTTCCTCGCTGCCGTGCGGGGGATCGTCGTGCGCGGGCCGATGCTCGGCAAGCAGCACGCCTACGCGCTTGTGCGTGACTGGCTCGGGCCGCAGAAGCCGGTCGACCGCGACGTCGCCCTGGCCGAGCTGGCGCGCCGCTACCTGGTCGGGCACGGGCCGGCCGACGACCGCGACCTCGCCCGCTGGGCCGGGCTGCCGCTGCGCGATGCCCGCGCCGGGCTCGCCGCGATCGCCTCGGAGCTGAGCGAGCGCGACGACGGCCTCGTCGACCTCGCCAAGCGCCCGCCCGCCGCACCGCTGCCGTCCCCGCGCCTGCTCGGCGCCTTCGACCCGCTGCTGCTCGGCTGGACCTCACGCGAGGAAATCGTCGGCCCGCACAAGCTGCTGGTGACGATCAACGGCATCTTCCGCCCCTTCGCCCTCGTCGGCGGCCGCGCCGTCGCGACCTGGAAGCTGGCCGGCGGCAAGGTCACGATCGAGCACCTCGGCAAGGTGACGAAGAAAGCCGGCGCGGCGCTGGAGGCCGACGCGGACGAGGTGCTCCGCTTCATGGGCCTGTGAGCGGCGACGTCTACCCCCTCATCCGCCGGGCGATCGTCGAGCGCAAGCAGGTCCACGCCGTCTTCGGCGGCCACGCACGTCGCCTCTGCCCACACGTGATCGGGACCAGGGATGGACAGGCGCGAGCACTGTTCTTCCAGTTCGCCGGTGGCAGCGACCGCGGGCTCGAGCCCGGCGGCGACTGGCGCTGCCTCCCGCTCGACGGGCTATCCGAGGTCGCCGTCGCCGCTGGCCGGTGGCACACCCGGGCTCACGCCGGGGCCCAGCACTGCATCGACGACGTCGACCTCGAAGTCGAGCCCTGAGTCAGCCCTGCGGAGCGGCGGGCGGCATCTGGTCCGATGCCGGCGGGGCTTCCTGGCCCGGCAGCGGCTCGGCCTCCTGCTCCCAGATGTGGTTCAGCGAGACCTGCAGGTAGGCCCACATGCCTGGCGAGAGCAGCACGTAGAGGAGCAGGGCGATCCAGCCGTTGACCGGCTCGTGTCCGGCGATTTTCGAGGCTCCCTGCACTCGCTTGGTGCCGCGCCAGTAGCTGATAAGCGCCGGGATCACGATGATCCCGCCCGGGAACAGCGCCAGCACCGAGTTGGTCGGGTTCTGGCCGAGGTCGTAGCCCTTGGCCTCGCCGTAGGCTTTCAGCTCCTTGTTGATCTTGTACCACCAGACCAGGTGGTAGATCCCAAGCGTGATGATCGGCAGCAGGGCAACGGCCCAGGGATTGCGGACCTTCACCTCGCTCTGGGTGCCGCGGATCTGCATCTCGTAGGCCATCGTCTCTCCAATCGCCGCTGGACCAGGACGAGTGCGAGCCTATCCCTGCGAGGGGTCGCCGCTCAAGCGGGAAGCCTTGCCCGGCCAGCTCCGGCAAATAGTGTTATAAAACCTGCGCAATGAAGATTTCCTCAGCAATCCTCACCTTCTTCCTCGCGCTCGTCGCTCTCGGCTGTGGCGCAAGCGGCGCCACGACCACCACGGAGGAAGAGGGGACCGGTGATAGCGCCCCGACTACGACCGGCGCGAGGAATCCTCGGCCGGCGGGCGGCTCCGAGCGAGCCGAACCTTGCCTCCAGGTCAGCTCAGACCCGGGGGACCCCCGCTTCGGGACCATCTCCGGCGGTGAAGGGCGGCGTCCCAAGCCCGATATCGATCCTCCGGACCGGCCACCGCCGAAGCGGCTCCTCGCCAGGGACATCAGGGTGGGGACCGGGCCTGTCGTCGGCCCTCGCGACCGGGTGGCCGTCTACTACACCAGCGTCGACTACCGGTCCGGGAGGACGCAGCTCCAGACCTGGCCCCCACCGCCGCTCCCCTTGGTCGTCCAGCTCAGTGGTCGCGAAGCCTGGGAAGACGGAATCGTGGGAATGCGGGCGGGCGGTCGCCGGGAGCTGATCATTCCATCCGGCCCCGCGATCGGCAACGGGGCGCTGGACTACGTCTTCGACCTGGTTCGCATCGAACCCGCCTCGTCCAAGGCGCCCGCCGGAGGCTGATCTTCGTAGGCCATCCTCTCTCCGTTCGCCGCTTGGAGACCGGTGCGAGCTTACCCTCTGCAAGGGGTCGCCGCTACTGTCCAATGAAGGCTGCCGCTGTCATTTTCGCCGTCGTGCTGGCGCTCTTCTCGGTCGGTTGCGGAGGGGATGACTCCACGACCATCACTGCCGCCGATACGAAGGCCGCGTCCGCGGAGAGCCCTGAAAAGCGGGAGGAAGCCCCCTTGCTGGTCGCCTCCGACCCGGCGGACCCTCACTTCGCAGCCATTACCTATCCCGGCGGGGGCAGGCGCCCCAAACCCAAGATCGACCCGCCGGACCTGTCGCCGCCGCAGCGGCTGGTCATCAAGGACATCAAGGTTGGAACCGGGCCGATCGCCCACCGCGGTGACGAGGTGGGCGTCTACTACGTTGCCGCCAACTACAGGACCGGGAGGGAGATCTTCTTCCGCTGGCCGCCGCTCTCACAACCTTGGGAGCTCCGGCTCGGCTCCGGCGGGAGCGGGGAGGGCTTCGAAGCGGGCATCGAAGGGATGCGTGTCGACGGCCGCCGCGAGGTACTTGTGCCCGCTCGCCTCATGCACGGCAGCGGAGCGGCGGACTACGTGATCGACCTGGTCCGCGTCGGGCCGGCCAAGGAGAAGTCCGTTCGCTTCCCGCCCGTCTCCGACCGGAACGATCCGCGCTTCGCGACCGTTTCCAGCGCAGGTCGCGCCGAACTCGAGATCGAGCCGTCGGATCGACCTCCGCCCAAGAGGCTCCTCCTCAGGGACATCGAGGTGGGATCGGGCCCGGCTGCTCGCCCTGGTGACCGGGTGGCCGTGTTCTACATCGGCGTCGACTACGACACCGGCAAGAAGGAGATCGAAACCTGGCCGTCGGAGGCGGAGGCCCTCAAAAAGGAGATCAGACGTGACAATCCCGTGGCCTGGGAAGAAGGCGTCGTCGGCATGCGGGTGGGAGGGCGCCGGGAGATGATCATTCCAGCGGGCCGCGCCCTGGGGACCGGGGCGCTCGACTACGTGTTCGACCTGGTCGGCCTCGAACCCGGGTCCAGGGCACGGACCGGCGGCTGATCGTCAGCCCAGCTTCGGGCTGCGCCAGGGCGCTGCCAGGCGCTTGACCAGCTCGTCGCCGAGGCCCGCGATCGGGAGCCGCGTCTGCTCCAGCGAGTCGCGGTCGCGCAGGGTGACGGTGTCGTCCTCCATCGTCTGATGGTCGACGGTGACGCCCCAGGGGGTGCCGATCTCGTCCTGGCGGCGGTAGCGCTTGCCGATCGAGCCGCCCTCGTCGAACTCGGCGGGGAGGCGGCCGCGCAGGTCCTGGTAGACCGCACGCGCCTTTTCCGGCATCCCCTCCTTGGAGACCAGTGGCAGCACCGCGACCTTGACCGGGGCGAGGCGGGGGTGCAGGCGCAGCACCGTGCGCCGGCGGCCCTCGACCTCCTCGACCTCGTAGGAGTCGACTAGGAAGGCGAGGGTGGCGCGGTCGGCGCCGGCGGCGGGCTCGATCACGTGGGGAACGTAGCGCTCCTTCGTCTCCTGGTCGAAGTACTCGAGCTTCTCGCGGCTGAACTTGGCGTGCTGGGTGAGGTCGAAGTCGCCGCGGTTGGCGATCCCCTCCAGCTCCGACCAGCCGATCGGGAACAGGTACTCGATGTCGCTCGTGGCGGAGGAGTAGTGGGAGAGCTCGTCGGCGCCATGGGCCCGGACCCGCAGATAGTCGGGCCGCAGGCCGAGCTCGGTGTACCAGCGCTCGCGCTCCCCCATCCAGTGCTGGTGCCACTTCTCGGCTTCGGCCGGCGGCACGAAGTACTCCATCTCCATCTGTTCGAACTCGCGGGTGCGAAAGATGAAGTTGCCGGGGGTGATCTCGTTGCGGAAGGACTTGCCGACCTGGGCGATCCCGAACGGCGGCTTCTTACGGGCGAAGCCGAGCACGTTCTTGAAGTTGATGAAGATTCCCTGCGCCGTCTCCGGCCGCAGGTAGACCTCGGAGCCCTCGCCGGCGACCGGGCCGATATGGGTCTCGAACATGAGGTTGAACTGGCGCGGCTCGGAGAGCTCGCCGCCGCACTCAGGGCAGTGCAGCTCGGCGCTGGGGTCGCCGCCTTCGGCTTCGACCGCCTCGCGCAGATGGTCCTCGCGCCAGCGCCGCTTGCACTTGCCGAGGCACTGCACGAGCGGGTCGGTGAAGCCCTCGAGGTGGCCCGAGGCCTCCCAGACGCGGGGGTGCTGGAGGATCGCCGAGTCGATCGCGACGATGTCGTCGCGCTCCTGCAGCATCGCCTTCCACCACTCGGCTTTGACGTTGTTCTTGAGCAGGACGCCGTAGTGGCCGTAGTCGTAGGTCGAGCCGAGTCCGCCGTAGATCTCCGAGGAGGGGAAGACGAAGCCGCGTCGTTTGCAGAGGGCGACGATCTCCTCCATCGAGACCTCGGTCGGGCGCGTCTCCGGCTCGGCGGTTGCCATCGGGGAACCGTAGCGGCTGCGATAATCCCGCAGCTCGTGCCTATCTATGAGTACAAATGCGAGAACGGCCACGTCTTCGACGTGATTCAGAAGATGACCGACGAGGCGCTGACCGAGTGCCAGGAGTGCGGCGCTCCCGCGGTCCGTGTCCTGCACTCTCCTGCCGTCCATTTCAAGGGCAGCGGCTTCTACAACACCGACTACGGCAAGAAGAAGGGCGGCGGCAACGGCTCATCGGGCGAGGGCGCGAAGGAGTCGAGCGGCTCGGAGTCGAGTTCGAGCTCATCGGACTCGAAGTCGAGCGAGTCGAAGTCGAGCTCCGCCGACGCCAAGGCCGCGGCCTCGACCGCGGATTGACGGTTTTCCCCACCCATAGGTGGGACAACTCGTCAAAACTCTCGGCTAGCCGTTGAGGAACTGGTTGACGGCCCGGCGCCGCACCGCCTCGGGCACTTCGATACTGCC
Organism: uncultured Thermoleophilia bacterium; assembly: GCA_963720455.1. GTDB lineage: Bacteria > Actinomycetota > Thermoleophilia > Solirubrobacterales > 70-9 > VAYN01. The sequence goes on along the minus strand of OY970392.1, from coordinate 1,763,322 downwards.
TTCGGGGCCTTCCCCGCAGCCGGCGTTGGGGTTGCCGCAGAGAATGTGGGCGGGGGCGCTGCCGCCGATCGCGGCGGCGAGGACCAGCTGCGGCATCGTGAAGAAGCCCATGTCGCTGACGAACGCCTTCGGGGCGTTCCAGCCGATGATCGGGCCCTTGACGAAGTTGTAGGGGGCGCGGAGCGGGTCGGTTAGGCGGCCCTTGATGCCGTTGATCACGGCCTGCTGGGCCTTCTCGCGGTCGAGGTCGTCGTAGTAGCCGACGCTGTAGGCGCTCTTGCCGGGTCCGGGGCATTCGCTGGCCTTGCGGATGCGCGCGTAGGCGAGGGCCTTTTCGCCGTCGAGGGTGTTCTCGCCCTTGCCGAGGCGCAGCGTCACCCCGCCCTGGCCGCCGCCGGCACCGCCGGAGACGTCGGCGCAGAGCTTGACCGGGACGTCGACCTCGACCCCGCCGACGGCGTCGATCAGGTCTTCGAAGCCGGTGAAGTCGACGATCGCGACATGATCGATCTCGATGTCGAGGAACTGCTCGATCGTCTTGATCTGGAGGGCGGCGCCGCCGAAGGCGAAGGCGGCGTTGATCTTCGTCGGTGCTGCGCCGGGGATCTCGGCGTAGCTGTCGCGGGGGATCGAGAGTTTGCGGAAGGTGCCGCCCCCGGCCCGGATCAGCATCAGCGTGTCGGCGCGGAATTCGCCTTCGAAGCAGGGCTCGTGGGGGGCGTCGCCGTGGGCCTGCTGTTCGAAGCACTCCTGCGACGGCGCCGCCCCGGGCTCCTTGGTGTCCGGCGGGCGGGCGTCGGTGCCGAGGACGAGGATCGTCTGCGCACTCGGCAGGAGGAACGGATCGCCGTGCAGGGCCTCCTTCGCTTCGCCCGAGAGCTTGAACGACTGCAGCTGCGCCGAGACCGCGAAGGCGAGGAAGCTGAGCAAGATCCATCCCAAAGCGGCGATGCCGACCCATTTCAAAACTCGCCGCAAGCGCGTCCGCGGCGGCCGGAAGCGGCGCTCCCTACCGGGCTCGCGGTCCTTCTCAGGCCGCTTGCCAGGCAGCTTTGCGCGCTCTTTCAGGCCCGAGAGGTCGGCCGATCTGAGCCGCGAGAAGAGGCCCTTGCGGGACCGGTAGACCTTGTAGTCGGGCGGTCCTGAAGGCCGCTGCTCTCCACTCTCGGGCATAAAAGGGCTAGAAATCATGGCGATGTATCCGGTCGCCCGTCTTCCAGCCTCCATTTGCCCGTGAGCGGGGGCGAGACGATCGGAGTCGATCTGGGCGGGACGAAGATGCTCGTCGGCGTCCTCGACGGCACCGAGGCCGTCTGGGAGAGCCGCGAGGCCTCGACCGGCCAGACCGAGGACGAGCTGGTCGAGTTGCTGGTGCGCGAGGTGGGAGAGGCGCGCGACGCGCGGCCCGAGGCGCAGGCGGTCGGGCTCGGGATCCCGGCGACGATCGATCACGCCACCGGGGTCGCGGTCTCGGCGGTCAACCTGCCGCTGACCGAGGTGCCGATCCGCGAGGTGGTCAGCGAGCGCGTCGGCCTGCCGGTCTTCGTCGACAACGACGCCAACGTGGCGGCCTTGGCCGAGTACCTGTTCGGAGCGGCACGGGGCAAGCCGAACACGGTGATGCTGACGGTCGGCACCGGGATCGGCGGAGGCCTGATCCTCGACGGCGAGGTCTACCGGGGCGCGACCGGGGCCGGGGCCGAGCTCGGCCACACGGTGATCCAGGCCGACGGCCCACCCTGCCAGGGCAACTGCCCCAATCACGGCTGCGTCGAGGCGCTGGCCTCGGGCACGGCGCTGGGCCGGGAGGGACGTGCCGCGGCGGAAAGCGCTCCCGACTCGGCGATCGGCAAGCTGCTGGCCGCGGGGGAGACGGTCGACGGCAAGGCCGTGACCGAGGCGGCGCTGGCGGGCGACGAGACCTCGATCGCCGTCTTCGAGCTGATCGGCAGTCGCCTCGGGGTCGCCTGCTCGAGCTTCGCCAACATCTTCCAGCCCGACGCGATCGTGGTCGGCGGCGGCGTGATCGCGGCCGGTGACCTGCTGCTGGACCCCGCCCGGCGCGAGGTCCGCGAACGGGCGCTGACGCCGATGAACGCGACGCCGATCCTGAAGGCGACCCTCGGCAACGACGCCGGCATGATCGGCGCGGCGGCGCTGGCGCGGACCGAGCTCGAACGGGGGGAGGGCTGATGCCGGGGAGGCTGGTCGTCTGCCCGACGCCGATCGGCAACCTCGACGACGTCAGCCCGCGGATGCGCGAGGCGCTGGTCGGCGCCGACTACATCGCCTGCGAGGACACCCGCCGCACCGGCTCGCTGCTCGACAAGCTCGGGATCCGGCCGGCGCCACGGCTGGTCTCCAACCACGAGGGCAACGAAACCGCGCGGGCGACCGAGCTGGCGCAGCGGATCGAGCGCGGCGACGTGGTCGTCCTCGTCTCCGACGCCGGCATGCCGGCGATCTCCGACCCCGGCTACAAGCTGATCCGCCGCTGCATCGAGCGCGACCTCGAGGTGACGGTCCTGCCCGGTCCCTCGGTGGTGCCCGTGGCCCTGGTCGCCTCCGGGCTGCCGACCGACCGCTGGCGCTTCGAGGGCTTCCTGCCGCGCCGCGCCGGTGAGATGGAGCGGGTGCTGCGCTCGGCCGAGACCGTCGTCGCCTTCGAGTCCCCACGCCGGGTCGGGGAGTCGCTGGCGGCGCTCGCCTCGCTCGCCTCCGACCGCCCCGCCGCCGTCTGCCGCGAGCTCTCGAAGATGCACGAGGAGGTGGCGCGCGGCACCCTCGGCGAGCTCGCCCGCCGCTTCCGCGGCGAGGTCAAAGGCGAGATCGTGCTCGTGATCGGCCCCGCCGCGTCCGACTCCGACGACAAAGACGTCGGTTTCGCGGTCGACGCCCTGCGCCACCTGGTCCAGTCCGGCGCCCGCCCCCGCGCCGCCGCCAGCGTCGTCGCCGCGCTCACCGGCACCCGCGCAAACGATCTCTACAAAGCGCTGACCGGGCGCGAGGCGCGAAGGTAAAGATTTCTGCTCCGGCCGCACGGTCGGCCTATGCTGGGTTCATGCTCTCGTTCAAACGCGGTACCACGCTGCCTCTATCCATCCGCGGCCTCTGCCTCTCGGCTTTCGTGGCGGCCACCCTTCTTCTCGCCCCTGCCGCGGCCTTTGCGCTGCCGGCCTCGACCCTCTTCGCGACCACCGGGGGTACCGGGAACAGCTCCGTCGTCCCACCGCCCTCCCAGCTCTACCGCGTCGATCCGGCCAATGGCTCGACCACGGCGCTCGGGAATACGGGCTACGCGATCACCGCGCTCGCTCAGGATCCGACCACGGGGATCCTCTACGCGGGGTCGAACAACAAAAGCCCGATTGCTCCGAACACGCTGCTGAAACTGGATCCGGCCAACGGAGCGGCCACCCCTGTGGGGTCGTTCGGCGAACTCAGCATTCCCGACATGAGCTTCGACTCGACCGGTCGCCTGTTTGGTTGGGCTGAGCCCAGCGACGAACTGGTCTCGATCGACAAGAACACCGGGACCGCCACGATCGTTGGGCCAAACGAACTCAGCACCTACGGCGCTGGCCTCACCTTCGACCTCAACGAAACCCTCTGGCTGTTCGGAGAAGGCGAGCCTGGGCCGTTCTGGTCGGTCGATCCGGCGACGGGTGTGCCGACCCAGCGCGGCGAACTGACTGCGATCGACGAAGAAGACGCCGCGATCAGCGCCGCTGCGGCCGATTGCGCTCGCACGACGATCTATGGCGCATTGAACAATTTCGGGAAACCGCCGGCCAACCTGCTCACGATCGACACTCTGACCGGGCAGCTGACCAACAAAGGCTCCACCGTGACCGCCATCGACGGGCTCGAGTGGTTCTGCCCGCTGGCGTTTGAATTCACGAGCCCACCGATCACGATCGCGAGTGGAAAAACCGAGTCGCTCAGTCTGGCTGTGGTGCGCGGACCGCGGATCAAAGGCGCCGCCTCGGTCAACTATGCGACCGTCCCCGGATCCGCACAGGCCGGCCGCGATTTCGTTGCCGCCTCTGGGACGCTCGGCTTTCCCAACAACATCGACAACGGGGCGTTCCCCGTCACCGTCACGCCCGACCCCAAAGCGGGCAAGAACCGGAAATTCGAAGTCGCGCTTTCGAGTCCCTCCTCGGGCGGTTCGGCCGGCGCGGCGCTTGCGGTGACGATCAACGCGTCGAAGCCTAAACCGGCGAAGGTCAAGGGCCCGAAGAAGACCACGTCGCAGCGTCCCGTCTTCAAGCTGAAGTCGAACCAGCTGCCGGCTCGGTTCCGCTGCAAGCTCGACAAAGGCAAATACAAAGGCTGTGGCAAGAACAGCAAGAAGGGCAAGAAGTACAAGACGCCGAAACTCGAGCCCGGCAAGCACAAGCTCGTAGTCCAGGTGGTCAACGATGCCGGTAAGAAGTCGAAGCCGGCGAAGAAGACCTTCACCGTTCTGGCCAAGGGTTGAGGTCGCCCGCCCGCCTCCCGGCCCCGGGGTCTGGGAGGCGGGGCGTCCTTTAGTCTCGGGCGCGCCTTGAGCTACTACGTCACCACCCCGATCTACTACGTCAACGCGGAGCCTCACCTGGGGCACGCCTACTCGACGATGGCTGCCGACATCCTCGCCCGCCACATGCGGCAGCGGGGCGAGGACGTCTTCTTCCTCACCGGCACCGACGAGCACGGGGAGCCGGTGGCGAACGCGGCGGAGCGGGAGGGGATCTCGCCGCAGGAGCTGGCCGATCGCAACGCGGCCAAGTTCCAGGAGCTGATGCCGATCATCGACGCGACCAACGACTTCTTCATCCGTACCTCCGACCCGCGTCACGCCGACCAGGTGGCGACGATCATGCAGCGGGTCTACGACAACGGCTGGGTCAGCAAGGGGACCTACGAGGGCTGGTACTGCCCGCGCTGCGCCGACTTCAAAACCGAGCGCGAGCTGGGGCCCGGCAACACCTGCCCGATCCACGAGATCCCGCTGGAGCAGGAGCGCGAGGAGAACTGGTTCTTCCGCCTCTCCGCCTTTCAGAAGCGCCTGGAAGAGCTGTATGAGGCGCAGCCGGACTTCGTCGTCCCCGACTTCCGCCGCAACGAGGCGGTCGCCTTCATCAGGCAGGGGCTGGAGGACGTCTCGCTCTCGCGGCCGAAGCTGAAATGGGGGATGGCGTTGCCCTGGGACCCCGAGCAGCGGATGTACGTCTGGTTCGACGCCCTCCTCAACTACGTCACGGCGCTGATGTTTGCCCGCGAGGGCGAGGACCTGACCGCGCGCTTCTGGCCGGCAGACCTGCACGTGATGGCCAAGGACATCCTCAAGTTCCACGCGGTGATCTGGCCGGCGCTGCTGTGGGCCGCCGACCTGGAGCCACCACGGCGGATGGCGATCCACGGCTTCCTCCTGATGGGGGAGAAAAAGATGTCGAAGTCACTCGGCAACGTGCTCGACCCGTTCGCGGTGATCGAGCGCTTCGGCGCCGACGCCCTGCGCTTCTACCTCTTCCGCGAGGTCAGCTTCGGCGGCGACGGCTCGATCTCCACCGCCGGCTTCGAGGCGCGCTACGAGACCGAGCTGGCCAACGACTACGGCAACCTGGCGAGCCGGGTGCTGGCGATGGTCGACCGCTACCGCGACGGCACCGTCCCGATCGGCGCTGTCGACGCGACCCTGGCCGAGGACTTCGAAGGGGTCGTCGGGCGCTTCTCCGAGCTGCTCGACCGGGCCGAGCTGACCCAGGCGCTGGAGGTGGCCTGGGTTCTGGTCCGGCGTCTCAACCGCTTCGTCGAGGAAACGCGGCCGTGGGAGCTGGCCAAGGACGAGGCCGACCCGGAGCGTCTCGATGAGGTCCTCTACAACCTGGTCGAGGGACTGCGGGTGACGACGCTGCTGCTGGTCCCGTATCTGCCGCGGACGAGCGAGACGCTGCTGGCGGCGCTGCGCGAAGAGAATCGCGAGCTGGCCGAGCTCGGCTCGCGCCCCGGCGGCCAGAGCGTCGAGCGGGTGCCGCCCCTGTTCCCGAAGATCGACTGACACGCTGCGCCTTGTTCCCGCTATCCGGGACTAAGGCGCAGTGATCGCTCACTCCGCAGCCAGCAGCTCCACGCTGATCTCCCCGGGCCGGGTCAGGCCGCAGAGCGCCATCGTCAGGTCGAGCTCGGCGAGGACCATCTTCAGCACCGCTTCGACGCCGGCCTGGCCGTCCAGGGCAAGGCCCCAGACGTAGGGGCGGCCGAGGCAGACGGCGTCGGCGCCGAGGGCGAGCGCCTTCAGCAGGTCGGTGCCGCTGCGGACGCCGCTGTCGAAGAGGATCGCGAGGTCGCCCCCGACCGCGTCGGCGATCGGCGCCAGCGCGTCGAGCGAGGCGATCGCGCCGTCGACCTGGCGGCCGCCGTGGTTGGAGACGACGATGCCGTCGATGCCGCGGCTGACCGCCTCGCGGGCGTCGTCGACGTGCTGGATCCCCTTGACCAGGATCGGCAGCGAGGTCATCTCGCGCAGCGAGGCGAGGTCGTCCCAGGTCAGCGAGGGGTTGGTCTGGATGCCGAGGAAGTGGCCGGTGGCCGCACCCTGGTCCTCCTCGGGCGCCTTCTCCAGCGCGGCGCGGAAGACGGGGTCCTGGAAGTAGTTGCCGACGCCCTTGCCTTCGAGGAACGGCAGCCAGGCCTGCTGCAGGTCGCGCGGCTTCCAGCCGGGGACGAAGGTGTCGACGGTGACGACGATGGCGCCGTAGCCGGCCTGCTCGGCGCGGCCGACGAAGCTGCGGACGAGCTCGGGGTCGTTGGCCCAGTAGAGCTGGAACCAGCGCGGCGCCTCGCCGCCCGCCTCGGCGATCTCCTCGAGGCTGAAGTGGGAGGCGGTGCTGGCGATCATCGGCACGCCGAGCGCGGCGGCGGCGCGGGCGGTGGCCAGCTCGCCGTCGGGGTGCAGCACCCTCTGGACGCCGATCGGCGCCAGCATCAGCGGCGCCGGCATCGCCGTTCCCAGGATCTCCGTCGAGAGGTCACGGATGGCGACGTCGCGCAGCATCCGCGGCACGATGCGGTAGCGGCGGAAGGCCTCGGCGTTGGCGTGGATCGTGTCCTCGCTGCCGGCGCCGGCGCCGACGTAGTTGGCCGCCCGCGGCTCCATCGCCTCGATCGCCGCCCGCTCCAGCTCCGCGACGGAGACCGGAACCGGCGGCGTCTCGCCGGCCAGGCCCCGCATATAGATCTCGCGGTAGTGGTCGGCGAGGTCGGGCATCGGCGGGAAGGCTAGTTGCAGCGCTGTTCCGGCGCTTCGCTACGCGACCGTTCTACAGCTATTTGAGTACAGGCTTCTAGATCAAACGATGGTTCGACTTGCCTCGATCGATCTGGTCGGCGAGCTTGGCCGCGTGCCCGAGGCCAGCCCACGCCTGCCGCTTGCCATCGTCGCCATCGCGACCGCGTTCGCGCTTGCCTTGGCCGGCCCCGCCGCCGCCAAGCCTCTGATCGGCAAGGACGGCAAGATCCACGCCTGCTACCGCGTCAAGGGCAAGCCGCGGGGAGGGCTGCGGGTCGTCAAAAGCGCGAAGGCGCGTTGTCGCCGCGGCGAGCGGAAAGTGGCCTGGGTCGCCGGGGGCGCGATCGGCGAGGCGGGCGCACCGGGTGCGGTCGGTCATCCCGGCGCCCAGGGTTCCGGCGGATCCTCCTCCACCCTCGAAGAAAAAGTCGTCGCCCTGACCGCGAGGGTGAAAGACCTCGAAGCCATCCTCCAGGGCGTCACCAACTCCCAGCTGCTCGCGGCGATCAACTCGGTTCCAGTGGTCGAAACGCTCTGCGACCAGACCGAGGCGCTGACCGAACAGACCGGGGCGCTGGGCGAAGCGATCGAAGGGCTCTCGCTCAACGCGCTGCTGCTCGGCCTGGGAGGGGCGCTCAACATCCCCGGTTTGCCGGAAGCGCTACCTGACTTCAGCTGCACCTGAGCGCGCCGGCCGCGGACGCCTGAGGCGGCTCGAGGCCGAGGCACGCCTGAGTAGGCTGGGAGCGCCGATGATCGACTCCCACACGCACCTCTTCCTCTGCGAGGGGCCCGAGGCCGAGCTGGTCGCGGCGGCACGCGAGGCGGGGGTGGGGCGGATGCTCACGGTCGGGATGGACGCGGAGACCAACCCGGCGGCGATCGCGGCGGCGGAGCGCCACGAGGAGGTCTTTGCCTCCGTCGGGCGCCATCCCAACGCGGCGACCGGGTTCGACGAGGAGGCGGTGGTCGAAATCGCCCGCCTCGGCGCCCACGCGAAGGTGCGGGCGATCGGCGAGACCGGCCTCGACTTCTACCGCGACAGCGCCGACCGCGACGACCAGCGCCGCGCCTTCGCCGCCCAGATCGAGATCGCCCGCGAGCTCGATCTGCCGATCGTGATCCACGCCCGCGACCCCGAGGGCAGCAGTGAGGCGGTCGACGAGATCTTCGCCACCCTCGACGCCGGTGCCGGCGGCCAGCCGGTGATCCTGCACTGCTTCTCGGCTCCGCAGCGGGTCGCCGACGCCGCCGAGCGCGGCTGGTACTGCTCGTTTGCCGGCAACGTCACCTATCCCAGCGCCGAGGCGTTGCGCGAGGCGGCGGCGCAGGTGCCGGAGGACCGGATCCTGGTCGAGACCGACGCCCCCTACCTGAGCCCGCAGGAGCAGCGCGGCAAGCGCAACCAGCCCGCCAACGTCGTCGCCACCGCGCGCCTGGTGGCGGAGCTGCGCGGCGCCTCCTACGAGCAGCTCGAGCGCACGGTCGAGGCCAACGCCCGCGAGCTCTTCGGCTGGTAGTGAAGTTGGTCCGGCTCGGCCAGAACTTCCTCGCCGACCCCAACCTGCTCGACGCGATCGTGCGCGACGCGCGACTCTCCCCGGCCGACGTGGTGTTGGAGGTGGGCGCGGGGGAAGGGGTGTTGACGGGGCGCCTGGCTGCGGTGGCCGCGCACGTCCACACCGTTGAGATCGACCGCGGCCTCGGGCCCGTCCTGGCGCCGATCGCCGAGCTGCCCAACGTCAGCCTGCACTGGGGCGACGCGATGAAGATCGAGTTGGCTGGATTCGAGCCGGCGCCGAGCGCGATGGTCGCCAACCTCCCCTACGCGGTCGCGACGCCGTTGATCCTGCGCACGATCGAGCGACTGCCGACCCTGGCGAGCTGGACGGTGATGGTCCAGCGCGAGATCGCCGACCGCTTGCGGGCGGCGCCCGGCAGCCGCACCTACGGCTCGCCGAGCGTGATCGTGCAGCTCGCTTGCGAGGTGGAGCTGGTCCGCAAGGTCGACCCCGCCGTCTTCCGACCGCGGCCACGGGTCGACTCGGCCATCCTGCGGCTGCGCCGTACCGGCCCCGCCGCCGACCCGGCCACCCACGCCCTGGTCCGCGCCGCCTTCGCCCACCGCCGCAAGTCGCTGGCCCGCTCGCTGGAGCACGGCGAGGCCGGCTCCCTCGCCGCCGCCCGCGCCGCCCTCGCCGAGCTGGGCCTGGCAGAGGACGCGCGGGCGGAGGCGCTGGCGCCGGAGCAGTTCGCCGCCCTGTCCGCGAAGCTGCGCGGTTGATGCTGGTCCACGCTCCCGCCAAGCTCAACCTCTGCCTCTACCTCGGGCCGCGCCGCGCCGACGGGCTGCACGAGCTCTGCTCGCTGTTCGAGCCGCTGGCCCTGGCCGACCTGCTCGCGGTCTCCGAGGCCGACCGCGATGAGGTGGTTTGCCCCGACATCGAAGGGGAGAACCTGGTGGCGCGGGCGCTGGCGGCACTTCGTGAGCGCGGCTGGGACGCTCCCCCGTTGCGGATCGAGATCGAGAAGCGGATCCCGGTCGCCGCCGGACTCGGCGGCGGCAGCGCCGACGCCGCCGCCGTGCTGCGCCTGGCCCGCGATCCGGCGGCAGCGGCCGGCTGGATCCCGGATCTGGAAGGGATTGCGATGCAGCTCGGGGCCGACGTGCCCTCGCAGCTGCGCCCCGCCCTCGCCCTCGTCCGCGGCGCCGGCGAGCGGGTCGAGCCGCTGCCCCGTCCGGCCCCGCACGCGACGGTGCTGCTGCCCGACGGGGGCGGCCTCGGCACCACCGCGGTCTTCGCCGAGGCCGACCGGCTCGGCCTCGGTCGCCCGCCTGAGGAGATCGAGCGGATCGCCGCCGAGCTACGTCAGGCGGCCGGCGCCGGCGCCTCGCCGCTCTCCTACCCCGAGCTCCTGGTCAACGACCTCGAGCCCGCCGCCCGCTCCCTGCGCCCGGCGATCGGCGACGCCCTCGACGCGCTGCGCGCGGCCGGTGCCCCGGTCGCCCTGCTGAGCGGCTCCGGCCCGACCGCGGTCGGGCTCTTCGCCGACCTCGCCGCCGCCCGCGCCGCCGCCGCCGCGCTCGACCGCCGCGACGCGATCGTCTGCGAGGCTGGGAGGGCGCCGTGAAGCTGCCGGGGAAAGAGGGAGAGGGGGAGAGCCGCAAACACCTGCTGATCGGGCTCGCCGTCGCGATCGTCGCGACCGGCTACTACTTCATCAGCCGCGAGCTGGGCAGCCTCGACCTGCAGAACCTGCTGGAAGAGATCTCCAACACGCTCGGCGCCTGGACCTACCTGCTGGTCGGCTTCTTCGCCTTCGCCGAGACCGGCGCCTTCGTCGGCCTCGTCGTCCCCGGCGAGACGGTGATGCTGCTCGGCGGCGCCGTCGCCGGCCAGGGGGCGATCGACGTCTACCTGCTGATCGCGATCGCCTGGTTCGCGGCCTGGCTCGGCGACACGACCAGCTTCTTCCTCGGCCGCCGCCTGGGGCGGGAGTTCGTGATTCGCCACGGCCCGCGCTTCGGCATCAGCCACGAGCGCTTCGAGAAGGTCGAGGACTACTTCTCCCGCCACGGCGGCAAGACGATCTTCATCGGTCGCTTCATCAGCCTGGTCCGCGCCTTCGCCCCCTTCATCGCCGGCAGCTCGGGCATGCGCTACCGCGCCTTCGTCCCCTACAGCATCCTCGGCACCGGGCTCTGGGCCAGCGCCCACATCCTGATCGGGTACTTCTTCTCGCGCAGCGTCGAGACCGGGGCCGAGTACGCCGGCAAAGGGGCCCTCCTGCTCGCCACCCTGATCGTCGTCGTCGGCGGCTCGATCTTCCTCTACCGCCGCTTCCGGGTCGCGGAGAACCGCGCCGCCGCGGTGCGCTGGATGGAGGGCCGCGTGGCGACCCGCTGGCTCGTCACCCTCGGCCGCCGCTACCGGCCGCAGCTTCAGTTCCTCTGGGCGCGGGTGACGCCGGGCGGGACCTTCGGGCTCGAATTCACGACCCTGATGGCGACCCTCGCCGTCTCCCTCTTCGTCCTCGTCGCCTACGTCGTCGTGATCGGGCGAGAAGCCGGCCCGACGCCCGGCGACGAAACCGCCTTCGAGATCGTCGAACACCTGCGCAGCGCCTGGCTCACCGACCTCTCCAAGCTCGTGACCTTCCTCGGCTCCGGCGGCTTCGTCTGGGCGCTGACCGCGCTCTGCGCGGTGCTACTCGCCGCCCGCCGCCGCTGGGCCGAGTTCGGCGTGCTGCTGGCCGGGATGACGCTGACCTCGGTCGGCTTTCACGAGATCAAGGACGCGGTCGACCGGCCGCGGCCCGCGGGGGGCCTGGTCGAGACCTCCGGCTCCTCGTTCCCGAGCGGCCACGCCGCCCACTCTGTCCTCTACGTCTGGATCGCGGTGACGATCGTGATGCGGCTGCGGCCGGGGATAACGCGCAAGGCGGCGGTGGTGCTGGGGGGCCTCGCGCTGACCACGCTCGTCGGCCTCTCCCGCGTCTACCTCAACGTCCACTACCTCAGCGACGTCAGCGGCGGCTGGGCGCTGGGGGCGGCCTGTTTCTCGCTCTGCGCCGCCGTCGGACTGGTCATCTCCGGAGTGCGGCAGAATCCCCGGCAGTGACGCTCTACGCGCTGTCGAAAATCGACCACCAGTACGTCCTCTTCGGCGTCGCCGGGCTGATCTGCCTGGTCGCCTTCGTGACCCTGATCCTGAGCCCGGCGCTGAGCGCCCACGGGAGGATCTGGGAGAAGGCGGCCGCCGGGCTGCTCTCGATCTTCGTGCTCGCCGCCCTGCTCGTGGTCGGGGTCGTGCTCGGGCTCGTGATCGTCTACTACTACACCGACATCTCGAATTTCATCAACGGCAAGTAGCGCCGCTGCGGCGCTCGCTGGGGATAATGAGCGGATGCCGGCGCGGTCGAAGGGGGCGGAAATCCCTGCAAAAGCGGAAGATCCAGGGCTGCTCGACGCGCTATCGGAAGCGGTCGAGTCGGGCGCGGGCCTGCCCGCGGTGGCGCGCGCCGCGGCGCGGCTGCTCGACGCCAGCGTCGCTCTGATCGACCGCTCCAGCGCCGTCTTAGCGGTGGCGGGGGCCTCTCCGGACCAGGAGAAGAAGCTGCTCTCCGGCGGCGAGGGGGTGACCGCGGTCGAGCTGCGGGTCGCCGACGCCGCGGTCGGCGAGCTGCGCTACCGCGCGAAGGCGCCGCCGGACCCGGCGATCGCCCGCATGGTTACGACGCTGCTGGCGCTCGAGCTCGAGCGCTCGCGCTCGCCGGAGTGGGAGAGCGAGGAGGTCGCGAGCGCCTTCGTCGCCGCCGTGCTCGCCCGCCGGGTGACCGACCGCGGCGACATCGTCGCCCGCGCCGCCGAGCTCGGCGCCGACCTCGATCGCGGCGCCGGCGTCCTCGTGCTCCGCGCCGCGCCGCGTGCCGCGCAGACGGGCGAGTGGCGGGAACGGGTCCTGACCCTGGCGATGCGGGCGCTGCGCTCGCTCGCACCGGGCTCGCTGGCGACGACGGTCGACGGCGAGGTCGCGGCCGAGATCGCCGCCATCGTCCCCGCCGAGGACGACGAGCGCCTGGCCCGCGCCGCCGCCGGCCTCACGCGCGAGCTCGACGACAGCCTCGCCGGCTTCCACCTGACGACCGGGCGCAGCCGCCGCTGCTCGGACCCGGTCGACCTCTACCGGGCCGGCAGCGAGGCGCAGCTGGCGGTCAACGTCGGCGAGGCCGAAGGCCAGGTGCTGCTCGCCTTCGAGGACACCGGCGCCTACCGGCTGCTGCTGCCGGCGATGAGCGAGGACCCGGGAGAGCTCGAACGCTTCTACGCGGAGACGATCGAGCCCCTCTCCAAATACGACGAGCAGTACGAGACCGAGCTGGTGGCGACCGTCGAGGCCTACCTCGACAACGACGGCAACGTCGCCGCCACGGCCAAACAGCTCTTCACCCACCGCCACACGGTGCGCTACCGGCTGGAGCGGGTGAAGGAGCTCTGCGGCCACGACGTCTCCGCCACCGAGGGTCGCGAGAAGCTCGGCCTCGGGCTGAAGGCGATGCGGGTGCTCGGCATCGCTTCGCCGCGCGGCCCGGCCCTGGAGCCCGGCGCCAAGGGCGGCAAGGTGCCGCGTACCAGCGGCGAGGAGTAGCCGCCAAGACCCTCCTAATTCCGGGGGGAGGGTTCGAACCCCCACTTCCAGGACCAAAACCTGGCGTGCTCCCAGCTACACCACCCCGGATCGGGGGAGGGAGCCTAGCGCTCCGGGGACGCCGATCTACACAGTATTTCTTCAGTAAAAGCGGCAAAAATGAAGGGTTCGTCTGCGGTGCGGCTTAGGATCACGCCTTATGGAGATCGGAGGAGCGTCGATGGACCCCGAGGTGCGCGCGGGTCTGGCGAGGAGCTGGAAGGCCCTGATGGCGGTCGGCGTGCTGACGATCTTCGTCGGCTGCGTCGCGATCCTGGTCCCCAACCTGGCCTCCCTCGGCACGGCGATCTTCATCGGCTGGATCCTCCTCATCGTCGGAGCTTTCCTGGTTGCCGCCGCCTTCTCGGCCCACTCGATCGGGACGCTGCTGCTGCGGTTGCTGTGGGCGGCGCTTACCGTCATCGTCGGCGCCTGGCTGATCGTCGAGCCGCACAACGGCACCCTGACCCTGACCCTGGTCCTCGGGCTCTACTTCCTCTTCATGGGGGTGACCCGGATCACCGTCGCCTTCCTGGCCCGCGGCCGGCAGAACGCCGGCCTGGTCGGCCTCAGCGGCGTCGCCGGTCTGCTGATCGGCATCCTCGTCCTCGCCGAGTTCCCCAGCTCCGCCGACTGGGCGATCGGTCTCCTCGTCGGCATCGACCTCATCTTCGCCGGCTGGACCCTCACCTCGGTAGCCCTGGTCGGCAAAGACCTTTCACGTAACGCCTGATCCGGCAGCAGCTCTGCGTCGGGAATAGGATTCGGGGGTGAGTTCCCCCCTGGTTCTCGTCATGGCGGCGGGCGAGGGCACCCGCATGCGCTCGTCGTTGCCGAAGATGCTGCACCCCGTTTGCGGCCGGCCGCTGGTCGCCTGGCCGATCCTTGCTGCGCGCGAGGCGGGGGCCGGGCGGATCGCGGTGATCGTCTCGCCCGGCCACGACATCTCCGCCGGGCTCCCGGAAGGGGTCGAGACCGTCGAGCAGCCCGAGGCCGACGGCACCGGCGGCGCCGTGCGCGCGGCCCTGCCGCTGATCGAAGGGGCGGAGACCGTGGTCGTCCTCTCCGGCGATCACCCGCTGATCTCGGCGGCGATCGTCTCCGACTTCCTCGAGGCCCACGCGTCCTCGGACGCGGCGGCGACGATGATGACGATCGAGCTGGAGGATCCGGGCACTTACGGGCGTGTCGTACGAGATGCCGACGGCGCGGTCGAGCGGGTCGTCGAGGCGAAAGCAGGGGGCGACGCCGGCGCTGAGGAGCTGGCGATCCGCGAGATCAACGCCGGCACCTACGCCTTCGACGCGGGTCCGCTCGCGACGGCCCTGGCCGGGCTGTCCAACCACAACGCCCAGGGCGAGTACTACCTGACCGACGTCTTCGCGGCGCTGCGCGGCGCCGGACACTCCGTCGCCGGCCACCTCGCTGAGGACTTCGCGGTGACGATGGGCGTCAACAACCGGGTGGAGCTGGCTGCGGCAGAGGCCGAGGGAAGGCGCCGCATCCTCGAGGCCCACATGCTCGCCGGCGTCACCGTCGTCGATCCGGGCTCGACCTGGATCGACGCCGGCGTCGAGATCGCCGCCGACGCCCGCATCGAGCCCGGGACCAGCCTGCGCGGCGCCACCAGCGTCGCCGCCGGCGCCACGGTCGGGCCGCTGAGCACGCTGATCGACAGCGCCGTCGGCGCCGGATCGGCGGTCGTCCACTCCTACCTGGTCGAGTGCGAGGTGCGCGAGGGCTGCTCGGTCGGCCCCTTCGCCTACCTGCGCCCCGGCGCCCTGCTCGAGACCGGCGCCAAGGCCGGCACCTTCGTCGAGGTCAAGAACTCCCGCGTGGGGGAGGGCTCGAAGATCCCGCACCTGGCCTACGTCGGCGACGCCGATATCGGCCCCGGCAGCAACCTCGGCGCCGGCACGATCACGGCCAACTACGACGGTTTCCGCAAGCACCGGACCGTAATCGGCCGCGACGTGCGCATCGGCGTTGACACGATGCTGATCGCGCCGGTAGAAGTCGGCGACTCCGCCTACACTGGCGCTGGCGCGGTGGTCAAGGACGATGTCCCGGACGGATCGCTGGCCGTGAGCGAGAACGCGCAGCGGAACATCGACGGATACGCGGCTGAGAAGGCCGCGAAGATGAAAGAGGAACAGGAGCCGTGAGCACGATCGAGGAGCGTCCCCAGGCGGCGACCCGCATCCCCCACGACTACTCGAAGCGAATGATGGTCTTCGGCGGCCGCAGCTCGATGGATCTGGCGGCCAAGGTCGCCGGCAAGCTCGATCTCGACCTCGGCCAGGCGACGCTGACCACCTTCGCCAACGGCGAGGTCTACTGCCGCTACGAGGAGTCGATCCGCGGTGCCGACGTCTTCATCGTGCAGTCGACCTGCGCCAACGAGCAGAGCGGGATGACGCCGAACGACTCGTTGATCGAGCTGCTGACGATGATCGACGCGGCGCAGGGCGCCTCCGCGCACCGGATCATCGCCGTCATGCCCTGGTACGGCTACGCCCGCCAGGACAAGAAGTCGGCGCCGCGCGAGCCGATCTCGGCCCGCATCGTCGCCAAGTGCCTGGAGGGCGTCGGCGTCGACCGGGTGCTCACCATGGACCTCCACGCCGGCCAGGTCCAGGGCTTCTTCCACGTCCCGGTCGACCACATGACGGCGATGCCGATGCTGACCCAGTGGTTCGCCGACCAGTACCCGGCCGAGGACCTGGTGATCGTCTCGCCCCGATGCCGGCCGGGTGAAGACGGCGCGCAACTTCGCCCGCCGCATCGGCACCCACTGGGCGGTGATGGAGAAGGAGCGGCCCGCCCAGCAGGTCGCCGAGATCGGCTACGTGGTCGGCGACGTCAAGGGCAAGACCGCGGTCCTGGTCGACGACATGATCGACACCGCCGGCACCCTCTGCGCCGCCGCCCAGACCGTGCTCGACGAGGGCGCGGCGCGGGTGATCGCCTGCGCCACCCACGGCGTCTTCTCCGGCCCCGCCTACGAGCGGCTCGCGGAACTCGGCGATCGAGCAGATCGTCGTCTCCGACACGCTGCCGCTGCGCCCCGGGCCCCGGACAAGATCTCGGTGCTCTCCACCGCCGGCACCTTCGCCGACTCGATCCGGCGCATCTTCACCGACGACTCGGTCTCCGAGATCTTCGCCGGCGAGAACCAGCTCTTCTAGGGGTCGCGGGCGTTTGGCCACGGAGGCCCCCGGCAAGCTGCGCCTGGTCGGCCACAAGGGGGCGGACCTGATCGCCCCCGGCAACACGCTGGAGAGCTTCCGCGCCGCGGTCGAGGCCGGGGTCGACACGATCGAGCTCGACGTGCTCTGGCTGCGCGACGCGCATCTGCCGCTGGAGCAGCGGGCGCCGCTGGTCGTCGCCCACGACTGGGGCGACGCCGAGCGCCGCACGCCGTTGCGGCTGACCGAGGCCCTGGACGCCTTCCTCGAGCCGCCGCTGGATCGGGTCGAGATCGACCTCGACATCAAGCTCCCCGGCCGCGAGGAGGAGCTCGTCGAGGCGCTGCGCGAGCGCGGCCTGACCGAGCGGGCGATGGTCTCGACGATGGAGCTGTACTCCCTGGGTCGTGTCCTCGAGCTGGCGCCGGAGCTGCGGCGCGGCTGGACCTATCCGAAAGTGACCAAGGACTGGACCAAGAGGCGCTGGGCGAAGGGGCCGATGGCTGCCGCCCTGGTCGGGATGCGCTACCGCCTGCCGGGCCTGGCCGCCGCAGCAGCTGCCTAAGCTGGGGGTGGAGGCGATGTGGGTCTACCACCCGCTGGTCAGCGTCCGCCTCGCCCGCATCTGCGGGCTGGCCGGGGTCGAGCTGATCGCCTGGACCGTCGATGACCTGGCGCGGATGCGGGCGCTGGTCGCGGCCGGCGTCGACGGCATCTGCTCCAACGACCCCCGCCTCTTCGAAGAGTTGATGAGTTGACCCACCTATAGGTGGGTCAACTCATCAACTCTTGCCGCAGCTACCGTCGGGCCGGTGTGTTCAGATAGGCGCGTGGAACGCTCGCGACATATCGCCAAGGCCGGCGCCGCGTTGCTCGTTGCCGCGACGCTGGCACTGCTGCCCGCTTCTGCGGTCGCCTATCCCAACAAGGGCGGTGGGTTCGCGTCGGGCAAGACGACGATCACGCTCGACGGCGGCCTGCGCCGCGCCCTCGAAGCGGAGGGAATCCGCATGACCCCGATCGCGCCGGGGAAGGCGAAGGGCAAAGGCGTCGCCCTGCCGATCAGTGAAGGCGGCATCGAGCCGCGCTTCGGCACCGGCTACGTCTTCCTGCGCGGCGGGATCCAGCTCCGCGCCGAGGGCCGGGCGGTCAGCATCAGGCGGCTGATCCTCAACACCGCCAAGCAGCGACTCACCGGCGTGATCGCCGGCCACGCCGGCACGATCGCCTCGATCGACGACGTCAAGGCCCGCCGCACCGATCTCGGCGCAACGCTGAAGGTGGAAACGCTGCGGCTGACCAAGAAGGCGGCGGCGCTGCTCGGCGCCAGGCTGGCGGTGAAAGACGTCTTCCGGACCGGCCGGCTTCTCGGCCGCGCCTTCGCCGCGGGGCCGTGGTTCCACGGTTCCCGTCACCGGCGGAACGATCGAGTTCACCCTCGCCGACAGCTTTCGCCAGAAGCTCGAATCGCTCGGGGTGGCCGTGGCGCCGTCCGAAGCGGCGACGCCACTGAGCTCGGCGCCGTTGGCCTACTCGTTTCCCGAGGTGACGGGCGAAATCCAGCGCCGCCTCGAGCATGGAGCGATCGGTAGCCGCAACGGCGGCATCGCCTTCGTCCAGGGCGCCGGCGCCACCCCCGAACCCAGGGAAGTCGTCTGGGGCCGCATCGGGCTCGGCTTCGAAAACGGTTTCGGTGGAGAAGGCTCGGACGTGGTCACTGCAAGGTGGAGGCTGCCGCTTGGGATCTCCGCCCCGGGCCCGATCGGCCAGATCGAATTCGGCAGCGCCTCCCGCTTCGACGCCAGGAAGGGAACGTTCGCCGGTGGGCCCACGGCGGCGACGCTGTCCCCCTTCGCCGCGCCGGCGTTGAACGACGCCTTCGCGCAAGGCAAAGGGGCGTTCGTCGCCGGCGAGCCGCTCGGGACGCTCTCCTTCTCCGTCGGCGTGCGGTAGCGATAACGCGCGACCCGGGTTCGGTACCTCAGGGAGGCCCGAACTCAGGTCGCGCTGACTCAGACGGTCCCCGGCGTCGCCGTCGGCGGCGCGTTGCGGCCCTTCTTCATCTTCACCGCCGACTCCAGCTCCTCCTGGGTGAAGCCGCCGACGACCTCGCCGTCGAGCGCGTAGCGGTAGAGGGCGACCCCGAAGATGCCGCTGAGCGCGCGCGAGATCAGCATCGCGATCGCGAGGACCAGGGCGCCGACGATGACCAGCAGGGCACCGAGGAAGGAGGCCGAGGACCAGAGCAGCGACCCGGCGACGATCAGGATCGCGGCCGGCAGCACGCCGATCAGGAAGATCGCGGCGCCGATCGCGATGTTGCCGGTGATCTGCTGGCCCCAGCGCTCGCGGAACATCGAGGCCGAGCGCTTCAGCGTTTCGAACGCCCCGGTGCCCTCGATCGCGATCACCGGCACCGCCAGGAAGGTGACCAGCGACCAGGCCATGCCGACCAGGCGGGCGGCGATCTGGCCGAAGATCCCGCCCTGGTTCTCGAGCACGCCCATGAGGACGCTGATCGCCGTCGAGAGCGCCGCCCAGCCGAGGATCTGGCCGAAGCGGCTGCGGGCGACGGCGAGCCCGTCGGCGACCGTCGCCTCCTGGCCGCGGAAGATCATGTCGGCGCAGGCGGCGAGGCCGACGCTGAAGTAGAAGCCGACGACGCTGAGCACGTAGATGCCGATCACCAGCAGCGGGATCGCGCCGGCGAGCGAGTCCTGGTCGAGCAGGTAGAGGCCGGGACCGAGCGTGACGATCGCCAGCAGCGTGGTCGCGACCGCTCCGTAGAGGGGGAAGCGGATCAGCTCGCGGTGCCCGTTCAGCAGCGCCCAGCTTTTCTTCGTCAATGCCCAACCGCGTTTGATCCGCCTCATCGTTCCTCCTCCGTAGTTCGGTCTCGCCGGCTCACGTGGTCCCGGCGAGGCCCGGCGTTCGCTTGGTCCCTCTTTCCTCGAAGTACTCCCATTCCTGCTCGCCGAGCTCGGTCGTCGGGGTGTCACCGTAGACCCACTCGCGGAAGATCCGGTGCCAGTTGCGCTTGGCGCGCAGCTGCCCGAGCACGGCGACGACACCGATTTCCATCCGCCGCCCCATCAGCTCCTCGGCCGGGATCGACTCGCGCCGCATCAGATCGAAGTACTCCGAGCGCGGGTCGTTGGTCGACTCGATGATCTTCATCACCCGCTTCGGCGTGATCTCGATCTCGCGGTCCTCGATGTACCAGCCGCCGACCGCGCCCATGTGCTCCATCAGCCGCTCGGCGTCGAGCTTGGAGGGCTTCTTGATGAAGCCGAGATCGTGCAGGGCCTGCCGGAAGGCCTCGGGGTCGTCGCGCGAGGCGGCGTCGAAGGCGCGCTGCTCGAGCACGATCTGCTCGCGGTCGAGCTTCTTGGTCATGCCGAAATCGAGGAAGGCGACGCGGCCGTCCTCCATCAGCAGGTAGTTGCCGGGGTGGGGGTCGGCGTTGAAGTGCTGGAGGTTGAACATCGAGCCGAGGCTGCCGCGGAAGACGATCTCGCCGAAGCGACTGCGCTCCTCGTGCGGCAGTTCCTTGATCGCGTCGAAGCCCATCCCCTCGACGAACTCGGTGACCAGGACCCGCCGCCGCGAGAGCCGGGTTACGACTTCGGGCACGTAGATGAAGGGGTGTTCGCGGTAGGCGCGGGCGAAGGAGCGCTGGTTCTGCGCCTCGTACTCGTAGTCGAGCTCCTCCATCACCCGCTCGCGGATCTCCGCCGCGATCGCCTTGGCGTCGAGGCCGGGGGCGAGGGCGCGGGCCAGGCGCACGATCGTGCCGGCGTTGCGGAGGTCGGCGTCGAGGGCCTCGGCGATCCCGGGGTACTGGATCTTCACCGCAACTGTTCTCCCGTCGAGCAGCTCGGCTCGGTGCACCTGGCCGATCGAGGCGGCGGCGAAGGCCTCGGTCTCGAACTCGGCGAAGAGCTCGGAGAGCGGCTCCCCGTCGTACTCTTCCTCCAGCACCGTCTTCACCTTCTCCCACGGCATCGCCGGCGCGTCGGTGCGCAGTTTCGCCAGCTGCTCCTGGTAGATGTCGCGGTACTCCTCGGGGATGAACTCGGTGTCGATGAAGGAGGCGAACTGCCCCAGCTTCATCGCCGCGCCCTTCATCTGGCCCAGCGCGCCGACCATCTTCATCGCCGTCTCCAGGTGGCGCTGCTCGAGCTTCTCCTTGCCGCTCTCCTCGGAGCGGCCGACGTTGGCAGCCTTGGTGCCGGCGTAGCGGGCACCCTGAGTGCCGACGATCGAGCCGAGCTTGGCCGAGCGCCGGACCCGGCCCTTGGGGATCTTCGCGTCGTCGGCCACGTCGCAAGGTTGCCACAGGTCGGCTCCGCGGGCTCCCCTTTCGCGCCGGTTCTCTATCCTCTCCCGTCCGATGGCCGCTGGACGCTCAACGCTCAAGGTCGCTCCCCGCGC
Organism: uncultured Thermoleophilia bacterium; assembly: GCA_963720455.1. Lineage (GTDB taxonomy): Bacteria > Actinomycetota > Thermoleophilia > Solirubrobacterales > 70-9 > VAYN01. Next base: position 1,742,236 of record OY970392.1, on the reverse strand, counting down.
GGAGTTCGGCTCCCGTTCCTCCCGTCGCCTGCGCGGCGAGGGGTTGGTTCCGGGCGTCGTCTACTCCGGCGGCTCGGAGGCGACCGCGTTCCAGGTCTCCGAACGCGAGGTGCGTTCGATCATCGGCGAGGGCGCGGCTCTCTTCGACCTCGAGATCGACGGCGGTAAAGCCGTCCCCGTGGTCGTCAAGGAGCAGCAGCTGCACCCGGTCCGCGGCAGCCTCCAGCACATCGACCTGCAGGCGGTGAAACTCGACGAGAAGATCCAGGCCGAGGTCGCGATCGAGCTCGAGGGCGCGGAGACCGCCCCCGGGGTCAAAGGCGGCGGCGTGCTCGAGCACGTCACCCGCGAGATCACCGTCGAAGCGCTGCCGGCCGAGATCCCCGACGGCCTCATCGCCGACGTCTCGGCGATGGAGATCAACGACACGCTTCAGCTTTCCGCCATCGCCGCCCCCGAGGGCGTCGCCTTCGTCGCCGACGATCCCGAGGAGGTCACGATCGTCACCCTCTCGCCGCCGCGGGTCGAGGAAGAGCCCGAGCCCGAGGTCGAGGAGGAGACCGAGCTCGTCGGCGAGGGCGAGGAGGGCGAGGGCGACGGCGAGGCCGCCGAGGGCGGCGACTCCGGCGACTCGGGCGACTCCGGGGACTAGCCCCTGTCGCTGTTCCGCCGCCGCGGCGATCGTGGCGAGCAGGGCGATCGCATCCTCATAGTCGGGCTGGGAAACCCCGGCTCCGAGTACTCGGGCACCCGCCACAACGTCGGCTATGAGGTGCTCGGCGAGCTGGCCCGGCGCTGGGACCTGCCGCGGGCTCGCGACAAGTTCCGCGGCCGGCTCGCGGAAGGGAAGACCGGTCCCGGCGGGCCGCGGGTGGCGCTGCTGCAGCCGCTCACCTTCATGAACGAGTCCGGCAACTCGGCCGGGCCGGCGCGCGGCTCGCTGAAGGTTCCGCTCGACCGCGTCGTCGCCGTCCACGACGAGATCGACCTCCCGTTCGGCGAGATCCAGCCCCGCCTCGGCGGCGGCCTCGCCGGCCACAACGGCCTCAAGAGCCTCAAGCGCGGCTTCGGCGACGCCGAGTTCTGGCGGGTCCGGGTCGGGGTGGGGAGGCCGGACTCGACCGATCCCGAGGTCGTCTCCGCCTACGTGCTCGGGCGCTTCCGCGAGCCCCGGGCCGAGGTCGAGGCGCTGGTCGGTAGTGCCGCCGAGGAGGTCGAGCGCCTGGTCGAACGGCTAGGTTCCGAAGGATGAGCGAGGCGGACGGAGCCGGGGGCGCGCTGACCAGCTACGCGGTCGACGAGCAGGGGGTGGCCCTGCTGCGCCTGGAACGCGCCGAGGCGCGCAACGCGATCAACACGCAGATGCTGAACGAGCTGCTGGCGCACCTGCGCTCGGCGGCCGGGGACGAGCGGGTGCGGGTGCTGGCGATCAGCTCCGCCGACCACCTCGGCCTCTCGGCCGGGGCCGACGTACGCGAGCAGATGGACGACGAGGCGAAGGTTGCCCGCATGCAACTGTTCGCCGACCTCTACGACGAGATCGTCGCCTTCCCGAAGCCGACGATCGCCGCCTGCCATGGCGACGTCGTCGGCGGCGGCGCCGAGATCGCGATCGCCTGCGACATGCGGGTCGGCGGCGCCAACCTGCGGATGCGCTTCCCTGGGGCTGCCCTGGGCGTGCCGGTCGGCCCGGCGCGCCTGGTCACCCTCTGCGGCCTCGCCGCCGCCAAGTACCTGCTGCTCTCCTCGCGCACGATCGGCGCCGACGAGGCGCTGCGGTTGGGTCTGGTCAATCGCGTCGCCCCAGCCGCCGCGACCGAGGACTCGGCCCTGGAGCTGGCAGCCGCCGTGGCCGCCCACCCGCCGGAGGCGGTCGCCCAGCTGAAGCGGATGCTGCACGAGTGGGACGACGTCGTCGGCCGCTCCAAGCTCGAGGGCGTCGGCCAGGTCGAGTGGCAGCGGACCGGCCCGGGCCTGCCGCAGCCGGACTGACTCGGGGTATTGCCAATGCGCCGTCGCGGCTTGTAGGGTCGCGCCGTCCGCTTGTCCGCTCGCTCCCCCTGGAGGGTCGCTTGAAAGCCTTTGTTGCCGCTCTGCTTGCCGCCGGTTGCCTGCTCGTTCTGCCCAGTGCGGCGATGGCGGTGCCCTACACCGTCAACAGCACCGGCGACGCGCCCGACAGCGGTGCCCCGAACGGCGTTTGCGAAACGGTGACGCCGGGCGAATGCACGCTGCGGGCGGCGATCCAGGAGTCGAACAACTCGGCGGGCACGCCCGACGAAATCAAATTCGCGGCGGCCTTCAACGGACAGGCGGTCGACACGATCACCGCTCTCACCCTGCTGCCGGCGATCACCGACCCGGTAAGCATCAAAGGGGACTCGTGCACTCAGCTGGGTCAGCAGGGCCCGTGTGCCGGCGTCGACGCGCCAACCCTCAATTATGGGCTGACGGTGGAAAACGCCGATGGGGTGACGATCGAAGGCCTCGCGGTGACCGGAGGCCTGACCGGGATCAGGGTCGTCAACAGCTCGCAGAACTTTGTGGCGCGCAACAACTGGCTGGGCGTGAAACTCGAAGGCGTCGATGGAACCGGCGCCAACACCGGCATCTGGCTGGATCCCGATTCCAACGGGGCGACGATCGGAGGCACCGAAGCGGCGCAGCGAAACGTCTTCGTCAACAGCGCCGCCGAGGGGCTCGACATCGAGGGGGCCGACAACGCCGACGTGCTCGGCAACTACTTCGGCGTAAAGCCCAACGGGTCGACGAAAGCGGCCAACGGCAAGGACATCGAGATCACCGACACGGCCGCGTTCACGGCAACGGGCAACGACGTCGGCACGACGATCGCGGCAGGGTCGCTCGGCGCGCCCTGCGATGGCGGCTGCAACGTGATTTCCGGCGCGAGCTTCGCCGGGATCGACCTGCAGGGCAACGGCGGCAACGAGAAACCGGCGACCGGGCCGACGAAAGTCCGCGGCAACTACATCGGGCTCGACGCCGCGGGCACGACGGTGCGCGCCAATGAACCGTACGGCGTCTGGTCGGTGGAAGCAAAAGCGGTCACGATCGGCGGCGAAGACCCGAGCAACGGCGACGCCAACTTCTTCGCCGGCGGCGGGACCGCGATCTACCACCAGGATGGGGCGGGCTTCGCCGCGACCGGCAACGTGATCGGCTCCGGCCCGACCGGTGCCGACCTCACGCCGCCCGGTCTGGGGGTCTTCGTCTACTGCCTGAACCTGGGAACGGGCGGCGTCGAACCGGTGACGGTGAACAAGAACGTCTTCCGGATGGAAGGCGGCATCGGGATCGAAGAGAAATTCGGCGACGCGAACATCGAAGACAACTTCTTCGAAGGAGCCCAATACGGGATCTTCACGCTTGGCGATCCGCCCGGCGCGGGCAACCTGATCAAGGACAACGTGATCGGCGAATCGACGAGCAACGGGATCCTGATCGAAAGCGACTTCAACATCGTGCTCCACAACGCGATCTACGGCTCCGGCGCGGCCGGTATTCGGATCCAGGACCCGATCGCGTTCCCGCTCGTGATCACCACGGGCAACCTGATCGGCGGCGATACGGCGGGCGAGGAAAACACGATCCGCGAAAGCGGCGGCGACGCGATCGAGATCGTCGACGAATCCGGGAACACCGAAGAAGACAGCCAGAACGCGGTTGCCCGCAACAAGGGCGACAGCAACACGGGGCTCTTCATCGATCTGATCGGCAACGCCAACGGCGGCATCCTGCCGCCGGCCTTTGCGACCGCGCAGCAGTCGAGCGCGAGCGGCAGCGGAGCCGAGGCCGGCGCGACGATCCGCGTCTTCCGTAAGAAAACCGCCGAAGCGGGTGAGATCGAATCGTTCCTCGCCGAAGCGACCGCCGACGGCAGCGGCAACTGGAAAGTCAGCTACGGCGCGATCCCCGTCGGCACGGCGATCGCCGCGACCCAGACCAGCGTGCTCGGCGGCACCTCGGAGCTGGCGACGGCGACGGCCGCGGCGGACCCGAGCACTGGCGGCGGTGGTGACAAAGGGGGCGGCGACAAAGGGGGCGGTGACAAAGGAAAAGGTCAGGATGTGGTTTGCAAGCCCGCCAAGTCCAAGAAAGTCAAAGCTCCGTGTCCAGGTGGAAGTGATGTAGCGCCGCCACAGACCACGATCACCAAGGGCCCGAAGAAGAAATCCACCAAGACGACGGCGAAATTCAAATTCAGCTCCAGCGAGAAAGGCTCGACCTTCCGCTGCAAGCTCGACCGCAAGCCCTACCGGGTCTGCAAATCGCCGAAGACCCACAAGAAGCTGAAACCCGGCAAGCACGTCTTCAAGGTGCGCGCAGTCGACAAGGCCGGCAACATCGACCCGACCGCGGCGAAGCGCAAGTTCATAGTCCTCGGGTAACCGTCCCTAGAATCGAGCCGGAGCGCCGGACCGGTCGATCCGGTCGTTTCTGCTGCCATGAGCCTCCGCCCACTCGTAGAGATCGCCGCCGAGAACGAGCGCGTGCACGCGCTCGCCGCACGCGTGCGCGGCGCGGCCGACGGGGGGGAGGCGGCCACCGTGCGCGCCTCGGCGATGCTGCGGCCGCTGCTGCTGGCGGCGCTGCTCGAGGACGACCGCGGCCTCGCCGGGCGCCCGGCGCTGCTGGTCAGCGCCGACGACCGCTCCGCCCGCGACCTCGCCGCCGACCTGCGCGCCTACCTGGCGCCGCGCCGGGTCCGCCTCTACCCCTCGCGGGGAACCGGCTACGCCTCCCACGTGACGCCGCCGCCGCACCTGGTCGGGCTGCGGATCGACGCGCTCGACGCGCTCGGCACGCGAAGCGGACGCGGTCGTCGTCGCCAGCGCCACGGCGCTGGCCGAGGCGGTGCCCGACGCCTCGCTGCGCCCGGCCGGCTTCGCGATCGCCAAGGGCGAGGAGATCGAGCTGGGCGCGGTCGCCGAGGACCTCGTCGGGGCCGGCTACGAACGGGTCGAGCAGGTCGAGGAGCGCGGTCAGTTCGCGGTCCGCGGCGGCATCCTCGACGTCTACCCGGCGACCGAGGAGCGGGCGGTGCGGATCGAGCTGTTCGGCGACGAGGTCGAGTCGATGCGCTGGTTCTCGACCTTCACCCAGCGCTCGCTGGGCGATGCCGAGCGGGTCGAGCTGGCGCCGGCGGCCGAGCTCGACGCCGAGCACCGCGAGCTGGCCGAGCTGGCGGCGCTGGAAGCCGCCGAGGAGGGCGAGCAGCTCTCCAACCTGGCCGAGCTGCTGCCGCTCGACCACTTCCGCGCGCCGCTCGACCTGGTGCCGGACGAGCGCCGCCGTGGTCCTCGCCGCCGCCGAGGAGATCGAGCCGGCGCTGCGCGACCACTGGGAGGACGCGACCGCGGCGATGCACGCCGACGACGCCCAGCACCTCTACGTCGACGTCGCCGCGCCGCTCGCCGCGCGCGCGGCGCTCTCGCTGACCGGCGCCGGCGAGGACGACGAGGACGCCTTCCGCGCCGCCCGCGCCGAGTCGCCGGCCCGCAGCGTCAAGGAGGCCGAGGCCGAGCTGGAGAAACTGGTCCGCTCCGGCTACCGCACCGTCGTCGCCTTCGACAGCCGCGGCGAGGCCGAGCGCGCCCGCTACGGCCTCGACCGGCTCGACGCCCGCCTGCTCGAAGGCGGCCGGCTCTCGCCCGATCCCGGGCTCTCCTTCGCCGAGGCGCGCCTGCGCGAGGGCTTCGTCAGCCCCGAGCTGAAGCTCGCCGTCTACCCCTTCCGCCGCCTCGTCCACCGCCGCCGCGCCGAGGAGCCCGCCCCCGGAGCCGGCCGCGGCCGGCTCGCCTTCAGCGAACTGCGGGTCGGCGACTACGTCGTCCACGAGGACCACGGCGTCGCCCGCTTCGCCGGCTTCGAGACGCGCGAGGTCGGCGGCGTCACCCGCGACTACCTCTACCTCGAATACAAGGGCGAGGACCGCGTCTACGTCCCCACCGACCAGCTGGCGAAGCTGAGCCGCTACGTCGGCGCCGGCGGCGAACCGTCGCTCTCGGCGCTCGGCGGCAAACGCTGGCAGAACCTGAAGGCGCGGGCGCGCAAAGCCGCCGGCGCCCTCGCCGGCGAGCTGCTCAACCTCTACGCCGAGCGCCGCTCCCGCAGGGGCCACGCCTTCCCGCCCGACGGCGAGTGGCAGATCGCGATGGAGTCGGCCTTCCCCTACCGCGAGACCGCCGACCAGCTGGAAGCGATCGAGGCGGTCAAGGGCGACATGGAATCGGAGCGGCCGATGGACCGGCTGGTCTGCGGCGACGTCGGCTTCGGCAAGACCGAGGTGGCGCTGCGGGCCGCGGTCAAGGCCGCCGCCGACGGCAAGCAGGTGATGGTCCTGGTGCCGACGACGATCCTCGCCCAGCAGCACTTCGGCACCTTCCGCGAGCGCCTCGCCGACCTCCCGTTCCGGGTCGAGGGCGTCTCCCGGCTGCGTCCCGCGGCCGAGGTGAAAGCGGTGCTCGAAGGACTTCGAGGCGGGCAAGGTCGACATCCTGATCGGCACCCACCGGCTGCTCTCGCGCGACGTCCGCGCCAAGGAGCTGGGCCTGGTCGTGGTCGACGAGGAGCAGCGCTTCGGCGTCAAGCAGAAGGAGCTGCTGCGCCAGCTGAAGCTGAAGGTCGACGTGCTGGCGCTCTCGGCGACGCCGATCCCGCGCACCCTGCAGATGAGCCTGGCCGGTCTGCGCGACATCTCGGTGATCGAGACCCCGCCCGAGGGCCGCCGCCCGGTCCGCACCTACGTCGGCCCCTACGACGAGGAGCTGGTGCGCAAGGCGATCCGGCGCGAGGTCGAGCGCGAGGGCCAGGCCTTCGTCCTCCACAACCGGATCGACTCCCTGCCCGAGGTGACCGAGCGGCTGCGCGCCCTGGTCCCGAGTGCCCGCTTCGCCGAAGCCCACGGGCAGATGGACGAGCACGCGCTGGAGGAGACGATGCTCGCCTTCCTCCGCGGCGAGGCCGACTGCCTGGTGACGACGACGATCATCGAGTCCGGCCTCGACATCCCGACCGCGAACACGCTGATCGTCGAGCGCGCCGACCAGCTCGGCCTCTCCCAGGCCTACCAGATCCGCGGCCGGGTCGGCCGCTCTCGCGAGCGCGCCTTCGCCTACCTGCTCTACCCCTCGGCCGAGGCGCTGACCGAGGAGGCGGCGGCGCGGCTCTCGACCCTCGCCGACCACACCGAGCTCGGCTCCGGCTTCCGGATCGCGATGCGCGACCTCGACATCCGCGGCGCCGGCAACCTGCTCGGCGACGAGCAGTCCGGTCACGTCGCCGCGGTCGGCTTCGAGCTCTACTGCCAGATGATCGACGAGGCGGTGGCCGAGGCCGGCGGGCGAGGTCGAGCGAGGGCGCGAGGAGGCGCCGGAGCCGGTCCGCCTCGACGTCCCCGTCGACGCCTACCTGCCGGCGACCTTCGTCCCCTTCGAGGCGGCCAAGATCGACATCCACCGCCGCATCGTCGCCGCCCGCGAGCCGGGCCAGCTGCGGGCGATCCGCGACGAGCTCGGCGACCGCTTCGGGCCGCTGCCGCCGCAGGCGGAGAACCTGCTGAAGCTGCAGCAGGCGCGGATCGAGCTGGGCCTGGCGGGCGCCCGCAGCGTCGAGTTCCGCGGCGGCCGGCTCAGCGTCACCGGGGTCGAGCTCGACTCCGAGGGGGCGGGCGTGCTGGCCGAGCAGGTCGAGGGGGCGCTCTACGAATGGCGCGAGCAGACGGCCGCCGCTGCGGGTCGCCGGCGACCCCGAGGAGCGCCTGGCGGCGGTGCTGGCGCTGGCCGCGGGCCTGCGCGAGGCGCGGCGCGCGGGCGAGGCCGCCGCTGCCTGAGCGCCGCGCGCTTCAGCCCGCGCGTTAGCCAATTTGACTATGCTGCCCGCTTCGTGGGAGCGAAACCGGGGCAGAGCAGGAGAGGCCGCGGCCGGTCGCAGCGCCTTGCGCTGGTCGTCTTCGGCGCGCTCTTCGTCGTCCTCTTCGTCGGCTTCGCGATCGCCCAGGGGATCGGCGCACCCGAGCGTCCCCTCCGGCGACGTCGCGATCGTCGAGAACGTCCCCGACGACATCGGCACGATCAGCGAAGCCGAGTTCAAACGCGCGCTGATCCAGCAGGCGGCCCAGGGCGAGCCTGAAAAAAGCGCCGAAACCGGGCGACGAAAAAATACGAAGAACTGAAGGAAGCGGCGCTGGGCGAACTGCTCGACACGATCTGGATCCAGGGCGAGGCGGAAGAACTCGGCATCGCGGTCACGCCGAAACAGATCGCGACCGAACTGGCTCAGATCAAAAAACAGAACTTCAAAACCGAAGCCGAATACCAGAAATTCCTCAAAACCTCGCGCTTCACCAAGCAGGACGTCCTCGATCGGGTGAAGCTGCAGCTGCTGAGCACGCAGATCCAGGAACAGATCACGAACGAAGCGCCGTCAGCCTCCAGCGCGGAAATCGCAGACTACTACGAGACCGACCAAGGACACCCAGTTCACGACCCCGGAGTCGCGCGACGTCCGCGTCATCGTCAACGAAGACAAGGCGAAAGTCGAAGAAGCCAAGGCGCAGCTGGAAAAAGACGACTCGCCTGCCGAGCTGGAAAAAAGTCGCGGCGAAATTCTCCGAAGACCCGACACGAAAGACAAAGGCGGGCTCCAGGCGGGGCTGACCGAAGAACTGCTTGCAGAGCCAGCCTGAGCTCACGGCCGCCGTCTTCGACAACGCCGCCGGGGTGATCGTCGGCCCGATCCCGGTCGAAGGCAACTTCTTCGTCATCGAAGTCGCGAAACTCGTACCCGGCGAAAGTGCAGACGCTGAACGAAGTCGAAGGCTCAGATCAAAAGCCAGCTGGATCAGCAGCTCGCGCAGGAATTCCTCACCGAATTCGTCGCCGAATACCAGAGCAAGTGGGAATCGCGGACCTTCTGCGCCGAGGATTACCTGATCGAAAAAAAATGCGCCAACTACGTCGGCTCCGGTCACCCCACCGGCGCTCCGGAAGCCTGCTACGAAGCTGACCCCAAAGGTGGGCTGCCGGCAGACTGCCCGGCCCCGGTCCAGCAGCTCGCGCCGGCCATCCCGGGCAGCGTCACCCAGCTCAACCCGCGGGGCGAACGGCTGCCGCAGCGGCCGCGGCCCGAGGGCCTCAAAGAAGTGAGCGAAGAAGAAGGCCTCGGCCTTCCCGGGGGCGCCGCTGCAGGCGCTCCCCCGATCGCGCGAATAGCCCCGCGGGGCGGGGCGGATCCGACCGCCGACGGTGAATAGACTGCGCGCCTCCGTGAGCGTCATCTCCTCCATCCACGCGCGGCAGATCCTCGACTCGCGCGGCAACCCGACCGTCGAGGTCGAGGTCGTGCTCGAGTCCGGCGCCCGCGGCCTGGCGGCGGTTCCCTCTGGCGCCTCGACCGGCGAGTTCGAGGCGGTCGAGCTGCGCGACGGCGGCGACGCCTGGGCCGGCAAGGGCGTCTCGCGCGCCGTCGCCAACGTCAACGGCGAGATCGCGGCGGCGCTGACCGGCGCCCGCGCCGCCGAGCAGGGCGCGCTCGACGAGACGATGATCGAGCTGGACGGGACCCCGAACAAGGGCCGGCTCGGCGCCAACGCCCTGCTCGGCGTCTCGCTGGCCGCCGCGAAGGCCGCCGCGGTCGATTCCGAACAGCCCCTCTACCGCTACCTGGCCGAGCTCTACGGGGGCGGCGAGCCGCGAATGCTGCCGGTGCCGATGATGAACGTGCTCAACGGCGGTGCCCACGCCGACAACTCGGTCGACTTCCAGGAGTTCATGGTCGTCCCGGCCGGTGCTTCGAGCTTCTCGGAGTGCCTGCGAATCGGCACTGAGGTCTTCCACGCCCTGAAGAAGTCGCTCTCCGCGCAGGGCCTCTCGACGGCGGGGGGCGACGAGGGTGGCTTCGCGCCGAACCTCGAATCCAACGAAGCGGCCCTGCAGGCGGTCCTGGCCGGAGTCCAGGCGGCCGGCTATGACCCCGGCTCCGATGTCTTCATCGCCCTCGATCCCGCGACCAGCGAGATCTTCGAGGGCGGCGCCTACGTGCTCGAGCACGAGGGGCGCAGCCTCTCGCCGCAGGAGATGGTCGCCTACTGGGTGGATGCATGCTCGCGCTATCCGATCGTCTCGATCGAGGACGGCATGGACGAGGAGGACTGGGAGGGCTGGAAGCTTTTGACCGGCGAGCTAGGCGATCGCGTGCAGCTGGTCGGCGACGACCTCTTCGTCACCAACCCGGAGCGGCTGCGCCGCGGCATCGAGCTCGGCGTCGGCAACTCGATCCTGGTCAAGGTCAACCAGATCGGAACCCTGACCGAGACCCTGGAGGCGATCCGCATCGCCCGCGAGGCCGGCTATACCGCGGTGATCTCCCACCGCTCGGGCGAGACCGAGGACACGACGATCGCCGACCTCGCCGTCGCCACCGGCGCCGGCCAGATCAAGACCGGCGCGCCGTCGCGCTCGGACCGGGTCGCCAAGTACAACCGCCTGCTGCGGATCGAGGAGGAGCTCGGCGGCGCGGCAGAGTTCCCTGGACTGAATGCATTCGTCCAGCGCCGTTCCTAAATGAAGGAATGCGGGGCCCGGCCGCAAAGGAGCGGGCATGGCAGCACGCGCTCAGGCCGGTCGCACGGCGACGAAGCCGCGCCGCCGTCCCGCCGCTCGCCGCAAACCCGCTGCCCGCCGCGGCGCCAGCCGCGTCAACTGGGATCGCATTGGCCGCATCGCGCTGACCGTCGTCCTTGCCGCGGTCCTCTACTCGTACCTGAACCCGGCGATCGATTTCGTCAAGACCTACACGGCGACGACCGCCGCCAAAGCCCAGCAGCACGAGCTTCAGCACGAGAACACCCGGCTGCACAACCGGATCCAGTCCTCCGACGAGGAGGTCGTGATCGACCGCATGGCCCGGGGGCAGGGGATGGTCGCCGAAGGGGAGACGCCGATCGTCGTCCGCGGCCTCGGCGGCTGATCCACGGCCTAGGCTGCGGTCATGCTTAGCCTCGGCTCCTACCTGCTGGGGGTCGTGCAGGTGGCGATCGTCGTGGCTGCCCTGGGTTTCGGTGCGTACCGGCTGCGGGGAAGGTTGCTGCCCGGGTGGGAGGGGGCGCCGGCGCGGCTGGTCGAGGGGATCGTGGCGGTTGCGCTGCTGATCTGGATCTCGGAGGTGCTGGGGACGTTCGGGCTGTTTTATGCGGGGACCGTCGTTGGTGCCAGCGTCTTGGTTGCAGGGACGAGCGCGCTCTGGCCGGCGGGTCCTGTCGCCGCAGGGGACCCCCCACCCCCTGCGGTAGCTAAAGCTTCCTCGGGGGTGGACCCCCCTACGGCGCCACCCGCCGGAGAGAGCGTCTGGTCTCTGCTGGTGATGGTGGGCGTGATCGCGGTGGTCGTCGGGCACTGGGCGCTGACGACGAAGCACGCGTTGGATCGGGGCGTGTTCAACTTCGATTCGCTCTGGTACCACCTGCCGTTCGCGGCCGAGATGGTGCAGAGCCACTCGCTGACCGGGATGCATTACGTGGACACGGTGTTCACGAACTGGTTCTACCCGCAGAACTCCGAGGTGCTGCACGCGGTGGGGATGTCCCTGACCGGGCGGGATACGCCGTCGCTGTTCATCAATTACGGGTGGCTGGCGGTGACGTTCTTGGCTGCTTGGTGCATCGGCAGGCCGTATGGGCGCGGGTCGCTGAGCGTCGTGGCGGTCGCCGTTCTGTTGGAGGCCCATGTGCTTGTCGTGCGGGAGCCTGGGGCTGCCAAGAACGACCTCATGGCCGCCGGGCTGCTGCTCGCCGGCATTGCCATCCTCATCACCGCCTGGAACCTGCACCGCCAAGACGCCGCCGCAGGGGACGAACAGCCCGCCGATGGGCCGAAAAGTCCACACATAGGCGACATATCGGCCCATCGGCCGGAGTTGCCGGTGGGGTGGGCGCTGGCGGTGGCGGGGCTTGCGGTGGGGTTGGCGGTGGGGACGAAGGTGACGGCGTTGGCGATGGCGGGGGGGTTGAGCGTGGCGGTGCTGGTGCTGGCTCCCGCCGGCAGGCGCTGGGCGGCGGCGGGGTGGTGGTTCGTGCCGGCGCTGCTGGGGGGCGGGTTCTGGTACCTGCGTAACCTCCTCGTCGCCGGCAACCCGCTGCCGGCGGTGGAGAAGCTGGGGCCGATCTCATTGCCACACCCCGAGCGCCTGCAGATAGGCCGGCCGGACTTCAGCATCGCCCATTACGCAACCGACACGGGCGTCTGGCGCGAGTACTTCGCCCCCGGCCTGCACGACGGCTTCGGCGCACTCTGGCCGCTGGTCGTGGCGGGCGCGATCGTGGCGGCGTTGGCTGCGCTGCTCTGGGGGCGCGACCGGATCGTCCGCGCGACCGGTGCGGTCGCGCTCTTCGGCTTCCTCGCCTACCTCTTCACGCCGCTCAGCGCCGCCGGCGCCGACGGTGCTCCCGAGGCTTTCAGGATCAACATCCGCTACCTCTACGGCGCTCTGCTCGCCGGTCTGGTCCTGGTGCCGCTGCCGCGCTTCTTCGACCGCGGCCGGCGCCAGTGGTGGTTGCTGGCGGCGCTGGTAGCCATCCTCCTGGTCAGCGACCGCGCCGACGCGGTCGTGCGCGACCCCGGCCGCACCTTTGCCCTCCTGGCGGTGGTCCTGGCCGTGCTCGTCCCCGCGGCCCTGCTGCTTGCGCGCGGCCGCGGCGCCAGCCGTGCCATCGTCACCGGCGGCTTCCTCGCTTTGGCTCTGGCCGTCGTGGCGATCGGCTACCCGGTCCAGCGTCACTACCTGGACGAGCGCTTCCGCAACGAGGTCGCCGGCGAAAGCATCCCGGGGATGAACCTCGACTCCGCCTACCGCTGGGCACGCGGCATCGAGGACGCCCGCATCGGCCTCGCCGGCACCAGCGCCGCCTTCGCGCACTACGGCTTCTACGGCACCGATCTCTCCAACCGCGTCGTCTACCTCGGGGAAAGGGGCCCGCACGGAGCCTTCAACGCGATCCCGACCTGCCGTGCCTTCCGCGCTGCGGTCAACGCCGCCAGCCTTGACTACCTGGTCACGGCGCCACTGCTCAACTTCATCCACCCCGACGACCCGATCTCCTCGCCGGAGGCCCGCTGGCTGCGCGGCGAGCGCGCCGTCGTTCCGCTGCAGCGCAGTGGCCCGGTCACCGTCTGGAAGGTCCGCGGCGAACTCGACCCTTCCGCCTGCGGCCCCGTCAACGCCCCACTCCGCGAAATCCCCGACATCTGACGGTGATGGGCCTATAAGTCCACCCAGAGTCGACTTATAGGCCCATCGGCTGGCGGAGTAATCTCGGCCGGTGGGGTATCCACTAGAAGAACGCGCTCTTCCAGTGGGAGGAGGGCTGGCGCCGGCTCCAGGCCATCGAGGATCTCCGCGCGCGGCGGCTCGCCGACCGGGTCGTCGAGACGATCCGCGAAGAGCTGCGGCGGCGGATCGGGCCGACCTTCACGGCGGCGGAGCTGGCCGAGCTCTACGGGAGCGGGACCGACTGGTGCCTGCAGGTTGCGATCGACGTCGCGCCGGCGGCGGAGGGCGACGCCCAGTCGCTCGCGGACGCTGCCTTCTGGCTCTATCTACGTGGGGCCACCGATTTCGCCGGCGGCCGGTCACTGGCCGTCTGACCGGCGCATGGCGGCGTCCTCGGTCGCTCGCGTGCAGAGCACGCCACGCTCCCTGCGTCCTTGCCCTGCTGGGTCAGCCGACCAGTGACTACTGGTCGGACTCGGGGTCCGCGTCGCCCGGCTCGGGCGCCGGCGAGCCGGCGCGGCGGATGACGATCTGGTCGGCCTCGATCCTCACCGTCACCTCGCGCTTGCCGGCCCAGTGCTCGGTGTAGACCGGGTTGTCCTTGATCGAGGCGTCGAGCCAGAGGCCGTAGCCCTCCTCTTCGCCATGGTCGAAGGTCGCCTCCAGCTCTTTGCGGCGGCCACGTCCGCCGCGACGGCCGCGACGGCGACGGCGTTTGGGGCGGGAAGCGCCGGCGGGGCCGCGCTCGGAGTCCTCGCCGTCCTCCTCGTCCTCCTCGTCCTCGTCCTCCTCCGCCTCGATCTCATCGTCCTCATCGGCCGCCGCCTCGATCTCCGCTTCGATCTCGTCGCGGAGGTCGATTTCGCTGGAGCCGGCGTTCTCGTCGTCGGGTGAGAGGTCGTACTGCTTGCGGAACTCGCGCAGCTCGGTGGCGCTGATCTCCAGCTGGTGCGCGATCCAGGCGTCGGTCCGCCCCTGGTGCACCCAGGCGCGGATCTGGTTCAGCTGTGGCTTTAGTGAGCGTCGGGCCATCGGCGCGCGAGTCTATTCAACGGAGAGGTTCGTTCGCGGAGCGCTAAGTCGACCTAGGCCATCAAGAAGGCGAGCGCCTCGAACATGGCGACGACGACCACGATCACGGTTACGGTCAGGCAGACCGCGAGCACGCTGAAGCGGACCTTGCTGTGCTGCTCGGTGCGGGTGATTTTCCGCGCCCGGGAGCGGTTGGCGGCGCGCCTGCGCAGCTGCTCGCGGCGCCGGCGCTCCAGTGAAGTCTCCTGCTCGAAGGCGGTCTCGAACTGGGAGATGCTCTGTCGCATTCTCATAGGGGGAGGCCCGAGGGCCGCCGGGCACCGTAGCAAAGCCGCACGGGATGTTTCAGGGCGGACAGGCTCCCCAGAGCCCGCGGCCCGCCCGCGCCGCCCGCAGCTCGAGCCGCGCGAAGAGCACGCTGTGGCGGATGTTCGGCGCGATCGCGAGCGTCCGCGCCAGGCCCCTCCGCACGAGTTCGGCGTTGAGAAATCTGTGGCCGATGTACGCGTAGGCGAGCAGGCGGCCGTAGACATCGCGGCGCTCGACCCCGAAGACGAGCCGCACCGATTGCCCCTCCAGGATCCGGTGGGTGAAGCTCGAGGCCTCCGGGCCGAAGCATTCGACGGGCGCTTCGGGCTTGACCGTCTCCGGCGTATCCACTCCGATCAGCCGCACGTCCTCGACCTCATCCCCGATCCGAGCCTCGAACGTGTCGCCGTCCACCGCGCGGATCACCCATGACATCGCGCTATCAGGCCCGTCGTCCGTCGGGCTGCCCTCCCACGGCCGCAACAGCACCACTGCGACCATGATCAGCAAGATGGCGCTGCCCATCGATCGCTGACTCACGACGAGTCAAGCCCAGATCAACGAAAACTCTCCCCGGGCAAGGCGCCGAAAATCAAGCAGGTCGGGGGACGCAGGGAGTGAGGTGAGGGGAGCGCACTCCCGTGCGTGACCCGATCCGAACGACTGAGGACCCCGAGATGCGCCGATTTGCAGGCGCCTACGGCGTGCGCCTGACGTTAGCCAACAACGTCTCCTTGATCTGATCGATGATGCCCAGCGCCTCGTTCCACTCGCGCTGCCAGACGTTGCGGCCGAAGATGACGCCGGAGCCGCCGGCCTCCATCACCTCGCGGGTGTGCAGCAGCACCGTCTCGTCGTCGGTCTTGGAGCCGCCGGAGAGGACCACGAGCGCCCGCCCGGCCGACTCGACGCACTGGCGGATCGCCTCGGCCTGGTCGACTTCCATCTCGTCGTAGGGGGCCTGGGCGTCCTTGTCCTTCCCGGGGTCGACCTTCGGCATGTTGAGCTTGACCACGTCGGCGCCCATCTCCATCGCCAGCCGCGCCGCGTAGTCGATCGCGTAGAACGAGTTCGGCCCGCCCTTGGCTTCGACCGCTTCGCCGCGCGGGTAGGACCAGACCACCAGCGGCATCCCGTAGCGGTCGCAGTCCTGGCGCACCTGGCGCAGCTGGGCGAGGTCCTCGTCCTGGCGCGGCGAGCCGACGTAGAGCGTGTAGCCGATCGCGTCGGCGCCGAGCCGCACCGCGTCCTCGACGCTGGCGTTGCAGCTGGAAAAGGCCTTGGCCGAGGAGGGGATGTCGGTCTTGCCGTTGACCTTGAGGATCAGCGGCACCCGGCCGGCGTAGTCGGGGTAGTACTTCTCCGCCATCCCGATCTGGCAGGCGAGGGCCGAGTAACCCGCCTCGGCGGCGAGCCGGAACTGGTAGTCGGGATCCTTGGAGGCGGGGTTGGGGAAGAAGTCGCGCGGGCCGTGCTCGATCCCCTGGTCGATCGGCAGCAGCATCAGGGTCCCGTTGCCGGGACCGAACTCGAACAGCAGTCGGTGCAGGCGGGCGCGTTTGCCTGGCGGCAGGGTCGCGAGCAGCGATTTCTGCTCGGTCAGACTCTTCAGCTCCACGTAAATTCCTCCTCGAAGACGGGTGTCCCCGCAGTATGCCACCGGGAACGTCAGCGAGGCCCCGTACGAGGGGGCTATTCTCGGTGGACCATGAGCGAGACTGAGCTCAGCGTCATCTGCAAGAACTGCGGTTCCGAGGTCAGTCCGTACGTAACCGAGTGCCCCTACTGCGGCACCCGCCTGCGCAAGCGGGCGCCGAAGCTGGAGCGACGCGGCGACGCGCTGGAGGCGAAGCCCTCGCGCCGCCGGCGCCCGCGGCTGCGCCGCCGGCCTGAGCCGGGGGCGCCGCGCCCGTTCCGTCCCTACGCGACGCTGACCTTCATCCTCGGCTCGGCCGTCCTCCTGCTTCTGCACACGGCGAGCGACAACGCACTCTCCACCTACGGCGGTCTGGTCGTCCCCTTCGAGGACGACTGGTGGCGCCATCTCACCGCCCCCTTCGCCTACGCCGAAGTCGGCTACCTGTTCGTGGTCGCGCTCGGGCTGGCGATCTTCGGGACGGGGCTCGAGCGGCGGCTCGGCACGGTCCCGACCGCGCTGCTGCTGGTCGCCTGCGGCGCCCTGGGCATGGTCGCCGCGACCGCCGTCGCCGACGCCCGCGGCACGGTGGAAATCATCGCCGGCGGCAACGGGATGGCACTGGGTGCCGTCGCCGCCTGGTTCACCCTGCGCCGGGCCGAGGCGCGGGGCGCGATCGACGAGGAGTACGACGTGATCGGGGTCGCAGTCGCTGCGGCGGTCCTGCTCGCGCTGCCGCTGGTCGTGCCGAGCGCCGACTTCTTCGGCGGCTTGGTCGGCGGTGCCGTCGGCGCCCTGGCCGGGATGGCTGCGGCGGTCCTGCGCCCCACCGAGTAACCGCGACGGCCGCTCTCATCTAGGCTGCTCCGGTGCCCGACGAGAGGGAGTTCGAGGCGGCGATCGAGCGGCTGCTCGACCCGGAGCGGTTCTCCGAGGCCGAGCGCGTGGTCGCCCGGGCGGCGCCGCAGCTGCAGAAGGTGCTGGCCAGTGCCCTGGCCGAGGGCGGCTGGTTCGGCGAGCCGCACGAGGCGGAGGCGCTGAAGGCCGCCACCGCTCCCGACCCGGACGAGCGGATCGCCGCCGTCCGCGCCCTGCTCGCCGAGGAGGCGCGGATGGGGATGATGGTCGGCGTCGCCGTCGGCTGGGCACTGAAGGAAGAGATGAGCGGCCCCGGCGACGGGGCCGACGACCCGAAGGGAGAGCGCTGAGATGGAGATCAAGTTTCACGGCCAGTCCTGCTTCGAGCTGAGCGAGGGCGGGACCACGGTCCTGGTCGACCCGTTCCTGAAGCCGAACAACCCGGCCGCCGTCCATACGGCCGAGGAGGTCGAGCCGACCCACGTCGTGCTCTCCCACGGCCATGCCGACCACATGGCGGACGCGGTGCCGGTCGCCAAGCGCACCGGCGCCCATTGCGTCGCGATCGTCGAGCTCGCCGAATGGCTCAAGGGTCAGGGCGTGGAGGCGCTGAGCGACCCCAACCTCGGCGGCACGGTCGAGTTCGAGTGGGGCTGGGTGAAGCTGGTGCCGGCCTGGCACACCAGCACGATCCCGGGCTCCGAAGAGGCGCCGTTCAGCGCCGAGCACGGGACCGTGATCGGGACCGCCGCCGGGCTGCTGATCAACATCGGCGGCCAGACCGTCTACCACGCCGGCGACACCTGCCTCTTCGGCGACATGAGGCTGATCGCCGAGCGCAACCCCGTCGACATCGCCCTGCTGCCGATCGGCGGGCATTACACGATGGATCGTCACGACGCGGTGGTGGCGGCCGAGTTCGTCGGAGCAAAGACCGTGATCCCGATGCACTACGACACCTTCCCGCCGATCGAGACCGACGCCGGGGCGTTCAAGGCCGACGTCGAGGCCCAGACCTCCTCCAAGGTCGTGATCCTCGAGCCGGGGCAGACGCACTCCGCCTGACCCACACAGGGCGGTTCAGGACAGCCGGTAGAGGCCGTCCTCGACGACGACCTCGCCGGCGTCGACGAGGACGGTCAGGTGGTAGTCGACGAGGGGGATCGAGGGGTGGCCGCTGAGTTTCGCTTGCAGCTCGGCACCCCCCATCGGCTCCGCGTGGAGCAGCTCGAGGATGGTGCGCCGTGTCGGCTCTGCTCGGGCATGTGCCCGCGATTGAGTAATCCGGCGTTCCTGCCGCTCATCGCCCCTCTTAAACACCCCATTACTTTATGACAATCTGGCAGGTAGCGGCAGGCGAGCCGCGACGAAAGTGCGCCGATGCCCAACTCTCCGAGCTCGCCCGCGAAGTTCGCCGCCAACGTCGGACGGCTGAGGGAGCGGCGCGGCATGACGCAGGAGGAACTCGGCTGGGCTGCGGGTATGCACCAGACGGCGGTCGCCCGCATCGAGTCCGGCAAGCGCAAGCCGTCGCTGGAGACGATCCTCAAGTTGGCGGCGGGGCTCGAGGTGACACCCGCCCAACTGTTCGACGGCATCGATTGAACGGGGCGGAGCGCGAAGGACTGGCTGGCTGGCCAGGTCGCTGCTAACCTCGCCCGACCCGCTGCAGCCGACCGGAGGAGAGCTGAAGATGGAGGCCAAAGAGGCGACCGGGACCCAGTCCAGGACCGAGCGAGCCGATTTCCAGGAGACCGCCGACCCCGCGCTGATGAAGGCGGCCGACAGCACGGCCGACGTCAAGCTGCTCACCTACGAGGAGCTGTACCTGCTCTGGGAGCGGCAGCAATGGCAGACGCAGGAGCTCGACTTCAGCCGCGACCGCGAGGACTGGCACGAGCGGATCAGCGCCGAGGAGCGCTTCCAGCGCATGTACGGACTCTCCTCCTTCTTCATCGGTGAGCAGAAAGTGGCCGAGGAGCTGGGCCCGATCATGCGCGCGGCCCCGACCGAGGACCAGAAAATCTTCCTCTGCACGCAGATCGCCGACGAGGCGCGCCACGTCCGCTTCTTCGAGCGCTTCTACCGCGAGGTCGGCGTGCTCGAGTCCGACGGGCTGAGCGAGATGCTCGAAGAGACCTCGGCGCACCTCAACGACAATTTCGGCCGCCTCTTCGACGAGATGCTGAAGCAGCGCACCGACCGGCTCTCCGCCGAACCGGAGGACACCGAGGCCTTGGTCGAGGCGGTGACGCTCTACCACATGGTGATCGAGGGGATGCTGGCCCTGACCGGGCAGCACTTCATCATGGACTTCAACGAACGCGAAGGGACGCTGCCGACCTTCGTCGAGGGCTTCAACAACGTCGCCCGCGACGAGCACCGTCACGTCGCCTTCGGCTCGGTCTTCCTGCGTGAGAAGGCGCGTGAGGACGAGCGTTACAAGCGGGCGATCCAGCGCACCCTGGAGGAGTCGCTGCCGGTTGCCGACGGCGTGCTCTCGCCGCCCTGGGCCGAAGAGGACGATTTCGAGTTGTTCGGCTACTCGCTCGAGGAAACCCGCCAGTTCGCCGGCACCTGCCTGATGCGGCGGCTGAAAGTGATCGGACTGGGCTAGGAGCAGGGCAGCGCCCAGGGGCGCGTCCGCTGATTAGGGCGACGAGGGGGGCGCTTCGCCTTCGCCGGAGTCCGGGCTCGGCGGCGGCGGTTCGGGCGCGGGAGCCGGCGCCGGTTCGCTCGGCGGCGGGCTCGATGAGGGCGGCGGCGATTCGGCCGGCGGGCTGCTGGGCGGCGATCCACCGACGGTGACTACGACCGTGCCGCTGCCGCTGTGGGCGCCGGCTGCGGAGCCGCTTTGCGGAGTCGCGCCGGTCACCGCTTCGACCGCGGGGTCGCCGGCGCTGATCGTTTCCTCGCCGGCCGACTGGCCGCTCGCTTCCTCCTCGATGGCGGGCGGAGAGGCTTCGGGCTCGGCGGAGGCGGGCTCGGACGCCGGGGCGGCTCCGGGAGCGGGGACCTCGGGTGCGGTTACGACGAGCGCCTTCGGTTCGCTCGGCTGCGCCGCGGCGATTGCGGGGCCGTGTGAAGCCCGGGAGACCTTCGGCTC
This sequence comes from uncultured Thermoleophilia bacterium, assembly GCA_963720455.1. Lineage (GTDB taxonomy): Bacteria > Actinomycetota > Thermoleophilia > Solirubrobacterales > 70-9 > VAYN01. The sequence goes on along the minus strand of OY970392.1, from coordinate 1,722,008 downwards.
AGGATCGACCGGACCGCCGGTCTGCTCCTTGACCTCGACGGCGCCGGCGGTGAGCACTGCGGCGGTGACGACGCCGGCGACCGCCTTGGTCCCGATCGCGCCGCCGATCGCGCCGATTCCACCGGCGGCGCTGCTACCGCCGAGCGCGGCGCCCACGGCCCCAGCGCCGGCACCCGCAGCTCCAGCGCCGGCTGCGCCGGCGCCTGCCGCGCCAGCGCCGGCGGTTCCGGCGCTGCCCCCACCAAGTCCGAGCTTGGAAGCGATGAAGCCCTTCAGGGCGAGCAGACCGCCGACCGGGAAGAGGGCCGCCAGGACCTTCTCGTTGGAGCGGACCTGGGAGCGGAAGTCGGCGCATTCCTCACACTCGCGAACGTGGCGGCGCACCGGGCCGGAGACCTTGCGCAGGCCCTCGGCCGCTTCGCCCAGCTCGACGCGGACCTCGCCGCAGGTCAGCAGCCGCGCCTGGCTGGCCTCGGCGAGCGAGATCCGCGCCCGCACCAGCAACGACTTGACCGAAGGCACCGTGGTGTCCATCGCCGCCGCGATCTCCTCGTAGGAGAGGGCGTCCATCTCGCGCAGCAGCAGGGCCGAGCGCTGGGTCTCGGGAAGCTTCTTGACGTCGGCGAGCAGCTGCCTGAACTCCTCGCGGTTGTGGACCTTCTCGGCGGTGGAGGCGGCGTCGACCTCCGGCACCATGTCCATCGATTCCTGTGCGTCGGCGGTCGGTTTGCGCAGGTGGTTGAGGCAGCGGTTGCGGGCGATCCGGTAGAGCCACGGCCGCAGGTTGATCTCGCGCTCGTCGGCGAGCATCGCTTTGTAGGCGTTGACGAAGACCTCCTGCAGGACGTCCTCGGCGTCCTCGGTCGAGCCGAGCATCTGGCGGCAGAAGCCGAGCAGGCGACCCTGGTAGCGGTCGACGATCGTCTCGAAGGCGCCGGGATTCCCGTTCCGCGCCATCGCGATCAGCTTCGCGTCTCCCTGCAGCTTGAGCAGGGGCGAGCGGCGGGCGAGGAGTCCGCGGCGACTGGCGTGCGTTAGGGCTGATGCCTCCAAGCTCTCCTCCAGGGAAGGCGCGTTTCTAAAGACAAGGACACCGTAACAGCGGTGGAGTTGCGGCCGGCGAACATTTATTGCTCTTTTACCCGTTCGCAAGCGGGATACCATCGACGGGCCCGGGTGGCGAAACTGGCAAAAGCGGCGCCCTTAAAAGGCGCTGCCCCTTAGGGGGCTTGCGGGTTCGAGTCCCGCCCCGGGCACTCCTTATAGGCTCGCGAGATGGAGCACGGGGGGCGAATCGTCGCGAAGGCGCTGAAGTCGCGGGGGGTCGAGCACCTCTTCACGCTCTCCGGCGGCCACCTGTTCTCGATCTACGACGGCTGCAAAGCGGAGGGGATCGGGCTCGTCGACGTGCGCCACGAGCAGACCGCCGCCTTCGCCGCCGAGGGGGTCGCGAAGGCGACGCGAGGCCTGGGCGTGGCAGCGCTCACCGCCGGCCCCGGGGTGACCAACGGGCTCAGCGCGATCGCCGGCGCCCAGGCCAACGGCTCGCCGATCTGCGTGCTGGGGGGACGGGCGCCGGAGCTGCGCTGGGGCTCCGGCTCGCTGCAGGAGATCGACCACCTTCCCTTCGTCTCGCCCCTGGTCAAGTCGGCGCAGACGGTGAAGGAGCCGGAGCGGATCGCGGCGATGACCGCCGCGGCGCTGGACCTGGCGCCGGCGGCGCCGAGCGGGCCGACCTTCGTCGACTATCCGCTGGACGTGGTCTTCACCGAGGCCGAGGCGGAGATCCCGGCGGCGCCGGAGCCGCCGGCCGCGGTGCCTGCGCCCGGCATCGAGGAGGCGGCGGCGCTGCTGGCAGCGGCCGAGCGGCCGGCGATCATGGCCGGCACCGGTCTCTACTGGGGTCATGGAGAGGGGGAGCTGCGGGCGCTCGCCGAGGCACTCGGCATCCCGGTCTTCCTCAACGGACTCGGCCGCGGTTGCCTTCCCGCCGATCACGAGCTCGCCTTCAGCCGTGCCCGCGGCACGGCGCTGAAGGGGGCGGACGTGGCGCTGGTCGTCGGCGTGCCGATGGACTTCCGGCTCGGTTTCGGCGCCAGCTTCGGCGAGGAGACGAAGATCGTGCGGCTCGACGTGGTGCCGAACGCGCTCAGCGCCAACCGCGCGCCCGCGGTTGACCTGGTCGGCGACGTGCGGGCGAGCCTGGCGGCGCTGCGTGAGGCCGCCGCCGGGGAGCCGCGCAGCGGGCGCTGGTTGGAGCAGCTGCGGGCCGTGGAGGCAGAGAAGCGGGCGGCGGAGCAGGAGGAGCTGAACGACTCGCGCTCGCCGCTGCACCCGGTGCGCGTGTATCGCGAGCTGGGCGCGGTCCTCGACCGCGATGCGATCGTGGTCGGCGACGGCGGCGATTTCGTCTCCTACGCCGGTCGCTTCATCGACACCTATGAGCCCGGTTGCTGGATGGACCCGGGGCCGTTCGGCTGCCTCGGCGCCGGGCCGGGCCAGGCGATCGGGGCCAAGGTCTCCCACCCCGACCGGCAGGTCTGCCTGCTGCTCGGCGACGGTGCCTTCGGCTTCGCGGGGATGGAGTTCGACACGATGGCGCGCCACGGCCTCGGCGTCGTCGGGGTGATGGGCAACAACGGCATCTGGGCGCTCGAGCACCACCCGATGAAGTTCCTCTACGGCTACTCGGTCGCCGCCGAGCTGCGGCCGGAGACCCGCTACGACCAGCTGGTCGAATCACTCGGCTGCGACGGCGTCCTCATCCGCGAGCCGGAGCAGCTCCGCCCGGCGCTCGAGAAGGCGTTCGAATCGGGCCGGCCGACGCTCGTCAACGTCCTTACCGACCCCGAGGTCGTGTATCCGCGCAAGTCGAATCTCGCCTAGCGCGCCGTCTCTGGCTGGCTAGCCAAACTGTACAGTCGGCGGGCTCCGGCAGACAAGAATCGGCCGCCATCTCTGGCGGCCGATTCAGGCTGGTCCCTCAGGACGGGCAGGGGTACGTCTTCAGGGACCAATGTGTATTCGATGGGCCCAGACGGCGGGAGGCGCCATGATGCGGCAATCGCCTAAGCCCTGTGACGGGGTCGTAGATGCGGACGATCCACAGCTATTTCCCCGATGGGCCGATTATGCGCGCGACTATCCACTACGTCTAGATAGCCGTAACCCCGGTACTAATAATCGGGTAGGGTTGCTCTACCAACTTTTTTGGGTTAGGCCGAATCCCTAACCCAACTGTCCCCTCATTCGGTACCCGCCTGTCCAGTCGGTACCTCGAAAGCCTTCGAGTGAAGAAAACGGGGCTCAGGCGTGCTGCGAGGAGGCGACGGCGATCGCGGTGCCGTAGAGGATGTCGTGCTCGGAGACCTCGATCCGCTCGAGTCCGAAGGCGCGCATCGCCTCGACCAGGATGACGACGCCGGCGACGATCGTCGGCGCCCGGTCGGGGTGCATGCCCGGGATCTCGACCCGCTGCGCCAGCGGGGCCGAGGCGAGCCGCGAGAGCATCCGTTGGATCGCCGGCAGCGAGAGGACGTGGCCGTGGACCCGGGCCGGGTCGTAGGGCTCGAGCTCCATCTCGACCGCGGCCAGGGAGGTCGGGGTGCCGGCGACGGCGATTGCCGCCGTCGCCTCGACGCCTGCAGCGACCGCCGTCTCGATCAGGCCGCGCACGTCGGCGGCGAGGGATTCGAGCTCGACCGCGGTGGGCGGGTCGGAGGAGATGTGGCGCTCCGTGTGGCGGACGACCCCGGCCTGCATCGAGGCGTGAAAGGAGATCTCCGCACCCGTGCCGACGATCAGCTCGGTCGAGCCGCCGCCGATGTCGATCACCAGCGTTTGCTCGGCGGGCACCTGCTCCGACGTGGCGCCGAGGTAGGTGAGCCGCGCCTCCTCCTCGCCGTCGAGGACCCGGGCCGAGAGCGCGAACCGCTCCCGCAGCTCGGCGACGAAGGCGCTGCCGTTCTCGGCGTCGCGGACCGCGCTGGTCGCGATCGCGTCGACCGTCTCCGCGCCCAGCTCCTGCATAGAGGGCGACGTACTCGCCGATTGCCGCACAGGCGTCCTCGATCGCCTCGGCCGAGAGCCGGCCGGAGAGGTCGACCCCCCGGCCCAGCCGCGTCACCGTGCTGCGCCGCTCGACCGGCGACACCTTCCCCCCGGCGACGTCGGCGACCAGCAGCCGCGCCGAGTTGGTGCCGACGTCGATGACCGCGACCCTTATGGACTCCTCGGACATGGCCCCGGCACTCTAGAGAGCGGCAAAGCGGGGAAGCCCCTTGCGCAAACGCTCCCACGCCACCCCCCGTTACCCGCCCGTTGCTACGATCAGGGAACCGCCGCGGGGTGGAGCAGCCAGGTAGCTCGTCGGGCTCATAACCCGAAGGTCGCAGGTTCGAATCCTGCCCCCGCTACTCCCTCATTAGCGACCAAGGACTTCAGGTCGCGGACACCAGTGAAGGCGCTCGATACGAGCGCCTTCACTCGTAGTTGGCCGGCGTTGCGGTCGATCTCGACCGAAAGCCGGAAGGCGTCGAAGACGGCGCGACGCAGTTTCGGGTCGGCGTTGGTCAGCGCCTCGCTGAGATCGGGAATGCCGTCGAGAACCTCGCAGGCGGCATCGATGTCGGTAACGCCGTCTTGGCGCTCCTCGGCGGCCAGGCCCGCGAGCGCCGCCTCCGCCTCGCTGCGCTTCTCCTTCAGCGCCCGGATGCGCTCGCCGACGACCACGGGATCGACGCCGGCCTCGATCGCGGCGAGCTGGCGCTCGATCCGCTGCTCGATCTCACCGACCTGGCGCACGAGCCGCTTGCGGGCTTTGCCGTCGTCGCTGTGCAGCTCCTTAGCCAGCTCGGCGCTCTGGGCGCGGAAGTGATCGAGGCGCTTCGGCCCGAAGACGCGGGTGGTGAAGAAGGCGTCGATGACCTTGACCAGCGGCTCCTCACGGACGTACTGCCATTTGCCGTGGCCGAGCGCTTCGGCAGCCTTGTCGCCGTAGCCGATCCGGTAGCAGCAGGCGTAGTAGGTGTTGTCCTTGCGCGTCTTGCCATGCATGCGCAGCGGGTTGTGCCCGGTGGAGCAATGGACGATTCCACGCAGCTGGTAGAAGCGCTTCTGCTGGCGGGTTCGGCGCGAGCCGCCCGTGCGGCTGCGCCTGCCCATCTCGGCCTGCACCCGTTTGAAGACCTCGTCGGAGACGAGCGCCTCGTGACGGCGGTCGGCCTCGACCCACTCCTCCGGTTTGCGGCGCACCAGTGGCCCCTCGCCCTGCTTGACGGCGCGGAAGTCGAGCCGGTTCCAGAAGAGCCGGCCGGTGTAGACGTGGTTCTGGAGGATCGAACGCAGCGTGTTCTTCGACCACTTGCCGGCGGTGTTGCGCATGGAGTCGACGTGGGTGGGAGGCGGCGGTCCACCGGGTCGGTTGAGGTGGTTGGCGATCTCCTTATAGCCCCAGCCCGAGAGGAAGCGCTCGAACATTTCAGCGATCACCGGGCCCTGCTCGGGATCGACCACGAGGCGGGACTTCTTGTCTCCGGCTCGTGCCCTGGCCGGGTCGGGATGCGGCTCGTGCTTGAGTCGGTAGCCATAGGGCGCACGGCCTCCGTTGCGATAGCCCTGCCGCGTGTTCTCAGTCTGCCCCCGTCGCACCTCGCGGCCGAGCTTCTCGACCTCGAACTGGTCGAGCGCCTGGAACATGTGACGGATCAGCCGCCCCTCGGGACTGGTCTGATCGCCGGCCGTGAGCGCGTAGAAGATCTCGACGCCAGCCCGAGCCATCTCCCGCTCGTAGGCGAGGGCATGAAATAGGTCGCGCGAGAGCCGCGAGGTCGCGTAGACGATCACCGCATCGAAGCGCCGCGCGTCAGGCTCCTTCGCCTCGCGCACCAACTCGCTCCAACCTGCCCGGTCGTCGCGCCGCCCCGCCTCCTGGTCGGTGAACTCGCAGACGATCCGCCCGCCCAGCTCGGCCGCTTTCGTAGCGCAAGCCTCCCGCTGCGAGGGAAAGGAGAGCGTCAGGTCCTGCTTGTCCTTGGTCGACAGCCGTCCGTACCAGGCGAAGTTGCGCATCAGGTGCTTCTTTCTGACTCGACCCACGCAAGCGCTCGGTCTACGTCAGGCATATGGGGGATCTGATCGCTCATATGTCTGACCTACCCCGACTCCGTTCGTCGGCGGTGGGCCATGAGCAGGTCGAAGATTGCCTTGGTTTGCTCGCGACGAAGCTGGTCGTCCAGCGCTGATCCGGGTTTCGTCTCTTCGATCGACATCGTCGTCTGCAGGTCGCTGATCGGGGTGGCGATGCGGCGGCCGTGACCTGGCCGACGCTGCGTCTGGCCGCCCCTGACACGTCTAGCTCCACGAGGGCCGGATCTCAAGTTGCCGATGCTCCTGCCTCGATCTCCGCTAGCGTCCTCGCGCCGCAGAAGTGGCAGCGCCCGGCGACGTCGTAGCGAGCGCCGCGCTCGTAGCGCGCCCACTCGGGATCGGGGTAGGCGATCTCGTCACAGCTGCCGCAGAGGCGCAAGGCTCGTCGGTCGACCTCATCGAGGAAGGTCTCCGGCCCGTTACGGAGCCGGTTCACGATCCCTTGAGCCTTGGCGAGCTGCCGCGCCCTCTGCTCGCGCCAGCCGAGGTAGTCCTCCCGCAGGCGCTTCTGCTCGGCGCGGGCACTGCCGTCGCGCATGGCTTCTTCGGCAAGCCGCCAGCTCAGGTCGTCACGGTCGTGAAGCGCTCCACCTTGGAGGTGCTGGCGTGCCTTGCGCAGCGCCGGCCCATCACCGAAGCGCTCGGCGAGGTCTCTGACCCGATCGAGCTGCCTTGCCAGGTGGTGACGAACCAGCGCGTCGAACGTGTGGCGCTCATCTGCCGTCAGCTTCCGATCGTCGAGTTGGACCCGGAGCGGGTCGGCGAACATCGCGCCGAGCGCCGACAGTGCCTTGCGCTCGACCCCGTCCAGCGCGTCGTCCTGTTCCAGAGTGAACATCAGGGCCGCTGCCGCCGAGCGACCGAGCCGCTCGCTTCCCCAGTCACGGTGCGATCGGGACCGTAGGTGTGAGCGCAGCGCCTCGGGGTCGGAGCGCAGGCGCTCGCACTCGGCGTCTTCGCGGTGGCGCTCCGCCCTCACGCGCTCCTGCTCTTCGTCGAAGGGGCGGCGGGCCTCGCGCAGGGCGCTCAGCAGGTCAACCGCCTGCCTGTCCTCGTCGACGCTGAGCAGCCAGCGATCCTCTGAGGCGAAGTGAGACAGCCTGCGCACGAGGTCGCAGGCGCAGGTCAGGAGCAGCGAGTCTCTTCCTGCCTCCTTCGCCATCGCTGCGAGGAAGGAGCGAGCGCGCTTCTCGGTGGTGGTGACAAAGAGAAGTGCCGGGCAGAAGCGGTGGCGCTCGCGCCAGGCTTCGGCCTTGACGTACTCCGCGTAGCCCGCCGCCTTGGTCTTTAGGCGGCGATGAGACATCGATCCCATGTCCAGCTCGATGAAGGCGAGCAGGCTCCCTCCGTCGTCGGCGATCTCGATGAAGGCATCAGGAGCAATTGCCCGGTTCCCCTGACCGGCCCGAGAGGAGAATGGCTCGCGGGCATCGGCCTCGCGCTCGAAGCGAGCCAACTTCACCTCATCCGGCAGCGCGGTCTTCAGCGCCACGTAGATCTCACTGAGGCCAGCGGCATGGGCAAGAAAGAGCGGGTTTGGCTCACGCCGCTCGCCTCCTCGCGGTGGCGGCCCTCCGGTGACGATGGCCTCTCCCTTGCGGGTCGGCCAGAAGTGGTGCGGGGAAGATCCCCGTTCACGGTATGGGCGGCTACGGCCGGCGAGGCCCTCTCGGGCAAGCCGGGTGCAGCGGTAGCGAAGCGTCCTCGCGGGCGTCTCGGAGTTGATCGAGGCGAGCTGGGTCTGGGTAAGCACCCGGTGCGAGGCGAGGAGGTCGAGGATGCGGAGATCGAGATCGGAGAGCGCCGGGGTCCGCGCCGAGGAACGAGAGCGGGGGCGGCGAGCGGCAGCGCGTGATGGTCGACCCTGGGTCAAATGACCTCCAGTCGGTCGGAGATGGCCGTTGTCGGCGAGCGCCGCGCCGCCCCCACAATGCCCTCGCCTCCGATGATGGCGGGCCATGCACGCCGGAACGGCGCGGAGGCGCTGCCTCCAGCGCGGAGGAGAGAAGCCGCTGAGTCGCCAGCGCCGAGGCGATTGCGGTTGTGCCAAGTGCGATTGGAACGAGATCGAGATCGACCCACCGTCAGTTGACTGCGAACCGAGTGGGTAGAGAGTCGGGCGCGGGGGAGGGGCCGCGATCCCGCGACACCATGCGGGATCGTCGCAAGGGCCATTTGCCAGTCGGGGTCTGAGCGACTGGCAAAGTCGGGACCGAGATCGGGACAGCCCGAGTCGAGCCGACTCACCGCCGAACCTCCGTTATCGATACGTGAAAGAAGTGCACCCACCGACGAGTAGCTCGACGCTCCAAGGAAGTCAAGCGCTATGCGCAGGGATGCGCGGGGATGTAAGTCGATTCCGGCCTTCGTCCCCGAACGAGCGCGACCGTGACCGCCGCTACGATCAACCACAGGCGCAGAATCCGGCTTCTGAGGAAGGCTTCGAGATCAAGAACCACGCGAAACAGAAGGCCCACCTGGGGACCGACGATCCCCGGATCGCCCGTGCCATCTTCACGCTGCGCGAGACGGCCGGCTACCTCGACGTGCCGAAGTCGAACATCCAGCGCTGGGCTCGGCCGCCCGACGCCAAGCATCCGCTGATCACCTGCTTCCCCGCCCACGGCCGCGAGGCGACCGTTCCCTTCATCGGCTTCGCCGAGGCGTTCGTCCTGTCGAGCTTCAGACAGGCGGGGGTGCCGCTCCAGCGAATCCGCCCGGCCGTCGAGGTGCTTGAAAAGGAGATCGGCGTGGAGCATGCACTCGCCTCGGAACGTCTTTACACCGATGGAGCCGAGGTGCTCTTCGATTACGCGAACAAGCACGACGCGCCCGAGGTGAGAGATCTCGTGGTCGTTCGCACTCAGCAGTGGCAGTTCTCGAAGGTGGTGAAGGCCTACCTGAAACGCATTCGCTACGGGGGCGACGGCTGGGCAGACTCGGTGCGACTGCCGACTTACGGCAACGCCAAGGTGGTCGTCGATCCCAAGGTTGCTTTCGGCCTTCCGCTTGTCGTCCACGGCGGCGCTCGCGTGGAGGATCTCGTTGACCGGTTCCAGGCCGGCGATTCGGTGTCGGAAATCGCGACGGACTTCAGCGTCCCTCCCGATGAGGTCGAGGACGTGATCCGGCTCGCAACCCGAACGGCCGCCTGAGTCGTGAGGCAGAGACGCCGCGCCATATAGCTCGCGGCGATGTCTCATCCCAAGGAAAAGCCCGCCGAGTTCTTCGTCGATCGCAGTCTCGGCAAGAGCATCGTCGAGGGCCTGCGCACGGCCGGTCTCTCCGCTCGCTCGATGGCTGAGGTCTACGGCGAGAAGCCCGGCCAGCTTCTCGCCGATGAGGTTTGGCTGCGAGACGCCGGTGAGAACGATTGGATCGTCCTCACCAAGGATGACGCGATCCGCCGTCGGCCCGCCGAGCGTGATGCTCTAACTGAAGCGGCCGTTCGCGTCTTCTGTCTGACCAACCGCAATATGCGGGGTGAGGAGCAGACTGAGAGATTCGTCTCGAATCGCCACCGAATCCTCCGCCAGGCCCGTAAGCAGGGCCCATACATCTACGGCGTTTACGAGAAAGGTCTGAAGCGCCTGTGGCCGTGACCTTCGCCTGAAGCTCTCTCGGGCCTACATGCCTGGCTGCACGGTCGTAGGGCGGCGGTCCGCTCGACGGATCAGCTGGGTCAACGCTCAGCAGCTGAACGAAGTCCGATTCCGCGATGATCTCAGCGCTCTTTGGAACCCAGAAGCAATGCGAAGGGCGACGCCAGACTCATGCCGACTCATTATCTGCGGCAACGAGTTCGCAGCGCGATCTGTCTGGCCATCTGAGGTTGCTTCCGGGCTGTCTAGGGCGGCGACTATTCTTGCGGCGGAGAGCCGCAATGTTCCTTCGTTCTGGAGGATTATCTCCGACTACCGCGAATCGCCGTTATAAGGCACATGGCAAGCAAATACGACGACCTAGATGCATCCCTTGAGCTGGAGCAGCAGCTCCACGCTGATCTAAAAGCCGCTCTCGAGCCTCGAGGATGTGAGGTCATTCATCACGGGGCTGATAATGGCGGCATCCACGCACCAGGGGGGAAGCCGGACATCGAGATCCGGGCTGCGAATCATCGCCGGCTGATCCTCGTCGAGGTGACTCGGCGCAAAGGTAGCGCCGCCGACGGCGAGTTTCCCGCTATTACCGACCACCTCAACCGAGCTATCGATGCCGGCGGCTTTGACGACTACTGCTTGCTCTATGTCTCGCCGGCGACCTCTCCCCGGATGTCGACGAATCTTCGGGATCTCTACAACCGCAGTCGAGCGCGCGAAGACCAAAAGGGACGAGCATTAGGGCTTGATTTTGCCGGCATGGAGATGGCCTTGATGAAGTTGATCGAGAGCGATCCGTCGCTCTATCCCTCGGAGAGATTCGGTGATCTGTTCGATCGCTGGGAGAAGGCGGTGGATGATGCTCGTGCGCGTCAGCTCGTGCAGGAGACGCTCTTTCCCGAGGATCACCAGCTCGCGCTCTCCCTAGAGAACGAGGCGCGAGAGTTGGACGCGGAGAGGGAGCGGACTCTCAAGGACCAGCTGAAAAAGATAGAGGACGCATTGCGCGATTACGGCATAACGGGTGATCAGGCAAATGAGACCCTCGTCTATCTGGCCTTCCTTCGCCTCTATGAGGAGCGCAGGCAGCGCAATACCGGCTATGTGAATCGGTTCACGGTCGCCGGCTTTACCAAGTGGTCTGAGGATCAACCCGCGACCATTAAGTCCCGTTACCGAAGTCGTATGTGCGAGGCCCTCCTGCACGAGGTGGCCGAAGACGAAGCCCTCAGGGAAGCTGGGCTTCTTCGTAACTCAAGTGGCGAGAAGGACAAGCTCCACCTCAAAATCACGGACAACATAGTGCTGCGCGTGCTTGATGTCTTTGATCAATATGATTTCGCAGCCGGTCAGGTTGACGTTCTAGGCGCAGTCTTTGAGACGCTTGCGCGGCGGAGTCAAAAGGACACGCGAGTTGGGCAGTTTTTCACGCCCCAGCAGGTCGTGGACTTCTGTGCGGACATCGTCGATCTTCGGCCCACTGACACGGTTGGTGACCTAGCGGTGGGAACCGCTCGGTTTCTTATCGCGGCGATGCGGCTGATGCTTGCAAACGCGGACCAAGTTCCCGGGACTAGGGCCGATGCCGAGGACGCCATTCGCGCGACGCGGTTGCTGGGCAGCGATATCGATAGGTGGGTGGCGACTATCGCAAAGATGAATATGTTTATTCACGGCGATGGTAAATCCGGAATCATCACCGCAAACGGCCTTGTTCTAGCGGATAGAGACGTCTTCAGATCCCATCCAACCGGCATTAAGGAAGCGCTTGATGTTGTGTTGATGAATCCTCCCCTCGGCGATACGAGCTACCGCGTAGCTGCCGATGACTGGGCGAACCTCGCTGCACCGGACGAAGACCCTTCTCGCGAGCAGTTCTTCGACGACTTGCGAATTGTTCCGATGCGTAACCTCGAGGAGGACGAGCTCTTAAAGGTTGAAGGTCGGTTGGCGAAGACGGTGGAGCGAATTCGCGAGTTCGAGGCGATGGATCCGTCAGAAAGACCATCTCGAAAATACGAAGGTGCCCTGAAGACCCAGGGTCGCCAGCGAGAGGCACTGGCAGAGATTCGAGCAGCACTCAAGGCGGGCAACGTCACGCGTGAAGCGACTGGTCAATCGATGAAGGGCGGCGCACTCTTTCTCGGTGCGATCGCCCGCTACTTGAAGCCTGTGCGCGACGCCGACTTAGGGATTGAGTGGCGAGGCGGCCGTGCTGCGGTCATCGTTGACGAGGCGATTCTGAACACGGCTGACTATGCCCATATTCGGGCGTTCATTCGCCAACACTTTTACGTCAAGGCAGTGGTGAGTCTTGCGCGGGATGCGTTCAAATTCCTGGCGCACACCGATGCTAAGACTTCCGTCATCTATTTGATTCGTAAGGAAAAGACGCTAATAGCGCAGCGAGAGCCGGTCTTCTTTGCTCACGCCGACAGGGTGGGATACGGTCCGCGAGGGGAATGGGTTGGTGATGACCTCCCTCAGATTGCCTTGTATTACCGGCAATTCGAAACGATGGTTAAGGAGTCTTACCAAGGCGCCCACCTCGATGCTCAGGCATGTATGCAAGATGTCCAAAACCTGCCCGGATTCTCAAGTGCCTTTTTCGCCAGACTCGATGATGGCGGTGGCTCGGATGCCCGGCTTGACTTCTACGACGCTCGCTTTCATCAGCGTGTGGAAGAACTTCAAGAAAGACACGGTGGACTGGAGCTTCTGGGAGACCATTTGGAGGCAGCACCGCGAGAGTCTCCACCTCCTTCGCGTACGAGCGAGTACGACTTTGCCACCATCAACCGAAATACTGCCGCAGTTGCGCGGCGCGGTCTTGAGGAGACCAAGTACACGCCGCAGGCGCTGTGGGTAGTAAGGGGCGGAGACATCGTCGTCTCGGGGATCGATGCTGTGCACGGCGCCGTAGGCATAGTGCCGGCCGATCTTGATGGGCTCGTAATGAGCAAGGAGATGTTTCGCTATCGAATCCGAACTGAGAGCACCGCCGTCCCGGAGTATCTGCAGCTTCTTCTGCGTACCCCTGTCGCTCGGGAGTTGCTGATGGGTCTTGTGACCGGGACCAGCAATAGGACTCGCCTAGAGAATGCAGAGCATCTCTTGGCCCTTCCGATTCCTCCCCTTCCGGACCTCCGAACGCAAGATCAGCTCGCGGTGAAAATGAAAGAGTCGCATGAGCTTCGGGAGCGCTGGCTTAAAAATCTGGAGGAGGCGCATACGACGGCGAATGCAGAGTGGGGGCAGCCGGATCGACCTGCGCCTTTGGATCCGCGGAGCTTCCCCATCGCCGAGGCGCAGTTGATTTAGTCGGCAGGTTCCGACCGGAGCCTGACGAACATAGCCTCGTGTCAACGAGTCGCCGTAAATTGCGGGTGGCCGTCTGTCCCCATTGCGGGGCGCAGCACGACTTCACTATCGAGCTCCTGCTACGGACTGTGACTGCCAAAGGCAGGCGGTCTCATTTGGCGCGTCGTCAGGTATCGCTGATTTGCGGTCAAGACGGCCGTCCCTTCCGAGCTGAGCTAGACATACCCATCCCCGCAAACCAGGAATTGGTTGAGGTCCGCCCCCTCTGTGTCGTCACCGCTTAGCCGCATGAGTCGTGAGCGTGTGGTGTGTACAGGCGCGTGCAATTCTTGCCGTGGTTCGCTTAGGTGATGGTGCTTGCCGTGAACACGACGCAGACTGCAGCACTGGTGGCGGCGGGCACGGGACTGGTTGCCGCGCTCGTGGGACTCGTCAACCTTGGGATCTCGATCGTCCGAGAGCGGCCAGCCTTGAGAGTATTTGCACGAAAGTGGGCGGCCGGTAGGTATGGCCAGGAGCGATACATCGAAGTGGTGGCAAGCAACGCCAGTCGACGGCAGAACACGGTCGTAGCGATGGGTTTACTGCTCACGGAAGATGGCCGATCATGGCCTGTCGATGACGGAGCGGTGACCCCATCTATTCCCGTCAAGCTCGAGGACGGCGAGATCGTCAGGATGGTCTGGATGCAGGACGAGCTGGGGCAGGCTTTCTATGAAGATAAGGCTGAGATTGCAGGTTGCTTTGTGCTCGATGCTCGGGGGCACAGAGTTCGAGGAGCACCCCCCAAGTAGTGCATCGCGTCTTACTTTTTGGGCGTAGTGTGAGGTGTTCAGGGGCCGAACCGAGGAGGGGCCGAAGGTGGCCTGCGCCCCTCCCCGGTCGACCCGCCCTCACCGCGCCCTTGCCTCTCGGCGAACGTAGGCGCGAGGAGCTTTTTTCGCCAGGCGGACCTTTTTGGCCTTCGCAAGGCGGGCGAGGCAGTTCGAGACGGCGCCGGCTGAGCGGTCGATGCCCTTGGCGACGGTGGTCGGCGTCAGCGGCCCGTCCTTCTCGTGCTTGTAGAGGTAGGACACAACGAGGCCATCCAGCTCGCCCCGACGAAGGCGTTTATGTGCGGCTGACACGGATCTCGTCTCCGTGGGTCTCCGTCAGCACCCCAAGGATGTCCTCGCAGGCGGCGCGGGCTGCCTCGAAGTTCTCGAGGGTGTGATCGAATCCGGCCGCTGCCTTTCGCTCGTCGCCACCACCATCAGGCCGCCTTGCGCTTCGTCGCGCAGGCGCCTGACGACTTCCATCAGGTCGTGCGCCTCCATCGTCAGCTCGACCATGAGGCGGCCGTCTTCGGGGTTCCAGCCGAGGTCTTCCAGCAGGTGGAAGTCTTCGCTGAACTCGACCGCCAGCCGCTCGGCGGCGGCGTAGTCGCGATTCGTCTCCAGCGCGATCCAGAGGTCGCCGAAGGAGGCGACGTGGTTGCGGACCTGCTCGTAGAGTGCGTCGCGCTGGCCGTTGGTGATCTTCAGGGTGGTGCGGGGCATGCGTGCCCTCCTTTCGGCAGGGCACCGAAGAGACGTTCCTCGGGAGGCCATTGATCCCCTGAGCGCAAAGTGCCCTGGGAGAATCGTTCGCGCATCGAAGCCTTTGTCTTCGGTGCCAGGCCCCGGGGTGTTTCCGCACCGCCGGGGCCATTTATGTCGTGGCGTCGGCGACCGTAGCTCCGTCAGCGCGCCGGAATCAAGCCGATTTTCGGAGAGCCGCCCGAAGGTCGCTCCGGAGCAGATCTACTTCGCTCGCCGCTTTCCCGCTGGTGGAGCGAAATCTGCGACCCACTCGATCGGCACGATGCGAGCGCTATCCGGGCCGAATCGGTCCCCCGCTATAGGACGAAGGCCTCGGAAATGGGGCCTTTTCGTGTCTAGATGAGTAGTTCCACGACTCAGGCCACGTAGTCGACCAGCGCCCGGCTGGCGCGCCCCAGTTCGTGGTTCAGAGAGACCGCCGCGGCAAGGGCCAGGAAGCGGCTGGCGATGCGGACCCGCAGACCGCGCAGGGTGCGTGCACCGTGGCGCTCAAGGGCGAGGATGTCCTTGGCGGTCCAGTAGATCGACTCGATCCGCTGGCGCAATGGCGCCAGGTGGGGTCCGCCCTGCGGCTCGTCCTTGCGGCGCGGCCGGACGATGGTCGCCCCGAGCTCGGCGGCGTCGGCCTGGAAGTCGGCGCCAGCGTAGCCCTTGTCACCGAGGGTCGTCGTAGTAGCCGGGGCTGCGAGAGGCGAAGGTCGCGATCAGTCCCTCGATCGTCTCGGCAAGCCGGTCGCGGCGACGGTGGAAGCCCGAGCGCTTGGTCAGGCCCGGGAAGAGATGACGAAGGCGCTTGGCGGCGACCTTCGAGAAGCGCTCGTCAGAGCAGATCCCCATGATCGACTGCGCCACGCAGAGGGTGACGACCTCCGAGTCGGTCAATCTCCTTCGCGCGTTCTTCTTGCCTTCGGGCAGGAGATCGTCGGCGGTGCAGAACACCGCAGTGAGCAACGGGTCGAGGTCGGCGAGCATCGTGGCCCTCCTTGGGTCGGCGCTGGTATTGAGCACCGCCGACTTCGACCGCGTTGCTCGCTACCCCTGCTGCCGCCTTCGCCGCGGGTGATTCGTGGAACTACTCATCTAGGCGCTCGTGGCAATCCCTGGCTGGGTACTAAGTGGGTACTAAGCTGGCGCAGAACTGCCCGCCCACGGTCAACTGCGGCGGGGTCGCCGAGAAGGCCGTCAGCTCGACGCGGTTTACTGCGTCTTCGTGATCTCCTACTCCATGAGCCTGTCGGCCGACGGCTACATCGCCGGACCCGACGGAAGCTTCGACTGGGCGGTGCCCAGCCAGGAGCTGCACCGGTTCCACAACGAACGGGCCGCCGCGATCGACGCCCAACTGCTCGGTCGGCGCCTCTACGAGACGATGCTCGTGTGGGACACCGAGGAGTTCTCCGACCCCGTGATGGCGGAGTTCGCCGAGATCTGGCGCCCGCTCGAGAAGATCGTGTTCTCGACCACGCTGACGAGCGTCGAGGGCAGCAACCGCCTGGCTACCGGAACCCTCGAGGAGGAGATCGCCGCACTCGGGGACCGGAGGATCGCGGTCGGCGGCGCCGGCCTTGCGGCGGAATGCATACGGCGCGGGCTGATCGACGAGTTCGAGCTGTTCGTCATCCCGATCGTGGTGGGTGGCGGCACGCCGTACTTCCCGCCGGATGTGCACATCGACCTCGAGTTGGTCGAGACCCGCACGTTCGGCGCGACCGTGTACTTGCACTACCGCCGGTGCGGCTAGAAGAGGGTTAACCAGCCGCAGCACACGCCGGCCGCCTTAGGGTTCGAGCGCGGCCGGCTGGCAACAAATGGGCAACATGCCCCACAGATCCCATCCGATCTCGATCTCACGGAAAACCACTTGAAACTGGGCCCCACGTAGCCGCCCGGCCGCACCATGGAGTTTCAGCTGAGCTGCTCGGCCAGTCCGATGATGATGCCCTCAGGACGATGTCTCGGTCGTGGCAGCCTCGTCGGTATAGCTCTTCCCTAATCCGCGAAATCAGCGTCGCAGTTGCGAGGCCGCATCCGCTTCACTAGCTCGGCGGCGTTACCTCCATGGGGGCGGATGTGATGGAGCAAGGTCTGCATCTCCGTTGCTCGGTTGGCTCGGCGGCGCAGAGGAGAGCAGACAACAACCTTCTTCATGTTCGCCATTATGACTCGCGGATCAACGAGGTTGCGGGTCGCCCTGCTGGGGCAACATGCCCCACAGATTCCAGCCGATCTCCACGTAGTCCGATCTCGCACAGGCTCGAAATCACAAAAGGCGGTGGGGCAAGGTGAGCTTCGAGAGAGGTTCACCTACCTGGCGCTAGTCTGCCCACCAGTCGCGCTGGCCATCGACGTCTTCGCGCGGAGCCGCGCCGAGATTGGGCGCGCCGATGACGAGGATCTCGAGGCCCTTCGGCCCGGCCTCGTAGCCTCGCCACGTACCGGGCGGGACGCGCACCGCGTCCCATTCCGTGAGCTCGACGATCTCGTCGTCGAGCTTCATCCGCCCGCTCCCGCGCAGGACCACGTACACCTCCTCCTGCTTCTTGTGCGTGTGGCCGTACGGAAAGCGATAGCCGGGCGGGACGCGCTGGTAGCCCAGGCCTGATTTCTCAAGCTCGAGCGCCCCGGTCGCCAAGCGGAACTCCAGGTCCGGCGAGCCGTCGAAGTTGGACCCGACATCCTCCAGATCCTCCTTCAGGTTCCTGAGCGTGAACGGCACGGCGCAACTCTATGGCACCCCTGGCTGGGTCGCCGATCTGATGCGTCAAGCGCGGTGCCAGGTTCCTTCCCGGCGGCGCTCCGCGGTCAGACAGTAGGTCTCGAATCCTGCCCCAACAGGGTTCAAAACGGCCTTGGGCAACGCCTCGGGCAGCGAGGTCTGCGAGAGGTCGATTCCAGACCTTGAGCGAGCCTGCGATCCACCTACGTTCGCCGCGAAATAGCGAACAAGGGCCCCGCGCTGCGACAACAGCCGGGGCGTGGCACGGCAGGTCGGTCGGCCGCGGCGCCAAGGAGTGACGCACCACCACTACCCGTCTCGCCCTCCTGTCGGGATAGGTGATCGACCCTAATGCGCCGGGCGCTACCTGCCGGTGCGCTCGCGGTGCTTACACCCCGGCCAGCAGCAGGGCCGACGCTGGCCTTCTTCCAGCTCCTCCTGGGTCCGGCGAATGCGGCGCTTGCGGGTTTTCTCCTGCTTGGCATCCTCGACCCAGCAGATGAACTCGTTGCGGGCCAAGGGGGTGATGTCCTTCCAGGAATCGAGGGCGGTGGCGTTGGCGATCAGCGCCTTTCGCAGGTCTGCGGGCAGCTTGTGCACCACGCCACCGGGGACTCGCCGGCTGCTCATAGAGCCATGGTATTCCGCCGTCAGCTTAGAGTCTCGGCGATGACCCGATCCGAGACCCTGCCTTCACCTGGAGCGTTGGAGGAAGTCCGGCGCCTGGCGGGTTCGTCAGCAGTGGTCCTGGGTGCCGCGCGCCTCGAAGGTGGCCAGCACGCGGACACCTGGAGAGTTGATACCGAGAATCCCGCGATCAGCGTTGTCGTCCGCCAGTTTCCGGTGGACGACCCTGCCCCCTTGCGTGAACAGCGTGTACTACGGGCCCTCGGCGGACTCGGCGGTTTGGCCCCGGTGCTGCTCGGCGGCGACCTGAACGGCCGATGGTCGAAGTACCCGACCTCTTTGATCAGCTGGCTTGACGGTCAGCCGGACATCACTCCGACTGACCCCAGGGAGTGGGCGCGCGAGTTAGGTCGCGCGCTTGCTGCGGTGCACATGGTGCCGACCGAGCGGCTGGCGGAATTGTCGAGCGTGTTCGACCGCAGCGGAGGCTCTCAGGAGATATTGGGTGGCCCGCTGGCGGCGGAAGTTCGGTCTCGTTGGTCACAGGTCGTTGCGTCGCCGGAGGTGCTCACCCACTGCGATTACTGGTCGGGCAACGTCGTCTGGCGGGACGGAAGGCTAACGGGCATCGTCGACTGGTCGGACGGGTCACGCGGTCCACGTGGCTTCGACTTGGGCTGGTGCCGACTCGATCTCGTCCTCCTGTTCGACGAGCAAATTGCCGACGACTTTCTTGCGGCCTATGAAGCAGGGACCGGCCAGTCAGTCGGTGAGATGCGCCTTTGGGACTGCTGGGCCGTCGCGCGGTCCGATGACGCCGTCGGGTCCTGGGCCCCGAACTACCTGCCGCTGGGCCGCGCCGACCTCGATGAAGATGAGCTTCGGCGACGCCATGCGCAATGGACGGCACGCCTCCGAGAGCGGACGTAAGCCTCAAGACGCCGGCAGGTAGGTGAGGAGGACCACTCCGGAGTCGAAGCGCTTCACGTCGTCGAGCTGCATCCGGACGGTTCCCCTGTCGCCGAGCACGTGGAGGTTTCCCTCGCCCCAGACGAGCGGGTTCAGGTAGACCTCGTACTCGTCGACCAGGCCCTTCTCGGCGAGGGCGTAGGCGAACTCGCCGCTCCCGTGCATGAAGAGGTCGCCGTCGACCTCGTCCTTCAGCTTCGGGATCGAGTCCTCGAGGTCCCCCTCGAGCAGGGTCGCGTTCCACTCGAGATCGCCGGACAGGGCGTTGGACCCGACGTACTTCGGCATCGAGTTGACCATGTCCGCCCATTTGCCCGACTGGTTCGGCCAATATGCTGCCAGCCCCTCGTAGGTCTTGCGGCCCAGCACCAGCCCGCTGGATCTCGCCTGGCGCTCGAACGAGTAGTCGCCGTGGTCTCCGTCCGCCTGCACCCACTCGCCGACCGGGTCGATGACGCCGTCGACGGTGGCCTGCGTGGTCGCGATCAGCTTTCCCATCTCGATTCTCCTTCGGTCACGGGGCTCTCTCTGAGCCCCCTCTACCCTTGAGACGAACGGGGACACGCGGATTCGACGTCCCGGGTCAGGGGTTTCCCGAGACGATCTAAACTCCCGGTTTGTGGCAGCGATTGCAGCGCTTCGGTTCCGGTTCGGCGGATCATCCTGCTGGGTGCTGATCGGCGCGACGCTCGCGCTGGTGATCGCGGTGCTCATGCCGGCAAGGGCGGATGCCTTTGGCACCTTCACCAACGGCGTGCTCACGGTCAATGGCGGTGAGGGAAAAATCGTCCCTCGCTGCGCGAGCGACGGTGAGATCACCGTCAGCGGCGTTTTCGTCGACGACGGTCCTGCCTACTGCCGCGACTTGAGGCGAATCGAGGCTTCTTCGTCCGTGTCCACCCTCTTCGACTTCTCGCAGCTGCCCGATGATCTCGGCGGCGGCCAGGGGCCGATCGAGATCCACGCCATCTCCACGGTGAGCGATCCGACCGAATTCTCCGACGACAAATTCGTCGGGGCGCCGGGTCATGTCAACGTCTTCGACGGTGGGCTCGGCTTCGACTCGATCACCGGCGGCAATCTCAACGACAGGCTGAGTGGCGGCGCCGACAGCGACAAGATCGACGGCGGGCGTGGAGACGACGTTCTCCGCGGCGGTTCTGGGGCGGACAAGCTGCTCGGCGGGCCCGGCCGCGACACCCTGAAGGGCGGCGGCGGGAGCGACAAGCTCCTCGGCGGCCCCGGCAGGGACACCGAAAAGCAGTAGCCAGCCCGGGCGATTAGCCGCAGCCGGCCTCGACGATGCAGATCACGCTCGCGCCCGGATCGCTGCGAGCGTCCGCGGCCGCCGGATGCCTGTCTCCCCGGTGTAGCCGGGCTTCCTCGAAGCCGACACGGCGCAACGTCGCCCCGGCCGTGGCTTCGTCGCCGCGATAGGCGTGGACCTTCCCGCGCACGAAGGCGCCGAGGATCACGTCGAAAGTCCGCTCCGGGAGCCCCCGGTCCGGCCTCGCAAAGCGCAGGTCCGACAGGTAGACGCCCCTGGCGAACCGCCCGAGTGCCGTGGCGAGCCGGGTCCACAGCGCGTTTACGGTGTCGTCGTCGAGGTAGCTCAGCAGCCCCTCGGTGACGATCGCCAGCCCCTCGGCCGGATCCAGGGTCTCGACAAGAGCCTCGAGGCTGCACGGCCCACCCTCTTGGAGGACATCCAAGCCGGCCACACGATGGCGGTCCGTCAGCGACCCCATCCGGGCCAGCGCGTCGCGCTTTCGCTGTGCCATCCCCGGCAGGTCCGCCTCGACATAGGTGAGCCGCTCGCCGAACTGCTCGCTGAACCGCCAGCCCCTGGGGGACATCCCGCAGGCGACCTCAACCACCTGGCTGACGCCGCCGCGAACCAGATCGTCGAGGATCGAGTCGATGATTCGGTGACGAGCGAGGAGCAGCCCGTCCAGCGTCGGCCCGCCGAGCGTCCTGCTTGCCGCGAGGGGCAGAGCGAGCCCGCGGTGAAGCATCCGCCCCTGCCACGTCGCAAGCTGCGGATGGGAGAGGCCGCTCCGGACCCAGGTCTCCCCGGTGTAGTGAGCCGTCGGCGAAACCGCCCCCGATCCTTCGCTTCCGGTCACGGACGCCATTCTGACGTGCCGGCGCCGCCTCAGGCAAAGTTTGGGCGCCTGACAAAACAACCCTGAAGAAAGCGACCGATCATGAAGAAGAGGAAGAGCAGCTCGAAGGAGGGAAAAGGGGGAGATTCCCCCTCCCAGCTGATAGACGCGAGAATCGAGGAGCTGGGTGATTGGCGGGGCGGGACGCTCGCTCGGATCCGAAGTCTCGTCAAGCAGGCCGACCCCGAGGTGGTCGAGGAGTGGAAATGGAGAGGGGTTCCGGTCTGGTACCACGCCGGGATGATCTGCACCGGTGAGACGTACAAGAATGCCGTGAAGATGACCTTCGCCAAGGGCGCCTCGTTGGACGACCCCTCGGGCCTCTTCAACTCCAGCCTCGACGGCAACACCAGGCGTGCCATCGATTTCCATGAGGGCGACGAGATCGATGAGAAGGCGTTGAAGGCGCTCATTCGCGCCGCGGTGAAGCTGAACACCTCCTCAGCCGGCTAGCGGCCTCGTAGGCGTTCGATCGCATTTGACCCCCCATCTACATGAGCGCTTTCCGGCTCTGGCCGAGACCCTTCCCCATCTCGTGCTGTCCGAGCGCCCGACGCCCGTCCGCGAGCTGGCCGGGCTCGGCATCTGGGTGAAGGAAGACGGCGCCTTCGGCGCCGGCGGCTGGGGCGGCAACAAGGTGCGCAAGCTCGAGTGGCTGATCCCTGATGCTCGGCGCCGCGGCCGCCGCTCGATCCTCACCTTCGGCGGTCTCGGCACGAACTGGGGGCTGGCGACCGCGCTCTACGCTCGCGAACACGGCCTCGGGACCGCGCTTGCGCTCGTCGACCAGCCGATCGACGCCCACGTCAGCGCCCAGCTCGCCCGGCTCGACGCTTCGGGTGCGCGCATCTACCGTACCCACACGAAGGCTCGGACGGTGGCGATGCTGCCTTGGCTGATCGCCCGCAACGCCCGCGGTGGGCACCTGCCGTACCTGCTGCCGGCCGGTGGCTCTTCGCCGGTCGGAGCGCTCGGCTATGTCGAGGCGGCGCTGGAGATCGCCGCCCAGGTCGAGGACGGCTCGCTGCCCGAGCCGGCCCACGTCGTCGTCCCGGTCGGCACCGGCGGTACCGCGGCCGGCCTGGCGCTCGGCCTCCAGCTCGCCAGCCTGCGCACCCGCGTCCTCGGGGTCGTGGTCAACGACCAGCTCCGCCTCGACGCACCGGTGCTCGCCCGCCTGGCGCGGCGCACCGCCGCATTATTGGAGCACCGTGGAGCGCGCCTCGGCCGGCTCGAGCTCGAGCCGGGCATGCTCGACCTCACCCGCGAGGAGATCGGAGCGGGCTACGGCCACCGCACCGAGGCGGCCGCGCGCGCCGCCACGCTCGCCGCCGGGGAGCGGCTCCCGCTCGATCCCGTCTACACCGCGAAGGCGATGGCCGGTCTGCTGGCGCTGCGCGCGGAGGGCCGCCTCGGCGACCCGGTGTTGTTCGTGCACACCGACGGGCCGCGCTAGGAGCGGCCGCGGCCGCGGCCGGCGCGCCGCTACCCGTACAGCGCCTCGATCTCGGCCTCGTACTTGCGCTCGATCGGGCGGCGCTTCAGCTTCATCGTCGGCGTCAGCTCCTCGCCACCGGGCGCCCAGTCGCCGTCCAGCACCTCGTAGCGCTTGATCTGCTCGACGCGGGAGAGGCGGGCGTTGGCCTCCTCGACGGCGCGCTCGACCTCGGCCGCGATCTCCGGGTCGGTGGGGGAGGCACCGCGGGCGGCGAGCGTCTCGGGGTCGAGGGTGAGGAGCGCCACGTTGTAGGGGCGGCGGTCGCCGATCGCGACCGCCTGGGCGATCAGCGGCGAGGCGGCCTTCAGCTTGCCCTCGATCGCGGCCGGCGACATGTTCTTGCCGGCCGCGTTGATGATCAGCTCCTTCTTGCGGTCGACGATCCGCAGGTAGCCCTGCGCGTCGAATTCGCCGACGTCGCCGGTCAGCAGCCAGCCGTCGTCGGTGAACGCCTCGGCCGTCTTCTCGGACATGTTGCGGTAGCCCTTCATCACCACCGGACCGCGGACCAGCACCTCGCCGTCCTCGGCCAGCTTCACCTCGACCCCGGGGATCGGCGGTCCCACGGTGCCGACCCTGACCTTGCCCGGCGGGTTGATCGTCGCCACGGCGGTCGTCTCCGACATCCCCCAGAGCTCGCTGATCTCGACTCCGATCCCGAGGAAGAACCTGAGCACGTCGGGTGGGGTGGGGGCGGCCCCGACGGCAAAGCATTCGACCTCGTCGATGCCGAGCATCGAGCGGATCTTCGAGAAGACCAGCTCGTCGGCCCGCTCCCATTCGGCCTGCAGCTCGTCCGGTATTTCGCCGGCCAGGTAGGCCTCGACCCAGCGCCGGGCGATGCTCATCGCCTGCTCGGTCGCCACGCGTTTGGCCTCGTCCTGCTCGGCCGCCATCCCCGTCTCCAGCGCCGCCTTCAGTTTTTCCCAGATCCGCGGCACCCCGCCCCAGATGGTCGGCCTTACCTCGATCGTGTAGGCGACCAGCTGCTGGACCTCCGGGCAGCAATAGACGCAGCGGCCGTAGGCCATCTGCGAGTAGAGGTTCGCCCAGCGGTCGGCGATGTGGGCGCTGGGCAGGAAGGAGATCGAGCGGCCGCCGGGCGGGAAGCTCCAGATCTCCTCCCCCGACCGCAGCTGGCTCATCATGTTGCCGTGGGTCAGCTGCACCCCCTTCGGGGGGCCGGTGGTACCCGAGGTGTAGATCAGGCAGAGCACGTCCTCGGGCTCGACCGCGCGCCAGGTCGCCTCGAAGTCGAACCCGGGGTCGCCGAGCGTCTCCAGCTCCTGCAGCGAGATCGTCCCCTCCGGGGCCTCGCCGTCGACGACCACGACGTGCTCCAGGGTCTCGACGCGCTTGCGCGTCTCCAGCACTCGCTCGAGGAACGCCTGCTCGGTGACGACGACGCGGTTGGCGGCGTCGGCGACGACGTACTCGATCTGCTCCGGCGAGGAGGTGTTGTAGACCGAGAAGCAGGTCGCGCCGAGGTGCATCGCGGCGGTGTCGGTGAGGAAGAAGGCGGGCCGGTTGGTCAGCATGAACCCGACCGTGTCGCCGTGCCCGACCCCGAGCGCGGCAAGGCCCGCGGCCCGTTTGCGGACCGCCGCGCCGAACTCGGCGAAGCTCGCCGCGTAGTCGCTGTCCTTCAGCCTCAGCGCCGGCGCGTCGGCCTGCGCGGCCGCCGTCGCCTGGAATGCCTCGCACATCGTCGCGGCGGACAGCGCCGCCGGCCTTGCGCCGGCCGCGGCCGGCGCGGTGTCGACTGGTTTCACTGCTGCTCCCTCCGCTCGTTGACCCGAGGCCATGGTCCCTGGTCGGGGCGCTCAGCGCAAGCGGGCGGGGACTCCCATCACGGTGGTCCCCGCCGCGACGTCTCGCGTCACCACGGACCCGGCGGCGACGAAGGCGCCGCGGCCGATCGTCACCCCCGGGAGCAGGGTCGAGCCGGATCCGATCCTGGCTTCGTCCTCGATCGTCGCGCCGGCCATCTCCTCTTCGACCCAGCCCTTGGCGCCGATCGAGTTGTCGTTGGTCGTGTTCACGTGCTGGGCGATGAAGACGCCCTTGCCGACCCTCGTCTTCGCGGCCAGGTTGGTGCCGAACATGATCACGGTGCCGTCTCCTATGTGGACTTTGTTGGTGATCCCCACGGTGCGGCCGATCACGCAGTGGGCGCCGATCTCGACCTGCTCGCGGATCTGGGCGGCGTCGCCGACCAGGGAGTCGGGGCCGATCTCCACGTCGTAGTAGATGACGGCGTTGGCGCCGATCGCGCAACCGGCGCCGATCCGCAGCTGTTCACGATAGGCCGGCTTGTGGGAGATGCCTCCGGTCGCTCGTGGCCGCCTGCCGATGTAGCTCCCGGGCTGGATCTCCGTGCCGGCGCCGATCTCGACGCCGGCGTCGACGATCACGCGTGGCAGGATCGTCACGCCGTCGCCGAGCACGGCGCCCGGCCTGACGATCGAGAACTCGCCGATCGCGACGCCCGCGCCGATCGAGTCGGTTTCAACCACGGCGCTGGGGTGGATCGACGGCATCGAGGAGTCGCTCGAATCACCGAGCCGCGGGATCGTACCGAGCCGTCTAGGGTCGTCCGCGGTGAGCCTCGCGGACTGCAAGCGGATCGAGTTGCCGATGATCCCGGACCCACAGGGGAACCTCGCCATAGCCGAGGGCGGGAACCACGTTCCCTTCCCGATCGCCCGGGTTTACTTCGTCTACGGGATCCCTGAGGGGGCCAGGCGAGGCGGGCACTCGCACCGCACCCTGGAGCAGGTCGTGTTCTGCGTCAACGGCAGGCTCGAGATGGTTGTCGAGGACGGCGCGAGCCGCCGCTCGTTCGTGCTGGACGACCCGCGCAAGGGCCTCTACCTGCCGCCGATGGTCTGGCGCGACATCGACGGCTTCGCCGCGGGCACCGTGTACCTCGTGCTTGCCTCGGCGGCTTACGACGAGACCGACTACATCCGCGACCGCGCCCAGTACCTCGAGGCCCTCGGAGCGGCGGCCGGTCGCTAGGAATCGATCAGGGGCGGGCCGCCCTCGCGCCACTCCACCGCCGAGCGGCGCCGGGTCTCGTGCTTGTCGACGACGATCTCGTCGATCATCCCGAAGCGGACGCCGGCGCGGATCATCCGCCTGCACTTCGACCAGTCGCTCGGCTCGTCGTAGATGGCGTCGGAGAGCTCCGCTTCGAAGTAGCGCAGCCCGGAGTGGTAGAGGGCGGCCTGCGGGCCCCACTGGCCGAGTCGGGGTGGGAATTCACCCAGGGTGAGCGGCTCCCCTTCGGTGAAGTTGACCAGCTGCAGTCCGTAGCAGTGCTCGTAGCGGTGCTCCTGCGCGGCCGCGAGCAGGTCCCGGGTGTGGTTCGGGCGGATCGCGTCGTCGTCGCCGAGGACGGCGATCCAACGCCCGCGGGCGATCGCGAGCGCGTCGTTGAAGGGCGGGCCGCCGATCGCGAACCAGCGCTTCGAGGGGTCCTCCGGGTACGGCCCGCGGATCGTGCGGTTGACGTAGACGACGCGCGGGTCATCGATTGCCGCGATCGCCGCCGCGGTCTCCGGCGGCGCGCAGTCGCCGGAGACGATCACCTCGAGGTTCGAGTAGGACTGGCCGAGGATCGAGGGCAGGGCGACGTCGCGCAGGGTCTCGTAGGAGGTGTAGGTCGGGATCAGGAAGCTGACCAGTGGTTCGGCTTCGGTGAAGGCCGGCTCGTACTCCTCGCTGCGCCGCAGCTGTTGGAGCCGGCGCCGGTTGGCGGGCTCTTCGTCGTAGGTGTGACGGGCGATCGCGGCCGCGCGGTGGGTCTGGGTCGCGATCGAATCGACCCGGGCGCGGAGATCGGCGAGCTCGCGGTGGAGCCCGCCGAGGTCGGCGACCGATGCCCTCAGCTCGCCGATCGAGCGCTGAACGTCGAGCAGCCGTTCGTGCAGATCGGTGTGCAGCTTCGACCGCAGCGTCCGGGCGGTGCGCCGCGCGAAGCCGCTTGTTCGGTGTGGCTCGGGCATGGTGGCGCCGGATGCTACGCGGAGGGGGGCGAGCCCACGGTCGCCAGCACCGCGCTCGCCACCCGCTCGCAGGCGGCAGGATCGAGGTGGGGGTGGAGCGGCAGGCTCAGCGCCGCGGCGCTGAGCCGCTCGGCGACCGGGAAGCTGCCCTCGGGCCAGTGCTCGCGATAGGGATCGGTGCGGTGCGGCAGCCGCGGATAGTGGACGAGGGTCGCGATCCCGTGCTCGGCGAGCGCGTGGGCGCAGGCGTCGCGATCCGGGTGGCCGACGACGAACAGGTGCCAGACGGGGTCGGCCCAGCCGGGTACGGTGGGGACGGAGATCGCGTCGTGGCCGCGGAAGGCGTCGAGGTAGATCTGCGCGAGCGCGCCCCGGGCCCGGTTCCAGGCATCCAGGCGGGGAAGCATCGCCCCCAGCGCGGCGGCCTGGATCTCGGCCAGGCGCGAGTTGACGCCGGCCTCCTCGACCTCGTAGCGGTTGCGCATGCCGTAGTTGCGGAGCAGCCGCACCCGCTCGGCCAGCTCGTCGTCGTCGGTGGTGATCGCGCCGCCGTCTCCGAGTGCGCCGAGGTTCTTGGTCGGGTAGAAGGAGAAGGCCCCGGCGCGGCCGATCGAGCCGACGCGCCGCCCGCGGTGCCTGGCCCCATGTGCCTGGGCGGCGTCCTCGACAACCAGGACGTCGGCAGCTGCGGCGACCTCCTCGATCGCGTCCATGTCGGCCGGCTCTCCGCGCAGGTGGACGGGGACGATCGCCGCGGTCCGGTCCGTGATCGCCGCGCCGATCAGCGCCGGGTCGAGGTTGTAGGTGGTCTCCTCGACGTCGACCCCCACCGGACGGGCGCTGGTTCTGGTTACCGCCAACCAGGTTGCGACCCACGTGTATGCGGGGACGATGACCTCGTCGCCGAGACCGACCCCGGCCGCGCGCAGGGCGAGCTCGATCGCGCTGAGGCCGCTGGCGACGCCGACGCAGTGCCGCGTTTCGCAGTACGCGGCGAACTCACGCTCGAACTCCTCCAGCTCGGGGCCCAGCAGGTACCAGCCCGACTCGACGACCCGCGTGACCGCGCGCTCCAGATCGCCACCCAGCTCCCGGTGCGCGGCGTGGAGGTCGACGAAGGGGAGCGGAGGGGTCGCGCCCATCGGCCCGACTGTACCGGCGTCATGAAGGGCGGCTCCGTCGAGGTGGGTTCCGCAGGAAAACTGATCATTTAGGAACTTCCTGAGGATCGTGTTAGCGTGGCCAGAACCGCCGGGTGAAGGCACCCGGTCGATTCTTTGGGAGGAGAGTCAGATGAAGAGGCGCATCTCTGCGGTTCTCTGCGTGATGGCGTTCTGTGCCGTGTTCGCCAGCCCCGCCTGGGCGGTGAAGTACGTGGCGCTCGGCGATTCGTACTCGTCAGGTACGGGAACCCGGACCTACTACGACTCGGGCTGCCAGCGGTCCGTCACCTCGTATCCGTATCTGCTGCGGAACGCACACCCCACCTGGACCTTCGTGCACGCGGCCTGCTCGGGCGCGAAAACCGGGGACGTCATCAACACGCAGTCGGCCAGCCTGACCGCGGACACCAACTGGGTCAGCTACACGATCGGCGGCAACGACGCCGGTTTCTCGAGCGTGATCACGACCTGTGCCCAGCCGTCCTGGGCGTCCAACTGCAACGGCGCGATCGACGGCGCGCAGGCCTACATCCAGAACACGCTGCCGGGCCGGCTCGACCTGGTCAACAACACGATCAAAGCTCGCTCGCCGGGTGCGACTGTGATCGTGCTCGACTATCCGCGCCTCTTCAACGGCACCGATTGCAACGCCTTCACCTGGTTCAGCTCGAGCGAGATGACCCGGCTCAACCAGACCGCCGACATGCTGAAGAACGTGCTCAGCGCGGCGGCCACGCGGGCGGGGGCGAACTTCGTCTTCCGCGACGTGATCCCCCCGTTCGTCGGCCACGCGGTCTGTGACGGCGGCGGTGCCTCCTCGACGGAGTGGATCAACGGCCTCTCGAACCCGGTGGGGGAGAGCTACCACCCGAAGACCACCGGCCAGGCCAACGGGTACTACCCGGTGGTCAAAACGGTCACGGGCTGAGTCGGAGTTCCTCCAGTCGCGCCCGGAACGGCGCTGCCGGCTCCACGGTGGAGCCGGCAGCGCGCGCCTGGTCGGCGAGCGCGCGGTCCGAGGTGACGACGCGAATCCCGGCGGGGTCTGGGTCGGCGCGGAGCCGGCGGACGATCTCCTGGTCGCCCGCATCGCGTCCCGGGCGCGGCGCGTGCGCGACCTCGACCACGGTCGAGGAGATCGGCGGCGAGGGCGGTCGCTCGAAGACCACGGTTACGTCCTCGCCGCTCTCCGCGGCAAAGCGCTCGAGCAGGTCGACGAGCCGGACCATCGCCCCATGCCGGTCCTGCCACCAGGCATCCGGGCGGGAGCCGATCACGTTCATGCCGTCCACAAACCAGCGCATGCCCTGAGCCTAGGCGCTCGGGCCCGAGCTATCGGGAGAGCTTGACCGGCAGCGTTTTCAGCTGGTTGAGGAAGGCGGACTCGACGAAGGCCGGCTTGCCCGCCAGGGAGATGTCCGGATAGCGGGTGAGGGTCTCCTCGAAGAGGATCTTCAGCTCGAGCCGGGCGAGGGCGGTGCCGAGGCAGAAGTGGCGGCCGCCGGCGCCGAAGGCCTGGTGCTCGGGGTTGCGGAGGACGTCGAAGCGGTCGGGGTCCGCGTAGCGGGTCTCGTCGCGGTTGGAGGAGGCGTACCACATGACCACCTTCTCGCCCTTCTTGATCTCCCGCCCGTTGAGGACGGTGTCCCTGGTCGCGGTGCGGCGGAAGTGGGAGAAGGCGGGGAACATCCGCAGCGACTCCTCGACCGCGCCCGGGACCAGCGCGGGATCGTCGCGGACGAGCGCGAGCTGCTCGGGGTCTTCGAGCAGAGCCCTCATACCGCTGCTGTAGGTCGCCTTGGTGCTGTCGTTGCCGGCCGCGACGAGCAGGAAGAACCCCATCACGATCTCGTGCTCCTCCAGCTTCTGGCCTTCGACCTCGGCGTGGACGAGGACGCTGGTGAGGTCGTCGGTCGGGTTCTCGCGGCGCTCGGCGATCATCGTGCTGCAGCGGGCGAAGACTTCGCCGATCGTCTTCTGGATCGTCTCTTCGATGTTGTCGATGCCGTCCGGGCTGTAGTCCGAGTCGCTGGCCGCCAGGGCTGAATTCATCAACTCGGCCCAGGCCGCGTCGTCCTCCTCCGGGATGCCCATGAAGCTTCCGATCACGCGGGAGACGGCGGGCTGGGCGACGTCGGTGACCAGGTCGCAGCTGTCGCGGCCCTCCAGCCGGTCGAGGACCCCGACGACGATCTTCCTGATCTCGTCCTCGTGGGCGGCGATCCGCTTCGGCGTGAATCCGGCCTGGAACAGCGCCTTGAGGCGATCGTGCTTGGGCGGGTCCATGCCGATGAACATCGCCCGCGCGAGCTCGATCGGAAAGACCTCGTCGATCGCGACGACGCCGCCGAGTTCGGAGGAATAGGTCTCCCAGTCACGACTGACCGCGTGCACGTCGTCGGCGGTGGTCACCGACCAGAAGCCCGCCGCGGCCGGGACTTCGGTGACTTCCGAGGTCCAGTGGACCGGGCACTTCCCTCGCATCTCCCTGAAGAGGGCGTGGGGCGGGCCGTCGACCCAGTGCTCGCGCTCCATCACGAGCTCCTTCTCGATGTCGCCCTTCGACGCCCGCGTCTCGGTCTGCTCGGCCACCGCCGGGGATAGTACTGGCTGGCTGGCCAGGATGGTCCTTGTCCTAACTGTCGTCACGGCAGAGAGAGGCGAAGGACGAGACGGGACATCTGCTACTTTCATGTACATGAGTAAGTCTGTGGGTGTCGCGGAATTGCGCCAGAACTTGAGCGTCTATCTGCGGCGGGTGAGCCGCGGAGAGCGGCTGGTAGTGACGGATCGCAACCGGCCGGTGGCCGAGTTGGGCCCGGTGCCCAGCACCGGGCCCGATCTCGATCGACTGATCGCAGAGGGACGGGTATCGCGTCCGCTGCGCTCGGGACTGCCCGAGCCGCTGGAGTTGACGGGTGATTCGAGCGCTCTGAGTCGGGCGCTCGACGACATCCGCGGCGATCGCTGAGTCGTGGCCGTCTTTTATACGGACGCCTCCGCGCTGGTCAAGCTCCTCCGCGAGGAGGGTGAGTCGAGTGCCCTGCGCGCTTATCTCGGGGACGCAGACCTGGTTAGCAGCGAGTTGGTCCTGGCCGAGGTTCCACGGGCGGTGCGACGCGCCGTCGCACTTGACCCCGCACTCCCTCTCGGGTTGCTGTTGGAGCGCGCCGGAGAGTTGATCGACGCGATTGCTCTGCGACCACTCGATCGGGACCTGCTCTACGGGGCGGGCGCGCTCGCGGAGCCGGCGCTGCGCGCCCTCGATGCAATCCACGTCGCATCCGCCGTCGACCTGGATCCGATCGAGTCATTCGTGACCTACGACGAGCGTCAAGCCGCCGCCGCACGTCTCGCCGGCTTGCGAACGATGGCGCCTGGAACCTGAGCTGAGCAAGCCCCTCGCTACAGCCACCCCGCCCGTTTGAAGCGGCGGTGGAGGGCGAGGCAGACGACGGCGATGAGGAGCAGGACGGCGGGGTAGCCGAAGCGCCACCTCAGCTCCGGCATGTGCTCGAAGTTCATCCCGTAGATGCCGGCGATCATCGTCGGCACCGCGAGGATCGCGACCCAGGCGGAGATCTTGCGCATGTCCTCGTTCTGGCGCACCGAGACCTGGGTCAGGTTCGCCTGCAGGGCGTTGCCGAGCAGCTCGCGGAAGCCGGCGATCTCCCCGGCGGCGCGGCGCAGGTGGTCGTGGACGTCGCGGAAGTACTCGGCCAGCCCCTCCGGAACCACCTCGAAGTTGCCGCGGGCGATCTCGTCGACCGAGCCGGAGAGCGGTGCCACCGCCGCCTGGAAGTCCAGCACCTCGCGCTCGAGCTTGTAGATCCGCTCGGCCGGGTTGCCGCGGTCTTCGGAGAAGACCTGGCGCTCGACCTCCTGGACGTCGACCTCGAACCCTTCCGCCGCCACCTCGTAGCCGTCGACGACGTGATCGAGGATCGCGTAGAGGACCATGCCGGGGCCGTGCTGGAGCAGGTCCGGGCGGCGCTCGATCCGGGCGCGGACAGCCCCCAGCTCGCCCTCGCCGTGGCGCACGGTGACGACGAAGGAGGGGTTGACGAAGAGCAGCAGCTCGCCGATCTCGATCACCTCCTCAGGATCGACGTAGTGCGCGGTCTTGACGACGACGAACAGGGTGTCGCCGTAGAGCTCCACCTTGGGGCGCTGGTGTGCCTTGATCGCGTCCTCGACCGCCAGCTCGTGCAGGTCGAACTCCTCCGCGATCGTCTCGAACTCCTCCGCCGAGGGCTCGACCACCCCGAGCCAGACGAAGGCGTCCTGCTCGCGCGCGGCGCTGCCGGCGCGCTCCAGCGGCAGGTCGCCCTCGCGCCGGTGACCGCGCGCGTAGACGGAGCAGTTGGCGATCACCCGGTCAGTATCGCCGCCCGGTCAGGCGGACATTCAAGCCCGGGCGGATCTCACCTGTCAAGAGATCTTCCCAATACACTAGAAATCTCGATTATTTTCGGGAGACGATGACCTCCGGAGGAGAAAAGCGATCGCCGGCTTCTGGGCCCCTGGTCTTCGCGATCGTGTCGGCGCTGGCCGCGCTCGTCGTCTTGGCGGCGGCAATCGTCGTGCTGACTGATTCGCCCCAGGCGGAAAGCCTGAACTTCGCCGATTCCCCCTATCCGAACGTCGATCTCTCCAACAGCCGCCACGCGCAGGGTCCGATTCGAGCTGCCACCGTCTCAGAGTTCGAGATCGCCTGGAGCCTGCCGATGGCCGGTCGCGAGGGCAGCGAAGGATCCGGGGCGATGCCGGTGGTCTCCGATGGAGTGGCCTACATGCAGGATCTGGATTCCAATGTCCAGGCGATCGAGCTGAGCGACGGCAAGCTCCTGTGGGAAAAAACGTACGACTCCAAGGTCAACGGGCGCAACGGGGTCGTGGTTGCGGAAGGCCGGGTATATGGGGCGGCCGACGGCGAGGCGTTCGCACTGGACCAGAGGACCGGCGAGGAGGTCTGGGCGACCCGTCTGGTTCGGAACGACAGGGAGAAGATCGCCACCGCGCCGAATCATCACGGAGGTCTCGTCTATCTCTCCACCGCCCCAGACGAGCAGAAGGGCGGCGAAGTGGGTGTGCTCTGGGCGCTGGACGCTGGGACGGGCAGGAAAGTCTGGGGGTTCGACACCGTCCCCAGGGATCTCTGGGGCAACCGCAAGGTCAACTTCGGCGGTGGGGTGTCGTATCCGCCTTCCTTCGACGACGAGGGCTCGATGTACGTCGGAATCGGAAATCCCGGCCCCATCCCCGGCACCGAGGCGCAGCCGTGGGGCTCGAGCAGGCCTGGTCCCAACCTCTACACCAGCTCGGTGGTCAAGCTCGATGCGAAGTCCGGAGAGCTGCGGTGGTATCACCAGGTGACGCCACACGCGCTATGCAACTGGGACGTCGGATCGACGATCCTCGTCCGAAGCGGAGGGCGAGACCTGGTCGTGGCGGGAGGATTGTCGGGGATAGTCGTGGCTCTCGACCGCCAGACCGGCGAGCTGGTCTGGAAGCGATCGGTGGGCCGCCACAACGGTCACGACGACGACGGCCTGCTCGCGATGAGAGGCGAATACTCCACGCTGAAGACGCCGGTGTCCGTATATCCGGGGGTGCTGGGTGGCGTCTTCGGCTCTCCCGCGACCGATGGGTCGACCGTCTTCGTGCCGGTCGTCGATTTCGCCACCCGGCTCCTCTCGCAGAGCGAAGCGGCTCCAAGCGGCTCGTCCGGGGGGGAACTGGTGGCGCTGGACGTTGTCTCCGGTGCCGTCAAGTGGAAGCACGACTTCTCAACGGAGCCGGCCGGGGCGACCACGACCGTCAACGATCTGGTCTTTTCGACCACCCTCGATGGAACGCTGTACGCGTTTGACTCCGCAGATGGCGAGCTGGCGTGGAAGGCCGAGCTTCCCACCGGTTCCAATACGGGCATCACCGTCAGCGGCGCTACCCTGCTTGCGCCGGCCGGCAATGCGGAAGCAGGACGGGCGCCGGAACTCACCGCCTACCGCCTATCGGGCTGACCGGCTCCCGGCCGAGTGGATGGACGAAAGGAAGCGATGGCGAAGCTGAAGTTCGAAATCTCGATCTCGGTCGACGGGTACGTCGCCGGTCCCAATCAGGGCGAGGAGCATCCGCTGGGCGAAGGCGGGGAGGACCTGCACCGGTGGGTGGTCAAGCTCGAGGCTTGGCGGAAGTCGCATGGCCGAGAGGGCGGCGAGGTCAACGCCAGCAGCGAGATCGTAGAAGAAGCGATGGAGAACATCGGCGCCGTGATCATGGGGCGGAACATGTTCGGCGGTGGGCCGGGGCCCTGGGGCGAGGACCCGTGGAACGGGTGGTGGGGGGACGACCCACCCTTCCATGTGCCGGTCTTCGTCCTCACCCACCACGAGCGCGAGCCGCTGGAGATGGACGGTGGGACGACCTTCCGCTTCGTCACCGACGGGATCGAGTCGGCGCTGGCGCAGGCCCGGGAGGCCGCCGGGGGCGAAGACGTCAAGCTCAGCGGCGGCGCCGAGGCCGCCCAGCAGTACCTGGCCGCAGGGCTGGTCGACGAGATGCAGCTGAACATCGCCCCGATCGTGCTCGGTGCCGGCGAGCGGCTGTTCGAGAACGTCGGCGGCGACCTCGAGCTGATCCAGGAGCGGGTCGTGCACACGCCCGACGTCACCAACCTCAGGTATCGCGTCTCCGCGTAGGCGCTGCAGCCCCGCCGGCGGTCTAGCGGTGCTGGAGCAGTCCGGCCACGGCCTCGGCGAGCTGCTCGCCGCGACCGGTCAGCGTGTACTCGGTGTGGGGGGGACGCCCGGCGACGAGCCGGCGCTCGAGGATTCCCGCCGCCTCCAGCTGCTCCAGCCGCTCCGAGAGCGTCGTCGGCGAGACGCCGGGGAGCGACTGGCGGAACTCGTTGAAGCGGGCGGCGCCGCTGGAGCAGGCGTAGATCGTCGCCATCGTCCAGCGGCGCTCGAGCAGGCCGGCGGCCGCCCGCAGCTCGCTCGGGACCGGGGAGCAGCTACGACATCGCGGCGACATCTGCCCCCTTCTCGGCCGGCTCCAGCGCCCGCTCGATGACCTCCTCGATGCTCATCACCGGGTGGAAGGTCATCTCTGCGGCGACCTCGTCGGGGACCTCGGCGAGGTCGCCGCGGTTGCGCTCCGGCAGGATCACCTCGGTCAGGCCGGCCGCGTGCGCGGCCAGCACCTTCTGCTTCAGCCCGCCGATCGGCAGCACCCGTCCCTGCAGCGTCACCTCGCCGGTCATCCCGACCGTGTGCTTGACCGGCCGCCCACTCAGCAGCGAGACCAATGCCGTGGTCATCGCGGTGCCGGCGCTGGGCCCGTCCTTCGGGATCGCCCCAGCCGGCACGTGCAGGTGGAACTCGCGGTCGAAGCGGGCGGGGTCGATCCCCAGCTGTCCGGCGTGCGAGCGCACGTAGGAGAGGGCGATCCGCGCCGACTCCTTCATCACGTCGCCGAGCTGGCCGGTCAGGACCAGGCCCTTGTCGCCGTCCATCGCGGTTGCCTCGATGAAGAGGACGTCGCCGCCCGTGCCGGTCACCGCCAGCCCGGTCGAGACGCCGGGGATCGCGGTCCGCTCGACCGACTCCTGGAAGAAGCGCTGGCGTCCGAGCGAGTCGTGGACCGCGTCGGCATCGAGGACGATCGGCAGCTCCGCCTCGCCCGAGGCGATCCGCGTCGCCGCTCCGCGCAAGAGCTTGCCGAGCTCGCGCTCGAGCTGGCGCACGCCGGCCTCGCGGGTGTACTCGGTGATGACCGTCCGCAGCACCTCGTCGCCGAGCTCGGCCTCCTCGGCCTCGAGCCCGTTGCGGATCAGCTGCCGCGGCAGCAGGTAGCCCTGGGCGATCGCCAGCTTCTCGGCGGTCGTGTAGCCGTCGAAGGCGATGATCTCCATCCGGTCCAGCAGCGGGCTCGGGATCGTGTCCGTCAGGTTCGCGGTGGCGATGAAGACGACCTCGGAGAGGTCGACCTCGACGTCGAGGTAGTGGTCGCGGAAGGAGTGGTTCTGCGCCGGGTCCAGCACCTCCAGCAGCGCCGCCGAGGGGTCGCCGCGCCAGTCGGCGCCGACCTTGTCGACCTCGTCGAGCAGGATTACCGGGTTCATCGTCTCGGCGTCGCGCAGGGCGCGGACGATCCGTCCCGGCATCGAGCCGATGTAGGTGCGGCGGTGGCCGCGGATCTCGGCCTCGTCGTGGATGCCGCCGAGGCTGATGCGGACGAACTCGCGTCCGAGGGCGCGCGCGATCGACTCGCCGATCGAGGTCTTGCCGGTGCCGGGCGGGCCGACCAGGGTCAGGATCGCGCCGTCGGCGCGGCTGTCCTCGGTCTTGCCACGCTCCTCGCGCAGCTTGCGCACGGCGATGAACTCGGTGATCCGTCGCTTCACGTCCTCGAGCCCGGCGTGGTCGGCGTCGAGCACCTCGCGGGTGTGGACGGGGTCGAGCCGCTCCTCGGAGCGACCGGACCACGGCACCGCGATCAGCCAGTCGAGGTAGCTGCGGATCATCGAGGACTCGGGCGACTGCTCGCCCTGGCGCTCGAGCCGGCGCAGCTCCTTCCCGGCCTGCTCGGCGACCGCCTCCGGCATCCCTGCCGTGGCCATCTTGCGCTCGTACTCCTCGATCAGGTTGCCCTCGTCCTCGCCCAGCTCCTTGCGGATCGACTCCATCTGCTTGCGCAGGAAGTACTCGCGCTGCTGCTGCTGGGCGCCGGACTCGACGTCGTCGCGGATCCGGCTGCGGACCTGCAGCTCGGCCAGGCGCTCGCGCTGCAGCTCGACGGCGAGCTGCAGCCGCTCGGTGACGTCGACGGTGTCGAGCAGGCGCAGCTTCTGATCGAGCGGGACGTCGGGGCTGAAGCCGGTGGTGTCGGCGAGGGCGCCGGGCTCTTCGACCGAGCGCAGGAAGGCGGCGATGCGACCGTCGTCGCCGCGCAGATCGAGGATCTCCTCGACCACGGCGCGGTACTCGCGCATCAGCTCGCGCGTCCGCTCGTCGTCGGGATGGCCGTCGTGGAACTCCTGCACCTCGATGCGGAGCACGTCGGCGTCGTGCTCGTCGGGGACGGCGGCGCCGGCGAGCCCGCGGTGCAGGCCCAGCACGGTGGCGACCGGGTCGCCGCGGCGCGAGCGGCCGCGCTCGATCACCTCGGCGACGACGCCGGTGCGGGCGAACTCGCCGTCGCTGCGTGAGAGCAGGAAGACACGGTCCTCCTCACCCACCTCGATCGGCAGAGTGGCGGTGACGGTGGGGAAGACGATCGCGTCGTCGAGTGGGATGAGGAGGTAGGCCATAACCAGATCCACTTTCTGTAGTTAGTCTTTCAGCAGGATAGCGCAGGCGGTATACGGTGTCCCCCGTGAAGGACGAGCGGGCAAGGGAGCTGGTGGCTGCCGAGCGGGAGCGGATCGAGCGTGAGATCGCGGGGCTCGAGCGCGCAGGGCCCGAGGAGGGCGATGCCCGCCGCGAGGCCGGCGACTACGGCTCGGAGGGCCTCTACCAGGACGAGTTCGACGCCGGCCGCGCCCAGGCCCTGAAGGACCGTCTCGCCGCGGTCGAGCGCGCGGAGGCCCGTCTCGCCGACGGCACCTACGGTCTATCGGTTCGCAGCGGCGAGCCGATTCCCGACGAGCGCCTGGAGGCGAACCCGACCGCCGAGCTGACGGTCGCCGAGCAGGAACAACGTGCTGAGTAACTACAACTGCTAGCCGGCGCTCAGCCGAGCAGCTTGGCCTTCTGGGCGGCGAACTCCTCCTCGGTGAGGATGCCCTGGCTTTTCAGCTCGCCGAGCTGTTTGAGCTGCTCGATCACCGAGTCCTCGCCGCCGGCCTGGGGCGCCGGGGCGGGCGCGGCTGCCTGCTGTTCTTCCTGCTGGGTCCAGCGCTGGCCCTGCCGGCGCGAGACGCGGTTGCTGACACTGGTGGCCGTGCCGGCGATGACGGCCGTCCTGGCCACACCTCGAAGTAGTCCTGGCATCTGTTTCTCCTCTCAGGCAGTGGCCTCGGCCGCGTCGAGCGCGGCGAGGATGGCTTGGACGGGGATGCGCCCTGAGGCGACCAGCTGGCCGCCGGACCGGCGCACGGCGGTAGCGAAGGGCGCGGCCCACCGGTTCTCGTAGACCAGCAGGGCCGCCGAGGTGCCCGGCTCCAGCGCCGCGCCCGCCTCGCTGACGTCGTCGTCGGAGAGGAGGCCTGACGAGGCACCCTCGAAGACGGCGAACTCGGCGACGGCATCGCCGAGGTCGGCGATCTCCAGCCCGGCGACGCTGCCGTCCTCGCCCTTGGCGATGAAGGCGAGGTCGAGGACCCGGATCAGTCCGCGGTCGACCAGGTCGACCAGGTGCGGCATCGCCTCACCCGTCGGTTGCCTTCCCGGCCACTCGACCAGGATGTAATCGATCGGACCCATCTCGCTCAGCTCGCCCTCGCCCACGCCGCTCTCCTTCGTCGTTGAAAAAGAATCCCGATGCAACCTGCTCGCACCTTAGCGCTCCACCGCATAGGCTGGCCGTCGTGACGACCCCGAGCCCAGAGGACGCGGCGATGCTCTTCGGCAACCGCTTCCTGGTCGAGGACGCCCCCGCCCGGGACTTCCCCGAAGACGGGATGCCGGCGCTCGACGCGATGCGGCTGGTCGACGAGGAACTGGCGGTGGAGGGCGACCCGCAGCGCAACCTGGCGACCTTCGTCACCACCTGGATGGAGCCGGAGGCGCAGCGGATCATCGCCGAGAACCTGTACCGGAACTTCATCGACCACGCCGAGTACCCGATCTCGGCCGAGATCGAGCAGCGCTGCATCCACATGCTCGCCGACCTCTTCAACGCCCCTGGCGAGACCACCGGCGCCCGCACCCAGGGTTCTTCGGAGGCGATCATGCTCGGCGCCCTCTCGCTGAAGTGGAAGTGGAAAGAGAGGCGCGAAGCGGCCTCGCTCCCGGTCGAGAAGCCGAACCTGGTCTTCGGCGGCGACGTGCACGTGGTCTGGGAAAAGTTCTGCCGCTACTTCGACGTCGAGCCGCGGATCGTGCCGCTGCAGGAAGGCAAGTACACGATCGGGCCCGCGGACGTGGAGCCGCTGATCGACGAGAACACGATCGGCGTCGCCGCCGTGCTCGGCACCACCTTCACCGGCCACGCCGACGACATCCCCGGGATCAACGACCTCCTGCTGCGGCTCAAGAACGAGCGCGAACTCGACGTGCCGCTGCACGTCGACGCCGCCAGCGGCGGCTTCGTCTGGCCCTTCCTCTACCCCGACTCGAAGTGGGACTTCCGGCTCGAGCAGGTGCGC
This sequence comes from uncultured Thermoleophilia bacterium, assembly GCA_963720455.1. Classification (GTDB taxonomy): domain Bacteria; phylum Actinomycetota; class Thermoleophilia; order Solirubrobacterales; family 70-9; genus VAYN01. The sequence goes on along the minus strand of OY970392.1, from coordinate 1,682,902 downwards.
TCGATCAACGTCTCCGGCCACAAGTTCGGCCTCGTCTACCCGGGCGTCGGTTGGCTGGTCTTCCGCGAGGAGTCCGACCTGGCCGAGGAACTCGTCTTCTACGAGAACTACCTGGGCAAGAAAGACGCGACCTTCACGCTCAATTTCTCCACCGGCGCCTCGATGGTGCTCGCCCAGTACTACAACTTCGTCCGCCTCGGGCGGCAGGGCTACACCTACATCATGGAGGCGATGGAGAAGAACGCCCGCGCCCTGGCCGACCGGCTCGAGGCCTGCGGCGACTTCGAGCTGATCGGCGCCGGCGAGGAGCAGCTGCCGCTGGTCGCCTTCCGCCTGCTCGAGGGCAAGAACTACGACGAGTTCGACCTCTCCTGGCAGCTCTCGGCCGAGCGCGGCTGGATGCTGCCCGCCTACACGCTGCCGCCCAACGCCGAAAAGGAGAAGGTGCTGCGGGCGCTGGTCAAGGAGACGCTGAGTCGCGAGCAGGTCGACCGGCTCGCCGACGACATCGAACAGGCTTGTTCGACGCTGGCCGAGAAGGGCGGGGCGCACCCGTCCGAGCGCAAACAGGTCAAGACCGGCACCGGGTACTGACCGGGGGAGGTCAGTCGCGGCTCGCCCGCGACGGCCACCAGGCGCGCTCGCCGAGCCGGTAGGTGATCGCCGGGATCAGCAGGGCGCGGACGACGAAGGTGTCGAGGAGGACGCCGATCGCGACCGTGGCCCCGATCTGGATCAGCTGCTCGAGCGGCAGCAGGGTCAGGGTGGCGAAGGTGCCGGCGAGGATCAGGCCGGCGCCGGTGACGACGCCGCCGGTGTTGACGAGAGCGACGAGCGTGCCCTCGCGGGTGCCGCGGGTGGCGGCCTCCTCGCGTGCCCGGGTCATCAGGAAGATGTTGTAGTCGACCCCCAGGGCGACCAGGAAGATGAAGGCCAGCAGCACCAGGTTGAAGGCGATCCCCTCGCCGCCGATCACGGCAAAGGCGAAGGTGAGGAGTCCCAGGGTTGCCGCGAAGGAGGCGACCACGGTCACCATCAGGTAGACCGGCGCGACCAGCGCCCGCAGGACCGCGGCGAGGATCAGCCCGACGACCAGCAGCACCAGCGGCACGATCAGCTTCGTGTCGCGCTCGTTGGTCTGCTCGATGTCGAAGTTCTCGGCCGGGAGGCCGCCGAGGAGGCCGCCGGGGTCGACCTCGTGCAGTCGTTCACGGACGTCGTCGACGGTGTCGGCCGCCTCGCTCGAGTAGGGGTCGCCGCGGAGGACGACGACGACCACGGCCTTCTCGATTTCCCCGGTCGGCGGCACCGGCAGCGCCAGCTGTACCGGGTGCAGTGCTTCCAGAGCCTCGGTCGCCGCCTCCAGGCGCTCGGTCGCAACCACCGCGGTCAGCGGCGCGCCGAGCCCGGCCGGGAAGTGGGCTTCCAGCGCTTCGGTGCCGCGGCTGGAGTTGGTCGGTTTCGTCTCGCCCTGCCCGAACCCGATCGTGCCGTGGTTGACGAGGTTGCCGAGCGAGAGCGCGATCAGGAGGGCGAAGACGGCGACGACGATCGGACGGGAGCGGCGGCGGATCAGGTCGGCGACTCGTTCCCAGCGCCGTCCAGCATTCGCGGCTCCGTGCTTTGGGGTGCCCTGGCCCCCAAAAGTTCGGAACGGCCGCCAGAAGGCGCGCCCGTCGAGCAGCGAGAGCAGGGCGGGGAGGAGGGTGAAGGCGGCGGCGAGCATCACTGCGATCCCGATCGCCAGGATCGGGCCGAGCCAGCGGGTCGACTCCAGCTCGGCGACGAGCAGGACCAGCATTGCCGCGATCACGGTCCCGGCCGACGCGGCGAGGGCCGGAGCGCTCTCCCGCAGCGCCGCCGGGAGCGCGAGCGGCGGCGCCCGGCCGGCGTCGAGCTCCTCGCGGTAGCGGTGCACCAGCAGCAGCGAGTAGTCGGTGCCGGCGCCGAAGATCAGCACCAGGAGCAGGAAGGTGCCCTCGGTGTTGACGACGATCCAGCCCGCCTCGATCAGCAGGTAGGCGAGGCCGATCGCGACCATGTAGGCGGCGCCGACGGTCAGCAGAGGCAAGACGGCCAGCAGCGGCGCCCGGTAGACGACCAGGAGCAGGATCAGGACCAGGGCGAGGGTCGCGATCAGCAGCGTCTGCCCGGCTTCGTCGGCGACGCGGTCGAGGTCGGCCGCAATCCCGGCGGGGCCGGTGACGTATGCCTCGAGCCCAGGGCGGTGGTGTTCGCCCAGGTAGCGGCGGATCCGGTGGACGCCGCCGACGATCGCGCCGCGGTCCTCGGCGTCGATCGCCAGCACGACCAAGGCCGCTTCGCCGTCGCGGGAGATCGGGCCGACTCCGTGGGCGATCCTGGCGATGTCGCCGAGCGGTTCCCGCGCGCCGGCCGAGAAGGGGCCGATCACCGGCGTCGCCCCGGTCAGGGCGAGTTCGTCGAGGCCCCGGCCGATGCGGCCGAGCGCGTTCAGGTCGGCCTCGGTCAGGCCCCCGTCGCGTTCGAAGACGATCACCGCCGGGACCTCTTCGCCGCCGCCGCTGCTGCGCTCGAGCGCGTCGATGGCGCGGGTCGATTCGGCCTCCCTCGGCAGGAAGCTGCTCTGGCCGGCGGAGGTGACGTCGCCGATCTGGGCGCGGCCGACGAAACCGGCGACCCCGAGCAGGAGCCAGACGCCGATCGTGACCAGACGGCCGCGCGGGCCGGTGACCGCCGCGGCGAGCCGCCCGATCACAGCAGGGTCGATCTGGCGGCGGGCACGGGCGCAAGCCTAGTCACGGTTGATTCGGATGTGCCTGCACGGGTAGCGTGGTGCGCATGAGATCAAGAGCCTTGCTCGCAGCTGCCTTCATCGCCCTCTCGCTCGCCCTCGTCGCCTGCGGCGACAGCGGCGACGACACCTCCACGACCACGGAGACGACCGCCGGGGAAGCGACCACCGAAGATGGCGGCGCCACGGAGGAAGGCGGGAAAGTCCCTGCCCCGAGCGGCGAGGCGGCAAAGGCCGAAAAAGTGAAAATCGTCGAATTCACCTACGAGCCGGACCCGGTCGTCGTGCAGACCGGCGGCAAGGTGATCTGGCAGAACGAGGATGCCGCTCCCCACACCGCCACCGCCGACGACGGCAGCTTCGACACCGGCACGATCGAGCAGGGCAAGATCGGCTCGGAAACCTTCAAGGAAGCGGGCACCTACCCCTACTTCTGCGAAATCCACCCGGACATGCGCGGCACCGTGGAAGTCGTCGAGTAACAGCAGGCGGCGCCGAGCCGGGCGCGAGCGTCTATGTTGCGCCCATGAACGACGAGTGGCGCCTGCAGATCGACGTCGACGACGAGGGCCACCTGGCCTCCCTAGTTGAGCGGCTTGACGCGGGGGAACTGGAGGACGCGCTCAGCGATGCCTTCGCGGATCGTGTGATCCTCTCGCGCGAAGGCGGGCGGATCTTCGCCTACACGGAAACGCGTGAGCACGCCGAGGCGGTCCGCGACCGGGTCGTCAAGCTCGACGAGGAACACAGCTGGTCCGTCTCCACCGAGCTCCGCCACTGGCATCCCGTGGCCGAGAGCTGGGAGGAGCCCGACGTGCCGCTGCCGGAGAGCGACGCGGCCGCCGCGGCCGAGCACGCCGAGGCGATCGCGGCCGAGCGCGAGCGGCTGGCGGAGACCGGCGAGCCCGAATACGAGGTCCGGGTCGAGCTGCCCTCCCACGGCGAGGCCGCGCGCTTCGCCGAACGGCTCCAGGCCGAAGGCCTGCCGGCGGTGCGGCGCTGGAAGTACCTGGTCGTCGGCGCCGCCGATGAGGACGAGGCGAAGGAGCTGGCGCAGCGGCTCGAGCTCCAGGCCCCCAGCGGTAGCGAGGTCAGCGCCGAGGCGAGCGGCAAGGTCGCGTGGGCGGAGCGCCCAGCCAACCCGTTCGCGATCTTCGGCGGCCTCGGCGGCTAGATGTCCGACCTCGGGGAGGGGGGCGACGAGCTGGCCGAGCTGCTGGCCCGGCGCGCGCTGACCGAGGACGCGGCCCGCGCCGACGCGGTCGAGAAGCGCCACGCGGCCGGCGGGAGGACGGCGCGGGAGAACATCGCCGACCTCGTCGACCCCGGTTCCTTTGTCGAGTACGGCCGCTACGCGATCGCCGCCCAGCGCGGGCGTCGCGAGCTTCAGGACCTGATCGAGCGCACCCCGGCCGACGGGCTGCTCGCCGGCACGGCGCGGATCAACGGCGAGCTCTTCGGCCCCGAGCGCGCCGCCTGCGCCGTGCTCTCCTACGACTACACGGTCCTGGCCGGGACCCAGGGTGTGCTCGGCCACCGCAAGAAGGACCGCCTCTTCGAGCTGATCGAGCGGATGCGACTGCCGACCGTCTTCTACGCCGAGGGCGGCGGCGGCCGCCCGGGCGACACCGACTACCCGGTCGTCTCGGCGCTGGAGACGCGCGCCTTCGCGCTCTGGGCGAAGCTGGCGGGCGTGGTGCCGCGGATCGCCGTCGTCGCCGGCCGCTGTTTTGCCGGCAACGCCGTGATCGCCGGCTGCTCGGACCTGATCGTCGCCACCGAGAACGTCTCGCTGGGGATGGGCGGCCCGGCGATGATCGAGGGCGGTGGGCTCGGCAAGGTCGAGCCGGACGCGATCGGCCCGATCGCGATGCAGGCCGGCAACGGCGTCGTCGACGTGGTTGCCGCCGACGAGGAGGAGGCGACGGCGGTGACCAAGCGGCTGTTCGCCTACTTCCAGGGAGCGACGCCGCCGGGCCCCGAACCCGACCAGGAGCGCCTGCGCGAGGCGGTGCCGGAGCGGGCGCGGCGCGCCTATGACCCGCGGCCGGTCGTCGCGACGCTCGCCGACGAGGGCTCGGTCACCTACCTGCAGGAGCGCTTCGCGCCGGAGATGGTGACCGGCCTGGGGCGGATCGAGGGCCGGCCCTTCGGCTTCATCGCCAACGACAGCCGCCACGTCGCCGGTGCGATCACCAGCGACGCCTCCGACAAGGCGGCGCGGCTGCTGCGGCTCTGCGACTCCTTCGGCCTGCCGGTCCTCTCGCTCGTCGACACGCCCGGCTTCATGGTCGGGCCGGAGGCGGAGGCGACCGGGTTGGTGCGGCGCGCCTCCGACTTGCTGGTCGCCGGCGCGGCGCTGCGGGTGCCGCTGGTCGCGGTGATCCTGCGGCGCGGCTACGGCCTCGGCGCGCAGGCGATGACCGGCGGCAGCCTGCACGAGCCGCTGCTGACCGTCGCCTGGCCCGGCGCCCACCTCGGCCCGATGGGCCTCGAGGGCGCGGTCAGGCTGGCGCTGCGCAAGGAGCTGGAGGCGATCGCCGACGAGGGTGAGCGCGAGCAGCGGGTCCGCGACCTCACCGCCGCCGCCGAGGAGAACGCCCGGGCGCTGAACGCGGCGGCGCTGTTCGAGCTCGACGACGTGATCGACCCGGCCGAGACCCGCGCGCTGATCGCCGCGACCCTTACCGCCGCCGCCAATCCGACGACCAAGGAGACGAGATGACCGAGCTGACCGAGAAGCAGGCCGAGCTCTGCGAGAGCAGCACGACCGACTACTCGGACCTGAAGGCGCTCTTCATCAACTGCACGCTGAAGCGCAGCCCAGAGGTCTCCAACACCCAGGGGCTGATGGACGTCTCGATGGAGATCATGCGGCGCAACGGGGTCGAGGTGGAGTGCATCCGCGCCGTCGACCACGAGATCGCCACCGGCGTCTGGCCCGACATGACCGAACACGGCTGGGATGTGGACGAGTGGCCGCGGATCTTCGAGCGGGTGATGGCGGCCGACATCCTCGTCCTCGGGATGTCGATCTGGCTGGGGGAGAAGTCCTCGGTTGCGACCCAGATCGTCGAGCGCCTGTACGGCAACTCGCACCTGCTCAACGACCGGGGCCAGTACGCCTACTACGGCCGCGTCGGCGGCTGCCTCGTCACCGGCAACGAGGACGGGGTCAAGCACTGCGCGATGAACACCCTCTACTCGCTGCAGCACCTCGGCTACACGATCCCGCCCCAGGCCGACTCCGGCTGGATCGGCGAGGCCGGTCCGGGCCCGTCCTACCTCGACGAGGGCTCAGGCGGCCCCGAGAACGACTTCACCAACCGCAACACCACCTTCGCCGCCTGGAACATGCTGCACCTGGCCCGGATCCTCAAGGACGCCGGCGGCATCCCCGCCCACGGCAACCAGCGCCCCGCCTGGGACGCCGGCTGCCGCTTCGACTTCCCCAACCCCGAGCACCGGGCCTAGCTGCCGCCCCCGCAACCGCCTCCACAGCCACCACCCCCGCCTCCGGCATCGCCGCCTCCTCCACAGCCGCCGCCGTCCCCGCCACCACCATCACCGTCTCCCCAGCCTCCGCCACCACAGGCCCAGCCGGCAGCCATCGGGTAGGAGGTGTGGGAGCGAATTGCGCTCAGCTGCACGCCGCTCACCCCCAGCGGATCGTCGACGCCGACTCGCTCGTCTAGATCCCAGAGGATCGAGTCGTGCCCGGAGCCGGCGTCGGACCGATCCCAGGCGCGGATGGTTCCCCCGAGGAGGTCCCCACCGGGAGTGGGCATCGCCTCGTCCGGGGTGTGGTGGAGATAGCTGCCGAAGGCGGCGGTGCAGAACTGGGTGTATGCGACCGAGTCGAGGATGAACTCGTGCCAGGCCTCATCGACCAGGCGCGACGGCATCCCGAGGATCGTGCGGCCGCGCCAGGCGCAGCAGATGAACCACTCTCGGAGCCCTTGCTCGACCAGCTGCCAGCCGGCGTCATCGACCTGCGGGAACCGGCGCCGGACACGTCGTTCGATGTGGGCAGGGAACGGGTACCTGGCGATGTGGGCCTCGCCCTTGCGAGCGGCGCGGCTGCGTTTGCGGATCAACAGCTTGCTGGGGCTCATCTGCGTCTCCCTTCGTCCGACCCGCGAAATCGCGGGCGAGAATGGTGAGGGGCGGGAGACGTTTGGTCAAGCGATCCGCAAAATCGCGCTACCACACCTCACCAGACGGCGTCGTGTTCCTCCATCACGCCGAGGCCCTCGGCGAGCGGGACGCCGGCAAGGGTGCCGGAGAAGGTGCCGAAGCGGTGGCGGTAGCGGGAGCGGAAGAGGAGGAAGTTCTCGTCGCGGGCGTGGGCCGACTCCGACACGAAGTCGAGGCGGTCCTCGCCGGCGAGGTCGATGCCGTCCATGCCGCGGAAGCGGACCGGCGCCGGCTCGAGCGGCTCGCCGTCGACCCAGATCGCCCGCTCGCTGCTCTCGGCCGGGTCGTTGACGCCCTCGACCAGGTTCCAGGCGAGGCGGCGGCCGTCCTCGGCGCGGCCGACGCCCGCCGACCAGAGCCAGCTGGTGTGGCGCTGGTGGTAGCCCGCGGACTCGTCGTCGACGCCCCGCGCCGAGATCTGCCAGCGCCGGCCCGGGACCTCGACCGTGCCCTCGATCGGGACCCCGGCCCGCTTGCGGGTCCAGCCCCAGCCGGAGCCGCTGGGGCAGATCGTTTCGATCGGCTGGCACTGGCCCAGCCGCAGGCTCGCGCGCAGGCCCGGCGAGTCGATCTCGAGCTCGGCCCCGTCCATCGTCACCTCGCGGCTGCCCGGGCGCAGCGTCGTGCGGGCGTCGTGCCGGCGGCCCTCGCGGTCCCACATCACCCAGAACGACTGACCCAGCGGGCCGACCTCGGCCCGCGCCGCGCAGAGCATCAGCTCGGGCGCGAAGACGCCCACATAGCGCCAGCGCTTGCGCAGCTGCCCGTCGCGACGCAGCGGCATCGAGTCGGGGGGGAGGGGTAGGTCGGGCCGGTCGCCGCCCGGCCCGCGCCAGGGGATCTGGAGCGAAGTCACCGATCCACCGTAGTCGCTCGCCTCTAGGCTGCGCCGGTGGACCAGCTGATCCAGATCGTCGGCGCCCTGCTGATCCTCACCGCCTTCGCCGCGGTCCAGTTCGACCGCATGCGCCCCGACTCCCGCCTCTACCTCGCCCTCAACCTCGTCGGCTCAGTGGTCCTAGCCGTCCTCGCCTGGGTGGAGACCCAGTGGGGCTTCCTCCTCCTGGAGGGCGTCTGGGCAATCGTCTCCGCAATCGGTCTCACTGCTGCGCTGCGCGCGGATCCGTCCCGGTAGGGGTGGAGCGTCTTGTACTTTTTCGCAGCCGGCGATCTGTGCGCCAGCCGGCGGCGCTCCTCGAAAAAGTTAAGCGAAACCCCTACCGGGACGGATCCGCGCCCTCCAGCCGCTCGGCGAGACGATTCATCCCCAGCCTGCGCGCCGCCTCGGCCGCGCCGGCCCAGTCGGTCGCCGCGTCCGGCGGCGGATCGACGCCGGCGTCGCGCAGGGTGGCGATGTCCTTGAAGGCGAGCAGGTCCTCGCGGGCCTCGATCAGGGCACCGCGCAGTTTCGGCCGCTGCTCGCGGATCGCGTTGTCGAGGACCGCCTCCAGGGAGCCGTGCTTGCGCAGCAGCTCGGCGGCCGTTTTCGGTCCCACTCCCTTGGCACCGGGCAGGCCGTCTGAGGGATCGCCGCGCAGGGCGATGAAGTCGGGGACCAGCTCGGGGCCGATCCCGTAGCGCTCGCGCACCTCCTCGGGGCCGACCTCCTCGGCGCCTTTGCCGCCGGTGCGGACGTAGAGCACGGTGACGCCGTCGCCGGCGCACTGGTACATGTCGCGGTCTCCGGTCAGCAGCAGGGCGTGGCCGCCCGCCGCCGCCTCGCGCTCGGCGTAGGTGCCGAGCAGGTCGTCGGCCTCGAGGTCATCGCTGGTGGCGACGGTCCAGCCGAAGGCCTCGAAGAAATCGCGCGCGGCGACGAACTGCGGTGCCAGGTCGTCCGGCATCGCCGCCTCGCGCTCGGCGTGGTAGGCCGGGTACAGCTCGGTCCGGTAGCTGGCCGCGTCCGGGCCGAAGCAGAGCACCACCGCCCGCGGTCGGTGCAGTTCGACCTCTTTGAGGATCAGGTTCGCCGTCCCCAGCAGCGCGTTGACCGGTTTGCCGTCCGGCCCCACGATCGAGTCCGGCAGCGCGTAGAAGGCGCGGAACAGCATCGAGGGCGTGTCGACGGCGAGCAGCGGGGTCATCGCCGACTTATATCGGGCCGCCTGACTTTGGGTGGCTACAGCACCCACAACTCAGGTGGCGCGCTCGGCCGACGGCGGCCGCTGAATAGATTGGGCGCTCGTGGACGCATACGCCCTGCACATCGAGGACCTGGCCAAGCGCTACCCGACCGGGGTCGAGGCGCTGCGCGGCGTCTCCCTCGACATCGAGCCGGGGGAGCTCTTCGGCCTGCTCGGGCCGAACGGGGCGGGCAAGTCGACCCTGATCCACTGCACCACCGGCCTTGCCCAGCCGACTGGGGGGTCGATCGAGGTCTTTGGCAACGACGCGATCGACGACTACTCCGACGCGCGCCAGGCGGTCGGGCTGGCGCCGCAGGAGCCGAACCTCGACTGGTTCCTGACCGTGGCCGAGACGCTCGACTACCACGCCGGCTACTTCGGGATGCCCAAGCGCGAGCGCCGCGAGCGGACCGACGAGCTGCTGGAGACGTTCTCGCTGACCGAGAAGCGCGACGAACGCACCCGCACCCTCTCGGGCGGGATGAAACGGCGGCTGATCCTGGCGCGGGCGATGATGCACCGGCCGCGCCTCCTGATCCTCGACGAGCCGACCGCCGGGGTCGACGTCGAGCTGCGGCTCGAGCTCTGGCACTACGTCCAGAAAATCAACCAGGAGGGGACGACGATCCTGCTCACCACCCACTACCTGGAGGAGGCGGAGCAGCTCTGCGACAAGATCGCCTTCATCGCCGAGGGCCAGATCGTCGCCGAGGGCACCAGCACCGAGGTGGCGAACCGCTTCGGCGTCCCCAACCTTGAGGACGCCTACCTGGCGCTGGTCGGCCGCAAGGAGCTCTCGCGCTCGCGCGCCGAGATCGAGGTGGCGCCGTGAGACTTCCTGTGTCAACCCCCCGCGGGTTGGAGCCTTCGCAAGTTGCCGTGTTTGGCGGGGTCGTAGGGCACTTCGTCCTGCCAGCAACGCCAGAGAACGCGCAGCCAGGCCCGGCCCAGAACCCGGATCGCGTGCGGGTGGTCGAGCCCGCGGGAGCGGGCTCGGGCGTAGACCTCGCGCGCCCACGGGTGATGGTGCCTTGTCGAGTCGGCAAGGCAGGCGACCGCCTCCCGCAGCCGCTTGTCGCAGGCCCAGCGAAAGGACGCGACCTTGCGCTTGCCCGACTCTCTGGCGACCGGCGCCATGCCGGCGTCGGCCGCGAGCGCCTCGCTGGTCGGGTAGCGAGAGCGGTCGTCGCCGATCTCGGCGACCAGCCGCGCCGCGGTGATCGCCGACTTGGGGTCTTTGAACAGCGGCAGGAAGACCCGGCTGTCGGGGTGGGCGCGAACCGCCCCGCCGATCTGGGAGGTGAGCTCGGCGATCTGGGTGACGATCGGCCGCAGCGCGGCGACCAAGCCGAGGACCGCACCTCTGCGCGCCTCGGACTCGAGCGCTCCCGCTCGCCCCTCCGGCGCCGAGCGCAGCCGCTCCAGCAGCTCCGCGGCGGGGCGCCGACCCGAGTAGCGCTGCCGGGCGAGAAAGCCTTCCAGGCGCTTCTCGCCAAGCCCTCGCGCATCGGCGGGCGAGGGGTAGCGCTCCAAGAAGGCGAGCGCGATCTGCGAGTCGACGTCGAAGAAGACGCGTGCCGCACCGGGCCAGAAGGCATCCAACTGCGCCCGCAGCTCGTTGCCCAGGCGCACCCTGGCGGCGACCAGGTCCTCGCGGGTCCGCGTCAGCGCCCGCAGGGCCTTGGTCTCATCGGAGTCGGGGCGAAGTGCCCGCAGCCGATGGGAGTCGGTGCGCGCCAGCTCGGCCAAGACGAAGGCGTCGAAGCCATCGGACTTGCCGCCGGCCGCCTCGAAGCGCGGGCGGGTCGCCTTCAGTTGGTTGGGGTGCACCGGCAAGACCGTGAAGCCCGCCTCCAGCAGGCGGTCGACCAGCAGGCCGTCGGGGCGCTCGATCGCCACCCGCTCGACCTCCAGGGCCCGCATTCGGGCGAGCAGCTGCCTGATTCCCGCCTCGTCGTGGGCAAAGAGCTCGCCCGCCAGCTTCTTCCCCGCCGCATCGACCACGCAGAGCGCGTGCTCCTCGCTGGCCCAGTCGATCCCCGCCGACGTTCCTTGCATCGCATTCCTCCTCGCTTGGCTTTTGCCTGCGCCGGCCGGGAGGTACCGTTGCGGTTGCTCATAGTGCGGCGCTCTGGGGCGCCACTTCCTGTGGCCGCTTCAGGTGCCTCCGACCGCCGGGAGGCGCTGGTCTCACGCGGGCCTTCTGCGAGGCAAGCAACGAGGGCGCTCTCCCGACGGCGGTCGGCTTCTCTCTGCGTTCCCCCGGGATCTTCGACGGCCTCGCTGCGCTCGGCCTCTCAATCTCAGAAGAACAAGGGGGAGGTTGTCCTATGAGCACCGCCCAGATCCGCTTCGCGACGCTCTGGCGCCGCGAGGTCAACCGCTTCATGAAGATCAAGAAACAGACGCTGGGCGCGCCGCTGCTGGAAACCTTCCTCTACATCTCGGTCTTCGGCGCCGCCCTCGGCTCGCGGATCGACAAGCTGCACGGGATCGACTACGTCGTCTTCGTGATCCCCGGCCTGATCATGATGGCCTGGTCGATCAACGCCTTCACCAACAACTCCTCCTCGATCCTGCAGCAGAAGTTCCAGGGGGCGATCCAGGACCAGCTCTCCTCGCCGGCCTCGCCCCTGGAGCTGCTGCTCGCCTTCTCGCTCGGCGGCTTCATGCGCGGGCTGATCGTCGCCCTGCTGACCTTCGTCGCCTCCTCGTTCCTGGTCGACCTGCCGGTCGACCACATCCTGGTGCTGGTCCCCTCGCTGTTCCTGGTCGGATTCTTCTTCTCGCAGCTGGGGGTGCTGATCGGAGTCCGCGCCGAGCAGTTCGACGACGTCGCCTTCGCCCAGACCTTCGTCCTGCAGCCGCTGATCTTCCTCGGCGGGGTCTTCTACTCGGCCAGCCTGCTGCCGGAGCCGTTCCAGACCCTGACCCACTTCAACCCGATCTTCTACATGATCAACCTGGTCCGCTACGGCTTCGTCGGCTTCACCGAAGTCAGCATCGCGCTCTCGCTGCTGGCGCTGACCGCCGCCACCGCGGCGCTCTTCGCGGTCAACCTGCGCCTCTTCAGCGACGGCTACAAACTGCGCGCCTGAGCGGGTTCCGCACCAATTTAGCCGGGGTGTCGATCTGGGCCCCTCCCGTTCGTCGTTAGGGTGAAAGGCGGCATTCGGAACCGCCCCGATAAGGAGGAAATGCCATGCACTACATGTTCTTGCTGATCGGCGAGGAGCCCAACTGGGAGGACGTCTCGCCGGAGGAGATGCAGACGACGATCGACGAGATGGGGAAGTACAACGACGAACTCAAAGCGGCCGGTGCCATGGTCGGCGGGCACGGCCTGCGGGAGCGGGCCACCGCCAGCGTCGTGCGCTTCTCGGAGGGCGGCGAGACCACCGTCACCGACGGCCCCTTCGCCGAGACCAAGGAGCAGCTGATGGGCTTCTGGATCATCGATGCCCCGAACCTCGACGAGGCTCTCGCCTGGGCGAGGAAGGCGCCGCTGCGGGGAGAGGCGATCGAAGTCCGTCCGCTGGTCGAGGAAGAGGGCGAGGAGGACATCTCCGGCGAGGAGCTCCTCTCGCGGGTTCAGGACAAGGACCGCTAGCGGGGCCCGTTGGCCGGGGCCGACCGTGTCAGCGTCGTCGACCGCACGTTCCGGCAGGAGTCGGGCCGTGCGGTCGCGACGCTGATCCGGGTCCTCGGCGACTTCGACCTCGCCGAAGAGGCGGTCCAGGAGGCGTTCGTCGTCGCGCTGGAGCGCTGGCCGCGGGACGGCGTTCCCTCCAACCCCGGCGCCTGGATCACCCAGGTGGCCCGCAACCGGGCGATTGACCGCCTGCGCCGGGCGCGCAACCTGCGCGAGAAGACCGAGCAGCTGGAGGGGCTGGAAGCGCTGCGCCCGCCCGAGCTCTCTCCGGCCGAGCAGGTCGTGAGCGAAGAGATCGAGGACGACCGCCTGCGGCTGATCTTCACCTGCTGCCACCCGGCGCTGGCGCAGGACGCACGGGTGGGGCTGACGCTGCGCACGCTCGGCGGGCTCAGCACGGCCGAGATCGCCAGTGCCTTCCTGGTCCCGGAGACCACGATGGCGCAGCGCCTGGTCCGCGCCAAGAAGAAGATCCAGCAGGCGGGGATCCCCTACGAGGTTCCCGGTACCCCACAGATGCCGGAGCGGCTCGACGGGGTGTTGGCGACTCTCTACCTCGTCTTCAACGAGGGCTACCGCGGCTCGGCCTCGCCGGACCTGGTCCGGGTCGAGCTCAGTAGCGAGGCGATCCGGCTCTGCCGCTTGGTCGTCGATCTGTTACCGGAGGAGCCGGAGGCCCCGGGGCTGCTGGCGCTGATGCTGCTGAACGACGCGCGGAGGCGGGCCCGCGTCGACGCGGAGGGGCGGGCGGTGCCGCTGGAGGAGCAGGACCGGAGTCTCTGGGATCGCGAGCGGATCACCGAGGGACTGGAGCTCTCCGAGCAGGCGGGAGCCGCCGGCCCGGTCGGCCTCTACACCGTGCAGTCCCGCATCGCCGCCGTCCACGCCCGTGCCGAGCGGGCCGAGCAGACCGACTGGGCGCGGATCGTCCGTCTCTACGAATGGCTCGAACGGGTCGCGCCCGGGCCGGTGGTGGAGCTCAACCGAGCCGCCGCGGTGGCGATGAACGAGGGTCCCGAAGCCGGCCTGGCCCTGATCGATGCAATCGAGGGCCTTGACGACTACCGCCCTCTCCATGCGGCCCGCGCCGAGCTGCTGCGCCGGCTCGGCCGCGACGCCGAGGCCGCCGACGCCTACGCCCGCGCCCTGGCGATTCCCGGCAACGAGGTCGAGACCGGCTACATCGAGTCCCGACTCGCCGAGGTCGAAAACCGGGCGGGAAGGCGGGCCGGTTAGCCCGCTCCGCCGGCGGCCGTGGTCAGGACCTGGACGTAGTCGGTCATCCCCCGGCTACCCCGGGTTGGCCACCGGGACCTCGATCGGGCGGTCGTCGCCGTCGGGCATGACGAGGATCGCGCCCTCGCCGGTGGCGTAGGCCTCCTCGCCGTGCTGGACGACGTCCATTCCGACCGCCTCGTCGTGCGCCGTCGCCCGCAGCGGCATCACCGCGCCGACCACCTTCAGCAGGACGAAGGTGACGATGAAGGCGTAGGCGGGAGTGACGATCGCCGCCACCACCTGCGACCAGAACTGGCCCGCGTCGCCGTAGAAGAGGCCGTCGGCGACCCCGTTCCAGCCGATCTGGGCGACCAGGCCGAGGAAGAGGATGCCGGTGAAGCCGGCGACGCCGTGGGCGGCGAGCACGTCGAGCGTCTCGTCGACCCTGGTCCGCGGTCTCCACATGATCATCGCGTAGCAGGGCAGGGCCCCGACGAAGCCGAGGACCATCGCCCAACCCGGGCTGATGAAGCCGCCGGCGGGCGTGATCAGCACGCAACCGACGATGATCGCGGTGGCGGCGCCGATCGCGGTCACTTTGCGGCCGCGGATCAGGTCGAGGACGAACCAGGTGATCAGCGCGCAGGCCGGCGTCAGCAGCGTGTTGACGAAGGCGAGGACGCTGGCGTCGCCGACGCCGAGGCCGCTGCCGCCGTTGAAGCCGAACCAGCCGAACCAGAGCAGGCCGGCGCCGAGCAGCACGTAGACCGCGTTGTGGGGGAGCAGCGCCTGCCGCCCGTAGTCCTTGCGCGCCCCGACGACCAGCGCCGCGGCCAGCGCCGAGAAGCCGGAGCCCATCTCGACCGGGACGCCGCCGGCGAAGTCGAGCGTTCCCTGCGCGGCCAGCCAGCCGCCGCCGAACGCCCAGTGGGCGAGCACGGCGTAGACCAGCACCGACCAGAGCGCGGCGAAGACCATGAAGGCGCCGAAGCGCATGCGCTCGACCACGGCGCCGGCGATCAGCGCCACGGTGATGATGCAGAAGGTCCCCTGGAACGCCATGAAGAGGAGATGGGGGATCGTCCCTTCACCGCGCGGCTCGAAGCCGACGCCGCTGAGGCCTACGTGCCCGAGCCCGCCGATCAGCGCGCCTTCGCCGTCGAAGGCGAGGGAGTACCCGAGCAGGGCCCAGGTGACGCCGGCGATCGCGATCGCCGCCACGCACATCATGAAGGTGTTGAGGGTGTTCTTGGAGCGGACGAGGCCCGCGTAGAAGAGGCCCAGGGCCGGCGTCATCAAAAGGACGAGCGCCGTCGCGGCCAGCATCCAGGCGGTATCGCCCGTGTCGATCGCGGCGATCATCATTTCACCACCGGGGTCACGGCCGACTGATCGGTCTCACTGGTGCGGATGCGGACCGCCTGCTCCAGCGGCAGGACGAAGATCTTGCCGTCGCCGACCTCGCCGGTGCGCGCGCCCTCGCAGAGGGCGTCGACCGTGGTCTGCACGAACGAGTCGGAGACCGCGACCTCGAAGCGGACCTTCTCCGAGAGGCCCATCTTCACGGTGGTGCCGCGGTAGGTCTCGACCCGGTCGAGCTCACCGCCATGTCCCTGCACGCGGCTGACCGAGAAACCGCGCACCTCGGCCCGGTAAAGGGCCTCGAGCACCTCGTTCGCCTGCTCGGGACGGACAATGCCGATCACGAGTTTCACAACACTCCCCTCTCTCCCAAAGAGCACGTGGACTGGAAACCGGTGCGAGCCTATCCGCTCGGCAAGGGGGATTGCGCTGCCCTCCGACCGTCCAGGCCGGTACCTGACCCCCTCTACAATCGCTGACCCGATGGCGACCCGTACTCGCAGGCGGCGGCGCAAGCCGCCCGCATCCCGCTGGCACAAGTTCGCGATCCCGATCGTCGTCATCGGCGGCGTGGTCGCGGTGGTCACCGGGATCGGCGCCTCCTGGGCGCTCAGCGTCTACAACTCGGGCCCGGCACTCGCGAGCCTGCAGCCGGTACAGAAGGGCCGCTCCTCGGCCATCTACGCCGCCGACGGCAGCCTGATCGGGTTCATCCGCTCCGACAACATCCGCCAGCCGGTCTCGGCGGAGGCGCTGCCGCAGTCGCTGGAGGACGCGACGATCGCGATCGAGGACAAGAACTTCTACAAGCACGCGGCGATCGACCCGGAGGGCATCGTCCGCGCCGCCTGGGAGGACCTGCAGGCGGGTGCCGTGGTCCAGGGCGCATCGACGATCACCCAGCAGCTGGTCCGCAACCTCTATATCCAGAACCCCGAGGACACGATCAAGCGCAAGCTGCGGGAAACGCGCCTCGCCTTCGAACTCGAGGAGGAGCACGACAAGCGCTGGATCCTCACCGCCTACCTCAACACCGCGCCCTACGGGACGGTGGAAGGGCAGACGGCGGTCGGGGCGGAGGCCGCGGCGCAGACCTACTTCAGCAAGCCGGCCAAGGAGCTCAACCTGACCGAGTCGGCGCTGATCGCCGGCTTGCCGCAGGCGCCCTCCGAATACAACCCGTTCCTCGACCCGGCGGCGGCGACCGAGCGCCGCAACGAGGTGCTGCGGGTGATGGAGGAGCAGGGCTACATCACCACCGAGGAGTACAGCGAGGCGATCGACAAGGGCCTTGGGCTGAATCCCGGCGACAAGTACCAGACGATCCGCGACCCCTTCCTCTTCGATCTGGTACAGCAGCAGCTGATCGACCGCTACGGGATCAACACCGTCCGCAACGGCGGCCTCAAGGCCTACACGACGATCGACCCCGACCTGCAGGCGAAGGCCGAAGAAGCGGTCGAAGCGTGCGGCGTCTGCTATCCGGAAGGGGGCCCGGCCGCGGGGCTCGCCTCGGTCAACCCGGAGAACGGCGAGATCGTCGCCCTCGCCTCGACCGAAGGCTATGCCTCCGAAGCGCAGTTCAACTACGCCTGGCAGGCGCACCGCCAGCCCGGCTCCTCGTTCAAGACCTTCGTCCTCACGACTGCGATCAAGCAGGGGATCGACCCCGACTCGACCTATTACGACGGCTCCTCGCCGAAGACCCTCGATCTGCCCGGTGGCGGCACCTGGACGGTCAACAACGCCGAGGGCGACGGCGGTGGGACGATGGACCTGACCAGCGCCACCTGGCACTCGGTCAACGTCGTCTTCGCCCAGCTCGACCTCGACGTCGGCCCGGAAAGCGTGACCGAGACCGCGGAAGAAATGGGTATCTACCTCACTCGCTGGAATCGGTGCCCGCGGAGGGGATCGGCGGCCTCGCCGAAGGGGTGACGCCGCTGGAGATGGCCGACGCCTATGCGACGCTCGCCAACGGCGGCATCCACCACGACCCGACCGCGATCAGCAAAGTCGAATTCCCCAGCGGCAAGGTCGACGAGTCCGCTGCCGACGAGGGCGAACGGGTGCTGGCGCCGGGCGAGGCCTACGAAGTCACCCGGATCCTCGAGGGCGTGATCACCTCCGGGACCGGCGCCGGCTACACCTCGACGGCCTGCACCTCGGCCGGCAAGACCGGCACCTCCGAGGAAGAGTCCGACGCCTGGTTCGTCGGCTACACGCCGCGGTTCTCGACCGCCGTCTGGGTCGGCCACCCGCAGTCGCGCGAATACACCGGCTACGGCGGTCCCACCGCGGGCCCGATCTGGCAGTACTACATGGAATCCGCCCAGGAAGGCGAATGCGAGGAATTCGAAGTCCCGGAGGGCCTACCCGAGCTCTCCGGCCTCGACAGCGAACACACCTCCTCGCAGGGCTATTCGGACGGCTACTACGAAGAAGAAGAAAGCTTCGAAAGCGAAGACGGGGACGAAGGCAAGAAAGACCAAGGCGAGGAAAACGAAGGCGGGGACGAAGCGGCGCCCGAGCCCGAAGGCGCCCCGGAATCGGCTCCTGCGCCCGCCCCAGCGCCGAGCGCCCCGCCCCCCTCGGTCGGCGGCGGCATCAGCCCGGGCTAACCTGGCTGGCTACTCCGACGCCCAGATACACGATCAAGGCGGCGACGGTGATCGCGAGAAGTACGAGCCTCGCGGTGGTGCCGAGAGGATTGAGACCGGAACCGTTCACCCGCTAATCCATCCCTGCGATGAGCAGCGCAACCAGGAGCGCCAGCGCGACGAAGGCACCGAGCGCGGCGATCCACCAGCGGATCCGCAGCTCCTCTCGTGGGAAGCGCCCCCCGTCGATCCACTTGGCGAAGAACTCGAGGACGAGCAACCAGGTCACAGGCCAGTATCGGCGGCGGAGGCGAGTTCCTGACCGCCGCTGGACAAATGCATTGTTCGCGCGCTACTCGCCGATCAGCTCGATGCGGTAGCCGTCGGGGTCGCGGACGTTGATAACTGGGAATGCTGCCCTCAAGTAGCCGCCGCTCCTGTCGATGTCTCTAAAGTGCGGGTAGAGGGGGGATACGCTGAGGGCCTCGATATTCGGGCCGATGTATGGCTGAGGAGGCCGGAGCGCGTTCGAGGGCTCGTTGCGGCTTGGGGCGGAATCCTGCTCCTGATGGTCGGTTCAGCTCTAGGTCTCTACCTGTCCGACTCGAAAAGCAGCGGGAATGTCCTGGGGGCAGTCGGCTTCGGCGTCGTGTTTGGATTGCCGTGTCTATGGGCCATTTGGCGCAGCGCCACCGCTGGGCTTCTGCTCAGCGAGGACATGATCGCGGTGCGGGGGCCGATCCGCACTCGCAGGATCTCACCCGCCCTTGTGGTTGCCTTTGAGCCCGGAGTCTTTGGGTTCGTCGGCAACGGCACGCCTGGACCGATATTGAAGGTCGCCGATGGCCGTCAAATCGGCATCTGGGCGCTCGGGAGAGAGGGCCTCGTCTGGAACGCTGGCCAGTACATGGAGGAAGCGTTGCCTCTCTGCGAACAGCTCAACCGGATGACGGAGCAAGTCAAGGGCAATCAAGTCGATCGCACCTCGCTGGTCGCTCCGGACCCCTACTCGCCGATCAGCTCGATGCGGTAGCCGTCGGGGTCGCGGACGAAGCAGATGCGGTGGCCCTCGGTGCGGCCGCCGGGGCGGTAGGGCGGCTTTTCGGGCTCGATTCCTTCGCCGGCGAGGCGCTCGAGGGTGCCGTCGAGGTCGTCGACGAGGAGGGCGATGTGGTTATAGCCGGTGCCGTGCTCGTAGGAGGTGATGCCGTGGTTGTAGGTGAGCTCCAGCACGGGGTTTTCCCCCGGCAACGCCATGAAGACGTTGATCGCCTCCTCGCCGATCGGCATCCGCCGCACCTCCTCGAAGCCGAGCTTGGAGTAGAAGGCGACCGAGCGGTCGATGTCTCCGATTCTGTAGCACGTGTGAAGAAAGCTCGCCATTGAGTGTTTGAGAGGCTACATTGCAAATCCTTCACAAAGTTCGTGCAGCGCGTCGGGAACCGGTGCGCGAGAAAGGAATCTCTTGAGAAAGCATTTCCTCGTGGCGATTGCGGCAGCCGCAGCGCTCGTCCTTGCCGCATTCGGCCCCGGGCTGGCAGGCGCAGACGTCGCGCCCACCGGCACGACCGACACGATCTACATCAAAGAAGTCAAAGGCAAGCTGAAGTTCGAGGCGCCGGCCTCGGTGCATCAGGGCGACGAGCTGACCGTGCTCAGCGAAACCGACCCGAAAAAAGTCGGCCCTCACACCTTCTCGCTGGTCACGCAGGGCTCGGTGCCGCAAACGCCGAACGCGCGTAAAAACTGCTTCACGCCGAAACACATCTGCATGGCGGTCGCGAAATGGCACGGGTTCAACCCGAAAACCGAAAAGATCACCACCAACCCGGCGAAAGCAGGGCCCGAGGGCTGGAGCACGCTCGGTAGCAACACCAAGAAGGGCGACTCCTGGTTCACCGGCGAAACGAAAAAAGGCACCTCGCTCACCCAGCAGGTGACCGCCGATCCGGCGACCACGCCGACGCTCTACTTCTTCTGCGCGATCCACCCCTGGATGCACGGCAAGACCACCGTTCTGCCCGCGGGTGCAGTCGCGCCCGCGCCCGCCGGCTACTAGCAGCACGTCCGGGAAGCAGACATCCTCACCCCGCCTCGGGCGCCGAGCTTTCCTCGGCGCCCTCGGCGGCGGTGCGCTCGCCTACCTGCTGCCGCTCAGGGGCAGCGGGGACGGCGTGCTGCCGTTCGAGGCCGAGCCCTCGGAGGCGCTCGCCGCCGCCCCCTTCCAGGCGCCGCTGCGGATCCCCCGCGAGCTCAGCGAGGACCACATCCGCATCCCCATCCGCGAGGCCGAGGCGCAGATCCTCCGCGGCCCGAAGACGAGGCTCTGGACCTACGGCGGCACCTTCCCGGGGCCGACGGTGCGCCGCCGCGCCGGCCGGCGCACCAGGGTCACCTTCGAGCACGAGCTGCCGGCCAAGGTCGGCGAGCTCTCGGTCCACCTGCACGGCGGCCACAACGCCAGCCACTTCGACGGGCAGCCCGGCGGCCTGACCAAGCGTCAGCCGATCTCCTATTTCTGCGACATCCCGCGTGGGCTCTCGGCGCGCGCCTCCGGCAACGACCTCCTGATCCCGCCCGGTGGCCGCAAAACCTATGTCTACGACCTGCGCGAGGACGGCCGGCCCGAACGGGCCGCCTTCCAGTGGTACCACGACCACCGCCTCGACCGCACCGCCCTGCACAGCTGGCGCGGCCTGGCCGGGATGTGGATCGTCGACGACGAGTTCGAGGACTCGTTGCCGCTGCCCCGCGGCGAGCGCGACATCCCGCTGATGATCGCCGACCGCAGCTTCGACCGCGACAACCAGCTCACCGACCCCTTCGAGGGCGGCCTGCAGCCACCCGCAGACGGCATCGCCGGCGAGGCGATCCTCGTCAACGGCGTCTTCATGCCCCATCACGAGGTGCTCCCATGCCGCTACCGATTGCGCATCCTCAACGTCTCCCAGTTCCGTTCTTACAACCTGCAGCTCTCCGACGGCGCCGCGATGGTCCAGATCGGCAGCGACAGCGGCCTGATGCCGCGGCCGGTGCGCCGGCGCCAGATCCTGATCGGGCCGGCCGAGCGGGTCGAGGTGATAGTCGACTTCGCCGGCTCCGGCGGCAAGGGCGTCGAGCTGCGCAGCGGCCCCCACGGCGGCCCGACCCCCGACGGGTCGCGCGCCTACGCCGGCGCCCTGATGCAGTTCCGGGTCGCCCGCGGCCGGGTCCCGGACCGGACCCGGATCCCGCGCCGGCTGCGGCCGCTGCCGAGATGGGCCGAGCAGGCGAGGAAACGGCGGCATCGGGAGCCGGACCGGCGCTGGGAAATCTCGGTCGGTGGCCTCTTCAAGACCACCTGGCTGATCAACGGCAGGACCTTCGACCCGGCCCGCGCCGACGCCTTTCCTGCGATCGGCACGACCGAGGTCTGGGAGTTCTACAACCGCACGAGGGTGGCCCACGTGATGCACATCCACCACAACGACTGGTACCTGCTCAGCCGCGACGGCAAGCCTGCGCCGCCCTGGGAAGACTGTCTCAAGGAGACCTTCTTCGTCCTTCCCGGCGAACGGATCCTCCTCGCCGGCCACTTCGCCGACCACCCCGGCAAGTTTGTGATCCATTGCCACATGTTCGACCACGAGGATCACGGCCTGATGAGCCAGTTCGAGGTCGTGCGCCGATAGAAATATCGACGTTTCCTAAAGATCCGGGGGGCGCTGCCGATGCTTTGTGCACGTTGGCCCCGGTACTTAAAAAGCAGGAGGAGTTGCAGACGCCCGGGCGCTCCGAGGCACGGGCGACCGGAGCCCTTCTTCTCACCGGCGCCGGCCTGGTCGCCCTCTCGCTCTCGCTGCCGCACCCGAGCGGGGGCGACACGGCGGCGCTGATCGGGATCGCCGTGGGTATGGCGATCGCCGGGCTGGCCCTCTGGTTCCTCGCCCGCCGCGTCCCGCTCGTCCTCGCTCACCTCTCCCTCTGCTCCGCCGCGATCCTCTCCGGCCTCCTCACCTATGAGAGCGGCGTCGCCGCCGGCCAGTACGGCTCGATCTACGTCTGGATCACCCTGATCGCCGCC
The DNA here is from genome assembly GCA_963720455.1 of uncultured Thermoleophilia bacterium. GTDB lineage: Bacteria > Actinomycetota > Thermoleophilia > Solirubrobacterales > 70-9 > VAYN01. The sequence continues at coordinate 1,660,911 of OY970392.1, read as the reverse complement.
TACTTCTTCCCGCGCCGGGTCGCGGTCGCCTACCTCGTCTGGATCGTCACCGTCTACGCCATGACCCTGGCCGCGACCGCGAGCACGGCGGGCTATTCGCCGCTGACCCGCTGGGTCTTCACCGCCGTCTCGCTGACGGTCGTGATGACACTGACCAGCGCCGTCGTCGCCCGCCGCGCCAGGGCCGACCAGCGCGCTCGGCGCTTCTTCGACCTCTCCCACGACATGCTCTGCACCTCGAACCTGGACGGCTACTTCGTCGAGGTCAACGCGGCCTGGGAACGGCTCGGCTACACCCCCGAGGAGATGCGGACGACCCCCTTCATCGACCTCGTCCACCCCGACGACCGCGCCCGCACCGAATCCGAGGCCGCCAGTCTCTTCGACGGTGTCGACACGGTCGGCTTCGAGAACCGCTACCGCGCCAAGGACGGCAGCTGGCACTGGCTGCGCTGGAGCTCGACCCTGGCGCCGGACGAGTCGCTGCTCTACGGCCGCGCGACCGACGTCACCGAGCTGAAGCGGGTCGAGTCCGAACGCGAGGACCTGCTGGTCGAGGTCGAGGCGCTGGCCCACAGCGACGCCCTGACCGGGCTGCCGAACCGGCGTGCGCTCGACGAGCAGCTGCCGCGCGAGATGGCTCGGGCCCGCCGCGCAGAGTCCGACCTCTGCCTGGCGATCATCGACCTCGACCATTTCAAGGCCTACAACGACAGCCACGGCCACCTCGCCGGCGACGAGATGCTGCGCCGCTGCGCGATGGCCTGGGATGCCGAGCTGCGCGGCGAGGACACGATCGTCCGTTTTGGCGGCGAGGAGTTCCTCGTCGTCCTTCCCGACACCGCGCCCGAGCAGGCGGCCGAGATCATCGAGCGCCTGCGCGCGGCGACGCCGGGAGGGCAGACCTGCTCCGCCGGCCTCGCGGGTTGGGACTACGTCGAGCTCGCCGAGGACCTGGTCGGCCGCGCTGACAGCGCCCTCTACCGGGCCAAGGCCGCCGGCCGCGACCGGCTGGTGCTCTCGCCGCGGGTCGAGTCATGATGCGGCGATGGGCGACCACGACCGCACCGTGCGCTTCCGCAAAGCGCGACGCGACCCCGAGCTGACCGTCATCGAGGGCTTCCATGCCCTCAAGCACGCGCTGCGCTTCGGCGCCGAGCTGGTCGAGGCGGTGGCGGTCGATCCCGAGCGCCTGGAGGAGCTGGCCCGTGAGCTCGCCCCCGACCTCGCCGGCCAGGTCGCAGACCGGGTCGAGATGGTCGACGCCGGGACGCTCGCCGACTTGACGCCGCTGGTGCCGCGGACGGGGGTGGCGGCGATCGCCCGCCGCCCGCCGGTCGACGTCGCCGCCGTGCTCGCCGACCCCGCGCCCGGGCCGTTGGTCCTGCTCGAGCAGCCGAAGAACATGGGCAACATCGGCGCCTGCATCCGCGTCGCCGCCGCCGCCGGCGCGGCCGCGGTCTTGACGACGGGCGAAAACGACCCCTGGTACCCCGACGCCGTGCGCGGCGCCGCCGGCCTGCATTTCGCGCTTCCGGTCACCGCGATCGAGGCGCTGCCGGAGAGCGATCGGCCGCTGCTGGCGATCGACCCCGAGGGAGAGGAGATGAGCCCGGAGCGTCTGCCCGAGCGCGCCGTGCTCGCCTTCGGCACCGAGCGCCACGGAATCAGCGCCGAGCTGCTGGGGCGGGCCGACGCCCGCGTCGCGATCCCGATGCGCGAGGGCGTCTCCAGCCTCAACCTCGCGACCTCGGTCGCCATCGCGCTCTACTGTCAGCGCTTAGGATGAACTTCGCAACCTAAACGTTGCGAGCCGCCCATTTACGAAAGGAAGCACGCCTTGTCCTTGCCCATCGCCGACATCAGCTTTGGAGAACTCCTCCTCATCGCCCTCGAGGTGTTCTTCTTCGTGATCTGGATCTGGATCCTGATCACGATCCTCTCCGACCTCTTCCGCGACCATGAGCTGTCTGGCTGGGCGAAGGCCGCCTGGGTCCTGTTCCTGGTCTTCATCCCGTTCCTGACGGCGCTGATCTACCTGATCGCCCGCGGCGCCGGCATGCGCGACAGGACGATCAAAGCCCAGGCCGAGGCGAAGCAGCACTTCGACGACTACGTTCGCCAGCAGGCCCACACCACCCCCGCCGACGAACTCCACAAACTCAACGACCTGAAGGAAAAGGGCGCCCTCAGCGCCGAGGAGTTCGACCAGGCCAAGGCCAAGCTCCTGGCCTGACGCTTTGCCGACGGGCCGATTTCGGGACTCTGGGTCCCGAAATCGGCCCGTCGGCCGTCGTGACCGGGGCTTCGAGTCCTTTAGAAGTGCCCGATTTGCAAGGGAAGTTGCAGGTTATTAGCAACCGCTCACAGTCTTAAGGTCGCTTCGCTAGCCTGCGCGACCCGCTGCCGAACCTTTGCCGGGACGGCGCGGAATCGATGCGGGCTTTCTTCCTCGACACCCATCCGGGCGCCTCGAAGCGCCGTTTGCTGCTGTTCGCGGCCCTGCTGCTTGTCGCCCTCTGTGCGCTCACGGTTTCGGTGGCCAGCGCGCCGGCGGTGGTGACCCCGCAGGAAAAACTGGAGAAGACCCAGGGCAAGCTCGACGCGGTGCGCGAGGATCAGAGCGCGCTGGCGGAAACGATCGCCGAGCAGAACGCCGCGATCGACTCGATGATCGGCGAAGTCTCGGCGCTGCGGCAGGAACAGGCGGCGCTGGAGGACGAACTGGCCGAGAAGCAGGCCGAGCTGGAACGGGCGACGGCGGCGCTGGAGCGGGAAAAAGAGCACCTGGAAGAAGTCCGCGAGCAGCTGCAGCGCGCCCTCGGCGTCCTGCGCGAGCGCCTCGTCTCGATCTACGAAGCCGGCTCGCCCGACCTGATCAACGCCATCCTCGATTCCGAGGACTTCTCCGAGATGGCGGCCCGGACCGAATACCTGAACCAGATCCAGAGCTACGACGACGCGGTAGTCGAGCGCGTGAAGACGCTGCGCGATGAGGTCACCGACGCGGTCGTCCGCCTCGCCGACACCCGGGCGCAGGTGAAGGACGCGCGCGACTCGATCGCCGCCGCCGAGCAGGAAGCCGAGGAAGCGAAGGCGGAGGCGGAGGCCCGCTTCGGCGAGCTGAAGGCGGCGCAGGCCGAGCGGCGCGAAGCGATGGAAGCGCTCGAAAGCCGCGAAGAGGCGCTGGGCAGCAACCTCGCCTCGATCGCCAACCAGATCGCCTCCGAAGGCGGATCGGTCCCGATCGGCGAAGTTCCGGCGCCGCTGACTCCCGGCCAGACCGCCGGCTTCATCAGCGAAAGCCAGGCCAGCGCGCCCGCCTCGGCTCCGGATGCCGTCAAGGCGGCGATCTCGGCCGCCAACGCGATCGCCGACACCCCCTACATCTGGGGCGGCGGTCACGGCTCCTTCGAATCCTCCGGCTACGACTGCTCCGGTTCGGTCAGCTACGCGCTGCACGGCGGCGGCCTGCTCGACAGCCCGCTCGACTCGACCGGCCTCTCTACCTGGGGCGAACCCGGTCCCGGCCAGTGGATCACCGTCTACGCCAACGCCGGCCACGCCTGGATGATCATCGCCGGCCTCGCCTTCGACACCTCCGGCGGCGCCGGCCCCCGCTGGCACCCTTCGCCCGTCAGTACGACCGAAGGCTTCATAGCGAGGCATCCGCCCGGGTACTGAGGTCGATGGGCCGATAAGTCGCCCAGGAGTCAACTTTTCGGCCCATCGGCCGCTGGGGTAAGTTTGGGAGCATGAGTCTTGAGCGGGAGCTGGAGGCGCTGCTCGAGGTCGAGCGGTTCGAGCCGCCGGCGGAGTTTCGCGAGCGCGCTCTCTGGAGGGACCCGGCGATATACGAGGAGGCTGCCGCCGACCCGGAGGGCTGGTGGCTGCGGCAGGCGACCGAGTCGCTCGACTGGGAGACCGAGCCGAGCGAAGGGCTGAACGACTCCGACCCGCCCTTCTACAAGTGGTTCGAGGACGGCCGCCTGAACGCCAGCGCCAACTGCCTCGACCGCCACGTCGAGGCCGGCAACGGCGACCGTGTCGCCTACCACTGGCGCGGCGAGGAGGGGGAGGAGCGCGACGTCACCTACGCCGACCTACATCGCGATGTCCAGCGCTTCGCAAACGCGCTCAAGGACCTCGGGGTGGAGAAGGGCGACGTGGTCGGGATCTACCTGCCGATGATCCCCGAGGTGGTAGTCGCGATGCTCGCCTGCGCCCGCATCGGCGCCCCGCACAACGTCGTCTTCGGCGGCTTCTCGGCGGAGTCGGTGCGGGAGCGGATGGAGTTCTCGCAGGCGAAGGCGCTGGTCACCGTCGACGGCGCCCGGCGCAAGGGCAGGACGGCGCCGATCAAGCCGGCGGTCGACGAGCAGATGGGCGACCTCGGCTCGCTGCAGAAGATCGTCGTCGTCCGCCACGCCGGCATCGAGTGCCCGATGACCGCGGGCCGCGACGTCTTCTACGACGAGGTCATGGCGGCGGCCGAGCCGGAGTGCCCGGCGCAGCCGATGGAGGCCGAGCACCCGCTCTACATCCTCTACACCTCCGGCTCGACCGCGAAGCCGAAGGGGATCCTCCACACCACCGGCGGCTACATGACCGGGGTCACCGCCACCCACCGCTACGTCTTCGACCTGAAACCGGAGTCCGACGTCTACTGGTGCGCCGCCGACGTCGGCTGGGTCACCGGCCACTCCTACATCGTCTACGGCCCGCTCTCCAACGGCGCCACCAGCGTGATGTGGGAGGGGGCACCCGACTACCCGCACCAGGGGGTCTGGTGGGAGCTGGTCGAGCGCTACAGGGCGACGATCCTCTACGCGGCGCCGACCGCGATCCGCACCTTCATCAAGTGGGGGGCCGAGATCCCGGCCAAGTTCGACCTCTCCTCGCTGCGCCTGCTGGGCTCGGTCGGGGAGCCGATCAACCCCAAGGCCTGGCTCTGGTACCACAGGGTGATCGGGGGTGAGCGCTGCCCGATCGTCGACACCTGGTGGCAGACGGAGACGGGCGCGATCATGATCACGCCGCTACCGGGGATCACCGCGACCAAGCCCGGTTCCGCGACGACGCCGTTCCCGGGCGTGAAGGCCGAGGTCGTCGACGAGCGCGACGGCGAGCCGATCGCCGAAGGCCAGGGCCTGCTGGTCCTGGAGCGGCCCTGGCCCTCGATGCTGCGCGGCCTCTACAAGGAGGACGACCGCTTCGTCGAGACCTACTTCTCCAGGTTCGGCAAGGAGCGCTACCTGGTCGGCGACGCCGCCCGCCGCGACTCCGACGACTACTTCTGGGTGATCGGCCGCATCGACGACGTCGTCAACGTCTCCGGCCACCGGCTCTCGACGGCCGAGGTCGAGTCGGCGATCGTCGCCCACGAGAAGGTCGCCGAGGCGGCGGTGATCGGCCAGCACGACGAGGAGACCGGCCAGGCGATCTGCGCCTTCGTCACCCTCAAGGGGGACACCGAGCCGAGCGAGGAGCTGGTCGAGGGCGTGCGCGCCGCCGTCGCCCAGCACATCGGCAAATTCGCCCGCCCGAAGCGGATCATCTGGGCTGACGACCTGCCGAAGACGCGCTCCGGCAAGATCATGCGGCGGCTGCTGCGCGACATCGCCGAGGGCCGGGCCCTGGGCGACGTGACCACCCTGCGCGACCCGGAAGTGATGAAGGAGCTGGAGTCGAAGATCGCCGAAGAGCGCGAGGGCTAGGTCTCGCGCTTGCCGGCCGCCAGCCGCTCGACGGCGACCTGCAGCGCCTGCAACTGCTCCTGGAGGCCGCGCATCTCGCGCAATGCCAGCTCCTCGGCGGTCAGCTCGCTCTCCTCCAGCTCCTCCTCGAGCTCGGCGATTTCCGGGGCGAGGAAGCGCTGGGCGAAGGAGCCGGTGAGGAGGGCGACGAAGCCGATCCCGACGAGGAGGATCACGGTCGAGACGATCTCGCCGCCGGTGGTGGTCGGGTAGATGTCCGAGCCGAGCGTGGTCATCGTCGTGGTCGCCCAGTAGATGCCGTCCCAGAAGTCGAGGTGCTGGCTCTTCTCCAGGGCGTTGAAGAGGGCGCCGCCGCCGATCGCCGTCAGCACCGCCAGCAGCGCCGCGTAGCGCAGCCCCTCCAGCGAGAAGACCTCGCGCGAGAGCTGGGCCAGGCGCAGGAGGCGCAGGAGGCGCAGCAGGCGCAGGACCCTGAGGCCCTGCAGGCCGGGGGGGAGGACGGGGGGCGTCAGCACGACGATGACCAGCTCGAGCGGGTGATGGCGGAGCCATGCCCTGCGGTCCGGGACCACCGCCAGCATCACCACCAGCTCGACCAGGAAGGCGGTCCAGGTGATCCAGTTGAGCGTGGCCGCGACCGTCTCCAGCGCGCCGCCGGGTCGCGACTCGGTGATCGCCACCGTCGGCAGCGTCAGCGCCGCCGCGATCAGCATCGGCGTGTTGAGGAATTCCGCCACCCGCGTGCTGCGGGCGTCCATGCCCGGCGGGTAGTGCGCGGTCGTCGCGGTCGCGTCGGAGCTCACCGCGACTGTTTCGACGCCGAACGACCCACACCCTTCGCGTACCATGGGCGGGCAACCAACTAACTCAGGAGATGTTTACCCAATGAGCGTCAGCACCGCCACGCAGGACTACAAGGTCGCCGACATCGGCCTGGCCGACTTCGGGCGCAAGGAGATCGCCCTCGCCGAGGTCGAGATGCCCGGCCTGATGCAGACCCGCGAGGAGTACGCGGGAGAGCAGCCGCTCAAAGGCGCGCGCATCACCGGCTCCCTGCACATGACGGTGCAGACGGCGGTCCTGATCGAGACCCTGGTGGCGCTCGGCGCTGAGGTGCGCTGGGCCAGCTGCAACATCTTCTCGACCCAGGACCACGCCGCCGCCGCGATCGCCGCCGCCGGCATCCCCGTCTACGCCTGGAAGGGCGAGACCCTGGAGGAGTACTGGTGGTGCACCGAGCAGGCCCTGCTCTGGCCCGAGGGCGAGGGGCCGAACATGATCCTCGACGACGGCGGCGACGCGACGCTGCTCGTCCACAAGGGGGTCGAGTTCGAGAAGGCCGGCGCCGTCCCGGACCCGGCCTCGGCCGAGTCGGAGGAGTTCCGGATCGTGCTGGAGACGCTGCAGCGCTCGCTGGAGGAGGACTCGCAGCGCTGGACCAGGGTCGCCGCCGCTGTCAAGGGCGTCACCGAGGAGACCACGACCGGCGTGCACCGCCTCTACCAGCTGGCCGAGACCGGCGACCTGCTGTTCCCGGCGATCAACGTCAACGACTCGGTCACCAAGTCGAAGTTCGACAACCTCTACGGCTGCCGCCACTCGCTGGTCGACGGCATCAACCGCGGCACCGACGTGATGATCGGCGGCAAGGTCGCGGTGATCTGCGGCTACGGCGACGTCGGCAAGGGCTGCGCCTCCTCGCTGCGCGGCCAGGGCGCCCGCGTGATCGTCACCGAGATCGACCCGATCTGCGCCCTGCAGGCGGCGATGGAGGGCTACGAGGTGCGGACGCTCGACGAAGTCGTCGACAGCGCCGACATCTTCGTCACCGCCACCGGCAACAAGGACATCATCACCGTCGACCACATGGCGCGGATGAAGCACAACGCGATCGTCGGCAACATCGGCCACTTCGACAACGAGATCGAGATGGCGGCGCTGGAAGAGAGCGACGCCGAGCGGACCAACATCAAGCCGCAGGTCGACGAGTGGCGCTTCCCCGACGGCCACTCGATCATCGTCCTCTCCGAAGGCCGCCTGCTCAACCTCGGCAACGCCACCGGGCACCCGAGCTTCGTGATGTCGAACTCCTTCACCAACCAGGTGATCGCCCAGATCGAGCTCTTCGGGAAGAGCGTCCAGTACGAGGCCAAGCAGGTCTACGTCCTGCCCAAGCACCTCGACGAGAAGGTCGCCCGCCTCCACCTCGACTCGCTCGGCGTCAAGCTGACCGAGCTGACCGACGAGCAGGCCGCCTACCTCGGCATCCCCACCGACGGCCCCTTCAAGCCGGACCACTACCGCTACTGATCCTCCGTCAAGGGCAGATCCACGCGCAGTGGTATCGGCCGCCGACCCATTCGCAGTCGCCTGTGTAGGCACGCGTTCCCTGGTCGTCGCAGATGGGTCCCATCACCTGGTTCGAGTCCGCCTCGATCGTGTGCTTGAGCTCGAGGCGCGCGTCGGCCGGGGGCTCGATGCCCTTGCCGCGTAGGAACTCGGCCGCATCGGGGAACGTGGGGTCGGCCTCTCCGCGCTCGATCTGGGCGAAGTAGTCGGCCGAGATCTCCTTCAGCGCCGCTTCGACGTCAGGGCGTCTTACGAACTCCTCGAACTCACTCATCGGGGCACCTCCGCTCGATTCAATTTTGACTACTCGGGCAAACATATTCGCTTGGGTGTCATGTGGCCAGGGAAAACTAATTTGCTAAACTAATTACCAAGGCTAATCAATGACCCAGAACGCCAGGGACACCTCGCTCACCGACCTCGCCGCCCAGTTGCGGCTGGGGATCGTGCGGACGGCGCGGCGGTTGCGGCAGGAGGCGGCCGCCGAGGCGACGGGGTTGACCCCTACCTCGACCGCGGCGCTGGCGACGATCGAGCGGCACGGGCCGCTCACGCCCAGCGAGCTGGCGGTGCTGGAGCGGGTGCAGCGACCGACCGTGACCCGGACGCTCGGCTGCCTCGACCGCGAGGGGTTGATCGAGCGCACGCCGGACCCGAGCGACGGCCGCAGCTCCCTGGTCAGCGTCAACGCCGCCGGGCGCGAGCGCCTGCGGCGCCTGCGCGGGCGCAAGAACGCCTACCTGGCGAAGCGGATGCGGGAGATGCCGGCCGCCGACGTGGCGACGCTGGAGCGGGCGGCGGCGATCCTCGAGGGCATGCTGGAGAGTGAAGGCGCGCCGGCCCGGCGTCGCGTTTCGTGAGCGCCGCCCTGCGCCGCTCGTTCAACTCGCTCGAGGTCCCCAACTACCGGCGCTACTTCGCCGGCCAGCTGATCTCGCTCTCGGGCACCTGGATGCAGACGGTGGCGGCGATCTGGCTGATCCTCAGCCTGACCGGCAGCGGCGTCGCCGTCGGCCTGACCACGGCGCTGCAGTTCCTGCCGATGCTCCTGATCGGCGCCTGGGGTGGGCTGCTTGCCGACCGGATCCCGAAACGGCGGTTGCTGATCGCGACCCAGGCGCTGATGGCGATCCCCGCCGTCGGCCTCTTCGCGGTCTCGGCGGCCGGCGTCGTCACCCCCTGGATGGTCTACCTGGCGGTGTTCGCGATGGGGGCGGTGAACGCGGTCGACAACCCGGCCCGGCAGAGCTTCGTCTACGAGATGGTCGGCCCCGGCCGCGTCGTCAACGCGGTCAGCCTCAACAGCGTGATCGTGCAGATGGCGCGGATCGTCGGCCCGGCGCTGGCCGGGGTGCTGATCGCGGTCTTCGGCGTCGTCCCCTGCTTCGCCCTCAACGCGCTCACCTTCGTGGCGATGATCGCCGCGCTCTGGGGGATGGACCCGCGTGGCCTGCACACCGAGCCGGTCGCCCCGCGCGCCCCCGGCGCGATCCGGGCCGCGCTGCGCTACGTCTCCCGCACCCCCGAGCTGGCCGTGCCGCTGGCGCTGATGGCGCTGGTCGGCACGCTCGGCTTCAACTTCCAGGTGGTGCTGCCGCTGCTGGCCAGGTTCAGCTTCGACGGCGGCGCCACGACCTACGCCGCGATGGTCTCGGCGATGGCGGTCGGATCGATCGTCGGCGCCCTCGTCAACGGCGCCCACGGACACACCGGCCCGCGGTTGATCGCCGGCGGCGCGCTCGCCTTCGGCGTGCTCGGCCTGCTCTCGGCCTCGATGCCGGTGCTGGCGCTGGAGATCCCGATGCTGGCGCTGCTCGGCGCCGCCGCCGTCACCTTCGCGGCGACGATCAACTCGACCCTGCAGCTCGCCGTCGCGCCGGAGATGCGGGGACGGGTGATGGCCCTCTACTCGGTCGTCTTCCTCGGCTCGACCCCGATCGGCGGTCCGCTCACCGGCTGGCTGGCCGAAACCTACGACCCCCGCGTCGCCCTCCTCCTCGCCGGCGTCACCGGCCTCTCCGCGGCCTGGGCAGCCCACGTCTCTTTCGCCCGCCTCCGCGCCCGTCGTAAGTCAGCGACTGGCGAACACGCCGTTGCGTAAGGAGGAGACCGGCGGAGGTGCCCCGGTACTCAGCATGGAGCCGGGCCACAGACCTTTGGGCGTCAGCCTCAGGCGCCACCCCCGGCGGAGGTGCTCCGGGGCACCTCCGCCGGTCTCCTCCATCACAGCTGACTAGCCGGTGTACCCGGCGGACTTCAGATAGGCGGCCGCCGCTTCCTTCGGCGTCTGCTTTTCGAGTTCGACCCTGGCGTCGAGCTCCTGCATGACCGGCAGCGTCAAACCTTCCTGGACTTCGACGATCGTCTTTTCGAAGTCGGGACCGGCTTTTTCAGCCACCGACTGCTCGGTCACGAAGATCACGTTCCCGGCCGGGAAGACTTCCTTGTCGTCTTCGAGGATCACGAACTTGTCTTTCTCCGCCGACAACTGCGGGTCGGTGGTGAAGAGGATCGAGAGATCGGCCTGGCCTTTTTCGAGCACGGTGTAGCGGAGGCCGATGTCGACCGGTTTGAACGACTTGAATTTGAGCCCGTAGAGCTGTTCGAGGCCCGCCAGGCAGTCGATCCGCTGGCGGCACTCGGGCGAGCCGTAGAGCGTCAGTTCTTCGGAGACCCCTTCGAGGTCGGAGACGTCTTCGAGGTCGTATTTTTCGGCCGTCTCGGTGGTCGTCCCGACCGCATTGGCGCTGGCGAAGGGCGTCGGCGGGAAGGCCGTCAAGCCTTCCTTTTCGAATTCCGCCTTCGCTTTTTCGTAGGCACCGTCGGCGTCGGAGGGGACTTCTTCGGGTTCGAGGCCGAAGAAGGACGTGAGCGCCGTGCTGGCGTACTCCGGGTAGCCGGAGATCTGGCCCGACTTCAGCGTTTTCAGGGCCACGGTTTCAGAGCCGAGGTTGAGATCGGTCTTCACCTTGTAGCCGGCGGCCTGCAGGGCCTGGGCGTAGATCTCCCCGAGGATTTCCTGTTCGGGGAAGTTCTTCGAGCCGATCGTCAGAGTGACTTTGCCGTTGTCGGGGTTGGCGACGATCGCACCGCCGCTGTCACCGCCGGCTTCGGTCGAGTCGCTGTTGTCGTCGCTGCCGCAGGCGGCGACACCGAGGGTCAGGGCGAGGGCGAGCAGCATCGCAATCCCTGCCCGCAGCCGGGGTTTCATGGTCCTCACGTACTTCCTCCTTCGTTGGTGGACAAATCAGGCGCTCCTCAGCTTCAGCCCCTGCGAGGTGAGCAGGCGCTGCAGCCCGGCGAGCGAGAACTCGAGTACGAGAGCCAGCAGGGCGACCACGATCGCGCCCGCAAGGACCCCGTTGCTGCCGTAGACGTTCTGGTTGAGAATGAAGTCGCCCAGGGTCAGAACCCCGGCGAGCGGCGCGATCGTCGCCGTCGCCACGATCGCGATCGTGGCGCTGCGGATCCCGGAGAAGATGGTTGGAATCGCCAGCGGGATCTCCACCTTGCGCAGGACTTCGAACCCGGTCATGCCCATCCCTCTGGCGGCGTCCACGGCGCCGCGGTCGACCTGGTGGATGCCGACGAAGGTGTTGGCGAGGATCGGCGGCACGCCGAGGACGGCGAGGGCAAGGGTCAGGTTGAGGACACCCACACCTATCGCCGCGGCGATGAAGGCGATCAGCGCCAGCTCCGGGACCGCTCGGCCGGCGCTGCCGATGGTGATCGCGAACAGTTCTCCCGTTCCGCGATGACCGAGGTAGAGGCCGATCGGGAGCGCCACCAGCAGGGACAGTCCGAGCGCCAGCACGGTGAGTTCGATCTGGTTGAGGGTCAGTTCGACCACTTGATCGAGTCCCCCGACGGTCTTGCCGCCGGTCACGTTCGAGCTCTGCGGGGTGAAGATGAATTCGAGCGCCCCCTCGATCGAGGCGAACACCGGATGCTGGAGGGCGCCGATCATGCTTGCACCGCGCGCCGCCAGGGGGTGAGGAATCGCTGGACGGCAAACAGAATCAGGCCGGACAGGATCGCGAGCAGGAAGGCGATGCCACCGGCGATGATCAGGTTCGTCGTGAAGTCGATCCCCGTCTTCATCGGTACGCCCAGTCCGCCCCCGCCGACGAAGACGGCCAGAGTCGCGATCGCCACGGTGCTGACGGTGGCGATCTGCAGCCCGGCGACGATCTCCGGCGTTGCCAGCCGCAGCTCGATTCGCCAGAGGATCTGGCGATCCGTCATGCCCATTCCACGCGCCGCCTCCTTCACTGATTCCGGCACGTTCGACAGCCCGACCATCGTGTTGCGGTAGATGATCTGCAGCGTGTAGATCGCGAGGGCGATGATCGCCGTGTCGCGCCCGCGGCCGGTGAACGGTTCGAGCAGGAAGAAGAAGGCCACGCTCGGGATCGTGAAGAGAATGCCGGTGCCCGCCAGCAGGGGTGGTCGCAACCAGGCGCGGCGATGGGAGAGCAGGGCCAGTCCGAAGGCGATGGCGAAGCCGAGCAGGACGGAGATGACGACGAGTTCGATGTGCTGAACGGTCGGGGTGCCGTAGCGGTCGATGTTTTCCCGCGCCCAGTCGAAGCAGAAGAGCTTGCTCGTATCCGCCTGGCACGGCAGCGTGTCGGAGCTGCGTTCCTGGAAGAAGTCTTTGCCGACGTCGCCGACCGCCGCGATCAGGCCGGGGCTAGTCATGCGGGCGCTCCACAGCGCTGTGCTCCTCTTCCTTCGCCCGCGGCGAGCCGAGGAACTCGGAGATGATCTCGACCGAGAGGACGCCGTCGATCCGGCCCTCGGCGTCGACCACCGCCGCGTACTGGGCCTCGCCCTGGAGCAGGTCGGCGAGCGCGTCGCGCATCACGTCGTCGCGGTCGAGCAGCGGCCCCAGCGGCGAGTCGGGCTGCGCGGGGACGACGTCGGCGGCGAGGTCGCGCTCCGACAGCCAGCCGAGCGGGCGCCGCGCGCCGTCGACCAGCAGCGGGTAGGGCACTTCGACGTCGGGTGCGGACAGCTTCGCCCGCACCTCGGCGGTCGCCTGGCCGACGTGGGCCAGCGGCGCCTCCCAGAGGTCGATGTCGGCGACCCGCATCAGCGCCAGCCGCTTCAGCGCCCGGTCGGCGCCGACGAAGTCCTCGACGAACTCGTCGGCGGGGCTCATCAGGATCTCGGCCGGGGTCGCGTACTGGGCGACCCTGCCGCCCTTGCGCATGACCGCGATCCGGTCGCCCATCTTGATCGCCTCGTCGATGTCGTGGGTGACGAAGAGGACGGTCTTGCGGACCTGCGCCTGCAGGCGCAGGAACTCGTTCTGGAGGCGCTCGCGGTTGATCGGGTCGATCGCGCCGAAGGGCTCGTCCATCAGCATCACCAGCGGGTCGGCAGCCAGCGCGCGGGCGACTCCGACGCGCTGCTGCTGACCGCCGGAGAGCTGCGCCGGGTAGCGGTCGCCGAGCTCGGGGTCGAGCCCGATCAGCTCCAGCAGCTCGCCGGTGCGGGCCTCGATCCGGTCCTTCTTCCAACCCATCAGCTGGGGCACGGCGGCGACGTTCTCGGCGATCGTGCGGTGGGGGAAGAGGCCGATCTGCTGGATCACGTAGCCGATCTCGCGCCGCAGTCGCGCCGGCTCGCGCTCGCGCACCGACTCGCCGCCGACGAGGACGTCGCCCGCGGTGATCTCGACCGTGCGGTTGACCATCCGCATCGCCGTCGTCTTGCCGCAGCCGGAGGGCCCGACGAGGACGCAGATCTCACCCGCCGGGACTTCGAGCGTGAGGTCGTCGACGGCCGGCGTTTCGGAGTCCCCGTAGCGCTTCGTCGCGCCCTGGTAGCGGACGGAGGAGGCTCCGGGCTGGGACTGCGTTTGGCTAGAGGCCACACCCTGGGGCACTGAGCCGAGCCTATACCCCGTTACCGCGTTTTCACCACCTCGGCGAGGGTGAGTGCGCCGGCGGATTCCTCAGAGGCCGAGCCTGCGCGCCCGCTCGGCGGCGCGGGCCGCGATCTCCTCCATCCCGGGGACCTCGCCGCCCCGCATCAGCACCTCGCCGGCGACGACGGCGGTGTCGACCGTCGCTCCGGTCGCGGCGTAGACGAGGTTCGACTCGAGGTCGCCGATGCCGAGCTCGGGGGCGCCGGGGTGGAGCAGGAGGAAGTCCGCCGGGGTGCCGGCGGCAAGCGCCCCGCCGGCGCCGAGCAGCGGCGCCTGGGCGCCGGTGGCGACCGCCCAGGCCTCGCCGGCGGCGATCGCGGTCGCGTCGCCGGCGGCGTGCTTCTGGGCGAGCGCGAACAGCTTCAGGTCGCTGAACAGATCGAGCGAGTCGTTGGAGCCGGCCCCGTCGGTGCCGAGCCCGACCGCGACCCCGGCCGCTCGCGCGGCCGGGTAGGGGAAGACCCCGCCGACCGCCAGCTTCATGTTCGCGACCGGGTTGCTGACGACGGTGCAGCCGCGGGCGGCGATCAGCTCGAGCTCCTCCCGGTCGAGCCAGACCCCGTGGGCGAGCAGGGTGCGCTCCCCGAGCATTCCCAGGCGGTCGAGGTAGGCGGCGGGGCGCCGACCGTGCGTGGCCAGGCAGTCCTCGACCTCCTTCTCGGTCTCGGAGAGGTGGATGTGGACCGGCACCTCGCGCTCGGCGGCCAGCTCGGCGATCCAGCGCAGCGAGCCTTCGCTGACGGTGTAGATCGAGTGCGGGGCAAGCGCCGGCGCCACCGCCGGGCCGAGCTCGCCGAGGCGGTCGAGGCTGCGCAGCGCCGTCTCCCGCATCCCCTCGGCGTTGCCGTCGTGATCGAACAGCGGTGCGCCGATCGTCGCCGCGATCCCCGCGTCGGCGACCGCCCGCGCGGTCGCCTCCGGGTGCCAGTACATGTCCCAGAAGCGGGTCGTGCCGGTGCGGGTCATCTCGGCGCAGGCCAGCCGCGCTCCCCAGTAGACGTCCTCGTCGCTGAGCTTCGCCTCGACCGGCCAGATCCTCTCTTCGAGCCATGGCATCAGCGGCAGGTCGCCGCCGCTGCCGCGGAAGAGCGTCATCGCCGCGTGCGTGTGACCGTTCAGCAGCGGCGCGACGAGGGGCGCGCCGCCGGCGTCGATCGTCTCATCGCCGGGCTCCGCCTCCACCTCCGGCCCCAGCGCCACGATCCGCCCCTCCTCGCAGCGCAGGCCGACGCGCTCGCCGTCGAGGACGGCGCCGGTGACGGTCAGGCTCGACGACTTGCCTGCACCTGAGGAATTTTGAAAGTCGTCAAGCCCGTTCACCGTCCCACGGCCCCGAGCTGCGGCAGCACCGCCGCCAGGCCCTCCCGCAGCCGCGTCGCGTTGGCGAGGCGGTCGTCCTCCAGCGCGGCGACGTCGAGCCCGCCGTCGGCGAGGCCGTTGGCGAGGTTGTCGACGACGCAGAGCGCCGCGTATTCGAGCCCGAGCTCGCCGGCGACGATGCACTCGGAGGCGATCGTCATCCCGATCACGTCCGCGTGGGGCGCGATCAGCCGGATCTCGGCCGGCGTCTCGAAGCGAGGCCCGAGCGCCTGCCAGTAGACGCCGCCGTCGTGCGGCGCCTGACCGCCCGCGGTCCAGGCCTCGATCATCTCGCCGCGCCAGCGCGGGTCGAAGCCCGGGGCGGAGTGGGCGCGGGCGTCGGCGAAGACCGAGATGCCGACATGGAGCGCGATGAAGTCGTCCGGACAGACGAGGCTGCCGACCGGCAGCTCGGGGCTGACCGAGCCGACCGAGCCGATCGCCAGCACGCGGTCGCATCCCTGCTCGACCAGCGGTCGCAGGTTGGCGGCGTGGTCGATCGCGTGCGGGAGGACGTAGGCGCCGGCGGCGCCGTGGCGCTGCACGATCGCCGCCCCGTGCTCGGCCGCCGCAGCCGCGATCTCCTCGCCGCCGGGGCCGAGCGCGTTGCTGCCGAGAATCACCGCCAGCCGTCCCACGCGCCGATCCTATGCGCGCGGTTGTCGTTTGTCGCCCACAGGGCGACGGTTTTCACGTTCCAACCCCGAGGGTAGGCTGAGAGGCCATGGGGGAACGGCCGTCAGGGCGCGAGGAGAGCGAGGGCGAGCGCCTCGATCGCAACCTCGGCGAGCTCCTGCAGGAGCTTCGCGTCGCCCTCCCCGGCGTCCAGGTTCTCTTCGCCTTCCTACTGGCGGTGCCGTTCCAGCAGAACTTCACCAAAATCACCAGCTTCCAGAAGGACGTCTACTTCGCGACGCTGCTCCTCACCGCGCTCTCCGCGGTGCTGCTGATCTCCCCCTCCGCCTACCACCGCCTCACCTTCCGCATGCAGCAGAAGGACCACCTGATCTTCCTCGCCAACCGCTTCACGATCGCCGGCCTGACCTGCCTGGCACTGGCGATGACGGGGGCAATCGTGCTGATCACCGACCTGCTCTTCGGCACCGCCGCGACGATCGTCGCCGGCGCCGTCGCACTCTCTGTTTTCGCCTTCTTCTGGTACGCGCTGCCGCTGAAGCGGCGCTTCAGCTCCGCGGAGGAGCCGGACCCGCCGGCTGGGTCGTCCTAGCACGAGCCTCGCGCAGCTGCTCCAGCTCGGTCGCGAGGTCATCGACGAACGGCGCCGCCGAGAGCTGCTGCCGCAGCATCTCCAGATCGGCGTCCCAGATCTCCAGCTTGACGTCCAGTGGCGCCTTGAACTCCTCGCCGGCCGCCTCGCCTTCGTTCGCATAAGCGCGGCGCAGCACCCGTACGTTGGAGAGCTTGTCGGCGGCGTAGATCGCCGGCGCCGCGCCGCCCGCATCCCGCACGCGGCGGCGGTGCTCGTCCTTGCGCCGCTCGTAGGGCTCGACCGATTCGTCATCGGTCAGCGCCTCGACCAGCCTCGCCACCCGCTGCCCGAAGTGGGCCGCGATCTCGGCGACGCTCGTCTCGCTGTCCTCGACGACGTCGTGCAGCAGCGCCGCCGCAACCGTCTCCTCGTCGTAGCCGTGCTCTGCGAGGAGCTCGGCGACCGCGACGGGGTGGTGGATGTAGGCCATGCCGCCGCTGCCGTTGCGGATCTGGCCGGCGTGGGCGCGCTCGGCCAGCTCCAGGGCGCTGCGGATCAGCTCCGATTCGGCGGCTGCGGCCTCGATATCGGGGGACGGCATCCAGGCCAGCCTAACGCGCGGCGGATGCTCGCTCAGGCGGGTGCGGCAGCGCGCGGCGCGTGAACCGGCAGCTCGAACTCGGTGCGCTCGGCGCCGAGCTCGACGGCCTCCGGATTACCGCCCATCGCCTGCCAGCGCTGGCAGGCTTCCGCGCCGAGCCGGTCGAGGAACTCGTCGGAGTGCATCGGGTCGTGGTGGAAGAGGACGGTGCGCTCGGCGCCGGTGCGGCGGGCGAAGGCGAGGGAGTGGCCGAGCGCCGAGTGTCCCCAGCCGACGTGCTCGGGGTACTCGGAGTCCGCGTACTGGCCGTCGTGGATCAGCAGCGAGGCGTCGCGGGCGAGGGCGAAGCCGGAGATCCAGTCGTCCTCGAGCCGCTCGAGGTCGGCGCCAAGCGCCGGCTCGTGGTCGGGGATGTAGGCGAGCGAGGAGTCGCCGTCGTCGATCCGGTAGCCCAGCGTGGGGCCGCGGTGGGCGACCGAGGCGGCACGGATCCGCGCCGAGCCGATCTCCCACTCGGTCTCGGGGCAGTGGCGGAAGGAGACGTCGCAGGGCAGCTCGCGCACCTCGACCGGGGAGAGTGGGGCGGAGATGTAGCGGGCGATGCGGTCGCGCAGCGAGGCCTCCGGCGAGGCCGGGCCCCAGATCACGATCTCCGTCTGCGGCCGGAAGGCGGGGGCGAAGAAGACCAGGCCCTGGATGTGATCGAGGTGGAGGTGGGTGAGGAGGATGTGCAGCCGCGCCGGCTCGTCGCCGAGCGCCAGGCCCAGGCAGCGGATGCCGGTGCCGGCGTCGAGGGCGAGCACCGAGCCGTCAGAGAGGGTGACGCCGACGCAGGAGGTGTTGCCGCCGTAGCGGATCGTTTCCGGCCCTGGAGAGGGGATCGAACCGCGCGTTCCCCAGAGTTTGACCTTCATGCCGGCTGGGCTCCGTTGCCGCTCATCGCGGTCGGCCAGAAGATCGCGATCCCACCCTGGGATCCGTGGGCGGTGAGGATCGGGAAGGCCGAGACCTCGACCTCGTGGCTGACGCCGTCGGCCGAGTGGATCTCGAGCTCGGCGTGGGCGGGGCGGCCGTCCCGCACGGCCGCAACGAGCGGAAGCTCGTCGTAGGGGATCGGCTCCCCCTGCTCGTCGAAGGGGCCGAACAGCTGCCCCCACTCCTCGGCCCCGACTGTGCCGAGCTCCTCGAAGCGTTTGCCCAGCATCATCCCCGCGGCCTCGTTGTAGAAGACGAGCAGGCCGCCCTCGTCGACCAGGAAGGCCGGCGTCGAGAGCGCCGACATCAGGTTGCGGGCGAGGATCAGCTCCAGAGGTCTCTGCGTCACAAATGACACTTTAGTTCGTCGTGTGCATAGCGCCAGGCATTGGCCGAGATTGCCCTGCAGAGCCAAAGGGACAGCCTCTCCAGTGGCCGTACCCGAAAGCGTGATTTTCATCACGCTTATCCCTTCTATGTAGAGGCCCCAGGTCGAACCGAGCTTTTTTACCCCCACGGAGCAAAAAAGCTCGGGTCGATCGGCGGGGCGCGCGGTTCAGCCCGCGGCTTCGGCGCGACGCAGGCCGCCGCGGGCCCAGAGGGCGAAGAGGAGCGGCAGGGTGACGCCGATCGCAAAGGCGAGGGCGACGAGCTCGGGGTCGCCGGAGATGAAGCCGCGGCCGGTCTCGAGCAGGGCGGTGACCGGGTTGACCGAGGCGAGCGCGTGGATCCAGCCGCTGAGCAGGCTCAGTGGCACGTAGACCGGGGCGAGGAAGAGGACGAGGAAGGTCGGGAACTGCATCAGCGGCCCGCCCTGGATCGAGCGCACCCGCATCGCCACCCCGGTCGCCCACATCGTCGCCGCCAGGTTGACGAGGACGGCGAGAGCGTAGAGGCCGAAGAGGTCGACGGCGCTGCCACCGACTTCCATCCCCGCCAGCAGGGCGACGGCGGTGAGGATCGTCCAGGTGATGACGGAGCGGATCAGGGCGGCGAGGGCGTAGCCGGCGACGATGCCGCCACGGTTGGCGGCGGCGAGCAGGTAGCGCCGGGCGAAGCCGGTCTCGAAGTCGCGGGCGATCCCGAAGCCGGTGAAGACGCCGCCGAAGGCCGCGGACTGCAGCAGCACGAAGACGAACTGGAAAGCGGTGTAGCCGCTGGGGAAGTCGAAGCCGGGGACGTTGGCGATCGCCGAGAGCCCGCCGGCGAAGGAGACGAAGAAGAAGAGGGGGAAGAGGACCGCCGGAACCAGGAAGGCCGGGTTGCCGAGGAAGATGCGAATGCTGCGCCAGGCGACCGCGAGGGCGATCGTGCGGAAGCCGGCGGGGCGGTGCATGCTCACGTCCGCACCAGCCTCGTCTTCAGCGCCGCGCTCGCCGCGTACATCCCCAGAACCAGGATCGTCAGCGCGATCCCGAATCCGAGCGCCAGCTCACCCGCGTTCCAACCTTCGATCAGCAGCGAGCGGAAGGCCTGCAGCAGGTAGGAGACCGGGTTGGCGCTGGCGACGGCGTGGAACCAGTCGGTCTGGATCAGGTCCAGCGGCAGCGCCATCGAGGAGATGAAGAGGAAGACGAAGAAGACGGGGAAGAGGCTCTGGACCGCCTCGCCGGAGCCGGTGCGCAGGGCGGCGAAGAGGCCGACGGTGCCGAAGGCGACGGTGATCGTCACCGAGAGCGCGACGATGACCAGGGCGCCGCCGAGCCCCGCGGCGAGTTCGGCGCCGGCGGTGAGCCCGACCACGAGGTAGGTGACCGCCTGCAGCAGCCCGAGCACGACGGCGCCGGCGAGCAGGCCGCTGAGCAGCGCCGCCCCCCGCAACGGGGTCAGGGCGAGGCGGTTGAGGAAGCCGGTCTCGATGTCGCGGGCGAGGTCGGTGCCGGCGTTCATCACCGAGAACAGTGCCCCCTGCATGAAGGGGACGGCGAGGGCGAAGGTGAGATAGGAGTCGGTCGGGAAGCCCGGCAGGTTGGTCGCGTCTTTGAGCCCACCCGAGTTCACCGCCAGCAGGAAGAGCGGGAAGACCAGAGCGGGCACGATCTGCGCCGGCTGGCGCAGCGTGCGCAGGATCGAGCGGTGGGCGAGCTGGCCGACCTGGGTACGCAGACCTCGGCTCACGCCGAGCCCACCGCCTCCGCGGCGGCCTCCTCGGCCTCGTCCTCCGCCTCCGCGGCGCCCTCCAGCGAGCGCCCGGTCTTGGTCAGGAAGACGTCATCCAGCGAGGGCGCGTGCAGCTGCAGGTGCTCGATCGCGATCCCCTCGGCGTCGAGGGCGCGGACCACCTCGGCCAGTTCGAACTCGCCGCCGGCGAGGCGCACGGCGGCGCCCTTGGGCGAGGCGCCGGCGGGCTCGCCGAAGCGGGCCAGCACCGCGACCATGCGCTCGTGCTCGCCGGGGTCGCGCGGCACCGCTTCCACGGTGGGGCGGCCGATTTCGGCCTTCAGCGCCGCCGGGGTGCCCTCGGCGACGATCCTGCCGTGGTCGATGATCCCGACCCGGTTCGCGAGCGCGTCCGCCTCCTCCAGGTACTGGGTGGTGAGGAATACGGTGACTCCGTCGGCGGCGAGCGCGGAGACCTCCTCCCAGAGCGCGGTGCGGCTCTGGATGTCGAGGCCGGTGGTGGGCTCGTCGAGGAAGAGGATGCGGGGCCGGTGGGCGAGAGCGAGAGCGAGGTCGAGCCGGCGTTTCATCCCGCCCGAGTAGCCGCCCACCTTGCGGTCGGCCGCCCGGGAAAGCCCGACCCGCTCCAGCAGTTCGCGGCCGCGCCCCTCGCGCTCGGCCTTGGCGATGCCGTGGAGGGCGGTCTGCAGGCGCATGTGCTCGTTGCCGGTCAGCAGCGGGTCGAGCGCCGCCTCCTGCAGCGCCGCGCCGATCGTGGCGCGGACCCGCGGACCTTCGCCGACTATGTCGTAGCCGGCGACGCGGGCGCTGCCGGCGGTCGGCGGCAGCAGCGTCGTCAGCATCAGCACCGTGGTCGACTTGCCGGCTCCGTTGGGCCCGAGGAAGCCGTAGATCTCGCCGGGGGCGACCTGGAGATCGATGCCGTCGACCGCCCGCGGGCCGTTCTTGAACTCGCGCACGAGCCCGTCCACTTCGATGCCGCTGCGCTCGGTTCCGTCGGCTGCCATGCACCTCTCCAGTTAGCTGCTGAGTTCAATATTTGAGGCTAGCAAATATTGGGTTACAATAGCTTTTGTGAGTAAGGTGGCGAAAGCGGGCAACGGGTCGGGCGTGCCCAGCGCCGGCAGCGCCCGCGAGGCCTGGGGGAAGCTGGCCGCCCTGGTCTACCCGCCGCCGTTCCTGGCGGTCGCCCGCGAGCTCGGCCTGCGGCCGCCGGCCTTCGGCGCCCTGCGCGCGCTCGACCAGCCGCTGACGATGAGCGAGATCGCCGCCGTCCTGCACTGCGACAACTCGAACGTGACCGGCATCGTCGACGGCCTCGAAGAGAAGGGACTGGCGCGACGCCAGGCCTCGCCGCGCGACCGGCGCGTGAAGCTGATCTCGCTGACCGCCGAGGGACGGCGCGTGCGGGCGCGCCTGATCCGCGCGGTGGAGAAGCCTCCGGCCTGGGTCGAGGCCCTCTCGGAGGCCGATCGCGAGGCGCTGGTGGAGATCCTCCAGCGGGCGATGGAGGCGCACTCCGCCTGACGGCGCCCGCCGGTCAGCCGACCTCCGGGTGGCCCGACCGCGTAGAACTCACGACCCGATGCGCGAGCGCACCCGCACCTATCGCGTCGCCATGGCCGTCAACCGGCCGGTCGCGCTGTGGGGACGGCTGCAGGTCGAGGGCCTGGAGACGCTGCCGGAGAGCGGGCCGCTGCTGGTGGTCGGCAACCACGACAGCCACTGGGACCCGTTGATGGTCGGGATGGCGGCGGTCAAGCGCCGGCAGATCCGAGCGCTGGCGAAATCCGACCTCTGGAAGGTGCGCGGCCTGGCGCCGATCCTCAACGGGATGGGCCAGATCCCGATCGAGCGCGGCAAGGGCGACAAGCAGGCGCTGGCGCGGGCGATCGAGGCGCTGCGGTCAGGGGTCTGCATCGGCGTCTTCCCGGAAGGGACTCGCTCGCGCGGCAAGGTCCTGCGCGCCCGCAGCGGCATCGGCCGCCTGGCGCTGGAGGTGCCGGAGGCGCACGTCACCCTGGTCGCGATCGAGGGCACCTCGGACCTCACCGGCTTCCCGCGCCGGCCGCGCGTCCGCGTCCGCTTCTTCGACCCGGCCGGCGGCCAGCCCCGCCCCGACGAGGACCCGGGCGAGCTCTCGGCCCGCCTCCTGGCCGAGATCCGCGCGCTCGTCCCGCCCTCGATCTCCTACCGCAAGCGCGCCGCGGCAACGACGGACTACTAGCCCTCGGCCTCTGCGCCGCTTCCCTGCAGGGCGTACCACTCGGCTCCGTAGGAGTCGATGTCGTTGCCGTTGGCTTCGCCGGGTTTCTTGTCGGCCGTGTAGGTGTAGAGCGGGTGGCCGGCGTAGGTCACCTGGGTGGTGCCGTCCTTGCGCTTCGTGGTGCCGAGCTGGGAGGCCATCGCCCCCTGGCTCGCATGGGGAGAGCCTTCGGTCAGGACGGGTGGCCAGACTCCCGCGCAGGCGTCGTAGCAGGACGAGGCGGTGCCCTTGTCCTTGTGGAAGTCGTAGACGGTGAAGCCACGCGAGTCGACCATGATCGGCCCGACTCCGGTGGCGGTGGCGACCTTCAGCACCGCGGCGCCGCCTCCGGTGCTCGACGGAGAGGGCTTTTCGCTGCTGCTGCCGGTGGTGGCACTGCCGCCCTTGCCCCCGTAGGCGCCGCCGCTGTCGTTGCTCCCGCAGCCGGCAAGGGCCAGTGCGGCGGCCAGCGCCAGCAGGGCCATTGCGCGGGTGGTCGTGGTCGTATTCACGTCATTTCCTCCTGATCGGTCTTGCTTGCGGTCGGGCCGGCCGCATCGACCGGCGCGACGAAAGTCCGGTTGCCGGCGTGGACCCCGATCGCGCGCGTGCGCGAGAGGTCGAGCGCCGAGCTCAGCACGGCGGTCGAGTCGTCTCCCCAGCGGTAGCGGAAGGTCCCCGCCGGCACCTTCTCCCCCCGTGGTCCCTGCAGGTAGACGCGGCAGAGGGTCCCGGAGCGGACCCCTTTCACGTAGACGCGAACCTCGGTGCCGTAGGCGTGAGGCTCGAGCGTGGCGTAGATCTTGACCCCGGCCGGCAGCGAGGCGAACTCGACGTGCTGGACCGGGTCGCCGTCACCGCCGGTGGGCAGGACGAACAGCGCCAGCACCGCCGCGGCCGCCGCGATCGCGCCGCCCAGCGCCAGGCCGAAGCGCCGGCGCCCGCGCCGGCGGTCGACCCGCCGTTCGCCGCCGATCCTCGCCGCCACGCGTTCGGCCAGCTCTGGCGCGGGCCGCGGGGCCGGGCGGCTGAAGCGGGCCGGGTCGGCCAGCGGCAGCAGCCGCGCGACGTCGCTCAGCGACTCTGCCTCGGCGCGGCACTCGCCGCAGCCGTCGAGGTGCGCCTCGAGGCCGGTGCGCTCCTCCGGCGCCAGGTCGCCGAGCGCATAGGCGCCCAGCAGCGCGCGCCACTCGCGGCAGCCCTCAGTCTTCATAGCCCATCTCCTCGAGCACGACCCGCAGCGCCCGCAGGCCGTAATAGACGCGGCTCTTGATCGTGCCCTCTGGAACGCCCAGCTCCGCCGCCACCTCGGCGTAGGGCCGGCCGCGGTAGTGGGTCTCGACCAGGACGCGGCGGTGGTCCTCGCCGATCCGCCGCATTGCCTCCTCGACCTGCCAGGAGAGCAGCGCCTGCTCGAGCGGTTCGACCGAGGGTTCGACCCCGCCCTCGGCGACGGTGGGGCGGGAGGCGCGGGCGCGCCCGAGGTCGATCACCACGTTGCGCAGGATTGCGAACAGCCAAGTCCGCAATGAGCCGATCTGCGGGTCGAAGCGCTCGCCGGCGCGCCAGGCGCGGACGAAGGTCTCCTGTACCGCCTCTTCGGCCAGGCCGGTGTCGCCGAGCGAGCGCAGCGCGAACCCGTACAGCTCGCCGGCGTGCGCGGCGTAAGCCTCGCGTACGTCCCGCTCGCGTCTCAGTGCACCGGACTGCATCCGCCTCCGTCTACGGGGCGGACGCAGTCCGGGTTCAAGCTTCTATCCTTCGAGTTTCCCGATCTTGAAGATTTTCGTTCCGCAATCGGGGCAGACACCCTGGATCGCCGGGCGACCGTTTTTCATGGTCACCTGTTTGGGTTCTTTGATCTCGACCTTCTTACGCTCTTTGACGCAGTAGCCCTCCGGCATGACGGGCCTCCTTTCGCTGCCGCTTCGCGGCAAGACTCGCGTCGCCGCGAGGTGGATTGAGGCGAATGTAACGCAGCTGGGGGACGCAACGCGTGCGTATTGTGTGAATTCGCACAAAACGGTGTCCTGCCGGGTCAACTACGCTCCGGCCGCACTGCAGCACTAACCAGCGTCAAGGAGACCCCGCATGCCCGAGGCAGTAATCGTCGACACCATCCGCACGCCGATCGGCCGCGCCTTCAAGGGTTCGCTCGCCCAGCTGCGCCCGGACGAGATGGGCGCCTACGTCGTCGACCAGCTGCTCGAGCGCAATCCCGAGGTCGATCCGGCCCTGGTCGAGGACGTTTTCTGCGGCGTCGGCATGCCGCAGGGGCTGCAGGCCTTCAACCTCGGCCGCATCGTCTCGCTGCTCTCCGAGAAGCTGCCGCAGGAGGTCAACGGGGTCACCGTCTCGCGCTACTGCTCCTCCAGCCTCGACGCGATCCGCCACGCCGGCAACGCGATCAAGGCCGGCGAGGGCGACGCCTACCTGGCCGTCGGGGTCGAGTGGGTGAGCCGCTACAACGAGCGCACCGAGCCCGCCGGGGCCGCCGACCAGAACGAGAACCTGCAGGGCAACGACGGCCAGCCCAACGCCTACATCGAAATGGGCGCGACCGCGGTCAACGTCGCCAACAAGTACGAGGTCAGCCGCGCCGACATGGACAAGTACGCGCAGCGCTCCCAGGAACTCGCGGTGAAGTCCCAGGAAGACGGCTTCTTCGACCGCGAGATCGTGCCGGTGAAGCTGGAGGACGGGACCGAGGTCGGCAAGGACGACGGTCCGCGCGCCTCCTCGACCCTGGAGAAGCTCTCCGAACTGCCCGAGGCCTTCGGCGGCGGCGGCGTCACCGCCGGCAACTCCTGCCCGCTCAACGACGGCGCCGCCGCGGTGCTGCTGATGAGCGATGTCAAGGCCAAGGAGCTGGGCCTGACCCCGCGCGCCCGCATCGTCACCGCCGCCACCTACGGCAACGAGCCGGAGCTGATGGGCGTGGCCCCGATCGGCGCGATCAAGAAGGCGCTCGACCGGGCCGGGATGACGATCGACGACGTCGACGCGGTCGAGCTCAACGAGGCCTTCGCCGCCCAGGTGATCCCGATCATGAGCGAATGCGGGATCGAGGAAAGCAAGCTCAACACCCACGGCGGCGCGATCGCGCTCGGACATCCGTTCGGGATGACCGGCGCCCGCATCATGGGCACCCTGCTGAATGTGCTTGAGACCGATGACAAGCAGGTCGGGCTCGAGACCATGTGCGTGGCCGGGGGGCAGGGCAAGGCGATGATCGTCGAGCGGATGAACTGAGGCAAGTTGACGAGTTGAACCCCTGAGAGAGGGTTCAACTCGTCAAACTGTCGTGGCGATGCGGCTCGAGACGCTTACTTACGAGGCGGAGGACCGAGTCGCACGCATCACTCTCGATCGGCCGGAGAGAGGCAACGGGATCACTCCGCGGATGCCGGTGGAGTTGGCGGAGTGCGTGGAGCGGGCGAATCTCGACCCCTTGATTCACGCGATCGCGCTGGCCGGGAACGGCAGCGGGTTCTGCGGCGGCTACGACCTGGTTGCCTCGGCTGAGGGGGACATGGGGGAGCTGGGTGGCTTGGAGGCGCCGCCGGGGTCGCCGTTGGATCCAGCGACGATCGGCAAGAACCACCTGCCCGAGTCGAACTGGGACCCGGTCGTCGACTACCAGTTCATGGCCCGCAACGTGCGCGGCTTCATGAGCCTCTTCCACTCCGAGAAGCCGGTGCTCTGCAAGGTCCACGGCTACTGCGTCGCCGGCGGCACCGACATGGCGCTCTGCTCGGACCTGCTGGTGATCGCCGCGGACGCCAAGATCGGCTACCCGCCGGCACGGGTCTGGGGCTCGCCGACGACGGCGATGTGGGCGCTGCGGATCGGCGCGATGCGGGCCAAGCGGCTGCTGCTGACCGGCGACTCTCTGACCGGGGCCGAGGCGGCGGAGTGGGGGCTGGCGACCGAGGCGGTCGCGCCGGAGCGGCTCGACGAGCGCTTCGAGCGGCTGCTGGAGCGGGTGGCGCGGCTGCCGATCAACCAGCTGGTGATGATGAAGCTGCTGGTCAACCAGACCGTGGAAGCGCAGGGCCTGCGCCAGGCCCAGACCCTCGGCACCTTCTTCGACGGCATCGCCCGCCACACCGAGGAGGGTCACGGCTTCGTCGCGGCGCGCCGCCGAGTCCGGCTTCCGCGAGGCGGTGCGGGAGCGCGACGAGCCGTTCGGCGATCATGGGCTCGACGGCTTCGGGCTCGGCTAGGGTGCCGCGGCGATGAGCGACGACGCGCCGCACCCCAGCTCGGCGATCACCCCCGAGACGGTTCGCAACTTCCTCCCCGGCAGCTTCCCCGGCGACCTCGGGATCGAGCCGCTGGAGGTCGAGGACAGCCACGCCCGCGGCCGCATCGTCGTCGACCGCCGCCACCTGCACCCGGGCGGCTTCGTCCATGGCGGCGTCTGGACCGCGCTCGGCGACACGGTCGCCGCCTGGTCGACCTTCCGCTGCATCCCGCCCGGCCACAACTTCACCACGATCGAGCTCAAGCTCAACGTCTTCGCGGCCGGGGTCGACGGCGACGAGATCGAGGCGGTGGCCGAGCCGCTGCACGTCGGCAAGAGCACGGTCGTGATCGAGGTCAGGATCGAGCGCCGCCGCGAGGGCTCGGAGCCGCGCCTCGCCGCCAACCTGATCGTCAGCCAGTTCGTTCTGCCGCCCAAGGCCGGCTGACCGGCGCATATCGGCGTCCTCGGTCACTTGTGTGCAGAAGCACACGGCGTTCCCTGCGTCCTTGATCTGCTTGGTCAGCCGGCCTTGGGGCACCACCGCGTAGGGATGTCGCGGCAGGGCGACGAACTCGTCAGGTGCGTCTCGGCCTCGGGAGAGGGCGGGGCCGGATGCGAGGTCGTCGCCATGGCTGGACGCTATCCCCGCCAATGCCCTCTCTCACATGGCCCTACGTCGAAAAATCGGTGCTCAAAACACTCACATCTGACCAAGGTCAGGGGGCCGCTTCGCTCTCGGCCGGCGCTTCCCATTCTTCGACGACCCGAAGCTTCCAGAGCAGGCTGGCGATCGTGAGGCCGATCGCCGCCGAGATCAGGGCCAGGAACCACTCGGCGGCGGTCAGCATCTCCATCTCGAAGAAGTCGCGGGCGGGCGGGATCGCGAGGATCCCGGCGAAGAGGGCGCCGAGCCCCGCGATCAAGGCGAGCATGTAGCTCTGGATCGCGATGTGCTCGCGGCCGGGGCCGCGCTCCAGCAGCAGCACGAAGCAGAGTCCGAGCACGATCAGCGTCGTCGTCGCGGCCGTGCGGCCGGCCTGCAGCGAGCCGCCGAAGACGGTGTCGACGAGGAAGAAGGAGAGGATCGAGCCGAGCGCCGTCGCCAGCCCGGCCGGCACCGCGAAGGCGGCCAGCGCCCGCAGCAGCCGCCCGCGATAGAGCGGGCCGTCGGAGGGCAGCAGCGCCAGCACGAAGGAGGGGATGCCGATCGTCAGGAAGGCGGCGAGAGTGAGGTGGCGGGGGAGGAAGGGGAAGGCGAAGCCGGGCACCGCGACGAGCAGGATCAGGGCGGCGGCGTAGACGGTCTTGGTCAGGTAGAGACGGCCGAGGCGATGGATGTTGCGGGCGATCCGCCGTCCCTCGCCGACCGCCTCCGGCAGGCGCGAGAACTGGTCCTTGAGGAGGACGACGTCGGCAACGCCCTTGGTCACCTGCGTGCCCGAGCCCATCGCCACCGCCATCCGCGCCCGCTTCAGCGCCGGCACGTCGTTGACCCCGTCGCCGATCATCGCCACGTAGCGTCCGGCACCGACCAGCGCCGCGACCAGCGCCTTCTTCTGCTCCGGCTTGATCCGGCAGAAGATCGTGTTCTCCAGCGCCACGGTGGCCAGCTCGTCGGGGTCCTCGGGCAGGTCGGAGCCCTCGACCACGCCGGCTTCCCGCGGCACCCCGACCGCGTAGGCGACGGCGGTGACGGTGGCGCGGGCGTCGCCGGAGATCAGCTTCAGGTCGACTTCCTCGGCGCGCATGGTCGCGATCGTCTCCGCCGCGTCCGGCCGCAGCGTCTCCTCCAGCACGACCAGGGCCAGCGGCGTCAGCCGCGGTGGTGGCGCGGCCGCCGCATCGGCCGGCAGCGCCTCGGCCGCTTCGCCGAAGGCGACGACCCGGCGTCCGGCCGCGGTCTCCCCCTCGAGCTTGCGGGCGAGGTCGGCGGGGAGGCTGAGCGCCCCGGCCTCGGCCAGCACGTCCGGCGCCCCGAGCACGTAGGTGGACCTGCCGCCTCCCCCGCCGGCAACCGTCACGCCGCTCCACTTCCACTCCGAGGAGAAGGGGACCTCGGCGCTGACCCGGCCGGCCTCGCCCGGGAACCGCTCGGCGATCGTCTCCAGGGTGCGGTTGCGGTCGCCGGCGCTGGCGGCGAAGCGACCCAGCGCCGCCTGCGCCGTGGTGGCGTCGCAGCCCTCGGCGATCTCGATCCCGGTCAGGCGCAGCTCGCCGGCGGTCAGCGTCCCGGTCTTGTCGACGCAGATCGTGTCGACGGCGGCGAGGCTCTCGCTGGCGCTCATCTGCTGGACCAGCGTGTCGCGTCGCGCCAGCCGCACCGCCGCCACCGCGAAGGTGACGCTCATCAGCAGCACCAGGCCCTCGGGGATCAGCGTCACCAGGCCGGCGGTTGCGGTCTGCGCCGCCTCTTCCAGGTCGACGCTGCGGACGCTGAGGCTGAGGATCAAGATCGCCGCCAGCGGCAGCATCACGTAGGTGGAGGCGACGATCACCCGGTTGACCTCTTTCTGCAGCGGCGAGGGCGGGTGGCGGAAGCTGCGCGCCTCACCGGCGAGGCGGCCGGCGTAGCTCTGCTCGCGCACCGCGTCGACCGCGTAGTGGCCGGAGCCGGAGATGCAGAAGGAGCCGGACAGCACCCGCTCCCCGCTCTCCTTGCGAACCCCGTCGGCCTCGCCGGTCAGCATCGACTCGTCGACGGTCATGCCGCGGCTGGAGACCATCTCGCCGTCGGCGACGAGCTGGTCGCCGGGCTCGACGCGGACGACGTCGCCGGGCACGATCTCCTCCGCACCCAGCTCGACCACTGCTCCCTCGCGCACGACCTTGGCATGGGGTGCGACCAGGACCGCGAGCTCGTCCAGGGTCGCCTTCGCCTTCAGCTCCTGGCGGATCCCGATGTAGGAGTTGAGCACCGCGATCAGGCCGAAGATCGAGTCCGCGTAGAGCCCGAGTCCGAGGTCGAGCACGAAGAAGGCGCCGATGATCGCGTTGAAGAGGGTGAAGACGTTGCCGGCGACGATGCTCGAGGTCGAGCGCGAGGAGGTCTCCGGCGGTGGCCCCAGCTTGTGCAGCCGCTTGGCCGCCTCGGCGCTGGAGAGTCCCTGTTCAGCGGATGGCTGGGCCGTGGCCATGACGAGTATTCAATAGGGTGCGCTCCGGATGTCTCTGAAGCTTGGACTCAACCTCGGTTACTGGGGCATCGGCCCCGCCGGCGAGGACGCCGTCGAGGTCGTCACCGCGGCCGAGAAACTCGGCTACGAGTCGGTCTGGGCGGCCGAGTCCTACGGCTCCGACGTGGTCAGCGTGCTGGCCTGGCTGGCGGCGCAGACGCGGGAGATCAAGCTCGGCGCCGCAATTTTGCAGGTCCCGGCCCGCCCGCCCGCCGCCGCGGCGATGGCCGGCGCCACGATCGACAAGCTCTCGGGTGGCCGCTTCCTCTTCGGCTTCGGCCCCTCCGGTCCCCAGGTCTCCGAGGGCTGGTACGGCGTGCCCTACGCGAAGCCCTGGGGCCGGACCCGCGAGTACATCGAAGTCGTACGCGCGATCATCGCCCGCGAGGGGCCGCTCGAGCACGACGGCGAGCACTACACGCTGCCCCTGCCCGGTGGGGAGGGCAAGCCGCTGAAGTTGAACTTCCACCCGCTGCGCAACGAGATCCCGGTCTTCGTCGGCGCGATCGGCCGCAAATCGGTCGAGCTGGCGGCGGAGATCTGCGACGGCTGGATCCCGATCTTCTTCAGCGTCGACGCCTTCGAGGCGACCTGGGGCGAGCACCTGGAGGCCGGCTTCGCCAAAGGCGGCCGGCAGCGCTCCGACCTCGAGGTCAGCCCCTCCCTGCAGGTGGCGATCGACGGCGACCTGGAGGCGGCGAAGAGCGTCGTCAAGGCAGGTCTCGTCCTCTACTTCGGCGGCATGGGCAGCCGCAAAACCAACTTCTACGTCGACCTGGCCCACCGCTTCGGTTTCGGCGACGTCGCCGACGAGGTGCAGAAGCGCTTCCAGGACGGCGACCGTGCCGGTGCCTTCGAGGCGATGCCGGACGAGATCGTCGAGGCGACCTCGCTGGTCGGCACCGAGGCCGAGGTGGCGGAGCGCGTCGAGCGCTTCCGAGGCGCCGGCATCGACCGCCTGATCGTCTCCCCGGTCCACGTCGAGCGGGCCGAGCAGCTGCACACCCTCGAGCGCCTGGCGGCCGCTGCCGGATGACGCACGTGGCGCTTCGCAGCTCGGCGTCCTCAGTCGCTTGCGTGCGGAGCACGCGGCGCTCCCTGCGTCCTTGATCTGCTCGGCCACGAGCGCCCCGGCAACGGCCGCATCGCATAACCTTCCGCGCCGCGTGAGAATCGGAGTGCCAAGAGAGTCTGCGGATGGGGAGCGCCGGGTCGCGCTGGTCCCTGACGCGGTCAAGTCGTTGAAGAAGAACGAGCACGTCGACGTGCTGGTCGAGCGCGGTGCCGGCGAGGCCGCCGGCCATCCCGATTCCCAGTACGCGGAGGCCGGAGCCGAGGTCGTCGAAGGCGAGGTTACGTGGGGCGCCGACGTGGTTCTGCGCGTCGCCGCCCCTTCCACCGTGGAGATCGGCAAGCTGGGCTCGAATCAGGTCCTGATCGGACACCTCGCCCCCTGGACCGCGGCCGAGTCGAACCAGGCCCTGGCCGCATCCGGCGTCACCAGCTTCGCGATGGAGGCGATCCCGCGCACGACCCGCGCCCAGGCGATGGACGCGCTCTCCTCGCAGGCCGCCGCCGCCGGCTATGCCGCGACCCTGATCGGGGCGCGGGAGTCGGGCCGCTTCTTCGGGATGATGACCACCGCCGCCGGCACCGTGCCGCCGGCCAAGGTCCTCGTCCTCGGCGCCGGCGTCGCCGGGCTGCAGGCGGTTGCCACGGCGAAGCGGCTGGGCGCGATCGTCACCGGCTTCGACATCCGCCGCGCCGCCTGGGAGCAGATCGCCTCGCTCGGCGGCCGGCCGCTGGAACTGGACTTCATCCCCGACGCCGAGGGCGAGGGCGGCTACGCCCGCCCGCTGACCGACGAGGAGAACGCGCAGGTGCGCGACGCCCTCGCCGAGAACGCCGCCAAGCAGGACATCATCGTCACCACCGCCGCGATCCCCGGCCGCCCGGCGCCGCTGCTGATCACCGCCGAGGCCGTGCGCAGCATGGCGCCCGGCTCGGTGATCGTCGACCTCGCCGCCGAGACCGGCGGCAACTGCGAGCTGACCGCAGGCGGGGGAGACCGTGGTCGAGAACGGGGTCAAGGTGCTCGGCCCGCGCAACCTTGCCAGCGAGATGCCGGCTCCCGCCTCCCAGCTCTACGCCAAGAACCTCGAGAACCTGCTCGGCCTGCTGGTCGACGAGGAGGGCAAGCTGAAGGTCGACTTCGAGGACGACATCATCGCCGCCGCCTGCATCACCCAGGGCGGCGAGATCAAGAACGAGAGGGCGGCCAATACATGAGCCTGATGACCGAGATCACGATCTTCGTCCTCGCCGCCTTCGTCGGCTTCGAGGTGATCTCGAAGGTGCCGACCACGCTGCACACGCCGCTGATGTCGCAGACCAATGCGATCCACGGCATCGTCATGCTCGGCGGCCTGATCGTGCTCGGCTACGCCGACGACGGCCTTGAGTACGTGATCGGCACGATCGCCGTCGCCTTCGGCGCGATCAACATCGTCGGCGGCTTCATGGTCACCGACCGCATGCTCGGCATGTTCTCGAAAAAGCCCAAACCCAAGGTCAAGTCCGCCTCCTCCGCTTCGCGTCCGGGGGCGGACGGCTCTGATGGGGGCTCGGCGTGATCGCCCAGGCCGTGCTCGAGCCCGGTGGTGACGCCGCCACCGCCCTCTACATCGTCGCCTTCTCGCTCTTCATCATCGGGGTCAAACGCGGCACCCACCCGACCACCGCCAAGCAGGGCAACCTCGTCGCCGCGGTCGGCATGGCGGTCGCGGTCCTCACCACCCTGCTGCTCGACGGCATCGGCAACTGGGGCCTGATCGCGCTCGGCCTCGGCGTCGGCACCGCCGTCGGCGTGATCGCCTCGGTCCGCGTGCAGATGACCGAGATGCCGCAGATGGTCGCCCTCTACAACGGGGTCGGCGGTGGCGCCGTCGCCCTGATCGCCTGGTCGGAGATCCGCAACGAGATCACCGAGATCAACCACGGCGCGATCTCCTCGGTCCCGCTCGACATCCTGATCCCGATCCTCTTCGCCGCCGTCGTCGGTTCGGTCTCCTTCTGGGGCTCGAACATCGCCTTCGCCAAGCTCCAGGACCTGATCCCGACCAAGCCGCTCGCGGTGCCCGGCCAGCAGGTGATCAACGGCGCCCTGCTGATCGGCATCGTCGCCGCCTGCGTCAGCATCGCCGTCGGCAACGACGACCCCTCGCAGCTGACCTTCATCGGCATCCTGGTCGCCGCCGGTCTCCTCGGCAACCTCGTGGTGCTGCCGATCGGCGGCGCCGACATGCCGGTCGTGATCTCGCTGCTGAACGCCTTCACCGGCCTCTCGGCTGCGGCCGCCGGCTTCGCCCTCGACAACGTCGCCCTGATCGTCGCCGGCACCCTGGTCGGCTCCTCGGGAACGATCCTGACGATGGAGATGGCGACGGCGATGAACCGCTCGGTCGCCAACGTCCTCTTCGCCGGCTTCGGCGGCGCCCCGACCGGTGGCGGCGGCGGTAGCACCGAGGAACGCCCCCATGTCTCTATCGGCGCCCAGGACGCGGCAATCAAGCTCGCCTACGCCGACACGGTCGTGATCGTCCCCGGCTACGGCCTCGCCGTCGCCCAGGCCCAGCACGCGGTCAAGGAGGTCGCCGACGAGCTGGAGAAGCGCGGCGTCACCGTCAACTACGCGATCCATCCCGTCGCGGGGCGCATGCCCGGCCACATGAACGTGCTCCTGGCCGAGGCCGACGTGCCCTACGAGAACCTCAAGGAGATGGAGGAGATCAACCCCGAAATGGGGCGCACCGACGTCGCCGTCGTGGTCGGGGCAAACGACGTCACCAACCCGGCCGCCAAGAACGACCCGGACAGTCCGATCGCCGGGATGCCGATCATCGAGGTCAACGAGGCCCAGCAGGTGATCGTGATCAAGCGCTCGCTGAGCCCGGGGTTCGCGGGGATCGACAACGATCTGTTCTACGAACCGAATACCTCGATGCTGTTCGCTGACGCCAAACAGGCGGCGGCGGACATCGCGGCTGAGATTCAGAACCTTTAGGCGGAGGGAAGAGTCGGGTGCCCTCCCGCTGCGCTGTCGTTTTCGCGCGGATCGCGTAGCCGCCGTTCGAGGTTGCGGTGGGCGAAAACGTAGCGCCGCTTGCGGGAGGGCACCCGACTCTTCCCGACCACACCAAGTCTCTGATGGTGGGGAGAGAATCGGCGCCGGGTGCCTTGCTTCTCCATGCGGGGGGAGCGGGGGCAGTCGACGGTCGAGTGGGTGGCGTTGCTGTTGGTCGTGGTGCTGGTCATGGCCGGTTTGGTCGCGGCGGGGGTGCGGGTGCCGGGGGCGGCGTTGGCGCGGGCGGTGGCGTCGCGCATCCTCTGCGCGGCGGCGCTGGCTGATGGCTGCGGGGACCAGCCCACGCTGATCGCCGCTTACGGCACCGAAGTGGGGAAATCGGTGCGGGAGCACATGCCGATGCTGGCGTTCGAGCAGGGGTCGTGGGCGTTGCCCGTGGATTTTCGGCGTTGCCGTGCGACGAGTTGCGGAGATGGCTCGGCGCGCGGGTTGGTGCACCGCAGCGACGAGTGGCTGCCGGTGACGGCCTTCGTCCACGTCGTCGATTGCCGCAGCGGTGAGGTGGAGGGGTCGGAAGCCGAAGGCATGGATTGCTCAGGCGGGCGGACCGGGTCGCTCTATCTCCAGTACTGGCTCTACTACGCCGACTCCGCGACGCTGCGCGGGGTTCCGGTCGTCGGCGAGGAGGGCTACCACGCGGATGACTGGGAGTCGGTGCAGATCCGCATCGGCCCCGACGGCCGTATCGACCAGCGCGCCTCCTCCCACGGCGGCTACAACTACGGCCGCAGTGTCGCCAACTGGGGTTCAGACGCCGGCTTCGGCCCGCTGCGCCAGGCCGCCGAGGCGATCGCGGGGCGCGAGGACAATGGATGGGGGCCCGAGACGGGGTTGCTGCTGGTGTCCGGCGGTAGCCATGCGGGCAACGCCGCCGGCATTCCCCACGTCGATCGGTTCACTCCGGGCCGCCGCGTCCACCTGATCCCGCTCGAGCCGATTGCCGGCGCCGGTGGCTCGACCTTCGCCGTCAGCCCGCCCTGGCGCAAGCGGGTCTGGAGTGACCCGGAGGCCGACGGCACCGACTGAGCTACGGCGCCGGTGCGTCTCCGTCGGCGAACCGGTCGGCGAGGGTGACGATCTCGCCGACGCGCGTCTTCAGCGCGCCGGCGACGCGGACGAGCGTCGAGTAGCTCGGATTTCTCGTTCCGCGCTCCATGCCACCTATCTGGGTCAGGTCGGTGCCGGCGTGCTCCGCCAGCTGCTCCTGACTGAGTCCCGCTTGTGTACGGAGATGGCGGATGGCATCGCCCAGGCACCCGAGCTCGGCCGTGCGCGGCTTGCTTTTGCGCGGTGGAGGCACCGCCTCCAGCCTTTCCGCTCAGCGGCCTAACTGTTAGGGTATTTATGCCCTAACACTTTCGGAGTGCGAGCAGGGGCATCGAGAACTTCAGACCTTCTCGACAGACGCTCGCGCGTAGACAAAGGATTGCCGCCCCCCCGATGTCCGCGAATACGACCCAGTGGATCATGGCCTTGAACCACCCGCTCCGGCGGCAGGTTCTGCGGGTGGTCAAGCAAGGGGGGACCGCCAGCGCGACCGAGCTCTGCCAGCGCTTCGAGCTGCCGCTCAGCAACGTCTCCTACCACGTCAAGGTCCTGGTCGACCTCGGTGTGCTGAAGCTGGTGCGGACGCGCAAGGTGCGCGGTGCGAGGGAGCGCTTCTACCGGGTCGCCTCCGAGGGGCAGGCGGAGTGGGTCCGTGTGGTGCTCGAGGACACGCGCAGCAGCGACAGCAGGTTCCGGCACCTGGCCAAGCGTTAAGGCTTATATGGCCTAACATCGGGGCGACAAGGCGGGAAGGCTCCGCAGGATGCCGCCCTCCCGCCGGTTGAAAGCCCGCACGCCGGAGCACGCCGCTCTCGGCGAGGCGATCAGGCGGACGCGCAGGCGGGCCGAGCTGAGTCAGGAGCAGCTGGCCGATATCGCCGAAATCAACCCCAAGCAGATCGGGATCCTGGAGCGCGGCACCGGAAACCCGTCCTATACAACCCTGATCCGGGTCGCCTCGGCCCTGGAGATCGGGATCGGCGAGCTGACGACGCTGGCCGACCGGCTCCACGACCAGCGCCGGCTCGGCTGAGGTCGCAAGCGGTTACTTCGGTGGCATCCGCAGGGCGCCGTCGAGGCGAATCGTCTCCCCGTTGAGCATCGGGTTGGCGGCGATCTCGAGCACCAGGCGGGCGTACTCCTCCGGCCGGCCGAGGCGAGACGGGAAGGGGATGCCGGCCCCGAGCGCGGTGCGTGCCTCCTCTGGGAGGGCGGCGAGCAGCGGGGTATCGAAGAGTCCCGGGGCTATCGTCATCACGCGCACGCCGCGCCCCGCCATGTCGCGCGCGGCCGGCAGGGTCATGCCGGCGATGCCTCCCTTCGAGGCGGAGTAGGCGACCTGGCCGATCTGCCCGTCGAAGGCGGCGATCGAGGCGGTGTTGACGCAGACGCCCCGCTCGCCCTCGCGGTCGGGCTCGTTCTCGCTCATCGCCGCCGCGGCCAGCCGCAGCACGTTGAAGGTGCCGATCAGGTTCACCTTGACGACGTTGGAGAAGTACTCGAGGTTGTGCGGTCCGCCCTTGTGGGCGACCCGCTCCGCCCAGCCGATCCCGGCGCAGCACACCGACACCCGCAGGCCCGCCTCCGGCTCGGCCGCGCGCTGCACCGCGAGCCCGACGGCCTCGGCGTCGGTGACGTCTGCCACGAGGAAGCCGGCGCCGATCTCCGCTGCCAGCGCCTCGCCCCTCTCGGCATTGAGATCGGCGATCGTCACCCTTGCGCCGGCCTCCGCCAGCGCCCGTGCGGTCGCTGCGCCCAGCCCCGAGGCTCCTCCCGCGACCAGTGCTCCCGCTCCCTCCACCTCCATGGGCAGGCAGGTTATCTCGGCAATTCACATCCCGGTGAACCGACCGCTATAGGGTTTCGTATCGCCACCGAGGTGACGGCAAACTCGAAGGCAGCGATCGCGGAAGCTCTCTCCGAGGCTCGGGCGTGCACCCTGGAGCTGATCGAGCCGCTCGACGACGAGCAGCTCAACACCGTCTACTCGCCGATCCTCAGCCCGCTGGCCTGGGATCTCGGGCACATCGCCAACTTCGAGGAGCTATGGCTGGTGCAGACGATCGCCGACCGCGAGCCGCTGCACGGCGACCTCGGCCGCTTCTACGACGCGATCGAGAACCCGCGGGTGACCCGCGGCGAGCTGCCGATTCTCCGCGACGCCGAGCTGCGTTCCTACATGGCCGACGTCCGCGATCGCACGCTCGAGGTGCTCGACTCCGTCGACCTCTCCCCGGGGGTTGAGAATCCGCTTCTGCGGGAAGGCTTCGTCTACGAGATGCTGCTCGCGCACGAGCACCAGCACAACGAGACGATGCTGCAGCTGCTGCAGATGGTCGACGGCTACGAGCCGCTGCGCCCGGTCGGGACGGTGCCGGTCGAGGTCGGTGGGCTCGAGATGGTCATGGTCGACGCCGGTACTTACGCGATCGGCGCGCCGCCCACGGGGTTTGCCTACGACAACGAGCGCCCCCGTCACGAGGTCGAGCTGTCGGCCTTCGAGATCGATCGAACCCCGGTCACCAACGCGGCGTACACCGAGTTCATGGAGGCGACCGCGACCGAGCCGCCGTTGTACTGGGAGCGCGAGGGCGAGGGGTGGGTCTCCACCGCGATGGGACGGCGCACACCGTTCGAGCCCGACCACCCTGTCGTCCACGTCTCCTGGGAGGAGGCCGACGCTTTCGCGCGTTGGAGCGGGAAGCGGTTGCCGACCGAGTTCGAGTGGGAGGCGGCTCACGGCGAGCTGGGCGCTCTCGGCCTGGTCTGGGAATGGACCTCGTCCGACTTCCGCGCCTACCCCGGCTTCGAGGCCTTTCCCTACCGCGAGTACTCGCAGGTCTTCTTCGGCGACGAGTACAGGGTGCTGCGGGGTGGCTCCTGGGCGACCCATTCGCGAGTCCTCCGGCCCAGCTTCCGCAACTGGGACCTGCCCCAGCGCCGGCAGATCTTCTCCGGCCTGCGCTGCGTGAGGGACCTGTGATCGCGATCGACGTCCATCTCGATGCCGATGCCGCGGCGACGATGGCGCGCGACGTCCGCGCCGGCCTCTGCTCCTACCCGAAGGAGCTGGCGCCGAAATACTTCTACGACGACCGCGGGTCGCGCCTCTTCGAGCAGATCACCGAGCTGCCCGAGTACTACCCGACCCGGGCCGAGCGGGCGATCCTCAACGAGCGCTCGGCCGAGATCCTCGCCGCGGCCGGCGGGCCGGGCACCCTGGTCGAGCTCGGCTCCGGGTCGGCGGCGAAGACCCGCCACCTGCTGAGCGCGATGCGCGACGCCGACAGCCTCGAGACCTACGTCCCAGTCGACATCTCCGAGGAGATCACCCACCGCACCGCAGCCGACCTCGTCGACGAGTATCCGGGCCTCACGGTGCGCGGCCTCGTCTGCGACTTCGAGCAGCACCTGGAGCGGATCCCCGACGGCGAGGGGACCCGGCTGATCGCCTTCCTCGGCGGCACGATCGGCAACCTCTACCCACGGCAGCGCCACGCTTTCCTCGAGCGGATCGTGGCGCTGCTCGGCCCCGAGGACCACCTCCTGCTCGGCACCGACCTGATCAAGGACAGCGCCCGCCTCGAGGCCGCCTACGACGACGCGGCCGGGATCACGGCGGAGTTCAACAAGAACGTGCTCGAGGTCCTCAATCGCGAGCTCGGCGCCGACTTCGACCTCGACGGATTCGAGCACGTCGCCCGCTACGACGCCGAGGCGGAGCGGATGGACATCCGCCTGCGCTCGCTCGCCGACCAGGACGTGCGGCTCGAGGGGCTTGATCTGGACATCGCCTTCAGCGCCGGCGAGGAGATGCGCACCGAGATCTCCACCAAGTTCACCCGCGAACGGCTCGCGTCCGTCTATGCCGGCGCCGGGCTGGAGATGCGCGGCTGGTTCACCGATCCCGCCGGCGACTACGCGCTCAGCCTGGCGCGGCCGGTACCTGCTGGGTGATGCAGTGGATGTTGCCGCCGCCGAGCAGGATCTCGCGCGCGCCTATGCCGACCACCTCGCGCCCGGGGAAGCAGCGGCCGAGGACGTCGATCGCCTCCTCGTCGCGGCGCTCGTCCAGCAGCGGCATGATCAGGCGTGAGTTGGCGAGGTAGAAGTTGACGTAGGAGGCGGCGAGGCGATCGCCGGCGCGGCGCGGCAGCGTCCCCTCGCGCGGTTCGACCCCCGCCGCCTCGTCGGCCTCGGTCCGCAGGGGACCCGGGGACGGCAGGCGCACCACCTCCAGGGCGCGGCCGCGCGCGTCGGTCGCCGCCTCGAGTCGTGTCTCGGCATCGCGACAGATCGCGTGCTGTGGGTCGGTCTCGTCCTCGCTCCAGGTCAGCAGGACGACGCCCGGCCGGGCGAAGCAGGCGAGGTTGTCGACGTGGCCGTCGGTCTCGTCCCCGTAGACGCCGCGGCCTAGCCAGATGACCCTCTCGGCGCCGAGGTAATCGCAGAGCGCCTGCTCGATCTGCCGGCGCGACAGATCCGGATTGCGGTTGGAGTTGAGCAGGCACTCCTCGGTGGTCAGAACCGTGCCCTCGCCGTCGACGTGGATCGAGCCGCCCTCGAGCACGAGCGGCGCCCGGTAGCGGTCGGCCCCTTCGATCCCGAGCACCGCGGCGGCAAAGCGTTCGTCGCGGTCCCAGGGGGAGTAGATCCCGCCCCAGGCGTTGAAGCGCCAGTCGACCCCACGCCGGGCGCCGAGGTCGTCGACGACGAAGGTCGGGCCGATGTCGCGAGCCCAGGCATCGTCGCTGGGGACCCCGACCACGCGCACCGCCGAGGAGAGCTGGGCGCGGCAACGCTCGAACCGCTCTGCGGAGGCCGCCATCGTCACCGGCTCGGAGACGGCGATCGCCTCGGCGACCGCGGCGAACGCCTCCTGCGCGGGCCCCGCTTCCAGGCGCCAGTTGTCGGGCCGCTCGGGCCAGGCCATCCAGCAGCCGCTGTGCGGCTCGAGCTCGGCCGGCATCCGGAACCCGTCGGCCGCGGGCGTCGAGTCGAGGGTCGCGCTCACCCCGCAATCATCCTCCCGCGAACGCACTTCCCGCCGCATAGCGGCGACAACTGCGTTCGGGCGTCCCCTGTGGCTGTAGTCGCGGGCTACAGTCGAGGGATGGAGGAGATCCACCTGATCGTCGCCGCGGAGCCGCCGCCCTCACCCGCGCGCACCGGCCCTCCGAGCCGAGCGTCCCTTCGGATCGCCGCCGTGCAGCACCGCTGGCACCCCGACCCCGACGAGCACGAAGCGGCGCTGGCGATGGGGATCGAGCTCGCCGCCCGCGAGGGCGCGCAGCTGGTCTGCCTGCAGGAGCTGACGCTGAGTCGGTACTTCGCGGTGGATCCGGCGGGCCCGGCCGCGGCCGGCGCCGAGCCCGAGGAGCTGCCGGGAGGCCCGACCTACCGCTTTGCCGCGCGCCTGGCCGCCGCAACCGGCGTCCACGTCCACGCCTCGCTGTACGAGCGGGCGGAGGGGGACGACGGGCTCGGTTTCAACACGGCGATCGTCGTCGCACCGGACGGCGAGCTCGCGGCCCGCACCCGCAAGCTGCACATCCCGGTTACCGCCGGCTACCACGAGGATCGCTACTTCCGGCCCGGCCCGGCGGGATCGGAGGCCTTCCCTCTCGTCGCTTTGGGCGGGGCTCGGCTCGGCCTGCCGACCTGCTGGGACCAGTGGTTCCCCGAGGTCGCCCGCGCCTACAGCCTCGGCGGCGCCGACGTGCTCGTCTACCCGACCGCGATCGGCTCCGAGCCCGACCACCCCGACTTCGACACCGAGCCGCTCTGGCAGCAGGTGATCGTCGCCAACGGGATCGCCAACGGCACCTTCATGGTCGCCGTCAACCGCACCGGGTCCGAGCTTCCTCTGACGTTCTACGGAAGCTCCTTCATCTCCGACCCCTACGGCCGCATCCTCGTCCAGGCTCCGCGCGACGAACCCGCGGTCCTGGTCGCCGACCTCGACCTCGACCAGCGCCGCGACTGGCTCGATCTCTTCCCGCTTCTCGCCACCCGCCGCCCCGACGCCTACTCCAGGCTGGTCGAGGAAGGCGGAGGCTAGGCCGGCGCCAGCGCCTCGATCGTCTCGGCCAGTTTGTCCGGCGTCACGATCGGCGTCAGGATGGGCAGAGTGATCCCGCCGTCTACGAAAGCTGCCAGCCGCTCCTTCATCTCTTTTGGCGTACCGAAGATGAACATGTCTTCGATCAGCTCCCAGGGGGCGGCTGCGGCCGCGGCCTGACGGTCGCCTGACTCCCAGGCGGCGACCATTGGGTCGATCTGGTCGCCGTAGCCGAGCCAGCGGTAGAAGGCCGCGTAGACGGGGACGGTGATGTAGGAGGAGAACATGAAGCGGGCGAGTGGCTCTACCGCCTCGCGCTCGCCGGGCAGGCAGAAGAAACGGCAGAGCAGCTCGAAGTCCTCGGGGGCGTCGCCGAGCTGAGCGGTGACCTTGGGCAACCCGCCGAGCGGGAGGAAGTTCGTGAAGGCTCCCTGGGCGCGGTCGACGGCCAGCTGCAGCATCTTGCCGCGCAGGGCCGCGAGGACGATAGGGACCGGTTGCTCGGGCGGGGCTTCCAGCTTGAAGCCGGTGCTCGTGCGTTCGCCCGCCAGCGCCACCTGCAGGAAGTCGAGCGTCTCCCTGACCTTGCTCAGCGGCTTCTCGAAGGGAATGTCGTTCCAGCCTTCGACGATGCGATCGGAGGAAGAGCCGATCCCGAGCACGAAACGCCCGCGGGAGGCGCCGGCGAGGGCGGCCGCCTCCTGCGCCAGCAGCGCCGGGCCGCGCTGGAAGACGCCGACGATGCCGGTGCCGAGCCGCGCCCGCTCGGTCCAGGCGGCGCTCAGTGAGAGCGGGGTGAACCCGTCGGGGCCGGCGGTCTCACCGCTCCAGAAGTCGGTATAGCCGCCCGTCTCCGCGCGCTTGACGTGCTCCTCGTGATCGGCCAGCGAGATGCCGGGCAGCGGCAACGTCAATCCCCAGCGCTGAGACATGCCGCGACCCTATAGCCTGCGGCGCCGATGCCCGAGAGCGCTCAGGCCAAGCCCGACCGCAACCTCGCCCTGGAGCTGGTGCGGGTGACCGAGGCGGCGGCGCTGGCCGCGGCTCGCTGGGTCGGCCGCGGCGACAAGATCGCCGCCGACGGCGCCGCGGTCGACGCGATGCGTTTCGTGCTCGACTCGGTTGCGATGGACGGCGTCGTCGTGATCGGCGAGGGCGAGAAGGACGAAGCGCCGATGCTCTTCAACGGCGAGCAGATCGGCGACGGTAGCCCGCCGGTCGTGGATATCGCCGTCGATCCGCTCGAGGGCACCACGCTGTGCGCGCGGGGGATGCCCAGCGCCCTGGCCGTGATCGCGCTCGCCGAGCGCGGCTCGATGTTCGACCCGGGACCCTGCGTCTACATGGAAAAGATGGCCGGGGGCGAGGAGATCGCCGACCTGCTCGACCTCGACCGGCCGCTGCCGGAGACGCTGAAGCTGATCGCCGAGCGCAAGGGCGGCAGCGTCGGCGACGTGACCGTGGTCATGCTCGACCGCCCGCGTCACGAGGAGGCGATGCGCGAAGTCCGCGAGGCCGGTGCCCGCATCCGCCTGATCAGCGACGGCGACGTCTCGGCGGCGCTGCTCGCGGTCAGCGAACGCTCGCCGGTGGACCTGCTGTGGGGGATCGGCGGGACCCCCGAGGGCGTGCTCTCCGCCGCTGCCTTGAAGTCTATGGGGGGCGAGATGCTCGGGCGCCTCTGGCCCCGCGACGACGGCGAGCGCCAGGCGGCCCTCGACGCCGGCTACGTCCTCGACCGCGTGCTCACCGCCAATGACCTCTGCTCCGGCGATGACGTCTTCTTCTCGGCCACCGGCGTCACCGACGGCGACGTGCTCCAGGGTGTGCGCTACCGGGGCGCCGGGGCCACGACCGAATCGCTGGTGATGCGCTCGCGCTCCGGCACCGTGCGCCGCGTCCACGCCCGCCATGATCGCGCCAAGCTCCGCGCCATCATCGGCGAGCGGTACGGATAAGGCCGTCGGCCGAAACGGCGGTGACGGAGCTTTCCGGGGAGGACCTTCCCCGAGTTGGCTCGCGCGGATCTTCGCGGATCTTCGCGGATCGTAGTTGAGAACTGAACTGTTCGTCTGTAGAACGTATACGTTCCGAAACAAAACTCGCTGATACTCTTAGAGTGGAAGGGGTGCGAGCGTGGGTAGCCCTGATCTTGATCTGATGGGCGATGGAGGCGTAGCAATCGAGGATGGCACGGCCCCCGAGGCCCTGGAGCCCCAGCGAGACCACTCGCGCGCGGGCGGACGAGCGCTGTCGGTGCTTGCCGCACCGCTCAACCTGCAGGTACTTCGCGCCCTCACCGAGCGTCCTATGAGGCTGGCGGAATTGCGCAAAGCGACCGGGTTGCCGGCGCAAACGACGCTGCGCGGCCACCTCGCCACTCTGGTCGAGATCGGCGTTCTGGCAAAGCGGCCGACCCAGCAGATGCCGTATGCGGTCGAGAACGAGTTGACGCCGCTGGGCCAGGGTTTGCTTGCCGTCGCCGAGCGGCTCGAGGTTTGGCTGAGCGAGGCACCCGACGGGCCGATCCCACTCGAGAGCGCGGCCGCGAAGGGAGCGATCAAGGCCCTCGTGGACGGCTGGGAGTCGAAGATGATGCGCGCCCTGGCCGCCCGGCCGCTGTCGCTGACTCAGCTCGACAGGTTGATCTCGGATTTCAGCTACCCGGCGCTCGAGCGCCGCCTCGCGAGCATGCGCCTGGCCGGTTTGGTCGAGGGGCAACGGGGACAGAGTGGCGGCACGCCCTACGCGGTCACCGACTGGGCGCGCCTCGGCGTCGCGCCCCTGGCGGCGGCCAGCCACTGCGAGCGCGTCCACATGGGCGAGGACAGCGCGCCCGTCGCGCAGATCGACATCGAGGCCGCGTTCCTGCTCGCCACCCCGCTGGTCGGTCTGTCTCCCGATCTCGCCGGCTCCTGCCAGCTCGAGGTCGAAGCCAGCCCCGGGGTCGTCCCTCGCCCGGCCGGTGTGCAGGTGACGGTCGAGCGCGGTCGTGTGGTCTCCTGTGTTTCGCGCCTGCAGGCAAGCCCGGGCGCCTTCGCGTCGGGAACCGCGCTCAAATGGTTCCACGCCGTCAAGGACGGCGAAGTCAACGAGCTCCGTTTCGGCGGCAGCAGCCGGCTCGCCGAGGAGGTGGTCGACGGTCTCCACGATGCCTTCGCGAAGGCCGCGGTAACTTCATGAACCCGCGCCGCACCGTTTCCGAACGCATGCGGATCCGCGCGTTCGCGCTTTCGACTTGCTGCGTTTTGCAGGCACGGTCGTGGCGACCCCGTGCCGCTTGCCGACCCCGAAGAAGGGAATTGGCATAGTCGCTTGACTGAAGCTTGCCGGTGTCGATATGCACCGGTGGTCTGGTCGCCCGGGGAGGCGCCAAGACAAAGACTTGTGCTTCGGCACAAGAGGCGGGGCGACTTTCTCACGGACGGCGTCCTGTCATGACAAGCGGCGACGGGTCCCCATCCACCCGTCGCCGCTTTTTCAATCTCGAGGCCGTTTTCGCACCGCTCGATGCGAGCGCGTACCTGCGAGCTCGCAAAATGAGATTACTTTGAGGTGCAGGAGGAAAACGCGCGACCCCCCACCGCCTGCAGCTGATCGGACCACCTTGGTTGACCAACCGGCCGTGGGCGGCT
Organism: uncultured Thermoleophilia bacterium; assembly: GCA_963720455.1. Lineage (GTDB taxonomy): Bacteria > Actinomycetota > Thermoleophilia > Solirubrobacterales > 70-9 > VAYN01. Next base: position 1,616,090 of record OY970392.1, on the reverse strand, counting down.
ATTCCATGGGTGGATTACCGACGGTTCCTCGGGCAAGCGCGGAACCCCGGTTGCTGTCGCCGGGCCCTCGAGGTTTCCAAACTCCTTCCTCGCGGGCCCGGCGGCCTTTCACTGTGCCGCGATCATCTCGGCGGCACGACGTTGCTCGACCCTGGCGGCCTCTTCGCCGATGAACGGGACGAGTACCTCGTAGGTCAGTTCCGGGAGCAGGCTCGGCAGCTCGGCGGCGCGGCCGCGGACCACCTCCTCGTAGACCCGCGCCAGTCCGGCTCCGATCGCGAGTTCGGATGCGTGCGGTCGCTCGGGGTCCGGCGCGGCGGCTCCTTCGCGCCCCTCTTCGAGGATCCGGGAAAAACGGTTGAAGACCTCCTGGAAGCGTTCCCGCGACTCCGGCCCGACGGCAGCCAGCTCGACGATCGTGACCCGAGCCGCGGCCGGGTCGGCGGCAAACCACTCGAGCATCGCGGCCAGCGACCTGCGGACACGGTCCACCCAGGGCCCGGGCTCGTCGTAGATGGCCCTGACGGTGGCTTCGAGGTGATCGATCAGGAGTGTGTGGGCGGCCAGGACGCAGTCGCGTTTGTCGTCGAAGAGGTCGTAGAACGACTCCCGGCCGACGCCGGCCTCGGCAAGTATGTCCGCCACCGACATCGCTTCGTAGCCCTTGGCCGCGGTGACCCGCACGACGGCCGCGAGCAGCCGTTCTCTCTGCGAGCGGACGACGAGCTCCCGCGGAAGCCCGTGACGACCCCTCGGCAGGCGCCACTTGCGCAGATCTGGGCCGTCGTCGATCACCGCGTGGGGGCGTCGGCGCCTGCGGCCGCGAGCTGCGCCTGCCCGGTGGCCTCGTCGTGGCCGGCGAAGGGGAGCAGGGCGATGTAGACGATTTCAGGCAGGAGATCCGGAAGCTGCGCCGTGCGCCCCGCCGCGATCTGGTTGAAGATCAGGATCTGGGCTCTGCCGAAGGCGAGCGATGGATCGGCGGCCTGTGGCCGCCGCGTTGCGCCCGCCTCGGTCCAGAGGTTTTCCAGGGCAGGAATCATCAGCGTTCGGTAACGCTCGAGGATCGCCGGTTCGACCGTGATCGCATCGCCCATGACCAGCTGGGCCAGGGCCGGCCTTGCCGCCATCAGATCGAGCGTGGCGGCAACCGCCTTGCGCACCGCTTCGGGCGGTGAGTCGGAGGGGGTGTGGGCGGCGGCGGCGACCGCCTGTATTTCGGCGATGCACGCGTCGAGCGCCGCGTCGAAGCAGGCGCGCTTGTTGGTGAAGCGTTTGTAGAAGGTCGTCCGCGAGATGCTGGCCCGCTTGACGATGTCGGCGATCGTCGTCGCGGCGTATGTCTTCTCGGCGCAGCACTCGACCATCGCGTCGACGATGTGCTGTCGCTGCGATCCGCCCTTGATATTCAGTGGAAGGCTCGGATCGAGGATGCCGGTGGGGCTTCGGGACTCTGCTGATTTTGCATCAAAACGATTGTTTCAATTCTCGTCGATACCCCCCGCCGGTCTCTCCGAAACCAACGGCGGCTCCTCGCAGCCCTGACACGGTCGCTTCTCCCCGTACGGCAGCTCGCCGGTGTCGTGGACCTCGTAGCGCAGCGAGTTGATCACCGCCCCCACCATCAGGGCCAGGCTGAGGACGTAGAACCAGAGCAGGGCGATCAGGATGAAGCCCAGGGTCGACCCGAACCGCGAGAGGCTGGAGACGTTGGAGAGATAGATCGGGAAGAGCCAGTTGGCGAGGCCGGCGGCCATCGTGACGAAGGCCGCCCCGGGCCAGACGGCGCGCCAGGGCATGTGGCCTTTCGGCACCGCCCAGAAGATCACGCAGCAGACCCCGAAGGTGACCAGCAACGCCGCCCCCAGCAGCAGGAACGTGTCGATTGCCTTGATGTCGGAGAGGCCGAGCGGGAGCCGGTCGGTGCTGGAGAGCAGGGTGCTCTCGATCGTCGGCACGAAGATGCTGGCGGCGATGAAGAGCAGGACGACGCCGAGCATCGCGAAGGAGAACCGCTTCTGCTCGACCCAGCCGCGGCATTCGACGTGGTAGATGCGGCAGAAGGCGGTGTCCATCGCCCCCCAGAAGGAGGCGCCGATCCAGAGCGAGCCGATGAAGGCGGCGATCCCGATCGTGGTCGAGTTGTCCTCGATGCGCGCGAGGACGTCGGTGAGCGTCTGCTGCTCGACGCTCGGGAAGAGGCGCTCGAGATCGTTGACGACGCTGGTCTCGACCCCTTCGATCTTCAGCACCTGCCCGAAGACGAAGAGCACCAGCAGCGCGAAGGGGAACACCGCCAGCATCAGGTTGTAGGCGACCATCGCCGAGAGGCCGGTTACGTTCTCGCGGTACGCGCGCTCCCAGAAGGCTCTGAGCCAGGGTCGCGGATGGCGTAGTGAGCTGGGCATTGACTTTACAAAATGAAGCGCTAGGATGCGAACAGGCGTTTGACTCCGCGATCTTCGCTGTCGCGGGGTCTTTTCATGCCAGGACTAAACACCACGCGCAAGGGAAATGAGTAGAACAGGATGCTGGTAGCAGAGCTTCAGGAGTTGGAGGAGGTCAAAAACCTCATCAATCGCGGGCAGCAGCTCGGCGTGCTGACCTTCGGCGACATCGCCTCGGCGGTCTCCGAGGTCGATCTCGACGAGTCTGACGTAGAGGACCTCTACGGCCACCTCGAGAAGTCGGGGATCGAGCTTGTCGAGGACATGGACCCGGCCCAGAAAGCGGCCGCGGACGCGATGCCCGCAGATACCGGGAAAAAAGGCCGGCGCCGCCAGAAACAGGCGCTCGACCTGAAACCGGACATGACCACGGATTCCCTGCAGCTGTTCCTCAAGGACATCGGCAAAGTCCGCCTGCTGACCGCCCAGGAGGAGGTCGAACTCGCCAAACGGATCGAGCGCGGTGACCTCGACGCGAAGCAGAAAATGGTCGAGTCCAACCTGCGCCTGGTCGTCTCGATCGCGAAAAACTACCGGAACCAGGGCCTTCCCTTCCTCGACCTGATCCAGGAGGGCACGCTGGGTCTGGTCCGGGCGGCGGAGAAGTTCGACTACCGCAAGGGATTCAAGTTCTCGACCTACGCGACCTGGTGGATCCGCCAGGCGATCGCCCGCGCGCTCGCCGACAAGGCGCGGACGATCCGCATCCCGGTCCACGTGGTCGAGAAGCTGAACAAGATCGGTCGCGCCGAGCGCAAGCTGGTCACCGAGCTGGGTCGCGAGCCGACCCCGGAGGAGATCGCCGAGGTGACGGGGATCGATCCCGAGGAGGTCGACTCGATCAAGCGCTCCGCCCAGGCCCCGGTCTCGCTCGAGAAGCCGGTCGGCGACGAGGAGGAGTCGGAGTTCGGCCAGTTCATCGCCGACGAGAAGGCCGAGTCCCCGTTCGACCGGGCGGCGGACCTGCTGACCAAAGAGGCGCTGAAGGAAGCGCTGGAGAACCTCTCCTACCGCGAGCGCCGCGTGCTCGAGCTCCGCTACGGGCTCGGCGGCGAGCACCCGCGGACCCTGGACGAGGTCGGCCGCACCTTCAACGTCACCCGCGAGCGGATCCGCCAGATCGAGAACCAGAGCTTGAAAAAGCTACAAAGTCTGGGTGAGGCGCAGAAACTGCGCGAGGTCGCCTGAGGAGGTACGGCGGGTGGGAGGGAGTCCAGGTACCCCTCCCGCAGAGACCGTTGCGCAGCAGATCGGGCTGCGTGCTTCGGGGCCGTGGCGCAGGAGCCTCTGCGGGAGGGGTACCTGGACTCCCGACCCCCGCTGCAGCTCTACGGCGTTAGCTGCCGGCCGGGCTGCTTCGTCTTGCGAAGTCGGACCCTGTTAGTCGAGGAGGCGACCGGGGGGCATCTCGACTGCCGCGGCGATTTTTTCCAGCGTCGAGACCTGGGGGTCGCGTTTGCCCCGCTCGATCCTGCTGATCTCCCCCGCTTGGACGCCGCTGCGGGCAGCGATCTCCTCCTGCGTTAGGCCGAGTCGATCGCGGGCGGCGCGGAGGTTCTTGCCGAGATTGCCCACGGCCGGGATCGTCCAGCCTGGGGGCGAATGGCACCATGCAAAATTTTACATTTTGATCGGTAGCCTCCGGCGTCCCTGATGTTGCTAAGGGCCGATCCCGATCCCCGAGCTGTGCAGAAGGCCGAGACCGGCCCTGCTGTCGGCTACGCCCTAGGCGCCCTTGTAGATCATCTGCGCCACACGGACGGAAGCCACTTTCGTGATCTTCATCGGCCCTCACCCCCTCTCCCTCGTCGAGCCCCGGCATCTGCCGGGGGAGAGGGGCGACGCTAAGGATTTCTCGCGCATCCCTTCGATTCGCGAGCGATCACCGTTTCGTGACCACAAAGGAATCCATAAGCTCGATCGCTCTTGAGTCGGATCGGCTCGGCCGCGAATTCGCCGACGACCTGACCCTGATCCTCGATGACCTGGGCTGGGGCGCCGAATCGAGCGAGAACATCGAATTGACGACGCACCCCGACGTGCTGCGTCGTGTCCTCGCGCAACTCCGAGCAAGAGCCGAGCGGCACGCCCATACCGAACAGGAGGCAATCAACGAGCTATGCGAGGAACGCGGCCACGCGCAGCTCGTCGTGGATACCTGCGACGAAGTTCTGGCGGCGCTGGGGCGGCGACCCTCCACCCAAGGCTCCGACTTGTCCGTGACCGGGATATGCCCGAGGTAGCCTCGTCTCATCCCGATGGGGCAGTGGGAGAGGGGCGGGGACACCCTCCCCAGGAGGCTCCTGCGCCAAACTCCCGAGGGGTGCAGCCCGACCTGCTGCGCGACGGTCTCCTGGGGAGGGTGTCCCCGCCCCTCAGGCACCCATTGCACCGTTAAGTGATCCGCCTGCCCGGTCGATACAGGCCGGGATGTTCGAGATCGATTCAGCGCTGCGGACACTCGTCGACCGGCAGGGTTCCGACCTTCACGTCAAGGTCGGGGTGCCGCCGACCGCGCGCCTGCACGGCGAGCTCGCGCCTCTCGAGGGCTACTCGGCGCTGACCCCGGAGGAAACCGAGAAAGCCTTCCACGACATCTCTGAGGTTCGCTCGCAGACCGAGTTCGAGGAGGCCGGCGAGGCGGACTTCTCCTACTCGATCCCCGGCCTCTCCCGTTTTCGCGTCAACACCTTCAAGCAGCGTGGCTCGATCTCGATCGTCTGCCGTGCGATCCCCTTCGAAATCCGCTCCGTGGAGGAGCTCGGGCTGCCGCCGGTCGTAACCAAGCTGGCCGAAGAGCAGCGGGGGATCGTCCTCGTCACCGGCACCACCGGCTCCGGCAAGAGCACGACGCTGGCGGCGATGATCGACCACATCAACCGCACCCGGACCGACCACATCATCACCCTCGAGGATCCGATCGAGTATCTGCACGAAGACAAAGGCTCGATCGTCAACCAGCGTGAAGTCGGCTCGGACACCGAGAGCTTCAGCCGGGCCATGCGGCGGGTGCTGCGCCAGGACCCCGACGTGATCCTGATCGGCGAGATGCGCGACGAGGAGACGGTGCGGACCGCCCTCTCGGCGGCGGAGACCGGCCACCTCGTCCTCTCCACGGTCCACACCCTCGACGCGACCGAGACGATCAACCGCATCATCGACTTCTTCCCGCCCCACCTGCAGCACCAGGCGCGGGTGATGCTGGCGGCCACCCTGAAGGGGGCGATCGCCCAGCGCCTCGTCCCCGACGTCACCGGCGACGGCCGCGTCCCGGCCTCGGAGGTGCTGGTCGTCACCGGCCGGGTCCAGGACCTGATCATGAACCCGGAGGAGACCGGCAAGATCACCGAAGTGATCGCCGAGGGCGAGTACTACGGGATGCGGACCTTCGACCAGTCGCTGCTCGGCTACGTGATGGAGGGCAAGATCGCCGAGGAGGTCGCGCTTGATTTCGCCTCCAGCCCGCACGACTTCAAGCTGATGCTCGCCGCCGGCGGCCAGCGGGCCAGCGGCATCGAGCAGCTTGCCGGTCAGCCCGAGTAGGGCTCCAGTAGTTTCAGGATTGCGTAGGACGAGCGTCCACCCGGCGCGATGCCCTGCTGCCACCGCTCAAGGGGAACTCACGGGTCGCCGATGACCCTCGCAATGCGATTCGCTGCCATTTTCCGCCGCCGTCTACACGATCTCGCCAGGAGCGAGCGCGGGATGGCGCTCCCCACCGCGATCTTTGCGACGGTGGCAAGCTTGGGGCTTGCCGGCACCGCGGTGATGTCGTCGGTGAGCGTTCAGCAGGGCACCCATCGCGACAGCAACTCGAAGAGCGCGATCGCCGCCGCCGATGCCGGCGCCAACGTTGCCCTGCTGCGGCTCAACCGCTATGCGAGCGCGCTCAACACCTCGTCCCCCTGTCTGGGTATCAGCGGCACCACCCTCGTCCTCTCCACCGCTGCCGCCGACGGCTGGTGCCCCGCGGTCTCGGGCACGGTGGGTGGCTCCAGCTACGTCTATCGCTCGACGCCTTCGGTTGTGGGCGGCACGATGAGTGTGGTCGCCACCGGCACCTCCGGCAGCGTCACTCGTCGCATCGCTGTCACTTACAAAACGACCACCGTCGGCAGCGCGCTCGCCAACGAGGGCCTGATCGGCCTCGACGACGTCGAGATCGACAATAACGCCGATGCCCGGGTCGGGGTCGGCACCAACGGCAACATCTACGTCCACAACAACGGCAACGTCTGCGGCAACATCCGCCACGGGATCGGGAAAAAAGCCACCTTCCAGAACAACGGGACGCAGTGCGCCGGCTACCAGGTGACCGAAGGCAACGTCTCCCTGCCGCCGGTCAGCTCGTTCATCCCGACCGACATCGCAACCAACAACAGCAACTACCGCCTTGTCACCTGCACGCAGACGACGCCGACCAAGATCCCCACGGGCTGCCAGACCGACACCTACAGCGGAAAATGGACGAGCACCGAGCCCTGGAACGCGAGCACGAGCTCGAGGACGATCTCGTCTTCGAACAACACGACCCTGACCCTGGGTGGCGGCGACTACTTCGTCTGCAAGCTGCTGATCAGCAACAACTCCCACCTGGTGATGACCGACGGGGCCAGCGTGCGGATCTTCTTCGACACGCCTGAGAACTGCGGGCTCAAATCGGGGGCGAAGCAGATCGACATCAGCAACAACGCCGACGTCACCTCGACCGGATATCAGCCCGAGCTGGGGAAATTCAACATGCCGGGCTTCTACGTGATGGGCTCGACGACGATCAAAACGAGCATCGAACTCTCCAACAACAGCGGCACCAACGAGTTCGTGCTCTACGCGCCGAACACCGACATCCTGATCAAAAACAACGCCCGCTACACGGGCGTGATCGCCGGCAAAACCGTGCACCTCGACAACAACGCGATCGTCGAACAGGATGCGGGCTTCGAACCGCCCCAGATCGGCGGCGCGAAAATCTTCGAGCGCCAGTCCTACGTGGAGTGCGTCGGCGCCACCGCTACGCCCCCCAACGCCAGCTGCTGAGCGCTCTGGGCAGCGCTTGGCGGACCTCGCCCGTGGCTCAAGCTCCGGATCGATCCTGTCGAGCTAAGTAAGCGAACGTATGAGGGAGCAGATCAACAACAACCCGCTCGCGCAGATCGGCATCATCGGCGTCCTGCTCGTCGCCGTCGGCATCTTCGCCATGTCCTCGATGGGGGGCGGGGGCGAAGAAGAAGCGGAAAGCACGACCACGTCGACCTCGGCGACGCTGACCAGCCCGGAAGGGACGGCGACGATAACCGCCACCGTCACCGGCGAAGGGGAAGCGGCAGCTCCTGTCGGCGCTCCGCCGCCGGGCGCGCTCGCCGCCGCGGCTCCGCCGCCACCCGCCGACGTCACCGCCGCCTTCGACGCCAACAAGACGGTCGTCCTGCTCTTCGTCCGCAGCGGCGGCATCGACGATCGCCTGGTGGTGCCCGCCGTCAAGCGGCTTGGCACCCTGCCCGGCGTCTCCACCTTCATCGTTCCTGCGGACCGGATCGCGCGGTACGCGGGGATCGCGCAGGGCGTCGAGGTCGACCGCGTTCCAGCCCTCGTCGTGATCCGGCCGAAGCGGCTCGACCGGGGCATCCCCAGCGCCTCCGTGCTGTATGGCTTCCAGAGTTCGCAGAGCATGGTGCAGGCCGTGATCGACGCCGGCTACAAGGGCCGGACTCTCGACTACCACCCGTGAGCATGGACGCGAGGGATTTCCCGAGCCATCTGCGCCCGGTTCCCGACTCTGGCGACTCCACCGCGCCGGCGATCGCGCCGGAATCGGAAGGGACGCCGGGGTTGACCTCCCCGCTGACGCGGGGACGCTCCAACGGCTTCGTCACCGACATGCTGGTCGACCTCGGCTACGTCGTCGAGGAGCGCGTGCAGCAGGCGATCGAGGAGGCGCGCACCGCCGGGGTGCCGCCGGAGGCGCTGCTGCTGACGCAGGGGGCGATCAACGGCGACCAGCTCTCGCGGGCGATCGCCGAGCGCTACGGCCTCGACCACATCGACCTCTCCTCCTATCGGGTCGACATGGCCGCCGCGAACCTGATTCCGGTCAACACCGCTCGCCGCTACCGAGCGCTGCCGGTCGGCTTCGTCGACAAGCAGACGCTGCTGGTCGCGATGGCCGATCCAACCAACGTGCTCGCCGTCGACGACATCCAGATCGCGACCGCGCTCGACTGCAGGGTCGCGGTTGCCGCGGAGGACGACATCGATGCCCTGATCGTCCGGCTCAACACGCTGCAGAGCGCGGTCAGCGAGGCGGTTGTGGAAGGGGAGCAGGAGGCCGAAGACGAACTCGCCGAAGTCAGCGACCTCGAAGTCAGCGCCGAGGATGCGCCGGTGATCAAGCTGGTCTACAGCATCCTCGGTCAGGCGGCCGGAGAGGGCGCCTCCGACGTGCATTTCGAGCCTGGCGAGGGCGAGATGCGCGTCCGATTCCGGGTCGACGGAGTGCTGCGCGAGGCCGCGCACGTGCCGAAACGGATGATCAACGCGGTGATCTCCCGCGTGAAGATCATGAGCGAGCTCAACATCGCCGAGAAGCGGGTGCCCCAGGACGGCCGGGTCAGCATCACGGTGGAGGACCGCCGCGTCGACCTGCGTGTGACGACGCTGCCGACCCAGCGCGGGGAGGGGGCGACGATCCGCATCCTCGACAAGGACAACGCGCAGCACTCGCTCGACGATCTCGGCATGGACGGCACGGCGCGGGAGCGCTTCGAGTCCGCCTTTCGCCAGGCCTACGGCGCCGTCCTCGTCACCGGCCCGACCGGCTCGGGCAAGTCGACGACCCTCTACGCGGCCCTGCAGGAGCTGAACGAGGTCGAGAAGAACATCATCACGATCGAGGACCCGGTCGAGTACCAGCTGCAGGGGGTCAACCAGATCAACGTCAACCGCAAGGCCGGGCTCGATTTCGCCACCGGCCTGCGCTCGATGCTGCGCGCCGATCCGGACATCGTGATGGTCGGTGAGATCCGCGACGGGGAGACGGCTCGGATCGCGATCGAGGCGGCGCTGACCGGCCACATGATGCTCACCACCCTCCACACCAACGATGCCCCCGGCGCGATCGCCCGCCTGGGCAAGATGGGGATCGAGGCCTTCATGATCGCCTCCGCGGTCGACTGCGTGGTCGCTCAGCGACTGGCGCGCCAGCTATGCGCTCACTGCAAGCGCCGCACGGTCGTCCCGGCGCAGGCGCTCGTCGATGCGGAGATCCGGGTCGGGGTCGAGATCGAGGCCTACGAGCCGGTTGGCTGCGGTCGCTGCAACCAGAGCGGCTACCGGGGGCGCGTCGGCATCTTCTCGGTGATGGCGCTGAGCGAGCGAATCAAGGAACTGGCCGTCGGGCAGGCGCCCGAGGCGGAAATCGCCGGCGTTGCCCGCGAGGAGGGCATGCTCACCCTGCGCGAGGACGGGATCGCCAAAGTGCGCGCCGGCAAGACCAGCCTCGAGGAGGTTCTCCGTGTCACCGCGTAGACCGGCGACTGCTCGCTTTCAGGTATCGAGAAGTCGGCCCCGGATGCCGATCTAGGGACTTATGGACTTCGACTTCTCAGAGGTGCTGCGCCGCATGGTCGAGGCCCGTGCCTCCGACGTGCACCTGTCGCCGGGCTTCCCACCGGCGATCCGCGACAAGGGAAAGATCGTGCCGATGGACGGCTTCCCCGTCCTCAACGGTCAGGAAACCCGCGAGGTCATCTTCGGCATCCTCAACGACGACCAGCGCAAACGCTTCGAGAACAACAAACAGCTCGACTTCGCCTACGCGATCCCGGGCGTCGCCCGCTTCCGCGTCAACTGCTTCTTCCAGCGTGGCGTGGTCAGCGCCGCCTTCCGGCTCGTCCCCCAGGACATCCCAGCCCTGGACTCGCTCGGGGTGCCGCCGGTGCTGCGCGAGCTGACGGCCAAACCGCGCGGTTTCGTCCTGGTTACCGGCCCGACCGGCTCGGGCAAGTCGACGACCCTGGCGGCGATGCTCGATCTGATCAACCGCGAACGCCAGGACCACATCCTCACGATCGAGGACCCGATCGAGTTCCTGCATCAGCACAAACGCTCGATCGTCAACCAGCGCGAGATCGGCGCCGACGCCGACGATTTCGCGCTCGGCCTCCGCGCCGCCCTGCGGGAGGACCCTGACGTGATCCTGGTCGGCGAGATGCGCGACCTGGAGACGATCGCGACGGCGTTGACCGCAGCCGAGACCGGTCACCTCGTCTTCGCGACCCTGCACACGCAGTCGACCGCGCAGACCGTCGACCGGATTATCGACGTCTTTCCGCCCCAGCAGCAGGGCCAGGTCCGGACCCAGCTCTCGATCGCGTTGCAGGGGATCGTCACCCAGCAGCTGCTGCCGACCGCCGACGGGATGAGCCGGACCGTCGCCTGCGAGGTGCTGGTGCCGACGCCGGCGATCCGCAACCTGATCCGCGAGGGCAAGACGCACCAGATCTATGCCGCCGTGCAGACCTCGGCCTCGGTGGGCATGCAGACGATGGACGCCGACCTCGTCCGCCTGGTCCGGGCCGGCACGATCACCCGCGCGCTGGCGGAACAGCGCGCCTCGGTGCCCGAGGAGTTGAAGCGGTTGCTGGGAGCGGCGCCGGTGACGCCTGCCGGCATGGCTGAGGGCACTGCTGCGCCTGTCGGGACGTCCGCCGCGCCCCCGTCCTACACGCAGGGGAGCTAGGCGATGGCGGGCGGAACGACCTTCGCCTTCCGGGCGATGGACCTGGGAGGTACGGCGACGGCCGGAGAAATCGAGGCCGAGTCCAAGGCCCAGGTCTCCGAGCAGCTGCGCCAGCGGGGGCTGATCGTCCTCGACGTCAGCGAGAAATCGAAGCCGTTCAACATCGAGGACGTCTTCAAGCGCTGGAAGAGCGTCGACATGCGCGAGCTGGCGGTGTTCTCGCGCCAGTTTGCGACCCTGGTCGCGTCGGGGATGCCGATGCTGCGGACCCTGCACACGCTCGAAGAGCAGACTCAGGACGAGCAGATCGAAGCCGCGGTCGCGAGCCTGCGCGCCGACGTCGAGGCGGGCAGCTCGCTGGAGCAGTCGATGTCGCGGAGCCCGAAGGTCTTCGACCGCCTCTTCCGGGCGATGGTGCGCTCCGGCGAGGAATCGGGCCGGCTCGAGGACGCCCTCGACCGCATCGCCTTCCAGGTCGAGAAAACCGACGCCCTGCGGCGTCAGGTCAAATCGGCGCTGATGTACCCGGCGCTGGTGTTCGGATTCGCCGTCGTCGTCCTGCTCGCGATCGTCACCTTCATCATCCCCGTCTTCGTCGGCATCTTCGAAGAGATCGGCAAAGAAAACCCGAGCGAGGACACCTCATTGCCGCTGCCAACCCAGATCTGCGTAGGCGCCTCGGACGCGATCACCGGCTACTGGTTCGTCATCTTCCCGGCCATCGTGATCTTCTTTTTCGCCTTCTTCCGGTGGAAGAAAACCGAACGGGGGAAAGAGATGTGGGACCGCTTCCTGCTGCGGATTCCGTTCCAGATCGGCGACGTGATCCAGAAAGTCGCGCTGGCCCGCTGGTCGCGCACCTTCTCCGGCTCGGTCTCGGCCGGCGTGCCGATGCTGCAGGCGATCAAACTGACCGGGGAAACCGCGGGCAACGTCGTCGTCGAGCAGGCGATGGAGGACGTCTACGCCTCGGTCAAGCGCGGCGGCTCCCTCGCCGGCCCGATCGAGCAGAACCCGATCTTCCCGCCGATGGTCGGTCACATGGTCGCAGTGGGCGAGGAGACCGGTCAGCTCGAGCATATGCTTCTCGAAGATCGCCGACTTCTACGAGGCCGAGGTCGACGCCAAGGTGAAAGCGCTGACCGCCCTGATCGAGCCTTTGATGATCGTCTTCGTCGGCGGCGTCGTCGGCTTCATCGTGATCGCGATGTACCTGCCGATTTTCAGCCTCTACGACAAGATTCGCTGAGAGCGCTTCTCGCCGTCGCTGGACGTTCGTACGTCGCTGTCCATCTCGTTTGCGCGCCATCCGCACTTTTGTGGAACGGGGGCAGTGACTTTTAGCTGCTCCGAAAAGAAAAATTCGGTCTTCCAAGAAATCGGGCGCGCATGACTAAAGGTGCCGTACCAGGCGTTCGATGACGGGTTCGTGATGAATCTGCCAGTGCTTCGGTGCAAAAGGCAAACTCGCTGCGAGGCGGGGGCGCAAAGCCGTCGGGACTCCTTTCCGGGAGTCAGCCGGGCTACCACCGGGGTCGACAGACACCACGTGGCTGCAAGCGACGGGGCTCTGGCGCAAACGATTAGGACCATAGGAGGTCACTAATGTTTCTCCAGAATCTCCGGGCCAAAGTTGGCGCCCGGCTCAATGGCGACAGCGAGGGCGGCTTCACGCTGATCGAGCTCCTCGTCGTAATGCTCATCCTCGGAATCCTGGCCGCGATCGCGCTGCCGGCGTTCTTCAACCAGAAAGACAAGGCCGGCGACGCCAAGGCCAAGGAGTACGCGCACTCCGCGCAGGTCGCGATGGAGACCTGGTACACCGACCACGGCACCTACCTCGGTGCGACCAAACCGGAACTCGAAAAAATCGAGCCGAGTCTTTCCAACGCCGATTTCAAAGAAGCCAAAGTCGCCAAAGCGACTGCGGACGAATACGAAATCTACATGGTAGGCAGCAAGACCGCTCAGACTTTCGGTGTGGTCAACGTCAAAGGTGCTCTTACCTACCCCTGCACCGTTTCCGGCGAAGGCGGTTGCCCGAGCGGCAACATCGGATGGGGCGGTTGATCCCTGATCGCATCGCTCTGGCCTAGCCAGTCGAAGCCTCGAGGGGCGGGCCGCATGGCCCGCCCCTCGCGCTTTGAACGGGCTCGCGACGAGCGACTTAAACGAAATGGCGGATTCAGCCGATACAGAGGCGATGCGCGCCCCGGCGTCAACCTCGATTCGTGCCCTGAAGCTGCGAGGCCGGGGTTTTGCCTGCCTCGTCGCTTGCCTCCTCTGTGCCGGCCTGGCCGGGGCGGCGCCGAACGCCCTCGCCGCCCCCGCCGGCTTCGCCGGCACCTCGGATGACGGCGAAACCGTTTTCTTCACCACCACGGACCAGCTGGTTCCGGGTGACACCGACACCCGCGCCGACGTCTACGAGCGCTCCTACGACGAGGGGCTCGAACGCTACGTGACCCGTCAGATCTCGACCGGGCCGACGGGCGGCAACGACGCCTACCCCGCGATCTACGTCGGTGTCTCGACCGACGGCCTGAGGGCTTTCTTCGCGACCGAGGAGTCGCTGGTCGCCGGCGACGAGGACCTGCGCGAAGACGTCTACGTTCGCGATCTCGAGCAGAACGCGACGGAGCTCGTCTCGGCGGGCGATACGAGCTGTGTGGCGCAGGATTGCGGCAACGGCGACATCCCCGCCAGCTTCGCGCAGGGTGGGGTCATCCCCAGCGGGGACCGGGTCTTCTTCCGCAGCGCCGAGCAGCTCTCCAGCGCCGACGGCGACTCTTTCGTCGACGTCTACGTGCGCGATCTCGACGCCGAGACGACCACGCTCGTCTCGGCCGGAGCCGCGAGTTGCGCCGGCGAAGATTGCGGGGAAGGGGACTTTCCGGCGGCCTTCCGCGGCGCCTCCGCGGACGGCACCAAGGCCTTCATCACCACCGAGGAGCAGCTGGCGAGCGAGGACGACGACGCCCTGCTCGACATCTATGCCCGCGATCTCGGTGCCGGCACCACCACCCTCGTCGCGGTCGACGGAACCTGCCCGGTGGGGGCCGACTGCAGCGCTTCCTACGGCGGCGCCGCGAGCGACGGCTCGCACGTGTACTTCGAGACCGCTCAGCGGGGCAGCGGCGACGCCGACAGCTCGCAGGACGTCTACGACTGGTCGGCAGGGAGCGCGACGCTGCTCTCGATCGGACCGGACGGAGGCGACGAAGAGGTTCCGGCGATCTTCGCCGCCGCCTCCTTCGACGGCGCCGGCGTCTACTTCGAGACGAGCGAGAGCCTCCTCGACACCGACCTCGACAGCGTCGACGACATCTACGCGCGCGCCGGCGGTGTCACGACCCGCGTCTCCACCGGCCCGGCGGGAGGAGACGGTCCCTCGGCGGCGTCGCTGCGCTGGGTCTCACCGGACGGCTCCAGCCCCGCCGTCCTCTTCAGCACCGACGAAGCGCTGACCGGCGACGACCTCGACAGCTCCCAGGACGTCTACCAGCGCGCCGGCGGTGTCACGACGCTGCGCTCGAAGGGGCCGGCCGGGGGCGATGGCGCCCTCAACGCCAGCTTCGCGGGGGCATCGGCCGATGGCAGCCACGTCTTCATCGTCACCGCCGAGCAGCTGGTCGCCGGCGATGTCGACGGTGCTCTCGACGTCTACGAGAACGAGGCGGGGACGACCGTCCTCGTCTCCACCGGGCCGCTGGCGGGGAAAACGGCGGTCGCGGCGGGGCTGCCCGCCGGTGCCGTCGCCGCGGACGGCTCGCACGCCTTCTTCATCACCGAAGAGCGGGTGACCGAAGGCGACCTCGACGCCGAAACCGACGTCTACGACCGCTTTGGCGGTGGCACCCTGTTGGTCTCGACCGGCAACTCGGCGCCGCTGGGCCCACCCACTCCCTCGCAGCTCGGCACCGACCCGGCCTCGCCGGCCACGTCGCTGACGCCGCGGGTCAAAGGGCAGTCCGATCCGAACACCGCGATCAAGCTCTACACCTCCTCCGACTGCTCGGGCGTCCCGGTGGCCACGGGGACCTCACTCGAGCTCGGCGGTGCGGGCATCCTCGTCTCGGTCGTCGCGGGCTCGACCACTTCGTTCCGGGCCACCGCGACCGACGCGAACGGCGACACCTCGCCCTGCTCGGCGCCGGTCTCCTACACCCATCAGAGCTCGCCGCCTCCACCTCCTCCGGCCGGTGAAGAAGGGGGAGGCGGTGGCGGCTCCGGCGGGTCGAGCCCCGGCTCCGGCGGGACGTCCGCTCCCGGCGGCGGCAAGAAGGGGGAGCCCGGCTTCGTCTACGTGGTGCCGCATACCCGCATCACCTTCGCCCCGGCGAGCAAGACGCGGGCGCGGCGTCCCGTCTTCCGCTTCACCGACTCGACCGGACAGGAGGGGACCAGCTTCGATTGCAAGGTCGACCGGGGGGGCTGGCGTTCCTGCGGCTCCCCGCTCAAGCTCAAGCCGCTGAAGCTCGGCCGGCACACCTTCCAGGTCAAGGCCTTCAACGCGGTCGGCACCGCCGAGCCGGCGCCGGTGAAGCGCAAGTTCAAGGTGGTCGGCTCGTGAGGCGCCTGCGCACAGTTCTGGGTAGGGCCCGAGAGGAGGAGGCCGGCCTGACGCTGGTCGAGCTGCTGGTCGCCTCGGCGATGAGCGTCATCCTGGTCGGGGCGATCGGCTCGATGGTCGTCAGCGCGATGCGGACGCAGCCGCAGCTGAGCAAAAAGGCCCAGAACGTGTCCAGTGCTCGCTGGGCGCTGGAGCGGATGACGCGGGAGATCCGCAACGGGGTCCGGGTCGATCAGGCCACCCCGTCCACGGTCTCCTTCCTCACCTATGTGCGCCGGACCTCCTGCGGCAGTGGGGTCGCCACCGGCTCGGCGACGCCGGCGATCAAATGCGAGGTGACCTACCAGTGCACGAGCACCTCCTGCACGCGCAAAGAGTCCCCGGACGGCCTCTTCACCGGCACGGCGAGCACGATCTTCAGCGGCATCGACAGCTCCAGCGTCTTCTGCTTCGTCCCGAGCAAAGAACCGGACCCCGTGACCTGCGGCGAAGCCGCCTCGGTGGCGGGGACGACCTACATCGGCGTGCGGCTGCGCATCGCCAACCCGAGCGGCCCCAGCAACCTCACCGTCTCCGACGGCGCCAGCCTGCGCAACGCGACCCTGCTGAACTGAGATGGGCACGCGACTGAAAATGCGGCTGGATCGCTCCGGCGCCGAGGCGGGGATGACGATCGTCGAGGTGATCGTCGCGGCGATGGTCCTCGCCCTGGGTGCGATGGCGACCTTCGGGATGCTCAGCTCGGCGACCAAAAACACCCAGCGAGGCAAGGCAAGCCAGGTGGCGCTGAACCGGGCCCAGCTGGAGATCGAGGCTCTGCGCAGCCTCGCAAACGACGAACTGGCGTTGACCGCCGCGCCGGCGCATGCGACCAGCACCTTCAACCCCAACTACCGGGTCAGCAACGGGACCTTCGCCCTGACCAGGGAACCGCCCGCCGGCTACGCGAACCTGATCGTGAACGGCGGCAGCCTCTTCGGTGGCGGCTTCGTCGAAGACGGCACGGTTGATCCGGGGCCGACGCCGTTCGCCAGCGGCGACGTGACCGGCAAGGTCTACCGCTACGTGGTCTGGCGCGACGACGCCAGCTGTCCAGCCGCGACCTGTCCCGGTACCCAGGACTACAAGGAGATCGTGGTCGCGGTGAAGCTCGACAAAACCGGCAACCAGGCCGCCGAACGCGGCTACGTCGAAGTCGCCTCGGACTTCGTCGACCCGACCGACAGCGCCCTCGACGACCCGATTCCGGGGGCCAACGGGGTCGTCTCCGCGCAGCAGTTCTACTTCTCCGACACGCCGTGCTCTTCGAGCGGCGCGACCACGCGGCAGGACATCGTCGCCAACCACCTGCTCCACAACACCCTCGGGACCTGCGCCAGTGGCCCTCAGGCCGGAGCGACTCCCGGTGCCCCCGACGCGCTCCTGACCGGCGCGCCGCCGGATCCGGACTACCTCGACGACTCCAACCCGGCGCTCTTCGACTACTCCGACGACTTCTACCTCGAGCCGACTCCCGACACGGACAAAGGCGTGCAGATCCTCCGCGACACCACCAGCGGCTGCAACTACACGCCGATCGGCACCACCAACCCTGAAGCCCGCACGCACCGCTGGGTCACCGATCCGATGAGCGCCGACTTCAAAATGGTCGAAAAAGTGACGCTCGAGTTCTACACGCGGACGCTGAACGACGAACCGGGCAGCGGCGAACTCTGCGTCTATCTGTTCAAACGCAACGCAACCGAAACGCTCGACACCCGCCTGACGAACAAAGCGACGGGCAACCTCTACTGGAAATACAACCCCGGCGGCACCGGCTGGTGGCGGGGCAAATGGGAAAAGGTGCGGCTGACGATGACCTTCAACGACAGCCCATATCCGATCTCGAAAAATGAACGGCTCGGCGTCGCCCTCAGCGTCGAGCGCACCGGAACGGAAGGCGCCGCGCTCGCCTTCATGTACGACCACCCGAAATACCCGACCCGGCTCGAGGTCGACACCAACACTCCGATCGACGGGGGCTAGCGGATGACCCCCGTCGCTGTGCTCGCCTTCCTCGGAGGGCTCCTCGTCGGCAGCTTCGTAACCGTGGTGGCCCACCGGGTGCCGCGGGGGGAGTCGATCGTGGGCCCGCGCTCCCGCTGCCCCGGCTGCGGGGCGCAGATCGCCGCCTACGACAACGTGCCGGTGTTCTCGTGGGCGGTCCTGCGGGGCAGGGCACGCTGCTGCGGCGCCCCGATCTCGCCCCGCTACCCACTGACCGAGCTCGCCCTCGGCCTGCTCTTCGTGGCGACGACGCTGGTGCTCTGGGACGAGCCGGGCGAGATCGCCCTCGGCCTCGTCTTCACGACGATGTTGCTGACGATCACGCTGACCGACCTCGAGCGGCGGATCATCCCCAACAAGATCCTCCTCGTCGCCGTCGGTGCTCGGCGTCGCGATCGCCGCCGTCGACCGACCCGGCCAGTCTGCCGGAGCGGGCGATCGCCGCTGCGGCCGCCGGCGGGTTGCTCTTCCTGGCCGCGCTCGCCTACCCCCGCGGGATGGGCCTCGGCGACGTCAAGCTCGCGGCGGTGATGGGCCTCTTCCTCGGCCGCAACGTCGCCCCGGCGATCCTCGTCGCCCTCCTGGCCGGCTCGGTCGTCGGGCTGGCGATGATGGCCCGCCACGGTGCCGCGGCGCGCAAGCGGGCGATCCCCTTCGGGCCCTTCCTCGCGCTGGGGGGCGTGGTCGGGTTGCTGGCCGGAGACGAGCTCGTCGACTGGTATCTGGGCACCTTCTAGAAGAACCGTCCAGGTTCTCCTACAAATAAGTACTTGCAGCGCGAAAGTTCTGCGGCCTTTCTGTCGATTGGGGGAGGGCGTGCTGCAACTGAGGCGACAGAAGAAGTCCCCTGGGCGTCGTCGGTCTCGACATCGAGGCCGGCAGCATCGCCGCGACCGAGATCGAACGGCGCCGCCCAGGTGACGGCGACGGCGATCGCGCCGCTGGCGCCCGGTGCCTTCCGCGAGGGCGAGGTGGCCGATCCCGACGGTCTCGCCGAAGCGCTGAAGTCGCTGTTCGCGCAGCACAAGCTTTCGAAGCAGGTCCGCCTCGGTATCGGCAACCAGCGCGTCGTCGTCCGCACCCTGCGGCTGCCGGCGATCGAGGACCCCAAGGAGATGGAGGCGGCGGTTCGCTTCCAGGCCCAGGAGCAGATGCCGATGCCGCTCGACCAGGCGGTGCTCGAGCACCAGGTCGTCGGCGGGGTGCCGGCGGAGGAGGGCTCGACGCCCCAGGTCGACGTGGTCGTGGTCGCCGCCCGCCGCGACATGGTCGCCTCCTTCGTCGAGCCGTGCTGCGCAAGGCCGGCCTCGAACCGGTCGGGGTCGACCTCTCGGCCTTCGGGATGATCCGCGCCCTGGCCGGCGTGGCCGTCGCCGGCATCCGCCGGGAGAACCCCGAGGGCGCCGATCCCGGCGGAGCCGCGCATTCCGACCAGGCGGTCCTCTTCTGCAACCTCGGCGACGTCATGAACCTCGCGGTCGCGCGCGGGCGCTCCTGCCTCTTCACCCGCGTCTCCACGCACGGCCTGGAGGCGCTCGCCAGTCGCCTTGCCGGCGAGCTGGGCCTCAGCCCCGAGCACGCGATGCAGTGGCTCACCTACGTCGGCCTCGAACGGCCGGCGGAGGAGATCGAAGGCGACCGCGAGACGGTCGCCGCGACCCGGCGCGTCCTCGAGCAGGACGTGCCCGGCCTGGTCGACGAGCTGCGCCTCTCGCTCGATTACTACGCGCGCCCAGGAGAGCGCGATCCCGGTCGGGCGGATCGTCCTCTGCGGACCCGGCAGCGCCATCCCCGGCCTCTCGCAGCGGATAGAAGCCGGAATCGGGCTTTCGATCGCGGCGCCGCGCTGCCGCCGGCGCTGGCGGGCTATGACGGGCCGACGCGGCGCGCCTGACGCTTCCCTACGGCCTCGCCCTGGAGAGCTGAGATGCGCCCCGTCAACCTGATCCCAGCCGAGGAGCGCCGCGGCGCCCAGGCCCCGATGCGCACCGGGCCTCTTCCCTACCTCCTCGTCGCGGTCCTCGTCGCGGTCCTCGCCGGGGTGACGGTGCTGGTGCTGACCGGAAACCAGATCGCCGATCGCGAAGGCGAAGTCGCCCAGCTGCAGCGCGAAGACGCCGCCGCCCAAGCCCGGGCCGAACGCCTCGTCGCGCTCACCCAGTTCGAGACCCTGCACGAACAGCGCCTGGCGACGATCGCCAGCCTCGCCGACAGCCGCTTCGACTGGGAGCG
This sequence comes from uncultured Thermoleophilia bacterium, assembly GCA_963720455.1. Taxonomy (GTDB): domain Bacteria; phylum Actinomycetota; class Thermoleophilia; order Solirubrobacterales; family 70-9; genus VAYN01. Next base: position 1,596,055 of record OY970392.1, on the reverse strand, counting down.
GGTGATGCGCGAACTCTCGCTGATCCTTCCCGACGACGCCTGGCTCGTCAGCCTCGACGCCACGGCCTCGCCGGAAGGGGTGGCCGGGGGGGAATCCGGCGGTGGCGGCTCCGCGCTTCGCAGCTCGATCCCCGGCCCCGCTCTGGAAATCACCGGCTGCGCCGCCGGCCAGGAGTCGGTCGCCGGTTTCGTCACGGCGCTCAAGGACATCGACGGCGTTACCCGGGTCGGCGTCGAATCGTCCGAGCTCCCCGAACCGGCGAACGCCGCCTCGGCCGCCGGCAGCGGCGACGCCGCCGGCGGGGGTGGCAACTCCGACTGCCAGACGCGCGACTTCATCGCCCAGTTCTCGCTCGTCATCGCCTTCGACGCGGCGCCGGTTCCGCTCGCTGCCACGGCGACCGAAGTGCCGGTGGCCACCGAAACGACCGAATCCAGCTCGAGCGAAAGCGCGGAAGGCGCGGAAGGCGAAGGCGGCTGAGATGAAGCTGAAACTCTCGGCACGAACAGGGCGATCGTCGCGATGGTCGGCGTCGTGCTGCTCGCGATCGCCTTCTGGACGGTGCTGCTGAGCCCGAAGCGCGAGGAAGCCGACAAGCTCGGGGCCGAAATCTCGACGCTCGCAGAGCTCGCTCGCCACGCACGAAGCCGAAGCCGAGCAGGCGGAGGCAGCGCGCAAGGAATTCCCGGTCAACTACCAGCAGCTGGTGGTGCTCGGCAAGGCTGTCCCGGGCGACGACGACACCGCCTCGCTGCTGGTGCAGCTGAACCGGATCGCCGAGGGCGCCGGCGTCACCTTCCGCGACGTCAAGCTGGAGGCTGCGACCGGCGCCGAACCGGCGCCGGTGCCGACCGAAGCGCCGGCGGGAGCGGCAGCGGCGGCGACGCCCACCGAGGTCGCCGCCTCGACCTTGCCGCTCGGCGCCACGATCGGGCCTGCCGGACTCGGCGTCATGCCCTACACGCTCACCTTCGACGGTGAACTTCTTCGAGGTCGCCGACTTCATCAAGGGCCTCGACTCGCTGGTCAAGACCGAAAACGCGAAGGTCGCCGTCAACGGGCGTCTGATCACCATCAACGGCTTCTCCCTCGAAGCGGCGCCGAACAAAAGCTTCCCGGCGCTGGAAGCGACCTTCTCGGTCACCACCTACCTGACCCCGCCCGAACAGGGCGTCACCGGCGGGCGCGACGCCGGCCAGTCCTGGCGCTGCCGTGCAGGTGGCGACGACGACCGGAGGGGCGCCATGAAGTGGCTGAAGAATGGGCCGGAGCTGAAGCTGCCCGAGCTGAAGGTCCCGGCCTTCCTCACCGACCTCTACCACGACCTGCGTCGACCGCCGGCTGCTGCCGCTGGTGGCGCTGGTCCTGGTCGCGATCGTCGCCGTGCCGTTTCTTCTGGGCGGTGGCTCGGAGGAAGAAGTCCGACCGGCGAGCCCGGAACCGATCGCCGAGGCTGCGAATGCGCCCGGTGCCGAGCCCGCGCGCCTGACCGTGGTTCAGGCGAACCCGGCCTGCGCGACTACCGCAAGCGCCTCGCCGCCCGCGAGCCCACCGACCCGTTCGAGCAGCGCTACACCGGCCCGGCCCGCGCCGGCAACCAGCTGCAGGGGGAATCGTCGACGACCTCGACCGAATCGGCGGTGCCGGGCGGGTCGACCTCGACCACGACTACCGCCCCGACCACGACCGCCGCCCCCGAAAGCCCTTCAGGCGATGGCGGAGCGCCCAGCGGCGGGGCGCCGAGCGGCGGAGGGGGAGAGCCGGACCTGCAGCTGTTCACCTTCGCGATCGACGTCAAGATCAAGCGCACGACGAACAGCGCCGACGGCGGCAAGGATGAAGGTGAGCCGACGACGAAGGAGGGCGTGGTTCCGCCCGCGGCGCTGCCCAGCGCCAAGACGCAGGTCGTCACCTACATGGGAATCAGCCCGAAGACGCGCAAACCGCTGCTCCTCGTCTCCGACGACGTCACCGCTGTCTTCGGCGAAGCCAAGTGCATCTCGGGCTCGGAGTTCTGCCAGCTGCTCGAAGTCGAACTGGGCCTCCCGATCACCTTCGTCTACGGTCCCAACGACGCCCGCTACAAGATCAACGTGCTCAAGGTCGAGCCGGTCGCCACCGGGCATTTCTGATCACGCCTGAGTTTGCGCAAAGCTTCAGTAAGTGAAGCCATGTGGCTACACTTGTTGAAGCGAGGCAGTTCCGACAGCCGCCTCGAACCGCCGATGAGCGCTACTGAGCAACTCCACCTGTCCCGTCTGCCGCACCGCCGAAGTCGTCTGCGGCAAGTGGACGCTCCTGCTGATCCGCGACCTCGCCGACGGCAGCAGCCGCTTCTGCGAGCTCGAGCGCTCGCTGGAGGGGATCAGCCCCCGCACGCTCTCGCTGCGCCTGCGGGCGCTGGAGGAGGAGGGGATCGTCGAGCGGCACACCTATCCCGAGGTCCCGCCCCGGGTCGAGTACGCCCTGACCAAGAAGGGCGAGGCGCTGGTGCCGCTGATCGACGACATGCGCAAGTACGGCACCCGCTGGCTGCTGGCCGGAAGACGCCGAGCCCGCCGCCGTCGCCTAGCCCAGACGTCCGAGACTCCATAGCCTGCAAGGCGCCGTGCAGGCGCAGGAGCGCCGTACGGCGGGCGGAAGCCTGAGCCGTGCGTGACTTCCTCCTCAACGAGGCCCTGAAGCGGCTGGCCACCGAGGCCGCGACCCGCTTCAGCACCCTCGTCGCCAGTGGCGACCAGATCCCCTTCGACGTCGCCGCCGAGGACGGCGACGAGTCCGCCTTCTACAGCTACGTGCCGCTGACCTCGCGCTTCGTCGAGGAGCGCTCCGAGGAGCTGCGCTCGCTGCCCAGCTTCGGCCCCGCCCGCGAGGCGGCGGTCGAGGCCGGCGTCGCCGCGCCCTACCTGGAGGCCCGCGGCGAGTCCGTCCCCGCCGACCCGGGCGAGCGCGCCGAACGGATGCTGACGATCTTCATCTCCTCCCTCTGGGAGGGCAGCACCGGGTTCTCGCTCGACCGCGCGCGGCTCGACGGCGCGCTCTCGATGCTCGACGCCGAAGCGCGCGACGCCGACGACGCCGAGGTCCTGATCGTCCCGTCGTCGGCCTGCGGATGTCGGTCCCCCGCCTGCAGCTGCCGCACGGCGTGCGCGTGGTCCGCGCCGACTCGATCGAGGCGCCGGTCGAGGCGATGCGCAGCGAGGGCATGGGCCGCGCCTCCTGGGAGCCCCAGTACCTGGCCGTCGCCGAGCAGGACGCCGAGGACGGCGCCGAGGCGGCCCTGCACCAGCTGCGCGAGCTGATCAGCGTGATGCGGCTCTTCAAGGGCGGCGGCATCGGCCTCGGCCCCTACGCCTTCGCCCCGACCGGGGAGGGCTGCTGGCGGCGGATCGCCACCGGCGCCCCGGCGACCCGGCCCGGCGGCTACCGCCTCAGCGAGGAGGAGGCGAGCGAGCTGGTCGAGCTGGCGCGCGACGCTGGAGGCCCGTCCCGACCCCGACAGCGCCCTCACCTGGGCGGTCGGCCGCTTCGAGATGGGCTGCGAGCGCGAGAGCGCGCTCGACGGGCTCAGCGACCACCTGCTCGCCCTGCGCGCGGTGCTCGAGGGCCACGGCCCGGTCGGCGCCTCGCTGCCGATGCGCGCCGCGGCGCTGATCGCCGACGACTCGCTGGACCGGATCGAGGCCCGCGAACGGGTCGAGGACGCCCTGGAGCTGGAGCGGGCGCTGATGAACGGCCGCTCGCTGGAGCGGAGCGATCGAGCTCGCCGGCTGGGCCGAGGAGGGCGTGCGCCGGCTGCTGCTGCAGGCCGCCCTCGGCGAGCTCGGCAACGACCTCAGCGCCACCGCCGACGAGACCCTGATCGCGACCGGCCTCGAAGCCGGCGACGCCGAGATCGCGGTCTCACCGGACCGGATCGACGGAGGCCGAGACGCCACGGATCCCGAGCCGATCGACGAGCCGGCACCCGCCCCGAGAGCCGCCGCCGAGCCAGATTCGCATCGAACACCTGCCGTCCCCCGAACCCATCGAGTCAGCCGAGGAGATCGACATGGAGCAGGAAACCCGCATCATGGAGCCGATCCCGGCCGAGGACGAGATCAAGATCACGGCCACGCCCGTGGCTCGACGAGGTCTCCGAGGAGCGCCGCGGCGACTCGCTCGAGTGGCCGGCCGCCGAGGAGCGCGACATCCAGCACCGCGAGCGGATCGACACCCCCCGCGTGCGCCACCTCTTCCCGGTTCCGGAGGACGCCGACTGGGAGGTCAGCCACCTCGAGTTCGAGCTACGGTCCGCGCCGCGACCGCGCACGGCGTCTGGCCGACCGTCAGGCCGCGGCCCGGCCGGCCATCGCACCCGCTCCTCGCCGGTCGCGAACAGGTAGCGGTTGATCTCGGCCAGGCCGGCGAGGTCGTGGACGTCCTCGTCGAGGTAGGGGACGCGGATCACGCCGCGTGGTGCGCAGCTCCTTGCGCCAGGTGCTCGATGTTGCGGGCGTCGCGCTCGGCCAGCGCCTGGTAGTCGGAGAAGTTGGCGGCGACCCGCCGCGCCAGGTCCTCGTCGCCGAGCTTCTCGGCCAGCGCCGCCGGCAGGTCCTCGCCGTCGCCGCGCAGCTTCTCGGCCGGGTAGTGGACCTTGTTGACGATGACGCCGCCGAAGGGCAGCTTCGCCTCGACCAGTTTGCGGTGGAAGTAGACGGCCTCGTCGACCGGCTCGCCCTGCGGGCCGCAGACGACGAGGAAGCAGGTGCCGGGGTCGGCGAGCAGCTTGTTGACCCGCTTGGCGCGCGCCTGGAAGCCGTCGACCATGCCGCTGAAGGCGTTGAAGAACTCGGCCAGGTCGGCGAGCAGGTCGAAGCCGACGATCCGCTTGAAGACGCCGAGCGCGACCGAGGCGCCGCGCCCGGCGACCTTCGCCGCCAGCCCGGTCGGCTTCATGAACATCCGCAGCGATCTGCCCTCGATGAACTGGGTCAGGCGTTTCGGGCGCGTCGAGGAAGTCGAGCGCGTTGCGGGTCGGCGGCGTGTCGAGGACGAGCAGGTCGAAGCGCGCCTTCGGTGTGCAGCTCGAACAGCTTCTCCATCGCCATGTACTCCTGGGAGCCGGCGAGGGCGCTGGAGATCTGCTGGTAGATGCGGTTTTCGAGGACGCGGTCGCGCGACTCCTCGTCCGGCGCCTGGCGCGCGATCAGCTCGTCGAAGGTCGCCTTGGCGTCGAGCATCATCGCCCACAGCTCGCCCTTCATCTCGACGCCCTGCTTCTCGAACAGGGCCGGGTCGACGCTGGCGCGCCTCGTTGCCGAGCTCCTTCAGGCCGAGCGAGTCGGCGAGCCGCTTGGCCGGGTCGATCGTCAGCACGCAGACCTTCAGCCCCTGCGCCGCCATGCCGGTCGCGATCGCCGCCGAGGTGGTCGTCTTGCCGACCCCGCCGGAGCCGGCGCAGATGCAGATCTCCTTGCCCTCGAGGACGTCGCTGAGGGTCGGCATCAGGAGAGCCTCCGCGAGAGCCGGCGCGCCGCCTCGGGGCCCGAGGTCGGGCTCGAAGAGGAAGGGCAGGGTCTTGACCGGCGCCTCGACCCGGCGCCGCAGGCGGGCCAGCTGGGCGCGCTGGGAGCGGGCCCGGCCGTGCTCGGAGAGGGCCGCCCGCGCCGCCGCCCGGACCGCGCCCTCCTCGCCCTCGGCCAGCTCGGCCAGCCGCTCGGCCTCGGCCTTGGAGAAGCGCTCGGGGTAGAGGCCGTTGAGGTAGACGCGGTCGACCGCGACCCCGACCTCGTCGCGCAGGTCCTCGCTCCAGCGCCGCCGACTCGTTGACCGGCATCTCCTCCGGCAGGGCGACGATCGCGGTGCCGGTGTGCTCGTGGTCGGTGATGAAGCGGTCGAGCGTCTGGGCCTGCGAGTGGATCGGGCCGACCCGGGCGATGTTGGCGAAGGTGCGCGGCGTCTGCAGGAAGCCGACGCCGTGGCCGGTGGCGGGGGCGTCGACGATCACCAGGTCGTACTTGCGCCCCTTCTTGACCTTGCGGTCGAGCTGGGCCAGCTCCCAGATCTTGCCGATCGTGACCAGCTCCTTCAGCCCGGGCGTGGCGGCGGCGAGGTAGTTGAAGATGCGGCTGCGGAAGAGCATGTCGCGCATCGCCCGCACCTTCAGCTGCAGCAGCACGTACTCGCGCATCGACTCGTCGGGGTCGATCGAGATCGACCAGAGGTTCTCCTCCATCTCGACCTCGTGGAAGCCGACCTCGGTGTGGTCGAACATCCGCGAGGCGTTCTCCTGCGAGGAGACCTCGCAGACGATCGTCCGCTTGCCTTCGGCGGCGGCGCGCAGCCCGAGCGCCACGGCGACCGTCGTCTTGCCGACGCCACCCTTGCCGGTGACGATGACCAGTCGCTTGTCGAGGAGTTCGGGGATCGGGCAATTCCTAGCAATTTCGAGAGCCGGCAGGAAAAGCCGGCCCCCATACGAATATCCGCGCAATGGGATTTCTAAGCCGCAAGCCGAAGCCCGCCCCTGTCCAGGTCGACGAGCAGCACCCGATCGTCGAGGAGCTCCAGCGTATGGAGGAAGCGGTGCCCGAGCGGCCGGCGCCATCTGAGGAGCTGCCCCCGAAGGACTGAGGAGCCTCGCGCCGCGGGTCCTGTCGCGGAGGACGACTCCTCGTCCTCGCAAGCTGCGGGCGAGGAGCCATCCTCCACGCCACCCGCGGCAGAGGCGCCTGAGGATTCGGTCTCGGCCCGCGCCGGTGGAGGCGGGGACCGCCGGCTGTCGCGCCCGCCGAGATGTCGACTGAGCCTGAGGAGCCGGCGCGGATGATGCCGCGGGATCTGATCGCGCCTAGCAGGCTGGATGGGATCCAGATGCCCGAGGAGGCCGAGCCGGAGGTGCCGGTCAAGCACGCCGACGTCATCGCCTTCGCGAACCAGAAGGGTGGGGTGGCGAAGACCACGACGACCCTGAACCTGGCCGTCGCCTTCGCCGAGTCCGGCTACCGCGTGCTCTGCATCGACCTCGATCCCGCAGGGCAACCTGACGATGAGCCAGGGGATCGACCCGGACAAGGTCGAGAAGAGCCTCTACGACGTGCTCGTCAACGACATGCCGATCAGCGAGATCATCGTCAGAAGCGCGAGATCGACATCGCGGTCGCCTCGATCGACCTGGCCGGGGCCGAGATCGCGATGAGCACCAAGATCGGCCGCGAGCGCTCGCTGGAGAAGGCCCTGAAAGAGGTCGCCGCCGACTACGACTTCGTCTGCATCGACACGCCGCCCAGCCTCGGGCTGCTGACGATCAACGCGCTGACCGCGGCCAACAAAGTGATCGTCCCCGTGCAGTGCGAGTATCTCTCGATGCGCGGGCTGGTCCAGCTCCAGAACACGCTGAGGATGATCCAGGAGAACCTCAACCCCGACGTCAAGATCGAGGGCATCCTGCCGACGATGCTCGACTCGCGGACCGTCCACGCCAAGGAGGCGGTGGAGATCCTCGAGGAGAACTTCGGCGACCTCGTCTTCCAGCTCCCGGATCAAAAAGGCGATCAAATTCGCCGAGGCGCCGGTGAAAGGCGCCAGCGTGCTCAAGTACGATTCTGGCTGCAGCGCCGCGAACTACTACCGGGAGCTGGCGAAGGAGGTTCTGGCGAATGAGCTCGGCGTAAGCGCGCGAGCATGCGCGAAGGTCCCCTTTCCGACCTCTTCCGCTCCACTTCGGACGACGCGCCTGCGGATCCGCCCGAGGCGCCCCGTTACGGCCGCGAGGATCCAGCCGAGGCGAAGAAGACTCAGGACGAAGACCCTCAGGCCGCGGGTCCTGTCGCGGACGAGCACTCCTCGTCCTCGCAAGCTGCGGGCGAGGAGCGCCCATCCACGCCACCCGCGGCAGAGGCCGCTTCGGCTGACTCGGATGCTCCCTACGACCACGCGGCCGAAGGGCCGATTGCTGAGAAGGGTTCTGCTGAGTCCGCTCCCGAGCGGCTGAAGAGGGTCTTCTCCGAGGAGCCGCGGCCGCGGCGGGGTAATGAGGACTTTTCTACGGCGAACCCGCGCTATGGGCGCGAGGAGCCTGCCTATGAGCCGCCGGGGAGTGGGGAGCCGCACCAGCCGGTGATCAAAGTCGTCGGCGTCGGTGGCGCCGGCGTCAATGCCGTCAACCGGATGGTCGACGCGCGGATCCCGGGGGTCGAGTTCATGGCCGTCAACACCGATCTGCAGTCGCTGCAGCTCTGCGTCGCCGACGTCACCGTCCACATCGGCGACGAGCAGACGCGCGGCCTCGGCGCCGGCGCCGACCCCGAGGTCGGCCACCGCTCCGCCTTCGAGGAGCAGGACAAGATCAAGCGCCTGCTCAAGGGCTCCGACATGGTCTTCGTCGCCGCCGGCGCGGGCGGCGGTACCGGCAGCGGCGCCGCCCCGGTGGTCGCCCGCCTCGCCCGCGAGGTCGGCGCGCTCACCGTCGGCATCGTCACCAAGCCGTTCAGCTTCGAGGGCAGCCGCCGCGGCACCCAGGCCGGCAAGGGCATCGAGGAGCTGGCGGCCGAGGTCGACACGCTGATCGTCGTCCCCAACGACCGCCTGCTCGAGGTGCTCGACCAGCAGACCTCGATGGTCGAGGCCTTCCAGGTCGCCGACGACGTCCTGCGCCAGGGCGTGCAGGGCATCTCCGACCTGGTCACCCTGCCGGCCGTGATCAACCTCGACTTCGCCGACGTGCGGACGATCATGTCCGACGCCGGCCGGGCCCTGCTCGGAATCGGCATGGCCTACGGCGACGAGCGGGCGATCCTCGCCGCCGAAAAAGCGATCTCCTCGCCGCTGCTCGAGACCTCGATGGAGGGCGCGCGCTCGATCCTGCTCTCGATCACCGGTGGCGCCGACCTCTCGCTGGTCGAGGTCTCCGAGGCGGCCAAGGTCGTCGGCGAGGCCGCCCACCCCGACGCCAACATCATCTTCGGCGCCAACGTCGACGAGGAGCTCTCCGACCAGGTCTGGGTCACCGTCGTCGCCACCCGCTTCGACGGCCGGCCGAGCACGCCGCGCCGGGCGGCCGAGCCGACGATCCGCCGCACCAAGGAGAGCGGCCGCGGTCGCGCCCCGGAGCGCGGCGGCGAGCTCGGCATCGACGTCCCTGAGTTCCTCCCCGGCTAGAACGCGCTGCACCCGATGAGAGGGGTCGTCGCAGCCGGCCACCCGCTCACCGCCGAGGCCGGTGCCGGTGTGCTGCGCGAGGGCGGCAACGCGGTCGACGCCGCGGTCTGCGCGGTACTGGCGTCGTTCGCGGTCGAGAGCCCGCTGACGGGCTTCGGCGCCGGTGGCTACATGATGGTCCACAGGGGGGAGGAGACGACCCTGATCGACTTCTTCGTCGCCGCGCCCGGCCTGGACGGGATCGAGCGGCGGGCCGAGCTGGTACCGGTGCCGGTCCACTTCGACGCCGAGACGGTGCAGACGTTCTACGTCGGCCCGGCCTCCTGCGGGGTGCCCGGCACCGCGGCCGGACTGCTGCGGGCGCTGGAGCGCTTCGGCTCGGCGCCGTTGGCGGACCTGGTCGGCCCGGGGGTGCGGCTGGCCCGGGAGGGGGCGCCGGTCAACGCCGAGCAGGCCTACATCCTCGACATCCTCGCTCCGATTCACGAGCGGCTGCCGGGTACGCGGGAGCTCTACGCGCCACAGGGGCAGACGCTGCGGGAGGGGGACACGTTTCGCTTCCCGGAACTTGCCGAGGCGCTGGAACGGTTCGGTGCCGAGGGTGCGGAGCCGTTCTACCGCGGTGAGATTGCGGCCGCCCTCAGCGACTTCGTCGTCGAGCACGGCGGTACCCTCGGGCGCGCCGACCTCGCCGCCTACGAGGCGATCGAGCGCCCGCCGATCCGGACGCCCTTCCGTGGCTTCGAGGTGCTGACCAACCCACCGCCGTCCTCGGGCGGGATCCTGATCGCTTTCTGCCTCGGCTTGCTGGAGCGCCTTGGGCACGAGAGCGGCCCGGAGCGGCTGGTCGCGGTCATGGACGCGGCCAACCGCCGCCGCGGCGCCGAGTTCGCCGAGTCGCTCTACGAGGAGGGCATGGACGTCGGCTTCCTCGACCCGGCCGGCCTGGACGCGGCCGCCGCCGACCTGCTCGGCTCGACCACCCACATCTCGGTGCTCGATGGGGATGGCATGTGTGCCAACGTCACCTGCTCCAACGGCGCCGGCTCCGGGGTGCTGGTGCCGGGGACCGGGGTCATCCTCAACAACATGCTCGGCGAGGAGGACCTCAACCCGCTCGGCTTTCACCAGATCGCCGCGGGGCGGCGGGTGCCCTCGATGATGGCTCCGACGGTGGTTCTGCGCGAGGGAGAGATAGTGCTCGGGCTCGGCAGTGCCGGCTCCAACCGGATCCGCTCGGCGATCCTGCAGACGGTGGTCCGGGCGGTCGAGGGGAAGATGCCGGTCGCCGCCGCCGTGGCGGCACCGCGGTTGCATTTCGAGGACGCCGTCGTGCAAGCCGAGCCGGGGATCGACGAGGCGGCCCTGGGGCGCCTCGAGGCGCGCGGCATCGCGGTAGCCCGGCGGCCCGTGATCAACCTCTTCTTCGGCGGTGTCCAGGCCGTCGCCCGCGACCCGGCGAGCGGCGAGCTGAGCGGCGGTGGCGACCCGCGCCGCGGTGGCGCCGTCGCCTCCGCCTGAGGTCCGTGGGGCGACTTTGTATCGCTATCCGACATAAAGTCGCCCCGGCGGAGAGAATGCCGCGATGGCCGCCGCCCCCGAGATCGACTTCGAGGCAGAGGGGCTGCTCGACGAGCTCGAGGGCGAGGCGCGCCAGGCGCGGCTGACCCTGCTCGAAGAGCTGGCGGCCGAAGGCGTCCCGCTGGAGGAATTGCGGGACGCGGTGCACGCCGGGCGGCTGGCGTTGTTGCCGGTCGAGCGGGCTCTGGCCGGTGACGGTCGCCGTTACACGGCGCGGGAGATCGCCGCGATCGTCGGCCTCGATTTGGAGCAGTTGCGCCGCTTCAGCGCCGCGCTCGGCGTGCCCTACGCCGATCCCGACGAGCCGCGCGGGACCGAGGCCGACCTGGAGGCGGCGCGGCGGATGAAGGCGTTCCGCGACGCCGGCCTGCCCGAGGAGGGGATGCTGCAGGTGGCACGGACGATCGGGATGGGGACCTCACGGATCGCCGAGGCGAACCGTGAGCTGGTGATCCGCACGCTCGCTCAGCCGGGCGACAGCGAGCGCGACCTCGCTCTGCGCTTCGCGGCCGCCGCCGAGTTCCTGATGCCGCTGGTCGGGCCGACCCTGGTCCACGCCCTGCAGGCAAACATGCTGGAGCAGATCCGCCGCGACGTGATCGCCACCGCCGACCTCGCCTCGGGCGAGATCGGCGGTACCGCGACCCTCACCGTCTGCTTCGCCGACCTGGTCGAGTTCACCCGGCTGGGGGAGGAGATCCCGGCCGAGGAGCTGGGCCTGGTCGCGGGGCGGCTGGAGGAGATGGCGACCGCCGTCGCCGAACCGCCGGTGCGGCTGGTGAAGACGATCGGCGACGCGGTGATGTTCGTCGCCACCGGGGCCGGGCCGATGCTGAGGGCGAGCCTGGAGCTGATCGCCGCCGCCGAGGCCGAAGGCGAGGAGTTCCCCTGGCTGCGGGCCGGTCTCGCCTGCGGCCCGGTGCTGCCCCAGTCCGGCGACTATTACGGCCGCCCGGTCAACCTGGCGAGCCGCGTCACCGGCGTCGCCCGTCCCGGCAGCGTCGTCGTCGACGAAGCGGTCAAGGAGGCGGTCGGCGAAGAGGACTTCACCTACACCTTCATCGGCGAGCGTCGCCTCAAGGGGATCGACTCCAAGGTGAAGCTGTTTCGCGCCCGGCTGGTCTAAGCCGGCTTGCGGGCGGAGACGAGCAGGTTGTAGAAGAGCTCGGCCGGCAGGTTCGGCTCGAGCAGGCGGGTGTCGACCTTCTGCAGGGCGATGTAGCTGCGGAAGGCGAAGCTGCGCCAGCCCCAGGAGACCGAGTCGGGCTCGGCCGTCGACTCGACCGTGCGCAGGCCCCAGCCCCAGGCGTTGGAGAGCAGCTCCTCGCCGCCGACATGGCGGTCCTCGAAGCCGCCGTCGCGCAGCAGGCGCCGCAGGTCGGCGGGGGCGAAAGCGTGGACGTCGACCTCGCCCTCGAGCGAGTGGCCGTGTGAGAGGTCTGACCTCGGCTACGGCGCGCTCGCGTGCTCCGGTGAGGCGCCGCCAGATCGGCGCGGCGAGCATTCCCGACCCGCTTCGGCAGCGCCGCCAGGCGGTCGCCGTAGCGGGAGGGCTCGCCGGCGAAGGCGATCGCGCCCCCAGGCCGCAGCACGCGGCGGAATTCGGCGAAGGCGCGGTCGAGGTCGGGGATGTGGTGGAGGACGGCGTGGCCGAAGACGAGGTCGAAGCTCTCGTCCTCGAAGGGCAGCGTCTCGGCCTCGGTGACGACGGTGGTGACCGCGGGGAGGCCCAGTGCCTCGGCGGTGGCGCCGAGCCGGTTCAGCATCCCGGGCGAGATGTCGGTCGCGGTCAGCCGCTCGATCGCCCCGATCTGGACCAGGTTGAGCGAGAAGTAGCCGGTGCCGGAGCCGATCTCCAGGGCGTCGCCGAAACGCTCGCCGTCGCGCCCGCCGAGCGCCTTGACCAGCTTCAGCCGCACCTGCTCCTGGCCGGTGTCGCCGAAGTCGATGCCCCACTTGGCGTCGTATTCGTCGGCCGCCGCGTCGTGGTAGCGGGTGTTGACGTCCTTGATGTGGTCGGGCGTGGCGGTGGGGGAGGCCGGCATCCGGCGCGGAACTCTACGCGGAACGGCGCAATGCACGGAGTGCAATGCGCCCAATACCGTCTCCCCGTGGCCGAGGAATACCTGCAGCTGAACCAGCCCCCCGGGGTGCCGCCGCTGCCGCTGACCGGAGAGCGGACGCTGCCCGACGTGCCCGAGGAGAACTACTGGTACCGGCGCCACCTCGTCGTCTACGAGTGGATCGCGGCCCGGGTCGGCGGGCTGAGGGTCGTCGACATGGCCTGCGGCGAGGGCTACGGGTCCGACGTGCTCGCCGGCAGCGCCGCCGCGGTGGTCGGGGTCGACGCCAACCCGGAGGCACACCGGCATGCGCGCCTGCGTTACGCGCGGCCGAACCTGCGTTTCGAGCGCGACCTGGTCGAGAGCTTCGCCGAGCTCTGCGACGCGGTCGTCTTCCTGCAGACGATCGAGCACGTCGAGGACGCGGGGGCGATCCTCGAGCACTTCAAGTCGATGCTGGCCCCGGGGGGCGTCGCCTACGTCTCCACCCCGAACCTGCTGACGCTGGCGCCGCCGGGGGCGGAGAAGTCCGACAACCCCTGGCACGTGCACGAGTACCGTGCCGAGGAGTTCCTCGGGCTCTGCCAGGACCACTTCGCCGCGGTCGATCTCCACGGCCTCTTCCACGCCCGCAAGCTGCGCGTCCACGAGCTGGCGATCAGGCTCGGCTGGGACACGGTCCACAAACGCCTCGGGCTGACCAAGCCCTTCTACGACCGCTTCACGCCCGCGATAGCCGCCTCTGACTTCGCTCTCCGCGACGGGAATCTCGACAAGGCGCTCGATTTCGTTGCCGTCTGTCGCCTGTAGGCGCGCGGCCGGCGGGGCCTGCCCCGGTGGGAGGGGCCTGCGGGCGAGGTGTACGTTCTCGGCCCCTCCCCCCGGGTCACCCACCGGAGGAGCGTCTTGAAGGGGACGGACGGGGACCTGGCGATAGTGCTGCACAGTCATATGCCTTATGTGGAGGGGTTTGGGACCTATCCCTTCGGCGAGGAGTGGCTGTTCGACGCGGTGATCAGGTCCTACCTGCCGGTGCTGGAGGTGGCGCGGGACTTGACGATGACGGTGACGCCGGTGCTGGCCGATCAGCTGGAGGACGGCGGGGCGATGGAGCGGCTGCGGCGGTTCCTGGTCGAGTGGCGGGTCGGAGCCGCTGAGGCGGATCTGCCGGAGGTGCCGGCCGAGTGCCGGCCGGCGGTCGAAGCCGAGCACGCCCGCTACCGGCACGCGCTCGAGCTGCTCGACGGGGTTGGCGGTGAGCCGCTGCTGGCCTTCCAGCGGGCGGCGGCGGAGGGACGGGTTGCCCTGGCGGCATCGTCGGCCACTCACGCGGTGCTGCCGCTGCTCGCGACCCGGGCGGGGCTGCGGCTGCAGCTCGACGCCGGCATCCGCTCGCACCGCCGCCGTTTCGGCTGGGACGGCGGCTTCTGGCTCCCCGAGTGCGCTTATGCGCCCGGCCTCGAGTGGCGCCTGGCCGAGGCCGGCGTGGGCTGGTTCTGCATCGACCAGAGCGCCCACGAGCAGCCGCTGCAGGCGCTGGCGCCGGTGCGGACGCCGGCCGGGCCGGTGGCGCTGCCGATCGACTGGGAGGCGATCGGCTGGCTCTGGTCGCTCGACGGCTACCCCTCCGATCCGGCCCACGCCCAGTTCGAAGGCAAATCGCTGCGCGGGATCCGGCTCTGGAAGGTGGGGGGAGGTGCCTACGATCCCGCGGCCGCCGCTGCCGCCGCCCGGCGGCAGGCGAGCGAGTTCCTCGCCGCGACCGCGGCGCGCCTGCGCAAGTACGCCGCCGCGGCCGGCCGCCGCGGCCTGCTCGTCTTCGCGATCGACACGGAGCTCCTCGGCCACTGGTGGTCGGAGGGCCCGGTCTGGCTGCGGGCTGTGCTGGAGGGCGCCGAGGCGGCGGGGGTGCGGACGGTCACGGTGCCGCAGGCGCTGACCGAGCACGAGCCGGTCGAACGCGAGCTGGTGGCCTCGACCTGGGGGGAGGGAAAGGATTTCGGCACCTGGGACTCGCCCGCCGTCGCCGATCTCGCCTGGGCATCGCGGCGGCTGGAGTTGCGACTGCTGCGAGCCCTCGCGACCGGCCTGCACGGTGATGCTGCGCTGCGCGCCGCGCGCGAGCTGCTGGCGGTCCAGGCCAGCGACTGGGCCTTCCTCGACAAGCGTGGCCAGGCGGGCGACTACGCCTTCCAGCGGACTACCGACCACGCCCGGGCGTTGTTGGAGGCCATAGACTCCCGCACCGTCACCGATCCGCGTATGCGTTCCCTCTCCCCGGACCTCAGCCTCGCTCCCCTGCTGGAGCCCTAGCGCCCCACACGATGACCCGCGTCCTGATCCTCTCCTGGGAGTACCCGCCGTTGATCGAGGGTGGGCTCGCCCGCCACGTCCGCAAGCTCTCCGAGGCGCTGGTCGAGCGCGACGTCGAGGTCCACGTGCTGACCCGCGGCGGCGAGGAGTCGCCCGCCGAGGAGCGCGCCAACGGGGTCATCGTCCACCGCATCCGCGAGCCCAAGCGTCCGACAGACCTCGGCGAGTTCGTCGCCTGGGTCGAGCGGATGAACTCGGACATGCTCGCCGCCGGGGTCGAGCTCGGGGACCGCTTCAGCTTCGACCTCGTCCACGGCCACGACTGGCTGGTCGCCAACGCCTGCGACCACCTCGCCAAGCGCTTCGGCGCGCCGCTGGTGACGACGATCCACGCCACCGAGTACGGCCGCCACCAGGGCTGGGTCGACAAGCACCCGCAGACCTACATCCACGGGGTCGAGCGCTGGATCACCAACCGCTCGCAGCGGGTGATCGCCTGCTCGCACTACATGCGCGAGCAGATCGCCGACATCTTCGGGGTCGAGGAGCGGCGGATCAGCGTCATCCCCAACGGGATCGATCCCGACGACCTGCAGGTGCCGGACCGGGCCGAGCTGACGCGGCTGCGCTCGGAGTTCGCGGCGCCGGACCAGAAGCTGGTCTTGCTGATCGGCCGGCTGGTCTACGAGAAGGGCTTCCAGCTGGCGCTGGAGGCGATGCCGCGCGTGCTCGAGGCGGCGCCGAACACGCGCTTCCTGGTCGCCGGCTCCGGCACCCACGAGGCCGAGCTGCATCGCCAGGCGGAGGAGCTGGGCCTGATGGACCACGGCACATTCCTCGGCTGGATCGGCGACGACGTCCTCCACTCGCTCTACCGGATCGCCGACCTCACCGTGGTCCCCTCGATCTACGAGCCGTTCGGCCTGGTGGCGCTGGAGGCGATGGCCTCGGGCTGCCCCTGCATCGTCGCCGACACCGGCGGCCTGCGCGAGGTGGTCCCCCACGAGGAGGCCGGCCTGCGCTTCCGCGCCCACGACCCCGAGGCGCTGGCCGAGGTCGCGATCCGCGTCCTCTCTGACGACGAGCTCGGTCGCCGCCTGGTCGCCGAAGCCTACGAGCACCTGCGCCGCTTCGACTGGGGCGACGTCGCCGAGCAGACCGCCGCCGTCTACGCCGACCTGGTCGGCGAGGCGAGCCCGGGTCTGAGCGCGAACTAGTCGCCGTCCTCCTCATCGGGCCGGAATTTTCCGATCCGGGTGCCACCCGGATCCCATGACATCCCGGCCAGGAGCTCGTCGGCGGATACTTCGAGCGAGGCGGCGAGTTTGATCAGGGTGTCGATGCGCGCGATGCGAAGCCCTCGCTCCAGCTGGCTGATCTCCGTGCGATGCACCGAAGCGCGGACGCTGAGCTCGTCCTGCGAGAGGTCGGCGCGCTTGCGGCAGCGGACCAGATTGTCCCCGAAACGGGCGGCGATGTCCACGGGTGGCAATTGTTCTCCTTGCCGAAATCGACAGGACCGGCACCGACAAATCGACAGAACCAGCACTGAATGGATTCGCCGCAGGCCACCCGCCGACGGACTATGAGGCAACGTATTAGCTGACAGACAACAAGCTTCATTTCTGGTAGGGTCGTTGCACGCTGGATTGCAGACGGTGGGGCGCCTACGATGGCTGGACCACCATGACCCGACGTTTCGAAGACGAGGAGATGGAGCAGTTGGCGGCGGAGATCGCGAAGCTCACTGGCGAGAGCGAGGAGGAGGCGGTGCGCCAGGCGCTGCGCGAGAGGCTGGACCGTCTTGGGCCTGGGGCCAGCAGGCGCCGGCCGAGGACCAAGGAGGAGTTTCTCCATTACATGGAAACGGAGATCTGGCCGTTGATTCCCGAGGAGAACCGCGGCGGTCCAGCGATCACCAAAGAGGAGAAGGAAAAGATCCTCGGCTACGGGCCGGAGGGCTTTTGATCCTCGATAGCTCGGCAATCGTCTCCGTGATCGAAGAAGAGGACGGACACGGCAACCTCGTTGAGGCACTCGCCGCCGCTCAGAGCATCGCGGTGGGGGCCCCGACCTTGTTCGAGACCGCGATCATCCTCATCGCCCGGGAGGGCGAGGCCGGTCGGGCCAGTCTCCTCCGCTTCCTGCGCGACAACCGGATCGCATCGGTCCCGTTCGGCGCGCGCCACTGGACGATCGCCGCGGAGGCGTTCATCCGCTTCGGGAAGGGTCGGCACCCGGCGAGGCTCAACTACGGCGATTGCATGACCTACGCGACCGCACGCCTCTCGGGAAACCCGCTCCTCTGCGTCGGCGATGACTTCGCTCAGACTGACCTCCCGCTCGCGTAGCTAGGAGGTCTAGGAGGCCGCCACCGGCTCGCTCTCAATCGGGAGGGGCGAGCGTGGTCTCCGCGGCGGGATCCGGTTCGACCGGATCGGGCCAGCGCAGCTGCTCAGGGGCGTCGCGCATGCGGATTATCTTCGCCGGGATGCCGGCGACGACGGCGTTGGCCGGGACGTCCCTGGTCACCACCGAGTTGGTGCCGACGATTGCGTTGTCGCCGACGCGGACGCCGCGCAGGATGCAGGCGCCGTACCCGATCCAGACGTTGGAGCCGACCTCGACGTCGCGCATGTAGATGCCCTGGACGCGGATCGGGCGCTCGACCTCGACTACGCCGTGGTCGAAGTCGATGAACATCGCCCGGTCGGCGATCACGCACTGCTCGCCGATCCGCACCCGGCGGTAGGCGGAGATGGTGCACTCCTGGCCCATCACGGTCTTCTCGCCGATCTCGACCTCGCCCTCGTGGCAGCGGATCTTCGAGCCGTCGCCGATCCAGACGAAGCGTCCGAAGCGGACCTCGGCGCCGCGGGCGATCTGGATTTCCAGCCGCTTGCCGAAGAAGACGAAGCCGTCGGTGCGCCAGCGCCAGCCGGCTCGGGTGAGCAGGCGGCGCCAGGACCAGCGCCAGAGCAGGCGCGCGTAGCGATGGTTCAGCATCCGGTTGCGGGCGAGGAAGCGGATCACGGCGGCGGGGACTCTAAAGTCTGGCGGGGGAACGCTCCACGGACCCCTAGACTGCCCCGCCGATGCCCGACGCCGCCAAGTCAGCTCCGCTCGCCGAGCGCCTCGTCGCCGGCGACAAGCGGGCGCTGGCGCGGGCGATCACGCTGATCGAGTCCGACGACCCGGCCGGCTGGGAGCTGGTCCGCGAGGTCTACCCGCGCACCGGCAAGGCCCGGATCGTCGGCTTCACCGGTCCGCCCGGGGTCGGCAAGAGCACCCTGATCGGGGCGCTGACCGCGGAGCTGCGCAAGGCCGAGCGCGAGGTCGCGGTGCTCTCGATCGACCCCTCCAGCCCCTTCACCCAGGGCGCCCTGCTCGGCGACCGCGTCCGCCTCTCCGACCACTTCCTCGACCCCGGCGTCTTCATCCGCTCGATGGCCTCCCGCGGCGCCCTCGGCGGCCTCTCCGAGGCGGCCCTGCAGGTGGCGCTGGTGATGGACGCGGCCGGCAAGGACGACGTCCTGATCGAGACCGTCGGCGTCGGCCAGGCGGAGATCGACATCGTCGACCACGCCGACACGATCGTGCTGGCATTGATGCCCGGCTCCGGCGACTCGATCCAGGCGCTGAAGGCCGGGGTGATGGAGATCCCCGACGTGATCGTCGTCAACAAGGCCGACCACCCGATGACCGACACGATGGTGCGCGAGGTGCGCGGCGTGCTGGCGCTGTCCCAGGACCCCAAGGGCTGGAAGGTGCCGATCCTGCGCACGGAGGCGGCGCGCGGCGAGGGGGTCGACGAGCTGGCGCTGAAGATCGACGAGCACCGCGCCTTCATCGAGGCGGCCGGAACGCTTGCCGAGCGGCGCGCCCGCAACCTGCGCAGCGAGGTGCTCGGGATCGCCACCTCGCGCATGCGGCGCCGGCTCGAGGCGACCGCCGCCGAGGACCCCCGCACCGCCGAGCTGCTGGAGCGAGTGGTGCGGCGCGAACTCGATCCGGCGAGCGCCGCCGGGGAGCTGCTCGGGCGGCAGTCCGATGTCTGAGACCGCGGCCACGCCTACGCTGGCCGACGTAAGGGGCTGGGTGGGAGCCGGGGTCACCGATATCGACGGCACCGCGACCGGCCAGGTCCACGGCGTCTACGTCGATCGCGGCAGCGGCGACCCGGCCTGGTTGGTCGTCCAGCTCGGCCGCCGCCGCAGCACCAGGCTGGTGGCCGTACCCCTGCGCGTCTGTGCCGGAGCCGCCTTCGGCGTCTGGGTCGCCCTGGAGGGCGAGCTGCTGCGGTCGGCCCCGGTAGTCGACCCGACGCGCCCCCTGCGCCGCGAGCACGAGCTGACGATCTGCGCCCATTTCGGCATCGGCGAGAGCGTCGGCCGAGCGGCCGAGGTCGCTGCTCGCCCCGAGGCCGACGTGACTGCGGAACCTGTGCGGTAGGGAGCCGGGGGTGCCTCTGGGCGAATTCAGTCGCGCACCCTTCGGGTGCGGCTCCGGATGATGCTGCGCGCCTATGGCGCGCAGGAATCGGATTGCATTTCCGCCGCCTTCGGCGACATTCGCCCAGAGGCACCCCCGGCTCCCCTCCAACACCGGCACCGGCAGCGCGGTAGCTGCAGACCGGAGCGAGGGCCCCCGCGCCAAAACTGCGAGTGTTCTGCTCCCGAGCTGGGCTGCTTTACGGAGAGCTGGCGAGGGATGGGGACCTCCTCCGCCGGAATGTGCGCGAAGCGCGCGGAAATGCAATCCGATTCCTGCCGCCATAGGCGGGCAGGATCTTTTGGAGCTGCACGCGAAGCGTGCGCGACTGAATTCCGCCGGAGGAGGTCCCCTCCCTCGCCCGAGCAACGCCGTCAGCAGCCGAGCTGCCGCGCGATCACCATCTGCTGAACCTCGTCCGTCCCCTCGCCGATGGTCAAGATCTTGGCGTCGCGGTAGAAGCGGCAGACCGGGTACTCCTCGATGTAGCCGTAGCCGCCGTGGATCTGCACCGCCTCCTCGGTGGCGCGGACCGCGAGGCGGCCGGTGATCAGCTTCGCCTGGGCGGCGGTGAGGGTGAACGACTGGCCGGCGTCCTTCTCCAGCGCCGCCCGCCAGGTCAGCAGCCGCGCCGCCTCGATCTGGGCCGAGAGGTCGGCGATCTTGGCCTGGATCGACTGGAACTTGGAGATCGGCTGGCCGAAGGCCTGGCGCTCTTTGGCGTAGGCGATTGCCTCGTCGAGCGCGCCCTGGGCGAGGCCGACGCCCATCGCGGCGACGCCGATCCGGCCGCCGTCGAGGATGTGGAGGAAGTTCTTGAAGCCGTCGCCGCGGCGGCCGAGCAGGCTCGACTCGGGCAGCCGGCAGTCCTCGAAGGAGAGCGGGCGGGTGTCGGAGGCGTTCCAGCCCATCTTGCGGTAGGCCTCGCCGACCTCGTAGCCGGGCGTGCCGGTGGGGACGATCAGGTTCGAGACCTCCTTGCGCCCGTTGCCCGCGCCGGTCACAGCGGTGATCGAGACGCAGCCGGAGATCTCGGTGCCGGAGTTGGTGATGAACTGCTTGGCGCCGTTGACGACCCACTCGCCGTCCTCGAGCTTCGCCGTGGTGCGGACGTTGCCGGCGTCGGAGCCCGCCTCGGGCTCGGTCAGGCCGAAGGAGGCGAGGCGCTCGCCGCTGCAGAGCCGCGGCAGCCATTCGTCCTTCTGCGCGTCGCTGCCCCAGAGGTAGATCGGCATCGTCCCCAGCGAGGTGTGCGCGGCCATCGTGATGCAGACCGAGGAGTCGATCCGCGCCAGCTCTTCCACAGCCAGCACGTAGGACAACGTGTCGGCCCCACCGCCCCCGTACTCCTGCGGGAACGGGATCCCCATCAGCCCCAGCCCCCCGAGCTTCGCGACGATCTCGTAAGGGAATCGCTTCTCCCGATCGAGCTCCTCCGCGACCGGCCGAACCTCCTGGCGGGCGAAGTCGCGAACCGTGTCGCGCAGCAGTTTCTGCTCATCACTCAGGTCGAAGTTCATGCGTGGAGCCTATTGACCGGGCCGGGATCGATCCCGGCCTGAACTAGAGCTGCAGGCTCTTGACCTGCAGTAGCTCCTCGAGCCCGTACCGCCCGTTCTCGCGCCCGTGACCCGACTGCCCGTAGCCGCCGAACGGCGCCAGTGGATTGAAGGCGCCGCCGTTGATCTCGATCTGGCCGCTGCGGATCCGCTTGGCGACCGCGATCGCGCGCTCCTCGTCGCCCGACCAGACGCCGCCGGCGAGCCCGTAGGCGCTGTCGTTGGCGATCCGTACCGCGTCGTCCTCGCCGTCGTAGGGCTGGATCGCCAGCACCGGGCCGAAGATCTCCTCCTGGGCGATCGTCATCTCCGGCGCCACCTCGGAGAAGACGGTGGGGCGGACGAAGTAGCCGCGGTCGAGCCCCTCGGGCGCCTCGGCGCCGCCGGTCACCAGCTTGGCGCCCTCGGCCTCGCCCTTCTCGATGTAGCCGCGCACGCGCTGGCGCTGGATGTCGGAGACGAGCGGGCCGAGGCGGGTCGAGTCCGCGAACGGGTCGCCGGGCGTGAACGCCTCGGCGGTCGCGGCGGCGATCTGCTCGGCTTCGGCGAGCTTGTCGCGGGGGACCAGCATCCGGGTCAGCGCGCTGCAGGTCTGGCCCGAGTTGAGGAAGCACTTGGCGACCCCGTCGGGGACCGCCCTGGCGAGGTCGGCGTCGTCGAGGATCACGTTCGGCGACTTGCCGCCGAGCTCCATCGCCACCGGCTTCACCGTCGCCGAGGCGAGCTCGGAGACCCGTTTGCCGGCCCGGGTGGAGCCGGTGAAGGAGACCATGTCGACGCCGGGGTGGGCGGCGATCGCCTCGCCGACGACCGGGCCGGTGCCGGTGACGAGGTTGAAGACGCCGGCGGGCAGGCCGGCCGCCTCGATCACCTCGGCCAGCAGGAAGGCGTTGAGCGGGGTCACCTCGCTGGGCTTGAGAACGACCGTGCAGCCGGCGGCGAGGGCGGGGGCGACCTTGGCGGCGATCTGGTTCAGCGGGTAGTTCCAGGGCGTGATCGCGCCGACCACGCCGACCGCCTCGCGCAGCACCCGCGAGTTGCCGATCTCCTCCTCCCAGGCGACTTCCTCCATCAGCCCCGGCATCGCCGCGAACTGGCTGGTCGGGAGGCCGACCTGGATCATCTGGCTCAGCTTCAGCGGCATCCCCAGCTCCTGGGTGATCGTCGCCGCGATCTCCTCGCTGCGCTCGCCGAGCCCGGCGGCGATCGCCGCGAGGTAGCCGGCGCGCTCCTCGCGCGAGGTCTGCGACCAGGAGTCGAAGGCCGCGCGGGCGGCGGCGACGGCGCGGTCGGCGTCCTCGGCGGAGCAGGCCGGGACCGTGCCCATCACCTCCTCGGTGGTCGAGTTGACCACCTCGATCGGCTCCGTCCCCGCCGGCCCCACCCACTCGCCGCCGATGAAGACCCTGTCCCGCACCTGAAGCTCCGCCGCAGTCGCCATGCCCCTCCTCCTCAACGCTCGTTCACCCGATTGGCCGTGCAGCCAAAGCTAGCGCTTGAGAGAAGGTGATGCTTATAGCGAATAGGCAATAAGTACAAATAAGCTATATTCATATGGTGGCGGTGATGGATCCACGGAGTCGACGCGCCGGTCCCGCCCCGGGTGATCTTTTGCGGGAAGCCCGCCAGCGCCACGGCGTCAGTCAGGAACTGCCTGGCGAGCCGGGCAGGTACGACCCAGTCGGCGATCTCGCGCATCGAGTCGGACCGCGTTTCTCCCTCAGTCGACACGCTCTGGGAATTGCTCTACCTCCTAGGCGACGACCTCGAGCTGTCCGCGCAAGCGCGCGACTCGGGCATAGACGTCACGCTCAATCGCTCGAATCTCACCTTCACCCCCGCCCAGCGGGTGCAGCGCGGCCTCGCATTTGCCGACCTCGTTCGGCGGAACAGGGGGAAGAGACCGAGTGACCTGGAGACTTGGGGTCATGATGGACGGACCGCTGCCTCTCACATGCCCATCCCTTGCTGAGCGCTCTGGTCCGCCACGGCGTCGATTTCGTCTTGGTCGGCGGAATGGCCGGTATCGCTCTCGGTTCCTCCTATCCGACCTATGACCTCGACGTTGCATATGCACGCGACGATGCCAACTTGGAGCGGCTCGCGCGCGGCACTGGAGGAGATGCGGGTCTCTCTGAGGGTGAAAGGCGCGGCGGCGGATCTCCCCTTCCTGCCCGACGCCCGCTCGCTGGCGAACGGGGCCAACTTCACCTTCGATGACCGAGTTCGGGATGTTCGACGTTCTCGCCGACCTCGCCGGTGTCCGGTCCTACGAGGATCTGCGTCGCGACGCGACGATCGAGGAGGTCGAAGGGCATCGGATTCGCGTCGCCTCGCTCAGTCATCTGATCGCGATGAAGCGCGCAGCCAATCGGCCGAAGGACAAACTGATGCTTTTGGAGTACATCGTCTTCGCCGACGAGCGCAGCGGGAGGGGAGAAGGAGGGGGAGGGCTAGGCGGACTCGGTGCCGGCGCCGGCCAGCGCCGCAGCCCGCCCCGGCCCCGGGACCTGGATCGCGTCGCGGGCGTGCAGGACCTTGCCGCACTCTTCGCAGATGCCGCGATCGCTGACGTGGCCGCCGCAGATCCTTGTGGATGATCAGTTTCGGCGGGCCGCCCGGGCTGGGGGAGTAGCGGTCGCCCCAGTTGAGCAGGGCGATCAGCGTCGGCCAGAGGTCGAGGCCCTTCTCGGTCAGGAAGTACTCGTAGCGGGCCGGGCTCTCCTGGTAGCGGCGGCGCTCGAGGATGTCCTCGTCGAGCAGGCGCTGCAGCCGGGCCGAGAGCACGTTGCGGGCGACGCCGAGCGAGGCCTGCATCTCGCCGAAGCGGCGGTTGCCGTTGAAGACGTCGCGCACGATCAGCAGCGACCAGCGCTCGCCGATCACCTCCAGCGAGTTGGCGATCGAGCAGAGCTGGTTCGGATAGTCGCGATGCGAGCACGGGTGTGATCTTCGCACACTTGGTTGCATCAAGCAACTGACTTGGATAGGCTGCGCCGGCAGCATGAGTTGCTTGACGAAACCCAGCATCACCGCCCGATTGGAGGCGACCCGATGAGGCTGATCCCGAGACACAGGCACCGACAGCCGCAGCGAAGGCCCCGCGAATCGCGATCAGCCAGGCGGAGATCACCGCCGACCTGCACTACCCGGCTGGGCAGCAGCCGGCCGGCGCAGCGGCGCTGTAGCCGCGGCCAGGCGGAGCGGCCGATGAGCGACGACGGCGTCGTCCTCGCCGGCGACGCGAACCGCGGCCGACGTCGCCGAGGCCTTCGCCGCCTCCAGTCCCGAGACCTCGCGCGAGCCGCACCCTGGTCTGGCAGGACCCGGTGGCGACCGCGGCGGCCGGGGCGACGATGACCGGCATGGAGTACATGAGCGCCGTCGTCGCCGGCGCGAGGTGCCGCCGCCGCCGATCGCGGTGACGATGCGGCTGCGCCCGGTCGAGCTGGAGGAGGGGCGGGTCGTCTTCGAGGGCGAACCGGGGGAGGAGCACTACAACCCGATCGGCGTCGTCCACGGCGGCTACGCGGCGACGCTGCTCGACTCGGCGCTCGGCTGCGCCGTCCACACCACGCTGCCCGCCGGCGTCGGCTACACCTCGCTCGGCCTCGAGGCCAAGTACGTGCGCCCGATCACCCGCGACACCGGCCGGGTCCTCTGCGAGGCCAACGTCCTCTACCGCGGCCGCAAACAGGCGACCGCCGAGGCGACGCTGACCGCGGCCGACAGCGGCAAGCTGCTCGCCCACGGCACCGCGACCTGCATGATCCTCGGCGGCCTAGGCGGCCTGGTGGCGCGGCCAGCTCGACCAGCAGCCGGACGCCGAAGCCGCTGGCGTCGTTGCCGGTGTACTCGCGGCCGACGTCCCAGGCGGTGCCGGCGATGTCGACGTGCGCCCAGGGCGTCTCGCCGACGAACTCCTCGAGGAAGGAGGCGGCGGTGATCGTTCCCGCCTTGCGCTTCGAGGCGAGGTTGGAGAGGTCGGCGACGGTGCCCTTCATCAGCGCCTTGAACTCGGGGTGCAGCGGCAGGCGCCAGGCCAGCTCGCCGCTCTCGCTCGCCGGCCTGCGACGACCGCGGCGGCGAGCTCGTCGTCGTTGGCGATCACCGCCGCGTAGGTCGAGCCGAGGGCGATCACCACGGCGCCGGTCAGGGTGGCGAGGTCGACGATCCGCTCGGCCCCGAGCTCGACCGCGTAGGCGAGCGCGTCGGCGAGGATCAGCCGTCCCTCGGCGTCGGTGTTGTTGACCTCGACCGTCTTGCCGTTGTACTGGGTGATGACGTCGCCGGGCTTGATCGCCGGTGCCGGAGGGCATGTTCTCGGTCGAGGGCACGACCGCGACGAGGTCGATCGGCGAGGCCGAGCTCGGCGATCGCCGCGACCGCCTCCAGCACCGCCGCCGCCCCGGACATGTCCAACTTCATCTCCTGCATGCCGGCGCCCGGCTTGAGCGAGATGCCGCCGGTGTCGAAGGTGACGCCCTTGCCGACCAGGCCCGAGGGTCGGGCCGGCGCCGCCGCCGGCGTAGCGGAGGACGATCAGCCGCGCCGGCTCGCCGCCGCCGCGGCTGACGGCGACCAGGCCGCCCATGCCCTTGGCGGCGATCTGCTCGGGGCCGAGCACCTCGACGGTGACCGCGTCGTGCGCGGCGGCGATCTCCTCGGCGCGGGCGGCGAGGAAGCTCGGGCGTGGCGACGTTGGCCGGAGTGCTCTGCAGGTCGCGGGCGCGGTTCTGGGCCTCGGCGTAGACGCGCGCCGCCTCGGCCGCTGCGGCGACGCTCCTCCGGCGCCAGCAGCGTCAGCGACTCGATGTCCGGCGGCGGCGGATCGTCGGCCTCGCCTTGCCCTTGAAGCGGTCGAAGCGGTAGGAGCCGAGGATCGTGCCGGTGACCAGCGGCCTCGGCCGCGGCGTCCGTCGTCGATGTCGGTCTCCGGCAGCGCCCAGGCGAGCGAGCCGCGCCTCCAGCCGCGCCGCCTCCTGCGCCGCCAGCGCGGCGGCGACGCGCAGGCGCTCGGCGTCGACGTCCTCGCGCTTGCCGAGGCCGACGACGAGCAGCGCGGGTCGTCGCCCGGGTGCAGCAGCAGTCAGCTTCTTGAAGCCGCCCTTGGCGTCGGCCGGCGCCGGGCAGCTCGGCGAGCGCGGCCGGCAGCGCCTCGCCCTCGTAGAGGCCGACGACCGCCAGCTCGGCCCCGACTTCCAGCAGCTCGCTCTGGCGGACCTCGACCTTCATCGGGCGCGAGTCTATGCGGCAGGCCGTGTCGGTATCGTCACCGACCGGACCCGGCGCCCGCTCGATCGGACCCAACGACCACGCAGAAGAAAGGCAGTAGATGCCCAGCTCAGTGATCCTCGGAACCGCGCGCACCCCCTTCGGCAAGATGGGCGGCGGCCTCTCCTCGCTCGACGCCACCGACCTCGGCGGACAGGTGATCGAGGCGGCGCTGGAGCGCTCCGGCGTCGACCCCGAGCAGGTCCAGCAGGTCGTCTTCGGCCAGGTCCTGCAGGCCGGCCAGGGGCAGATCCCCTCGCGCCAGGCCCAGATCAAGGGCGGCATCCCCAAGGAGGTCCCCTCGGAGACGATCAACAAGGTCTGCGCCTCGGGCATGCGCACGATCGGCATCGCCGACATGGCGATCCGCGCCGGCGACACCGAGGTCGCCGTGACCGGCGGCATGGAGTCGATGAGCCAGGCGCCCTACCTGCTGCCCGGCGCCCGCTTCGGCTTCCGCATGGGCGACGTCAAGGCGATCGACGCGATGACCCACGACGGCCTCACCAACCCCTTCACCGAGAAGCAGATGATCAACGAGGCCAGCGAGGTCTCCAACGAGCTCGAGATCACCCGCGTCGACATGGACCGCTTCGCCGAGCGCTCGCACCGGCTCGCCGCCGAGGCGACCGACGCCGGCCGCCTCGCCGAGGAGATCGTCGGCGTCACCGTCAAGTCGCGCAAGGGCGAGACCACGGTCGAGGCCGACGAGGCGATCCGGCCCGACACGACCCTGGAGACCCTGGCGAAGCTGAAGGCGATCGGTGGCGACGACGCCACCCACACCGCCGGCAACGCTCCGGGCGTCAACGACGGCGCCGGCGCGATCGTCGTCGCCTCCGAGGAGTGGGCCGAGGGCGAAGGCAAGGCCCCGCTGGCCCGGGTCCTCTCCTACGGCACCGTCGCCGACGACTTCCCCTACCTGGCGAAAACGCCCGCCAACGCCGCCAAGCAGGCGCTGGAGAAGATCGGCAAGAGCCCCGCGGACGTCGACCTCTGGGAGATCAACGAGGCCTTCGCCTCGGTCGCCCTCAACTCGGTGCGGATGCTCGGCGTCGACGAGGACAAGGTCAACGTCAACGGCGGCGCGATCGCCCTCGGCCACCCGATCGGCGCCTCCGGCGCCCGCATCGTCGGCGCCCTCGTCCACGAGCTGCGCCGCCGCGGCGGCGGCCTCGGCTGTCGCCGCGATCTGCTCCGGCGGCGGCCAGGGCGACGCGATCGTGATCGAAGTCAACGGGTCCTAAGCGTGGGCCGCGCCGCGGCATTCTTCGACCTCGACAAGACCCTGATGGCGGGGTCTTCCGGGATGCAGTTCGCCCGCGTCGCCGCCCAGCAGGGGATCGTCAGCCGCCGCCAGCTCGCCAGCTGGGGCGTCGAGCACCTGCGCTACCGCCTGCGCGGGACGACCGACGAGCGCACCGGCGAGGTGCTGCGGGTCGCCCGCGAGCTGATCACGGGCGTGCCGGCGATCAGACGTCGAGCGGATGGGGCCGGAGGTGATGGCGGCGATCCTGCCGCGGGTCTTCCCGCAGATGCTGGACGAGGTCCACGCCCACCAGGACGCCGGCCGCCCGACCTTCATCGTCAGCGCCGCCGGCAACGACGTGGTCGAGTCGCTGGCCCGGGTGCTGGGCATGGAGGGCGGCATCGGCACCCGCTACGAGGTCGACGCCGAGGGCAGCTTCACCGGTCGCTTCGACGGACCCTTCGTCTACGGCGACGGCAAGGTCGAGGCGATGCAGGCCTTCGCCGAGCGGCACGACATCGACCTCGCCGCCTCCTACGCCTACTCCGACTCGCTCTCGGACCTGCCGATGCTGCGCGCGGTCGGCAACCCGGTCGCCGTCAACCCCGACCCGCCGCTGGCGGGATCGCCAGGGAGGAGGGCTGGCAGACGATGCGCTTCGAGCGCCTCGGCCGGCGCCTGCGTCGCCGTCGCGGTCACCCTGCTCGCGACCGTCGCCGGCTTCGGCGCCTCGCGCGTCGCCGCACGCCGCAAGCCCCCGCCTCGCCGCTTCCCCGCTCGACGCTGATGGCGACTTGTTGCTCTATGGGCGACAAAGTCGCCATTGCGAGGATCTAGACTGGCTCGATGGCAGCCGAGCCGGGTGCAAAGCCCGAGTTCAAGCAGCGCGACGCCGAGTTCTCGACCATCTCCGGCCAGGAGATCGAGCCGCTCTACACCGAGGAGGACCTCGAGCCCGGCCTCGAGGAGCGGGTCGGGCGAGCCCGGCGAGTACCCGTTCACCCGCGGGCCCTACCCGTCGATGTACCGGGGGCGGCTCTGGACGATGCGCCAGTTCGCCGGCTTCGGCACCGTCGAGGAGACCAACGAGCGCTTCCACTACCTGCTCGACCACGGCCAGACCGGCCTCTCGACCGCCTTCGACATGCCGACCCTGATGGGCTACGACTCCGACCACGCCCGCAGCCTCGGCGAGGTCGGCCGCGAGGGCGTCGCCGTCGACACCCTCGACGACATGGAAGCAGCTCTTCGCCGGGATCCCGCTCGGCGGCGTCACCACCTCGATGACGATCAACGCCCCGGCGGCGATCCTGCTCGCCTTCTACGTCCTCGTCGGCGAGAGCCAGGGCGTGCCGCCGGAGAAGCTCGGCGGGACGATCCAGACCGACATCCTCAAGGAGTACATCGCCCAGAAGGAGTGGTGCTTCCCGATCGAGCCGGCGATGCGGCTGGTCACCGACATGATCGAGTGGTGCACCGAGAAGATGCCGCGCTGGCACCCGGTCTCGATCTCCGGCTACCACATCCGCGAGGCCGGCTCGACCGCCCAGCAGGAGCTCGCCTTCACGCTCAAGGACGGCTTCACCTACGTCGAGCGGGCGCTCGAGCGCGGCCTCGACGTCGACGACTTCGCCCCCCGCCTCTCTTCTTCTTCAACGCCCACGTCGACTTCTTCGAGGAGATCGCCAAGTACCGGGCGGCGCGCCGGATCTGGGCGCGGGAGATGCGCGACACCTACGGCGCCAAGCAGCGAGGAGTCGATGCGGCTGCGCTTCCACACCCAGACCGCCGGCGTCTCGCTGACCGCCCAGCAGCCGCTCAACAACATCGTCCGCACCTCGCTGGAGGCGCTGGCGGCGGTGCTCGGCGGCACCCAGTCGCTGCACACCAACTCCTACGACGAGGCGCTGGCGCTGCCGACCGAGGAGGCGGTGCGGGTCGCGCTGCGCACCCAGCAGATCATCGCCACGAGTCCGGCGTCACCAACACCGCCGACCCGCTCGGCGGCTCCTGGTTCGTCGAGAAGCTGACCGACGAGATGGAGGCCGCCGCCTACGGCTACTTCGCCCGCATCGACGAGCTCGGGGGGATGGTCGAGGCGATCCGCCGCAACTTCCCCCAGCGCGAGATCGCCGACGCCTCCTTCACCTACCAGCAGGAGCTGAACGAGCGCCGCCGGATCGTCGTCGGCGTCAACGACTTCGTCCAGGAGGACGAAGAGGCGACGCCGATCCTGAAGATCGACCCGGCGCTCGAACGCAAGCAGGTCGACCGCCTGCAGGCGACCCGCGGCCGCCGCGACGGCGCCGCCGTCGAGGCCGCCCTGGCCGAGCTGAAGCAGGCCGCCGCCGGCGAGGCCAACCTGATGCCGCCGATCATCGCCGCCGCCCGCGCCCGCGCCACCGAGGGCGAGATGATCGCGGCGATGCAGGAGGTCTTCGGGACCTACACCGAGTCACCGGTGTTCTAGGCTTCCCGCCGCTCATGGAGGCCGCAACCGCCCGCAAGATCCGCGTCGTCGTCGCCAAGCCCGGCCTGGACGGGCACGACCGCGGCGCCAAGATCATCGCCCGCGCCCTGCGCGACGCCGGCATGGAGGTCATCTACACCGGCCTGCACCAGACGCCCGAGCAGATCGCCGAGACGGTGATCCAGGAGGACGCCGACGCGGTCGGGCTCTCGATCCTCTCCGGCGCCCACATGACGCTGGTGCCGAAGGTGGTGGAGCTGCTGGCGGCACAGGGCGTCGACGACGTCCTGGTCACGGTCGGCGGCACGATCCCCGCCGACGACATCCCCGAGCTGAAGAAGCTCGGCGTCGCCGAGGTGTTCACGCCGGGGGCCGGGAACCGACGAGATCGTCGACTTCATCCGCGCGGGCGCGAGCGAGCGCCACGCACAGGGCGCGTAGCCTCCCGATTGACTGGTCAGTCAACCGGTCGCCCGCAACCGATAACATGCCCGCCCGCAACGGCCCCGCGAGGCTCGAACCGCTGCTCGCGCCACCTGAGAATCGTTTCCCAAGGAGGCTTCACTTGAAGATCTGCGTCCTGGTCAAGGAGGTTCCGGACGCCGCAGTTCAGAAGCGCATCGACCCGAACACGATGCGTCTGGACCGCGGCGGCGAGAAAAACCTCAACCCCTTCGATACGCACGCCCTCGAGGCGGCCATGCAGATCAAGGAGGGTGGGGCGATCCCGGTCGAGGAGGTCGTGGCCGTGACGATGGGCCCCGGCTCCGCCGTCCGCGCTCTGCACAAGGCGGTCGCGCTCGGCGCCGACCGCTCGGTGCACCTCTCCGACGACGCCCTGCAGGGCTCCGACGTCTGCGCCACCGGCTACTCGCTGGCCAAAGTGCTCGAGTCCGAGAGCCCGGACCTGGTCCTGCTCGGCCAGCAGTCCGATGACGGCGAGTGCTACACGATCGGCGCCGTCGTCGCCGACCACCTGCAGATGCCCTCGCTGACCCAGGTGATCAAGATCGACGTCAGCGACGGCAAGCTGCGCTGCGAGCGCCAGGCCGAGTACGGCTACGACACCGTCGAGGTCGAGCTGCCCGCCGTGATCAGCGTCGGCGACGCGATCAACGAGCCGCGCTACCCGAGCCTGAAGGCGATCATGGGGGCGAAGAAGAAACCGCTCGACACCAAGGCGACCGGCGACGTCGGCATCGACGGCGGCATGGTCGGCGAGGCCGGCTCCAAGACCAAGGTTCTCGCGCTCAACCCGCCGCCCGCCAAGGAGGCCGGCGAGATCATCGAGGACGAGGACACCAACGAGACGGTCGAAAAGATCGTCGCCTGGCTCGACGAGAGGAAGCTGATCTAGATGGCAGGCATCCTGGTTTACGCCCTCCACGACGACGAGGGCAACTTCAACAAAAACTCACTCGGGGCGATCTCCGAGGCGGCCAAGCTGGCCGGCGAAATCGGCGGCGAGGCCGCCGCGCTGGTCGTCGGCGACATCGCCGACGACGCCTGCGCCTCGCTCGGCAACTACGGCGCCGCCAAGGTCTACCGGGCCAAGAGCGTGCCCGAGGGCCTGGCCCAGCCGATCGTCGACGCGATGGCCAAGGTGATCGGGGACAACGGCATCTCCTACGCCCTGTTCGGCGGCGGTCTGCTCGGCTTCGAGATCGGCGCCGGCCTCACCGCCCGCCTCAACGCCGGCGTGACGATGGAGGTCACCGAGGTCAAGGTCCAGGACGGCAAGCTGGTCGCCGAGCGCCCGATCCTGCAGGACTCCGAGATCGCCGACGTCGGCTACGTCAGCGAGCCGGGGATCATCATCGGCCGCCTCAACGCGTTCGACGCCAAGGAGAGCGGCGGCACGGCCGAGGTCGTCGACGTCGACGTCGAGCTCTCGCCTTGGTCGACCAAGGCGACGATGGTCCAGCGCGGCGAGCAGCGCGGCGCCGACGTCAACATCGAGGACGCCGACATCCTCGTCGGCGGCGGCCGCGGTCTCGGCGCCGCCGAGGGCTTCAAGCTCGCCGAGGAACTCGCCGAGTCGATGGGCGGCGCCGTCGCCGCGACCCGCGCGGTCGTCGACGCCGGCTGGTACCCCTACGCGGCCCAGATCGGCCAGACCGGGAAGACGGTCGCGCCGAAGCTGTACCTGGCCGCCGGTGTCTCCGGCGCGATCCAGCACAAGGTCGGGATGCAGAACTCGGAGAACATCCTCGCGATCAACAAGGACCCGAACGCGCCGATCTTCGAGTTCTCGGACCTCGGCGTGGTCGGCGATCTGCACAAGATCGTCCCCAAGCTGACCGAGGCGATCAAGGCGAAGAAGGGCGGCTGAGCAAGTGCCCGCCGTCGCCCCGAGCGAGTTCCCACCGCCGTTCGATGCCGCCGATGTGATCGGTCCCCCGACCGACGCGGCGGACGAGCGCATCGAGGTGGGCGTCGCGATCGTCGGCGGCGGCCCCGCCGGCCTCGCCTGCGCCAACAAAGTGATGCAGCTGCTCGAGGACGAGCCGGAGCTGACCGAGAAGCTGGGCGAAGTCCCGGTCGCGGTGATCGAGAAGGGCAAAGTCGCCGGGGCGCACCTGCTCTCCGGGGCGAACATGAAGCCCTCGGCGATGGAAGAGCTGTTCCCCGACCTCGACAAGTCGGAGTGGCCGGTCTACCAGGAGGTGACCAAGGACGCGGTCTACCTGCTGACCTCGAAGGCGGCGCTGCCGCTGAAGCCGATGCCGCCGAACTTCCGCAACCACGGCAACTACGTCACCTCGGTCTCCAAACTGGGCCGCTTCCTCGCCGACAAAGCCGAAGAGGCCGGCGTCTACATCCTCTCCGAGACCGCCGCGACCAAGCTCCTGGTCGAGGATCGCGTCGTCAAGGGCGTCCGCTCCGGCGACCGCGGTCGCGGCAAGGAGGGCGAAGAGCTCGGCAACTTCGAGCCCGGCTCCGACGTCATCGCCAAGGCGACGGTCCTCGCCGAGGGCACTGTCGGCCATCTCACCTACGCCGCCTACGACTACTTCGACATGCACGGCGCCGACCCGATGCGCTGGGAGCTCGGGGTGAAAGAGGTCTGGGAGGTGAAGGAGCCGCTCGACCGGGTGATCCACACGATGGGCTGGCCGCTGCGCAAATCGCCGCGCTTCAACGAGTTCGGCGGCAGCTTCATCTACCCGATGGGCGAGGACAAGCTCTGTATCGGCCTGGTCGCCGGGCTCGACTACACCGACGCCACCTTCTCGGTCCACGACGCCCTGCAGCTGCTGAAGACCCACCCCTTCATCAAGAAGCTGCTCGAGGGCGGCAAGCGGGTCGCCTGGGGCGCCAAGACGATCCCCTCCGGCGGCTACTTCGCGATGCCCAAGCGTCTCGCCGTGCCCGGCATGGTCGTCGCCGGCGACGCCGCCAGCATGGTCAACGTGCCGACCCTGAAGGGCGTCCACTACGCGATGCACGCGGGGATGTACGCGGCGGAGACGATCGTCGACGCGCTCAAGCGGGACATCGAGTCGGTCAACTTCGAGGCCTACGACGAGAAGGTCCACAACTCGATGATCGAGAAGGACCTCTACGAATCGCGCAACATGCGCCAGCCCTTCTCCAAAGGCTTCTTCCTCGGCGGCGCCTTCGCCTCGGCGATGACGGTCACCAAAGGCAACTTCCCCGGCGGTCACTGGAAACAGGAGCACGACTCCGAGGTCGAGATGGACCTCGGCAAGGCCGGCGACACGTACGTCAAAGCCGACAACGAGCTGACCTTCAACAAGCTCGACTCGGTCTTCCTCTCCGGCAACGCGACCCGCGACGACGCCCCCAACCACGTCCGCATCCAGACCAAGGTGCCGCGCGAGATCGCCCAGACCTGGGTCTCGATGTGCCCGGCCCAGGTCTACGAGATCCCCGAGGAGCAGCTGGAGAACGGCGACCTCGACGGTGGACGTCCATGTCACCGCCTCCAACTGCGTCCAGTGCGGCGCGATCACCGCCAAGGGCGGCAGGCTGACCTTGCCCGAGGGTGGCGACGGGCCGCTGTACCAGGAGACGTAGCGCTTAGCCTGCACCCCTGGCGCATTCAGCGCGCCATGCGTGCGGGTTTGCTCTGTACGGTCGACCGATGATCGCCACCGGGACGATCGTCGACGGCGCCGCGACCTATTTTGGGCTGGCGGCAGCGGCGATCGCAGTCTGTGGCTTCGGTGCCCACATCAAACCTGCGCTTTCCAGGGCAGGGGAGCGTCGGGTGCGCGAAGCCACCCTTACCGGCGGGATTGCCGGCCTTGCCCTGTCCGTACTTGTAGTCGTTTTGTCTGCGTTAGTGGGATGATCATGGACATGCGAAAGAAGACGGCGATGACCCTCGGCGTCGTGGCGACGGTTCTGTTGACCGGCGCCGCCTGCGGACTGTTGATGGCCATGAACGCCAAGGACGAACTGGTCGCCATGACGATGGTCCTTGGCGGCGTGGCGGGCTCCTACGGGATTTCGACGATCGTCATGCGTTTCCCGGAAACACCGGATCGCCGATAGGCGGCGGCGTGGGCCGGATAGGGTCACGCCGTGCTGGCGCTGGGAATAGTCGCCGCGGTCGGGGCCTCGCTGCTCTACAACACCTCGATCGCGCTGCAGGCGCTGGAGGCGCGGGAGGTGCCGGGGGAGCACTCGCTGCGGCCGTCGCTGCTCGGCAGGCTGGTCCGGAACCGGCGCTGGCTGGGGGCGACGGGGCTGGGGTTGCTGGGCTGGCCGCTGGAGATCGTGGCGCTGCTGCTGGCGCCGCTGACGGTGGTGCAGCCGTGCCTGGTCAGCGGGCTGATCCTGTTGCTGTGGCTGGGGGCGACGAAGCTGGGGGAGGCGCCGGGTCGGCGCGAGTTCCTGGCGGTGGCGGCGATCGTCGCCGGCGTGGCCGGGGTCGCCTGGGCGGCGCCCGAGCGCACCACCGACCACGCCGACACGGCCGTGATCGCCCTGGCCCTTGGACTGGTGGCGATCCCGATCGCCGCCCCCTACCTGCTGCGAGGGCGCGCGTCGGTGGTCGGGTTCCTGGCCGTGCTCAGCGCCGGCTTCGGCTACGCCTGGACGGCGATCGCCAGCAAGCTGCTGACCGACGAGCTTGCCGCGGGTGCGCTGCTGGTCGCGATCGCCTGGCTGGCCACCGCAGCGGCGTCGGAGGGCCTGGCGCTGCTGAGTGAGATGAGCGCGCTGCAGCAACGCCCTGCCACGCATGTCGCGCCGGTCATGTTCGCGGTCCAGGTCCTGGTCCCGGTGATCTTGGCGCCACTGATCTTCGACGAGTAGTGGGCCGCGACTCCCCTCGACGGCGCCGCCCTGGTCGCCTTCATGACCGTGGCGCTTGCGGGAACTACGTTGCTCGCCGGTTCGAGGACGGTCGGAGTTGTTCTGGAAACCGCTCACCGAGAGCGGGGCTGACCGAGCAGATCAAGGACGCAGCGAGCGTGGCGTGCTCTGCACGCGAGCGAGTGAGGACGCCGATATACGAAGCATCAGCGCCGCTCTCGTTGGTAGGTTGGCGGCGCTTTGTCCTTTGCCGATTCCCCAGTCACCGCGGTCGCGGACAAGTTCGCGATCGGGTTCGACCATCGCGATCGCGCGCGCCTGTTCGAGCTCTGGACCGAGGTGCTCGATTCGGAGCAGTGGTCGGAGGGCGCCAAGCTCGCCGCCTTCGAGCAGCGCTGGGCGGAGTGGAACGGCCTGCACAGCCTCGGGCTCTCGAGCTGGGCCGGCGCCGCCCTTGCCGCGCTGCGGTTCGCCGGGGTCGAGGGCGAGACCGTGCTCTGCCCCTCCAACACCTTCATGGCGACGCCGCTGGCGGCGATCGGGGCCGGCGCCGAGGTCGAGTTCGTCGACTGCAATCGCAGCGACCTCTGCATGTCCTTCGAGGACTTCGAGCGCAAGGCCGAGCGGCACAGGCCGCGCGCCGCGATCCTCGTCCACATCGGCGGGCACATCGCCTTCGACGCGGAGCGGATCGCCGCCTACTGTTGCGAGAACGGGATCTTCCTGCTCGAGGACTGCGCCCACGCCCACGGTGCCGGCTGGAACGGCGCCCGCCCGGGCAGCTTCGGCGACGCCGGCGTCTACTCGCTCTACGCGACCAAGACCGTCTCCAGCGGCGAGGGTGGGGTGCTCGTCTCCGCCAACCAGGAGCTCATGGACTACGCCGCCAAGTTCCGCAACTACGGCAAGTTCGAGCACGAGGTCGACGGCCTCAACTTCCGCATGAGCGAGTTCACCGCCGCCCTGGCCCTGGTCCAGGCGGAGCGGATGGAGGAGATCGTCACCTGGAAGAACGAATATGCCCGCGAGCACCTCGATCTGGTCCACCCGGCGCGCCTGGAGCTTCCCGACGGGATGACCTCCGGCCTCTACAAGTACATCGTCTTCGAGCCGATCGAGAAGTCCACCGGCCGCGTCTACGACCAGCCCTGCCACCGCATCATGGGCCGCTCCGACGAGCTGCCGAACACCGACTGGGTGGCCGAGAACCACTGGTGCGTGCCGCTCTACTACCGCCCCGAGAGCCGCACCGCCGCTCTCGGAGAGGCCTGAGTGCGGAGCGATCGAGCGAGATTCCCGGTGATGATGAGCGCGAGTGAGCGAAGCACGAAAGGGGTGGCCTGATGCGAGTCCTGGTAACCGGAGGCGGTGGCTTCATCGGCTCCCACGTGGTCGACCGCCTGCTCGACCGCGGCGACACGCCGCGCATCTTCGACCTCAGCGCCTCGCCGTACCACTCGCCGCTCGAGGTCGAGACCTTCACCGGCTCGATCACCGACTCCGCCAACCTCGACCTGGCGATGCGCGACTGCGACGCGGTCATCCACCTCGCGGCGGTCGCCGACGTCGGCCACGTGCTCGCCGATCCGGTCCTCGCCGAGGAGGTCAACACCCGCGGCACCCTCAACGTGCTCGAGGCCGCCTGCCGGGCAAAGGTCGGCCGCGTCGTCTACGGCTCGACCACCTGGGTGTACAGCGACTGCGTCGAGCAGGACGTCGACGAGGAAACGCCGATCCCGGCCCCGCGCCACCTCTACACCGCGACCAAGCTCGCCGGCGAGACCTACTGCTCCGGCTACGCCGAGCTCTACGACCTCGAGAGCACGGTCCTGCGCTTCGGCATCCCCTACGGTCCGCGCGCCCGCGCCGCCGGCGTCGTCGCCAAGTTCACCGACCTCGCCTTCGCAGGCGAGGCGCTGACGATCGCCGGCGACGGCAGCCAGACCCGCAGCTTCATCTACGTCGAGGACCTCGCCGACGGCATCGTCGCCGCGCTCGCGCCCGAGGCCGCCGGTCGCACCTACAACCTCTCCGGCGAGGAGGTCGTGACGATCCTTGAAATCGCCGAGCGCGTGCAGGAAAACACCGACGGCTGCGAGATCGTCCACACGCCGCCGCGCCCCGGCGACTTCCCCGGCAAGTCGATTTCCAACGAGCGCGCGCTCGCGGAGCTCGGCTGGAAAGCGAGGACGAACTTCCGCGAAGGGGTCCGCAAGTACGTCGAGTGGGTCCGCAGCACGACCCGGCCGCCCGACCCGATTCCCGGCAAGCGCCCCTCGCTCAACGGCAACGACCACGCCGCCGGCGCCCTGCTCGCCCGCGCCAACCGCTCCGAGGAGCGGCCGCCGCGGGTCCTGGTCCTGACCGCTGACATCGGCGAGGGGCACGACCTGCCGGCGCGGATGATCAAGGCCGACCTCGAGGAAGAGGTGCCCGGAGTCGAGGTCGAGATCGCCAACGGCCTCGACGCGATGGGCAAGATCTGTGCCGCCGTTCTGCGCAACGGCTCCAAAGTCACCTTCCGCTGGATGCCGTGGCTGTTCGACGTCCAGTACTGGCTGATCACCAAGTTCGCCCCGACTCGCTGGCTCTTCCACCATCTCGGCTACCTGATCGGCAGCCGCGGCTTGATCAAGCTGATCGCCGATCGCGATCCCGACGCGGTGATCTCGACCTACCCCGGCGTTACCGCCATACTCGGCATGCTGCGTGAGAACCGGCGCCTGGAGATCCCGGTGCAGTCCGCGATCACCGACCTCGCCGGCCTGCGCTACTGGGCGCACCCGGGCATCGATCTGCACTACGTGACCCACCCGGAGTCGATCGAGGAAGTCGAGCGGCTGGTCGGTCCCGGCACCGTCGAGTGGGTGCGGCCGCCGATCTCCCGTGACTTCCTGATGCCGCGCACCCGCCGCGACGCCCGCGAGGCGCTCGACGTTCCGGCCCACGCCCGCGTCGTCCTCGTCTCCGGCGGCGGCTGGGGGATCGGCGACCTCGAGGGCGCGATCCGCTCCGCTCTCTCCGGCGGCGACGACACCTTCGTGGTCTGCATCGCCGGCCGCAACGAGGTCGCTCGCGAGAAGCTCGAGCGCAGCTTCGACGGCAACGAGCAGGTCCGCATCCTCGGCTTCACCGAGCAGATGAGCGACTGGATGGCGGCCGCCGACGCGATGATCCACGCGACCGCAGGCCTGACCGTGCTGGAGGCCCACATCCGCGGCTGCCCGGTCGTCTCCTACGGCTTCTCGGCCGGCCACCTGCGGGCCAACAACGCCGCTTTCGAGCGCTTCGGGCTGGCCGAGGTGGCGCGCTCCGAGCACGAGCTGGAGTCGGTCCTGCGTCACGTCACCCGCGAGCGCCGCTCGCCCGACTCGTCCTTCGCCTCGCTGCCTTCGATCGCCTCGCGGGCGCTGAGCGTGCGGCCGCAGGTGCGCCCGCAGCCGGTCTGGCGCCTGCGCTCCGAGCGCGTCGCCACCGCGGTCTCCTTCGTCGCTGTCGCAATCGTGCTGCTGCTCTCGGTCGTCCACTGGGAGAGTCCGTGGAGCGTCGCCAAGCCGGTCACCAGCAGGATCCACATCGGCAAAGAGAACGAGCCGAAAGCGGCGGCCAAGCCAGCGGCCGAGCAAACCGGAACGACGTCGGAAGCGGCAGCCGAAGTGCAGGGGGCCGCGGCGACCGTAGCCCCTTGATCGCGGCGGCGACCGCGATCGGAGTCGGCGCCGGAGCGGTCGCCTACGCCGGGCCGGCACTGGCGCCGGTGGTGCCGGCGATCGGCAACTCGCTGCCGCTGGTCCTGCGCCAGGAGGGCGCCGAGGGCGTCGCCCTCACCTTCGACGACGGCCCCCACCCGGAGGGGACGCCGGCGGTGCTCGAGGCGCTGCGCGAGGCGGGCGCCGTCGCCACCTTCTTTCTCGCCGGCGAGCAGGTCGAGCGACGCCCGGCGCTGGTGGCCGAGGTCGTCGCCGCCGGGCACCGGGTGGAGCTGCACTGCCACCGCCACCGCAACCAGCTGCGGCTGACCCCGCGCCAGCTGCTGGCGGACGCCGACCGCGCCAGGGCGGCGATCGAGGAGGCGGGCGGCCAGGCGATCTCCGACTACCGGCCGCCCTACGGGATCTTCAGCGCCGCCGGGTTACGGGCGGTGCGGGGGCGGGGCTGGCGCCCGCTGCTGTGGTCGCGGTGGGGGAGGGACTGGACGCGCAACGCCACGCCCGCCAGGATCGCCCGCCGCGTCAGTGCCGACATCGGGGCCGGCGACGTCGTCCTCCTGCACGACGCCGACCACTACAGCGCGCCGGGCTCCTGGGTCCGCACCGCCGCCGCCCTGCCGATCATCCTCGAGGAGCTCGAGGCGCGGGGGCTGAAGTCGGTGCTGCTGCGCCGCGGTGGCGCCGCGACGACGGTCCACTGATCGCAGCCGGCGAAAGCTTCGTCGAGGCGCTGGGCCATCGTGCTGCGCGGCCGCTCCTGGTCGAAGATCTGTTTGGTCACTAGCTCTCCGTCCTCTTAGGGGTTTGACGAAGACTCGCCCCCCGATCGGACGAAAAAGCTGCACTTTGCGAATTTTGGGAACGCGTGTTCGCCTAAGCCCTTGGCGCGAACTCGGCGATCTCCTCGGCCAGGCGCTGCGGCTGGTCGAGCGGCACGAAGGTGCGCGAGTCGGGAATCTGGACGATGCGGGCGTCGGGCACTTCGCCGGCGAGTCGCTCGGCGTGCTTCAACGGGAACACCCGGTCGCCGGGGGCCCAGGTCAGCAGCAGGGGCAGGTCGGAGCCCCGCAGCTTCTCGGCCGCCTCGAGCGTGTAGCGCTTGTTCATCCCGGCGGTCACCTTCTTCAGGTCGTGTTTGACGCCGGGGTCATGCAGGCCCGGCTGCATCCAGGAGGCGATCAGCTCCGGCGGTATGTCCTTGGCGAAGGGCTTGAAGGCGGCGCGGGCGACGGCGCCGATCCGGAACGGAGCCCCGATCACCGCCATCCCACCCGGCAGCTTGGCGAGCGGCACGAGGGCCTTGAAGGGGCCGGGCGGGAAGTTCTCGTGCGTGTCGCAGTTGGTCAGGACGAGGCGGCCGATCCGCTCGGGGTGGCGGGTGACCAGGACCTGCGACATCGCGCCGCCGGAGTCGTTGCCGACGATCGTCACGTCATCGAGGTCGAGCGCCTCGAGGAAGGAGGCGATGGTGGCCGCGATCCCATAGGGCGAGAGGTCGGCGTCCGGCTTCATCGCGATCTGCTGGGAGCCGATCGGCCAGTCCGGCGCGAAGCAGCGGTAGCGGTCGCGAAGGCGGTCGACCACGCCGCTCCAGAGGCGCCCGTCGACGAGGTAGCCGTGGACGAAGACGATCGGCTTGCCGCTGCCCGCCTCGCGGTAGCGGATCCGGCCGGCGGGGAGATCGATCTCCTTGCGCTCGCTGGTATCGGTGCTCATGTGAGGTCCTCCTCGGTCGTTAAGATACATACAGTATGCATGTAAATATAAATCCAGGCGGCCCGGGTGGGGCCGGTCCCGGGCGGCGCAGTCAGGCCGAGCGGACCGAGGCGACGCGGGGGGCGTTGATCGCCGCCGCCCGCCGGCTCTTCACCGAACGCGGCTACGAAAACGTCACCACCGAGGAGATCGTGCGCGCCGCCGGCGTCACCAGGGGCGCCATGTACCACCACTTCGGCGGCAAACCGGGACTGCTCGACGCCGCCTACGAACAGCTGGAGGCGGAATCGACCGAGCGCGTGGCGCGGATCGTCCTCGGCTCGGATCTGGACAGCCCTCTCGAGGCGATGATCGCCGGCATCGAGGCCTTTCTCGACGAGTGCGCCGAGCCGGAGCTGCGGCAGATCGCCCTGCACGACGCGCCGGCGGTGCTCGGCTGGGACCGCTGGCGCGAGATCGGCGCCGCCAACGGCCTCGGCCTGATCGAAGCGAGCCTGACGGCCGCGATCGAGGCGGGGGAGATCCGCGAGCTGCCGGTCAAGCCGATGGCGCACCTGCTGCTCGGGGCGCTCGACGAGGCGGCGATGCTGGTCGCCCGCTCCGACGATCCCGGCAGCCGGGCCGAGGTGACCGCGGTCCTACTGGTTCTGCTCGAGAGCTTCGCTGTCGCGGGGGCCGGTTAGACGCACCGAGACGTCGCCACCATCGATCTTGATCGCGTCGTCGGGCGCCAGGCGTCGCGACTCCTTCTGCGCGTACATCCGCACGTCGGCAAGCTGCATCGCCTCGGTCGGCGTGTCCGCCTCGCGGGGGATCCCGACCGCGCCCCAGGCGGCGCTGAGCGCGTAGCCCCTGCCGCTCGCGGTCAGCGCTTCGGCCGAGGCCTTCACGAGTGCGTCGGTACGTCCCTCCTCGCAGGTGACGAGGACGCCGAACTCGTCGCCGCCGATCCGGTAGGCATGGCCGTCGCTGCCGACCGCGCGTT
This sequence comes from uncultured Thermoleophilia bacterium, assembly GCA_963720455.1. Lineage (GTDB taxonomy): Bacteria > Actinomycetota > Thermoleophilia > Solirubrobacterales > 70-9 > VAYN01. Next base: position 1,554,216 of record OY970392.1, on the reverse strand, counting down.
TGAGCTGGTGGCCCAGCCGGCTCAGCATCTCGTCCCCCGCCGGGTGGCCGAAGGTGTCGTTGTAGCGCTTGAAGCCGTTGAGGTCGAGTAGCAGCAGGGACAGCGGCTGCTCGCCCGCCCGCCCGCAGAGGATGGCCAGGTCGACCTGCATCCGCCCCTGGTTGCCGAGCCCGGTCAGCTGGTCCGTGCGGACCAGCTCCAGCAGCCGCTTGTTCTCGCGCACGCTGATCGCGAGCCGGGCGATCACGGCGATCATCGTCGCGGTCCACAGCACCGTGGTCAGGCCGCTGGCATGGCTGAAGTACTGCATCGTGAAGAGGGCGATCATCACCGCGGCGAAGAACGCCGGTACCATCAGCTCGCGCCAGCCGTCGAAGCGCGCTCCGGACTGGATCTCGTCGGCGCGCGGCTGCCAGGCCTCGGCGCCGAGGAAGGCGGCGGACAGCAGGTATATGGGTTCGACCCAGTCGCCGCCGGGGAGGCTGCCGTCGGTCGCCTGCAGGGTGTAGGCGACGTCGGCGACGACCATCGTGGCCAGGCCCGCCAGCAGCAGCGACCAGGTGCGCCCGGGCCGCCAGCGGGTGAGCGCGATCACGCCGACCACCAGCGCCAGCAGGACGATGTCGCCGAGCGGGTAGGCGAGGGTCGTCGCGACTTCGATCGCACTGCCGCCGGCGTGGTCGGCGACGAACTCGAAGATCAGCGCCGCACCCAGGGCCGCCGTTCCGAGGGCCGCGATCAGGCCGTCCATCCAGAGCCGCCAGTCGAGCTCCTCGGTGCGGGCGCGGACCAGCAGGTAGACGCCGGCGATCGCCAGCGGGTAGAAGCCCAGGTAGCCGATGTCGGCGGGCGAGGGATAGGGCGGCGCGGGGTCGTTGAGGATGTAGGCGGTCCAGTAGATCTCGGCCGCGGCCCAGGAGAAGATCGCCGCCGCGATCAGGAGCCAGGCGGCGCGCTCGCGCCCGGCGCCGTGGGCCCGCAGCAGGCAGGCCAGCCCGGCGCTGACCATGACGGCGTCATACAGAGGTCCAGTCGCGAAATCGTCGGCGCCGCTGCCGCCGAGGCCGATCCAGACCTGGAGCATGACCAGCAGCGTGCCGCCGAAAAGCACGACGCCGATCCCCGTGCGTAGGACGCGCTTCGCGATCGGTTCGGATGCCGGGCTCGAGAGGGGCACATGGGGGTATCGGCACGGCTTGACCAGTTCTCTAGACTGGAAGGCGAATGAAGGCAGGAATCCACCCCGAGTACACGCTCGCCAACGTGCACTGTTCGTGCGGCAACCAGTTCTACACGCGGTCGACCAAGGACGACCTGCATGTGGAGCTCTGCTCCGAGTGCCACCCGTTCTACACCGGCAAGCAGAAGCTGGTGGATACCGGTGGCCGCGTCGAGCGCTTCCAGCGCCGCGCCGCCAAGCACAGGGCCGGGAAGTAGTCCGTGAGCCCGCCGGCGGGCTCGGCAGAGGCATCCTCCGTCCCCTCCCCCAACGGTGGGGACCCGGTTCGCATGCCCGATGGCGCCCTCGTCGCCAAGCGCGACGCTCCGGTTGGCGGTCAGGCGGTGCTGGAGGGGGTGATGATGCGCGGCGTCTCGGTCTGGGCGGTTGCGGTTCGCAACCCCGAGGGACAGATCGAGATCGAGTCCGAGCCGCTCAAGCCCTGGGCGCAGCGGCACCGGATCTGGCGCCTGCCGGTGATCCGCGGGGTCGTCGCCCTCGGCGAGTCGATGAAGATCGGCTTCAAGGCGCTGGCGATCTCCGCCAACGCCCAGCTGGGGGAGGACGAAGAGGATCAGAAGGAAGAGATCGGCGGCTGGATCTGGGGGGTGACGATCTTCCTCTCGCTGCTGCTCTCGATCGGACTCTTCTTCGTCGTCCCGGTCGGCCTGACCAGCCTGATCAAGGATCAGCTCGGCTCGCCCCTGCTCTTCTGGTTGGTCGAGGGAATCCTGCGCACTGCGATCTTCATCGGCTACATCGTCGCGATCAGCAGGATGCCGGACCTGCGGCGCGTCTTCGAGTACCACGGCGCCGAGCACAAGACGATCTCCTGCTACGAGGCCGAAGACGAACTGATCCCCTCGCGGGCAAAGCTCTACTCGCGCCTGCACCCGCGCTGCGGCACCAGCTTCCTGCTGATCGTGATGGTGCTGGCGATCTTCGTCTTCGCCCCGATCGGGCTGCCCGCGTGGTACTGGCTGGTGCTCTCGCGCATCCTCGGCATCCCGCTGATCGCGGGCCTCTCCTACGAGGTGATCAAGTGGGCCGGGAAAAACCGGCGCAAACGCTGGGTGCGGGCGGTGATGTGGCCGGGGCTGATGCTGCAGAACCTGACCACGCGCGAGCCCGACGAAGAGCAGCTGGCGGTGGCGATCGCCTCGCTCGAGGCGGTCCTGGCCCGGGAGAATCCCGAGGAGGCCGCCGCTCAGCAACACATCGAGATAGTCGCTTAGCCGGTTCGAGGCGAGGGTCGGGTGGCCCTCCCCGCTCAACTTTTTCGTGAGGCGTTGGCGGTCGTCCGAGATTCGCAGCGGCGAAAAAGTACAAGCCGCGTGGAGGGCCACCCGACCCTCGCCTCGGCATGGCTAGGGTTGTCTCGATGATCGAGCAGCTGGTTGAGCAGATCCAGGCGCGCTTCTCAGAGCTGGAGGGGCAGATGTCCGACCCTGCGGTGATCGGGGACCGGGAGCGCTATGCCGAGGTCGGGCGGGAATATCGGGAGCTGCAGCCGGCGCGGGAGCTGGCGGGCGAGTACGCGACCCTGAAGGACGACCTGGAGGGGGCGCGGGAGCTGCTCGCGGAGGACGAGGACGAGGAGCTGCGCAAGGTCGTCGAGGAGGCGCCGGCGGAGCTGGAGCGGCTGGAAGAGGAGATCCGGCTGGCGATGGTCGAGCGCGACCCCAGCGACGCCAAGAACGTGATCGTCGAGATCCGCGCCGGCACCGGCGGCGACGAGGCGGCCCTGTTCGCCGGCGACCTCTACAAGATGCTGAGCCGCTACGCCGAGGAGCGCGGCTACTCGACCGAGGTGCTCTCGCAGTCGGCTTCGGAGGCGGGTGGGTTCAAGGAGGTGACCTTTGCGGTCAAGGGCGAGGGTGCCTACTCGGTCTTCAAGTTCGAGGGCGGCACCCACCGGGTCCAGCGCGTGCCGGAGACCGAGTCGCAGGGGCGGATCCATACCTCGACCGCGACGATCGCGGTGCTGCCGGAGGCGGAAGAGGTCGAGGTCGAGGTCGACCAGAACGACCTCCAGATCGACGTCTACCGCTCCTCCGGGCCGGGAGGACAGTCGGTCAACACCACCGACTCGGCGGTGCGGATCACCCACAAACCGACCGGCATCGTCGTCTCGATGCAGGACGAGAAGTCCCAGCTGCAGAACAAGGAGCGGGCGATGCGGGTGCTGCGGGCGCGGCTGCTCGAGCGCGAGATCGCCGAACAGCAGGCGAAGATCGCCTCCGAGCGCAAGGCCCAGGTCGGCAGCGGCGAGCGCTCCGAGAAGGTCCGCACCTACAACTTCCCCCAGGGCCGCGTCACCGACCACCGGATCAAGCTGACCTCGCACAACCTCGATGGCGTGCTCGGTGGTGACCTCGGCGAGTTCACCGACGCGCTGGCCGCCGAGGAGAAGCGGGAACTCCTCGAGGCCGCAGCTGCCTGACGTGTGTGACCGGCGGATATCGGCGTCCTCGGTCGCTCGCGTGCAGAGCACGCCACGCTCCCTGTGTCCTTGATCTCCTTGGTCACACCCGCCAGGCAGGTCTTAAATGCCGCTTCTGATGCTCTGACGGCTGCTGGGGTCGAAGACCCGCGCTTGGACGCCGAAGTCATGCTCGCAGAGGCGATCGGGACCGACCGGGCGACGCTGGCCGCCGACCTCCAGGCCGAGGTTCCGCCCGCGGCGGCGCGGCTGTTTGGGGAGATGGTGCGCAGGCGGCTGCGGCGCGAGCCGGTCGCTTACGTCTTGGGACGAAAGGGCTTTCGCAACATCGAGCTTGCGGTAGACCGGCGGGTCTTGATCCCGCGCCCGGAGACCGAGCTCTTGGTCGAGCTGGCGCTGGAGCGGCAGCCGCGGACCCTGCTCGACGTCGGCACCGGCTCCGGCGCGATCGCCCTCGCCGTCGCCGACGAGCTGCCGGAGTGCGAGGTGACCGCGACCGACACCTCGCCCGCGGCGCTGGAAGTGGCCCGGGCGAACGCCGAGGGCCTGGGCTTCGCCGACCGGGTCCACTGCGTCGACGGCACGGTCCCCGAGGGCGCGAGCTTCGACCTCGTTCTCGCCAACCTCCCCTACGTAGCCGAGCGCGACTGGTCCTCGCTTCAGCCCGAGGTCACCGAGTGGGAGCCGCGCGAGGCGTTGCTCGCCGGCCCCGACGGCCTCGACGCCTACCGCCTTCTTCTTCAGGGGCGTGGTCGACCTTTGGCCACCAATGGAGGCCTAAGCTCAACCACGCTGGCGGTGGAGGTTGGGGAGGGACAGGCCGAGGCGGTCGCGGAGTTGATGTGCGAGGCCGGGTTCGGGCGGACGGAGGCGCGCCGTGACCTGGCGGGTATCGAGCGGCTGGTGGTGGGGGAGCCATGAGTGCGGCGCTATCGCTTGCCGGGGCTCGGCGATGACCGAAGTCGTCTCGATCGAAGGCGACGGCGTCGAGGCCGCGCGCTCCGCACTCGAGCGCTGTGTCGCACGCGGTGGGGTGGCGGTTTTCCCGGCCGACGGCCTCTACGGGCTCGCTTGCGACCCGCTCGACGCGGGTGCGATCGCGCGGATCCACCGGCTCAAGGGCCGCGACGACGGCAAGCCCGCGGCGGTCATGTACTTCTCGCCACTGGCGCTGCGGGAGCTGGTCGCCGGGCTCGGGCCGCGCACGGCCGCCGCGGTCAGCGCCCTGCTGCCGGGGCCGGTCACGCTGGTGGTCGCCAACCCCGAGCGCCGCTATCCCCTGGCCTGCCGCGAGGATCGCGAGCGGCTCGGCCTGCGGTTGCTCGCCGGCCCGCTGGCCGGCGCCATGTGCCCGGTCTTCCAGACCTCGGCGAACGTCAGCGGCGAGTCCGCCCCCGCGCGCTTCGCCGAGGTCCCGGAGGCGATCCTCGCCGGCGCCGACCTCGCGATCGACGGCGGCGAGCTGACCGGTCTGCCCTCGACCGTGGTCGACGTCGCCGCGATCGAGGAAGACGGCGGCTGGGCGATCCTGCGCCAGGGGGCGCTCTCGGAGGGAGACCTGGCGAGCGCCCTTGCCTCGGTCGGTCTCGGTTAGGAGGGACTCCTAGCAGCCGGTCTCGCCGGTGAACGGCAGCCGCACGGTCCGCACCGAGGTGTTGTCCTCCTCGTTCGACTCGAAGAGCAGTTGCTTTGGGTCGACGGTCATCTCGAAGGCAAAGCAGCCGCGCAGGCCGGCGACGTCGATCCACTGCTTGTCGTAGGGGGCCGGGTAGATGTCCGACCAGCCGACCGAGGTCCCCAGCGTGACCCGGTCCTGGTAGGGGTTCTGGTTGCAGCCGGGATAGTGGCGGCTGTTCGGAGCGCGCCGCCCCGGCCGGGTCAGCTCCAGATCGCGCAGGCAGTAGTTGAGCTTGGGGCTGGTGCGGACGACGCCGCCAAGCGTGCCGTTTGCGAGTACCCGACGCAGGTCGAACCGCGCCAGCTGGTGCACCTTCCAGTAGAAGCCGCCGAAGTAGGCGCCGACGCCGGTGAAGCGAAGCGTGGCGTCGCTGCGCACGTCGAGATGGCCGCCGCCCTTTCTGTAGATGCGCTGAACCGTGCGCATCCTGCGCCAGCCATTGCGGGTGCCGCGCAGCTCCATCGCTCCGAGGCCGCGGCTGCGGACGTCGCTGGTGGCTCGCAGCAGCTGCCGCCCCGGTCCGCCGTCCTGGACGTACATTTCGCTCGCCGGGCCGATCCGCAGGTTCGGGCAGAGGAGCTGGGCGGCCTCGGGCCCTTCACACGGATTCTGGACCCCGGCCTGGGCTGGGCCGGCAGGAAGAGTCCCGAGCAGAAGGGCCAGTGAGAGGGCGGCAAGGCGAGGTCTCACCCGCCCCAGACTATCCCGGCGCGTTGCTATGGTCGCTCGACCGTGAGCGAGCTGCCAGATAGCTTCCAAACCGCACCGCTGGGCGACGTCGATCCGGACATCGCGCGTGTCCTCGACGCCGAGCTGGGGCGCCAGCAGCACACGCTGGAGATGATCGCCTCGGAGAACTTCGTGCCGCAGGCGGTGCTGGAAGTCGTCGGCTCGGTGTTGACCAACAAGTACGCCGAGGGCTACCCCGGCCGCCGCTACTACGGTGGCTGTGAGGAGGTCGACGTCGCCGAGCAGCTGGCGATCGACCGGGCCAAGGCGCTGTTTGGAGCCGACCACGCAAACGTCCAGGCTCACGCCGGGGCCCAGGCCAACAACGCCGCCTACATGGCACTGCTCGAACCGGGCGACACCTTCCTCGGGATGGCGCTCGACCACGGTGGCCATCTCAGCCATGGGATGAAGATCAACGTCTCCGGCAAGCTCTACCACCCGGTTGCCTACCACGTCCGCCGCGAGGACCTGCTGGTCGACATGGACGAGGTCGCGCGGTTGGCGCAGGAGCACAGGCCCGCTCTGATCGTCGCCGGCTGGTCCGCCTACCCGCGCTGGCTCGATTTCGCCGCCTTCCGTGAGATCGCCGACTCGGTCGGCGCCAAGCTGATGGTCGACATGGCCCACTTCGCCGGCCTCGTCGCCGCCGGCGAGCACCCGAATCCGGTCGAGCACGCCGACGTCATCACCACCACCATTCACAAGACCCTCTGCGGACCGCGCAGCGGCATGATCCTCTGCCGCGAGGAGTACTCGACGGCGATCGACAAGGCGGTCTTCCCCGGCCAGCAGGGCGGGCCGCTGATGCACACGATCGCCGCCAAGGCGGTAGCCCTCCACATCGCCGCCGGCGAGCAGTTCCGGCAGCGGCAGCGGCAGACGATCGCCAACGCCAAGGCCTTCGCGGCCGGGCTGGAAGCGGACGGGATCCCGGTCCTGACCGGCGGCACCGACGTGCACCTGGTCCTCGTCGACCTGACCCCGACCGGGCTCGATGGCCAGACCGCCGAGGACCGGCTGGAGGAGGTCGGGATCACCGTCAACCGCAACGCGATCCCCTTCGACCCGCGGCCGCCGATGAACCCCTCCGGACTGCGGATCGGCACGCCGGCGCTGACCACGCGCGGATTGGGCGAGGAGGAGATGGGCGAGATCGCCGCCGTCATCGCGGCTGCGCTCGGTGCCGACTTCGAGTCCGAGAAAGCGGCACTCTCCGATCGCACCGGCGCGCTGATGGATCGTTTCCCGCTCTACCCGCAGCTGACGCCGGCTTCCGTCTGAACGCTTGAAGATCTGGGTCGACATGAGCGCGCCGGCGCATGTGCTGGTGCTGCGCCCGATCATCGAGCGCCTGCAGCGGCAGGAGCACACGGTCGAGGTGACCTCGCGCGACTACGCCCAGACCCAGGCCCTGCTCGATCTGCATGGGCTCCCGCACACGCCGATCGGCCGCCACGGCGGCGCCTCGCGATTTCAGAAGGCCTACCGGCTCGGTTCGCGCACGGCGGGGATGTTGCGATTCGGGCGCGGCCGCTCCTTCGACCTCGCGCTCGCCCATGGCTCCAACGACCTCGCGATCGCCGCCCGCACCCTCGGCGTCCCCGAGGCCAACATGCACGACTACGAGTACGCGGTCACCCAGCACCGGATCGGCTGCCGGCTCGCCAGGCGGGTGATGTTCCCGGACTCGGTCCCGGCCGAGCGCCTGCGCCGGTTCGGCGTCACGCCCGAGAAGCTCTTCCCCTATCCCGGTCTGAAGGAGGAGTACTACCTGTACGACTTCGAGCCGGACCCCGAGGCGCTGCCGCGGCTCGGGGTCGAGACCGAGCGGGTGGTCGTGATCGTCCGCCCGCCGCCCGACGTCTCCCTCTATCACCGCAAGTCGAACCCGCTGTTCCCGAAGGTGCTCGAGCGGCTCGGCCGGGACCGCGACGTGCACGCCGTCGTGCTGCCGCGCACCCAGGCCCAGCGCGAGTTCATCACCGGCCTGCAGCTGCCCTCGCTGATCGTTCCGGAGGGCGCGGTCGAGGCGCAGAGCCTGGTCGCGCTCGCCGACCTCGTGCTCTCGGCCGGCGGCACGATGAACCGCGAGGCCGCCGCCCTGGGCACCCCCGTCTACACCACCTACGGAGGGCGGCTCGGAGGCGTCGACGAAGCGCTGATCCGCTCCGGGCGGCTGCGGCCGCTGACCGATCCGCGCGCGCTGCAGCTGGAGAAGAGGACCGCGGAAGCTGCGCCGATCAAGCGCGACCCCACCGCTCTCGTCGAGACCATTCTCGGTACCGTCGGGGCCTCATTGCGCGGCGAGCCCAACCCAGTGACGCCCTCCTAGAAGAGCTCGAGGCCGAGACCGGCTTCGAGGAGCTGATCGCGCCCGCCGCCGAGAGCGAGCGCCGCCCGGTCGACGCCGTGCTGAGGGGGCTGGACGTCCTCATCTCCGCCTCGGTGCTGCTGGTGCTCTCGCCGCTGCTGGCCCTGGTCGCGGCGGCGATCGCGCTCGACTCCGGCCGGCCCGTGCTCTACCGCGGCGCCCGCGTCGGCCGCGCCGGCGAGCTGTTCTGGATGTACAAGTTCCGGACCCTGAAGCCGGACGCCGAAGAGCGGCTCGGCCCCTATTACGGGGAGGAGCTCTCGCGCCGCACCGAGGAAGAGCGGACGCGGGTCGGCGGCGTCCTCCGCAGCACCCACCTCGACGAGGTGCCGCAGCTCTGGAACGTCCTCCGCGGCGACATGGCGATCGTCGGCCCGCGCCCGATCCGCCCCTCCTTCTTCGCCGAGCTGTGCCGGGAGATCCCCCAGTACTGGCAGCGCCTGGTCGTCCGCCCCGGCGTCACCGGCTTCGCCCAGACCCGGGTCACCCGCGAGGAGTCGTGGGCCAACAAGCTCGCCCACGACATGGAGTACATCGCCGACCGCTCGGTCGGGCTCTACTTCAGCGTGCTGCTGGCGACCGTCTCCAAGGTGCTCGGCCGCGGTCCGGCCGCACCTCGCAACGCGCAGCGCTGAGTTGCTGACCTCGGGCGCTGGGGGAGGGTCGGGTGTCCCTCTACCTTCGCTGGGCTTTTCGCCTGGGCAGCCGGGTGCAGGTCTAGGACGCCTGTTGGGCGAAAAGCTAACGCCGCTCGTACGAGGGACACCCCACCCTCCCATGAGGGACCGAGGGCAGCTGGGGAGCTGATTGCCGCGGCACGGGAGCCGCGGATCATGAGGAGCTGTAGCTCGGGAAGCTGAACGGAGCTCCGTGCGGTTCCTAGCTCCAGCGGATCTTTGGAGGTCGCATCTCAGCTGCGTGAGTCAGCGGCGTTTCGGATGGAGGAGTCGGGGTGTCCTCGTACGAGCGGCGTTAGATTTTCGCCCGAGAGTTCGACCTCGGATGGCCTCCAGCTGTCCAGGCGAAAATCCCAGCGAAGGTAGAGGACACCCCGGCTCCTCCACCAGGACAGGCTGCTGCGAGACTGCCCGCTTCATGTGCGGCATCTGCGGAATCGCCAGCTCCAAGGGGGCGCCGGACCTCCACGCCGTGGAGAGGATGAGCGCCACCCTCACCCACCGCGGGCCCGACGACGAGGGGCTCTTCCACCGCGGCCCGGTGGCGCTGGCGGCGCGCCGTCTCTCGATCATCGACCTCGACCACGGGCACCAGCCGATCGCCAACGAGGACGGCAGCGTCGTCGTCGTCCAGAACGGCGAGATCTATAACTACCGTGAGCTGAAGCGCGAGCTCGAGGGCCGGGGCCACCGCTTCGCGACCGCTTGCGACACCGAGGTTCTGGTTCACCTCTACGAGGAGCACGGGGACTCGTTCGTCGAGCGCCTGCGGGGGATGTTCGCCCTGGCGCTCTGGGACGAGCGCGAGCAGCGGCTGCTGCTGGCCCGGGACCGTTTTGGGATCAAGCCGCTCTACTACCGGCTCGCCGACGGTGACCTCTCCTTCGCCTCGGAGCTGAAGGCGATGCTGGAGCAGCCCGGCTTCTCGCGCGCGATCGATCCGCGGGCGATGTCGGCCTACCTCGCCTTCAACTCGATCCCGGCGCCGCTGACGATCTTCGCCGAGGCCCGCAAGCTGGCGCCGGGCTTCCTGCTTACCTGGCGGGGCGGGGAGATCGCGCAGACCCGGTACGCGCGCCCGCGTCCAGTGGACGTCGAGAAGGTGCGCCGGGAGTCGGCCGCCGAGCTCGAGGAGGAGCTGCGCAGGGTCTTGCGGGACTCGATCCGCGCCCACCTCGTCGCCGACGTGCCGGTCGGCGTCCTGCTCTCCGGCGGCGTCGACTCGGGCGGGATCACGGCGCTGGCCGCCGCCGAGTCGGCCGACCCCGTCAAGACCTTCTCGATCGGCTTCGAGGAGAGCGGCTTCGACGAGCTCTCGCGGGCGCGGCTGGTCGCCGAGCGCTTTGGCACCGACCACCACGAGCTGATCCTGCGCCCCGACGCCGTCGACCTCCTCCCGAAGCTGGTCGAGTCCTTCGACGAGCCCTTCGGCGACTCCTCGGCGCTGCCCACCTACCTCGTCTCCGAGCTCGCCGCCGGCGAGGTCAAGGTGGCGCTCTCCGGCGAGGGCGGCGATGAGCTCTTCGGCGGCTACTACACCTACGTCGCCGACCTGCTGGCACCGCGGGTCGGTCGCCTGGCGGCCCTCGCCTCGCCGCTGATCGAGGCGCTGCCGAGCTCCGACCGCCGGGTCGGCTTCGACTACAAAGCCAAGCGCTTCGCCCGCGCCGCCTCCGACCCGGATCCGCTCCATCGCCATCTCGGCTGGAAGGAGATCTTCTCGGCGCAGCGGCGGCGGGCGCTGCTGGGCGAGGGCGAGGGCGGTTGGGACCCGATCGACCTCTATCGCGAGCGCTACGCGGAAACCGGCGAGGCAGAGCCGCTGGCGCGGATGCAGGACGTCGACCTCGGCCTCTATCTGGTCGACGATCTGCTGGTCAAGACCGACCGCCTCAGCATGGCCCACTCGCTGGAGCTGCGCGTTCCCTTCCTCGACCGGCGCGTGGCCGAGTTCGCGCTGGCGCTGCCGACGCCGCTGAAGGTACGCGGTCTCGCCAAGAAGCGGCTGCTGCGCCGCGCCCTGGCGCCGCTGCTGCCGCGCGAGGTCGTGCGCGGCCGCAAGCAGGGCTTCTCGATCCCGCTCGCCGCCTGGCTGCGCGGCCCGCTGGAGCCGTTCGCGCGCGAGACCCTCTCGGCGGCGACGCTGGCGCGCCAAGGCTGCCTCGACCCCGACACGGTGACGCCGCTGCTCGACCGCCATTGCTCGGGGAAGGAAGACCTGAGTCGCCAGCTCTGGGGCCTGATGGCCTTCACGCTCTGGTTCGACCGCTACGCGGTCTAGCGTCCCCTAGGCTGATCGTCGCAGGGCCCGGAGCCGAATGGAGCAGACGCCGAACTCGCTGGACGCGCTTTTCGCCTTCCTCTTCGCGGGCGCGCTGGCGCTGCTTCTCACCCCGTTGACGATCCGCCTCGCGATCCGTGTCGGCGCCATCGACGAGCCGAACGAGCGCTCCCTGCACACGGCGCCGATGCCGAAGCTGGGTGGCCTCGCGATCCTCGCCGGGGTTCTGGTTGCGGGTCTGATCTGGCTACCCTGGGACGGCGAGAGCCGGGCGATCCTGCTCGGCGCGATCGCGATCTCGCTGGTCGGCATCGCCGACGACGTCTTCGACCTCAACCCGGCGCTGAAGCTGCTCGGTCAGACCGCGGCGGTGATCATCCCGGTCTCGGCCGGGGTCACGGTCGACAACTTCACCTTCCCGTTCTTCGGCCGGCTCACCCCCGGCACCGTCGATCTGCTGACGCTGCCGTGGGGCGGGGTGGTCCACCTCGGCGACGTCGGCACCGTGATCGGCATCGTCGCCGTGATCAACGTGATCAACCTGATCGACGGCGTCGACGGGCTGGCGGCCGGCGTCTGCGTGATCTCGGCCCTGACGCTGGCGATCATCGCCCTCTCGCTCGACCGTACCGCCGCCGGCGTCCTCGCGGCGCTGACCGCGGGCGCCTCGCTCGGTTTCCTCCGCCACGGCTTCCCGCCGGCCACGACCTTCATGGGCGACACCGGCTCGAACCTGCTCGGGTACCTGCTCGGTGCCGTCGCCGTGCAGGGAGCGCTGAAGACGAACGCCGTCGTCGCCCTCTTCCTACCGCTGATCATCCTCGCGGTGCCGATTCTCGACACCGGCTTCGTCGTCGCCAAGCGGCTCAAGTACCGGCGCCCGATCTACAAAGCCGACCGCTGGCACTTTCACCACCGCATGGCCAACATCGGCTTCTCGCAGCGCCGCACCCTGCTCTACCTCTACGGCTGGACCCTGGTAATGGCGGCGCTGGCGCTGGCGCTCCGCTTCGTCCCCTACAGCGATGACCACGGCAGCTTCGATCCGCTCTGGACCGCGGTGATGGTCGTCTTCGGCCTGCTCGCGCTCGCCGCCAGCGTCTATCTGGTCTCGGTGCTGGAGATCCTCACCCTGCGCCAGATGCGGCTGCGCCAGTTGATCGGGGTCCGCCGCCGCGCCGGTCGCGCCGCCCCGGCCGCCCAGGAGGTCGACGAGGCGGTCGCGCAGGAGCTCGAGACCGGCAGCTTCCCGGCCGTCGACCCCGAGACGGGCGAGTTCGAGGCGGTCGATCCAGCGTCCCCCGGAGGGTAGTGTCAACCCTCACGAAGTGGCTTCAGAAAGCCATTCCCGGGCCCTTTTGGATATAGTCGCCAGTCCGCCCGCTCCGCCCGAGCCGGGCGCCTTTCTGTCTTTATGACCCCTCCTAAATACGTCGACCTACTAGTGCTGGCCGCCGCTCTCGCCGTCTTCCTGGTGGCCGGTCTGTCGATGCTCGGCTTCGCCGTAGCCGCCGCCGTCTGGCTGGCTCAGCGCGGTGTCCAGATGGTCACCGCGAAGCGGGTGAAGGGGGAGCTCGCGGCCGGAAACCGCCAGAAAGCGATGGGGATCGCCGCGATGACGACGCTCGGCCGCGTCTGGCTGATGGCCACCGCCGTGCTCCTCGTCGGCCTCGCCGAACGCGAGGCGGGCCTCGCGGCCGCCGTCCTCCTCGCCGTCCTCTTCACGGTCTCCTTCGCCGCCCAGGGGCTTTCGCACCTGTTCGGCGAGCCCGAGGGACAGGGGGCGGCGTGAGCGCCGATCAGGCCGTGTCCGAGGCGCCGGAGAGCGCCGCCAAGTCGGGCGGGCTCAGCACCAAGGCCAAAGTCTTCATCGGCCTCGGCGCCTACTTCGCGATCGCGATCCTGCTGCTGCTGATCTTCGACAGCGGTGGCAAAAACGAAGAGTTCCAGCCCCAGAACGAGTTCAAACTCGAACCGTGGATCACGCTCGAACTCGGCGGCATCGACTTCTCGATCAACAAGGCCGTCCTCTACCTGCTGCTGGCCAGCGCCCTGACGATCGGGACGATGCTGTGGATCTCGAAGCGGATGCAGCAGAAGCCGAACCGGGTCCAGACCGCGATCGAGGTCGCCTACGACATGACCAAGAACACGATCGCCGGTGGCAACCTCGACACCAAGATGGCCCGCAAATGGTTCCCCTTCCTGGCTGCGCTCTTCTTCTGGATCTGGTTCTCCAACATGATCGGCTTCCTGCCGCTGCCGACCAACACCGAGCACGCCGTCGACATCTTCGGGGTTGAGATCCCGTCCTTCGCGATCTACGCGGCGACGGCCAACCTCTCGATCCCGCTCGTCCTCACCCTCGTCGTCTGGATCTCCTACCACGTCGAGGGCGTGCGCGACAAGGGCCTCGTCAAGTACCTGGCGAGCTGGCTGCCCCCCGGCCTGGAGGACATGAACCCGGCCGCCAAGGCCTTCATCTTCGTGATCGAGGCGGTCTCGCATTTTGCCCGCCTGATCTCGCTCTCCGTCCGGCTCTTCGCCAACATCCTCGCCGGCCACCTGCTGTTGCTCTTCATGGGCGGCGGGCTGGCGGTGCTGCTCGGGATCGCCGCGCTCGGAGCGCTCACCTTCCCGCTCGCCTTCTTCTTCTTCATCCTCGAGGTCGGCCTTATCGCCACCCTGCAGGCATTTATCTTCTCCACCCTTACTGCCATCTACCTCGGCGGAGCCACCTCCGCCAGTCACTAGAAAAGGAGCACTGTTCCAATGGACCTGTCCCCTGTCGTCGCGGCTATCTCCGACGAAGGCATCGAAGCCGCCGGTAAGGCGATCGCCCTGGGCGTCGGCGCCGGCCTCGGTTCGATCGGCGCCGGTATCGGCATCGGCATCATCTTCGGCAAGGAGATCGAGTCGGTTGCCCGCCAGCCGGAGATGAAAGACGAGCTCCAGAGCATCCGCTGGCTCGGCTTCGCCCTGACCGAGGCCGTGGCCTTCTACACGTTCATCTTCGGCCTGATCGCCTTCTTCCTCTAGGTAGATGACCAACACCACGACCTCGCACACCTGGATGACGCATCTGGCGCTTCGCATCTCTTCGTCCTCGGACTTGCCTTTGCCTCCAGCAAAGGCTGCGCCCTGCGTCCTCGATCTGCTTGGCCAGCCGCGCCCCCAGGCGCACGCGGCCATGGCGTCGGTCATCTAATGGAGCTGCTCGGCTACATAGCCGCGATCCCGCTGGCAGCAGAGGCGGCGCACGAGGAAGGCGGTGGCAGCTTCCTCGTCTCGCCCGGTCTGGGTCTGATGATCTGGACCCTCGTCCTCTTCCTGTTCACGATGTGGGTCCTGAGCAAGTTCGCGTTCCCGAAAATCCAGGAGGCGCTGGATAAACGGGCAAAGACGATCGCCGAGTCGATTGACGCCGCCGAGCGCCAGCGGCGCGAATCCGACGAGCTCCTGGCCGAGTACCGCGGCCGGCTCGCCGAGGCGCGCGAGCAGGCTGATGACATCATGGCCCGCGCCCGCAAAGCCGCTGAGACCGCCGAGGCCGAGGCGACTGTGGCCGGCAAGGAGAAACGCGAAGAGCTGGTCGCCCAGGCGAAGCGGGACATCGAAGCCGAGACCCGGCGCTCGCTGGAGCAGATCCGCCAGGAGGTCGCCGACCTGACCGTGCTGGCGACCGAGAAGGTCACCCGCAAGAGCCTCTCCGGCGAGGACCAGAAGCGGCTCGTCGAGGAGGCCCTCGCCGAGGTTGACTTCTCCTCGCTCTCGGGGGCGGAGAAAAACTAGATGCCTGAGGCCGCCCACGTATATGCCGACGCTCTGTTCGAGGCCGGCAAGGACAGAGGCAAGCTCGACTCGCTGCAGTCGCAGCTGAGCCAGTTCGCCGACGCGGTCGACCGAAATCAGGAGCTGCAGGTCTTCCTCTTCAGCCCCTACCTCTCTTCCGCCGACAAGCGGGAGGGCCTGGAGCGGGCGATCTCCGGCGCCGAGCCGGAGCTGATGAATTTCCTCGAGCTGCTGGTCGAGAAGCACCGGATGCCGGAAATCTTCCGCATCCGGCGTGAGTTCGACGAGCTCTGGAAGAAGGAGAACCGCCGCCTCGACGTCACCGTGGTCAGTGCCGTCGACCTCGACGAAGCCGTCGTCAAGCGGATCGGCGAAGAGGTCGAACGCCAGACCGGCGAGCAGGTCGAGCTGTCGAGCCGCGTCGATGACGGGATCCTCGGCGGCATCGTCCTGCAGGTCGGCAACATGGTCCTCGACGCGAGTATCCGCAGTCGCCTGGAGAAACTTCGAAAGACCGTCGCGAGCGCGGCGTAAGGAGGAGCTGAGCACCCGATGGAGATCAAGCCGGACGAGATCGCAAGCATTCTGCGGGAGCGGATCGAGGGGTTGGAGACCGACTCCGCCGACCTCACCGAGGTGGGCACCGTCCTCTCGGTGGCGGACGGGATCGCCCGCATCCATGGCCTCGACAACGTGATGGCGCTGGAGATGCTCGAGCTGCCGCACGGCGTCACCGGGCTGGCGCTGAACCTCGAGGCCGACAACGTCGGCGCCGTGCTGTTCGGCGAGTGGGACAAGATCGTCGAGGGCGACACGGTCAAGCGCACCGGCCACCTGCTGGAGATTCCGGTCGGCGAGGAGCTGCTCGGGCGCATGGTCGATCCGCTCGGCCGCCCGCTCGACAACCGCGGCGAGGTCGCCACCACCGAGACCCGTCCGGCCGAGTTCAAAGCGCCGGGGGTCGTCGAGCGCCAGCCGGTCGAGGAACCGGTCCAGACCGGCCTGATGTCGATCGACGGGATGATCCCGATCGGCCGCGGCCAGCGCGAGCTGATCATCGGCGACCGTCAGACCGGCAAGACGGCGATCGCGATCGACACGATCATCAACAACAAGGACAAGGACCTGATCTGCATCTACGTCGCGATCGGGCAGCGGATGTCCACCGTGGTTCAGCTGAAAGAGACGCTGGAGGAGAACGGGGCGATGGAGAACACGATCATCGTCGCCGCCCCGGCCGACGAGGCCGCCCCGATCAAGTACATCGCCCCCTACGCCGGCTGCGCGATGGGCGAGCACTTCCTCTACAACGGCAAAGCCGCCCTCTGCGTCTACGACGACCTGACCAAACACGCGGCCGCCTACCGGCAGATGTCGCTGCTGCTGCGGCGCCCGCCCGGTCGCGAGGCCTACCCCGGCGACGTCTTCTACCTGCACTCGCGCCTGCTGGAGCGGGCGGTGAAGCTGAACGACGAGCTCGGCGGCGGCTCGCTGACGGCGCTGCCGATCATCGAGACCCAGGCCTCCGACGTCTCCGCCTACATCCCGACCAACGTGATCTCGATCACCGACGGTCAGATCTTCCTCGAGTCCGACCTCTTCTTCTCCGGTGTGCGGCCGGCGATCAACGTCGGCATCTCGGTTTCCCGGGTGGGCGGCAACGCGCAGACCAAGGCGATGAAGAAGGTCGCCGGAAAACTGCGCCTCGACCTCTCCCAGTACCGCGACCTCGAGGCCTTCGCCCAGTTCGGCTCCGAGCTCGACGCGGAGACGCAGAAAGCGCTGACCCGCGGCGAACGGCTGGTCGAGCTGCTGAAACAGAAAGAGCGCGAACCGCTCAGCGTCGGTGACCAGGTCGCCTCGATCTACTCGGGCACCGGCGGCTACCTCGACCGGATCAAGGTCGAGCGCGTCGGCGAGTTCCTCGCCGACCTGCGGGTTCGCCTGCACGCGGAGAAGGCGGAGCTGCTGAAGCGGATCGAAGAGAGCGGCAAGCTCGAGGAGGCAGACGAGAAAGAGCTGGGCGTGGCGATCGCCGACTTCGTCGACGATTTCGGCCCTGACTTCGACGAGCACGGCGACCCGCTCGAGGCCGGCGAATCCGACCGAGTGAAATCAGCTGAGGAGCGCCAGGCTCCTTCTCGCACCGCATCCGAGGAGGTCTCGGTCTGACGATCTCGTTCGAGTGGCCCCCGATGAGGGGTGCCGAGAACGGAGCCAGTTTGCCCCGCCCGCAGGCACCCCTCATCGGGGGCCTCACAAGCGCAAACCGTCCCTAGACCCCACCGATCATGGCCAACCAGAAGGAAGTCAAAAATCGCATCGCGTCGATCAAGAACATCAACAAGATCACGCGGGCGATGGAGATGGTCGCGGCGGCGCGGCTGCGCCGCGCAGAACAGCGGATCGACCACCTGCGGCCCTATGCGGAGGGGATGCGCAAGCTGACCCGCCAGGCCTCTGAGCGTGCCGGCGGCATCCCCCGGGTCCCGGTGATGATCGAGCGGGAGGACGTGAAGCGGGTCGGGATCGTCCTCGTCACCGGCGACCGCGGCCTTGCCGGCGCCTTCAACTCGAACATCATCCGCGAGGGGATGCGAACGGCGGCCAGGGTGCGCGGCGAGGGCGCCGAGCCCTCCTTCGCCGTGGTCGGCCGCAAGGGCGTCTCCGCGCTGACCTTCCGCAAGCAGGAGATCACCGGCTCCTACATCGGCTTCACCGACCGTCCCGCCTTCGCCAACGCCCGCGAGATCGGCGAGGAGATGACCGCCCGCTACGTCGAGGAGGACCTCGACCGGGTCGAACTCATCTACAACCGCTTCGTCTCGCCGCTGACCCAGCACGTCTGGCGGCAGACCCTGCTGCCCCTGCAGCAGGCGGAGGTGACCGGCGAGGGCGCCGAACAGGAGTCCGACGCCGAGGAGGAGACCGGGACCGAGGGCGGCCAGAGCCGCTCGCAGTGGGAATTCGAGCCCGAGCCAGAGGATCTCCTCGCCCGCCTGATTCCGGAGTACGTGACGATCTCCGTCTACCGCGCCCTGCTCGAGTCCGCCGCCTCCGAGTTGGGGGCGCGGATGACCGCGATGCGCAACGCCGCTGAGAACGCGGAAACGATCATGGACGATCTGACGCTCGAAATGAACCGGGTGCGTCAGTCGGAGATCACGCAGCAGATCTTGGAGGTCGTCGCCGGGGCCGAGGCTCTTGGTTAGGCGACGACACAGCTTGCAGACGAGAAAAGGAACCAATGGCTGAGAACGGAACCAACGCAACGAATGTAGGTCGAGTCGAGCAGGTGACCGGAGTGGTCATCGACGCCGTCTTCCCCGACCAGCTGCCGGAGATCTACTCGGCGGTCACGATCGAGACCAGTGGCGACGGCGACGGCGAAACCGCGCAGCTCGTCTGCGAGGTGCAGCAGCACCTCGGCGACGACCGCGTGCGCGCGGTCGCGATGGACGCGACCGACGGCATCCAGCGCGGTGCCGCCGTCACCGACACCGGCGGGCCGATCACGGTCCCGGTCGGCGACGAGACCCTCGGCCGCATCTTCAACCTGCTCGGCGAGCCGATCGACAACGGCGAGGAGATCGGGGACGTCGAGCGTTGGCCGATCCATCGTCCGGCCCCGAAGGCGTCCGACCTGACTCCGACCCAGGAGATGCTGGAGACGGGGATCAAGGTCATCGACCTGCTCGCCCCCTACGCCAAAGGCGGCAAGGTCGGGCTGTTCGGCGGCGCCGGCGTAGGCAAGACCGTGCTGATCCAGGAGCTGATCCGCAACATCGCCGAGGAGCACTCGGGCCTCTCCGCCTTCGTCGGCGTCGGCGAGCGCTCGCGCGAGGGCAACGACCTCTGGCTCGAGATGAAAGAGTCGGGCGTGCTCGAGAAGACGATGCTCGTCTTCGGCCAGATGAACGAGCCCCCGGGCGCGCGCCTGCGCGTCGCCCTCTCGGGACTGACGATGGCCGAGTACTACCGCGAGCAGGGTGGACAGGACGTGCTCCTGTTCATCGACAACATCTTCCGCTTCGTCCAGGCGGGTTCCGAGGTCTCGGCCCTGCTGGGCCGGATGCCCTCCGCGGTCGGCTACCAGCCGACCCTGGAGACCGAGATGGGCGGCCTGCAGGAGCGGATCACCTCGACCGATCGCGGCTCGGTGACCTCGATCCAGGCGGTCTACGTCCCCGCCGACGACTACACCGACCCGGCCCCGGCCTCGGTCTTCGCCCACCTCAACGCGACCACCGCGCTCTCGCGCGCGATCTCGGAGAAAGGGATCTACCCGGCGGTCGACCCGCTCGACTCGACCTCGACGATCCTCAAGCCCGACGTCGTCGGCGAGGAGCACTACCGCACCGCGACCGACGTCCAGCAGGTGTTGCAGCGCTACAAGGAGCTGCAGGACATCATCGCGATCCTCGGGATCGACGAGCTCTCCGACGAGGATCGCCAGACGGTCTCCCGCGCCCGCAAGATCGAGCGCTTCCTCTCGCAGCCGTTCTTCGTCGCCGAACAGTTCACCGGCCGCAACGGCGAGTACGTGCCGGTGGCCGAGACGGTCCGCGGCTTCCGCGAGATCCTCGACGGCGAGCACGACGACCTCTCCGAGGGCGCCTTCTACATGCAGGGCTCGATCGACCAGGTCACCGAGAACGCCAAATCCGCCGCCGCCGCTTAGGACGCTCCGATGGCCGCCGACCACAAACTCGACGTCGAGGTCCTGACTCCGGAGGGGGAGGTCTTCGAGGGCGAGGTTCAGCAGGTCTCGACCCGCACCGAGGTCGGCGAAATCGGCATCCTCGCCAACCACGCGCCGCTGCTGGCGGCGCTGCGACCGACCGAGCTGCGGCTGCACGTCTCCGACTCGGAGACCAGGCGCTACGCCCAGGCCCACGGCTGGCTGCAGATGTTCGGCAACCGCGCCCGGCTCCTGGTCGAGGAGGCGATCGCGCCCGAGGACCTCGATGCCGGCGCTCTGAAGGAGCAGCTGGCGGATGCCGAGCAGCGCTGCTCGGAGCACGACAAGGACAGCGCCGATTACGCCAGGGCTCAGAAAGATCGGGACCGGGCAGAGGCGTTTCTTGCGATAGCGCAGGGATGAGCGCGGGGAGCCGGGGTGCCCTCGCGGGAATTCAGTCGCGCGCCCTTCGGGCGCAGCTCCGGATGATGGTGCGGCCCTATGGGCCGCAAAGAATCAGATTGCATTTCGCGCGCTTCGCGCACATTCCCGCGAGGGCACCCCGGCTCCCCGCGCTCCGCAGCGCTAGTCGAGAAACGCTCCGGCTTCAATCGCCAGAAGCTTTGAGACTCAAGGCAGCGTCCTGTCTGCTTCAAGCTGACGAGAGCTCTTTGGGGCAGGGGATCGGGGGGTCCCCCGCGGGAATGTCGCCGCAGGCGGCGATATGCAATCTGATTCCTGCCCGCCATAGGCGGGCAGCAACATCCGGAGCCGCACCCGCAGGGTGCGCGACTGAATTCCCGCGGGGGACCCCCCGATCCCCTGCGGTGCGAGGCTTCCGACCATGAGCGACGAACTGGTGGCACTTGCCGAGCAGTTGATCGGGTACGAGACCGTCGATCAGGAGTCGATTTCCGAGGCCGCCGGGTTCGTCCAGGGTTGGCTGGAGGCGCGTGGCATCGAAGCGGAGCGGGACGAAGTCCGGGGACTTCCAGTCATCAAGGCTGAAGTCGGGCCGGAGGGCGTGCCGACCGTCGTCCTGCACGGGCACCTCGACGTGGTGCCGGGGTTGGCGGGGCAGTTCGAGCCTCGGGTCGAGGGGGACCGGTTGTACGGGCGTGGGGCCTACGACATGAAGGGGGCGCTGGCGGCGATGCTGGTCGTCTTTGCCGGGATGCGCGAGCAGGAGGGTGTCCGGGTGCGGCTCGGGATCGTCGGCGACGAGGAGTCCGAGGAGGAGGCCGAGCGCGCCTCCGACAACCTCGTCGACAGCGGCTTCATCGGCGACTTTGCGATCACCGGCGAGCCGACCGACCTCCACATCGGGATCGAGGCCAAGGGCGTGCTGGCGCTGCGGCTCGAGGTGGGGGGGACTGCGGCGCACGGGGCGACGCCCTGGCTCGGCGACAACGCCGTGCTCAACGCGATCGACGTTTTTCGCAGTATCGAGTCGCTACCGTTTGCCCGGCACAGCTCGGAGCTGTTCGACCGCCCTTCGATCAACCTGGGCCGGATCTGGGGCGGCGACGCGCTCAACAAGGTGCCCGACCGATGCGTGATCGACGTCGACATCCGCTACCTGCCCGACCAGGACCCCGCCGCCATCCTGGAGGAAGTCCGCGGCCTGCCCGGGAGCGAGGCCGCCTCGCTGTTCACACGGCCGCCGGCGACGGTCGACCGCGATTCGCCCTTCGTGCGCGGGTTGCGGGCCTCGGCGGCAGCGCACCACGACGGCGAGCCGATGAGCGTCG
Source organism: uncultured Thermoleophilia bacterium (assembly GCA_963720455.1). Classification (GTDB taxonomy): domain Bacteria; phylum Actinomycetota; class Thermoleophilia; order Solirubrobacterales; family 70-9; genus VAYN01. The sequence continues at coordinate 1,532,591 of OY970392.1, read as the reverse complement.
GTCGCGACGGCGCCTCCGATGCGGTCTCCTTCCTGCGTGTGGGGGTGCCGGCGGTCGAGTTCGGCCCGGTCGGCTCCGGCCACCACGGTCCCGGCGAGTGGGTCTCGGTCGCCTCGCTGGAGACCTACCGGCAGGCGCTCGACTCGTTCCTGCGGGCGATTCCGGGCCGGCTCGATGACTGATCCGGTGGGCTCGGGCTGGGCCCCGAAGAAGCCGCCCCCCGACGGTGACCCCGAGGACGCGCCGAAGCCGAAGCGCTACTGGCTGCGCTTCAGCCTGGCGGCTGTCCTGATCGTCGCCGTCTCGGCCGCTGCAACTGCGACCAGCGTCCTCGTCTACCTCGACAGCATCGCCAAGGCGCTTTCGCACAACAACGTCTACAGCAACAAGCTGAAGCGCTACCTCTCCACGGTCGAAGGCGGCGAGGCGCAGAACATCCTCATCCTCGGCTCCGACAAGCGCGCCGACGAAGAGGAAGACCCCGGGCGCTCGGACACGACGATGCTGATCCGCCTCGACCCCGACCGCAACGCGATCGCGGTCTTCTCGATCCCCCGCGACCTCAAAGTCGAAATCCCCGGTTACGGCACCGGCAAGTTCAACGAAGCCTACGCCTACGGCGGGCCCAAGCTGACCCTGCAGACGGTCAAGCAGCTGACCGGGCTGCCGATCAACCACGTCGTCAACGTCGACTTTCTCGGCTTCGTCCAGGCCGTCTACGCGATCGGCTGCGTCTACACCGATGTCGACCGTCGCTACTACCACTCCAACGAAGGCCTGGGAGCCTCCGAACAGTACGCCGAAATCAACGTCAAGCCGGGCTACCAGCTGCTCTGTGGCAAGCGAGCGCTCGAGTACGTCCGCTACCGCCACACCGACACCGACATCGTCCGCTCGGCTCGCCAGCAGGACTTCATCAGCGCCGCCCGCCAGCGGATCTCGGTCCAGGACCTGGTCTTCGACCAGAGTGGCCTGATCGACATCTTCACCAAATACACCACCTCCGATATCAACGACAAAGAGACGATGCTGCAGGTGCTGAAGCTTTTCCTCGCCTCCCGCAACGCCTCGCTCAAGGAGGTTCACTTCCCGGCCGAACTGGGACCGAGCTACGTCTACGCATCGCCCGAAGCGATCAACGAAGCGGTCGGCCAGTTCCTCGGCATCGAAGCCAGCGGGGGCGCGACCGCCAACCAGGAAGGCGTGGAAGAAAACGAACAGGACCGGGCCGCGGCGAAGAAGGCGAAGAAGAAGGGCAAGGGTAAGAGGAAGAAGCCGAAGAAGGAGCCGATCGTGAAGCCGAAGCCGCCGGGCTCCGACGAACTGGTGCCGGCGCGCGAAGCGGGCGAGACGGAGGCGGAGATCGTCGCCCGCCGGGTCAACGGCCACTTCCCGGTCTACTTCCCGACGCGGCTCCCGTCCGGGGCCTACTACGTCGAAAGCGACCCCTCCGAGAAGGTCATCGACCCGTTCGTCTACGGGATCAAGGACGAGGACGGCGACCGTCACGAGGCTTACCGCATGGTCGTCGTGCTGGAAAAGTCCGACGGCACGCACTACTTCGGCGTGCAGGGGATCCGTGGCTGGGCGGACCCCCCGATCCTCGGCAACCCGAGCGAAACGAAGACGATCAACGGGCGCGAGTACGAAATCTTCGCCGACAGCGGCCGCATCAAACGGATCTCCTGGCACCGGGGCGAGAACAGCTACTGGGTCTCGAATGACCTGTTACAGAGCTTGAGCAACGACCAGATGGTCGGGATGGCGAGGTCCGCCGACGTGATCATCGCCAAGAAGAGACCAAGGAAAGGCGGGAAGAAGGGATGAGCAAGCAGCGTCAGCCGGTCGGAGTGATCGGAGTCGGGTGGGTCGGGCTGGTGACCGCCGCCTGCTTCGCCGAGTTGGGACACCCGGTGATCGCCCGCGACATCCTGCCGGAGAAGGTGGAGGCGCTCGCGCGGGGCGAGTTGACGATCCACGAGCCCGGGCTGGCCGAGCTGGTGCGGCGCAACGCCGAGCGGCTCACCTTCACCACCGAGATGTCCGAGCTGCTCGGGGGAGCCCGGCTGCTCTTCGTCTGCGTCGACACGCCCCCGACCTACTCCGGGGACGCAGATCTATCCCGGGTGCGGGCGGTGATCGAGGAGCTGCCCGCCGACAGCGAGCACGTGCTGATCATGAAGAGCACGGTCCCGGCCGGCACCGGCGACTCGATCCGCCGCGACCGGCCCGCGCTGCCCTACGTCTCCTGCCCCGAGTTCCTCAAGGAGGGGACCGCGGTGGCGGACTTCATGAACCCCGACCGGGTCGTGATCGGCGCCGACGCCGGCGACGAGGAGGCCGCCGCTGCCGTCGCCGCCCTCTACGAGCCGCTCGGCGGCGAGATCCTGCGCACCGACGTCGCCAGCGCCGAGATGATCAAGCTCGCCTCCAACGCCTTCCTGGCGACCAAGATCTCCTTCATCAACGAGATCGCCAACGTCTGCGAGGAGGTCGGTGCCGACGTCGGCGAGGTCGCCCGCGGGATGGGCCTGGACGAGCGCATCGGCTCCTCGTTCCTGCGAGCCGGGATCGGCTACGGCGGCTCCTGCTTCCCCAAGGACGTCAGCGCCCTGAAGATGCTGGCCGGCAACACCGGCTACCACTTCCAGCTCCTGACCGCGGTGATCGAGGTCAACGAGCTGCAGAAGCGCCGCGTGGTCGGCAAGCTGCAGGCGCACCTCGGCTCGCTGATCGGCAAGCGCGTGGCGCTCCTGGGCCTCGCCTTCAAGCCCGACACCGACGACATGCGCGAGGCCTCGAGCCTGGTTCTGGCGGCCCGCTTGCAGGGTGAGGGCGCCGAGGTGGTCGCCCACGACCCGGTGGCGAGCCAACGCGCCGGTGAGCTGCTCAGCGGGGTCGAGCTGGCAGGTTCGGCGATGGAGGCGCTCGACGGCGCCGACGCCGCGGTGCTGGTCACCGAGTGGGGCGAGTTCGCCGAGCTCGACTGGAACGAGGCCGCCTCGCGGATGTCACGGGCGCTGCTCGTCGACGGCCGCAACTTCCTCGACCCGGAGAAGCTGCGTGGCGCTGGTTTCGAGTACGAGGGAATCGGTAAGAAGCAGGAAATCGGGGCGCCGTCCTAAACGCATAGGGACGATGCAGGCAATCGTCCTAGTCGGTGGTGAGGGAACGCGGCTACGGCCGCTGACCAACGACGTGCCGAAGCCGGCGCTGACGCTGGTCGACCGGCCGTTCCTCGCCTACATGATCGAGTGGCTGGCGGCGCACGGGGTGAGCGAGGTGGTGTTGGCCTGCGGTTTCCTGCCCGACGTACTGCGCGAGGCGCTCGGCGACGGCGAGCACGCCGGGGTGCGGCTCACCTACGTGACCGAGCCCGAGCGCCGTGGCACCGCCGGCGCGATCCGTTTCGCCGCCGACGCCCTCGGCGAGCGACTGGACGACCAGTTTCTGGCCCTGAACGGCGACGTCCTCACCGATCTTGACCTGACCGCCTTGATGCGGACGCACGGGGAGCGCGCGGCCCGGGCGACGATTGCCCTCTACCCGGTCGAGGACTCGGCCGCCTATGGCCTGGTCAGCGTCGACGGCGACGGCGCCGTGACCGGGTTCGTCGAGAAGACGGGGGAGTCCGTCCCGGGTGAGATCAACGCCGGCGCCTACTTTCTCGAGCGTTCGGTGCTGGATCTGATCCCGGCGGGGCGCGAGGTCTCGATCGAGCGCGAGGTCTTCCCGCGCCTGATCGGCGAGGGCCTCGGGGCCCTGCGCCTCGACGGCTACTGGATGGACATCGGCACGCCCGAGCGCTACCTGCAGGCTAGCTGGGACATCCTCGAGGGCAGGGTGGAGACGCGGGTGCGCCCGACGGCCCCGGGCCTGCTCGTCGGCGCCGGGGCCGAGGTCGACAGGGGAGCCACGGTCGGGCCGCGTGCGGTCGTCTCGCCGGGTTGCCACATAGCCGCGGGAGCCGAGGTGCGCGACTCGGTCCTGCTCGACCGCTGCAGCGTCGGCGCCGGCGCCCGGGTCAGCGGCTCGATCCTCGGTCCCGGGGTCGCGATCGATGCCGGCACCGAGGTTGACGGCGCGATCCTCGCCCGGGATGAAAGAGTCCCCGGCGGGTAGCCACCCAAACCATGATCGACGACGTCCTCGGCATCCCCGACCAGCTTCGCGACGCCCTCTGGCGGATCGAGTCGGCGCGCCTCGAGCCCGCCGACGCGGCCGGGGTGATGATCTGCGGGATGGGCGGCTCGGCGATCGGCGGCGACCTCGCCGCCGCCGCGATCGGCGATCGCCTGACGCGGCCGCTGATCACCGTCCGCGGCTACGAGCTGCCGAGCTGGGCGACGCCGGAGTGGACCGTGCTCTGCTCCAGCTACTCGGGCAACACCGAGGAGACGCTGGCCTGCTTCGCGGCGGCCGAGGCGCTCGGCGCCCGCCGCATCGTCGCCAGCACCGGCGGCGACGCTGGTCGACGGAGCCCGCGCGGCCGGCCTGCCGGTGGTCGGCCTGCCGGGGATCTTCCAGCCTCGCGCGGCCGTCGCCTACATGTTCGCCGTCGCCACCGAGGTCGCCGCGCTGGCCGCGGCCGCGCCCCGCGTCCACACCGAGATCGACGCCGCCGCGGCCTTCCTCGAGACCGAGTCCGCGGCCCTGCAGGCCCGCGCCGCCGGGATCGCCGCTGAGCTCGACGGTGCCTTCCCGATCGTCCACGGGGCCGATCTGAGCGCGCCGGTGGCGCGCCGCTGGAAGACCCAGATCAACGAGAACGCCAAGCTCCCGGCCTTCTTCTCCGAGCTGCCCGAGGCCGACCACAACGAGCTCTGCGGCTGGTCGGTGCCCGAGGCGCGCCTGGCGGCCGTCTTCCTCGAGGACCGCGACCAGCACCCGCGCGAGCGCCGCCGCTTCGAGCTGACGGCCGCTGCGGTCGCTGCCGGCGGCGCCCCTGCTGTGCGGATCGAGACCGCGGGCGAGACCCGGGTCGCCCGCCTGCTCTGGGCGGTCATGCTCGGCGACCTCGTCTCGCTCGAGCTGGCCAGGGCGCGCGGCGTCGACCCGCTGCCGGTCGAGGCGATCGAGAGCTTCAAGCGGGAGATGGGACGCCCATGAGGGCGATGGTCCTCGCCGCCGGGCTCGGCACCCGCCTGCGCCCGCTCACCTACGAGATGCCGAAGCCGATGGTGCCGGTGCTGAACCGGCCGGTGATGGAGCACATCCTCCGCCTCCTCGCCCGCCACGGCTTCACCGAGACGATCGCCAACCTGCACTGGTTCCCCGACCTGATCGAAGCCCACTTCGGCGACGGCAGCCGCCTCGGGGTCGAGCTCTCCTACAGCCGCGAGGAGCAGCTTCTCGGTACCTCCGGCGGCGTCCGCAACGTCGCCGGCTTCCTCGGCGACTCCTTCCTGATCATCTCCGGCGACGCCCTCACCGACATCGACCTGGCGGCGATGCGCGAGTTCCACGAGTCCCACGACGGGATCGCCACGCTGGCGACCAAGCGGGTCGAGGACACCAGCCAGTTCGGCGTCGCGATCACCGCTGCCGACGGCCGCATCCAGGGCTTCCAGGAGAAGCCGGACCCCTCCGAGGCCCTTTCCGACCTCGCCAACTGCGGCATCTACATGTTCCGCTCCGAGATCTTCGACTTCTTCCCGGAGCCGGGCACGAGCAAGGCCGCAGGCCCCGGCGACCCGCCTGGCTTCGCCGACTGGGCGATGGACGTGTTCCCGCGCCTGCTGGAGGGCGACGTGCCCTTCTACTCGCACGAGATCGACGCCTACTGGAACGACATCGGCAACCTCGAGGAGCTGCGCTCCAGCACCCTCGACGCGCTCAGCGGCGCGGTCGAGGTCGAGCGCGAGGGCGAGCTGGTGGAGGGCTTCCGCAGCGGCGACCCAGTGGGCGAGGAGGGCCCGCTGCTCGGGCCCGGTGCTGCTCGGCGCCGGCTGTGAGATCGGCGACGACGTCCGCATCGACGGGCCCTCGGTGATCGGCGACGGCGCCCGCATCGGTGGCGGCAGCCGCCTGCGCGAGGTGATCGCGTTGCCCGGGGCCGAGATCCCCGCGGGGTCGGTGCTCATCGGCGCCACGGTCGGTAAGCGCTCCTGACGACACTCCGTGGGGGAGGGTGCCGGGGTGCCTCCGCGGGAATGTGCGCGAAGCGCGCGGAAATGCAATCCGATTCCTGCGGCCCATAGGGCCGCAGCATCATCCGGAGCCGCGCCCGTCAGGGCGCGCGACTGAATTCCCGCGGAGGCACCCCGGCACCCTCCCGGTCGGAGCGGTCACGCTGGTCTCAGACAAAGACCTGAAGGAAAGCGTCTTGGAGAAGCTCCGAAGCGAAGATCCGATGCTGCTGGCCGAAATCGAGCGCTTCCTGGCGAGCGCTGCCGCCGATGTTCTGGCATCGTAGGCAGCGACCGACTGGAGCTATAGCTTGCGCGCAATGGCAAAAATCATCAGACAGCCGGGCCCACCTCTTCCGGGCCGCGACTCGGGATTGTCGCCGGGCCTTGCGAAGTCGCTGAAGCGCTCTGAAGCGCAGAGCCGGGCCCTCGGCAAGCGCCTGAAGAAGACGCCCTCGCGAGCGACCCGCTCGGGCTCCGCGCGCTGAGCAGCACCAAGCGAGAGGCGAACGCCGGGGCGTAGGGCCGCCGGGCCGCTTCCACCGATCGGTCGTGCCCCCATAGGGGCGCAGCAACATCCGGAGCCGCACCCAAAGGGTGCGCGACTGAATTCGCCCACCGGATGACCGGATCCCTCCCCTAAGTAGGCACGAAGTGCGCGCCACGCGTGCGCTCGCCGCGTCGAGGATCGGTGCATGGAGACCCTGCGGGCCATCAGCATCGCCGTTGCGCCGCCTCTATGTGCCGCCTGTGGTCGGCCCTGCCGGCCGGAGGCGGTTGTTTGCACTCGCTGCGCGCGCAGGTTGGCGGCGGCCGAGCCGTTGCTGGGCAAGGGACCGCCGGGGCTCGACCGCGCCTGGTCTTCGGCGCCGCACGAGGGCATCGCGCGCGATCTCGTCGCGGCGCTTGAAGTTCCGCCGCCTGCTGCCGGTCGCCGACCTGATGGCGGACCGGATCCAGTGGCTGGCGCCGGCGCACATGCTGAGCGGTGTGGTCGTGCCGGTGCCGCCGGCCCCGACGCGGTTGCGGCGGCGCGGGTTCGACCCGGCCGGTGAGCTGGCGGCGGCGCTGGCGGAGCGGCTCGACTCGCCGCTCGAGCCTTGCCTCAGGCGCCGGGGCGGCCGGCGGCAGGTCGGCCGGCGGCGATCGCAGCGGCTCGGTCAGCCGCCGCGGATCGAGGCGGCCGGCCCGGCTCCGCGCAGCGTCCTGCTGGTCGACGACGTGCTCACGACCGGGGCGACGATGACCGCCTGCGCGCAGGCTCTGCGGGCGGCCGGGGCCGCCCGCGTTGTCGCCGTCACGTTTGCGCGGCGACTGTGAGCCTAGCTTTCTAAGGGTGCAGCTCCGCCGGCCGGCCGCGCATCTGGTCGACCAGGCGCCGGGTCCGGCTGCGCTTGCGCCGCAGCTCGCGATGTTTCTTGACCTGGCGGCGCACGTCCTCCGCCAGTTCGTGCACCGAGTGGGTCATCTCCGGCGAGGCCTCGTGCGCTCGCAGCGTCACGCCCTTGAGGTAGAAGGTGGCCTCGGCCACCTGGCTGTCGGTGATCCGCGGGTTGCGCTCCTCCGACAGCACGACCTCCAGCGTCGCGAGCGGTGAAACCTGCCGGCCAAGGCGCTGGAATCGCTTCCGCACCATCTCACGCAGGTCATCCGTCATCTCGACGTTCCGACCCCGAATCTCAATCCGCATGAGCGCCTCCTTGTGGTTTCGCATCGACCATACGCTCCCTACCCAGCTGGCGCAAGGGCCATGCGGGGGTCCCCCGGCGGAGGCTTTGGGAGCACCGTGGCTCGGGCCGCGCCGCCCGTTGAGACGGACGGTCTCCGACGGGTGACCCCCGCATGGCCCGCACCGCTACCCTTGACCGATGCCCGCAATGGACCTCGTGACCAAGGCGCTGCGGACTGGGGAGGGGCGCAAGTTCAGGGCCTACCAGAAGCGCGCCGAGGCGATCAATCGCCTCGAGCCGGAGATGGAAGCACTCGCCGACTCGGAACTGCGCGAGGAGGCCGACTCCCTGCGCGAGCACGCTCGCAACGGCGCCTCGCTCGACTCCCTGCTGCCTGAAGCCTTCGCCCTGACCCGTGAGGCCGCGCGCCGCACGATCGGCCAGCGCCACTACGACGTGCAGTTGATCGGTGGCATGGTCCTCCACGACGGCGCGATCGCCGAGATGCGCACCGGCGAGGGCAAGACCCTGACCGCGACGCTACCGGTCTTCCTCAACACGCTCGCCGGCGACAGCGTCCACGTCGTCACCGTCAACGACTACCTCGCCCGCCGCGACTCGGAATGGATGAAACCGATCTACGACGCGCTCGGGGTCAGCGTCTCCGCCGTCCAGGACTCCGATGACCACGCGGCCCGCCAGCGCAAATACGCGGGCGACGTCACCTACGGGACCAACTCGGAGTTCGGCTTCGACTACCTGCGCGACAACATGTCCGCTTCCCTCGAACACTGCGTCCAGCGCGACCACGTCTTCGCGATCGTGGACGAGGTCGACAACATCCTCATCGACGAGGCGCGGACGCCGCTGATCATCTCCGGCCAGCCCGAACAGGCGACGCAGACCTACTACACCTTCGCCCGCCTGGCGAAACAGCTGACGGGCGTCCCCGCCAAACAGAAACTGAAATCGCTCGGCGAGTCCAAGGACACCTCCGACGTCGACTACGACTACGAGTACGACGAGAAACACAAGACCGTCGCCCCGACCGAGCGCGGGGTGAAGAACGCCGAGCAGTTCATCGGCGTCGACAACCTCTACCTCGGCGAAAACGGCACCCTCGTCAACCACCTGAGCCAGGCGCTGAAGGCCGAGTCCCTCTACAGGAAAGACAAGGACTACGCGGTGATCGACGGCGAGGTGATGATCATCGACGAGTTCACCGGCCGCATCCTCGAGGGGCGACGCTGGTCGGAGGGCCTGCACCAGGCGGTCGAGGCGAAGGAGGGGGTGGCGATCCGCGAGGAGAACCAGACCCTGGCGACGATCACCCTGCAGAACTACTTCCGTCTCTACGACAAGCTCTCGGGGATGACCGGAACGGCGCTGACCGAGGCGACCGAGTTCATGAAGATCTACAAGATTCCGGTGGTCGAGGTCCCGACCAACCAGCCGATGGTCCGGGCCGATCACAACGACCAGATCTTCAAGACCAAGGACGGCAAGTGGCAGGCGGTTCTCGACGAGATCGTGACCCGCCACGAGAAAGGCCAGCCGATCCTCGTCGGCACCGTCTCGGTCGAGGTCTCGGAGATGATCTCCGAGGCGCTGAAGCGGGACGGAATCGAGCACGCGGTCCTGAACGCCAAGCCCGAGCACGCCGAACGAGAGGGCGAGCTGATCGCCCAGGCGGGGCGCAAGGGTGCGGTGATGATCGCCACCAACATGGCCGGTCGCGGCGTCGACATCAAGCTCGGCGGCGACGCCGAGCACCTCGCCACCCACGAGCTGAAGAAGCAGGGGATCACGCACGAGAGCGAGGGCTACGAGGAGGCGTTGGCGGCGAAGACGGTCGAGCTGGAACCGCAGTGCAAGGCCGAGGCCGAGGAAGTCCGCGAGCTCGGCGGGCTCTTCATCTGTGGCACCGAGCGGCACGAGTCGCGGCGAATCGACAACCAGCTGCGCGGCCGCTCCGGCCGCCAGGGCGACCCCGGCGAGTCGCGCTTCTACCTCTCGGCCGAAGACGAGGTGATCCGGCTCTTCGCCGGCGACCGCATCTACAAAATCCTCGATCGCCTGGGCCCGGTCGACGAGGACGGCACCGAAGTTCCGCTCGAGGCGAAGATGCTGACGAAAACCGTCGAGAACGCCCAGAAGAAGGTCGAGGAACAGAACTTCCTGATCCGCAAACGCGTGCTCGAGTACGACGACGTGATGAACGAGCAGCGTCGCGTCATCTACCGCTACCGGCGCGAGATCCTCGAAGGTCGTGACATCTCCGAAAACGCCCGCGACGAGGTCGAGGGCGTGATCGAGCGCCTGGTCGACGAGTACACGTCGGGCGAGCTGCTGGAGGAATGGGACCTGGGGGAGCTGGAGACGCAGCTGCGCCAGATCTGGCCGGTCGGCGTCGAGGTCGCGTCACTGGCGCCGGAGACGGTCGACCGCGACAAGCTCAAAGACGCCCTCGACGACGATGCGATGAACGCCTACGACGATCGTGAGCAGCAGCTTGGTGAGGAGCTGATGCGCTATCTGGAGCGCTCGATCCTGCTGCAGGTGATCGACAACCGCTGGCGCGAACACCTCTTCGACATGGACTACCTGCGCGAAGGCATCCACCTCCGCGGCTTCGCGCAGATCGACCCCCTCGTCGCCTACAAAAACGAGGGCTACTCGATGTTCCAGGAGTTGATGCACTCGATCTGGGACGAGTTCAGCCGCCTCGTCTTCCGCGCTGAAATCGAACTCGATCCCTCCCAGGTCAACGGTGCCGCCGCCGGCGGCAACGAACCGACGGCGCTGGACTATTCCGGCGGCACCCTCGACGGGCAGCCCTCGGCGCTGGAACAGGTCGCGGCCGCGGGCGGGGCCGGCGCGGCAGGGGCCGTCGACTCAGCCGCAGCGCAGGCGGTCGGGGGCAACGGCGAGGTGGTCGAGACGGTGGTCAAGGATGAGCACGACAAAGTTGGCCGCAACGATCCGTGTTGGTGTGGCTCGGGTAAAAAGTTCAAGAAGTGTCATGGGGCCTGAGGGGCATCCCGACAGGGGTTCCACTTAACTTTTTCGACATCCCCGTTGGCTGACGCCATGGGCCACAGCGGCGAAAAAGTACAAGACGTTTCACCCCTGTCGGGATGCCCCTCTTGATCCACGACCCTGTTCGAGAGTTCATCCGGGCCTTTAACGAGCGGGACCTCGATGCCTTTGTCGAGGTGTTGGATCCGGAGGTGGAGATTCATGCGAGTCGGGGGGTGCGGAAGGGGCGGGAGGCGGCGCGGGTTTGGGCGACGCGGGCGCCCGGTGGGGTTCAGCAGGAGATTGAGTTGGAGCAGCTGTATGAGGACGGGACGGAGGGCGGCGGGGGTCGGGCCGTGGCGCTGATCGTCCGCCGCTGGCACTGGGAAGAGAGCGGCGAGCCGGCTGGGGAGGAAGCGATGGCTTGGTACTTCGAGCTGCACGAGCGGCTCGTTCGCTCCTGGCGCCCCTACGAGGACCGGGACGCCGCGCTGCACGACGCCGGCTTCCTCCACGGGTAGTCTTCGGCCATGGCCGACGCCGCCCCGACCGAAGCGATCGCCCCGCGCCTGGCCGCAGTCCGCGAGCAGCTGTCCCTGCTCTCGGACTACCTTTGACCCGGCTGCGCTGGAAGCCGAGGTAGAGCGCCTCGAGGCGGAGATGGGCAAGCCCGGCTTCTGGGACGACCAGGAGGCGGCCGCCCGCACCTCCGCCGCGCACGCCCGCGCCGAGCGCCGGCTGCAGACCTTCCGCGAGCTCTCCGCCGACGTCGCCGACCTCGCCGACCTGGCCGAGATGGCGGCAGAGGACGAGGAGATGGCGGCGGAGCTGGGCTCGCAGATGGCCTCGGCCGAGCGGCGGCTCGGCGAGCTCGAGGAGGCGCGGCTGTTCAGCGGCGAGTACGACGCCGGCGACGCCGTCGTCACCGTCCACGCCGGCGCCGGCGGGACCGACTCCCAGGACTGGGCGGAGATCCTCCTGCGGATGTACCTGCGCTGGGCGGAACGGCGGGGCTTCGAGGTCGAGATGAAGGAGGCCTCGCCAGGGGAGGAGGCGGGGCTGAAGTCGGCCACCTTCGTCGCCCGCGGCGAGAACGCCTACGGCCTCTTCGCGGCCGAGCGCGGCGTCCACCGGCTGGTCCGCATCTCCCCCTTCGACTCCTCCTCGCGCCGCCACACCAGCTTCGCCCAGGTCGACGTCGGCCCGCTGGTCGACGCCGGCGTCGAGGTCGAGATCGACGACGCCGACCTGCGGATCGACACCTACCGCGCCTCCGGTGCCGGCGGCCAGCACGTCAACAAGACCGACTCGGCGGTGCGGATCACCCACCTTCCCACCGGCGTCGTCGTCCAGTGCCAGAACGAGCGCTCGCAGACGCAGAACAAGGCGGTGGCGATGCAGCTGCTGCGCTCGAAGCTGCTCGAGCTGGAGGAGCGTAAACGCGCCGAAGAGCTGGCGAAGGCCCGCGGCGAGGTCAAGGACGTCGCCTGGGGATCGCAGATCCGCAGCTACGTGATGCACCCCTACACGATGGTCAAAGACCACCGCACCGAGCACGAGGTGGGCGACGTGCAGCGGGTCCTCGACGGCGATCTCGACGATTTCGTGCGCGACTACCTGAACAAGACCGCCTCGACGAACGTTTCCAATTAGCGCACCGCGGTTGACGCACCTGGCCCAGCTCGAACGCTCCGCGGACGGCGATCCGGAGGGCCTGCTGGTGCTGCACCACGGCCGCGGCACCGAGGAGCGCGACCTGCTCGGCCTCGCCGACCTGCTCGACCCCGAGCGGCGGCTGCAGGTGGTGACGCCGCGGGCGCCGCTGCAGCTGCCCGGCTCGCCCGGCTACCACTGGTACCTGGTCCCTCGCGTCGGCTACCCGGACCGTGACAGCTTCCACGCCGCCCGTGCAGCGCTGGCCGAGTTCCACGACCGGCTCTGGGAAGAGACCGGAGTCGGTGCCGAGCAGACCGTGCTCGGCGGCTTCTCGATGGGCGCGGTGATGAGCTACGCGATGGCGCTCGGCGCCGAGCGGCCGCCGGTGGCGGGGATCCTCGCCTTCAGTGGCTTCGTGCCGGTGGTGGAGGGCTGGGAGCCCGTCTTCGACGACCGGCAGGAGACGCAGGCGTTCATCGCCCACGGCCGCCGCGACCCGATCATCGAGGTCGGCTTCGCCCAGCGCGCGCGGGAGCTGCTCGAGGCCGGCGGGCTCGAGGTCACCTACCGCGAGTCCGAGATCGGCCACCAGATCGATCCCTCGCACCTGCGCGACGCCGTCGTCTGGCTCGGCGAGACGCTCGCGGTCGAGTGAGCCGGTCCCGGTCGCCCGCGACCGCTCTCGCTATTCGGACTGCAGCCAGGTCAGGCCGCGCGGGGTCGCACGCCTGACGTCGAGGTGCCGGTCGAAGTAGGCCCGGCACCAGCCCGGTGCCGCTGGCACTCGCAGCCGCACCGTGAAGTCCCGCGCTGCCATCACCTTCGCCATCTGGGCCTCGGTCAGGCTGTGGTTGAGGCGCAGCACGCCCTTCGTGCCGAAGCGCCTCTTCTCACCCCCGAGGTAGAGCGAGCCCTTGGCGCCGTGGAGGCCGTAGTCGACCGCGACGGCGGTCGGGGAAGTGGTCGTGTAGCGGATCTGGAGCCGGACCTTGTTGCGGTTGCCGGAGGCGAAGATCGTCGGTTCGACGGTGCTCAGCAGGCACTCCGCCGGGGCTTCGATGCCGCTTTCCTCCTCGCATTCGCCCACCTCTTCCTCTTCGCATTCTTCGGCTTCTATCTCTTCGCCTTCGCTGGCGGCCGCTTCGCTTTCCTCTTCGTCGGCCGGTGCTGCCAGAACCGGCGGGAGGGCGGGGTCGCCGGGGACGGTCAGCGCCTGGGCGGACTTGGCGAAGCCGAGCAGCGCGATCAGCGCGAGGGTGGCGAGGAAGGACACCCACCAGGCGATCCTGGCGGCGTGCGCTTCGTCCCCAAACGCGGCGATGGGCTTGCGTCGCATGGTCTCCTGGATCGACCGCCCTCCGCAAACCCTTTAGCCATGCGGCTCAGCTGTCCAGGATCCCCTCGAGCCGCAGCAGCCCCTCCTTCATCGGCAGCCCGCCTCCATAGCCTCCGAGGGCGCCGCTGGTCCGCAGCACGCGGTGGCAGGGAACGACGAGGGGGATCGGGTTCGAGCCGCAGGCCGTTCCCGCCGCCCGCATCGCGCGCTCGTTGCCGGCGCGCTTCGCCATTTCGGTGTAGCTGCGAGTCTGGCCGTAGGGGATGCGGGCGATCGCCCGCAGCACCCGGCGCCGGAAGTCCTTGCTCAGCTGCCAGTCGAGCGGCAGGTCGAACTCGGTCAGCTTGCCCTCGAAGTAGAGGTCGAGCTCGCGCCGCGCCTCGTCGAGCCGGGCGGGGGCCTCGAGCACGCGCGGGGAGACCCGCGTCGCCAGGTCGACGAGGAGCTCCTCGGCGTCCTGGTTGGGGAGGCCGACCCGGACCAGCCCGCGCGGGGTGCTCGCCAGCAGCAGCGGGCCGAAGGGCGAGTCGGCGATCGCGTAGGCGACGTCGAGCAGGCCTTCCTCGCTTGCCTGCTGGGCCAGGCGGTTCAGCGATGCCTTCATGCCAGCTCCTTTCTCAGTCTCTTGATTCCCTCATGCAGGCTGCGGCGGGCGGCCTCAGGCGAGCAGCCCAGCGCGGCGGCGATCTCGGCGTGGGGCAGATCGCCCGCGTAGCGCAGCGTCACCGCAGCCCGCTGTTTCGGCGGCAGGGCGCCGACGGCTGTCCAGATGCCGTCGCCCGGCTCCGGGTCGATGACGGCCACCTCGGTGACTTCGGCCACCGGCAGCGGGCGCCGTCCCCGCGCGCGGTGGTGGTCGACCGCCTTGCGATGGGCGATCGTGATCAGCCAGCCGCGCAGGTTGCCCGCGTCCTTCAGCTTCGGGTAGGCCCGCAGGGCGGAGAGGAACGTCTCCTGGAAGCAGTCCTCGGCGTCGGCCCGGCCGACGGCTCCACGCAGAACCGCCATCACCTCGCCTGCGTGCGCGTCGATCAGGGTCTGGAACGGGGGCAGCTCGCTCACCTCGTGGATTAAACGCGGCGGCGGCGAGAAACGTGAGGCCGAGCGCAGTCGAGCTGAGCCTTTTTACCCTCTGGGGGTAAAAAGGCTCAGCTCGACCTTGATCTAGGCTGGCGTGATGCCTGACCCTGAAGAGTCGCTGAGCGAGGTTGTGCGCCGGGCGCTGGCCGAGGACCTCGGTCCCGGGGACGTCACCACCGAGGCGACGGTGCCGGCCGAGGCCCGCGCCCGGGCGCGGGTCGTACAGAAAGAGCCGGGAGTCGTGTTCGGCTTCGACGCGGTCGAGGAGGCGCTGCGCCAGTGCGGGGTCGAGCACGTGGACAGGCTCGTCGTCGAGGGACAGTGGCGCGAGGAGGTGCCCGCCGAGGTCCTGCTGGCGAGCGGTCCGGCGGCGGCGCTGCTCGCCGCCGAGCGCACCGCACTCAACTTCCTCGGCCACCTTTCCGGCATCGCCACCCTCACCGCGCGTTTCGTCGAGGCGGTGGCGGGGACCGGCGCCCGCATCCTCGACACTCGCAAGACGACGCCGGGGCTGCGGGGGCAGGAGAAGGCCGCGGTCGCCGCCGGCGGCGGGGTCAACCATCGGATCGGGCTCTACGACGCGATCCTGGTCAAGGAGAACCACATCGCCCTCGCCGGCGGCGTCGCCAAGGCCGTCTACGCGGCGCGCCGGGCCAGGCCGGAGCTGCCGATCGAGATCGAGTGCCGCGATCTCGAAGAGGTCGCCTACGCGCTCGGCGTCGGGGCCGAGCGGCTGCTGCTCGACAACATGGAACCCGAGACCCTGCGTGAAGCAGTGAAGCTGCGCGACGAGCACGCCGGCGCCGACGGGCCCACCCTCGAGGCCTCCGGCGGGGTCGACCTGACCACCGTTCGCGCCATCGCCGAGACCGGCGTCGACTTCATCTCGGTCGGCGCCCTCACCCACTCAGCTCCCACGCTCGACTTCAGCCTCCTGCTCGAACCGGCTACTTGAGCAGCCGGGAGAGCCGCCGGTCCTTCAGCACGCGGCCGCCGGTTTGCTCAGTGGGGCAGTAGTTCGTCTGGTGCTCGGAGAAGAAGACGGCCTCGATCGTGGTGCCGCAGCGCGGGCAGGGCTCGCCCTCGCGCCGGTGGACCTGCAGTGGCATCGGGACCTTGTCGGGAACCTCGGCGCCGATCGTCTCCTCGTAGTGCTCGATCGCGTCGCCGAGCACGTGTAGGGCCGCGTGCAGTCGCTCGACCTCTTCCTCGTTCAGCTCGGACCCTTTCTTGAAGGGGGAGAGGCGGGCCTCCCAGAGGATCTCGTCGACCCAGGAGCGGCCGATGCCGGCGATGTCTTTCTGGTGGCGGAGCAGCGGGTGCAGGTGGCGGGGCACGGCGACCGCCGCCGCGAAGGCGTCGAACGGGGGAGGGGGCCAGGCTTCCGGGCCCAGCGTCTTCACCATCTCGTCCGCGGCCACCGCGTCGGCCGCCAGCAGCTTCGCCCAGGCGCGCTGCCTGGTCCCGAACTCGCGCAGCCGCAGCTCACGCCCGTCCTCGAGCCGCACGAGGACCCGTGAGGCGCGGTCCTTGGCCGAGGCCCTCTTGTCGAACGCCCGCAGCCGCCCCGCCGACATCAGGTGGATCAGCAGCGCCAGATGCCCAAACTCGACCACCGGCATCTTCCCGATCCGCCGCACCCCCGTCAGCTCACGCCCGGCCAGCGCTTCCAGCGGCGGATCGAACGTCTTCATCACGTTCATCCCCGGCGCCAGCGCCGACTCCACCACAGCTCCCGACAGACTGGCGTTCAGCCTGCGCGCAACGATCTCGACCTCTGGCAACTCGGGCACAGGACAAGTCTGCCGCCTCGGCCACGCGAGCCGGGTCCGATACCCCTCCGAACGGCTTGTACTTCTCGGTCACCCACGATCTCGATAGCCACCGACGCCTCACCCGAGCAAGTTGAGTGAGGAGGGGTATCGGACCCGGCCCCTCCCAGCGAGTAGACTTTGCCTACGTTCATTCGACTGGTTTCGGGCTTGTGCCCCACCAGCGAACATCAGGAAAGAGAGGGCTCATGCAGGAGCTCCCGACGATCCAACCTACGTTTGCACCGGAGCTCTCGCCGGAGCAGATCGCCGAGCTCAGCGACGAGGTCCGCGCGCTCGCGGCCGAGCGCGACGCCGTCATCCTCGCCCACAACTACCAGCTGCCCGAGGTCCAGGACGTAGCCAACTACCTCGGCGACTCGCTCGGGCTCTCGCGCCAGGCGGCGGCCACCGACGCCGAGGCCATTGCCTTCTGCGGCGTTCACTTCATGGCGGAGACGGCCTCGATCCTCTCACCCGAGAAGAAGGTGCTGATCCCCGACCTCGGCGCCGGCTGTTCGCTCGCCGACTCGATCGACGCCGACCAGCTGCGCGCCTGGAAGGCCGAATACCCCGGCGCCCTGGTGGTGATGTACGTGAATACTTCGGCCGAGGTGAAGGCCGAGACCGACTACTGCTGCACCTCCTCCAACGCGGTCAAGGTGGTCGAGCACATCTGGGCCGAGCACGGGCCGGATACCGAGATCCTCTTCGGGCCCGACATGTGGCTGGGCGCGTTCGTCGAGCGCGAGACCGGGCTGATCGAGGACCAGGAGCGGCGCGGCCGCTTCCACGTCTGGGACGGCGAGTGCCACGTGCACGCCGGGATCCGCCCCGACGACATCGCCCGCACCCGCGCGGAACACCCCGAGGCCGAGTTCCTGATCCATCCCGAGTGCGGCTGCTCGACGCAGGCGATGGAGTACGTGGCCGCGGGCGAGATCGAGCCCGAGGGCGTCCACATGCTCTCCACCTCGGGCATGCAGAAGCACGTCGAAGCCAATCCGGAGGGCAGCTTCGTCGTCGCCACCGAGAACGGGATGCTCTACCCGCTGCAGCAGGCGGCGCCCCGGGCGAACCTGATCGAGGCCAACCGCATGGCCTTCTGCAAGTACATGAAGATGATCACGCTGCCGAAGCTGCGGGACTCGCTGCGCGAGATGAAGTTCGAGGTCAGCGTCCCCGCCGAGGTCGCCGAGCGGGCCCGGGTACCGATCGAGCGCATGGTCGCGATCGGCTAGCCGCAGGCACGAACATCCCGATCTGGGCGCGGTCTTGCGCGGCCGAGGGTGCGCAGGAGTCACCCTGTGTCCGCAGAACCCACCAGCGCATGGCCAGATCGAAGAAGAAACACGCCCGCGACGGCGAGCCGCGGCCGCCCCGCGGCCGCCGGGCGCCGATCATCGAGCTCAGCGACGTGACCAAGGTCTACCCGGGCGGCCACATGGCGCTCGACCGGGTCAACCTGGCGATCGGCCGCGGCGAGTTCGTCTTCCTCGTCGGCCCGACCGGCTGCGGCAAGTCGACGCTGATCAAGCTGCTGATCCGCGAGCTCGCGGCCACCGACGGCGCGGTGAAGATCGCCGGCCGCGACATCGGCGCCCTGCCGGAGAAGAAGATCCCGCAGCTGCGGCGCAACATCGGCACCGTCTTCCAGGATTTCAAGCTGCTGCCGAACCGGACGGTCTACGACAACGTCGCCTACGCGCTGCAGGTGCTCGGCGCCAGCCGCGCAGAAGTCCGCGAGCAGGTGCCGGCGACGCTGCGCCTGGTCGGGCTCTCGACCAAGCTGCACAGCTACCCCGACCAGCTCTCCGGCGGCGAGCAGCAGCGCGTCTCAGTCGCCCGCGCCTTCGTCAACCACCCGCCGCTGCTGTTGGCCGACGAGCCCAGCGGCAACCTCGACCCGGTCACCTCGATCGGGATCATGCAGCTGCTCTACCGGATCAACAAGACCGGCACCACGGTCGTCGTCGTCACCCACGACCGCGAGATGGTCGACAGCATGCAGCGCCGCGTCGTCGAGCTCTATGAGGGCCGCGTGGTCCGCGACGAGGTCAGCGGCGGCTACACCGAGGAGTCGACCACCGAGTTCGGCCTGCGGATGCGGGCGGAGATGGGGGTCGGCCGCGAGGGCGAGGGCCTGACCAACGGCCACGACCAGGGTTCGCTGCTCTGATGTCGCGCCTGATCTTCTTCCTGCAGGAGGCGCTGCGGGCGCTGCGCCGCAACGGTGCCCCGACCCTGGCCGCCGTCGTGACCACGGTCGTGACCGTGATCCTGCTCGGCGTCCTGATCCCGATCTTCCAGACCACCCAGGCCAAGAGCGAACAGGTCCGCAGCGAGCTCAACCTCCAGTTCGGCCTCTTCGACGATGCGACGGCGGCGGAAACTGCCGCCCTGAAGGCGGATCTGACGGACATTCCGCACGTGGACTCGGTCACCTACATCAGCAAGGCGGAGGCGTTGAAGACCCTGCGCAGCGAACTCGACGACAAAACGATCGTCGCGGGGCTCAACAGCAATCCGTTGCCGGCCAGCTTCGAGGTAAAAGCGGACGATGCGGCCAATTTGGATGGGATCTGCGAAGCGGTCATGCGTCCCGTCAACGCCAACTGCGAAGCGGTCATGCAGCGGGGCTCCGACTCCACCGTGAAGACCAACCCGATCTCGCCGATCATCAGCAACCCCTTCGACCGCCAGGAGGCCTCGGCGCAGATCGAGGAGGTGACCAGCGCCCTGAAGATCGTGCTGACGGTGATGACGGCGCTGCTGATCCTCGCCTCGCTGATGCTGGTCGGGAACACGATCCGGCTCTCGATCTACACCCGCCGCCGCGAGGTGGAGGTGATGCGGCTGGTCGGCGCGACGCGCTGGTTCATCCGCTGGCCGTTCATGATCGAGGGCGTGGTCGTCGGCTTTGCCGGCGGCCTGGTGGCCATACTGATCCTGTGGCTCGGGAAGATCACGGTCGTCGACCCCCTCAGCGACTCCTTCTCCTTCCTCGCAGCGCAGAACAACAGCACGCTCTCGTTCCCCGCCCTGGTGGCGATCCTCTTCGCCGCCGCGGTGCTCGTCTCGACGATCGGCTCCGGCGTCACCCTGCGGCGCTTCCTCAAGGTCTGAGGCCGCCGGCGTGAGAGCGCGGGGGGCCGTGGCCTATGCCGTGGCGCTGATCGCCTTCCTCTGCGCGGGCCTCTGGCTGGGCGGTCACCCGACGACGCTGCCCGAATTCATCCGCGAGCCGTTCGTCGGCTCGCCGGCCGGGCTGACGGCGGAAGCGGCGGAAGTGATCGAGGACACCTACTTCCGGCCGGTCGGCGAGACCGAGCTCGGCAACGCCTCCCTCCAGGGCATGGTACGCGAGCTGCGACAGCGCCACGGCGACCGCTTCTCCGAATACTTCTCGCCGCAAAGCCTCGAAAGCTTCAACGAGGCGATCGCAGGCCACTTCTCGGGAGTCGGGCTCTCGATCGTCGAAGTCAAGCGCGGCCTGCGTGCGGTCCAGGTCTTCGAAGACTCACCCGCGGAGCGGGCGGGGATCGTGCCCGGCGACACGATCGTCACCGTCGACGGCGAGTCGATCGCGGGCATCAGCAGCACCGAGGCGATCACGAAGATCAAAGGGCCGGAAGGGACCGAGGTCACCCTCGGCGTCCTCGACGCGGGGAGCGGCAAGGTGCGGCAGCTGCGGCTGACCCGGGCCGAGGTGACCCTGCCCAACGTCAGCAGCCGGGTCGAGACGGTGGCCGGCGCCAGGCTCGGCTACGTGCGCATGCTCAGCTTCAGCGAAGGCGCCCACGCCCAGCTGGCCGAGGCGGTGCGCAGGGTGCAGCGCCGGGGAGCGCAGGGGATCGTGCTCGACCTGCGCGGCAACCCCGGCGGTCTGCTCGACGAGGCGGTGCTGTGCGCCAGCCTCTTTCTGCCCGAGGGCGAGGTCGTCGTCTCGACCGAGTCCCGCAGCCAGGGCGACAGCGTTCACAAGACCGTGGACGGCAGGGTCACCCGGCTCCCGCTCGTCGTCCTGATCGACCGCGGTACCGCCTCGGCGGCGGAGATCCTCGCCGCGGCGCTGGCCGACGACGCCGGGGCCCAGGTGGTCGGTACCCGCTCCTTCGGGAAGGGTGTCTTCCAGCAGGAGGAGCCGCTCTCCAACGGTGGGGCCCTGAAGCTGACCGTCGGCGAGTACTTCACGCCGGACGGCGTCAACCTGGCACGCAGCCACGGCATCCATCCCGACGTGAAGGCCGGCGACAACCCGGAAACGCCGGCCGACGAGGGAGAAAAGCGGGCGCTCGGCGTGCTGGCCGGCCAGGTCGGCGGGTGAGCCGCGGCCGGCAGCCGCGGCCGGGTCGGGCCCGCCACACCAAGGCCCGTCGCGACCACGGGCGCGGCCGGCGAGGACCGCGCGACACCGCGCCGAAGGCGCGCGACGCGGTCGAGGCGCTGCTGCGCGAGCAGCTCGGCTTCCGCGGCTTCGGCGCCGGCCTCGAGCGGGGGGCGGCGGAGGTGGCCGCCGCGACGGAGCGGCGCCCCGGCGCCCGCCGCGACCTCACCGCGCTCTCGACCTTCACCGTCGACCCCGCCTCCGCCCGCGACTTCGACGATGCCGTCTCCGCCCAGCGCGAGGGGGCCGGCGCCAGGGTCTGGATCCACATCGCCGACGTCGCCGCCCACGTCCGGCCCGGCTCGCCGCTCGACCTCGAGGCGCGCCGCCGCGCCAACAGCACCTACGTTCCCGGCGCCGTCGAGCCGATGTTGCCGCACGCGCTCAGCAGCGACGCCTGCAGCCTCGCTCCTGGCGTCGAGCGGCTGGCGGTGACGGCGGAGATCGAGCTGGGGGCGGGGATGGTGCCCCGCCGGACCCGCTTCTACCGCAGCCGCATCCGCTCCGACGCCCGCCTCGACTACGACCGGCTCGACGCGATCTTCGCCGGCCGCGTCGACCCGCCGGCCGAGGTTGCCGAACCGTTGGCGGCGGCCCGTGACGTCGCCGCGGGGCTCGGCGAGCAGCGCGGCTCGAGGAGCCTCGAGATCGACTCGGCCGAGCCGGAGTTCCGCTTCGATGCCGCCGGCAACGTCCTCGCCGCCCACGCGGTCGCCCAGTCCGAGGCGCACCGGCTGATCGAGCGGCTGATGATCCTCACCAACGAGCAGGTCGCCGAGCGGCTCGAGCGCGAGCGGGTGCCGGCGGTCTACCGCGTCCACCCCGAGCCCGATCCGACCCGGGTCGAGCGCCTGGTCGAGCAGCTGGCCGCCCTGGGTGTGCCGACGCCGCCGCTGGGCCAGGGGCTCTCGGCGCAGCAGGCCGGGCTGGTCGTCGCCGAGGCCAGCCGCCTGGTCCGGCGCGAGGCCACGCGGCGCGGGCACGGCGACCGGGCGTATACCTCCCTCGTGCTCCGTTCCCTCAAGCAGGCCTCCTACAGCGAGCGAAACAGCGGCCACGCCGGCCTCGGCAGCTCCGCCTACACGCACTTCACCTCGCCGATCCGCCGCTACGCCGACCTGCTCGTGCACCGGGCGCTGCTGGCGGTGCTGGGGGAGGGGGAGGAGGCGCCGAGCCTGGCCGAAGCTCGCGAGGTCGCCGCCGAGTGCTCCGCCCGTGAGCGCGAGTCGGCGAAGATCGAGCGCGATGCCGACGACGTCTGTGCCGCCTACCTGCTGGAACGCGAGCTCGGCGAGCGCGGGCTCGACGCCGAGTTTGAGGGCGAGGTCTCGGGCGTGATCCGGGCAGGTGCCTTCGTCTCCTTCGGCGGCGAGCTGGGCGACGTCTACGAGGGGATGCTGCCGGCGCGGCGGCTGCCCGGCGGGCGCTACGAGCTCGACAGGTCCGAGGTCGCCCTGGTCAACCGCGGCTCGAAGGCGACGCTGCGTCTGGGCGACCCGGTCGGCGTGCGGGTCACCGGCGTGGACGGGCCTCGCGGCCGGGTCGACCTGGAGCTCGCCGGTGGCTAAGAAGCAGAAGAAGCCGCGCCTGCCGGCCTCCGGTGACGTCGTCACCAACCGCCGCGCCCGCCACAAATTCGAGTGGGTGGAGAAGCTGGAGGCGGGGATCGCGCTGAAGGGCTCCGAGGTGAAGGCCCTGCGCAGCGGCAAGGCGCAGATGACCGATGCCTACGCGGTCGTGCAGGACGGCGAGGTCTGGCTGCGCAAGCTCCACATCCCCCCCTATGAGTTCGCGACCAGCGACGCCCACGATCCCGAGCGGCCGCGCAAGCTGCTGCTGCACCGGGCCGAGATCGAGCGGCTGATCGGGAAAACGGCGCAGAAAGGGTTGACCCTGATCCCGACCCGGATCTACTTCAAGGGACCGCGGGCGAAGGTGGAGCTGGCGCTGGCGCGCGGCAAGGAGGGGCGCGATCGGCGCCGCGAGATCGCCGACCGCGACGTCCGCCGCGAGGTCGAACGGGAGTTCAAGGGCAGGATGCGCTGAGCGCCTTTTGCGGACTCGAACGTAGGTCCGTTGCAGGGACTCCATCCGGCTTGCATCAGCCGCGTCACATGCAAGGATGCACGGACATGCGGATCCGCTCGCTTCTCCTGTCGTGCTTTCTCGGGCTCGCCGCCGTGGCCCTGATTGCCCCCGCGACCGCCGCCGCGTCGTTCACCGACGACGCGAGCGACTACGTCAGCGATCACACCGAGTACTTCGTCGGCGCCCTCCTCGTCGCGATCCTGCTGCTCCTGCTGGTGGTGCGCGTCAACCAGCGGCGCAGCAAGGAGAAGGCGAAGCAGGGCTCCGCTCCAGGAGGACCTCCCGGGCCGCCCCCGCCGCCTCCGGCAACCGCCGTTCCGCCGCCGGCACCCGGCGCGGTTCCGCCCGCGCAGCCGCCCACCCAGCCTCCGCAGGCATCCACGCCGACCGCGGAAATGGCCGCCGTGCCGCCGCCCGCGGCGCCGGTTGCCGTGCCCGGCGTGCCGCCTCAGGCGCCGCCTCCAGGGCAGCCCGAGAGCGCCAAGGACCGGCGCCGCCGGGTGCGCGAGGAACAGCGCGCCAAACGCAACGAACAGCGCCAGCAGCGCCGCGAGCAGATCGCACGCCGCAAGGAAGAGCGCGCCGCCAAGCGCGGCCGCGGTCCGCAGCCGGCGGTTGTCACGCCGCCGCCCGGGCAGCCGCCCACGGCGACGCCTGAGCCCGAGCCCAAGCAGAAGAGCTTCTTCGGCATCAAGTACGGGGGCGGCAAGCAGAAGCGCGAAGCCGCCCTGGCCGAGCAGCGCCTTGCCGCCGCCCGCGCGGCGAGGGAGCGCGAACTGGCCCAGGCCGGCGGTCCGACCGCGGTCCAACCGCCGATCGCGCCCGGGGCGGCGCCGATGGTTCCGCTCGAGGAGGCGCCCCCGATCCAGCCCCAGCCTGCCGCCGCCGTGCCGCCGCCGATGCCGCAGATGCCGCCTCCGGTCGGCAGCCAGGCGACGCCGGCGCCGACCGAGTACGACACCGCCGCGGCCCAGCAGCGGGTCCACGCCAAGGTCGAGGAGGTGCGCCAGGAGGAGCAGCGGATCCGGACCGAGGCCGAACGGCTGACGGCGGTCCCCGACCTGCAGACCGCCGAGCAGAGGCTGCAGGAGGAACGCCAGGCCCAAGAACGGTCGCTGGCCGAAGCGGAGGAGCGCCTGCGCCAGATCGAGGAGCGGACGAAAGCCGCCGAACGGCGCGCCGCCGAGGCGAAACGCCTGGAAGAGCTCCGTTCCGAGGAGGAAGGGCGCCAGCAGCGTCTGCGCGAGATGCAGCAGAGCGTCGCCGAAGCCGAGCAGCGTGCTCGCGAAGCCGAGCGCCGCGCGGAGGAAGCCGAGCAGGCGGTCGTCCGCTCCGTGCAGGGATCGGCGCCGCCGCAACCCCCGATGCCGGCCCCCCCGACTCCACCGCCTGCTCCTGTCCCCGAGCCGACCCCGCCGCCCGCGCCCGCTCCGGAACCGAGTCCACCGCCGGCGCCGCCCCCCCCGGCTCCGCAGCCATTCCCGCCACCGGCTCCCGAGCCGCCGACCCCGCCGCCCGCTCCGGCACCCACGCCTCCCCCGGCTCCGCCGACGCCGGAGCCGCCCGCGCCGGCACCACTGCCGCCGCAGCCCGAGCCGCCCGGGCCGCCGCCGGCCGCGAGCGCCCTCAACGCCCCGGGGCCGGTCGCCGGGAGTGGAGCGATCAACCTCAACACCGTCACCTTCGAGCAGCTGCGCGAGCAGAGCCTCTCGGTCACCCAGGCGACCCGCCTGCTCGCCCACCGCGAGCGCCTCGGCGGCTTCCAGTCGCTTGACGATCTCGACCAGGTCCCCGGCTTCCCGCAGGACCTGCTCGCCGACCTGAAGTCTCGTTCGAGCCTCTGAGCCGCGGGCTCAGGCTTCGTACTTCTCGAGCAGCTTCAACCACACCTCGCTGCGCGACGGGTACGGCGCGACCGCGTGGCGCAGGCGCGAGAGCGGTACCTCGCCGACGATGGCGACGGTCGCCGCCTGGAGGAAGTCGGCGGTCTCGAAGCCGGTGAAGGTGGCGCCGACGATCGTGCCGCGCGCCTGGTCGACGACGATCCGCGCGGTGCCGCCGGTGCCCTTGCCCTGGAAGCTGGCGCCCGCGCTGCCGTCGGTCGGAACGTCGACGGCGACCGCGTCGAGCCCGGCTTCGCGTGCCTGGTCGAGCGTCTTGCCGGCCGCGCCAACCTGCGGATCGGTGAAGGTGACGCGGGGCGAGCCGATCCCCTCGGCCACCGCCTCGGTCTCGCGGCCGAGCAGGTTCTCGGCCGCGACCCAGGCCTGGTACTTGCCCATGTGGGTGAAGAGGGCGCGGCCGTTGACGTCGCCGATCGCGTAGAGCCAGTCGCGCCCGCCGACCCGCAGGCGGTCGTCGGTCCCGAGGAAGCCGTGCTGGCCGGGTTCGACGCCGGCCGACTCCAGTCCGAGGTCGCGGGTGTTCGGGACGCGGCCGACCGCGATCAGGATCTCGGCTCCCTCGACCCGGGTGCCGTCGCTGAGGCCGGCGATCACGCCGGCGCCGCCGGCCTCGATCCTCTCGGCCTGGACACCGGTGTGGACGTCCACACCGAAGCGGTCCCGCAGCGCGCCGGCGACTTCCTCGCCGGCGAACGCCTCCTCGCGGGAGAGCAGCTGCCCGTTGCCCTCGACCAGGGCCACCCTGGTTCCGAGCGACGACCACGCCTGGGAGAGCTCGCAGCCGACCGGTCCGCCACCGAGCACGATCATGCTCTCGGGGACGTGCTTGGAGGTCGTGCCCTGGCGGTTGTTCCAGGGTACGACCGTGTCGAGGCCGTCGATCGGCGGCATCGCGGCGCCGCTGCCGGTGGCGACGATCACCGCGGTTCGCGCGCTCAGCACGTCATCGTCGACCGCCAACCGGCGCTGGTCCTCGAACCGCGCCTCGCCGCGGAAGAGGTCGATGTCGCGTTCTTCCAGCCAGGGCAGCTGGCCGGAGTCGTCGAGGTCGTGGATCACCTCGTCGCGCCGGTCGAGCACCGCCTGCGGCTCGATCTCGCCGCTGACCGCCTCGGCCACGCCCGGGACTCGTCGCGCCTCGCCGAGCACGTCGGCGGGTCGCAGCAGCGCCTTCGAGGGCATGCAGGCGTAGTAGGAGCATTCGCCGCCGATCAGGTGCCGCTCGACGATCGCCACCTTCATGCCGCCGTCGGCCAGCCGCCCGGCGCAGACCTCGCCCGCGGGCCCCGCCCCCACCACGATCGCGTCGTAGGCCTTCTCACTCACGGGTCCACCATCCCCGACACCGTACAATTCCATGCACATAGCACGGGGGCGACAGGCTTCGACGTGGTCGACTCGTGCGAAAGGTTGCAGGTCGAGGTTGCCGGAGGCCTCGTTAAACACCGGCAAAAACCAATACGTGCGGACCATGAGTTCGCCCTCGCCGCTTAGCTAGAAACTAAGCGCTGTGAGAGTCGGTCCTCCCTCGCCCGCAGGGAGGGGAGCCGGCTTCAGAAAGCGGGCTCACCCGGGCGGATCGCCCCGTCCGCCAGGGGAAATTTCAGAGGGCTCTGTCTCCCGTAGTGCCCGCCGGCGCGGACCCCGGGAGACGAGAATCAAGCGCCGGCTAAACCTGTAGACACCTTCGCACCGCGTCCGCGGATCCGAGTTCGAATCTCGGCGCCTCCATCAAATGGTTGCTTGCTTCCCTTCCCGGGCGGCAACAACCACTATTCCTGCTGTTTAGCGAGTAAACGCATTACAGGGAGGGTTTGTATAGTCGCTTGACGTAAACTGCGGGAATTACTATCGTCTTTCTGCATGGAATCTCAGAACGTCACCGCAACCGCTGTTTCTCAGCATATGAGGGCACTGCAGAGAGCCAACGTGGTGCGGCTGGCCCGTGCTGAGCTGAAGCGCGCGATCGCGCGCGGCGAGGTGGATGCGGCAGAGGTGGTTCGCGACTGCCCGTGGGAGACCGAGAGCATGACCATCGCCGAGCTCCTCACCAGCCAGCGGCGCTGGGGCCGAACCCGGGCCCGCAAGCTCCTCATGCCTCTCTCCCTAAGCGAGAACAAGCGGCTCGGGACGCTGACCGCCCTGCAGCGCCGCCTCTTGGCAGAGCAGCTGGCCAAGGAGTCGAGTGCCCCCGCACGTTCAAGCTCGCTTCGAAACGAGTCGGACCGTACGGCTGAAGGATTGTGGGATGAACTGGCAGCTGTCAGTCGGCGCAGCGAAGACCTCGCGGGCGAGCTTTCGCATCTCACTGAGCGTCGCGACGAGTTGATTCGATCTCTCAGCGAAACCGGCGCACCCCGTCGCGCGGTGGCCGAGGCGGCTTCATTGACCGTTGGGCGTGTTCAGCAGATCGTTGACGAATCTGCCAAAAGCCGGCAGGGCCGATGACATGTGGGGGCAGGCGCCGAAGGCCGGGTTTGCGGAGCGCCACGGGCCTACGGTGTTGTTGGTCGTTGGAGTCGTGCTCGTGCTCGCGGGTCTAGCTGGTGTCTTCGCAGCACATCAGGTTGCCGCGAGCGCCATGTTCACCACTGGGGTAGTTGCCATCATCGCGGCTCCAGTTCTGAGCCGCATGGAGGGCCAGTTCAAGGTCTTTTTCCTTTCCGGAAGCCTGGCTCGGTCTTCAGAGCGTCCCGGCCGAGGCGCATCCAGTCCCTCTGGGCGCTAACCGGGGTGAAGTCGTCCTCTGCGTTGGCTCCTGACTCGACGCTAGGGTAAGTCGCACTACTGCGCTAGAAAGGACGGCTGTATTGATGGGCAATCAAATTGAGTTTTCGCTGCGTGTCGAATTCTTCGACGATTTGACGAAAGCCGATCAGCCTTATCGGCACAGCGGCTATGCAGGATCGATGATTTTGGATGGTGTCACGGGGGTATGCGCGCCTCGTGTCGGGGAGGACATCCGACCGCTCAGTAGCTGGATCCTCGCCGGCCGGGTCTCCAGCGTGGAGCATCGCCTGGGCGGATTCGCACCGGCTCCGGATTTGGATGAAGCCGAGTCCTCACCCTCTCTCATCGCCGTTATCAAGGCGGAGCGCCCTGGAGACAACGACATGGACGAGGCCGTGGCGGAGCTCGAAGCGCAGGGCTGGACCTGGCACCCCCCTCTCGGAAGAAAAGCAATGGAGGAAGCAAGGCTGGACTGAAGAATTCCAGAGCACATATCGCTGGCCCCGACGCCCGCCCGGCCAGGCCCGACGTGCTCGATGCCGGGAGCACTCCATTGGAAAAATTGGTTCTGGACAGAAATACAAGCGGAAATATCGCCCAAATAACGTAAGTTGCAAGCTGCCCCAAACCCGAAACACAAACTACCCGGGGCAACAGGAGACTCGATGAGAAAGACGATCGAGGGGGCGTAACACGTTGGAAGCCATCGCGAGCGTGGGGCTTGCGATCGGCTTAGGCCTCTTCTTGTTCTGGTCCGTAGCCGTGGCAGTGCTGTGCCTTCGGGCGCAACGGCGTGGATCCCAGTTCGAAGGAGAGATCAAGGTTCCAACGTTGATCAGCCTCAGACTCAGAACGTGTCCAGATCCCTGCAAGGACACGTCCCCGAAAGGGACGGGAATTCTGACGCTAGGTAGAAAGCGGGAGTGTGAACAGACTCACAGCACGGTCAGCACTCACGAATGTTGATGATGTTGTCTGGAAACGGGGGCCCTTCGGGGTCCCCGTTTCATATATCCAGCCTCAGCGAGGTGGACGGGTGGCGATCCAGGAGAGCACCTCGGCGGCGTCCCGATCGGGCGGGAAGACTGGGTAGAAGGCCTTGACGATCGCCCCGGCGTCGGCGACCAGGGTGAGGCGCCGGTAGAGCGTCATGCCGCCGGCCTCGAAGGTCGGCAGACCGAGATCCACGGCCAGGCGAAGCTCGCTGTCGCTCAACAGCGGGAACGGGATGTGCTCGCGCCGGGCGAACTCGCGCTGTTCCTCGGCACTCTGGGCGCTGATCCCGACCACAGCGGCGCCCAGCCGCTCGAACTCGGCCAGGCTGTCGCGGTAGGCGCAGCTCTGCGGCGTGCAGCCGCGGGCGCCGGGGATGTCGTCCCAGCCGGCCGGTGAGGGCTCCCCGGGCGTTCCGGTCCGCGGGTAGACGTAGGCGACCAGGCGTCCCGCCGTCAGCTGCGCCAGGTTCGCCTCGCCGCCCGCCGTCGAGGGCAGTGAGAGAGGGGGAAGCGGGGCACCGGGCAGGTGGTCGGCTGCACCATCGTCCGCGGGTACGGGCAGACCGGCCGGGAGCGAGGAGAACTCGTTGCTCATCGCGCCGGATCGTGGCAGGCTCCGGGCATGGAGCGCTACGCGGCTTTCCTGCGGGGGATGAACCTCGGCGGACGGCGGATCAGGAACGAGGAGCTGCGGGCGGAGTTCGAGGCGCTGGGATTCGCCGAGGTCGCCACCTTCCGCGCCAGCGGCAACGTGATCTTCGCCTCCACGGGTGGCAGCGAGGGTGCGCTGAGGAAGGCGATCGAAGCGGGCCTCGGGGACGCGCTCGGCTACGAGGTGCCCGTCTTCCTGCGCAGCTGCGCCGAGGTGTCGAGGATCGCCGCGCGGGAGCCGTTCGACGCGAAGGCCCTCGCCGCCTCGAAGGGCAAGCTCCAGGTCACCTTCCTGGCGAAGAAGCCGAGCGCGGCGGCACGCAAGAAGGTGCTGGCCCTGGCCGGCGCCGGGGACCGCCTGGCGGCCGTGGGCCGCGAGCTCTACTGGCTGCCCAGCGGCGGGATCAGCGAATCCGAGCTCGATCTGAAAGCCATCGACGCCGCGCTCGGCAAGGGGACCATGCGCACCATGGGCACGATCGAGCAGATCGTGGCCAAGCTCGGAGCATAGACGGGGCTATAGCCCCCAAAATAGTCCGCGTTCACGCTGAGGCACGGGGTCCGACATCCGTACGGGGCAGCGCCGCCAGCTCGATATCGCGGCTGACGGCGCCGATCTCGTCGGGGAGCTCGGCGAGCTGGACGTTGGCGACGAACTCGAGGCGCCGGCCGAGCGGGCGGAAGAAGTTGTCGTAGTGGGTGGGGACGACGGCGCGGGGGTTGAGGCGGGGGAGGATCCGCTGCCAGTAGCGCTCGGTGAAGCTGCGCCCGGCGACGCCGGCGAGGAAGACGTCGACATCGCGCTCGCGGACCGCGTCGTCGACGAGATTGGCGCTGCCCTGGTGGTAGAAGCGCAGCCCCGCCACCGCGATCGAGATGCCCCAGACCTGGCCGCAGCGGTAGGCACCGGGGGAGAGCGAGTCGAGGTGGTCGCAGCTCAGTTCGCCGTCGTAGGGGACGGCGAGCCCGAGCAGCAACTTCGAGTGGACGCTGGGCGTGAAGGAGACCTCGAACGGGCCGAGCTCGTAGGTGCGGTAGGGCTCGACCTCGACCGTCTGCTCGGCGAGGCCGTGCAACGCCATCAGGTTCAGCAGCGAGCGCGAACCGTAGGCCTTGCAGCCGGTGCGCCTGGCGATCGCCGGCGCGTCGACCGCGTGGTCGAAGTGGGTGTGGCCGACGAGGACGCCGACGGTCTCGCCGGGGGCGTCGACGAAGCGGTCCAGCGCCGCCGGGTCGGGCAGCGCCTGGCGCCGCAGCACCAGGTCGCGGAAGGGGACGCGGGAGAGGTAGGGGTCGACGAACAGCGTCCGGCCCTCGTAGGTGAAGCGGTACCCGGAGACCCCGAGCCACTCGACCTCGAGGCCGGCCGGCAGCTCCAGCGGCCGCGCCTCCAGCTCGGCCAGTGCCTGGGTGTCGGCGCGCTCGGAGGAGCGCCGCGTCGCCCGCGCCTTCGCCAGCTCTCCCAGGTGTCGCAGCGGGCCTGCCACCGATGAGAGGTTAGGGGAGATCACGCATCCGACATTGACCACAGCGGGGTGTGGTCAATGTCGGATGCGCGTCATCTAACTTGGACGCCCATGGCGATCGCGACCGCAACCTCGCTTGACGTCCACATCGGCGGCAAGCTCCTCTTCGAGGACGTTTCCTTCAAGCTCGAGCCGCGCGAGCGGATGACCCTGTCCGGCCGCAACGGCGCCGGCAAGTCGACGCTGCTGCGGGTGCTCGCCGGCGAGCTCGCGCCCGACGCCGGCTCGCTGGCGGTTCAGCGCGGTGCCCGCCTCGCCCTGCACGACCAGCGGCCGCCGCGCGAATCGAGCGCCAAGCTCGGGGAGTACGTCTTCTCCGGCCGCACCGACATGCTCGAGGCCGAGGCGGAGCTGGAGCGGCTGGAGGCGGAGATGTCACGCGACGCCGGCGAGGAGACGATGGCCGCCTACGCGGCCGCGCAGCAGCAACTCGAAGCGGGCGGCGGCTACCGCTGGCGTGACCGGGTGCTGGAAGTCCTGCGCGGGCTCGGCTTCGACCCCGAGCAGTCCGAGCGGCGGCTCTCGACCTTCTCCGGTGGCGAGCTGACCCGCGCCTCGCTGGCGCGGGCGCTGGCCAGCGGACCCGACCTGCTGCTCCTCGACGAGCCCACCAACCACCTCGACATCCCCTCGCTGGAGTGGCTCGAGTCCTACCTCGTCGACCTCGACGCCGCGGTCGTCCTCGTCGCCCACGACCGCTGGTTCCTGGAGGCGGTCGGGACCTCGGTGCTGGAGCTGGAGGCGCAGCGGGCGCGCTTCTTCGCCGGCCCCTGGCACGCCTGGCGCCGGGAGCAGGCGGCGCGCCAGATCGCCCTCGGCAAGGCGATCGAGCGCCAGCAGGCGGAGATCGAGCGGATGGAGCGTTTCGTCGAGCGCTTCCGCTACAAGGCGACGAAGGCGCGTCAGGCGCAGTCGCGGGTCAAGCAGATCGAGAAGAAGAAGCGCGGGGGGGCGGCGGCCGAACGCCGCGACACCCGCAGGCTGCGCTTCTCCTTCAAGCCGCCCGAGCGGCCGGGCCGGGTCGTCCTCAACCTGGTCAAGGGGAGGATCGAGGTGCCGGGGCGGGTGCTGCTGGACAGCGCCGACCTCGAAGTCGAGCGCGGCGAGCACGTCGTCCTCGTCGGGCCCAACGGCGCCGGCAAGACGAGCCTGATCGCGACTTTGACCGGGAGCGGGCCTCGCGTCGGGCAGCGTCCGCACCGGCCACAACGTCAAGATCGGCTACCTCTCACAGCACGCGGACACGGCGGCGGGGGAGGGGACGGTGCTGGACGCCGCCCAGCGCGAGACCGGGCTGACCGGGCCGAAGGCGCGGGCGCTGCTCGGCGGCTTCCTCTTCTCGGGCGCCGACGCCGAGAAGCAGCTCGCGGACATCTCCGGCGGCGAGCAGCGCCGGCTCTCGCTGGCGATCCTGGTCGCCTCGGGGGCCAACGTCCTGATCCTCGACGAGCCCACCAACCACCTCGACATCGAGAGCCGCGAGGCGCTGGAGGACGCGCTGACCGAGTACGAGGGCGCGGTCGTCCTCGTCTCCCACGACCGGGCTCTGCTGGAGGCAGTCGGCAGCCGCACCGTCGTCTGCGAGAACGGCGAGCTGCAGAGCCACCCGAGTGGCTGGGCCGAGTACCAGCGCCGGCGCGACGAACGCGAGGCCGCCGCCGCGGCGGCGGCGAAACCGGCGGCGCCCGCCGGAGGCCGCAAGTACAGCGCCACCAAGCCGGCGCAGAAAGCGGCGAAGAAGGCGGCCCGGCTGGAGGAGCGGATCGAGCGAGCCGAAGCCGAGCTGCGCGCGATCGAGGAGGAGCTTTCCGACCCGGCCGCCTGGTCCAGCCCGGGCCGCGTCGAGCGGGCCAACGAGCGCCACGCCGCCGCCAAGCGGACAGTGGAGAAGCTGCTGGCCGAGTGGGAGGAGGCCCTGGCTAGTGCCGAGTCCGCCTGACGCGGCGCATGTCGGCGTCCTCGGTCGCTCGCGTGCAGAGCCGCCACGCTCCCTGCGTCCTTGACCTGCTTGGTCAGGCGGACTCGGGACGCTGCTTCAACACGACTTTCGCGCCGTGGGCGGGGACCAGGGTGATGTTTCGGATCTTGACCCGTTCGGGCTTCGGGTCGACCGCCCGCAGGTCGGCCCTGGTGACGAACTCGCGCAGGATCGTCCGCATCTCGTATTCGGCGAAGGCGGCGCCGATGCAGCGGCGGACGCCGCCGCCGAAGGGGATCCAGGCGTAGTTGTCGGCCTTGCCGTCGAGGAAGCGCTCGGGGCGGAACTCGTGCGGCTCGGGGAACAGGTCCTCGCGGTAGTGAAGGGCGGCGATCGCCGGCAGCACGAAGGCGCCGGCCGGCAGCTCGTAGCCGCCGATGTCGGCGGGCGCGGTCAGCTTGCGGGCGATGTCGACGATGACCGGGCGCGAGCGCAGCGTCTCTTTGACCGTGGCGCCGAGGTAGTCCTCCTCGCCGGCGGCGATCGAGGCGCGCAGCTTCTCCAGCACGCGGGGGTTGCGGGTCAGCCGCTCGACCGCCCAGGCGAGCCCGGTCGCGGTCGTCTCGTGGCCGGCGCCGAGCACGGTGATCAGCTCGTCGCGCAGCTCCTCGTCGCTCATCGGCGAGCCGTCCTCGTGGCGGGCGCCGAGCAACAGCGAGAGCACGTCGTCGCGCTCTTGGAGCCCTGATTCGGCCCGGCGCAGCGCGATCTCTTCGTAGAGGAAGGCGTCGAGCGCCGCTCGCGAGCGGAGGAATCGGTTCCAGGGGCTGAGCGGGCCGAGATTGCGTCGCAGCATGGGGAAGGAGGTGATCAGGCCGACCCGGCGGGCGAAGTCGTCGATCAGGCGCTCGAAGCGCTCGAAGCGGTCGCGGTCGTGGACGCCGAAGACGGCCTTGAGGATCACCGCCAGGGTGATCCTCTGCGTGTGCGGACGCATCGAGAACGGCTCGCCGAGCGGCCAGCTCTCCATCTCCTCGCGGGTGATCTCGGTGATCAGCTCGCCGTAGCGCTCCACCCGCTCGCCGTGGAACGGCGGCAGCAGCAGCTTGCGCTGGCTCATGTGCGGCTCGTCGTCGAGCGTGAGCACCGAGTTGGGGCCGAGCGCCGGCTCCAGCACGGTCGCGTTCGCCTCGCCCGCGTGGAAGACCGACGGCGCCCCGGTGAAGACGGCTTTGACCAGGTCGGGGCGGGCGACGTAGACGACGCGGCCGAAGTAGGGGAAGCGGACCGTGAAGAGGTCGCCGTAGCGTCGCTGGTACTTGGGCAGGAACGCGAGCGGGTTGCGCGCGTAGTGCAGCGCCTGCACGAGCGCGGGACTGCGCGGCCCGGGAGGCCGGGTGCCGTGGCTCTCGAGCGCGGGCCGGGGGAGGGTCGCCTGCTCCATCCTCCGAGACGATACGCCATCGGCTGGCTGCCCAGCCAGTTTCGCATTGCTTCCAGCATTTTCCTCCCCATGGCGAGGAAAACTCTGGATGCGATCTCCGGCGGGGCGCTAGAAGACGACGGTGCGCTCGCCGTCGAGCAGCACCCGGTCGTCGAGGTGGGCCATCACCGCTCGGGCGAGCACCAGGCGCTCGATGTCGCGGCCGATCCGGACCAGGTCCTCGAT
This sequence comes from uncultured Thermoleophilia bacterium, assembly GCA_963720455.1. Taxonomy (GTDB): domain Bacteria; phylum Actinomycetota; class Thermoleophilia; order Solirubrobacterales; family 70-9; genus VAYN01. The sequence continues at coordinate 1,498,024 of OY970392.1, read as the reverse complement.
CTCGTCGCTGTGGCTGACCCGGGTCACGTCCTGATCGATGATCGGGCCGGCGTCGAGCTCGGCGGTCACGTAGTGCGCGGTCGCGCCGATCAGCTTGACGCCGCGCTCGTGTGCCTTGCGGTAGGGCTCGGCGCCGACGAAGGCGGGCAGGAAGCTGTGGTGGATGTTGATCGCCGCCGCCCCCAGCTCGGCGAGGAAGCCCTTGGAGAGGATCTGCATGTAGCGGGCGAGGATCAGCAGGTCGAGCTCGTCGCCGAGCAGCTCGAGGATGCGCCGTTCCGCGTCGGCCTTGCCGTCGGCGGCGACCGGGACGTGGTGGAAGGGGAGGCCGACCGCGGCGACCTGCTCGGCGTGGTCGGGGTGGTTGGAGATGACCGCGGTCATCTCGCACTGGAGCTCGCCGCTGCGCCAGCGCCAGAGCAGGTCGGAGAGGCAGTGGTCTTCGCGCGAGACCATGATCGCCGCCCGCTTGCGCCGCTCCGACTCGGCCCAGCGGTGGTCCATCTCGTAGGGCTCGGCCAGCTCGTCGCGGAAGCGTCGCTGCAGCTCCTCGCGCTCAGCCTCCGGCACCGGATCGAAAACCATCCGCATGAAGAAACGTCCCTCGGCGGTCGAGTGCTGGTCGGCGTCGACGATGTTGAGCCCGGCGTCGGCGAGGAAGCCGCTGACGCGGGCGATCAGGCCCGGCCGGTCCGGGCAGGCGAGCAGCAGGCGCGAGGTCGGCTCTCCCATCCCGGGGATCATCGCGGATAGGCTCAGCGCCAATGCGGATCGGGGCGATACCGGACGGGCTGCTGGAGCGGCTGGGGCTGCTCTTCAACAAGGTTCCGACGCCGATCGGCGAGGCGATGTACTCGATGCCGGTCGCCCGCTCGCTCCAGGTCGCGCAGCGCACCGGGATGCTCGCGGCGCTGGCCGAGGGCCCGCGCGAGCCGGGGGAGCTGGCCGAGCATCTGGGGCTGCAGCCGCTCGCGACCAAGCGCGTACTCGACGTGGTCGCCTCGCTCGGGCACCTGAAGCTGCGGACCGACGGCCGCTACGAGATGACCGCGCGCGCCCGGGCCTGGCTCGACCCCGGCTCGGAGACCTACCTCGGCGACTTCCTTGCCGACACCGCCCACTACTGGGACTGGTACGCGGGGCTCGAGGACCTGGTCCGCGACGGTCGCCACGTCGAGCTGCACGCGAAAGCAGCCGACGATGCCTACTGGGATTCCTACATCCGTGGGCAGTACCAGCTGGCCCGCCTCTCCAGCGCCGAAGTGGCGAAGGCGATCCCGCTGGCCCGCGGCGCCCACTCGATCCTCGACGTGGCCGGCGCCCACGGCGAGTACTCGATGGCGTTGTGCCGGCGGCACGAGGGGTTGCGCGCGACCGTGGTCGACCTGCCGGGGAGCGCCCGGGTCGGGAGCGAGATCGTCGCTGCGGCCGGGATGGCGGACCGGGTGCGCCACGTCGTCGGCGACATGTTCGAGGTCGACTACGACGGCCACTACGACGGCGCCCTCTGCTTCAACATCATCCACCACCTCGCGCCCGAGCAGGCCCGGGATCTCTTCGCCCGGATCCGCTCGGTCCTGCGGCCCGGCGCGCCACTCTGCGTGCTCGACCTCTACGACCGCCCGGAGGGCCAGCGCGCAAGCCTCGCCTCGATCCTCGGGCTCTTCTTCCACCTCACCTCCGGCGCCGACACCTACACGACCGAAGAGGTCTCGCGCTGGCTGCGGGAGAGCGGCTACGGCAGCGCCGCCGTGAAGTCCCTCCGCAATCTGCCGGACCTGCGGTTGCTCGTCGCCAAGGCGGCTTAGCGGCGCAAGATCGCTTCCAGGTCCGGATCGCCCGGGCCGCGCCTCGTGCCTGAGTTAGTGCGGATCGTCTCGATTGGGCGCCGTTGTGTGCGCCCGGTCACCCAACAGCGCCGGAAAGACCGCCACGGTCCCGCGCTTGCTCACAAAACGCACATATATCTCCGCCCTATTCCTCATCCTCGCTTTCCCGGCTGCGGCTCTCGCTGCCTCCGGCTCGGACGGCGCCGGCAAGGTCGGCATCGGTGTCGCCGATGCCAAGGTGGCCCAGCTCGCGCCACTGCAGCGCCCGGTCGACCGCTTCCACCGTGCGATCGACGAGGTCACCGACCAGATCCGCGCCGAACAGCGTGCCGCAGCGCGCAAGGAGCGCCGCGAGCTTTTCGCCGATCTGCCCGGCGGCGTCACCATGGCCACCCTCGAATCGATCGCCTCCTGCGAGTCCGGCGGCGACCCCACCGCCGTCTCCTCCGACGGCACCTACCGCGGCAAATACCAGTTTCACCCCAGCACCTGGGAATCGGTCGGTGGCAGCGGCGACCCCGCTACCGCCCCCGAGGCCGAGCAGGACTACCGCGCCGCGTTGCTTCTCTCCCAGTCCGGCTCCAGCCCCTGGCCGGTCTGCGGCTGACGCCGGCGTGGGTTGGGGGCCGCCCGGCCCCTTCCCTACGATGCGGCGCGTGACCGAGCCAGTTCCGACGCCCGATCCCCAGGGACCTGCTCGCAAACCGCCGAAGGAGGCGATCGCCGAAGCGAAGGTGCGGGCGCCGACGCGGGGGAACCGGAAGCTCGAGGGGTTTCTCGAGGCCGTCAACTCCGACGAACAGGTGCGGGCCTGGTGGTACATGGCCCAGGTCCACGCCGAGCGGTTGGGCATGTCGGACCACTCGTGGGTCCACATGCAGATCGTCCTCAACATCTCTCTGCGGTTGCTGCGGTTGCTGGTGAAGGCGGGCGTCGAGCCGGCGATGGTCAGCGACCACGGGATGAGAGAGCGCGACGCCGAGGTGGTTGTCGCCGGTGGGGCGCTCCTACACGACGTCGGCATGTCGATCCACCGCGCCGACCATGAGGAGTACAGCCTCTTCCTCGCCGAGGGCGCCCTCGACCGCCTGCTGGCAGGCGGCTACCGCCAGCCTGAGCGCACGGTCGTCGCCGCCGAGGTCCTGCACGCGATCATCGGCCACCGCCGCCGCGGCGAGCCCTACACGGTCGAGGCGGGGATCGTCCGCGTCGCCGACGCGCTCGACATGGCCCAGGGCCGGACCCGGATCCCGCTCGAGGCCGGCCAGGAGGGGATCCACTCGATCTCTGCCGCCGCCGTCGACGAGGTGCGGATCGAGGCCGGTGAGGAGCGTCCGGTGAGGATCGAGATCGATCTCAACAACTCCGCCGGAATTTTCCAGGTCGACGACCTGCTGGCGACGAAGATCCGCGGCACTCCGCTGGAGGGCCGGGTCGAAGTCGTCGCGAAGATCGAGGGCGAGACCGAGAAACGCCTCTTGAGCGGCTTCCGGCTTTCCTAGCCGTAGCGCTGCAGGTCGCTGCGGCGCTGTTCCTTGCGCTTCTCCAGCTTGCCCTGAATCAGCGACATAACGATCGGGATCAGGGCGAAGAAGGCGATCACGCCGAAGCAGAAGAAGGTGACCGTCTTGTCGTCGGTCGGGCCGGCCAGGCCGACGCCGTTCTCGGCCATCGCCGCCGGCGCCAGGACGAGCATCGTGGCCAGCGTCGAGACGAGGAGTGCCGCGGTTCGCTTCACTGGCGGGAATCTAGCGCACCCGGCCGGCGCCATAGGATGCGCCGCCATGAGTGCCCTCCAGGCCATCGTCCTCGGCCTCGTTCAGGGGTTGACCGAGTTTCTGCCGATCTCCTCCAGCGGGCATCTGCGCATCGTCCCGGCGCTGCTCGGCTGGCCCGATCCAGGCGCCGGCTTCACCGCGGTGATCCAGCTCGGGACCATGGCCGCGGTCGTGATCTACTTCCGCGCCGACCTCTGGCGCATCGCCGTCGCCTGGCTGCGCGAGCTGCGGGTGCCGATTCGCCGCGCCAGCCAGGAAGCCAAGCTCGGCTGGTTCATCGTCCTCGGCACGATCCCGATCTCGATCTTCGGGATCGTCTTCAGCAGCCAGATCGAGTCCGGGGCCCGCAGCCTCTACCTGATCGGCTCGGCGCTGATCCTCTTCTCCTTCGTGATGGTCCTCGCCGAGCGGGTCGGCACCCGACGGCGGGCGCTGAGCGAGATGAACGGCCGCGACGGACTGTTCGTCGGCATGGCCCAGGCGTTGGCGCTGATCCCGGGCGTCTCACGCTCGGGCGCGACGATCTCCGCCGGCCTCTTCCGCGGCTTCGACCGCGTCGCCGCCGCCCGCTACTCGTTCCTGCTGTCCGTCCCGGCGGTGGTCCTGAGCGGCCTTTTCGAGCTGCGCAAGGTCGGCGAAAACGGTAGCCCTTCGGCCGGGGCGACGGCGATTGCCACGCTGGCCGCCTTCGTGTCCGGCTATCTCGCAATCGCCTGGCTGTTGCGCTACCTCAGCACCCACACCCTGGGCGTCTTCGTCGTATACCGGATCGCCCTGGGAGTGCTGGTGCTGGCGCTGGCGGCGACGGGCGCGATCAGCTGACGGCCGGGCGCCGGAGGGGCACTTTCGGCGTCTTTGCCGCAATTTGGTGGTGACCGGGTTGTGAAAATCCTGTAAACGCAGGGGTTTCCGCGTCCACTCTGCATACAATCGTGCCGTCGTGCCGGCTGAGTCGCCGCCAAATCCGAACCGGCTCGCATAACTCGTGAATCCACAGCAGACCATCCGTCTCGCGGTCATCGACAGCGACAGTGGTTTCGTCACCGTGCTCAACAAGCGAGCGGAGGCCGCCGGCTGGCAGCTGCGCCAGGTCGCGAGCGCGCTGCGGCCGGAGGAGCTGGTGGCGATGAAGCTGAACGCGTTGCTCCTCGACCCCTCGGTGCTCGGTGACGAAGGCTGGGCCTACCTCGAGCGCGTCTGCGGGATGCTGCCGGATCTCGGCATCGTCGTCTGCACCGGCCGTTCGACGGTCGCCCAGCGAGTCCGCGGATTGCGCCTCGGCATCGACGACTGGATCACCAAGCCCTGTCACCCCGAGGAGGCGATGGCGCGGGTGGAAGCGGTCTCCCGTCGCCGCCGCCGCGGCCGCACCGAGCCCGACGCCGGCCCGCTCGTCGCCGGCGAGCTGGAGATCCGGCCCGACCAGTTCCAGGCCTTCGTCAGCGGCGGCAGCCTCGACCTGACCCGGCGTGAGTTCGAGCTCCTGCACCTCGTGGCCGAGGCCAGGGGCCAGGTTCTGGAGCGCGAGACGATTTACCAGCGGGTCTGGGGCTACGCGATGGCGCACGGCGACCGCTCGGTCGACGTCTTCATCCGCAAGCTGCGCCAGAAGCTGGAGAAGCGCTCGCCCGATTGGAGCTACATCCACACCCACTTCGGCGTCGGCTACCGCTTCGATCCTGAGCCGGTCGCCGGCATCGACGTCGGGGCGCCGCCGCGCGAGCCAGTCCGGGTGCCGGATCCCGAACCGTCTGCCGAGCCGGCTTCACAGGTCGTTCACAGCAGCTTCACGGCGGGATAACCGCCGCCCAGCCGCGCCTCGCCATGCTCGGCGACCATGGCGATCGGTAGTGGGCAGTCACCGCAACAGCTCAAAAGCCGCCTGGAGATCCGTCCGGAGGAGCACGCCGCTCTGGTCGACGGCCGGCCACTGAGCCTGACGATGCGCGAGCTGCAGCTGCTCGTCACCCTCGCCTCCCACCCGCAGCGGATCATGACCCGCGAGGAGCTCTTCACAGAGGTCTGGGGCAGCCAGCCGCGGCGCGACGACCGCTCGGTCGACGTCTACGTCAGCCGCCTCCGCGCCAAGCTCGGCGAGGCGCTGCCGGAGCTGAACCTGATCCACACCCACAACGGGATCGGCTACCGCTTCTCGCCCGACGGCTGAGCTGGGCGTGCGCCTTTTACATCCTTTTTACATCCTCGACACACGCACGTAACAAGGTCTCGAATGCCCGCTGCAGAGTGTCCTCTCGACCTCGGCCCAACGGCCGGCAATCTGAGTGAACCAACCAGAAGGAGACAGAGTGACTAGCTCTAAGTGGCTCGCGGTTCTTGCCTCCGCGGCCATCCTCGTACTCGGGGTGGCGGCATGCGGGAGCGACGACGACAGTTCCAGTGCCGGCGGCGGAGGCGAAGACCTCTCGGGCTCGATCCGCATCGACGGGTCCAGCACCGTGGCGCCGCTGACCGAAGCGGTCGCCGAGCAGTTCATGGCCGAAAACTCGGGCGTCCGCGTGACGGTCGGGACCTCCGGCACCGGCGGCGGCTTCGAAAAATTCTGCGCCGGCGAGACCGACATCAGCGACGCCTCCCGTGCGATCGAGCCCGAAGAGGTGGAAGCCTGCAAGAAGGACGGTGTCGGCTACGAGGAGGTTCACATCGCGACCGACGCGCTGACCGTGATGATCAACAACGAGAACCCGGTCGCCTGCCTCACCGTCGACCAGCTGGCGGACGTCTGGGGCCCGGACTCGAAGATCTCCAACTGGAGCGAAATCCCGGGCGTGGAAGAGGAATACGACGAGGAGCTGGCGCTGTTCGGCCCCGGCACCGACTCGGGCACCTTCGACTACTTCACCGAATCGATCAACGGCGAAGAGGGCGTCACCCGCAAGGACTACAACAACGTCGGCGAGGACGACAACGCCACGGTCAAAGGCGTCGAGGGTTCGCCCGGCGGCATGGGTTACGCCGGCTTCTCCTTCTACACCGAGAACGAAGGCAAGCTGAAAGCGCTTGAAGTCGACAACGGCAAGGGCTGCGTGCCGCCGTCGGTCGAAACCGCTCAGGACGGCTCCTACGCACCACTGAGCCGGCCGCTGTTCATGTACCCGAGCCAGCAGGCGCTGAAGAAGCCCGAGGTCAAGGCGTTCATCACCTACTACCTCGAAAACGTCAACTCGGTGGCCGAATCGCTCGGTTTCGTGCCGCTGACCGGAGAACAGCTCGAAGAGTCTGAAGCCGCCGCCGAAAAAGCCGGCGCCTAGCACTCAGATTCGCTCTCGATGAGCCCTGAGGCCACGATCGCGCAGGAGCCGGCGGGGGGACCCCCCCGCCGGCTCCAGGCGCAGAGCAAGCGCTACGGCGAGCGCACCATCAAGTGGGCGCTCGCCCTCTGCGCTCTGCTCTCGGTCCTGACCACGACCGCGATCATCCTCTCCCTGCTCGGGCCGACGATCGGCTTCTTCGAAATCGTCCCGGCCAAGGAATTCTTCTTCGAGATCGACTGGACGCCGCAGTTCGAGCCGCCCAGCTTCGGCGTGCTCTCGATCGTTGCGGGCACCGTCAACGTCGCCCTCTGGGCGATGGTGTTCGCGATCCCGATCGGGCTCGGCTCGGCCGTCTATCTCAGCGAGTACGCCTCGCCGCGGGTGCGCAAGACGATCAAGCCCGCGCTCGAGGTTCTGGTCGGGATCCCCACCGTCGCGATCGGCATCTTCGCCGTCAGCTTCCTCCTCCCTCAGGTCATCGTGCCGCTCTGGCCCGGGGACTTCCTCGGTGGCGCCGACGGCAAACCCTTCCTCGCCCTTGCGGCCTCTCTCGGGATCGGATTGATGGTGGTGCCGATCATCGCCTCGCTCTCCGACGACGCGATGCGGGCGGTGCCGCGGGGCCTGCACGAGGGGGCCTACGCGCTCGGCGCGACCAAAGCCAAGGTGGCGACGCGGGTGGTCTTCCCGGCGGCGCTCTCCGGGATCGTCGCCTCGGTCGTGCTGGCGATCTCGCGCGCGGTGGGGGAGACGATGATCGTCGTCATCGCCGGCGGCTCGACGCCGAAGTTCACCCTCAACCCGGTCGAGTCGATCCAGGCGATGACCTCCTACATCGCCACCACCGCCACCGGTGACATCGGCACCGGGACGGTCGACTACAAAAGCATCTTCGCGGTCGGGGCCCTGCTCTTCCTGATCACGCTGATCATGAACGTGATCAGCATCCGCCTGGTTCGCAGGTACCGCGAGGTCTACGAGTGATGGAGGCCGGGGGAGCGAGCGCACCGCGGAACCGCCTGGCCGTCGCCGGAGCTCGGGCGACGACGCAGGCGATGCTGCGCGATCAGCCGCGCAGTGACGTCATTCGCAACGCCGTCTTCGCCGGGGTGCTCCTGCTCGCGGTGACGATCGCCCTCGCCGGCCTCATGGCGCTGTTGATCCAGGCCTTCGCCAGGGGGTCCTCCGCTCTCAGCCTCGACCTGATCACCAACCCGCCCTCGACCGCGTTCCCGGACAAAGCCGGCTACCGGCCGGCGATCATCGGCTCGCTCGAGCTGATCGCCGGCGTGATCCTCTTCGTCGTACCGGTGGGCGTCGGCGCCGCCATCTACCTCGAGGAGTACGCCGACAACTCGCGCTGGTGGAACCGGCTGATCGAGGTCAACATCCAGAACCTGGCGGCGGTGCCCTCGATCATCTACGGCATCCTCGGCCTCGCCTTCATCGTTCGCGGGCCCCTTGACCTCGGCTTCATCCTCATCGCCGGTTCGCTGACCCTGGCCCTGCTGGTGCTGCCGATGGTGATCATCGCCGCCCGTGAGGCGATCCGCGCCGTCCCCGACTCGATCCGCCAGGGCTCGCTGGCCCTGGGGGCGACCCAGTGGCAGACGATCCGCCGGCAGGTGCTGCCGGCCTCGATCCCGGGGATCGCCACCGGTGTGATCCTTGCCGTCTCGCGCGCCGTCGGCGAGACCGCGCCGTTGCTGCTGGTCGGGGCAACCGTCTTCGTCACCTTCGATCCGACCCCGTTCGGCACCGACGGCTACTCGGCGATGCCGGTGCAGATCTTCAACTACGCGCTGCGGCCTCAGGAGGAGTTTCAGACGCTTGCCTTCGCCGGGGTCATCGTCATGTTGGTGGTCCTGCTCGCGATGAATTCCTTTGCGATCTGGCTACGCAATCGTTACGAGCAAAGGTGGTAGGTGATCTACTGTGAGCGAGAAGATGGCGCAGGACGATAGGGCTCAGACGGGCAGGGACACGCGCGAAGCGGCGGCGGCCCGGGCGGGTATCGCCGTGCGCCCGGAGGAGTTCCAGCACCAGAGCTACAGCGGCGAGCGCGAAAAGGTCTTCGAGCTCAGCGGCGTCGACGTCCTCTACAGCGGCGTCACCGCGGTCAAGGCGATCTCGATGGACATCCACCGCAAGGACGTGACCGCCTTGATCGGGCCGTCGGGTTGCGGCAAGAGCACGCTGTTGCGCTGCTTCAACCGGATGAACGACCTGATCCCAGGCGCCGAAGTCCGAGGCGAGATCCTCTACCACGGCGAGGATCTCTACGGGCCGACGGTGGACCCGGTCCAGGCGCGCAAGCTGATCGGGATGGTCTTCCAGAAACCGAACCCCTTCCCGAAGTCGATCTACGACAACGTCGCCTTTGGACCGCGCATCCTCGGTCGCAAGGATGGCCTTGATGAGACCGTCGAGAAAGCGCTGCGCGGAGCCGCCCTCTGGGACGAGGTCAAGGACCGCCTCAAAGACAACGCCTTCGGCCTCTCCGGTGGGCAGCAGCAACGGCTCTGCATCGCCCGCTGCATCGCCGTCGAGCCCGACACGATCCTGATGGACGAGCCCTGCTCCGCGCTCGACCCGATCTCGACCGGCAAGATCGAGGACCTGATGGTCGAGCTCAAGGACCGGTTCTCGATCGTCATCGTCACCCACAACATGCAGCAGGCGGCGCGGGTCTCCGATCGCACCGCCTTCCTCATGGTCGAGCTCGACGCCGACGAGAGCAACCGCTGGGGCCGGCTTGTCGAGTACGACGACACCGAGAAGATCTTCACCAACCCCGGCGACAAACGGACGGAGGACTACGTCTCTGGGAAGGTGGGCTGATGGCGGAATCGGTCCGCGTCTATTACCAGGAGGAACTGGAGCAGCTGGAGGCGAGCGCGCTCGGCGGGCTCGACCTGGTGAACACGGCTCTCGAACGGACGCTGGAGGCGGTCGAGCACACCGACGTCGAGCTGGCGCAGATCGTCGTCGCCGACGACGACCGCATCGACGGGCGCTATCTGGAGGTGCACCAGAGCCTGATCACGCTGCTGGCGACGCAGTCGCCGGTGGCGACCGACCTGCGGCTGATCTCGGCCCTCCTGCACGTGCTGAAGAACATCGAGCGGATGGGCGACCAGTGCGTCAACGTCTGCAAGCTGATCCCGCTGACCGGCAACGAGCCGCCCGCCGACGAGGAGATGGTCAAGCGGATCCTCACCATGGGTCGCCAGACGCGGACCCTGATCGCCCAGGCCAAGCGAGCCTTCAGCGAACGCGACGTCGAGATGGCGCGCGATCTGGTCCGCCAGGACGACGTCGTCGACAACCTCAACCGCGAGTGCTTCCACCTGGCGCTGGAGATCGGCGACGACGCCGACAAGCGCGAGTGGGCGATGACGATGCTGCTGGCGGCGCGGGCGATCGAGCGGATCGCCGACAACGCGGTGGATATCGGCGAGCAGGTGGCGTTCGTGGTCACGGGGTTGTTTCGGGAGTTCGAGGACGCCTCTCATCCCACGGCGTAGGGACGAAGGGCCGGGGGTGGGCCCCGGCTCAACTTTTTTGAGGGTCGCCTGGTGCCGTCCGAGATTGCCGCGAGCAAAAAAGTACAAGCCGCCGGGACCCACCCCCGGCCCTTCGTCGATGTCGCCCGGCGATTGAGATCCGAGCTGTCTGGGAATATCCAGGGCACCCCCGCGATGCTCTGCGCTGCCATAGATATTGGGTCCAACACCACCCGCGTGCTCGTGGCTGAGCCGGTGGATGGGCAGTTGAAGAAGGTGATGGAGCAGCGGGCTTACACGCGGATCGGGAAGGCGATCGACGGCGATGGGGCAATCGGCGAGGAGAAAGTCGCTGAGGTTCGCGAGGTGGTCGCTACCCAGGTGCGGCTGGCGCGGGAGCTCGGTGCCGAGGAGATTCGCGCCGTGGCCACCGCGGCGGTCCGCGAGGCGGCGAACAGTGACGAAGTCGCCGCCGAGATCGGCGCAGCGGCCGGCGTTCCCGTCGACGTGCTCAGCGACGAGGAGGAGGGGCGGCTCTCCTTCATCGGGGCGACGAAGACGCTCGGGCATCCGGTCGCGGGCAAGGTCGGCGTCGTCGACGTCGGCGGCGGCTCGACCGAGGTGATCATCGGCACCGTGCCCGGCGGCGTCGAGAAGGTGCGCTCCTGGCGGGTCGGCTCCGGCGCCCTGGCCGACGAGCTGATCGCCTCCGACCCACCTTCGGCGGCGGAGATCCGCCGGGTCCGCGATCGCGTCGAGGACATCTTCGAGGGGGTCGAGATCGAGCGCCCGGCGCAGGCGGTCGCGGTCGGCGGCAGCGCCACCTCGCTGCGGCGGCTGGTCGGCGCCGTGCTCGAGTACGAGACGCTGGAGCGGGGGATCCGCGTGCTCTGCGGCGACCCCGCGGCCGAGGTCGCGCGGCGCTTCGAGCTGGACCCGCAGCGGGTCCGCATCCTCACGACGGGTGTGCTGCTGCTGGAGAAGGTCTCCGAGTTGCTCGGCCAGCCCCTGCAGATCGGCAAGGGCGGTCTGCGCGAGGGGGTCATCCTCGACCTCCTCAACGGCGACGCCAACGGCTCCTCGCCGGCTCGCCTCGCCGCTTAGCGGCGCCCGCTAGCCTGGGCGCGTGGCTCGCGCGCGCGAGGTGCCGGGGTTCGACTGCGACGAGCCGTTCGCGGCAGCGGCGGCACGGGTCGTGCGGGTGCGGGCGGCCGAGGTGTTCGAGCACTCCGACGGGGTCCTCGACGTCGAGGAGATCGAGCGCCTGCACGACATGCGGGTGGCGACGCGGAGACTGCGCGCGGCGCTGGAGGTGTTCGAAGCGTGCTTCCCCCGCAAGCGCTTCCGCAAGACGTTGAAGAAGGTGAGGGGGCTGGCCGACGCGCTCGGCGCGCGGCGCGACCGTGACGTCGAGATCGAGTTCCTGGTCGGGTTCGCGGAAGCCGCGCCGGAAGCCGAGCGGCCGGCGCTGGCGGCGCGGATCGCGACCCTGCGCTCCGAGCAGGAGGCGGCCAACCGGGCGCTGGCCCCCTTCCTCGCGAGCAAGCGCCTGCGCAAGCTGCGCCGGCGCCTGCAGAAGCTCGTCGAGGAGGCGGAGCGGTGAAGGCGCGCAGGGTCGAGGGCCTCGACCCGGGGGCGCCGCTGCGCCCGAACGCGGTCTGCATCGTCGCCACCAGGCTGGCCGAGCTGCTCGCGCTCTCCGGGCCCGCGCTGGACCCCGCCGCCGCCGAGGCCCAGCACGACCTGCGGATCGCTGCCAAGCGGCTGCGATACGTGCTCGAGATCGTCGAGCCCTGCTTCGGCGCCGAGGCGAAGGCGGCGCGCAAGGCGGCAAGGGAGCTGCAGGGCGTGCTCGGCGAGATTCACGACTGCGACGTGATGCTCCCCGACGCCACCGGGATCGACTCGCTGCGGGCGCTGCTGCAGACCAGGCGTGAGCTGCTCTTCCAGCGCTTCCGCGAGCTCTGGCTGGACGCGTCCGATCGCGGTATCTGGGCGGCCTTGGAGCGCGCTCTCCGGGGCTGAGCGGTCACGCGAAGTTCACACCTCGTTTGCCGCTGGTTCACAAGTTTTCCCTGCTGAGGGCGAATTCTGTGCTGGACCGACAGATAGCGAAAGGAAGACACCGATGACTTCCAGAGTTGACCTGCATTGCCACTCCACCGCCTCGCAGCTCTCCCGGCTGGGGGTGCAGCGGTCGCTGGGACTGCCGGAGTGCGCGACCCCGCCGGAAGAGGTCTACGAGCTGGCCAAGCGGCGGGGGATGGACTTCGTCACGATCACCGACCACGACACGATCGCGGGCTGCCTGGAGCTCGAGGGCCGTCCCGACTGCTTCGTCTCCGAGGAGCTGACCGCCCGCTTCGCCGGCGAGCCCCAGGCGGTTCACGTCCTCTGTCACGGGATCACTCCCGGGGACCACGAGTGGCTGCAGGCGCATTCCGGCGACGTCGAGGCCTGCGCCGCATACCTGCACGAGAACGGGATCGCCTGCGCCCTTGCGCACCCCTTCTTCAACGTGGCGGCGCCGCTGGGGAGGCGCCACCGCCACCGCCTTTCCGAGCTGTTCCCGGTCTGGGAGGTCCGCAACGGATCGCGGGCCGCCGAGCTGAACATGCCCGCCGCCGTCTACGTGGATACGCACGGCAGCACCGGCATCGGCGGCTCCGACGACCATGCCGGCGTCGACATCGGCCGCACCTACACCGAGGTGCCCGCCGCGAAGACGCCGGAAGAGTTTCTCCAGCACCTGCGCCGGGGCGATGCCGAAGCGGGTGGCGAGCAGGGCAGTGCCGCGAAGTGGACGCACGCGGCGATGGCGCTCGCCACCCGCGCCCTCGTTCTGGGCGACGAAGACGGGCGCGCGAACGCAGTTGTTCCCGGTATGCGGAAAGAAGTGCGTTCGGCCGGACCGGACCCGGCGGCGGTGCTGAAGATGGCGGAACGGGTGATCCGCGAGGGAGCCGCCCGCGAGGGCAAGGTGGCCGCCGACCTCGGCCCGGATGACGCCCGCTGCCTGCTCGAGGCCTGGCTCGCCGGCATGGGCCTCGACCTGCGCGGCCGCGAGCTGATCGCCTACCTGCAGTCCGACGGCTTCTCCCACGCCGACCTCTACCGGCGCGCCCGCCGCATCCACGACCGGCGCCTGCGCGCCGCGGTCGAGCGGGGCACCGCGGCGGTCGCGAGCGGCGACCTCGGCGGCGCCGTCAACGACCTCTTCGACGCGATCGTCCCGGCTGTCCCCTACGCACCCTCGACGGTCTTCCTCGGCGCCGAGAAGGCGAAGCTCTCCAGCCGCGAGGGAGAGCGGCGCCGGGTCGCGGTGATCACCGACGGGATCGCCTCGATGCACGGGGTCACCCACACGATCGAGCAGATCCGCGAGCGCGGCGTGCCCGGCTTCGAGATCGACGTGATCGGCACCGACGCCGGCGTCGACCGCCGCCTGCCCGCCGCCACCGAGCTGGAGATGCCCTTCTACGAGGGGCTGTCGCTCGGCGTGCCGGGACTGCCGGACATGGTCGAGACGCTGGCCGAGGGTCGCTACGACCTCGTCCACGTCACCGCCCCCGGTCCGGCGGGCGTGGTTGCGACGCTGCTGAGCCGGCTCACCGGCGTCCCGCTGCTTGCCAGCTACCACACCGAGCTCGCCGCCTACGCCGGCATGCGCAGCGGCGACGGCGGCGTCGAGGCGATCGCCCGCGGCGCCCTCGCCGCCTTCTACGGCGCTCCCGGAGTCGTCCTCTCGCCGAGCCCCGCCGCCGATGCCTCGCTGATCGACCTCGGCACCGACCCGGCGCGGATCGGGCGCTGGGAGCGGGGGGTGGACACTGACCGCTTCGATCCGGCGAAGGCCGATCGCGACTCCTACCCGGGAGAGATCAAGGTCCTCTACGCCGGTCGCCTCACCCGCGAGAAGGGCGTCGACCTGCTGGCTGAAAGCTTCCTGCGGGCGCGGCGGTCGGACCCACGCCTGCACCTGCTGCTGGCCGGCGGTGGGCCCGAGGAGGGGGAGCTGCGGGCCCGGCTCGGCGAGAACGCCACCTTCCTCGGCTGGCTCGCCGGCGAGGAGCTGGCTCGCGCCTACGCCAGCGCCGACGCCTTTCTCTTCTGCAGCAGCACCGACACCTACGGGCAGGTGATCCTCGAGGCGGCGGCCAGCGGCCTGGCGGTCGTCGCGGTAGCCGCGGGCGGGCCGGCGGCCCTGGTGGAGAACCGCTGTACCGGCCTGCTCTGCCGGCCCGACCCCGACCATCTGGCCGGGGCCCTGCTCCAGATCGCCTCCTCGCCGCTCCTGCGCCGCCGCCTCGGCAGCGCTGGAGCGCAGGCCGCCCGCGAGCGCTCCTGGGAGCGCGCACTCGACCAGCTCGCCGCCGGTTACGGGCGGGCGCTCGAGTCCCCTGCGGCAGCGCGGCAGGCGATCTCGCAAGCGGCCTGAGGGCTCGGCGCGCTTCCGGTGCCTCAGTACGATGGATCGATCGACGATCCCGCGCTCTATTTCAACCGCGAGCTCTCCTGGCTCGACTTCAACCAGCGGGTTCTGGAGCTGGCCGAGGACGTCGAGGTGCCGCTGCTGGAGCGCCTGCGCTTCTGCGGCATCTACGCCTCCAACCTCGACGAGTTCTTCATGGTCCGGGTCGCCGGCCTCTTCGACCAGCTCGACGCCGGCATCGACGCCCGCGGCCCCGACGGACTCGCGCCGAGCGAGCAGATCGACGCGATCCAGGCCCGTGTCCTCGAGCTGGATCGCCGCCTCCACTCGTGCTTCGGGGGCGTCCTGCGGCCGGCGCTGGAGGCGGAGGGGATCCGCATCGTCACGCTCGACAACGCGAGCGCGGCGGAGCGGGAGGAGATCGACGCGCGCTTCCACGAGCAGGTCTTCCCGGCGCTGACGCCGCTGGTGATCGGCCTCGGCCGGCCCTTCCCCTATATCTCGAACCTCTCGCTCAGCCTCGGGGTCCTGCTGCGCGACCCCGAGAGCGGGGTCGAGATCATCGCCCGGGTCAAGGTCCCGAAGGAGCTGCTCGGCCGCTTCCTGCCGCTGGGTCAGGGCGGCAAGACGTTCGTGCCGTTGGAGGAGGCGATCGCGGCCAACCTCGACGTCCTCTTCCCGGGCACCGAGGTGATCGACCACGGGTACTTCCGGGTCACCCGCGACGCCGACTTCACCGTCAGCGACGAGGCCGACGACCTCCTGCAGGCGGTCCAGAACGAGCTGCGCCGGCGCCGCTTCGGCGAGGTCGTGCGCCTCGAGATCGCCGCCGGCATGAACCCGAAGCTGCGCGAACAGCTCGTCGACGCGCTGCGGCTCGAAGAACGCGAGGTCTACGACGTCGACGGGCTGGTCGACCTCGGGGACCTCGGCGACATCGCCGACGTCCCCGGCCACGCCGAGCTCCGCTACGCGCCCTGGTCGCCGGTGACGCCGCCGCGGCTGCAGGGCGAGGACGGGGAGCCCGTCGACATGTTCGCGGCGATCCGCCAGCGCGACCTGCTGGTCCATCACCCCTACGACTCCTTCGCCTCCTCGGTCGAGCGCTTCGTCGAGCAGGCGGTCGCGGACCCCGACGTGCTGGCGATCAAGCACACCGTCTACCGCACCAGCGACGACTCGCCGCTGGTGCCGTCGCTGATCCGCGCCTCCGAACGCGGCAAGCAGGCGGTCTGCATGGTCGAGCTGAAAGCGCGCTTCGACGAGGAGGCCAACATCCACTGGGCGAAGTCGCTGGAGGAGGCGGGCGTCCACGTCGTCTACGGCATCCCCGGCCTCAAGACCCACGTCAAGGCGATCCTGGTCGTGCGCCGCGAGGGCGAGAAGGTGCGCGAGTACGTCCACATCGGCACCGGCAACTACCACCCGAAGACCGCCCGCCTCTACACCGACTTCGGCCTCTTCACCGCGGACCCGGACATCGGCGCCGACGTCGCCGAGATGTTCAACTTCCTCACCGGCTACGGCCGCCCGGCCGAGTACCGCAAGGTGCTGGTCTCGCCGACGACGATGCGGGACCGGATCGTCGAGGAGATCGAGCGCACCGTCGCCGCCCACGAGGCCGGCGAGGAGGCGCGGATCGCCCTGAAGATGAACTCGCTGGTCGATGCCGGCTGCATCCAGGTGCTGTATGCGGCTTCGCAGGCGGGCGTGCCGGTGGACCTCAACGTGCGCGGCATCTGCTGCCTGCGGCCGGGCGTGCCGGGGGTCTCGGAGAACGTCCGCGTCGTCTCGATCGTCGGCCGCTTCCTCGAGCACTCGCGCATCTACGCCTTTCAGCGCGGAGAGGAGACGCGGGTGCTGATGGGCTCCGCCGACCTGATGCCGCGCAACCTCGACAGCCGCGTCGAGCTGGCGGCGCCGGTGGAAGACCCGGAGTTGCGGGGGGAAATGCTCGACGTGCTGGAACGCTGCTTCGCCGACAACGCCAACGCCTGGGAGCTCGACGCCGACGGCCGCTGGACCCGTATCGAGCCGCCGGTGGAGGAGCGCCGCAGCGTCCAGGAAGAGCTGCGCGCCCACCATGCGGCGCGGGCGGCGGAGCATCTCGCCGCGGCGACGAGCTGACTCCGCCGGACCGGCGCGCACGTCACTAGGATGCGGCTCTTGGCGCGCTTCTCGCTCCTCCCTCGCGACCGCACCTTCTTCGACCTCTTCATCGAGGCCGGGAAGAACACCGTCAACGCGGCCCGCCTGCTCGACGAGATGATGGGCCAATGGCCCGACGAGGGTGGTCTCTTGCGCCAGATCGTCGAGGCCGAGAACGAGGGCGACCGGATCACCCACGAGATCATCAAACGGCTCAACTCGACCTTCGTGACGCCGATCGACCGCGAGGACATCTACGGCCTGGCAACGCAGATGGACGACATCGTCGACTTCACCGAGGAGGCCGCGGACTTCCTCGGCCTCTACCAGATCGAGGCGCCGATGGAGCAGGCCGGGGCGCTGACCAAGGTCCTGGTCGCGGCCTGCGAGCAGCTCGCGATGGGGCTCGAGAACCTGCGCGAGTTCAAGGACCTCGACAAGTACTGGATCGAGATCCACCGGCTCGAGAACGACGGCGACCGGATTTCCCGCGATGCCGTTGCCTCGCTGTTCTCGAACGGGATCGATCCGATGGTCGTGATCCGCTGGAAGGACATCTTCGCGGTGCTCGAGAACGCGATCGACGCGACCGAGACGGCGGCGCAGATACTCGAGGGCATAGTCATCAAAAACTCGTGACGCCGGGGCTCGTCATTGGACTCTGATCTCATCCTGGTCATCGTCATCGGGACGGCGCTGGCGTTCGACTTCACCAACGGGTTCCACGACACCGCCAACGTCGTCGCCACCTCGATCTCGACCGGGGCGGCGCGGCCGCGGGTGGCGATCGCGATGGCGTCTCTGCTCAACTTCGCCGGCGCCTTCATCTCGATCTCGGTCGCCGCCACCGTCGCCAACGACGTCGTCAACGCCGACGTGATCACGCCGACGATCGTCTTCGCCGGCCTGATCGGGGCGATTGCCTGGAACCTGATCACCTGGTCCTTTGGCCTGCCTTCGAGCTCCTCGCACGCCCTGATCGGCGGCGTCGTCGGCTCTGCAGTCGCCGCCGCGGGGTTCGATGCCGTCCTTGCCGACGGTCTCGTCGGCAAGGTGCTGATCCCGGCGCTGGTGGCGCCGGTGCTCGCCTTCGGCGTCGCGGGGATCTCGATCGGGTTGATCTACCGGGTCGTGGGCGGGGAGCGGCCTGGGACTGTGAACCGCGCCTTCAAATACGGCCAGGTCGTCTCCGGGGGTCTGCTCGCCCTCGCCCACGGCACCAACGACGCCCAGAAGACGATGGGCGTGATCACGCTGGCGCTGATCGCCAACGGCAGCCTTGATGCCGGTGCGGACCCTCCGTTCTGGGTGATCGCCTCGGCCGCCGCCGCGATCGCGCTCGGCACCTACAGCGGCGGCTGGCGGATCATCAAAACCACCGGGACGCGGATCATCAAGATGGATGCCGCTCAGGGCTTCTCCTCGCAGGGTGCGGGTTCGGCCGTGATCCTTGCCTCGACTCACTTCGGTTTCCCGCTCTCGACCACCCACGTGATCAACGGCGGCATCATGGGTGCCGGCGCCGCCAAGCGGCTCTCGGCGGTGCGCTGGGGGGTCGCCGGCAACATCGTCACCGCCTGGGTGCTGACGCTGCCGGCTGCGGCGGCGATCGGAGCCCTCGCCTATGGCCTGACGCGGATCTTCGGCACCGGGGCGCTGGGGCCGGTCGTCGTCAGCCTGGCCTCGCTGGCGCTGATCGCTGCGCTGTTCGCGCGGCGCGCCGAGCGCGGCGCGCCGGTCGGAGCCGAGGGCGCATGATCGCGGCGATCGTCGAAGGCGAGGCGCTGCTGGAGACGGTGATTGCTTCGGTGGTGGCTGGGATCGGCGTCACTTTCGTCTTCTCGATCGCGATCTGGGGCGTCGCCCGGTTCGTCGACTACAACCGCGGCGAGCGCCCGCTCGCGGCCACTGCCGCCGCCGCGGTCGCAGCCCTTGCCCTGGCCGCCACCGGGGCGGCGCTGGTCATCGGGATCCTGGTGATGACCAGCAACTAGCCGGGCGTACACTGGATTCGTGCGCACCGCTCGCAATATTGCGATCGTCATGGTCCTGGCCCTCGCCGTCGCCTTCGTCCCCGGCGGTGGCAACGCCGTCGACACCATCTTCACTGCGCTGACGATGGGCTTTCTGGCCGGTATCGCCTGGCTGCTCTACACGCTCAGCCGCCAGAACCAGCTGACGCTGGCGACGCTCAGCGACGGCCGCCGCGCGCTCTTCTACGGCGCCTTCGGCATGCTCGCGCTGCTGGTTGCCGGCAGCGAGAAGCTGTTCTCCAGCGGTGGCGGCACGCTCCTCTGGATCCTCCTGCTCGGCGCATCGGTCGCCTCGATCTGGTGGGTCTGGAAGGAAGCGAACACCTACACGTAGGAGAGCTCTGACAGAGCTGTGAACCGCTGCGCACCACGCGTGCGCGCTTGCCTGGAACGGTGGCCCGGTGCCGCCGAGGACCGTCAGCAGCGCAGGCCACCGGGAGCGGGGAACCGCGTCGGTCGAGCTGGTCGCGGTTGTCCCGTTCCTGCTGCTGGCGGTCCTGGCGGCCGGCCAGATCGCTCTCGCCGGACACTCGCTGTGGTCGGCGGGCGTGGCCGCTCGGGCCGGGGCGCGGGCGGCGCTGGTCGGGAGGGATGCGGCGGCGGCGGCGCGGCGGGCGCTGCCGCCGCCGCTGCGGGATGGGGCCAGGGTCGAGGAGGGGGCCGAGATCTCGGTGCGCGTGCCGGTGCCTCGCTTCCTCCCCGGCCTGCCGCGCCTGACGGTGGGGGCGAGAGCAGGTCTGGGGGCCGGCGGTGGGTGACGCCCGCGGCCAGGCGTCGGTCGAGCTGGTGGCCGCGCTGCCGGTGCTGCTGCTCGCTGCTCTCCTGGCCCTGCAGCTGCTGGTCGCCGGCTATGCGATGACCCTGGCCGACGGGGCGGCCGAGGCCGGGGCGCTCGCCCTCGCCTCGGGAGGCTCGGCGGACGAGGCGGCCCGTGGCGCCGTGCCGGGCTGGGCAAAGGACGACGTCGCCGTGTCGGTTCGGGGCGGGCGTGTGACCGTGCGGCTGCTGCCGCCGTCGCCACTGCGCCCGCTCGCCGATCGGCTCGCCGTCACCAGCTCGGCCAGCGCGAGGCCTGCCCGGTGATCTCGAACGCTCAGACCGACGCGCCGACTGTCCTGGTCACCGCCGTGGGCCAGGCCGAGGGGTCCCGCGGCGCCGCGGCGGCCCTCGCCTGCGCCGGCGCCGACGTCGACCTGGCGACGCTCCTGGTCGACGTCGGCGGCAGGCCGCCGCGGCCGACCCTGCTCGCCTCCGCCGCTGCGCAGCAGCTCGAGGAGCGGCTGGTGGCGCACCTGCCCCCGGCTCGCGCCGCTGCTCGCGGGCAGGTCTGCCACCTCGCGGTCCCGGCCGATCCCGGTGGCCTGGAGGCGGCCTCGGCCGCGGTGACGGTCGCGCGTGGCGCCCTCGCCGTGCTGCATCTGCCGCCGGCACAGCTGCAGCCCCTGCTGGGCGAGGAGGCGGGGCCGGGTCCATCCGGCGTTCTCCTGCGAGCGGACATCGCTGCCGATCGTCCCCTGCTGGCGATGGTCGTCCGCGACCTGCTGCGTGGCGACCTCCGGGTCTCGGTCCTGAAGCGGCGGCTGAGCTGGGTCAGCGAGCGCCGTGCCCTCTTCGGCGCCCTCCCGCCCGACGCGGTGGGCGGTCTGCCCCATGATGTTCGCCGAAATCTTTTGTCTGCAAGTTGCTACGCTGATCCTCGTGGCGCGGATGGCCAATGAGGAGCAGGGCGAGCGGAGGCGACCGCTCGATAGCAGTTACTTCGCTTCGCGAGACGAGGTCGCAAAAGCTTTCGTCGGCGCTCCGCCCATCGATCCCGAGCGCTTCCGAGAAGACCTCGACGCTTTCGTCGATCCCACCCCTCGGGAATGGCCTGACCCCTGATCCAGGCCTGCTCGATACGTCGGTGGTGATCGCCCTCGAGACGGTCGAGATGGGACGCCTCCCATCCAACATTGCTGTGTCGGCGTTGACCTTGGCGGAGCTGGCCCGCGGGCCTATGGTCAGATTTGCACCAGCCTGGTTGCCGCCGGCCGCAAAGTTCGTCGGACGCGGTCCGTGGACCTGATGATCGCGGCAACGGCCCGCGCCCATCATCTGCCGCTCTACACCCTGAACGCTTCCGATCTCCGCGGTATCGAGGATCTCGTCGAGATAGTCGACTTGAGCTAGATACAGGCTGGTCACATTTAGTTCGGCGAAGAGTTGATTTCCGCGCGCCACGGGTGCGCTCCTGGCCGGCAGGGTCCACACATGCGACCAGCACGTAGTGACTCCGGACAGGCGCTGATCCTCGCGGTCGGAGGCACCCTCGTCCTCTTGGCTGGTGCCCTCGCTCTGGTCGCGATCGCCGGCGCCGTGACCGGGAGGGGCAGGGCGCAGCGGGCGGCCGACCTGGCCGCGATCTCGGCGGCCCGCTCGATGCGCGACGACCTCGAGCGCCTGCTGGCACCGCCGGCGCTTCCCGACGGGCTGCCGAACCCGGCGCACCTGGCCAAGGCCACCTACCTGGCTAGGGCCCGGATGGCGGCCATCGACGTCAGCGGGGCGAACGGCCTCGATCCTCGCCGCGTTTACGTCACCTTTCCGGACCGGGACTCGTTCGCGCCGGTGCGGGCGAAGGCCGTCGTCGTCGCCACGCTCGAGGTCGGTCCGACGCCCACCCGGGTCGAGGCGTCGGCGCTGGCCGAAGCGGCCTCGCCGGCGGGGGCGCTGGACGGCGCAGCCACCACGGCCACTGGCGGTGGCTACAGCGGTCCGCTGGTCCATCGCGACGGCGAGGGCATGCGCCCGGATGTGGCCGCCGCATTCGACCGGATGGCGGCGGCGGCCCGGGCGGACGGCGTCGACCTGACCGTCGTCTCCGGCTTCCGCTCCGACGCCGAGCAGGCGCAACTGTTCGCCGCTCACCCGGACCCGACCTGGGTCGCGCCCCCGGGGCAGTCGCTGCACCGCTGCGCGACCGAGCTCGACCTCGGCTCCGAAGCCGCCTACGGCTGGCTGGCGGCGAACGCGAGCCGCTTCGGGTTTGTGCAGCGCTACTCGTGGGAGCCCTGGCACTACGGGTTCGATTCCGGACCCCCTCCGTGCTCGGATGCGGGCAACGCCCCCGCCGCGGCGCCGACCGGAGGAATGTCGGCCCCGACGACCCTGCCGTCGTTCGTACCTGCTCAGTTCCGCGAGTCGCTGCTGCGGTCGGGCTCCCGCTGGAATGTCTCCCCAGCGCTTTTGGCCGCTCAGCTGATGGCCGAGAGCGGCTTCGATCCCAACGCGGGCTCGCCGGCCGGGGCGCAGGGAATCGCCCAGTTCATACCCGGTACCGCAGCCGCATACGGGCTCGACAACCCCTTCGACCCGGTCGCCGCGATCGATGCGCAGGCCCACCTGATGTCCGACCTCCTGCGCCGGTTCGGCTCCCCCGAACTCGCGCTTGCCGCCTACAACGCCGGCCCCGGCGCGGTCGAACCCTGCGACTGCGTCCCCGACTACCCCGAGACCCGCGCCTACGTCAGTCGCATCCTCGCTTTGCTCGGCGGCGCCGGTGCACTGGCGCTGCCCAGCTTCGAAGTACGCCTCGTTGCATAGTGGCTATGGCGGCGGCTGATAGGGATATGCCCTAGCTTTGGAGACCACGGTCAATACGAAGGACTTCCCGATGCCGGAGCTTCAAATCGAGCATTGGCGGGTAGGCGCTTAGCCATGGCCACTCCATACACCCGCAAGAAGCTCACCGAGGTCAAGGACTCCGCCCCCGAGTTCGGGATGGACGACGTGCAGGAAGCGCGCTTCGCCAAGAAGGATCTCGAGGCGGAGGCGACCGGGGTCAGCCACCTGCGGCTGAAGCCCGGGCAGCGCACCCCGTTCGGCCACAAGCACGAGAAGGCGGAGGAGGTCTACATCGTGATCGGCGGCTCGGGTCGGCTCAAGCTCGACGACGAGATCATCGAGGTCGAGCGGCTCGACGCGATTCGTGTCTCTCCCGAGGTGATGCGCAACTTCGAGGCCGGTCCCGGCGGCATCGAAGTCCTCGCGGTCGGCGCCCGCCACGACGGCGACGGCGAGGTCGTCCCCGGCTGGTGGAGCGACTGATCGCCTAGACTGGCGCCCGATGGCAACCGTCGAGGTACAGGGCGTCGAGGGCATGCAGGCACTGGTCGGCCAGGAGATCGGCCCGAGTGAGTGGCGCACCGTCACCCAGGACGACATCGACACCTTCGCCCGCGTCTCCGGCGACGACCAGTGGATCCACGTCGACGTCGAGCGTGCGAAGGCGGAGAGTCCGTTCGGCACCACGATCGCCCACGGCAATCTGACGCTCTCCCTGGTCGACGGCTTCCGCAAAGAACTGATTTCCTCCACCGGCTTCGCCCTCGGCGTCAACTACGGCTGGAACAAGATCCGCTTCCCCGCCCCGGTCCCAGTGGACTCGAAGGTCCGCGGCAAGGCCGAGGTCGTCTCGATCGACGAGAAGGGCGGCGGCTGGTGGGAGGTGGTGACCCGCTTCACCCTCGAGGTCGAGGGCAACGAGAAGCCGTGTTTCGTGGGTGACAGCGTCACCCGCGTTATGGCGCCGGCTGGCTAAGCGTCCTCTCCGCCATGAGCGGCCTGAAGCTGGTTATCGGCAACAAGAACTATTCCTCCTGGTCAATGCGGCCGTGGCTGCTGCTGCGCCAGCGTGGAATCGAGTTCGAGGAGACCCAGATCCCCCTGCGCCAACCCGATTCACTCGAACGCAAACTTGCCTTCTCGCCAGCCGGCAAGGTCCCGATCTTGGTCGACGGCAACCTGCACATATGGGAGTCGATGGCGATCGTGGACTATCTGGCCGAGAAGTTCCCCGAGAAGCAGCTTTGGCCGCAGGAGCGCGAGGCGCGCGCCTGCGCTCGAACCGTGTCTGCCGAGATGCATGCGGGCTTTGCAAGCCTCCGGGCGTGCATGCCGCTCAACTGCCGTGCCCGTCGTCCCGGAGCCGGCCGCGGTCCGGGTGTGCAGGAGGACATCGACCGAATCTGCGAGATCTGGCGCGAATGTCGCGAGCGCCACGGATCAGCCAGGGATTTCCTGTTCGGCGAGTTCACTGCAGCGGATGCGATGTTCGCGCCGGTCGCCTCGCGCTTTCAGACCTACGACGTCGAGCTTGCCGGCGAGGAGGCGGAGTATGCCGAGGCGCTGCTCACGATGCCAGCGGTCAAGGACTGGATCGAGGCCGCCCGCAAAGAGCCGTGGGAGATCGCCAAGTTTGATCAGGCTTGAGCCTAAGCTGCGACGTGCTCGCCGGCAGGAACGTAGTGCTCCAAGTTGGCATCGCCTTCTAGGGCGAAGGGAATTCCCTCTTCGGCGAGCTTGACGACCTCGGCGTAGGTGTCGCCAGCCGCAGACCACCCCTCGACATCGGGCGACTCAGCCCACCAGCCGTCGGCCTCATGGTGATAGATGACGCGCACGGTCTCCATTCGATCCTCCACGTCAGAGTAGCTTCGAGCCTCGTCCTCGGCAAGTCCGATGTCCCTGACGAGGATCTTGCGGACGAGGCCAGAGGGGATTGTCGCGTTGTCATGGAACGCGAAGGTCAGCGGTGGTCGGTCCGGCGCTTCCAAACGGCGATGCGAGCCAGTTTGGCGCGCAACCCGATAGCCGAGCGGTTTGCGTTCCAAGGTTCCAACAGGCGCTTTGCCTTCATCGACGGGAACTGCTCCATGCGCCGCGACTCTAGAGAAACGCCCGGATGGTTTTGTCTGCATCGACACAGACGGGGATCGCATCGGACAATTCATACAACGACAACAAGATCCGCTTCCCCGCCCCGGTCCCAGTGGACTCGAAGGTCCGCGGCAAGGCCGAGGTCGTCTCGATCGACGAGAAGGGCGGCGGCTGGTGGGAGCTGGTCACCCGCTTCACCCTCGAGGTCGAGGGCAACGAGAGCCGTGTTTCGTGGGTGACAGCGTCACCCACGAAGCTGGCGCCCAGCGACTAACGGGCGCCAGCCTCCACCGGTAATTCAGTTCCGCTTCGCGTAGTCGCCGATCTCGCCGAAGTCGACCATCACGCAGGCCTCGGGGCCGGAGACTTCGGCGTCGTGGCCCGGCGGGATAGCGAACACGTCACCGGCGTGGATCTCGGTCTCGGTGCCGTCGTCCATGAAGATGCGCATGTTGCCCGACAGCACGTAGCCGAAATGGGCTACCTGGCATGAGTCGGTGCCGGCGATTGGCTTGACGTTCTCCGACCACTTCCAGCCTGGCTCGAAGGTTCCCTCGGCGACCGCGTGGCCGGCGAGCTGAACGATCTTTGCCTGGCCATTACCCTCAAACGGGCGAGTCTCGTCGGGGGCGCCGAAGTTCTTGACTTCAGTTGCCATGAGAGTCCTCCATTGGATTTGGGTCCACGGCGACGGTACACCCGTCGTTGTGCTGGGGCAACCGCGATCCTCAGTCTTGACAGGCTCCATTGCCAGGCGCCAGACCAACGGGGACCTCACCCGCTTCACAGAGGGGAGCCACCGGCTAACAGCTCAGAGGGCCGGGTTGCAGCACGTCGGGGTCGTGGCCCGGCTGCACGGTGAGGCCGGTGTCGCGCAGCTGCCGCAGCCGGTCGGCGGAGCGGGCCTGGGCGGCGCTGTCGTCGCCGAAGGAGGGGAAGCGGTGGTCGTCGAGGACGCCGGCGTAGTGCGCGACGTCGGCGCCGACGACGAGGTCGCCGATCCGGACCGACTGGTGGCCGGGGGTGTGTCCCGGCGTGCTGAGCAGTTCGATCGAGCCGTCGCCGAGCAGGTCGTGATCGCCGTCGAGGAGGACGAGGTTCTCCGCCGCCTCGGCGTAGTCGCGGGGGAGGAAGAAGTTGCGCTCGATCGCTGCGCGTTCGCGGCCGGCCTCCCACTCGACCCGCTGTACGACGACCGGTACGGACGGTGGAAGGAGTGCGAGGCCGCCGGCGTGGTCGAAGTGCAGGTGGGTGAGCACGACCCTGGTCACGCTGGCGAGGTCGACCTGCTCGGCGATCGATTGCTCCTGCTCCAGCTGGAAGAAGGAAAGCGCCCCGGCCTGCCCGTAGTGAGCCTCTGCGTCGGCCACCGCTCCGGGGTGCAGCCCGGTGTCGATGAGGATGCGCTCGGTCCCGGTCTCGACCAGGTAGGCCGGCACGGGAACCCGTGCCGGCCGCTCGGGCTCCTCTTCCCCCTGCCGCCAGACGCCCGCCGCGGCGGTCATCCAGCCCACGTTCATCATCTCCACCTTCATGGCACCCGCCTGCAGCGGGTCGGGGCAGACACCGCGTCCCAATGGACCGAAGCCCGCCCCGCCCGAGGCCGCTATTTGACCGTCAGCGTCCCTTCCATGCCGGCCTCGCGGTGGCCCGGCACGGTGCAGAAGAAGGAGTACTTACCCGGTTTGAGATCGACCACGGTCGAGTCGGAGCCTTCGCCGATCACTTCGGTGGAGCCGACCTCTTCGCCGCCGGAGCCTTCGATCGCGACGTCGTGGCTGAGGGGCTGCGGGTTGGTGAAGTTCACCGTGACTTTGCCGGCTTCGGCGGTTGCGGTTTCGGTGGTGTAGGCGAGGCCGCCGCCGGGGTCCGCTTCGAAGTCGAGGGTGGAGGCGCTACCGGCCGAACCGCCGCCTGCTTCGTTTCCTCCACCGCCGCCTTCGGCACCGCTTTCGGTGGTGGTTTCCGCGCCGCCGGTCGTGGTCGAGTTGTCGTCACCGCCACCGCAGGCGACGAGCGCGATCGCGGCGAGGATGAGAACGAATCCGAATGCAGCTTTCTTCATGGCGGTCCTTTCCCGCTGGGGACTGGGTTGATCGAGTTGACTGTAACTCGGATACGACGCCGCCGCAGCGACGGTTCAGCGGCCGTGGAACTCCGGCGTGCCGCCGCCGAAGAAGGCCTCGACGCCGTTGCGGAGGTCCTCGGTGGCCATGCTGTCGGCGATCCCATGGCGCTCCAGCTGCAGGTGCTCGGTCAGGCTGTTCTCGATGCTGACGCCGCAGAGCCGCTTCGCCATCCGCACGTAGTGCGGCGCTTTCGCCGCCAGCGTCTCGGCCTTCGCCCGCGCCGCGTCGATCAGCGCATCGGGCGCCACCACCTCGCGCACCAGGCCCTCCTCGAGCGCTTCCGCCGCGCCCATGTTCGGGTCCTCGAGCAGCAGTTCGAGCGCCCGGCTGGGACCGACGACCCGGGGCAGGAAGTAGGTCATGCCGCCGTCCGGCGAGGCGCCGATGCGGCCGTAGGCGCAGGCGAAGAAGGCGGCCTCGGAGGAGATCCGCACGTCGCAGGCGAGCGCCAGCGAGAAGCCGGCACCCGCCGCCGGACCGTTGATCGCGGCGATCACCGGGTAGGGGATCCGGCGCAGGTCGACGATCGCCGCGTGCAGGGCCTCGGCGCCGCGCCGCACGTCCGAGGGAAGGTCGATCTCCTCGCTCTCGACGCCTTTGCGGAACCAGGTGACGTCGCCGCCGGCGCAGAAGGCCTTGCCGGAGCCGGTGATGATCAGCGCCCGCAGCGGCGCCCGGTCGGCGAGCCAGGCGAAGGCCACGGTCATCTCGCCGATCATCTCCGGGCTCATCGCGTTGAAGGCATCGGGGCGGTCGAGGGTGAGCGTGCCGATGTCCCCCTCGATCTCGATCCGCAGGGTGTTCAGCTCCGGGGGGCTCAGGGTCTGGCTGGTCATCTCACTCTCTCCGTGTCTTGCGTCCGTTTGGCCGGGTGGCCAGCAGCCTACCCTTAGGGCGATGGCCGACGCAGCCGAAAACGGCAACCTCTCGCGGGCAGAGCGCCTCGCCCAGCAGCGCCGCTCGCTGCCCGACACGCCCGGCGTCTACCTCTTCTACGACAAGGGGGATGAGCTGCTCTACGTCGGCAAGGCGCGCTCGATCCGCAAACGGGTCGCGTCCCACTTCTCCGGCGGCGAGCCCCGCCTCACCTCGCGGATCGAACGCATCGACACCCTCGTCACCGCCAACGAGGCGGAGGCGCTGCTGACCGAGCAGAGCTTCATCAAGCGGCATCGGCCGCGCTTCAACATCCGCCTGCGCGACGACAAGTCCTACCCCTACGTCGCGGTCAGCCTCGATGAGGAGTACCCCCGGGTCTACTTCACCCGCGAGAAGCACCGTTCCGGGCGCGCCTACTTCGGCCCCTTCTCCAGCGCCAAGCGGGTGCGGGAGACGCTCGACCTGCTCGGCAAGCTGTTCCAGTTCCGTACCTGCGAGGGGGTCGAGCCCGGCCGCCGCTCCGGCAGCCCCTGCCTCGACTACTACATCAAGCGCTGCGGGGCGCCCTGCGTCGGCCACGTCAGTCGCGAGGAATATCGCCACAACGTCGACGCGATCGTCGACTTCCTCTCCGGCCGCTACCGCCAGGTCGAGGCCGAGGAGGACGCGAAGATGCAGGGCGCGGCGGGCGCCGAGGAATTCGAGCGGGCGGCGCTGCACCGCGACCGGCTGAAGGCGATCCGCTCGCTGTTCGAGCGCCAGCGCGTCGCCGGCGGCTCGGTCGGGACCGCCGACCTGATCGGGGTCGCGGTCGAGGGGACCGACGCCAACGCCCAGGTCTTCCAGGTCCGCGACGGCATCCTCGCCGAGCGCCAGAGCTTCTACCTCGAGAACGAGGGCGAGCGCGAGCTGGCGGAGGTGACGGAGGAGTTCATCGGCCAGTACTACTCGGCCTCGCCGGCGATGCCGAAGACGATCGTCGTCGGCCCCTACCTGCGCCAGCGGGTCGATGTCATCGCCGAGGCGCTGAGCGAGCGGCGCGGCTCCCCGGTCGAGGTGCGCGCCGCCGAGCGCGGCGACAAGCGCCGCCTGCGCGAGCTGGCCGAGCGCAACGCCCGCCTCGCCCTCGACCAGGACCGGCTGCGGCGCGAGCACCGGCGCACGCGCCGGGTCGAGTCGCTGACCTCGCTCAGCGAGGCGCTGGGGATGGAGGAGCTGCCGGTGCGGATCGAGGGCTTCGACATCTCCAACATCGGCGGCGAGCACACGGTCGCCTCGATGGTCGTCTTCGAGGGGGGCGCGACCAAGAAGGCCGACTACCGGCGCTTCAAAGTGCGCGGCGAGCGGCGCGAGGCCGGGAACGGCGGCCCCGACGACTTCGCCTCGATGGAGGAGGTGCTGGCGCGGCGGGTCGCCCGTTACCTCGAACAGGTCGATCTCTCGCCCCACGACGGCAAGCGCGACGCCAGCTTCGCCTCGCTTCCCTCGCTGCTGATGATCGACGGCGGCAAGGGGCAGCTGACGGCCGGGATGAAGTCGCTGCAGCCGTTCGTCGAGCGCGGGGTAACCGTGATCAGCCTCGCCAAGCGGCTGGAGGAGGTCTACCTCCCGGGCCGCTCGGCGCCACTCGACCTCTCCGCCTCCTCGGAGGCCTCGCGGCTGCTGCAGCGGGTCCGCGACGAGGCGCACCGCTTCGCGATCGAGCACCACCGCGGCCGCCGCGACCGGGCGATGACCAGCTCGGTCCTCGACGAGCTGAAGGGAATCGGCCCCGCCCGCAAGCGCGCCCTGCTCCAGCACTTCGGCTCCCCCGAGCGCTTTCTCGCGGCGACCAGGGAGGAGCTCGAGGCGGTGCCCGGCCTGCCTGGCAAAGTAGGGCGCGAGATCCACGAGCAGCTCAACAGGACCAACTAGATGAGCACCAACGGAGCGACGACGAACGGCGGCGTGACCCTGATTGTGATCACGGGGCACTCCGGGGCCGGCAAGTCGGAGGCGATCGCCGCTTTCGAGGACGGCGGCTACTTCTGCGTCGACAACCTGCCGCCGCGGATGATCGACAGCCTCGGCGAGCTCTTCCGCCACGAGGGCAGCGCCGTCGAGCGCGCCGCGGTCGTCTCCGACGTACGCGGCGGCGACTACTTCGACGAGCTGCTGCAGGTGCTCGAGGACCTCGGCGGCGACGGCCTGAGGCCGCAGGTGCTCTTCCTCGAGGCCGACGAGGAGACCCTGCTCGACCGCTACAAGGAGACCCGCCGCCGTCACCCGCTGGCGCCGGACGGGCGGATCGTCGACGGGATCCGGGCCGAGCGCGAGCTGCTGGCGCCGCTGCGCGAGCGCGCCGACGTGGTGATGGACACGACGGACCTGACCGGGGCCGAACTGCGACGGCGGATCGCCGAGGAGATGCTGGGCGGCGAGGACGGGGGAGAGCTGGCGCTGACCCTGCTCACCTTCGGCTTCAAGAACGGGCCGCCGCGCGACGCCGACCTCACCCTCGACGTCCGTTTCCTGCCCAACCCGCACTACGTCGATGAGCTGCGGCCGATGACCGGGATGGACGAGCAGGTCCGCGCCTACGTCGAGTCGGGGACCCAGGCGGGCGAGTTCTACGGCCGTCTGCTGCCGCTGCTCGAGTTCCTCGTCCCCGCCTACGTCACCGAGGGCAAGAGCCACCTGACGATCGCCGTCGGCTGTACCGGCGGCCGCCACCGCTCGGTCACCGTCGCCGACCGCATCCGCCGCGACCTGGCCGACCGCGACGACGTGATCGTGCGGGTCAAGCACCGCGACGTGGAGCTCGACTAGCCAGTCGTGAGCCGGGAAGCCGGGTACCCCTCCGCGTGAATTGAGTCGCGCACCCTTCGGGTGCGGCTCCGGAAGAGAGTGCGCGCCTATGGCGCGCAGGAATCAGATTGCATTTCCGCCGCTTCGCGACATTCCCGCGGAGGGGTACCCGGCTTCCCGCCCCAAGCGCGGGCGCTTTCGCTCGAGAGCTGGTGTAGCCGGGCACTGGTTAGAGCTGTGATGGCTGGTCCCTGACTCCTGAGCTGATTCAGCTCGCGTCGTTGGGAGGACCCCGGTCACCCTCTGGGGGGAATGTGGCCGCAGGCCGCGATATGCAATCTGATTCCTGCCCGCCATAGGCGGGCAGCGCCATCCGGAGCCGCACCCGCAGGGTGCGCGACTCAATTCCCCCCAGAGGGTGACCGGGGTCCTCCACGCCACGCCACCTAGAATCGCGCTGCTTTGCCCGAACCCGTCATCTCCATCCGTGGCCTGCGCAAGAGCTACGGGGACAACGAAGCCGTCCGTGGCATCGACCTCGAGGTCAGTGCCGGCGAGGTCTTCGCCTTCCTCGGCCCGAACGGGGCCGGCAAGACGACCACGGTCGAGATCCTCGAGGGCTACCGCAAGCGCAGCGGCGGGGAGGTGACGGTGCTGGGCCAGGACCCCGAGCGGGCGCGGCGCGGCTGGCGCCAGCGGATCGGGATCGTCCTCCAGAGCTGTCGCCTTGACCCATACCTGACCGTGCGCGAGTCGCTCGAGCTCTACGCCGGGTACTACGCGCAGCCGCGCCCGGTTGCCGAGGTGGTCGAGCTGGTCGGCCTCATCGGCAAGGCCGACGAGCGCACCGGCAGGCTCTCCGGCGGCCAGCAGCGCCGGCTCGACGTCGGCATGGCGCTGGTCGGCGACCCGGAGCTGCTCTTCCTCGACGAGCCGACGACCGGGTTCGACCCGGCGGCGCGGCGGCAGGCGTGGGAGACGATCGCCGGCCTGCGCGAGCTCGGCAAGACCGTCTTCCTCACCACCCACTACATGGACGAGGCGCAGCGGCTGGCCGACCGGGTGGCGATCATCGCCGGCGGCGAGGTGGTCGCGCGCGGGGCGCCGGAGGAGCTCGGCGACCGCGACAATCAGCCGACGGTGATCACCTACCGCGGCCCCGAGGGCGAGGTGTCGCTCAGCACCACCACCCCGGTGCAGACCCTCAACGAGCTGACCGGCAGGGCGCTGGCAGAGGGGTTCGAGCTCGAGGGCCTGGAAGTGCGGCGGCCGACGCTCGAGGACGTCTACCTGGAGCTGACCGAGCGGGCGGAGCCGCCGGTCGAGCAGGAGGCGCCCCGCGTATGAACATGGTCCTGCACCAGTTCCGCTACGACCAGAAGGCCTTCTGGCGCAACCCGGCCTCGGTCTTCTTCACCGTCGCTTTCCCGGTCGTGCTGCTGCTGATCTTCGCCACCGTGTTCGACGGCCAGACGATCGAGGTCGACGGCGGGATCGAGATCACCGCCTACTACGTGCCGGCGATCATCACCCTGGCGGTGATCTCGGCGACGATGCAGAGCCTGGCGATGTCGCTGGTGATCGCCCGCGAGGACGGTCGCCTCAAGCGCGGCCGCGGCACGCCGATGCCGGCCTGGGTTTTCATCGCCGGCCGGGTCGGCAACTCGGTCGTGGTGGCGCTGTTGATGCTGGCTGTGATCGCCGTGCTGGGTCGCGTCCTCTACTCGGTGCCGATCCCGTGGGGCGAACTGCCGGCGATCCTGGTCACGCTGACCGTCGGCGCCGCCGCCTTCAGCTGCCTCGGCATCGCCCTGACCGCGGCGATCCCGTCGCAGGACGCCGCCGCGCCGATCGTCAACGCGCTGCTGTTGCCCCTCTACTTCCTCTCCGGCATCTTCATTCCCGACGACGAGCTGCCCGGGGGCGTGATCGATTTCGCCAACCATTTCCCGATCCGCGACTTCTTCCAGGCCTTCTTCACCGCCTACCTGCCGGGCGGGGACTCGGGCCTGGATTGGGGCAACCTCGCCGTGGTCGCGATCTGGGGCGTCGCCGGCCTCCTGCTCGCGATCCGCTTCTTTCGCTGGACCCCGCGCGGCGGCTAGGGAGGCAGACGACTTTCCGGGAGAACCGCCTATAGCCTGCCGGGTCCCATGCTCCACCACGTCCTTTTGGAGGTCGCCGACCTCGAGCGCAGCGCCGCCTTCTACGACTCGTTGCTCGCCCCGCTGGGCTGGCGGCGCCACTTCGAGGAGGACGAAACGATCGGCTGGGGCATCGCCAAGCCCGTCTTCTTCGTCGCCTCCCATCACGACCCCCAGCCCGGCTTCGGGCTGCTCAGCTTCTCCGGCCTCGGCATCGTCGCCGTCAAGGCCGCCTGGGAGGGCGGGATGCGGGCCGGCGGCGTCAACGTCAGCGACCCCGGCGAGAAACGCTCGCACGGGTCGGGCTCGTACTCCGCCTTCCTCAAGGACCCGGACGGGTACGAGATCGAGATCACCATCGGGTCCGACTAGGCCGACCCCCTAGGATCGGGATCGGCTCCACCAAACGAATTCAGGAGGCAATGACTTCATGGCTGTGAAGGTCGGCATCAACGGTTTCGGGCGCATCGGGCGCAACGTCTTCCGCGCGGCACACGCGGCGGGAGCCGACCTCGAGTTCGTCGCCGTCAACGACCTCGTCGACACCGCCACGATGGCCCACCTGCTCAAATACGACTCGATCCTCGGCCGCTTCCCGGGCGAGGTCTCCGCCTCCGGCGAGGAGATCTCGGTCGACGGCAGGGAGCTGAAGGTGCTCTCCGAGCGCGACCCGGCGGCGCTCCCGTGGGGCGAGCTCGGCGTCGACGTGGTGATCGAGTCGACCGGCTTCTTCACCGCCCGCGACGACGCCGCCAAGCACCTCGAGGCGGGGGCGAAGAAGGTGATCATCTCCGCCCCGGCCAAGGACCCGGACGTGACCGTTGCGCTGGGCGTCAACTTCGACCGCGACTACGACCCCGACAACCACCACATCATCTCCAACGCCTCCTGCACCACCAACTGCCTGGCGCCGCTGGCGAAGGTGCTGAACGACACCTTCGGGATCGAGCAGGGGTTGATGACGACGATTCACGCCTATACCGCCGACCAGCGGCTGCAGGACATGCCGCACAAGGATCCGCGGCGCTCGCGGGCGGCGGCGCTGAACCTGATCCCGACCACCACCGGGGCCGCGAAGGCGGTCGGCCTGGTCCTGCCGGAGCTGAACGGGAAGCTGAACGGGTTCTCGATGCGGGCGCCGGTCCCCACCGGCTCGGCCGTCGACCTCGTCTTCAGCACCCCCGATCCGCTCGAGGTCGACCAGATAAACGCCGCCCTCGAGGCGGCCGCCGAGGGCCCGATGAAGGGAATCCTCGCCTACACCGAGGACCCGATCGTCTCCACCGACATCGTCGGCGACCCACATTCATCGATCGTCGATGCGGGCGGGACGATGGTGATCGGCGACGGCCGCATGGCGAAGACGATCGCCTGGTACGACAACGAGTGGGGCTACTCGAACCGCTGCGTCGAGCTGACCGGCAAGGTCCTGGCGGGCGCTTAGCCACGCCGCGACGGACGCCGTGAGCTTCAGCAAGGCAAGCGTCCGTGAAGCCGAGGTCTCGGGCCGGCGGGTGCTGGTCCGGGTCGATTTCAACGTGCCGCTCGACGACGGCGAGGTCGCCGACGAGATGCGGATCCGCGCCGCTCTGCCGACGATAGAACTGCTGCGCGAGCGCGGCGCGGCGCTGGTCCTCGCCTCGCACCTGGGGCGGCCGCAGGGCAAGCCCGACCCGGCGCTCTCCTTGGCGCCGGTCGGCAGGCGGCTGGGGGAGCTGCTGGGAACCCCGGTCCAGCAGGCGCCGGCGGTGGTCGGCGGCGACGTCGAGCTGCTGGCGCGCGGGCTCGGGCCCGGCGACGTGCTGCTGCTCGAGAACACCCGCTTCGAGCCGGGCGAGACCGCGAACGACCCGAAGCTGGCCGAGGCCCTGGCCGAGCTCGCCGACCTCTACGTCAACGACGCCTTCGGCGCCGCCCACCGCGCGCACGCCAGCACCGAGGGGGTGGCCCGCCACCTGCAGGGCTACGCCGGCCTGCTGCTGGAGCGCGAGCTGACCGAGCTCGGTCGCGTCGTCGATTCGCCGGCGCGCCCGCTGGTCGTCGTCCTCGGCGGCGCCAAGGTCTCCGACAAGGTCGGCGTGATCGGTCGCTTCCTCGAGCTCGCCGACCAGATCCTGATCGGTGGCGCGATGTGCTTCAGCTTCTTCCGCGCCCAGGGAATCGCCACCGGAGATTCTCTCGTCGAGGAGGTGGGCGTCGAGCTGGCGGCGGAAGCGCTGGAGCAGGCCAAGCAGTCCGCCTGCGAGCTGGAGCTGCCGGTCGACCTCGTCCTCGGCGAGGCCTTCGACGCCACCACCGAGCGCCGTGAGCAGGACTGCGTCGAGGTGCCCCCCGGTTGGATGGGTCTTGACATCGGCCCGCGCACGACGGCTCGCTACGCGAAGGCGATCGCGGCCGCCGGCACCGTGCTCTGGAACGGCCCGATGGGTGCCTTCGAGCTGGAGCCCTTCGCCGCCGGCACCCGCGCCGTCGCCGAGGCGGTCGCGGCGGCGCCCGCAACGACCGTGATCGGCGGCGGCGACTCGGTCGCCGCCCTGCGCAAGTTCGGGCTCGATGACAGGGTGGACTGGCTTTCGACCGGAGGAGGGGCTTCCCTGGAGCTGCTGGAGGGCGGGAAGCTGCCCGGCGTGGAGGCCCTGCTCGACAAGGAGACCGTCGACAAGGAGAACCCCGATGCCTGATCGCACCCCCTACATCGCCGCCAACTGGAAGATGCACAAGACCGTCGCCGCGGCGGCCGAGTTCGTCGATGCGCTGCTGCCGCGGATCGCCGCAACCCGGTGCGACGTCGTCCTCTGCCCGCCGTTCACGGCGCTGGCCGAGGTGGTCGAGCGCCGCCGTGGAACCGCCGTCCGCGTCGCCGCCCAGAACATGCACGAGGAGGAGGCGGGCGCCTTCACCGGCGAGGTTTCCGCGCCGATGCTGGTCGAGCTCGACGTCGAGGCGGTGGTGCTCGGTCACTCCGAGCGCCGTCAGTACTTCGACGAGACCGACGAGGCGCTGGCGCGCAAGGTCCCGGCCGCCCTCACCGCCGGCCTGGAGCCGATCCTCTGCGTCGGCGAGAGCGAGGCCGCGCACGATGGCGGCGAGACCGAGGAAGTGCTGGAGCGTCAGCTGCAGGCCGATCTGGCGAGTGTCGAGTCGGGCCGGCTGGCCGAGGTGGTGATCGCCTACGAGCCGATCTGGGCGATCGGCAC
Source organism: uncultured Thermoleophilia bacterium (assembly GCA_963720455.1). GTDB lineage: Bacteria > Actinomycetota > Thermoleophilia > Solirubrobacterales > 70-9 > VAYN01. The sequence continues at coordinate 1,462,193 of OY970392.1, read as the reverse complement.
CGGTCGCACCGCGACGCCCGAGCAGGCGCAGGAAGCATGCGCCTTCATCCGTGACGTGATCCGCATGCGAGGAGCGGCTGCCAACAGCGCGCGGATCCTCTACGGCGGCTCGGTCAAGCCCGACAACGCCGCCGAGCTGCTCTCCAAGCCCGACGTCGACGGCGCCCTGGTCGGCGGCGCCAGCCTCGACCCGGCCGACTTCGCCGCGATCGTGGAAGCGGCCGGGTGACGCTGGTCCCCTCATTGGCGCTGGTCATCCTCGACGGCTGGGGCCTGGCCGAGCCCGGCCCGGGCAACGCGATCTCGCTGGCCCAGACCCCGGTCTTCGACCGCCTCTGGGAGCGCTACCCGCATACCCAGCTCTCCGCCCAGGGCCGCGACGTCGGCCTCCCCGACGGGCAGATGGGCAACTCCGAGGTCGGCCACCTCAACCTCGGCGCCGGTGCGATCGTCAAGCAGGACCTGGCCCGGATCGACGATGCGATCGCCGACGGCAGCTTCTTCGAGAACGAGGCGCTGCTGTCCGCCTGCGAGCGCGCCCGCAACAGCCCCCGCGGTCGCCTGCACCTGCTCGGCCTCGTCTCCGACGGCGGCGTCCACTCCGGCTGGGAGCACATCGAGGCCACGATCGAGCTGGCCTCCCAGGAGGGGGTTCCCGACGTCGTCTTCCACGCCTTCACCGACGGCCGCGACACGCTGCCGCACGGGGGCCGCACCTACCTCGCCGAGCTCGAGCGCTGGCTGCGCCAGGCGGGGAGGATCGCCACGGTCAGCGGTCGCTACTACGCGATGGACCGCGACACGCGCTGGGAGCGGACCAAGCTCGCCTACGACGCGATCGTCCATGCCGAGGGGCTGCGGGCCGGCAGTACGGCGGAGGCGATCGAGTCCTCCTACGAGCGTGGAGACACCGATGAGTTCGTGGTACCGACGGTGATCGGGGATTACGACGGCGCCGCCTCCGGCGACGTCGCGGTCTTCGTCAACTTCCGCCCCGACCGGGCCCGGCAGATGACCCGGGCCCTCGCCGAGCCCGGCTTCGACGAGTTCCCGCGGGCCGGCGGCGCGGCGCTGGACCTGACGGCGATGACGCTCTACCGCAAGGGCTGGCCCTATCCCGTCGCCTTCCCCGAGGAGCGGCCGAAGACGACGCTGGCGGAGACGATCTCCGCGGCCGGCGGCCGCCAGCTGCACGTCGCCGAGACCGAGAAGTACGCGCACGTGACCTACTTCTTCAACGGCGGCCGCGAGCAGGAGCTGGAGGGGGAGGAGCACTGCCTGGTCGAATCGCCCCGCGACGTGCCGACCTACGACCACAGGCCGGAGATGAGCGCCCGCGCCGCCGCCGAGACCTTCGTCGAGCACTGGGGCAGCGCCGACTACCGTTTCGGGATCATCAACTTCGCCAACCCCGACATGGTCGGCCACACGGGCGTCATTCCCGCCGCGGTCGCCGCCGTGGAGGCCGTCGACGCCTGTCTCGGCGACGTCGTCGCCGCGGTCGAGGCAAGAGGCGGGGCCTGCATCGTCACCGCCGATCACGGCAACTGCGACCACATGCTCGAGCCCGACGGCTCGCCCAACACCGCCCACTCGCTCAACCCGGTGCCGCTGATCGTCACCGCCGAGGGTCTGGAGCTGCGCGACGGCGGCATCCTCGCCGACGTCGCCCCCACCGCCCTCGAGCTCCTCGGCATCCCCCAGCCAGGGGCGATGACCGGCCGTTCGCTGGTCGCGGGCAAAAGTTGACGAGTTGAACCCCCTGTACGGGGTAAAACCCGTCAACTTTTCGAGATGAGGGTCGAGCCGGACAGGCTGAGGTTCGAGATCGGGGCCCAGGACGGTGCGGCGCGCGCCGGAGTGCTGCACACCGCGCACGGGCCGGTCGAGACGCCGGCCTTCATCCCGCTGGCGACGAAGGGGTCGGTGCGGGGGCTCGAATCGAGCGAGGTGGCCGCGCTCGGCTACCAGCTGATCCTCGGCAACACCTACCACCTGTTCGTCTCGCCGGGCCCGGAGCGGATCGCCGCCGCCGGCGGGCTGCACGGGTTCATGGGCTGGGAGCGGGGGCTGATCACCGACTCCGGCGGCTTCCAGGTCTTCTCGCTGGCCCACGGCGGCGTCGCCAACGAGGTCAAGGGCAGCGGCCGCTCCGGCGGCGAGCACGGCTCGAAGGTCGAGATAACCGAGGAGGGCGCCCGTTTCCGCTCGCCGCGTGACGGCGCCGAGCTCTTCATCTCGCCCGAGGTCTCGATGCAGGTGCAGGCGGCGCTCGGCTCCGACATCGCCCTCGTCTTCGACGAGTGCACCCCCTTTCACGCCGAGCGGGACTACACCGCCCGCTCGACCGAGCGCACCCACCGCTGGCTCGACCGCTGCCTCGCCTGGCATCAGCGCGAGGGACCGGCGCGCCAGGCCGTCTTCGGCATCGTCCAGGGCGGCGTCTACGAGGATCTGCGCCGGGAGTCGGCCGAGGCGGTCTCCGCCGCCGCGGTCGACGGCCTCGCGATCGGCGGCACCCTCGGCCGCGACAAGGCGGAGATGCACGACGTCCTCGCGATGACCGCGCCGCTGCTTCCCGAGGAGGCGCCCAAGCATCTGCTCGGCATCGGCGAGGTCGACGACCTGCTCGGCGGCATCGCCCTCGGCCTCGACGTCTTTGACTGCGCAGTGCCCACCCGTCTCGCCCGCCACGGAGTCGCCCTCGCCCCCGATCCGGAGACCCGCTTCCGCCTCGACCTGCGCAAGTCCCGCTGGGTCGGCGACCGCGACCCGATCGTCGCCGGCTGTCCCTGCCCCGCCTGCGGCCATCACGATCGCGACTACGTCAGCTACCTCTCGCGGGCGGAAGAGCTGACCGCGATCCGCCTCATCGTCCTCCACAACCTCACCTACATGCACGAGCTCACCACCCACGCCCGCACCGCGATCGAGGGAGGCCGCTTCGACGCCTACCGCGCCGCGATCCTGGCCGGTTCACCCCCCTGGGCCGCCGCGAACACCACCAGCTGAACACCAGCGCATCGCGCGAAGAGGGTTCCACCCCCTCCGAACGGCTTGTACTTCTCGGTCACCGGTCCGGGCGGGAGCCGGGGCGCTCCACCCGAGCAAGTTGAGTGAGGAGGGGGTGGAACCCTCTTCGACGCCTTCGCCTATTCGGTGTTGCGCTCGACCAGTTCCTTTACTTCGTCGACGACCTTGTCCACGGTGTCGCCGGCGACCTTGGAGACCCTGACTCCCGCTGCCTTGTCCGTCGTGATGATGACCGCTGCTGCTACTGCTGCGGCCACCAGCACCAAGGCCACCAGTGCGAGGACGAAGCGGACGAAGCGGGAGAAGGCCGAGCGCCGGGGCGCGGCTGGTGGGCCCGACGGCGCGACCGGAGGGGGGGAGCGGCGCGGCGCGGCTCGGGCCGGCGCGTCTGCGATTGCGCCGGCCGGTACTCGGTCTGCGCGGTGGTGCGGTCGAGGTGGCGGGTGGCGGCGGTCTCGCCGCCGAGCACGTTGGTGGCGGCCGTGCCGTCGTCCAGCGGCAGCGTCACGTCCTCGCCCTGCAGGCCCAGGCGCAGGCCGCTGGCCAGCTCGTCGGCGGAGGCGTAGCGCCGGTTCGGATCGCCCTCGAGCGCTCGCAGCACGGCGGCGCCGAGGGTCTCCGGGACCTCGTCGTTGTAGGTGGTCGGTGGCAGGGGTTTCTCGTTCTGCTGGCGTACCGCCAGCTCGGCCAGCGAGGAGCCCTCGTACGGCAGGCGCCCGGTGAGGAACTGGTAGAGGACGACGCCGAGCGCGTAGACGTCGGTCGCGGGCGTCGCCTCCTCGCCTCGTACCTGCTCGGGCGCCAGGTAGGCGGCGGTGCCGACCACCGAGCCGACCTGGGTGATCCGGGTCTGCTCGAGCGCCCGGGCGATGCCGAAGTCGGTCAGCTTCACCGTCAACTCGCCGCCCCCGACCGGCCCGCCGACGACCATCAGGTTGCCCGGCTTGACGTCGCGGTGGATGATCCCGCGCCGGTGCGCGTAGTCGAGGCCGGCACAGGCCTGGACACCGATCTCGGCGGCGATCTCCGGCCCGACCGGGCCGTGTCGCTGCAGGATCTGCGCACCGGAGCGGCCCTCGACGTACTCCATGACGATGTAGTGGCGGCCATCGTCCACTCCGGTGTCGTAGACCTGGACGATGTTGGGGTGGATCAGCTTCGCCACCGCCAACGCCTCGCGGCGGAAGCGGGCGACGAAACGCTCGTCATCGGAGAGGTGCTCGGCCAGGACCTTGACCGCGACGGTGCGCTCGAGGATCAGGTCGGTCGCCTTGTAGACGTTCGACATGCCGCCCGAGCCGAGTCGCTCGCCCGTCTGGTAACGGCCGGAGAGGGTCCCCGCCTCCATCAGTCGCCCCCCTCCGCGGGTTCGCCCGGGCCGACACCGCCCGACGGCGTGTCACCGTCGCCTTCGCTGGGCGGTGCTTCTTCTTCGGGCTCTTCGTGCCCTTTGGCTTTGCCTTCTGCCTGCGGCGGCAGGCTCGGCTCGGTTTCTTCTTCCGGTTCCTCCGCTTCCTTCTCCGGCTTCGGCTTCTCGGGCTTCTCAGGCTTCTCCGGTTTTTCCTTCTCTTCGGATTCCGCTGCTTCGGCTTCTTCGATCGACGGCACCGTTTCTTCCTCGGTGGTCGCTTCTTCGCAACCGGCGACGACTTCGTTGAGCCGGGTGGCCCCTTCCTGCAGCGCCCGCTTCAGCTCGACGTCGACGCCACCCAGCTCTTCGATCTGCAGGCTGACCGCCTGGGCGGCGTCGGAGGCGCCGACGCAGTCGCCGTCGTCTGCAAGCTGCTCGACCTGGTCGAGGTTGGCGTTGATTTCGCTCGCGGTGCCGCCCGGGAGCAGCTCGGCGTCGTTGCCGCCGCCGCACGCGACCAGCCCCAGCGCCGTCGCGGCGCCCAGGCTGAGGACGATCAGGGATCTGCTCAAGCGACCCATGAAATCGAGTCTAGACAACGGTCGGGCAGCCGTATTTCCCTGCAATTGGGCATCACCGTCCGACCCCCAGGCGCTCCGCCAGCTGGCTCGGCAGCCCCGCGGCGAGGATCGTCTCGGCCGCCAGCGCGACGTCGTAGTCGACCCGGTGGAAGCGGGCCGTCAGCTCCTCGGTGTCCAGCTCCAGCCAGGCCGCCCGCGGGTCGCCGTCACGCGGCTGGCCGACGCTGCCGGGGTTGAGCAGCCAGGTGCCGCTCTCCAGGCTCAGCAGCGCTCCGTCGCCGGCCTGGGCGCCCCGCGTCTCGCCGGGTTTTGCCGCTTCCGGCCGGCAAAAGAAAAGGGAGACGTGGGAGTGGCCGATCAGGGCGACCCGCTCCTCCTGCGCGTCCAGGCTCGCCTCCGCCTGCTCGACCGAGAGCACGTACTCCCAGATCGGGTCACGGGGGGAGGCGTGGAAGAGGCCGACCCCCTCACGCAGCCCGGCCGGCTCGAGACCGCGCAGGAACTCCAGGGTGCCCTCGCTGGCCTCGGCCAGCGTCCACTCGACCGCCGCCGCCGCCGTCTCCGAGAAGGAGGAGACGTCGAGCCCGCCGAGGACGGCGAGGTCGTGGTTGCCGACCAGGCAGACGGCGCAGCGCTCGCGGATCAGCTCCGCGCAGGCATCGGGCTGGGCCCCGTATCCGACCACGTCGCCGAGGCACCAGAGCTCCTCGACACCGACCTCGTCGATCGCCGTGAGGACGGCCTCCAGGGCGGGTTGGTTGGAGTGGACATCGCTGAGGACGGCTACGCGCAAGCGGCCAGCGTACCCTGGGCCGGCTCCGGTCCATACGATTGAACGGTGACCGTCACCGATTCGATCGCCGAGTTGCGCGGCGCCGTCGAGGGCGCGGCGAGGGCCCTGCGCGACGGCGAGCGGACCGAGCCGGCGCCCTCGCTCGACCGTCCGCCGAAGCCGGAGCTGGGCGACTACAGCTCCAACGCAGCGATGCTGCTGGCGGCGCCGCTGGGGGACGACCCGCGCGCCGTCGCCGCCCGGTTGCAGGCCGAGCTGGAGCGCGATCTCGGCGCCTCCGGCAGCCTCGACCGGGTCGAGGTCGCGGGTCCCGGCTTCGTCAACCTCTTCCTCTCCGACTCCTGGTACCGGCGGGCACTGGCCGCCCTCCTCGCCGCCGGCGAGGACCTCGGTCCGGCCCCGGTCGGGGACCCGGAACGGATCCTGGTCGAGTTCGTCTCCGCCAACCCGACCGGCCCGCTGCACGTCGGCGGCGGCCGTCACGCCGCTTACGGCGACGCGGTCGTGCGCCTGCTGGAGGCGGTCGGCCACGAGGTCGAGCGCGAGTACTACGTCAACGACGCCGGCGGCCAGGTCGACCGCTTCGCCGACTCGATTGCCGCTCGCATGGCCGGCGAGGAGCCGCCCGAGGACGGCTACGGCGGCGAGTACGTGATCGAGCTGGCTGAGCGGATCGCCGCCGAGGGCCTCGACCCGGGTGATCGCGAGGCGCTCGGTCGGCGCGGCGTCGAGCTGGTGCTGGGGGGCGTGCGGGCGACGCTCGAGCGCTTCGGCGTCCGCTATGACACCTGGTTCCACGAGCGCGACCTCTACTCGCGCGGGGAGGTCGAGTCGGCCCTGGCCGACCTCGACCAGCGTGGCCACACCTACCGCCACGAGGACGCGCTCTGGTTGCGCACGACCGACTTCGGCGACGACAAGGACCGGGTCCTGATCCGGGCGAACGGCGAGCCGACCTACCTGGCGGCCGACGTCGCCTACCACTGGGACAAGCTGCGGCGCGGCTTCGGCAGGCTGATCAACGTCCTCGGTGCCGACCACCACGGCTACGTGGGCCGGGTCCGGGCGGCGATCGCCGCGCTCGGCGCCGACCCCGAGGCCTTCGAGGTATTGATCATGAACCTCGTCCACATCGTCGAAGCGGGCGAGCGGGCGCAGATGTCGAAGCGCAGCGGCGACTTCGTCTCGCTCGACGAGCTGCTCGACGACATCGGCGTCGACGCGGCCCGCTGGTTCATGCTCTGGCGCAGCCACGAGACCACGGTCGACCTCGACCTCGCGCTGGCCCGCAGCCAATCCAGCGACAACCCGGTCTACTACGTCCAGTACGCGCACGCTCGGATCGCCAGCATCCTGCGCAAAGCGGGCGCCGCCGCCGAGGAGGCGGCCGCCGGGCCCGACCCGGAGACTCCTGCCGTCGCGATGGAGCCGAGCGAGAAGGCGTTGATCAAGCGCCTGCTCGAGTTCCCGGAGGAGGTCCGCGAGGCCGCCGCGCGGCGGGCGCCGCACCGGATCTGCGCCTACTCGACCGCGGTTGCCGCCGACTTCCATGCCTTCTACCGCGATTGTCAGGTCGTCGGCGCCGAGGGCGAGGGGGTCGAGCGCTCGCGCCTGGCGCTCTGCCTCGCCACGAAGCGGACGATCGCCGGTGCGCTGGCGCTGCTCGGGATCTCGGCTCCCGAGCGGATGTGATGCTGGGCGGGCGCCGCAAGCTGCCTGTCCTGGCCGAGATCGCCGGTCCGGCCCCCGGTGCGACCCGGGCCTGGTCGCTGCGCCGGGGGGATCTGCAGGCGCTCGCCGGCCTGCAGGGGTCGCTGGAAGGCCGCGCCGTCGTGCTCGTCACCGGCGATGAGGGGCTGGCGGGCTCGATCGCGATCGCCGGCGCCGCTGGTGCCCGCGGGCACCGCACGGTCCTGCTCGAGTGCGACCTGGTGGGCCCGCGGTTGGCGGCGGATCTCGGCCTCGCCGCCGCCCCCGGCCTGCACGAGTACCTGCGCTGGGAGGCGACCGCTCCCGAGATCCTGCAGCCGCTGGCCCTGGCAGGACCGGCGTCGCGGGGGGCGACGGACCCGCTCGTCTGCATCGTCGCCGGCCGCCGCGCCGCCGACCCGGCGACGTTGGTCAACCTCGCGAGCTTCCGCCACGCGCTCGCCAAACTGCGCTCCGCCTACGACCTGGTGGTCATCGCCGGCCCCGCGCTTGATTCCGCCTACGGCTCGCTGGAGCCGCTGGCGGCGCAGGCCGACACTCTGGTCGCCGCCGTCTCCCCGTCCGCGATCTCCAGGCGCGCAGGCCGCGAGCTGCGCCCGGCCCTGCGCAAGCTCCCGATTGCGGTCGCCGGGGTGGTCGTCGTCGGCGAATCCTGACCCGCTGCCATCGAAAGCGCGTCATTTACTGTGGCTATAGCCACAGTAAGAGTCCCCGTTCGTCTCAGAGGTCGTAGCGGGCGAGGTCGGCGTCGAGCCGCTCGCTGTCCTCGGGGCTGAGGCCGACCGCCGCCGCCCGGTCCCCGTCGCGAGGCCCGCCGCCGCGTCGCCATCTCAGCACCCCGACCGCGAGGGCGATGACCGCGATGACGAAGGCGACGATCGGGACCAGGTAGGCCGAGAGGTCGAAGCCCGAGCCGCGCGGCACGGCCAGAACCTCGTTGCCGTACTCGGCGACCAGCGCGTCCTTGATCTGCTCCTTCGTGCGCCCCGCCGCGACCATCCGGGCGATGAAGGCTTTCTGGCGCTGGGCCTGGGGCGATTCGGCCAGCTCCAGCAGCGTGCCGCAGACCGGGCACATGACTTCGGAAGAGATCTCGCTGACCGAGGTCTGCGGCGTCGCCGCCCCGGCGCCCGGCGGGCCCGCGGCGAGCAGCGCCAGCGCAAGTGCCCCGGCGAAGCCTGCGCGCAGCCTCACGACCCGCCGCCCGGCAGCAGCGGCGCGACTTCATCGCGCAGGTACTCCTCGCTGACCGGGCCACTGACCAGCAGCCGTACCCGGCCGGCCGGGTCGACGAGGAAGTTCTCCGGCACCCCGGTGGTGCCGAAGTCGTGGGCGGCGGCGCCGTCGCCGTCGCGCAGCTGCGGGTAGCTGAGCCCGTAGCGACGGACGAAGGCGTGCCCATCGCCGCTGAGGTCGCGGCTGTCGATGCCGAGCACCGTGAAGTCGGCGTCGCCGTAGCGTTGCTGGAAGCGCTCCAGCGCCGGCGCCTCCTCACGGCAGGGGAGGCACCAGGAGGCCCAGAAGTTGACCAGCACCCAGCGGCCGCGGTAGTCGGCCAGCGAGCCGCTGCCACCGCCCTCGAGGCGGGGAGGGGGGAAGTAGGGGCCGGCTCCCCCAGGGCGATCCCCGAGGACCCCTTGCTGAGCAGCCCGAACGTGAGCAGGCCGACGACGGCGAGCACGGCGAGCACGGCGATGATCGAGCGGACGCTCACGGGGCGCCCAAGGTTAGAACCCGCTCGCCCCCGGCAACCGCCCGCCCGCCGTAGAATCAGCCGCTACGCGGACGTAGCTCAGCTGGTAGAGCGCGAGCTTCCCAAGCTCGAGGTCGCGGGTTCGAGACCCGTCGTCCGCTTCCAGGCCAGCTTGCTCTCGAGCCGGGATTCGGCGAGGCGGGAAAACGAGACCGGCGGCGAACTACCGGCGCCAGCGGCGTTTGCTGCTTCGCAGTTCCTCTCGACGCAGCGCTTCGCCGATCAGCCAGAGCATCGGTGGCCAGAGGCCGACGAAGAGGGCCCGGCGTTCCGCGTTCCCCCGCTCGTCCTCGCCAATGGTCTTGGCGCGAATCCAGAGGGTGATGCAAAGCAGGATGCTCCCGATCGAGAGCCCGTAGAAGTGATGACCGCGCGGCCGCAGCCGGTTCGGCTCGGGAAATGACACGGCGACAAGTGTGACCTATCCCTGTGGCCGCAAGGGCTTGCGCTCGCCCTTGGAGGGTAGAGCGGGTGCAAGTGCCGTCTGCTCAACCCCTGCGCAAGCGATGGGCTACCGCCGCCCGCTGGCCGGTCGGGGTCGGCTTGGCGTCTTGGCGCTACATGTGGAGCACGACGCCGGTGCACCGGTGGGAGATGAGCGGCTCCTGGCCCGACGATGCACCACCCGACCTCCCGACCTCGGCGGATCCCAGCGAGCTGCTGCGCTTCGACCAGGGAGTTGGCCCTCTGTTCCACCGGATCTACCGGACGCGGATCGTGGGTTCGACCCTGACCCCGGAGGGCCTGATGGCGCGGATGGCGGAGAACCTCGATCGGGTCGCGCCTTCGGAGTTCGCGACCTTTCAGAAGACCGAAGGGGAGAAGGGCTCCCTGGACAGCGGCGACTGTTACGTCGTCCGCATGCCCGGCCCCTGGGACGGGCCCGTCCGGGTCGTGGCAGCCGGCCCGACGTCGTTTCGGCTGGCGACCCTTCCGGGGCACCTCGAGGCAGGCCAGATCGAGTTCCGGGCCAGCTCGGACTATCGCTCGCTCTGGTTCGAGATCGAGTCCTGGGCTCGCAGCGGCGACCGCCTCAGCGACGCCCTCTACGCCCGGCTGCGGATCTCCAAGGAGGTCCAGCTCCACATGTGGGCCTCGGTGCTGCGCAGGATCGTCGGGCTGACCGAAGGGAAGATGGAGGGGGGGATCGTGATCACGACGCGCACGGTCAGGGCGGGCGCGCTCCCGGTCGGGCGCACGGACGATCGGTCCAGCCGGCCAAGCGCCAGCCGGCTCGCCGTCCTGGCTGCCCGCCAGGTCAACTTCGAGGAGGCGACGATCGAGGATCGCGCGGCCGAGGGCGGTTGGCACCTCGACGACATGGTCGAACCGCTGTCCCACGAGGGCTCGGGCCCACCGATCGAAGGGGGGAGCTGGCAGGTTGCGCGGCAGATCATGGATCGCTACCAGCTCGCCGACCCCGAGGTGGTCACCGCCGTCTATGACGAAGCCGCGCCGCTCTCGGGCCGCAACATGCTGCTGCGGATTCGCTTCATGGGGTTACGCCTGCGAGTCGGCGTGAGGGTCGGTGAGGTCTACGAGGAGACCCGAGACCTGGAAGGGCGGCAGGTCCACGTCTTCGGCTGGAGCTACAGCACCCTGGAGGGCCACTTCGAGCAGGGCCGGATGCAATACGAGCTCTGGAAGTGGCTCGACAGCGGCGACGTCGAGTTTCACCTGCGGGCGATCTCGCGAGCCGCCCAGACCGGCCCATTCTTCGCCTGCCTTGGGTTCAGGCTCTTCGGCCGCACCCAGCAGCTGCGCTTCTACCACCAGGTCTGTCGCCGGATCAGAAGGCTGACGGAGGCACAGCTCGAGACGGAGCGCGCAAGAGGTCATCGATGCCCTGCCGGATGCGATCGAGCCGAGAGGGAGGGAGGCTCGCTCCGAGGCCAGGGCTAGGTGCGAAGAAATCCTGTATCAATAGGTCATCTTCAGGGAATGCGACGAGCCGGTGCCCTGGTGACCGCTGCTTGGCAGGGCGGTGACTCGGCGAGGAAGGCCTACGACGCCTACGCGTCGGCCTACGACGACTTCAACCACGGGTACATGTACGAGCGGTGGACCGGTCGCCTCCTGGCGAAGGCCGAGGAGGCGGGGGTCAAGGGAGATCGGCTCCTGGACGTCGGCTGCGGCACTGGCCTCAGCTTCATCCCGATGCTCGACCGCGGCTGGCGCGTCACGGCCTGCGACATCTCGCCCGAGATGCTCGAGTTGGCCCGCGAGAAGGTCGGCGAGGGCGCGACGCTGCTCACGGCCGACATGCGCGAGCTGCCCGAGCTGGGCGAGTTCGACCTGATCTGGGCGGTCAACGACGCGATCAACTACCTGCTCAGCGCCGAGGAGCTCGAAGCGAGCCTGGTGGGGATGCGCCGGAACCTGGCCCCCGACGGGATCGTGCTCTTCGACATGAACACGATCTCCACCTATCGGGTCTTCTTCAGCAGCGAATACGTCGTCGAGGAGAACGGGAGGCAGCTCGTCTGGCAAGGACAGATGTCGCCCGACGAGGTCACGCCGGGATCGATCAGCGAGGCCCGGTTCGAGGCCAAGGGCGAGGCGGGTTCCACCCACGTCCACCTTCAGCGCCACTTCGCCGAAGCCGAGGTGCTGGCGGCCGTCGACGCGGTGGGCCTTCGCTGCGTCGGGGTCTTCGGCGAGCAGGACGGGGAGCTTCACCGCGGGCTCGACGAAGAGGCCCACACCAAGGCCGTCTATATATGTCGGCTCTGAGAGGGAGGCAGCCTCAGCCGATACTTCGGGTCCTCGGCGGCGCTCTTCTCGCTGTCCTCGCGATCGTCGGTGTGGCTGTGGCGGCCTCGGGCAGGACGAGGATCTACACGATGCCGAGTGCCTCGATGGAGCCGGCGTACTCGGCCGGGGAACAGGTGGTCGTCGACCTCGACGCCTACGCCGCCGCCGAGCCCGAGATCGGCGATCCGGTGGTCTTCCACCCGCCGCATGGCGCCGATGTCGACCGTTGCGGGGTACCGGTACGGCCGAAGCGGGCCTGTCCCGTGCCCACCCCCGCGCTGAGCTCGCAGGCGTTCCTCAAGCGGGTCGTCGCAACCCCCGGGGATCGCCTCAGCATTCGCACCGGAAGGCCGGTGGTGAACGGCAGGATGATGCTGGTCGGGGTGGTCCAGCCCTGTCGGGGCATCTCCGGCTGCAATCTCGAACGGACGATCACCGTCCCGCCCGGCCACTACTTCGTGATGGGTGACAACAGCGCCGAATCCTTCGACAGTCGCTACTGGGGCCCGGTTCCAACCCGAGCGATCATCGGCAAGGTCACTACGCCCTAGCGGGCACCCGGGTTTCGCGCTTCTCCCTCGTCTGGATGGCGGTCGGGATCCGGTAGAAGTGCTCGGTGGCGCCGCGCACTTGGCGCTGGCCGGTGAGCTCGATCAGCCCGGCTTTGGCCAGCTCGGTGACGTGGTAATTGGTGTTGCTGAGGGGGATCTGCAGCTCCTGGCTGAGATCGCTGGGGGAGAGGGTGCGTCCTCCGTCCAGGCCGAGGATTTCCAGGATCGAGATCCGCAGCGGGTGGGCGGTTGCCCGTGCCAGATGCTCCCAGTCGAGGGGGAGGGAAGCACGCTTGCCATTTCCGTTGCTGTGAACCCCGTTCTGGCCGTTGGGGGAATGACCATTACGAATTTTCATGAGCAGAAGATACCAAAAAATATTGATTCATGTCATCAAAATCGGGTAGAGTGCCCTCCGGATGAAGCGGGCCGCAGCGAAATCCATGGGAGGACGAGCGAGGGTCATCGCCCTGTTCGCGGGCCTGGCGCTGGCGCTCTTCGCAGCCACCGCGCAGGCGAGCACGGACGACATCATCGCCCCCAGCGACCCGGAAAACCCGGAAGTGAACTCCGGCTGGCAGGCCGGCACCTGCATCGAAGAACCACCCGAAAGCGCCGACTTCTGCTCGGTCGACACCCCCGACCAGTTCTTCGAAACCGCCGCCGCCCACCCGAAATGGGGATTCACCCAGTTCATCGTCAGGAGCGAACCGGCGCCGAAAGGAGAACTGAAAACCGTCCGCGTCGATCTCCCGGTCGGGCTCAGCGTCAACCCCGGGGCGACCGAGCAGTGCTCGCTCGAAGAGTTCGAAGGCGACACCTGTCCCACCGAATCGAAAGTCGGCGTCAGCCTCGTCACCGCCGCCCTGCCGATCCTCGGCACCGAGCTGCCGCAGCTGGAAGCCGACGTCTTCAACATCGAACCGGTCTTCGGCGAGGCGGCCCGTTTCGGCCTCAAGCTGGTCGGCAACGAAGTCTTCCTCCGCGGCGACGTCGCCTGGGACGGCAACTACCACGAGGGCTTCACGATCGACGTGCCGAAAACCCTGCCCTCTGGGCTTGGTGGCCTGGTCAAGAAAAACCGGCTGGTCTTCGACGGCACCTCCGGCGACGGCACCTTCATCACCACCCCCAGCACCTGCCTCGGCGAAGGCTTCCCCGGGGGACCGTCCGGGCACGTCTACTCGACCTACCTGCTCGCCGGCTCGTATGAGGAAGCCGAAGAATCGGGCTACGTCTTCCCCCAGAGCGCGATGCCGCCGCTCGAGTCGCCGATCCCACCGGGGACCGAACCGAAGAGCTGCGACACGATCCCCTACGAGCCGGAACTCGGGATCGACCCAGGTACCGGGGTCACCGACTCGCCGATGGGAGCCAGGGTCGACGTCGAAGTGCCGCACATCCTCGGCGGCGACGAACAGGAGAGCTCCCAGACGAGGTCCGCGCAGGTCGCCCTTCCGGCCGGGATCGGGCTCAACCCCTCGGCCGCCGACGGTCTGCAGGCCTGCACCGACGCGCAGTTCGGCAAGGGGACGAGGAACGAAGTCACCTGTCCCGCCGCGTCGAAGATCGGCACGGTGACGATCTCCTCGCCGCCGCTGCCCGACGGCCCCCTCACCGGCGAGGTCTACGTCGGCAGCCAGGAGAGCCGCGACCCGGCCTCCGGCCGGCTCTACCGGATCTTCGTGCGGGCCACCTCGCCGCGCTACGGCGTCGACGCGCGCCTCGTCGGCAACGTCCGCGCCGACCCGGTGACCGGCCAGCTCACCACCACCTTCGCCGAAACCCCGCAGGTCCCGTTCACCTCCTTCGAGCTCGACTTCGACGACGGGCCGAAAGCGGTCCTCAGCAGCTCGCCGATCTGCGGGCCGAACCTGGCGAGCGGTGTGATGACGCCGTGGTCCGGCAATCCGGCGGCGACGCCGGGTTCGGAGATCGTCTTCACCAACGCTCCCGGCGGCGGCGCCTGCGCGAAAACGCCCGCCGAGCGTCCCTTCGGTCCCGGCTTCGAGGCCAGACCGCAGGGCACCAAAGCCGGTGCCTTCAGTCCCTTCTCCTTCAACATCGCCAGGGGCGACGGCCAGCAGGAGCTGAAAGGCGTCGACGTCACCCTGGCCCCGGGGATGACCGGCAAGCTGGCCGGCATCCCCTACTGCCCGGAGGGCGCGATCGCCGCCGCGGGTGCCAGCGCCGGTAACGCCGAGAAGGCAGCCTCCAGCTGCCCGGCGCAGAGCCTGGTCGGCACCGCCACCATCGCCGGCGGCACCGGCCCCTCGCCGCTTCAGATCGGCGGCAAAGTCTTCCTCTCAGGCCCCTATCGTGGGGCTCCTCTCTCCCTGGCAGTGCTTACCCCCGCCACGGCCGGACCCTTCGACCTGGGGACGGTCGTGGTGAGGGTGGCGCTGTTCGTGGACCCCGAAACGGCTCAGATCCGCGCCGTCTCGGACCCGATCCCCCACGTCTTCGGTGGTGCCAAGCTCAGCATCCGCTCGGTCGACGTCGACATCGACCGCAAGGACTTCACCCTCAACCCGACCAGCTGTGGACCGCTCACCACCGGCGGCGTCCTCAACGGCGGCGGCGCCGACCCGACCACCCCGGCTGCGTTCAGCTCCTTCCCGGTCAGCACCCCGTTCCAGACCAGCGACTGCGGCGCGCTCGGCTTCAAACCGAAACTGTTCACGCGGCTGTTCGGCGGCAGGAAAGCGACCAAACGCTCCGCGCACCCGAAATTCCGCGCTGTCCTCGTCGCCGCCGACGGCGACGCCAACATCGCCCGCGCCGCGCTCACGCTGCCGCACTCGCAGTTCCTCGACCAGAGCCACATCCGCACGATCTGCACGCGGGTCCAGCTGGCCGCCGGCGACTGCCCGCCGGCGGCGATCTACGGATACGCCCGCGCGCAGACGCCGCTGCTGGACGACGAGCTCGCCGGGCCTGTCTACCTGACGTCCTCCAACAACCCGCTGCCGGACCTGCTCGTCGACCTGCGCGGCCAGGTGAACGTGCGCCTGCGCGGTGTTATCGACAGCTCCAAAG
This sequence comes from uncultured Thermoleophilia bacterium, assembly GCA_963720455.1. Classification (GTDB taxonomy): domain Bacteria; phylum Actinomycetota; class Thermoleophilia; order Solirubrobacterales; family 70-9; genus VAYN01. Next base: position 1,446,628 of record OY970392.1, on the reverse strand, counting down.
CACGGATCAGGAACGTCTTCTCCTCGGTGCCGGACGTGCCCGTCAGCAGGTTCGTGCTGACGATGAAAGGCGGCAAGAGGGGCCTGCTGGAAAACTCCCGCGACCTCTGCGCGCAGCGCTCCTTCTCGTTCCTGAACTTCAAAGCCCAGAACGGCAAGCAGCTGCGCAGTAAACGCCTGCCGCTGCGCGTTCCCGCCTGCCGGCAGGGTGCCAAGAAGAAGAAGAAGAAGCAGCAGGGGTCACGCGGCTGATTGAGACCGGCCGGTTGCGGGTATCGCCGTCGGCAGGGGCGCTCCCGTCCAGGGCAGGCCCAAAGTCGTAAAGGACGAGACCGACGGTCTGGCAAGGGAGGAGTTGGGATGGCGAAGAGGTCTGTCGTGAAGCGCGCCCTCGGCATCGCGTCGGTCGTACTCGCTGCGGCCCTGAGCGTGCCCGTCGGTGCGGTCGCCGACACCGCCGACATCATCGCCCCGCAGAACAGCCCGCCGACCGCCGCCGACGGCTGGCAGGCCGGAACCTGTTCGGCCGAACCCTGCTCGCCCGACACCAAACCGCTCTTCTTCACCCAGGCCGCCGGCCACCCGCAGTTCGGCTTCACCCAGTTCATCGTCGTCCACACGACCACGGTTCCCGGCGTGATCGAAACGCCCGCAGGGACCTTGAGGACGCTGCGCGTCGACCTCCCGGTCGGCCTCAGCGTCAACCCGCAGGCGACCCCGCAGTGCGACCTCGCCGCCTTCGAAAGCGAATCCTGCTCGCCGCTGGCGGCGGTCGGCAACAGCGCGATCACCACCTCTCTGGCCGGGGTCGTCGCCCCGCCGGTCTCGGCGATCGTCTACAACCTCGTGCCCAACCAGGGCGAACCGGCGCTGTTCGGCTTCCGCGTTCTCGGCAACGCGGTCTTCCTCAAAGCCGACGTCGCCTGGGACGGGGATTTCCACGAGGGCTTCACGATCCAGGTGCCGAAATCGCCCGTCGGGGAAGTCCTCAAGAACCGCCTCAGCTTCGACGGCCGGGCCGGCAACGGGACCTTCCTCACCAACCCCAGCACCTGCCTCGATCCGGCGCAGTCGCCCAACCAGCACGTCTACTCGACCTACCTGCGGGCGGATTCCGTGCAGGGCCCGAACCCGACCTTCCCCAACGGATCGACGCCGTTCGAGGCGGCGCTTCCGCCCGGGGTGATGCCGACCGGCTGCGGGAACGTTCCCTTCGCCCCGACCGTCGCGGTCGCTCCGGGGACGAACCGGACCGACTCGCCGACCGGCCCGACGGTCGACGTCAAGGTTCCCTTCGAGCCCTCGCCGACCGGGCTGTCCCACTCGAACGTCCGCGACGCCGACGTGACCCTGGCTGCCGGGATCGGCCTCAACCCCTCGGCGGCCGACGGCCTGCAGGCGTGCACCGATGCGCAGTTCGGCAAGGGAACGAGGAACGCGGTCGCCTGTCCGGAGAAATCGAAGATCGGCACGGTGGCGATCGAAACGCCGCCGCTTCCCGGCGGCTCGCTGAACGGCGACGTGTACCTGGCCTCGCAGAAAAACCGCGACCCGGCCTCGGGTGAGCTGTACCGGATCTTCGTTCGCGCCGAGTCGGCTCGCTACGGCGTCGACGTCCGCCTCCTCGGCAACGTCAAGGCAGATCCCGGGACCGGCCGGCTGACGACCACCTTCAAGGAGAACCCACAGGTCCCCTTCACCTCGGTCAAGCTCCAGCTCGACGGCGGTAAGGGCGTGCTCACCAGCCCCCCGACCTGCGGGCCCGACGTGACCACGCACGCGATGACCTCCTGGTCCGGGACGCCCGACCAGGGAGCCCAGGAAGCCGGTTTCACGCTCACCAACGCACCCGGCGGCGGCGCCTGTGCCAAAACGATGGCCGCGCGGCCCTTCTCGCCGAGCTTCAACGCGGCGCCGAAAAGCGACGAATCCGCGACCTTCACGCCGTTCTCGACCCGGATCGTGCGGAGCGACGGCCAGCAGGAGCTGAAAGGCGTGGACGTCACCCTGCCGCCGGGGGCCACCGCGAAGCTGGCCGGCGTCCCCTACTGCCCGCCTTCGGACCTCGCCGACGCCGCCAAACGCTCCGGCGCCGCCGAGCGGAAAAACTCGAGCTGTCCCGACAAGAGCCAGATCGGGGTCGTCGTGGCCACGGCCGGCACCGGGCCCTCGCCGCTGCGCATCGAGGGCAAGGCCTTCCTCTCCGGTCGCTACAAAGGCGCGCCGGTCTCGCTCTCGGCGATCACGCCGGCGGTGGCGGGGCCGTTCGACCTCGGCAACGTGGTCGTCAGGGTGCCGCTGCTGCTCGACCCGGAGGCGGCCCAGATCCACGCCGTCTCGGATCCCATCCCCGACGTCTTCGGCGGCGCCAAGCTCAGCCTCCGCTCGGTCTTCGTCAACGTCAACCGCAAAGACTTCACGCTGAACGGGACCAACTGCTCCAAATTCGCCACCGCGGGCGCGCTGCGGGGCGGCGGCGCCGATCCGACCAACCCGGCGGCCTTCTCGTCCTTCGCCGTCTCCGACCCCTTCCAGGCGAGCAAATGCAAACGGCTGCGCTTCCGGCCGAAGCTGCATCTGCGCCTGTTCGGCAAAACCAAACGCGCCCAGCACCCGCGCCTGCGCGCGACCCTGAAAGCGCGCGCCGGCGACGCCAACATCGGCCGCGCCTCAGTGGGGCTGCCGCACGCGCTCTTCCTCGACCAGGCGAGCCTCTCGACGATCTGCACCCGGGTCCAGTTCGCCGCCGGCGACTGCCCGAAAAAATCGATCTACGGCCGCGCCCGCGCCCTCACGCCGCTGCTCGGCAAACCGCTGGAAGGGCCGGTCTACCTGCGCTCGTCGAACAACCCGCTGCCCGATCTCGTCGCCCATCTCGAAGGCCAGGTCGAGATCGACCTGGTCGGGCGGATCGACAGCTTCCGCGGCGGCATCCGCACCACCTTCGGTCGCGTCCCCGACGTGCCGGTCTCCAAATTCACGATGGTCCTGCCCGGTGGCAAAAAGGGCCTTCTGGTCGCTTCCCAGGACCTCTGCAAACGGCCCGTCAAGGCGATCGTCCGCTTCAAAGCCCAGAACGGCAAGAAGCTCAACAGGCGCCGGCAGCTACGCACCCCGTGCAAAGGGAAGCGCGCCGGCAAGGCAAGACGTCGGGGACAGCACGGCGGCGGTGACGGCAAATAGTGGCCGCCCCGGCGCATTTGTCGCAATTCGCACTTGATTCGGCTGCACCGGTCTGTAATGTCTTCAGCGGGAGAAGTACAGGGCGCTACGCAGGGGAAGCGTTTCGCTCAACAGAGGAGGGAATTGATGGCTAGGCGCTTTTTGATCGCGATCGCGGTTATGGCGTTGGCGATGTTCGTGGCCCCCTTGGCTAAGGCCGACACGGGCGACGTCATCGAACCTCAGCACGATCCGCCCACGGCTGCAGACGGCTTTCAGGCAGGGACCTGTTACGAAAACCAGCTCGAAGAAGACCCTGTGAAAGCGTTCTGCTCGCCGGAAACGTCCGCCCTCTTCTTCACTCAGGCGGGGGGGCATCCACCGGTCGGCTTCGACCAGTACATCGTCAGGCATGAAACGGTCGTGCCGGGCGTGGTCGAACCGCTGATCGAGGACCCCTCGGACCCGCTTCCCTTCGAAGATCGCGTACTCAAAACGGAGCGGGTCGACCTTCCGCCCGGGTTCACCGTGAGCCCGGAGGCAGCGCCGAAGTGCTCACAGGAAGATTTCGAAAAAGTCGTCGTGGTCGAAGGGAAACCCCTGCGCATTCCTGCCTGCGACAAAAGCACGGCCGTCGGGCTAGACGAAGTGTGGCTCGTCGTCAACACCGCCAATGCCGTGCCGGCACCACCTCCCGCCCCGCCCGGCACCTTCCTCCCGAAAGGGTTCGTGATCAAACCGGACCCGGCAAAAGGGACGCTGGTCGACGTTTACAACCTCGAACCGAAACCGGGCGAACCGGCCCGCCTCGGTTTCGTCATCGCCTTCAGCAAAGTCATCGAACTGGAAACGGAAGTAGCTTGGGAAAGCGACTTCCATGAGAGCTTCGCGATCCACCTGCCGCCGCCCTCTGTCCCGTTCTCGACGCTGAAAAGTCGCCTGCTCGCCTACGGCCAGACCGGTGACGGCACCCACGTCACCTTGCCGACCACCTGCTACGACCCGAACGAATGGTCGCAGCTCTACTCGACCTGGTTCCGGGGTGACTCGGCGGGCGAACCGAACCCGACCTTCCCGCACGGATCTACGCCGTGGGAGGCGAAACTGCCGCCTGGGGCCGAGACGACGGGCTGCGACGAAGTTCCGTTCGATCCCGGTGTCGAGGTCGATCCGGGCACGAATGCGGTCGACTCGCCCTCTCCGGCGACGGTGACGACGACGCTTCCGTTCGACCCCGCCAAGGAAGGTGGGGAAGTCAGGGTCAATGGAGAAGGCGAAACCGAAGGGATCTCGCAGTCCCATGTCCGCAAGGCGGAAGTCCAGATGCCGGCCGGCATGGGCCTCAACCCCTCCGGGGCGAAGGGCCTCGTCGCCTGCAGCGACGAGCAGTTCAAGAAGGGTCAGCGGACGTACACGAACGAATGCCCGGCGGCCTCCGACATCGGCGCCGTCGAAGTCGAAGCGCCGCCGCTGGCGGAGCCGCTGATCGGCGACGTCTACGTCGGCGAACAGAAGAGCAGCGACCCCGAATCGGGCGATCTGTTCCGGATCCTGATCGAAGCCAAAAGCGAAAACGAGGGCATCGACGCCCGCCTGGTCGGCCGGGTCAAGGCCGACGAGACCACGGGCGATCTGACCGCGGTGATCACCGATCAGCTGACCGGCGAGTTCGCCGGCCAGCTGCCGGAGGGCCTGCCACAGGTTCCGTTCGAGGAGATCAGGCTCCACCTCGACGGTTCCAAACAGGTTCTGACCAGCCCGCCCATCTGCTCGAGCGAGGGCACGAGCAAGTTCGAACCATGGGCGCTGCCGGGGACCGACGTCGATGTGAAATCGACCGTCACGCTGACCACCGATCCGGGTGGCGGCAGCTGCCCGGCGACGATGGAGGCCCGCAAGTTCGCACCGGGCTACTCGGCGAAATCCGACAGCACCAAAGCGGGTACCTACAGCCCGTTCCGGGTCCGCATCGCCCGCACCGACGGCCAGCAGGAGCTGAAGCTCGTCAACGTGACCCTGCCGAAAGGGCTGACCGGCAAACTCGCCGGCATTCCCTACTGCTCCGAGGCTGCGATCGCGGCCGCGGCGGCGAGCACCGGCAAGGGCGAGCTGGCAAACCCGAGCTGTTCCTCGGCGAGCCAGATCGGTACCACCCTGACCGAGTCCGGCACCGGCGCCGACCCGCTGAAGATCGGCGGCAAGGCCTATCTCGCCGGCCCCTATAAGGGAGCGCCGCTGTCGATGGTCGTGATCACGCCGGCGGTGGCGGGACCGTTCGACCTCGGCACCGTCGTGGTCAGGGTCGCGCTCAACGTCAACCCCCAGACTGCGCAGATCAACGCGGTCTCCGACGCGATCCCCGACGTGTTCGGCGGGGCGAAGCTGGACATCAGGCTGATCGACGTCAACGTCGATCGCAGCCAGTTCATGCTCAACCCGACGAATTGCGCCGCGCAGGCAACGAGCGGCGCGATCAACGGCGGCGGTGGCGACCCGACCAACCCGGCGGCGTGGAGTTCCTACGCCGTCAGCGCACCGTTCCAGGCAACCGAATGCAACAAGTTGGCCTTCAAGCCGAAGCTGTTCACGCGGCTGTCCGGGCCGACCAAGCGGGCCAAGAACCCGCGCATCCGGGCGATCCTGGAAGCACGTAACGGCGATGCCAACGTCACTCGCACGGCGCTGACGATGCCGCACTCGCTGTTCCTCGACCAGAGCCACATCAAGACGATCTGCACCAGGCCGCAGCTGGCCTCGCTGACTTGTCCGAAGGGCTCGGTCTACGGTCAGGCGGAAGCGAAGTCGCCTCTGCTCGACAACAAGTTGAAGGGGCCGGTCTATCTGGTCGCCTCCGACGATCCGCTGCCGAACCTCGTCGCTGACCTCCGCGGTCAGGTGAGGATCCAGCTGCGCGGCGTGATCAGCTCCAAGCGGGGCGGCCTCAAGACCGTGTTCCCGTCGGTACCGGATGTCCCCGTGAAGAAGTTCATCCTGAATATGAAGGGCGGCAAGAAGAGCCTGCTCGTCAACTCGGAAAACCTCTGCGGGAAGAAGCAGAAAGCCGTACTGAACATCAAGGGTCAGAACGGCAAGAAAGTGAAGAGCAACAAGTACCGGCTGAACATCAGCAGCTGCGGCAAGAAGAAGAAGTAGCGCCGCGGCAAGCCCTGTTCGGGCACCGGCGCGGACGGCCGAATAGCCTCCGCGCCGGTGCGCCCGACGCTCTCCGTCCTCATCGTCGCCTGGAACAGCCGCGAGGAGCTGGCCAGGACCCTGCCGGCGCTGCTGACGGAGCTGGGCGAGGGCGACGAGCTGATCGTCGTCGACAACGACTCGGCTGACGGCACTCCGGAGGCGGTGGAAGCGCTGGCCCCCTCTGCCCGGGTTCTGCGCACCGGTCGCAACCTCGGTTTCGCCGCTGGCTGCAACGTCGGTGCGGCGGAGGCCGGCGGCGAGCTGTTGGTGGTACTCAACCCCGACGCGGCGCCGCTGCCCGGTTTCGGCGAGGCGATCCGGCGCCCCTGGATCGAGGATCGCGGCTGGGCCGCCTGGCAGGCGCTGGTCGCCGATTCCGGCGCAACCGAGATCAACTCCGCCGGCAATCCGGTCCACTTCACTGGGATCGTCTGGGCCGGCGGCCATGGCCGCCCGATCGCCGAGGCGCCTCCGGCCGGAGAGGTACCGGCCCTTTCGGGCGCCTGCCTGGCGATCCCGCTGCGCACCTGGCGCGAGGTCGGCGGCTTGCCGGAGCACTTCTTCCTCTACCACGAGGACGTCGACATCTCGCTGCGTCTGCGGCTACGCGGCGGCGCGCTGGGGATCGAACCGGCCGCCATGGTCGACCATGACTACGAGTTCGGCGCCCGCGAGCACAAGTGGCGCTGGCTCGAGCGCAACCGCCTCGCCTTCCTCGTCCGCGCCTACCCGACCTCACTTCTTATCCTGCTGGCGCCGGCGCTGTTCGCCACCGAGCTGGCGCTCCTCGCCGTCTCCTTCGCCGGAGGCTGGGGTCGCCAGAAGCTCGCCGCCAACCTCGAATTCCTCCGCTGGCTGCCCCGCCTCCTCCGTGAGCGCCGCGAAGTCCAGGCCACCCGTACCGTCACCACCGCCGAGTTCGCCTCCTGGCTCACCCCCGACCTCGACTCCCCCTTCATCTCCCCTCTCGCGCGCTCGGCACCGGCCCGCCTCGTCCTCCGCAGCTATTGGCGAACGACTCGCCTGCTGCTCAAGTGGCTGTCCCGATAGGGATGAAACGTCTTGTACTTTTTCGCGGCCGGCGATCGCGACAGCCGCAGGCGACGTCGAAAAAGTTAAGTGGAATCCCTACCGGGACAGCCACTCAGATCGGCTGCCCCGTCGGCCGGATCAAGATCTCGTTGACATCCACGTTCGCCCCCTGCCCGAGCGCGTACATCACCGCCTTGGCGATGTCGGTGTCCTGCAGCGCCCACTCGCCGGGGCGGTTGTCGAAGAAGTCCGTGTCGGTCATCCCCGGCTCGATCAGCGTCACCTTGATCGCCGTGTTGTCGTGCATCTGGCGCAGCTCCGCCCGCAGCGCCTCGCCGATCGCGGTCGCCGCCCACTTGGTCGCCGAGTAGAGCGAGCCCGGCAGCGCCCGCCGGCCGGCGACCGAGCTGGTGACGAGGAAGTGGCCGTCGCCGCGCTCGAGCAGGTGGGGGAGGGTGGCCCGGATCGTCAGCGCCGCCCCGTAGACGTTGGTCAGGACCATCGAGCGCCAGTGCTCGACCGACTCCTCGAGGAACCCACGGGTGGCCCCGAAGCCGGCGTTCGCGAAGACGGCGTCGATGCGGCCGAAGCGCTCCAGTGCCGCCGCGACCATCGCCTCGACCTGATCCCACTCGGTGACGTCGCAGCGCACGGCCAGCGCCCGCTCCTCGCCACCCAGCTCCGCGGCCAGCGCCTCCAGCTCCTCCAGCCGCCGCGCCGCCAGCACCAACCGGTACTCGGGAGCGGCCGCGCGGGCGGTTGCCGCGCCGATGCCGCTGCTGGCGCCGGTGATCAGCAGAACGGGGTCGGCCATGGCCGCATTCTCTCACTTGCGATAATCCCCGGTTCCTCGTGGATCCGAACCGCAAGCGGAAGATCCGGCTGGTTGCCGCCCTCAGCGTCGCCGTGCTGCTCGCGGTGGCGCTGGTCTACACCTCCTTCTCGGCTTCGACCGAGGCGAAGGAGCCCTCGCAGCTGCTCACCGCCGCGCCCGGGACCAGTTACGAGATGATCGGCCGCGTCGTCAAGGGTTCGGTCGAGCGGGACGGCAGCGGCATCGCCTTCCGCGTCGTCGACCGCGACGGCGGCGGGCGCAGCCTGCCGGTCACCTACACCGGCACCGTCCCCGACCCCTTCCGCGGCGGCCGCGAGATCGTCCTCACCGGCAGCCTCGAGAACGGCACCTTCGTCGGCGAGCCGGAAACGCTGATCACGAAGTGCCCCTCGAAGTTCACGACCGAGAAGGATGCCTAGCCTCGGCAGCGCCCTGCTGGCGCTGGCCTTCTTCACCGCCCTCGCCGCCGCCGCCCTCGCGCTCTCCGGCCGCGACGGCGAGCGCCACCGGGTAGACCTCTCCCGCCGCCTCGTCTACGCCTTCTTCGGGCTCGTCACCGCCTGCGTCGCGATCATCGAGATCGCCTTCGCCGGCGACGACTTCTCCTTCAACATCGTCGCCCAGCACTCCTCGATCGAGACGCCGACCTTCTACAAGCTGGCGGCGATGTGGTCGAGCCAGGAGGGCTCGCTGCTGCTCTGGGCCTGGGTGCTCTCGATCGCCTCCAGCGCCGCCCTCTACGCGACCCGCGGCAAGCTGCGCGAGATCGTCCCCTGGGCGACCGCCGTGATGATGGGCGTGGCCGCCTTCTTCACCGGGCTGATGCTGTTCGCGCCCGACGTCAACCCCTTCGCGACGCTCAACCCAGTCCCGGCCGACGGGACCGGCCTCAACCCGCTGCTGCAGCACCCGAGCATGATGATCCACCCGCCGATGCTCTACTCGGGGTACGTCGCCTTCACGATCCCCTTCGCCTTCGCGATCGGCGCCCTCGTCAGCCGCCGCCTCGACGCGGAGTGGATCCGCGCCACCCGCCGCTTCGCGCTGATCGCCTGGGCCTTTCTCGGCCTCGGCCTGCTGCTCGGCGCCCGCTGGTCCTACACCGAGCTCGGCTGGGGTGGTTACTGGGCCTGGGACCCGGTCGAGAACGCGGCGCTGATGCCGTGGCTGGTCGGCACCGCCATCCTGCACTCGATAATGGTCCAGGAGAAGCGCGGGATGCTGAAGGTCTGGAACGCCTGCCTCGTCGTCGCCACCTTCTCGCTGGCGCTGCTGGGCACGTTCCTCGTCCGCTCCGGGGTCCTGCAGTCGATCCACGCCTTCGGCGACAACACCGTCGGCCCCTACGTCCTCGGCCTGATCGCCGTCGTCCTGATCGGCTCGACCGCGCTGATCGTCTCCCGCCTCGACGACCTGCGCTCGGAGAAGCGGATCGACTCGCTGGCCTCGCGCGAGTCGGTCTTCCTCGTCAACAACCTGCTGCTGGTCGCGCTCACCGCGGTGATCTTCTGGGGCACCTTCTTCCCGCTGATCTCCGAACTGTTCACCGGCAGCAAGGCCTCGCTGGCCGCCCCCTGGTTCGACCGCTACACGACGCCGCTGGCGATCGGGCTCGTCCTCTTCACCGGGGTCGGGCCGCTGCTCGCCTGGCGCCGCGTCAGCTGGGCCACGGCCAGGCGCGTCTTCCGGCCGCCGCTCGCGGCCGCCGCGCTCACCGCCGTCGCCCTGCTGCTGCTGACCGACGCCGCCGGTGAGCCCTGGGCGTTCGCCCTCTTCGTCTTCGCCGCCTTCGCCCTGACCGGCCTCGCGCAGGAGTTCTGGCGTGGCGCGGCGGCGCGGCGCTCGCTGGCCGGCGGCTCGCTGCCGGCGTCCCTGCTCGCCGTCGTCTCCCGCAACCGCCGCCGCTACGGCGGCTACGTCGTCCACGTCGGCGTGATCGTGCTGCTGACCGGGATCGCCGCCTCCTCCAGCTTCCAGACCAACCGCGACGCCACCCTGCGGCCGGGCGAGAGCACGGTGGTCGACGGGCGTGAGATCACCTACGTCAGGCCCACCGTCGACGCCACCCCGGAGTACATCCAGTTCGGCTCGGTCCTCGGGGTCGAGGAAGGGGGCGAGCGGGTGGCGACGCTCTACCCCAGCCGCCGTTACTTCCGCCCGACCGGACAGGAGGGCGGGACGATCGGCAGCTTCTTCGACGGCGAGGCGACCAGCGAGGTCGGGCTGAAGGCCGGCTTCGGCGACGACCTCTGGACCGCCGTGCAGCCCGGCATCGCCGCCGTGCAACGGCGGGTGCGGGCGGCCGACAAAGGGTTCGAAGCCTGTGTACGGGCGGCGCCGGGCTCGCCGCCGGCCTGTGAGGCGCTGGCGGCGACGATGCGGGCCGCGGCGGCGAACCCGAGCCTGCAGCCACTGGCGCTGGCCCGGATCCAGGAATTGCAGGGGGTGGCGATCGACCGCATCGCCCGCAGCTACCTGACGGATCGCTCCGTCGCCACCTTCAGGGTCATCGTCGACCCGCTCGTCACCTGGATGTGGATCGGCGGCCTGATCGCGCTTGCGGGGGCGCTGATCGCGCTCTGGCCCTCCCGCGGCCGCCGCCGCGGCGCCCTCGTCCGCACCGAGGCCGACGCGCTGAAGGAAGCCAAGTACCGCGAGATCCGCGACGCCGAGCTCGACCACGCCGCCGGCAAGCTCTCCGACGAGGACTTCGCCCTGCTCGACGCCGAGCTGCGCAGGGAGGCTGTGGAGATCCTCGACCGGGTCGAGAACGGCAACGGGGCGGGCAGGCAGCGCCCCAGGGTCCCGCAGGGCTAGACTTCGCGGACCATGTACACGCTTCTGAGCATCCTCCAGGTCATCATGTCGGTGCTCCTGATCTTCCTCATCCTGCTGCATTCCGGGAAAGACGCGGGGCTCTCCGGCGCCTTCGGCGTGGGCGGCGGCGGCTCGGTCGGCGGCGGCTCGATGGTCGAGCGCAACCTCACCCGCGCCACGGTTTTCATCGCCGTGGCCTGGGCCCTGAACACCTTCCTGCTGCTGAAGATCTAGGGAAGGCCAGGGTCTGTTCTGTCGCGGCCCGGATGAGGCCGAATGACGCTGCGCTTGGTCATCGACCTCTCCAGTCTCGCGACAGAACAGACCCTGGCCTTCTGTATTTCTAGTTGACAAAATCTCAACTTATGTAAAGCTTACGGACTCCGGCCACGGATTTGACAAGGAGGAGCAGATGGAGGCTCACGCAGAGCCCGCGCATCACCACCACCATGACGTCGAGGTCAACCCGGCGGCCTGGAGCGACGGCAAGCGCTATGCCTGGCTGCTGGGGATCGTCGTCCCGCTGGCGCCTTTTCTCGCCTGGGGCTGGGTCTCGCTGACCGGGATCGGCGCCTTCTACTTCCTCGGACCGGCCCTCGTCTTCGTCCTCTTCCCGCTGCTCGACATCGCGGTCGGTCTCGATAGCACCAACCCGCCCGACAGCGTCCTCAAGTTCCTCGAGCAGGACCGCTACTACCGCTGGTGCACCTACGTCTTCATCCCGATCCAGTACGGCGGCCTCGTCCTCGCCTGCTACCTGTGGTCGAGCGGCGACCTCTCGACGCTGGAAAGCCTCGGGCTGGCGCTGACCATGGGCGTGGTCGGCGGGATCGCGATCAACACCGCCCACGAGCTCGGCCACAAGCGGGCCAGCTCGGAGCGCTGGCTGAGCCGGGTCGCCCTGGCCCAGACCGGCTACGGCCACTTCTTCATCGAGCACAACCGCGGCCACCACGTCCGCGTCGCCACCCCGGAGGATCCCGCCAGCTCGCGGCTCGGCGAGAGCTTCTGGGCCTTCCTGCCGCGCACGGTCCGGGGCAGCCTCAGCTCCGCCTGGGGGATCGAGGCTGCTCGTCTCGATCGCCTCGGCAAGCCGCACTGGAGCATCCACAACGACGTCCTCAGCGCCTGGGCGATGACGGTCGGCCTCTTCGTGGTGCTGGCGCTCGCCTTCGGCTCGGTCGTCCTGCCCTACCTGCTGATCCAGGCGGTGATCGGGTTCTCGCTGCTCGAGGTCGTCAACTACCTCGAGCACTACGGCCTGCTGCGCCAGAAGCGCGAGGACGGGCGCTACCAGCGCTGCCTGCCCGAGCACAGCTGGAACAGCAACAACGTCGCCTCCAACGTCCTGCTCTACCACCTACAGCGCCACAGCGATCACCACGCCAACCCGACCCGGCGCTACCAGGCGCTGCGTCACGTCGAAGAGGCACCGCAGCTGCCCACCGGCTACGCGGGGATGATCGTGCTCGCCTGGTTCCCGCCGCTGTGGCGGCGGGTGATGGACCCGCGCCTGCTCGAGCATTTCGAGGGCGACGTGACCCGGGCCAACATCCAGCCCCGCAGGCGCGCGAAGATCCTCGCCCGCTACGGAGCCGGCCCGGAGGCTGCCTCGTGAGCCGCTGGCGCTGTCCCAGCTGCGGCTATGTCTACGACGAGGAGGCCGGCCACCCGCGCGAGGGCTTTCCGCCCGGGACGCCGTGGAGCGAGGTGCCCGACGAGTGGGCCTGTCCCGACTGCGGCGTCCGCGACAAGGTCGATTTCGAGCCGGACGACGACGCGGCGTGACCGTTCCCGCTGCGACGATGGGGGGGACCATGGCAGGCGCCCGAACCCCCTATCCGGAGGCCGCACGCGAGCTGCTGCGCCAGACCCTGTTCGGGGCGGCGCGCGACGAGCTGGAGCGGCGAGCGTGGTCGGAGATCACGATGTCCGACATCGCCGCCGCCGCCGGCGTCAGCCGCCAGACCCTCTACAAGGAGTTCGGCAACCGCAACGAGTTCGGGCTCGCCTTCGTGATCCACGAGGGTGAGCGCTTCCTCGACGACGTCGACGCGGCCGTCCTGGAGCACCGCGACGATCCCCGCGCCGCGATCGGCGCCGCCCTGGAGCTGTTCCTGCGCACCGCCGGCGAGGACCCGCTGATCCGCATCCTGCTCAGCGACGACGGCACCGGCGGCATGCTGCCCTTCGTCACCACCCAGGGAATGCCGGTGGTCCAGTGGGCCACCGCCCGGCTGGCGACGACGATCGAGGAGGGCTGGCCGCAGGCCCCCCAGGCCGACGTCCTCCTGCTCTCCGAATCGCTTGTCCGCCTCGCGATCAGCTACATCACCGCGCCGGCCGAGTCGCCGGACACGACCGCCACCGCGGTTGCCGACCTGCTCGGCCCCTTCATCGACCGGGCGCTCGGCGTCGCCGGTTAGCTCCAAACACACCCTCGTTTCCTCTCAGGGGGAGAGTTTCGCCCGCCCGCGCCCTTAGGACGCGCATATGCCGACGCTCGCGATTCCCTCCACCTTTTCCGGTATATTGGATGGCATGAAAACCACCATCGATTCTGCCGGAAGAATTGTCGTGCCGAAGAGCCTGCGGGCGGCGCTCGGACTCAAGGGCGGCGACGAGGTCGAGATCACGCTCCAGGGGGAGCGGATCGAGCTCGTTCCCGCTCCTCGGAAGGTCAGCCTGCGCGAAGCGCCCGGTGGCCTGCTGGTCTCCGACGTCGGCGTCGGGTTGGGGCCGGAGGAAGTCCGCGAAGAGCTGGAACGAGTTCGGCGGCAATGATCGCACCGGATACCACGGTGCTGGTGGCCGGGTTCGACCCCGACCACCCCTTCCACGCTGAGGCAGTTCCGGTCCTCGTCGACGTCAAGGCAAGCGGGCGCCTGGTCACGCACACGATGGCGGAGGCCTTCGCAGTCTTGAGCTCTCCCAGTGGCCCATTCCGGTTCGAGCCGCAAGCGGTAACCGCGTACATCAACCAGTTCGTCGAGCGCTCGGATCCGATTCAGCTCCGGGCTGGGAACTATCGCGAGGCGCTCGATCTGCTCGGCGCGCACAACCGAGCGGGTGGGGTCGTCTACGACACGCTGATAGCGCTTGCCGCCCGCGATGCCAACGTGACCTTGGTCAGCTTCGACCGCCGCGCGGAACGCACCTACGCCGCCTGTGGGGTTGAGGCAAGGATCCTGCCGGAGGGCTAGTCAGACGGCTTCGGCCGCGCCGGCGCCGAGCGGGGCCGCGCCCTTGACCAGGTCGGCGGCGCGCTCGGCGATCGCGATCGTCGGCGCGTTGGTGTTGCCGCGGGGCACGGTCGGCATTACCGAGGCGTCGACGACGCGGATGCCCTCCAGGCCCTGCACGCGCAGGTCGGCGTCGACGACCGAGCCGATCGCGCAGGTGCCGACCGGGTGGTAGATCGGGAAGGTGGTGCGGGCGATGTGCGCGCGCAGGTCGTCGTCCGTCTCACCGGCCGGGACGGTGAAGCGCTCGGCGCAGTAGGGCTGCATCGCCGGCTGGGCGCAGATCTCTTCCATCAGCCGCACCGCCGCGACCATCCGCGGCAGGTCCTCGGCGGCGGCGTAGAAGTCGTTGCGGACGATGGGCTTCGCGGTCGGGTCGTCGGAGGCGAGCCGGACCGAGCCGCGGCTGCCGGGGGTGAGCAGGCAGGGGGAGACCCAGACGCCGTGGGCGGTCGGGTCGCCCATGCCCTCGTCGACGATCTGCACCGGGGCGACATGGATCTGGACGTCCGGCGCCGGGGCGCCGTCCCCGACCCGGGCGAAGCCGCCCGACTCGGCCAGATTGGAGGCGAAGGGGCCGGTCTGGGAGGCGGTGAACTCCTCCAGCGCCGCCGGCTCCAGTGCCAGCAGCAGGCTCTGGGGCTCCGGCGTGGTCCAGACGTTGTAGGTGGCGGCGTGGTCGCTGAGGTTGGCGCCGACGGCCGGCTGGTCGAGCAGCACCTCGACCTCCTTCATCGTCAGGTGCTCGGCCGGGCCGACGCCGGAGAGCATCAGCAGCTGCGGTGAGTTGAAGGCGCCGCCGCAGAGGATCACCTCGCGCTCGGCCCGCAGCTCCTGCGCCTGGCCGAGCTGGGTCGCCTCGACCCCGACCGCGCGGATGCCCTCGAAGAGCACCCGGTTCACGTGCATGTAGGGCATCACCGTCAGGTTCGGCCGCTCCAGCGCCGGGTGCAGGTAGGCGACGGCGGCGCTGGCGCGCATCCCGCCCCGCTGCGTCACCTGGTACATGCCGACGCCGTCCTGCTCGGCTCCGTTGAAGTCCTCGTTGCGGGCCAGCCCGGCTTCGGTGCCGGCCTCGACGAAGGCGGGGGTGATGACGTTGCCGGAGCGCTGGTCGGAGACCGCCAGCGGCCCCCCGATCGCGTGCCACTCCGAGGCGCCGCGCTCGTTGTCCTCGGCCTTGAGGAAGTAGGGGAAGAGGTCGTCCCAGCCCCAGCCCGGCACGCCCCAGTCGTCGTAGTCGAGGCGGTTGCCACGGATGTAGACCATCGCGTTGACCGACGAGGAGCCGCCGAGGACCTTGCCGCGGGGGAGGGAGATGCGGCGGTCGTTGCAGTTGGGCTCCGGCGCCGTCGCGTAGTCCCAGTCGACCTCGGTCCGCGCCAGCTTCAGGTAGCCGAGCGGGACGTGGAGGTTCTCGGCCGTGTCCGGTGGCCCCGCCTCGAGCAGCAGCACACTGACGTCCGGGTCCTCGGAGAGGCGCGCCGCCAGCACGCATCCGGCGGAGCCCGCCCCGACGATCACGTAGTCGTACATCTGACCTCCTCCTCGGTTGGGCCGATCCCACTCGGCTCGCTCCGTAAGAGCGTACCCCGCATCTCGCCGTGCGCAGAACTATTCTCAGCCTCGTGCCCGAAGACCACCCGATCCGCGAGCTCGGCCGCTGGATCGAGGAGGCACGGGAGCAGGGGGCCCCGCACCCGGCTTCGGTCGCCTTCGTAACCGTGGGGGAGGGCGGCCGGCCCTCGGCGCGTACGGTGACGTTGAAGCGGCTCGAGGAGGAGGCCCTCGTCTTCACCTCGGCGCTGTGGACGCGCAAGGCGCGGGAGATCGAGTCCAACCCGCGCGTTGCCCTGCTCTTCCACTGGCCGGCACTGGGGCGGCAGGTGCACATCGTCGGCGAAGCGACCTTCGCCGAGCGCGCCCTGGCCGAGGAGCTCTTCGACGAGCGCGACCTCGTCCACCAGCTGCAGACCGTCGTCTCGCGCCAGGGCGAGCCGATCGAGGGCCTCGATCGCCTGCGCGGCCGCCTCGGCCACCTGGCCCGGGTTCAGGAGACGGCGCCGAGCTGCCCCGAGGACTGGGGCGCCCTGCGCGTGCACCCGGACGCGATCGAGCTCTGGAGCGAATCCCCAGATCGCATCCACGAGCGGCGCCTGTTCGAGCGCGACGGGGCTGCGTGGAGCGAGATCCTGCTCTCGCCCTGAGCTGCGCGCGCTGTGACGAAGGCTTAACGGACGACGTTGATCAGCGGCCGTCCGGTGAGCAGGCGTGCGACCTGCGCGCCGACCAGCTGCCAGGAGCGCCGGTAGCGGCGCGGGGTGTCGCCGGCCATGTGCGGGGTGAGGAGGAGGTTGGGCGCCGCCCAGAGGCGGTCGTCCTCCGGTAGCGGCTCGGGGTCGGTGACGTCGAGGGCGGCCCGAAGCCGGCCCTCGTAGAGGGCGTCGGTGAGGGCGCCCTGGTCGAGGAGAGCACCACGACCCGCGTTGACGAGGAGAGCACCGGGGCGCATCGCCCCCAACAGATCGGCTCCGATCATGCCTTCGGTCTCCGCCGTGAGCGGGGCGAGCACGACGACGACGTCGGCTGCCGGGACGAGCTCCGGCAGGGCGGCGACCGGGTGCACTCCCTCTCGTGCGCGGCGAGCCACGCGCAGGAAATCGACCCCGAACGGCTGCAGGCGCTGCTCCACGGCCGCGCCGATCGATCCATGGCCGACGATCAGCATCGTCGCGCCTTCGAGGTCGCCGGCGTAGGGGGGCTGCCATTCCCCGCCGGCGACCACGTCGCGCCAGTGCGCCTGCCGCTGCGCCTGCAGGTGCTCGGGCAGTTTCCGCTGCATCGCCAGCACGACCCCGACGACCCACTCCGCGACTGCGGCGTCGTGGGCGCCGCGGGAGTTGCAGACCGGCACGCCGGCGGGAACGTGGGGGAGCAGCCACTCGACCCCGGACTCGAGCGTCTGGACGACTCGCAGCCGTGGCATCTCCGCCAGCGCGTCCAGCACCCGCCTGCTCCGGTAGGGCGGAACCAGGACCTCCACCTTCGCCAGGTCCGGATGCTCGACCAGCCGCTCCGGCACCGTCCTCAGCTCGACCCCATCGGGGACGACGAGTGCATCTCGCTCCGGCCGGTTTGCCGCCCAGATCAGCATCGTCGCCTCGGCCTGATCGCCCCGAGGCCGCGCAGGCGCTCTTCGCCGCGCCAGCCGTCCCAGGCGGCGATCATCGACCCGACGACTGCCCCATCCGCCTCGACGAGGAGGAGGGAATCGGGGTCGTGGCGCAGCAGCTGCCGCAGGCCCGCTTCGCCGTCGGTCGGCGACACCGGCCTTTCGGCGCCCCGCCCGAGGGCCAGCACCGCGGCGGCGTCGTTCTCGATCCTCCAGCCCTCCATCGCCGCAGCTTGCCAGACGGGTGCGCCAACCAGAAAGCCCCCAGATCTCGGGGCTTTCCATGCGGCTGGCCACGAAGGCGTTTGCGGACAGCCCCCGGCGATCAGGCGGGTCTATAGAGACTGCGCGACCGGCGACTGGGAAGTTTCAGCCGATCCGCTCGGCGAGCATCACGATGATCCCCTCCGGGCCACGGACGTAGCAGAGCCGGTAGATGTCCTCGTAGCGCACTACCTCGCCGAGGAGCTCCAATCCCCGGTCCCGCAACCTGGCGACAGCGGCGTCGATGTCGTCGACCGAGAACGCGATGCGGCGGATGCCCAGCGTGTTCGGCGGTGCGTTCGTATCGCCCTCGCGCGCCGCCGGGCTGTTGAACCGCATCAGCTCCAACCGCCCGTGGCCGTCGGGGGTCTGCAGCATGGAGAGCTCGCAGCGGACATCCTCGAGCCCCACGACACGGTCCACCCACTCACCCGCCACCTCTGCTTCGCCCACCTGCTCCAGCCCGAGCTCGACGAAGAACGCCTTGGCCGCCGCGAGGTCGTCAACGACGATGCCCACGTTCTCCAGGGATTGGATCGAGCCGCTCATCTCCGTGCGAGCGTACCTGTGCGGGAGGGCGCCCAAGACGATTTCCAATGCGCTAACGCTGCTCTTTCAGATCTTCGCCTTTGCTCAAAATTAGGCCCAGTTTGGGCCCACGGCCCGCCGCCTGATTTCCCGCAGATCTCCTCCAGAAACAGAAAAACCCCCTGCTACCGGGGGTTTCTCTATGCGGCTGAATGGAGTCGAACCATCACGGGTGTTTCCACCCACAAGGCCCTCAACCTTGCGCGTCTACCAGTTCCGCCACAGCCGCTCGAGGGCGGCCGATTCTAGATGTTCGGCGGCGGGCGGGAGCCGGTGGGTTGAAAGCATCCGCGATGGGCGGTAGCCTGCGAACAGGTGTTCGAATGCGTTCGCGCCGGCGATTTGGGGGAGAATAGGATTAGCGATGGTTGATCTGGACCTGACCAAAAGGCAGAAAGAGATCTTCGACTTCATCCGCAAGTACGCGGCGAAGACGGGGTACCCGCCGACGGTGCGGGAGATCGGCAAAGCGGTGGGCCTGCACTCGTCCTCGACGGTGCACGCGCATCTGGCCAACCTGGAGAAGATCGGGCTGCTGAGGCGCGACCCCTCGAAGCCGCGGGCGATCGAGCTGCTCTTCGACAAGGCGAAGCGGACGATCCGGTCCGAAAGCGGCTTGCCGCTGGTCGGCCAGGTGGCTGCCGGCGAGCCGATCCTGGCCGAGGAGAACATCGAGGAGTACCTCGAGATCCCCGACGTGATCGGCGGCGAGGACGGCGACTACATCCTCCAGATCCGCGGCGAGAGCATGAAGAACGCCGGCATCCTCGAGGGCGACTACGTGGTCGTCAGGCCGAGCGACGACGCCGCCAACGGCGAAATCGTCGTCGCCCTGATCGGCGAGGAGGCGACGGTGAAGCGGATCTATCGCGAAAAGGACCACATCCGCCTGCAGCCCGAGAACGACGAAATGGACCCGATCATCACCACCGACGCCCGCGTCCTCGGACGCGTCGTCGGCGTCTTCAGAGCTGTCTGACGGACCCAGGAATCGCCATACGGCGTCCTCGGTCGCTCGCGTGCAAAGCACGCCACGCTCCCTGCGTCCTTGTCTGGCAATCCCTGGCTCTCGTCAGGGCCAGCGACCGGTCTGAATGAGCTTTTTGTAGCGTCGTTGGCGGCGACGGGCGTCCCACATCAGGGCGGGCAGGAGTTGGATCGCCAGGCGCGGGAAGAGGTCGAAGAGCCGTAGCCCGGGGCCGCGCCGGCGGGGGACGATCGCGATCGGGCGCGGGCCCGCCGTCAGCTTGCCGACCTCCTTCGCGACCTGCGCGGGCGTGAGCAGTTGGCCGGAGAAGGACGCCGCCGCGTCGGGGTCGTCGAGCTTGTCTTCGAGCATCGGCGTCCAGATCCCGTCCGGGCAGACCGCCGAGACATCGATCCCGCGGATGCCGGCGCGGCGCAGGTCGAAGAGGGTGCCGAGGGTGAAGGCCATCGCCGCGTGCTTGCTGGCCGAGTAGGCGACCTCGCCGGGGGCGGCCACGATCCCGGCCAGGGAGACCACGTTGACGATATGGCCGCGCCCGGTGGCCATCATCGGCGCCAGCGCGGCAAGGGTGCCGTTGATGAGGCCGGTCGTGTTGACGTCGAACATCAGCTGCCGCAGCTCCGATCCCTGCTCCCACGGTGGGCCGCTGAAGAAGACGCCGGCGTTGTTGACCCAGAGGTCGAGGCCGCCGTCGCGCGCGACCGAGTCGGCGAGGGCCCGGCAGGCTCCCTCGTCCCGCACGTCGAGCGCCGAGGACACGGCGCCGCCGCCGGTTCCCGCCGCGGTCTGACCCGCTGCTCCGGCGTCCAGGTCGGTGACATGGACCCGGTAACCGCGGCCCGCGAGCTCGGCCGCGATCGCGCGACCCAGGCCGCTTCCGGCTCCCGTCACCACTGCCGTCCGCATGCCCGCCACCATACCCGGCGTGCGTTTGGCCTCGCGAGCCCGGAGGCGTACCATCGGTGGGCGGGCCGAGCGGACCGCGGGGGGAGAGAAAACCCCTCGAGGAAAGTCCGGACACCACAGGGCAGGGCGGTGGGTAACGCCCACCCGGGGAAACCCGCGGGAAAGTGCCACAGAAACACACGGCCGATGGCGCGGCCACACGTGAGTCGCGTACAGGCAAAGGTGAAATGGTGCGGTAAGAGCGCACCGGCGTCGCGGTGACGCGGCGGCCAGGCAAACCCCGCCCGGTGCAAGGCCAAGCAGGACCGTCGACCCGGCTCGGCGAGGTCCAGGTGGGCCGCATAGACAGATGGCCGCTCACGACAGGATCCGGCTTACAGGCCCGCTAACGGAAAAGCCCCCGCGAGGGGGCTTTTCCCATTCCAGAGCGGTTTTCAACCTATACACGTTTTCCTGTCTTAGCCTTTGCTAACCTGCCGCCAACTTCCGCTGAATCTCCGCCTACATAACGCGGGGAGCGGGGGACCCAATTAGTTGGGGCGAATCGCCGGCATCCGCCGCGTAGCGCAGCTCTTTCAGCGCGAGCCCGACAGCTAACCCCGCAAGCGCCTGGAAAGAGAATGCTCGAACACGGAAACCCCCATGCCTCGTTGCGCCTGCGCTGGAGCGCCGCGCTCGCTGCTCTGACCATTCTCGTCGGCGGCGTCGGTTCGGTTCAGGCCGCCACCGGTGGCGCCTCGACGGCGTATGGCGGCGCCGGCACGCCGGCGGGGCAGGACATCGCCTTCGGCCCCTTTCGCAGCGCCGGCGCCAGCTGGTATGGGCCCGGGCTGTGGGGGAGCAAGACCGCCTGTGGGCAGACGCTGCGCCCCGGCATGCTCGGCGTCGCCCACCGCAACCTGCCCTGCGGTACCGCGGTCAAGTTCGTCTACCACGGCCGCGCCCTGGTCACGCAGGTGATCGACCGCGGGCCCTACGTGAAAGGGCGCGCGTGGGATCTGACCGCCGCCGCCGGCGAAGCCCTCGGGTTCGAAGGGGTCGGCATGGTGCGCTACGCGATCGCCGTCGAGTACGCGCGGCCCGCCCCGAGGCCCTGAGCTTCGAGATCGGCTTCCTCCGGTGGGGTGGCTAATCTGCCCTGCTCAGCGCCATCTTCCATGAGAGGAGCATCGGTATGACGAGGTCTTCGTACGGAGCATTCGCCCCGAACGCGCGGCGCGGGGGTCGTTGGCTGGTTCTGGCGCTGGCCTCGCTCGTGGCTCTGGGCGCTCTCACGGTCGGCGCCGGCGTCGCCAAGGTGCCGAGCACGACCGTCATCCTCGGTCAGACCTCGACGGTGCCCGACCCGTCCTGCCCGGGGCTGCCCTGCCAGGCGATCGGCAGCGTCACCGGCTTCCAGGTCAGCAACGGCCAGACCCGCTCGCCCTTCCTGGTCCCGCACGACGGCACGATCAAGTCCTGGACCCTGACCCTGGCGCAGCCGACCAACAAGCAGCGCACCTTCTTCAACAACTTCTTCGGTACCCCGCCGGAGGCGCGGCTTTCGATCCTGCGCCGCATCGCCGGCACCAACCCGCCCCGCTACAGCCTGCGCAGCCAGGGCTCGATCAAGGTGCTCACCCCCTACCTCGGACAGACGGTCAAATTCGGCTCCTCGCTGAAAGTGGAACGAAATGACATCGTCGCCATCACCGTCCCCACCTGGGCCCCCGCCTTCGCCCAGGATCTCCCCGCCGACAACGTCTGGCGCGCCAGCCGCGAACTCGGCAAATGCACCAACTCCACCGCCATCCGCCAGGGCGAACCCCTCGAAAAACTCAACCGCCGTGCCGACTTCGGCTGTAAGTACTCCACGGCAAGACTGCTCTACACGGCAACCCTCGTAGAGGGCTAACCAGCTTCAAACCCTCCCCGGCTCCCGAACCGCAGGAGGGGGTCCGATGCCCCTCCGAGCGGCTTGTACTTTTTTGCCGACGGCGACCCTCGGATGGCCGCAGGCAAACCTCAAAAAAGTTGAGCGAGGAGGGGCATCGGACCCCCTCCTCGCTTAGGCGGCAGCCGAAGGAAGAACCCTTGGAGTGGCCTGGTCTTTAGGAAGCGCCGCCGCGCTCGCAATCAGACTCTGGAACTCATTGAGCGCCAGATGCCCGACCGCCTCAAGGAGCTCCTCGTCGGTCCAGCCGATCTCCCGTGCCTCCTCGTGCAGGTGGAGCGGGGGAGGGCCCTCGGCGTCGAGCGCCTCTTTCAGGTAGGCGAGCAGCGCTGCCTCCTTCTCGTCGGCGGAGGTGAAGCTGCGCGCCCGGGAGACCTCGTCGAGGCCGAGGCCGGCGCGGCGGGCCGACTTCGCGTGCTGGGCGATGCTGTAGTTGTCCTCGCGGTGCTCGGCGACCGCCAGGGCAATCCGCTCGCGGGTCGCCTGTGGCAGGACGCCACCGCGCAGCTCTGAGCGCATCCGGGTGTACGCCCGCAGTACGGCGGGGGAGCCGGCCAGGACGCCGACGAACTTGGTCACCGCGCCGCCGGCGGCCTGGATGGTCTTGATCAGCGGAGCGCTCTCATCGGGAGCGGTCAGCTCATCGTGGATCTGGAATCTGCTTACTGCCGTTTTTACAGTCACGTCGCTTCTCGTCTCTGCCCTGCTCGAGCGATTTCGCCTTACAGAGCCTTTACGTGGCCTTTACTTTACTTTGAGCCGATAACTTACGGGAAGTAAGTTATATCGCTTTTTC
The DNA here is from genome assembly GCA_963720455.1 of uncultured Thermoleophilia bacterium. Classification (GTDB taxonomy): domain Bacteria; phylum Actinomycetota; class Thermoleophilia; order Solirubrobacterales; family 70-9; genus VAYN01. The sequence goes on along the minus strand of OY970392.1, from coordinate 1,423,699 downwards.
ATCCTTCTCGCAAGCTCCCGGTGAACGGCCTTGGAAGCGGTCGAGAATCTTGTTCCTCTACCCGTATTACGTCGTTCTGCACCCCTTCGGTTCATTCGCCTATCGTTGCGGCCTTCTCGCGGACAAGCCAAGGAGGCCGGAATGGCAGAGCAACCCCGAAGTGCCGCTGACGTCGTCGCGATCGTCAAGGAGAGCGACGTGCGCTTCGTCCGCCTCTGGTTCACCGACGTGCTCGGCCAGCTGAAGAGCTTCTCGATCAACGCCGCCGAGCTCGAGGACGCCTTCGACGGCGGCATGGGCTTCGACGGTTCCTCGATCACCGGCTTCAACCCGATCGAGGAGTCGGACATGATCGCGATGCCCGATCCCTCCACCTTCGCCCTGATCCCCTGGCGCCCCGAGGACGAGAACGCGGTCGCCCGCATGTTCTGCGACATCCGCGTCCCCGGCGGCGGTCCCTACGAGGGCGACCCGCGCTGGATCCTGCAGCGGGCGATGAAGCGGGCGGAGGAGATGGGCTTCGACGCCTACAACATCGGCCCCGAGCTGGAGTTCTTCTACTTCCGCTCCGCCAAGCCGGAGAGCGGCGTTCCCGAGGTCCTCGACGAGGGCGGCTATTTCGACCTGACCACGCTCGACGCCGGCTCCGACGTGCGCCGCGACACCGTGCTGGCGCTGGAGAAGATGGGGATCCACGTCGAGTACACCCACCACGAGGTCGGCCCCTCCCAGCACGAGGTCGACATGCGTTATAAGAACGCGCTCGAGATGGCCGACGACTGCATGACGTACCGCATCGTCGTCAAGGAGTACGCGATGAAATACGGCTGGCACGCGACCTTCATGCCGAAGCCGCTGTTCGGCGAGAACGGGTCCGGGATGCACGTCCACCAGTCGCTCGCCAAGGACGGCAAGAACGCCTTCTACGACGAGGACGACCCGTACTACCTCTCGCCGACGGCGAAGTCGTTCATCGCCGGCCAGCTCAAGCACGCTCGCGAGATCTCGCCGCTGTTCGCGCAGTGGGTCAACTCCTACAAGCGCCTGGTCCCCGGCTACGAGGCGCCGGTCTACCTGGCCTGGTCGCGGCGCAACCGCTCGGCCCTGATCCGGGTGCCGCTCTACCACCCCGGCAAGGAGGGGGCGACCCGGGCCGAGCTGCGCTGCCCGGACCCCTCCTGCAACCCGTACCTCTGCTTCGCCGGCATGCTGCAGGCCGGCTTGGAAGGGATCGAGAAGGGCTACGAGCTGCCGGAGCCGATGGAGCAGAACCTCTACCACCTCTCCCAGGAGGAGCTCTCTCACCAGGGGATCGAGCAGCTGCCGGCGACGCTCGGCGAGGCGATCGAGGTCGCCGCCGACTCCGAGCTGGTCCTGCGGACGCTGGGCGAGCACACCTTCCGCCGCTTCGTCGAGATCAAGCGGCAGGAATGGGACGACTACCGGGTCCAGGTCACCCCCTACGAGATCGAAAACTTCCTGCCGATCCTCTGAGGCGACGGCGAGGGAACGGGTACGGAGCGGCGGCGGATGGCCACGCTCCACGTCCTCCGCGTCTTCACCGGCACGGCGGGCGAGTGGGGCAACCCGCTCGGCGTCTTCCTCGACGGCGCCGAGGTCCCGGCGGAGCGGCGCCAGGCGGTCGCCGCCGAGCTCGGTTACTCGGAGACCGTCTTCGTCGACGACCGCGAGCGCGGCGAGTGCCGGATCTTCACGCCGGGCTCGGAGCTCGGCTTCGCCGGCCACCCCAGCGTCGGGACCGCCTGGCTGCTCGCCCGCGAAGGCGAAGAGGTCGAGGCGCTGCGCCCGCCCGCCGGCGAGGTTGCTGTGCGGTTCGAGGGCGAGCTGACCTTCATCGCCGCCCGCGCCGAGTGGTCGCCGCCCTGGGAGCTGATCGAGTTCGGCTCGGCGGCCGACGTCGAGGCTCTCGACGGCCCGCCCGGCGGCCGCGAGGACGAGATCTACGTCTGGGCCTGGGCCGACGAGACGGCCGGCCTCGTGCGCTCACGCTGCTACGCGGTCGAGGACGGAGTGGGGGAGGACGAGGCGACGGGATCGGCGGCGCTCATGCTCGCGACCGAGCTCGGCCGGCCGCTGACGATCCACCAGGGAAGCGGCTCGGTGCTGGACGCCCGGCCGTTGGCCGACGGTCGCGCCGAGGTCGGCGGGCGCGTCGCGCTCGACGAGGTGCGCGACCTCGCCGTTCCCTGAGTTTGGGCCCCTATAGGGGCCTCAAGTCGGGTAGCGCTCGGTTAGGCGACCGGCGCGTCGCCCGAACGTTCTTTTGACGGGCGGGAGAGCGCCGAGGGCCACCAGAACCTGTCGCCGAGGGTGAGGGCGGCCGAGGGCACGAGGATGCTGCGGACGAGGAAGGTGTCGAGGAGGACGCCGAAGGCGACGACGAAGCCGAGCTCGGTGAGGAAGGTGAGGGGGAGGACGGCGAGGACCGAGAAGGTGCCGGCGAGGACGATGCCGGCGCTGGTGATGACGCCGCCGGTGACGGCCAGGGCACGCAGCATCCCCTGTTCGGAGCCGTGCTTTTCGGTCTCCTCACGAGCGCGGGCGACGAGGAAGATGTTGTAGTCGACGCCCAGCGCGACCAGGAAGACGAAGGCGAAGAGCGGCAGCGACGGATCCGAGCCCGGGAAGCCGAAGACGACGTCGAAGAAGAAGTAGCCGACGCCGAGGGCGGCGAGGAAGCTGATGATCACGGTGCCGACCAGGACCAACGGTGCGGCCACCGCCCGCAGCAGCCCGATCAGGATCAGGAAGACGACGAGGAGGATGATCGGTGGGATCACGATCGAGTCCCAGCCAGCCGCATCGCGAACGTCGGCTTCGACCGCGCTCGGTCCGCCGACCAGGGTTTCCGGAGCGACTTCCTGCGCCGCGTCGCGGACGGGGTCAATCAGTTCGAAAGCCTCGGTCGAGTAGGGATTCGGTTCGAGCGTCGCCTGGATCAGGGTCCCCGGCGGACCGGTGGCGACCGGAGCCGAGACCGCCTCGACCCCGTCGACGCCTTCGACGGCGTTCTTGACCGCGTTCAGGTCGCCACGGTCGGCGACGACGACGTCGGTCGGTGCGGTGGTGCCCGAGGGGAAGCTTTCGTCCAGCAGATGCTGCCCTTCGACCGATTCGACTTCGGTCCGGTAGCTGTCTTCGCTGGTCAGTTCGGTCGAGAAGAAGGCGAAGCCGGCGCAGAGGATCAGCAGCACGCCGATCGTGCCGAACATGATCCGGCGCGGTGAGAAGGCCACTCGTTTGCCGATCCGCGCCCAGACGCCGTGGGTGGCGTCGGCGGCGTGCTCGAGCCGGTGACGGCGCATCTCATAAGGAGTGAAGACCGCGCGGTCGAGTAGGCCAACAAGCGAAGGGATGCCGCCCTTCCATGCTTCGATTTCGTCACGGGTGGGATCTCCAGAGGGGAAGCTCCGGATCTTGCTCAGCCTGTACAGGATCGAAGTGAGCAGGACGAGCGGCAGCAGCACGAGGACCAGCAAGCAGGAGAGGATGACCCAGAGCAGGGCGGCGACGCCGGAGCCGTCGACGATCCGGCGTCGCGCCCCCTCGGAGATCGCTTCCGCCCGCGGTGCGGTCTCGGCGGTGTGCGGAACGAAGGGCCAGAAGGCGCGGCGGCCGAAGATCGTCAGCAGCGCCGGCAGCAGGGTCAGCATCGAGAGCGCCGCGCAGGCGATGCCGATCGCGGCGATCGGGCCCAGCCCGGAGGTGCCGTTGACCTTGGCGATCAGCAGGCAGAGGAGGGCGGCGATGACGGTCAGCGCCGAGGCGAAGATCGCCGGCCCGGCCGATTCCAGCGCGGTCCGCATCGCCGCGTACTTGTCGGCGGTTTTGTGTAGCTCCTCGCGGTAGCGGGCGACCAGCAGCAGCGCGTAGTCGGTGCCGGCGCCGAGCACGAGGACCGACATGATCGAGCTCGACTGGCCGTTGATCGTCACCCCCAGCTCCGAGACGCCGTACCCGATCGAGCGCGAGAGCAGCTCGGCGAAGATCACCGCGATCAACGGGATGAAGAGGAAGATCGGCGAGCGGTAGATGAGGATGAGGAGGAAGATCACGAGGCTGACCGCGGCCAGCAGCAGGGTCCCGTTGATCCCTTCGAAGACTTCGATCGCGTCGGCGGAGAAGCCGGCGCCGCCGGTGATCTTCACCTCGAGCCCGCCGCCGGGGTTTTCGATCACCTCGCGCCAGGCCTTGACCGGGTCGACGATCCGGTCGCCCTCGCCTTCGGCGTTGATGTAGGCGGTGACGATCGCCTCCTTGCCGTCCTGCGAGCAGACGGGGCCGACGAACGGGGCGTAGTCGGCGGGCTGGCCGGGGATGGTCGAGGTCGGGGTGCCGCAGCCGGGCAGGCTGACACCGATCGTGTCGATGTTCTTGCGAGGCTTCGGCTTCGGCTCGCCTTTGCCGCCCGAGGCGGCGGTTTCGCCGTCGGCGATCACGCCTTCGAACTTCTCCTCGGTCATGCCGGCGACGTCGGCTTCGATCTGCGCGTAGTTCTCCGGCGTCAGGCCCGAGTCGTTGCGGTAGACGATCACCGCGGAGGCGATTTCGCCGTTCTGCAGCTGCTCGGTCGCGTCGAGGGCCGCGGTCGACTCGGCGTCGCCGGGGAGGTAGGAGGTCGCCTCGTTGTTTTCGGCTTCTTCGAACTTGGTCGGCAGTTCGGCTGCGCCGACGGCACCGAAGATCCCCACGAACCAGACGGCGAAGACGATCCACTTGGCTCGGCGGCCGGCGGGGAAGGTGAAGAGCGAGCCGCGCATCGCGGCTATCCATATCAGAGAAGGGCAGCCAGTTCTTCCGGAGCGCTCACGGGTGCCAGACAGGCGAAGCCCTCGCAGACGTAGGCGGCTGCAGCACCGTCCACGAGGGGACGCTCGCGCAGCAGCGGCGGCTCCTCGCTCCCCTCGGGGCCGGCGGCGAGGACGAGGTGGGGGCGGAAGGCGGAGCGCACCGTTGCCGCCAGCTCGCTCACGTCGTCCCCGACCAGGGCCACCTCCTTGACCGGGGAGAGGTGGAAGTCGAGCGCGCGCAGCAGGTGCGCGAAGGACTCGGGGTGCTGAGTCGCCGCTTTCGCGAAGAGGGCGAAGACCTCCTCGGCGCGGCGGCGGTGCTCGTGGTCGCCGGTCAGGGCCGCGAGCCGCAATAGGCCGAAGGCCGCTGAGCTGTTACCCGACGGGATCGGGTGGTCGCCGATCTCCTTGCGGCGGGCGATCAGCTCCTCGTGGTCGTCGGAGGTCGAGAAGAAGCCGCCGCGCTCGCCGTCGTGAAAGCGGCACGACATCGTCGCCGCGATCCGCTCCGCCTCGCCGAACCAGTCCGGCTCGAAGGTAGCTTCGTAGAGAGTCAGGAACGCCTCCAGGAGGAAGGCGTGATCCTCCAGGTAGGCGTTGAGGCGGGCGTCGCCGTCCTTGTAGGTGCGCAGCAGGTGGCCCTCGGAGTCGCGCATCTCGCCGAGTACGAACTTGCCGCAGGCCGCGGCCGCGGCCAGGTAGTCGTCGCGGCCGAGTACGGCGCCGGCTTCGGCCAGGGCGGAGATCGCCAGCGCGTTCCAGGATGCGAGGCGCTTGTCATCGAGCCCCGGCCAGACGCGCTTCGCCCGCGCCTCGTACAGCGCTCGGCGTGCTTCGTCGAGACCGGGTGGGTCGATTTCTTGCCGGTATGCGGCAGAAAGTCGACCCACCCCGCCCGGCAGGTGGAGGATGTTGGCGCCCTCGAAGTTGCCGCGCTCGCTGACGCCGTAGTGCTCGATCACCGCATCGGCGTTCTCGCCGAGCACCGCGCGGATCTGAGCCGGCGTCCAGACGTAGAAGCGGCCCTCCTCGCCCTCGGAATCGGCGTCGAGGGCCGAGTAGAAGCCACCCTCGGGGCCGCGCATCTCGCGCAGCATCCAGTCCAGCGTCTCCTCGCAGGCGCGGCGGTAGCGCTCGTGGCCCAGCGCCTGCCAGCCGTGCAGGTAGGCACGGGCGAGCAGGGCGTTGTCGTAGAGCATCTTCTCGAAGTGGGGGACGAGCCAGTCGGCGTCGACCGAGTAGCGGGCGAAGCCGCCGCCGATCTGGTCGTAGATGCCGCCGGCCAGCATCGCGTCGAGCGTGCGCTCGACGATCTCGCGCTGGCCGCGTGCCAGCAGCAGCTCCAGCGCCGAGGCGGGCGGGAACTTGGGGGCGCCGCCGAAACCGCCGCGCTGCAGGTCGGCGGCGGAAAGCAGGCGCTCGATCGCTTCCTCGAGCTGGGCCGCCTCGGGCGGCTCGGCGCTCGGCTCGACCACCCCTATCGCGCCGAGCCGCTCCCGGGTCCCGGCCGCGCGCTCGCGGATCTCCTCGCGCTTGCGCTCGAAGGCATCGACGATCGCCTCCATCACCATCCGGAAGCTCGGCATGCCGCGGCCCTCGTCGGGCGGGAAGTAGGTGCCGCCGTAGAAGGGCACTCCCTCGGGGTCGAGGAAGACGGTCATCGGCCAGCCGCCCTGCCCGCTGATCGCCTGCACCGCCTCCATGTAGATCGCGTCGACGTCGGGGCGCTCCTCGCGGTCGACCTTGACGTTGACGAAATGCTGGTTCATGTAGGCGGCGGTCTCGGGGTGCTCGAAGGACTCGCGCTCCATCACGTGGCACCAGTGGCAGGCCGAGTAGCCGACCGAGAGCAGGATCGGGCGGTCCTCCTCGCGCGCCCGGGCCAGCGCCTCGGCGCCCCAGGGGTACCAGTCGACGGGGTTGTCGCGATGCTGCAGCAGGTACGGGCTGGTCTCTTGGGCGAGCCGGTTGGGCATCGATCCCAGGGTACCCAGGACCCCTTGAAGCCAACTATTGGGGTGTCTCGATCCCCGAAAATTCGAGTCCCCTGGCGGAAACGGACGGGTTCGCCAACCTGGATCGGCAGCGAGCAAATACCTTTCACGGGTGGCGAGCATACGTACCTCTCAGAAGCGCGATCCGGAGATCGAGGCGGTGCTGGGAAAGCTCGTCCAGGGGGATCGCGAGATCGTCGAGGGGGCGCTGGAGAAGGCCGAGAAAACCGAGGCCGAGCTGCGCTACCTCGCCGACCACGACTCGCTCACCGGGCTGTTGAACCGGCGCTGCTTCCGCTCCAAGCTCGACCGCCACGTCTCCTTCTCCGCCCGCTACGGCGGTCAGGGCGCCGTGATGATCATCGACATCGACGGCCTCAAGGAGGTCAACGACAGGCTCGGTCACCAGCCCGGCGACAACCTGATCCGCAAGGTCGCCGAGATCCTGCGCGAGCGGGTGCGCACCACCGACATCGTCGCCCGCCTCTCCGGCGACGAGTTCGCGGTGCTGATGCCGCAGACCGATACGAGCGGAGCGCTGCAGCTCGGCGAGGACCTGCGAGCGCAGGTGGCCGAGGGCTTTCCCGCCGGCTCCGAGCTGGGCGAGGCGACGATCAGCGTCGGCATCACCATGTTCGGCGGCAAGCGCGACGTCAACTCCGAGGCGGTGTTGGTCGCCGCCGACCAGGCGATGTACCGGGCCAAGGAGGAGGGTCGCAACCGGATCGCTCTCTTCCACGGGCCCGAGGAGTCCCAGCGGGCCCCGCGGCGTGGCCAGACGACCAGCGCCCGGATCCGCGACGCCCTCACCCAGGACCGCCTCAGCCTCGCCTCGCAGCCGATCCGCAGCCTCGCCTCCGGCGGCATCGAGCGCTACGAGCTGCTGCTGCGGATGACCGGCGATAACGGCGAGCTGCTGCCCGCAGCCGCCTTCATCGACGTCGCCGAGCGCTCCGGCATGGTCCAGGAGCTGGACCGTTGGGTGGTCGCGCGGGCACTGGAGCTGCTGGGCGAGCGCGAGCGCGCCGGTGAACCGGTCTCCCTCCACGTCAACCTCTCCGGCGCCTCGCTGACCGACGTCTCCGTTCTGGAGTTCATCGAGCGCCGCCTCGACGAAGGCGACGGCGACCCCAGCCGCTGCACCTTCGAGATCACCAAGTCGGCCCGAGTCGACGACTACGAAACGGCGATCGGGTTCGCGGACCGCCTGACCGAGTTCGGCTGCGAAGTCGCGATCGACGACTACGGAGCCGGCTTCAGCCCGTTCCAGCACCTCAAGCAGCTGCCATTCGACGTGATCAAGATCGACGGTTCGTTTGTCCGCGAGATGACGCGCAACGACGCCGACCAGCTGACGGTGAAGGCGATCGTCGAGATCGCCCGCGGTCTCGGCAAGACGACGATCGCCGAGTTCGTCGAGGACGACGAGACGGAGCGGATGCTGCGCGAGTACGGCGTCGACATGGCCCAGGGCTTCCACCTCGGGCGCCCGGTCGAGGCCGCCGCCGGCCTCTTCGCCGAGACCGTCTAGCGCTAGCCGCGGGTCAGGTCGCCGGCGAAGGCCTCGAAGGCGTCGAGGTAGCGCTGCAGGTCCTCGTCGGAGTGGGCGATCGAGAGCGTCCACTCCTCCTCGGTCCCCGGGGTCATGAAGACGCCGTGGTTCATGTGGTAGAGCCAGGCGAGGGTCGAGAGCTCGTCGTCGACCTCGGTCAGGTAGTCGCGGTACTCGTACATCCGCTCGGGCGAGAAGATCACGCAGCCCTTGGCGCCGAGCCCCTCGGTATAGGCGGGCAGGTCGTGGGCGTCGACGATCTGCTGGCAGCCGTCGAGCAGGCGCCGGTTGGTCGCCTCGAAGCGCTCGTAGACGTCGTCGGTGAGGACTTCGGTCAGCGTCGCCTCGGCAGCCGCCATCACCAGCGGGTTGCCGTTGAAGGTGCCGTACTGCTTGACGGTGCCGTCGGCGACGATCGCCGCCAGCTCCTCGCTCATCCCGATCGCGCCGCCGGGGTAGCCGCCGCAGCTGGCCTTGGCCAGGGTGATCATGTCGGGGAGGACGCCGAAGCGGGCGGTGGCGCCGCCGGCGGAGATCGTGGCGCCGGTCTTGACCTCGTCGAAGATCAACTTGACGCCGTAGCGGGCGGTGAGCTCGCGGACCCGCTCCAGGTAGCCGGGGCGGGGCGGGATGATGTTGATGTTCATCATCGCCGGCTCCATGATCAGGCCGGCGACCTGCTCGCCGATCTTCTCCAGCACGCTCTCCAGCGCCTCGGCATCGTTGAAGGGGACGGCGCGGGTGAGCTCGCTGAGCGCCCTGGGAACGCCACCGCCGTAGGGGACGCTGACCGGGTCGTCGCGGGCACCGAGTGCCTCCAGCGGCGGGTAGACCGAGACCATCACGGTGTCGTGGTGGCCGTGGTAGGAGCCCTCGATCTTGAGGATCAGGTCGCGGTCGGTGGCGCCGCGGGCGAGGTGGACGGCGTCCATCGTCGCCTCGGTGCCGGAGTTGTTGAAGCGCCACTGCGGTAGGCCGAAGCGCCGTACCAGCTCGGTCGCGACGGCGATCGAGCCGTCGGTGGGGGCGGCGAAGTGGGTGCCTTCGTCGATCCGCGCCTTGACGGCGGCGCCGACGGTGGGGTTGGCGTGGCCGATGCACATGACGCCGAAGCCGTTGTGGAAGTCGACGTACTCGTTGCCGTCGACGTCCCAGACGCGGCTGCCGCTGCCGCGCTCGAGGTAGACGGGCCAGGGGTCGTTTTCCTGGAAGGAGGAGGGGACGCCGCTTGGCATCACCTGCACCGCGCGCTCGAAGGTGCGGGCGGAGGCGCCGGTGCGGTTGCGGAACTGCTCCTGCTGGGCCTCGGTCAGCGCCGCGACGCGCCGGCGGTCGATCTGCGCCATATCCGGGTCTTCAGGTTGAGGAGGGCGGTCAGCGCGCGTTCGGGTGGCGATCCCTGCGGCGGCAGGGCGCCGAGCTGGCGGGCCATCTCGGCGCCGTTCATGTAGGCGTCGTTGTGGACGACCTTGCCGTCGCGGACGGTGAGCACGTCGCAGCCCTGGACATCCACCCGTTCGCCGTTCGGGATCAGGCCTTCGAAGCGGGCGCCGCCGTCGAAGGTGCCGGTGGCATGCCAGTGCACGGCCGCCTTCTCGCCGGCGGTGAGGACGTCGAGGACCTCGAAGCTGAAGTCGGGGAACGAGGCGAAGAGGTCGCCGAACCAGGAGCGCAGGTCCTCCGGCACGCGCATGTCGGCGACGCCGTGGATCACGTCGCGGGTGCCGGGCTCCCAGCAGGCCGCCATCGCCTCGACGTCGCGGCGGGAGACGGCGTCGAAGTAGGCGCGGGCGACGCTCTCCGTCTCGGTTGCCTCGCTCGTGCCCATCTGCCCAGGTTACCCCCGCCGCAGCTGCGCACGCTTGATCTTGCCGCTGCTCGTCTTCGGCAGCTCCTCGACGAACTCGACGAGGCGGGGGAACTTGTAGGGGGCGGTCTCGCGCTTGCAGTGCTCCTGCAGCTCGCGGGCAAGCTCCTCGCTCGGTGCGCGGTCGCGGGGGACGACGACGGCGCGGACGACCGAGCCGCGCTCGGGGTCTGGGGCGGCGACCGCGGCCGCCTCGGCGACGGCGGGGTGGGACTGCAGCGCCGACTCGACCTCGAAGGGGCCGATCCGGTAGCCGGCGGAGAGGATGATGTCGTCGTTGCGCCCCTCGAAGAAGAGGTAGCCGTCTTCGTCTTCGCGGACCAGGTCGCCGGTCGCCCACCACTCGCCCTCGAAGCGCTCGCCGTCGAGGTAGCGGGAGAAGAAGGTGGGGGATGAGGCGGCGCGGAGCTGCAATTCACCCAGGTCAGTCGCCGCCTCCTCCGCTTCGCGTCCGGGGGGGGCTATCCGCACCTCCAACCCCGGCAGGGGTTTCCCCATCGAGCCCTGGCGAACCGGCTCGCCGGCGAGGTTGGCGGTGACGTGGCCGGTCTCGGTCTGGCCGTAGCCGTCAGCCGGCTCGAGGCCGGTCGCCTCGCGGAAGGCGGCGATCGTCTCCGGGTCCAGTGGCTCGCCGGCGGAGACCATCCGCCGCAGCGCCGGGAGGGGGCGCAGGGCGGTGCGCTTGGCCAGCATCCGGTACTCGGTCGGCGCCTGGCAGAGGACGTTGACGCCGAGCGCCGCGGCAAAGTCGAGCCGCTCGGCCGGATCGAAGCGGCCGTCGTGGATGACCGCGGCGGCACCGGTCAGCCAGGGGGCGAGGAAGACGTTGCGGGCCGACTTCGACCAGCCCGGCGCGGTCGTGCACCAGGCAAGCTCGCCCTGGCGCGAGCCGAACCAGTGCTCGGCCTGGATCCGCTGGCCGAACAGGTAGCGGTAGGAGTGGAGGACGCCGCGCGGCTCGCCGGTGGTGCCGGAGGTGAAGACGATCAGGGCCGGGTCCTCGGGATCCATCGGCGCTATCGCCGCCGGCGCCTCCTGCGGCCGATCCTCGTCGAGCACCTCTGCGACCTCGGCCAGCGTCATCGCCGGAACTCCGTCCGGGAGCTCGGCCAGCAGCTCCTCCTCGCCGACGCAAAGCGCCGGATTGGCGGCCGCAACCCGCAGCTCCAGGTCGTGCCGCCGCAGCTGTGGGCTGCAAGGCAGCGCCACCGCCCCCATCCGCCAGCAGGCGAGCAGCGTCAGCGCCCACTCGACCCGATTCCCGACCAGCGTCATCACTACGTCGCCCCGCTTCACCCCGCGCCCCGCAAACGCGCCCGAGAGTCCCGCCGACTGAGCGACCAGTTCCCCGAAATAGTGGTCGCGCCGGTTCCCCTCAGCGTCAATCGCCACGATCCCCAGCCGCGACGCAGGCGACCGCTCCATCAGATCCTCGATCAGGTTCACGGGTCAGGAGTCTGCCCCATGGAAGCTTCCGAGCGACCGGAAGCTCATGTCGGAGGAGTCGGGGTCCCTGCCCCGGAGGCTCAAGGGACCACGCCCCGAAGCACCAACGCGATCCAGCTGCGCGACGGCCTCCGGGGCAGGGACCCGACTCCTTCTCGCCCTGACTACCTCAGTTCGGAGGAGCTCTTTCCCAGCAGCTGCCGCGCCACGATCAGCAGCTGGATCTGCTGGGTCCCCTCGAAGATGTCGAGGATCTTCGCATCCCGCGCCCACTTCTCCAGCAGCTCCCCCTCGCCGTACCCGACGCTGCCGCAGAGCTCGACGCAACCGAGCGTGATGTCGACGCAGGCGCGTCCCGCCTTCGCCTTCGCCATCGAGGCCTGCAGCGAGTTCGGCTTGCTGTTGTCGGCCATCCAGGCCGCCTGCAGGGTCAGCAGCCAGGCCGCCTCGTAGTCGGCCTCCATCTCCAGGAAGCGCGCCGCGGCCGCGTGCTGGGAGAGGGCGGGGACGGAGTAGTCGACCTCGACCCCGGCCTGCTTCAGCTGCTTGCGGGTCTCTTCCAGCGCCGCCCGGGCGACGCCGACCGCCATCGCCGCGACCAGCGGCCGCGTGTTGTCGAACGTTTCCATCACCCCGGCGAAGCCCTTCTCCTTCACCTCGGGGTCGCCCAGCAGCGCCTCTTTCGGCACCCGGCAGTCCTGCAGGGTGAAGTTGGCGGTGTCGGAGGCGCGGATCCCGAGCTTGTGCTCGAGCCGGTCGAGCTTCAGGCCCGGGTTGTCGCGCTCGACGATGAACGACTTGATCGCCGCCCGTCCCTTGGAGCGGTCGAGCGTCGCCCAGACCACGATCAGGTCGGCGCGGTCGCCCGAGGTGACGAAGATCTTCTCGCCGTTGAGGACGTACTCGTCGCCGTCGAGCTCGGCCGTGGTGCGGATCGCGGCCGAGTCCGAGCCGGCTTCCGGCTCGGTGATCGCCATCGCAGCCCACTTGCCGCCGTACTGCTCCAGCTGCTCCTCGGTCGCCACCGAGGCGATCGCCGAGTTGCCGAGACCCTGGCGCGGCATCGAGAGCAGCAGGCCGACGTCGCCCCAGCAGAGCTCGATGATGCCGAGCACGGTGGAGAGGTTGGAGCCGTTGCGGTTCTCTCCGGAATCGCCGCTCTCCTCGCGGCGCACCCCCGCCGCACCAGCGCCGCCGATGTCGGAGCCCTCGTTCATGCCGTCGATCAGCGAGGCCAGCATGTCGAGCTCTTTCGGGTAGGCGTGCTCGGCCTCGTCGTACTTGCGCGAGATCGGCCGGAAGACCTCGTTCGCGACCTGGTTCGCCTGGGTGGCGAGGGGCTTGAACTTCTTCGGTATCTCGAGGTTGATCATGGTTGCCTTTCGCTCGGGCGGGGTCGCCTAGACGAGCAGGGCGCCCTCCATCACGCCCGCAGCTCGGAGGTCTCGGTACCAGCGCTCGACCGGGTGCTCCTTGACGAAGCCGTGGCCGCCGAGCAGCTGTACTCCCTGCGAGCCGATCTCCATTCCCTTGACGGCGCAGAGCCGGCGCGCGATCGCCGCCTCGCGGGCGAACTTCTCGCCGCGGTCGGCGCGGCTGGCGGCGCGGTAGGTGGCGAGGCGCATGCCTTCGCTCTCGATGCCGATGTCGGAGACCGCGAAGGCGACGCCCTGGCGGTTGGAGATCGGTTCGGCGAACGCCTGGCGATCGTTGACGTAGGGGATCACGTAGTCGAGGACGGCCTGGGCGGCGCCGCTCGCGAGGCCGCACCAGGCGATCCGCGCGCGGTTGACGCAGTCGGCGTAGTCCTTGGCGCTCGCTTTGTCCTCACCGAGCAGGGCGGTGGCCGGGACCTTGACCTTGTCGATCAGGAGGCGGCCGGTGGCGGCGGGTCGCAGGCCCATCGCCGGCTCGTCTTCGACCGCGAGGCCCTTGGCGCCGGACTCGACCACGAACAGCGCCGGGCCGATGCCCTCGGCCTCGGCCGCGATCACGAAGAGCTCGCAGTCCTTGGCGCGGGCGAGGAGTGACTTGGCCCCGCTCAGGACCCACTCCTGACCTTTCCTCTTCGCGGTCGTCTGCAGCTGCAGCGGGTCGAACAGCGGTCGCGGCTCGAGGATCGCCAGCGCCGCCGCGGGCACGTCCTCGCCGGTGAAGGCCGGCAGGTAGGTCGCCTCCTGCTCGGCGCTGCCCCAGAGGCCGATCGCGGTGGCGACGGCGCCGGGCGCGAGCGCGGCGTAGGCGATGCCCATGTCGCCGTGGGCGAGGGCCTCGCCGATCAGCACGGTGGTCACCGCCGACTGCTCGTGCATGACGCCGCCGAGCTCCTCGGGGACGCCGAGCATGTTGACTCCGAGCTCGGTGGCTTCGGCCAGCAGCTCCTTGGGCGTCTCGCGCTCCTCGTCGGCCTTCAGCGCCGCCGGGCGGACCTTCTCCTCGGCGAAGGCGCGACCGGCCTCCTGGAACATCTGCTGCTCGTCGTCGGGGGCGAGGTCGAACAGGCCCTTCGACTTGCTCTTCTTTTGGCGCGCCGGTTTGCCCAGCTGCTGCGCGGCCTTGAAGGTGCGGCCGGCCGCGGTTGCCGAGCGGAACCCGTTCTTGGTGCCCTGGAAGAGGGCGCGCTCGACCTGCTTGCGGATCCGGATCCGGTCCAGCAGGTCGGAGCCGGCGAGGCGGTTGAGCGCCCGCAGGCCGAAGCCCATGCCGCGTTCGGCCACGCTGGCGGTCTTGTCGTCAGTAGCGGTCGTCATCTGGCCTTCTTCCTTCCGGTCTTGGCTTTCGAGTTGGACTCGAGCGGTCGCACGCGACCGTCGAGATGAGGGGTCTGCCGCTTGGCGTCGCGGACGGCGAAGGTGATCTCTCCGCCCTCCTCCGCGCCGGCGAACTCGACGCGCCCGGGCAGCAGGATCGGCTTGCGGAAGCGGACGTCGACGGCAAAAGAGTCGGGCAGGCGGCTGTCGAGGGCCGCCAGGCAGCGGGCCTTCGTCCACATGCCATGCGCGATCGCCGCCGGGAACCCGAGCGGCTTCGCGGTCAGCGAGTGCATGTGGATCGGGTTGCGGTCGCCGGAGACGGCGGCGTAGCGGCGGCCGAGGTCGCCGCCGAGCTTCCACTCGGCGCTGGCCGGGGCGTCGGCGGGTAGGGCCCGGAAATCGGTCCCGGCGTCGCCCGGACGTACTTCCCGCCGCATACCGGCGGAAACTGCGTCCGCGCCGCCCTTGCCGCGACGCAGCATCGTGCTCTCGCTCGCCCAGACGAGCTCGTCGCCGGCGGTGACCTCGGTCAGCAGTGAGAAGGTCCGGCCCTTGGGGTGCGGCTGCAGCTTGGTCGGGCGGACGCGGATCGTCAGCTCCTCGCCGATCCCGAGCGGGCGGTGCTGCTCGATCCGGTTCTCGATGTGGACCAGGCCGACGGCGCCGAAGGGGAAGCCGCCGTCGGCCATCACCGCCATGTGCAGCGGGAAGGCGAGCACGTGCGGGTAGGTGGGGGGGAGGTGGTCGCGCAGCGCGAAGCCGCAGACCTTGGCGTAGGCGGCGACGTCGGCCGGGTCGGCGCTGACGCCCGCCAGTCGCAGGTCGAGGTCAGGGATCTCGCCGCCGCCGCCGGGGATGAACGGCAGCAGTGAGGCGCCCGGGACCATCGGCGCCGCCGCCCGTGCGTAGAGCGGCAGGATGCTGGGTGAGCTGTCGAGGGTGCGGGTCGGCACGTCAGGCCCCCAGCAGGCTCTGGCCGCAGACGCGGACGGTGTTGCCGTTGACCCCGGTCGAGGCGGGGCTGGCGAACCAGGCGATCGTCTCGGCGACGTCGACCGGCAGGCCGCCCTGGGAGAGGCTGCTGAGCCGGCGACCGGCTTCGCGCGGGCCGATCGGCATCGCCGCCGTCATCTTCGTCTCGATGAAGCCGGGGGCGACGGCGTTGATCGTCGCTCCGCGGGCTGGCCAGCTCCGGCGCCAGCGATTCGACCATCCCGATCACGCCCGCCTTCGAGGCGGCGTAGTTGGTCTGGCCGTTGTTGCCGGCGATCCCGGCCATCGAGGAGACGCCGACGATGCGGCCGTTCGGCCGCAGCAGCTCTGCGTCGAGCAGGGCGTCGTTGATCCGCTCCTCGCTGGAGAGGTTGATCTCCAGCAGCTGCGCCCAGCGCTCTTCGGGCATCTTCGCGATCGTGCGGTCCTTGGTAACGCCGGCGTTGTGGACGACGACGTCGACGCCGTCGGAGAGGTGCCCGGCGATCCGCTCGGGAGCGTCCTCGGCGGTGATGTCGATGCCGATTGGATGGGCGCCGCCGATCGCCCCGGTGACGGCGCGCAGATCGTCGGCGGCCTGCGGCACGTCGAGGCCGACCACCTTGGCGCCGTCGCGGGCGAGGGTGTCGGCGATCGCGGCGCCGATCCCGCGCGAGGCGCCGGTGACCAGCGCCACCTTGCCGTCGAGCGGGCGCTCCCACTCGATCTCCGGGGTCGGCGCGACGCCGGCGCCGATCCGCACCACCTGGCCGGAGACGTAGGCCGAGCGCGGCGAGAGCAGGAAGCGCAGGGTCGAGGCGAGCTGGTCCTCGGCGCCGGCGGCGACGTAGACCAGCTGCGCGGTCGAGCCGTGGCCGCCGATCTCCTTGGCGAGCGAGCGGGTGAAGCCCTCCAGCGCCCGCTGGGCGGTGTGAGCGCGGGCGGAGCCGGCTGCGGCCGGCGGTGTGCCGATCACGACGACGCGGCCGCTGCGCTGCAGCCGTCCCACGGCCGGGTGGAAGAAGCGCTGCAGCTCGACCAGCTCGGTCGAGTCGGCGATGCCGGTGGCGTCGAAGACGCAGCGCCTTCGCCCTGCCCTCGGCGCCGGCGCGTTCGGCCTTGATCGAGTCGAGGAAGGCGGGCAGGGCCTTGCCGAGGCGGCCGCCGGGCGCGGCGCCGCTGAGGACCGGCCCGGAGACGACCGGCGCGCCGGGCTCGTAGCGGTCGAGGCTGACCGGCTGCGGCAGCCCCAGCTGCTTGGCGACCGTCGAGACGACGGGCGCGTTGACGATCTGCGAGTAGCGGTCGCTCATCCGGTCCCTCCGGCGCTCTCGAGGATCGCGACGACGCCCTGGCCGCCGGCGGCGCAGATGCTGATCACGCCCCGGCCGCTGCCGTCTTCGTGCAGCTGCTTGGCGAGGCCGGCGACGATGCGGCCGCCGGTCGCCGCGAACGGGTGGGCGGCGGCGAGCGAGCCGCCGTTGACGTTGAGCTTCGCGCGGTCGATCGAGCCGAGCGGCTTCGTCGCGGCCCCAGCTTCTCCCTGCAGAACTCGGCATCCTCCCAGGCCTTCAGCGTGCAGAGCACCTGCGCGGCGAAGGCCTCGTGGATCTCGTAGTAGTCGAAGTCCTGCAGGGCGAGGCCGGCGCGGTCGAGCATCCGCGGCATCGCGTAGGCGGGCGCCATCAGCAGTCCTTCGCGCTTGTGGACGTGGTCGACGGCCGCGGTCTGGGCCTCGGTGACGTAGGCGAGGATCGGCAGGTCGCGCTCCTTCGCCCACTCCTCGGAGGCGAGCAGCACCGCCGAGGCGCCGTCGCTGAGCGGGGTCGAGTTGGCCGCGGTCATCGTCCCCTCGGGGCCGCCGAAGACCGGCTTCAGCTTCGCCAGCTTCTCGAGGCTCGAGTCGGGGCGCAGGTTCTGGTCGCGCTCGAGGCCGAGGTAGGGGGTGATCAGGTCGTCGAGGAAGCCGCGCTCGTAGGCGGCGGCGAGGTTCTGGTGGCTGGCCAGCGCCGAGCTCGTCCTGCTCCGCGCGGCCGATCTCCCATTCGGTGGCCATGATCGCGCAGTGCTCGCCCATCGAGAGGCCGGTGCGGGGCTCCTCGTTGCGGGGGATCGCGGGCACGATGTGGCCCGGGCGGACGCCGGCCAGGGCGCTGCAGCTTGCCGGCCGTCGAGCGCTGCCGGTTCGCCTCCAGCAGCGTCTCGCGCAGCTGCTCGTTGAGGCCGATCGGGGCGTCGGAGGTGGTGTCGGCGCCGCAGGCGATGCCGGACGTCGATCTGGCCGAGGGCGATCTTGTTGGCGACCAGGATCGTCGCCTCCAGGCCGGTGCCGCAGGCCTGCTGGACGTCGTAGGCGGGGGTCTCGGGGGCGAGGCGGGTGCTGAGCACGCTCTCGCGCGCCAGGTCGCGGTCGTGGGAGTGCTTGAGGACGGCGCCGCCGGCGACCTCGCCGAGCGTCTCGCCCTGAGGCCGAAGCGGTCGACGAGCCCGTCGAGGGCGGCGGTGAGCATGTCCTGGTTGGAGGCGTGCGCGTAGGCGCTGTCCGAGCGCGCGAAGGGGATCCGGTTGCCGCCGACGACGGCAACCCGGCGGGTCTTGCTGTTCATCTGGTGGTCGGTCCTTTTCCGGGGGCGTGGGAAGTCGTGGGCGCCGAGCGGGCGCGCAGGCCGGGCTCGATCGTCGCGATCAGGAGCTCGGCGGCCTCGTCGGCGCCGATCGCCCCGGTGTGCAGCCACCAGCGGGCGAGTGCCTCGGCGGCGCCGAGCAGCGCGGCGGAGAGCGCCTCGACCTCGATCCGGGCGGCGTCGCGGCGCTCGTGCGGCAGCTGCGCCAGCATCGTGCCGGAGACCAGGTCGACGATCCGGCCGCGGTACTCGGCGACCCGCTCGAAGACCTCGCCGCTGCGGGGGAGGGTCTCGTCGAAGAGCACGGCCCAGGCGGCGCGGTCGCTGTCGAGGAAGGCGAAGAAGGCGCGGACACCGGCGCCGAGCGCGTCGCCGGGGCTGGCGCTGGCGCGACCGCCTCGCGGGCGACCGTCGTCGTCAGCGCGTCCCCCGCCTGTTCCATGCAGGCGATGTAGAGCCGCTCCTTGTTGCCGAAGTAGTTGTAGAGGAGGGGCTTGGTGACTCCGACCGCAGCCGCGATCTCATCCATCTTCACGGCCGCGTAGCCGCGTTCGGCGAAGAGGTCGTGGGCGACCGCCGAGCGTCTGCTCCATCCGGTCCTCTCGCGACAGCCGCGTGCGGGGCTCAGTAGCCGATGCCATCCAGTTACCCGGATATAAATTTATATGCGGGTAATGTGACCGATCGCACATGGGCAGGTGGGGAAAGCGCCTCGCGGCGCGCCCTCGGCCGGCCAGGCCATGCTTTGGGAGAAGTCAGGCCTCGGAGAAGCCGAAACGGAGCTGGAGGCGGCGCAGGGGCGCCGGGGCCCACCAGTTCCACTCGCCGAGCAGGCGCATCAGGGAGGGGACGAGGAGGGCGCGGACGATCGGTGGCGTCGATCATCACGCCGACCGCCATCCCGATCGCGATCTGCTTGACGAAGAAGACGCTGCTGACGCCGAAGGCGAGGAAGACGACGGCGATCGCGACCGCGGCGGCGGTGATCACGCGGCCGGTGCGGCCGATTCCCGACGGCGACCGCCTCCTCGTTGCTGTCGCCGGCGTCGTAGCGCTCCTTGATCCGCGCCATCACCAGCACCGCGTAGTCGGTGGCGAGGCCGAAGAGGATGGCGAAGAGGAAGACGAGGCTGGTCACCTCGATCGCGGCCGGGCCGGTGTAGTCGAGCGGCGTGTTCAGCCAGCCCTCCTGGAAGGCGAGGACGAGGATGCCGAGCGTGGCGCCGAGGGTCAGCGTGTTCATCAGCAGCGTCTTCAGCGGCAGTAGGACGCGAGCCGGTCAGCAGGAAGAGCAGGACGCAGGGTGGTGAGGGCGACGATCGCGACGACCAGCGGCGCGTGATCGATCAGGCTCTGCTTCTGGTCGATGAAGCCGGCGGTGTTGCCGGAGACGAGCACGGTCGTGCTGCCGGGCGGGCCGAGGTCGCGGATCGCGTGCACCGAGTCCTGGGACTCGCCGCTCGAGGGCCGGACCCGAGAGGGCGAAGTTGGCGTAGGCGATGCCCTCGCCGGCGGCGGTGAAGGGGGTGCCGCGGACGACGCCGCCGACCGCCTCGATGCGGCGCTGGAAGGCCGCCAGCTGCCCGGGCCGGCCGGCGCCGTCGACGGTGACCGTGACCGCCTCGGTGACGTCGCGCGGGTAGTGCGCCTCGAGGTAGCGGTAGGCGTCGTAGGAGGGCTGGCCGGGAGGCACCGCTTCGGCGCTGGGCCCGGTCAGGGTGGTCCACAGCAGCGGCGCCGCTGCGGCCAGAAGCAGGGCGGAGCTGCCGAGGGCGACCGCGACCGGGCGCCGCATCACCCCGCGGGCCAGCCGGTACCAACCGTCGGAGGTGTCGGAGACGGCCGGCCCGCGCCGGATCGAGAGCGCGTCGATGCGGGTCCCGAGCAGGGCCAGCAGCGAGGGGACGACGAGGATCGCCATCAGCGCGGAGAGGACCGCCACCGAGGCGCCGGCGACCGCCATCGAGTAGAGGAAGCGCTGCGGCATCACGATCAGCGCCGCCATCGCCGCGGCGACGGTGAGGCCGGAGAAGACCGCCGTGCGCCCCGCCGTCTGCACGGTGCGGCGGTGCGCCTCCCGCGACGCGCCCCCGCGCGCTATCTCCTCGCGATATCGCGAGACCAGCAGCAGCGCGTAATCGACCGCGAGGCCGAGGCTGAGCCCGGTGGCGATGTTGAGCGCGAACAGCGAGGTGTCGGCGAAGCTCGACATCACCCGCAGCACCAGCAGCGTGCCGACGATCGAGATCACGCCGAGCAGCAGCGGGATCGCGGCGGCGACGACGCCGCGGAAGACGAAGAGCAGCAGCAGCGCCAGGACCGGGAAGGCGATCAGCTCGGCCTTGGTCAGATCCTTGCGGGTCTGGTCGTTGGTCTCGTTGAAGCCGGCCGCGTAGCCGCCCATGGCGGCGTCGAGCGAGCTTTCGTCGAGCAGCGGCTGCACGTCTTCGGCGGCGATGCCGCCGGCGTCCTGGATGTCGTCGGTGGAGAGGTAGGCGGCGATCACCAGCGATTCGCCGTCGCGGGCGAGGAGGGTGGCGGCGGCGCGGCGGTCGCGCAGGGGGTTGACGACCCGGCCGATGTACTCGACCTGCGACATCTCGCGGCTGAGCCGGCCGACCTCGGCGCGGACGGCGGGGTCATCGAGGTCGAGCCGGCCACCGTCGGGCGCCCGCACGACCACCACCAGCCCCGGATTGGGGTCGTAGCCGAGCGAGTCGCGCAGCAGCCCGCCCGCCCGCTCGCTCTCCGAGGCGCTGTCGGTGAAGCCAGCCGCCTTCAGGTGCTGCTCGACGTCGCGGCCGACGACGAGGGCGAGCAGGGTGAAGGTCGCCGACGGCGGCGAGGACGAGCTTCGGGTGCCTCCAGGTGAGATCGGCGATCCGATTCATACGAGATCTGGAACGAGCCCGGAGGTGGGGACGTGAGACACGCCGGGCACCGTACCAGATTTCAAAGCAAGTGCTTTGAAAAACAAATCAATGCTGTTACGATGATCGTGCATGGGTCGCCGGGAATACGGTCAGGCCTGCAGCCTCGCCTGCGCGCTCGACCGCGATCGGCGAGCGCTGGTCGCTGCTGATCGTGCGCGAGCTCTCGCTCGGCCCGCTGCGCTTCTCCGAGCTGGCGCGCTCGGTCGGCGGCGCCCCGACCGACGTGCTCACCAAGCGGCTGCGCGACCTCGAAGGGGACGGCATCGTCGAGCGCCGCGAGCTGGCGGCGCCGGTCGCCGCCACCGTCTACGAGCTGACCGATCTCGGCCGCGGCCTGGAACGGCCGATGATCGAGCTGGGGCGCTGGGGGATGCAGTTGCAGAAGGCGGAGGACATCGTCGGCCTGGCTCCCTCTTCGCTGCCCAACGCGCTGCGTGCGCTCCTGCATCCGCCCCCCGAGGCGGAGTTCAGGCTGGGGCTGCGCAGCGGCGGACAGAGCTTCGCCCTGCACGCCCACGACGGCTGGATCGACGCCTCCAGGGGTACCGTCGGCGACGCCGAGCTGATCCTTTCCGGCGCGCCGATCGAGATCCTGGTGGCCCTGGTCGTCGACGCCACCGTGCCGGGGGTCGAGGTCGAAGGAGACGCGGCCCTGCTCGAGGAGCTGCGCGGGATGGTCGTCGTGCCCGAGCGGCTTCGCGAGGAAGCCGCCGCTCAGTTCAGCTCGGTGCCGTCGTAGAGCTTTTTGACGTGCACGGTGCCCGCAGGGGCCGCTTCGATGCAGAGCTTGCAGAGGACGCACTCGTCGAGGTTCCCCTCGACGACTTCGACCTTGCCGCCGGCGTCCTTGAAGATGTCGACGGGGCAGACTTCCTCCAGCTTGGCGGCGATCGCCGCGTCGCCGGCGACGGAGGCGTCGACCTCGACGTCGATGAAGACCTTGTTCAGCTGCTCGGCCATCAGGCTGGAACCTCGAGCTTCTGCTTGACCGCGTCGGGGATCTCGTCGATCCGCTCGACGACGCGGATGCCGGCCGCTTCGAGGCGGGCGATCTTCTCCGTCGCCGTGTCCTCTACCCCCTCGACGATGGTGCCCGCGTGGCCGAAGCTCATCCCCTTCATCTCCTCGTCGTCCATGAACTTGCCGGCCATGAAGGCGACGATCGGCAGGCGCGAGTCGTTCTCCTTCACCCACTCCGAGAGCTGGGCCTCCATGCGGCCGCCGGGCTCGGTGTAGATGACGATCGCCTTCGTCTCCTCGTCGGCCTCGAAGTAGGGCATCAGCTCCGCGTAGGCGGAGCCGATGATCGCGTCGCCGCCGATCGAGACGGCGGTGGAGACGCCGAGCCCGGCCTGGGTCAGCGAGGAGGAGATCTCGGTGGTCATCCCGCCGGAGCG
Organism: uncultured Thermoleophilia bacterium; assembly: GCA_963720455.1. Taxonomy (GTDB): domain Bacteria; phylum Actinomycetota; class Thermoleophilia; order Solirubrobacterales; family 70-9; genus VAYN01. The sequence continues at coordinate 1,401,350 of OY970392.1, read as the reverse complement.
GCTCATCACCCCGACCGGGCCGGGCGCGTAGGCCTTGGCCGCGTCTACGGCGGGACCACCTATTCCGCCCATCTTGCAGACGTCGGGGACGATCAGGCCGAGGCAGTTGGGGCCGATGATCCGGGCGCCCTCGGTGTTCGCCAGCTCGACCATCTGGGCGACGTCGCCGCGCGGGATCCGCTCGGTGACGATCACGATCAGCTTGATCCCGTTCAAGATCGCCTCGAAGACGGCGTCCTTGGTGAAGGCGGGGGGGACGGTGACGACGGAGCCGTCGATCGGGCCGCCGTGGTGCTCGACCGCCTGGGCGACGGTGTCGAAGACCGGCACGCCGTGGACCTCGCGGCCCTTGCGGCCGGGGGTGACGCCGCCGACGACCTTGGAGCCGTAGTCGAGGCACTCGCGGGTCAGGTTGACCGCCTCGCGGCCGGTGATCCCCTGCACGATGAAGGTGGTCTCGCGGTTCAGGAGGATGCTCATGCGGCGGCCGCCTCCCCCTGGATCTTGGCGACGGCGCGGCTGGCGGCCTCCCACATCGAGACCGAGCGGTCGCAGTACTCGACCCCGTAGCGCTCGAGGATCTTGAAGCCCTCGTCCTCCCAGGCGCCGGGGATGCGGAAGATCGCGATCGTCTCGCCGGGGTCCTTGCCGAGCTCGAGACAGGCCTTGATGACGCCGCGGGCGACGATGTCGACGCGGGTGTTGGAGACGATCGACATCATCACCGCGATCTTCTCGACGCCGTCCTTCTCCAGCACCTCCTTGGCCAGGCCGCAGGCCTTGGCGACGGAGGGGTTGCCGCCGATCTCGGAGTAGTTGGCGGGCTTGCCGCCCTGGCTGCGGACCGCGTCGGTGAGGGTCAGCGAGCCGCCGCCGGCGCCGATCACGAGGCCGAGGTTGCCCTCGAAGCCGTGGTCCTTGCCCTGGATCACGCCGCGGTGGTCGGCGGCGTCGATCGCGGCGACGTTGCGCTCGAAGTCGGAGGGCTCGTAGGTCTCACGGGTGTCGTCCTCGGCGATCTCCAGCTGCTTGCGAAGCAGCTTTTTCTGGCGCCCGACCGCCTCGGCCTCCATCTCCATGTGGGCGTCGAGGGCGACGAAGCTGCCGTCGGTCAGCTCGGCCAGCGGGTTGATCTCGGCCAGGGTCATGTCGTAGTCGCGGAAGAGGCGGGCGAGCCGGGCCAGCACCGGGGTGGCGCGGTTCAGCTGCGAGCCGGTGACCCCGGTCGCGGCGACGACCTGCTTGGCCTCGAAGTCCGGAATCGGGAAGAGATTGGAGACGTGGCCTCTGCCGACGTGATCCGGATGCTTCTCGGCCACCTCCTCGATGTCGATCCCGCCCATGTCGCTGAACAGCATCAGCGGTTTCTTCGCGGTCCCGTCCCAGACGACGCTCGCGTAGTACTCCTGCTTGACCTCGGCCTTGGGATCGACGAGGACGCCGCGCGGCATCTGGCCGTTGATCTCCAGCTGCAGGATCGCCTCGGCGTGCGCCGCGGCCTCCTCGGGGGTGTCGGCGAACTTGACGCCGCCGGCCTTCATCCGGCCACCGGAAAGGACCTGCGACTTGATCACGACCGGGCCGCCGATCTCCTCGGCGGCGGCACCGGCCTCCTCGGCCGTCTTGCAGAAGCCGTACCTGGTGACCGGGATCCCGGCCAGCTCGACGATCCTGCGTGCCTCGAACTCGTAGAAGCGCATCAGCGGCGCGCAACCCTACCGACGCGCTCGGGAGATCGTCAGCTGAGGCGGGGTGCAGTGGGCGCCGTGACTTGCTCTGGCGCTGACGTCGTCAGCCGACTGAGCTCCCGGATCACAGCCGTCGCGTCACGATCGCGTCCGCATCGTTTCAGGCAATTCGCGAGATTGGCCAGCGCTTTCGCCAGTTCGCTCTCATGGGCCGCCGGGCGGGCGACAGCCAGGGCGCGGAATATGTCGGCCGACTCCTCGAGCGCCTCCAGCGCCTCTGCCTCGCGGTCCGATTCCATCAGGCAGCGACCCAGGTTGTTCAGGGCCCTTGCCAGGTCGGCCTCATAGGCGGCGGGCTTGTCGGCGGCCAACCGCCGCCGGATCTCAACCGACTCTTCGATCGCCTCCAGCGCCTCCTCGTGCCGGCCGAGAAACGCGAGGCAGTTGGAGAGGTTGCTGAGGGCTATCGCCAGGCGCATCTCATAGAGCGCAGACCCGTCGGCGGCCAGTTGACGGTAGGCGTCAACCGACTCTTCGACCGCCTCCAGCCCCTCCTCGTAGCGGCCGGCATACCAGAGGCAATTCGAGAGGTTGTTGAGCACGCCGGCGAGGTCGTCGTCCTGGTCGGTGACGTTGGCGGCGGCCGGGGACCGCCGGATCTCAACCGACTCTTCGACCGCCTCCAGCGCTTCCTCGTGCCGCCCGGCCCGCGCCGCGTACCCGCAGAGGTTGTTCAGGGCGGTTGCCAGGTACGGCAGGTAGACCGGGTCGGCGGCGGCGAGCGAGCGATAGGTGCTGACGGACTCTTCGATCGCCCCCAGCGCATCAACACCGCGACCCGTACGGTCGAGCCAGTTGGAGTGGTTGTTCAGAGCCAGGGCGAGCCTGGCCCTGTCGGCGGCGGAGGCGGCCGCATCCGAGCGACGCCGGGCGACCTGCTGCCCGGTCAAGGTCACTCCGAGCTCGTTCAGGAGCATGTTCCCCTGGGATGGCACCGCTGCGAGTCCGGCGGAGAGGGCATCTGCCTCCACCTCCACGACCTCGAGCGCCGAGGCGAGGGCGCCGGCCGCCGTCACCGCGTTGCCGTAGAGGAGGTTGCGGTCCTTCGCGCTCTCGGCCTGGGAGACGGCGATCCGGCAGAGCTGCTCCAAGAGTCCGCTGAGGATCGGTCGCAGGGTGGCCTCGAGGTCGGGGTGATCGCCGGCCGCGCGAGCGAGCACTTCCAGCGGTCTGGTGATCGCGTCCGGGTGGGTGCCGCCGAGCACTGTGCGCAGAGACTCCGGCTGGTCGGTAAAGCACTCGGCGACGAGATGCTCCCCCACCAGGTCGGGTTCGAGCGGATTCCACCAGCGGGGCCCGGGATACTGCTCGCGGATCCATCGGGCGAGGCGATTGCGCCGCTCCGTGGGCGCATCGGCGAGGTCGGGAAGCAGGCGCAGCAGGTCCGCCGCGTCGGCTTCGTTCTCCGCATACGTCAGGGTTGCCAGGGCCACGAGGCGTTCCAGCAGGACGTCGTCGCCGTCGATCGCCTCCGAGCTCTCTCGCCAGTAGCGGCGCTCGTGGGCAAGCACCTCGTCCAGGAGCTCGGTCCGGGTCGACGGCGGTGCGGCATTCCCGTGCGCGGCCAGGTAGGCGGCGATGACGATCATCAGGGGATTTCCGAAGACCTCCCCGTTCAGCTCCGGCGGCCCCGGTACCGGGGCCGGTGGGTCGAGGCGGGCCGCGAAGGCGGCGGCCGCGGCCTCGAACAGCCTCGTGCGATCGGCGATCTGCAGCGGCGCGTCCTCCAGCAGTCGCACCTCGCAGGCGTCGAGGACCGCGTCGAGGGTGTCGATCTGGTTCCGCAGGCGGCCTGGCCAGTGCTTGGCCTGTGAGGGAGCTGCGCGTACGAGCAGAAGCACCCGCACCGGCGCCTCCGCCGTGGCGTCTGCCTCGAGCAGGGGGAGGAGCAGCTGCAGCTGCTCCACTCGCGACTCCGCGTAGTCGACGACCACGAGCCTCGCCGTGGGGGCATGGACCAGTGCGTCCAGCATGGCGGGGTCGGCGATGCGGGACAGAAAGCCGCAGAGCCAGTTTCTGCCTCGAAGACCCTCGCACAGCTCGACCGCGAGCCTGGTCTTTCCGCTCCCCCCGCGTCCGCCGATCACGCTGCCGGCGAACGCCGACTCGGTGTCGATCCAGCTCTCGAGATCGGCGAGGAAGCCGCCGCGATCGAGATACGGAACGACACCCGCATGCGCGCGCACCGAGCGAGCCAGAGAGGGCGATCGGGCCATGGCAGGGACGTGGGCGGGTTCCAGCGGAACCGTGCGCGGAGTCTCGTCGTAGGTGATCTCGATCAGGGACCGTTCGACGTCCTGGATCTGGATGTTCCGATTGCCCTGGATGGACTGAACTCCCACCTGGATGGCCCCCACTCGTCGGATCGAGACGCCTGACGTCTCCCACGATACGAGGGCACGCTCGTCCGAGGTGTCGTCGGGGGCTGGGATACTTCCGCGGTGAGCCCTGCCCCCCGGGGGAAGAAGCGCTTTTCCACGCTCTGCGCCGTGGCCGCCGCTCTGGCCGTCCTGGCGTTTGCGGCGACCGGGTGCGGGGGAACGGTGATCGACGACGCCAAGATCGAGGATACGATTAAGGCCGACGTCGAAAAGACGCGCGATGAAAAAGTCAGGTCGGTCGACTGCCCATCACCCGAGGTGGACCCCGGCACGACCTTCACCTGCGCGGTGAGTTACCCAGATGGCAAGCAGGCAGCGATCACGCTGAAAATCCGCAACGAGGATGCCGACACCGACGTCGTCGGCTTCAAATTCAAGACCTAGAGAGAGGCGAATGAGCGACTTGACCACGGCCCCTTCCGAGCTGACCACCCACGCCAGGCTGCGCGCCTGGGTCGACGAGATCGCGGCCCTGACGCAGCCCGACTCCGTCCACTGGTGCGACGGCTCGGCCGAGGAGTACGACTCGCTGGCCCAGGCCCTGATCGACGCCGGCACCTTCGAGCGCCTCTCCGACGCCAAGCGGCCCAACTCCTACCTCGCCCTCTCCGACCCCGCCGACGTCGCCCGGGTCGAAGACCGCACCTTCATCTGCTCCGAGCGGGAGGCCGACGCCGGCCCGACCAACAACTGGCGCGACCCGGCCGAGATGCGGGAGACGCTGAACGGCTTCTTCAAGGGCTGCATGGTGGGCCGGACGATGTACGTGGTGCCCTTCTCGATGGGGCCGCTCGGTTCCGAGATCTCCGAAATCGGCGTCCAGCTGACCGACTCCGCCTACGTCGCGACGAACATGCGGATCATGACCCGGATGGGCAAGGCCGCGCTCGACGTGCTCGGCGAAGACGGCGAGTTCGTCCCCTGCGTCCACTCGGTCGGGATGCCGCTGCCCGCGGGTGTCGAAGACGTCTCCTGGCCCTGCAACGAGGACAACAAGTACATCGTCCACTACCCCGAGAGCCGTGAAATCTGGTCCTTCGGATCCGGCTACGGCGGCAACGCGCTGCTGGGCAAGAAGTGCTTCGCGCTGCGGATCGCCTCGGCGATGGCCCGCGACGAGGGCTGGCTGGCCGAGCACATGCTGATCCTCAAACTGACCTCGCCCGAGGGCGGCGTCAAGTACATCACCGGCGCCTTCCCGTCGGCCTGCGGCAAGACCAACCTGGCGATGCTGGTCCCGACCCTGCCGGACTGGAAGGTGGAGACGGTCGGCGACGACATCGCCTGGATGAAGTTCGGCGAGGACGGCCGCCTCTACGCGGTCAACCCCGAGGCCGGCTTCTTCGGCGTCGCGCCGAACACGAGCCACAAGACGAACCCGAACGCGATGGACACGATCGAGCGCAACTCGATCTTCACCAACTGCGCCAAGACCGACGACGGCGACATCTGGTGGGAGGGGATGACCGGGGCACCGCCGGATCACGTCGTCGACTGGCACGGCAACGACTGGACGCCGGACTCCGAGACGCCCGCCGCCCACCCCAACGCCCGCTTCACGACGCCGGCCTCGCAGTGCCCCTCGATCGCGCCCGAGTGGGAGGACCCCGCCGGGGTGCCGATCGACGCCTTCCTCTTCGGCGGCCGCCGGGCGACGGTGGTGCCGCTGGTCCAGGAGGCCTTCGACTGGGAGCACGCCGTCTTCATGGGGGCGACGATGTCCTCGGAGACGACCGCCGCCGCGGCCGGTGCGGTCGGCCAGCTGCGCTTCGACCCGATGGCGATGCTGCCCTTCTGCGGATACGACATGGCCGACTACTTCGCCCACTGGCTGAAGATCGGCGAGCGCGAGGGGGCGCAGCTGCCGCGTGTCTTCTACGTCAACTGGTTCCGCAAAGACGCCGAGGGCAAGTTCCTCTGGCCCGGCTTCGGCGAGAACAGCCGCGTGCTGGAGTGGGTCTTCCGCCGCTGCGAGGACGCCGCCGAGGCGGTCGAGACCCCGATCGGCCTGCTGCCGACCGCGGACGCGATCGACACCGAGGGCCTCAACGTCTCCGAGGAGGCGATGAAGGAGCTGCTCAGCGTCGACACCGAGCTGGTCAAGGCGCAGCTGCCCCAGGTCCAGGAGCACCTGGCCAAGTTCGGCGAGAAGCTGCCGCCGCAGATCAAAGATCAGCTCAAAGCCCTGGAAGCCCGCCTCAGCTAGCCGCGGAGCGCCCAGCCGTACGGGCGCAGACGCCCCTCGCGCGGGTGGCGCGAGGGGAAGGGGGGCCGAGAACGGAGCCAGTTAGCCCCGCCCGCAGGCCCCCCTTCCCCTCGTGACAGGCCCCGCGCGCCGGGGCTGCTAGAGCCCGTACTGCTCGGCCAGCTCCGGGTCCTTCGCGGCCAGCATTTCCGCCAGCTCGACCATCACCTTGCACTGCTTCCAGGTGGCGTCGTCCTGCATCTTGCCGTCGATCATGTGGACGCCGCGGCCGTCGGGGATCGCCTCCAGGACTTTCTTCGCGAACCTGACCTCGTCCGGCGGCGGGCTGAAGACCTTCTTGGCGATGTCGATCTGGACTGGGTGCAGGGACCAGGCGCCGACGCAGCCGAGCAGGAAGGCGGCGCGGAACTGGGTCTCGCAACCGGCCGTGTCCTTGATGTCGCCGAAGGGGCCGTAGAAGGGCAGGATCCCGGTCGAGGCGCAGGCGTCGACCATGCGGGCGATCGAGTAGTGCCACGGGTCCTGCTGGGCGGTGACGCGGTCGGCCTCGGGGTTCTCGGGATCGGCCGGGTCCTCCATCGAACGGTAGCCGGGGTGGCCGCCGCCGACCCGGGTCGTCTTCATCCGCCGCGAGGCGGCGAGGTCGGCCGGGCCGAAGCTCATCCCCTGCATGCGCGGGCTGGCGGCGGCGATCTCCTCGACGTTGACGACGCCCTGCGCCGTCTCGAGGATCGCGTGGACGAGGATCGGCCGGTCGAGCTTGGCCTTGGCCTCGAGCTGGGCCAGCAGGCGGTCGACGTAGTGGATGTCCCAGGCGCCCTCGACCTTGGGCACCATCACGACCTCTAGCTTGTCGCCGATCTCGGTGACCAGGGTGGTGAGGTCGTCGAGCACCCAGGGGCTCTCCAGCGAGTTGACCCGGGTCCACAGCGCCGTGTTCCCGAAGTCGGACTCCTTGGCGGCCTTGATCAGGCCCTGGCGCGCGGCCTCCTTGCGGTCGACCGGAATCGCGTCCTCGAGGTTTCCGAGCAGGATGTCGGTCTTCTCGGCGATGGCGGCCGCCTTGGCGACCATTTTCTCGTTCGAGAAGTCGAGGAAGTGGATCATCCGCGAGGGCTTGACCGGGATCTCGCGCAGTGGCTCCGGCGCTCCGATTGCCTGCGGCTGGAAGAAGTCTCTGGGGTTTCTCAAGGCACTCCTCGGGTCGTTCGTTCTCTTCTGGGCGGGCCGGAATCTAGTGACCCGGCGCCTTTGCCGCCTGTGGCGCCCGTAAATTGCCCGCAAATGGAGGCCGCCGAGCGCGACAGTACCCAGGACTGGCTGCTCCCGCAGGGCTCGGCGCCGCCGCTGCTGAGCGAGCTGGAGCAGCGGATCGACCAGGCGCTGGTGATCGCAAAGGCCTCGGAAAAGGCGGCGGTTGAGATTGGCACCGCGGCTCTGGACGCCGCCCAGCAGGCCCGCCGCGCCGCCGACGTCGCCGAGCGGGCGACCGCGGCGGCGCTTGCCGTCGCGGAGCGGGAGCCGGCGAGCGCCCCGGCCGCCCCTGGTAGGCCCGCCGAGGACGCGACCCTGCGCAGCTTCAGCGAACGAGCGGACCGGGTGGTGGCGCGGCTGCGGGCGCTGGAGCGGCGGCCGCGCCGGGGCCGCCCAGCCAGCGTCGGCGCAGTCCCTCGCCGACCCGGCGGCTGAGCTCTCCCGCCGGCGCCAGGGGTGCGCCATCGAGTGACCGGGTGGGCTCGACTCCGCGCACGGAGCCGGTCAGGAAGACCTCGTCGGCGCCCAGCAGCTCGTCACGATTCAGCCGCTTCTCGATCACCTCGATCCCGTCCTCACGGGCGGCCGCGATCGCCCCGGCACGAGCGATGCCGGGGAGGATGCGCCCATCGTCGGAGGGTGTGAAGAGGGCACTGCCGATCGCCACGAAGACGTTGGCGCGCCCGGCCTCGAGTACCTGCTCGCGGTCGAGCAACAGCGGGACCGGGCCGCCGGCGACTTCGCCCAGCCGCCGCCGGTCGGCCCACTTGTGTCGGCCGAGACCGCCGTCGCAGGGCAGCGAGCGCAGGGCCGCGCCGCGCTCCCCAGCCGGGAAGAAGTCGGCCGGGTCGACGCCTTCGGTCTCGATCCTCCCCGCGGTGCCGGCGGAGTCGACGCTGATGCGCATGCGCCCGAGGCGGGTGCCACCGGCACGCTCGCGGACTTCGCCGGCGAGGCCCCCCGGCGGCGATGCCCCGAACAGCGTCGCCAGGCTCGTGGCCAGGCGGTCGAGATGAGCGTCGAGCTCGATCGGGTCGCCGTCGAGGATCAGCAGGGTCTCGAACAGGCCGCGGGCCCGGTCGGGCGGGGGGAGGGTCGCCATCGCGGGTAGTTTGACGACTCGCTCGCCGGTGCTGACGCTGCTGATCGACAACTACGACTCCTTCACCTACAACCTCTTCCAGCTGCTGGCGGAGGAGAACGGGGTGGAGCCGGTCGTCGTCCGCAACGACGAGGCGAGCTGGGCGGAGCTGTCGCGGCTCCGATTCGACAACGTCGTCATCTCGCCGGGGCCGGGCCGGCCGGAGCGGCGGCGCGACTTCGGCGTCTGCGCCGAGGCGATCCGCCACTGCCAGGCACCCCTGCTGGGCGTCTGCCTGGGCCACCAGGGCCTCGGCTGGGTCTACGGCGGCCGGGTCGGCCGCGCCCCGGAGGCCCTGCACGGCCGGCTGCGGGCGGTCGAGCACGAGGGCGCGCCGCTGTTCGCCGGCATCCCCCGGCGCTTCGACGCGGTCCGCTATCACTCGCTCTGCCTGCAGGGAGCGTTGCCGGTGGAGCTGGAGGCGATCGCCTGGGCCGGGGACGGGGTGGTGATGGCGGTCGCGCACCGCACCCGCCCCCAGTGGGGCGTCCAGTTCCACCCGGAGTCGGTGGCCACCGAGCACGGTCGGCGCCTGCTCGCCAACTTCCGCGACCTCACAGCCGCGCTATGAGGCTGGTGCGCCGCATCGATCGTCCCGTCGACCCCGGCCTGGCCTTTGCGGCGCTCTACCGCGACAGCCCCAGCGCCTTCTGGCTCGACAGCAGCAGGCCCGGGGGAAAGGCCCGCTTCTCCTTCATGGGCGACGCCTCCGGCCCGCTCGCGGCCACGGTCTCCTACGACGTCGAGGCGGGCGAGGTGACGGTGAAGCGGGGCGGGGAGAACGAAGTCCGTGCGGAACCGATTCTCGACTACCTTGAGCAAGAGCTGGCGCGGCTCCGCCCTTCGGTTGCCGACTTTGCCACCGACCTCCCTTTCGACTTTCACTGCGGCTTCGCCGGCTATCTGGGCTACGAGGTCAAAGCCGATTGCGGTAGCCCCAACTCCCACAGCTCGCCCCTCCCCGACGCCGCCTTCGTCTTCGCGGACCGCCTGCTCGCCTTCGACCACGAGTTGCAGCGTACGTATCTGCTCTCCCTGCATGAGCCCGCGACCGAAGAGGAGGCCAACGCCTGGATCGCCGAGACGGCTGCGCGCCTATCGGAGCTGGAAGCCGGCGCTGACGCCGGGGACACGGGGGAAGGGTCGGCGGAGCCTCCCCGCTGTTGCTCCGCCGACCCTTCCCCCGTGTCCCCCCGCCTGGCCCGCTCCCAAAGCCGTTACCTGGCCGACATCGCGACCTGTAAGGAGCACCTGCTCGACGGCGACAGCTACGAGATCTGCCTGACCAATGCAGTCACGGCCGATGTCGATGCGGACCCGCTCGATCTATATATAGAGCTGCGGCGGGTCAACCCGGCGCCGTTTGCCTCCTACCTGCGGTTCGGCGACCTTGCCGTGCTCAGCTCCTCGCCCGAGCGGTTCCTCCGAATCGATAGGGGAGGGCGGGTCGAAGCGAGACCGATCAAGGGAACGGCGCGGCGCGGCGAGACGCCGGCCGAGGACGCGCGCCTGGCCGAGGAGCTGCGCGCGAGCGAGAAGAACCGAGCCGAGAACCTGATGATCGTCGACCTGATGCGCAACGACCTCGGTGCCGTCTGCGAGGTTGGGAGCATCGAGGTGCCGGCCCTGATGGAGGTCGAGACCTACGAGACCGTGCACCAGCTCGTCTCCACCGTTCGGGGGCGGTTGCGACCGGACAGCACCGCACTCGACTGCGTCCGCTCCTGCTTCCCGCCGGGCTCGATGACCGGGGCGCCGAAGCTGCGGACGATGGAGATCCTCGACCGCCTGGAGGGGCGGGCGCGGGGGGTCTACTCGGGGGCGGTCGGGTACTTCGCCCTCGGCGGTAGCTGCGACCTCAGCGTCACGATCCGGACCATCGTGCTCGCCGGAGGGGAGGCCTCGATCGGCACCGGCGGCGCGATCACGCTGCAATCTGACGCCCAAAACGAGCTTCAAGAGGTCCTCTTGAAGGCACAGGCTCCGATGCAGGCGATCGGGGCCTTTGCAACAAACCGGGGTGTCCCTGCCTGTGAGACCAAGTTTTCAGGAGGGGACCTTGAGTGAAAACATTGAGTTTGGCCAGATGTTGGACCCAAAGGCCTGAGCGATCGTCCAATCCGTCTGTACTTTGCGCTCCCTCAAAGGCGCCCACCAGGCACCAGTCATGAATTCCCCAACAAAAGGGAGAGAGATCCCGGATGACCGTTCGTTCGCACCCACAGTTCAAACTTCGCTGGCTGATGCTGGCATTCGCGGCGTGTCTCGTCGCGTTCGGCGTTCTCGCCGCAACCAGCCCGGCGGCCCAGAAACGCTCGCTTGAAACCGTCAACCTCTGCATTCAGCAGGGTGGGCCGGAAAAAGGCAGCATCCGTTTCGTCAAGCCGAGCCTGAAATGCCTGAAAGGCGAGAAGCGCGTAATCGTGCTGACCACCAAGGGCTCCCAGGGCGTGCTCGGCATCGAAGCCGGCAGCGGCCCGGCAGGCGCGGCGGGCGCCGCCGGTAAAGAAGGCGGCCCGGGCAAAGAAGGTGCCGCCGGCAAAGAAGGCGCTAAAGGCAAAGACGGCGCCACCGGTCCGACCGGCCCGGCTGGGTCGGCTGGACCCGCCGGCTCGACCGGTCCTGCCGGCGCGGCCGGTGCGGCTGGCCCCGCCGGTCCTGCCGGCCCGACCGGGGCCAAAGGGGCGACTGGCGCCACCGGTGCAACTGGTGCCGACGGTCAGGACGGGACCGACGGCAAAGACGGCGTGACCGGCCCGACCGGCGCTGCCGGTCAGGACGGGACCGACGGTAAAGACGGCGCCACCGGCCCGGAAGGCCCCCAGGGCCCGACCGGTGCTGCTGGTGCTGACGGCCAGAACGGGACCGACGGTGCCGACGGTGCAACCGGCCCGACCGGCGCTGCCGGTCAGGACGGAACCAACGGCGAAGACGGTGCAACCGGTCCGACCGGCGCTGCCGGCCAGGACGGAACCAACGGCGAAGACGGTGCAACCGGTCCGACCGGCGCTGCCGGCCAGGACGGCACCGACGGTAAAGACGGCGCCACCGGCCCGGAAGGCCCCCAGGGCCCGACCGGCGCCGCTGGTGCTGACGGCCAGAACGGGACCGACGGTGCCGACGGTGCAACCGGCCCGACCGGCGCTGCCGGCCAGGACGGAACCAACGGCGAAGACGGTGCAACCGGTCCGACCGGCGCTGCCGGCCAGGACGGCACCGACGGTAAAGACGGCGCCACCGGCCCGGAAGGCCCCCAGGGCCCGACCGGCGCCGCTGGTGCTGACGGCCAGAACGGGACCGACGGTGCCGACGGTGCAACCGGCCCGACCGGCGCTGCCGGCCAGGACGGAACCGACGGCGAAGACGGAACCAACGGTAAAGACGGCGCCACCGGCCCGGAAGGCCCCCAGGGCCCGACCGGCGCCGCTGGTGCTGACGGCCAGAACGGCGCCGACGGCGAAGACGGTGTCACCGGCCCGACCGGCGCTGACGGCCAGAACGGCACCAACGGAACCGACGGCGAAGACGGCGTGACCGGCCCGACCGGCGCTGACGGCCAGAACGGCACCAACGGAACCGACGGCGAAGACGGCGTGACCGGCCCGACCGGCGCTGCCGGCCAGGATGGAACCAACGGAACCGACGGTGAAGACGGCGCCACCGGTTCGGAAGGCCCCCAGGGTCCGACCGGTGCCGCTGGTGCTGACGGCCAGAACGGCGCCGACGGTGCATCCGGCCCGACCGGTGCTGCCGGTCAGGACGGCACCGACGGTGAAGACGGCGCCACCGGCCCCGCCGGCCCCGAAGGCCCGACCGGCCCGGAAGGCCCCCAGGGCCCGACCGGCCCGACCGGCGCTGCTGGTGCTGACGGCCAGGACGGCGAAGACGGCGCGACCGGTGCCACCGGTCCGGCTGGTCCCGCCGGTCCGACCGGAGCTGAAGGTGCCAAAGGTCCGACCGGAGCCGAAGGTCCCACTGGTGCTAAAGGCGCCACGGGTCCGACCGGTGACGCGGGCGCCAAAGGCACCACGGGCCCAACCGGCTCAACGGGTGCAACCGGCTCAACCGGTGCGACCGGTGCAGCCGGACCGCAGAGCACCACGATCATCGGCGGCGGTGGCAACGATTCCACCACCAGCGGCAGCGGAAACCGCTTCATCGGTCTCTTCATCGACGACTCGGATGCCACCGAATCGCTGATTCAGCAGAACATGCCGGTGGCCGGCACGCTGAACAACTTCAACGTGAGGTTGAGCAGCGGCCCCGGGTCCGGGACCGACGAGTACGAGTTCGTGATCCAGCTGAACGGCTTGCCCACGGGCCTTGCCTGCACGATCACGGTCTCGACTCCGAACCAGGCCTGTTCCGACACCGGTGGCGTGGCTGTCACGGCTGGGCAGGCGATCGCGATCCTGGCCGATCCGAACAACGGCCCCAGCAGCAATCCAACGGTTCGCTGGACGGCGACTTTCACGCCGAGCGGCTCCTAGGGCCGCCCAAGGAGGGATGCCAAGCACCCGTCCCGGTCTTAAAACCGGGGCGGGTGTGCCGGCTCAGCCGACGGGGACGATCTGACCCGAGTTGACGAGCTGCAGGGCGCGGGTGAAGTCCGGGTCGTAGACCTCGATCTGGACGTCGACCCCCGGGTAGGCGAGGTAGACGCTGGTCGGCTGGTTGCGGTTGAAGTAGACGACCGCCTGGCCGGGGGCGGTGCCGAGCACCCCGTTCGATTCCTTGGCCTGACGGCGTAGCGCCGCGACCGCGTCCGCTTTGACGTAGGTCCCGACCGTGAGGTAGTCGGCCCGCTGATCGCCGGCCTCGGCCCCGCCGGTCAGGTAGCGGACGTAGGTGCGGCCTTCGCCGGGCTGACTCAGCTCCAGCTCGGCTCCCTCCTCCTCACCGGCCCAGTAGACCGGTTCCTTCTCGTCGGCGACCGCGTCCTCGAGCTCTTCCACGCTGACGATCTCGGCTCCCCCGGAACCGCTGGTGGATGAGTCGTCGTCATCGCCGGAAACGAGCCAGACCACCAGCAGGATCGCCGCCAGCCCGACCAGGGCGAGGGCGACATAGTTGCGGACCTTGTTGGTGTCGGCGCCGGACTTCTCGGCTTTCGGTTCGTTCATGCGCGAAGCCAATCAGAACGCCCGGCGGCTCTGCGGCGCGTTCCGAATTCAGCCTTCGCAGCGCGAGCCGAAGTGCGCGGCCCAGACGTGTGCGCCGGAACGACCTTCGAGACTGCCGGTGAGCAGGGCGATCCCGACCTGGTCGTAATCGCCGAGGACGTTCTGCCGGTGGGTGGGCGAGTTCATCCAGGCGCGGAAGATCGAGCGCACCGAGCCGTACTCGTCGGTCCCCCAGGCGAGGTTCTCGCCCGCGTGCCAGCAGCTTTCGCCGATGTAGCCGGTCTCGTGGATCCAGTAGGTGAATTCGCGACCGCAGGCGAAATGGCTGAAGCTGTCGCAACGCAGCACGTCGCCGGCCTTGCCGAGGGCCGAGCGGTCCAGCTCTTCGACCTCGGCCAGTGTGCCGAGGCCGCTCGCGGCGCGGGCGAAGTTGGTCATGCAGATCATCGCCTGCTCCTGCGTCGCCACCGGCGCCGTGAGGCTGCCCTGGTCGGGGCAGGTAGCCGCGGGCGCGATCAGGGGGCTGGCCGTCGCGGTCCGGGCCGCCGCCGAGCGCTCGGGCTGAGTCACCGCTCGCTGGTCGCCGATGCCGAAGGCGGCGGCGTTTGGAGCCAGGGAGAGGCAAGCCAGGGAGGCGAGCACGAGCGCAGTGCCGAGCTTCGATGCCATCGCTCCCTTCTCGTCATCGGCTTATGCAGGGGGCAAGCGCTCACCCAACGCACTGGACGGATATATGAGAGACCGGTCGGAGGTCCCGATCCGATTCGGGGGCGCCTTGGAGCGAAGCGCCCGGAGCGGCTGCGCCGATATCCTTCCGCTCCCGCCGTCAACCGACCCTGAGCAGGAGAAATGGCCGTAGACACCGCCGCATACAGCGAACAGACCGACGACCAGCGCGACATGACCGCGATGGTCCGCCAGTTCGCTGACGAGAAGATCATCCCCAATGCCGAGCACTACGACCACGAGGACTCCTTCCCGGAGCCGATCGTCGAGGAAATGAAGGAGCTGGGCCTGTTCGGGGTGACGATCCCGGAGGAGTACGACGGCCTTGGGCTCGACCTGACGACCTACGCGATGATCGTCGAAGAGCTCTCGCGCGGCTGGATCTCGATCTCCGGCGTCGTCAACACCCACTTCATCGGCTCCTACCTGCTGATGAAGTTCGGCACCGACGAGCAGAAGAAATACTTCCTGCCGAAGATGGCGACCGGCGAGATCCGCGCCGCCTTCTCGCTTTCGGAGCCCGAGGTCGGCTCCGACGTCCAGGGCATCAAGTCGACCGCCAGGAAGGGCGATGACGGCAACTGGGAGCTGAACGGCCAGAAGATGTGGGTCACCAACGGCCTCGGCTCCAGCGTCGTCTTCGTCTTGATGAAGACCGACCCCAAGGCCGAACCGGCCTACAAGGGCATGACCTGCTTCATCACCGAGAAGGAGCCCTGGGCGGAAACCAACAGCGGCGACTTCGAGGGGCTGGTGGTCCCTCCCAAGATCAAGAAGATGGGCTACAAGGGCGTCGAGTCGACCGAGCTCGTCTACGACGGCTACCGCTGCCGGCCCGAGCGCGTGCTCGGCGGCGAGGAGGCAGGGGTCGGCCAGGGCTTCGTGCAGATGATGGACGCGCTCGAGGTCGGCCGGGTCAACGTCGCCGCCCGCGGCGTCGGCATCGCCCAGCGGGCCCTGGAGCTGGCGCTGCGCTACAGCCAGGAGCGCAAGACCTTCGGCAAGCCGATCGCCCAGCACCAGGCGATCCAGTTCAAGCTCGCCGACATGGCGACCAAGATCGAGGCGGCCCGCCTCCTCACCCGCAAGGCGGCGCGGATGAAGGATGCGGGCGAGCGCTCGGACCTCGAGGCGGGGATGGCCAAGCTCCTGGCCTCGGAGACCGGCAAGGAGTGCGTCGAGGAGTGCTTCCGCATCCACGGGGGCTACGGCTACTCGAAGGAGTATGAGATCGAGCGCCTCTACCGCGACGCGCCGCTGCTGCTGATCGGCGAGGGGACGTCTGAGATCCAGCGCATGGTGATCGGCAAGAAGCTGCTCCAGAGGCACAAGATCTAGGCGCATGGCAGGCTCTACCGCCGACCTGATCCGCACCGCCGTCGAGCGATTCCAGGCGGAAGTCCCCGCCCTGCAGAAACTGAAACTCGTCGTCGGCCTCGAGCTCAAAGCCAAGCACGACATCCAGCTCTACCGGGTCGAGCTGCCGGGCCCGAAGATCAGCAAAGACCTTGCCCAGGACGAGCGCGTGCTGGTCGAAATCGACCGCCCGCAGTTCAACGAGCTGGCCGAGAAAGGCACGCTGCGCAGCTACCGCAAGGCGTATGAGACCGGCCACATCAAGGCCAGCGGCGACTCCAACGTGCTGAAGCTGATCGCCCAGGTGGTCGAGCGCCAGGAGCAGCGCTCGAAACTGAAGAAAGTCCACTGACGGGCGCGCCACCGGCTGTCGTGCGCGGATAGCATCCGCGCCGTCCAACCCAGAGGAGAACCGACCAGATGAGCGAGCAGGAGTACGAGCTGACCACCGACCAGGCCGAGCGCGAGGCATCCGGCGCCCACAGCTATGGCCGCTACCTCGAGGAGTTCGAGGTCGGGGCCGTCTACAAGCACTGGCCGGCCAAGACCGTGACCGAGGCTGACGACCACCTCTTCTGTCTGATCACGATGAACCACCACCCGCTCCACATCAACGACGTCTACGCGAACCGCTCCCAGCAGGGCCGCAACGTCGTCGTCGGGCCGCTCGTCTACTCGCTGGCCCTGGGGATGTCGGTCTCCGACGTCTCCGGCAAGGCGATCGCCAACCTCGCGACCGAAGACCTCAGCCACCCGAACCCGGTCTTCCACGGCGACACCCTCTTCTGCGAGACCGAGGTGCTCGACGTCAAGCCGTCGAAATCGAAGCCGGATCGCGGCATCGTCAAAGTCCACACGCGGGTGCTGAACCAGGACGGGGTGCTGGTGGCGGAGTTCAAGCGACTGGTGCTGGTGCCGCGGCGGGAACCGGGTTAGGCGGTGGCCGGCTGATGGCGGCGGCGCTGACCGATCGCCTCGCCCGGACCTTCGCTGCTCTGGATCGCCTCTCCGACCGCTGGGCGGTCGTGCTGCTGCTCGCCGCCGGGCTGCTGCTGGCGCTGCCTGGACTTGTCCTGCACGGCGATCCCAACTCCGACGGCCTCTTCTACGAGGTGCAGGCGAAGGAGCTGCAGGGGGAGTCGCACGATCAGGCCATGCACGAGGTCTTCGACAGCGAGCGGGCACGCGAAACGGCGGCGATCGAGGACGAGCCCTCCGGCGCCTACCGCGTCCTCAACCCGGCCTGGCAGCGGTTCAGCGCTCAGTTCTACGAGCGCCGCTGGCTCGTCCCCGGCCTTGCGATCGCGGTCGCCGAGGTCACGGGGGAGAGCATCGGGACCGCGGTGAAGACGGTCTCGATGCTCGGCTACGCGCTGATCGGGGCGATCCTGTTCCTGCTGTTGCGGCGGCGCTTCGGCGTCTCGACCAGCATCCTCGGCGCCCTCGCGTGCCTGCTGCTGCCGCCCCTGTACCGCTGGTCGTTCGGGCAGTTCGTCGATTCCTGGGGGGTGCTGCTGGAGACGCTCGGTCTGCTGGCGCTCGTCCTCGTCGCCGATCGCGGCCTGCGCTGGCTGCCGCTCTGGATCGGCGCGATGCTGCTGCTCTCGATCACCCGCGACGCGACGATGATCCTCGGCATCGCCGCCCTCTGGCTGGCGGTTGGTCAGTGGCGCCGGCGGGAGCGTCTGCGCCGCAACGTCTGGATCCTCGTCGCCGGAGCCGCCGCCGCGGTCCCGGCGCTGCTGCTCGGGGGTGCCCCCGTGCGGGAGAACCTCGCCTACATCTACGCCGGCTACGAGATTCCCACCGATATCAGCTGGGGGCACGTGATCGCCGGCTATCCGGCACAGCTGTGGGTGACGATCGAGGGCAACCTCACCTATCCGCTCGACCACGGCGCCGCCGGGCTGGTTCTCTACGCGGTGGTCGCGGTCGCCCTCGCGGCGATTGCGCTGGTCGCCTTGCGTCGCCCCCGTGGTGACGCCTACTGGCTGATGGCGCACGGGGCGATCGTCGGCTGCGTCGTCCTCTTGCTCGTCGCGAACAACCCCCAGGGCTACCGGCTGGAGCTGGTCTTCGTGCCGGCGATCGCGACCGGCTTCGCCATCGCGCTGAGCCGGTTCCTGGAGCTCAGCCGCCGTTGAGCGCAGTGACCGGCAGCGACTCGACCGTGTGGGTCCCGACCGGGCCGTTCGGCTTCAGGCCGGGGCAGGGACCGCCGCCGATCGCGTAGATGCGGCCGTTGACGACGGCCGCGGCGAGCGCGTGCCGCTCGATCTCGATGTCGGGCAGGCGCCGCCAGCGGTTCGTCGCGGGGTCGAAGGCCCAGGCGGTCGGGGTTACCCAGCCGTTGCCATCTTCCCAGCCCAGCTCGTCGTCACCGCCGATCAGGACGACCGTGCCGGCCGCCGCCACGAGTGCGGCCGAGGAGGTCCCACCCAGCGGTAGATCCGGGAGTCGTTCCCATCGTTCCCGCGCCGGGTCGTAGCGGAGAAAAGCGTCCGAAGATTCCTCGGCGTCGACGCGGCCGCCTGCCAGATACAGCTTGCCGCCGACCACCGCACCGTTGACGTGGTGAACGGCGACCGGCGCGTCCGGGCCGGTGGTCCAGCTCTCGGTCTCGAAGTCATAGATCTCGAGGCTCCTGAAGGGGCTCGGCGGGTTGTCGACGCCGAAAACCTGGGGCGAGCCGTCGGCGACGTAGAGCTTGTGGCCGATCACGCCGGCTGCGGCGGCGCCGCGGGCCAGGCGCATCGGCGGCAGCTGCTCCCACTCCCCGGTGCGTGGGTCGTAGCGCCAGAAGCTGCTGGTCGCGGCGAGCCCTTCGAGGTAGCCCCCGGCGAGGTAGACATCGCCGCGATAGGTCGTTGCCTGGGCGTGGTTGAGCCCGGTCGGCAGCGCGGTCGGCTCGCTCCAGCGGCCACTGCGGGTGTCGAAGGCGAGCACGCGTCGCAGGTTGCCGGGGGCGCTGCCGCCGGCCGTGTAGATGACCGGGCCGATCGCCACCGCGCTGCCCTCGACGACGGCCCGCGGGATCTCCGGCTCAAAGCGCCAGCTTCCAGGCCCGGCCGGCGGCGACTGCGGGCTCTTGCGGTAGAGGCCGACGTGGCAGGGCGGGTTCGCCGTCGCCTTCTCCAATCCCAGTGTGGTGCGCCAGTTCCCCGGCAGGTCGACGGCGTTGGTCGCCGCGAGGACCCCGAAAGCGAAGACGGCGATCATCGCGATCGCAACGCCGGTCAAGAACTTCGGGACACCGACCTGCATGCAACGAGTATGTCGCTCAGTTACCGCTGAGCACCGACGCGGGCAGCGACTCGACCGTGTGCGTCCCGACCGGGCCGCCCGGCTTCAGGCCGGGGCAGTAGCTGCCGCCGAGCGCGTAGATGCGGTCCGCGGTGGCGGCGACGCCGCTGCCGCGGCGTTCGAACTTCATGTCGGGCAGGCGCTGCCAGCGGTTCGTCTCCGGGTCGAACGCCCAGGCGCTCGGGGTGACCCAGCCATCGCCGTCCTCCCAGTTGTTCTGGTCCTCGCCCCCGACCACGACCAGCTTGCCGTCGATCGCGACCATGCCGGGGGAGGCGACGCCGAGCGGGATGTCCGGCAGCGTTTCCCAGCTGTCGGTCGCAGGGTCGTAGCGTTCGAAGGTCGGCAGCGAGTGGTCTTCTTCGCCGCGGCCGCCGACGACGTAGAGCTTGCCGTCCAGGGCGGCGCCGCCGACGTGGTGGCGGGGGCTGGGGACGTCGGCACCCAGCGACCACTTGCCGGTCTCGAAGTCGTAGATCTGCAGCTGGGGGTAGGGGGCGATCGGGCCGCTGACGCCGAAGGTCTGGGGGGCGCCGCCGGCGACGTAGAGCTTGTTGCCGACGACCACGGTCGCGCCGGCGGCCGTCGGCCGCAGCAGCGGCGGCAGCTGGGCCCAGCGCTTGGTCGCGGGGTCGTATTCCCAGAAGTTGTCGGTCGGGTTTTCGCCTTCGAGGTAGCCGCCCGCGAGATAGAGCTTGCCGTCGTGGGTCGCGGCCTGGCTGTGGTTGAGACCGGTCGGGAGGCGGGTCGGGTCGCTCCACTTCTTGGTGCGGGTGTCGTAGGCGAGGACGCGGCGCAGGTTCCCCGGCGGGCTGCCGCCGGTGACGTAGATGATCGGCCCGATCGCGATCCCGCTCGCCTCGATCTGGGTGCGCGGGGTTTCCGGTTCGAAGTCCCAGCGCCCGGCCGGCGCCGGCGGTGACTTCGGGCTGTTGCGGTAGAGGCCGACGCGGCAGGGCGGGTTCGGGGTCCCCTCCTCGAGGCCGAGCGTGGTGCGCAGGTTCCCGGGCAGGTTGATCACGTTGGCGGCGGCCAGCGCGCCGGCGACGAAGACGGCGATCATCAGGACGGCCAGCGCCGCCAGCAGCTTGATTCCTCTGCCTTGCATGGGCGGCGGAAAGTATGGCGCAGGACAGGTGCCGCGAGCCGATGCAGGGATTCCCGGGTGCTTGCTTGAATCAGTCGTGGCGATGCCACCCGCAGACCCCACGACCGAGCCGATCCCGGTCTTCGACGTCCGCCTCGAGGAGGCTCACGTCGAGGCCGTGGCCGAGACCCTGCGCTCGGGCTGGTTGACCATGGGTCCCAGGATCAAGGAGTTCGAGGCCGAGTTCGCCGCGCACCTGGAGATCCCGCACGCGGTCGCGGTCAGCAGCTGCACCTCGGCATTGCACCTCGCCTACCTGGCGGCCGGGATCGGCCCCGGCGACGAGGTGATCGTGCCCGGCATTACCTTCGTCGCCTCCGCCGCGGCCGTCCGCTATTGCGGCGGCACTCCGGTGCTGGCGGAGATCGCGGGCCAGGATGATCTCGGGCTAGACCCCGAAGACGTCGCCGCCCGGATCGGGCCGCGGACGAAGGCGATCTGCGCGGTCCACTACGGCGGTTACGCGGCCCCGCTCGGCCCTCTGCAGGAGCTCTGCGACGAGCACGGGCTGGCGCTGATCGAGGACGCCGCGCACAGTCCCGAGGCGGTGCAGCCGGGGGGCGTGGAGGGCAAGCTCGGCACCTTCGGACTGGCTGGGACCTTCAGCTTCTTCTCCAACAAGATCCTCTCCTGTGGCGAGGGAGGCCTGCTGGCGACCGCCGACGACGAGGTTGCCGAGCTGGCCCGCAGCCGCCGCTCGCACGCGATGACCTCCGGCACCTGGGACCGCCACCGCGGCCACGCGATGGGTTACGACGTGGTCGAGGTCGGCTACAACTACCGCCTCGACGAGCCGCGGGCGGCGCTGCTCTCGGCCCGCTTGACCGGGCTGGAGGCTGACATCGCCGCGCGGCGGCAGCTGACGCACCGTTACCGCGAGCTGCTGCGCGAGGTCGACGGCCTGGTTCTGCCCTACGGCGACGAGCAGGTGGACGCCAGCTCCTGCTACGTGATGCCGGTGATGCTCGGGGACGACGGGCTGCGCGACCCGGTGCGCAAGCTGCTGAGCGAGGAGCACAAGGTCCAGACCAGCGTCCTCTACCCCTCGATCAGCGAATTCACCGCCTACGGGGCGGGGGAGACGAAGCTGTCGCGCTGCGAACGGGCGGCGCGCACGCAGCTGACCTTGCCGCTCTACCCGCACCTGGGCGAGGAGCGCCTGCAGCGGGTGGTCGAGGCGCTGCGTCAGAGCCTGGCCGAAGCCGCGGCTTAGGCCGCGGTGCGGCTGGCCGCGACCGCGGCGAGGAAGTCGCTCCAGTCGGCGACACGGCCCTGGAGCACCTTGCAGAGCCGGCGCAGGGCGGCGAAGTCGTCCTTCAGCTCCCAGCCCCAGTGCAGGGTGAGCGGCGCCCAGAGCGCCGCCTCCTGTTCGGCCAGCCGCTCGATCCCCGCCGCCGCCTCGGCCGCGGTGCCGTAGAGCGGCGCGTAGGAAGGGAGATAGACCGCCTCGCCCTGCCAGACCGGGGTGCGGTGGAAGCCGAGCAGGCGGACGCTCTCGGGGCCGCCGCAGACGACCTCGAAACGCTCCGCCAGCAGCGGGTACTGGACGGCGTCGAAGCGGTTGAAGGGAGGGACGAAGACGGGGGTGGGGAGGTCGAGCCGCTCGAAGACGGCGCGGGCGCCGTCGATCCGCTCCCCGGCCTCCCCGAGGCCGAGCCCGCAGAACTCGGAGTGGTGACGGGGCGAGGCGTTGCGGGTGCGGTGGTCGGCGCCGTGGAGGCCGAGGACGACGCCGTCCTCGCGCAGCGCCTGGAGCGCCGCGATCTCGCCCTGGTCGAGGTCTCGGCGCTCAGCGACCTCCGGGTCCAGGTAATTGCGGGAGACGTGTGGCGTGATCGCCAGCAGGTAGGGGATGCCGGCTTCGGCCAGCACGGCGTGGAAGCGGCGGAAGGCATCGGTCCCGAACGGCCCGCCGGGGTCGTGGGCGCGTGCGTGGGGGAACTCGTCGACCCGGACCAGGGCCCGGGGCGGGCCGGCGGCGGCGTCGCCGAGCGCGGCGCCGCGGAAGCTCATCAGTGGCCCGACCACGTGCCGGTCCCAGTCGAGGCGCCCTTGTCGCTGCGCCAGCGCCTCGAGGAAGCGCAGGGGCTGGGGGGTCGGGAGGTGCTTGACGCCGAGCTCACGCCGCTCCCTGGAGGCATCGCCGCTGGCCTCGTGCGGCCACAGCTGCAGCGCCGCCGTCCGTCGCTCGTCCATGTTCACGGCGGGCATGATCGCGCAGGGCGCGGCGCTGCGCGGCGAGCGCGAGCAGTTGCTGTGGCTATAGCTCCAGTAACTGATCGAGTTCAGCCGAGGGCGTGGGTAGGCTCCGCGCCGATGAAACGTGCAGTCGTACTTGCGGGCGGGCTGGGCATGCGGTTGCGGCCGTACACGACCGTGCTGCCGAAGCCGTTGATGCCGGTCGGCGACCGGCCGATCCTCGACATCATCGTGCGCCAGCTGCGCCACCACGGCTTCGAGCGGCTGACGATCGTCACCGGCCACCTGGCGGAGCTGATCGAGGCCTTCTTCGGCGACGGCGAGCGCTACGGGATCGCGATCGACTACTACCGCGAGGACGAGCCGCTGGGGACGGTCGGGGCGCTCGCCCTGCTGGAGGGCCTCGACGAGGACTTCCTGGTCATGAACGGCGACGTCCTCACCGACCTCGCCTACGGCGAGTTCCTCGACCAGCACCGTGCCTCCGGCGCTGCCGCCAGCGTGGCCGCCCACAAGCGGGAGGTGCAGGTATCCCTCGGCGTCCTCCAGTTCGAGAACGAGGACGATGCGGACCGCCTCACCGGCTACATCGAGAAGCCGACCTACCACTACGAGGTCAGCATGGGCGTCTACGCCTTCTCGCCGCGGGCGATCGAGCAGATCGAGCCGAACCAGCGACTCGACTTCCCCGACCTCGTCCTGCGCCTGCTCGAGGCCGGCGAGACGGTGCGGGCGCGGCGCAGCGAGAACGACTACTGGCTCGACATCGGTCGCCACGACGACTACGAGACGGCGATGGACGAGTTCGAGCGGATGCGGGACCGCTTCCTGCCCGACTCCCCCTCGGGGTGAAGCTCGAGGGCCGCGACATCGTCTGCGTCGGCTCGGCCGACTGGGCGACCGAGCTGCCGATCAACCAGCACCAGCTGATGGGCCGCCTCGCGGCCGCCAACGACGTCCTCTTCGTCGAGTCGCTCGGGCTGCGCCGGCCGCAGCTCGCCGGCCGCGACCTCAGCCGCCTCTGGCGCCGTCTGCGGCGCGGCCTGCGCGGCGCTCAGCCGGCCGACGGCCTGCAGGTGCTCTCGCCGCTGGTGTTGCCGCTGCACCACATCGGCGCCGTGCGCGCCCTCAATCGCCGGCTGCTGCGCCTCCAGGCCGGGCGGGCGGCGCGGCGGCTGCGGATGCAGAACCCGATCCTCTGGGCCTACGTGCCCCAGGCCGAGGTCCTGCTCGACGTGCTGGAGCCCTCGCTCGTCGTCTACCACTGCGTCGACGACGTCGCCGCTCAGAAGGGGGTCGACGCCGAGAGCTTCCGTACCGCCGAGGAGCGCTTTGCCCGCCGTGCCGACCTGGTGCTGGCCAGCGCACCCGCCTTGGCCGAGCGGATGCGAACGCTCTCGGCCGACGTCCTCTACGCGCCCAACGTCGCCGACACGCCGACCTTCGCCACGGCGCTGGAGCCGGGACCCGTGGACCCGGACGTGGGGGCGCTGCCGCGCCCGCGACTTGTCTTCCAGGGCGCGATCGTCGCCACCAAGCTCGATGTCGGCCTGCTCGCGGAGCTGGCTCGGCTGTGCCCCGATTGGAGCATCGTCCTGGTCGGGCCGGTGGGGGCGGGGGACCCCGGCGGCGATCTCTCCGCCCTGGAGGGCGCCCCGAACATCCACCTGCTCGGTCCGCGCCCGGCCGGCGATCTGCCCCAGGTCCTGCGCGGCGCCGACGCCGGCCTGATCCCCTACGCGATCAACGACCTCACCGGCAGCGTCTTCCCGATGAAGGTCTACGAGTACCTGGCCGCCGGCCTGCCGGTGCTGGCGACGCCGTTGCCGGCCCTGGAGGGCGTCGAGGGGATCGACACGGTCGCTGATGCCGAGCAGCTGGCCGCGGCCGCCGAGCGCGAGTTCGCAGCCGACACTCCCGAGCGTCGCCGCCGCCGCTCCGCCGACGCCGCCGCCCACTCCTGGGAGGCCCGGATCGAGGAGATCGAGCGGGCGCTCGGCTAGATCACTGCGACTTTTTGTCGCTGGAGCGACCATAAGTCGCAGTGATTCGGTCGGCAGACTCGCCCCCCGCTGCTAGCGAGTCGCCGCCGCCTCTGCCAGGACCGCGCGCGTCTGCGCGGCGACGGCGGGCCAGCGGAACTTGGTGGCGTGGGCGAGGCCGCGCTCGATCAGCTCGGGCGGACGCTCCAGCGCCTGCTCGAGGGCCGCGCGCCAGGCCTCGGCGCTGCGCTCGCCGACGACGATCGCGGCGGGGCCGCTGACCTCCTCGAGGCCACCCGAGTCGGCGGCGATCACGGCCGGGGTGCCGCAGGCCATCGCCTCCAGGGGGGCGATGCCGAAGCCCTCGTATAGAGCGGGGGCGGCGAAGGCGCCGGCGGCGCGCAGGAGGTCGAGCAGCTCCCCGTCGCTGACCGGGCCGAGCAGCTCGCAGGCGCCGCTGGCCCGCGCGGCGGCCTCGATCCGCTCGCTCTGGAAGCCGGCGGAGCCGGCGAGGGCGACGCGCCAGCCGGCGCCCTCGTTGCGCGCCAGCGCCGCCGCCTCGACCAGCACCTCGATCCCCTTGCGGGGCTCGTTGGAGCCGACGTGGAGGACGAAGGGCGCCTCGATGCCCCAGCGCTCGCGCACCGCCGCCCGGGCCGCCTCGCGGTCGCCCGGCACGAAGCGCTCGTCGACCCCGTTGGGGACGACGCGGACGCGGTCGGCGCCGACGCCGTAGAAGCGCTCGACGTCGCCCGCGGTGGCCTGCGAGACGGCGATCGTCCGCGTCGCCCGCCGCACCGAGCGCCTCACCGTCGTCTCGAACAGCTTCATGTGATGCTGTGGCTTGATCTCCGGGAAGCGCAACGAGGCGAGGTCGTGGATCGTGGCCACCGTCGGCACCGGGCTCCAGCGCGGCAGCACGCTCTCCGGCGCCCAGAGCACGTCGGCACCCGCCCGCGCCAGCCACAGCGGCACGAAGGCGTTGCGCCAGACAGGCGTCCCCTTGACCCGGACGCCGACCTCGTGCGCACCGGCCAGCGGGCGTTCGAGCCGGCGCGTGTTGGCCAGCAGGTCGACTTCGTCGCCGCCGGCGATCAGCTCCGTGGCGATCCGGCTCAGGTACTTGGGTATCCCGCCCCAGGCACCCTCGAGCACGTTGGCGTCGATCGCGATCCGCATCCCGCCCTCGCTCATGCCGTCGCCTCCGCCTCCTCGACCGCCCTGCGGTCGCGCAGCAGGCGCCGCAGCTCGTCCAGGTCGACCGCCCGCAGGAGGATCAGCAGGGGCGGGTAGAGGGCGGTCATCGCCAGCACCAGCACGATCGCGCCGGCGCCGGCCTCACGCAGGCCCCAGACTGCGAGCCCGGAGAGGACGGCGGCCAGCAGCCCGAGGGCGATCCGGCGCAGGGAGAGCCGCAGCTCGATCTTGCGCAGGACCATCGCCAGGCTGAGGGAGACGACGAGGACCTCGGTCAGCAGCGTCACCCAGGCCGCCGCCTCGATCCCGTACGCGGGGATCAGGACCAGGTTGAGGGGCACGTTGAGCGCGAGGCCGAGGGCGGCGAACCAGATGTAGCGGCGCTGCAGGTCCATCGCCACGACCATGTTGCCGGCGACGTTGCCGATGCAGATCGGGACGAAGGCGGCGACCAGGATCGTCAGCACGGTGGCGCCGGAGACGTAGTCGGGGCCGTAGAGCAGCTCGACGATCGGCTCGGCCGCGACGATCGTCAGCGCCAGGCCCCCGAGGGCGACGATCGTCAGGTAGTCGATCGCCATCTGCATGATCCGCCGCAGGCGCGGCGGGTCGGCGGGGAAGAGCCCGGCCATGATCGGGAACAGCGTCACCATCACCGCCATCGGCACGAACCCCGCGTTGTCGAGGATTTTGTACATCGCCGCGTAGATACCGACGTCAGCGGGGTTGGACGCCAGCTCGTAGACGAGGATCTGGTCGATGCGCCCGTAGGTGAAGGTGAGGGTGCTGGCGATCCCGACCGAGATCCCGATTCCGAGCAGCTGCGGCCAGAGCCTGCGGGCGCCGCGCCAGTGCACCTTGATCGTGCGCACGGCGACGATCGCGAGCGCGCCCTGGACCACGATCGTGATCGCGAGGAAGGCGACCGCGAAGGCGACCATGCTGCCGTCGAGAACGGCGATCGCGATCACCGAGCCTGCCCAGAGGACGCTGTTCAGGGTCGTGAAGAAGACGGTGATGTGGTTGCGGACGTGGAGCCGGAAGACGATCCGCAGGGTCGAGAGCGCGGCGGTGAGGAAGAGCAGCGAGAGGACCAGGCCCGTGACCAGCATCTCGTCGTCGCTGGCCAGGACCGCGAGGACGGCGACGAAGGCGACCAGCATCGGGATCGCGATCAGCAGCCGCAGGCTGGTCGTCGCGCCGACCCAGGCGCCCTCGCGCTCGGGCTCCTGGGCGGCGAGGCGGACGGCGACGGTTTCGAGCCCGAGGTTGCCGACCATCGCGATCAGCTCGATCGTCGCCAGGATCGTCGCCCACTCGCCGTAGCGGTCGGCCCCGAGCGCCCGCACGATGACGACCGTGGTGACGATCCCCAGCGCGATGTTGACGACCTGGCCGCCGAGCTGGGCGACGACGTCGGTGACGACGCGACGGGACCCGACCCGCGTCGCGCGGTGCTGCGTGTCCCCCATCAGGGAGAGGCCTGCTTGGCCTCGTCTTTCGCCGGCAGGTCACCCCAGGCGGCCGCCAGCCAGCCCAGCGCGGCGCCGAGGATCAGCGAGACGCGCGGCTCGATGCCGGTGAAGGTGGCGGTCAGCTCGACGATCGCCAGGCCGAGGATGGCGCCGAAGCCGGCGATCGCGCAGACCTGGACGATCTCGTCGGGGTGGCGGTTCCAGATCCGCCTCGCCGTCGCCAGCCCCGTGCCGAACACGGCCAGGTAGGCGATCAGCCCGAGCGGTCCCAGCGCGAGCCAGTACCAGAGCGTCGCCACGTGGGCGTAGCGGCGGTCGTGCGCCTCGGCCAGCGGCTGGTGCACCTTCCAGTTGACCCCGAGGCCGACGCCGGTCAGCGGCGCCCGCTCGATGTTTTCGATCACGTTGCGGCGCTCGTCCACCCGGTAGCGGTCGCCGCGGTTGCTGCCGATGCCGCCGGGGCTGAGGGTCTGGGCCCGTTCCGCGACCGGGCTCGCCGAGGGGTTGTCGGAGGAGCCGATCGTCAGCGCCGCGGCGAAGGTCAGGGCGACGGCTACCGCGCCGACCGCCAACACCGCGCGACCGCGGCGACGGCTGGCGATGATGAGGACGACGATCAGCGTGAAGGCGGCGGCGATCCAGAACGAGCGCCGGAACGAGAGCACCAGCGAGAGCAGGCCGATCGGCGCCGCGGCGATCATCCAGACCGGGATCTTCACCCTGCGGATCAGGGCGGCGACGACGCCGAGCACGAGGATCAGCATCAGCAGGTTGGGGACTGGGTTGAGGAAGGTGATCACCTCGTCTTCCACCGTGTTGCCGAAGCCGCCGAGGGAGACGTAGAGGCCGGCGACGCCCTTGATCGTCCCGAGCACGGCGACGATGAAGGCGAAGATCTTGAGCGAGCGGGTGTCGCGGATCACGTTGACCGCCAGCACCGGCACCAGGAAGACGTAGGCGATGTGCATGCCGCGGTGGAAGAGCTCCCCTTTGCTGACGCCGGCGTTGGCGCTGTACCCCGTCACCACCCCGGCCACCAGGGCCAGGGCCAGGAGGATCAGCGGCAGCGTCAGCGGGTCCGGCAGGCGCGGCCGCTCGTCGTCGGTGACGAAGCGCAGGAGGACGCCGCCGAAGCCGAGCAGGAGCAGCAGGTCGGGCGGCGTCAGGCTCGAGATCGTGGTGTCGTAGTAGGGCGCGCCGGAGGGGATGATCCCGGTCGCTTCCGCTTCGCCGAGGACGGCGAGGATCACCATCAGCCCGAAGGTGAAGCCGGGGAACCGCAGCAGCACCACGCACAGCAGCGCCAGCACCGGCGCCAGTGCGCCCTTGGGCCCCGCGTACTGCAGGCCTGCGGCGAGCAGGAGACCGGTCGCCAGGCCGGCGGCCGCGACCCCAACCGCCACGCCGACGTTCGGCATAGCGAGGGTCGGGCGGTTCAGACCCGCGTCTCCTTCGGTCGCCCGGCGGCCTGACGTTGCGGGGTGGCCGGCCGGTAGGCGTCGTAGCGGGTCTGTTTGGCGTTGGAGCGGTTGAAGGCGAAGCCGAGCAGCGGCGCCCCGGTCGCGCGCAGCGCCTCGATCGCGCGGCGGGCGTCGCGGCGGCGGGTGTGGCGCGAGTCGATCACGAAGACGACCCCGTCCGCGTAGCGGGCGAGCACGACCGGGTCGACGACGACCAGCGTCGGCGGGCTGTCGAAGACGACCATGTCGTTATCGGAGCGGAGGAATTTGACGACCTCTTTCATCCGCGGGGAGGAGAGGGACTCGACCGCGTCCTCGGCGTGGGCGCCGGCAGGCATCATCTGCAGCTCCCCGCTGGGAGCGCCGGCGCTCTGCGAGAGGCGGACGTTGACGGCGACCTTGCCGGGCATCGGCGGCTCGTCCTCGACCAGCAGGTCGCTGAGGCCGGGGGAGAGCGAGGTCCTGAAGACTTCGTGCAGGGTCGGGCGCCGCAGGTCGCCGTCGACGGTGGTCACCCGGCGGCCCTCGGTGGCGAGGGTGCGGGAGATGTTGGCGGAGACGTAGCTCTTGCCGCAGCCGGACTCGGCGCCGGTGATCAGGACGGTGCCGGCACCGTCGCTACCGCCGTTGCTCTGGTAGTTGCCGGAGCGCTCGAGCGCGAAGACCATCGCCGTGCGCAGGCTGCGGAAGGCCTCCACCGCCGGCTCGCTGCCGTGTCCCTTCGGGATCTCGCCCAGCAGCTGCAGGCTGAGGTCGCGGGCGGCGTCCTGGGCGGAGCCGTAGCGGTCGAAGAGCAGGTCGCGCAGGTAGATCGCACAGGCGCCGAGGATCAGCGCTGCGATGAAGGCGAGGACGGCGTCGCGTTTGGGCTTCGGCGAGACCGGGGTGGTGTTGGGGGCGGCGCTCTCGATGATCCGCAGCGAGTCGCCGGGGTTGGAGGTCTGGTTGGCGATCTGCTCCTGCAGCGCCTGCAGCTCGACCTGGAGGCTTGCCCGCTGCAGTTCGCCGGTGGGCAGTTTGCTCAGTTCGGATTCGATTTCGGTGATCCGCTGCTGGATCGGCGCCAGGGAATCTTTCAGCTGGCCGACCTGGAGGCCGCCGAGGTACTCGGAGAACGCCTGCGCGTAGGCGTTGGCGAAGTCGGCCGCGACCTCAGGATCGTCGGTCCGCGCGTTGAAGCTGAGCACGGCGATCCGCGACTCCGGGGCGACTTCGACGCTGTCGCTGAATTCGCCCTCGCGGCCTTTGACCGCAGGGTCTTCCTGGGCGAGATCGAGGACGGTCCGGGTCTTGGCCAGCTCGAGGTAGACGTTGGTGAGGCTGAGCAGTTCTTCCTCGCTGGGGATTTCGCCATCCGCCTGGCTGGTCGAGACGATCTGGCCCTGGGCGGTGCTTTCGTACTGGTCTTCTTTCGAGGACGAGAAGAGGTAGACGACCACCGCCGCGACCACGGCGAAGAGCAATAGCCAGCGTTTGCTGGCCCAGATGAGACGTAGATAACCGGTCAGTTCCACAGTTGTGTGACCTATCGGGCGGGTCGCAGGGGTACTTGAATCAGGATAGTCGTCAACCTAGATGGTTCTGGGCGCACGGGTGCGCTCCTGCACGTCTCTCACCGCTGCCTCGGCGGGGTTGGCGGGGTCGAGCGGGTCGACCGCCCCGCGCAGGGCCCCGGGCGCGAGGCGCAGGCGGCGGCGCTCACGGCGACCGGCCGGCAACAGGGCATCGAGCGGGCGCAGCTGGTCCTCGGCGTCGAGTGCTCGCACGAGCTCCCCGGGTCCTCTGCGGGCGAGCCGGCGACAGCGGACGGAGGTCGCCTTCGGGGTCTCGGGCGCGATCAAGGCGACATCGGCGCCGGCCCGCGCCGCCTCCTCCAGCCAGGGAATGAGCCGCGCCGCCCCGGCGCCGTCGAGGGCGATGCCGGCGATCCGCACCGGCCCCAGGCGCGGCGGCTCCTGGCCGAAGCCCCCGGGCGCCCCCTCGCTGCCGCCGCGCAGCCGGTGGACGGTGGCCAGCGAGTCGGCGGCGCACTCCAGCCAGACCTTGGCCAGGCCGCGGGCGCCGTCGCGCCAGGCCCCGTAGAGCAGGACCCGGTAGGCGAGCTTGGCAGCGGGGCGGAGGACGATCCCGGTCAGCGCCTCGCCGGCGCCGGGGCGGGCGTGCTGGGCGCCTTCGAGGCGGGCGTAGGCGAGGGCGTCGCGCAGCGCCTCGCGCCAGGTGGATGCCAGCAGGTGGGTGAGGTCGGCGCCGAACGGGTGGGTCGGGCCGTCCGGCCAGAGCCCCTCGTGGACGCTGCGCGACTCGTCGTGGCGAAAGGCGCTGCGGCGGAAGAGCCGGTGGCGGTAGCGCGGGTAGCGGCTGGCCGGGCCCATCTCAGCCCCGAGGAAGAGGTCGCGCAGCGGGATCGCGGTCATCCGCACCTCCGCCGGGGGGTCGGCGAGGAAGGCCCGGATCTCCGCCGCCAGCTCCGGGCTGACCCGCTCGTCGGCGTCGATCTCCAGGACCCACTCGCCGCCGGCGTGGTCGAGGGCGACGTTGCGCTGGGCGGCGAAGCCGGGCCAGGGGTTCTCGACCACCCGCGCGCCCGCGGCGCCGGCGATCTCGCGGGTGCGGTCGCGCGAGCCGCTGTCGACGAGCACGACCTCGTCGCAGAAATCGAGGCTGGCGAGGCAGGCCGGGAGCCGCTCCTCCTCGTCGCGGGCGATCACGCAGGCGCTGATCGTCGCGCTCAAGAGATGCCCTCGGATGCGAGCAGCTCGCCGAGCCTGAGCGCGAGCGCGGCGATCGTCAGCGTCGGGTGCACCGGCCCGTAGGTGGGGAAGGCGGAGGAGCCGGCGACGAAGAGGTTCTCGATCTCCAGGTGGCGCAGGTCCGGGTCGACGACGCCCTCGCCGGGGGCGCCGATCCGGCAGGTCCCCATGAGGTGTCCGCCGCGGGGGCCGGGCGCCGCCGCGACCGACTCGACGCCGAGCGGTGCCAGCCGCCGCCGCAGCTCGTCGGCGACGCGCTCGATGCCCTTCCGCTCGTAGTGGCTCGGCGGCGGGTAGGCGGTGCGGTTGAGCGGCAGCCCGAAGGAGTCGCGGTTGGGGGAGAGGGTGACGCGGCGCTCGGGCCGCGGCACGTCTTCGGTCAGCATGTCGAGCGGCAGCGTCCGCCGCCAGCCCCCGACCGCTTCGGCCCGCGCCTGTTCGCCGCCCTTGCGGGCCGCGACGGCGGATCCGAGCAGGGGGCTGATCGGAACGCCGGGGTTGAAGGGGCTGAGGATCGCCGCCGAGCGCCGGGAGCGGAAGTCGCCTTCGCGGAACGCTTCCGAGATCCCGGTCGAGAGCGTGTCGCCGTAGCCCGGTTCGAGCTCGCGCCGGACCCGCACGGTCAGCGTCGTGTGGCCGTGGTCGAAGAGGTAGCGGCCGACCGCCGGCCCATCGAGGCCGGAGCGCAGCAGGAGCCCGGGGTTTTCGATCCCGTTCGCCGCCAGCACGAAGCGCCTGGCCCGGATCAGCAGCCGCTCGCGGTCGGCGCCGATCGCCTCGATCGCCTCGATCCGGCCGTCCGGACCGCGGCGCAGCTCGGCCGCGACCGTCTGCGGGCGCAGGTCGAGGCCGGGGTGGTCGAGGATCGGGGCGAGGCCGTTGAGGGCGGAGAAGCGGGCATCGACCGGGCAGAGCTCGCAGGTCGCCGAGCCGCAGCAGGCGGGCCGGCCTGCGACGGCCTCCGAGGGCCGCGCCTGCGGCAGCGGCCCGAACGGCTGCAGGTGCGGGGCGACGACGCGGTCGATCGGGCTCAGCGGGTGGGCGGGCTGCCCGCGCGTGCCCGGCACCGGGGCGCCGGCGGTGGAGCCCGGGCCGGCCGGAGCGCCGGCGACCCCGAGCGCCGCCTCGGCGCCGCGATAGAAGGGCAGCAGCCGCTCGAGCGAGAGCGGCCAGTCGACCATCACCCCGAAGCTGCTGCGCATCTTGAAGTCGGCGGCGCGGAAGCGCGGCGTCGCCCCCGACCAGTGCAGCGAGGAGCCGCCGACCCCGTAGACGTAGCTCCAGGGGTAGGGAGGGGTGCCGGGCGCGGTTTCGTCGTTCGGTTGCGCTCCCGGCACGTCCGCGGCCCACTCGCCGTCGGCCAGCTGCTGCGCGTGCGTCTTCAACGCCCCGCGCTCCAGCATCGTCACCCTGCTGCCGTTCAGCAGCGGCCGCCAGGACGCCAGCAGGCCGGTGATGCCCGATCCGACCACCGCGATGTCGGTCTCGATCGTCTTCAATTCTCTCGCAGCAGACCGGCGCAGGCGGGGCTACCGGGATCGGAGCCGGTGACGGCGTAGGCGAGGTTTGCGGCCGGGGCCGAGAGCATCGGCTCGAGCATGCTGTCGATCGCCCGCCGGCGGACGTCGTCGGGCATCACCAGCGCGACCGGGTCGCGGACGGCGAGGGCGAAGGCGGTGGCACGGGCGTCGTACTCGGCGTCGCCGTACTCCGCCCGCGCCCGTTCCAGCAGCTGCGCCGCCAGCGCGGTATCGATCCCGAGCCGCGACGCCACCAGCTGCTCGAACTCTTCGCCGACGGCCAGCACCGCGTAGGGCGCCGCCACCGCGACGCCGGCGGCACCGGCCCCGAGCGCGACGAGGGTCCGTCGCCGCATCCGCAGCCCGCCGACGGCATCGGGCTTCGCCGCCACCTCGGCCAGCAGCTCGACCAGGCGTGGGGTCTGGATCGCGCTGTCGTAGCGCTCGCGCACGCGCTCCCGGGCGGCGCCGCCGAGCTGCTGCCTTCGCTCGGGATCGGCGAGGCGCCGCAGCGCCGCCGCCAGGGCCTCGACAGCCTCCGGCTCGACCAGCTCGCCGGTGCCGCCGAGCAGCTCGCCGATCGCGCCGACGTCGGAGGCGATGACCGGCAGGCCGGCCGCCATCG
Source organism: uncultured Thermoleophilia bacterium (assembly GCA_963720455.1). GTDB lineage: Bacteria > Actinomycetota > Thermoleophilia > Solirubrobacterales > 70-9 > VAYN01. The sequence continues at coordinate 1,367,757 of OY970392.1, read as the reverse complement.
CCTCCAGCACCGCCCAGGGGACGGCGTCGGCGCGGGTCGGCAGGGCGAAGACGTCGGCGGCGGCGTAGATCGCGCGCAGCTCATCGGTGCCGGCGGAGATGCCGCGGTGGACGTGGATGAAGTCCCGCGCGGGGATCTCGTCGCCGCTGACGACATCGAGGACGGCGTCGCCGCCAAGCCTGGAGACGGCGTCGATCAGCGTGCCCAGTCCCTTGCGACCGACGTCGTTGCCGACGAAGAGGACCCGCAGCGGGCCCTCGTGGCTCGCCGGTCGCCGCGCCGCCGCCTCGCCCCACCAGGCCGCGTCGAGCCCGGGGTGGATCGTCGCCACCCGCGTCGCGCTCTCGCCGTACTCCTCGCGCAGCGCCGTCGCGTTCCACTCGGTCCAGGCGAGCGCCGCGGCGGCGTTTGCGATCGCCCGCCGCTCCAATCTCGCGATCAGCCGCTGTTGGCGCGCCGAGTGGCGGTCGCGCGGGCCCAGGTACTCGAGGGCGGTGAACTGGCCGATCGTGGCATCGACCGAGAGCACGCAGGGAAGGCGGCGCATCGGGCCCTTGCTGAGCAGGGCCGAGGCCTGGGTGACGAGGAGGGCGACGTCGGCCCAGCGGGCGTTTCGCTTCAACAGGCGGCGCGCCTGCCAGGACCAGCGCAGGCGCCAGCGCAGCCCGTGCAGGTCGGCGTCGCCGAGCCGCGGCACGCGACGCAGCAGCAGGCGGCCGAGCCGGCCCGGAGCCGGCACCGTGAGCATCCGCGCCTCCACCTCGGGCATGCCCTCCAGGGAGGCCTCGAGCTGGCGCTTCATCGTGCGGTGGCCGAGCACGCCCTCGTCGACGACGAGCAGGCGCAGTGGCTCGGCGCGCGTCTCCGCGGCGCTCACGACCGTGCCCTCCCCGCGTCTTCGATCAGCCGCTCGGCTGCGGCTGCGACGACGGCCCGGTCGAAGCGTTCGACCGCCCGTTTCGCCGCCAGCGCTCCCTCCCGGCGAACCCGCTCGGGATCGCCCTCATAGCGCCGCAGGGCCGCCGCGACCGCCTCGGGCTCGTTCTCGGGCGAGACGATCGTCCCGAACTCCTGCTCGATCAGGCCGACCACGCCCTCGGCCCCGGTCGAGACGCAGGGGCGCTCGGCGAGCATGCCGAGGATCACCGCCCGCGGCTGGCCCTCGGCCGGGCTCGGGCAGAAGACGGAGACGTCGAAGGCGGAGAGGACGTCGCCGACCTCGGCCCCGGGGGTGGAGAGGAAGTGGGCGCGTCCGCCGAGCGGGGCCGCGCGCTCGCGCAGCTCGGCCTCGGTCTCGCCCGAGCCGGCGAGGATCAGGTGGGTCCCATCGCCGAGCATGCCGACCGCGTCGATGAGGACGTCGTTGCGCTTCTTCGGGTGGAAGCGGGAGATGCAGCCGACGGTGAAGGCGTCGGTGGGGATGCCGAGCTCGGCCCGTACGCGGGCCCGTCCCGCGGCGCTGAAGCGGATCTCCTCGGTGCGCATCGCGTTCGGCAGCACCGTGACCTTCGCCTCTGCGACGCCGGCGTCGATCACCGAGCGGCGCGTGCCCTCGGAGATCGCCAGTACCGGTCCGGCCCCGCGCGCGGCACGCGCGTAGGCCCAGCGCCCCGGCCCCCGGCGCATCTGCCGCGGCACCGGTCCCCACTCGCACCAGGCGACCTGGGGCTGGAGCGGCTCGGGCAGCGCCGGCGCCAGCAGCTGCTCCTTCTTGTAGTGGAGGAGGAGGAGGTCGTAGGGGGACTCGGCTTCCAGGGCCCGCCGGAACCGGCCTCCCAGTGAGCGTCGGCGGAGGGCGAGGCCCGGCCAGGTGCGGCCGGACAGCTTCGGGCCCAGCTCCAACTGGTGCACCTCGACCCGCGTCTCACGGCCGATCCCGGCGGAGTCGCTCAGCATCACGGCCTCGTGGCCGCGCTCGATCATCGCATCGAGCAGCTCGACGGCCGCGAACTCGGCGCCCCCGGGGGCGGCGCCGGTCATCACCGAGACGATCTTCACGCGGCCAGGCGCCGCTCCAGCGCCTCGATCGAGTACTCGCGCTCGGCCAGCTCGCGGCCGGCCGCCGCCAGCGGATTTCCCCGCGCCGGGTCGAGGGCGGTCTCGAGCGCCCGTGCGAACGGTTCGCCGTTGCCGGCCCCCTCCGCGTAGTGCTCGCCGGCGCGGACCTCCAACCCAGCCGCGGCCAGCGGCGTGGCGGCGACCGGCACTCCGTAGGCGAGCGCCTCGACGAACTTCAGCGGCGAGCCGCCTCCCTCCAGCAACGGCACCGCGACGCAGCCCGCAGCCAGGTAGAGGTCGCGCAGATCGGGCACGAAGCCGCTGGCCTTGACCCGGGCGTCTGCAGGCCGGATCTCCTCGCTGCCCTTGCCGGCGACCACCAGGCGGACGTCGCCCGCCCGTTCCCAGAGGCTCGGCATCGCCTCCTCGAGCAGGAAGCTGAGCGCCCCCCGGTTCGGCTCGTAGGAGAGGTCGGCGACGAAGAGCACGCTCCGCTGGCCCTCGCGGGGGGGACCGGCTCGATCGCGGCGACGTCGACGACGTTGGGGACGAGCCGAAGCCGGGCCCCGGGGGCCAGCGCCGCGGCTCCCTCGATGTCGGCCGGCGAGACCATCCAGCTCTCCGTGAACCGCTCCAGCAGCAGCCGCTCGAACCGCTCCAGTGCCGCCAGGGACATCCCCGCTTCGTCGAGCCGGTGGCGGAAGGCGGACTCGAGGTTGTGGGCGTCGTAGATCGCCGGGCGACGCGCCGCCAGCGGCAGCAGGGCGGCGGCGGCCACGGGTCCCTCGGCGATCACCCGCGTCGAGTCCTCCGCCGCCAGCTCCGCCGTGCGGGAGGCGACGGCGGGCCAGATGCCGCGGGCGAAGTCATCCGGCACCCCGCGCAGGCGCGCGCGCAGGTAGGCGGGCATGCGCGTTGCGGTTCCCGGCCGCTCGACCCGGTGTAGACGCAGGCCGGGGATCTCCGCGTAGGCGGGGTCGGGGCGGTCGGCGCCGAAGGCCCCGTAGACCAGGTCGACCGGGCCGGCGGCCGCGAGCGCCCGCACGATGCCGTAGGTGCGCCGCGCGCGGCCCGAGTCGAGGGTTGGCGTGAATGAGGTGGCGATGGCGGTCCGCATCTGGCGGGGCCGGCCGGTGGGAGGGCGGCGCGGCGAGTATAGGGCGGGTGCCGGACCTGGATCGACGCTCGCGGAGCCGTCCTTTAGAACCGACTCTCAGCGGTAGAGCTGCATCGCCGCGCGGACGATCGGGTAGGCCGGCTTCGGCGTCCCGTCCTGGCGCAGCAGGCCGAACTGGAGCTCGCGGTCGCTGCTGCCGGTGCCGCGGTCGATCAGCTGGAAGACGGAGAGCATCCCGACCTTCCAGACCGGGTGCGAGACGATCGCCTCGATCATCGTCGAGAGGTGTGCGGCCTGCTCCGCCTCGCTGACGCACTCTTCTCCGCAGTCGGCGGTCGACTCGCCGTACTCGGTCAGGTAGATCGGCTTCGCGTCCGCCCCCAGCTCGTCCATCCGCTCGCGCAGGGTCACGAGCCGCTCGAGCGGCCCGCCGTCGCCGGCGGCAGCCGGATCGTGCCCGTACCAGTACGGATGGAAGGCGAGCGCGTGGTAGAGCGAGTTGAGGTTGGGGATGCGTTCGTAGAGGGTGTCCAGCCAGGAGAGGTTGTCGCCGTGGAGGTAGACCGGCAGCAGCACCTTCACCGGCAGGTCGAGTTCGTCGATCCGCTCCAGGGCGGGGAGCACGGCGTCGGCGTATTCCTCGGGCGACATCTCCCCGAAGTAGGGCTCGTTGCCGAGCTCGATCGTGTTGATCGCGTAGCGCGAGGCATCGAGCTGGGGGTGCTCGGCCCAGAACGTCCCCCCGGGACCGTAGTAGCGGACGAAGGCGACGACCCAGTCGCGGTAGTGGGCGGCTTCGCCGATGTCGTTGCCGCCAAGCAGGGCGAGGACGCGGGTGTGGATTTCGGTTGCCGCGGCCAGCACCTGATCTTCCTCGCTCGCGACCGGGTTCGAGATGTCCCACTCGTGGCGGGTGACGGCGGCGCCGAGCGCGGTGCGCTGTTTGACTTCGGATGACGTCCAGCCGGCGTAACCGCCGTCGACGCCGAGCACCAGTGAGCCGGCGGGCGATGGTGACGGTGCCGGTTCGAGCGGGACCCCCGGGTCGATGTCGGGGGTGGAGGTTTTGGGCGGGGGCTGAGTCGGCGGCGGGCTGGTTTCGGGGGAGGGGATCGGCGTGGCCGGCGATTCCGGCGCGGGCGCTTCTTCCGGCGCCGCGGGCGGCAGCGGCGCGGCCGGCGGTTCGGGTTCGGCGGCGACCGGGGCGGGAGCCGGGCTCTCGGGCGCCGACCCGGGCGTCTCGGGCACCGCCTCGGCCGGGCCGGCGGCGGGGGCCTCGGGAGCGGCAGGGGCGCTGGTGACGAGCCCGGGCGCTCCGGTGGGCGCCTTGGCGCCGGCCCCGGGCTTGCGCTTCGCACCCGCCGCCCTGGCCCGGCTGATGGCGCCATGGGGCTGGCGACTACCGTTCGCGGCGCGCGCCTCGGCCAGCGCCACGCGCCGCGATTCGGCGCTGATGCTCGCATTCCGGTCCGAAGAAGCCAGCGAAAACCCGCTCATCGCCGCCGCCAGCGCGACGACCGCGAGCAGAACCGCCTTCAATGGGTGACCGGGAAAGCTCATACGTTCGTCCATCAGCCTTGCGTGGACCGCGGATCTTGTCAACCGGCTACCCGCTGAGCTTCTGGCTAAGCAGCCCCTGGCTCGCACGGAGACCGTTGGACTGGGGCGCCCCCGGAGGCGCCCCAGTCGATGCTTCTCCGCGGTGGCGAGACGCCCCTAGGAGATGCCGTATGTGCCGGCGTTGGGGCCCTCCACAGCCAGTTCCCCGGACAAGGTCAAGGGCAAAGCGCCCAATGCGGAATCCGTACCCACGGATCCGCTCGCCAGCACTTTGCCGATCGCCGTTGAGTTGTCAGGAGTGAATTTGATATGGGCTGGTGTGCTAATGAGGGTCGATATCGGGCAAAAGCCGCCTGTCATCGTTGTGTGCACTTCCCCCGTGGCGGCCGTGAACGTTGATGTCGTACCTGCGTGGATGGTCCACGGGAGTCCTGTCGCTTGGAGGCTGTGGACTTGGCAGGCTGCCAGTGCGCCGCCGGTTTTGCACCGTTCTGTCGCCGTCCCGTTGTCGGTTGCGAACGTTTCGACTACGCCTGTCGATCCAGGCGTCAGTTGGACTCCAGCTGTGATTTGACATTCGATGCTACCCAGCACTCCGCTGGAGTATTTGAGGGAGCCTGTGAAACCGATTGCAACGTTTTTTTCGAGGGGCAAGCCTGCGTGCCGCCAGGCGGGAGGTTCTCCCAGGAGTTCGTATGTTCCGGAGTTAGGAGCCTCGACCGTCAAGCTCCCGCCGACGGTAACTGCAGCTTTGCCGCCGGCAAAGACATCCTGTTGAAGGTTCCCGCTCAGGGTCAAGGTGCCGCCTATCACATGCGGGGTAGAGGTTGTCGCAAAGACCGACCCCGGTGTAGTGGTGAATTTGGTGATGGGGCATTCGCTTCCTGTGATCGAAACGTGAATTTCGCCAGCTTCGATTCGGATCGTGTCAAACGAGCTCAGGTGAACCGTCCAGGGCAGTTCTGTCGGTTGGAATTCATGGACTTGGCATTTCGAAAGATTGCCGCCGGTTTTGCACTTGTCTGTTGCGGTGCCTTTGTTGTCGAGACCAAGCGACTCCACTTTGCCTGTCGATCCGGGTTCCAGCACGATGCCATATGTAACTTGGCATTCGACGACGCCGCCCGATTCAGAAGTGAATTTGAGAGTGCCTGTGAGGCCGATTGTGGCGCTTTGTTGGATGGCTGTTGATTTGTGCCCCCAGACAGCTGATGCCGACGTGGGCGACGCAAAGGCCGCAACCGTCCCGACGGCCATGGCGAGCACGATCGTTTTCTTGAACATCTTCTACCTCCCTTGCTGCCCGCCTGCCGGTAGCAGTCGAGCTCGACTTGTTCCCTTCTCATTAGCCGACGGGCAAGGGACCGGCGCGTGTATCTCGTTTTCGGGGGCGAGGGGGATCGGAAGCACCCAATCGGCCCTGCAAGTGGCTGGAAGCGGAATCAAAGAGCCCGCATTCCTGCGGGCTCGGGAAGTGGCCGCTCGGCGCTCGAGCTAACCGCGGTAGGTCTGCATCAGCCCGCGCACGATCGAGTAGGAGGGCTTCTGGGTGCCGTTCTGGCGCAGGAGGCCGAACTGGAGCTCGCGGTCGCTGCTGCTGGTGCCGCGGTCGAGCAGCTGGAAGACCGAGACCATCTCGACGTCCCAGGAGGTGCGGGTGATGGCGGCGTTCAGCATCTTCTGCAGGTGTTCGGCCTGGACCGCCTCTGAGACGCACTCGCTGCCGCAGTCGGCGGTCGACTCGCCGTACTCGGTCAGGTAGATCGGCTTGTCGGCGGCGCCCTTTTCGTTCATCCGTTTGCGGACCACGTCGATCCGCCCGAACGGCCCCGCGGCGCTCACCTGGGCCGGGTCGTGCGCGTACCAGTAGGGGTGTTCGGCGAAGGCGTAGAAGAGGCTGTTGAGGTTGGGGATGCGGGCATAGAGCGTGTCCATCCAGCTGGTGTCGGTGCCGTAGACGCGCTGGGGCAGGACCACCTTGACCGGCAGGCCCTGGACCTTGATCGCTTCCAGCGCCGGCCGCACGGTGTCGGCGTAGGAGGCGGCGGAGACGTCGAAGTAGGGCTCGTTGCCGAGCTCGACGGTGGTGATCGCGTAGCTCGCTTCGTCGAGCTCGGGGTGCAGGTCCCAGAAGCTGCCGCCGCTGCCGTAGCGGTGGATGAAGGCGATCACGAATTCGCGGTAGCTCGTAGCGCTGCCGAGTTCGTTGCCGCCGAGCAGGGCGTGGATGCGGGTGTGGGCCTGGGCGGCGGCCTTGAGGACGAGGGCGTCCTGGTGGTCGACGGGCTCGCTCGGGTCCCACTCGTGGCGGGTGACCGCGGCGCCGAGCTGGGCCCGATAGGTCGTTTCGGTGCTCGACCAGGAGCCGTGGCCGCCGTCGATGCCGATCACCAGCGAGCCGCTTTCGGGGCTCGGGGGCGGCGCCGGACTTGGGCTGGGTTCGGGCGCGGGGGCTGGTGCTGGTGCCGGTGCCGGTGCGTTGGAGACGTTCACCGCGGTGGCCGCTGAACGCGAGTTCCCGGCGGCGTCATAAGCGGTCGCCGTGATCGTGTGCGGGCCGTCGCTGACTTTGGTCGAGTCGAAGCTGCAGTTCCAGGGCGCGTCGCTCTCTGTGTTGAGGGTGGTGCCGTCGACCTTCATCACGACCTTTTCGATCGCGCCGTCGTCGCTCACGTTCGCCTCGCAGGCAGAGCCCTGGATCTTGCCGCTGACCGTGGCCCCGGCGGTCGGCACCTTCCAGTTGACGCTGGGCGGGGTCGTGTCGCCGGTCGGGGTGGGGCTGGGCGCGGGCGCGGGGGTCGGAGTGGGAGCAGGCGCCGGGGCGGGAGCCGCTGCCGCTTTGTTGGCGACGGTGACGGTGAGCGCGGTGGAGCGCGAGTTGCCGGCCGCGTCGTAGGCCGTCGCGCTCAGGGTGTGCGAGCCGTCGCTGACTTTGGTCGAGTCGAAGCTGCAGTTCCAGGGCGCGTCGCTCTCGGTGTTGAGGGTCGCCCCGTCGACCTTGATCACGACCTTGGTGACGCCGCGGTTGTCGCCGGCACTCACCTCGCAGGCAGAGCCCTGGATCTTGCCGCTGACCGTGGCCCCGGCGGTGGGGGCCTTCCAGCTGACCGTGGGGGCGGTGGTGTCGCGGGTGCGGGTGGCCGAGCGCGCGAGGGTCGCGACGCAGCGCCGCCACGACGCCGAGCTGCGCGGCGCGCGCTTGGCGCAGACGTCGGCGACGCGCTTGGTGGAGGTGCCGGCGGCCTCCTTGGCGGCCGCGGTGGACGGCGCGGCGACCGGGACGAGGGCGGTGAGGGCAATGGCGAGGACGGCGGCGCGGGCGATCTTCATTGCGCGTTGATCGGAGGTGCCGGCGCAACCCGTTTGAGATTCCCCTGCAATTGGACGCATGTCCAGCGCGGGGCTGGACGGTCTGCGCCCTAGCCGCGGTAGCTCTGAATCGCGTCGAAGACGACCGGGTAGGACGGCTTCTCCGAGCCGTCCTGTCGCAGCAGCCCGAACTGGAGCTCACGGTCGCCGCTGCTGGTGCCGCGGTCGCGGAGCTGGAAGACCGAGAGCATCTTCACCCCCCAATCGGGACGGGTGAGGATCGCGTCGAGCATCTGCTTCAGGTGCTGGGCCTGGACCGCCTCGCTGATGCACTCTTCTCCGCAGTCGGCGGTCGACTCGCCGTACTCGGTAATGAAGATCGGCTTCGCATCGGCGCCCAGTTCGTTCATTCGCTTGCGCAGCGTCTCGATCCGCCCGAACGGCCCCGCGGCGCTCAGCTCGGCCGGGTCGTGCCCGTACCAGTAGGGGTGGTCGGCGAAGGCATAGAAGAGCGAGTTGAGGTTGGGAATGAGCTCGTAGAGCCGGTCGATCCAGGTGGTGTCCTTGCCGTAGACGCGGCTGGGCAGGACCACCCGCACCGGCAGCTGCAGGCGCTGGATTTCTTCCAGGACCGGCCGCACCGTCGACGCGTACTCCTGCGGCGACATCTCGCCGAAGTAGGGCTCGTTGCCGAGCTCGACGGTGGTGATCGCGTAGCGCGACTCGTCCAGCTCAGGATGCTCCGCCCAGAAGCTGCCGCCGCTGCCGTAGCGGCGGATGAAGGCGACGACGAATTCGCGGTAGTGGTTGGGCTCGCCGAGGTCGTTCCCACCCAGCAGCGCGTGCAGGCGGGTGTGGATCTCGCCGGCGGCGGTTTCGACTACGTCCTCCTGCTCGTCGACCGGCTCCGAGGGGTCCCACTCGTGGCGGGTGACCGCGGCGCCCAGTTCCTCGCGCTGTTCGATTTCGCTGTCGCTCCAGCCGCCGTGGCCGCCGTCGATGCCGACCACGAGGCTCCCGGGCGCCTGGGTGGTCAGCGCGGCGGCGGTGGCGCGCTTGCGTTTGGCAGCACAGCGCCGGCGCAGCTTCGTCGCGGTGCGACGAGCCCTGCGAGCGGCGGTGGGGTTCCTGCGGCCTCGCGAGGAGGAGACCAGGCGGGAGATCCGCTTGGTGCAGGCTGCCGCCTTCCCCTCCGGACCCGCAACCGAGACCGAGCCGGCGACGCCGGCGCGGGGGCTGGCGGCCGCGGCGCTGCCGGCGCCGAAGAGGCAGGCGACGGCGAGCGCGAGAAGGAGGGCTCGGAGGGTGTGGGCCGGAAACCGCATGCCGTCCCGTCATCGGGCGGCGAGGCGACCTCCGTGGACGTTGGCCAGCAGGCTGGACGGATGTACTAGACGGGCCGTTGACGCCTGCAAACAGGCGTGCGAGGTCCACTGCGGCCAGGCGCACCCGGGTTTCGCCAGGCCCTTTTAGGGCGTGTTGCGGTGCCGCGTGTCGAACGGGTCGCCGAAGGCCTCGGCGTCCAGGCCTCCGGCGATCTCGCGGACGCCGTCGGGAACCCGCATCTGCGGTTCGAAGCCGAGCCGCTGGTGGATCTTGGCGAAGGAGACCTTGTAGTCGCGGGGATCCTCGTCGCGGTGGACGTAGCTGACGTTGCCGCGCGGGATCTCGGCCGTGATCACTTCGACCAGGTCGAGCTTGCGGTAGTTCTCGTCGCTGTGGCCGACGTTGAAGACGTCGCCGCCGACCTCGTCGGGCCCCGCCTCCAGCACGGTGAGGATGCCCCGAGCGGCGTCGCGGACGTGCACGTAGGGGCGCCAGAACTGCTCGCCGAAGACTTCGAGGTCGCGGTCGGCCCAGAGTTCGCGGGTGAACTCGTTGACGGTCAGGTCGAACCGCATCCGCGGCGCTGCGCCGTAGACGGTGGCGAAGCGCAGGCAGGTCGGCGCCGTCGGCCCGCTGCCGTTCTCGAGCAGCATCTTCTCGATCTCCACCTTCTGTTCCGCGTAGAGCGAGACCGGCGCCAGCGGCGCCTCCTCGTCGACCGGCGTCTCGGGATCGGCCATGCGCCCGTAGTTGGAGCAGGTCGAGGCGAAGATCAGGTGCGCGACCCCGGCCGCGGCGGCGTCGGCGATCAGCGCCCGCGTCGCCTCGACGTTGGTCTCGCGGGCCAGCTCCGGATCGCGCGCGCAGGCCGGGTCGCCGACGATCGCGGCGAGGTGGACGATCGCGCCGGCGCCCTCGACGGCGCCACGGCGCGCCGCCTCGTCGCGGATGTCGGCGATGCGGATGTCGGCGCCCCGCTCCCTCAGCATCTCGGCGATCTCGTCCTGGCCGTGGAGCAGGGAGTCCAGCACCCTCACCTCGCGGCCGGCGTCGAGCAGTGCCGTGGCGACTTCGGCGCCCACGTAGCCGGCGCCACCGGTGATCAGGGTCAGGTCGCTCAACCGACGGCCTCGGTGGGGACGCCTTCGCGTTCGCCGACGTAGCGGTCGACCAGGGCCTTGAACCGCCGGCGGAAGGAAGCGGCGCTGAAGCGCTCGGCGTGGCCGCGGATCACCCGCGGGTCGAAGCTCTCGAAGTTGAGGTCGTACAGCGGTGCGGCCAGCGCCGCCGCGTCCTCACCGTCGACCAGGGCGCCGGTGACGCCGTCGACGACGGTCTCGCGAACGCCACCGCGATTGACCGCGACGACCGGCCGCCCGGCGGCCTGCGCCTCGACGGCGGCGATCCCGAACTCCTCGATGTTGGGCACGACCAGCGCGATGCAGCGAGCATACAAATCGGTCAGGCGGCTGTCGGAGACGTTGCCGAGGAACTCGACGTCGGGGCCGCCGTAGAGCTCCCGCAGGCGCGGCAGGTCGGGTCCCTCGCCGACCACCTTGATCGGCTTCTTGGCCAGGCGAGCCGCCTTCAGCGCCACCTCGACCCGCTTGTGGGGGACGATCTGGCCGACGAAGAGCAGGAAGTCCTCGGGCCGGCCGATCGAGAACCGTTCGACGGCGACCGGGGGGTGGACGATCTCGGCCTCGACCCCGTAGAGCTGCTCGATCCGCTGCTGGGTGATGCGGGCGTTGGCGACGTAGCGGCTGACCCGCCCGGCGGCCTCGAGATCCCAGTCGCGGATTCGCTTCAGCGTCCGCCGCATCAGCGGCCGGCCCAGGCTCGGCGTCTCTTCCAGCGCCCGCTCGCTCTCGAACCAGGCGTAGCGGAAGGGGCTGTGGCAGTAACAGACGTGGAGAGCGCCGGCACCCGGCCGCAGGCCGTGGGCGAAGGCGCTGCTGCTGGAGACGAGGACGTCGTAGTCGCCGACCGGGAGCCGCTCCGCCGCACCGGGAAAGAAGGGCAGCAGGTAGCGGAAGCTGCGCTGGTTGGCGCCGAGGCGTTGCAGGCCGGAGGTACGCACCTCTCGCCCCGCGAACCCATCGGCCACGGCCGCCTTGTCGTAGAGGAGCGTGTAGATCGGCGCCGCCGGCCAGCAGGCCGCCATCTCGGCGAAGGTCCGCTCTGCCCCCCGCATCGTCAGCAGGTAGTCGTGGGCGAGCGCGAGGGAGATGCCGCTAGTAGGCGCCACGCCCCGACATGACGGCGGGGATGGTCGCAAGCAGGATCTCGATGTCGCGCGCGAGCGACCAGCCGGCCACGTACTGGTAATCGAAGCGGACCATCTCCTGGAAGGGGCTCTGGGAGCGGCCGTAGACCTGCCAGGGGCCGGTCAGCCCCGGGCGCAGCTCGAGCCGGCGCAGGTGCCAGTTCTCGTCCAGCGCCGCCGTCTCCGGGAAGATCAAGGGCCGCGGCCCGACCAGGCTCATCTCGCCCTTCAGCACGTTGAACAGCTGCGGCAGCTCGTCGAGCGAGAAGCGGCGCATGGTGCGACCGATGCGGGTCACCCGCGGGTCCTCGCGGATCTTGAACATGACGCCGTCGCCGGCCTCGTTCATGTCCTCGAACTCCCTCTTGCGCTGCTCGGCGTCGACGTACATCGAACGGAACTTGATCAGCTGGAAGCTGGTGTTGCCACGGCCGGCCCGGGGCTGGCGGAAGAAGACCGGGCCGCGCGACTCGAGCTTGATCGCGATCGCCATCGCCAGCATCAGCGGCGAGAGCAGGGTCAGCAGGGTGGCGCTGCCGAGGACGTCGAGGCAGCGCTTGGCCGCCATCGAAGCCGAGGTCAGCATCGGCGCGCCGATCGAGAGCAGCGGCAGGCCGCCGACCTGGTCGAGGGCGCGGACCCCGTCGAGGAACTCGAAGAGGCGGGGGACGACGTCGATCGCGACGCCGGCGTCGCGGCAGGCGCGGATCGACTCCAGCAGCTCCTCGTGGCTGGCCCGCGAGAAGGCGATGATCACGCGGTCGATGTTCTGCGCCTCGATGATCGCGTCGAGGTCCTTGAAGCGGCCGAGCCAGGGCAGGTCCGGGGTGCCGATGTCGTGCACCTCGTCGTCGACGATGCCGACCGGGACCAGGCCGAACTGGACGTTGTTGTGCAGCTTCTTGACGACCTGGCCGGCGACGATCCCGGAGCCGAGGATCAGGGTGCGCTGGCGCAGGTCGGGCGCCCGGTGCAGGCCGGCGCGGACGATCGCGCGGGCGCAGCCGGCGAAGGTGGCGGTGGCGGCGACCGTGAGGAAGGTGAGGGCGACGGCCTCGTTCAGCCCGACCAGCGAGGCGACTCCGAAGAGGGGCCAGGTGATCAGCATCACGGCGACGAAGCCACGGGGGATCTCGGAGACCGCGGAGGCCCAGGTCGCGAGCTGATCGCTGCGGTAGAGACCGATGCTGAAGGCGGCAAACGGCCAGAGCAGGCCGGCGCAGAGGACGAAGGTGAGCCCGGCGGTGGAGAAGCTGGCGAGCAGCGCCACCGCGACGGCGGAGGCGAGCAGCGCCGCCAACGCGTCGCCCGAGTAGAGCATCCTCGCCAGCACCGCACCCCGGCGCCGCGCCCGGCTCCTCGCCTCCGAGCGCCGCTCGTCCCGCGCCTGATCGAGTGCGAGTGACGGATCGGATTCCGAGTGGGTGGCGGTCGGGTTCTCCATCGAGACTTCCGGTGGGTGGCGGTCAGGCTGGGGGTTTTTGGCTTTTGACAGGAAGGATGGACTCAAAGCTTGACTCGGCGCGGCTTATGACTCGCGCTATCCGGACTTGTCTCTTATCGTGCCGTCGGCACGTTTCTTTAGGCGTTCGCACACACTGAAAGTTTCTGCGCACGCTCCTTGAAAAATAGTCCGATTGACCCCAGATCTCCAGAGTCGAACTCGCATCGGTAAAAAAAATCCGACGTCAGACTCGGCGATACCGCCTGCGCAGCCGATCCGCACGAGCTTAGCGGACATATGTTCGATGCCGGGTTGTCGAAGTGAGAACGTCGTGCTAGGCAGAAACGCCGGCCGGCGCCGGCCGGATCACTTCAGTGCGCCTCGTCCGAGGCGTGCGCCGGCGGCCGCGACTCCTCCGCCAGCGAGGTGATCTCGAGCTGGCCGTGGGCGGCGTCTTCGAGCACCTCGGTCGCCTCCTGGGCCGAGCGCGCGTAGAGCTCGACCAGAAGGTGGACGACGATCTGCTCGTCGTCGTGCTTGTGAAAGCGGACGTGGGTGAAGAACTCGCGCACGCCGGCGTCGCCGAAGGCGCCGTAGGTGAGGAACTCGATCGCCTCCGGGCCGGAGCAGGTCTCGACCCGGTCCTGGTCGACGGTGACCGTGCAGGAGGCGACCCAGGGGGTGCCGGCGACCATCCGTTGCCAGCGATCCTCGATCGGCACGACGCGGTCGTCCTGGAAGGTCAGGTGCGGCTGGTCGTGCATGCAGTCGAGGCACTGCACGACCGATTCCTGCACCTCGTCGACCCCTTCGGCGAGGATGCCCGTGTCGGGATCGACGCGGCGGATCGCGTCGTAGTGGATCTGGATCTCGAGGCTCTGCGACCAGCAGCGATAGCAACGCAGCCAGGCCGCCCGGTCCCCGTTCAGCTCGGTCATCCCGTCATTGTCGCGCTGTCGTGCTCTCGGCGTCCGGCGACCGGCGACCGCGTGGGCAAGCGTCTAGGCAAGTGCCTTTGCCAGCTCACGCGAGCACTTCACCGTGGGCCGTTCTCGCAGCGTGATCGGCAATTCACCGTCGCGCTCCAGCAGCCAACGCGGATTCATCAACTCGATCGCGGCTACCGAGCCGGTCTCGTCGAGTTCGACGAAATGGCCCTCGGGCGTTTTGTAACTGTCGTCAGGTGGGTGATCGCTGGGGCCGCGGACTCCGAGGAAGAGCGTGTCGCCACGCTCGTCGTAGTCGTGGTACTCGAAGCGGATGTCGGCGACGGTGATGGCCATTGCTATCTCCTCGGGTCGGGACGTTCGACTATCGCCGTGACGACCCAGGCAGGGCTTTCGTTGAAGTCTACGACTACCCGCAGCCACCTTCGAAGGTCGAGGTGCTGTCGATAGAAGCGCTCCCGACCGGCAAATGGGTCCAGCTCGTGGAAATCCGGCCGGGCGACAGTAGCCAGGATCACATCGACGTGATCGAGCAGCCAGGGGCGGCGTCGAGCCAGGTGCAGATGAGAGCCGGTGTCGAAGACGACCAGTCGACCCGTGGGGTCGAAGGTATATGTGGGCACCCGCGTTCAAGTTGGCGGGTGCGGTGAGTTCTCCCCCTTGAATCGACTCAGGCGGGGGCGGCGGTGCCGGCGCGCTGGCCGACCAGCTCGACGATCTCGCCCATGATCTTGTTGATGTCGAAGTCCTTGGGCGTGTAGACGCCGTCGACGCCCGCCTCGCGCAGGCGCTTGGCGTCGGCGACGGGGATGATGCCGCCGACGACGACCGGGACCTCGACGCCCTCCTCCCGCAGCATCCGCACCACCTCCGGGATCAGCTCCAGGTGGGAGCCGGAGAGGATCGAGAGGCCGACCACGTCGACGTCCTCCTGCAGGGCGGACTCGGCGATCTCGGCCGGGGTGAGGCGGATGCCCTGGTAGATCACCTCCATGCCGGCGTCGCGGGCGCGCAGGGCGATCTGCTCGGAGCCGTTGGAGTGGCCGTCGAGGCCGGGCTTGCCGACCAGGATCTTGATCCGGTGGCCGATCCGCTCGGAGACCGCGTCGACCTTGGCGCGGATCGCCTCCAGCTGGTCGCGATCGGCCGGCGGGGCGGCGCCGCTGACGCCGGTCGGACCGCGGTAGGCGCCGAAGGCCTCGCGCAGCACCTCGGCCCACTCGCCGGTCGTCGCGCCGGCTTTGGCGGCGGCGATGGTCGCCGGCATCACGTTCTGGCTCTCGTCGGCGGCGACCTTGGCGAGCTCCTCGAGGGCGGCGCTGACGGCGCCCCCGTCGCGCTCGGCCTTCCACTGCTCGAGCGCCTCGACCCGTTCGCGCTCGACCTCGGGGTCGGGGGTGAGGATGCCGCCGTCGGCGCCCGCCGTCAGCGGCGAGTCCTCGGTCTCGGTGAAGCTGTTCTGTCCGATCACCTTCTGCTCGCCGCTCTCGATCCGGGCGACGCGCTCGCGGTGGGACTCGACCAGGCGCGCCTTCATGTAGGGGACGGCGTTGACGGCGCCGCCGTGCTCCTCGACCACCGTCATCTCGGCCCGGGCGCCGGTGGTCAGCTCCTCGACCAGGCCGTCCATGACGACCGATCCCTCGAAGACGTCGGGGTACTCGAGCAGGTCGGTCTCGTTGGCCAGCACCTGCTGGATCCGCAGGCTCCACTGCTGGTCCCAGGGGCGCGGAAGCCCCATCGCCTCGTTCCAGGCGGGGAGCTGGATCGCGCGAGCGCGGGCGTCGCGGCTGAGGGTGACGGCGAGCGCCTCCAGCACGATCCGCTGGATGTTGTTCTCCGGCTGGGCCTCGGTCAGACCGAGGCTGTTGACCTGGACGCCGTAGCGGAAGCGCAGCATCTTCTCGTCGCTGACGCCGTAGCGCTCGCGGCCGATCTGCTGCCAGAGCGCGCTCATCGTCCGCAGCTTCGCGATCTCCTCCACCAGGCGGATGCCGGCGTTGACGAAGAAGGAGATGCGGCCGAAGACCTTGGGGAAGTCGGCCGCGGCGACCTGGCCACGCGCTTTCACCTCGTCGAGCACGGCGATCCCGGTGCAGAGCGCGTAGGCGATCTCCTGCACCGGCGTCGCTCCCGCCTCCTGCAGGTGGTAGCTGCAGATGTTGGTCGGGTTCCAGCTCGGGACCTCGTTGACGGTGAAGGCGACCATGTCGGCGATCAGGCGCATCGAGGGCTCGGGCGGGAAGGCGTAGGTGCCGCGCGAGAGGTACTCCTTGATGATGTCGTTCTGGGTCGTGCCCTTCAGCTGGTCGCGATTCACCCCGTTCTCCTCCGCGACGGTGACGTAGAGGCCGAGCAGCCAGGCGGCGGTGGCGTTGATCGTCATCGAGGTATTCATCTCGTCGAGCGGGATGCCGTCGAGCAGCTGGTGCATGTCGCCTTTGTGGGCGACCGAGACGCCGACCTTGCCGACCTCGCCGCGGGCGAGCACGTGATCGGGGTCGTAGCCGGTCTGGGTCGGCAGGTCGAAGGCGACCGAGAGCCCCGTCTGGCCCTTGGCCAGGTTGCCGCGGTAGAGCTCGTTGGAGCGTTTGGCGTCGGAGTGGCCGGCGTAGGTGCGCATCACCCAGGGGCGGTCGCGCTCGGGGAGTCGGTGATTGGGCATGTCGTACATGGTATTTGCTGACCTTCGGAGCGGGGGAAGGAGTCGGGTGCCCCTGCCGCTGCGCTGTCGTTTTCGCGCTGGGTACCGGGAGACCATGCGGAGATTGCGGTGGGCGAAAACGTAGCGCCGCTTGCGGCAGGGGCACCCGACTCCTTCTCTCAGGCACGATGGACAGCGCTCTTTGCCGGTGGGCGAAATCGGCCGTTCAGGAGGCTCCGGCCCGCATCTTTCCCGCGAAGCTGTGTTTAGGTTGCGAGCGATGAAGACTCGATTTGCAGCTGGATTCGGCGTTGCCGTGCTCGTGGGACTGGTCGTTGCCGGCTCCACTGGGGCGGCGATGGTGGGGATTTACCGCAACGTGATGGAGACGAAGGCGCAGCGGTCGCAGATGGTGAAGCTGTCGGGTGCGAGCTGCGGTCGTGCCGGCGCCGGTGGGGCGCTGCGGATCACGGTCGGGAAACGGACCGATGCCTGCTCGCTGCGCACGCCGGTGATCGGGCGCGACCTGGAGATCTCCGCGACCGAGCGGCTGCTGAGCGGGACCCCCCCGGCACTGCAGAAGAAGGCTTACCTGGGGTTGGAGCTGCGGGCCGGGGGCGGCGCCAAGTACCAGCTCCTCGCCTTCCCCCTGCAGCGCAAGGTGCAGCTGGTCAAGGTCACCGCCGAAGGCAGCGAGTACCTGGCGATCGAGAAGGACGTCAAAGGGCTGATGGGCGTCAACAAAGCCAACGCGCTGCGGCTGCGAGCCGTGAACTCGGAACCCGGCAAGTCTCGCCTCTCCGCCTATGCCGGCGGCACGCTCGTGGCGGAAGCCAAAGACGAAGTGGCCGGCGAATTGAGCGGCCGCGCCTCGGCGGTTGCGATCGGCGCCGCCAAAGGCGGCAACGGGGTGATCGGCAGCGTCGACGACGTCGCCGTCCGCACCCGCGTTCTCTTCAAGTAGGCCCGGCGCGGCGGGCGCGCTGCTTCTTACTTCTGGTGGCCCCCACTGCCACCGCGAGTCTCGGGGATCCCTACACCGGGGGGTGGTGGGGGGGGCGGTGGCGGTGGTTTGCCGGCAGAGGACGATGGCGCGGCAGAGACCGAATGCTGTGGATAGACACTCATCGACTTCAGCTTACCGCCAGTCCAAACGCCAATAAGCCGATCTCTGCCAGTAGCGCGAATCCCGCGAGCTCGAATGCTTTCGTCAGGCGTTCGACCGTGGGATGGTTTTCCTTTCGAAATGACTGAAGCCAGTAGGCCAATCTCCGGTCTATCTCTTCTTCGTCGTTACGGATTTCATAAAGCGCGCCGTAGGTTTCGGGACCGTCGAGGGCGAAAATCAGGCCGTCCTTGGGGAGCAGGACATAAATGCAAAGGACGACCGAGACCCCGAACGCAACGAGGGCGAGGACGATCCACACACTCAGCCCCTCTCTCGCCAGCGCCTGTCCGCCCAAGAACGAGGCGATCAAAGATGCTGCCGTCAGGAGCGTCCCTGTGCGGGCACGCAGCTCGGTCAGCGCCTGCTCCTGTTGGCTCAACGCTTGAGCCGCGATTCGATGGGCCTCCTGCTCCAGCTTCGCCACCCGCCGAATCTAATTCTCGGGGCAGTCGGAAGCGTGGGGGTTGTTCGCGGCGGCGTCGCCCGATCAGGACTCGGCGGCGTCGAGCTCGTCGACGATCAGCCGGGCCAGCGCCAGCGAGGAGGTGGCGGCGGGGGAGGGGGCGTTGCGGACGTGGATCGCCCGCTCGGTGCGGTGGACGACGAAATCGTCGACCAGCTTGCCGTCGCGGCCGAGCGCCTGGGCCCTGATCCCGGCCGGGCCGGCTTCGGCCCTGACGCCGCGCAGCTCAGGCACGAGTTTTGCGGCGGCGGCGACGAAGGAGCGGCTGCTGACCGCATGCTTGATCTCCTGCCCGCCGGCGCGCCAGTGGCGGCTCATCAGGCGCCAGGTGCCGGGCCAGGCGAGGGTCTGGCCGAGGTCACGGGGGCGCACCTTGCTCAGCCTGTAGGCGTCGCGCGCGGGCGCCATCAGGGCGCTGGGGCCGATCAGCACGTCGCCGGCCAGCGTCCGGGTCAGGTGCGCACCGAGGAAGGGTAGGTCGGGCTCGGGGACCGGGTAGACGTTGGCGTTGACGAGGTCGGCGGCGCTGTCCGGCAGCCGCAGGTAGCCGCCGCGGAAGGGGACGATGCGCGGGTCGGCGGGGGCGCCACAGGCGACGGCGAGGCGGTCGGACCAGAGGCCGGCGCAGAAGACCGCGCCGGCGGCCGCCGTGGCGCCCTGATTGTGTCGAAGCTCGATCCGTCCCGGGCCGGGTGCGGCGCCGCTGACGCGCGCGCCCATGTGGGTCGTGCCGCCGGCCCCGCGCACGTCCTCGGCGTAGGCCTCGGCGACGGCGACGAAGTCGACGACGCCGGTCGCCGGCGAGTGCAGGGCGGCGACCCCGCGGGCGTGGGGCTCGACGGCCGCGATCTCCTCGGCGCCGAGCCGGCGCAGGTCCGGCACCGCGTTCGCGTGGCCGCGCCGCTCGAGCTCGTCGAGCCGCCCCAGCTCGCCCTCGTCGACCGCGAGCACGAGCTTGCCGGATTTCTCGTAGGGAATCCCTCGCTCGTCGCAGTAGGCGTAGAGGGCCGCCGCGCCCTCGACGCAGAGGCGGGCCTTCAGCGAGCCCGGTTCGTAGTAGATGCCGGCGTGGATCACCCCACTGGAGCGACCGGTCTGGTGGCGGCCGATCCGGTCCTCGCCCTCGAGCACGCAGAGGCGCGCGCCGGGGCGCCGGGAGAGCAGCTCTCGCGCCACGGCCATGCCGAGGATGCCGCCGCCGACGATCGCGACGTCGCACTCGCGCGGCGGTTGGCTCATGCGGCGAAGGGACCGCCGCCGGCGACGCCGACGCCCGCTACTGCCAGCAGCAGCAGGCCGGCGAGCGCGTAGGAGGCGGCGAGCGCCCGCACCCGTCGCGGCGCCACGACGCCGGACGCCTGGGCGCCGGCCAGCTGCCGGCGCAGCTCGCCGCGGAAGTTCGGGTCCGGCAGCGGGCGGGCGGCGCTCAGCTGCAGGCCGACCTCGACCGCCCGCTCGGCCTCGACCGGGTCGAGGCCGAGCGGCAGGTCGCGACGGATGCTGTCTGGATCGGGCGCGGTCACTGGTTGAAGAGGGGGGAGCGAGGGTTGAGCGATTTCGCCTTGACGTAGGCGCGGACGGCGGCGTCGGCGTGACCCTGCTTGGCCTCCAGCCGCGAGAGCACCAGCCAGTTGCGCCAGTTGGTCTCCTCGCGCTCGGTCGCGGCGCGGGCGGCGGCGGTAGCGGCGGGCAGGTCACCCGCCGTTTCCAGCAGCAGCGCCTCCTGGATCCGCGGTGAGGCGGCGTCGGGCTGCGCGTTCTGGGCGCTGCGAGCGGCCGTCAGCGCCGCCGCGAGGTCGCCCTCACGCGCGTCGGTCTGGCTCTGGCGCAGCAGCGAGGAGGACGAGAGCGGGATCGCGATCGCGGCGATCGCGGCGATCGCGACGCCGGCGCCGGCGATCCGCAACGGCCACCCGAAGCCGCTCGTCCCGCTCGCGGGCTCCCCGTCACGGGCCGTCACCAGCAGCGAGGCGAGCAGCAAGAGCGCCACCGGGAGGACCGGGATCTGCCACATCCAGTCGAAGCCGGCGGTGATGCAGAAGGCCACGCAGCCGGCCAGCGCCGCTGCCAGCCAGGGCCTCGCGGCCGGCCCCGCCCGGACCACGGCGGTGCCACCGCCGATCAGGATCGAGAGCAGGAACGCAGCGAGAAGCAGCAGGCCGACGATCCCCAGCTCCCCGAGCGTCTGCATGTAGAGCGAGTGCGCGTCCTGCACGGTTTCGCCGCTGGTGCCGTCGCGCGACCACCAGTACTCGAAGGTGCCGGAGCCGGTGCCGGCCAGCGGTCTGGTCTCCTCCTGGCGCACCGTCGCGCTCCAGAACTGGTAGCGGCTCTCGCCGGCGACGCTGCCGAGCCGCTCGTGACCTTCGCCCGGGCCCGAGTTCGGCTGCTTGAAGTCGTCCCACGCGTTCGAGACCCGACCCGGGGCGTCGACGGCGACCAGCGCGACCAGCAGCGCCACGACGGCGACGGCGGTGACGGCGAGCGAGCGCTGTCGCGGGACGTGGGTCCAGCGGGGCCGCATGTCGTGGACCAGCGCCAGGGAGATCCCCGCCTGGAGCAGGCCGACGCCGGCGCAGACGACGATCGTCATCCACAGCATCTCGTCGCCCTGCCGGTGGGCAGCCGCGTTCAGCAGCCCTTCCTGCAGCGCGTCGCGCTGGCTCGCGGCGGCGATCAGGATCGCGCCGCCGGTCCCGGCGAGGAACGTGGTCAGCAGCTTCGGCAGCCGGTCGGAGGCGAAGGCGAGGTAGACGGCGACGGCGAGGACGGAGGCGCCGATGCCGCCGCGGGAGATCGTGAAATAGACGGTCAGCAGCAGCGCCGGGACGGTGGCCGCGGCGAGGGCGCGGAGGGCGACGGAGCGGACGTCGGCGGCGAGCTGCAGCAGCAGCGGCAGCCCGATCGCGATCAGCGCCGCCAGGCCGTTCCAGTAGTTGAGCGGGTAGGCGAGTCGGTCGTGCGCGTCGAGGATCCTCGCGGTGTCGACCGCCTGCGGGAACCAGGCGGGGTGCAGGCGCGAGAGCAGGCCGACGATCGCGACCACGGCGATGCCGGCGCCCATCGCCGCCAGCGTGCGGCGTAGGGCGCCGGGGCCGCGGGCGAGCAGGGCGAGGAGGAGGACGCCGACGTAGGTGGCGACGCGGGCGAGGTCGGCGAAGGTCTGCTCGGCGCTCTCGGTCCAACCGAGGCTGAGCGCGGTCCAGACCGCGAACGCCGCCAGCAGGCCCAGCGCCGACCAGGCGAGTGGGCCGAGCCGCTGCCGGGGCAGCGCCCCGACGAGCACGCCGGCGAGGACGATCCACCAGACCGCGATCCCGACCTGGTCGTGGACGAGCGGGTCGTAGCCGCCGCCCTTGAGCCCGAGGTAGACGATCAGGCCGAAGCCGAGCAGCCAGGCGGGCAGGGCGCTCCAGTCGACCCGGCGGGCGTACTCGAGCGGCGCCGAGCGCGTCAGTGGCTGTGCGGCCTCCATCGGTCCTAGGTACGCGCGGGCGTTCGAAATCCTGACGCCGACCCACGCCCGTTGTCAGCTTTTGGGCTCGCGATCCGTATGGAGGGTCGTGAACGCACCGCGAATCCTGCTCGCCTCGACGGCCCTGATCGTGTTCTCCGCGCTCCCCACGGGGGCGAGCGCGGAGTCGCTGGTCCCGCCCGGCAACTCGGCGGCGAACCAGTACACCGAGACCTTCCCGACCACCGGCGGCAACGCCGAGGCGAAGGGCAAGGGCAAGGCCACTGCGGGCGACGTGCTCGGCGCCGGCAACGCCAAGAAGCTCGACTCGAAGGGCAGGCAGGGCCGCGAAGCCGCCGCGGTGGTCGCCGCGACCGCGCCGCCCGCAGCCGCTGCGCCCACGGGTGGCGGCGGCGAGGAAACCGGCGGAGGTTCTGCGCAGGGCGGTGGCGGGACCAAGGGTGACGGCGGCTCGGGCCAGGTCGAGGGCGGCGGCGGAAACGCGGCCACGGCCGGTGGCGGTTCGGGTGCAGGTGCCGCCGCGGTCGCCGACGACGGCGGTGGCTCCTCCGGCATCGGCGAGGTGCTGGGCCAGGCGACGGGCTCGTCCTCCTCGGGCGGGACCGGCTTGCTGCTGCCACTGGTCGTCCTCGCCAGCATCGTCTGGGCAGTGGCTTTTTTCTTGCGGCGGAGACGACGGACCGCATAGAACAGCGAGCGGTCGTGTTTGCTCTAGGCATGAGGCGCAATCGCGCATACCTCGATCCGGCAGGGGTCCGTCGATCCGTAGGGGCGATCCTGCTGGCATGTCTCCTGGTCGCGGCCTCCGCGGCGCCGGCTTCCGCCGCGCCGCCGGCGTTGGTCACCGGGATCACGGGTTTCGACGACTACGATCCCGCCGCCTTTCGCGAGGCGCGAGCCACCGGCGCCAGCCAGGTCGAGCTGAGGATCCCGTGGGGCGACATCGCACCTCCCCAGCAGCCGGCGAGCTGGCAGCCCGAAGATCCCGCCGATCCCCACTACGACTGGTCCTATCTGGACAAGGGCGTGACCAACGCCGTCGCGGCGGGGTTGACCCCGGTGCTCCAGGTCGACGGGGCGCCGCACTGGGCCCAGCGCTGTAAAGCGCCGCCCGAGGGTGCGGCCGGCGATCTCTGCAATCCCGACCCCGCTGCACTCGCCGTCTTCGCCAAGGCCGCCGCCCGCCGCTACAGCGGTCAGTTCGCCGGCCTGCCGAAGGTCATCTTCTGGCAGGCCCTGAACGAGCCGAACCTCAGCCTCTTCTTCTATCCCCAGTACGTCGACGGCAAGCCCGCCTCGCCCGAGCTCTACCGCGTCCTGATCAACTCCTTCTACGCCGCGGTGAAGTCGGTCGATCCCGCGAACATCGTGATCGCCGGTGGGCTTGGTCCAATCGCGGTGCCCCGGTACACGATCGGACCGATGGCGTTCGCCCGCCAGCTGCTCTGCATGAAAGGGCGCGAGAAACCACGTCCGCTCAAAGGCAACTGCGGCGGCGGCGTCAGCTTCGACATCTTCGATATCCATCCGTATACGACTGGCGGTCCCACTCACGAAGGGGGCAAAGACGACGTCCAGCTGGGCGACCTGGCCAAGTTGACGACGCTGCTGCGGGCGGCCGACCGGGCCGGTCGCATCAACGGCATCTACAAGCGGACGCCACTCTGGATCAACGAGTTCTCCTGGGACTCGAACCCGCCCGACCCCGGCGGCCTGGTGATGAAGATCGCCACGCGCTGGGCCGCGGAGGCGCTCTTCGTCGCCTGGCGGGCCGGCATCAGCCATTTCTCCTGGTACAGCCTCCGCGATCAGCACCTCAACCCGGACAGCACCTTCGCGTCGACCCTGCAGTCGGGCCTCTACTTCCGCGGTCCTGAAATCGGCCACGACCAGCCGAAGGAACTCATGTACGCCTTCCGTTTCCCCTTCGTCGCCTACCCGACCGGCAAAGGCGTTTCGGTCTGGGGACGCACGCCCTCCAGCAGCGGTGGCAAGGTGACGATCCAGCTGCTGCGCAAAGGCCAGTGGCGCAACGCGCTGAGCGTCGATGCCAACCCGCGGGGCATCTTCACCGGCATCGCTCCCGGGCGCTACGGCCGGAACAAGAAGGGCGCGGCGCGGGCGATCTTCAACGGCGAAAGCGCGATGCCGTTCGCGATGAAGGCGATCAGGGACTTCAGACAGCCGCCCTTCGGTTAGGGCGATCCCAGGGAGGGTGCCGATACCCC
Organism: uncultured Thermoleophilia bacterium; assembly: GCA_963720455.1. Classification (GTDB taxonomy): domain Bacteria; phylum Actinomycetota; class Thermoleophilia; order Solirubrobacterales; family 70-9; genus VAYN01. Next base: position 1,343,812 of record OY970392.1, on the reverse strand, counting down.
TCCGCGGGAATTGAGTCGCGCACCCTTCGGGTGCAGCTCCAAGAGATGCTGCGCGCCTATGGCGCGCAGAAATCAGATTGCATATCGCGCCCCTTCGGGGCACATTCCCGCCTCGGGGTACCGGCACCCTCCCCGCGAGACCCTGCCTGTTTAGACATTGGTCTTCCTAGAATTCCGGTAGGTCCTCAACCACGAACTTCACGGGCAGATAGAAGGTGTCAGGCTGGATCTGCGCAAGCAGCCAGATCACGAACCAGGCACAGAGCACGCCAACCAAGACTGCCTGAGCGATCTGTCGTTGGCCGAGCGAGGGCGTTGGTTTCGGAGCGCGCTGTTCGGTCCATGTGGAGCCATCCCAATAACGCAAGCTGCCGCCATCCTCGTACCAGCCAGCAGGCGTCTCGCTGGCGATCTCGCTATCCATATTCCCAGTGCTCCCACTCATGACCCTCCTCCCGTTGGAACGGTGACTACGTCAAAACTGCAACAAGTAGGACGATGAGGGCACACCAGAGTGCGATATTCAGGAAGCCGAGGCCAATCGCCCACTGCGCCATCCCCCTGCCGCGTTCCTCACCTTCGGACTCGTCGATCTCGTCCAAGGCGACGTAGCCAAAAACCGTTGCCAGGATCCCGCCGACAAGAAGAGGCCCGATGCCTGCGAGGATGAGGGCCGTTACCGCAAGGCGGTTTGCCTTTCCTTTGGGATGCTGCCGCTCGGGTTTCGCCTCCCAGCGCTGGCCCCATTTCTCCCCATCCCAGTAGCGCTTGCCTTCGGGGTTGTCAGGGTCCTGGTACCAGTCGGGATCCTCGCCGACGAACTCCGCCGCGGCTTCCTCTAGTTGGAGTTCACCCTCTGGCATGACCGTCCCTAGTACTTGTTCTTGGATTCGAGCTTGCCGTTCGAGAAGGCCAGCTGCCACTGGCCGTAGTAGAGATACTCCGACTTCCCCAAGCCCGCGGTCTTCGAGACCTGGTAGCTGTCGGGCTTGCCGAGCTTTGCCCGGACGGAGTCGACGGACGTGCCGAGAGGGATCTTTGCGACCTTACGGTTGAGTGCTCGGTTGTTGGTCGTGGAGCGTTCGAGCTTGTCGAGTTCTTTTTCAACCTCTTCGGTGCACCCCGCGGCGCTTATGCCCAACGCCAGCGCCCCGATAGCAAGCACGATGACACGCCCCTGAAATCCCTTCACGCTCCCGGTCCTCCCCTGTCCGTTGCGATTGAGCGACCGGCACCGTACCAGAACAAAACAATGTCGTTGCTTACCTCAGTTACTGGCAGGGCTCTCAAGGTGGGCTCTCAGCTTCCTCAGGGAGCGGGAGAGGATCTGCTGGACGTTGCCGAGGCTGAGCTCGGTGGCGGCGGCGATTTCGGGGCCGGTGAGGTCGGCGCCGAAGCGGAGGGCGACGATCTCGCGGTCGCGGGGGGAGAGGCCGGCGAGGGCCTCGGCGAGGTGGGGGTCGATGCCGAGGTCGGGCTCGGGAGTCTCGCTGCCAAGCTGCTCCTCGGGCACGCTGTCCAGGGGCTGCTGTTGCCGGACGGTGCCGTTGCGGCGGTAGTGGTCGACCAGCAGGTTGCGGGCGATCGAGAGCAGCCAGACGCCCAGGGGGGCACGCTCCGGGTCGAAGCGCGACCAGGCCCGCAGTGCCCGCTCGAACGTCTGCTGCGTCAGGTCCTCCGCGTCGCTGCGACTGGCGACGCGGTAGGCAAAGAAGCCGAAGACGTTCCAGACCTGCTCGTCGTAGGCGTCGGCGAAGTCGCCGGTCATCGGGCCGGGATGGTAGTGGCCGGCCGGGTCGCCCCGGCTCGGGTCTCTTCGCCGATGGTCTTCGCGACCAGTCGCGCGTACACGCCGGCGCCCGCCGGCGTCAGGTGGATCCCGTCCCAGGTGAGGCCATCGCCGTCGGCTCGTGCGGCCCAGTGGATCAGCGTCGTGTGCGGCCAGTCGCGTGCCGCTTCCGCGAGGGCATGGTTGGACTCGCCGACCCAGCTGACCGGAGCGTGATCGTCGACCAAGAACAGCTCGCCGACCTCCGACGTGGCCTTGCGCAGCGCTTCCATATCCTCGCCGTAGAGCGGCCCGTTGTTTCCCATCTGGATCACGATGGCATCGGGTCGGTGGCCTTCCCGCTTGAGCCGCTGCACGATTGCGACGAAATCGTCCGCCTGCCGCCCCTCTTCCGCGCTCCCAAGCCGGCGTGGTAGAGAAAGACGGCCAGGACGGCGAGCGCCCGCATCGCGTCGATCCCGGGGAGGTAGGGGAAGCGGCTGTCCTGCGGTCTACTCACTCTCCGTCATCTGTTCGGCTTGGCGACGGCGGCTCCTTGAGCTCTCGAGTCTCCTCTCGTGTTGCGCGGGCTGCATAATCGGCGCGATGTCGACGTCGACCATCGAGCGGCCGCGCAGCGCCGGCCCGGGCTCCGGGCTCGGGGGCGACTGGAGGGTGATCGTCTGCAACGACGACCACAACACCTTCGAGCACGTCGCGGCGACGCTGGCCAAGGTCCTGCCGGGGGTGAGCCTCGACCAGGGCCACAGGATCGCCGAGGAGATCCACAACAGTGGTCAGGCGATCGTCTGGAGCGGTCCGCGCGAGCCCGCCGAGCACTACTGGGCCGAGCTCGACGGCGCCGGCCTGACGATGGCACCGCTGGAGCGGGCTTAGCCGGATGAGCAGGAGAGGGGTCGTTGGTCTGATGGCCGTCGTTGCCTGCTGTGTGGCGATCGCCCCGGCTGCGGCCCAGGGGTCGGAGCTGCCCAGCGGCTTCCGCGACGAAATCCTCCTCTCCGAGCTGCCGGAACCGACGGCGCTGCGGTTCTCCCCCGACGGTCGGGTCTTCGTCGCCGAGAAGACCGGTCGCGTGGTCGTCTACGACAGTCTTGCGGATACCAAACCGACCACGTTCGCCGACCTCCGCACGCAGGTCTACGACGCTGCCGACCGTGGTCTGCTCGCGCTCGCGCTCGACCCGAAATTCCCCCAGCGCCCCTACATCTACCTCCTCTACACCTACGACCACCTGCTCGGCGACGCGGCGCAGGCGCCGAAATGGGGCGAGCCTGACGACAGCGGCGACGTATGCCCCAAACCGCCGTCGGAAACCGACGTCGACGAGTGCCCGGTCAGCGGACGCCTGGTGCGCCTCGTCGCCGACGAAGGCGGCGCGGGGAACCACGCGGTCGAGAACGGCGCCGGGGAGCCGGCGGAGGAGGTCCTGGTCGAGGACTGGTGCCAGCAGTTCTCCTCGCACTCGATCGGCGATCTCCAGTTCGACGCCGACGGCAACCTCTACGCGAGCGGCGGCGACGGCGCCGATTTCAACGACCCCGACTACGGCCAGTTCGGGTGGCCGCAGGAGAACCAGTGCGGCGATCCGCCCGGGGCCGCCGGCAGCCCGCTCTCGCCGCCGGGCGCCGAAGGCGGCGCCCTGCGTGCGCAGGACGCTCGCACGCTCGCCGACCCGACCGGGCTCGACGGCGCCGTGATCCGCATCGACCCCGACAGCGGCGAAGGGGTGGCCGGCAATCCGATGTCCGGCAGCCTCGACCGCAACGCGCGCCGCATCGTCGCCTTCGGGTTCCGCAACCCGTTCCGCTTCGCGATCGACCCGGTGCACGACCAGGTCTACCTGGCCAACGTCGGCTGGAACGCCTACGAGGAGATCGACCGCTTTGCGGCCGTCCCCAGCCCGGCGTTCAACTCCGGCTGGCCCTGTTATGAGGGGCCGGGGCCGAACCCGATCTACCTCAGCCTGGGCCTGAATCTCTGCCAGGGCCTCTACGGCGACGGCGGCCCGAGCGGCGCCAGCCCACCCTTCTTCTATTACCGGCACGGCAAGAGCGTCGTCCCCGAAGACGGCTGCTCGCCCGAAACCGGGTCCGCCGTCTCCGGGCTGGCCCTCTACCCGGGCGGGACCTTTCCGGCTGCCTACGACGGCGCGCTCTTCTTCGCCGACCCGGTGCGGGGCTGCTTCTACGTGATGCTCCCGGGCGACAACGGTCGCCCGGATCCGCTGACCGCGACCACCTTCATGTCCTCCGGCGGTCTCTATCCGGGCATCGACCTCGAGCTCGGCCCGGAAGGGAACCTCTTCTACCTGAAGCTCTTCGGCGACACCGAGGAAGGGACCATCCACCGCATCTCCTACGACCCCGACGCGCCGGTCGCGAGCCTGACCGCGACGCCGGAGTGGGCGGCCGGGAACCTCGAAGCACAGCTCGATGCCGGCGGCTCGTCCCATCCCCAGGGCAAACCGCTCGGCTTCGAATGGGACCTCGACGGCAACGGCAGTTTCGAGACCTCGGCCGGCTCGAAAATCACCAAAACCTTCACCGTGAAACACAACGTCGAAGTCGCCGTCCGGGTCAGCGACGGCGCCAAATCGAGCGTCGCCAGGATCACCCTCTACCCCTACGACACGCCACCGCAGCCGCAGATCGAAGAGCCGCCGGCGAGCGAGAGCTGGGCGGTGGGACAGGAGGTCGACTTCTCCGGCGGTGCCGCCGACAAAGAGGAGCCCGGGGGAGTGGTCGCGGAGGCGGAGCTGTACTGGAAGACGCGGCTCTATCACTGTCCTGTCGCCTGCCACGCGCATCCGCTTCAGGTCTTCCCCGCGGTCGATGGCGGCAGCTTCGTAGCGCCTGATCACGACTACCCCGCCCACCTCGAGATCAGCCTCACCGCGACCGACTCGCGTGGCCTCGCCGCGACCAGAGCGGTCTCGATCTACCCGCGCACGGTCGACCTGCGGATCGAGTCCGACCCGCCCGGGCTCGACCTGAGTGCCGGCCCGCTTGCGGGGCCCGCGCCCTTCGACCTGGTTGCGATCGAAGGATCGAGCGTCGTCCTCTCGGCGCCGCCGAGCGCCGTTTTCGGTGGCTTCTCACAACCCTGGCGGAGCTGGTCGGACGGCGGTCCCCGCGTGCACTCGGTCAGCGCCGAGGAGCCCGCGACCTACACCGCCTCCTACCTGGACCCGCCCGGTCCAGCGCCGTCGGGGCCGCCGCGCACCCGGATCGTCAGGCGGCCTCCGAAACGCACGCACGAGACCGCCGCCAGGTTCGCCTTCCGCTCCAGCCAGCCCGGCTCCCGCTTCCACTGCCGGCTCGGCAAGGACGACTTCAAACCGTGCCGGTCACCCCGGATCTACAGGCATCTGAAGCCAGGGGTCCACGCGTTCCAGGTCTTCGCCGTCGCCCCCGGCGGCGCCGCCGACCCGACGCCCGCGACGTTCCGCTGGACCGTGGCCGAGACGCCGTTCACCAGGTGGCGCTGAAGCGCCGGCGCTACTCGGCGGCGACGAGCGTGTGCCAGGCCGGCAGCAGCGGCAGGTCGTAGAGGTCGATGACCGCCGCGCGGGCACTCTCGATCTCCTCCGAGAACCAGTAGCGCTCGAAGTCCGAGCGGCTCTCCCAGGTCGAGGTCTGCTGGAAGGCGAGCGGGTCGTCGATCGAGCGGGTCAGCGACCAGCTCTTGGCGCCGTAGGCCGGCATCTTCGCCGCCGCCGGCTCCCAGAGGTCGAGCCAGCGGTCGGCACGCAGCGGGGCGATGTGCCAGTCGAGCCTGCAGACCTCCATCAGATACCCCTTTCGCGTCGCGCTCTGTTCATGCTCCGACCTCGGCCCGGATCGCGCCCGGGCCCTCCTCGGTCTTGCCCTCGTCCTCGGCAGAGGCCCCGACCAGGATCGAGATCTTGCCGAGGTGCTTGTTTTCGTGCAGCAGCTGGTGCGCGCCGGGGACGCCGTCGAAGTCCATCGTCTGCCAGAGCACCGGCCGCACCTTGCCCTCTGCCATCAGCTGGTTGGCGCGCATGCACTCATACGCGTTGGCGAAGTGGGAGCCGATGATCTGCTTCTGGCGCATCCACAGGTAGCGCACGTCGAAGTCGAGCTGGAAGCCCGAGGTGGCGCCGCAGATGACGACCTTGCCGAACGGCTTGACGACGAAGACCGAGGTCGGGAAGGTCGCCTGGCCGACGTGCTCGAAGACGATGTCGGGGGCGTCGCCGAGGATCTCTTTGACCCGCTTGGCGAAGCCGCGCGACGCCTTGAAGCGCTCCTTGTCAGCGGCCTTGTCGGCAAGGTTCTCCGGAGTCCGCATCATCTCGCCGAACTCGGCGCGGTTGATGTAGTCGACGGCGCCGAGCTGCTTGACCAGCTCGCCCTTCTCGTCGGAGGAGACGACGCCGACCGCGTTCGCGCCGGCCGCCTTGCAGAGCTGCACCGCGAAGACGCCGAGGCCGCCGGCGGCGCCCCAGATGAGGACGTTGTGGCCCGGCTGCAGCTTGCACTGGTCGATCAGCATCCGGTAGGCGGTGAAGTAGGTGAGGCCGTAGGAGGAGGCCTCGGCCCAGCTCAGGTTCTGGGGACGGGGGAGGAGCTGCTGGGCCTGCACCTTGGTGAACTGGGCGAACGACCCCCAGGTCGTCTCGTAGCCCCAGATCTTCTGGCTCGGCGCCGCCAGCGGGTCGAGCCCGTGCACCTCGACGTCCTCGTAGGAGGCCTGGTTGCAGTGGACGACGACCTCGTCGCCGGGCTTCCAGCGGGTGACGCCCTCGCCGACCTTCCAGACGACCCCCGAGGCGTCGGAGCCGCCGATGTGGTGGCCGTACTCGGGGTGGTCGCCGTAGGGGAAGACCGAGACCGGCTTGCCCAGGGCGGCCCAGACGTTGTTGAAGTTGACGCCGGCGGCCATCACGCGGACGATCACCTCGAAGGCGCCGGGCTCCGGGACCTCGATCTGCTCGAGCTGGAAGGCGTCCTTGGGCTCGCCCTGGCGCTCCTCGCGGATCACCCACGCCGCCATCGTCTCCGGCAGCGTGCCGGGCTCCACGTCCAAGTTCGAGATCGTGCTGCTGTCGACGGCCAAAGGGTCCTCCGCGGGTCGTTCGGTGACGGGCGAGGAACTCTAGTTAAGAGTCTCGGCTGCTGGCGCTACGCGGCGTCCGAGGCCTCGCGCAGCTCTGGTGCGGTGATCTCGCGGACCGTGATCTCGACCGGCTCCGGCGGCTCGATCTCCTTGCCCGGCGCGACGCCGAGGCCCTCCACCTTGCGCAGCTGCGGTAGCAACCTGCGGTCCATCGAGCCGACCGCCGAGTCGTAGGCGTTGGCGGCCGTGGTCAGACCCTTGCCGACCTTCTCGAAGTCGCCGAGGAACTTCGAGAAGCGCGCGTGCAGGGTGCCGGCCGCCTCGGCGATCTCGGCCGCCTCGGCGACCATCCGCTCCTGGCGCCAGCCCAGCTCCATCGTCCGCAGCAGCCCGATCAGCGAGGTCGGGCTGACCAGCAGCACGTTGCGCTCCAGCGCGTATTCGAACAGTTCGGGATCGGCGCCGAAGGCGGCGTGCAGGGCGGGCTCGTTGGGGATGAAGCAGATCACCAGGTCCGGCGTCTCGCCCGGCTTGAACTGGCCCTGGTAGTCCTTCGAGCTGAGCGCGCGCACGTGCTCGCGGGCCTGGCGCGCGTGGCGCTCGAGGTGCACCCGCCGCTCCGACTCGACCTCGGCCTCCTGGGCGTCGAGGAAGGCGTCGAGCGGAACCTTGGAGTCGGCGACGAAGCTGCGCTCTTCCGGCAGCCGGAAGAGGGCGTCGGGACGGAGGCGGCCGTCTTCGGTGCGCAGCGTGTGCTGCAGCTCGAAGTCGACGTGCTCGGTCATGCCGGCGATCTCGACGCAGCGGCGCAGCTGCAGCTCGCCCCACTGGCCGCGCGTCTGCGGCTGGCGCAGCGCCTTCTTCAGGCCGGCGGTCTCGGAGTTGAGGTTGCCCACGGTCTGGCCCATCTGCTCGAGCAGGGTGCGGGTCTGCAGGTCGGTCTCGCCGCGGCGCCGCACCTCGGCCTCGATCTTCTCCTGGCCCTTGGCGATCCGCTCGGCCAGCGCCTTGATCTCCGCCTGGCGCTTGTCCAGCGCCGCCTCGGCGGTCTTGGCGTCGAGCTTGCGCGCCTCGTCGTTGGCCTGGAGCAGGCCGGGCAGCGAGTCGGCGACCGCCCGCGAGGCGGCCTCCTGCACGGCGGCCCCGAAGTCGGGTTGTTCGACCGGCTCCTCGCGGCGGGAGACGAGCAGGTAGACGAGCCCCGCGGCGAGCAGGACGACGGCGATCAGGAGCACGACGTTCATCGCCGGCGATGGTGGCAACCGCTCCAGACGCGACCGCCGCCGTGAAATGCCGCTTGCAGCGACGAGGCGCGGCCCGCAGGCCGGTGCACGCGCCGATCAGAGAGTCTTGATTGACGACGGCGGTGCCGCTAGGGATGGGTCGTCCCAAGAGGGACCCAACCATAGAAAGGAAACGATCATGATTCGTAAGCTCAAGCTGCTCGGGGTGACTGCCGTGGCGGTGCTCTCGATGAGCGCGGTGCTCGCATCGGCGGCACAGGCGGAAACAGGAGCGCTGACAGCGCCGCAGTACCCGGCGATCGTCACAGGCGAACAGCCGTTCGGCCAGGTGCTCGACATCGGCGAAGGGCCGCTGCAGCAGGTCACATGCGGCTCGAAGCTCGACGCGACACTGTTCGGGCCCACCGACCCGGTCACATTCCAACCGACATACAACAACTGCGTCTCGGACCCGGCGCAGACACCGGTGACAATCACAATGAACGGCTGTGACTACACAGTCGGGTTCACCAAACCGGGCACGACAGGAACACCGATCACGACAGGGACGATGCATGCCTGGGTCAACTGCCCGGTCGGGCAGCAGATCGAAATCCACGTCTACCTGGATCAGTTCCAACACGCGGCGAACGTGTCGACATGCACATACGACATCGGGCCGCAGGGCCCCGTTCCGGCCGGGATCTACCACAACACATTCGCCGGGATCCCCGATGTGGACGCGACAATCAACGCCAGGTTCACAGCGCGGAGCACAATCGGCGCCGGGTTCGTGCCTTGCGGTGGCGACCCGATCACGCAGCACCTGCCGATCACCCTCACAGGCAACTACACACTGAGGGGTTTCCAGGACTTCGGCGGAGTCGAGGGAGCTCAGCAGCCGCTCGACGTCGGCTAGTCCCAGTCGACTGGTTCGGAGCTCATCCGGGGGCGCGGGCGAGATGCTCGCGCCCCTCCTCCAGCGGGGTCAGGGAAGCAGGACGTCGTTCTCCGAGGAGGCGCGGTAGGGCCCGACCACGAGCTTGCCCGGGCGGGCGCCGGGGATGCCGCGAGCGGCGATCACGTAGGTGCCGGTCGGAAGGTCGGTCTGCAGGGTGCCGGGGCTGTTTCCGGGGATCGGCTCCGAGCTGGCGTCGCGCGGGCCGCGGATCTCCAGGCGGGTCTCGGTGGTGGTCTGGTTGGCGGCGACGATCCGCACCGTCGCCGGCGCCTTCGTGCGGATCGGCGGCTGCGCGTGGTTCTGGTTCTGGGGGATCTGCTGCGTGCGGGCCGCGTTTACCCCGACCGCCGCCGGCTGCACGTCGATCCCCTTGGGACCGATCGTGACGCTGACCTGGAGCGCCACCTGCGGGCGCGGGTCGTTGGTGTGGCTCTGGGCGCCGCAGCCGGCCATCGCGAGCGCCAGCGCGCCGATTGCGCCGGCCACCGCGGCTCTCGCTCTCCCGGGACCCATCGCGCCGGAATCTAACCGAAGGGCAAGTCGACGACCGCAGCCGTAACGCCATCTTCACCTACGGCCAGCTCCGCCCCGGGCTCGGCCTCGCGGCGCAGGACCGCCAGCCCGACCGGGCCGAAGGCGGGGGAGACGGCGGTGCCGCCGAGGCGGCCGACCTCCTTCTCGCCGAGTCGCAGGGGCGCCCCGGGCGCGGCCGGGGCGCTCAGTCGCAGGCCCCGCAGGTGGCGGTTCGGCCTGCCCTTGTAGTGGAGGCGGGCGACCGTCTCCTGGCCGATGTAGCAGCCCTTGGTGAAGCTGACCGCCCGCTCGACGATGCCCGCCTCGGCCGGCATCGTCTCGGTCCCCATCTCGGCACCGAAGCGGGGCACGCCGGCCTCGATGCGAAGGATCTCGGCCGCCTCGGGGGCGACCGCGACGGCGCCGGCGGCGAGCAGCGCCTCGCGCAGGCGCCCGGCCTGCTCGGCGGGGCAGATCAGGTCGAGCCCTTCGCGGGTTCCCGTAACCAGGCACTCGACCCCGGCCACGGCGGTCGTTTCGCAGGCGTCGGGGGGCAGCGCGGCGGTGCCGGCGATCTCGACGCTGCGCGGCCCGATCAGCGAGAGGATCGCCCGCTCGGCGCTGACGTCGGCGACCTCGACCTCGCGGCCGACCGAGTACATGGTCAGGTGGCGCAGCACTGCCGCCAGCGCCTCGGGCTCGGTGTCGAGCAGGATCGCGTCGGTGCGCTCGCGCAGCACCCGCATGTCGCCCTGCATGTGCCCCTTGCGATCGAGCAGCGCCGCATACTGGCCCTCGCCTGGCTCCAGCGACTCGACGTCATTCGTCAACTGCCCCTGCAGATACTCCGCCGCATCGGGTCCGCTGACCATCAGCTTGCCTCGCTCGGACCGATCAAGCAGCCCGCACTCCTCCCGCAGCTGCCGATACTGCGCATCCAGCTCGATGGTCTCCGCGCTGCTCATCCCTCGCAGTCTAGAAACCGGCTGTCATGGGCGACGGGGATGACCCCGAACGAGCCTCCCCGCTGTTGCGAGAGAGGGGTCATCCCCGTCGCCCATCCGCGGACGATTTTTAGATGAGTCGAAATCCGCTTTTAGATGTGTCAAAATCAGCGGCCGATGGATCCGACCTCCGAGAAGAAGGGCTTCAGTAGGCGCCGCCTGCTCGGCGGCGCCGCGGCCGCCGCGCCCGCGGTGGTCGGCCTCGGCCTGCTCGGCAACCGCGACGGCGCCGACCACGCCCGTGCGGCCGAGATGCCCGCGGCCGGCGCCCACGCCGGCCACGGCGACTTCATCCACGCGACCTTCGCGCCCGGCGGCACGGTCGACCACCGCGCCAACGGCTTCAACCCGACCGAGGTCCTGCGCGACTTCGACTACGGCAAGACCCGGCGCCTGGCCAGCGGCCGGATCCTGCGCGAGTTCGAGATCGTCGCCCAGGACAAGGAGATCGAAGTGGCGCCGGGGGTCAAGTTCGAGGCCTGGACTTACAACGGCCGCGTGCCGGGGCCGACGCTGCGGGCGCGCGAGGGAGAGAGCCTGCGGATCCGCTTCGTCAACGCCTCCGAACACCCGCACACGATGCACTTCCACGGCGTCCACCGGGCGGCGGTGGACGGGATGCCGGGGATCGGCGAGCAGCAGGGGGGCGGCCAGGTCGACCCCGGCGAAGACTTCGTCTACGAGTTCGACGCCTCGCCCTTCGGCCTCCACCTCTACCACTGCCACGTCGCCCCGCTCGCCGCCCACATCTCCCGCGGCCTCTACGGCGCCTTCATCATCGATCCCAAGGATGGGCGGCCCGAAGCCGACGAGCTGGTGATGGTGATGAACGGCTTCGACACCAACTTCGACCTCGCCAACGAGGTCTACGCGGTCAACACGGTCGGCTTCCACTACATCGACGAGCCGATCCGGATCGAGCGCAAGGAGCTCGTCCGCATCTACCTCGTCAACGTGCTCGAGTACGACCCGCTCAACTCCTTCCACGTCCACGCCAACTTCTTCCAGCACTACCCGACCGGGACCTCGTTGCAGCCGAGCGAGTTCACCGACACGATCGTGCAGGGGCAGGGCCAGCGGAGCATCCTCGAGCTGGAGTTCCCCTTCGACGGCGATTACATGTTCCACGCCCACGTCAGCGAGTTCGCCGAGCTGGGCTGGACCGGGTTCTTCCGCGTCGGCGACCCCTCGCGCCTGACTTCGGCCGCCGCCGCGGCCGCCTACTGCAAGCTGCCCTGGGGCGGGGGAACCCCGTCCTGATGGAGGCCGGGGCGCGGGCAGAGCGCGGCGCCGGCGGCCTGCCGGCCTGGGCGCTCGGCGCGATCCCGCTGGCCCTGATCGTGGTCGCGATCGGCGGCTTCGCCCTGCTCGGCGGCCCGGGGCTTGGCGACCGCACCGGCCCGCCGCTGGAGGAAGTCACGGTCGAGCGCACGGTGCTGCGCCCGGGCGAGATCGAGCTGACCCTGCGCAACGACGGGCCCGACGCCGTCCAGATCGCCCAGGTCGCGGTCAACGACGCCTACGCGCCGTTCGTCGCCGACGGCGGCAACGAGATCGGCCGGCTCGACTCGACCACGCTGAAGGTCACCTACCCGTGGATCGAAGGCGAGGCGTATGAGATCTTCGTCCTCACCTCCGCCGGCGGCACGATCGACGCCGAAATCCCGGTCGCGGCGGAGACGCCGGAGGCCGACGCCGGCTTCTACGGGCTGATGGCACTGCTGGGCATCTACGTCGGCGTGATTCCGGTCAGCCTGGGGATGCTCTGGCTGCCATTCCTCAGCCGCCTCGGGCGGCGCTGGATCGGCGCCGTGATCGCCTTCACCGTCGGCCTGCTCGCCTTCCTCGCGGTCGACGCCGGCCTCGAGGGGCTGGACATCGCCGCCGGCGCGCCGGCGGCCTTCGGCGGCTCCAGCCTCGTCTTCCTCGGCGCCCTCGCCGCTTACCTGGCGTTGGCCGGGGTCGACTCCTGGCTGGCCGGGCGAAAACGCACTGCCGGTGGGACTGCCGGCGGCGGCGCCTACCTGGCGCTTCTGGTCGCGATCGGGATCGGCCTGCACAACCTCGGCGAGGGGCTGGCGATCGGCTCCTCGTATGCGACGGGGGCGCTGGCGCTGGGCGCCTTCCTGGTCGTCGGCTTCGCGATCCACAACACCACCGAGGGGCTGGCGATCGTGGCGCCGCTGCGCGGCGGCGCCGACGGAAGCGGCGAGCGGCCGGCGCTCTCGCGCCTGGTCGTCCTCGGCCTGATCGCCGGCGCCCCAGCGATCCTCGGCGCCTGGATCGGCGCCTCCGCCTTCAACCCGAGCCTGGCGGCGCTGCTGTTCGGCGTCGGTGTCGGCGCGATCGTGCGCGTGATCGTGCAGATCGCGCCCTCGATGCGCGACGAGGAAGGGCGGCTGCTCAACCCCACCGCGGTCGCCGGCCTGCTGGTCGGCATCGCCGTCATGTACCTGACCGGGCTCCTGGTGGCGGTCTGATGGCGGCGGAGGGAGCGCCGGCAAAGCGCGCCCCCAGCACGGAGGCGATCGAGGACTACGCGAAGGCGATCTACGCGATCTCCCACGAACGCGACGGCCTCGTCCTCAACGGCGAGGTGGCGCAGCGGCTGGGGGTGACGCCGGCGACCGCGACCTCGATGCTGAAGCGCCTCGCCGGGCTGGGCCTGGTCGACTACATGCCCTACAAGGGGGTGAGCCTGACCGCGGCCGGCGAGAAGGTGGCGCTGGAGGTGATCCGCCATCACCGGCTGATCGAGGCCTATCTCTCCGAGGCGCTGGGGATGCCGGCCGACCGCGTCCACGAGGAGGCGGAGGTGCTCGAGCACTACATCTCCGAGGACCTGGAGCTGCTGATCGCCGCCAAGCTCGGCGAACCGAGCCACGACCCGCACGGGACGCCGATCCCCGGGCCCGACCTGCTGCCACCCGCCGGCGAAGCCAGGCAGGGCTGATGGCGCGGCGGGCGGAATTCCGCATTGCTTCGAGCCTGCGGGCCGAGCCGGCGGCGGTCTGGGAGCGGGCGATGAGCGCCGAGGGGATCAACGCCGAGCTGGGGCCGCTGCTGCGGATGACCGTGCCGCGCGGCGTCGAGAGCCTCGACCTGCGGGCGCTGGAACCGGGGCGGCTGGGCCGGAGCTGGATCCTGCTCTTCGGCCTGATCCCTTTCGACTACGACGACATCGGCTTGGCGCGGATCGATCCCGAGCGTGGCTTCCTCGAGCGCTCGACGATGCTCTCGCAGCGGCTCTGGGAGCACGAACGGACCCTGCAGGGCGGTGGCGAGGGCACGGTGATCGAAGATCGCCTCGCCTGGGAGCTGCGGCTGCCGCTGCCGGGGCGGTTGCTGCAGCCGCTGATCGCCGCCGTCTTCCGCCACCGCCACCGGCAGCTGCAGCGCCACTTCGGCGGGGCGCCGCAGGGCTAACTCAGCAGGCGGGCGGCCAGTTGCGGCAGTTCGCGGGCGAGGCGGGAGCGGGGCACGACCAGGTCGACGCCGGCGGCTTCGGCGGCCTGCTTGGTGTCGACTTCGACGTGGGAGTAGAAGCCGAGCACCGGGATGCCCAGGCTGGCGAGGCCCTCCGGGCTCTCCATCTCGAGGTCGGCGACGAGGAGATCGACCCCGTCGAGCGGCGCCCCCTGCAGCGCCGGCGAGACGGTCACCTCGTGCCCGGCGGCCGAGAGCGTCGCCTCGACCTTGCTGCCCAGCATCAGATCGGCGACGGCGAGGACCCGGGCCACTAGAGCGAGCGGCGCTGGCGGAACTCTTCGCGGACGCTCTCCGGCCGGCCCCACATCTGCACGACCTCGGCTCGTCCCTCGCGTACCTCGGCCACCCGCATCTCGCCCGTCACCCCATCGGCGTCGAGCCGTCCGAGGACGCCCATGACCGTCTCCGCGGCAGCGGCATGGCCGAAGCTGTGCGCGATCAGGAGGCGCCAATGCCAGTCCGCGTGCGAGTAGGGCTGGGCGTTGACTTCGCTCAGCGCCACCGCGGTGTCGACGTACAGGCTCTCGTCGTCGATGCGCAGGTCGACCTCGAGGTCGGTCCAGTCCGGCGGCAGCCCGCCGACGATCCGCTCGAAGTCCACAGCCAGGCTCACGAGCTAGAGCGTATCTGGAAGCCGGAACGCCCTCTCCACGTTCAGTGGCTGCTCCAGCAGGCCGTGCTCGAGGTCCCAGACCGCCCAGGCGCGGAGGACGGCGGGGTCGAAAGGGGCGGGGTGGAGGTCGGGAAGCAGAGTGCCGAGCTGGGCTCGCTGTTCGGCGCGGTCGAGAGCGGGGTCAGCGCCGAGCAGGTCGTCGAGGGCCGCGCCGGGGTTCTCGACGGCGAAGGCGTAACCGCGCTCGGTCGCTGCGACGACGGCGTCGACGAGGTCGGGGTCGTCTTCGAGCGTGCGGCGCGAGGCGGTGAGGACGAGCTCGGGGTAGGCGGGGGCGCCGTAGTCGTCGACTTTGAAGATCCGGATCGGAACGCGCCGGCGGCGCAGGGCCACGCCCTCGGCGTTCCAGAAGCCGGTCGCGGCGTCGACCCTGCCGGCCGCCAGCGAGGAGACGGCGTTGAATCCGATCGTCACCTGCTCGACCTTCGCGGGGTCACCGCCGTCGGCGCTGACCTCGGAGTCGACCACGGCTTCGTCGGAGGGCAGGCCCGTGACCCCGACGGTGTGGCCTTCGAGGTCGCGGGGGCGGCGAACGGGTCCCTCGCCGCGGGCGATCACCGCGGCCAGGGGGCGCTGCACGATCGGCAGCAGGCCGACCAGATCGAGACCGCGCTCGCGGGCGATCCCGAGGTCGTGGATATCGAGGATCGCGAACTCGGCGCGCCCCGCGGCGAGCAGCTTCGGCGCGTCGGTCGATTCGCCCGGTTGGCGGATCCCCAGGTCGACGCCGGCCTCGCGGTAGAAGCCCTCCTCGCGGGCGGAATAGATCCCGGAATGGACCGCGCTGGGGGTGAAATCGAGCACGAGTACCGCGCCTCTCGGCGCGCCCGGTTCCGCGCCGTCTCCGCCACAGCCGGCGGCGCCGGCGAGCAGGGAGACGGCCGCCAGCAGCGCGACAGCCCATCTCATCCGGCGAGGGAACCTATTTCATCGAGCGAACATGAGTACACTGCCGGCCGCTTACCTGATCACGGGATCGAGGAGGAGAGAGTGCAGGAACGAGGTCTTGCCGCATATCTTGCAGAGTTGATCGGCACGCTTTTGCTGGTCTTCTTCGTTTGCAGCGTTGTCGTGCTGTTCTTGTCGACCGGAAGCCAGGCGCAGTTCGGCACCGACTTCGCGGTAATCGGGCTCGTCCACGCCTTTCTGTTGTTCGGGTTGATCGTCATGTTCGGCGTCGTCAGCGGCGGTCACTTCAACCCCGCGGTGACGCTCGCGGCGCTGGCGATCAGGCGGATCCGCCCGCTCGACGGCGTCATCTACATGCTGGCCCAGTTCTCCGGCGCTGTCCTCGGGGCGCTGCTCGTCAAGGGCCTGCTGCTCGACGAGGGTCGCGCCACCCACTACGGCGCCGCCCAGGTCAGCGGCCTGCTCAGCGGCCCCTTCGCGGGCTCGATCATCGAGGGGATCGGCACCTTCTGCCTCGTCCTCGTGATCCTCGCCGCCGTCTACTCCGAGAAGAGCTTCAAGGAGTGGGCGCCGCTGGCGATCGGCACCACCCTCGGCTTCATCGTCATGGTCGGCGGTCCGCTGAGCGGCGGCTCCTTCAACCCGGCCCGCTGGTTCGGCCCGGCGCTGGTCGGCAACACCTGGGGCGACGTCTGGCCCTACCTGGCCGGCCCGATCGTCGGCGCGCTGCTCGCCGCCGCCGTCTACCGCTTCGTCCTCGAGCCGGGCGGTCCGCCGCCGACGGAACCGCCGGAGCACGTGCGGCCGCCGGTGAAGAAACGCGCCGAGCCGGACAACCCCACCCAGCCCGCTCCCTAGAGCGGCGGTGAACCGCCGGGCCTGCCTGGCCCGGCGGTTGCAGTAGCTTGGGCGGCGTGCGCCGGGTCACCTTCTCCCGCAACTACACGCTCTCCCTCTCCCGCACCTGCCAGTGCTACTGCAAGTACTGCGCCTTCGCGACGCACCAGGCGCACATCCACGCGCCGGAGCGGGTTGAGCAGCTGCTCGACGAGGCGGTCAAACGCAACGCCAAGGAGCTTCTGGTTCTCACTGGCGAGCGCCCCGAGGTTCACCCGCTCGTCGCGGAGCAGCTGACGGGCTGGGGGCACGACGACTTCACCTCCTACGTCGTCTGGGCCTGCGAGCGAGCGCTGGAGCGGGGAATGCTCCCGCACACCAACATCGGCGTGCTGGATCACGCCGATCTGGCGCGACTGCGTGAGGTCACGGCGTCCCAGGGCCTGATGCTGGAGTCCGTCTCGGAGCGGCTCATGGACACGGTCCACGCCGGCTCTCCGACCAAGCACCCGGCTCAGCGGCTCGCAACCATCGAGGCAGCGGGCGAGCTGAAGATCCCCTTTACGAGCGGAATCCTCGTCGGCATCGGAGAGACCGAGCAGGAGCGGGTCGAATCCCTGGAAGCCCTGGCGGCCTCACATGCGCGCCACGGCCATCTTCAGGAGGTCATCCTCCAGAACTTCGTTCCGCATCCTCGCTACTACGGGGCCGAAGTCGCCGACATCGCCGACGATGCGGCGCGCGAGCGCTGGGGGAGGGGCGGGGCACCCTCCTCACTCGGATCCTTTGAGGATCGTGGTCGGTCCTCCGTGCTGCCGTCTCGGCAAAGTTCCGCAAAACGTTCGGAGGGTGCCCCGCCCCTCCCCCAGTGGGCGGAGCCGGTCTCCATCGATGACATCAAGCGCTTGATCGCAGAGTGCCAGAGGTTGATGCCGGATGTCGGGGTGCAGGTGCCGCCGAACCTGTCGGATTGGTGGCCTGAGCTGGTCGAGGCGGGCGCGACGGACTTGGGTGGGCTCTCGGCCAACGGCGACCACATCTCTCCCGAGGAGCCGTTTCCGAGCCCGCACCAGGTGCGGAAGGAGCTGGCGCCCAAGGGCTACGCCTTGACCGAGCGGTTGTGCGTCTACCCGCAGTACATGGATTCGGAGTGGATGGAGCAGGGCGTGCTCGATGTGATCAAGCTGAAGTACTGGAGCTTCATTCCGCGCAAGGGGTCGGGGCGGAGGTCGGAAGAGACGCTGGACCCCGGGCTTGCCCCGGAAGCGGTTGCGAAGGGGCGTGAGGGAGCAGAGTTGAGCGAGGATGAGCTCACCTCTCTCTTCGCTGAGACCCGGCCAGAGGTAATCGAGCAGATGAGGGTCGCCGCCGACGAACTGCGGGCGGAGCTGCATGGGGACCGGGCGACCTTCGTGGTCAACCGGAACATCAACTTCACGAACATCTGCGTGGTCGGGTGTGCGTTCTGCGGGTTCGGGCAGGGGAAGCGGTCGCCGGACGCATATGAGGTGTCGGAGGAGGACTTCGCCGACCGGATCCGCGAGGCGGTCGAGTTCGGGGCGACCGAGCTCTGCATGCAGGGGGGGATCCATCCCGACCTGACGCTGGAGGAGTACGGGAAGTGGCTGCGGCTGGCGAAGGACGTGGCGCCGCAGCTGCACCTGCACGCCTACTCGCCGATGGAGGTCCACTACATGTGCGAGCGCTCGGGCAAGCGGCCCGGGGACGTCTTCGAGTACCTGCTCGGGTGCGGGCTCGGCTCGACCCCGGGGACCGCGGCCGAGGTGCTCGACGACGGCGTCCGGCAGCGGATCTCGCCCAACAAGCTGCCCGCCGACCGCTGGGTCGAGATCATCGAAGCCTCGCACCGGGCCGGCCTGCGCTCGACCTCGACGGTGATGTTCGGGCACATCGAGGAGCCACGGGAGCTGGCCCGCCACATGCGGGTCGTGCGAGCGCTGCAGGAGCGCACCGGCGGCATCACCGAGTTCGTCCCGCTCAGCTTCATCCCCTTCAACACGATGCTCGGCCGCACCCACGGGATCGAGGAGATCGCGATGGCCGACAACCTCAAGCACACCGCCGCCTTCCGCCTCGCGCTGGGGCGGACGATCCCCAACCTGCAGGCGAGCTGGGTGAAGATGGGGCTGGAGGGGGCGACCGAGGCGCTGCGCTGGGGCGTCAACGACCTCGGCGGCACGTTGATGGAGGAGAACATCTCGCGCATGGCCGGCTCCCAGCACGGGGTGCGGCTGGAGCCCGAGCAGCTGATCGCCGCCGCGCGGGCGGCCGGCCGCGAGCCGGCCCAGCGCACCACGCTCTACGAGATCGTCGAGACCTATTGAGGCCGATGGGCCGATAAGTGGACTATGGCTCCACTTATCGGCCCATCGGCCAATATGTGGGGGTGCGCGCGATGATGCTGGAGCGGCAGCGCGAGCCGCTGCGGGTGGCCGAGCTGCCGGACCCCGAGCCCGGCCCCGGCCAGGTGCTGATCTCGGTCCGCGCCTGCGGCGTCTGCCGCACCGACCTCCACATCGCCGACGGCGAGCTCGAGCGGCCGCAGCTGCCGCTGGTGCCGGGGCACCAGATCGTCGGCACCGTGGCGGGGCTGGGGGAGGGGGCGGAGCGGTTCGCGCCCGGCGATCGCATCGGCGTGCCCTGGCTCGGCTGGACCGATGGCACCTGCCGCTACTGCCGCGGCGGCCGCGAGAACCTCTGCGACGGCGCCAGGTTCACCGGCTATGACCTCGACGGCGGCTACGCCGAGCTGGCGGTCGCCGACGAGCGCTACTGCCTCCCGATCCCCCCGGGCATGTCCGACGAGGGGGCGGCGCCGCTGCTCTGCGCGGGGCTGATCGGCTACCGGGCGCTGCGGCTCCTCGGGGACGCCGAGCGCGTCGGCCTCTACGGCTTCGGCGCCTCCGCCCACATCATCTGCCAGGTCGCGGTCCACCAGGGGCGGCGGGTGTTCGCCTTCACGCGCGCGGGCGACGAGGAGACGCAGCGCTTCGCGCGCGAGCTCGGCGCCGAGTGGGCCGGCTCCTCCGACGGTCCGGCGCCCGAGGAGCTAGACGGGGCGATCGTCTTCGCCCCTGTCGGTGCCCTGATGCCGGCGGCGCTGCGCGCCTCCGCCAAGGGTGCCCGGGTGATCAGCGCCGGCATCCACATGAGCGACATCCCCGCCTTCCCCTACGAGCTTCTCTGGGAGGAGCGGACCCTGGGCTCGGTCGCCAACCTGACCCGGCGCGACGGCGAGGAGTTCCTGGCCCTGGCGCCGCAGGTGCCGGTGCGGACCGAGGTCGAGGTGCGGCCCCTGGCCGAGGCCAACGAGGCGCTCGCCTCGATCCGCGACGGCAGCCTGCGCGGGGCGGCGGTGCTCCAGGTCCGCTGAGCGCCCGTCCCGGTAGGGGTTTCGCTTAACTTTTTCGAGGATCGCCACTGGCTGCCGCCGGGGGCACAGTTGCGAAAAAGTACAAGACGCTCCACCCCTACCGGGACGGGCGCTCAGCGGAACAGGTCCTCGTCGGGCGGGCGGCGCAGGGCGGCGGCACCCGGTCCGTCCTCGGTGGTGACGAAGCGGCCGAGGCCACGGACGATTGAGGCGGGGACGCCGCTGGTCTTGTCGCGGACGAGGTCGGCTGCTGCTGCTGCCTGGTCGGCGATCGCGATCTGGGTCGCCTCCAGTTTGCGGCCGGCGGTGTCTTGGCGGCCGCGCCAGTCGTCCAGTGGGGTCAGCCCCGCGCACCCGATCGCCACCTCCACCTGACCCAGCCGCCAAGCGCGCCCGAAGCTGTCGGCGATCACCACGCCGACCGCGGCGGCGATTTCAGCTCTGATCGTGCGGGCGGAGGCGTCGGGGTCCTCCGGCAGCAAGGAGACCGTGTCGGGCTCCGGCAGGTTGGAGCTGTCGATGCCGGCGTTGGCGCAGACGAAGCCGTGGCGCGTCTCGACGATGAGGACGCCGTGCTCGGCGCGCAGGACCTCGCTGCTCTCCTCCAGGATCAGCTGGATCAGGTTCGGCTCTTTTCCCAGCACCGCGGCGAGCTTGCGGGCTTCGGCGCCCGGGAGGACCGAGGAGAGCCTGCGGATCCGCCCCTCGGCCTTGGAGACGATCTTCTGCGAGACGACGACGACGTCGCCGGGCTCGAGGGCGGCGCGCGCGGCGATCTCCTCGCCGACCCGCATCCCCTCGGTGAATTCCGGCAGTCCGGCGGCGGGGATTACCCGCAGCTCGCCCGCCGGCGCTTCGTTCATATCCCCAGCGCCTTGGCGGTGCGCTTGGCCCGACCCGGGCGCGCCGCCAGCTCGCGGGTGAGGGCGATCACGTCGGCTGGGGTGTCGAGGTCGAGGCCCAGCGAGTCCACCTCCTCGACCTCGAACGGAATCCCAGCCGCACGGGCCGCCGCGACGTGACGGTCGCGGCTGCCCTCGCCGAAGGCCGGGACGATCGCGTCCGGGGGGCTAAGCACCAGCGCGTTGGTGCCGGTCCCGTGACGGTCGGGGACGATGCCGACGTAGCGCTCGGGGACGCCGGTCAGCAGCCGGTCCAGCTCGCGCGGATCCAGCAGCGGGCAGTCGCCGGGGAGGAGGACGACGCACTCCGCTCCCTCGACTTCGGCGCGGGCGATCCCGGCCAGCGCCGCCTCGCTGTGCCCGCCGTCCTCGGGGTCCGGAACCACCTCGGCGCCGATCGCGGCCGCGAGCTCTTGGGCAGTCGGGTCGCCGCTGACCATGATCGTGCGCTCGATCGTCCGCGCTGCGCCGATCGCCTCCAGTACGTCGGCCACCATCGCCTCGGCCAGCGCCCGTCGCTGCTCGCCGCCCAGCCCGGCGGCGAGGCGCTGCTTGGCGGCGTAGAGCCGCTTGACGGGGAGGACGGCGGTCGCCTTCAACTCGCAGCGAGGGTAGCGACGGTACGGCTCCGGACCCTCACCGGCGCAGGCTTTCGGCGTAGTCGAGCACGATGCGGGCCAGGCGCGCGCGGCCGCTCGCGCCCTCCATCAGGGTCGGCGCCGCGAGAGTCGCGACCTCAGCCGGTGGCGGGTCGGGATCGTCCTCGTCGACCACCATGCCGTCGATCAGCCCCGCGTAGAGGGAGGCGACGCCGGCGGCCGTCGTCGGCCGGCCGAGCGCTCTCATGAAGCGGTCGGTCGGCCCCTTGACGACCGCGCCGGCGACGTAGGGGCTGACCGCGACCGACCGGGGCGGGGGAGGCGGCGATCGCCTCGCGCATGCCTGGGAGGGCGAGGATCGGGCCGATGCTGATCACCGGGTTGGAGGGCCCGATCACGATCGCCTCGGCGGCGCGCACCGCGTCCAGCACCTCGCGGCTCGGCTCGGCGCTCTCGATCCCCTCCAGCTCGACGCCGAGCACCTCCGGCTCGCCGCGGTCGACGATCAGGTACTCCTGCAGGTCGCGCCGGCCGGCCGCGGTCAGCACCTTGGTGCGGACCGGCGAGTCGGACATCGGCAGCACCCTCGCCTCGACCCCGAGCCCGCGGGCGATCTGCGCCTGGGCGTCGGTCGGCCGCCCGCCCTCCTCGATGAACTGGCGGCGGTAGAGGCAGGCGGCGAGGTCGCGGTCGGAGAGGCCGAACCAGCTCGGCGCCCCGAGCCGCTGCAGCCGCTCGAAGACGGTGAAGGCGTCCTCGCGGATGCCCCAGCCGCGCTCCTCGTCGATTTCGCCGCTGAGCCAGTAGGTGACGAGGTCGGGGTCGGGGGAGACGTGGACGCCGAGCGCCTCGACGTCGTCGCCGGTGTTGGCGATCACGCTCAGCTCGGCTCCGAGCTCCTCCTGCATCCCCGCGCCGAGCTTGGCGCCGCCGGTGCCGCCGGCCAGGAGCGCGACCCTCATGCCGTGCCTATGCCCAGTGGTCGGTGTCGGGCAAACCGGTGATGCGGATGCCGGCATGCGCCTTGTAGCGGCTGTTGACTGAGATCAGCATCGGCGTCAGCTGCTCGACGATGCGCGCCATCTCCAGGGCGCCGGCGTTGACGGGGCGCAGGCCCGGAATCAGCTCGATCAGCCGCGCCACCCGCGCCTTGTCGGCTTTCCTGTCGCCGCAGACGAGGACGTCCTCGCCCAGCTCGGCCTCGGCGTCGGCGAGGGTGGGGGCGCCGACCGTGTGCAGGGCGGCGACGACGGTGACGCCCTCGGGGACCATCTCCTGCGCCTGCTGGGCGGCCGAGCCCTGCCAGACGCCGAGCGAGCGCGTCGCCTTGCCGCTGACTGCGGCGGCGAGCGGCACCGTGCAGTCGACCAGGATCTGGCCCGGGCGCAGCGCCTCGCGCAGGTTGTTGAGGTTCTCCGACTGGGCGCGGAAGGGGACGGTGAGGAAGACGATCTCCCCTTTGCCTGCTGCCGCGCCGTTCTCGAGGCCGGTCGACGTCGGCGTCTGGCACGGTCTCCCGCACCTTGGCGGCCGCCTCCTCGGCGCGCTCGGCCGCCCGCGAGCCCAGCACCACCGGCACCCCGGCCAGCGCCCAGCGGGTCGCCAGCCCGGCCCCGAGGGCGCCGGTGCCGCCGATGATCGGGATCGGTTCGAGGTCGGTCCCTGCCATCACTGGTTTGCGCTTCGCTTCCTCACGAAGAGTCAGATATGGACGTTCGGTCGCTCCGCACTCACGGGCGCCAGTCTATGCTGCGCGTCGCATGAGGCTGGAGGGACGCAAAGCGTTGGTCACCGGCGGCGCCAGCGGCATCGGCGCCGCGATCGCCGCCCGGCTCGCCGCCGAGGGCGCCGAGGTCTGGGTCGGCGACATCGATACCGCCGGCGCCGAGCGCGTCGCCGGCGAGGTCAACGGCCACGCGCTCGAGCTCGACGTGACCGAGATCGAGTCCGCCCACGCCGCCGTCGAGGCCGCCGGCGGCACCCTCGACATCCTCGTCAACAACGCCGGCACCGACGAGTTCGGCTTCTTCACCTACACCAGCCCTGAGCAATGGCAGCGGCTGCTGGCGATCAACCTCGTCGGCGTCTTCAACTGCACCCACGCGGCGTTGCCGGGGATGCAGGGAGCGAAGTACGGCCGCATCGTCAGCATCTCCTCCGAGGCGGGCCGGGTCGGCTCCAAGGGCTCGGCCGTCTACTCGGCCACCAAGGGCGGGGTCGTCGCCTTCATGAAGGCGATCGCCCGCGAGGACGCCCGCTACGGAATCACCGCCAACTCGATCGCCCCCGGCCCGATCGAGACGCCGCTGCTGATGGGCGCCAAGGAGTTCGGCGAGATCGGCGAGAAGGTGATCGAGACGATGAAGAGCGCGACCCAGATGGGCCGCCTCGGCCAGCCCGAGGAGGTCGCCGCCGCGGTCGCCTTCCTCGCCTCCGACGACGCCACCTACGTGACCGGCGAGACCCTCGGCGTCTCCGGCGGTCTGGGGATGGTCTGATGGCCACCGCGAAGCCCACGCTGATACCGGGGCTCGAGCGCCGCGACGAGTTCACGGTGCAGGCGCCGTTGACCACCGACGTCGGCGGCACGATCGGCGCCAGCGTCCTCTCGACCCCGGGGATGATCGGGATGATGGAGGGCACCTCCTCGATGCTCGCCTACGAGCATCTGCCGGAGGGCCAGGCGACGGTCGGCTTCGAGGTCTGCATCAAGCACGTCTCGGCCGCCGCCGAGGGCGCCACCTGCGAGGCCCACGCGGTCCTGCGCGAGGTCGTCGACGGCCGCAAGCTCCGCTTCGACGTCGAGGTCACGGAAGCCGGGCGCACGATCGGCGTCGGCACCCACGAGCGCCGCGTAGTCACCTTCGGCCAGCTCGGCTAAGGGGGAGAGACCGAAGAGTTGACGACTTGATACCCCTGTGAGGGGTTCAACTCGTCAACTTTCTGTCTGGGATCTGTCGGCTCGACAGCATGGTGTGGTGACGAGGCGGCAGTTGATTGATGCAGGGCTGAACAGCAAGGCTATCCAGCAGCGGGTCGCCAGCGGGCGCCTGCATCGCATAGGCCGGGGCATATACGTGGTCGGAAGGCCCGAACTGACGCGAAGAGGACGGTGGATGGCAGCTGTCTTGGCGTGTGGACCCACGGCTGTCCTCAGCCACCGGAGCGCCGCGGAGCTCTGGGGGGTCGGGAGCGAGTCCGAGGGCTTGATCGAGATCTCGGTGCGTGTGTACTCCGCCCGCGAGCGACCGGGGATCAAGGTCTACCGACGACCCCGCCTGGAGGATCGCGACATCACCTCGTTCTCAAGCATCCCGGTAACCGGGGTCGTGCGGACGCTGATCGACTGTTCCACCCAGCTCGACGCGACCGGGATCGAGCGGATGGTCAACGAAGCCGATGCACGCCGCAAGATCCGTCTCGATTCACTGCGCGCCGAGCTGGAGAGCCGTCCCGGCCAGTGGGGGGTCGGGAAATTGCGCGACGTCATAGATCGCCACACCTTCCGGCTGACCGACTCCGAGCTGGAGCGCCGATTCCTCTCGCTGGTCGAATCGGCGGGGCTACCTCTGCCGGTCACCGGTCGCTGGTTGAACGGGTTCAAGGTCGACTTCTTCTGGCCGGACCTCGGTCTCGTCGTTGAGACGGACGGTCTCACCTACCACCGGACGCCGTCCCAGCAGGGGCGCGATCGGGTTCGAGACCAGGCCCATACGGCGGCCGGCCTGAGCCATCTGAGATTTACCCATGCGCAGGTGCGGTTCGAGCCCGACCATGTCGTCGAAGTGCTGGTGGGAACCGCTCGGGGCCTCGGCGCAAGCCCCCGCCAGACACCACGGCGCTGGCACTGGCGGGCCGCGTCGTAAGCTCCGGCCATGACGGAGCTACCCAGCAGCGTCCGCATCCGCGAGGTCGGGCCCCGCGACGGGTTCCAGAACGAGCCGGAGACGATCGAGACGGCGGAGAAGGTGCGGCTGATCGACCTGCTCTCGGCGAGCGGCCTGAAGCGGATCGAGGTGACCTCGTTCGTCCGGCCCGACGTGATCCCGCAGCTCGCCGACGCGGCCCAGGTGCTGATGTCGGTGCAGCGCCGCGACGGCGTCGCCTTCTCGGTCCTGATCCCGAACGAGCGCGGGCTGGAGCGGGCGCTGGAGATGCGCGACCGCTTCGACGAGGTCAGCGTCTTCCTTTCCGCCTCGGAGACCCACAACCGGCGCAACGTCAATCGCTCGGTCGAGGAGTCGCTGGCGGGGCTGGAGGCGACGCTGGCCGGTGCCGGTGAGGCGGGGCTGCGCCGTGAGGGCGTGATCGCCACCTCCTTCGGATGTCCCTATGAGGGCCACGTCCCGCCCGAGCGCGTCTTCGAGATCGCCGAGCGCCTGGCCGCGGCCGGATGCGAGGAGGTCGGCTTCGGCGACACCACCGGGATGGCCAATCCGCGCCAGGTGCACGAGTTCTTCGCCGCTGCCCACGAGCGCCTGGGAGGCGTCGAGCTGACCGCCCACTTCCACAACACCCGTGGCCAGGGGCTCGCCAACGTGCTGGCGGCGCTGGAAGAGGGAATCGACTCTTTCGAGTCGAGCTTCGGCGAGCTCGGCGGTTGCCCGGTCCCGCCCGGCTCGACCGGCAACGTCGGCAGCGAGGACGTGGTCTCGATGCTGCACGAGATGGGGGTCGAGACGGGGATCGACCTGCCGCGCCTGATCGAGGCCTCGCGCGCGGCGCAGGAGGTCCTCGGCCGCCCGCTCGGCGCTCATGTGCTGCGGGCCGGGCCCGTGGAGTGGGAGCCCGGCGGAGACGGATAGCCGTGTCAGCCGGCTGGCGCGCCAGCCAGTCCGAATAGGCTGCCGCCGTGACCGATTTCGCCAAGGCCCTCGAGGCCGCCCTCGGCGGCGGCCCGCAGCGCCACCACGAGAAGACCGAGGAACAGGGCAAGCTGCCGGTTCGCGAGCGGATCGAGCGCCTGGTCGATGCCGGCTCCTTCGCCGAGGAGGGCCTATTGGCCAACTGGCAGGAGGAGGGGCTCGGCGCCGACGGCGTCGTCACCGGCCTGGCCACGATCGAGGGCCGCCGCGTCGCCCTGATGGCCAACGACCCCACGGTCAAGGCCGGCTCCTGGGGCCCGAAGACGGTCGAGAAGATCCTCCGCATCCAGGAGCGGGCGCTGAGCCTGCAGGTGCCGCTCGTCTACCTGGTCGACTCGGCCGGGGCGCGGATCACCGACCAGGTGCAGATGTTCCCGGGCCGCCGCGGCGCCGGGCGCATCTTCCACAACGAGGTGCGGCTCTCCGGCCAGGTGCCGCAGGTCTGCCTGCTGTTCGGCCCCAGCGCCGCCGGCGGCGCCTACATCCCCGCCTTCTGCGACGTCGTGATCATGCGTGAGGGCAACGCCTCGATGTACCTGGGCTCGCCGCGGATGGCGGAGATGGTGATCGGCGAGAAGGTGACGCTGGAGGAGATGGGCGGGGCGAAGATGCACACCGGCGTCTCCGGCTGCGGCCACTTCCTGGTCCGCAGCGACGAGGAGGCGATCGATCTGGCGCGGCGCTACCTCTCCTTCATGCCGGGGAGCTGGCGCGCCGAGCCGCCGGCCGCCGAGCCGGCCGCGCCCGCGTCGGACGCGGCGATCGCCGACCTGATCCCAGCCGACGAGAACCAGCCCTTCGACATCCGCGGCGTGCTCGACGCCCTGCTCGACGCCGACAGCTTGCTCGAGGTCCACAAGCGCTGGGCGAAAGAGCTGATCGTCGGCTACGGGCGGCTCGACGGCCGCGTCGTCGGCGTCGTCGCCAACCAGCCGAAGCAGAAAGGCGGCGTCCTCTTCGTCGACTCGGCCGACAAGGCGGCGCGCTTCATCCAGACCTGCAACGCCTTCAACGTGCCGCTGCTCTTTCTCGCCGACGTGCCCGGGTTCATGATCGGGACCGCGGTCGAGCGTCAGGGGATCATCCGCCACGGGGCGAAGATGATCAGCGCCGTCTCCGAAGCGACGGTGCCGAAGCTCTCGGTGATCGTCCGCAAGGCCTACGGCGCCGGGCTCTACGCGATGGCCGGGCCCGCCTTCGAGCCCGACTGCTGCATCGCCCTGCCCAGCGCCTCGATCGCCGTGATGGGCCCACAGGCCGCCGTCAACGCCGTCTTCTACAACCAGATCCAGGCGATCTCCGACGAGGCCGAGCGCGAGCGCTTCGTCGCCGAGAAGCGCGAGGAGTACGCCGAGGACATCGACATCCTCCACCTCGCCTCGGAGCTGGTCGTCGACGCCGTGGTGCAGCCCGAGGATCTGCGCGCCGAGCTGATCCGCCGCTTCGCCTACGCCGTCAGCAAGAGCCGCGCCTTTGCCGAGCGTCGCAATCCCGTCACGCCGGCCTAGGGATCTGTCCTCAGTCGAGCGAGCGTGCCATCTCGGTGAAGTAGTCGAGCGTGGCGGGGTTGGCCAGAGAGTCGCGGCTGGCGGCCTGGTCGGCGGGGGTCCCCATCAGGATCCGCTTGACGGGAACCTCCAGGACCTTGCCGCTGAGGGTGCGGGGGACTTCGGCGATCTGGAAGACCTGGTCGGGGACGTGGCGGGGGGAGCAGCGTTCGCGGATGCGGCGGGCGATCTCCTTCGGCAGTTGCTCGTCCAGCTCGACCCCCTCGCGCAGGACGACGAACAGCGGCATCCAGCCGTCGGTCCCGGGGCGCGGCAGGTCGACGACCAGGGCGTCGACTATCTCGTCGATGCTGAGCACGGCGCGGTAGATCTCGCTCGTCCCCATGCGGATGCCGCCGCGGTTGATGGTCGAGTCGGAGCGGCCGTAGATGATCGCGGTCCCGCGCGCGGTGATCTCGATCCAGTCGCCGTGGCGCCAGACCCCGGGGAACATCTCGAAGTAGGCATCGCGATAGCGGCTGCCGTCCGCATCGCCCCAGAAGCCGACCGGCATCGAGGGCATCGGCGCGGTCACGACCAGCTCTCCGACCTCGTCGACGACCGAGTTGCCGTTCTCGTCCCAGGCCTCGACGGCCGCCCCGAGCGCGCGCCCCTGCAGCTCGCCGCGGTAGACCGGCAGCAGCGAGACGCCGCCGACGAAGGCGGTGCAGAGGTCGGTGCCGCCGCTGGTCGAGAACAGCCAGGTGTCGGCGCCGAGGTGCTCGTAGATCCAGTCGAACCCCTCGGGGGAGAGGGGGGAGCCGGTCGAGCCGACGGCCCCGAGGCGGCTGAGGTCGCGACCCACCCCCGGCTCGACCCCGGCCTTCATGCAGGCGGCGATGTAGGCCGCGCTGGTGCCGAACATCGTCACCCCGGCGCGCTCGGCGAGGTCCCAGAGCACGCCCATGTCCGGGTGGCCGGGGTTGCCGTCGTAGAGGACGATCGCGGCCCGGGTCAGCAGTCCGGAGACGAGGAAGTTCCACATCATCCAGCCGGTGGTGGTGAACCAGAAGAGGCGGTCGCCGGGGTGGGCGTCGACGTGGAGATGCAGCTTCTTCAGGTGCTCGAGCAGGATCCCGCCCTGCCCCTGGACGATCGCCTTCGGCAGCCCGGTCGTGCCGGAGGAGTAGAGGACCCAGAGCGGGTGGTCGAAGGGGACGCGCTCGAAGGCGAGCTCGGAGCCCTCCCCGCCGGCCAGCAGCTCACCCCAGGTCGTCGCCTCCCGCAGCGGCGAGAGGTCGGGCGCGGGGTCGAGGTAGGGGAGGACGACCGTGCGCTCCAGCGTCGGCATCTGCTCCTGCAGCGCCGCGATGGTCTCGCGGCGGTCGAAGTCCTTGCCCCCGTAGCGGTAGCCGTCGACGGCGAAGAGGACCCTGGGCTCGATCTGGGCGAAGCGGTCGATGACGCTGGCCGGACCGAAGTCGGGCGAGCAGCTCGACCAGACCGCGCCGATCGAGGCGCCGGCGAGGAAGGCGACGATCGCCTCGGGGATGTTCGGCATGTAGGCGACGACGCGGTCGCCGCGCTCGACCCCGAGCCCGCGCAGCCCGGCCGCGACCGCCGCCACCTGCGCTCGCAGCTCTCCCCAGCTCAGCTCGTCCAGGTCGCGCAGCTCGGAGGCGTGCAGGATCGCCGTCTCGGCCTCGTCCTTGCCGGCGAAGACGTGCTCGGCGTAGTTGAGCCGGGTGCCGGGGAACCACTGCGCGCCGGGCATCTCGCGCGAGGCCAGGACCGCACCGCGCTCGCCGTCGGCCTGGACCCCGAAGAAGTCCCAGATCGCGTCCCAGAACGCCTCCAGGTCGTCGACCGACCAGCGCCAGAGCGCCTCGTAGCCCTCGAAGCGGAGCCCGCGCTCGGCCTGCAGCCAGCGCATGAACTCCGTCAGGCGGGCGTCCTCGACCAGCTCCGCCGAGGGCTCCCAGAGCTTCTCCGGGGCGCCGGCGGTCACTCGGCGGCGAGCGCGACGTTCGTCTTCGCCTGCTCGCGCTCCAGCTCGTGCGGGTCGTGGGAGCAGAGGAAGGCGATCTCGCCGCCGTGCCGCGCCGCCAGCTCCCGCAGCCGTTCCTGGTTGGCCTTGCGGGCCCTGTTGTCGGCGGCGTTGAGGTTCTGGAAGAAGCGCAGCCCGGGTGGGCAGGTGGGCGGGGTCCGGACCTCGCCGTGGTTGAAGTAGGCGTCGCCGCAGTGCAGCAGCCAGCCCTCGCTGGTCCTGATCGCGACCCCGGTGTGGCCGAGCGAGTGGCCGTGGAGCGGCACCAGCGCGATCTCGGCGCCGCTGGCGGGGAGGACGCGCACGCTGGCGAAGCCGAACCACTCGTCGCCCCCGGCCTCGTGCCTGACCCAGCGCGGCGAGTGCTTCCAGTGGGCCCCGATGTAGCGGGGGCGGTCGCGCAGCCGCGGCTGCAGGGCGGCGTCGAGCTCGGTCTCGAGCACGTGCACCTCGGCCGCGGGGAAGTCGGGCAGGCCGCCGCTGTGGTCGGGGTCGAGGTGGGTGGTGACGATGTGGCGGACGTCGGCGGCGGCGAAGCCGAGCGCCTCGAGCTGCTGCAGCGCCGTCGTCTCCGCCTTCGGCTCGGCGTTCATCAGCCCGAAGACGGGGCCGAGCTGGCGCGGGTTGCGCGCATCCTCCATCCCGAAGCCGGTGTCGACGAGCACGAGGCCCTCGCCGCTCTCGATCGCCAGGCAGTGGCAGACGATCGGCGAGCGGTCGCGCAGGCGGCCCTCGCCCCCGATCAGGCGCCCCCCGTGGGGACACAGCGACCCGCAGTTGAGGTGGTGGATCCTCATGGCCCGGCGCGCAGTCTAATTCGGTCTATCGTTCGCACGGCGCCGGAGTGGCGGAATTGGCATACGCGATCGACTCAAAATCGATTGCCCTTGCGGGCTTGAGGGTTCGAGTCCCTCCTCCGGCATCGCCTGACGGCGGCTGACACTGCGCGGTGCGGCGTCCTCGGTCCTTGCCCCGCTTGGTCAGGCGCCGTCAGGCCTCAGGCCGGCTGCGGGGTGGCGCCGGCGCCGTAGTCCTCGCCGGAGCCGATCGGGCGCTCCTCCTCGACGTGCCACTCCTGGTTGAAGCCGTAGAGGGCAAAGGCGATGAGGACGATTTGCAGCAGCCCGAGGACGATGACCAGGGTGCCGATCAGCGCCGAGGGCAGGAGCGCCTCGTCGAAGCCGCTCTTGTCGCGGGCGAACCAGCTGTCGGCGCCGACCGCGCAGAAGATCGCCAGGATCATCGAGAGCGCGGCGGCGACGGGCAGGATGCCGCGGCTCCAGCGGGAGACGAGGAGGCCGAAGAAGGCGTAGAGGATCGCGTAGATCGCGCAGACCAGCCCCATGCCGCCGCCGCCCTTCAGCAGCGACCAGCCGCCGATCGTGATCAGCGCCGCGAGTGCCGCCGTCGCCAGCAGCAAAAGCACGATCACGAACTTGGTCGTGACCGACCCGGCTTTCTCCCGATTCGGCCGCCACAGTTCGTAGCCCGGCCTCAGCTCTCCAACCGCCATGCTCCCGATCATAGAATCTGTCAGCGACGCAGCGGCATTGGTCGCGCGTTAAGCCCTCCGGGGCTGCCACGCGGGCGTGGCGGAATTTGGCAGACGCGCCAGGTTTAGGTCCTGGTGGGCTTCGGCCCGTGGGGGTTCAAATCCCTCCGCCCGCATCACCGCCGCAAACCCGCCGCGGCTCGTTACGATCCGGTTCCCTCGGGGCAGTGGCCCAACTGGCTAAGGCACCGGTCTCCAAAACCGGCGATTCCAGGTTCGAGTCCTGGCTGCCCCGCTTTTGCCCCGGGTCGGCGTCAATTGACCATCGACGACCCATTCACTCTCCCGGTCGCAGGGTTTCGCCGCTGGTGCGGGACCGACGGGGCGGTGACGGATCCGCCGACGGCTAACGTAGGGTCAGCGCAGGAAGACGGTCACAAGGAGATCCGGATGAAAAATACGCGCTACGTGAAGAAGGCCACCAGCGGAAGAGGCTGGGATGTGGTCAGAGAGGGCCATCGGCGTGCGACCGCGCACGGCGCGACGAAGGCTGATGCCGTCGAGACCGCGCGAGAGCTGATCCGCCAGGAAGGCGGGGGCGAGATACGGATCCTGAATCGCACCGGCAAGGTCGTCGATGCGAGCAAGGTTGCGCGGCCAAGGAAGCAAGCCGCGGCGTAGCCTTAAGGATTCCCGGCAGCCGCCAGGGCAGGATTGCCTAGCGGATGTGAAGTCGCGTCGAAGAAGAGCAGAGAACTCGCCTCGAGGCGCCCCGAGATGTCGACCTGCTTCGCCAAGAGCTCTTTCCTGGATGCGGGAAGCATCGAGATCGCAACTGGTCGGTCGGGATTCTCGCTCAAGGCCTCGGCTAGATGGGAGTCGTGCTCGCTCAGGCTGCTGCCGAACACGACAAGGGGGAGGCCTCGTCCACGCAGGCGGTCGAGAGCATGTGAAAGATAGGCGTTGTCCTCGATGGCGGCGAGCTTGTCGGCGGCGGAGCCCTCGGTGACGAGGAGGGGGCGGGCCTCAGGGTCGCCCGTGATCGGCTTTCCAAATTGGTCGAGGATGGTGTCGAGGTCGGTTTGTCTCAACTTCCAAGCGGCGCCTGAGCTGCCGACGACTAGATGCAGTGCCCCATGGAGGAAGTAAACCGGAATCCGGTTGGCAGGGACGCTGGCTCTGGCGGGATCGAACTCACAGCGGCCTCGATAGCGGAAGTGGTCCATAAACGGCTCGAATCCACCCGCCGCCATCGCCCAGTAGACGAGCAGGTCGTAGCTCGTCGTGAAGACCCACTCGAACTGCCCCATCGTGTCGCTGATGACTTTGCGGGTTGTTGAGGGAACGCGATTGAGCTTGAGGTGAACCTCTCGTACAGCGTGGACGAGTGCCAGCTGGATGTTGCGATACCGCTCAAGCAGGGGTTTGGTGTCGAGGCCGACAGCGTGGTTGACCCTGATCGCCGTTAGAAGATCGGCGAGCACCCGCTCGAAGTTCGGGGTAGACGAAAACAGCTTTCGATCCTGCGCCGAGAGATCGCCGACCTTCGCGCGGTCATACAGCTTGCGATATCCAAACGGCTCCCAAATATTGATGCTCATTCCGTTGCCGAGCAGCAGGGTGTCCCACCTGTGCGAAGTGGCGATGTCGCTCCAGTCGAAGAGCGTGCCGTCGGGCTCCCCTGCCATGGGCGTTATCTACCAGCCCGGACGGCGGGCCGACATTGGAGAGGGATTCGCGCGCGAACCAGCGGGTTTTCGCTTAAGAAAAGTTGCGCATCCGGCCGGCGGCTGATTAGTATCGCCCGCTGCTGGCAGCAGGTGCTTGCCCCATCCACCGTCGGCGCTTTTCTGACAACGACGACGAGGGGACAGGCGAATGCTCACGGGACCGGACGTGTCCATGTACCAGGAGGACGTCGACTGGGGGAAGGTGGCGAGGAAGCACGAGCTCGCGATCTTGAAAGTCGCCGACGGGGATGTCCGCGATCCCGCCTACGGCCCGGGGCGCGTCGAGGCGGTCCGCCAGGCAGGGTTGCTGATGGGCGTGTACTACTACGCGCGCGTCGCCGCCCCCGGCAACGGTCAGCGCAACGGCGCCAAGGAGGCGGCGATGGCGCTGCGCTTCGCCAAGGCGGGCGGCTGGCAATGGCCCGGCGATCTACCGCTGATGTACGACATCGAGACCGACAACGGTCAGCCGACCAGCAAGTGCGCCCGCCACATCGTGCAGTTCGTCCGTGCCTACCGCCGCAGCGAGGGGCATTACCCGGGCATCTACACGATGCCCGGTCTCTGGGAACGGATCGTGCCCAGCCTGGGGGCCGAGGAACGGCGGCTCCTCGCTCGCTGCTGTCTGTGGCAGGCCGAGTGGGGCACCGAGCGGCCCCGCGCGCTGGTCCCATGGAGAGGGCCCACACTCTGGCAGTGGACCGAGACCGGCCGCTCACCCGGGGTGTCGGGCGCGGTCGACATGAACCGCTCGCTCGTCCCCGACGGGCGCATCCGCGCCCTGACCCGGCGAGGCAGTCGTCCGGTCCCCTCGCCGGCGCTCGCCGAGCTTGGGCCGATGCCCGGTCACCCCACCGACGTGCCCGGCTGGGTCCCCTCCCAACACTGGCGCAAGTGGCAGCGGCCCTGGGAGCCTGCCGCCGAGCGCTCCGCCGCCTTCCGCGACCTGTGCTGGAGCCACGGCCTCCTTTCCCCCAACTTCATGCGCAAGGAGGCCGCTTGCCACGACCCCGCCAACACCCCTCTGCCGACCTCCTTGCGGGCCAACGGGCAGCGGCAGGCGTTCTACCTCGAGCGGCTGCGCCACGAGCTGGGCGACGAGCCACTGCCGATTCTCAGCTGGTATCGCACGAAAGCGTGGAACGCCCAGGTCGGCGGCGTCGTTGACAGCCGACACCTGATCGGCGATGCGTCGGATTTCACCGTACAGACGATCCAGAGCTTCGGCGCTTCCCGCTTCGACGCCGCCTGCGAGAAGGTCTACGTCAAGGGCGGCTTCGGCCGCTACGCAAGCGGCTCACGCCACGGCGACGCGCGCGGGTTCCGGGCACGCTGGTAGGCAGGGGGACGCCTTTTCGCGCGGATTCGCGCTGACGAAACTCCTGTTGCCCCGTTGTGGAGGAGAAGGCAGCGGCCCTACTCTTGAACGGTGGCACCCGATGCGAGCGAAGTGCGCAGGTGAGCGAGGCGGCGGTCCCGGGGGGAATCCGGAACCGGATCGGCGCTGCGACGCTGCTCTCGGACGACCGCTTGGCGCGGCGTGCCGTGAAAGGGGACGAGCGGGCGTTCGCGGCGATCTTCGACCGCTACCACCAGGATCTCTACCGCTTCTCCCTGGCGATCGTGGGGAATCCGCAGGACGCCCAGGACGCGCTGCAGAACACGATGGTGAAGGTGCTGCGGGCCCTGCCGGGGGAGAAACGGCAGATCGAGCTGAGGCCGTGGCTGTACCGGATCGCCCACAACGAGTCGGTCGAACTGCTGCGGCGGCGGCGGCCGACCGAGGAGCTCGAGCCGGAGCTGATGGCGGGCGGCGGCAGTCTCGCGGAGGACGCCGAGTCACGGCAGCGTTTGCGGCGATTGATCGCCGATCTGGAGCAGCTGCCGGATCGCCAGCGCAGCGCCCTGGTGATGCGCGAGCTGGCCGGGCTCGAGTTCGCCGAGATCGGCGCCACGCTCGGCACCTCGCCGGCGGTCGCCCGCCAAACCCTCTACGAGGCGCGGCTGAGCCTGCGCCAGATGGACGAGGGGCGCGAGATGAGCTGTGACGACGTCACCAGGGCGCTGTCAGATGCCGACGGTCGGGTTACCCGCCGGCGCGACATCCGCGCCCACCTCCGGGCCTGCCCCGATTGCCGCCGCTTCCGCGAGGAAATCGCCGGCCGCCGCGAGGAGCTCGGGGCGCTGGCGCCGCTGCCTGCACTCGCCGCCGCGGGGCTGCTGCAGAGCGTGCTCGGAGGCGGCGCGTCGGGAGGCGCCGGGGTCGGCCTGACCGGCGCCGCTGCGGGCGGGGCGGCCAAATCTCTCGGCGCCGGTGTCGCGATCAAGTCGGCTGCCGCGGTGGCGATCGTCGCCGCGGTCGGAGTCGGGACGGCGGACCGCAGCGGCGTCGTCGATGCGACGCCCTGGGGCAGTGGCGGCTCGCAGCAGCAGCAGACTCAGGGTGAGGCGGGGGCCGGTGCCGCCCCATCCCCAGAGGCCGGATCGGGTGCCGTCGATCGAGGTTCCGCAGCCGTGAAGGCGGCGGCTTCCCTCGATGGCGGGCGCGCCGGGCAGAAGGCCAAAGGCGAGAGCGGTGCGACTCGCGAGGATGGCACGCTCTCCGCCGAGGCCAACGGGGAGACGCCGGCCGCGGCGGCGGGCCACGGTTCTACCGAAGCCCATCCGCACGGCCGCGGGCACGAAAAGCGGCATCCCGCCGCCGCTTCGCAGGGGCAGGAAACGGCGGCGAGCCATAAAGCCACGGGTAAAGGGGTCGGTGGCGGTCGAGGTGGCGGTACGGACAAGAGCTCGCCGAAGCCGGCGAAGCCCGCCAAGCCCAGGAAGCCACCCAAGTCCGGGAAGCCGCCCAAGTCCGGCCAGCCGGCGGCGAGTGGCGGAGGGAAGGTGGCCGCGCCCCCAAAAGCTCCAGTCAATCCGGGGGCGGCAGCCCCGCCGGCGCCGAACCCGTCCCCCCAGACGGGTGAACCGAAGGAATCGCCGACTCCGCCAAAGGTCGGCCAGCAGCCTTAGGAGGGACTCGCTCGTCCCCCCTAAGGCCAGCCCTCTGGCCGGATGACCTAGCCGACCACCTTCGCCCTGACAAAGCTCAGACATGGGCGTTTCAAGGAGAGGAAACGCCATGGAGCCCCGGCAGGGGCGCCAGGAAACGAAGGAGGAACGATGAAGACCCACCTCAAGTTCGCTCTGGTGGTCGGCGCGCTCGCCCTCGCGATGGCGCCCGCCGCGTTTGCGGTGCAGCCAGCGGACCCAGGATCCCAGGGCAAAGGCCCGAAGTACGCGCCGGAAAAACCGGAGACTCCGGGCCCGGGCGCGAGCCTGCCGGAGAAAGCGAAGGCCTACGGCGTCTACTGCCGGGGTGAGAGCAAGAAACACGTCAAAGGCGAGAAGGGGACCGCCTTCAGCCGCTGCGTGAACGCGATGGCCAAGGCTGCCAAGAACGACAAGGTCAGCCCCGGCAAAGCCTGCAAGGGGCTGAGCAAGAAACACGTCAAAGGCGAGAAGGGGACCGAGTTCTCCCGTTGCGTGACCGCTGCCGCGAAGGTGCGGAAAGACCAGGCAGCGGTCTGATCTAGCTTGCCGCCCCGGTCGGCGAGAGGCGCTCGTGGACGAAGCGGACCACGGTTGCGCCCTCGCCGATTGCGGTCGCGCAGCGCTTGATCGAGCCGGCGCGCACGTCGCCGGCCGCGTAGACGCCGGGCACGCTGGTTTCCAGCAACCCGTCGGCGTTCGGCTTCGGCGCCGGTGAGGACGAAGCCCTTCTCGTCGCGCGCGACCACGTCCCCGAGCCACTCGGTGCATGGCGCGGCGCCCAGGAAGAGGAAGAGGAAGGAGAGCGGCAGCCGCGTCCCATCCGCGAGCGTGACCGCCTCCAGCTCGCCGTCGCTGCCGTGCAGCGCCGCGATTTCGCTGCGGTCGCGGACGGCGACGCCGTAGCGCTCGAGCTCCTCGATCAGGTAGTGGGACATCGTCTCGTGCAGGTCGGCGCGGCGGTGCAGGAGGGTGACCAGGGCGCCGCCGCGGGCCAGCCAGACGGCGGCCTGCGCCGCCGAGTTGCCGCCGCCGACGACGCCGACCCGCTGGCCGCCGCAGAGGTGCGCCTCGGGCGGCCCGGCGGCGTAGAAGACGGTGATCCCCTCGTACTCTTCGAGTCCCTCCACCGGTAGGCGCCGGTATTCGGCGCCGGTGGCGAGCAGCACCGCACGGGCCGTGACCTCGTTGCCGCCCTCCAGCCGCACCGTGTGTCGCTCGGCGCCCGGGATCCAGCGCCTCGGCACGGTAGGGCGTCGCCGTGCGCGCGCCGGAACTTGCGCGCCTGGGTCACCGCGCGGCTGGTCAGTTCGGTGCCGCTGACGCCGGCCGGGAAGCCGAGGTAGTTCTCGATCCGGCGCGAGCTGCCGGCCTGGCCGCCGAGCACCGTGCCCTCGACGACCAGCGTGTCGAGACCCTCGGAGGCGCCGTAGACGGCGGCGCCGAGCCCGGCCGGGCCGCCGCCGACGACCAGCAGGTCGACCTCCTCGCGCTGGCCCCAGCTCGAGTCCGATCCCGAGCGCCCGCGAGAGCTCGCCGTTGCTCGGCCGGTGCAGCTCGACGCCGCCCGGCAGCCGCACCAGCGGGATCTGCTCCGGCGCCAACGCCGCTCGATCAGCGCCGCCGCCTCGTCGGTCCTCGCTCGGGGTCGAGCCAGAAGTAGGGGAGTTGCGGATCCGCCGCGCGAACTCGAGCAGGCGCCGGGTCTCCTCCGAGTCGCGCGGACCGACGATCTCGACCCCGATGCCCTGGCGCTGCTGCAGCAGCTCGCGCCGCTCCACGAAGGCGGAGAGCAGCAGGTCGGAGAGGGCGCCGTCCTCGAAGAGCAGTTCGCGCAGGACTTCGCGCTCGACGGCGATGTAGCGGATCGGCTCGGTGACGACGGCGGTGAGGAAGACGGTCTGGCCGGAGAGCAGGTTCATCTCGCCGAGGAAGCCGGAGGCGCCGTGGCGGACGATCTCGTGGCCGGCGCCGTCGGTCACCGCCGCCTCGCCCTCGAGGATGGCGATGAAGGGGTAGGTCTCGTCGCCGACCTCGTACAGCTTCTCGCCGACCGCGGCCGTGCGCTCCTCGCCGTGACGCGCCAGCGTCTGCAGCTGCGAGCGCGAGAGGACCCGGCCTACGGCCGACGCTTCCTCCACGAACGCGGCCAGCTCCGTCGTCGAGGCGCTCGGGCGAGAGTCCGCCACTCCAGCATCGAGTTGGCCTCGACCAGGCGCGCGTTGGGCAGCTCCTCGGCCAGCATCCCGGAGTCGCTGAAGGGGTGCAGCGGGTCGCGCGGGTGGCCGACGATCAGCGCCGCTGCTCGATCTTGCGGCGCTCCTCGCGGTGCGGCGCGGTCTCGCCCAGCAGCAGCCCCTCCAGCACGGCGAGCGAGGGGCCGGGGCGCTGGCGGACCCAGTCGAGGCCGATGTCGACCAGGTAGTAGGTGCGGGGGAGGGCGGAGGTGAGGCGGGAGAGGGCCTCGAAGGCGGGGCGGCCGAAGCGCAGGCCCGAGCATCACCGGGGTGAAGGTCGCGGCGACCGCCGAGAGGGCGTTGTCGAGCACCGGCATCTCCAGGAAGAGGCCGCGGGCGCGCTCGGGCGTCGCGGGTCGCCAGCTCGCAGGGCGACGTTGGCGCCGAGCGAGGTGCCGCCGACGACGGCCGAGTCGAGCCCGAGGTGGTCGATCAGGGCGACGACCTGGCGGGCGAACAGCGGCATCGAGTAGAGGCGCAGGTCCTCGGGGCGGTCGGAGCGGCCGTGGCCGAGCAGGTCGACGCAGATCGCCCGGTTGCCGCGCTCGGCCAGCGCCGGGCCCAGCCGCTCGTACATGCGGCGGTTCATCAGCAGCCCGTGGACGAGGACGATGACCCGGTCGCCCTCGCCGTAGCTGTCGTACTCGATCCGGTGGCCCTCGTAGCGTAACTCGCCCATGGCGAGGCAGCCTAGCCGGGTCGGCTCGGCCGGCTCAGCGCTTCGGTTCGAGCCCGACGAGCGACGTAGTAGCCGACCAGGTAGAGGCGGCGCCGTCGGAGACGACTGGGGTGTAGCCGGCCTGCTTCAGCTCGAAGGTCTTCTTGTGGGTGATGACGTCGAGCCGATCGTCTTGCCGGTCTTGAAGCTGGAGGTGTAGACGGTGTGGCCGATCACGGTCGGCGGTGCCGGGGATCGGGCCGCCGACGTCGTAGCTGCCACTCGGCCTTGCCGGTGGCGGCGTCGAGGGCGAAGAAGCGGCCGTTTTCGGCGCCGATGTAGACGGTCGGCGGGGTGCCCGGGACCTGGGCGACGGCGGGCGAGCCGTAGACAGGGTCGCCGCTGTCGAAGGACCACGTCGACCTTGCCGGTCTTTTCGTCGAAGGCGAAGACGGTGCCGTCGTCGCGGGCGGCGTAGACCCTGCCGAAGCCGATCGCGGGCGAGGAGAAGAAGCCGCCCTTGCCGAACGGTGGCGACCTTGCTGGTGTTGGTCCGCCAGAGCGGCTTGCCGCTGTCGGCGTCGAGGGCGAACATCGAGCTCTCGTAGTCGGCGACGTAGACGCGGCCGTCGTGGTGGCTGGGGCTGGCTTTGATCGCCGCCGGGGGCGTTGAACCGCCAGCGGACCCTGCCGTCGGAGGCGCGCAGTGCGACGCAGGTCGGTCGAGTCGGTGCCGAGGTAGAGCGTGCCGTCGACCGCCAGCGGCGAGGATTCGAGGTGGGCGCCGAGCTTGCGCACCCAGAGTTTCCTGCCCGGTCCTGGCGTCGCCGGCGACGAGGTTGCCGCCGAGGAAGGCGCCGTAGACGATGCCCCGGTAGTAGACGGGCGCGGTGACGAAGTTCGGCTTGCCCCTGTCGCTGGGCCGCATCTCCAGTTCCCAGAGGACCTTGCGGTCGCTGCAGCCGCACCGCTTTGCCGTTGCCGTACTTGTTGATCACGTAGGCGACCCCGTCGTGGATCGCCGGCGGGAACTCGATCAGCGCGTGCGTGTTGATCGCCAGGCCTGCTTCAGCGGCGGTTCCAGCGCTCCCTTTTCGGCCGGCAGGTAGTGCGTCCGCTCCGGCACCCGCCCGAAGAGCGGCCAGTCGACGTAGCCGGCGTCGGTCTTGGTCGCGGTCTGACCCTCGCCTTCGCCGCCGCTCCGAGCCGCAGCCGGCGAGGACAAGCGCCGCGAGGAGCGGCGCCAGGCAGGCGCAGGCGCAGATCCAGCGATTTGCTTTCCCTCGGCAAGGCATCGAGGAGCTCTATCGGCAGCGCGCGTCCGGCCTGAAGCGCAACGGCGGGGCGACTTTATTTCGCATAGCGGCAAAAAGTCGCCCCGGCCGCGATCTGAGAGAGCGGCGGACGGGAATCGAACCCGCGTCATCAGCTTGGAAGGCTGAGGCTCTACCGTTGAGCTACCGCCGCGCTTGGGGCAGGGTAGCCGCCCGCTCGCCGATTCGTCAGAATGCAAGACCCCACGGGGAGTGGCGCAGTCTGGTAGCGCACTCGGCTGGGGGCCGAGCGGTCGCAGGTTCAAATCCTGTCTCCCCGATATTCGAGAGCCCGCCTGGGAAGCGGGCTTTCCTGCTGCAGACCTCCAGAGGGTCAGGCGGTGGTACCGGCTTTAGTACCGCTCGTCATCTGCCTGCCCGCTGTCCGCTGGGCGCTCGTCTAGCTATTGCTCGCCGACGGCGGGTCGGATCTAAAGATGAAGCCGTATCTGGTGCCCCTCTTTTTGTACGCCTCAGCACCTCCCTCGAGCAGCAGGCACACCTGGTCGCGCGTCTCGGGTCGATCAACCGCGCCCACGGCATACGGCTTCCCGTGGCCGTCCGCCACACGCATGGGTACCACCAACTCCGAATCTCCCAGGACGACCAGGTTCGGGCTATGAGTCGCGATGAGGACCTGTCTTTTCTCCTTGGCTGCCTCGAGATGGCGGACAACCGCGCTTGCGATGTATTGCCCGTCGAGGTGGTCCTCGGGCTGATCGAGAACGAGCGGCTCGCTGCGGTCAGCACAAAGGAGGAGGCTCAACAGCACCGATCTTTGCTGTCCGGCGGAAAGGTGGTCAAAGGGCTGCGAGTCGGGGCTCCCCTTGCGCTGCACCTGAATTCGAGGACGGTCTTCGAGGCGCAGCGTCTCCAGCTTGAAGATCGTCTCCCCATTGAAGGCCCGAGCAATTTCCTCAGCCCCAAAGGGCGGCTGAGTCGCGCCCTCGTCTTGAATTGTTGCGAGCTTCGCCTGGTCGGTTATCAGGAGATCGGCGAACTTGGCAGGAGAGATGAGCTTTGCCACTCGGCCGACCCGGACACGTATTTCAAGGTCGCCCGAGTGTTCACTGGCGGCGGCGGCAATCTCCTTTAGTCTTGTCTTCCGCGACTCGAAGAGTCGGTTGCGTCCGAGGCGGAGTTTGTCTAGTAACTCTCGTCGTGCATCGCGTGCTTCGCTGTGCTGCTTCTTCTTCGCCTGCAGCTCGACCAGCTGCTTATTGACCGCACCAAGGCGCTTCGTTTTCTCGACGAGGGCATTTGCCTGGATCTCAAGTCCCTGCTCCTTTAACTCGGCCCGTTTTTTCTCCAGGCGTTCTTCTAATTCATGCTGTTTGGACGACCACGCTGCGAGTTTGACTCGAAGCTGCGAGCCCGCCGTGCCGATGTCCGCGACTGCCTTGGAGGTAATCACCGAGCGCTCTGATTCGTACTTCTCAAGGAGGACTTCCAGACCGTCGTCGCCGAGGACGAATTCTTTCGCTAGTCCTTGATCTAGATCGACCCCAAATTGGCTGGCCAGCTGGCCGAGATCAAGTTTGTTTGACGCATTGGTTCCGGCTGGTGCTTGAAGCTGTCGCTCTAGCTCCTCTAAGAGCGGTTTTTGGGAGCTCAGCATCGCCGCGTACTGCGCGACCTCCTCGATTCTCCCTTTCTTTGCTGCCTCGACTTCGCCTTCTAGTCGCGATTTGTCGGCCTCGAGCTTCTTGATTTTGTCTGGCACGACGGAGGTTCGGACCACCTCTGCGCCGTTCTCCTCAAGCTGGTCCAGAAGTTCTTCATCCTCCTCGTCCAGCTGGTGCCGATTGATGAAGGCATCTAGAAAGTCGAGTACTACTTTTGGTTCGTCGCTATAGCCACGGGCCAGGCGACCCGACTCATCCTGTCCGAGGTCGGCCAGCCGGAGCCGTACGGGCGAGCCATCGTCAGCCACGGGCGTCCCCCCTCGATTTCGCGTCGCCACGCGTTCGCTACCAGCGTTATCGAGAAAGGTCACCGTCGTTTTCTCTGGCATCCGATCGGGGTCGTCTGGGTTCTCGCTATCTGCGACAGCGGCGCCTAGGGCCGCTCGGATGCTCAGGAGGGCCGTGGACTTTCCAGACCCACGACCCCCTATCAAGCAATTGAGGTTGCCAGTGAAATCCATGGCAACCCCGTCGAGAAAACCGCCTTCGAACTCAGCGCGGAGGATTCGTGGGTACTCTGCGGGGAGGGTGACCTCTGCTTTGCAGCGCGCCTTCGGATTAAGCTGAATCGCGTTCCGTAGGGCCGCAAAGTTGGCATCGTCAATCCGCAGACGCGTCATCGTTCGCGACGCTTTGTCTTGCCCGATCTTCTCTGGGCTGTGCGCATCCGACGACATCAGCTTCGCTAGACCCCTCTCCCGCAGTTCAGGATCTCGTTGCCGCGCCTTCCAGGCTTCGGCCCGTGACACTTCTTCATCCTTGTCTGAGAACCATTCCTGAAGTGCATCCGATCTACTGAACTCAAGTCCGCCCAACGCTGGGTTGCAAAGAAGGTCCCGGAGAGCGCCTGAATTCATTCGGCCACAGATTCCATTTGATGCATCAACATGCGCTGGAATCGCCAGACCGCCCCGATTGCCAATTTCAGTCACCAAATCAATGATGGAGCGGTCGGAGCGTTTCCCGCCCTCGGACAAATCGACAAGCCGAAGATTCTCAACGGTTGCAAAGGACTCCAGCTCGTTAACGGCATCTGCCCCGAACAGCGCGAGCAGATGGCCATCTCGGGTGGAAATCTCGATCCCAGGCACGAGCGTAATTCCAGTCCCCTCGGCAGCCGCCATGGCTTGACGTACGAACGTCGTGGAATTGTGGTCGGTAATCCCGAGAACTGATATTTCCCGCTCTAATGCGGTTGCGATGTAGGGGGCGAAGTCGGGATTCGGGCTGTCGTCTGAGTCTGAGTGGCTATGGACGTGTAGGTCTGCTCGGACAAACTTTGCGCCAGGCGAGGCCATCACGGTTTGGTTGCTCGACATAGTTGATCCCTTCTGCACGATGTAGGACGAGTTGAAATCGAAGGCTTGGCGCTAGCCGTAAAGCGCAGCGAATGCGGCTGCGTCAGATTCCAAGAGGTCGCCCAAGCTGGGATCTAAGGCGTCCATGATGATTAGCGACCCCCGACGCAGGTCGAGAATCGCAGGGCGATGGTTAGCTGGGGCCTCCTCGCCCAAGAGGTAGAGGAGACATTCAACTCTCGGGCGAGATGGCTCATCCCGGGCAAAGTAGAGCTTGGTCGAGTAGGCGTCACCGTCCACGTTAAGTCGAAGCTCTGGATTGACCCGAACCTCTAAGGCACCGGCCCGCCAGAGGGCGGCGGCCCCTTTCCGTCCGACCAGATTCTTCCCTCTAGCCCATTTCGTCAGACCTTTGCGGCACTCCTCGTAGCTGGCGAGCTTTTTCGGAGTCGCTGCTTTCTTTATCGCCTGTTTATAGGCAGCCGCGTTCCATCCATTTATGAGCTGGCGTTGAGTGATTTCCCGCAGCCGCTTATAAAAGTCACGCTGAGGCTCATAGTCCTTCTTGGA
The DNA here is from genome assembly GCA_963720455.1 of uncultured Thermoleophilia bacterium. GTDB lineage: Bacteria > Actinomycetota > Thermoleophilia > Solirubrobacterales > 70-9 > VAYN01. The sequence continues at coordinate 1,300,028 of OY970392.1, read as the reverse complement.
CTCGGCCGCAATCCGGACGCGGGAAGTCCCTTGCGCCACCGAGAATTCGACAAATTTGCTTAGCGGAACAACTGGCATCTAAATCCTGACAAAGCGGGGGACTATTCAAGTAGGAAGGTTATGGACTGCTCAGGACATCTTCGGGGTCGCGACTCTTGACGACATACTCGGTGCCTTACCGAGTGATCGTGTAATGCCTATCGGCAGGCTCGAAGTCGCTTCAAGGGCCAGTCGATGTCATTGCGCGGTCCGCCAGTCATCCCCCTTGGTACCAGCGGCAGTACCAGGGGCTATTTCGAGGCGGCCTGTCGCCACCAGGCCGCAGCCCGAGCGGCAGCTTCCCGATGGGCCTGCTTGTCGGGATGCCCGTACTGGTCAATCGTCGTCTGGATGTCGGCGTGGCCGAGCTGCTGCTGGACAAAGTAGATCGACTCTCCAGCGGCGAGCCAGAGAGTTGCAGCGGTGTGCCGGAGGTCGTGGAGGCGAACGAGAGGGGAGAGGCCAGCGTCTTCAAGGGCTATGTCGTGTCCGCGACGGCGGACGTTGTGGCGGTTCAGCATCAGACCTTCCGGGCTCCGGAAGACCAGCTTCGTGATGCCGTTGGTGCTGGCCTGGTCGGCGCGGTGCTCACGCAGGAGGTCGAGAAGGTAGGGCGCCAGCAACGCCGTTCGAGAGCGGTCGCCCTTCGGCGTCCCGATCTCGCCGCCGTCCTTTGCTGCGCGGGAGATCCGTACGGCGTTGCCATCCCAGTCGATGTCACGCCATTCGAGTGCGATCGCCTCGCCGATCCGTAGCCCGGCGCCGATCAGCATCTCTGCCAGCGGGCGGTACCAGGGTTCGCAGGCGTCGAGGTAGCTGATGGCTTCCTCCCGGTTGAGATGCAGCATCGTCGGGCGCTCGTAGGGAAGCTCTAATGGGTGGTCGCGGTCGTCGTTCTTGGCCGGGTTGCTGCCGAGGACGCCTTCGCGCACTGCCGCTCCAAGGATCTGCCGCAGCGGAATCAGGCTGTCGTTGATGGTCTTGCGGCTGAGCTTGGTGTCCTGATCCTGTTCGGCGAGATAAGCCTCGATCTTTGCTCGGGTGATTTGTCTCAGTTTCAAGGCTCCGAAGGCGGGCTTCAGCCGCTTGCGAAGGTGAATCTCGTAGTCCCGGTAGGTCGCAGCCTCGATGCGGGGGCGCTTGCGCTCCAGCCAGCGATCCGCGACCTCGGTGAAGGTCTCGGTACTGGTGGAGCGCTGCGCCCCTCGCTGGACAGCAGCAAGCGCCTCATTGAGCATGCGCTGGGCCTCCTGCTTCGATGGGCCGACCGCCTGCTTGACCTGGGTGCCGTCCGCCGTCCGGTACTTGATGTCGAAGATGACCCCCTTGGTCTTGGTACGCCTCTTGATGATCGTGCCACGCGCCATCTGTCGCTATTTCCTTTGCCTCACCGACGGCCTGGCGTCCAGGAAGCGCGCTGTTCCTCCAGCCAGGCTTCTAGATCGGCTCGAACGAATCGGAGAGGGCCGTCCGGGGCGCCGAGACGGACCGAGGGGATTCGCCCGTCCGCCGCAGCGTCGTAGACCCAGCTGCGAGAGACAGCCAGCAAACGGCAGACCTCGGGTGGTTTCAGCAGGCCTTGGTCGTTGGCAGCGTTCATCGGCGTCACCGCCGTCCATCCAGGGAATATTTACGTTGAGCGTCAACCCCTGGAAAAAAATCACCCGGATTCGAGTCGCACAATTCCGCCTGAACCAGGGGTGCCGAGACGGTCATCAGCTGGCCTCCGGCGACTCGGTGTTCGGGACGTACCGAGCCCAAACATCTTGGAACTGCTCGAAGTCGTAGCCCTTTGCATTCTGGCCGCCAATGCGCATCGATTTGGACCGGATCTCATAGCGACGGAGTTCTCGGCCCAGATCACGCGGGGTGAAGCCCGACATCGCACGACTGCGACCCCAGTTCTTCCAAGGGGCGTCGTCCAGCAGATTGAGCCCGGCGCAAATTTCGTGGGAGAACAGCCGGGAGCCGAACTTGTCAAGCTCCCAGAAGCGCTCGAGATCAGCGAGCAATTGCACACCGAACGAGTCGTCCTCGATTTCGACGTCAGCGCAGAGGGCTTCGGCGGCACGTGCTGCCTTCTCGGGCCATGCGTCTCCGGCCTCCTCGGCAATCGCGAGCAGCGGCTCCCAGCCCTCCGCGGAACGATCATTGAGAACGGTGGGGAGGTCCGGGTGCCGGTTGCGAAGCTGTTCAATGCTGATTTCGGCCCAAGCGGAGATGGCCTTTACCAGAGCATCGGCCTCTTGCTTGGCGGCGGAGAAGTGGAAGCGCTCAATCTTCTCGTTCAATCTGCGCTGAAGACGAATAGGGATTGAACGGTCGCGAATGGTCTCGGGTAGGCGGCCGGTGGCGATCCCCGCTAGGCACTTGGGGCAGAAGACCGAAAAGTCTTCGACATCGTGCCCTTTGCCGACGCAGCGGAAGACCTGGCCACCGCGGCGACTTCCCGCATTGATCAGAGCCCGCAGCGGCTCGGTCTTCTCCGCGAAGGAGGAGAAGATTGCGTCGACCTCATCGAGTAGGAGGGTTGGGCGGACCTTCTCGATCTTGCGGAAAAGGACAGCCTCCGAGACACCCGCGACATGCCAGCCGCGAGCGACCAAGAGGTTCAAGACCTCTAGAAGTCGCGACTTGCCGGACCGCTTCTCCGGACTGGTGATGAGGAGGTAGGGCGTCGAATCGGCCGCCTCGAAGGCGTGGGTATGGAGCACCCAGAGAGCGATTGCGATGGCCTGGTGATCGTCGCGAAGGACGATGAATCGCTTGACGAACAGAAAGATCTGCTGGAGGAGGTCGCTGGCGGGCGACCGATCCGATTTGTCTTGGTTTGTCGAGGCGCTATCGGGGATGGATTCGGACTTGTTCCGCGGTGGTTGCCCCGCGGTGGGCTCGCTTATTTCCATGCCCTCTTCTAGGCTCGCAAGGCGTTCCTCTCTAGGGCGTATATGCCCGTAATCCGGCAGATTGGCTTGGTTTGCAGCCCTAAATGCTGCTGATAGCGGGACGCGATTTTCTAGCGCTGCTTCGGATCGGGACCGAGGAAACGGAGAAAGTCGCCGACGGTGATCTCGATGTCGGGTGCGAGAGGGCTGTTGAGATCGATCCGATGTTCGGATCCTCGGCCTTTGCGATGAGAAGCGAGGAACCCTTCCTTGCGAAGTGCAGCAAGTGCTCGCTTGATCGTGGATTTGTCAGCGCCAAGGAGTCTCTGAAGCTTGCTATAGCTGGCCATCGGATCTTCGTAGAGCACCCGAAGGATCCGGACCCTGGTATTGATCAGCTTCTCCGAGGTTCGGGGCACGCGCAGATCATGACTCGTGTGCAGGCGCTCACTCCAGTACCCACCGTCACCGCCGTCACATGGAACTCCAGACGCGGATTTGCCGTTGGGCGCCGCAGCGTCACGTGACGGCACGGCAGCTACCCACTGATGGCAGTGTCAGCGCGTTGTGACGGATGTGCCGGTTGGATCGGAAAGACGAAACTGCATTCGACTTATTCTGCGGCAGGTCTGGCTATTCAGATATTCCTGCACGCTGAGAAGTCATCGGGAGCCCTTCTCGTGGCCTCGGAGATATGTATCCGCGCAAACACCCGATGTCAGAGGGTACGGCCGCCGGGTTGCCGTTGGCCCTCCCGCGCGATACGGGTGGAGCCAGGGCATCCCAACGTGGCCTGAAGCCGTGCCCTCTGACATCGGGTGTTTGCCTCAGGACTCGCCGCTGCCGGTGAGCTCGTTGAAACGAAGGGCGGGCCGCGTCGGCAATACGAGTCCCTCGCAGCGGAACAGCAATCCCGTCCCAATTAGGTCTCGTACCGCCCGTTCGATCTGATCCTTCTCGCGGAAGTCGTCGCTGTCTCTGGCCAGTTCACGGATCAGGTCCGACAGCCGAAGCTGGGTTGGGTAGGTACTGATTACGTGGACTAAGACCGCCTCTTGATCCCGCTGGTCTTCTGCGTCTGGGGACCAAGACGGAGGATGATCTTGCTTAGAGTTGTCCTGCATTGGAGTTCACGCTCCTTTGCCGGGCCGGGGGCTGTTCTAGCAGCGCCCCGGCCATTTGCGTTGTCATCGTCAGTAGCGAGTGGTGGATCTGTCTTCCGAGATTGCCTGGCCACTCCGCGCCTCTCCGTCGTCTTCGGCGGGTCCGTGGGTGTACGGGCCGTCACAAGGTCAGCGGAACCCACGGGAATGCTGCGCGTGGCTTCCGTTATTCGCAACCGTTGGCGATCATCCCCAATCGGTCGTTATGCGGAGTTCGAGGATCTTGTAGAACGAGTTCACACAGTTGCTGGTGGAGGGTGATGGCGCGTTGCCTAGCCGTCTCGCCCAGCTTTAGCTGTTGGACTTGTTCGCTGTGAGAGATGTTTGGGTTGTGCGCCCTCATGGCTGCTCGCAGATGAGCGTCAGCCACCTGGTTTTCAGCGGCGGCTTCGCTCTTGAGCTGGCCAATCGACAGTACGGGCTGGGTCGTGGCGGGTGAACTGTCATTGCTTGAGCCACCACATCCAGCGAACATCAGGGCGACGACGATTGCGAGCGATGTAGTGAGCTTCATGTTCAACGACCTCCTGCCGGTTGTCTGATGCATCGACTTTCCATGGGGTTCCCGGCGACCTAGGGCTTTTATGAGGTTCTGCAATTGGCGCAGCGCCCTGGCGATCGGCCGAAGCTTGTTGTCTGCGGGAGGAAATCAGTTCTTGATGTTTCCTGTCAAGTACCATCCAGATGACCCGATCCCGCTAAATCTCCGTCTACGGATTGACTTGGCTGCGACAATGAGAGCCCTGATGGTCAGCGCCGTATCTCGTCGCCCTGATGGCGCGGATAGCTATCCTTCGTCGTGAAAGGCAGCTTGATGACGACTAAATCCCATGAGTTCGAGGTCGTGTTGCAGCCCGAAGAAGAGGGCGGCTTCAGCGTGTCTGTCCCGGCCCTGCCGGGCTGCCATACCCAAGGTGAGACCCACGATGAAGCCTTGGCGATGGCCAAGGACGCCATCGAGGGTTACCTCGAGGTGCTGGAGGAGGAGGGGCGTCCCCTGCCTCAGCCAGCGCTGATCGAGCGGGTTACCGTCGCCGCGTGAGTAGTCGGCTGCCGTCGGTTCGACCCCGGCAGCTGATTCGGGTTCTGGAGCAGAAGGGCTGGCGCCTTGCCCGTTCTAAGGGCAGCCATCATCACTTCACCCACCCGGACAGTCGCAACATCGTCACGGTCGCGGTTCACGCCAAGGACATCAAGCGTGGGACGCTCAGCGGCATTCTCACCGACGCGGGCATCGATCGCGACGAGTTCCTGCGCCTGCTGAAGTAGCTCGGGACCGGCGAGCTACGTAGATCCTTAGTGGTGTGAAAGGGTCTAAGCATGAATGCAGAACGTCTCCACGCGATAGTCGAAGCACTTCGGGACGAGGCCGTCAGCACTAGCTACCCAGAGCACCTGGAGCAGCTCGTGAACGGTCTGCGGGCGGCCGTCGAAGGGCCTAATCAACCAGGCCCGCAAGAACAAATTAGCGCGGCGCGAGAGAGTCTGAGGAAAGCCCTTGGTGAGGCTGCCAGCAACGATTTTTCACCGGCCTGGGAAAAGGAAGTCGAAGAGATGGGCATCGCAGATCTCTTCGGTACTCCCCTGCTGGAGGAAGTCGAGAGCATCCTCACCGCGAATGAGATCACGCCGAGTACTGCAGCGGACGAAATCGCACAGATTCAGGAGCGCGTTCAAGGGCTAGTCAGTGCTCTCGGGCAAGCCGATGCAGCACTGAACTTCTTCCAGATTGGGAGCGAGCAGCTATCGCCCGGGGAATTCGAGATCGGATTCATGATCCCCCGGAAAGAGGTTGGCAATGGGCTAGCGCAACTCGGCGAGGAGTTCGTTTACCTGAAGCAGATCATCGGCCCCTTCAGCGAGCTGGCTGGCGAGAATCGGCCTGAAATCGAGGTTCGGTCGATCTCCTCTTCTGAGTTTCAGGTCTTTCTCATCGCGGCAGCGCCGATTGCAGCATCTTTCGCATACGCGCTGGACAAACTGACCGCCGCATACGAGAGGATCATTCACATTCGCTTGATGAACAAGGAACTCGTCGAAAAGGACGAGGTGCCGGAGGAGGTCCTTGACCCGCTATCGACCTATGCCAGCGGACTTATCCAAGTGGAGGTCGAACGGATCGTTGAGGAAGTGGTAGCTAGATGGTTGATTCCACGCCCTCAGGCGACGTAGTCGACCAGGGCGCGGCTCGGACGCCCGAGCCTGTGGTTGAGCGCGATGCACGCGGCCAGCGCCAAGAGGCGCTGGGAGATGCGGACGCGCAGGTTGTGCAGGGTGCGGGCGCCGTGGCGCTCGAGGGTGAGGATGTCCTTGCAGGTCCAAAAGATCGACTCGATGCGCTGGCGGATCGGGGCAAGGTGGAGGGCGCTGTCGGGCTCGTCTTTTCGCGCCGGCCTGACGATCGTTGCGTCGAGGGCTCCGACCGCCTCGGCGAAGTCCTTGCCCGCATATCCCTTGTCGCCGATGAGGATCTCCCCGCCGCTTCGGCTTGCCCGTTCGAGCAGCTCGATCCCCACCTCTCGCTCGTCGCGCTTGGGAGAAGCGAGGGTGAAGGCTCGCGGTGTGCCGTCGGGCGCGAAGAGGCCGTGCAGTCGAAAGCCCCAAAAGAATCGGGAATGAGAGGCGCACCAGCCGTAGTCGGCCGCATCGGCAAGGGCAGAACGGCGCGTCGTCTCGACCGAGCGGGCGCACTCCAGCGGGGTGGAGTCGATGAGCAGCACCTCGTCGTGGAAGCCCGGAGACTCGGCGGCGAAGACGCCGATGAGCCACTCGATCGTCTCGGCCAGGCGAGCTCTTCGCTTGTGGAAGCCGGGTTGTTGGGGCAGCTCCGGGAAGAGATCGCGAAGGTGCTTGCGAGCGACCGCCAGAAAGCGGCGATCGGAGGGGATGCCCATGATCGCTTGGGCGACGCAGAGGGTCGCGACCTCGGCGTCGGTGACTCTGCGGCGGGCATTTCCGGGCTTCTCGGGCAGGAGATCGTCTGCCGTGCAATAAACGACGGTGCAGAGAGTGTCGAGGTCGGCGTGCATCGTGGCCTTTCGGTCGACGGTTGCTTCAGCACCGCCGACTTCGGCCTCTCTGCATTGAAATCCTCGATCACGGCCTGCGCCGTGGAATCAACCATCTAGGGCATCTTTAGTTGACGAGGGCAGGCTCAACGAGCTACGCACCGACTTGAAGTTGCAGCTCAACGCGCTGGCCCAGCGAATCGATCATGGGTACAACGTCGAGGTTCGAACGGCAGAATTGCCTGAGCCAGACGAGGGCGATGAGGGAGATCTACTCGATCCGGAGGTTAAGCAGGCAACGGAAACCGTCCTGGAGGCGCAGCGGAGCATTCGCTATATGAATTCCACCGGGAAACCAATACTGCGCCTCGAGCAGCCTGGTCAAGATCAAGCCAAAGGCACGTAAAGTTCTGATCGCACGGGCCTGCTGGTACCGCTTCTAGTACCGAACTTATCGTCCAATGACTCCGGAGCGACCTCCGCCGGGGACGCCGGGACGCCTGGAGACGCGCCGGGACGAATAGGGCGCCCATTTAGATCAGGTTCAGCCGCCCATTCCAGCTAGTGGCCTCGTTCGCAGGACGTAGACTCACCAATCACCGAGATGGAATTCGCGGGAAGACGGGGACATTGACGATGAGGGCGCCGGATCGCCCGCGCGTTCGTGTGCTTCACCTGCGGCTTCTGCTCCTCACCGTTGCCGGTCTTCTGGCCGCGGGCCTGTTCGCCTCGCCCGCTGGCGCTGCGCCCGGCTGGTCGCGTCCGACGATTGTCTCCGAGGGCTTGAACCTCGGCGAAGAAGTCCCGACGCTCGCCCTTGATTCCGCAGGCAATGCGACCACCGTGTGGCAGGAGTACCGCGGCGGGAAACTCGTCTGGGAGAGCGCGGTGCAGCAGGCTGGCGGACCTTGGTCCAATCCATCCCGACTCTCTGACGGTTTGAAAGACGCGTATGGGTTGCAGATCGCCGTCGACCCGCTCGGCAACGAGACGGTCGTCTGGGTCCGCCGGGTGGGTCGCTCCTGGGTCGTCCAGAGCGCGAGCCGCCCAGTCGGAGGGACCTGGTCGGCGCCGATCGCCCTATCCGCGCCCGGCGCCGGTTCGCCGCTTGTCGTGGCCGGTCCCGAAGGCACCGTGACGGCGGCTTGGCTCCTGGAAAGAGAGGAAGGTCGGCGCTCGGTCGTCCAGAGCGCGACCCGCGCGGTCGGAGGCAACTGGTCGGCGCCGGTCTCCCTGTCGCCGCCGAGAAAGGCTGCCCGATCCCCGCAGATCACCCTCGATCCCCAGGGCGGCGCAACTGCGGTCTGGGAAGACGAATACAGCGGCGCCGTCGAAAGCTCGACCCGCTCGTCCGCAGGAAGCTGGTCGGCGCCGGTCACGCTCACTGCGCCTGGAGTACGGGCCAACTGGCCACAGGTGGCTGTGGACTCCCAAGGCAACGCGACCGCGATTTGGGCTGACAGGGCGTCCGATGACCGGCGGCCTCGGATCCAGATCCATCGAATTCAAACTGCGACCCGCCCGGCCGGAGGAACCTGGTCGGCGCCGATCAACATCTCCGAGGTGGGACGCCGCCTCGTGCAGGATCCGCAGATCGCGGTCAGCCCCCAGGGCGAAACGACGGCGATCTGGCAACGCTCCGACGGTGACAACCTCGTCGTCCAGGGCGCGAGCCGTCCTCTCGGCGGGGTCTGGTCGAGGCCAGTCGACATCACCACCGGTGAGGGCCGGGGCGGGCAACACCAGCGGCTGGTGGTGGACTCCCGGGGCAACGCGACCGCGATCTGGGAGGGGTTCGACACCCGCCGCTCCGGTCCCAAGTTCGCCCTCGAGGGAGCCAAGCATCGTCCCGGAGGCGCTTGGTCGCGTCCCGTCAATATCTCCGGTTGGCGGAGCGGCGTCGGGGAACCGCAGCTTGCCGTCGATCAGCAGGGCAGATCAACGGCAATCTGGGCGACCTACGCGAAAGGCGGCGCAGTCATCCAATCCGCCACCTCGATCGGGAGGTAGAGCGCAGGCTGCTCGCTTCTCCTGTCCGCGGGTCGAGCACTGATTACGTGCACTGCCTCGCGTGAAGGCTGGGGTCTGACGGCACGGCGTCACGGTCGGCGGAAGCTGGTACCGCTCGTGGTACCGAACGCATCGTCCGATGCGTCGCCGAAGTCCACCTCCGGGGACGCGGGGACGCGTGGGGATGCGCCCGGACGGATGGAGCACTGAGTCAGGTCGGCTGGGGGCCGAGCGGTCGCAGGTTCAAATCCTGTCTCCCCGATGTAGACAGAAGCTTTCAAAGCTTTTGGAGGGGTTACCCTGTGCGCAATGACTCGACTGCGAGATTCGGGCCCAATTGCACCGGGCAACGAGGAGGCCGTACGAGCCTGGGACACCGTGCTCTATGAGCGGTGGAAGAAGAACCGCGAGGTGTTCGTCGGTGCGCTGGACGGGGTCACCGGGGAGCTGTTCGACCGTTTTCCACCGCCGGAGGGTGGAAGCTGCATCGACATCGGTTGCGGGTTCGGCGAGACGACGCGGCAGCTGGCTGGGCTCGTCGGTCCTCAGGGCTTTGCGCTCGGCACCGATTCCTCCTCTCGCTTCATCGAGGATGCTCGCCGCGAGGCGGTCGAAGCGGGTGTCGGAAACGTCGAGTTCGAAACCGTCGATGCACAGACGGCGGAGTGGAGTCGGGCGTACGACTACGCCTTCTCACGCATGGGGACCCAGTTCTTCGCCGCACCCGTCCCGGCGATGCGCTCGATCAGAGCAGCCCTGAAACCGGGCGGCGTGCTGCGGAAGATCTGCTGGCGGCGCAAGGAGGAGAGTCCTTTCTGGGTGGAGACCGAGCAGGTGGTCGAGCGTTTCCTCGCGCGCCCGGACGAGTACGAGGCCGATACCTGTGGCCCCGGGCCATTCTCTCTTGGCAATCCCGACACCCTGCGGGGCATTCTCGAGGCCGCCGGGTTCGCGGCGATCGAGCTGCATTGCCGTGACTTCGACTATTTCATGGGTAGGGACATGGCCGAGGCGGTCGACTCCCTGCTCGCGATCGGCCCCGGAGCCGAGCTGATTCGTCTCAACGGAGAGCACGGCGAGAGCCGTCGGGCAGAGATAGCCGAGGCCCTCGCCGACCACTACGCCGCCTGGCAGCGACCCGACGGATCGATAGTCGGCCGCGGGTCCGTTTGGCTGGTTGCGGCGACCAATCCCGGCTAGAGCTCGATCCGTCGCTCCACAGCCGGTCAGCGTCTGACGATGTTGTGGATCTCGATGATTTCCGGCTCGCCGGGGTCGATGCCGACCTCAGCGAGGACGGGCATGAGTCGCTCGCCGAATGCCTCGAGCTGCTGCCGGGAATCCCAGATCTCGCTGACGCGAAGGCTTCCCTCGTTGCCGAAACAGACGTGGTAGTCGAGTCCATCTGGAGGAAAGTCACCGGCGGCTTCGAGCTTGCGAACGGACTCGTCGTACTGGGCGGCCGTCAGCGCAGAGGGGGCAAAGCGGATAAGGACACTCATCGAGTTCCTCCTTCATTGGGTCCAATGACCCTATCCGCGAAGCCGCGATCCGACCAGGGATCAGGTCTATATGAGTACACAGCTCATCCGCGACGCGAGAGCATCAGAGGCGGCTTCCAGATCTCGGCGAGAACGGTCAGGCCTCGACGTGGACCGCGACCTCGAACTTCTCGACCGAGACCCGCTCGCCCATCCCTTCTCCCGGGGGGCTCATCGAGTTCAGCGTTTCGTCGCCCTGGCGGTAGTCGTCCTCGCTCTCGAACAGCATGATCGCGACGGCCTTGCCGGCGGCGGTGTCCTGCAGGAGCAGGAACTCTTTGGAAGGCACGCCGGGCGGAGGGCCGCCGCCGGCCTCTGCCTGCGCTTTGATCTCGGCGGCGCTCTCTTCCAGCGATTTGGCATCCGCCCCTTCCCAGCGAGCTACTCGTGCGAACATCTCGACCTCCAGTGGTTCGTTGCTGACCCACCGAGCCTACCCCCATGTCCGCCCAGCTCAAGTACGTCGACCCCAGCCGCCCGCGCGGGTGGTTCAGCCGTGCCTACGCCGCGCTCGCGAACACTCGCCTGGGGCGGTTCATGTCGGTCCACCTCGTCTGGAAGGTCGATCCGTATCTGCTGCGGCTGACCCGCGGTCGGCTCGGGATGGGCCTGGTCATGCCGACGGCGCTGCTCGAGACCCGCGGGGCCCAGAGCGGGGCGGTGCGGCGGAACGCGGTCATCTACTTCCACGACGGGGAGCGGGTCACGATCGTCGCCTCGAAACTCGGCCTCCCGGAGCATCCGGCGTGGTTTCACAATCTGCAGGCGACCCCCGACGTCAGCTTTGGCGGCATCCCGATGCGGGCGACGATCGTCGCCGACGACGCCGAGCGCCGGCGGCTCTGGACGCTTGCCGACCGGGTCTTCGCGCCCTACGCGGACTATCGCCGTGAAGCGGCGAAGGTGAACCGGAGGATCCCGATCGTCCAGCTCACCCCGCGGTGACGCTCCGAGTCGGACCGATCGGGTTTGAAGTCGCGCCCGTCCCTGGTACAACAGTGGGCATGCGGAGCTGGGATCTGAAGGCCGTCGAGGCGGAGTCGCACCAGCCGACGATCCTGGCCTCGGGCGAGGACGCGCGGACGATCCTGCTCCAGCTCCCGGCAGGGGAGGAGCTGCAGGAGCATGAGGTGCACGAGCGGGCCCGGGTCGTCGTCGTCGACGGCGAGGTCGAGGTGACCACCGCCGCGGGCGAGACCGTCACCGCCGGCCCCGGTCATCTCTTCGAGTTCGATCCCGGCGAGCGTCGCACGGTCTCCGCGCAGTCCGACGTCCGCCTCTTGCTGATCCTCTCCCCGTGGCCGGGCGACGGGCATCCCGGCGCCATGACCCTCGAGGAGAAGGCCGAGGCGCGGCAGCGCGCCGCCCAGCGTCCACGGGCCTGAGTCGCTACCCGGCGACTTCGGTGTCTCTGTGCTCGAGCTCGTCGGCGTCGAGCACGGCCCAGCCCACCCGCTCGACCAGCTGCCCGGAGAAGTGGTCGGACTCGAGATCGCTCAGGCTGATCCCCTCCCGGTAGACGACCGGGTCGGCGGTGTCGTCGTGAACATCGGCCAGTACGAGTATCTGCGGCATGGTGGTCTCCCTCCGCTTGTGGTCGTAGAGGCCAGCTTCCCCGCCGCATCTTTGCGGCAGGTAAAAGTCGCGTAAAACCATCCTTGGTTAGGGCGCTGCCTTTCCGGGCAGGAATGTCTTTGTGCCCGGAGGAGAGCAAAAGCCCGAGCTCGTCCTCGGCCCGTTGCTGCGCTATCGTCGGCGAGACCGAGGCGACGGTCTGGGTCGAGGCCGACGCGCCCTGCGAGGTCGAGATCCTCGGCCGCCGCGAGCCCACCTTCACGGTCGAAGAGCACCACTACGCGCTGGTCCGGATCGAAGACCTCGAGCCCGGAAGCTTCAACGAGTACGAGGTCCGGCTCGACGGCGAGCGTCGCTGGCCGCCGGCCGCCTCCGACCTGCCGCCGAGCGCGATCCGCACGCTCGGCCGCGAGGAGCCGCTCGACGTCTGCTTCGGCTCCTGCCGGGTCGCGCTCCCGCACGAGGAGCCCTACGTGCACAGCAAGGACCGCCACGAAGACGGGCAAGCGAGTACGACGCGCTGCGGGTGCTGGCGCGGGAGATGATCCGCGGCGAGCGCGACAGAGTGGCCGGAGTTCCTCTTCCTGCTCGGCGACCAGGTCTACGTCGACGAGGGCTCGCCCCGCACCCGCGAAAAGATCCGCGAGCGCCGCGGCACCGAGACCCCGCCCGGGGAGGAGGTCACCGACTACGAGGAGTACTCGTGGCTCTACGAGGAGTCCTGGAGCGACCCGCTGATCCGCTGGCTGCTCTCGACGGTCTCGATCTCGATGCAGTGGGACGACCACGACATGAGCGACGACTGGAACATCTCCCGCTCCTGGCTGGCGGAGATGCGCCGCAAGTCCTGGTGGCACGGCCGCGCCGTCGCCGGGGTCATGAGCTACTGGGTCTACCAGCACCTCGGCAACCTCTCGCCGCGGGCGCTCGACGAAGACGACCTCTACCGCGCGGGTGCGCGGCAACGTCCACGCCACCACCGAGTCCTGCGCGAGTTCGCGGCCGGGCTGCAGACGACCGGCAACGGCACGCGCTGGAGCTTCTGCCGCGACCTCGGCGGCACCCGGGTGATCTTCATCGACTCGCGCGCCGGCCGGGTGCTCGAGGAGGGCGAGCGCTCGATCGTCGACGAGGAGGAGTGGGAGTGGATCGTCGAGCACGCCGACGGGCGACTTCGACCACCTGCTGATCGCGACCACGGTCCCCTGGCTGCTCTCGCCCGGCTTCCACCACCTCGAGGCCTGGAGCGAGCGCGTCTGCGACGGCGCCTGGGGCGGGCTGGCGGCGCAGCGCCGCCGAGAAGCTGCGCCGCGCCGTCGACTTCGACCACTGGGCCTCCTTCGACAACTCCTTCCAGGCGCTGCGCGGCCTGCTGGAAGAGGTCGGCTCCGGCAAGCGGGGGAAGGCGCCGGCCTCGATCGTCGTCCTCTCCGGCGACGTCCACCACGCCTACCTGGCCGAGACCGCCTTCGCGCCCGGGTGCGGAGATCGAGAGCGCCGTCTACCAGGCGGTCTGCTCGCCCTACCGCAACCCGCTCGACCTGCAACGAGCGGCGGGTGATCAGGGCCGGCTTCTCGCGCCCCTTCATCGCCGCGATGCGCGCCCTGGCCGGCGCGGCCGGCGTCTCCGACCCGGGGATGCGCTGGCGCCTGGCCGAGGGCCCCTACTTCGACAACCAGGTGGCGACGCTCCGCCTCGACGGCCGCGAGGCCCGAGATGAAGCTCGACAAGACGATCGCCGGCGAGGAGGATGAGCGCCACCTCGAGTGCGTTTTCGAGCGCCGGATCGCCTGACGATCGTGCTCAGGGCCACACCTTCGCGGCTTTGCGCGGGATCATTGATCAAGAAATTTGGCGCCACACAGGAATGCTGTTATGCTCGCGCCCGAATCGACCAGTCAGGGTTCTGGTCAGGTCGGTTCGACATAGCCAGCACCAGTGCCTTAATCGGTTAAAGGGACGGCGTTGTAAGCCGTAGATCCGGGTTCGAGCCCCGGCTGGTGCATTCGTAAATCGGGAATGCGAATGGGCTATGGCGATGAACATTTTCGACTACATCGAGGACGGGGCGGTCCAGGGGGAGAGCAGGCCCGCTGGTCGGCGCGCTCGCCGTTCCGGCCGCGCGACGGACTTCGACCTGATGCTGGTCCCGCGGGTGCCGGACTGGCAGCGAGGACGAGGACTCGCGCCGGGCGCTGGAGCGGATCGAGGCCGAGCCCTGGGTCGAGGCGGTCGCCGGCGACGGCGACGAGGTCCTGCTGCGGCTCGACGAGCGCCTGGATCGAGGAGACGCGGCGCCGCGCTCGAGGCGGGCGACGGGATCGAGGCTGCCAACGCCGACCTCGCCGCGGGCAAGCGCTACGCCGTCTACTTCTGGGGCGCCAACACGACCAAGGCGCTGCACATCGGCCACCTCCGCAACCTCGCGGTCGGCCACGCGATCGGCGCCGCGCTGGAGCAGGCCGGCGCCCGGGTCGAGCGCCGCAGCCTGATCTGCGACGTCGGCCGCAGCATGGGCGAGGCGATGGCCGGCGTCGTCCAGAGCGGCCGCGACCAGCAGGTCTGGCCCGACGGCGAAGAGAAGAGCGACCACTTCGTCGGCGCCTGCTACGCCGACTACGTCACCGCCGGCCGCGCCGCCGGCATGTCGGCGGCGCGACGCCGACGACGGCGCCGAGGACTCGGTCGCCCGCGAGTCCTCGATGTACAACGACAAGGCCGACGAGCTGATGCTGCGCGTCCTCGGCGGCGACCAGGAAGCGCTCGAACTGTGGTCGAAGACGCGCGCCTGGGTGATCTCCGGCCAGCGCAAGACCCTGGCCCGGCTCGGCATCGCCTTCGACAAGGTGATCTTCGAGTCCGACTTCCTGCCCGAGGTCGCTGGAGCTGACCAACCTGGGCCTCAGCGAAGGGCACGCTGACCAAGCGCTACGGCGACGACATGGTGATGTACGAGACCGAACGCGAGGAGCTGGAGGAGATGCCGCTGGTCCGCTCCGACGGGCTGCCGACCCAGCACATGCGGGCGCTCGCCTACTGGTCGGCGGCGCCGGAGCTCGACGACTTCATCTCGCTGCAGGTCTGCGGCAACGAGTGGGTCGCCCACGTCACCTGCCGGCGCCAGCTGATCGACGAGCTCGGCGTCGTCAACGGCAACGGCAACGGCAGCGCCAAGGGCGGCGGCCCGCCGACCTACGACGTCTTCCACGGCATGGTCGCCCGCGACACGCACCTCGATCACCTCCAGCAAGGAAGGGGCGCTGCTGATCGACGACCTCGCCGAGTGGGTCGAGCGGCGAGATCGAGGCCGACCCCGAGCGGGCCGAGGTGCGGCGCGACCACCCCGAGGCCGACCGGCTCCCGGCGCGGATCGCGCTCGCCTACTTCCTCCTGCAGCCGACCTCCAAGCGGGTCGACTTCGAGCCGGAGAAGCTGCTGCGCGAGGGCAAGGGCAGCCTCGGCTGGGACCTGGCGCGGGCGCAGGCGCACCGCGGCACCGGCGCCGCTGGCCGCCGAGCGGGCCGCCGAGGACCCCGACTACCGCTTCGCGGTCGTCCAGTCCGAGCTCTACCGGCGCCACCTGCGCAGCTCGGTCGAGGACCTCGACGTGATCCCGCTGGCCCGCTACGTCTCCCACTTCGCCCGCTGGTACCGCGAGGCGAGCGCTCGCCCGAGGTCGAGCGGGTGGCGCGGACGGTGCTCGACCAGGGCGTCCGCGGCCTCGGACTGGAGGGGGCGTGAGTGAGGACGCTGCTGGTCGACAACCACGACTCCTACACCTACAACGTCTTCCACCTGCTGGCGGCGGCCTCCGGCGAGGAGCCGGTCGTCGTCAACAACGACGCCGTCTCCTGGCGGGTGCTCTCGCGCTCGGACTTCGACGCGATCGTGCTCTCGCCGGGGCCGGGGCGGCCGGAACGCTGGCACGACTTCGGCGTCTGCCGCGACATCCTCCGCTACAGCGAGATCCCCGTGCTCGGGATCTGCCTCGGCCACCAGGGGATCGGCAACCTGCTCGAGGGCGACGTCAGCAGCGCCCCGATGGCGATGCACGGCCGGCTCAGCCACGTGCGCCACTCCGACACCGGCATCTTCGAGGGGATCCCGCAGGACTTCTCGGTCGTCCGCTACCACTCGCTGGCGATCACCGGCCCGCCCGGCCCCGAAGGCCACGTGACCGCCTGGGCCGACGACGGCGTGGTGATGGGGATCGAGCACACCAGCCGCCCGATCTGGGGCGTCCAGTTCCACCCCGAGTCGATCGCCACCGAGCACGGCCGCGCGATCGCCGAAAACTTCTACGCGCTGGCCAGCCGCCTGCGCGGCCACCGCCCGACGGAACCGCCGCCCGGCGGGCCGACGGGCCGAAACGCGACCGACGGGCCGATAAGTCGGCCCAGTCGACGCCGGCCGATCGGCGGCGGGGACGGGCGCCGATGCGGCTGCGGCTGCGGGAGCTCGAGGGGGAGGCGCCGACCGAGCACGCTGTTCGAACGGCTCTTCGCGCGACGCCGAGAACGCCTTCTGGCTCGACAGCGCCGACGCGCCGACCTGGCTCGCCCAGTGCTCCTACCTGGGCACCAGCGCCGGCCGCGAGCGCTGCCTGCTCGAATACGACGTCGACGGCGGCGAGGTCGCGGTCAAGCGCGCGCGCCGCGACACCGTCGAGCACAAGTCGATCTTCGACCTGCTCGACCGCGAGCTCGCCAAGCACGCGGTCGAGCCGCCGCCGGAGCTGGCGCGGGGGCTGATCGGCGGCTACGTCGGCTACCTCGGCTACGAGCTGCAAGGCCGACTGCGGCTCGCCCAACGTGCACAGCTCCGACATGCCGGACGCGGCTGATGATGCTCGCCAACCGCGTCGTCGCCGTCGACCACGTGCGCCGCCGCACCTACGTCTGCGCGGTCGGCCGCGAGGACGACCGCCGAGGCCGACGCGTGGCTGGAGGCCGCCGCGGAGCTCGTCGCCGAGGCGATCGCCGACCCGCCGCGCGCCGGCCGCCGACGCCGGCGCCCGAGGACCCGCGGCGGCCACGTCATCTTCCGCTCCGGCCGCGGCCGCGAGCGCTACCTCGCCGACATCGCCGCCAGCCAGGCCGAACTGGCGGCGGGCGAGTCCTACGAGGTCTGCCTCACCGACCAGTTCTCGACCGACGCCAGCCCCGACCCGTTCGTCCTCTACCGCCACCTGCGGCGCAGCAACCCGGCGCCGTTCGCCGCCTTCCTCAAGTTCGGCGAGCGCGCGATCGTCAGCTCCTCGCCGGAGCGCTTCCTCTCGGTCGACCGCGACCGCCGGGTCGAGGCGCGCCCGATCAAGGGGACGATCTCCCGCAGCGAGGACCCGGTCGTCGACGCCGCCCGCCGCGACGAGCTCGCCGACGACGAAAAGACCATGGCCGAGCACCTGATGATCGTCGACCTGCTGCGCAACGACGTCGGCCGGGTCTGCGACGTCGACAGCGTCAGCGTCCCGGAGCTGATGGTGATCGAGCCCTACGCGACCGTGCACCAGATCGTCTCGACGATCCAGGGCTACGCTGGAACCGGGGCGCACGCCGGTCGAGTGCGTGCACGCCTGCTTCCCCGGCGGCTCGATGACCGGGGCGCCGAAGCTGCGGACGATGGAGATCATCGACGAGCTCGAGGACGAGGCGCGCGGCGTCTACTCGGGCGCGATCGGCTACTTCGGCGCTCGACGGCAGCACCGACCTCAGCATCGTCATCCGCACGATCGTGATGCGGCCGGGACGGACCACGATCGGCGCCGGCGGCGCGATCGTGATGCAGTCCGACCCGGTGGACGAGTTCGACGAGATCCTGCTCAAGGCGCGGGCGCCGATGGCCGCGATCGCCCGGGTCGCCACCGGCCGCGAGGACCCCGAGGCCTGGAGCGTCGAGCTGGAGCCGCTCGGCGCGGAGCGTCGGAGCGCGGCATGAGCGAGCCGGCCGGCGACCGCGGTGCCGGCGACGATCCGGCCGGCGACCGATGCGGACGTCGCGCGGCGGTGGCGGCCGCGGTCGAGCAGCTGCTGGTCGAGCTCGGCGGCAGGCGGCCGCCGCGCGCGGAGCTGGAGGCCGAGGTGCGGGCGGCGCTCGAGGACCCCGGCGATCGGCGCGACGCTCGTCGCCGAGGCCGGGGAGGAGATCGTCGGCGTGCTCAGCGCCAGCTGGCAGCGGGCCCTGCACGTGCCGGGCCGCTACGCGACGATCCAGGACCTCTGGGTGCGACGCCGAGTGGCGCAGCCGCAGGCGTCGGCGCCGCGCTGGTCGAGGCGCTCGCGGCCCTGTGCCGGGAGCAGGGCGTGGCGCGGATCGAGGTCGGGCTGCCGCGCGAGAGCTTCGACGCGATCCGCGCCACCGAGGCCTTCTACCTCGGCAACGGCTTCGAGCACCTCGGCCCGCGGATGCGGAGGCTGCTGTCATGAGCGAGCTGGTGATGGTCGAGCAGCGCCGCGGCAGCGGCGACGCGGCGCACTGGATCCGCGAAGGCGGGCGAGACGATTCCCGGGCCAGGACAGCAACCGCCGCCTCGACGAGCTGCGCGCCGGCCTGAGCCGCCACGAGCGGCGTGCGCGCGGTCGCCGCCGACGCCGCCGACGAGGCGCTGGAGCGGACCCTGGCGGCGATGCACGAGCGCGCGCTACCTCGACGCCCTGCGCGGCGTCGACGGCGAGCCGGTGGTGATGCCGGACTTCGCCCCGCCCGGGCTCGAGCCCGACATCCCGGTCGACGCCGCGCCTCGTCGCCGCCGCCCACGAGGGCGTGCGGACGGCGATCACCGCCGCCGCCGCGCCTCGCCGGCGGCGCCCGCTACACCTACGCCGTCTGCCGCCCGCCCGGCCACCACGCCGGCCCCGACTTCCTCGGCGGCTACTGCTACCTCAACAACGCCGCCGCCGCGGTGCGGACGCTGCGACGAGGCGGGGCGTCAGGCCGGTCGGCGTCCTCGACCTCGACCTCCACTACCCGAACGGGACCGCGGCGCTGGTCGAGCGGATGGAGGCGGCGACGCTGCACTCGCTGCACGCCTCGCCGGTCACCAACGTCGCCGCCGGCACCGTGCTGCCGCAGGCCGCCGGCGAACGGGTCGTCGCCTTCGGCGCGGCGCCCGACGCCCGACGCCTACCTGGCGGAGGTCGCTGCCTCGATCGACGAGCTCGCCGCCGACGCCGCCGCGCTCGTCGTCTCGCTCGGCTACGACACCGTCGCCGGCGACCCGCACGGCTGCTGGGACTTCGAGCCGCAGATCTTCGCCGAGATCGGCCGCCTGCTGGCCGCGCTCGGGGCTGCCGGTCTGCGTGATCCAGGAGGGCGGCTACTCGCTGCCGGCGCTGGCCGAGTGCAGCCACGCCTTCGCCAGCGGCCTGCTCGGGGAGGCGAGAGCGCGTGAGCACGAACGGGCTGGAGCCGTTCCGCCGCCGCCTCGACGCGATCGACGACGAGATCGCCCGCCTGCTCGGCGAGCGCTTCGAGATCTGCCGCGAAGTCGCGCTCTACAAGAGCGCCCACGGGATCCCGATGATGCAGCCGGACCGGGTCGAGGAGGTCCGCGCCCGCTACCTCGCCCGCGGCGCCGAGGTCGACCTGCCCGCCGAGTTCACCGGCGACCTCTTCGACCTCCTGATCGCCGCCACCTGCAAGGCCGAGGACGAGCTGATGGAGGCCGAGCCGCCGCTGCCCGGAGTCCGGGGAGGGGCGGCATGAGCTCCACGGCGTCAGGCCGACCTTTCACAGCGCCGCTACCAGCTGCCGCGCCGCCGACTGCCGCCGGGGCCGCGGATGCCGCGGGCGCTGCAGGCGGTCGGCTGGACCCAGCGGCCGCTGCCCTGGCTGGAGCGCTGCCAGCGCCGCTACGGCGACACCTTCACGCTGCGCATCCTGCACTGGGGCGACTGGGTCCTGCTCTGCGACCCCGACGACGTCAAAAAGGTCTTCACCGCCGGCGACGCGGTCGGCGTCGACGTCGCCAACCCGCTGCTGGGGCCGGTCCTCGGCCCGCGCTCGGTGATGCTGCTGGAAGAACCCGAGCACATGACCCGGCGCAAGCTGATGCTGCCCGCCTTCCACGGCAAGAGCATCGAAACCGACGGCGAGATGATGGCCGACGGTGGCGCGGCGGGAAATCTGCCGCTGGCCGGTCGGCGAGCCGTTCGAGCTCTGGCCGCGGATGCAGGCGATCACCCAGGAGGTGGTGATGCGGGCCGTCTTCGGCCCCGACGCGGACGAGCGCGCTGGGCCGGCTGCGCGAACTGCTGCGCGAGCTGACCGTGTGGATGAACGAGCCCCGCAACCTGACCCTGCTGGCGACCTTCGGGCCGGCGCTGGATCGTCCGCAGCCGCCAGTTCCGGCGGGCGATGGGGCCGGTCGAGGACGCGGTGATGGAGGAGGTGCGCCGCCGCCGCGCCGAGGGCGAGGTGCGCCAGGACGTCGTCTCGATGCTGGTCGCAGGCGCGCTACGAGGACGGCTCGCCGATGAGCGAGCAGGACCTGCGCGACGAACTGCTGACCCTGCTCACCGACGGCCCGACCTCGACCTCGCTGGCCTGGACCTTCGAGCGGCTGCTGCGCAACCCGGACAAGCTCGAGCTGCGCCCGCGAGGACGTGCGCGACGGGCGACGGCGCCTACCTCGACGCGGTGATCAAGGAGACGCTGCGGCTCTGCCCGCCGGTCCCGGTCGTCGTCCGCCGGCTGCTGGAGCCGATGCGGCTCGGCGGCTACGACCTGCCCGGCCGGCACCACCGTCGCCCCCTGCATCCACCTGATCCACCGCAGCGAGGAGTACTACCCGCAGGCCAAGCGCTTCCTCCCCGAGCGCTTCGTCGGCCGCCAGCCCGGCACCTACACCTGGATCCCCTTCGGCGGCGGCACCCGCCGCTGCCTCGCCGCCAGCTACGCCGAACTGGAGATGAAGCGGGTGCTGCGCACGGTCTTCACCGAGGTCGACCTGCGGCCGGTCGAGACCCGCTCGGAGCGGATGCGCAAAAGCGCGATCTCCTTCAGCCCCGACCGCAGCGGACTGGTGATCGCCGAGCCGTGGTAGCCGCGACCGATCTGCTGATCGTCGGCGCCGGGGCCAAGGCGGCGGGGATCGCGACCAAGGTCCACGTGCTCAACAGGCTCGGCCTCGGCCCGATCAGCCTGAAGATCGTCGAGGGGACCGAGCGCGCCGCCTCCTGGCTGGGGCGCAACGGCATGACCTCGGGCGAGGAGCCGCTCGCGGTCACCCCGATCAAGGACATCGGCTTCCCGTACCAGAGCTTCTACGAGTTCGGCGAGGCCGGGGAGGCGATCGACGCCGCGGCGCATGGCGTTCTCCTGGCAGCAGTACATGATCAGCAAGCGCCGCTACGCGCGCTGGATCGACGCCGGCTCGCCCTCGGTGCGCCACCGCGACTACGGCGAGTACCTGACCTGGGTGCTGGCGCGGGCGACCGAGGGAGTCGAGCACGTGCGAGGGTCGGGTCGACCGAGGTCTCGCTCGACGAGGAGGGGGACCGCTGGGTGGTCGAGGTCGAGGAGCCGTCGGGCGGCTCCCGGCACGCCGGCGGCGCGCTGGTCCTGACCGGGCCCGGCGTCCACCGCGCCTTCCCGCACGAGCCGGGCATCGCCGCGCGGGTCTTCCACTGCGACAGCAGGCGCAGCGAGTTCGCCCGCCTGCCTGAGGACGAGTGCGACGTCGCCGTCGTCGGCGGCGGCGAGAGCGCGCTCAGCTGCGTGATGTTCCTGCGCGGCTTCCGGCCGCGGGCGCGCTGCACCATCTACACGCCGATGCTGCCGATGAGCCGCGGCGAGAGCTTCCTCGAGAACCGCGTCTTCTCCAACCCCGACGAGGTCGAATGGAGCGCGCTCGACCTGCAGACTCGGCGCGACTTCGTCAAGCACTCCGACCGCGGCGTCTTCGACCCGCCGAGCCTGGCGGCGATCGCCTACGACGACCGCTTCCGCTTCGTCACCGGCCGCGTCACCGACGTCGGCGCGGCGCCGGGCGGCGACGGCGTGCGGGTCGAGTACGAGTCGCCGGAAGGCGTCGCCGGCGGCGAGCACGACTACGTCGTCAACTGCACCGGCTTCGACCTGCTCGCCCAGCTGCGCGACCTCTTCCCGCCAGAGGTGCGGGAGCGAGGTCGAGAGCCGGGCGGGGCCGCTCTGGGACCGCCCGGCCGGGACCGAGGTGCGGATCGGCCGCGCCCTCGAGCTGGAGGGGATGGAGCCGCGACTCCACATTCCCGGGCTCGGCGGGCTGAGCCAGGGGCCGGGGTTCGCGAACCTCGGCGCGCTCGGCCTGCTCTCCAACCGGGTGCTCCAGCCGCTTGCTCCAAGAAAAGTCTCCTACGCAGGGATTTGGCGACGGCGGAGCTTTGCAATATAAATCTTTATCGTTTGAGTAACTGTTAGGTATTCCAACTAAATTGGGGGCGTCGACGTGAGTCTGGAGAGAGTTCCAAGGGCTGCATCGGTCGGTGCTGGGCCTGGTCGCGGTCGTGCTGGTCGCCGGCTCGCGGGCTGCGGCGGTGGTGACGACGATTCCTCGTCCTCGGGCGGGGACGTCGAATTCACCGGCACGGGCTACCCCGGCGTCGACGCCGCCAACAGCCGCGAGGCGAAAGGCTCGATCGACAGCTCCAACGTCAGCGAACTGGAGGAAGCCTGGTCGCTGCCGCTGACCGCGCAGAGCTCCTACGGCGCTCACGCCTCCTCGCCGGTCATCGTCAACGGGGTCGATCTACTCGCAGGACCTCGAATCCAACGTGCAGGCGATCGCCTCGACTCGCGGCGAAGTCCTCTGGACGAAAGAACTACGAAGAACCGAGCCAGGGCCCGAACGGCGTCGTCGTCGCCGACGGCCACGTCTTCGGCGCCACCGCCGAAGCGCGCCTTCGCGCTCGACCAGGAAACCGGCAAAGAGGTGTGGTCGACGCCAGCTCGTCGCGCAAATCGGCGGGCGAAGGGATCGACATGGCCCCCGGCTACCACGACGGTCTCGTCTACGTCTCGACCGTGCCGCTGACGGCGCAGCGAACTTATCCGGGCGGCGGGGTCGGCACCCTCTGGGCGCTGGACGCAAAATCGGGCAAGAAAAATGGAGCTTCAACACCGTTCCCGACGAGCCTCTGGGGTGACACCAAGCTCAACTCCGGCGGCGGTCTCTGGCACCCGCCGTCGTTCGACGGCAAGGGCTGCATCTACTTCGGCACCGGCAACCCGGCGCCGTACCCGGGCACCGCCGAAGAGCCGTGGGGAGCCAGCCGCCCCGGCCCCAACCTCTACACGAACTCGATGGTCAAGCTGGACGCGAAGACGGGCAAGATGGATTGGTACTACCAGCAGACCCCGCACGACCTCTACGACTGGGACTTCCAGGACCCGCCGCTGCTGATCGAGGCCGGCGGCAAGGAACTGGCGGTCGGCGCCGGCAAGTCGGGCATCGTGGTCGCGCTCGACGCGAAAACCGGCAAGCCGGTCTGGAAGCGCCCGGTCGGGAACCCACAACGGCCACGACGAAGACGGCCTGCTCGCGATGCGAGGCGAAGCCTCGAAGATCAAGGACGGCGACGCTCTACCCCGGCATCCTCGGCGGGGTGATCGCGCCGATGGCGACCGACGGCACCAACGTGTTCGTCCCGGTCGTCAACCAGCCGGGGTCGATCTCGGCCGCCGAAGGACTCGGCGAAGGCGGCGGCGAATCGGCGGGAGCACTGGTCGCGATCGACGTCGGCGAGCGGCGCGATCCAGTGGGAACAGAAATTCTCCACCCCCGCCTACGGAGCGCCGACGGTGGTCAACGACCTGGTCTTCGCCACCTCCTTCGAAGGCAGCGTCCACGCCTTCGAGGCGGCGAGCGGTAACGAAGCTGGACGGCGACGCTGCCGGCGGGCATCAACACCGGCGTCTCGATCTCCGGCGACACGGTGATCGCGCCCGCCGGGCTGGCCAGCGGCGAAGGGCAGAAACCTGAAGATCGTCGCCTTCCGCCTCGGCGGCTAGGCATTCGCCACAGCCGCGCGGTGGGTACCGTGCGGCTGTGGCGGCCAAGCACAGCGCCGGGATCCTCCTCTACCGCAACGTCGCGGACGGGCCGCAGCTGCTGCTGGTCCATCCCGGCGGTCCTTTCTGGGCCAAGCGCGATCTCGGCGCCTGGACGATCCCGAAGGGCGAATGCGAGCAGGGGGAGGAGCCACGCGACTGCGCCCTGCGCGAGCTGGGGGAGGAGCTGGGCGCGGCTCCTGAGCTCGACCTCGAGGCGCTGATCGAGCTCGGGACGGTGCGCCAGAAATCAGGCAAGGTGGTCGAGGCGTGGGCCGGTGAAGGCGATTTCGATCCGGTCACCTTGCGCAGCAACAGCTTCGAGATCGAGTGGCCGCCGCGCAGCGGCGAGCGGCGCGAGTTCCCCGAGGTCGACCGGGCCGAGTGGTTCGAGCCCGAAGAGGCGCGGCAGAAGATCCTGCCGGCGCAGGCTGAGCTGATCGATCGGTTGCTCCAGCGTCTTGAGTAGCGGGCGGTCGGGGTGGGGGCTCGCTTAACTTTTTCGTGGATCGCCGCCGGCTGTCGCCCGAAGCACAGTCGCGAAAAAGTACAAGACGCTTCACCACACCTCCCCCGCCCCGCCTACACCTAGCCCGGTCCGCAACCCCGACGTATACTCGTCCGGTCTATGGAAAACGGCTCTACTCCGCCGTCTGCGAAGCACCGATGACCCGAGTCGGAACGGCCATCTGCCACTCTCTGCTCGCATTCTCGGGGTCGGCGTGCAGGGCGCGCGGGCCGTCGGCAAGGCGACCGGGATCGATCGCGCGGTCGAGGTCGCGGCGGAGGAGGCGATCGTCGCCGCGGTCGAGAGCGAGGCGGTGGAGCGGGCGATGGCCCGCGTGCTGCAGGGCCCGATCGTCGAAGAGGCGGTGCAGGGCGCGCTCGAGAGCGAGGCGGTCAAGAAGGCGCTGCTGGAGGCGATGGACAGCGAGCTCGTCGACGAGGTCTGGCGCCGCCTGCTGGCCAGCGAGGAGGCGCAGCAGCTGGTCGAGCGGATCGCCGAGGCGCCGGAGGTGCGGGCTGCGATCAGCGCCCAGGGCGTCGGCCTGCTGGAGGACATCGGCCGCACGATCGGCAAGCTTGCGCGGCGCCTCGACGACAGCTTCGAGCGGATCGTGCGCCGGGTCGTCTTCCGCCGCCGGCGGGCGGTCGCCAGCGACCGCGCGGGGGCGGTCAGTCGCACCCTGGCGATGGCGATCGACGGCGTCTTCGTCAACCTCTCCTTCACCGCGATCGTCGCCGTCGCAACGCTGATCGACAACGCCTTCGGCGGCGGGGGCGGCGATGTATCGAACCTCGCGATCGCCGTCGGCTCCAGCACCTGGCTGGCGCTGGGCGCGGTCTACCTGGCTCGGCTTCTGGTCGTTGGCGGGGCAGACGCCGGGAATGCGCTTCGTCGGCATCAGGCTCAGCGGGGGCCGGTTGCCTCTACGCCGCTCGGTCAAGCGCCTGATCGGCCTCGGCCTCTCGGTGATCACCTTCGGCCTCGGCTTCCTCGGGATCGTCTTCGGCGAGCGCCGGCGGGGCTGGGCCGACCACTTCGCCGATACCGACGTCGTCTACGACGATCAGCGACCGGAGCCGGCGCCGTGGTCACGGCCTGAGCCGGCCCCGACCGAGGCGGAGCCGGCAGATGCCGGAGCGGAGCCGGTCGACGGCCCCGCCCCGGCGGAAACTCAGACCGCGGTGCCTTCCGGCCCCTCGGCGAGCTTGTAGATGATGATGATCGCGAGCGCGAAGACGGCCAGCGACCAGAACGGGTAGGCGCTGATCGAGAGCAGCGCCGCTATCGCGTTGAGAGCGGCGATGAAGATGCCGAACCAACGCCCGAACTCACCGCCGGACCAGAGTGAGAAGGCGGCGACGAGCTCGAGCACCCCGACGATCAGGGTGATCCAGCCCCAGGTATGGAGGCCGCTGATTATGTAGGTGCCGTTTTCGGTGAAGAACTTCGAGTCGCCGATCGCGGCAATGCCCCAAATGATGTTGAGGATCCCTGCCACGAGCAGCAGGATTCCGGCGAACACCCACCAGCCGCTGAGCGTTGATTCCGCGTTCATGAGTAACCCTTTCTTGCGTTGGACAAAGACCGGACCGGCTGAACATAGGCGACGCCGGCGACGTTCCCCACGTCGCCGGCGCCGCTGGGCTTCTCAGATCAACCGATCTTGGTCGTCTGGAGAAGTGGCGCGACCTGCTTGGTCTCGGAAATCGCCATGGGTTCACCCCCTTTCCCATCTCTTGCAGCGGCGCCAGGGTCGCCACTGTCGGCGGGGCGACATTAGTAGAGCGCGTTCTACTAATCTGTTTGAGCATAGGAAAAACCCGGCAATTTGCCCTACTTAACGTTTGTTCGTAATAAGGTTGAGCGGTCGTAGTCCTCTAATAACTCGGGAAAGAGACGGGATATGCCAGGTTCATTTGGCCCAGCCGTGAGCTGCGCCGCCGATCAGACGCTCATCAAGGCACTCAGCCATCCGGTGCGCGCGAACGCGCTGACGATCCTCAACCAGCGCGTCGCGAGCCCGAAAGAAATTGCCGGCGAGTTGCGCGAGGAAGTTGGAAAAGTCAGCTACCACGTCAAGGAGCTGCGCAACCTCGGCTGCGTGGAGCTGGTCGACACGGCTCAGCGCCGGGGCGCCACCGAGCACTACTACCGCGGCGTCGCCAAGACCTACCTGAGCGACTCTTTCTGGGGCACGCTCTCGACAGCGGTCCGCAACGGCATCTCCGTCACCGGGCTGAAGGTGATGATCGAGGCGGCGCGGGAGGCGGTCGAGGCCGGGACTTTCGACGCCAGGAGCGACCGGCACCTTTCCTGCCTCAGGTTCAACCTGGACGGCGAGGGCTGGGATGAGGCGAGGGATCTGCTCAACGAAACGCTCGATCGCCTGGTCGAGATCGGGGCGAGAAGCGGGGCCCGGGGCGCGGAGGAGCACATGAGCGCGACCTTCGGGCTGATCAGCTTCGAGTCCCCGGCCTAGGAGTTCAGGAGACGAGCTTCACGACCTTGAAGGCTTTGACGCCGCGAGGGGTCTCGACCTCGACCTTCGCGCCGACCTGAGCGTCCATCAGCGCCTTGCCGATCGGCGACTCGGCCGAGAGCCGTCCCTCGGAGAGGTTGGCCTCGGTCGAGCCGACCAGGGTCCAGACGTTGGTCTTGCCGCTCGCTTCGTCGAGGACCTCGGCGCTGCGGCCGAAGGCGAAGGCGTCGACCTCGGCATCGACCTCGACGACGACGGCGTTGCGCAGCCGCTCCTGCAGGCGCTTGATCCGCGTCTCCAGGTGCGCCTGGTCCTCTTTGGCCGTGTGGTACTCGGCGTTCTCCTTGAGGTCGCCCTCCTCGCGCGCGACCTTGATCCGCGCCGCCATCTGCTGGCGCGCCGGCCCTTCGAGCTGCTCGAGCTCGGCTCTGCAGGTCCTCGATCCCCTCCGCGGTGATCGGCTCCCCGCCCGATTCGGGTCCGTTCATCTGCGGAGCGTCGCAGATTCGCCGTTCCTAGGGCGTGGTTGAGCTTTGGCGTGGTATAGGCAGCCAAAGCTCGACCACGCCCCGGCGGCTAATCGCCTGCGTTGGCGCCTTCGAGCGCCGGGGCCAGCGACTTCACTTTCGTGCCGGCGGCGGCTCCGAGCGGGGAGAGGCGGAACAGGTCCTCGAACGTGCGCACCAGCGAGTAGGGGTCGTAGGCGACGCCGTCGGTGCTGCCCGGGGCCGCGAAACGCGAGAGCAGTAGTGCGCCGACCTTGGGCGGATCGCCGATCGCGGCGGCGACGGCCGGGTCGGCGAGCGCGCGCCGGGTTGACCTGACCGAAGGTGACGATCAGCAGCCCGTCCTTCTTATAGGCGGGGGAGGCGAGGATCTTCGGCACCCAGGCGGCGAGGAAGGCGTCGGCCGCGGCGGCGCCGTCCGGGGTGCCTTCCGGGCACTGGCCGCTGATCCCGACGTTGCAGAGGTTGGGAGAGACGTAGGTGAAGTTGGAGGTCGTCTCGACCTTCTTCAGGTCGCCCTCGAGCTCGCTCAGCGGCACGTCGTTTTCGGTGCAGTCGCCGAGGTCGAGCAGCGAGTGGAAGTAGGCGAAGGGGTTGAGCCGGGCCGAGTAGCCGCCCTGGACCGGGGTCTCGGCTGCGGCGGGTTCCGGGTGGACGCAGCTGTCGGGCTGGCCGGTCTCGATCGACCATGCCCTCCATGTAGGCGTGCCATTTGAGCTGGGCGCCGACCAGCTGGTCGGCGAGGGTCAGCGTTTCGACCGGGTAGACGCAGCCGCTGCCGCTGACGATGCCCCGGGCGTTGGCCTTCGAGCCGGCCGGGAATTCGGAGTAGGTCGGGCAGTCGGCCCTGGTCTGGGCGTTCGGCGGCTGGCCGCTGACGTCGCGATCGAGTTCGGCAGCGCAGCCCTGTCGAGCAGCGAGTAGCCGCTGAGCAGGACACCCTGCGGCCGCAGGGTCGTCGCCAGATAGGGCATCTGGGGGACGGTGCCGAAGGCGGCGTCGTAGCCGGGGCTGGCGAGGGAGATGAGGAAGACGTGCTGGATCGGGCCCGGTTCCAGCGCTTGGCTCCGGCGGGTTCCGTCGGCCGCCTTTTCCGGCTTTTCGGTCGCGCTCGGCTCCGATTCTTCGATCGGGGCAGGGGAGGCCAGCGGCGCGCTGGAGGGCGATGCTGGGGAGGGTCCGGCGCGCTGCTCGCCGCGGCGGCCGGTTCCGGGGCGGGAGCCGGCGCCGAGGCGGCCGGAGCCGTGTTGGCAGCGAGGCTGCGGCCGAGCAGCGCCGCCAGCGGGCCGCTGCCGTCGGCGCTGGTCATCGCCGCCGCGACGATCGCCGAGGTGGCGACCAGGGAGGAGGCGACGAGCAGCCCGAAGCGCTTGCCGGTCAGCGTCGCCGCCGCGGCGACCGCGCGCTGGTAGTAGCCGAGCGCGAAGCCCTTCACCTGGCCGGCTCCGTCGGAACCAGCGCGTGCCCGCACTGGGCGCAGAAGCGCACCGCGTGCCCGTAGGGAGCGCCGCAGCCGGGGCAGAGCCCGGCGGCGTCGGCGCGCTCCAGCTCGAGCACCCGCTCCACCGCCAGCAGCTCGGCGTCGACCCGCTGCAGTTCCGCCGCCTTGCGGGTCAGCACGTCGAGGCGGACGTGGTCGCGGATCGCCATCTCATAGAAGGCGCCGCCGAGGTCGGCCTGCATCACCGTGAACTTCTCCAGCAGCCGGTCGCGCTGGGCGACGCAGCTCGGCGCTCTCCTCCGGCTCGGCTCGTGCACGGTTTGGCGCTGCGGACGGCGCCGCCGGCTCGAGCGGTCGCCGACGCTCCGTGAGCTCGCGAGGCGGCTCACGGTTCCACCCCGCTGCCGGCGCCGGCGCCGGTCGCCGCCGACGACGATCACGTCCGGGAGGTTCTGCTGGGCCTTGATGTAGTCCTCGCCCGTCTGTTCGGGGTTTTCTTCGACGATGCGGGTGTCTTCCTCTTCCTTCTGCTTGCTCGCTTCGAAGCCGGTCACCTGGTGCACCGGGCCGTTCTCGGTCGTGGCGATCACCTTGCCGCCATCCTTCGCCGCCGCTTTGCCGGCTTTGCGCTTTTCTGGCTCCTTTGGCGCCGGCGCTCGCGGTCGTGGTGGCGCCCGCGCCGGTGCTGGCCGCGGCCGCTTCCTGTTGGCGCAGCGCCTGCAGCAGCGCCTCGTTGTCGCCTTCGCCGGAGCCGCTGCGGCCGACGACGACGCCGAGCGCGACCGCGATCGGCAGCAGCGCGAAGAACCCGACCGCGGCGGCGCGACTGCCGCGCCCGGCCTTCGCCGGCGGCCGGCTCAGCGGCCGCCGCGCCTTTTTGCTCATCGCCGCGAAGTAGCGCGAGGCCGGGTTGGCGCCGTTGCCGCGCCGGGCGGCGCAGTTGACGCAGTAGCGCTGCTGCGGGATCGAGCGGCGCCCCGCACTCCTCGCAGGGCTCGTACGTCCCCTGCGCCACCGAGATCGTCGCTTTCTCCTCGCTCACTGCTCTCCTTCCTGCGGCCGATGGGCCGATCCGTCTGCGATTTGGACGCTTGTGGCCCGTTGGCTTGCTTTTTGCTCTGGCGCTTCGTCGCGCGCGTCGAGGATGCGCTTGGCTTCGGCCTGGTGCTGCGCCGCCTTTTCCTGCGTGGTCGAGCAGCCGGCGGCGGCTCCGGCGAGGAGCGAGGCGCCGACGGCGAGCACGGCGAGGCGGGCGGCGTGGCGGCCTAACCGAAGGCACCGCTGACGTACTCCTGGGTCCGTTGCTCGCGCGGCGAGCCGAACAGCGCCGTGGCGCTGTTGTACTCGACCAGGTCGCCGAGGTACATGAAGGCGACGTGGTCGGCGATCCGGTAGGCCTGCTGCAGGTTGTGGGTGACGATGACGACGGCGACGTCGTCGCGCAGCTTCACGATCAGGTCCTCGATCACCTGCGTCGACTGCGGGTCGAGCGCCGAGCAGGGCTCGTCGAGCAGCAGCACCTCGGGCTCGGCGGCGAGGGCGCGGGCGATGCAGAGCCGCTGCTGCTGGCCGCCGGAGAGCTTCAGCGCCGGGTGGTCGAGGTTGTCCTTGACCTCCTCGAAGAGGCCGGCGCGGTCGAGGGCGCTGTGGACCGCCGGCTCCAGCACCTTCTTGCGCTGCCGCCGCGAGCCCTGCTCGCGCAGCACGTAGGCGATGTTGTCGAAGACGCTCATCGGGAACGGGTTCGGCTGCTGGAAGACCATCGTCACCCGGCGCCGCAGCAGGGTCGGCTCGATCAGCTTGATGTCGACGTCGTCGAGCAGGATGCGGCCGCTCAGCTTCGCCGTGCTGGTCAGCTCGGTGAGCCGGTTCAGCGAGCGCAAGCAGGGTCGTCTTGCCGCAGCCCGAGGGGCCGATCAGCGAGAGCACCTCGCCCTGGCGGACCGGCAGCGAGACGCCTTTGACCGCTCAGCCGGTCGGAGTAGGAGACGGAGACGTCGTCGATCTCCATGCGGCGGATCGAGAACTGGGGCGCGCCGATCGAGCGGCGGGCGCCGGTGAAGCCGCCGGGCGGCGGGGCGCTGCCGTCGACGGTCTCGGCCGGAGGCGCGACCTCCCGGGCCGCGGGCGGGATCCTCCAGCTCCAGCCGCCTGATCGGCGGCGGGGGGGAAGTCAGGAACTCCACGTTCCAACCTTTCTGGCGCGGCGGTGGACGACGTCGACGGCCCCGTTCAGGGCAAGCACCATCAGCAGCAGGACGAAAGCCGCCGCATAGGCTTTCTCCGGCTGGTTGAGGTTCCCGGTGGGGGAGGCCTCGTAGACGAAGTTGGTCAGGGTCGTGCCGGCGCCGCGCAGGTAGTTGAACGGGAAGGCGGCGCCTTCGACCGGGGCGAAGTTCTGGGTCGCGCCGAGCAGGACGATGATGATCGCGGTGTCGCCGATGATCCGGCCGAGGCCGAGCATCGCGCCGGTCGCGACCTGGGGCCGGCTGGTCGGGCAGCAGGATCCGCCGCGTCGTCGCCGCCTTGGTCTTGCCGACCGCGTAGGAGGCCTCGCGCACGTGGCGCGGGATCGAGTTCAGCCCCTCCCGGGTGCTGGCGACGACCAGCGGCAGCGCGACCAGCGAGAGCATCGCCGAAGCGGCGAAGAAGGAGCGGCCGAAGACGACCCCTTCGGAGCTGCGGCTGAGGAAGCCGAGCGCGGTGCTGGAGAAGATCACGGTGCCGAACAGGGCGAGGACGATCGAGGGGATGCCGGCGATCGCCTCGATCGTCGACTCGGTGATCCGGGCGAGCGCCGCCGGGCGGCCGTACTCGACCAGCCAGACCGCGATCGCGACGCCGGTCGGCAGCGCGATCGCGATCGCCATCACGGCGACGATCATGGTGCCGAAGAGGGCGTCGGAGAAGCCGCCGCTTTCGGCCTGGCTGAAGCCGGCCGAGGCCGGGGTGACCAGCATCGAGGGCTTCAGGTAGGTGATCCCCTGGATGAAGAGGTAGACGACGATCGCGACCGCGATCGCGCAGAAGAGCAGGCCCAGGGCCCAGCAGATCGCCAGGCCGATGCGGTCGCTGAGGCGCCAGGTGGCGCTGCCCTCGACGGCGTCCCTGGGCCGAATCCGAGGCCGTCGGCGGCTTGCGGCGCCGGCGGCGAGGGCGGCGCCGGCGGCGCGGCGTCGTCAGCGAGGACTCCATCAGGCGGTCCCGTATTTGCGCATCGAGCGCCGCGCCACGCAGCCGGCGAGGGAGAAGAGGGCGGCCGAGAAGAGCAGGACGGCGGCGATCGCGAACAGGGTCGCGTTGGCCGGCGGCGAGCTCAGCTGGTCGATGTTCTTGACGATCGTCGGCGCCAGCGGCCGCGAGGGCTCGTAGATGAAGATCAGGCCGTCGGCCGGGTTCGGCGCGAAGCCGACCGAGCCGGAGATCATCGCCAGCATCACCGCCTCGCCGATCGCCCGCGCGGTGGCCAGCACGGTGCCGGCGACGATCGCCGGGCGGGCGGTGCGGACGCCGATCTTCCAGGTCGTGCGCCAGCGGTTGACGCCGAGCGCCAGCGAGCCCTCGAGCCAGCCCGGTTTCACCGAGCGCAGGCCGTCGGTGAAGATCGAGACCATCAGCGGCGCGATCATCATCGTCAGCACGACGATCGCCGCCAGCAGGCTGTAGCCGGTGAGCGAGATGACGCCGGCGACCGAGGCCTTCTGCCCCTCGGTGACCAGGTGGTTGCCGATGAACGGGACCAGCACCAGCGACCCCGAGCAGGCCGTAGATGACCGACGGCACGCTGGCCAGGAAGCGGACCACCGGCTGCAGGATGTTGCTCATCCACTCGGGCGCGAACTCGACGATGAAGACGGCGACGAAGAGGGCCGAGAAGAGGGCGATGAGGACGGCGCCGCCGGTGATCAGGATCGTGCTCCAGATCAGCGGCCAGGCGTGGAAGGTGTAGACGTATTCGGCCCCGGCCTGGCCGGAGAGGAAGATCGCGTTGAGCTGGTCGTCGACGTTGCCGCCGGGGCCGAACCAGGCGAGGCCGTTGTGGGCGAACGACGGCCAGGCCGCGGACGAAGACGGTGACGATCATCGCCAGCAGCAGCCCGACGACGGCGCAGACCAGCGCGCCGAGCATCCGCTCGACGCGCTGGTCCGACCACTTCGGGCCGTACTCGGGGGGGTACTCCTCGTTCAACTGGCTACTTCTTCTTGGGCTTCTTGTTGAACGCGGGGACGCCGCCGGCTTTGCTGATCACTTCACCGGCCAGCGGGCTGAGCCGCATCCAGTCGATGAATTTGAGCAGCGCCGGCGGGCTCTGGCTGCCGTCGCCCGGGCAGGACGATGAACAGGTAGCGCGAGAGCGGGTACTTGAGCGGCTCGACGCTGATCTTGCTGGGGTTGCAGGGGACGCCGTTGACCTTGAGCGGCTTCAGGCCCTTGCTCTGCCAGGCGAGGCCGGCGTAGCCGATCGCGTTCGGGTCCTGCTTGACCGCGTTGACGACGAGGCCGTCGGCGGTCAGCGCGTTGACGTTGGACGCCGGCGGTTCGTTGTTGAGGACCGCCTGGAGGAAGAAGTTGTAGGTCCCTCCGTTGGTGTCGCGGCCGACCGGGTCGATCGTCGTGTCCAGGCCCGGAGCCCGGAAGCTGGCTCCAGTTGGTCAGCAGCCCGCGGTAGATGTCGTGGGTCTGCTGGATCGCTGATGTTGCTGACGTTTGTTCTTTTTGTTGACGTCGAGGCAGAGGCCGTCCATGAACATCTTGATGTAGGTCGTGCCGGCGTCGCTGGGGAGGGGCGTGCGGGCGTTGCCGGCGAACTGGCTGGTGCCGTTCTGGACGTCTTTGACGCCGGCGTTGCCGCCGTTGGCGGTGTAGACGAAGTGGACCTTTTTGTTGACCTTCTTCGTGTAGGTGGCGAAGAGGGCCTGCAGCACGGGCTGCGCGGCTACGGATCCCGACCCGATCAGGGTCACGGCTCCGGCCGACGCCGGCGCGGCGAGCCCCACGAGGGCGAGGGCCGCAATGGCGAGGGTCTTGATTCTCATCAGTTGTGCTTCCTTCCTGCCGGGTTAAATCGAGTTTGTTGACCAACTTGATGCGCTTAAGCTAGCAGTTTCTGTAGTTTATTGACTCACTTAGTAAAGAAAGGCCGCCCGGCAGGAGAACGTCGGGCCTCCGGCACGGCCCAGATATGGAGGATCAATTGCTGAAGAGAAGGATTTCCAGCCCCCGTGCGGTCGACCGCGATCGCGCTGGCCGCGGTGGTCGCCGCCGCGGTCGCGGTGACGCCGTCGCTGGCGAAGAAGACCCAGTCGTTCCTGACGACGAAGAAGGCCGCGGCCGTCTACGTGAGCAACAAGAAAGCGTCGACGCTCTACCTGAAGAAAAAAGCGGCCTCGAACCTGTTCGTCGCCAAAGCGACGGCGCCGCAGCCGCCCGTCGCCGGCATCGCCGCCGGCACGCGCCCAGTTCGGACCGGTCTCGGCGACCACCGCCGGCTACATCCCGACCGCGTTCACCTCGTTCGCGACGCCGGCCAAAGCGAGCTCGGCGGTGATCACGTTCTCGGGCAACGTCAGCTGCACGGCGGCGAAACCGACCGCCGCCCTGGCCTGCCCGGTGCAGATCCTGGTCGACGGCCAGTCCCAGGGCAAAGTCAACGTCGCGCCGGCGGTCGCCACCTCGCCGACCCCGGCCCTCCTGGTCGCGTCGATCACGTCGACCACCGTGCTCGGCAAGGGCGGCCACACCGTCGCGGTCCAGTACGCGGGCGCCAAAGACGTGACCTTCACGCTGAAAGGCTGGAACCTCGCCGTCCAGGCCTACCCGCAGCCGGAGGAAGAGCCGGTCGAGGAGGCCAAGAGCGGCAAAAAATAGGTGCGTGGGTCGAGTTTCGTGTCGCATACCGACACAAACTCGGACCCGCTCGCTCCGGCCGGGCTGCTCAGCGGCTGGGGCGGGGGAGGGCGTCGCCGAGGATCAGGCGGGCCCGGTAGAAGAGCGCCTCGTCGGCCGCGGAGGGCACCGACGTCGCGGTTGGCGGTGCGGCTGGTGCGGTTCTGGCCGGTCGCCGGCCGGAGTCTCGTCCCGGACCAGGCCGGTGAGCCGGCCTCGAGAGGTGAAGGTGGTGTTCTGGACTCGCTTGCTCATCTTCAGCTCCTTTCTATAGTTTGTTGAGTATCTAACTCAAGAATAGCAGAAAGAGAACGACGCTCGTCCTTTCACGGCATATGCCCGGGAAAGGACGAACGCCGGGGGTCATTTCGCCGGTCTGCGCTCGGCCGTCCTAAAGTGAGTGGCGAGTTGGGGCGGGGCGCTACCCGGCAAAAGCGCGCCCCGCCCTGTCGCCTCTTCAGACGGCTGCAGATACCTCTGCGTCGCCCCCGTCCGTCGGGCCCCTGGGGAGTCGAGGCCCCAGGGGAGTGGGACGGGGACGATACCGTTGAAGCTCTTGGCCTGGACCGGGCGCAGGTAGGCGATCTGGCCTTCCCGCAGCTCCAGCCGCTGCAGCTCGTTGCGGGTCAGCTGGGCCCAGACCTCGGTCCCGTCGCCGAGCACCAGCTCGACCCGGATCTCGAAGCCGAGGGCGACGATCCGCTGCACCATCGCCTCCTCGGTCCGCTCGTCGGACGTCGAGCACGACCTCCATGTCGTGCGGCCGCACGAAGGTCTCGCCGAGCCGGTTGACCTCGCCGACGAAGCTCATCACGAACTCGTTGGCGGGGTGCTCGTAGAGCTCGTCGGCGCTGCCCGACTGCTCGACCCGGCCCTCGTTCATCACCACCAGCTGCTCGGCGACGTCCATCGCCTCCTCCTGGTCGTGGGTGACGAAGATCGTCGTCACGTGCATCTCCTCGTGGAGCCGCCGCAGCCAGGTGCGCAGGTCTTTGCGGACCTTGGCGTCGAGGGCGCCGAAGGGCTCGTCGAGCAGCAGCACCTGCGGCTGCACCGCCAGCGCCCGGGCCAGCGCCATGCGCTGGCGCTGGCCGCCGGAGAGCTGGGAGGGGAAGCGGCCGGCGAGCCCGTCGAGCTGGACCAGCCGCAGCAGCTCGTGGACGCGGTCGGAGATCTCGGGCTTCTTCCACTTGCGGATCTTCAGCCCGAAGCCGACGTTCTCGAACACGGTCATGTGCTTGAAGGCGGCGTAGTGCTGGAAGACGAAGCCGACGCCGCGTTTCTGCGCCGGTTTGGCCGTCGCGTCCTCGTCGTTGATCAGCACCCGGCCGGAATCGAGGTCCTCGAGCCCGGCGATCGCCCGCAGCAGCGTCGACTTGCCGCTGCCGCTGGGCCCGAGCAGGGCGGTCAGCGAGCCATCGGGAACGGATATCGAAACATCATCGAGAGCCTGAAAGTCACCGAAGCGCTTGTTTGCTCCCTCGACTGTGATTCCCATCAGGCCTCCTTTCGTTTGAGTAGGTTCATCGCGAGCAGGGTCGAAAGTGCCAGCACCGCAAGCAGCAGCGAGGCGCCGTAGGCGCCCGGCGAAGTTGAACTGCTCGAACTGCTTGGCGACGAAGAGGGGCAGGGTCTGGGTCTGGCCGGAGATCGAGCCGGAGACGATCGTCACCGCGCCGAACTCGCCGAGCACCCGGGCGGTCGTCAGCACCATGCCGTAGGCGACGCCCCAGCGGATCGCCGGCAGCGTGATCCGCCAGAAGGTCTGCCAGGAGTTGGCGCCGAGGGTCGAGGCAGCCTGCTCCTGGTCGGTGCCGATCTCCTGCAGCACCGGCACCATCTCGCGGACGACGAACGGCAGCGAGACGAAGATGCTGGCGAGGATCATCCCCGGGACCGAGAAGAGGATCTTGATCCCCGCCTCCGCCAGCGCTGGACCGAACCAGCCATTGGTCCCGTAGAGGAGGAAGAGGGAGAGGCCGATCACGACCGGAGAGATCGCGAAGGGGAGGTTGATGATGCCGTCGATGATCGCGTTGCCCTTCCAGCTTGTGGCGGACCAGCAGCAGCGCGCAGCCGATTCCGAAGATCGTGTTCAGCGGCACCGCGACGGCGACCATGAGCAGGGTCAGCTTCAGGGCGTGCAGGCCATCGGGTGAGGTGATCGCATCGAGCGGCGGGCCGATCCCGTCCTCGAAGGTTTTGAAGAAGATCATCACCAGCGGCGCCAGCAGCAGCAGCGTCAGGTAGCCGATCCCGAGGACGCGCAGGCCCCAGCGGCTGGAGCGGGAGCTACTCATCGTCGGGCTCCGTCTCCTTGGTGAAGTCCTCGCCGCTCATCGGCATCACCATCAGGCCGGTGTCGCCGCCGCGTTCATGGCGGCTGCCCCAGCGCTGGATCAGGGTGATCGAGGCGAGCAGCAGCAGCGAAGCCACCAGTAGGACCACCGAGACAGCGGCAGCGCCGGATTCGTTGCCGCTCTCGATCAGCGAGCGGATGTAGACCGAGGCGACTTCGGTTTTGAAGGCGATCCGCGATCAGCGCCAGCGAGCCGAACTCGCCCAGCGCGCGGGCGAAGGCGAGCGCGACGCCGGCGGCCAGGCCGGGGAGCAGGTTGGGGAAGATGATGCGGCGGAAGATCGTGAAGCCGCTGGCGCCGAGCGAGGCCGCTGCGGCCTCCATCTCGCGGTCCATCTCCAGCAGCAGCGGCTGCACGGCGCGGACGACGAAGGGCAGGGTGACGAAGAGCAGGGCCATCGACGACCGCCGACGCGGGTGACGAAGACGTCGAGCCCGAACGGGCTGTCGGCGCCGTAGAGAGCGAGCAGGGTGAGGCCGGCGACGATCGTCGGCAGCGCGAAGGGGAGGTCGATGACCGCGTTGACGATCGGCTTGCCCGGGAATTCGTCGCGGACGAGGATCCAGGCGATGATCGTGCCGAAGACCGCGTTGATGACGACGACGATCAGCGAGGCGATGACGGTCAGCTCCAGCGCCGCGACCGCCTGCGGTGCGGTGACGGCCGTCCAGAACGCGCCGAGGCCGCTTCTCGAAGGCTTTCGAGGCGACGGCGGCCAGCGGCAGCAGGACGATCACGCTCAGGTAGAGCAGGACCGTCCCCCGGCCGAGGCCGGCGCCGACCCCGGGCAGGCGCACGCCTGCCCGGGGTACAGATGGTGCGGGTTGCCGCGTGAGCCTCCATCGTCAGCCGGTGGTGGAGACGCCGAGTTCACCCTCGATCTTCGCGACGGAACCGGTTTCGTCGTCGAAGAACTCGTCGTTGACCTTGCTCCAGCCGCCGAACTGGCTGATCTTGAACAGGTCCTTGGGGGTCGGGAACTGCTTCGGGTCGACCAGTTTCGGGTTGACCGGCCGGTAGCCGTTTTCAGCCCAGATTTCCTGGCCGGCGTCGGACCAGATGAAGTCGAGGAAGTCCTGAGCCGCAGGCTCGGGAGCGTCCGTGGTGACCGCGATCGGGGTTTCGATCAGGATCGTGCTCGGCGGGATCGACGTATTCGACGTCTTCGCCCTCGTCGATCGCCTTGATCGCCTCGTTCTCGTAGCCGAGCAGCACGTCGCCCTCGCCCTGGGTGAAGGCGGCGAGCGCGTCGCGGGCGCTGCCCGGCTGCACGACCGCCTTTTCGAGCAGGGTCTTGACCGCGGCGAGCGCCTGGTCGGGCGATTTGCCGGCGTTGATCTGGGTGCCGTAGACGGCCATGATGTTCCAGCGCGCGGCGCCGGAGCTGAACGGGTTCGGGGTGACGACGTCGACGTCCTTGCTCAGCACGTCGTCGAAGGTCTTGATCCCCTCCGGGTTGCCTTTGCGGACGGTGATGACGACGACCGAGTCCTGGGCGATGCCGCCGTATTTCTGCTTGTCCCAGTCCTTGGCGACGAGGCCGCCTTCTTCGACCAGCCGTTCCATGTCGCCGGCCTGGGCGAAGTGGACGATCGAGGCGGGCTGGCCGGCCACGACCGCGCGGCTCTGGTCGCCCGAGGCGCCGAAGGAGTTGCTGAAGCTGACGCCCGATCCCTCCGAGGTTTCTTCGAACCCGGGCTCGAGGGCTTCCTGGTAGACGGCTTCCGGGGTGGAGTAGCCGACCACGCTGAGGCTGCCGCCGCCTCCGGAACCGGAGGTCGAGCTGGAGCTGTCGTCGCTGCTCCGCAACCGGCGGCGAAGACGGCGATGAGCAGGGCGAGAAGCGCGGCCGGGAGGCCGACGTTCACGCTGCGCCGCCGGGAATTGCGAGCGTTCCGCATTGAGGTTCCTTCCTTTTTTGACTGACTTACTACTGAAATAGCAGTGCGGCAGGCTAGCACAAAGTCGATAAACAAAGTAGGAATCCGATCCGGATTCGCGGATTAGCTGCGCGCGATCAGGGAGCGACGCGGGGGAGCGGATGGGGTCGACGCTGTGCGCACGCCGGACGAGCTGCTGGAGGGGCTGCCGGACTACCCGTTCGAGTCGCGTCTACCGCGAGGTCGACGGCCTCCGCCTCGCCCACCTCGACGAGGGGGAGGGCAAGCCGGTCGTCTTCTTCCACGGCGAGCCGACCTGGTCGTATCCTCTGGCGCAAGGTGATCCCGCCGGTGCGCGACGCCGGCTACCGCTGCATCGCCCCCGACTACGCCGGCTTCGGCCGCTCCGACAAGCCCACCGACCTCGGCTGGTACACCTACGACCGCCACGTCGAGCTGATGGCGGCGCTGCTCGAGGAACTCGACCTGCGCGACGCGACCGCGGTCGTCCACGACTGGGGCGGGCCGATCGGCCTGCGGCTCGCGGTCGAGCACCCGGACCGCTTCTCGCGGATCGTGATCATGGAGACCGGCCCCTTCACCGGCCACCAGCGGATGAGCGACGCCTGGCTCGCCTTTCGCGATTTCGTCCGCGAAAGCGACGAGGTGCCGGTCGGGATGCTGGTCCGCGGCGGCTGCAAGAACGACCCGGGCGACGAGGTGATCGCCGCCTACGAGGCTCCTTATATAGACGGGGCCTCGAAGGCCGGCGCCCGTGCCTTCCCGCTGATCCTGCCGACCGAGCCCGACGCGCCCGGCGCCGCCGAGGGCAAGCGCGTCGCCGACGCCCTGCGCGAGGACGAGCGCCCGGCGCTCGTCCTCTGGGCCGACTCGGACCCGGTCCTGCCCTTCTCGGTCGGCGAGCGCGTCTCCAGCCAGCTCAACTTCCCGGCCGCCGCGGCCGATCGAGAACGCCTCGCACTTCCTGCAGGAGGACGCGGGGGAGGAGATCGGGCGGATCGTCGCCGAGTGGCTTGGGTGATCAGGGAGCATGCGGGGAGAGTCGGGGGTGACTCGCCGGAGCAACAGCGGGCGAGCAGGAGTCAGGGATAGGGGTCGGCGGACAAAAGCGGGGAGTGTCCGGCGACCCTTATCCCTGACTCCTGCCCCGGCCCCCGGCTTGATCAGCTCGGTCAGCTGCTCGTGGGAGTGGTCCAGCAGGAGCTGGACGCGGCGAGGGGGGTTGTCGTCCTCGAGCCAGGTGACGGTGCCGGGCCAGTAGGCGTTGGGGGGGCGCCCGG
The DNA here is from genome assembly GCA_963720455.1 of uncultured Thermoleophilia bacterium. Taxonomy (GTDB): domain Bacteria; phylum Actinomycetota; class Thermoleophilia; order Solirubrobacterales; family 70-9; genus VAYN01. The sequence continues at coordinate 1,259,417 of OY970392.1, read as the reverse complement.
GCCGGTGGAAGGCTGAGGCGAAGACCCAGCTGCCGGTGTTGTGCAGGCGGCCACCGCCCGGCAGGGGCCAGACGGCTTCGCCCTCGTCGGGGCCCGCGCGGTGGGTGTGGCCGGTGATCACGTGGACGCCGTCGAGCTGCAGGCGCGCCGCCAGCTCAGTCGCCGCCCTGGCCCCGGCGGCGAAGATCGCGTCGGCGGAGATGTCGGTATCGAACTCCGCGCGCAGCAGGCGGTTGACCGCCCAGACCCCGGCCGGGAAGGCAGCCCGTGCGCCGGCGGAGCGCGCGCGCCTGCCCAGGCCGCCGCTCTTGCGGCCACCCGCGAGGACCCGCCAGGCGGCTTCGCCGGGGGGGCGGCGGGGGTCGGGAATGCTGGCCCGGGCCTGGGCGATGCCGAAGCTGAAGCCGTAGATCGGGCGCAGGACGCGCTCGTAGTCGGCCGGGGGCGGCAGGCCGGGGAGGGGGCCGCGGATCCGGATCAGGGTCGCCACCGCCAGGCACTCCGGCGCGCGGCAGGGTCAGGTGGGCGTCCATGTAGTGGCCGTGGGTCGCGTAGACGTCCTCGCGCAGCCAGATCCCGGGGTAGGCGATCCGCAGCCGCGCCGGGCCCAGCCACTCGGCGATCGCGGCGCCGGCGCCGGTCGGCCCGGGGTCGTCGTGGTGCTCGAGGCCGAGCTCGGTGGCGCCGGCCAGCGAGAGCCGATCGAGCAGCGGCTCGGCCAGGCGGTGGTCGTGGTTGCCGGGGACGATCGTCACCTCGCGCTCGCCCAGCGCCCGCGCCCAGCTCCTCGAAGAAGGGGCGGGCGGAGTCGAGCGCGGCGCCGAGCGCCAGGTCGCGCAGCTCGACGACGTCGCCGAGCAGGACGACGCGGTCGGCGCCGGCGATCTCCTCCAGCAGGATCCGGCGGACTCCGGGTTCGCGCAGTACGTCCTCGCCGCTGGCCACGCCGAGGTGGAGGTCGGAGACGATCGCCGTCCGCATCTGGTGTTTGTACTCGAACTGAGCTTTTTGCTCCCCCTGGGGTAAAAAAGCTCAGCTCGACGGTTTGGCCAGGCAGCCAGTCGGGCAATAGACTGCGCGGATGCATTCCTTCGGCGACGAACAGCTGGCGCCCGCCAACGGGATCGAGCTCTGCTACCAGGAGATGGGCGACCCCGACGGCGAGCCGCTGCTGCTGGTGATGGGCCTGGCGACGCAGATGATCGCCTGGGACGAGGACCTTCTGCGGGATGCTGGCCGAGCGCGGCTTCCGCGTCGTCCGCTTCGACAACCGCGACATCGGCCGCTCGACCAAGCTCGCAGTCGGCAGGGGTGCCGCGGCGCCTCGACATGATGCTCGGCCGCCGCGCGCAGCGCTCCCTACCTGCTGCGCGACATGGCCGCCGACACGGTCGGGCTGATGGACCACCTCGAGATCGACGCCGCCCATCTGGTCGGCGCCTCGATGGGCGGGATGATCGCCCAGACCACCGGCGATCGAGCACCCCGAGCGGGTCCGCTCGCTGGTCTCGATCATGTCGACCACCGGCAGCCGCCGTGTCGGCCATGCCCAGCTACCGGACCTTCGGCATCCTGCTTCGGCAAGCCGCCGCGGGGGCGCGACGCCGCGGTCGAGCGCGCCGTCAGGACCTTCAGGACGATCGGCTCGCCCGGTTACCCATTCGAGGAGGAGCGGGTGCGGCGAGATCGCCGGCCGCTCCTACGACCGCGGCCACAGCAGCCGCCGGCGTCCTGCGGCAGCTGCACGCGATCACCGCCTCCGGCGACCGCACCCAGGCTCTGCGCGGGCTCGACGTCCCGGCCCTTGTCATCCACGGCAAGAACGACGTCCTCGTCAACCCTTCGGGCGGCCGTGCCACGGCGCGGGCAATCCCCGGCGCCCGCCTGAAGATGGTCGACGGCATGGGCCACGACCTGCCGCGCCAGCTCTGGCCGGAGTTCGCCGAGGAGATCGCCGCCAACGCGGCGCGGGCCCGCTCGGCGGTGGCGCAGCCCGCCTGAGCGCGGTAGCCTTTCGCTCTTCCGGGTTTCGATTACTAGGGAGAGCTTGAGATATGAGAGCGGGGAGCGTTCGGCGTTTGCTTGCAGTCGTGGCTGCCGCACTGGCGTGTGTGGGGCTGGCGGCTCCCGCCGCCGTCTCCGCGGCGACCGTCGTCAACGGCAACTTCGAGACCGGGACGCTGAGTGGGTGGAGCGTCCACCGGGTGACGACCTTCGGCAACTGGTTCGCCTACAAAGGCAGCAACGAGCCGATCGCCAAAAAAAGGGGCACCCAGCCGATCCAGCCGCCGCCGCAGGGGACCTACGCGGCGATCGCCGACCAGCTCAATGCCGACACGCTGATCCTCAGCCAGGACGTTGCCCTCGAGCCCGGCACCACGCACTTCCTCAGCCTGCTGGCCTACTACGACTCCTACGCGCCGATCGCGGCGCCGTCGCCGGAGACGCTGTCGGTCGACGAATCCGAGCTTGGCGGCCAGGCGAACCAGCAGTTCCGGATCGATGTGATGAAGCCGGAGGCGCCGCTCGAATCGGTGGATCCCGCCGACATCCTGGCGACCGTCTTCCGGACCAAGCCCGGGGCCGCTGACCGGCGGTCGCCGTTCCAGCTGACCACCGAGCTCAGCGCCTTCGCCGGGCAGACGGTGCGACTGCGGGTCGCGGTCGCGGCCAGCAAGGAGGTGCTTGCCGCGGGCGTCGACGCGGTCTCGATCTCGGCCAAACCGCCGGGGCCCCTGCTCGGGGCCGGCTCGAACCGGATCCGCCTCGGCAAAGCCAAGGCGAACCGGAAGAACGGGACCGTGACCCTGCCGGTGCAGGTGCCCGGTCCGGGTGTGCTGACGGCGCAGAGCGCCGCCGGCGGCGCCCAGGCAGGTGCGAGCAAAGCGAAGAAAGCGCCCAAGCTGATCAAGTCGGCACGGATCAGCGTCCGAGCCGCGGGCACGGTGAAGATCCGTCTGAAGCCGACCGCAGCGGCCCGCGCGATCCTGCGCCAGAAGCACAAGCTGCGGGCCCGGGTGGCCGTCACCTTCAAGGCGCCCGGAGCTGCCGCGACCACGGCGAGCGCGCCGATCGTCTTCAAGCTCGCGCCCCCGTCCGCCCGGCGCCGCTGACCGGGCCCGGATGCGGCTGAAAGGAGTCGAACCTTCACGGGCTCTCGCCCACACGGACCTGAACCGTGCGCGTCTACCAGTTCCGCCACAGCCGCGGGAGCAGCCAATCTACCGGTTGCGGCCAATCCCCCGGATCCAGCTGGGCCGCGTCACCCGCCGCCCCAGCTCGCTAAAATGCCCGACCCTCGCCGCTATCGTCTAGGGGACTAGGACGCCGGATTCTCAGTCCGGAAACCGGGGTTCGAATCCCCGTAGCGGTATGGCCTTATCGGAGAGAGCCGGATCACCCGCCTCTCCCAGGTCACTTAGATTCGTCGCCTCCCCGAACGCGCTTGACACCAGCGCTTTCAGGCGTATCTGACCATCGTTACGGTCGATCTCGACTCGCAGCCGGAATGCGTCGAAGACGGCGCGGCGCACCTCGGGGTCAGCAGCGATCAGTGACTTACCGAGGTCGGGCAGAGCGTCGATCACCGCCAGGGCGTCGGCGGGGTCTACTGCGGGGCTGTCTGTATGTGGGGCTTCGAGTTGGCCGAGGGCGGCCTGCGCTTCCTCGCGCTCAGCTTTGAGGTTGCGGATACGCTCGCCGACCAGGACCGGATCGACGCCAGCCTCGATTGCGGCGAGCTGCCGCTCGATCCGCTGCTCGACCTCGCCGACCTGTTTGGCGATCCGCGCGCGCTGGTCGTCGTCGCGGTCTTCCACCTCGCTCGCCAGCATCGAACTCTGAGCGCGGAAGTGGGCGAGGCGATCAGCACCGAAGATCCGTGAGGCGAAGAAGGTGTCGATCAACGTGACCAGGCTGTCCTCGCGGACGTACTGCCATTTGCCGTGGCCGACCGCCTCGGCCGCGCGGTCGCCGTAGGAGGTGCGGTAGCCGCAGGTGTAATAGGTCGGCTCCCCTTTGCGGGCACGGCCCTGCATCCGCAGTGGGTTATGGCCGGTGGCGCAGTGAACGATGCCCCGCAGCATGTAGGGGCGTTTCTGCGGGCGACGGCGGCGACCGCCGTGGCCGTTGCTGCGGCGTTTCATCTCGGCCTGCGCACGCTCGAACTGCTCGTCGGTGATCAGGGCCTCGTGCCGCTCGTCGGCTTCGACCCATTCCTCGGGGCTGCGCCGAACTACCGGCCCGACGCCCTGCTTGTGGGCGCGCGAGTCGAGCCGGTTCCAGTAGAGGCGACCGGTGTAGGTCGGGTTTTCGAGCATCGACTTGATCGTCGTCTTCGCCCACTTGCCGGAGGTGTTTCGCTTGGAATCGACGTGGTTGGGGGTCGGCGGGCCACCGGGCCGATTCAGGTGGTTGGCGATCTCCTTGTAGCCGGAGCCGGAGAGGAAGAGGTCAAAAATCTCCGCAATCACAGGTGCCCGCTCGGGGTCAGGAACGAGGCGCGACTTCGTGTCGCCCGCCTTGGCTCGCGCCGGGTCGGGATGCGCCTCGTGCTGCAAGCGATACCCGTAGGGCGCCCGCCCGCCGTTGCGGTATCCCTGTCGCGTGTTCTCCTTCTGACCGCGCCGAACTTCGCGGCCCAGCTTCTCGACCTCGAACTGGTCGAGCGCCTGGAACATGTGGCGGATCAGCCGCCCCTCGGGGCTGGTCTGGTCGCCGGCGGTGAGCGCGTAGAAGACCTCGATCCCTGCCCGCGTCATCTCGCGCTCGTAAGTGAGCGCGTGGAAGAGGTCGCGGCTAAGGCGCGAGGTCGAGTAGATGATTACCGCGTCGAAGCGCCGCGCATCCCGCTCCTTGGCCTCGCGCAACAGGTCGGCCCAGCCTGCCCGGTCGTCTCGCCGACCGGCCTCTTGATCGGTGAAGTCGCAGACGATCTCCCCGTCCAGCTCAGCGGCTTTCGTCGCGCATATCTCGCGCTGGGAGGGAAAGGAGAACGTCGGGTCCTGCTTGTCCTTGGTCGAGAGCCGTCCGTACCAGGCAAAGCGTCGCATCATCGGTTCCTTTCCTCGGATTTACGCGGGGTCGGCCGGTACGCTTGAAGCGTGACCGCGAAGGAGAAGCTGCTGCGAGAGGTGCTTGACCTCGATGAGGCCAAGGCGGCCCGTGCGCGGATCGTCATCCCCGACGAGTCGGTCGATGAGCCGGAGATGGCTCCGTTGCCCGCAGGCTGGGGCGAGACCCTGACCGGCGAGCCGATGCCGAACGTCGCGGCTGCCGTGCGGCGCTCCCGCGAGTCGCACTGAGCGTGCTGGTCGTAGACGCGAGCTTGGCGGTCGAGCTGTCGCTCGACCGGGCCGGAGAGCAGGCAAGCGCAGCCCTCGATGATGGAGGCCAGCTCATCGCGCCGCCGCTGCTGTGGAGCGAGGTTCCTTCGGTGCTTCACGAGATGTCCTTTCGGGGCGATATCTCCGACGCCCTTGCCGAGCTGGCCGTGCAGCGGTTCCTCGCCGGGAAGCTTTCGATCAGCGAGCAACGGCCGGACGGGCTGGCGATGGCTGCGTGGGAAGTCGCCGAGGATTTCGGTTGGGCGAAGACCTACGACGCCGAGTACGTCGCGCTGGCGAAGATCAGCGATTGCCGCCTCGTAACCGTCGATGGCAGGTTGCGCAGAGGAGCCGACCGCCTGGGCTTCGTCGTCACCCCGTCCGAGCTGTAGGGCGGCGGCGATCATCGGTCGCAGCCTTTGGCGGGGCGTGGGTGCGAGGTCGAGCGAAGCAAGTCGAAGATTGCCTTCGCCTGCTCGCGCCGGAGCTGATCGTCCAGCGCTGATCCGGGCTTGGTCTGTTCAATCGACATGGTGGCCTCGAGTTCACCGACCGGGGCCGCCTTGCGCTGCCTGCCTTCGTGATCGCGGCGTCGCCGGGCTGCGATCCGTCCACCATGTGTAGCTCCGTCGCGCCCGGATCTCAAGTCGGTTCGACCCCCTCGCTCGGAAGCTCGCTCAGCACTCCGGACCCGCAAAAATGGCAGTAGGCGGCAACGTCGCGCCGAGCGGGGCCGTGTTCGCGGTCGGGGTCGGGATAGGCGATCTCCTTGCAGCCCTCGCAGAGCCGCAGCGCCTCCCGGTCGGTCTCGGCGAGAAAGGCATCGTGGCCGATGCGGTGCCGGGCGATGAAGCCATGCCTCTCGCCGAGCCGCGCGGCCTTGGTCTCGCGCCAGCGTAGGTAGTCCTCTCGCAGCCGGTCCTGCTCGGCGGCGTTCTCGCGGTCCTGCTCGGCATCGTCTGTCAGTTCCGCTAGCGAGTCGGTGCCGATGAGATCGCCGTCCTCAAGCCAGCGTCGACGCCGACGCAGCTTCGGCCCTTCGCCGAATCGCTTCGCCGCCTCGTTCAAGTGCTCGATCTGGCTCGCGCGGTGGTGGGCGACCAGGGCGGCCAGCGCCTCGCGCTCGAAAGACGTCGGCTTGCGGTCGGCGAGGCGGGCAGCAAGCGGTTCGGCCAGCATCCCGCCGACCGTCTTCAGGGCAGCGCGCTCGACCTCGCTCAGCCCGCCCTCGCCTTGTTGGACTGAGAGGCGAAGGGCATCGGTCGCCGCTCGGCCGAGCTGATCGTCTCCCCAGGCGTAGCGAAGCTCCCCCCGCAGGCGCTCGGCAAGGGCCTCGGGGTCAGATCGCAGCCGGTCGCGCTCGGCTTCTTCCTCGCGGCGCTCGGTTTCCTCGCGCGCCTCCTCTTCGTCGTAGGGCCGCCGCGCGGCGCGGAGGATGCTGAGCAGGTCGGTGGTGCGCTCGCCGTCGCCGACCAGCCACTCGGGCGCGACGACGCAGCGCCGAAGATCGCGGGCTAGCCCGACGCAGGCGACCAGCATCCGGTTCCTGTCGATCTCCCTTTTGCTGGCGGCTAGGAAGGACCGCGCCCGCTTCTCGCTGGTGGTGATGAACAGCAGCGCCGGGCAGTACGCGTTGCGGTGGCGCCAGGCTTCGAGCCGGGCGTACTCGCCATAGCCCGCCGCCTTGGCTTTGAGCTGGCGGTGCGACATCGTGCCGAGGTCCAGCTCGACGAAGCCGAGCAGCCTTCGGCCATCGGCCTCGGCGACGTCAATACAGGCGTCGGGGCAATCGCCCGCTCCTCGCGAGCGTAGGTGGTGAACGTCTCGCGGGCGTCGGCCTCGCGGTCGAAGGCGACCAGGCGGATGCCCTCGGGCAGCCCGGTCTTCAGCACCACGTACAGCTCGCTGAGCCCAGCGGCATGAGCGAGGAACAGCGGGTTCGGCTCGCGCCGCTCGCCTCCGCGCGGCGGCGGCTCGCCGTTGGCGATTGCATCGCCCTTCCGCGTCGGCCACAGGTGATGCGGCGCCGAGCCGCGTTCGCGGTATGGCCGAGTGCGCCCGACGAAGCCATGCTTGGCGAGGCGGGCAGTTCGATAGCGAAGCGTTCGTGGTGGGGTCTCGGGCGACAAACTGGCGAGCTGCGGCAGGGTCAGCACCCGGAGAGAGGAGAGGAGATCGAGGATGCGATGGTCGAGATCGGAGAGCGAGGGGTTCCCCGCCGAGGAACGCGCCCCCGCACGGCGCCCGGTGCCAGACGAAGAACGACCAGCCATCACCGAGCGCCGAACATGGTTGTAGAGACTCGGGCGCGGGGGAGGGGCGCGGATTCCGCATCACGGCGCGGAATGAGCGCTGCCCCGCCTTGCCAGTCGGGTTGAGGGCGATTGGCAAGGCCGCGCGGGCGCAAACAGGCTCTCGGCAAGCTCATCATCTACCTACCTGTCGAACGAGCCAGCCGAATCCGGCAACTATCCAGCGCGGGTTCGGTGTGCCGAACCCGCGCGATGCGTTCGGTGGGAGTTCTGGTGCCATCTACTTATACAGAGGCACGAGCAGCGAAAGTGGACCCCCTTATGTGACGAATCCGCCTGAATCCTTCGGGATTGACATACACCGGCCGAGAGGTTTGGAAGCCGGAGACCGCTGTACCTTGGAGCCGGATGACGTTGCCGAATGAGCGAAGTCGATTGATCCTGAAGACGCCTATCAGCGAGGGCTCTGACTGCGATGCCGCCTATCGCTAAGGCGCCGATTGAATACCCCCTCGACTCGCTTGGCCCGGATAACTTCGAGGCGCTTGCCTTCTTGCTTGCCAGGGCTGACAGCCCTGAGGTGGTGCCGGTTCGAAACAAGGATTTCGGGCTTGACGCGAGGCTCCCCGACAATCGCGGTAGGACGTTGCGCGGCTGGCAGGCAAAGCGATTTCGCGGCCCCATCCAGTGGGGCAAGTGTCGCGAGTCTGTTGATCGCGCCATGGCATTCTGGCGTCCCCCTCGAATTACCTTCTGTTTTGCGAATGACTTGTCAGCTGCAGAGCAGAAGAAGTTTCAGACCGAGCTCGTAGACCATTTTCCCGAAGTTCGCCTTGATTTCTGGGGGAAGTCAGAGCTTCAACGGCGGCTTCGAGATACGGACGAGGGGAGGCGAGCTGCAGCGTGGCTGTTTTCAGGCACCGAAACTAGCGAGGAGGCGCTCACGCGAGCGTATGCCGTGGGGGGTCCCCTAGAGGATGGACGACAGGCGGGAGAGCGTCAGGCGGTTATTCAGCGGTTCATGGATCGTGATCCCCATGTCCACTACACGACCGTATCTCGAGGATCAGAGGGACCCGAGACTCCAGCAGCGCCGCAGACGTTTCTTTCGGTGACGCTGATGCATGGTGATCAGGAGGTTCGGTACGACGCCTCAGCGCGTTATCCGGGGGCGTTGGCGGACCTTGGTAGCCAGCCACACCTCGTTTTCACGAACGACGACAGCGGAAAACGTGCACTTGAGGCTGTTGAGCGCGTTATGCGCGAAGGGGGTAGCGCGACGATCTCCTCTGGCATGGGCGCGGTGATGGGGAAGGTTCCTATTGGCCTACAGGGATTGTTTCCGGAGGACGGGGTGTGGGGGGAAGCCGAAATTTCGGCAGAGGATCAACCGGTTATCGCGGCGCCACCCCCCGCTGACCCCATGGGTGGTCCGATGCTCCTGCGCTGCGGCGACGGTGAGGTGGGAATCATGATGTCTACGGCTGATGCGCCTGATGGCTGGGAGCATGCCGTTCACGGATCAACCGGCGGACTTCAGATGATCCTGATGGGCCGGCGAGGCGGGGATGGCAAGGCCGATCTTCGCAACGAGTGGAACTTCACGCGAGGGGAGGGAAGTGGCCGTGAGCAGCTTCTGGCGGCTCGCATCATGCTGGCTGCACTAGAACGCAAGCCTCTTGAACTTCTTCGGCCAAACGGCGATTGGCTGGCCCGCGGCGGGGTCATGGAGTCGCTGGCGGGGGAGGAGGAGTGGCGCGAATCGCTGGAACGGCAAGTCGAATTTCTTGGCTATGTCGCTGAGGTTGAGGCCTGGCTCGGGAGAGAGCTATTTCCTCCCGCCGATCTCACCGACACGGACGCCAAGGCTTTGCAAGCGATCGTCTCTTTGATTCGCCAGCGTGAGACTTCATTGTCCTGGACCCGCATAGAGCTCGCGCCTGGCGCTACTCGGCCAGAGAACGATGGTCCGTGGCAGTTTGCGCTTGTGCAGCCTCTTCATGCCGACCTGTTCGGGCAACGAGTGGATGTTGCAACTGAGTTCATTCATATCCCCGAAGGACTAATTGATGCGAGCGGAGACAATCTCGCGATCGTACCGGTGGGGGATATCGGTGAGGGGACATCGCGGCTCTACCACCCAGATGAAGTGCCGCCTAGCGCTGCCCGTGCCCCTGAAGGGGAAGGAGAATCTGCGGAAGACGACCAGATCGAGAAGGTTGGCCGGAACGATCCGTGTCCCTGTGGTAGCGGCAAGAAGTACAAGAGGTGTCACGGTCAATGAAGCCAACGGCGACGAAGGCGCGGCCAACTTCCCGCTGCTTGTGGCGATGGGCGGGTGGAAATCTCTTGTGTGGCTGACCTAGTGGTCCGAGGCGGCGAGACTACGCCGCCGAAATGCTCTCGATGTAGTCGCGCAGGTCATTCAGGGGTTTTGGCGCCTCGACCTGACCGCTCTCGAAAAGCTGAATCACCTGACGTTCCATATCTTCACGGCTGGCAATGCCGAGCTTGGGCGGCAAGGCCCCAAGGACTTGCTTACCCGAGCATTCCATCCACAGCTCATCGCCTTCGCGCAGGTCGCTGTATTCAGCAATAGCTTTTTCTAGCCACTCGCGCACCTTGGGACGGATTTCAGGATCTTCCAGTTCAGCGGCATTGCTGAGCGTTTCGGCAGTTCCGTCACGGTCTTCATCGATCAATGCCCACGTAAGCTGCCCAGCTTGCGCTCGCAAGGCAGGTCCGAGATCAATGTCATGACGCAGACCGGCACGCTGCGCAATCCAAAGTCCCGCGAAGTGATCGCTTGCGCCTCTTAGATGCTCCGCAGCTGTCTCTGGAGGGTGCCCATTCCGTTCAGTGAAGATGGCTAGCGCTGCTGGGATCAAAAAGAGATTCTCAATCTCATGAACCCCTAGGACATGAACCGGAGCCTGCTCGCCGAAGCGCTGTACCTGGCGAGCGCCCCAATGGTCCCTGTCAATCACACCGCCGATATGAAGACGGTCGCTCTCCTGAGCGAGATCCGAAACCAGAGCGAGCTTTGCAACGACCTGCTGGCAGTTTCCAGCCTCGAGAAACAAAGTGTCGAATCCTGGGCATAGCTCGGAGAATCGGGTTCGTTCTCGTCCGGGACGCTCTCCCTCGATCAGAATGAAGCGTTGGCGGTCGAGTGAAAAGGCAGGCGCACCTAGTGCTCCGGAAAGGGTGCTCATGATTGGCCGCTCTGACAGGCGGGTGAGCTTTCGAACGAGCCCATCCGAACCACGCTCAAGAACCAGTGCGTTATCCGGTCCCGCAACCTCGACAGCCTCTAGCGAGTGAGTCGCTATCCAGACCTGTCCTTCGGTGACCGTATCGGTAGCCCAGCGAAGCCAGCGCTCCAGCAATTCGGCGTTTAGGTGCAGCTCGGGCTCGTCAAGCATTAGCAGTCCTCGGCGAAGACCAAAGCGAAGTATCTGTCCGGCCAAAAACGCCACCTCGCGCTCGCCGCCACTCAGCTCGTGGTACGGGATCTCCCGATCATTGGCGTTGAAAACGAGCGTTTTTCGATCCTGTTCCGGCCTGTTGAAACTTAGGTGCGGAAGGATGGTTGAGACTGCTGCGCGATATTCATCCCATGGATCGGTCCAGGCGGGACCCGTTTCTTGAGCGATGGTGGCTTCGCGATGGGCCTGGGAAAACTGGGCTGCATGCCGATGCTCAAGGCCAAGGGCATCGCGGAGCCACTCTTTGTACATGTTGGGGGTTGCGGAGATTGCTCGCTGTCGGGTTAGGGAAGGCTCAGTCGGGTCCTCGCGGGATGCGGCAAGAATCTGATCGTCAGTGATTTCAGGCGCCCCAAAAGAGCGGTCGGCATCAAGGAAGAGATGATTGAGTTCAAGCCTCTGGTGGATGGCTTGTACTACTGCCGAGCCTGCGGCTTGCGCCCGGTTTGCCTCTACTCCTCCGGCGACCACGAAGGCCCCCGCTTGCCCCTCCGGGACGCCCGGTGGGGGCTCCTGGGGGACATGACCAAGACGCCAGAGCGTGAGCGTCTTATCCCAGGTGGCAAAGACCTCGCCTGCATCTGGCCCAATATGAGCAGTAAGAAGATCCAGCGGTATCTCAATACCGTCGCCGACCGTCAGCACTACATGAAACTCGGAGTCTGAAGGAGGCAGTTCACGCAGTTGAGGACGAACGCCCGAGGCTAGGCCAAACTGAGCGGCCGCGAAGGAAAGTAGCTCCAACAAGTTGGTCTTTCCAGTGCCGTTTGAGCCCACCAGGCTGATGAGGCGCGACTCTGGGTGGAACTTCTAGATCGAGATCCCTCAGGTTCCGCCAGCGATCTACATGGATCTTGGTGACCTTCACGATGCAAATCTAGACAAGGGGGTGGATGACTGGTGTTGCGACTATCGTGAGTCGTCGTGCTCATGGGAGAGATCTGTATGACTGCGTCAGCGAGTTCATGATCAGCCGAGATATTTCTTGGGAGGCGATGCTCGGGGAGGACGAGCGGGACGCCACCGTCGAGGAGATCACAGCCGTAGAGGCCGAGCACGGACCGTTTCTGCCCGCTGACGGAGAGGGGTAGGCGACAAGGTCGACCCGGGGAGGAGCCTCGGTGGCCTGCGCTCCTCCCCGGCCGACCTGAGCGGATCGGCGACCGGGTCCCTCCTGCGCCTTAGTTCCCGGTCGCCTACCGCTCGCCCGCCGCACCCTCATTGCATGGGAGTCGAGGCTGCGGGGGCCTTCGCCTTGCGGCGAAGCTCGGTTAGGTCCGCTGGGCCTGCGGCCCGCGTTCCTGAAGCTCGATTGCCTCCATGACTTCCTTGCAGGTCTGGATCGTGGATTCGAGGCCCTCGATCACGTTCGCCCCGGCGACGGCTTCGCGCTCCTTTCGGGCGTCGGCCAGCCCGCCCTCGGCTTCCTCGCGCAGGCGCCGCATCAGTTCGGTCAGGTCCTCGTAGGGCATGGTCAGCTCGACGCGGTCGCGGTCGTCGTCCTCTGGCCAGCCGAGATCTTGGAGGAGCCGGAAGTCTTCGCCGAACTCGATGCCGAGACGTTCGGCCGTGGCGTAGTCCTTCTGGCACTCCATTGCGACGAAGACGTCGCCCAGGGCAGCGAGGTGGTTGCGCACCTGGTCGTAAAGCGCGTCGCGTTCCTCGCCGGTGATCTTGATCGTCTTCCGGGGCATGGTGCCCTCCTTTCGGTAGGGCACCGGAGAGCCGCCAGGATGCTGCCCAGGCAGGGCGTGGGCGAGTACGGTTTCGCTTGCATCGAAGGCGTGTTCTTCGGTGCCGGGCCCCGGGGCGTTCCACCGCCGCCGGGGCCACTTATGTCTTTGGCGTCGGCGAAGGTAGCTCCGCTGGGACCGAAGTCAAGGCGACTTCTTCAGATATCCCTTCGGGGCACCCTGATCTGCCCGTAGGTGCGGGGCCGCTTTCTCGCCTGTGGAGCCAAATCCAGCGTCGCTTCTACCGGCACGATGATCTCTCCGTTAGGGACGAAACGCTGTAGCGGTATGGCGCTAGGCGATTGCGACAATCGCGCCAACGATTGCCGCAACGGCTGCTGCCGCGACCAAGCTGGCGGCAACCATCTTCGCTACCAAGACTCGGACTCCGTCGGCGGTGATTTGCGACGCCCGTAGCTGATCGACTTCACTCTGCAGCCGGCCGATCTCTGCGGCCGAGGCACCGTCGCGATGGAGGCCAATACCCAGCAGTATCTGCAGTTCCCGGCTGCTTAAGACCACGGTGTCCTCTTGCTCTCCGACGCCACGCGCCGTGGCGGAGCCGAGGATCGCTAGCGCTCGCGCCATCAGCACGTTCTCGTCCGACGCCTTCCCAGTATCCACCTCGGGCGGCGCAGGCGTTCGTCTTAACAAGTCCATCAAGGTGGGGTGCTCGGCGTCGAGCCGCGCGAGTTCGGATGTCGCCTCGGAGTCGTTCACGGCAAACGGATCAGGAGGCGACTCGTCCTCGCACGATGTCGAAATATTCGTCGCGGGACATTCTGCAGCGCTTCAACACTGCGAACTCCTTCGGTGCGAGTTGCAGGGATCTACGGAAGCTCTGGGCCGCGCGCCCGTGCAGCCCCTTCTTGCCGTGCGAGTAGTGCACAGGGAAATGCCCCACGCCATCTACGGCCACGACACCGGCGACATGATGGGCGGACTTCCGAGGGCTCACTTCCAGCTTGGTGAAGATCCGTTCCGCCTCACGGGTGGAGACCTCCATCAGCTGGACTCCTGGTCGTCCGCCAACCTCAGGTCCGCGAGGAAGTCATAGAGCCTTTTTGCCGGGCCCGAAAGCTCTTTGTCGGGATCATTCAGCTCTTCCCAGTAGAGCTGAATAAGGTCGACCAGGTGCTCGAAGGCCTCCTCCTCGGACTCTGCCGTGACGTACAGGCCGGAGTGTCCATAGACCTCGATGTCGACGCAGCTTCCTTGCTCCCGAACCCAAACAATGAGCGGTTTCGGGTTGCCGGCCGCAGGGATCGTCACCAGTTTGAGTTGGAAGCCAGCTTTGTGCAAGACCTGCTCTACTCCCTCCACCTCGGCAAGGCTGGCTGAGCGAACGATCTCCAGCACCAGTTCGGATTGGTCTCCGGACGGCTCAGCGAGCAGCTCCTCAGACCGGTCCTTGCGCTGTTGGCGGGATGCGAAGGCGAGTTCGCCGCATCTATCCATGATGACTTCGATCTCGCTGAAGGTGCTCTGTCCCTTGCCGTATGCGAAGTCGAACAGCTTGAGATCCTCTTCGGGAAGCTCATTCTCGGAGAAATACGCGGAGTAACCGACGACCGGGATGTCCGGGTGATCCATTCTGACGAAGCGTGCCAGCTCGACCCCGGACTTGTCTCCGCTCCTGCGCGGAACGAGATGGATGTCCGTGAGAACCAAGTCGATGCCGGGGCTCGCGGTCAGCTCCCGAGCTGCGGCGTCGGTCCCCTCGACGGTGATCGGGACACAACCGCGTTCGACCATTTCCCGGGCTTTCTCCATTCGCTGATCTGCAAGGTCCTCGACGATTAACACCACTGGCTCTGAGACCCCTCTGCTCTCGACGGCGCCGAGCACATCAGTCATGTTCCGTCAGCTCCCTCTTTAGTTTCAGCTCGAAGACCGTTCCCTGTCGAAAATCACGCAGGTCGATCGAGCCTTTGTGGTCGGTGATAATTTTTCGTACCAGCCAGAGCCCGAACCCCGATCCCTGTTCCTTGGAAGTAACTCCGGGCTCGAAGATCAGATTGACCCCCGTGTCGAGATCCTCGTCTTCGGGCACACGGAGCCGCTGGACTAAGACGCCTGGGCCGTTGTCACGAAAGGTCGCCCTAACGTGCGTGTCCCGAGACGAGGGACGCGACACCAGCAGTTCGATGGTGCGGCCTCGTCGCTTGCCTTCTTGAAGTGCGTCGATGCTGTTAAAGAGGAGGTTTTCGAAGGCGCTTCTGAGGTACTCCGAATAGGCATCGATTTCCACCGCAGGACCCGTATACGTACATTTGATGCGCTCTTTCTGAAGCCGTCCGAAGACCTGCGAAGTGGCTTCGCCGAAGAGTTCCTGCAGGCTCACCCGCTGTAGAGTGCGGCTTGGCGGCGCGACAGCGATCCGGATTTTGTTGAGGGACATGCCCGCTGCTTTGATCTTCTCGGAGGCTTCCTTCAGGTTTTCGGCGGCGGCCCCCGACACTCCGTTGGAGACCGGACCAAGTTTCGTCTGAGCCCCGTGGAGATGGTTGAGCGCCTCGTGGCGAGCTGCGGTCGCGACTTCCAGCGCCGTGATCGCGAAGCCGGTTTTCGTCATCTGGCGGACACGTGCGGTCGCCTCGTGGAACGAGCGAAAGTTGCGCAGGGCCACGCCGAGCCCGTTGGCGATGCTTTCGAATCCTGCAAGTTCGATGTCCGTGTAGTCAAACGGGCATCGGGCGGCGACGCTGAGCACGCCGAAGAGGTCCGGCCCCACACGGACTGGAATTGCGACGAAGCTGCGAACCGAGGTCATTCCCGCTTCCTCAAGAAAGACCTGCATCTCCGGCTCGTCAGTGATGTCGGGAACTGCCGCGGTGGTGCCTTCGATCGCCCGTTTGAAAGGGGGGAGCTTCGACGGATTTTGGACGTCGAAGCGCGATGATTGGGCTTCTTCACCGTGACTCCAGAAGCCAAGGCAGGTGAGAGAGCCGTCTTCCTCTAGCTCGCGGATAGCTGAAAACTCCATGCCGGTCGACGCTCCGATCAGTTCCCCCACCTGCTTGAAGAACTCCGGCTCTGAACGCGTGAAGTCGAGTGGCATCTGAAGCCAGTCGAGAAGATCGCTTGCGAAGCGACGGTGAAAGACAGGTACTAACAAGGCAGCGGTGCTTTCCAGGCCGACTCTGGTGGTCTCGGAGCTGCCGTCCCAGTCCACGCCCTCCAGTAGAAGGGTGGCCAGACAGGTTGACTTCCTGAACGCCAGCACGGCGATACCCGAGCGGTCCGTGCCTAAGAAGCGGGACAGTGGGACGGCGCGCGTGACGGATGAGGGCTGGGAGCGCGGGTTGAAATCCGCGACGCTGACTGCGGGCCAGTTGCGCCCGTCACCGGATTGGCTTGCCGCGCACAGTGGTTTGTAGTGACCACTGTCGAGAGACAGCAGGTACACAGCCCCGCTCCTCGATTCGGACATCTCCAGGGCGGCACCCAACAGCTCTTCGGCGCTTCCATGAACCGTCTGGTGGGCCGCGAGGCTAGTGGCGACTCTTCTCGTTAGCGAATGATCAGACATGGCCGACGGTACCGTATCTAAAAAAGACTTCTTGCGTACATCATGCTCCTAAGCGCCGGCCCCAAGTGCTCGACGAACAGCACTGTCAATCAGCCTGCATCCCGCCGCCGTAGGCCGACTGCATCAGCCACTTCCTAGCGGGGCAATCAGAGGTGCTTGAGGTGAGCTGTCCCGCCTGATGCGCCAGCGTTTGGCGCTCCGCCGGAGGAGCGGGACGAGAAGGCTAAGGCCCTTGGCGCAGAGGTAACGGAGCACCTGACGCGATCTCTCCGAGATTCCCGACATCGTCAGGCGGAAACCCGGAATGGCGTTGGGGGATCGCGTCCAGCACGGGGGTCCCGATCGAGGTGGTTACAAGGAACCTCGCTGGGGCTTCCCGGAGCGCGGGTGGCTACCCCCGCCGACTGCCGCGGCAGCGCTACCGGGGGTAGCGGATCTGCTTGCCTGATATCCCCGCCGCGTGGTTCGTGTTGTGTGCCGCTGGCGGTATGGCCTTAACGGAGAGAGCCGGATCACCCGCCTCTCCCAGGTCACTCAGATTCGTCGCCTCCCCGAACGCGCTCGACACCAACGCTTTCAGGCGTATCTGACCACTGTTGCGGTCGATCTCGACCCATGGCGGAAGGCGTCGAAGACCGCCCGCCGTATGTCGGGGTCGGCGGCGATCAGCGACCTGCCGAGGTCGGGTAGAGCGTCGATGACCGCCAGGGCGTCGGCGGGATCTATGGCGGTGCTGTCCCGTGTGAGTCTTCGAGCTGGGCGAGGGCGGTCTGTGCTTCCTCGCGCTCGGCTTTGAGACTAGATGATGCGCTACCATGATGCGCATGGCTCGCACCACGGTTGATGTAGACGAGCGCGCTCTAGATGCGGCACGGCGGGAGCTAGGCACCAACGGGCTTAGCGAGACGGTTAATGCCGCATTGCGGGATGCTGCACGGCGCCGGGTTCTCAAGGGATTCGACGTGGTGCGCGACATCGATGGCACGCCTCAGGAAGTTGCTGCCGGTCGGGAGCGTTTCTGAATTCCATGGCCGAGCTGCGGCTTCCGCAGCTCGATCGCCCCGCTCTTTTCGATACGGGTGTTTGGACCTGGGTTCGAGACCGACGCTTTCCTCGGCTCGCGGAGTGGTTCAACGCGGCGGTAGAGGCAGGACTGGTGTTGGTCTGCGATCTGGTCGTCCTTGAGTTGACTCGCCTGGCTCCGAATGAGAAGCGTGTGCAAGAGGTCGCCGGTCGCCTCGCATCTTTCGAGGCGATCCCGATGCCTGCCGGCCTCTGGCCTCATGCCCGGGAGACGCAGCTTGCATTGGCTGGTCGCGGCGATCATCGCCGAGTCCCGCCAGCTGATTTGTTGCTCGCTGCTGCGGCCGTGGAAGCTGACGTTGCCCTGGTCCACTACGACCGGGACTACGAGCGAATTGCTGCGGTCAGCGGCCTCCGTCACCAGTGGCTTGTCCCTGACGGCGCTCTGGCTCAGTCGACCTAGCCTTCGGCAGCGGACGAAAAGGCGCTTGAAAAACAAGCGCTGCTAGGGAACGTGAGCGGTCACCGCCGACCGCAGGTCTTGTAGATGCACTACTTGCGGTGGCAGTGGTCACCTCGGATAGCGAGGCGCTACTGGATCGGATCGCTGTTACGCATCGACCTCAGAGCGCTACGACGGTGAGGCCCGGGACCCGTTCGAACTCGATCGCATTGGCGGTCGCGACCTCCATGCCATGACTTACAGCGGTCGCCGCGATCCACATGTCATGCGCACCGATCGCTTCGCCTCTTCGCTCCAGTCCGGCCCAGATTTCGGCGTGGGACCTGGCAACCGAGGTCGTGATCGGCAGTGGCTCGATGGAGGAGATCAGGTGCTCGACGAAAGCCTGTCGCCGGGTGCGAACGCGATATCTGATTTGAGTCTTGAGCTCAGCGCAGCCACTTGGAGACGGGCGAAAGCCCGATAATCCACTCATGCCAGGCGAGGAGTGGACGCTCGATGAGCAGAAAGTCAGTCGCTATCTCGATCGTGCCGATGGGTTTCCGCATCGCGCCGAGGGAGAGGGCGTCTTGCTGGAGCAGGTGCCGCTCGATGCTCGGCGCGTCCTCGATCTGGGTACCGGCGACGGCCGCCTGCTCACCCTTCTCCAGCGCGAGCGTCCGGGGATGGTCGGCGTCGGTCTCGACTTCTCCGACCTGATGCTCGACGCGGCGCGCGAGCGCTTCGCCGACGACGAGTGGGTCGAGCTTCTGCGCCACGATCTCGGCGAGCCGCTGCCCGACCTCGGCCACTTCGACGCCGTGGTCTCATCGTTCGCCATCCACCATCTCGAGCATGAGCGCAAGCGCTCGCTCTACGGAGAAGTGTTCGGTCTGCTCCGGCCCGGTGGAGTCTTCGCAAACTTCGAGCATGTGGCATCGGCGACGCAGCGCCTGCACGCGGCGTTCTTTGCCGCGATCGATGAGCCGCTCGAGAACGCGGATCCGTCCGACCGTCTGCTCGACGTCTGGACGCAGCTGGGGTGGCTGCGCGAGCTGGGCTTCGATGACGTCGACTGCTACTGGAAGTGGCTCGAGATGGCGCTGCTCGTCTGCATCAAACCAGGGCCCGGCGACTAACCCATCGGGGTGCAGGGAAGTATGTGAGTTCCCTTCAGCCTGTTACCACCGGCGAAGAGTATGTCCCCTTTGGTGTAGTAGAGCCCGGTCGGGCAGCTGGCGGTCAGGTAGCTCTCCTTCCTGCCCCTGTAGGTGAATTTGCGGCCGATGGCGAGCCTGAAGCTGATCACCGAGCCGGCCCCGCCGGTGATCGCCGGGATCTGCGCGACGGTATGGATGCCGTAGTGGCCGCGGTGGATGCGGGTGATCCTGACCGTGGCGATGACGGCGGTCGGCGCCGGGACGTTGACGTAGGTGTGGACGAGCAGGAGCGTGGTGGCGCCGTGGACGCCGCCGTTGAAGAGGAAGATCGGGCCCCTGGCGACGATCGGGTTCTGTTCGGGGAAGGCGACTTCGACCACGCCCTCGCCGGAGCCGACGATCGCATCGGCGCAGGCCTTCTTCGCGGCCGCGGTGGAGCGCGCCATCGAGCTGGTCCTCTCTGCACGCAGGCAGGCCCTCGGCGTTTACCTGGATGCTCCTGTCGAAGTCGATGTTCAGGGTCCTCACCGCGGGGGGATGAGCTGCCGTCGGTGGTGCCGATTTCAGCGTCGATGCGGGCTGAGATCGGCACCTGGCGGTGTCTGGGCAGTTTGCTCGGGAAGATCCCTCCGTCGTCTCTCAGGAAGAGGTTTCCCGCGCGGATCACGTGCGGCTTGGCCAGAGCGCTCGCGACGAGGATCAGCGCCAGCCCGGCCCCGATCGCGATGGCGCGAATCAGGTGCTTCCTCATTGTCCTACCCCCTGCGTCCGTGGGATGGCATCGAGCTCATCCTCTCCGGCTCCGGACGGCGCCACCTCCCCAATATGGGGTCCTGCTCAGCTGGGATTCAACAAACCGGGAAGGCGCGCAGACGCCGTCTCCAGATCCGTCGCGAAGTCCTTGAGGGGGCGGCCGAAGAGATCCTCGATGGCACGAATGCGATTGGTGACCGTCCGGCGATCGACGCCCAGCGCGGCGGCGGTCGAGGAGATGTTCCGATCGGCGGCGAAGTACGCACGCAGGGTTTCCCGCGCCACCTCGCCCCGTCCCGCGCCCTTTCGAGCGGCTCCAGGTAGAGCTGGTGCAGCGAGGTGGCGACGAGGTCGTCGCGGAGGATCGACGCCGGCAGGGCGACGTCGGCGTAGCGGAGGACGGGCTGCCCTCTGCGTTCGGCGATCGGCAGCGCCGCCTTGGCCTGGCGGTGGCTGAGCCGCCAGCCCGAGAGCCCCTCGCCGGGCTCCCCGACGGTCACGAACACCCGATCCAGGGAGATTTCGTCAAGCGCTCGCAGGGCCCGCCCGGCCTCGAGCGGGCGCCCGCCGCCGAGCCAGCAGGCCCAGACGGGCTCCTCCTCACGGCAGACGGCGAGCAGGCGACGGTCGAGCGCCCCCGCCAGCGCCCGCATCGCCTCCGGTGCCCCCTCGCCCTTGGCCATCAGGGCAAGGTGGTGGGCGTCGATCGTCGTAGCCGAGCTCGGAGTGATCGACCAGCTCGCCGGCGAGCAGGCTCTTGACGCACTCGCGGCGCCGTTCCGCGGAGCTGCTCGGCCAGCTCTTCCCCTCGCGCACGTGCTCCTCGCTCACCGCCTCGAGCAGGCGGTCGAAGAGCGTCGCCTGTCTGCGCAGGAGGCGGCGCAGGACGGAGCTCGAGACATCGGCGCGCTCCGCTTCCTCGACGAGGAAGTCGCCGAGAAGGGCATTGCCGGCGGAGTAGCGGCGCAGGACGGTGTCGAGGGCGACGCCGGCGCGAGCGGCCAGGCGGGCCTCCGCGAGCAGGGCCGGGGGGACGTCGGGGGCGCGGCGCTCGCCGAGCTCGATCACCGCGAGGCCGTAGTCAAGGGCCGCGGTCAGGGCGCCATGCAGGCTGTGCAGGTAGGTGGGGTCGGCGACCTCGCGGGGGTCCGAGATCGCATAGGCACGGGTGGCGATGCTCGCTTCCAGCTCCGGCAGCCGCTCGCGCAGCCGTGATGCCAGCGCCGAGCGGGCCTCGTCGAGGGAGCGAATCGATGCCGACGCTCGCCGGGGCCGTCCCGCGGCGGCGAAGCGCGAGCCGTCGGCGAGGGGGTGCAAGCCACGCTTGCTCACGCGCTCACCTTAGCGGCACGTATTAGAAGATCTGCGGCGAGACGATCGGGCCGCTGATGCGGCTGCGCTCGATCGCCGCCAGCACCGTGCCTTCGTTGCCGGTGACGAAGCGGTTGCGGATCTCCAGCAGGTCCTCGACGATCGCGCTGCAGATCGGTTCGGCCCGGGAGGGGGAGAGGAGCGAGGTGTCGCCCGCCTCGAAGGCCAGCGAGGACTCCTCGACGAAGCCGAAGAGCTCGGCGTTGCTGTGGCGGGTGAGGGCGGCGAGCTCGTCGCGGTACTCGTCGAGGCCGCTCGAGCGGCCCGGCCAGGCGGGCCAGTATCTCGACCTCGTTCCAGGCCCAGTTGAGCTGGTGCGAGGTGCCCTCGTGCCGTGGATCCAGCCGGCCGCGGCGCGGTCGAGCAGGCGGTGGTACTCGTTGAGCCGGGGGTCGAGGAAGTCGTAGTCGGGCCGGGTCACGTCGCCGCGCAGGCGGCCTTCCTCGCGCAGTTGGTCGCGGATCGGCGTGCCGCCGTAGGGCAGCATCCGGCAGAAGGTCGCGGCGGCGCTGCCGTCGGCGACGATCGAGTGCAGGAAGCGCGGCGTTCGCGCGGATCGAGTCGAAGCTGCTGCGAGGGGTCGAAGAGCATGAAGCCGTACTCGAAGAGGACGCCGAGCCCCTTCAGGATCTCGATCGCGGCCGCGGTTCTGCTCGACCGTGATCTGCTTGTGCAGGACCTCGAGGCCGCCTTCGGTCCCCGACTCGAGGCCCATGTAGACGAGGTAGAGGCCGGCGTCGCGGAGCATCCCGAACAGCTCCGGCTCGACGTACTCGGCGCGGCAGTTGATCTTCCAGATCACCTCGCCCGACCAGGTCCTGGCGGTGCAGCTCCGCCGACCAGCTCGTCGACCCAGCGCCGCCCGGCCTTGCCCCAGAGCG
Source organism: uncultured Thermoleophilia bacterium (assembly GCA_963720455.1). Taxonomy (GTDB): domain Bacteria; phylum Actinomycetota; class Thermoleophilia; order Solirubrobacterales; family 70-9; genus VAYN01. Next base: position 1,237,458 of record OY970392.1, on the reverse strand, counting down.
GGAAGTCGTCGTCCTGGAAGAGGAAGACGGTGACCGCCGCGCTCCTCGTGCAGCTCCCGCATCTCGTCGACGATCCGCGCCGGCGCCGCGCGTCCGCACCACCTTGCCCGGCGCGGTCCGGTAGAAGGTGTGGATCGAGCAGAACGAGCAGCGCCGCGCGCAGCCACGGCTGGCGAGCAGCGGCAGCGTCTTGAACCCGACCACGTGCTCGGGCTCCTGCGGGCGCGAACGGGTGCGGCAGGTCGTCGAGGTCCCGCGATCAGCGCCCGTGGCTCGGTCTCGACGAGCCTCGCCGTCGCCGGCGGTAGGCGAGGCCGGGGACGTCGCGCCAGTCGTCGCCGGCGGCCACCCGCGTCGACCAGGTCGAGCAGCGTGAGCTCGCCCTCGAAGCGGCACGACGCTGTCGAGCTCGGGGACGCTCTCGAGCACCTCGTCGTGGCAGAGGCTCGGGTAGTGGCCGCCCATCGTGAAATGGCTTCGAGACCCGCGCCGCCCGCAGCGCCGCGGCCAGCTCGCGGTAGCCGGGCAGGTAGAACTGGAAGATCAGCGAGAACCCGACCACGAACGGGTCGGCCTCGCGGATGCGCTCGACCAGGTCGCCGTCGGGGTCGCGGACCTCGAGCATCTCGACGCTGCGGCCGTGCTGGGCGAGCGTCGCCGCCAGGTAGCCCATGCCGAGGTTCCCCTGGTCCTGGAAGCCGACCAGGACGGCGTCGAGCCTCTGCCGGGGCGGCGCCACGGTCACTGGTTCTTGGCGAGGATCTCCGCGGTCTGCTTGGCCGCGTCGAGGTGGGCCTGCAGCATCTGGATCTCGACCTGGAGCTTGACCTGGGCCAGCTCGATGAGGATCGACTTGTCCAAGCCCCGGAGCAGTTCGGGGGGCGGGTCCCAATTCCAGCTGGGCCTGAAGGCAAACATCTCCCTCGGCGCGCGTTCGAAACCAGGCTCTCCCATTGTTGACCTCCTCGGGGCTATGTGTTTGTGATCGGTACTACGTCGCTCTGGGTGCACATTACTTAGGAAATTCAATGTGTTTGATAAAACTTGACACAATTCCTATCTTGAGATACAAGATAGGTATGGACGCAGAGGCGAGATGACGATCCTGGCGGTGACCGTGATCGGCACGGTGGTGGGGACGATCCTCGCCGTCGAGGCCCAGGCCAAACCCGCTCCCGCGGTCGCGGCTGTCGTCCCCCGCCCGCTGGACCCGCTCTGGCGGCGCATGATGGATCACCCGTGGGCGCCGGTCACCGTGAGCGCGATCGGCCTCGGCCTCAGCATCGGCATGGCGGTCGTCCTGGAGATCCTCGAAGAACGGGAAAAAAGCCGATGAGCGCCGGGCCGCGGATGAGCGGGGAGACGCTGCGCGTGCTCGGCGCGATGCTGGAGGAACCGCAGGCCAGCTACTACGGGCTCGAACTCGCCGACGTCGCCGGCGTTTCCTCCGGCACCGTCTACCCGATGCTGGCCCGGCTCGAACGGTCGAGATTGCTGGAGAGCAGCTGGGAGCAGCGCCGGCCCGCGGACGCGGGCCGCCCGCGCCGCCGCCTCTACCGGCTGACCGGGCTCGGCAAGAAGGTGGCGCTGCGGGAAATCGACGAGATCGCGCTGCTCGCGCGGCGGGCGAAGCGACCGCCCACCGGCGGCCGGGCGACGCGGCCGAGTCTGCGGCCTATCTGAGAGGAACTGGCAAACCCGCACGCGCCCAGCGGCGGCGGACGCAGCGCGGCGCCGGGCCCGGCTGCCGGCGAGACTAGGATCGCGACGTGGAAAGCGAGCGGGAGACCCGGAGGCGCCGGATCGATCCCCGCCTGGAGGCGGCGGGTTGGCCGGTCGCGACCGCCCCGAAGCCCGCGCCGGAGACCTCTCCCTTGCCGGCGGCGCTTCCCGAGCTGGCGACGCTCGACGGCCCGGCCGATTACGCGCTGTGCGCCGAGCAGCGGGTGCAGGCGGTGGTCGAGGCCAAAAAGCTGACCGTCGGCCCGCAGGGCGTGCTGAGCCAGGCCGAGCGGTATTCGCGCGGGATCCAGCAGCAGCCGCGCTGGCAGGGCGAGTACGGGGTGCCGTTCCTGTACTCGACCAACGGCGAGCAGATCTGCTTCCACGACGTCCGCCGCGAGCTGCAACCGCTCGCGCTGGGTCGCGGGCTTCCACACCCCGGCGGCGCTGGCGGAGATGCTGGACACGCGACCTCGACGCCGAGCTGGCGGCCCTCGACGAGCTCGTGCCTGAACCCGGGGCTGCGGCCCTACCAGGTCGAGGCGAACGCCGCGATCGAGCAGGCTGATCCGCGAGCGGCAAGCGCAAGCTGCTGGTGACGATGGCGACCGGCACCGGCAAGACGCTCATGACTGGTCAACGAGATCTACCGGCTGATGAAGTCCGGGCGTCGCGCGGCGGGTCCTGTTCCTCGTCGACCGGCGGGCGCTCGCGGCGCAGGCCGTGCGCGCCTTCGCCTCCTTCGAGGCCGAGCCGGGACTGAAGTTCGACAAGATCTACCAGGTCTACTCGCAGCGCTTCCAGCAGGACGACCTCGGGACGAGGAGCCCTTCGACCCGAAGGTGCTGCCGAACTCGCTGCTGACGGCGCCGAAGCTGGGCGACGCCTTCGTCTACGTCTCGCACGATCCAGCGGATGGCGATCAACCTCTTCGGCGGCGAGGCGGCGCTGACGATCGACGACGAGTCCGTCGACGCCGACGCCGAGCAGCTCGACATCCCGATCCACGCCTTCGACCTGATCGTCGCCGACGAGTGCCACCGCGGCTACTCGGCGAAGGAGCTGTCGATCTGGCGCGACACGCTCGACCACTTCGACGCCATCAAGATCGGCCTGACCGCCACGCCGGCCGCCCACACGATGGCCTACTTCGAGAACCTGGTCTACCGCTACGACTACGAGCGAGCCGTCCGCGAGGGCTACCTCGTCGACTACGACGTCGTCCGCGTGCGCTCCGACGTCCGCATGAACGGCGTCTTCCTCCACGAGGGCGAGCAGGTCGACCAGGTCGATCCCGAGACCGGCGCCAAGCAGCTCGACCTGCTCGAAGACGAGCGCGCCTTCGACGCCGCGGACGTCGAGCGCGAGATCACCGCGCCCGACTCCAACCGCAACGATCCTCGACGAGCTCAAGCGCTACGCCGACGAGCACGAGGCCGAGCACGGCCGCTTCCCGAAGACGCTGATCTTCGCCGCCAACGACCTGCCGCACACCTCCCACGCCGACCAGCTCGTCGAGCAGGCGCGCGACGATCTTCGGCCGCGGCGACGCCTTCGTCGCCAAGATCACCGGCCGGGTCGACCGGCCGCTGCAGCGGATCCGCGAGTTCCGCAACCGGCCCAAGCCCGGCATCGTCGTCACCGTCGACCTGCTCACCACCGGCGTCGACATCCCGGACCTGGAGTTCATCGTCTTCCTGCGCCCGGTGAAGTCGCGCATCCTCTTCGAGCAGATGCTCGGCCGCGGCACGCGGCTAGGGCGAGAAGTGCACCGGACAAGTACGCACTTCATCGTCTTCGACTGCTTCGACGGCACGCTGATCGAGTACTTCCGGGCAGCCACCGGCATCACCGCGGAGCCGCCGGAGGGCGACGGCAAGACCATCGCCCAGATCATCGAGGAGATCTGGCAGAACCAGGACCGCGACTACAACGTCCAAGCGGCTGGTGAAGCGGCTGCAGCGCATCGACAAGCAGATGAGCGGCGAGGCCCGCGAGCTGTTCGCGCGCTTCCTCGCCGACGGCGACCTCGGCCGCTTCGCCGAGCGAGCTTCCAGCCATGCTGCAGCAGCGACTTCGCGGCGACGATGGAGCTCCTGCGCGACCCCGACTTCCAGCAGCCTGCTCGATCGACTACCCGCGCCGCCAGCGCAGCTTCATCGTCGCTCCGCAGGCGATCGACACGGTCTCCTCGGAGTGGCTGATCAAGGGCGGCGACGGGCAGGCAGTACAAGCCCGAGGACTACCTCGAGGCCTTCGCCGCGTTCGTCCGCGAGGAGCGCCGAGCAGGTGGAGGCGCTCGCGATCCTGCTCGTCACGGCCCGCGGGACTGGAGCCCGGAGCCCTGGTCGAGCTGCGCGACGCGCTCGCCACCGCGCCCGAGCACTTCACCGAGGACAACCTCGAGCGCGCCCACCAGGCCGCCTACCACAAGGCCCTGGTCGACATCATCTCGATGGTCAAGCACGCCGCGCGCGAGACCGCGCCGCTGCTGACCGCCGAGGAGCGCGTCGAGGCGGCGATGCGGCAGGTCACCGCAGGCCGCGACCTCACCGACGAGCAGGCGGCGTGGCTGGAGCGGATCAGGCTGCACCTGATCGCAGAACCTCTCGATCGACCGCGAGGACTTCGCGCTCGTCCCGGTGCTGTCCGACCACGGCGGCTGGGGCAGGGCCGACCGAGAGCTTCGACGGGCAGCTCGCGGAACTGCTGGCGGCGACTGAACAAGGAGCTCGCCGCCGCATGACCGACGTCGTCGCACGCCTCTGGGGCTTCTGCCACACCCTGCGCCACGACGGCGTCGACTACGGCGACTACATCGAGCAGATCACCTACCTGCTGTTCCTCAAGATGGCCGACGAGCAGGGAGTCGAGCTGCCCGAGCAGACCGACTGGCCGCACCTGCGCACGCCAGAGCGGCATCGACCCTCGTCGAGCACTACGACGACGCCCTGCGGACCCTCGGCAAGCAGCCCGGCATGCTCGGCGACATCTTCGCCGGCAGCCAGAACCGGCTTCAGCAACCCGGTCAACCTCGCACGCAGCTCATCAAGCTCGATCGACGAGACCGACTGGACGAGCCTCGAGGTCGACGTCAAGGCCGCCGCCTTCGAGGGGCTGCTGGAGAAGGCCGCCAGCGAGGGCAAGAAGGGCGCCGGCCAGTACTTCACGCCGCGTCCGCTGATCCAGATCGATGGTGCGGCTGCATGCAGCCCGATCCCCGCCTCGGCGAGGACTTCACGATCGGCGACCCGGCCTGCGGCACCGGCGGCTTCCTCGTCGCCGCCTACGAGTGGCTGAAGGAGCAGACCGGCGGCGCCTTCGACCGCGATACGGCCAAGCGCATCCGCACCGGGACCTACTACGGGCAGGAGCTCGTCGCCAGGCCCGCGCCGGCTGGCGCTGATGAACCTCTACCTGCACCAGGTCGAGCCGCAGATCGCGCTCGGCGACTCGATCTACGAGGCCCCGAGCGGCCAGCGCTTCGACGTCATCCTCACCAACCCGCCGTTCGGCACCAAGGGCGCCAACCAGGCGCCGGACCGCGACGACTTCGTGGTCGAGACCAGCAACAAGCAGCTCAACTTCCTCCAGCACGTCCTCACCATGCTCAAGCCCGGTGGCCGCGCCGCCGTCGTCGTGCCCGACAACGTCCTCTTCGCCGACCAGGCGGGCGAGGTCTTCAAGGTCCTCATGGAGGACTGCGACGTGCACACCGTCCTGCGCTGCCCGCGCGGCACCTTCACCCCCTACACGCGCGGGGCACGAAGACCAACGTCCTCTTCTTCACCAAGGGGCGGCCGACCGAGACGCTCTGGATCTACGACGCTCGCGCCAACGTCCCCAAGATCACCAAGAAGGACCGGCCGCTGACCCCGGCGCACTTCGCCGAGTTCGAGCGCTGCTTCGGCGCCGACCCCGACGGCGGCGCCGAGCGATCCGAGGAGGACTCCGCCGACGGTCGCTGGCGCAGCTTCGGCCACGAGGAGATCGTCGCGCGCGGCTACAAGATCGACAGCTTCAAGTGGCTGCGCGACGAGGAGCTCGACGACCCCGACGAGGTCCAGGACCCGGCCGAGCTCGTCACCGACGCGATCGCCGAGCTGCAGGCGGCCGTGAGCGAGCTGCAGGAGCTGCGCAGGGCGGTCGACGGCGCCGAGGCCGCCGGGTGAGCGATGGCGAGGGGATCGGCGCGCTGCCGGCCGGGTGGGTGGAGCTGCCGCTCGGCGCCCTGCTGAGCTCGCTGGAGTCGGGCAAACGCCCCCGCGGCGGGGTGCGGGGCATCTCCGAGGGCGTGCCGAGCCTCGGCGGCGAGCACCTGACCTACGCCGGCGGCTTCGACTTCTCCAGCCTCAGGTACGTCCCTCCCGAGTTCGCCCGCTCGATGCGGCGCGGGCAGATCAGGCCGGGCGACGTCCTGATCGTCAAGGACGGGGCGACGACGGGCAAGACGGTGCTCGTCGACGACGACTTCCCGTTCGAGGGGGCGGTCGCCAACGAGCACCTCTTCGTCTGCCGTCCCAAGGAGGGCGTCTCGCCGCGGTTCCTGGCGACCTTCCTGCGCTCGCCGGAAGGCCAGCGGCAGATCCTCGCCCACTTCCAGGGCTCGGCCCAGGGGGGCATCAACCGGACCTTCGCGGAGGGGACCATGGCCCCGGTACCGCCGCCCGCCGAGCAGCGCCGCGTGGCCGAGCGGCTGGCGCAGGTCGAGCGCGGCCGGGCGGCTGTCGAGGGCCGCCTCGCGGCCGCGGGAAGCGCCCTGGAGCGCCTCCGCGGAGCCGTGCTCGCCGCGGCCTGCTCGGGCCGCCTGACCGAAGATTGGCGCGAGCCCGACGCCGACCCGGTCGACGACCTCCCGGCCGGCTGGGACGTGGTCTCCCTGGACCTGCTGATCGAGCGCATCGAGGCCGGCAAGTCGGTGCGAGCCGAGGGCCGGCCGGCGGAGCCAGAGGAGTGGGGCGTGATCAAGGTCAGCGCGATGTCGTGGGGCGAGTTCCGCGAGGGGGAGAACAAGGCCGTCGTCGACCCCGCCCTGATCGACCCCCGCTACGAGGTGCGCCCCGGGGACCTGCTGATCTCGCGGGCGAACACCGTCGACCTGGTCGGGGCGACCGTGCTCGTCGGCGCGACGCGGCCGCGCCTGCTGCTCAGCGACAAGAGCCTGCGGCTGATCCCGCGCGAAGGCGTCGAGAGGGCCTGGCTCAACCTGGCGCTGCGATCGCCGCGCTCACGGGCGCAGCTCTCCGAGCGGGCGACGGGAACGAGCGAGTCGATGCGCAACCTCTCGCAGCCGAAGATCCTGGCGACGACGATCACGCTGCCCCCACCCGACGAGCAGGCCGAGATCGTCCGCCGCGTCGACGCGATCCTGACCCTCGCCGATCGCCTCGCGACCCAGGTCGAAGGCGCCGAGGAGAGGCTCGATCGCATCCACCGCGCCTCGCTCGCGAAGGCGTTCCGCGGCGAGCTCGTCCCGACCGAGGCGGCGCTCGCCGCCGAGCAGGGACGCGAGCTCGAATCCGCCGAGGAGCTCTTGATGATGGACTAGAGACCCCTTCGGCAACGCGCGGTGAAGCGCGATCACCCGTACAGAACCCTCCCCGACAGGCGTCGGTCCTTGAATACCAACTTCCACCTCCCGTTTCCGTACCAGAGGCGTTCGTTGCTTCCGAGGATCAGTATCTGCCAGGCTTCAGTTTTGCCAAGCTCTCGTTCAACGTTCTGCCTTGAAATTCCCAGCTTTAGCGCTCGGACCTGGCGGTCAAGTGGAGCGACTGGCAGGTCTGCCGGCCAGTAGCCCGCCAGGTAGTTGCGAGTCCTCTTGTACAACGATGGGCGGAAAACAACCTCCCAGAGTCCGTAGATCAAATCGATTTCTTCACCTTCGGCTTCGAACTGCCTTTGAGGCTCACCTAGCCGATCTTCCACTTCGTCGATGGAAAGACCGTTAGGGAGTCTTGGAACAACTCGATCGAGATCCTCACGCTGGGCCGCCTGAGTGTCACCCTGGCCGCAGGCCAGGGAAGAGCCGATCAAGGCGATGATCGATATGACGATAGCCAGGATCTTCAACGCATTCCCGTGCCCCGTGGGGCTTGATTACGAATACAGAACCCTCCCCGACAGACGTCGGTCCTTGAATACCAACTTCCACCTCCCGTTGCCGTACCAGAGGCGTTCGTTGCTTCCAAGGGTCAGTATCTGCCAGGCTTCAGTTTTGCCGAGTTCTCGTTCAACAGTCCGCCTTGAAATACCCAGCTTTAGCGCTCGGACCTGGCGGTCAAGTGGAGCGATTGGTCGGTCTGGCCGGTAAGCCGCCAGGTAGTGGCGAGTCCTCGTATACAACGATGGATGGAAAACTAACTCCCAGAGTCCGTAGATCAAATCGATTTCTTCACCTTCGGCTTCGAACTGCTTGCGAGGCTCACCTAGCCGATCCTTCACTTCGTCGATGGAGAGACCGTTAGGGAGTCTTGGAACAACTCGATCGAGGTCCTCACGCTGGGCCACCTGGGTGTCACCCTGGCCGCAGGCCAGCGAGGAGCCGAGTAAGGCGATGATTGATATAGCGATAACCAGGACCTTCAACGCATTCCCCTCTGCTAATTGGCGGCGTACCCCGTGGAGTTGGATTACGAATACAGAACCCTCCCCGACAGGCGCCTGTCCTTGAATACCAACTTCCACCTCCCGTTGCCGTACCAGAGGCGTTCGTTGCTTCCGAGGATCAGTATCTGCCAAGCTTCAGTTTTGCCGAGCTCTCGTTCAACGGCCCGCCTTGAACTCCCCAGCTTTAGCGCTCGGACCTGGCGGTCAAGTGGAGCGACTGGTCGGTCTGGCCGGTAGGCCGCCAGGTAGTGGCGAGTCCTCGTATACAACGATGGACGGAAAACTAGCTGCCAGACACGATAGGTCAACACCATTTCTCCTCCTTCGACTTCGTCCCGTGCTCGAGGCTCACCTAGCCGATCTTCTACCTCATCGATGGAAAGACCATTAGGGAGTCTTGGAACGACCCGATCGAGGTCCACACGCTCGACCCCCTGAGTGTCGCCCTGGCCGCAGGCCAGCGAAGAGCCGAGTAAGGCGATGATCGATATGGCAATAACCAGGACCTTCAACGCCTTCCCCATTCTTAATAGCGGCAGAATTCCTGAGCCTCGACTACCCCCGAAAAAATGGAGCCGGAATTCTGGAGTCAGGCAACCCTCGCCAGGCTGGCGATGCGCGGTGAAGCGCGATCACCCGTACAGAACCCTCCCCGACAGACGTCGGTCCTTGAATACCAACTTCCACCTCCCATAGCCGTACCAGAGGCGTTCGTTGCTTCCGAGAGTCAATATTTCCCAGGATTCAGTTTTGCCGAGTTCTCGTTCAACGGTCCGCCTTGAAATCCCCAACTCTAGCCCACGGATCTGGCGGTCAAGTGGAGCGACTGGTCGGTCTGGCCGGTAGCCCGCCAGGTAATGGCGAGCCTGCTTATACAAGGATGGATGAAAAACAAGCTCCCAAGGTTCGTAGTTCAGCACAATACTGCCATCTTCGGTTTCGACCTGCGCTCGCGGCTCACCTAACCGCTCTTCCACCTCGTCGATGGAAAGACCGTGAGGGAGTCTGGGCACAACCCGATCGAGGTCCACACGCTGGGCCGCCTGGGTGTCACCCTGGCCGCAGGCCAGCGAAGAGCCGAGTAAGGCGATGATCGATATGGCGATAGCCAGGGCCTTCAACTCATTCCCCTTTGTTAGTAGCGGCAGAATTCCTGAGCCTCGACTTCCAGGACCTGAGGATTCTCGATTCCGCCCCCTAGGGCGTAAGTATATTTAAAAGTGATCTTAATCTGATACTCGTTCCCAGGACGGCATGCAAAGGTTCCCCTGCCGTCATGGTTGTTGGCACATTCTTCGATGTTCCCGCAGCTGCTTGGCACGCCCGGGTAGCTATTGAGATAGTGGGGAGGCGCCATCTCTATGAAACCTTCTTTATAGACATCGTCTTTTTCGTCCACCCAATAGTCGATGTCGAATGAAATTCTCCTGATTCCCCCGACACGATTGCTCTTGTAGATCATTCGAACCCCCATACGACCGCGGGCCGGCGACCACATCTTGATGTGAAGCCACACCTGAGCCAATCCCCCGGCCCCATAGTCATAATCGTTGGCATGTGGCTCCATGCCCGAGGGATCGAACTGGTTCACCGGATCGGCGTTTGCGTAGTCGTAGGCATTAGCCGAACCCCCGGCAATCGGATCGGTAGACAAGAACCTGCCAATCGCGGGAACGTAGCTGCGGGCCCCCATCTGGATCACGCCGGATGGGAGTTCCGTCCTGCGCTGCGCGCCGCCCAGCCAGCCGAACCGATCCGGCGTGCCACTCAGAGGGTTGCCGAACTCGTCCATCCTCGCGGTGAGGCTCATTTGCGTGTCCGAGGGATTGGTGCTCGCCGTGGCGACGACGTCGCCGTGAAGATTGCTCAGCTGTAGACGAGTTGGGGTGCCGCTTTTCGCTACCGCAACGAGCTCCCCACCTATGCCGGGGATATTGCGCGTCCAACTTTCGCCAAGCTGAGTCCAAGCCGGCGAATCGGAGCCGTCTGCGTAATGGAAGACCTCGACCCCTTCGAGGCCTACGCCCTGCGTGCGCCGCCGCTGGCGCAGTTCCGCATCCAGAGCGAAGGTATTCGTCACGCCGCCCTGGGATTGACTCGCGATCATGTCGTTGCTGAAATAGCTCGTGACCAGGTTGCCGCCACCGGCGAAACCGCTCGGCAGGGTGGTAATCCGACCGAAGGCGTCGTAGACCAGGCCGGCGCCTTCAAGCCTGTCAGCACCGTCGTATCCATACGTCTGGGGGGTGCCGCCTGAGGTTGAGCAGACTCCCCCGACTCCGGGCTGCCGCGTCGTCTTCGAGGTCCGATTTGAGTTGGCGTCATAGGCGTAGGAACGCGTGGTGCATCCACTGCCCGCAGGCGTTTCCTGCGCCTGAGTCAGGCGACCGATCGGGTCGTAGCTGTATTCGTGAGTGCCCAGCGTTCCATTTTCGGTGAGGATCTTCCCGCTGATGGAGTGCGAGATTTCGAAATCGAGCCAGGTGCAGCTCGTGCCGCAGCTGCTCGCCTTGGTGTAGGTGAGGTCGGTCGGGGCTCCGCCAGCGTCAAAGACGGTTTCAGCCGTCAGGCCATTCGGGAGGCCCCGTTTGGTCATCCGCCCATCGGCGTCGTAGCTGGCGGTGAAGGTGCCTGCCATCGAATCGGCGAGCGTCACCAGCATGCCGCTCGCTGGGTCATAGCCGAAGGTCTGAGTGCCTTTGCCGTCACTGACGCTCGCCGGCCTGCCGTTGACGTCGTAGGTCGTTTTGCTTTCGCCGCCATCGGCGTCCTGGTAGGCGGTGACCCGACCGAGTGCGTCGTAGGTCGCGGTGATCGTCTCTTTGTCGCATGAGGGTTCCGAGAGGGGGCAGACGAACCGCCGGATCGTGGGAAGCCCCTTGGTGGCGTCGTAGACCGTTTCCACCTTGGGGATCTGGTTCCCGCCGCCGGAGATCTGCTTCGAGGTAAGGCGACCCGCGCTGTCATAGGAGTTGGTCGTGGTGCGGGTTCCGGGGGTTGAGCCGGTCGTTTCCTCGATGACTTCGGTCGGCCTGCCGAGAGCCGTGTAGGAGACGTAACGGGTGATGGGAAGTTTGGGACCGGAGGCCGGCTGGGCCGCTGGTTCCACCTTGCACGGAAGTCCGGCATAGATGGTCACTTCGCAATTGGCGCTACCGCCTGATCCGGCTTTGTAGTAGACGATCTTGGTGGTCCCGGCACCGGCGGAAGTCGCGTCTTTCGGCTGCCGGCTTTCTAGCGGCAGGCTCGTAAACGGATCGTAGGCGTTGATCGACTTGATTTCCAGGCCTTCTGGGTCACGAATCGTTTCCGCTACCTCTCTGAGCGGCCAGTTGTAGAGATATTCGACGCTCTTCTGATCGAGGACTTCGCCATTCACCAATGCACCCGTAGTTTCGGTGGTGGGGAGCTGGGGCGAGGGCTCACCTGCTTTGGGGTCCGGGGCATCTTTGTCGTACTGAATGACTCGGTAGCCGCGGGCCTGCACGATCGTTCCGGCTTTTGCCCCGGTTTCGAGGCGCACGGCATGGACCGGCCCCCTTTCATCCAGGAGAAGGGTGCCATCGGCGGAGTATTTGAGCTGCGTGTCGAGTTCTTTGGCTTTGGTAGCCGAGCCAGACCCCGCAGCCAGCGCACGCAGCCGATTCTCGGGCGTCAGTTCGCGGCTGACGTTGCCGAAGACGTCGGTCTCCGTCGTGGAGATCGACGGCCCCGACGATCCGCCGCCCTGGGGCGTTGCGACGTTGACGGCCTGGCCTTCGGCGTCCAGGTAGTAGACGGTCGCGTGGCCGTAGCTCGAGGGTGGCGTGGCCGGGACTTCGTCCGGCGGGAAGACCGCGGTCGCGTCGGTGGGAAGATCTTCCTGACCCCAGGCGGACACCGCCTGGGGCGACATGCCGTATGGCGCGCCGCTCCCGCTCACCGGCACCCCGTAGGCGATCGTGAGCTGTGCGGTCGGGTTGCCCGCGACGAGGCTGGGGCGTTTGACCGAGATCAGCCTGCCGGCCGTGGTCTCGCCGCCGATCATGCCGTAGCCCATCGTCCATGGTTCCTGCCCAGCGGGTTTGAGCGTTTTCAGCTGCCCGCCGGCTTCATAGGCGTAGGTCTCTTTCAATTCCGGCGAGATGCGAGGATCCCAAACCGCTGCCAACCGTCCGCTTGGGTCGTAGCTGTAGTTGGCCACGTCCCAGGGGCCGCCGTGGCCGGGGGCATGGAAGGTGATCTTCGAAAGTCGAAGCCCCTCGCCTTCAGGAGCACCCCATTTTTTCGCGTTGTCGTAGGAGAAGGCGAGGACGCGGCAGCCCGTAGAGGTGATGGCTTTTTCATCGCTGCAGGTGATGCCGGGCGCGGTCGGGGCGATTACCTGTTTCAAACGGCGTTTGATGCCTTCCACGTCGTAGATCATCCGGGTCTTGTTGCCGGGACCGCCCGTCTGGGCGACGGAGATCGGCAGGTACTCGTCTCCCGATGCGATGTTCGCGAAGACCGTCCTGTTCCCGTCCGGATCGGTGAACGCGACTTCCGTTTCGCTGAGGCGGTAGAGGACGTTGCCGCTCGCCTCGGGCGGCGTGAGGAATTTTCCGTCCTCGTCGATTTCGAAGGAGAGCTGGTGACCGTCGAGATGCGTCAGCACGGCCCATTTGTAGGTGACGCTTTCGCCTTCGAATTCTTCGGTCGTCGATTCGATCTTCAGCCTGCGCCACGCCGACCCTCCGGCCTCTACGACTGGAGACGCCGGCTGCCAACCCTGGCCGAGGACACCTGACTGCGCCGTCTCCCGGGAGCTGATCGAGCGCGAGAACTGAAGCGAGGAGTCAAAGCCGGGGATCGAGACGTCGGTGCGGGTCACCGTGAAGTTGCCGGTCAGCAGGTCGACCGTGCCCGGGCCGGCCGGAGCCATCGCGTCCTTGGCGCCGCCGGTGTCCTTGTTCACTTCCGCCTGCACCGGTTTGGTGTATCCGTCGGCGCCGGGAGTGCCGGCCAGGACAGCCCGGATCTGAACCTTTTTGTTCGAGCTTTTGCCGGTCAGGCCGGATGCATCCCAGTAGAACGGCGGGCTCTTGCGGTCGTCGATGCTCACCGGCTCGGGCCAACTGACGGTCTGGTTGGCCTGGTCGCTCACCTGGGCTTCCGGGATGTTCTTCCAACCTTCGAAGTTGTCGCCGGTCTGGTACTGGAAGGTCACCCCTTCGACGCCACTGTGGTCCCATGCGGCGCCCAGCAGGAAGCGCTTGGCGGTCTTGGTGCCGTCAGTAGGAGAGGTGACGACGCTGTCATGCGAGGCGGCCGGGATGTACTGGACCGAGAGGTAGGGCTTTTTCGTGCCGGCGCTCGATTCCCACTGGACGCTTCTTTCCAAGCAGCAGACTCGCGGCGTCTCTTCGTGGAGCTTCAGCAGGACCCCGTTGTTCGCGATCTCGCCCGTCCTCCAGTCCTGCACGAGCCCGGTGAGGATTTGGCCCGAGAAGTTCCACCAGCCGGCCTGGCTGCCGCCGCGTTCGGCGGTAGTCAGCGTGACTGGATTGAGGGACAGGAACTGACCATAGTCCGCTCCTTCTTTGCTCCATTTGTAGGGGTTTTCGTGTATTCCCCACCAGTAGCGCCAAGAGGCGCCGACATTCCACGACCTGCTGACGTCGTAGAGATCGACCTGCGAGACGTTTTTCGCCGTCGTCGGCGAGTAGAGCCCGATCGTCGCAGACGTCAGCGAGGCCGTTTTGGGGATCGCGCCGAGGTCGAAGCGGAGGATCGAGCGGGCGAACTGGTCCTGGCCACTTGCCAGGTAGTTGGCTTTGCCGAACAGCCAGGCCCACCCCGCTGAGCCGCACATGTTGAATTCGGCCGTGTTGGCGATCAGGCAATCAAGTGACGGGGCGGGAATAGTTATGGTCGGATCGATGATCACGGGAAAGCTGCGATCCTCGGCCCGCAGCCACTCGGGGTCGGCTTGCACGGCGAGCCTCCAGCTTCCTTCGCCACCCTCCTCGAGGCTGTAGTGGACGGCACCGGCCGGAGCCGCGAGCCCGGCGCCGTCGAGCATGAATGGCGCCGGCATCTCGGCGACGATATGTCCGTCCTGGTCGCGGAACGCAATCGAGCCGTCCTCGGCGAGGGTGGGCGCCACCCCGGCGGAGGCATCGAGCTGGAAGCGGTAGGTCGTCGGTGCATCGGGTCCGGCCAGCTCGATCGACTCCTTAAAGCCATTGGCGAGGCCGGTGAACTCGAATTCTGCTGCGCCGCCCGCCGCCGCGTAGCTGGCGGTGCCGTCCTGCTGCAGATCGGCAGCTGAGGTCTGCATGCCCAGCGGCATCTCCGAGACCCACTCCTCGTTCCGCGTCACACGGATCGGGGCCGCGTTCAGGTCCTCTGGGAGATGAACGTCGAAAGCGTTGTCCCCGTTGGTGAGAGCTCCGCTGGGTAGTTCGGTCAGCTCCTCGTCGATCGGCTTCCAGCTGCCGTCCTCGTCGCGATAGTTGACGGGGCCCTGGAAGAGACGGGTTTCGAGCTGCCCATCAAAGAGCTCGAAGGTCCGCGAGGTGGCGGTCCTCTTCTCGACGATCTCAGAAATCACTTCCGGAGCAGGGGTGGCGGCAACTTCCTCGGCAGGTTCGTCTCCGCTCGCCGTGCTCAAGCCAAAGACGAGCAGCAAGCCCAGGAGAGCAAGGAACGTGACTGCAGAGAGGGTCCGCCGGCCGTGAGAGCCTTGCTGGCACCTACTCGCAGAACCGCGCTGCACTGGGTCCCGTTGATTGAACACCGCTCCCCCTGTCGTTAGGAATGGATTCGCCGGCGGGCGTCCGCCAGCTAACGGTGCGTACCCAACAGGAACTTGGACGTTATTGGAATACCGAAAATTAGCCTTAAATTCACTCCACCGGTAACGAACAAGTCAAATCAGATGACGTATCCACCTCTACAACGGCACTCGCACACTCGCCGCTGGGGCGATCTTCAATGCATACAAGTGCCAAAACCGGGCTAGGCTGCCCGTCTCTCTGAGCGCCCCCGTCCAAGGTCCGGCTGGGGGCGCTTTTGGGATAGCTCGCAACTTCGCAGCGACCGGTTGGGGGGCCAAGGCATGAACCCCCTCGGTCGCCTGGCGCCCGACTAGGCGCCCTTGTGGATCGCGCGCGGGGCGACGATCTCCATAGGAGTGATCTTCACAGTCTCACCCCCTCCCATTCCGGGGGGGCCGCTGCGGTTGAGGCGGCGACTCCGTTTGGCGTCTCCAGGCCCTTTTACTGAGACCTACACCGAGTCCGTGAGGGGAGCTACGCAGCATTTCTACATCCCGACCAGCGCTGGAAATCTCGACAACGACAAATTACTCGACGATCTTGCAGCAGCAGTCAACCGAGTCGATGGGCATGGGCGGGAGGCCCTTTGGCGCATGCTTGTCGAGATTGGGAGCCTTCTGAGGCTGAGCGGTCGCGAAGTCAGGGAAGTCGGCTGATGGTGGTCGGGTGGCCGGCGTCCAACATCTCGAGATTGAACTGGCGACGACGATCGCGCTCCCTCCGTCCGACGAGCAGGCCGAGATCGTCCACCGTGTCTCGCTCGCAAGGCGTTCCGCGGCGAGCTCGTGCCGACCGAGGCGCCGCTCGCCGCCGAGCAGGGACGCGAGCTCGAATCCGCCGGTGGGCTCTTGATGATGGAGGGGATATGAACGTCCTGATCGCGGCCGACATGGAGGGTGTGGCGGGCATCGAGGACTACGGCGCCTGCCTGCCTTCGCACCCGGCGGCCTACGCCGAGGGGCGGGCATTGATGACCGCGGAAGTGCTGGTCGCGATCGAGGCGCTGCGGGCGGGGGGAGTGGGGCGGATCTCAGTCGGGGACTGGCACATGGTCGGGACCAACATCGAGCGGGAGCGGATGCCGGAGGGGGTCGAGGTGCGGCCGATCGCCGACCTGGCGCTGGCCGAGGCCGAACCGTCGATGACGAAGGCCAACGGTGGGCCGCTGGACGCGGTCGTCTTCGTCGGCCACCACGCCGGCACCCCTAACCCGCGCGCGTTCTGTTCCCACACCTTCATCTGGGAGATGGAGGTGCTGCTCGACGGCGAGTCGCTGAACGAGGTCCAGGTGTACGCGCAGGGGCTCGCGGCGGAGGGGATCCCGGTGCTGGCGGCGAGCGGCGACCGCTGGATGCTGGAGGAGCTCGGCGAGGGCGAGATCGGCGGCGCCGGCCTGGTCGCGACCAAGGAGGGGCAGGGGCGGGCGCGGGCTCGCTCCCACGACCCCGCCGCGACGCGGGCTGAGCTGGCCGCGGCGATCGGCGCCGCGCTCGCGGGCCCGCTGCGGCCGCCTCCCGCCCGCAGCTACCCGGCCGAGCTGCGGATCGTCGCCGAGGGCGAGGAGCTGGCGAGGACGACCGTCGCCGAGCCGGCGGACCTGCTGACCGCGATCGCCACCGTCTTCCGCACGAGCCAGGTCTTCGCGCGAGTACCGCCAGCTCGCGAAGCTGCTGCCGGCCGGGCACGACTCCCGGGCCCGCGGCCTGCAGCGGCGGCTCGGCAGCCTTCTGGCGACGCCGGTGATGCTCTCGAAGGAGCGGCGCTGGCTGGCCGCCGGAGCCGATCTCAGGTGATCTCACGTTTCGCCGGCCACCCCCGTTTGAATTGACATGAGTGCCTGCTGGGCGACATACGAGAGCCCGCTCGGGCCGCTGACGCTGGTGGCGCGGGAGGGGGAGCTACGGCAGCTGCGGTTCCCCGGGTACGGCGCGCGCCTGCGTGAGGAGCTGCGCCGGCCGGCGGCGCTGGCCGGCACCTTGGGGCAGCTGGAGCAGTACTTCGCCGGCGAGCGCCGGGCCTTCGAGCTCCCGCTCGAGCTCGTCGGCTCGCCCTTCCAGCGCCAGGTCTGGGAGCAGCTGCTGGAGATCCCCTACGGGACGACGGTCTCCTACGGCGAGCTGGCGCGGCGGATCGGGCGCCCCGACGACGCTCGCAAGGTGGGCGCGGCCGTCGGCAGGACCCCGGTGCCGATCGTGGTCCCCTGCCACCGCGTGATCGGATCCAACGGCGACCTCACCGGTTACGGCGGCGGCCTCCAGCGCAAGCGGGCCCTGCTGGAGATCGAGGCGAGCGTCGCCGCCGGGCGCCCGCCCGAGCCGGCCTGGGAGTTCCGCCAGCTGACGCTGGCGCCCGGGGCTCGACCCGCTTAGTTGAGGCTCTGGTCCGGCGCCGGCAGCTTCAGGACTACAACTTCGCCCGGCCGCATCAGTCGCTCAAGCTGCTGGACTGATCCGCCCGTCGCTCGCGCCGGTCTTGCCAAAAGTAGGAACCGGAGAAGGCCAGCAGGATCGCGATCGCCACCCAATACAAGATCCTGTCCAACGAGTCGGAGATCGGAGCGAAATCCCCGACGAGCATCAGTCCAAGTGCGATAAGCGGAAGCCACTTCCAAATGTTCGGGTGCCTGATGGCCACTCCGAGGCAGAGCCTAGCCGTCAGTGCGACTCAGATTCAAACTTCACTAGTAGACATTGTTCTATTAACGGCCGGGTCCCAAACAGGGGAAGGAGGTGCACTCGGATGAAGATCACGGCCAGTGGCACGTTGATCCCGGCCACGTCCATTACCAAGAGCGGCTGATTCTGCGTCCCCGAGCTCTGCCCCTGCCCTGGGCAGGGGCAGAGCGCGTTCTTTCCTCGGCGCGCCTCTATGCCAGCGCCAGCTGGCGCTGGCGCCCGGGGCTCGACCGCTTAGTTGAGGCTCTGGTCCGGCGCCGGCAGCTCCAGGCGCTGGCGCGCGGCGGCGACGGCGGAGACCGAGGAGCGGCAGGCTTTGGCGATCGCGCCGTCGCCGTGGTCGGGCCGGCGGCTGACCTCGAACTCGATCAGCGCCGCGCGGCGCAGTTTGGCCCGGACTTCGATCGGGCTGTCGTCGGGCGCCGCCTCCAGCGCCGCCTGGGCGGCGCGGTCGCGCCGGCAGTTGAGGCAGAAGGTGCCGTCGTCGATGCGGTCCCAGGTCTCCGGGAACGTCGACGCGCTCGCCGTCCATGCGGCCGACCGAGACGCCGCAGCTGGTCGCAGGTCCACTTCTTCGCGGTTGCCGCGGTGCGGTTGCGGTGCTCATGCGGCCACCTTTGCCGGTTGCGGCGCCGGCGACGGCGCCGGCGTTCTGCGCGGCGGAGGCGTCGCCGTTGCCGTTCGGGTTGGAGCTCGGGGCGCGGGGTCGAGGCGGTCGCCGGTCTCGCCGCGCGCCGCCGGGGCGGCCGAGGTCGAACTCGCGGCTGAGGCCGAGGTCGCGGGCGATCGCGCCGCATCTCCCCGACCTGGTCGGCGAGCACGAAGCTGATCCCGGCGCCGCGGTTGCCGGCGCGGCCGGTGCGGCCGATCCGGTGCATGTAGGCGTCCTGGTCGCCGGGGGCGTCGAAGTTGATCACGTGGGTGACGTCGGCGACGTCGATGCCGCGGGCGGCGACGTCGGTGGCGATCAGGGTGTCGACCTCGCCCCGCTCGAAGCGGGCCAGCGCTCGTTCGCGCTGGCCCTGGCTCTTGTCGCCGTGCATCGCGACGGCATCGAGCTCGCGGCTGCGCAGTCGCTTGACCAGCCGGTCGGCGCCGCGCTTGGTGCGGACGAAGACGAGGGTGCGGCCGCGCTCGGCGTCGCTGCAGCTGCAGCGGCCAGGTGGTCGAGCTTGGCGCTCTGGGACTCGACGTGGACGAAGCTGTGCTCGATGTCGCGCCTCCCTGTGCTCGGTCGGCTCCTGGGTGTGGCGCCGGGCGTTGTGGGTGTAGGCGGCGGCGAGCTTGCCGGTCGCGCCCTCCAGGGTGGCGGAGAAGAACAGGGTCTGGCGATCGTCCGGGGTCTGGGCGACGATCCGGCTGACCGCCGGCTTGAAGCCCATGTCGAGCATGCGGTCGGCCTCGTCGAGGACGAGGATGCTGGACCCGGTCGAGCGAGATCACGTTGCGGGCGAGCAGGTCCTCGAGGCGGCCGGGGGTGGCGACGACGATGTCGGCGCGGCGGGCGGCGTTGCTCTGCGGGCCGAAGCCGACGCCGCCGTAGACGGCGGCGATGCGGAGCTTGCGGGCGCGGGCGATCGAGTCGAGCTCGTCGACGATCTGGCTGGCCAGCTCGCGGGTCGGCGCCAGGACCAGGCCGGCGAGGCCGTCTCGCCGGGCTCGATCCGGTCGACCATCGGGATGCCGAAGGCGAGCGTCTTGCCCGAGCCGGTCGGGGACTGGACCAGGAGGTCGTGGCCGGCGAGCGCGTCGCTGACGACCAGCTGCTGGACGGGGAAGGGCGTGGTGATGTCGCGCGCGGCGAGCGCGTCGACGACAGGCTTTGAGATGCCGAGATCGGCAAATGACTTCAAGTTATGTGCTCCTTATATGGGGCGATTCAGGGAGATCCAGCAGCCCCAAAACGCCAAGAGCGCACAGAGGAAACGGAACCTCTCGGGTGGCGGTGACGCCAAGCCCGACCTGAACTACCGTAGCAGGCCGTCGTTTTTGGCCTGCTTCTGGGCACTTTTTCGGTCCGCTCGCCGATTCTCAGGGTCGCGCGATGCGGATCCGGCCGGCAGAGGGGGGCGACGCGGCGGCGGTGACGGCGCTGTGGACCGAGGGCTACAGCGGCCGCGGCGGCGGCGAAGGCCGGCGGGCTCCTTACGAAGAGTGGGAGTTCCTCGACGCCGCCGAGCGCTGCCGGCTGTTCGTCGCCGAGCGGACGGCCGAGGTGGTGGGCGTGGTCGGCTTCGCCGCCCCCGAGCGGGAGGGCAAGGTCGTCGCCGGCGCGGGCGAGGCGGAGCTGTCGCGGCTGGCCGTCGCCGCGGCGGCGCGGGGGCAGGGGATCGGGCGGGCGCTGGCCGAGCTCTGCAGCGCGGAAGCGCGGGCGGCAGGTGCGGCGGCGCTCGTCCTCTGGAGCCGTCTCCACCAGGTCGAGGCGCACCGGCTGTACGTGGCGCTCGGCTACCGACGAGTGCCCGCGCGCGACTCGCGCGACCGCGAGGGCCGCCGGCTCGTCTTCCTGCTCGACCTCGACGGTGGCTACGACCGAGTTGATGGATTTCCCCACCTATAGATGGGGAAATCCATCAACTCTTCAGTACCGCCCGCAGCCCCGCGGAGCGGCGGCAGCGCCCTCCTACACTTGTCCGATGCCTTCGCCGGCCGACACAGAGCCGACCTACACGCTGTACCGGCGCGGGATCGAGCTGCTCGAAGACGGCGACTTCGCTCGACGCCACCGAGCCGCTGGCCGAGGCGGCGCGGCGGGCGCCGGAGAAGTCCTCGGTGCGCGAGGCGCTCGGCCGCGCCTACTACCGCGCCGGCCGCTTCGCCCAGGCGGCGGTCGAGTTCGAGGCCGTGGTCGAGTCCCACCACGTCGACGACTACGCCCACTTCTGCCTCGGCCGGGCGCTCAGCAAGACCGGCGAGATCGACCGCGCCCGCCACCACCTGGCGCTGGCCTCGAACCTGCGCCCGGACCGGCGCGACTACCGCTTCTACCGCCGCCTGCTCGACGCCTGACGGCCGGCGGGCCTCAGAGGCCCGCGACCAGCTTGCCGACGGTTTCGGCTGCGAAGTAGGGGCCGAAGGTGTGCGACCTGTTGTCGAGGTGGAGGTAGGTGTTGAGCCGTTGATCTGGGTGCCGTCGCCGATCAGCCAGCCGCCGCCGCTGGCGCCGGGCGCCCAGTGGCAGCGGATGCCCAGCGTCGGCGGGCCGGGGAAGGGGTTGGAGAGCACGTCGTCGCCGATGTAGGGCGAGGTGCAGCCCTGCATCCGCGTCGCCTGCCGGGGTAGCCGAAGGTGCTGGAAGGTCTGGTGGCGGCTGGCGTCGGCGACGATCGTGGCGCCGCCGCCGACCGCGTCGGCGACGTCGACGCCTTCGGCGTTGGGCAGGGTGAGGAAGGCGCCGAGGTCGAAGTCGGGGTTGCCGTGGTTGGTCCACTGCTTCGGCGCGAAGATCTTGCTGCGGCGGGCGACGAAGGACGCCGAACGGGGCGACGCCGCCGCTGTAGGCGGGGACGAACTGGAGGTAGTCGGACCAGACGCTGGCCTCGCCCTCTTCGCGGCCGCTGTTGACGCAGTGGCCGGCGGTCAGGACCAGCTGGCGGGTGGGGCTGTTGATCGCGGTCCCCGAGCAGTAGCCCGCGAGGTCGCCGCGGCGGATGAAGATGCGGCCGTTGAACGAGTAGGGCGGCACGTCGGGGGTGGAGACGGCGAGGAAGCTGGCGGCGGCGCCGGTCGCGGCGGCGGCGCCGACCCGCAGGTGGCTCTCGCCGCCGGCGCCGACGACGAGGTCGAGCGGGCGCGCGTCGCGCATCCGCTCCGGCGTCCAGTAGCGGGCGACCCGCGCCGCCGCGGCCGCTGCGGAGGGGAGCGGCGAGGCGCTGGGCGGGTGAGTGCGCGCCGCCGCGCCGGTGGGCGGCGCATGCAAGCAAGGCCGCGACGAGCGCGACTGCGATCGCGAGCGGGCCCGCGACGCGTGGGTGGGCACGGTGCGAGCGCCGCCGCATCCGACGGAGGATAGTGGCGGCGCCTGCCGCGCCCCGCCGCCGCGCCCGCGGCGGCGCGAGCGGCATCAGCTGACGAGCGGGATCACGCAGCGGTATTTCTTGGTGGTGGTTGAGAGGGCGAAGTTCAGTTTCCCTGCGGCGGACACAGTGACGACGCGCGTAAGCGTCTTGGCCCGAAACGCACGGGTACGTCCCCCGTCCACTCATCCCCGAACGCCAGCGCGATCCCCGGCTGCTGCGAGAACGCCGCCAGCGTCAGCGCGTCGGGCAGCTCGCCGCCCTGGGTCGCGCAGGACACGGCCGCGGCCGGTGCCGTCACCGCCGCCGGGCTGGCCTGCTCCTGCCAGCAGGCGCCGGCGAAGAAGCGCGTCGCCCGCCGCGCAGCCGGCGCTGTGGCCGTTGACCTTGACCGCGTCGAGCGGCGTTGACGGCGTTGAGCGCGGTCTGGGCGTCGCGGGCGCTGTCGGCCGTTGTCGGCGTGGACGGCGCTCGGGACCTGGCCGAGCGTCGCCGGCGTCGATCTGGGCGCCGGTGATCGAGCCCGGGGCCAGCCGGTCGGCCGGAATCGTCCCCGGCTTCAGCCGGTTGCCCGGCACCGAGCTCCGATCGCCAGCCGGTTGCCCGGCAGCGACTTCACCTTGACCGTCTTGCCGTCGATCTTCGTCGCCGCCTGCGTAGACGGTGCCGCCCAGCGCGGCGACCAGCGCCACGCACGCGACCACCAGCGCCGGCGCCTGCCGGCGGAGTCCCCTGCCCATGTCTCCCATCCCCTGATTCGGTTGATTGAACGAGCCCCCGGCACCGGCCAGGGCTCTTGAAGTGGCGGCAGCCTAGCCCCGCCCGGGCGGCCGCTGGACGAAAGTCCGGGCGCCCGGAAGACGGATAGACTCGCCGCGTAATACGGTCGGTGGTCAAGGGAAGTCCGGTGCGAAACCGGCGCGGTCCCGCCACTGTGACCGGGTCAAGGAAGTCGCGGGCGCCGAGCGCGCCGGCCACTGGGGACGACACAGAGTCCCCGGGAAGGTGCGGCCGACCACCCCGGAAGCCAGGAGACCTGTCCCCGGCCAGCCAAGACAACCCTCGAGGAAAGGGTGGCTTCAATGCCAAGACTCATCCCGTTCCGGCTGGCCGCTGCGTGCGCGCTGGCCCTGATCCTGTCCCTGTCGCGTGCGCCGCGACCGGCGCCGGCCGCCAAAGGCGTCCCGCCGACCTCCGCGTCGTCGGCAAGGGCGGCAAGGTGCTGACCGAACAGACGCTGAGCACCGGCACGATCGCGATCAAGACCAGCCCGCAAGGCGAACTGCTTCGGCGCCGGCACCGGCGGCAGCGGCAAATCGGTCACGGTCAAGGGCGCGACCGCGCTGGGCCTGCTCGCGCCAGGCGTCGAAGTCGACCAGCTCGCTGCGGCCGCTCCTGGTCACCGACGCCTTCGACTTCGGCCTCGGCATCTGCGGGGTCGGCGCCAGCAAGGTCAGCGGCAAGGCCTCCTGGTACCTGAAGGTCAACCACAAGGGCGCGACGGTCAGCGGCGACGCGGTCAAGCTGAAGGCCGGCGACGAGGTGCTCTGGGACCTGGCCCCGTCCTACCCCTACCCGAACGAGCTCGACCTGGTGGCGCCGGAACGCGCCGACGACGGGCGTCCCGTTCGAGGTCGCGCGTCTTCTCCTACGACGAAAAAGGCAAGCGCAAGCCGGTCGCCGGGGCGAAGATCGTCGGACCGGCGCCGGCGCGGCGTCGACCGCTGCCGACGGCACGTGCCATGGTCACGCTGGTCGCGACCAGCCCGCAGTACGCGATCCTCAGCGCCACCCACGGCAAGGACATCCCCTCGCCCGCGGCGCCGTGTACGTCTGCGTCGCCGGCAGTCTGCCCAGCCACGTAAATGACCCGGCGCCGTGGCACGGCGGTCGCGACGGCGCTGCTCTGGCAGCGCTCGCGGCCGCCGGCTGCGGCCTCGGCGCCGGCGCCGGCGTCGGCGAGGTCGAGCTGACGGTGACGCGCGAATTCGGCGCGGTGCCGGTGCTCCAGCGCTCGCCGGAGGCGAACGAATCCGACACGGTGATGCGGGTGCTGGAAGGCGAGCGCCGATATCTCCACCCGCTACGGCGGCGGCTACGTGCAGTCGATCGACGGGATCGAGGAAGCCGAGCGCGGCGGTCGCCCCTACGACTGGTTCTTCTACGTCGACGGGGTCGAGTCGCCGATCGGCGCCGCCGACTACCCGCTGGAGGGCGGCGAGCGGATCTGGTGGGACTACCGCGACTGGCCGGCGACCAACCACGTCCCGGCGGTGGTCGGCTCCTGGCCGGCGCCGTTCGTCGACGGCTACGAAGGCGAGCGGCACCCGGTCGCGGTCGAGTGCGAGGGCGGGGGAGGGGCCTGCGCGCGCGGTGCGATCGGCGCTCGGCCGCCGCCGGGGTCGACGATCGCCGAGCGGCTCCCCGGCCGGCGCGATCCGCGTCCTCGTCGGCCCCTGGGCGCGGCTGCGCTCCGACCCGGCGGCGGCGCTGATCGAGGCCGGGCCGGAGGAAAGCGGCGTCTTCGCCGACTTCGAGCGGCGCCGTGGCGGCTACGCGCTGATCGGCCTCGACCAGGCCGGCGGGGCCGGCCCGCGAGCTCGGCCCCGACGCCGGGCTCGTCGCCGCCACCCGGCGCTACGAGGCGCCGCCGGTCTGGGTCGTGACCGGCGGCACGGGCGCCGCCGTGCGCGCCGCCGCCGGCCTGCTCGACGCCGGCGCAGCTGCGCGACCATTACGCGGTGGCGAGCGAGGACGGCGAAGGAGACGCCGCTGCCGCTGGGAGGCGCGCGATGAGGTCGCCCTTCGCCTACATGCCGCGCGCCGCGGCCGCTGCAGGCGGCCTCGCCGGGCGCCGCCGTCGCCTACCTCGGCGCCCTGGCGGCGGTCGCCTTCCTCTACTCGAGCCCGCTGGTCCTGCTCGCGGCCGGGCGGCGGCGGTGACTGGCCGGCCTGCTCGCCGGCGCCCGCCGCGCGGTGCGGGCGGCGCTGCGGATGGGCCTCGCGCTGGCGCTGCCTGATCGTCGTCGTCAACGCCCTCGTCGTCAACCGCGGCGAGACGGTGCTGGCGCGGCTCGGCGACTGGCCGCTGTTCGGCCAGGTCGACGTCACCGCCGAGGCGCTCGCCGAAGGCGCGATCTTCGGCCTGCGCGCGGTCGTGGTGATGGTCGCCTTCGCCGTCTACTCGGCCTGCGTCGACCCCGACCGGGTGCTGCGGGCCCTGCGCCCGCTCGCCGGCCGCTCGGCCCTGACCGCGACCCTGGTCTCGCGCCTGGTCCCGGTCGCCGCCGCCGACGCCGCCCGCCTGCGCGACGCCGCCCGCCTGCGCGGCCCCGGCGCCGCCGAGGCCGGCCGCGCCCCGCTCGCCCGCCGCCTGCTCGCCGGCTCGCTCGACCGCGCCGTCGACGTCGCCGCCACCCTGGAGCTGCGCGGCTACAGCCTCGAACCGGCGCGCGAGCGGCGCCCGGGCTCCGAACGCGGTCGATTTCCGGCGCTGGAGCACCGGAAATCGACCAGCGTTCGCGTCGCGCTACGACCGCCGCTTCTATCTCGCCGCCGCGCTGGTGCTCGCCGCCGCGATCGCCGGCGAGCTGCTGGGCGCCGACGCCTTCCACGCCTACCCGGCGATCGAGGTCGGCCTCGGGCCCGCCACGCTCGCCTCTCGCCTGCCGTCAGTCCTGCTCAGTGGCCTGACCCCGATCGCGCCGTGTCTGAGCTGGCGATCCGCCGCGGCGCCGCCCCCGCCCTCGCGATCGAGGCGTTGACCTACTCCTACCCCCGCGCCGACCGCGCCGGCCCTCGACGACGTCTCCCTCGAGCTCGCCCCCGGCGAGTTCGTCCTCCTCGCCGGCCGCTCCGCCTCCGGCAAGTCGACCCTGCTCAAAGCCGCCTGCGGCCTCGTCCCGCACTTCCACGGCGGCGAGATCGACGGCAGCCGTCACGGTCGCCGGCATCGACGCGATCGAGACCGGTCCGGGGGAGCTAGCTGCGGTCGTCGGCTATGTAGCCCAGGACCCGGAGACCCAGATCGTCTCCACGACGGTGGCGGCCGAGATCGAGCTGCCGCTGGAGATGCGCGGCGACGCGCCCGCCGTCCGCGCCCGCGCCGTGGAGGAGGTCGCCCTCGCCCTCGCGATCCCCCACCTGCTGGGTAGGACCGTCGACACCCTCTCCGGCGGCGAGCTCCAGCGGGTGGCCTTGGCAGCAGCCCTCGTCACCCGCCCCCGCCTGATCCTCCTCGACGAGCCCACCTCCCAGCTCGACCCGGTAGCCGGCGATGAGCTGATCTGGCTGCTCCGCCGCCTCAACGAGGAGTGGGGAGTAGCCGTCCTCCTCGCCGAACACCGCCTCGAGCGCTGCCTGGCCGCCGCCGACCGCGTCATCGCCATGGACTCAGGTGCCATCGCCTTCGACGGCACCCCTACCGACTTCCTCGCCTGGTCCCAGCAATCCGACCCCGCCCTGGAGACCCCCGCCGCCCGCCTCTTCTCCCTCGCCGGGATCGAGCCCCTCCCCGTCGGGGTTCGGGCCGCGCGGGCCTCCCTCGAATCGGACGAGCTGCCGGGGGTCGGGGACAGACCCCCTCCTCACTCAACTTGCTCGGGTGGGACGCCTGTGGCTCCTCGCGGTTCTGGTAACCGAGAAGTACAAGCCGTTCGGAGGGGGTCTGTCCCCGACCCTGCGGAGCCGGTCCTGAGGGTTCGGGGAGCTGTGGGTCGAGCTGAGCCGCGATGACGAAAGCCGCACGACGTCCTGCGGGGGGTCGACCTCGAGATCCGGCGCGGCGAGCGCGTTGCGCTGATGGGTCGCAACGGCGCCGGCAAGAGCACGCTGCTGAAGACCGCCGCCGGGCTGATCGAGACCGCGCGCGGCAAGGTCGAGGTGCCGGGTGGGATCGCGCTGCTGACCCAGAACCCGAGCGACTATCTGGTGCGGGAGCGGGTCGGGGACGAACTGCCGGGGGAGTTGGGTGCAGCGGCACTGCGCGTCGTCGGCCTGGAGCACGCGGTCGACGCCGACCCGCGGGACCTCTCCGGCGGCGAGCGGCAGCGGCTGGCGCTGGCGATCGCGCTGGCCGGGCGATGGAGGGCGAGGAGCTGCCGGGCCTGGTCGCGCTCGACGAGCCGACCCGGGGCATGGACCGTGCCCGCAAGGACGAGCTGGTCGGAGCTGATCGCGCGGCTGGCCGAGCGCGGGGCCGGCGGTCGTCGTCGCCACCCATGACGTCGAGTTCGCCGCCGACTTTCGCCGAGCGGGTGGTGCTGCTCGGGCGACGGCGTCGTGATCGCCGACGGCCCGGCGGCCGAGGTGCTCTCCGGCGGCTGGTACTTCGCCACCGAGGTCGCCCGTGTCCTCGACCTGCCCGGCGTCGTCACCCCCGAGCAGGGCGCCGCCGTCCTCCGCGCCGCAGGAGAGGAGAACGGATGAGCTGGCAGCTGGCCAGCTTCCTCATCCTCGGCGCCGTCCTGCTCGCCGGCTTCGCCTGGTACGAGCGCTCGCGGCCGCCCTCGCAGGTCGTCGCCCTGGTCGCGGCGCTGGCGGCGCTGGCGATCGCCGGCCGGATCGCCTTCGCCGCCTTCCCCAACGTGAAGCCGACGACCGACATCGTCATCTTCGCCGGCTACGCGCTCGGCGGCGGCGCCGGGATTCGCGGTCGGCGCCCTCGCCGCGCTCGTCTCCAACTTCTGGTTCGGCCAGGGCCCGTGGACGCCGTGGCAGATGGCGGGCTGGGGGCTCTGCGGCATCCTCGGCGCGGCCCTCGCCCTGGGCGGCCGCAACGTCGGGTCGGCTCAGCCTCGCCGCCACCTGCGGCTTCGCTGGCATTGCTCTACGGCGCTCTGCTCAACTTCTCCCTGATGGCGACCTACGGAGGGGACCTCTCGCTGGAGCGGTTCGGCGTGCTGGAGGCGCGCGCGATCCCGTTCGACGCTCGCCCACGCCGCCGGCAACATCGCCTTCGCGCTGATCGCCGGGCCGGCGATGGTGCGGATGCTGACCCGCTTCCGCGAGCGCTTCGAGTGGGGCAGGGGAAAGCGGGAGCAGCCCGCCGGCGCGGCCCGGGCCGCCGCAGCGGGTCTGACCCCCGGCCTGCGCGGCGGCGGCCTCGCGGCCCTGCTCCTCGCTCGTCCTGACGCTCGGTGCGCTGGCGCCTCCGCGCGCGGAGGCCGGCCGAAGTGAGCCGCGCCACCGCCTGGCTGCGTCTCGGCGCAGAACGACGACGGCGGCTTCGGCTCCTCCCCCGATGACGACTCCGGGGTCGAAATGACCGCCTGGGCGATGCTGGGCCTGGCGGCCGCCGGCGACAACCCGCTCGACGTCTCCCGCGGCGGCCACACCCCGGTCGACTTCCTGCGCAACTCCCTCGACGAGCTGAACAGCCCCGGCGACCTCGCCCGCACGATCCTCGCCCTGCAGGGCGCCGGCGTCGACCCGCGCAGCTTCGACGGCACCGACCTCGTCTCGAGGCTGCTCGACAAGCGCCGCGGCAACGGCTCCTATGATCGAGAAGGCGGCTGGCCCAACTCGACCGCGTTCGCGGTGATCGCGCTGCGCACCGCCGGCGCGACCGGCAGCCTCGATCCCTCGCTCGACTGGCTGCGCAAGGTCCAGAACGAGGACGGCGGCTGGGGCGACGTGCCCGGGCTCGCCCAGCACCGCCGACGGCACCGGCGCCGTGATGCAGGCGCTCTCGCCCGACTCGAAAGCGGTCCGCAACGGCCTCTCCTACCTGCGCCAGGCGCAGCGTCCCGGCGGCGGCTTCCCGCTCGGCGGCAACGGCGCCGTCAACAGCCAGTCGACCGCCTGGGCGGTCCAGGGCATCCTCGCCGCCGGCGGCGACCCCGACTCCTTCCGCCGCGGCGGCGCCAGCGCCCCCGACTACCTCAGCGCCCGCCAGGAGCCCGACGGCCACTACCGCTACTCCAAGTCCAGCAACCAGACCCCGGTCTGGGTCACCGCCCAGGTCCTCGTCGCCGCCGCCGGGAAGTCATTACCCATCCCGGCGCCGCCGCGCGACCCCAACTCAGCTAAGAAGAAAGCCAAGACCGGCGGCGTCAGCTCCACCTCCGGCAGCTCGAACTCGGTAGCCCCCGCCACCACTGTGCCTCCGACCCCCGGCGTCTCACCCGCCACGCCAACCACGCCCGGTAGCGGGAGTCCCGGTGTCCCCCCGAACGTTTTGCGCCCCCCGGGCCAGGGCGCCCCCGTCGCGCCAGCCTCAGGCATCCCTCCCGCGGGGCGAGAGAGGGGGGATACCGGGACTCCCGCCTCGGAAACGTCCGCGTCGAGCGAAGGCGACTCGGAATCGAGCACGACCGGCGCGATCCTCCTGGGCCTGGCCGCCGGCGCCCTCCTCTTCGCCGCCGCCCTGGGCAGCCGCCGCGCCTGGATGCGCTGGCGCTACGGCCTGTAGGCGGGCCGACCGGCCGGTACGCTCGCGCGATGGACGTCGAGACGGCGATTCGCACCCGTCGCACCCACAAGGCCTTCGGGCCGGAGCCGCTACCGCGCGAGCAGCTAGCTGTGAGCTGGCCGAGCTGGGCCCCCAACCACAACCTCACCGTCCCCTGGCGCTTCCGCGTCGTCGGCCCGCGGACGCTGGAGCGGCTGAAGCGGCTCGCGGGCCCCGAGGGCGCCGCCAAGCTCGACCGCTGCCCGACCATGGTCGTCGTCTCCGCGGACCTCGGCGAGGACCCGGTCCAGAACGAGGAGGACCTGCACGCGACCGCCGTCGCCTCCTACATCGTCCTGCTCGCCGCCCACGCCCGCGGCCTCGCCGGCTACTGGCGCACCCCCGGCCTCCTGCGCGGCGAGGAGGGCCGCGCCGCCGTCGGCCTGCCGGCGCGGGAGCGTTTCGTCGGCCTGCTGCACCTCGGCCACCCGCGCCAGGAGAAGCCGGCGCCGGTCCGCGAAGCCGCCACCGAGACCACCGTCTTCCTCGACTAGGAGACCGATGCTGACCCGCGCCGCAGCGATCGAGGCGATCGCCGGCAACCGCTTCGAGGTCGTCGTCATCGGCGGCGGCATCACCGGCGCCGGCGTCGCCCTCGACGCCGCCTCGCGCGGCTACTCGGTGGCGCTGCTGGAGCGCGGCGACTACGCCGTCGGCACCTCCAGCCGCTCCTCGAAGATGGTCCACGGCGGCCTCCGCTACCTGCAGAACTTCGACCTCGGCCTGGTCCGCGAGGCGCTGCTGGAGCGCCAGCTGATGGTCCAGCTCGCGCCCCACCTCGTCTACCCGACGCCGTTCCTGGTGCCGGCGCTCGGCGAGGAGCGCCGCGACCGCAAACTCGGCCTCGGCCTGAACATGTACGACGTGATGGCGACCACTCGGGTCGGCCGCAGCCGTCGCGAGATGCGCTCCTCCAAGGAGGAGGACGAGGACTTCTACTGGTCACCCGACCGGCACCGCACGATCGACCGCGACGAGGTGCTGGAGCTGGTCCCGGCGCTCGCCGCCCGTGAACCGAACGACGCCTACATGTTCTACGACTGCCAGACCGACGACGTGCGCCTGGTCCTGACCGTGCTCGGCGAGGCCGAGCGCTTCGGCGCGGTGATGCTGAACGGCGCCGAGGTTACGGAGGTGATCACGACCGGTGGCCGTGCCACAGGGGTCGCCTTCGTCGAGTCGGAGTCCGGGGAGCGGATCGAGGTCGGAGCCGACCACGTCGTCAACGCGACCGGCGTCTTCGCCGACGGGATCCGCCCGGCGGAGCTCCTCGGTGAGGAGGACGTGCCGCGGATCGCCCCCAGCCGCGGCACCCACCTGCTCCTCGACCAGGCCGACCTGCCGATGGGCAGCGCCGCCTGCGTCGTGCCGGCGGGGGAGGGGCGGAGGATCTTCTCGCTGCCCTGGTACGGGCGCACCCTCATCGGCACCACCGACAACGACTACGAGGGCGACACCGCCCACCCGAAGCCGGGCGGCGCCGACGTCGAGTACCTGCTCGACGCCGTCAACGAGTTCTTCGGCACCTCGCTCACCCAGTCCGACCTGGTCGGCGCCTACGCCGGCGTGCGGCCGCTGATCTCCACCGGCGACCCGAAGAAGTCGGTCGACATCTCGCGCAAGGCGGAGCTGTATGAGACCTCCTCGGGGATGCTGACGATCACCGGCGGCAAGCTCACCACCTGGCGGCGGATGGCGAAGCAGACGGTCGACCGCCTGGTCGAGCGCGAGGGTCGCGAGGCCAGCTGCCACACGGCGGAGATCCCGCTCGGGATGGAAGCCCGGGCGGAGGACCTGGAGGCGCCCGAGGGCGTCGGCGCCGACTCGATCTCCCAGCTCGCCTTCCGCTACGGCCACGCGGCCCGCGCCGTCCTCGACCTCGCCTGGAAGGACCCGGAGCTGGCCCGGCCGATCGTGCCGGGCCGCCCCGACCTGCTGGCCGAGGTCGCGATCGCCGCCCGCCGTGAGCAGGCCCGCTGCGTCGCCGACGTGCTGTTGCGCCGCACCCGGCTGGGGATCCTCGCGGCGCCGCAGCTGCGCGACGCCGCCTCGGTCCGCCCGGTGGCCGAGGTGCTGGGCGCGGAGCTCGGCTGGTCGCGCCGGCAGGTCAAGCGGGAGGCCGAGGCCTGGCTCGAGGCGGCGGCGCTGGAGGGCATCGACCCCGGCCGGTCGGGTTTGTGACCCCGGCGGAGCCGGTCGAATAACCTGCCGCTGCGATGACCAAGGCCGAGCTGGAGAAAAAGCACCTGTCCGAGCTGCACGCGCTGGCCGCCGAGGGGGGCATCGAGCGCTACCGGATGCTGGCGCGGGCGGAGCTGATCGCGAAGCTTGCCGACGGCGAGTCCGGTGGCGGCCCCCGTCCCGGGCGTGAGCCCTCCCGCGCCGGCGGCCGCGGTGGCGACGGTGGCCGTGGCGGCGGGGGAGAGCAGCGCGACCGGCCGCCGCGCCGGCGCCGTCGCCGCTCGGGCGCGAAAACCGGCGCCGAGGGTCGCTCGGAGGGGTCCGGCCGCGAGCCGCGGTCGGTTCCGGAGCGTGGCCCCGAGCGGGGCCCTGAGCCCGAGTCCGCACCAACTTCCCGCCCCGAGCCGCCCGCCCGCCCCGAGCCCACCCCGGCTTCGTCCCCCGCCCCGGCCGCCGGCGAGGCGCGCCCGCGCCGCCGCAGGCGCCGCCGCTTCGGCCGTCGCGGCAAGCAGGGCGTGACCCTGCAGGGCCTGCTGCTACCGCCCGCCGGTCGCCAGGCGCTGCTCTGCGCCGAGAGCCGCGAGGCCTGCACGGCGCTGTTGCGCGGCGTCGCCGCCGACCTCGCCGCCGATTCCAAGGGCCCGGACCCGGTCGTGCTGCTGATCGATCCCAGCCCCGAGGAGCTGGCCGACTGGCGCCGCGACGCCCCGCAAGCGGAGATCGTCGCCGCCGGCCAGCCCCGTCACGCCGACGACGCCCTGGCCCAGGCCAAATCCCGCGCCGCCGCCGGCGACGCGGTGATCCTCCTCGTCGACTCCCTCACCCGCCTCGGCGAGGCCTACGAAGACCCCGACGCCGCCAAGGCATTCTTCGACGCGGCCGGCGGCAACCTCACCGTAGTGGCCGCGCTCGAGCGGTCGGGGTAGGGGTTCCGCTTAACTTTTTCGAGGATCGCTTGCGGTCGTCCGAGATCGCAGGCGCCGAAAAAGTACAAGACGCTCCACCCCTACCCCGACCGCTCGGGAGTGGCTAGCGTCGGTAGGCGATGCGCCGCCAGCTCGGCTCTTTGGAAAGCTCGATCAGCTCCGAGCTGCGATCCGGCTGCACGTAGCCGAAAGTCTGCGTTCGCTCGTCGAAGACGACGTCGAGCTCGCCCTCCTTGACCCGCTGGTCGAGCCAGGCGCCGCGGAAGACGAGGCGGCGGATCCAGTGGACGAGGCTGCGGTTGGCCGGCCCGACGAGGTCCTCCCAGTTCTCGTTGATGTGCTCGCCGAGGCGCGAGCTGGGCTCGGCGATCTCGCCGCTGACGGCGAGGTCGAGGAGGTCGTCGAGCTCCTCCTGGCTGAGGCCCTGGTGGACGAAGCCGAGCTTGACCGCGGCCTGCTCGACCCGCTGCCCGAAGTCGTCCTCGTTGAAAGCGAAGCGGAGCTCGCCGTACTCGAGCACGTAGTCCGAGCCGGACTCGTAATTCCCTCTTCGGGTCGTTTTCTTATCCATGAGTTGAAGCCCAGCTGCACCCGCAAGCCCAGCGGGAACAGGTTCATGATCTTGCCGATCATCGTACGCCGGTGCCTGTTGGCGCCGGTGCCTGAACGGCCATTTGCACCCGGCGAGCATGCGCGGCACAGCTGATTTCGCGTATGGGGTCGGGATATCGTCTTTGCCCATGGCAAATGAGCTCGGCAGAAAAGCCGATTTTCTCGCCTATAGACGATCTGTCATCGCCGGTTTCGTGGGGGTCCCAGTTGCCCTGTCGGGACTTGCCTTCGCTCTCGGCGCCAGCACCGCGGGCATCTTCTTGCTGGGGGTGGATTGCGTGGTCCTGCTTTTCCTGGGTTTCGTCAAAGGAAGAGAGCTCCAGGTGGCACGCAGCGCAGTCTCAGCCGACCTGCTCGAGTTCGAGGTTCAGGCCTTGGAATCGATGACGCCATACGCCCTCGGGGTCGACGCCGAGTCGCCCGAGGCGCTGAAGGCGACCGAAGGCACCGATGGACGTCGCAAGTACCTGAGACGTGACGCGGACGCGGCGCTGGAGAAAGCGCTTGGCGAGGCGCTGCGAGATGAAAGCAATGGCTTCATCGTTCTCTACGGGTCGTCGAAGGCTGGCAAGAGCCGGACCCTCTTCCAGGGAGCGCGGAAGGCCTGCGGCGCGATACCGGTCGTGGTGCCGAGCGACTCCACCGCCGTCGAGGCGATGAGGAACGAAGACGCATGGCCGGAGGTCGACGGCGACACCGTGATCCTCTGGCTCGACGACATCGAGGAATACGTAGAGGTCGGTGCGGGGATGACCCCTGCGGTGTTGCGCGACTTCGAGCAGCATGAACGCCGGGTTCTCATCCTCGGTACCGCCGGTGGCAGAGGTCTCAGGAGGCAGACGCAGGGAGATGAGAAACGCCTGGCAGAGCCGGTCGCCGACCTTCTACGTCACGCCCGGGTCATCGACCTCTTGCCCAAGCTCAGCGACAGGGAGAAGGTCGGCGCCAGGGAGTTCGCTCCCGCGGCCGCCTCGACCATCGAACGAGACGGCGTCGGCGAGTTCATGATCACCGGGCCGGAGCTGGTTCGAAAGCTGACGAGCGGCAAGCATCGGGATGAACAAGCGTGTCCCGAGGGCCAGGCGATCGTGTGGGCGGCGATCGAGTGGCGACGAGTCGGGATCAGGGACCCGATCTCCAGGGCGGCACTGGAGGAGCTCTACCGCTGCTTCCTTCCCGAACACGTCGACTCCTCGAGGGAGCTCTTCGAGGCCGGTCTGAGCTGGGCCCGGAAACCCCTCTACGAGACGATCGCATTGCTTCGTGGGGGACCCGATGCGTTCCAAGCCTATGACTACATCATCGCCGCGGCGCCTTCGACCTCCGACATCCAGGACGACGTCTGGTCGTCGATTCTCGGTCACGTGACGGAGGAGCAGGCGCTGGCGATGGGCGTGACGGCCTACTTGCTGAGAGAAAGGGAAGGTTCTGAGACGCTGACGCCGAGGGCCAGGGCTGCTTGGAGCAAGGCGGCGGGCTCAGATAGTGATGCCGTCGCTGTCCAGGCGCTGTACAACCTCGGCGTTCTCACCAGAGATCTGCAAGAGCTGTCCGAGGCCCAGGCCGCCTTCGAAGGGGCGATCGAGCGCGGGCCCATCGGAGAGCCCGTCGACTTGATGGCGCTCGAGAACCTGGCCACCCTCCTTACCCTCCACCGGGGCGAGCATGATCGAGCCGAAGACCTCTTCGAGCGGGCACTTGTAATCGATCCTGCGCATGCGAACACCCTTGGCAACTACGCAATCTTCAAGAGGAAAGTCCGCAGGGATCTGGACCGGGCGGCGGAACTGTTCGAGCTGGCGATCGAGGCCAGCGACGAGGACGGTTGGATCTTCGGCGGCTACGCGAGCTTAATCTCGGAAACGCAGGCGGACCCGGATCGAGTGGAAGAACTCTACGAGAGAAGCGTGGCAGCGAGTCCGACCGATGCCAGCGTACTGGGTAACTACGCCAACTTCTTGACGAAGGGTCGCGAAGACCAGGAGCGAGCGGAATCGTTCTACGAGCGGGCGGTCGAGGCCGACCCGGAACACGCGAACAATCTCGGCAATTACGCGATTTTCCTGCATAGAGTCCGCGAAGACCAGGAGCGAGCGGAATCGTTCTACGAGCGGGCGGTCGAGGCCGACCCGGAACACGCGAACGTCTTGGGCAACTACGCGGCCATGCTGTCCGAGTCAGGGGAGGATCAAGAGCGAGCGAGCGCGCTCTACGAGCGTGCGCTCGCGAGCAACCCGGAGCACGTCACTCACCTGCTCAATTACGCGATGTTCCTTTCCGAGACAGACGAGAAGGGGATCGACCGTGCGGAAGAGTTGTATGAAAAGGCGGTCCAGATCGGTCGGGATAGGGCCGATGTCCTAGGTGCCTACGCTGTCTTCCAGACCAGCATTCGTGCCGATCACGACCGCGCCGAAGACCTCTTCGAGCGGGCACTCGAGGTCGATCCCCAGCAGGAGTCCAACCTCGCCAACTATGCGATCTTCCTCAAGAAAGTCCGAGACGATCCTGGGCGAGCGGAAGAGTTCTACGAGCGGGCGCTCGACATGAACCATCCTCATCCGACCACGATCCGTAGCTACGTCGATCTCCTGACCAGGGTGCGCAATGAACCTGATCGCGCCAAAGCGCTCCTGGCGCGGCTCGGCGGCTCTTCCTCCGTCGATGGGTTGCCGAGCGAGTTCCAGGCGGGCGAGGGGGAGAAAGCGTAGTTACGGTGGGCTTGAGCGCTCGATGCGAACCGCCTCGAGCCTGGAAGCTCTGCCTGTGGTTCCGGTCTGTGGGTTGAGGGTGCCGGTCGCATGTGGTTGGCGGGCCCGCCTGCTCGGCCTCTCCTTCCTCGAGGCGGCGCAGGCCGGTCCGGGGCTGCTGATCCCGCGCTGCGGCAGCGTCCATACCTGCGGGATGCGGTTTGAGCTCGACCTCGTCTTCCTCGACCGGCAGCTGCGGCCCCTCGCCGTCCACCGGCGCGTGCCGCCGCGTCGCCTGCTGTGGCACCGCGGGGCGGCCGCCGTACTGGAGGTTCCCGCGGCCGAGGGGGGAGAGTTTGCCGCGCCGGGTCCTTAGGGCGGTCATGTTGCCGCAGCGCCGGGAGATCGCCAGCATCGTCGTCTGCGAGGACGATGCAGTGACGCTGGACCTGCTCTGCGACCACCTTGCCGCGGACCGCTTCGGCGTGCTCCCGGCCCCGAGCGCTTCGGACGCGCTGCGGCTCTGCCGCTACAACCAGCCGGACCTGCTCCTGCTCGACCTCTCGCTGCCGGACGCCTCCGGGCTCGACGTGCTGCGTGAGATCCGCGAGGCCGACGGGGTCGAGTCGCGCTTCGATCCGCAGCTGCCGGTGATCGTGCTGACCGGGCGCGGCGCCCAGGCCGACCGCGTCCGCGGCCTCACCGCCGGCGCCGACGACTACCTGACGAAGCCGTTCAATCTGGAAGAGCTGCGGGCGCGGATCGGCGCCGTGCTGCGGCGGCGGCAGGGCCGGCGCGAGGGGCCGATCCGGATCGGCGAGCTGAGGATCGACCCGCTGCGCCGCCGGGTGACGGTCGGCGAGCGCGAGGTGCCGCTGGCGAAGAAGGAGTTCACGCTGCTGCGCGTCCTCGCCGGCGATCCCACCCGGGTCTTCTCGAAGGCCGAGCTGCTGCAGGACGTCTGGGGGTACTCCAGCCCCGGCAAGACCAGGACCCTCGATTCACACGCCTCCCGCCTGAGGCGCAAACTCGACCCGGAGCACAGCCGCTACGTCGTCAACTGCTGGGGCATCGGCTATCGCCTGCTCGACGGCTGAGCTCCGGGTCGTTGCCGCGGGTCGCTACTTCTTCGACTTGCCCCCCTGTGGCGTCTCGAAGTGGAGGATCGCCAGCTTGGTGCTGATCCCGTCGGCCTCCCCGCCTTTGAGGCGAGTTGCCGCCTCGTCCTGGATCGCGAGCGCCTTCTGGAGCGTCTCCGCTAGCAGCGAGGTGATCTCGGACCAACCCTGGTCGTCGAGGTTGAGGGGCGTGCGGCTGACGTGGGAGTCGGCGCGGGCGTCGATCGTGCCGGCGGCAAGCGCCTCCGTGACGTCCTGCCCGACGGTCTCCACCACGCTGCCGGTGATGCCTTTGCGGGCCGAGGCGGGGATCTTCTTCCAGTCGCTGTCGCTGAGGAAGGTGCGCTCGGTCGCCCGGTAGAAGTGCTCGACCGCGCCGCGCCGCGGCTCCGTTTTGACCAGTTCCACGCAGTCGTATTCGAGCAGCGTTTTGACGTGGTAGCTGACGTTGCCGAGGGGCTCGCCGAGCTCCTGGGAGAGCTGGTTGGGGCTGGAGATGCCGTTGTGCAGCGAGGTGAGGATCTTCACCCGCAGCGGGTGGGCGAGGGCCTTGGCCAGTTGCTGGGTGATGCCCTCGGGCGAGGTTCGGGGCTGGGCCATGGGGAATTTGCTCCGTTCGTAGGCGGCCGGGGGGCCGGGGGGATTTGGGGTGGCTCCGGGATGGTTTCCACTCCGGTTTGTAAATCAAGTATCACAAAACGCTCTGTCGTTTCCGTGGTCAAGAACCTTTTCCAATCTGAAAAAAACTATCTGGCCCTGTGTGTCTGGACCGGTATTTCGACACCGATCTACGGAACATCTGAACCTGTTTTACTTCTCAGGCGGTCTAATCCATGCGCACCCGCTGGCTCGAGGCGCCTGGCCGAGACCGCTTTGGGATGGCGGGTGCGCAATTTCCGTGCGCCGGTCTCGGGGCGGGGGAGAGTCGTCCGGCCATCGCCCTTAGGCAGCCATGCGCGTTCGGGCCGCCGCGGAGGCGAAGTGAGACTGGAGCTGGCGCAGGTGGTGTCGGCCACCTGGCCGGTGGGCGTCTCCCTCGCCGCGGCCGTGGCGGCGCAGGGCGTCCAGGCCGGACGCCGTCGCAGCGCGCTGAACGAGGCGCTCCACGAGCTGCGGCGGCCTCTTCAGGCGCTGGCGCTCGCTCCCGCGGGCGGCTCGGAGGAGGGCTCTGCGATCGCCGGGTCGGTGCAGATGGCGGCCACCGCGCTGGAGCGCCTCGAGCGCGAGATCAACGGCGAGGCGCCGCTGCCGGACCGGGAGCGGATCTCCGTGCGGCCGTTGCTCGACGCCGCGGTGGGGCGCTGGCGGGCGCGGGCCGCCCTGGCCGGCGGCTCCCTGAGCTTGGACCGGCGGGCGGAGGAGGCGACGGTGGAAGGCGACCGCTGTGAGATCGCGCAGGCGATCGACAACCTGATCGTCAACGCGATCGAGCACGGCGGTCCGGAGATCGCGGTCGGCGCGTCCATCCGCCGCGACCGGGTCCGGATCGCGGTCCTCGATTCGGGCCGGGGGTCTCGCTCCGCCTCGCGGCGGGAGAGTCCGGGCGAGCTGCTCGCCCGCCTGCTCGGCCGCAGCGGTCGCGGCCACGGCCTGCGCGTCGTGCGGCGAACCGCCGCCGGCCACGACGGTGATTTCCAGCTGCGCATCTCGGAGCGAGGGACCGAGGCCGTGATCGAGCTGCCGCTTGCCGGCGGACGCGACTGATGGGCCGTCGCGGCCGCGCGCTCGCCTTCCTCGTGGCGGCGGTGCTGGCAGCAGCAGCGGCGGCGGCGATCGCCGACGGCTACGGCGCCGGCGTCGCTCGCGGCTACGGCGAGCTGCGCCCGGTCCTGGTCGCCGGCGAGGAGCTGAAGGCGGGGCACGAGATCGCTCCGCGCCAGGCCGCGGCGCTGGAGTCGCGACGGATCCCGGCCCGGTTCGTGCCGCCGGGCGCACTGGTGAACCCGGCCGAGGCGATCGGCCTGGTCCCGACCGGGACGGTCCCGGCCGGCTCCTACCTGCTGGCCTCGCAGCTGCGCCCGCCCCGGGGCGGCCCGAGCGGGCCCCCCGGCCTCGGGCGCGGGCGCCGCCCGGTCGAGATCGCGGTCAGCGGCGCCGAGGCGCTGCTGGTGGCGGGAGCGCAGCCGGTCGGGAACCGGGTCGACGTGGTGGTGACGGCGGAACCGAGCGGGTCTGGCGCGGGCCGGACCTATGTCGCCGCCGCCGCGGTACCGCTGCTGGCGCTGGGCCCGGGTGCGGACGGGGCGGCAGGCGAGGGCCTCGCCGCCGCCACGCTCGGTCTCACCCGGCCCCAGGCGCTGCGCCTGATCGCCGCCGAGAGCTTCGCCCGCCGGGTGACGCTGCTGCCGCGGGGCTGAGCGATGGGACTGCGGGAGCGCAACGCGGCCGAACTGGCATCCCGCCTGCGCTCCGACCTGGTTGAGCGCCGCCGGGCCGAGGCGGCGCGCGGGTCGGGCCGCGGCGAGGACCTGGCCGCCGCGGTGCGGGAGCTGGTCGACGAGCGGGCCGCCCTGCTCGGGCCGGCCGACCGGGAGGAGATCGTGGCGCGGATCGTCCGCGACAGCGTCGGCCTCGGGCCGCTCGAGGTCCTGCTCGCCGATCCCGCGGTGGAGGAGGTGATGGTCAACGGGCCCGGCACCGTCTACGTCGAGCGCGGCGGTCGGCTCGAGGCCACCGACGTCGCCTTCGCCGACGAGGAGGAGTTGCGCAACGCGATCGAGCGGATCCTGGCGCCGCTGGGGCGGCGAGTCGACGAGCTGAGCCCGATGGTCGACGCCCGCCTCGCCGACGGCTCGCGGGTGAACGTCGTGATCCCGCCGCTGGCGATCGACGGACCGCTGGTCTCGATCCGCCGCTTCGGCGCCCGCCGGCCCGGCCCGGAGGAGCTGGTCGCGCTGGGCACGCTGACGGCGGGGCAGGGGCGCCTGCTGGCGACGGCGGTCGCGGAGCGCCGCAGCATCCTCGTCAGCGGCGGCACCGGCTCCGGCAAGACGACCCTGCTCAACGCCCTCTCCAGCGCGATCGGGCCGGACGAGCGGGTGGTGACGATCGAGGACGCGGCCGAGCTGCGGCTGCAACAGCCGCACGTGGTGCGGCTCGAGAGCCGCCCCGCCGGGGTCGAGGGGCGCGGCGAGGTGACGATCCGCGACCTGCTCCGCAACGCGCTGCGGATGCGGCCGGACCGGATCGTGATCGGCGAGGTGCGGGGGCCCGAGGCGCTCGACCTGCTGACCGCGCTCAACACCGGTCACGACGGCGCCCTTGCGACCGTTCACGCCAACTCACCCGCCGACGCCTTGAGCCGGTTGGAGACGCTGACGCTGATGGCCGGTCTGGGGCTGCCGCATGCGGCGATCGCCGAGCAGGTGCAGCGCGGGATCGACCTCGTCGTCCACCTCGAGCGGCGGCCGGACGGCGCCCGCGTCCTCACCGAGATCGCCGAGGTGGTGCGGGCGGCGGGGGCGACCGCCGTGCGCACCCTCGGGGCGGCAGCGGCATGAGCGGCGGCCCGGCGTCGCTGCCGGTCCTCGCCGGGGCCCTGGCGGGTGGGTTGCTGGCGCTCGCGACCCGTGAGGCCCTGCTGGCGAGCCCGGCGGCGGCGCGCTGGCTGCGGCTGGCGCTGGAGCCGTTGCGGCGGGCGGGGCGGGAGGGCTACGCGCCGTCGAGCGCCGAGCGGCGGCGGCTGGCCGCGCTCGCGACCGCCGCCGCCGTCCTCGGCGGCTGGTTCCTCGCCGGCCCGGTCCTGGCGCTGCCGCTTGCGGTCGCCGGCCCGGCCGGGGCCGGCTGGGCGATCTCCAGCCGTCGCCGTCGCTACCGGGTTGCGGTCGAGCTCTCGCTGCCGGAGGTGGCGACCGCGATCGCCGACTCGCTCGGCGCCGGCCGCTCGCTGCGGGCCTCGCTGCCGGCCGCCGCGGCGTCGCTGGACGGCCCCCCGGCCTCAGAGCTGGCCCGGCTCGGCGCCGAGCTCGATCTCGGCGCCCCGACCTCCGAGGCGGTCGGGTCCTGGCGGCGGCGGATGCGCTCGCAGCGGGTCGACGCCTTCGCCGCGGCCCTGATCAGCCAGCGGCTCGCCGGGGGCGACCTCGCCGGCCTGCTGCGCCGCTTCGCCGCCGGCGCCGCGGAGCGCGACCGGGCCGCCGAGGACGCGCGCTCGGCCACCGCCCAGGCCCGCTTCACCGGGCTGCTGGTGGTGGCGATGCCGAGTGGGGGAGCGCTCTTCGCGGAGCTGCTCCAACCCGGCTTCCTCGCGACCCTGCTCGGATCCGCGCCCTCGGCCGCTCTGCTTGCCCTGGCCGCCGCGCTCCAGGTGGCCGGCTTCGTCGCGATCAAGCGGCTCTCGCGGGTGGTCGAGTGAGCGCCGCCGCGCTGCCGGCGGCGCTGGCGGTCCTGCTCGGTTTCGCCGCCGCTCGGGAGCTGCTTGCCGGCCGGCTGGGCCGCTCGCAGCGGTCGCTCCCGTTCGGCCTCGGCGGGCGCTCGGCCTCGGCGGCGTTGCGGCTCGGGCTGCCGCAGCGCCTGCGCCGCTCGGGGCTCGAGCAACGGCTGCCGCTGGCGGCGGTGCTCGTGGCGAAGCTCGCCGGGAGCGCGGCCGGCGGCCTCCTCGCCCTGGCCGCGCTGCCGGCCGCACCCGGCCGGACCGCCGTGCTGGTGGCCGTCGCGATGCCGGCCGCCGGCTTCCTCGCTCCCGACGCGTTGCTGGAGCGCGAGGCGCGCCGCCGCCGCCGGCGGCTGCTGGCGGCCCTGCCCGACGCACTCGACCTGCTCGCGGTCAGCGCCGGGTCGGGCCGGGGGCCCGCCGCCGGCCTCGAGCAGCTGGCCCGGGCCGGGCAGGGGCCGCTGGCCGAGGAGCTGCGGCTGACGGTCGCCGAGCTCGGCTGCGGGGTGCCGCTCTCGGCGGCGCTGCGCTCCCTGCGCGCCCGGGTGCCCGGCGGCGAGCTGGCGACCCTGGTCGCGGCGATCGAGCGCTCGCGCCGCTTCGGCTCCCCGCTCGCCGATCAGCTGCGGCGCCAGGCCGGCGCCCTGCGCCGCGACGGCCGCCGCGCCGTCGAGGAGCGAGCCGCTCGCGCGGCTCCGAAGATCCAGCTCGTCGTCGCCCTGGTCCTCGTCCCCTCGGTGCTGCTGATGATCGCCGCCGGCCTGATCGCCAACGCCGACACCCTCTTATCCAGCTATTAGGAGAGCGTCTGACCGGCGGGTGGCGTGGTGTCGGGGACCGAGAACGAAAACCTCGCCCGCAGGTCCCCGACACCACGACAGGACCCGCCGGCCTGCGCTACTCGAGCGACTCCTCGCGCAGGCGCCGGGCGACGACTGCCGCGGCGGCGCTGACCTCTTCCAGCTCCTCGGCCCTCTTCCTGTGGCCGCTGACGTAGCAGCAGAGGGTGCCGTCGACCAGCTCGAAGGCGAACTTCTCCGGCGCCGCGTCGTTGAGCCAGACGATGAAGGTGGGGGCGAAGAGCTGCCGCAGCCGGTTGGCGTCCTGGCCCTTGCCGGCGAAGATCTCGTAGCGCTCGTCGAGGGCCTCGCTCTCCAGCTTCACCCGCTCTTTGGAGGTGCGGAAGGCGTCCTCGAACTTCTCCAGCGCCCGCAGGCCGAACTTGCGCTGGCAGTAGAGCTCGGGCACGAGCTCGACGCACTCGGGAACCGGTACCAGGCCGACCGTGTAGCGGTAGTAGTTGGTCTGGCGGTTGCCCTCGCTGTCGGTCGACTCCTCCTCGTAGGTATAGAGAGCGAGGATGCCTTCGACGCCGTCGGCGAAGGGGCCGGAGAGGGTGCGCTCCGCGTAGCGGTCGTCGCCTTTGCGCAGCAGCGGCGTCGTCGGCGGCAGCGGCGCCCGGCCGCCGAGTTCGAGTCCGTGTTGCTGGGCGTAAACCCCGAAGAAGGCGTCCTCCGCCCGCGAGTCGGCGATCGCGAAGACGATCAGCAGCGCCAGGAGGAAGGTCGCGAGGGCGGCGATGCCTCCGACCGCCGGCCCGACGAGGACGGCCGCGGCGATCCCGGCCGCCAGCGTGACGATCGCGATCGCGATCAGCACCGCGGTCCTGCGCATCAGGCGCCGGAAGTGGAAGCCGCGCAGGTCGTCGGCGTCGTCGGGGGTCGGGGCCGCGGCCTCCGCGGCGGGGGCGACCGGCGCGGCGCCGGCTTCATCGGGCGAGCTCACGGCCCCAACCTAGCGCTCGTGGCCGGATGCAAATGGGGTTGCAGAGGGAGGGCGTGTTGCAAAGTGGGGGAGAGTGGGTTATTGTGGCGCCCGAGTTGAAGCCCAGGACCGGGGTGGTGAGGCTCCTCCCACCTCATCACTCCGGTCCAACTCTTTTCCGGCCCGCCCCCCGCTCAGAAAGGACTCGCCGAGGTGGCTTTTCGGGGTCTCTACGAGCACAGTCTCGATTCCAAGGATCGACTCACGGTTCCCTCCCGGTTCCGCGCCTCGCTCTCTGACGG
This sequence comes from uncultured Thermoleophilia bacterium, assembly GCA_963720455.1. Lineage (GTDB taxonomy): Bacteria > Actinomycetota > Thermoleophilia > Solirubrobacterales > 70-9 > VAYN01. Next base: position 1,194,224 of record OY970392.1, on the reverse strand, counting down.
AGTCGTTCTCTCCAAAGGCTTCGACCCCTGCGTCTGGGTGCACACCACGCCTGAGTTCGAGCAGCTCTCCGACCGCTTTCTCTCGCCGCACAGCCCCTTCGGAAGCGACGCGCGGAAGCTGCGCCGTCGCTTCCACGGCGGCTCCTTCGACGAGAAGCTCGACGCCGCCGGGCGCATCCGCGTCCCCGGGCCGCTGATCGAGCACGCCGGCCTCGACGGCAACTGCGTCGTGATCGGGGCGGGGGAGTACCTGGAGATCTGGAACGCCGAGGCCTGGGCCAAGCAGGAGCAGGAGCTCGACGCCGCCGCCCCCGAGATCGCCGAGGGCCTCGCCGCCGCCGGCACCGCGTGATCATGAGACTTCATGCCGCCCGCACCCCCCACTACAACAGCCTGCCGACGGGCCGAAATCCCACCCATGTCGTGGGAAACAGGCCCATCGACCTCAAGGCGATGAGCCACGAGCCGGTTCTCGCACCGGAGCTGGTTTCGCTGCTGGCGCCGGAGGCGGGGCAGACGGCTGTTGACTGCACCTTTGGGGCCGGCGGCCATGCGCGCCGTGTGGCCGAGCTGCTGGGGGAGACCGGCACCCTGATCGCGATCGACCGCGACCCGGCCGCGGAGGCGCGCTTCGCCGCGTTCGCCGCCGAGGCGCCCTGCCGGACCCGCTTTATCGGTGCCGACTTCGCGGAAGGTCTGCGGGCCCTGCGCGGCGAAGGCATACGCCCAGAGATGGTTTATGTAGACCTCGGAATGTCGTCGCTGCAGGTGGATTCGTGGGAGCGGGGCTTCTCCTACTCCTACGACGCGCCGCTCGACATGCGGATGGACACGCGCCAGCAGTTCGACGCGGCCGACCTCGTCAACGAGTGGCCGGAGTCGCGGATCTCGCAGGTATTGCGCCGCTACGGCGAGGAGCGTTACGCCGGTGGGATCGCGCGCGAGATCGTCCGCCGCCGGCCGCTGCGCACGACCTCGGAGCTGGTCGCCGCGATCAGGGCCGGGATGCCGACCGCCGCCCAGTTCGGCGGCGGGCACCCTGCCAAGCGCACCTTCCAGGCGATCCGGATCGCCGTCAACGGCGAGCTCGACTCGCTGGAGGACGCCCTGCCGCTGGCCTGGGAGATGCTCGCGCTCGGCGGCCGCTTCGGCGCGATCTCCTTCCACTCGCTCGAGGACCGGCCGGTCAAGCGGTTCCTGGCCGAGAAGGCGCGCGGCTGCATCTGCCCGCCCGAGTTGCCGGTCTGCGTCTGCGGGCACGAGCCCGAGGCCGAGCTGCTGACCCGCCGCGCCGTGTCCCCGGGGCCGGCCGAGGTCGAGGCCAACCCGCGCTCGCGCTCCGCTCACCTGCGCGTCGCGCTCAAGATCGCCGCGGCGGCGCCGACCGGGGAGGCGGGCTGATGGCAGTCGCCGCCCCCGCTCGCCGCACCGCCCCGGCGCCCGCCCCCTCGCGCACTACGCCGCCGCGCAAAAAGGCCGCTCCCGCCCCGCAGAAACGCGCCGCCCCGACCCGGGCGCCGCGCACGCGGCCGAAACCGCGCGGCAAGGCTGCCGCTCCGGCTCGTCGGGCTCCCGCGCGCCGCGCCCCGGCCCGCAAGGCGCCCGCCCGCACTCCGCGCCACCTCGGCGGCCAGCTGATCCCGCTCGCCGGCCGCACCGCCGTCGCCGTCGGCCAGCTGCCCGACTCCGGCCTGGTCGTGCGGATGACCCGCGGCCGCGCCTGGATCGCCGTCCTCGGCGCGCTCCTGGCGGGGATCGTCGCCCTCAACGTGGTCACCCTCAGCTTCGCCGCCTCCTCGGGCAGGATCGACGCCCAGAACACCGTCCTCGACCAGGAGAACTCGATCCTGCGGGGCCGCGACGCGCGGCTCTACGGGACCGGGGCGATGCGCAACGCGGCGGGCGCGCTCGGGCCTGGCGATGCCGTCCAGCGACGAGATCCACTTCACCGACGCCGGCCCCGACGACGTCGCCGTGGCGGCGCAGCGCCTCGCTGCCGCCGGAGGGTAGGACCGGGCGCCGATGCGGTTGATCGAGCGCCGGATCGGACTCCTCTTCGCCGGCTTCCTCCTCTGCTTCCTGGTGATCGTCGGCCGTGCCTTCTGGCTGCAGGGGGTGCAGGGGTCGCGGCTCGCCTCCGAGGCGATCTCCCAGCAGACCGAAACCGTGACGGTGCCGGGGCTGCGCGGCAGCCTGCTCGACCGCCGCGGCAGCGAGCTCGCGGCCTCCGAGGACGCGGCGACGATCTACGCCACCCCCTACCAGGTGAAGAACCCGCCAAGGGCGGCGAAGAACTGGCGCCGATCCTCGACCTCGACAAGGGCGAGGTGCTGGAAAGCCTCACCGCCGAGTCGGGCTTCTCCTACGTCGCCCACAAAGTCGGCCTCGAACAGGCAGGGCGGGTCGAGCGGCTGAAGCTGGAAGGGATCGGCGAGCTGCCGGACAGCCGCCGCATCTACCCGCAGGGCGAGATGGCGGGGCAGGTCGATCGGCGCCGTCGGCTCCGAAAACCAGGGCCTGACCGGGCTCGAGGCGGGCGAGGAAGCGATCCTCGGCGGCGAGCGACGGCGAGCGGCGGATCGTCAAGGACGCGCTCGGCGACCCGATCCGGCTGGAAACGGTGAGCGAGGCGAGCGACGGCGAAGACATCCAGCTGACGCTCGATCCGCTGATCCAGGAGAAGACCGAGCAGGTGCTGGCGGAAGTCGGCGAAGCGTATGCGCCGAAGGGCGCGACGGCGATCGTGATGGACCCCCGCAGCGCCGAAGTCCTGGCGATGGCGAACTGGCCCCCGGTCGACCCCAGCGACCTCTCCAGCGCCCGCAACGAGGACCTGATCAACAGGGCGACCGGCTTCACCTACGAGCCGGGCTCGACCTTCAAGGCGTTCACCGTCGCCGCCGCGCTGGAGGAAAAACTGGTGACGCCCGCGTCCGAATTCACGCTGGCGCCGACGATCCAGGTCGCCGACCGGACGATCGAAGACGTCGCACCCGCGCGGCACCGAGACGATGAGCGTCGCCGACGATCCTCGCCCACTCCTCCAACGTCGGCGCGGTGACGATCGGGCTCGAGGTCGGCGCCGAGAAATTCAGCCGCTGGATCAACCGCTTCGGCTTCGGCCGCCCGACCGGGATCCAGTTCCCGGCCGAGGAGCAGGGGATCGTGCCCGAGCTCGACGAATACTCGGGCTCGACGATGGGCAACCTGCCGATCGGCCAGGGCCTCTCGGTGACGCCGATGCAGATGATGGCCGGCTACGCCGCGATCGCCAACGGCGGGCATCCTCGAGCAGCCGCAGCTGATCAAGCGGATCGGCGACGAAGCCGGTCCACGAGCCGAAGGGCCAGCGGGTGATCGAACCCGAGGTGGCGGCGCAGGTGCGGGAAATGCTCGAGGGCGTGCTGGCGCCGGGCGGCACCGCCTCGGAGGTGAGCGTCCCCGGCTACACGCTGGCGGGCAAGACCGGCACCGCCGAGGTGGCCGAAAACGGGACCTACTCGGAGACCAAATACGTCGCCTCCTTCATCGGCTTCGCGCCGGCCGACGACCCGCAGCTGCTGGTGGCGGTGATCGTCGACCAGCCGCAGGGCGATATACTACGGCGGCTCGGTGGCGGCGCCGGCCTTCGGGTCAGATCGCCGGGTTCGCGCTTGCCGTACCTCGGCGTCGCGCCCGAATAGGGCGAGGAGTCGGGTGCCCCTCCCCGGAGACCGTTGGCAGCAGATCGTTTGCCGCGCTTCGAGACGCTGGTCCGGGAGCCTCCGGGAGGGGCACCCGACTCGCTTCTAGAATCGGGTCGCGATGAGGTTGGACGAGCTTGTGGCCGGGATGGCCGGGGGCGCCGAAGTTCTCGGCGACCCCTCGGTCGAGATCGCCGAGCTCGCCTACGACAGCCGCAAGGCCGGGCCCGGGACGCTGTTCTTCTGCGTCGTCGGGGAGAAGCGCGGACGGGCACGAGTTCGCGCGCGCAGGTGGTCGAGGCCGGGGCGGCGGCGCTGGTGGTCGAGCGCGAGCTGGCGGTCGGACGTGCCGCAGGTCGTGGTCGCGCGACGCGCGGGCGGCGATGGCGCCGATCGCGGCGCGGTTCCACGGCGACCCGACCGCGGAGCTGCGCGTGGTCGGGGTCACCGGGACCAACGGCAAGACGACCACCGCCTTCCTGGTCCGCGAGATCCTCGAGGCGGCCGGGATCCAGCCGGGCTGCTGGGCACGGTGAAGCAGGTGGTCGGCGGGGTCGAGGAGGAGGTCGAGCGGACGACGCCGGAGGCGATCGACCTGCAGGCGACCTTCAGGCGCATGCTCGAGGCCGGCGACCGGGCCTGCGCGATGGAGGTCTCCTCGCACGCGCTGGCCCTGCACCGGGCCGACGGCGATCCACTTCGAGGCGGCGCTGTTCACCAACCTGACCCAGGACCACCTCGACTTCCACGCCGACATGGAGGACTACTTCCAGGCCAAGCGCCGGCTGTTCGAGGCCGGGCCGGGGACGGCGATCGTCAACGTCGACGACCCCTACGGCGCGCCGCCTCGCCGAGCGAATTCGAGTGCGTCACCTTCTCGGCCGAGGGCGCCGAGGCCGACTTCAGCGCCCGCGACGTCGCCTTCGACGCCGAGCGGCGCCGAGTTCGCGCGTCGACGGGCACGGCGAGGTGCCGGTCGAACCGCGCTGCCGGGCCACTTCAACGTCGCCAACGCGCTCGCGGCGCTCGCGGCCGCGCGAGGCGCTGGGCGTCGAGCCGTGAGACGGCGGCGGCGGGGCTGGCGCGGGCGGCGCGGGTGCCCGGGCCGCTTCGAGCCGATCGACGAGGGCCAGGCGTTCGCCGTCCTCGTCGACTACGCGCACACGCCCGACTCGCTGGAGAACGTGCTGCGGGCCGCGCGCCGGCTGACCGAGGGCCGGCTGATCTCGGTCTTCGGCGCCGGCGGCGACCGCGACCGCGACAAGCGGCCGCAGATGGGCCGGGCCGGCGCCGAGCTCTCCGACCTCGCCGTCGTCACCTCCGACAACCCGCGCTCCGAGGACCCGGAGGCGATCATCGAGGAGATCGTCGCCGGGACCGGTGAGCGGCGCCGAGGTCGAGGTCGAGGCCGACCGCCGCGCCGCGATCGCGCTGGCGCTCGGCGCGGGCCGCGCCCGGCGACACCGTCGTGATCGCCGGCAAGGGCCACGAGCAGGGCCAGGAGTTCGAGGACGGGCGCAAGATCCCCTTCGACGACCGCGAGGTCGCCCGCGAGGAGCTGCGGAAGCTGGGCAGCCCGGCGTGAACCTCGACGCCGGAGCGAGATCGCCGCGGCGCTCGGCGCCGAGGTCCTCGCCGAGGGCGAGGCCGGCTCGCCGCGCCGCGCGCGCGATCGACTCCGGCGCGACCGGGCCAGGGCGACCTCTTCTTCGGCCTGCGCGGCGAGAACGCGCGACGGCGGCGAGTTCGCCGCCGCCGCGCTCGAGGCCGGCGCCTGGGGCGTCGTCGTCGGCCCGCCGCGGCGTTCGTCGCTTGTCGCGGATGGGCCGACAAAGGCGAACGCCGCGCCTGGGTGTTCGCGGTCGACGATCCCTCTGGCCGCGCTGCAGTCGCCTGGCCCGCGCCTGGCGCCGGGCGCTCGGCGCCCGCGTGGTCGGGATCACCGGCTCGGTCGGCAAGACCTCGGTCAAGGACATCGCCCGGGCGCTGCTGCCCGGCCGGGTCCACGCCAACCGCGAGAACCTCAACACCGAGATCGGGCTGCCGCTGACCGTGCTCGAGGCGCCCGAGGACACCGAGGTGCTGGTGCTGGAGATGGCGATGCGCGGCCCCGGCCAGATCGCCGAGCTGGGCGCGATCGCCGAGCCCGACGTCGCCGTGATCACCAACGTCGGCCCGGTCCACGTCGAGCTGCTCGGCTCGGTCGAGGCGATCGCCGCGGCCAAGGCCGAGATGCTCGACGTCCTGCCGCCCGGCGGCGCCGCGGTCGTCCCGGCCGAGGCGGGCGAGCTGGAGCCGCACCTGGAGCGCGCCCCGCGGCTGCTCCGCTTCGGCCCCGGCGGCGACGTCGAGGCGGTCGAGGGCGAGGTCGGCGACGGGGGTCACCGAGGCGCTGGTCGCGACCCCGGCGGGCGAGCAGCCCTTCCACTTCCCCTTCGCCGAGGCGCACAACCTGACCAACGCGCTGGCGGCGATCGCGGCCGGCGTCGCGCTCGGCGTCGCCGCTGGCCGAGATGGCCGACCGGCGCCGCGGACATAGGCTTCTCCCGCTTCCGTGGCGAGCGCCTCGAGCTCGGCGACGGGATCGTCCTCGTGAACGACTGCTACAACGCCAACCCGGTCTCGATGCGCGCGGCGCTCGACCACCTCGCGACCCTCGGCGGCGCCGCGCCGCGTCGCCGTGCTCGGCGAGATGGGCGAGCTCGGCCCCGACGCCGCCGGCTACCACCGCGAGGTCGGCGAGCACGCCCGCGCCGCCGGGGTCGACCTGCTGATCGGGGTCGGCGAGCCGGCCCGCGACTACGACCCCGACGAGCTGGTCGCCGACCCCGGCGAGGCGGCCGAGCTGCTCGCGGCCCAGCTGCGGAGCCGGGCGACGCGGTCCTGGTCAAGGGCTCGCGCTCGGCCGGCCTCGAGGCCGTCGCCGAGGCGCTGCCGCAGCTGATGGAGCGCGGCCTGATGGGCGAAGTCCTGATCGCGGGGATGGCGGCGATGCTGATCTGCATCTTCCTCGGCCCCAAGTTCATCGAGTACCTGCGGGTGCAGGAGTTCGGCCAGCACATCCGCGAGGACGGGCCGCAGGAGCACCACGCCAAGGCCGGCACGCCGACGATGGGCGGGCTGATCGTCTTCGCCTCGATCTGCGTCCCCTACCTGGTCCTCTCCGACCGCGACCCGCAGAGCCTCGCCGTCTTCGGCGTCGCGCTCGGCTGCGCGGCGCTCGGCTTCGCCGACGACTTCATCAAGATCGTCAAACGCCGCTCGCTCGGCCTCTCCGGCCGCTGGAAGCTGCTCGTCCAGCTCGTCCTCGCGCTCGGCCTCTGGTGGGTCGCCCGCCACGAGGTCGGCCTCGAGCCGACCCTCTACTTCCGGATCGGCGACGCCAGCCTCGACCTCGGCCCGGTCCTCTACTTCGTCCTCGTCTTCCTCGTGATCGCCGGCACCTCGCAACGGGGTCAACCTCACCGACGGCCTCGACGGGCTCGCCGCCGGCTGCTGCGCGATCGTCCTGCTCGCCTACACGGCGATCACCTTCGTCACCAACGAGCAGCAGAACCTGGCGCTGCTCTCCGCCTGCCTGGTCGGCGCCTGCATCGGCTTCCTCTGGTTCAACGCCTTCCCGGCCTCGATCTTCATGGGGGACACCGGCTCGCTCGGGCTTGGCGGGGCGATCGGCGCCCTGGCGGTGATGACCCAGACCGAGGTCCTGCTGATCATCATCGGCGGCATCTTCGTGATCGAGGCGCTCTCGGTCGCGCTCCAGGTCTTCGCCTTCAAGACCTTCCGCCGCCGCGTCCTGCTGATGGCGCCGCTGCACCACCACTTCGAGATGATGGCCTGGTCGGAGACGAAGATCATGCTCCGCTTCTGGATCATCGCCGCCGTCTGCTCCGGGATCGGCTTCACGCTGTACCAGCAGTCGATCGGGCCGTAGGCGGGCGCATCGGCGGATGTGGGGGCCGAGCTGGGCACCCAGCGGCTGGCGATGCGGCGCTGGCTGCCCGCCGACCGCAAGCCCTTCGCCGCCAGCAACGCCGATCTGGCGGTGATGGGCCGATTTCGCGACCATGCGTCCCGTTTTCGGCCCACCGGCCGGACAGGGGCCGGGGCGCAGGTCGCGAAGATAGGCGGGATGACTGCGCTGCCGCCGAAGGAGGTTCGCCCGCCGCTGCCGCCGGGGCCCTTCCTCGTCGTCGGCCTGGCCCGCTCGGGACAGGCCGCCGCGCGCCTGCTGGCCGGCCGTGGCGAGGCGGTCCGGGGGGTCGATTCCGGCAGTCCGGAGGGGGCGGGAAGGCTTGCGAGGCCGGCGTCGAAGTGCTCCTGGATACGGATGGCTTGGCATTGCTCGAGGGGACGCGGACCGTCGTCAAGAGCCCGGGTGTTCCCCGGGAGGCGGCGGTGATCGCGGCGGCCCTGGAGCGCGGGATCGAGGTCGTGGGCGAGCTGGAGCTGGCCTGGCGGGCGCTGCCCAACCGCTTCGTCGGCGTCACCGGCACCAACGGCAAGACGACCACGGTCGAGCTGCTCGGCCACGTCTACCGCAGCGCCGGCGAGCCGGTCGCGGTCGCCGGCAACGTCGGCACGCCGCTCTCGGAGCTGGTCGGTGAGGTGGAGGCGCGAGGCGACCGTCGTCTGCGAGTGCTCCAGCTTCCAGCTCGAGGACACCCGCTTCTTCGCCCCCGAGTGCGCGGTCTTCCTCAACCTCGCGCCCGACCACCTCGACCGCCACGGCGACCTCGAGTCCTACCTGGCGGCGAAGCTGCGGATCTTCGCCAACCAGGGCAACGACGACCTCGCCGTCTACAACGCCGACGAGCCGGAGCTGGCCGGCGTCGACCTCGGCGGCTGCGCCCGCCGCGTCGCCTTCTGCACCGGCGCCGGCCCCGACTGCGAGGTCGCCCTGGCGGAGGGGACGATCTTCTACGGCGGCGAGCCGCTGCTGACGGTCGCGGAGCTGCGGCCTGTTCGGCGAGCACAACGTCGCCAACGCGATGGCCGCCGCCGCCGCGGCGCTCTCGATGGGGCTCGACCGCGAGGCGGTGCGCGAGGGCCTGCGCAGCTTCGCCGGCGTCCCGCACCGGCTCGAGCGGGTCGCCGAGATCGGCGGCGTCCGCTTCGTCAACGACTCGAAGGCGACCAACGTCGCCTCGGCTGCGGTCGGCCTGCGCGCCTTCGACGGGCGGCGTCCACGCGATCCTCGGCGGCAGCGAGAAGGGCGAGCCGTTCGCGCCCCTGCTCGACCCGGTCCGCGAGCGCTGCGCCGCCTGCTACCTGATCGGCGACACCGCCGACCGCCTCGCCGAGGAGCTGGCGCCCGGCGGTCGCGGCCGGCGTCCCGCTGCACCGCTGCGCCGATCTCGAGGAGGCCGTTCGCCGCGCCGCGGCCGCCGCCGCCCCGGGCGAGGTCGTGCTGCTCTCGCCCGCCTGCGCCAGCTTCGACGCCTTCGAGAACTTCGAGCGCCGCGGCGAGCGCTTCCGGGAGATCGTCGGGGAACTGCGGTGAGCGCCTTCCCGCTCGCCCTCGGGCGGCTCTCGAAACCGGCCAAGGGGAAGGCGCAGGAAGAAAGCCAAGGCGCGCTCGCGCCGTAAGGCAGTCTCGGCCGAGTACAGCATGCTGCTGACCGCGACCCTGTGCCTGCTGGCGCTGGGCGCGGTGATGGTCTTCTCGGCCAGCTCGACCACCCGGATCCTGCAGAACGGCGGCCTCTCCGACAGCGCCTTCTACCTCAAGCGGACGCTGATGTTCGGCGCCGTCGGGCTGCTGATCATGCACCTGACCGCGCGCCACGGGCTGGCCCTGGTCCGCAACGCGACGCCGCTGATCCTCGGCGCCTCCTTCTTCCTGCTCGTCGCCGTGCTCGGGATCGGCACCAGCGTCAACGGCGCCAGCCGCTGGATCGGCTCCGGCTTCCTGCAGATCCAGCCCTCGGAGCTGGCCAAGCTGGCGCTGATCCTCTACGGCGCCGATCTGCTCGCCCGCAAACCGAAACGGGCGCGCTCGATCGAAGGCTTCATGCCGGTCCTCGTCGTCAGCGGCGCCGCCTGCCTGCTGATCATGCTGGAGCCGGACATGGGGACGACGATGGTCGTCGCCTTCGCCCTCGCCGCGACCCTGGTCGCCGCCGGCGCCCGCCCCCGCGACCTCGGCATGATCGCGCTCGGCATCGGCGTCCTGGCGCTGCTGATGACGATCGTCGAGCCCTACCGGATGGCCCGCCTGACCGGCTTCCTCAATCCCGGCGCGGATGCCGAAGGGGCCGGCTTCCAGGCTGCCCAGGCGAAGATCGCGCTCGGCTCCGGCGGCATCTTCGGGGTCGGGATCGGCAACGGCGTCGCAGAAGGCCTTCTTACCTGCCCGAGGCGCACACCGACATGATCTCCGCGGTGATCGGCGAGGAGCTCGGCCTGGTCGGGATCGTCGGCGTCGTCGGCCTCTTCGCGATGCTCGGCTACGCCGGTCTCAAAGTCGCCCAGAAGGCCAGGGACCCCTACGGCAGGCTGCTGGTCGCCGGTCTCACCTCGCTGATCCTGGTCCAGGCGACGATCAACCTCTTCGCGGTGATGGGGCTGGCGCCGCTGACCGGGGTACCGCTGCCCTTCGTCTCCTACGGCAACAGCAGCCTGATGACGACGCCTCTTCGCGGTCGGTCTGATCCTCAACGTCGCCCGCGGCGGCACCGCCAAGGCGGCGCGCGCTTCGACGGGTTCCCGCGCTGGCAAACTGCGCGTCGTCGAAGGCGGGCGCAAGCCCGCCAATGGAAGGAGTCGATCGAGCGGTGTCAGGAAAGCCAAAGGTCGTGGTCGCGGCGGGGGGAACCGCGGGTCACGTGGTGCCCGCCATGGCGGTCGCCGCCGAGCTTCGGGCTAGCGGCGCCGAGGTCTCCTTCCTCGGCACCCGCGAGCGGATCGAGGCCGAGCTGGTCCCCGCGGCCGGCTACGAGATCGACTTCTTCGAGGTGCGCGGCATCGACCGCCGCAACCCCCTGCGCGCCGCCCGCGCCGGTTTCGAGGCGCTGGCTGCCGTCGGCGCCGCCCGCGCCGCTCTGCGCCGGCGCGGCGCCGATGTGGTCATGGGCGGCGGCGGCTACGTCGCCGGGCCCGCCGGCCTGGCGGCGCTCGCGACCCGCACTCCCGCTGGTGCTGACCGAGGCCGACAGCCACCTCGGGCTCGCCAACCGCCTGCTCGCCGGGCGGGCGCGGCGCGTCTGCCTCGCCTTCCCGATCGAGGGCAGGGAGGGCGATCCCTACCTGGTCACCGGGCGCCCGGTCCCGGACGCGGTCCTGCGCGCCGACCGCGCCGCCGCCCGCGAGCGTTTCGGTATCGCCGACGGCGATCGCTGCCTGCTGGTCGTCGGCGGCAGCCAGGGCGCGCGCTCGATCAACCTCGCCGCGGTCGAGGCGTTCGCCGAGCGCGACGGCCGCGACTTCCACCTCCTCCACCTCGCCGGTCAGCGCGACTTCGCCGAGCTCGAGCGGCGGCTCGCGGCGGCTCCGCACGGCGACCGCTACACCCTGCTCGCCTACGAGCCGGACCTCGGCGACGTCCTCGCCGCCAGCGACCTCGTCCTCGGCCGCTCCGGCGGCTCGATCTTCGAGCTGACGGCGGCGGGCCGGCCGGCGATCCTCGTCCCCTACCCGCACGCGACCGGCGACCACCAGAGCGCCAACGCAGCCTGGATGCAGCGCGGCGGCGCCGCGACGATCGTCGGCGACGAGGAGCTGAGCGCGGACCGGGTCGCGGCGGAGGTGTCGGCCCTGCTGGGGGACGCGGGTCGGCTGGAGGAGATGGCGGCGGCCGCGCGGGCACTGGCCCGGCCCGACGCCGCCCGCCGCATCGCCGACGAGGTCCTGGCGGCGGTCCGGTGACCGAGGCGCAGGAGAAGCGCGACTGGGCGTCCCGCCGGCTCCACTTCATCGGCATCGGCGGCGCCGGGATGAGCGGCCTGGCGCTCGTCTGCGCCCGGCTCGGCGCCACGGTCACCGGCAGCGACCGCTCCGACTCCTCCTATATGGAGCGCCTGCGTGCGGCCGGCCTCGAACCCCGCGTCGGTCACGACGCCGCCAACCTCCCGCCGGGAGCCGAAGTCGTGGTCTCGACCGCGATCGGCGACGACAACCCGGAGCTGGCGCTGGCTCGCGAGCGCGGCCTCGAGCCGATCCACCGCGGCGCCTTGCTGGCCGAGCTCTGCGCCGAGAAGCGGCTGATCGCGGTCGCCGGCACGCACGGCAAGACGACGACGACCGCGATGGCCGTCTGGGCCCTGCGGGGGATCGGCGCCGACCCCGCGTTCTTCGTCGGCGGCGAGGTTCCCGGCCTCGGTGAGGGGACCGGCGCCGCCAACGCCGGCTGGGGCGGCGGGGAGTGGGTGGTCGCCGAGGCCGACGAGAGCGACGCCAGCTTTCTCGAGCTGCGACCCGAGGTCGCGGTGGTCACCAACGTCGAGATGGATCACCACACGCGCTGGGGTTCCCTGGCCGAGCTGCGGCAGGCGTTCCGGCGGTTCCTCGCGGTCCCCGTCGGGGTCGCCGTGCCGGCCGACGGCGGCCTCGACGACCTCGTCGCCACCGACCGCAGGCTCGGCTTCGACGCCGAAGTCCCGGGTCTGGCCAACCTGCCGCTCGCCGTCCCCGGGCGCCACAACCGCGAAAACGCCCGCGCCGCCCTGGCCGCGATCGAGCTGGCCGGCTTCGACGTCGGTGCCGCCGCGTCCGCGCTGGCCGACTTCCCCGGGGTGCGGCGGCGGCTCGAGCTCAAGGGCTCGCGCGGCGGGACCCATATATATGACGACTACGCGCACCACCCGACCGAGGTCCGCGCCGCGCTCTCCGCCCTGCGCGAGCTGCGGCCGGGGCGCCTGATCGCCGTCTTCCAGCCCCACCTCTACTCGCGCACCAAGGCGCTCGGCCGCGAGTTCGGCGCCGCGCTCGCCGCCGCCGACGAGGTCATGGTGCTCGACGTCTACCCGGCGCGGGAGCGGCCGGTCGGCGCGCTGGCCGGGGTCAGCGGGCTCGAGGTCGCCCAGGCCACCGCGGAGCGGATGGAGGGAAGGCCGGTCTGGTGGTTGCCCGATGCGGCCACTGCCGCGCGTGCCCTCGCCGACCGCCTCGACGGCAGCCCGTACCCCGACACCGTCCTGGTCACGCTCGGCGCCGGCGACGTCTTCGAGCTCGGCGAGTCGCTGGTGGAAGGGGAGGGATGAGCGCGCGACCGCCGGGCATCGACCCCGACCACCCGCTCTCCCGCCTGACCACCGTGCGCACCGGCGGCGCCGCCGACTGGTTCGCACGGCCGGCGTCCGAGCGGGAGCTGGTCGCGGCCCTGCGCTGGGCCGAGGGGGAGGGCCTGGCGGTAGGACTGGTCGGGTCCGGATCGAACCTGCTCGTGGCCGACGATGGATTTCACGGACTCGCAATCAAGCTCGACGGGGAGCTGGCGACGATCGAGCGCGAGGGCGAGCGGGTCCTCTGCGGCGGCGGTGCGCGCCTGCCCTCGGCCGCGGCCAAGGCCGCCGGCTGGGGCCTCTCCGGGCTCGAGTTCGGGATCAACATCCCCGGCACCGCCGGCGGTGCCGTGCGGATGAACGCCAACGCCTACGGCGGCCAGCTCGCCCGCGTGCTCGACTGGGTCGAGGTCTGTACCGCCGCCGGCAGCGAGCGCCGCGCGCCCGACCGGCTCGGCTTCTCCTACCGGCGCTCGAACCTGGGCCCGGGCGAAGTCGTCTCGCGGGCCGGCTTCCGGCTGCAGCCCGGGGACCCGGCCGAGATCCGCGCGACCCTGGCGGCGATGCGCGAGCGCCGCCGCGAGGCCCAGCCCTCGGGCATCAAGACCTTCGGCTCGACCTTCAAGAATCCCGAGGATGCGCGGGCCGAGGGACGCTCGGCCGGCCAGCTGCTGGACGCGGCCGGCTGCGGTGGCCTCGCCCACGGCGGCGCCCGCTTCTCCGAGGTGCACGCCAATTTCGTCGAGAACACCGGCGCGGCGACCACCGCCGACGTGCTGGAGCTGATGGCGGAGGGGAGGCGGCGGGTCCACGAGCGCTTCGGCGTCGAGCTGGAGCCGGAGGTCCAGGTGCTGGGCGAGGTGGACTGGCCGGCCGGCTGGGACCTGTGAACAGGCTCTGGAAATCAGTCGCGGTCATCCTGGCCGTGATCGCCGCCGGAGCGCTCGCCCAGCTCGTCTTCGGCGAGAAGTCGATCAGCGGGGAAGTGCGGATGCCGGAAGCGACGGCGACCCTCGGCAGCGGCGAAGACGCCGTCGCCGTCAGCGCCACCGGCGCGGTCGTGCCCTGGTTGCCGCTCCCGGCCGAAGCCGAGCTGCCGGAACTGCCGCCCTCCGAACCGCCCAAGGGCGGCCGGCTCGCCGGTCCCATGCTGGAGCAGGCCAAGGTGCTCGGCGCCGCCCCAGCTGCTCTGCGTCCCTACCTGGCGCGCAGCTACTACGGCGAAAGCGGGGTCGACGTGGAAACGACGACGGGGATCGAACTGCGTTTCGGAGACGCCTCGCAGGCGGCCCGCAAGTGGCAGGCCGCGGCCGCGGTGCTCGCCGATCCCACGATCGAAGCGCTCGATTATGTAGACCTGCAGGCGCCGGCGCGGCCGGCGATCTATGGCTCTGGGCATGCGCTTCCGCCGCCTCCCTGAACCCTCGACCACAGGGTAAGGGTGGGCTGAGTCTCAAGTTAGCCTTGAGAGTTTGCCTTGCAGGATGCCTCCCGGCCGTTTGACAGAGGCGCCACAATGCCCTACGTTCAGCGCAATTTCCGCGGTTGATGCGGCGACTCGAACCCTAGAGCGTTGCTGAAGACTCGGACGGAACAAAGGCTCAACTCAACCAACAGCTGTCTCGCCAGTCCACCAAGGTCGGCGTAGGAGAAATCGGGAGATGGAATCCACTTACCTCGCGGTCATAAAGGTCGTCGGAGCGGGCGGCGGCGGTACCAACGCGGTCAGCCGCATGATCGACGCCGGCATTCGCGGCGTCGAGTTCGTCGCGGTCAACACCGACGCGCAGGCGCTGCAGGCCTGCGACGCCGACATCAAGCTGTCGATCGGCCAGGAGCTGACCCGCGGCCTCGGCGCGGGCGGCAACCCCGAGGTCGGGGCCGGCGCAGCGGCGGAGAGCCGCGACGAGATCAAGGAGGCGCTGAAGGGCGCCGACATGGTCTTCGTCACCGCCGGCGAGGGTGGCGGTACCGGCACCGGCTCGGCGCCGGTGATCGCCGAGATCGCCAAGGAAGAGATCGGCGCGCTGACCGTCGGCGCGGTCACGAAGCCGTTCGAGTTCGAGGGCAAACGACGGATGCAGCAGGCGCTCGAGGGCATCGAGAAACTGCGCAACAACGTCGACACCCTGATCATCGTCCCCAACGAGAAGCTGCTGCAGGCGGTCGAGCGGCGCACCAGCGTGCTGGAGGCGTTCCGCCAGGCCGACGACATCCTGCGCCAGGGCGTCCAGGGCATCACCGACCTGATCACGATCCCGGGCCTGATCAACCTCGACTTCGCCGACGTGCGCACGATCATGCGCGACGCCGGCTCGGCCCTGATGGGCGTCGGCTCGGCCTCCGGCGAGGCGCGGGCGCTCGACGCCGCCAAGGCGGCGATCACCTCGCCGCTGATCGAGGAGTCGATCAAAGGCGCGACCGGGATGCTGCTCAACATCACCGGCCCCGAGGATCTCGGCCTGTTCGAGGTCAACGAGGCGGCGCAGCTGGTCCAGGCCGAGGCAGACGACAACGCCAACATCATCTTCGGCTCGGTGGTCGATCAGTCGATGCGCGACGAGGTCCGCGTCACCGTGATCGCCACCGGCTTCGAGGGCTTCGAGCTGCTGGCCCGCTCGCCGCAGCGGGTAAGGCGGCGGTATGAGTCCAAGCCGCGGATCTCCTCGGATGACACCGACATTCGCAAACTGCGGGTGTCGGATGACGACATCGATGTGCCGGGGTTTTTGAAGGACTAGGTGGTGGTGGCGAGCGGGGGCCGGTGGGTCCTCCTCGCTCGGTACCTCGTCGAAGGGGAGCAGAACGGCTGACGCTTTGGGGGGGCTTGTCCTCCTCCTCCGCAAAACGCTCGGAGGACCCACCGGCCCCCGCTCGACTCCGCAGCTGGCTTCAATACGCTGGCGGCGTGAATGGCGCGGCGCCTCGGCGGACCCCCTTGTATGACCAGCACGTCGAGCTGGGCGCGAAGGTGGTGCCGTTTGCGGGGTGGGAGATGCCGGTTCAGTACGAGGGCATCAAGGAGGAGCATTCGGCGGTGCGGCGGCATGTGGGGATGTTCGATGTTTCGCATATGGGAGAGGTCGAGGTGGAGGGGCCGGGGGCGCTCGACTTCCTGCAGCGGGTGCTCTCGAATGACGTGGCGAAGATCGAGATCGGTGGGGCGCAGTACTCGTGCCTCTGCCGGGAGGACGGCGGGGTTCTCGACGATCTCTTCACCTACAGACTCGGGGGCGATCGTTATCTGATCGTCACCAATGCGGCCAACCACGACGGCGACCTCGCCTGGCTCGGTCGCTGGAGCCGTGAGTTCGACGTGATCGTCCGCGACGTCGCCGAGCGCTACGCGATGCTCGCAGTCCAGGGCCCCCACGCGCGGGCGGTCCTCGGCCGCGCCCTCGGGATCGAGCTGCCGCCGCGGATGCGGGTCGCCCACGCCCGCGTCGGCAGGCGCCCGGCGCTGGTCTGCGGAACCGGCTACACCGGCGAGGACGGGGTCGAGCTGCTGCTCGATCCCGAGGTGGCGCTGCCGATCTGGGCCGAGCTGCGCGACGCCGGCGTCGTCCCCTGCGGGCTCGGCGCCCGCGACACCCTGCGGCTCGAGGTCTGCTTCCCCCTGCACGGAAACGAGCTGACCCCCGAGCGCAACCCGATCGAGGCCGGCCTCGGCTGGTGCTGCGCGGAGGCGACCGGCTTCCTCGGCGCCGAGGCGGTCGCCCGAGCCCGCGCCGAGGGGACGGCCGAGCGCCTGGTCCCGTTCCTGATCGAGGGAGCCGGCATCCCCCGCGACGGCAACCCGGTGCTGAGCGGCGGGGAGCGGGTCGGGATCGTGACCAGCGGCACCTACTCGCCCTCGCTCGAGGTCGGTGCCGGGATGGCCTACGTCCGCGCCGAGCTGGCCGAGCCGGGGACCGAGCTGGAGATCGACGTGCGCCGCAAGCACCGCGCCGCCCGGGTAGCGTCCAAACCTCTCTACCGAAGGAGCTGAGCCGTGTCCGAAGCGAACTATCCCGACGACCTCCACTACCACGACCAGCACGACTGGGCGCGGTTGGAGGGCGAGGAGCACGCCGTCTTCGGCATCACCTGGTACGCCCAGGACTCGCTCGGCGAGGTCGTCTTCTTCGAGCCGCCGGAGGTCGGGGCGACGATCGACAAAGACGCCTCCTACGCCGAGGTCGAGTCGGTGAAGGCGGTCTCCGACGTGATCGCGCCGATGTCGGGCGAGATCGTCGAGGTCAACGACGCGCTGCAGGATGCGCCGGAGAAGATCAACGAGGACCCCTACGGCGATGGCTGGCTGGTCAAGGTGCGGCTGACCGCGCCGCGGGAGTCCGAGGCGCTGCTGGGCGCCGCCGAATACCGCAAGCTGCTGGAAAGTTAGGGCGGATGCCCCGCCAACCGCTCCCGTAGCCTTGGGAGCGTGAGCCGCTATACCTCAGCGACGCCCGCCGACCAGGCCGAGATGCTCGACGCGATCGGCGTCGGCTCGACCGCCGAGCTCTTCGAGCAGATCCCCGAGCCGCTGCGCCTGGGCCGGCCGCTGGCACTGCCGTCGGGGCTGAGCGAGGCCGAGGTCTACGAGCGGCTGGCGGCGCTGGCGGAGCGCAACGCCGACGCCGAGCGGCAGGTCTGCTTCGTCGGCGCCGGGATGTACGACCACTACGTGCCGGCGATCGTCGACGCGATCACCTCACGCTCGGAGTTCCTCACCCCGTACACGCCCTACCAGCCGGAGATCTCGCAGGGCGGGCTGCAGGTGATGTTCGAGTTCCAGACGGCGATGTCGGAGCTGACCGGGCTGCCGGTCTCCAACGCGGGGCTCTACGAGGGCCCGTCCTCGCTCGCCTCCGCCGGCTACCTGGCGATCGGCGCGACCGGACGGCGCCGCTTCGTCGTCTCGCGCGGCGTCCACCCGCACAGCCGCGAGACCCTCGCCACCTACTCGGTGGGCTACGGCGCCGAGGTCGTCGAGGTCGGGCTCGAGGGTGGGCTGACCGATGCGGCGGCGCTGGCCGAGGCGGTCGACGGCGAGACCGCCGCGGTCTTCCTCCAGAGCCCCAACTTCCTCGGCGCGGTCGAGGACGTCACGGCGCTCGGCGCGGCGGCGAAGGAGCACGGGGCGCTGCTGGTCGTCGCCTGCGACCCGATCACCCTCGGCATCCTCAAGCCGCCGGGAGAGTGCGGCGCCGACATCGCCCTCGGCGAGGGCCAGCCGCTCGGCAACCGCCTCGACTTCGGCGGCCCCTCGTTCGGCTTCTTCTGCGCGAGCGAGGAGCAGATCCGCCGCATGCCGGGCCGGATCGCCGGTGAGACCGAGGACGTCGACGGTCGCCGCGGCTTCGTCCTCGCCCTGCAGACGCGCGAGCAGCACATCCGCCGCGAGAAGGCGACCAACAACATCTGCACCGCGCAGGCGCTGAACGCGCTCGGGGCGATGGTCCACCTCGCCTGGCTCGGCCGCCGTGGCTATCGCGAGCTGGGCGAGCTGCTGGCCCGGCGCACGGCCTACGCCCGCGAGCGGCTCGCCGCGGTCGAGGGGGTCGAGCTCCTGCACGAGGCGCCGGTGGTGCGCGAGTTCGCGCTCCGCCTCGACGCCCCGGTCGCGGCCGTGCTCGAGCGCTGCGCCGAGCGCGGCATCGCCGCCGGGTACGCGCTCGGCCGCGAGTACCCCGAGCACGAAGACGGCCTCCTTATCGCGATCACCGAGCGCCGCACCCGCGAGCAGATCGACGAGCTCGCCGAGGCGCTCGAGGCCGCGATCGCCGCCGAGCGGGGCGAGTTTTTGCCGGATAGCGATAAGAAGTCGCCCCACCCGGAGGGGATCGCGTGAGTCTCACCGAGACGCCGATGCAGGCCGAACAGGCGCGGACGATCTATGAGAAGTCGAAGCCGGGCCGGCGCGCCGCGGTGCTGCCGGAGGCCGAAGTGCCCGAGCTGCCGCTCGAGGAGCTGATCCCGGCGCAGCTGCTGCGCGACGAGCCGCCGCGGCTGCCGGAGATCGCCGAGCCGGAGATCGTCCGCCACTACAACCGGCTCTCGCGCCGCAACTTCGACCTCGACAGCGGCTTCTACCCGCTCGGCTCCTGCACGATGAAGCACAACCCGCGGCTGAACGAGCGTGTCGCGGCGCTGCCCGGCCACGCCCGCCTGCACCCCGCCCAGGACCCCAAGCGCGCCCAGGGGGCACTGGAGCTGATGTGGTTGCTGCAGGCATCGCTGAGTGAGATCTGCGGGCTGCCGCACGTCAGCCTGCAGCCCTCCGCCGGCTCCCACGGCGAGCTCGCCGGCCTGTTGCTGACCCGCGCCTACCACGCCGACCGCGGCGAACGGCGGACCAAGGTCCTCGCACCGGACACCTCGCACGGCACCAACCCGGCCTCGGTGACGATGGCCGGGTACGAGGCCGTGAAGGTGGCGACCAACGAGCGCGGTGGGGTGGAGATGGACGACCTGCGGGCGAGGATCGAGGAGGGCCCCGACCAGGTCGCCTGCCTGATGCTGACCAACCCGAACACGCTCGGGCTCTTCGACGAGAACATCGAGGAGATCGCCGGCCTGATCCACGCGGCGGGGGGGACGCTCTACTACGACGGCGCCAACCTCAACGCGGTGATGGGCCACTCGCGCCCGGGCGACATGGGCTTCGACATCGTCCACGTCAACCTGCACAAGTCCTTCAGCCAGCCCCACGGCGGCGGCGGTCCCGGCGCCGGCCCGATCGCCGTCTCCGATCGGATCGAGCCCTTCCTGCCGCGCCCGCAGGTGGTCCGGCGCGAGGGCGGGAACGGCAGCGGCCCCCTCTTCGACCTCGACCACGAGCGGCCGAAGTCGATCGGGCGGCTGCGCGGCTTCCAGGGCAACTTCGGCGTCTTCGTCCGCTCCTACGCCTACATCCTCAGCCTCGGCGCCGACGGCCTCGCCGAGGCCTCGGAGACCGCGGTGCTGAACGCCAACTACCTGAAGGCGCGCCTGGCGGCGGGCCGGGCCGGCGAGCGCCTCCCGGTTGCCTTCGAGCGCCACTGCATGCACGAGTTCGTCCTCTCCGGCAAGCCGATGAAAAAGGAGCTCGGCCTGGCGACGCTCGACCTCGCCAAGCGCCTGCTCGACTTCGGCTTCCACCCGCCGACCGTCTACTTCCCGCTCCTCGTCGAGGAGGCGCTGATGGTCGAGCCGACCGAGACCGAGACCAAGGAGAGCCTCGACGCCTTCGCCGACGCCGTCGAGCGGATTCTCGCCGAGGCCGAGTCCGACCCCGAGCTGGCCAGGAATGCCCCCTACACGACCCCGGTGCGTCGCCTCGACGAGGTCAAAGCGACCCGCCAACCAGTTGTGCGTCAGCCGCTGTAGTTGCTGAGAACCCGTCCCGGTAGGGGTTCCACTTAACTTTTTCGAGCCACGTCGCCGGCTGCCGTCAATGGCTGCTCGCGAAAAAGTACAAGACGTTCCACCCCTACCGGGACGGGTTCTCAGAGCTCCGGCAGCTCCTGTTCGAGTTCCAGCACCGGGGCGAAGAGATCGCCGTGGATATCGATTCGCTCCAGCACCGCGCCGGCCTCGAAGACGAGCGAGTCGGCGTCTTCGTTCTCGGCGGCGTGGGTTACCTCGTCCCAGCTCAGCGGGGTCGAGGCCGTCGGTCGCTCGCGTGCCCGCAGCGAGTAGACCGCGATCGTCGTTTTGCTGCGGTGGTTCTGGGACCAGTCGACGAAGACCTTGCCCTCGCGTTCGACCTTCTTCATCTTCGAGACGACCAGGTCGGGCGTCTGCTTTTCGAGCAGCTGCGCGATCGCTTTGGCGAACGGTTTGGTGACGTCGTAGCTGACGTCTTTCCGGTTCAGCGGGACGTAGACCTGCATCCCCTTCGAGCCGGAGGTCTTGGGGAAGCTCTCGACCCCGAAGTGGCCGAACATCTCGCGCAGGCGCAGCGCCACCCGGCAGCAGTCGACGACGTTTGCCGGCGGGCCGGGGTCGAGATCGAAGGCGAGCACGGTCGGGCGTTTCGGCGCCCGCCCGAGCGAGAGCGACGGGTGCAGCTCGATCGCCGCCAGCTGCGCCATCCAGACCAGCGTCGGGCGGCCGTCGCAGACGCAGAAGTCGATCTTGCCCGAGCGCGGCCCGGCGGTGACCGTCGTCGTCTTCACCCATTTCGGCCGGTGCTTGGGGCAGCGCTTCTCGAAGAAGGCCGAGTCGAGGTCGTCGACGCCTTCGGGGAAGCGCCGCAGGGTCACCGCCCGTCCGGAGAGATGGGGAACCATCGCCGCCGCCACCTTGGCGTAGTAGTCGACCACCTCACCCTTGGTGAAGCCGGCCTCGGGATAGAGGACCTTGTCGAGGTTGGTGAGCTTCAGCTCACGCCCGTCGACCTCGACCTGGCGGTCGCCGGCCACGGGTTACTTGGCGGATTTCGATTTCGCCCGCGAGCTTTTCTTTGCTCGCGACGAAGGGCTCTTTTTCGCTTTCGCCGCCGTTTTCTTCTTGGCGGGCGCGGCCTTCTTGCCGCCGTCGCCCTTGCCCTTGACCGCGGCGATGCTCTCCTCCAGCGCCGCCATCAGGTCGGGGGCCTTGGTCGCCTGCGGCGCCTCGGCCTCGGAGGCGACGATCTCCTTGCCTTCCGCCTTGCGTTCGATCAGCGACATCAGCTGCTCGCGGTAC
Organism: uncultured Thermoleophilia bacterium; assembly: GCA_963720455.1. Classification (GTDB taxonomy): domain Bacteria; phylum Actinomycetota; class Thermoleophilia; order Solirubrobacterales; family 70-9; genus VAYN01. The sequence continues at coordinate 1,172,668 of OY970392.1, read as the reverse complement.
TCGTCGCGGTAGGCGCTCGGGTCGAATTCGGTGCTGAGCGAGTCGATCAGCTGCTGCGCCATCTCCTGCTCTTTCTTCGCGACCTTCGGCGTCTTCTCCGGCACCACGTCCTCGAGCTCCTCGGCGGGGACGACCTCGTCGGCGAAGCGCATCGTGGTCAGCGTCAGGACCCCGCCGGTGGCGCGGAGCGCCGCCAGGTGCTCCTTGTTGCGGAAGACGAAGCGGGAGATCGCCACCTTGCCGGAGGCTTCCATCGCCTTGGCCAGCAGCGAGTAGGCCTTTTCGGCGCCCTCGGCCGGGCCGAGGTAGTAGGGGCTGTCGAAGTAGATCGGGTCGATCTGCTCGAGGTCGACGAAGTCCTTGACCTCGATCGCGCGCGTCTTCTCCGGCGCCAGCGCCGACATCTCGTCTTTGCTGATCGGCACGTACTGGCCGGGGGTGACCTCGTATGCCTTGACGATGCTCTCGTAGGGGACCTCCTCGTCGGTCCCCTCGGCGACGCGCCGGTGTTTGATCCGGGCGCTGTCGGAGTCGCGGATCTCGCGCAGGGCGATGTTGCGCCGCGCGACCGCGCTGTAGAGCTTCACGGGCACGTTGAGGAGCCCAAAGCTGATCGAACCGCTCCAGATTGCTCTCGCCATCAGCAGATCACCTCTCAGGATTGTTTCAGTCGGTCCGCGCCGGCGGAAGCTCCGGCGCCGAGGCGGGAGCCATCTTGCGACCCCGCCGGGCCGGTGACGGCCGCTGCCTACACTCGCCGGCGTGTCCCGTCGGCAGCGCCTCACCCTGATCGCGACGATCCTCGGCTCGACCGTCGTCTTCCTCGACGGGACCGTGGTCAACGTCGCGCTGCCGGCGATCAGCGACGGCCTCGACGCCGGCCTCGCCGGCCAGCAGTGGGTGGTCGAGGCCTACCTGCTGACGATGGTCTCGCTGCTCCTGGTCGGGGGCTCGCTCGGCGACCAGTTCGGGCGGCGGCGGATGTACGTCGCCGGCCTCGTCGCCTTCGGCGCCACCTCGGCGCTCTGCGCGCGTCGCGCCTTCGGACGAGTTCCTGGTCGCGGCCCGCGCTCTGCAGGGGATCGCCGGGGCGCTGCTGGTGCCGGGCTCGCTGGCGATCGTCGCCGCCACCTTCGAGGGCGAGGAGCGCGGCAGGGCGGTCGGCACCTGGACCGCCTGGACCGGGATCGCGACCGTGTTCGGGCCGGCGGGCGGCGGCGCCCTGATCGGGCTGCTCTCCTGGCGGGCGATCTTCTGGGTCAACCTGCCGCTGATCGCGGCCACGGTCTACCTGACCCTGCGCGCGGTCGAGGAGAGCCGCGACCCCGACGCCTACCGCGGCATCGACTGGCCGGGGATCGTGCTCTCGGCGATCGGGCTCGGCGGCCCCGTCTTCGCCCTGATCGAGCAGCCGACCCGCGGCTGGGGCGACCCGGTGGTCTGGCTGCCGCTGTTCGTCGGCGTCGTCTGCTTCGCGCTCTTCCTGCTCTACGAGGCGCGCGCCCGCCACCCGATGCTCGACCTCGCCCTCTTCCGCATCCGCAACTTCGCGGTCGCCAACCTGACCACGCTGGCCGCCTACGCCGGGCTGATCGGCGGCCTCTTCTTCGTCGCCCTCTTCCTCCAGCAGGTCGCCGGCTACTCGGCGCTGGAGGCGGGCCTGGCGACGACGCCGATCTCGGTCCTGCTCTTCGTCCTCTCACCGCGCTTCGGTCGCCTCGCCTCCGGCACCGGCCCGCGGCTGCCGATGACCGCCGGGCCGATCGTCGGTGGCATCGGCCTGCTGCTGATGCTGCGGGTTGGCTCCGACGCCGACTACGTGGCCGACGTACTGCCGGCGGTCATCGTCTTCGGCCTCGGCCTCTCGGCGACGGTGGCGCCGCTGACCGCGACCGTGCTCGACTCGGTCGCCGAACGCCGGGTCGGGATCGCCTCCGGCGTCAACAACGGCGTCTCCCGCGTCGCCGGGCTGCTGGCGATCGCCGTCCTCGGCGCCGTCGATCTCGGCCCAGTTCGGCGCCGGCCTCGACTCCAACCTCGGCGCGGCGCCGCTCAGCCGCGCGGCGACCGCGATCCGTCGACGACGCCAAGGCGCAGCCGCTCGCCGTGCCCGATGTCGAGGATCTGCCGCCGGCGGAAGCGACCCGCGTCGAAGCCGCCTCGATCGACGCCTCGACCTCCGCCTTCCACCTCGGCGTCCTCATCGCCGGCTCTGCTGATGATCGCCGGCGGCATCGCCGCCGGCATCGGGATCCAGAACCCGCGCCGCGAGGTCGATACTGGCCAACCCGTGACCCCGCGACCGCAGGCGAGCGCGGCCACGGAACCAGAGCTGCCGAGCGTCTGGCGGTGCCCCTCGAACGGGCGGATACTCAAAGCGTCGCCCTAATTAGGGCGACGCTTGTCCGAGCGAGGGGCACCCCGTCCCAGACGCGCTGAATAGGCTCCCGCCGATGGCCAAGCCGATCATCTTCTCCGGCATCCAGCCGACCGGCCGCAAGCACCTCGGCAACTACATCGGCGCGATCCGCCAGTACGTCGAGGGCCAGGACCGCGGCGACCCGGCGATCTTCTGCATCGTCGACCTGCACGCGATCTCGGTCGCCTACGACCCGGCCGAGCTGCGCGAGCGGCGTCTACGACACGACCGCGATCCTGCTCGCCGCCGGCCTCGACCCCGAGCGCTGCATCCTCTTCCGCCAGTCCGACGTGCGCGAGCACACCGAGCTGACCTGGCTGCTCTCCGCCGTCACCTCCCACGGCGACCTCAACCGCATGCACCAGTTCAAGGAGAAGTCGGCGAAGCAGCGCGAGCTGGTCTCGGCGGCGCTCTTCTACTACCCGGTGCTGATGGCCGCCGACGTGCTCGCCTACCGCGCCACCGAGGTCCCGGTCGGCGACGACCAGCGCCAGCACGTCGAGCTGATGCGCGAGATCGCCCGCCGCTTCAACGAGCGCTTCGGCGAGACCCTGGTCGTGCCCGAGCTCCGCGATCCCCGAGGTCGGCGCCCGGATCATGGACCTGCAGGAGCCGGAGCGGAAGATGTCGACCACCGGCGGCGAGCGAGGCCGGCACCGTCTACGTGCTCGACGAGCCCGACGGCGATCCGCAAGAAGCTCGGCAGCGCCGTCACCGACTCCGGCCGCGAGGTGCGCCGCGGCGACGGACAAGGCCGGGATCACCAACCTGATCGACATCCTCGCGGTCGCCCGCGGCGTCGACCAGGCGGCGGTCGAGGCCGAGTTCGCCGACGCCGGCTACGGCGACTTCAAGAAGGCGGTCGCCGAGGCCGTGGTCGAGCTGCTGGCGCCGGTGCGCGAGCGCTACGCCGAGCTGCGCCCCGACGAGGCGGCGCTGGAGGCGGCGCTGGCCGCCGGCGCCGAGAAGGCGCGCGCGATCGCCGCGCCGACGCTCGCCGACGTGCGCGACCGCATGGGCTTCGGCCCCGCATAGAGCGACGGCTGCTCCGCTACCGTCGGGCGCGTCCGATCTAGTCTGCGGTGATGCCGGTCGCCGACCTCGATCTCGACCTCGACATCTTCGCCGGGCCCTTCGACCTGCTGATGGCGGTCGTCCTGCGCGAGGAGGTCGAGCCTGCTCGACCTGCAGCTGGGCGAGGTCGTCGTCGCCTACGTCGAGCACCTCGAGCGCGAGGGCGAGCTGGAGCTGGAGGTGGCGACCGAGTTCCTGGTCCTGATCGCCGCGCTGCTGGAGCTGAAGTCGCGGCTGATGCTGCCGGGCGCCGAGGACGGTCTCGACGAGCTGGGCCCGGAGGAGGCGATCGAGGAGCTGCTGGCGCGGATGCTCGAGTACCGCCGCTACAGCGACGCCTCGAAGGTCCTGGCCGACCGCTTCGAGGCCGAGCGCGGCTACCTCTACCGCTCGGCGCCGCTGCCGCCGCGAGCTGCGCCGCGTCGCGGTCGACGCCGCCACCGCCGTCTACGACCCCGACCAGCTCGGCGCCGCGCTCGGCGACCTGCTGACCGAGCCGCCGCGACGTCGACATCAGCCACATCCGCCCGACCGTCTCGCTGGAGCGCCGCCTGCGCGCCCTGCGCGACGCGCTCGCGCCGCCGCGCCAGCTTCGACTTCGACGAGGAGTTCGGCGGCGAGGACCGGCTGACCCAGGCGGTGACCGCTCTTCGCCCTGCTCGAGCTCTACCGCAAGGGCGAGGTCGACCTGGGAGCAGAGCGAGCCGTTCGGCCCGATCGAGGTCGCAAGGCGGCGCGCATGAGCGACCTCGCCCGCACCGTCGAGGCGCTGCTCTTCCTCTCGCCGCAGCCGGTCACCGCCGCCGACCTGGCCGAGGCGACCGAGGCGACCGAGGGCCAGGTCGCCGAGGCGATCGAGCTGCTGCGCGAGGACCTCGCCGAGGGCAGGCGCGGCGTCGTCCTGCGCGAGGTCGCCGGCGGCTTCACCCTCGCCAGCGACCCGGCCAGCGAGGAGGCGGCGCGGCGCCTGCTGGCGAAGCCGCGCACGCCGCCGCTGACCCAGGCGCAGGCGGAGACGCTGGCGATCGTCGCCTACCTGCAGCCGGTCTCGCGCCCGGAGATCGCCCGGATCCGCGGCGTCTCCTCGGAGTCGGCGGTGCAGACGCTGGCCGAGCGCGGCCTGATCGAGGAGTCCGGGCCGCTCGCGCTTCGGCGCGGCGATCTTCAAGACCTCGGAGCTGTTCGAGCGGCTCTTCGGCCTCTCCGGGCTCGACCAGCTGCCCGACCCGTCGCGGTTCGACCCCACGCCCGAGGACGAGCGGGAGCTGCGCGAGCGGCTGCTCAAGGCCGGGGAACAGCGCGCCGAGCCTGAGCCGTGCGAGGCGGTGCGCCCGCAAGTTCCTCGCCCACTGGCGGCGTCGCCTCGCGGCGCGCATGGCGCGAGGAGCTGATCGCCGCAGGGCGGGTGACGGTCGGCGGCGAGGTCGTCACGGACCCGGCGCGGGACGTCGGGGACGGCGACGACGTGCGGGTCGACGGCGGCCCGGTCGGGGCCGAGGCGCGCGAGGTCTGGGCGGTGAACAAGCCGGCCGGGGTCGTCTCGACCGCGCAGCGAGCCGGGCGAGCGGCCGGCGGTCGTCGAGCTGGTCGACTCGACGGCGCGCCTCTACCCGGTCGGCCGCCTCGACGCCGACTCGACCGGCCTGCTGCTGCTGACCAACGACGGCGAGCTCGCCAACCGGCTCACCCATCCCCGCTACGAAGTCGCCAAGACCTACCGGGTGCGGCTGCGCGCGGCCGCCGCCGATCGCGACCTGCGAGCGGCTGCGGCGCGGGGTCGAGCTCGAGGACGGGCCGACGGCGCCGGCCGAGGTGACGCGGCTCGGCGAGCGCGAGATCGAGATCGTCCTGCGCGAAGGCCGCAACCGCCAGGTGCGCCGCATGGCCGAGGCGGTCGGCAACCGGGTCGTCGCGCTGCGCCGGATCCGCTTCGGCCCGCTCGAGCTCGGCGACCTCGCCGAGGGGCGGCGCGCCGCCGCCTGCTCGCCGACGCGCGAGGTCGCCGCGGCTCTGGAAAGATGCGCGAGCGATGAGCGAGTCGGAAGCTACGAAGGCCCGTGAGCAGCGGCTCTTCGCGGTGCGCGGGGCGGTGCAGGCCGAGGCCAACGAGGCCGAGGCGATCCTCGGCGCGACCGAGGAGCTGATGCGCGAGCTGATCGAGCGCAACGAGCTCGAGCCGGAGGCGATGGTCAGCTGCCTGTTCACCACCACCGACGACCTCGACGCCGAGTTCCCGGCCGTCGCCGCGCGCAAGCTCGGGCTCGACTCGGTGCCGCTGCTCTGCTGCCGCGAGATCCCGGTGCCGGGCTCGATGCCGCGGGTGATCCGGGTGATGGTCCACTACTACGCGCCGCGGCGGCCACGTGCCCGCGCACGTCTACCTCGGCGGGACCCAGGAGCTGCGCGCCGACCTCCACGCCGCCCAGTAGCGCGCGGCTCCGTCACAATCGGCGCCGATGACCGTCACCTTCGCCGAGAAGCTCGCCCGGATCCCGGGCTACCAGGCCGGCGTGCCGACCGGGCAGGCGCCGGAGGCGATCGCCGCCGGCGGGATCGCCCAGCTCGCCTCCAACGAGTCGCCGTTCGCCGCCGCACCCGAAGGTGGTCGAGGCGATCGCCGCGGCCGCGGCGGGCGATGAACCGCTACCCCGACCCCGACGCGACCCTGCTGCGCCGCCGCCTCGCCGAGCGCTACGAGACCGAGCCCGGCCGGATCGCCGTCGGCAACGGCTCCTGCGAGATCCTGCTCGCCGCCGCCGAGGCGCTCTGCGAGCCCGGCGCCGAGATCCTCTACGCCTGGCCGTCCTTCTCGATGTACCCGTACCTGCCGGCGCTGACCGGCGCGCGCGAGATCCGCGTGCCGCTCGCCGAGGGCGACGTCCACGACCTCGACGCGATGGCGGCCGAGGTGACCGCGGCGACCCAGCTGCTGATCGTCTGCAACCCCAACAACCCGACCGCGACCCACCTGCCGGCGGCCGAGATCGCCGCCTTCTGCGAGCGGGTCCCCGCCCACGTCACGGTCATCCTCGACGAGGCCTACGTCGAGTTCCAGACCGACGACGACCCCGACGCCACGCTCGACCTGCTCGCCGACTTCCCGAACCTGGTCGTCCTGCGCACCTTCAGCAAGTGCTACGGCCTCGCCGGGCTGCGGGTCGGCTACGCGATCGGCTCGGCCGAGCTTCCGCGCCGCGGTCGACGCGGTGCGCCAGCCGTTCAGCGTCAACGCCCTCGCCCAGGCGGCCGGGGCCGAGGCGATCCTGCACCAGGACGACGTCGCTGCGCCGGGTCGAGAGCACGATCGCCGAGCGGCTCCGGGTCGAGGAGGCGCTGCGCGAGCTCGGCCTCGCGACCGCCGACACCCAGGCCAACTTCTCCTGGATCGACCTCGGCGAGCCGACGAGGCCGAGGTGGTCGCCGGCCTCGCCGAGCGCGAGATCGCGGTCCGCGCCGGGACCCCGCTCGGCGACCCCGGCCACATCCGCGTCAGCTACGGCACCGCCGACGAGAACGACCGCTTCCTCGCCGCGCCTGTCGGAAATCCTCGACTAATCGCGCTCGCCGCGTGGTACAACAGTTCCGCAACGTGAGGTCGACGGCCACAACCGCTCGCTGGCCACCAGCGCCACCGGCGCCGCCCTCGCCGTCGGCCTGCTTCTCCTATTGCTGGCGATTTAGCTAGGCGTCCGGCCTGGCGGCGCGTGCCGCTCAGAGATCTTCACTCGGCCGGGCGCCGACCCACGTATCGTGTAGGTCGCTGCCCGCGTTCGCTTGGCAGCGAGCAACCAGAAAGTACGATTTCAGCGGTTTGGAGAAAGGCGACGGCAAAATGATCATCGGGATGCAGGAGGGCGCCAAACGGGATCGGGTCCGGGACCAGCGGATCGCCAAAGTGGTCGAGCTGTCCCCGCCGGAGAAGCTGCTGGAGGAGCTGCCGCTCGGCAAGGAGCGCGCCAAGGCGGTCGTGCAGAGCGCGCGAAGAGGTGGTCGACGTGCTGCACGGAAGACGACTCGCGGCTGCTGGTCGTGGTCGGGCCGTGCAGCGTCCACGACCCGAAGGCGGCGCTGGACTACGCGCGCCGGCTGGCTGCCGTGGCGGCGGACCTGAGCGACCGGCTGCTGGTCGTGATGCGGGTCTACTTCGAGAAGCCGCGGACGACGACCGGCTGGAAGGGACTGATCAACGACCCCCACCTCGACGGCTCCGGCGACGTCAACGCCGGCCTGCGGATGGCCCGCAAGCTGCTGCTCGAGGTCGTCGACCTCGGGCTGCCGGTCGGCTGCGAGTTCCTCGACCCGATCACGCCGCAGTACATCTCCGACACGGTCGCCTGGGGGGCGATCGGCGCCCGCACCTCGGAGAGCCAGACGCACCGTCAGCTCGGCTCCGGGCTCTCGATGCCGATCGGGTTCAAGAACCGCACCGACGGCAACATCCAGGTCGCGGTCGACGCGGTCCGCGCGGCGGCGGTCGCCGCACGCCTTCGCCGGTATCGACGACGCCGGCATGCCGGCGATCCTGCACACCACCGGCAACCCCGACTGCCACATCATCCTGCGCGGCGGCCACGGGATGCCGAACTACCACGTGCCCGACGTCGAGGACGCGCTGGTGACGCTGCGGCGATCGCCGGCCTGCCGGAGCGGTTGGTGATCGACGCCTCCCACGACAACAGCGGCAAGGACCCGGAGAAACAGTTCTTCGCCGCCGGCGAAATCGCCGACCAGATCGCCGACGGCAACAAGGCGATCGTCGGCGTGATGCTGGAGTCGTTCCTGGTCGAGGGGCGCCAGGACCTGGTGCCCGGCGAGGAGCTCACCTACGGGCAGTCGATCACCGACCCCTGTCTGGACTGGGAGGACACGGTCAGCGTCCTCGAACGCTTCGCCTCGGCCATCGAGGCTCGCCGCAGTTGACGGAGAGCCGGGCCCCCAGGGTCGCCGTTCTCGGGGTGGGCCTGATCGGAGGCTCGATCGGGCTCGCCGCGCGGCGGCGGCTCGACGCCGAGGTGGTCGGCCACAGCCGCAGCCCGGAGACCGTCGCCCGGGCGGTCGAGCTGGGTGCGCTCGACCGCGGCGCCGCCTCGGTCGCCGAGGCCTGCGAGGGCGCCGAGCTCGTCTTCTGCGCGGGGCCGGTGGCGGCGCTGCCGGCTCAGGCGCGCGAGGCGCTCGCGGCGTGCGGGCCGGAGACGCGTGGTCACCGACGTCGGCTCGACCAAGGGTGAGCTGGTCGGCGCGCTCGGGCGACGACGAGCGCTTCATCGGCGGCCATCCGCTGGCCGGGGCGGAGACCGCCGGCGTCGGCAACGCCCGCGCCGACCTCTTCGAGGGCGCGCGCTGGTACCTGACCCCGACAGACCGCTCCAGCGGCATCCTCTACGACCGCCTGCAGCGCACCGTCGCCGGGCTGGGCGCCCGCCCGCAGGCGATCGAGCCCGCCGCCCACGACCGCCTGATGGCGACGATCAGCCACCTGCCCGCACGTGGTCGCCAACGCGCTCGCAGCCGAGGCGGCGGCGGAGCTGAGCCGCGACGCCGAGCGGATGCCGGAGGTCGGGCCCGAGCTTCCGCGACATGACCCGCGTCGCCGGCTCGAACCCGGCGATCTGGGCCGACATCTTCGCCAGCAACCGCGAGGCCGTCGCCGACTCGGTCGAGGCGGTCGCCCGCGCGCCTGGAGGAGGCCGCGGCGCTGATCCGCGGCGGCGATCGCGAGGCCGTCGCCGCCTGGCACGCGGCCGCGGGCGAGGACCGCAGGCGCTGCTGGAGACCGACGCTCGAGGCGAGGCCGCTGCGCGAGCTGCGGATCGTCGTCGCCAACGAGCCGGGGACGATCGCCGCGCTGGCGCTGGCGCTCGGCGAGGCCGGCGTCAACATCGAGGACATGGCCCTGCACCCGGCGCCGGACATGACCTCCGGCGCGGTCACCCTCTGGGTCGCCGGCGACGAGCAGGCCGAGCGCGCCGAGGAGCTGGTGCGGGAGCTGGGCCACACGGTCACCGTGCTCGGCAGCGGTGCCGCCCAGTGATCTAGGGTCGCGGGCGATGACCCGCTTCGATCCCGCCGGGCCGCTGCGCGGCTCCCTGCGCCCGCCGGCGGACAAGTCGATCTCCCACCGCGCGGCGCTGATCGCGGCGATGGGGGAGGGCGAGACGGCGATCGAGGGCTACCTGGACGCGGCCGACACCCGCTCGACGCTGGCCGCCGTGCGTGCCCTCGGGGCTGAGGTCGAGACCGGCGAGGGCGGGACGAAAGACGGGCCGGGTGGGGCGAGCGGGGGAGCGGACGCGGCGGCCGTCGAGCGCTTCGGATCGCCGGCGTCGGCCTGCGCGGCGCCCGGTCGGCAGAGATCGACGTCGGCAACGCCGGCACCCTGCTGCGGCTACTGCCCGGCTGGCTTGCCGGGCAGGACGGGCGGCGAGTGGACGCTCGACGGCGACGACTCGATCCGGCGGCGCCCGGTCGACCGGGTCGCCGATGCCGCTGCGCCAGATGGGGGCCGCCCTCCGCTGCCGCGAGGAGCGGCTGCCGCCGCTGGAGATCCGCGGCGCCCCGCTGCGCGGGATCGAGTACCGGCTTCCCGTCGCCAGCGCCCAGGTCAAGTCCTGCCTGCTCTTCGCCGGTCTGCTCGCCGAGCGGCGAGACCCGCGTCGTCGAGCCGCTCCCGACCCGCGACCACAGCGAGCGCATGCTCGCCGCCGCCGGCGCCGGGGTGCGCCGCGAGGAGGCCGCCGGGGCACGGGGGGCGGGACGGTGTCCATCGAGCCTGCGGAGCGGCTGGAGATCGATCGCATCGTCGTCCCCGCCGACCTCTCCTCGGCCGCCTTCTTCATCGTCGCCGGCCTTTTGGTCGCGGGCAGCGAGGTCTCGATCCGAGACGTCGGCCTCAACCCGACCAGGACCGGCTTGCTGACGATCCTCGAGCGGATGGGGGCCGGGATCGAGGTGAGCGCCGGCGGCGAAGAGCGGGGCGAGCCGATCGGCGACCTGCGGGTGCTCGCCTCCGACCTGCACGCGACCGAGGTCGGCGGCGCCGAGGTCCCGCTGGCGATCGACGAGCTCCCGCTGGTCGCCCTCGCCGCCTGCTTCGCCGAGGGCACGACGACGATCCGCGACGCGGCCGAGCTGCGGCGCAAGGAGTCGGACCGCATCGCCACCGTCAGCGCCGCCCTGAACGCGCTCGGCGGCCGCGTCGAGGCGACCGCGGACGGGATGGTCATCGCGGGCACCGGCGGCCTGCGCGGCGGCGCGATCGACTCCCACGGCGACCACCGCATCGCGATGCTCGGCGCCGTCGCCGGCCTCGCCTCGACGGAGGGAGTCGAGGTGCGAGGCATGGACGCCGCCGCGGTCAGCTACCCAGGCTTCGAAGCCGATCTGGCCTCGTTGCTCGGCGGGAGCGCCTGACCGGCGGTTCCAGCCAGCAGCCGCCGGAATCCACGCGCCTCTACGCTGCCCCGAGTGCGGAGCGAGCAAGCGTCCATATCTGACTCCGCGCGCAGCGAGCGAAGCGTGAGCTGCCGTCATGGTGATCGCGATCGACGGGCCCGCCGGGGCCGGCAAGTCCTCCGTTGCCCGGGCCGTGGCCGAGGAGCTCGGCCTCACCTACCTCGACTCCGGGGCCATGTACCGCTGCGTGGCGATGGCGGCGATCGAGCGAGGGGTTGGGCTCGACGATCCGGACGCGCTCGGCGCGCTTGCCGCCGGGCTCGAGATCGGGCTCGAGGGGCGCCGTGTCTCGCTCGGCGAGCGCGACGTCAGCGCCGCGATCCGCGAGCCGGACGTGACCGCCGCCGCCTCCCGCGTCTCCGTCCATCCCCAGGTGCGGGCGGCGATGGTCGCCCGCCAGCGCGAGCTGATCGCCGCCGGGCGCTACGTCGCCGAGGGCCGCGACATCGGCACCGTCGTCAGCCCCGACTCGCCGCTGAAGGTCTTCCTCACCGCCTCCGACGAGGAGCGCGCCCGCCGCCGCGCCGCCCAGACCGGTGAGGACTTCGGGTCGGTGCTCGACGCCCAGCGCCGCCGCGACGCCCGCGACACCGAGCGCGAGCACGGCGCCCTGCGGGCCGCCGAGGACGCCGTCGAGCTCGACACCACCGGGTTCAGCCTCGAAGAGGTCGTCGGCCGTGTCGTCGCGCTCGCGCGCGAGCGAGGCTCGGTGAGGCGGGGCGACTTTATGCCGCTATGCGGACAAACTCGCCCCGGAGGGCGCGATGAGCGCCCTGCCCACGGTCGCCGTCGTCGGCTTCCCCAACGTCGGCAAGAGCACGCTGGTCAATCGGCTGGTCGGCGGCACCGAGGCCGTCACCTCGCCCGAGCCGGGTGTGACCCGCGACCGCAAGCGGCTCGGCACCGAGTGGAACGGGGTCGCCTTCGAGCTGGTCGACACCGGCGGCATCGACCTCGGGGACGAGGCGGAGCTGGCGCGCGACGTGCAGAGCCAGGCGCGGCTGGCGATCGCCGAGGCCGACGCGGTGCTGATGGTGGTCGACGGTCGCGCCGGGCTGCGGGCGGGCGACGCCGAGCTGGCGAGGACGCTGCGTGGTGGCGAAGTCCCGGTCCTCGTCGTGGTCAACAAGGCCGACCGTCCCGACGACTTCGGCATCGCCGCCGAGTTCCACGCCCTCGGTCTGGGCGAGCCGCTGGCCGTCTCCGCCACCCACGGCCTCGGCACCGGGGACCTGCTCGACGCGGCCGTCGCCGCGCTCGGGGACCGTCCGGCGCGGGGAGAGGACGACGAGGCGGTCCGCGTCGCCGTGATCGGCCGTCCCAACGTCGGCAAGTCCTCGCTCGTCAACGCCTTCCTCGGCTCCGACCGCGTGATCGTCTCCGACCGCGCCGGCACCACCCGCGACGCGATCGACACCGAGCTCGACGTCGAGGACCGGCGGGTGATCCTGGTCGATACCGCCGGCCTGCGCCGCCGTTCCAAGGTCGCCGGCACCGTCGACTACTACGCGCAGCTGCGCTCCGAGCGCGCGGTCGAGCGCGCCGACGTCGCGATCGTCGTCTGCGATGCCTCCGAGGGGGTCACCGCCGAGGACCTGCGGGTCGCCGAGCTGGCGATGAAGGCCGGCTGCGCGACGCAGCTGGTCCTCAACAAGTGGGACGTGACCGTGACCGACATCGACGACGCCCGCGCCCGCGTCGAGCGCAAGCTGCGGCTGCGGCCGGCGGTCATCACCTGCTCGGCGACGCGCGGCCGCAACGTGTCGGCGCTGCTGCCGCGGGCGCTGCAGCTGGCCGACCGTGCCGGCGAGCGCATCCCGACGCCGGAGCTGAACCGGTTCGTCAACGACGTCGTCGCCAAGAACCCGCCGCCGTCGCGGCGCGGGCGCCGGCTGCGGCTCTACTACGCCGCGCAGGTGGGAGAGCGGCCGCCGCGGGTCGCGATCCAGGTCAACGACCGCAAGCTGATCATCCGCGACTGGGCCTACTACCTGGAGAACCGCATGCGCGAGACCTACGGGCTGGAGGGCGTGCCACTGGTTATCGACTTCGTACCCCACACCGGCCGCCGCGGGCACGCGTACGCGGCGCATATCTGAGTCTTCGGTCGCTCGTGTGCAGAGCACACTTCGCTCCCTACATTATCTGCTTGTCACGCGCGCCCATGCTTCCGACCATGCACCAAGCCGCTCGCTGAGAACGAGCATCTCTTCACTTCCGAGTCCGTAACTGAGGGTCATCCCGACAAGGTCAGCGACCAGATCTCCGACGGGGTCCTGGATGCGATCATGGCCGAGGACCCGGAGGGCCGCGTCGCCTGCGAGACCCTGGTCAACACCGGCATGGCGGTCGTCTCCGGCGAGATCTCGACCGAGGTCCACCTCGACATCCCCGAGATCGTGCGCGAGACGGTCCGCGGGATCGGCTACGACCACGGCGACTACGGCTACAACTGCGATCACATCTCGATCCTCGTCTCGCTCGACAAGCAGTCGCCCGACATCGCCCAGGGCGTCGACGTCGCCTACGAGACCCGGGTCGACGACGCCGACGACGAGCTGCTGCTCGCCGGCGCCGGCGACCAGGGCATGATGTTCGGCTACGCCAGTGACGAGACGGCGGCGTTGATGCCGATGCCGATCCACATCGCCCACCGGCTGGCCGAGCGCCTCGCCGCCGTGCGCAAGGACGAGACCCTGGCCTACCTCGGGCCCGACGGCAAGACCCAGGTCAGCGTCCGCTACCGCGAAGGCCGCCCGGTCGGGATCGACAAGCTGCTGATCTCGACCCAGCACGCCGAGGGGGTCGACTCGGAGGCGACGATCAAGCCCGACCTCTGGCAGCACGTGGTGCATGCCGGTGCTCGAGGCCGAGGTCCCCGGGATGTTCGACGAGGGCGACCTGCGCGAGGGCTTCCTGGTCAACCCGACCGGCAAGTTCGTGATCGGCGGCCCGGTCGGCGACGCCGGCCTCACCGGCCGCAAGATCATCGTCGACACCTACGGCGGCATGGCCCGCCACGGCGGCGGCGCCTTCTCCGGCAAGGACCCGTCCAAGGTCGACCGCTCCGCCGCCTACGCCGCCCGCTACGTAGCGAAGAACGTCGTCGCCGCCGGCCTCGCCGAGCGCTGCGAGGTCCAGGTCGCCTACGCGATCGGCGTCGCCCACCCGGTCTCGCTGATGGTCGAGACGTTCGGCACCGGGATGCTACCGGACTCCCGCATCTCGCGGCTGGTCGAGGCCGAGTTCGACATGCGCCCCGGCGCCTTCCGCCGCTACCTCGACCTGCACCGCCCGATCTTCCAGAAGACCGCCGCCTACGGCCACTTCGGCCGCGAGGACGCCGACTTCACCTGGGAGCGGACCGACCGCGCCGACGCCCTCCGCGCCGCCGCCGGCCTCCAAGCCGCCGCCGCTTAGCCCGCACAACCGGCAGGCAAGCCGGACCAGGAGGGGGAGAGAGCAGGCCTATCCAGACTTTTCCTCGTTATGGCGAGGAAAAAGCAGGACAGGCGTAGCCGCCGGGCTTGGGAGTTGGCGGATAGCCAGCACGGGGTGGTGACTCGTCGGCAGCTCCTGGAGCTCGGCTTCAGCACCGAGTGCAATCGAACACCGCCTTAGAACGGGTCGCCTCGCATCCAGTCGTGCAGGGCGTCTATGCGCGTTGGCTGGACCGCACCTGACCCGCGAGAGGACGATGGATCGCCGCGGTTCTCTGCCTGCGGGCCGGGGGCGGCGCTCAGCCATCGAAGCGCGGCGGCCCTCTGGGGGTTCGGCGTGGAGATCCGCGGCCGGGTCGACGTCACGGTCGCGCGCCGCTGCTCCCTGTGTCGGCCTGGGATCCGTGTTCATAGCCGTCACCTCCCTGACGGAGCAGGGAGTTCGGACGCCGTCGGAACATCCCCCTCACCCAGCCAGTCCAGACCCTGATCGACCTCGCCACCGAACTTCCGCCTGCGCCAGCTCGAGCGTGCGGTCAACGAGGCCGACAAGCACGACGTGCTCGATCCCGAGTCACTGCGAATCGCCCTCGACGCCCATACCGGCGAGCTGGGCGTCCGGTGCTGCGGACCTTGCTCGACCGTCACACGTTCCGGCTCTCCGACGCCGAGCTCGAAGTCCTCTTCCGCCCGATCGCCGCGCAGGCCGGTCTTCCCACGCCCGCTCACGAAAGAGATGGTCAACGGCTTCGAGGTCGACTTCTACTGGCCGGATCTCGGCCTCGTGGTCGAGACCGACGGCCTCCGCTACCACCGCACGCCGTCAGCCCAGTCTCGCGATGCCCTCCGCGACCAGACCCACACCGCCGCCGGCCTCACGCCGCTGCGCTTCTCCCACTACCAGGTCAAGTACGAACCCGGTTACGTCCGCGAGATCCTCGCCAGAACCGCTGACACCCTTCGCGCCCGCTTCGGACGCCGCCCGACCCAGCGCGGCTGACCTGCGGCGTCATACCTGCTGAAGGAGCCGCAGGTCAGCCGCGCTGCGGTCTCGCCCTAGGCCCCCGGCGACTGCGCCTCGCCCAACCCGTGCGTCCCGGCTGCGCCTCTCCCGGTCGCCTGGTCCACCGCGTGCACCACGTCGCCGGGATCGGCGACGCCGACGAAGACGAAGTTGTAGTCGTCGGTGGCGGCGGTGTCGAAGTCGACGTCGCCGATCTGCATCAGGCGCTGGTAGACCGACTGGCGGTAGTTGACGTTCTGGACCCGCTCGAGGCGGGTCTCCTGGATCTCCCGGGAGACGATCCCGCGCTTGATGTTGAGACGGCGGTTGGTGATCGTGTACGTGGTCGCCACGCGCTTGACGAAGCCGACCACGACGGTCACCGCGAGCACGACCAGGATCACCAGGAAGGCGGTGCCGTTGCCGTCGATCAGCTTGGCGATCACGCCGAGCACGGCCGCGACCACGACGCCCTTCAGGTAGAAGCCGAGGATCGCGCGCCAGGACGGGTGGCCCTCGAAGATCACCTGCTCTCCGGCGCTGAGGTTGAGGCTCACGGCGCGCAGCATACGTCCTCGCCGCGACCATCGCCAGCGGCTGGATGCGGGCCGTCCCCCGCCGGCCATACCCTCGCCGCATGGCGATCCTCAAGGTCGAGCCGCTGACCACCGCCCGTGCCCTGCGCGGCCCGTTCGACTACCGCCGGCCAGCGGCGATGGAGGATCTGGAGGTCGGCAGCGTCGTCCGCGTCCCCTTCGGGCCGCGGCGCCTGCTCGGGGTCGTGGTCGAGCTGGCCGAGGCCTCCGAGCTGCCGCCGGAGCGGCTGGCCGAGCCGATCGAGGCGCTCGAGTCCGGTGCCCCGGCGGAGCTGGTCCGTCTCGGGCTCTGGGTTGCCCGCGAGTACTGCTCGACGCCCTCGCGCGGGCTGCAGCTGGTGCTGCCGCCGGGGACCGGAGCCGGCGGCCGCGCGGTCCGCTCCAAGGTCGAGCTGCGAGCGGAGATCCTGCCGGCGGGGGAGGAGGCGTTGAGCGGGAGCGGCCGGCTCGGCGTCAAGCAGCGGGCGGTCCTGGAGGCGCTGCGGGCGGGGGAGATGTCGGGCGCCGAGCTGGCGGCGGCGGTCGGCGCCGACCGCCAGACGCTGCGCCGGCTCGAGGCCCGCGACCTGATCGCCACCCGCAGCTCGCGCCTGCGGCGCGCGCCCGCCGGCTCCGACCTCCCGGCTCGCCCCGATCGTCCCAAGCTCCTCCCCGAGCAGCAGCACGCTGTCGATGCCATCGTTGCTGCCCTCGATGGCGAGCCCCTCGGAGGCCGACGGGCCGAAAACGTCCATATGGGGGACGAAATCGGCCCATCGACGGCGGACGCGGAGCGCAAGCTGCTGCTGCACGGGGTCACCGGCTCGGGCAAGACCGAGGTCTACCTGGCGGCGGTGGAGGCGGCGTTGGAGCGGGGGAGGGGCGCGATCGTCCTCGTCCCCGAGATCGGCCTCGCCCCGCAGGCGGTGGCCCGCTTCCGCGCCCGCCTCGGCGACCGCTTCGCCGTCCTCCACTCGGCCCTCTCCGCCGGCGAGCGCTACGACGAGTGGCGGCGCCTGCGCAGCGGCGAGGCGAGCGTCTGCGTCGGTCCCCGCTCCGCCGTCTTCGCGCCCGTCCACGACCTCGGCCTGATCGTGATCGACGAGGAGCACGACCCCTCCTACAAGCAGGAGGGTGACCCCTGCTACGACGCCCGCACGGTCGCCCGCCGCCGCGCCGAGGAATGCGGCGCCGTGCTGGTCGCCGGCACCGCGACGCCGCGGCCGGAGTCGTGGCTGGAGCTGCCGCGCCTGGAGCTGCCGCGCCGGGTCGACGGCCTGCGCATGCCGCCGGTCGAGCTGGTCGACATGCGCGACGCGGATCCCCGCTCCGGCCCGCTGCACCCCGACACCTGGGCGGCGCTGGAGGCGGTCCGCGCCGCCGGCGCCAAGGCGATCGTGATGATCAACCGCCGCGGCTTCGCCCCCTGGCTCACCTGCCGCTCCTGTGGCCACCACTGGGACTGCCCCAACTGCGACGTCTCGCTGATCGTCCATCGCGACAGCGGCCGCCTCGTCTGCCACCACTGCGCTCACGCCGAATCGCAGCCGCGCGCCTGCCCCGACTGCGCCTCGACCACGCTCTCGCAGGCCGGCGCCGGAACCGAGCGGATCGAGTCGCTGCTGGCCGAGCGCCTGGCGCCGATGCCGGTCTTCCGCCTCGACTCCGACACTGCCGCCGGTCGCGGCGCCCACGCCCGCATCCTCGCCCGTTTCGGCGAGGCGCCCAGCGGCGTCCTCGTCGGCACCCAGATGGTCGCCAAGGGGCACGACTTCCCCGAAGTCACCCTGAGCGCGATCCTCGACGCCGACGCGACCCTGCGCTTCCCCGACTTCCGCGCCGAGGAGCGGACCTTCGCGATGGTCGCCCAGCTGGCCGGCCGCAGCGGCCGCGGCGAGGCCGGCGGCGAGGTGATCGTCCAGACCCTGGCGCCGGGGGCGTCGAGCATCGCCCACGCCGCCCGCCACGACTCCGCCGGCTTCCTCGCCGGCGAGCTGGAGCGGCGGCGAGCGCTGCGCTACCCGCCCTACTCGCACCTGCTGCGGATCAACCTCGCCGGCGAGCAGGAGCCGAGGCTGGAAACGGCCGCCGCCGGGATCGCCGGCGAGGTGCGCGAGCAGCTCCCCGCCGGCTCTGAGCTGCTCGGCCCGGCGCCGATGTTCCGCGTCCGCAACCGCCACCGCCGCCGCATCCTGATCAAGGCCCGCGACCGCGAGGGCGCCGTCGCCGCGGTCCGCGAGGCGGTCGAGCGCCGGGCGGCCGACCGCTCCCTGCGCGAGGTCTCGGTCGGCGTCGACGTCGACCCGCAGTGACGCCTGCCGCACGCCTGCCGCGAGCCTTAGACTCAGGTCGGATGAGCGACCGCACCGAGACCGACCACAGCGAACACGAGGAGTTCGAGGCGGAGCTGCGCGAGCGCCGCGAGGCGGCGCTTGCGCACGTGGTCAAGTTCGGCGACCCGGTGCTGAAGAGCGTGGCCTCGCCGGTATCGAGCTTCGGCCCCGAGCTGCGGGCCGAGGTCGAGCGGATGATCTCGATCATGCGCGACGGGATGGGCGTCGGTCTCGCCGCTACCCAGCTCGGCGTGCTGCGGCGCCTGCTCGTCTTCCAGACGGGACCGGACGGGGAGCCGACTGCGGTGGTCAACCCCGCGATCGAGTGGTCCTCCGAAGCGGCGTCGATCGCCGAGGAGGGCTGCCTCAGCCTGCCCCGGGTCTCGATGGACGTCGAGCGCTCGCTGCACGTCCGGGTCAGCGGCCGCGACGCCGAGGGCGAGGCGATCGAGATCGAGGCCTCGGGCCTGGAGGCGCGGGTGCTCCAGCACGAGATCGACCACCTCGACGGGGTCCTGATCATCGACCGCACCAGCCGCGACCAGCGCAAGGGCGCTCTGCGGGCGCTGCGTGAGGGCGGCAGCTACAGCCCCTCGCCGGAGGAGCACGAGCCCGGCGACGCGGGCGAGCTGCGCGAGCCACGCACCGACGCGTGAGCACCGTCTACCTCGGCACCTCGGACTTTGCCGCCACCGTGCTGCGGCGGCTGGCCGGCTCCGAGCACCGGCCGGCCCTCGTGGTCACGCCGCCGGACCGCCCCAGGGGCCGCGGTCGCAAGCTCTCGCCGCCGCCCACCGCCGAGGCGGCGCGGGAGCTGGGGATCGAGCTGCTGCAGGCGGAGGACGTCAACGACGAGGCCGCGCGCGAGCGAATCGCCGCCGCCCGCCCCCGCGCCGTCGTCGTCTGCGCCTTCGGCCAGCTGATCCGCGAGCCGCTGCTCTCCCAGCACCCGATGCTGAACGTGCATCCCTCGCTGCTGCCGCGCTGGCGTGGGGCGGCGCCGATCGAGCGGGCGATCATGGCCGGCGATGCGCGCACCGGCGTCTGCGTGATGAAGCTGACCGCGGGGCTCGACTCGGGTCCGGTCGCGCTCACGGCCGAGACGCCGATCGGCGCCGATACAGAGTTCGAGGCGCTCTCCTCGACCCTGGCCGGCCTCGGCGGCGAGCTGCTGGTGCGGGCGCTCGAGCTCGAGGCCGCCGGGAAGCTGGAGCTCACCGAGCAGGATGAGGCGGAGGCGACCTACGCGGAGAAGATCGAGGCGGACGATCGCCGGCTCGACCCCGCTCGCCCCGCCGTCGAGCTGGCGGCGGTCGTGCGGGCCCTGACCCCGCACATCGGCGCCTACCTGGAGACGGCGGACGGCGAGCGGCTCGGCGTCCGCCGCGCCCGCGCCGTCGACGTCAGCGTCAGGACGGGAGCGGTCAAGTCGGAGTGGGGGGCGTTGCTGGTCGGCTGCTGCCGCGGCGCCCTGCGGCTGGAGGTGGTGCAGCCGCCCGGCGGCAAGCCGATGCCGGTCGACGCCTACCTGCGCGGCCACCCGCTGCCGAGGCTGTGAGCGGTGAGGTCGCGCCGGCGCGCTCGCTTGCCTTCGCGACGATCCGGGAGACCTTCGAGCAGGACGCCTTCACCGAGCGGGCCTTCCGCGCCGGCGCCGAGCGGCTCGGCGTCGAGGGGCGGGAGCGGGCCCAGGCGCAGCGCCTGGCCTACGGCACGGTCCAGCGCCGCGGCACCCTCGACGCCGCGATCGAACGCCTGGCCGGCCGCTCCACCCGCCTGCTCGACCCGCCGGTCCTCGCCGCCCTGCGCCTCGGCCTCTACGAGCTGCTCTTCGCCGACGGTACCCCCGACCACGCCGCCGTCGACCAGGCGGTCGAGCTGGTCAAGGGCGCCGGCGCCGCCCACGCGGCCGGCTTCGTCAACGCGGTGCTGCGCCGCGCCACCCGCGAACGCGCCGAGCTGAGCGCGGCCCTGCTGGAGGACGACTCCAGCCCCGAGGCCGCCGCGGCGGCACACTCGGCTCCCGAGTGGCTGGCGCGCATGTGGTGGGAGCAGCTCGGGCCCGGCGCCGCGCGCTCGCTGCTCGCCACCGCCAACGAGCCGCCCGCCGTGGCGATGCGCGTGAACCTGCTCCGCGGCGCGCGCGACCCGGCCCTCGCGAAGCTGCGCGAGGCGGGTGTGGAGGCCGCTCCCCCCGGCGGCGAGTGGCCGCTGGCCGCGGCGGAGACGATCGCGATCGCAGGGCGAACCGGCGAGGCCGTTCCCGCCATGGTCGGCAGCGGCGAGCTGACGCCGCAGAGCTTCGGCTCGGCGGCGGCGGTCGAGGTGCTCGACCCCCGGGAAGGCGAGAACGTGCTCGACCTCTGCGCCGGCCCCGGGATCAAGACCGGGCAGATCGCGGAGCGGATGGGCGACCGCGGCGAGGTGATCTCGGTCGAGCTCGATACCGACCGGGCCGCCGAAGTCGCGGCCCAGGCGCAGCGGTTGGGGTTGCGCTGCATCACCGTGGTCGAGGCCGACGCCACCGGCGCCGGCGCCGGGATGGCGCCCGTCTTCGACCGGGTGCTGCTCGACGCCCCCTGCTCGGATCTCGGCGCGCTTGCCTCGCGCCCCGACGCCCGCTGGCGCAAATCGCCGCGCTCGATCGAGCGGCTGGTCGAGATCCAGGAGCGGGCGCTGCTCGCCGCCGCCACGGCGCTGCGCCCAGGTGGCGTCCTCGTCTACTCGACCTGCACGATCTCCCGCCGCGAGAACGAGGAGAGGGTCGAGGGCCTGCTCGCCGCCGCGGCGGCGGGGGACGTGCCGGCGCTCGAGCTCGAGGACCTCGGCGCCCGCGCGCCGGGGCTGTCCTCGCCCGCCGAGCCGCGCTGCCTGCAGCTGCGCCCGGACCGCGATCGCACCACCGGCTTCTTCATCGCCCGGCTGAGGAGGCATGATTAGGCGATGAGCACCTCCGAAGGCGCCGCGGGCGGCGGCAGCGTCCTCAACCGCGCCCCCTGTCCCAACTGCGGCGAGCCCTGGCTGCGCCCGACCCAGCTGCCGGGCCGGCTGCGCTGCGTCAACTGCCTCAGCCGCTTCGAACTCGTCTCGCAGTGTCCCAACTGCGGCGAACACGGCACGATCGCCCGCATGAGCCAGACCGAGGACCTGCAGTGCCAGTCCTGCGGCGCTTCCATGCTCCGAGCCGCCTGAGCTGTCCGGATGCTCAGTAGGCTCACGACGCATGAGTGAGCGGATGCTGGAACTGATCGGTGCCCCGCGGGTCGCGCCATCGATCCTCTCGGCTGACTTCAGGCAGCTGGGATCCCAGATTGCCGAGGTGATGGACGCCGGTGCGCGGGTGATCCACTTCGATGTCATGGACGGCCACTTCGTCCCTCCGATCACGATCGGGCCGCTGGTCCTGAGCGGGATCGCCGACCAGGTTCACGCTGCGGGCGGCGCGGTCGACGTGCACCTGATGATCGAGGCCCCCGAGCGCCAGATCGAGGAGTTCGCCAAGGCCGGGGCCGACTCGATCACCCTCCACCAGGAGGCGACTCCGCACGCCAACCGCACCCTGCACGCGATCCGCGAGCTCGGTTGCCTGGCGGGGATCGCGCTCAACCCCGGCACGCCGGCGGAGGCGATCTCCGAGCTGCGCGGCTACGCCGACGTCGTCCTCTGCATGACCGTCAACCCCGGCTGGGGCGGTCAGGCATTCATCGAGTCCTCGCCGGCCAAGATCGAGCGCCTGCGCGCGCTCGCCGGCGAGGCGCGGATCGAGGTCGACGGCGGCATCGACACCGCCACCGCCGGCTCGGTCGCCGCCGCCGGTGCCTCTCTCTTCGTGGCGGGCTCCGCCATCTTCGGCGCTCCCGACCCGGCCCAGGCCTACCGGGACATCGCCACCGCCGCCGGAGCCTGAGGGGGGAGAGCCGCGGCGCGACCCGACTTTGAGCCCCTATGGGGGCCAAAAGTCGGGATACGCGGAACGGTGACGCCTGGAGCCTCGCGCGACGGCAGCATGGCGTGGTGACCCGCGCAGATCTGTTGAGGCTTGGCTTCGGTCCCAAGGCGATCAGGCACCGCGTTGACATAGGTCGCTTGCATCCCGTTGCACGGGGCGTCTACGCAGTCGGTCGACGGGATCTCACTGCAAAAGGGCGGTGGATGGCTGCGATCCTCGCCTGCGGCGACAGTGCGGCGCTGAGCCACGGAAGCGCCGCGGCGCTCTGGAGGATTGGACAGGAGCGACGCGGCCGCATCGACGTATCCATCCGCCGCAAGAGCGGTATTCGCAGGCGGGGAATCCGTGTCCATACGCGTCCCTCGCTACCGGGCGGGAGAATCGGTGCGCGCTACGGAATCCCGATTACCACGCCTGTGCAAACGCTGGTCGATCTGGCGACGGAGCTGAGCCCCAGTGGCCTCGAGCGGGCAGTCAACGAGGCTGACAAGCGCGAACTCGTAGATCCCGAGTCGCTTCGGCTGGCACTCCGCCGCCACGTCGGGGAACCGGGCGTTCGATCGCTGCGGGATCTCCTCGACCGCCACACCTTCCGGCTTTCGGACACTGAGCTGGAAGTTCTCTTCCGGCCGTTGGCCGTCGCTGCCCGCTTACCCATGCCACTCACCAAGCAGATGGTGAACGGCTTCGAGGTCGATTTCCTCTGGCCCGAGCTCGGCCTTGTCGTCGAGACCGATGGTTGGCGCTATCACCGCACGCCCGCGAGCCAGGCGCGCGACGCTCTCCGCGATCAGCTCCACACCGCCTCCGGGTTGACCCCGCTTCGCTTCTCTCACTACCAGGTCAAGTATGAACCTGGACATGTATGCGGCATCCTCTCCGAAACCGCCGCCAGACTCTGGGGTGCCCGCGTGTCGGAATCTGTCCAGTCAGTTTGAAGGCTCGCTGTCAGAGCCGTCGCCCGCGGGCGATTAGCGCCCCGGTGACCTCCTGCCACCAGGCTCTCTCGGCCTGGTCGACATCGGGGCGTGCGGCTCTTCGCTCGCACCACTCCGCCAGCGACCGCCGACCGCCGACGGCGACCAGCTCGTCGCCGGTCACGGCGTAGCGCCCATCGGCCAGGGCGACCATCGCACCAGCCCCGTCGCGGCGGCTGCGCAGCACCGCCAGCACCGGGATCCCGTCGACCTCGACCAGCGCCATCGGATCGTCGCCCGCGCGCGCCGGCCGCACCGAGAAGATCTGCGAGGCAGCGCGGTGGGGGAGCGGCGGCGGCGGCGGCCGACCGACCGGCCCCTTGGTCCAGGTCTTGGTCTGCTCCTCAACCTCGTCGCGGAGCTCACCGCGGACGAGGATGTGCAGCTCGTCGCCCTCCTGCAGTTCGGTCGAGCCGCGCGGCGGGATCGCGTGTCCATCACGGACGATCACGTTGACCAGCGCCTCGCGCGGCAGCTCCAGCTCGCGCACGTGGTGGCCGGCGGCTGCTGCGCCCGGCGGCAGCCGGTAGGCGATCACGTCCCCGCCCATGCGACGGATCCGCCCCGACTCGAACAGCCGCCGCGGCAGCGCCGGCTCGTCGGTGGTGAGGCCGAGCCGACGCGCCAGCGGCTCGAAGGAGGCGCCCTGGACCAGGGTCGAGGTGACGACGACGAAGAAGACGATCGCGAACTCTTCCTCGCCGCCGGCGATGCCGGCGACGACCGGGAAGGTCGCGAGCCAGATCGGCGTCGCCCCGCGCAGCCCGGCCCAGCCCAGCATCAGCCGCTCGCGCACGTTCAAGGGCGCCAGCACCGTGGCGACGAAGGTGGCGAGCGGGCGGGCGACGAGGATCAGCGCTGCCGACAGCGCCAGCCCCTTCAGCGCCACGTCGTCGAGCCGGCTGGGGAAGATCAGCAGGCCGAGGAGGATGAAGAGGGCCATCTGGGCGACCCACCCGAGACCCTCGTGAAAGGAGACGACGGTGCGACGAGCGGGGATGTTGGCCCCGCCGAGCGCCAGCGCCGTCAGGTAGACGGCGAGCAGGCCGGAGCCGTGGGCGACCTCGGCGAGACCGTAGGAGAGGGCGGCGATCGCGATCGTCGCCACCGGGTAGATGCCGTCGGTCGGCAGCCGCGTCGCGTTCAGCGCCGCCACCGCGAGGCGGCCGACGAGGTAGCCGACGGCGATGCCGACGGCCAGTTTCAGCGCCAGCAGGCCGGCCATGTCGGCGAGCCCGAAGCCGGGCTCCTGGATCCATTCGATGAAGCCGATCACCAGCAGCAGCGCCACCGGGTCGTTCATCCCCGACTCGCCCTCGAGCGAGCGAGCCAGGCGCTTCTCCAGCGTCGAGCGGCGCAGCACTGCGAAGATCGCGGCCGAGTCGGTGGCGGCGATCGCCGCCCCGACGATCATCCCTTCCAGGGTGCTGAGGTCGAAGATCAGCTTTGCCGCGAAGCCGGCGATCGCGGCCGTCACCACGGTGCCGACGCTCGCCAGCGAGGCGGCGGTGCCGAGCACCGGCCGGATCTCCTGCCAGCCGGCGGTGAGCCCGCCCTCGAAGAGGATCAGGACCAGGGCGATCGTGCCCAGGGTTCGGGCCAGCTCGGCGTCGTCGAACTCGATGCCGCCGATTCCCTGCGAGCCGGCCAGCATCCCGAGGGCGAGGAAGAGCAGCAGCCCGGGGACTTTGACCCGGTCGGCCAGCAGCGCGCCGACGATCCCGGCGGCCAGCAGCGCGCCGGCGATCAGGATCAGCTCGGCATCATGGGCGCCCATCGACGGACCCTAGATCATCGATTTGCTGTTAATCGGCAAAGCGCCTGATTGATCTAGACGTTCTCGTCGATCGAGGCCAGCCGCGCCTCCAGCTCCTCCGGCGAGCCCGCCGCGGGCACGTCCTCGGCGCGTTCGTGCGGGCGGCGGTAGGCGAGGTAGAGCAGGGCGAAGAGGACACCGGCGGTGAGGGCGAACCCGATCTCGACCCGGCGGAACTCGTTCTCGACCAGCGGCAGGAAGTTCCAGGCGATGAAGAAGGCGGCGCAGCCGAGCCAGCGGGCGGCGGCGCGCCGCACCTGCCCCTGGGCCAGGCAGGCCTGGTTGAGCGTGACCGAGCCGAGGTAGAGCCCCATGCCGAGCGTGGTCAGCAGCAACCCGGCGCGGTCATAGCTGAACTTGTCGCTGAAGGCGAGCTGCATCAGCTGCGGGCCGGCGATCAGGACGACCAGCGCGGTGAAGGCGGCGAATGCGGCGACGCCGAGCAGGACGCCGCGCACGGAGCGGTGGAACTCACGCTCGCTGTCGGGGCCGGTCGACGTGTGGAGGTTGGTCAGGTGGGGCAGGATGCTGGTCGAGACCGCCTGGAATAGCTGCAGCGGCGCCCGCGCGATCATCAGCACGTTGAAGATGAACCCGGCCGCCGCCGCGCCCTGTAGGCCGCGCGTGATCAGCGGACCGGCGTTGAGGAAGGCCTGTTCGCTGAACATGATCACCATCACGGCCGCCGCGAAGCCGCTGCCATGCCGCATCGAGAAGTCCTCGCCGGGGGCCTCCTCGGGCGCTGGGGCGGCGGCCTCGCGTTTCGCCCGTCGCGCGAACGCCAGCGGCACCACCAACAGCGAGAGGCTCGGCGCGGCGACGACCCCGATCGCCACCGCCGACTGGCCGCTGAGCAGCCCGACCGCGACCAGCACCGCGAAGGACGTGCGGAAGACCGACTCGGAGAGGATCAGCGCCGTGAAGGTGCCGAAGCTGCGCTGCCCGGCGAGGAAGCCGCGGGCGAAGTAGCTGGCGGCGTAAAAGAGGACGGCGCCGAAGAAGACCCAGTAGAGGGTTTCGTTCCCTTCCAGCAGGTTGTCCTGGATCGGCCCGCGCAAGGCCAGGGCGACGACCGCGAAGAAGACCGCGAGGCCGAGCTGGATCGTCGCCGCCACCCGCATCTCCTGGGCGATCGGTTCCCGCTTCACCAGCCGTTCGGAGATGTGCCGCGAGAGAAGCTGTTCGACCGGGCGGTAGAGGGTCGAGATGGTGATGAAGACGGCCGACCAGAGCACCGTGATCTGCCCGTAATCGGGCTTGGAGAGGACGTGCGAGGCGATCAGGAAGTAGGCGTAGGTGATGAGGCCGGTGAGGCCGACGCCGATCGCGAGGAAGCTCGCGGTCTTGCCGTAGTCGGCCGAGCTCGCCGTCTCGCCGCCACGCGGGCGACGCCTCGGCTCCGCCTCGCTCACCGCTCCGCGCCGGGCTCGTAGTGCGAGGGCTCGACCCCGAGCGCCAGCTCGACCCGCCGCACCCGCTCGAAGACGCGCTGCGTCATCACCCGCTGGCCGGCCAGCAGGTCGCCGATCACCCCGAGCGCGAACAGCTGCACGGCGGCGATGAAGAGGACGGCGCCGAGGATCAGCGACTGGACGTGGCCGCTGGAGTCGCCGTTGAAGATCCAGTCGACCAGGAACGGCATCCACGCCGCCAGCGCCAGCAGTAGGACGACGAGCCCGGCGGTGGCGAAGGCGCGCAGCGGCTCGTAGCGGGCGTAGATCCGCAGGATCGCCGGGCCGTTGCGGCGCACGTAGGCGCCGGTCGAGTCGGCCAGCCGCGACTCACGGGTCTGCGGGTTGGTCGCGATCGTCACCTCGTCGACCGCGACCAGCATCTTGCCGGCCTGGATCAGGCTCTCCAGCGTGTAGGTGAAGTCGTCGACGACCAGCAACTGCAGCGCCGCCTCGCGGTTGTAGGCGCGGAAGCCGGAGGTGGTGTCGGTGATCTCGGTCTCCGAGAGCCTCCGCACGACCCAGCTGCCGAGCCGCTGCAGCCCCTTCTTGGAGCCGGAGAAGTGATC
Organism: uncultured Thermoleophilia bacterium; assembly: GCA_963720455.1. Lineage (GTDB taxonomy): Bacteria > Actinomycetota > Thermoleophilia > Solirubrobacterales > 70-9 > VAYN01. The sequence goes on along the minus strand of OY970392.1, from coordinate 1,145,610 downwards.
GATCTGGGAGACCTGGCGGTTGCCGACGACCATGTCGGCCTCGCCGGCCAGGACCGGCGCCACCAGCTTCGCCACGTCGGCGCCGCGGTACTGGTTGTCGGCGTCGGTGTTGACGACGACGTCGGCGCCGAGCTTGAGGCAGGCGTCGAGCCCCGCCTGGAACCCGGCCGCCAATCCCTTGTTGTTGGTGAGGCGGACGATGTGCTCGACCCCGTGCTCGCGCGCGACCTCGACGGTGCGGTCGGTCGAGCCGTCGTCGATGATCAGGAGCTCGACCGCGTCGAAGCCGTCGAGCTGGCGCGGCAGGTCGGCGATGGTGGCGGGGAGGGTGGCCTCCTCGTTCAGGCAGGGGATCTGGATGATCAGCTTCATGGCGGCGTCGAACAGGGTATTCGTGGTGGTGGCGCGCGGGTCCTGTCGTCGCGGCATCCCCCACGGTGCTCGGCGCATTCGCGCCTCCGCGCCGCGGGGGACCCCCGCCACGACGCCACCCGCGCGAGAATCGCCTGCGCATCGCTGGCGAGCCGAGCGGTAAGATGGGTTGACTGACGAGTCAATCAGTCGATGAATTCCCAGCTCACAAGCGCGGATCAGGCCCACCTACAGCGGGCGTTGGAGCTGGCTGAGGGCGGGCGCGGGAGAGTGAGCCCAAATCCTCTGGTCGGAGCTGTTGTGGTGCGCGGCGGCGAGGTGGTCGGTGAGGGGTTTCATGCGGAGTTGGGTGGGCTGCATGCGGAGCGGGCCGCGTTGGCGGATTGCGCTGAGCGGGGCGAGGAGCCGGCGGGGGCGACGATGTACGTGACCTTGGAGCCGTGTGCGCACGAGGGACGTCAGCCCCCCTGCGTCGAGGCGATCTTGGAGGCAGGGATAACTCGTGTCGTGATCGCCTCCGACGATCCCAGCGAGAAGGCCGCCGGCCGCGGCCCGGGAATCCTCCGCGACGGCGGCGTCGAGGTCGTCTTCGCCGCGGGAGCAGAGGCGGCTTCTGCGCGTCTGCTCAATCAAGCCTTCCGCAAGCACGCTCGGACGGGCCTTCCACTGGTGACCCTGAAGCTTGCGATGTCACTGGACGGCCGCACGTCAACTGCTCCGGGCGACTCCCCCTGGATCTCCGGCGAGGCCAGCCGCACCCGGGTCCACCGCTGGCGCGCCGAATCCGACGCGATCGCCGTCGGCATCGGCACCGTCCTCGCCGACGACCCGCTCCTCACCGCCCGTATCCCGGATGCCCGGCAGCCGATCCGCGTCGTCTTCGACTCGGAGGCTCGCATCCCGCTCGACTCCCAGCTGCTGGCCAGCTTGGACCAGTCCCCGGTTCTGGTCGTCGCCGCACCCGACGCGGACCCTGCGCGAGCTACGGCTTCTCAGGGAGGCCGGCGCCGAGCTTCTAGTCGCGAGCGGTGCCACCCCTGCCGACCGCGTCGCCTCCGCCCTCGCCAACCTCGGCCGCCGCGAAATCACCAGCCTCTTCCTAGAGGGCGGCCGCACTCTTGCAGCCGCATTTCTCTCAGCGGACCAGGTCGACGAATCCCGCACCTTCATCGCCCCCGTCCTCCTTGGTCAAGCCGATGCGGATCCTCGCGCGGGTGGCGCGGTGGCGGGGGTCCCCCGCGGCGCGGAGGGGCGTCTAGCCCCGAGCACCGTGGGGGATGCCGCCGCGACAGGACCCGCGCGCCTATCTGCCCTCGACTCGACCCGGGAGCAGGTAGGCGAGGATGTCCTCGTGACCGCCAGGTACAAGGAGTGGTGACGTGTTCACTGGATTGATCCAGGACGTGGGGACTGTGACCGCGATGCGGAGCAATGCCGAAGGCGCTCGAATCACCATCGGGACTTGCCTTGCCTCCGAGATCAGCCAGGGGGATTCTGTCGCCGTGAATGGTGTCTGCTTGACCGCGACTACCGTCCACTCGTCCGGCTTCGAGATCGACGCGATGAAGCAGACGCTTGCCATGACCGCGATCGGGAACGTCTGGAGCAACAAGGAGGTCAACCTCGAGCTGGCGATGCAGGCCTCGGACCGCCTCGGTGGCCACATCGTGCAGGGGCACGTCGACGGCGTCGGCGAGGTCGTCTCAGTCGAGGACGACGGCTTCGCCCGCCGGGTTCGCGTTGCCCTCGGCCCGGAGCTGCTGCGCTACTGCGTCGACAAGGGCTCGATCACGCTCAGCGGGGTCAGCCTTACGGTTGCCGAGCTCGGCCCGGGCTGGGCCGAGGTCTCGCTGATCCCCGAGACGCTGGAGCGGACCAACTTCGGCGATGTCGAGCCCGGAAGCAAGCTGAACGTCGAGTGCGACATCGTCGCCAAGTACGTGGAGCGGTTGCTGGCACCATTCCCTGGAAAGGAGCAGGCGTGACTCAGAAGACCGAGACCGAGACCGAAGGAGCGCTGACCGAGGCGGGGGAGAGCCCGTTCTCGACAATCGAGGAGGCGATCGAGGAGATCCGCCGCGGCCGCATGGTCGTCGTCTGCGACGGCGAAGACCGCGAGAACGAGGGCGACCTGGTGATGGCGGCGCAGTTCGCCACCCCCGAGGCGGTCAACTTCATGGCCAAGGAGGCGCGCGGCCTGATCTGCATCGCCCTCACCGCCGAGCGCTGCGAACGGCTCGGGCTGAAACTGATGGCGGCCAAGAACGAGGCGCCCCTGCAGACCGCCTTCACGGTCACGATCGAGGCCGCGGCCGGCGTCAGCACCGGGATCTCCGCCCACGACCGCGCCCACACGATCCAGGTTGCGATCGACCCCGAGTCGGGCCCGCGCGACATCGTCGTCCCCGGCCACATGTTCCCGCTGCGGGCCAAAGACGGCGGCGTGTTGGAGCGCACCGGCCACACCGAGGCCAGCGTCGACCTCGCCCGGCTGGCCGGCCTCACCCCGGCCGGGGTCATCTGCGAGGTGATGAACGACGACGGCACCATGGCCCGCGTCCCCGACCTGATCCCGTATTGCCGGAAGCACGGCCTGAAGATGATCACCGTCGCCGAGCTGATCGCCTACCGGCGCCGCACCGAGAAGCTGGTTGAGCGGGTGGTCGACACCGCCCTGCCGACCTCCTTCGGCGACTTCACCGCCGTCGGCTACCGCTCCCTGGTCGACGACAAACACCACGTGGCGATGGTCAAGGGCGAGGTCGACGGGGCCGAGGACGTGCTCGTCCGCGTCCACAGCGAGTGCCTCACCGGCGACGTCTTCCACAGCATGCGCTGCGACTGCGGCGAGCAGCTCGCCTCGGCCCTGGCGATGATCGAGGAGGAGGGCCAGGGTGTCCTCCTCTACCTCTCCCAGGAGGGCCGCGGAATCGGCCTGCTCAACAAGCTGCGTGCCTACAAACTGCAGGAGGAGGGAGCGGATACGGTCGAGGCCAACCTCAAACTCGGCCTGCCGGCCGACCTGCGCGACTACGGCATCGGCGCCCAGATTCTCGTCGACCTCGGCCTGACCAGCATCCGCATCCTCACCAACAACCCGAAAAAGATCGTCGGCCTCGAGGGCTACGGGCTCTCGGTCTCAGAGCAGGTGCCGATCGAGTCTGACCCCAACATGCACAACGAGGCCTACCTGCGCGCCAAGCGCGACAAGATGGGCCACTCGCTGCACCACCAGGGCCTGGCGCTCGACGAGGAGATGATCCGCGACGAGGAGGAACGCGACGCGAAGAGCAGCGAGGACGGCGATGGCTGAGGCGGGCGCCTTCCTGGAAGAGTTCAGCGAAGAGGAGCAGGCGGCGCTGGCCCCGCTCCGCTTCGCTGTCGTGGTCGGGCGTTTCTACGAGGATCTGGCTCTGCGCCTGCTGGAGGGTGCCGACCAGGGCTTCAAGCTGGCGGGGGTGCCGGTCGGCGGCGTCGACCACGTCTCCGTCCCCGGCGCCTACGAGCTGCCCTTTGCCGCCAAGCTGCACGCCACCAGCGGCCGTTTCTCGGGCGTCGCCTGCCTCGGCGTCGTGATCCGCGGCGAGACCGACCACTACGACTTCGTCTGCGCCGAGGCCGCCCGCGGCATCCAGGACGTGCAGCTGGAAACGGGCGTCCCCTGCGCCTTCGGCGTGATCACCTGCGACACGATGGAGCAGGCCCTGGCGCGGGCCGGCGGGGGCAGGCGCGACCAGGGTCGCAACGCCGCCCTCACCGTCGCCCGCATGGCGCTGCTGAAACAGCAGGTCAACCCGTATCGGTGGCAGGTCCGCGACGCCTGACGGCGACCTGTACCATCCACGATCCTCATGGCCAAGGTATGCCACAGCTGCGGCAAGGGGCCGGCCTTCGGGCAGTCCCGCAGCCACTCGATGGTCGCCACCAAGCGGCGCTTCGACCCGAACCTGCAGAAGGTCCGGATCCAGGAGAACGGGCGGCCGCTGCGGACCTACGTGTGTACGCGCTGTCTGAAGTCGAACAAGGTCACGAAGGCCGCCTAGCTCGGATTGCCCGTTGTCGGAGGGGTCCGGGTGTCCTCGATTCGAATTTCGTCGCACGGCGCTATCGCGCCTTAGCTCCTATGTCTGAGCGCGGCTTCGCCGCGCAATGGACAGATTGCATATCGCGCGCATTCGCGCACATTCGAATCGAGGACACCCGGACCCCTCCCACGACACGCAGTACCGGTACGGCTCAGGGTGCGGAAGCTTTCTCAGCTAAGGAAGGCGGGTCGGCGAGGAGCTGCGCGCCATGCGGCCGTACTCTGCGGCTGTTCGTTTGCCTGGCCGAGAGCTGCTGCTGAGAGATGCCGATACCCCTCCGCGGGAATGTGGCCGAAGGCCGCGATATGCAATCTGATTCCTGCCCGCCATAGGCGGGCAGCGTGTTCCGGAGCCGCACCCGAAGGGTGCGCGACTCAATTCACGGAGAGGGGTATCGGCATCCCTCCACCGCCTGGTTTCGCCTTGGCTCAGTCAGCCTCAGCCGAAGCGACCACAGGATGCTCGCCCGTCGGGGCCGGGTCGCCCTCGGCCGGCTCGACGTGGAGCCGCGGCAGGATGCGGTCGAGCCAGCTCGGGAGCCACCAGGCTTTCTCGCCGAACAGCTGCATGATCGCCGGGACGAGGACCGAGCGGATGATCACGGCGTCGATGAAGACGGCGGCGGCGAGGCCGAGGCCGAAGAGTTTGATGATGCGGTCTTCGCCGATCATGAAGGAGGCGAAGACAGTGACCATGATCGCCGCGGCGGCGGTGATGACACGGCCGGTCAGCGCCAGGCCGCGAGTCACTGCTTCGGTCGCGTCCTTGCGGTGCTCCCACTCCTCGTGGATCCGCGACATCAGGAAGACCTCGTAGTCCATCGAGAGCCCGAAGATGATCGAGAAGAGGAAGATCGGGAAGAAGGAGATGATCGGGCCGGTGCTGTCGACGCCGATCAGGCTGGCACCCCAACCCCACTGGAAGACGGCGACGATCAGGCCGAAGGCGGCGCCGATCGAGAGCAGGTTCATCACGACCGCCTTCAGCGGCACCAGGACCGAGCGGAAGACGGCCATCAGCAGCAGCGCCGAGAGCAGGACGACGACGCCGATGAAGAGCGGCAGCTTGTCGGCGATCGCGGTGCCGAAGTCCTCGAAAATCGCGGTGATGCCGCCGACGTGAAGCTGGGTGTCCGTCTTCCCCTCGATCGGGGGGATGACGTCGTCGCGGATGTGGTCGAGCAGTTCCGTCGTCTTCTCGCTCTGCGGCGAGGTCGTCGGGTAGGCCTGGAAGACGGCGGTGTTCTCGGCCGGGTTGAACATGATCGGCGTGACTTTCGCGACGCCGTCTTCGTTCGCGAGCGTCTTGTGCAGGAGCAGCAGGCCTTCGTCGTCACCCTTGCTCGGGAGCGCCGCGACCATCGAGAAGGGGCCGTTGAAGCCCGGCCCGAAGCCCTCGGCCAGCAGGTCGTAGGCTTCCTTCGTGGTCGAGCCGGCCGGGTCGGTGCCGGCGTCGTTGGAGCCGAGCCGCAGCGACAGGGTCGGGATGCAGAGGATCAGCAGCAGGCCGCCGGAGAGCAGCGCCGAGGCGACCGGTCGTCGCTGGATCTCACGGCTCCAGCGGAACCAGCGGGTGTCTTCGGCGTTCGAGGGAGAGCGGCCGAGGCCGGGGATGCGTAGGCGGTCGACGCGGCGGCCGGCGATCGTCAACAGCGCCGGCAGCAGGGTCAGCGCCGCGATCATCGTGAACAGCACCGTCACCGCGGCCGCCATCGCCACCCCGTAGAGGAAGGAGAGGCCGAGCAGCATCATCCCCATCAGGGCGATGATCACCGTCACGCCGGCGAACAGCACCGCGCGGCCGGCGGTGTCGATCGCGGCAATCGCAGCTGCCCGTGGCTCCAGCCCCTCGTCGAGGCCGTTGCGGAAGCGGGTGAGGATGAACAGCGCGTAGTCGATGCCGACGCCGAGGCCGATCATGAACGCCAGCTGTGGGGCGAACTCGGCGGTGGGGAAGACGTGCGTTCCCAGCGTGACCAGGCTGAGCCCCACTCCGAGCGCAAACAGCGCGGTGACGACCGGCAGCCCCATCGCCACCACCGACCCAAAGGTCAGCAGTAGGATCACGATCGCCGCCAGCAGGCCGACGAAGCCGGAGATGTCCGCTTCTTCTTCGGCCCGCACTTCCTCGATCGGCTGGCCGCCGAGCTCGACCCGGAGGCCGTCGTCGTTGGCGTTCCGGGCGGCATCGACCAGCTTTTCGGTGTCCGCCTCGTCGATCTTTTCGCTGGTGACGTCGTACTGGACCGTCGCGTAGGCGATCTTGCCGTTCTCGCTGATCGCGGCGGCGCCGTCGCCGCTGTAGGGGTTGGCGACTTCGCTGACATGGGGAAGCTTTTCCGCAGTGGCGAAGACGCCTTCCATCCGCTTGCGAGCCGGAGCCGAGTCCACGCCGGAGTCCGCCTTGAAGACGATCTGGGTGGTTTCTCCCGACTGCGCCGGGAAGCGCTCTTCGAGCAGGTCGAGAGCTTCCTGGGAGTCCGAGGACGGCAGCTTGAAGCTTTCGCTGAAGTCGGAGCCAGCGGAGCCGGCGACGATCCCGACCCCGATCAGGGCCACGATCCAGCCGGCGATCACCGTCTTGCGGTGACCGGTGCACCAGGTGGCGAAGCGTCGCATCCGGCGCGCCACGCTAGCAACGCCGGACCGTCGGCGCCCGGCGTCCGCGGCGGCTGGCTAGATTCCCCTGCAGATGCCCGATCCCTCGATCGCCCGGTTCCGACGGGTCATCACGTCCGCATACGCCTCGCTGGAGGCGCGACGCCAGGAGGTCAACGACCTCAACGTCTTCCCGGTCGCCGACGGCGACACCGGCGACAACATGGCGATGACGATGCGCGCCGTGATGGAGGAACTCGACCACCTCGACGGGCTCGAGGTCGACGAGGTCGGCCGTACCCAGCTGGTGCAGGCGCTGGCGCGGGCGGCGCTGATGGGCGCCCGCGGCAACTCGGGCGTGATCCTCAGCCAGATCGTCCGCGGCGCCGCCGAGGAGCTCGCCAGCCGCCCCGGAGAGCTGGTCGACCCGGTCCTGGTCGCCGCCTCGTTCGCGCGCGCCGCCGACGCCGCCTACGAATCGGTGCGCGAGCCGGCCGAGGGGACGATGCTGACCGTCTTCCGCGAGATGGCGCACTCGCTGACCCGTCAGCTCGCCCACCTCGAGGCCGACAAGCAGCGGCTCGGTCGCGACGTCAGCGATACCGAGCAGGACGCGATCCTGGCCGAGGTGCTGGAGCGCGCGATCGCCGACGGCGAGCGGGCGGTGGCGCGGACGCCCGAGCAGCTCGACGTGTTGCGCGAATCCGGCGTCGTCGACGCCGGCGGGCACGGCCTGGTCCTGATCCTCGCCGGGGTGGTGGCGGGGCTGCGCGGCGACGACGCCGAGCTGCCCGAGGTGCCCCACCACGAGGCGCCGCGGATGAGCCGGCCCCACCACGAGGACAGCCGCTACCGCTACTGCACGAACTTCATCGTCGCCGGCAGCGGCCTCTCCTCGCGTGACTTCCTGCCGCGGCTGGAGGGGCTGGGCGACTCGGTCCTGGTCGTCGGCGACGAGGCGACCCTCAAGGTCCACGTCCACACCGACACCCCGGAGGCCGCGGTGGCGCTGTTCGAGGGTGCCGGCGAGGTGACCAACCTCGACGTCGCCGACATGCGCGAGCAGATGGCCGAGCGCACGGCGCGCCTGGAAGCGGGGCGGACCGGGGTCGTCGCCGTGGCCGCAGGGGAGGGCCTGGAACGGCTCTTCGCCGGGCTCGGCGCCCACGTCGTCCCCGGTGGCGAGACGCTCAACCCCTCGACCTATGAGCTGCTGGCCGGGATCCACGGGGTCCCCGCGGAGGAAGTGCTGGTCCTGCCCAGCTCCGCCAACGTGGTGATGGCGGCCGAGCGGGCCTGTGAGCTCTCCGAGAAGCCGGCCCGGGTGGTGGCGGCGACCTCCCAGCAGGCGAGCCTGCTGGCGCTGGTCGAGCTCGATCCCGCGGCCTCGGCGGAGGAGAACGCCGGCAGGCTGGAGGCGGCGCTGGAGGGGGTCGCGATCGGCGGCGTCGCCCCGGCGGCCCGCGACGACGCCCAGGGTCGCTTCAAGCAGGGCGACGCGGTCGGCTTCGCCAGCGGCGAGATCGTCGCCTGGGGCGGCACCGGCTCGACCCTCTCGACGACGATCCAGCACCTCGCCGAGGGGGCCGAGATAGTCACCGTGATCGCCGGTGAGGAGGCGCCGATCCCACTCGAGGAGATCGACACCCACGTCCCCGACGGGGTCGAGATCGAGACCCACGAGGGGGGTCAGCCCAGCTGGTGGTGGCTGCTCGCGGCCCAGTAGTGCCGTCCGTGCGCTCCTTCGCCGGCGCCCGCGAGCTCAGCCGCGCCGACCTCCTCGGCGCCCCAGTCCACTGGCCGCGTCCCAGCGCCCTCGACGTCGCAATCCAAGCACTCGACGGCGTCGGGCCTAAGCTGGCGGAGGCAGCGGCGGAAGCCGGCATTCACACCGTCGGCGACGTCTTGCTGCGGTTTCCCCATGGCCACCGGGACCGCACGATTCAACCGCTCGCCAGTCTCAAGAGCGGCGATCAGGGAACTGTCCTGGTCGAGGTCTTAGGGGCGAAGCCCAGACCCTTCCGCAAACGCGGGCTCAGCATCACCAGCGTTAAAGTCGGAGACGACACCGGACACATCAGGGCGACTTGGTTCAACCAGCCGTGGGTTGCCGACAAGCTCATTCCGGGCACCCGGCTCTTGCTGACCGGAAAGCTGTCCAAGCGTGGCTTCGGGGTGAACGAATACGAGATCGTCTCTGCCGGGGGTGGCGAGGGGGAGGGGGCTTCCGGCCCGCGGGTCCTGTCGCGGGGGGAGGGGGGCGCTGCGGGCGAGGGCGTCCTCGACCCCCCTCCCCCCGCGCCACCCGCGGGAGGGAAGCTGGTGCCTGTTCACCCGGCCACCGAGGCGTTGAAAGCGCAGCGGATCAGGGGCTGGGCGGAGCAGGCGTGCAAGTGGGCGCCGAACGCGATCGAGGGGCTACCGGCGGAGCTGCGGGCGCGCCGGGGGCTGGCCGGTATCGGCGACGCGATTCGATCGGCGCACTTTCCAGAGAAACCTGAGGATGCGGACGAGGCGCTGAAGCGGATCGCCTTCGAAGAGCTGTTCCTGCACCAGGCGTTACTGACCACGCGCAAGCGCACCCATCGCACCGCGCGGCCGGCGCCCCGCCTCGGGCAGCCCGGCGACCGGGTTGCCCCCTGGCTCGAATCACTGCCCTTCGAGCCGACCCAGGACCAGCTCGCCGCGTTTGACGAGATCGACGCCGACCTCGACTCCGGCGAGCCGATGCAGCGGCTTTTGATGGGAGAGGTGGGGTCCGGCAAGACGGTGGTTGCTCTTTACTCGATGCTGCGGGCGCTGGAAGCGGGCTATCAGGCGGCATTGATGGCGCCGACCGAGACGCTGGCCGAGCAGCACGCGATCACGCTGGGGCGGTTGCTGGCGGCCGACGCGACGCCGTTCGCGCTCCTGACCGGCGCGACGCCGGCCGCGACCCGCAAGCGAGCCCTGGACCAGCTCGCTTCCGGCGAGCTGGGACTGATCTTGGGGACCCACGCCCTGATCGAGCCGGACGTCGGCTTCGCCCGCCTCGGGCTCTGCGTCGTCGACGAGCAGCACCGCTTCGGCGTCGAGCAGCGCCGCGCCCTCGACTCGAAGGGGGTGGAGGGGATGGCGCCCCACGTCCTCCACATGACCGCGACGCCGATCCCGCGCACGCTCTCGCTGACCGCCTACGGCGATCTCGACACGACCGCCCTGCACGAACTGCCGGCCGGCCGGCAGCCGGTCGAGACCTGGCTGGTCGAGGAGGGCCGCCGCGCCGCCGCCTACGACTTCCTGCGCGAGCGGCTGCGCGAGGGCCGCCAGGCCTACGTCGTCTGCCCGCTGGTCGAGGAGTCCGAGAAACAGCCGGGCAAGGCGGCGGAGGTCGAGGCCGAGCGGCTGCGGGCCGGAGAGCTGCGCGACTTCGAGGTCGGCGTCCTGCACGGCCAGATGCCCTCGGCGGCGAAGGCCGAGGCGATGCGCGCCTTCGCGGCGGGGGAGACCGACGTGCTGGTGGCGACCACCGTGATCGAGGTCGGGATCGACGTCGCCAATGCGACCGTGATGGTGATCGAGGGCGCCGAGCGTTTCGGGGTCTCGCAGTTGCACCAGCTGCGCGGCCGCGTCGGCCGCGGCGAGCACGCCTCGCAGTGCTTGCTGTTCGCCGCAGAGGGCGGCGGGTTGGCGCGGCGGCGGCTGCAGGCGGTCGCGAAGGAGCGCGACGGCTTCAAGCTGGCCGAGGTCGATCTCAGCCTGCGCGGCGAGGGCGAGATCCTCGGCACTCGCCAGAGCGGCCTGCCGCGCTTCGCGGTTGCCGAGCTGCCGGAGGACACGCCGACCCTTTTCGCGGCCCGTGAGGAGGTGCTGGCGCTGCTGCGCCGCCACGGCTCGCTCGCCGACCCGGCCCTCGGCCCCCTGCTGGATGCCGCCCGCGACCGCTTCGGCGCCGGCGCCGCCGACCCGATCCCCCTCTGATGAAGCCATGAGGGTGATCGCCGGAGATCTCAAAGGCCAGCGCCTGGTCGCCCCGCGCGGTTGGAAGGTGCGGCCGACCTCAGACCGCGTTCGCGAGGCGATCTTCTCCGCGCTGGGGGAGCGGGTCCATGGCGCCCGCGTCCTCGACCTCTACTGCGGCACCGGGGCGCTGGCGATCGAGGCGCTCTCTCGCGGCGCGGCTACCGCCCTGCTCGTCGATCGCGACACCCGGCCCGCGCTCGGCAACGTGCAGCGCCTCGGGCTGGGGGAGAGGACGGAGCTGGTCCGCGCCGACGTCGGTCGCTGGCTGGGCCAGGTTCCGGATGGCCCTGCGGCGGGGGAGTTCGACCTCGTCTTCGTCGATGCCCCTTATAGACTCGCCGACCGCGTGACCCAGGATCTGAATACCCACCTCCCCCAGTTGCTCGCCGCGGGCGGGCGCGCCGTCGTCGAGAGCGGCGCCGGCAAGCCGCTGCGGATCGACTCGCTGGAGCGGCTGCGCCAGCGCCGCTACGGCGCCGCCGACGTCTCCTTCTACGCGGAGGTGGCGAAGTGAGCAAGCGCAACGGCACCGTCGTCTGCCCGGGCAGCTACGACCCGGTCACCAACGGGCACATCGACATCATCACCCGCACGGCGAACGTCTTCGAGCGGGTCGTGGTCGGCGTCGTCGGCAATCCGGTGCGCAAGCAGAAGACGCTCTTCAACCCCGAGGAGCGCCGTGACTTCATCACCGAGGCCACCGCTGAGTTGCCCAACGTCGAGGTGCAGATCTTCGCCACCCTGCTGGTCGAGTTCGCCCGCGACAACGGCGCCAAGGCGATCGTCAAGGGCCTGCGGGCGATCTCCGACTTCGAGTACGAGTTCGAGATGGCCCAGCTCAACCGCAAGCTCGACCCCGGGATCGAGAGCATCTACGTGATCGCCTCGCCCCACTACAGCTTCCTGTCCTCGACCGGGGTGAAGGAGATGGCGACCTTCGGCGGCGACGTCTCCGACCTCGTTCCGGCGCCGGTCGCGGCCGCGCTGGCTGACCGCCTGGACGACAGGTAGGCTTCCCGTCGCTGTCTCGTCCCTTTTGGGAGACGGCTTGCAAAAAGACGGCCCGGATAACGGCATCTTCACCAAAGACCCCGCATACACGTAGGCTTACGACCCTGCAAATGGACGTACTCGTTCTCATAGACAAGCTGGACGACGTCGTCCACAACGCCCGACCCGTCCCGCTGACGGATCAGGTGCGTGTGGACCGCGAGGAGATCTACGACCTCCTCGACCAGATGCGCGCGACGATCCCCGAGGAGATCAAGCAGGCGCGCTGGATCGTCAAGGAGCGCCAGGAGATGCTCGCCGAGGCCAAACGCGAGGCCGAGCGGATCGTCCGCGAGGCCCGCGAGCAGCAGGCCCGGCTGATCTCCGACGAGGAGGTCACCAAGCAGGCCGAGCGTGCCGCCGACGAGATCGTCGAGGACGCCCGCACCCGCGAGCGTGAAATCCGCCTCGGCGCCGAGGACTACGCCGACGAGATCCTCAACACGCTCGAAGTCAACCTGCAGAAGTTCCTCGCCGCCGTGCAGCGTGGCCGCGATCGTCTCGCCGGCCGCGAGGACGAACAGCCGGTCGCTGAGCTGGACGAGCAGCCTTAGTCGGCTGGGTGTGGGGCGGGCGGTGTGCCCCTCCCGCTGCGCTGTCGTTTTCGCCCGGGGTGTAGGGGGCCGTCCGAGATTGCGCTGGGCGAAAACGTAGCGCCGCTTGCGGGAGGGGCACACCGCCCGCCCCCAACGAGCCTTTGCGGCTAGATGGGTTGGGCTCTGCGCGTCGTTTCCGGCGCGTTCCTTGGCGGTATCCGTGACTAGCACCGCAGGGCCTGGCTGACTGCTGCGGCGACGCTTTGCGGGGTCGCTGTGACCTGCCGGTAGGAGAAGTGGCGGACGTCGTAGCCGAGGGTGTGGAGGTCGAGGTCGCGGGCGTGGTCGTCCTCGAAGGCCTGGGAGCCGCGGTGGTAGCGGTAGCCGTTGGTTTCGACGATCAGGCGCTGGGCGCGCCAGAGGAAGTCGACCTCGAAAGGGCCGACCCGGACGTTGACCTCGGGCCGCGGAACGTGGTGTTCTTCGCAGAGCCGCAGGAAGAGATGCTCTAGCTCGCTCCGCGTCGGCTCGGCCGTCGCCAGGCCGGTCTTCAGGCCAAGCACCTCCGCCTGTCTGATCGCTCGGCGATGCTGGGCGGGGAGGATCACGCCTTTCAGGTCGCCGAGCGTTTTGGCGGGCGTCGTCACGGGGATGCCCCGCTCTTCGGTGAATGCTGTCGACTGTAGGGCTGGGTAGCGGTGAACAACGATGCCGCGACGACGGGCGCGTCCCGCAGTGCTCGGCACTGAAACGTGGATCGACCCGCGACGAGGCTCGAGCAAGCGCCAAAGATGGGCTGCACTCAGGTGGCTGAGGACCGCGCCCTCCCCGCAGGCAAGGACGGCGGCCATCCAGCGACCCAGCCACGAGGGTGCTTCGTGTCCGACTGCGTATACGCCCTGGTGGACCCGGTGAAGCCGCCCGTTGCGACTCCGTCGTGAAGCGGCACTGCGACCGATTCCTGCATCGACGAGTTGCTTGGTAGAGATCACCCCATGCTGCCGACGCGCGATACGCGCGACCGCGAGGTCCGGGCTGTCGACTTTGTTGCTCATAGGGCAACAAAGTCGACATGGCGCCCAGGTCTCCCCCAAGACCTATTCGAGCTTCAGGTCCTTGAGGGCGGACCAGCGGGGGTCTATGGGCTGCTCGTGGTCGTGGTCGGTGGGGTCGGCGTCGTTGAGGGACTCGCCGCAGGTGGGGCAGAGGCCGGCGCAGTCGGGGCGGCAGAGGAAGCGGGTGGGAAGGGCGAGCAGGGTCGCGTCGTGGGCCCAGCGGCCGAGGTCGAGCTCGTCCTCGACGACGTAGGGGCTGCGCAGCTCCTCGTCCTCGGTCGCGGCCTGGTCGACCTCGCGCGCCTCCACCTCGAGGTCGAGCGCGCCCGGCTCGAGGCAGCGGATGCAGGGACCCTCGAGATGGACCGGGAACCGGGCGCGGAAGGCGTAGCCGCCGCTGGGCCGGGAGACGTCGAGGTGGACGGTGGGCGCGGCGGGGCTGGCGAGGTAGGTCTGACCGCCCAGCTCGAAGGGCTCCAGCTCGACCGGCAGGTCCAGCCGCTTCCCCTCGCCGAAGGACAGCGAGAGGCGCGCCAGGTCGATGGTCGTCGTGCGCGCTTTGGACATGAGCAAACCTCCGCTGGGGACGGGCTTACGATGACTCCTCCGACGAGGTTACGAAATGGATCGATTCGACTGGAAACCCGAGGTCTACCTGGAGCGGATCCGTGCCGAGATACCCGGCTACGACGAGCTCCAGGACCAGGCCGTGGCGGCGATCCCCTCGCGGCCCGAGCGCGTGTTGGAGCTCGGGATGGGGACGGGAGAGACGACCCGGCGCCTGATCGAGGCCCATCCCGACGCCTGGGTGGTCGGCCTCGACGCCAGCCCCGACATGGTCTTCCGCGCCCGCCAGACCTACGACGACGTTCAGCTCGCTCGCATGGAGGACCCACTTCCCGACGGTCCCTGGGACCTGGTCATCTCGGTCCTCTCGGTCAACCAGCTGAACGACGAGCAGAAGCAGAACCTCTGTCGCCAGGTCAAAGGCCAGGCGCGCGCGCTCGTGATCGGTGACGTCTTCAGGGAAAAGCAGCTGGATGACCTCGTCGACTGGTGCGAGGGCGAGATCGCCTGGCAATCCGGAGACCTAGCCGTAGTGAGAGCCGCGTACTGAGAGAGGGACACCCCTCCTCTCTCAACTTGCTCGGGTGGATTGCCTGCGGCCATCCGAGATTGCTGGTGACCGAGAAGTACAAGCCGTTCGGAGGGGTGTCCCTCTCTCAGCACGCGGCAGAGCCCCCGGCCGCTACCATGCCCGTCCGATGGCCGTCCCGAAGAAGAGAACCTCAAGCGCTCGTCGCGATAAGCGACGGGCGAATCACAAAGCTGGAAAGGCGACTTTGAACAGCTGCCCGCGTTGTCACAAGCCGCGGCTGCCGCACCGGGTGTGTCCGAATTGCGGCACCTACGCCGGGCGCGAGGTCGTCGTTCACAAAGTCGCCGAGGCTCCGGCGACTGGCGCCACCGACTCCGAGTAGCCGTGGCGCCTGGGCGCGGCGTCACCGTTGCCCTCGACGGCTACGGCGCTGAGCAGGGCTTCGACGTACTCGCGGAGGGAGCGCGGCTGGCGGCAGCCGACGGGATCCGGGTGCGCGTCTTCGGCCCGGAGCGCAGCCTCGGCCTCGACCGCGTCGAGGGGGTCGAGGTCGTCCCGACGCAGGAGTGGATCGGCAACGACGAGGACCCGGTGCCGGCGGTCCGCTCGAAGCCGGAGGCCTCGGTGGTGCGCGCCGCCCGCGACGTCGCCGAAGACGGAGCCGATGCGATGGTCAGTCCCGGCTCGACCGGGGCGACGATGGCCGCGGCGACCTTCGGGCTGCGACGCCTCAAGGGCGTCCAGCGCCCGGCGCTGGCCGTGCAGCTGCCCGTTCCCGGGAAACAGGTGCTCTTCCTCGACGTCGGCGCCAACGTCGAGGTCCGCGCCCAGCACCTGGTCCAGTTCGCCTTCCTCGGTGCCGCGTTCAGCGCCGCCGTCCTCGAGGTGGAGAATCCGAGCGTCGGCCTGCTCACGGTCGGCGAGGAGGCGGGCAAGGGGCGCGGGGAGGTCGTGGAGGCCCACCACGTGCTCTCCGCGGCGCCCGGGATCGAGTTCGCCGGCAACGTCGAGGGCCGCGACCTCCCCGCCGGCACCGCCGACGTCGTCGTCACCGACGGCTTCACCGGCAACGTCGCCCTGAAGCTGATGGAGGGGACGGCGAAGACCGTCGCCGGCGCCGTCGGCGACGCCGCCCGCTCCAACCCGATCTCGCTCCTCGGCGGGCTGCTGCTGAAGCCGGCCCTGGGCGGGCTGCGGCGCGAGCTGCACCCCGACACCACCGGCGGCGCGATCCTGCTCGGCCTGCGCGGCATCGCCGTCGTCGGCCACGGCAGCTCCGGTGCCGAGGGCATCGCCAACGCCGTGCGCCTGGCGGCGCGCTGCGCCGAGGTCGACGCCGTCGGGCGAACCGCGGCGCTGCTGCGCGAAGGCGGCGCCGGGCGCGGGGCGCTCGCGGCCGGGGAGGGCTCGTGATAGGAAGGGTGGGATGAAGCGCGACGAAGTCTTGGCCCTCGTCCGCGAGCACCTGGCCGAGGAGCTCGAGGTCGACATCGAGAGGATCGGCGAGGGGACCCGCTTCAAGGAGGACCTCGACGCCGACTCGCTCGACCTCTACGAGCTGGTGATGGAGCTGGAGGATCGCTACGGCATCAGCGTCTCCGAGGAGCAGGCATCGCGGATCGAGACCGTCGGCGATGCGGTCGGGTTCGTGGTCGAGCACGCTCCGGCTTAGGGTGACGGCGAAGCCCGAGCCGGCGGTCGCGGCCCTCTCGGTCATGATCGAGGCGCTGCCCACCGAGCTGCGCCGGCAAGCCCTCACCCACTCCTCCTGGACCGAGCGCCGCATCGACTCCTACGAGCGCCTCGCCTTCCTCGGCGACAGCGTGCTCGGGCTCGCCGTCGCCACCGACCTCTTCGAGCGCTTCGACGAGCTCGCCTCCGGTGGCCTGACCAAGGTGCACAACCAGGCGGTCAGCGGCGTCTCCTGTGCCGAGGTCGGGCGCCGGCTCGGCGTTCCGGAGATGTTGCGGGCGAACGAGCCGGAGGAGTTCACAGGCGCGATCCCGGCCGAGGTCCTGCTCGACGGCGAGCGGCCGCTGCCGGAGGCGACCGAGGCGCTGATCGGCGCCTGTTACGTGGCCTTCGGCTTCGAGCGCACCGCCGTCGCCGTCGCCGCCGCCTTCGAGCCGCGGATCGAGCATGCCGCGGAGACCAGGATCGATTTCAAGTCGGCGCTGCAGGAGCTGCTCGCCCGCCGCGGGGCGCGCGTAACCTACGAGGTGATCGCCGCCACCGGCCCCCCGCACAGACGCATCTTCGAGGTAGAGGCGATCGTCGATTCCGAGCGCGTCGGGGGCGGCGTGGGACGGAGCAAGAAGGCGGCCGAGCAGGTCGCGGCCGAGCAGGCCCTTAAAGCAGCTCGGTGGTTAGCCGGGTGGCCACGGTCGCGTCCGACTCGATCGCGAGCCTAGGCGTCGCAGCAACGAGAGCACGTACATGTATCTGAGATCGATCACGATGAAGGGGTTCAAGTCGTTCCCCGAGCGGGTGAGCCTCGAGTTCTCGCCCGGCGTCAGCGTGATCGTCGGCCCCAACGGCTCCGGCAAGTCGAACATCACCGACGCTGTGCTCTGGGCGCTGGGCGAGCAGAGCCCCGGCGCGATCCGCGGTGCCTCGATGCAGGACGTGATCTCCGCCGGCGGCAAGGGGGTCGGCCAGCGCCGCGCCGCCGAGGTCGAGGTCGTGATCGACAACTCCGACGGCCGCGCCGCGACCGAGTTCTCCGAGATCGCCGTGCAGCGCCGGCTCGACCGCTCCGGCGATGGCGTCTACCGCCTCAACGGCGCCCGCTGCCGCCTCGCCGACGTCACCGACGTCCTTTCCGACACCAACCTCGGTCGCGAGATGCACTCGGTGATCTCCCAGGGCCGGGTGGAGACGATCGTCCACTCCAAGCCGCGCGAGCGGCGCCTCCTGATCGAGGAGGCCGCCGGGCTCGGCAAGCACCGCAAGCGGCGCCGCCGGGCCGAGCTGAAGCTGCGCGCCGCCCGCGACAACCTCGACCGCGCGCTCGACGTCGAGCGCGAGGCGCGGGCGCGGCTGCGGCCGCTGAAGCGCCAGGCGCAGGCGGCCGAGCTGGGCGCCCGGATCGAGCGCGAGGAGCTGGGCCTGCGCGGCCAGATCGTCTCCGAGGAGCTGCGCTTCGGCGCCGACCGGGCGGCGGCGGCCGAGAAGGCGGCGGCGAAAGCGCGGGCGAGCGAGGGCCGAGATCGAGGAGCGGCTGGCCGCGGTCGGCAAGCGCCGTCGCGAGGCCGAGGAGCGCTTCGCCGCCCGCGACCGCGAGCGCACCCAGGCCTGGGGCCTGCTGACGAAGCTGCGCGGCGAGCAGGAGCGGATCGCCGTCCGCGCCGCCAGCCTCTCCAGCCGCGAGACCGAGCTGGAGGCGCGGCTGGAGTCGCTGCGGGCCGAGCTCGGCCCGCTGACCCTGGACGTCGGCGCCGGCGGCGCCCCGGCCGAGCGCGCCCGCAAGCTCGAGGAGGAGCTGGGCGAGATCGGCGCCGGCCTCGACGCCGCGGTCGAGGGCCTCGCCGATCGCCGCGCTCCGACGCCGCCGCCGAGTCCGCCCGCGAGTCGGCGCTCGGCGACGTCCGCGGCGGTGCCGAGCGCGCCTCCCGCCACGCCCGCCGCGCCGAGGGCCTGCTGGGCGAGCGCCACCGCGAGGCGCTGCGCAAACGGGTCGCCGACGGCGAGGCGCTGCTCGACGACGCCCGCGCCGCGCTGGCGGCGATCGAGGGCGTCGGCGCGGCGATCCGCGCCCGGGTCGAGCGCACCGAGGGCAGGGTGCTCGGCGGCGAGGACGACGGCGATGAGATCGCCGAGGAGCTGCGCGCCTGCTCGCAGCAGGAGTTCGAGCTGCAGGCCGAGATGTCCGCGGTCGCCGACGAGCTGACCAAAGCCGAGGTCGAGGCCGCGCACCTCGGCGACCGCCGCGCCGAGGCCGAGCGGGAGCTGGCCGCGATCGCCGAGCGGCTCGGCGAGGAGGTGCCCGCCGCCGAGCAGGCGATGAGCGAGGAGGAGCGGGCCGAGATCGACCGCCGGCTCGAGCGCCTCGAGCGCCGTCGCGCGCAGATCGGCCCGGTCAACCCCCTGGCCGAGCGCGAGTACGACGAGGCCCGCGAGCACGTCGAGGGCCTGCAGGCCCAGCGCGAGGACACCGAGCGGGCGATGCGCGAGCTGGAGACGCTGATCCGCGACATCGACGGCGAGATCGAGCGCGCCTTCGAGCAGACCTTCGACGCCACCGCGAGGAACTTCGAGGAGATGGTCGAGCACCTCTTCCCGGGCGGCCGCGGCGTCCTGCGCCGGGTCGGCCCTGCGGCCGGTCCGCGACGAGGAGCGGCCCGCGGGCGAGCAGGAGGCTCCGAGCGACGATGCCGAGCCCGAGCCCGAGGAGGAGGAAGAAGAGCGCGAGGAGCTCGGGGTCGAGATCGAGGTCACCCCGGCCGGCAAGTCGACCCGCAAGCTCTCGCTGCTCTCCGGCGGCGAGAAGTCGCTGGTCGCGCTGGCCTTCGTCTTCGCCGTCTTCCTCGCCCGGCCCTGCCCCTTCTACATCCTCGACGAGGTCGAGGCCGCGCTCGACGACGCCAACATCGACCGCTTCCTGCAGCTGATCCGGCGCTTCTCCGATCGCGCCCAGTTCGTCATCGTCACCCACCAGAAACGGACGATGGACGCCGCCGACGTCCTCTACGGGGTGAGCATGGGCGGCGACGGCGTCACCAAGGTCGTCTCGCGTCGCCTGCCCCGCGAAGTGGGCGGCGAGCGAGGCCGAGGACGAAGAGGGCGGATGCGGCACCCTCTCAGCCGTAGCCTGAGCACAACATTCCCGCAAACAGGCAGGGGCGAGCGCAGCCAGTACCCTCGCCTTGGGAGGGTTGCGATGGCACAGCGCCACATGGACAGGCTGACGTCGTTCGACACGTCGTTTCTGGCCAACGAGAAAGCAAACGGGCACATGGCGATCGGCGCCCTGCTGATGTGCGAGGGCAGCGCCCCCGACGCGGAGGACTTCCTCGCCCACATCCGCAGCCGCGTGCACCAGCTGCCGCGGCTGCGCCAGCGGCTCCTGTACCCGCCGCTCGGCCTGGGCACGCCGTTCTGGGTCGACTACCCGGACTTCGACATCCACCGGCACGTGCGCCGCGCCTCGCTGCCGGCGCCGGGAAGCGAGGGCCAGTTCCGCGACCTGGTCGGCGAGCTGCTGGCGCCGCCGCTCGACCGCTCGAAACCGCTCTGGGAACTGATTCTGGTCGAGGGCTTCGAAGACGATCGCTTCGGGATCGTCTACAAGACCCACCACGCGATGGCCGACGGAATCTCCGCGGTCGACATCGGCATGCTGCTCTTCGACGCCGAGCCGAAGACCGAGCCGGCCCGCGAGGAGGCGCCCTGGGAACCCGCCCGGGCCCCGTCGAGGATCGGCCTGCTCGGGCGCGGCGGCCACCGGGGTCGGCGCCACGCTGGCCCGCCTCGCCCGCTGGCTGCGCCGCGCCGCACGGGACCCGAAGCGGGCGCGCAAGCGCGCCGCGGACGGGTTCACCGGCCTCTGGGAGGTGACCTGGAACCTGGTCCGGCCGGCGCCGAAGGTCCCCTTCAACACCGAGATCGGGCCGGACCGGAGCTTCTGGTTGGGCCAATTTCAGCCTGGCCGACTTCAAGCACGTCAAGAACGCGCTCGGCGGCACCGTCAACGACGTCACCCTGGCGGTCGTCGCCGGCGCCCTGCGGCGCTGGCTGCTCGAACGCGGGACTCGCCGTCGACGGGCTCGAGCTGAAGGCGCTGGTCCCGGTCTCGATCCGGACCGAAAACGAGCACGGCGAGCTCGGCAACAAGCTGACCGCGATGCGGGGCCCGCTGCCGGTCGGGATCGAGGACCCGGCCGAGCGGCTCGCCGCCGTCAGCGCCGCGATGGACGCGCTCAAGGCCTCCAAGCAGCCGCTCGGCGCGGAGGCGATCTGGGGCCTCAACGACTGGTTCCGCGACTTCGCGCCGCCGGTCCTGCTGGCGCCGACCGCGGCGATCAACTTCTCGACCCGGCTCTTCAACCTGCTGGTCACGAACTTCCCCGGCCCGCAGGTCCCCTTCTACGTGCTCGGCCGCGAGCTGACCGCGGTCTACCCGATCGGCTTCCTCGCCCGCCGCCACGCGCTGGCGATCGCGATCCTCAGCTACAACGGCCAGGTCGGCTTCGGGCCTGCTGGCCGACCCAGACGCGCTGCCCGACGCCGAGCGGCTCGTCGACCCACCTCGCGGCCGCCGTCGACGAGCTGAAGCAGGCGGCGGCGCAGGTAGCCTCCCCGGCCACCGATGGCAACGAGCTGGCAGGAGATGATCGACCTCGGTTCGCGCGCGAGCGCGAACGCCTCGGCGGAGGCTGAGCCCGAGCCCGAGCGCCGCGGCGTCTTCAAGCGCCTGCGCGAGAGCCTCTCGAAAAGCCGCCAGGCGCTGACCGAGGAGATCTCGGCCAGCCTCTTCGACCGCATCGACGAGGAGACCTGGGAGCGGCTGGAGGAGGCGCTGATCCTCGCCGACGCCGGCGCGCCGACCACCGCCGCCGTGGTCGAGCGGCTCGAGCACGAGGTCGAGTCCGGCACCGTCCCCGCCGACGGCGCCGCCGTCCGCGACCGCCTGATCGAGATCCTCGCCGAGGTCGCCGCCACCGGCCGCGCGCCGATCGACCTCAGCGGCGAGCCGGCGGTGCTGATGATGGTCGGCGTCAACGGCACCGGCAAGACGACGACGATCGGCAAGGTCGCCTGGCACCTGAGCAAGGAGATGGGCCTCTCGGTGATCCTCGCCGCCGCCGACACCTACCGTGCCGCCGCCGCCGAGCAGCTGGCCGAGTGGGCGCAGCGGGCGGGCGCCGAACTGATCCGCGGCGAGGAAGGCGCCGACCCCGGCGCGTCGCCTTCGACGCGATCTCCGCCGCCCGCGCCCGCGGCGCCGACGTGGTCATCGTCGACACCGCCGGCCGCCTCCACACCCAGGACAACCTGATGGAGGAGCTGGCCAAGGTGCGGCGGGTGATCGCCAAGCAGATTCCCGAGGCGCCGCACGAGACGCTGATCTCGATCGACGCCACGACCGGCCAGAACGGGCTGCGCCAGGCCAAGGTCTTCTCCGAAGCGGTCGAGGTCGACGGCGTGGTCCTGACCAAGCTCGACGGGACCGCCAAGGGCGGGATCGCGCTGGCGATCGCGTCCGACCTTGGGATCCCGGTGAAGCTGATCGGGGTGGGCGAGACGCTCGAGGATCTGCGGCCCTTCGATCCCGCCGAGTACGCGGCTGCGTTGCTCGCTGAGTAGTCGTGGGGGAGGGTGGTGGTACCCCTCCCCGTGAATTTGTCGCTCCGCGCCCTATGGGCGCGTCGCTCCGGATGTTGGAGCGCGACCTAAAGGTCGCGCAATGGACAGATTGCATATCGCCGCCTTCGGCGACATTCCCGGGGAGGGGTACCACCACCCTCCCAACGAGCGCTCATCGAGGTTTGAAGCAGCTAACTCTGGGCGCCGAAGCAACTCACCCTCACCCCGCTGTTTGCAGCAGCAGTTCAGCTTTCGGACCCTCGGCCGTCCTGGAGCTGAGTATCGCCGTCCTGAGCTGAGTGTTGTGGGAGGGATCCGGTGGTCCCGTGGGCGAATGTCGCCGAAGGCGGCGATATGCAATCTGATTCCCTGCGCGCCATAGGCGCGCAGCAACATCCGGAGCCGCGCCCGAAGGGCGCGCGACTGAATTCGCCCACGGGACCACCGGATCCCTCCCCCCACCGCCCTCTAAGCTGGGCGGCCCCGTGTTCGACCAGCTCTCAGACCGCCTCCAGGCGACCCTTTCGGACGTCCGCTCGCGCGGCAAGCTGAGCGAGTCCGACGTCGACGCGGCGATGCGCGAGATCCGGCTCGCGCTGCTCGAGGCCGACGTCAACTTCAAGGTCGTCAAATCGTTCACGAAGACGGTGAAGGAGCGCTGCCTCGGCGACGAGGTGCTGGAGAGCCTCGACCCCGGCCAGCACGTGGTCAAGATCGTCAACGAGGAGCTGGCGGGGCTGATGGGGGGCAGCGGGCGCGAGCTGGCGATGGCCTCCAGCGGCCCGACCGTGATCCTGATGGCCGGCCTGCAGGGCTCGGGCAAGACCACCGCCTGCGCCAAGCTCGCCCAGTTCTTCGGCAAGGAAGGCAAGGACGTGGCGCTCGCCGCCTGCGACGTCTACCGTCCCGCCGCCGTCGAGCAGCTGGTCACGGTCGGCAAGCGCGCCGGCGCCCACGTCTATCAGCAGGGAACCGACGCCGACCCGGTCGATATCGCCGATTGGGCGCTGCAGCGCGCGCGCGAGGAGCGCCGCGACGTGCTGATCGTCGACACCGCCGGCCGCCTCCACATCGACGAGGAGCTGATGGAGGAGCTTTCCCGGATCCGCAGGAAGACCAAGCCCCACGACGTACTCCTGGTCGTCGACGCGATGACCGGCCAGGACGCCGTCGGCGTCGCCGAGTCCTTCGCCGAGGCGGCCGAGTTCGACGGCGTGGTGATGACCAAGCTCGACGGCGATGCCCGCGGCGGCGCCGCGCTCTCGGTCAACGCCGTCACCGGCAAGCCGATCCTCTTCGCCTCCACCGGCGAGAAGCTCGAGGACTTCGAGAAGTTCCACCCCGACCGCATGGCGCAGCGGATCCTCGGCATGGGCGACGTCCTCAGCCTGATCGAGAAAGCCGAGCAGCAGGTCGACGAGAAGGACGCCCAGGACCTGCAGAAGAAACTCGAAAAGGACCAGTTCACGCTCGAGGACTTCCTCACCGCAGATGCGTCAGGTGCGGAAGATGGGCCCGCTCAGCGGCCTGATCGGGATGCTGCCGGGGATGGGGGCGATGAAACAGCTGAAGAACGCCGACATCGACGAGGGCGAGCTCGACCGCGTCGAGGCGATCATCCTCTCGATGACCCCGGCCGAGCGGGCGAACCCGGACCTGATCAACGGCTCACGCCGCAAACGCATCGCCAACGGCTCGGGGACGAAAGTGCAGCAGGTCAAGCAGCTGATCAAGCAGTTCGACCAGATGCGCAAGATGATGCGCTCGATGGTCGGCGGCAAGATGCCCGACATGCAGCAGCTGGCGCAGATGAGCGGCGAGGCGCCGCGACCGAAGATCCGCAGGCGCTAGTCCTGTAACCTGCCCCGGCCTATGGCAGTCAGAATCAGACTTAGAAGGGTGGGTTCGAAGAAGAACCCGATCTGGCGGATCGTCGTCGCCGACAAACGCTCACCGCGTGACGGTCGCACGATCGAGACGATCGGCCAGTACAACCCGCAGACCGAGCCCTCGCTGATCGAGTTCGACGAGGAGCGCGCGCGCCACTGGCTCGAGCACGGCGCCCAGCCCTCGGAGACGGTCGCCGGGCTGCTGCGCACCAAGGGCATCGCCGCCTCCGGCAGCTAGGCGGGCGAGGTCGGTGACCGAGCTGATCGAGTTCCTCGTCAAGGCGCTCGTCGAGGACCCGAGCGCGGTCGTCGTCGAGGAGCTGGAAGAGGACGGCGACCTGGTCTACGAGGTGACCGTCGCCGATGACGATCTGGGGCGGGTGATCGGCAAAGGGGGGCGGGTGGCGAACGCGATTCGGACTATTGCCAAGGCGGCCGCGGTGCGGATCGATCGGCGGGTCATCGTCGACATTCTTGACTGAGATTCCGGTGGGCGGGGTCGGGCCAGGGGTTTCGCTTAACTTTTTCGAGGGGCGCCTGCGGCCGTTCGAGGTCGCCGGTCGCGAAAAAGTACAAGACGCTTCACCCCTGGCCCGACCCCGCCGACAGGAGCGCTCAGGCTCATGAAGCTGGATATCCCACCGATCGAACCGGTGACGCGATGAAGCTGGACATCTTCACCCTGTTCCCCGAGGCGTTCGACTGGTTTCGCGGCCAGAGGTCGGTGCAGAACGCGATCGCCAAGGGGAATGAGCTGCGGTTCTTCGATTATCGGGAGACGACGCCGCTGACGGCGGGGCAGGTGGACGATTCGCCTTATGGGGGTGGGGCGGGGATGGTGTTGCGGGTCGACGTGGTGGATGCGGCGTTGCAGGCGGCTTATCCCAACGAGAAGCCGCGGGTCGTCTTGCTTTCGCCGACGGGGCCGTTGCTGAACGACGCGATCGCCGACGAGCTGACGCGGGAGCCGCATGTGGCGTTGCTTTGCGGTCGGTATGAGGGGTTTGACGATCGGGTGCATCAGCACCTTGCCGATGACGAGATTTCGATCGGGCGATATGTGCTCGCCGGCGGCGAGCTGCCGGCGATGGTCGTCGCCGACGTGCTGATGCGGAAGCTGCCGGGAGCGCTCGGGCACGAGGACAGCGCCGCCGAGGAGTCCTTCAGTCAGGTGCTGGAGGGGATGCCGGAGTACCCGCACTACACGCGGCCGCCGGTCCACCGGGGATGGGAGGTTCCGGAGATCCTGCTCTCCGGCGACCACGAGAAGGTGCGCCGGTGGCGGCTGGAGCAGAGCCGCGCCCGGGCCGAGCAGTTCGATTCGGACGCCGAGTAGCTACCATTCCGCCACCGCGCGGTTCCCGCACCCGGGTCCGGCGGTTTTTTCTCGTCAGATGAGCTCCGTAATCGACAGCATCGAGCGTGACCAGCTGAGGCAGGGCCTTCCCTCCTTCGCGCCAGGCGACCGTGTCCGCGTCCACTTCCAGGTCATCGAGGGCACTCGCAAGCGGACCCAGGTCTTCGAGGGCGTCGTGCTGCGGCGCCAGGGCTCGGGCGTGCGCGAGACCTTCACCGTGCGCAAGCAGTCGTTCGGGGTCGGCGTCGAGCGGACGTTCCCGCTGCACTCGCCGAAGATCGAGAAACTCGAGGTGGCGGCGCGCGGGGCCGTGCGTCGGGCCAAGCTCTACTACCTGCGGGGCCGGATCGGCAAGGCGGCCCGCGTCGCCGAGCGGCGCTGGGGCATCGACGAGGACATGGTTTCCACGCCGGCTGCGGCCGAGGCAGTCGACGCCGAGGGCGTGACCCAGGCGGAGGCCGAAGCGGCCGAGGCGCCGCCCGCGGCCGATGCCGCTGAGGGCGATGCGCCCGAGGCTGAGGCCGGTTGCGGGGAGTCGGAGGCGAGCGAGGAGGCCGCGCCGGAGCCGGCGGCGGAGACTGAGGCAGCGGCGGACACGGACGCAGAGGCGCCCGCGGCCGGGGAGACCGAGGACAGCGCAGCGTCAGAGGATGCCGAGGACGAGAAGCCGGATCAGTCCGGCGACTCCGACGAGGATCCAGCCTGAAACCCCTGATCCCGAAGCCGAAGGGCAAAGGCGGCGGGCTGGTCGAGTTGGTCGTCATCGTCGCGCTGGCCCTGGGGCTGGCGCTGGCGATCCAGGCCTGGCTGATCAAGCCCTACCAGATCCCCTCCGAATCGATGGAGCCGACGCTCGACGTCGGCCAGCGGGTCCTGGTCAACCGCTTCATCTACCACCTCGATGACCCCTCGGCCGGGGACATCGTCGTCTTCCATCCACCGGCCGGAGCCGACAACGGCACCGAATGCGGAGTCAATCCCAAACCGGGCGAACCGTGCCCCGAGCCGACCAAAGCGGAGTCGAGCCAGAACTTCATCAAGCGGATCGTCGCCGGGCCGGGGGACACGCTCTCGGTGCGCAACGGCCACCCGGTCGTCAACGGGAGGGAAAAGACCGACGAGCCCTACACCATGCCCTGCGGTGGCGCTGCGGCCTGCAACATGCCGCGGACGATCACGATTCCACCCGACCACTACTTCATGATGGGCGACAATCGTGGGGCAAGCGACGACAGCCGCTTCTGGGGACCCGTCCCGCGTGACTGGATCATCGGTGAGGCCTTTGCCACCTACTGGCCACCCGACCGCATCGGCATCTTCTAAGCCCGCCACTCACCGCCGCCGGCTGGCGCGCAGCCGCCGCCTGTTTGCATTCGACCGCGGCCTTCAGAGCCGCTTCGTCGCCGGCACCGACGAGGCTGGCCGCGGCTGCCTCGCCGGGCCGCTGGTCGCCGCCGCGGTGCTGATCGACTACGACTCGCTCTCCTACTCCGACCGCCGCCTCCTCGGCGGCCTGCACGACTCCAAGCAGATGACCGAGGAGCGTCGGCTCGAGATGTATCCCTGCGTGCTGCGGGCGGCGAGTCGGGTCAGCGTCGTCGTGCGCTCGGCGGCGGGGATCGACCGCCGCGGGCTGCACGTGACCAACATCGAAGCGCTCTCGGTCGCGCTCGAACGGCTCGGTCCACCGGCCGAGGCGACCTGCCTGTCCGACGGCTTCTCGCTGCCGCGCTGCGTGGTGCCGCACCGCGCGGTGATCGAAGGCGACGCGACCAGCGCCGCGATCGCCGCCGCCTCGGTGATCGCCAAGGTCACCCGCGACCGCTACATGCGGCGAGCGGCCGCCGAGCACCCCGGCTGGGGCTTCGACGAGCACGTCGGCTACTCGACCCCCGAGCACCGCGCCGCGATCGAGCAGATCGGCATCTCGTCGCTGCATCGCCGCTCGTTTCAGTCGGTCGCGTACTCACAGCTGAAGCTGGCGGACTAGAACGCGGCCGGGATGTGCTCGACGTCGAGCACGTGGCCGGCGCGGTCGAAGGTGACGCCGACGGCGTCGAAGCGGATCTCCTCGTAGGGAGGGAGGCCGCGGCGTTCCGCCATCCAGGCGGTGGCGAGCCTGCGGACGCGGCGCTGCTTGCGGGCGTCGACGGCGAGGACGGGACGCTCCGGGCCGAAGGCGGCACCTGCCCGGCCGGCCTTGACCTCGATGAAGACGAGCGTGCGGCCGTCGCGGGCGACGATGTCGAGCTCGCCGTAGCGGGTGCGGGCGTTGCGCTCGACGATCTCCCAGCCCGCAGCGGCGAGCCGGCGGGCGACCAGTTCCTCGGCCTCTCGGCCGGTCCTTTGGCGGGCGATCGTCATCGTCGCGGGCCCAAGTCCCCGACCGCGAGCAAGTCTCCCCACCTCGGGCACGAACAATTTGCGGGCTGCGCGTAACGCGTCGGGTCTATCTCCCTAGCGTCTTCGTCGTGCTCGCCACGGCTCACACCTTCACCCTCGACGGCATCTCTGCCCGCCCGGTCCGGGTCGAGGTCGACGTCCACCGCGGCCTGCCCAGCTTCGCGATCGTCGGGCTGCCGGACGCGGCGGTGCGGGAGGCGCGTGAGCGAGTCCGGGCGGCGCTGGTCAACTGCGGCTTCGAGTTTCCCCTGCGGCGGATCGTCGTCAACCTCGCCCCGGCCAGCCTGCGCAAGGCCGGGCCGGGGATGGACCTGGCGATCGCCTCGGCGCTGCTCAGCGCTTCGGGTCAACTCGAGTGGGAGGGGCTGTCGCGGGTGGCGATGGCCGGCGAGCTGGCGCTCGACGGCTCGACGCGACCCGTCAACGGGGCGCTGGCGATCGCCGAGGCTGCACGGGAGGGCGGGGCCGAGGCGATCGTCGTACCGGCCGACAACGGGCCGGAGGCGGCGCTGGCGGAGGGCATCGACGTGATCCCGATCGACGGGCTCGGCCGGCTGCCGGCCTTGGTCGCGGGCGAGTGGGAGCCGCAGCGGCCGGAGGCGCTGCCCCTGCAGCTCGGCGCCGACCCTGGCGGACCTGATCTCGCCGATCTGCGCGGGCAGCCACACCTGCGGCACGCGCTCGAGGTCGCGGCGGCCGGCGGCCACAGCTTGCTGATGATCGGTCCTCCGGGGGCAGGCAAGTCGCTTGCCGCCAGCCGCCTGCCCTCGATCCTGCCGCCGCTGGCGACGGTTGAGGCCCTGGAGGTGGCGCGGATCGCCAGCGCCTGTGGGCGCCTGGGCGACTCTCTCTCGGGCGGTCGACCGCTGCGGGCTCCGCACCACACGATCAGCCCGGCTGGCCTGATCGGCGGTGGCAGTCCGCCGCGGCCGGGGGAGGCGACGCTCGCCCACCGCGGCGTCCTCTTCCTCGACGAGCTCTGCGAGTTCCGCCGCGACGCGCTGGAGGCACTGCGGGCGCCACTGGAGACCGGCGAGGTCTCGATCTCGCGGGCGTCGAGCCGGCGCACCCTGCCCTGTCGCTTCATGCTGGTCGCCGCGGCGAACCCCTGTCCCTGTGGCCGTGGCGAAGCGGACCCCGACTGCAGCTGCGCGCCGGTCGCGGTGCAGCGCTACCAGGGCCGGCTCAGCGGTGCCCTCGCCGACCGGATCGACATTCTCGCCGCTGTGCGCCAGCCAAGTGCGGCGGAGATCGGCGGCCCGCCCGGCGAGCCGTCGGCCGACGTGCGCGAGCGGGTCTGTGTGGCGCGGGAACGGCAGGAGCGCCGGCTCGGGCTCGGCCGCTGCAACGCCGAGATGACCCCGGCCGAGGCGCGCCAGTGCGCGCTCAGCGGCGAGGCCGCGGCCCTGCTGGCGGAGCTGTACGCGCGGCAGCGGCTCAGCGGCCGCGCCCACGATCGGGCGCTGCGCCTGGCCCAGACGATCGCCGACCTCACGGGCACCGAGACGATCGAGCAGGAGCAGATGGCGCAGGCTCTGCAGCTGCGGAGGCGGGACCGTGGCTGAGCCTCGCGCCTGCCCCGACTGCCTTCGCCGCTCCTGGCTGCTGACCCTGCTCGGGCCCTACATCGAGCGGCTCGCCACCGGCGCGCCGGGATCACGCTCGCCCGAACTGCTGCGCCTCTCCAACGACGACCTGGTCGCGGCCGCGGCGCCGAAGGTGGCGGCGCAGCTGCTGGGTCGCGTCGAGGCCCTCTCCGCGCGGCACCTGGCGGACGAGCTGCTGGCGGCCCAGTGCTGGGCCTGTTGCCGGCACGGCGACGTCTACCCGGAAGGGCTGCGGGATGCAGCCGACGCTCCGTGGGCGCTGGTGGGGCGCGGCGATCCCGCCCTGCTCGACGGCCTGGAGTCAACCGGAGCGGTGACCGTCGTCGGCTCCCGTCGTGCGACCTCCTACGGCCGCGAGATCGCCCGCGAGCTGGGGCGGGAGCTGGCGGCGGCGGGGATGGTCGTGGTCAGTGGCCTCGCCTTCGGCATCGACGCCAGCGCCCACCGCGGCGCCATCGACGCCGGTCGCACGATCGCCGTCCTCGGCTGCGGTCCCGACATCGCCTACCCGGCTGCGCACCGCTCGCTCTGGCGCCGGATCTGCGAGGAGGGCCTGGTGATCTCAGAGCTGCCGCCCGGAGCCGCTCCCTGGCGCTGGACCTTCCCGGCCCGCAACCGGATCATGGCCGCGCTGGCCGGGATGACGGTCGTGGTCGAGGCCGCGGCCCGTTCCGGCTCGCTGATCACCGCCGACCTGGCGGCGGACCTGGGCCGCGACCTCGGCGCCGTCCCCGGCCCGGTCACCTCCCGCGCCTCGGCCGGCCCCAACAACCTCCTGGCAGGCGGTGCCTGCGTTGTCCGCGACGCCCAAGACGTCCTCGACGCGATGCTCGGGGCCGGCGCCCGCAGCCTCGACCGCTCCGGTCCGCAGCTCGACCCCGGCCTCGCAGCCGTGCTGGCCACCGTGGAGAGCGGCGTCGACACCTGCGACGCGGTAGCCACCGCCCTCAACCTCTCCGGCCCCGAAGCCGCCGCTGCCCTCGCCCGCCTCGAGCTGCTCGGCTACGTCAACTGCTCGACGGTCGGTGTCTACTCGCGCACATTGCTGGCGACCCCGGCGGGCGCCGGGATCTAGGCTGGCGAGATGACCGCTCGACCCATCCCAGCTGTGCTCTCGATCGCCGGCTCGGACTCCGGCGGCGGCGCCGGTATCCAGGCGGACCTGAAGGCGTTCGCGCGCTGCGGGGTGCACGGGATGACCGCGATCACGGCGATCACGGCGCAGAACACTCGCGCGGTCGAGCGGGTGGAGGCGGTATCGCCACAGATGGTCTTCTGCCAGATGCTGGCGATCGCCGAGGACATGGGGGCCGACGCGGTCAAGATCGGCATGCTCGGCTCGGCGGCGACCATCGATGCGGTCGCGGTCGGGCTCACCTACCTCGGACTCGTGGGCGCCCCCGTGGTGATCGACCCCGTGATGGTGGCCGAGAGTGGAGCGCCGCTGATCGACGAGGAGACGAAGGCGGCACTCGTGGACGTGCTGTTCATGCGAAGCACCGTCGTCACCCCCAATATCCCGGAGGCTCGCGAGCTGACCGGGCTGGGAAGGGGAGCGAGCCAGGGGGAGCTGGCGCGCGCCGTCTTTGAGTTGGGGCTGAAGGCGGAGGCGGCGCCGGGGGTGGAGTTGGGGCCGAGGGCCGTCGTCGTCACCGGCGGCCACAGCGAGGACCTGGTCGACCTCTTCTTCGACGGCGAGCGCCTGGTCGAGATCCCGGGCGAGCGGCACCCCGATGGGGCCGCGCACGGCTCGGGCTGCACTCACTCCTCGGCGCTGGCGGCGTTCCTCGCCCGCGGCGAGGAGCCGCTGGAGGCTGCACGCCGCGCCCGTGAGATCGCCTCGGCCGCGGTCGGCGCGGGGCTGCGGGACCTGGGCGCGGGCGCCGGCCCGGTCGATGTCATCGGTCTCGAGACCTGAGTTGCGGGTGCTATGGGGACCACAACCCGGGAACCGTGCCTGGACCAGCTCGGTAGATTCCGTCCGATGAGCACCGACGGTGATACCGCGATCAAGCTTCCGCGTCCCCGCTCGGCGGCCGTCTTCGACGGGCCCGACCGCGCCCACTCGCGTGCCTATATGAAGGGCGTCGGCTTCGACGACGAGGCGCTAAGCCGGCCGACGATCGGGATCGCCAACACCTGGACCGAGGCGATGCCCTGCAACTTCCACCTGCGCGGTCTGGCCGAGCACGTAAAAGAGGGAGTCCGCGCGGCCGGCGGCACGCCGATGGAGTTCAACACCGTCGCCGTCTCCGACGGGGTGACGATGGGGACGCAGGGGATGAAGGCCTCGCTGGTAAGCCGCGAGGTGATCGCCGACTCGATCGAGCTGATGGCACGCGGCTACCAGTTCGACGCGATCGTCGCGCTCTGCGCCTGCGACAAGACGATCCCCGGCTGCGCGATGGCGCTGGCCCGGCTCGACGTGCCCTCGGTGCTGCTCTACGGCGGCTCGATCGCCCCCGGCCGCTGGCACGGCCGCGACGTCACCATCCTCGACATCTTCGAGGCGATCGGCGCCCACAGCGCCGGCGACATCAGCGACGAGGAACTGCACGAGCTGGAGGGGGTCGTCAGTCCCGGCGCCGGCGCCTGCGGCGGCCAGTTCACCGCCAACACGATGGCCTGTGCCTTCGAGGCGCTGGGGATCAGTCCCGGCGGCTCGGCGATGGTCCCGGCCGAGGACGACGACAAGGCGACCGTCGCCGAGAAGATCGGCGAGCTGGTGCTGCGCGTGCTCGTCGACGACATCACCCCGAGCAGGGTGATCACCCGCGACTCGCTGGAAAACGCGATCGCCTGCATCTGTGCCTCCGGCGGCTCGACCAACGGCGTCCTGCACCTGATCGCGCTCGGCCACGAGCTCGGGATCGGGCTCGGGATGGACGACTTCGACCGCATCTCCCGCAGCACCCCGCTGCTCGCAGACCTGAAGCCGGGCGGGCGTTTCATCGCCACCGACCTCTACGCGGCCGGCGGCGTGCCGCTGATCCTGCAGCGGCTCGCTCAGGCCGGGATCCTGCACGGCGACGCGATCACCGTCACCGGCCGCACGATCGCCGAGGAGGCCGCGCAGGCAACCGAGACCCCCAACCAGGAAGTGGTGCGGCCGATCTCCAACCCGCTCAAGGCGGAAGGCGGCCTGGCGATCATGGGCGGCAACCTCGCCCCCGAAGGGGCGGTGATCAAGGTCGCCGGCACCGAGCGCCGCAAGCAGACCGGCCCCGCCCGCGTCTTCGAGTCCGAAGAGGAATGCTTCCGCGCGGTCAAGGACCAGCAGATCAACCCCGGCGACATCATCGTGATCCGCAACGAGGGCCCGGTCGGCGGCCCGGGCATGCGCGAGATGCTGCAGGTGACCGCGGCGCTCGTCGGCGAGGGCCTGGGCGAGCACGTGGCCCTGATCACCGACGGCCGCTTCTCCGGCGCCACCCGCGGCCTGATGTTCGGCCACGTCGCTCCCGAGGCGGTCAAGGGCGGCCCGATCGCCGCCATCAGCGAGGGCGACGAGATCACCCTCGACATCGACACCCGCCGCATGGATGTGAACCTCTCCGACGAAGAGATTGCCCAGCGGGTGGCCGAATACCAGCCTCCAGCTTCCCCTTTCGGCTCTGGCGTCATGTCCAAGTACGCCGACACCGTCAGCTCTGCCTCGAAGGGCGCGGTCACGCATTAGCGAGGTCCGGGGTAGGGGTTCCGCTTAACTTTTTCGTGGGTCGCCGGTCGCTATCCGCAATGGGAAGCGGCGAAAAAGTACAAGGCGCTCCACCCCTACCCGACGCTCCTAGGCGAGGAACTCGCCCAGTAGGGCGTTGAAGCGGAGGGGCCGCTCGAGCTGGGGAACATGGCCCGTGCGCTCGAAGATCTCGAGACGGGAATGCGGGATGCGGCGGTGGTAGCTGAGCGCTGCGGCCATCGGGATCACCCGGTCGGACTGGCCCCAGACGATCATCGTCGGGAGCTCGATCTCGCCGAGGCGTTCGCGGATGTCGTGGCGGATCACGGCGTGGAGGGCGTCGCCGAAGCCCTCGGCCCGCTGCAGGCCGCTGGCGATCTGCTCGAAGAGGAGGTCGGCGCGCAGGCGGCCCGGGTAGCGGACGAAAGGCCCGAAGACGACCTGGCGGGCGCGCGGGTGGGAGACGATCCAGCGGCCGCGGTCGGCGAAGTGGGCCCCGAAGGTCTTCCAGGCCCAGGCGGTCGCCACCGCCCGCTCTTCCGGGTTCCAGGTATTGATGATGCCGGCGGCCGAGACCAGCACCAGCCGCTCGAAGCGCCCGGGGGTCGCGGTCACCGCCTCGGCCGCGATGAAGCCCCCCATCGAGTTGCCGACGATCGTCGCCCCCTCGACCCCGAGCTTCTCGCAGAAGTCGTGCAGCAGGCGCCCGTAGGCGGGCACGTCGATCTCCCAGCTCGGCATCGGGCTGGCCCCGAACCCGGGCAGGTCGAGCGCGATCGCCCGGCGGCCTCGCCCGAAGTGCGGCAGGTTCTCGAGCCAGTTCTGCCAGGAGCCGGAGATGCCGTGGACGAAGAGGATCGGCTTGCCCTCGCCGAGCTCGACGTAGTTGACCTCGGCGCCGGGCAGCTCGATGCGCCGCAGGTGCTCGCGCCAGTCGACCCGCTGCCACTCCGGCTCCAGGTTGCCGTAGTCCGAGCCGGTGGCGATGCGTGGGTCGCGTGCGGTCGCCTCAGGCATACCCCATACGTTCCAGCACTGGGATCTCGCGAATCTGCGGCGGCTGCAGGTGATCCCAGAGGATGCCGCGCGGGCGCTCGTATTGGCGCTCGACGTCGATCACCGCCCGCGGCGTCGCGATCAGGTCGACCGGCAGGTCGTGTGAGGTGACCATCAGGTGCTGGCGCAGGATCTGGATCGGGTGGACGGTGGTGGCGACGGTGGTGTGGTCGTCGATCTTGCCGGCGTCGACGAGGATCCCGTACTCGAGGTCGTGGTAGCCGCCGCCTTTGCCGACTCGCGCCCCGCTCAGGTTCACCGCCACCGAGCCGCAGAGCACGAAGTCGATCTCCGGCAGATCGTCGAGGGCGACGACGCGGCCGTGCTTGAGCGCGCCCTTGATCGTCGCCGCCTCTTTCACTGCCGCTTTCGAGAGGCGCTTGGGATCGAGGACGCGGAACGGGTGCGGGTCGCGCAGGCGGGGCACCGCCATGATCACCGTCTTGCCGTCTTCCAGGGCGATCCGCCGCGCGTGCGTCTGCGGCGAGTCCGGGTTCGCCTTGATCGTCCGCGCCCGCCTCCAGGCGCGGTGGCCCGCCAGCTTCTCGGCCGCCAGCTTGGCGCCGGCGAAGTTGGGGATCCGGCCCTCGGCCCCGGGGAAGCGGGAGACGCCCTCGCGCTCCATCGCCTTCCAGATCTCCTCGCGAACCTCGTCCTTCGTGCGCACCGACGAAAGATATCCGCCCCGCTGCCGATAGGACCGATGCAGATGCGAAATTGCAGGGAAGACAGGCTCGATGACCGAATGATCCGTATGCCTAAACTTTTCGCAAGCCGGTTGCAGTCGAGTCGAAGGAGTTCGAGGGAGTCCAGTTGGGCCGCAAGACGCAGATAGCAGTAATCGCCGCGGCGGCGGTCGTCCTGCTCGGAGGGGCGGTCGCCTACGCCTACGACAGCTCCCAGAAGGACAAGATCGCCGAGGGCATTCGCATCGCCGGCGTCGACGTCGGCGGTCTCGACGAAGACGAAGCCGCGGCGCTTGTTCGCAAGCGCCTGCTGTCTCCATTGCGCCACTCGCTGCGGGTCAGCTTCGACGGCGAGGCCTGGCGGCTACCCGGGGCGAAGCTGAAGGTCCGCGCCAATATCGACGGCGCGGTCGAGGAAGCGCTCGCCGACAGCCGGGACGGCGGCCTGCCCGGCCGCCTGGTCCGGTACGTGACCGGGGGAGAGGTGAGCGAGAGCATCACGCCCCAGGTCACCTACTCCGAGCGCACGATCAACCGTTTCGTACGCCGCATCGCCGAGGACGTCAACCGCGAACCGCAGAACGCCGGCGTCGAACCGAGCGCGACGGAACTGGTCGTGGTGGCCGGCGAGAACGGCCGCAAGCTGCGCGACAACCTGCTCGCCGAGGATCTCGACGCGGCGGTGCTGAACGCCAATGCCCCGCGCACGATCGTCGCCAGGGTCCACGCGACCAAGCCGGAGGTGACCAAGAGCGAGGTAGCCGCCGAGTACCCCTCTTACCTCACGCTCGACCGCGGCAGCTACACGCTGCGCCTCTTCGAAGATCTGAAGCTGGCCAGGACCTACACCGTCGCGGTCGGCCAGGAAGGGCTGGAAACGCCGGAAGGCCTCTACGCGATCCAGGAAAAGGAAGAAAACCCCACCTGGCACGTGCCGGAATCCTCCTGGGCTGGCTCGCTGGCCGGTCAGGACATCCCGCCGGGGCCGTCGAACCCGATCAAGGCGCGCTGGATGGGGATCTTCGAAGGCGCCGGCATCCACGGCACCGAAGAAACCAGCTCGCTGGGCAGTGCCGCCTCGCACGGCTGCGTGCGAATGGCGATTCCCGACGTCGAAGAGCTCTACGACCGCGTAGAAGTCGGCACTCCCATCTACATCGGCTGAGCGGCGCGAGAACCGGCGCATATCGGCGTCCTCGGTCGCTCGCGTGCGAAGCACGCCACGCTCCCTGCGTCCTTGATCTGCTTGGTTCTCGCGCCGCTCAGAGGACGAGTGGGGGAAAGAACGAATGAACCCCTATGGACTGGACGGATGCTCTAGCGGAGTACGACCGGGATTTGCGGGCGCGAAACGCCGCCGAGCGGACGCGACGCGCGTACGCGGTCGACCTCGCCGGCTTCGTCGAGTGGGTCGAGCCGCAGGGACTCAGCCCCGGCGACGTGCGCCACCGCGACGTGCGCCGCTATGCGGCCGGGCTCTCTTCCGCCGAGGCGGCGCCGGCGACGGTGGCCCGCAAGCTGGCCGCGATCCGCGGCCTCTACAACTTCCTTGTCCGCACCGAGCGCGCCGGCCAGAACCCGGCCGAGCTGGTCTCCAGCCCCAAGCGCGCCGAGAAGCTGCCGCAGGTCCTCACTACGGAGCAGATGCGCTCGCTGCTGGAGCGGATACCGGCCCACACGCCGCTGGAGCTGCGCGACCGGGCGATGCTGGAGCTCGCCTACTCGTGCGGTCTGCGCTGCGAGGAGATCGTCAACCTCGACGAGGGCGCGCTCGATTTCGAGACCGAGCAGCTGCGGGTTCTCGGCAAGGGCTCCAAGGAACGGCTGCTCCCGGTCGGCGAGCCCGCCCAGCGGGCGCTGAGCCGCTACGCCGAGCGCGGCCGCCGGGCGCTCGCGACCGACCCGCGCGAGCGTGCCCTGTTCCTCTCCAAGAGCGGCAGGCGCCTCTCCAACTCCGACGTCACCCGCCGCCTCGGCCTCTGGACGCGCGAGGCGGGGATCGCGGCCGGCGTCTCGCCGCATTCACTTCGTCATTCATTCGCCACGCATCTGCTCGAAGGAGGGGCGGATCTGCGTACCATCCAGGAGTTGCTGGGCCACGCGTCGATCTCGACCACCCAGGTCTACACCCGAGTCGATGCAGCTCGCCTGCGTGACACCTATGCCGCCAGTCACCCCCGCGCATGACGCCATTCAGCCAACCGACCATAGAATCGTGAGTCAGGGATGGAAACGGGCGTAAAAGAGGTTGAGCTTCGCGATCTTTGGCGTCGCTACAAGGAGGAGAGCGACGCGACCGCGCGCGAGCGCCTCGTCGTCGCCTACTCGCCGATGGTCAAGTTCGTCGCCGGCCGGCTCGGAGCCGGGCTGCCCTCGCACGTCGAAGACGCCGACCTGATCTCCTACGGCCTGGTCGGCCTGATCGGCGCGATCGAGCGCTTCGAGCCCGAGCGCGGGATCAAGTTCGAGACCTTCGCGATGACCCGCATCCGCGGCGCCATCATCGACGAACTGCGCTCGCTCGACTGGGTGCCGCGCTCGGTGCGCTCGCGGGCGCGCGAGATCGAAGCGGCCCAGGCCAAGCTCGAGCACGAGCTGCAACGGGCGCCGACCGAGAGCGAGCTGGCGGCGAAGCTGAACATGTCCGAGGAGGAACTGCAGA
Source organism: uncultured Thermoleophilia bacterium (assembly GCA_963720455.1). GTDB lineage: Bacteria > Actinomycetota > Thermoleophilia > Solirubrobacterales > 70-9 > VAYN01. The sequence goes on along the minus strand of OY970392.1, from coordinate 1,108,170 downwards.
GCGCGCTGCTGGAGATCGCCAACTCCTCCGTCTACGCGCTCGATGAGCTCTGGACGGTCTCGGATTCCTCGGGCGACCAGGTCTCGCTGCTCGACACGATCGCCGACGAGCGCGCCGCCGACCCGCAGCAGGCGCTCGACAGCAGCGAGGTCAAGGATCGCCTCACCGAGGCGATCGGCTCGCTGCCCGAGCGCGAGCAGCTGGTCGTCGCCCTCTACTACTACGAGAACCTGACCCTGCGCGAGATCGGCGAGGTGCTCGGCGTCACCGAGTCGCGCGTCTCCCAGCTGCACACGAAGGCCGTGATGCGGCTGAAGTCCCACCTCCAGCAGGGGTGATCGCCGCCGGCACGGACAGCTTCGAGCTGGCGGTGAGCCGTTTCAACGCCAGCGAGGCCGCGCGGACCGTCGCCGGGCTGGTGCGGACGCTGGGCGAGCCGCGGGTCTCGATCGGCGCCGCCGCGGGGAGTGCCGGGGAGGCGCGGATCACCGTCGCCTGGGACCTCACCTGGTACCAGTGGGTGGTCGCCGGCGGCGAGCGCGAGCAGCCGGTCGCCGAGCTGGCGCACGGGACCGAGATCGACCAGCTCGACGCCGCCGCGCGGCAGTGGAACGCCGAGTGGCGAAGCTGACCGTCAACGTCGACGGCGGCGCCCGCGGCAACCCGGGCCCGGCGGCGATCGGCGTCGTCGTGCACGGCCCCGGCGGCGAGGTCCTGGAGGAACGCAGCGAGCGGATCGGCCACGCGACCAACAACGTCGCCGAGTACAGGGCGCTGCTACGGGGGATCGAGCTCGCGGCGGCGCACGGCGCCGGCGAGCTGGAGCTGATCGGCGACTCGGAGCTGATCGTGCGCCAGATCGAAGGCCGCTACAAGGTCAAGGACGCGACGATGAAGGAGCTGCACGCCGAGGCGAAGCGGGCGCTGGGCTCCTTCGAGCGCTGGTCGATCCGGCACGTGCGCCGCGAGGAGAACGCGGACGCCGATCGCCTCGTCAACCAGGCGCTGGACGCAGGGTAGGCTCGTTCGGTGTCCGATCGCAGCGACGACCCGATCGATCCCGGCGTCGACATCGGCCACGTCCACCTCAGGGTGGCCGATGTCGATCGCGCCCTCGATTTCTACTGCGGAGTGCTCGGCTTCGAGCTGATGCAGCGCTACGGCGAGGATGCAGCCTTCGTCGCCGCCGGCGGCTACCACCACCACATCGGCCTCAACTCCTGGGACTCGAAGGGCGGCTCGCCCCCGCCTCCCGGCACGACCGGGCTCTACCACGTGGCGATCCGCTACCCGAGCCGGCGCTCGCTGGCCGACGCGCTACGGCGCCTGACCGAGGCGGGCGTATCGCTCGGCGGCGCCTCCGACCACGGCGTCAGCGAGGCGCTCTACCTCGCCGACCCCGACGGCAACGGGATCGAGCTCTACTGGGATCGGCCGCGCGAGGACTGGCCCCCGCCGCAGCCCGGCCAGAAGGTGGAGATGTTCGTGCGGCCACTAGATCTCCCCGGCCTCCTGGCCGAGCTCGACGCCTAGCGCTCAGGAGCCGAGGATCGCTCCCACCAGTTTGGTTTGAACGGCTCGGTGCCGTGCACCAACTGCACACCGGTGAAGGCGCTGTTGGCGCGCATGTAGGCGAGCTCCCTGGCGAGGTCGCCGACGCCGTTGGTGGCGGGCAGCGGCGCCAGCTGCAGGGTGCTGAGCACGCCGATCGCGGCGCCGGACTCGTTGAGGAAGCCGCTGCCCGAGTCGCCGGGGATGCCGGGCGTCAGCGTCGCGACCACGTGGCTCCAGCCGCCGCCTTCGTTCTGGATCACGACGCCCTGCTTCGGGCTCAGCTTGGTCACGCCTCCGCGAAGGGAGGAGTTGCCGTAGGAGTAGACGGTTGCACCGAGGTCGCCGGCGGCGCCGACTCCGGTCGGACCGCCGAAGCCCGGGACCGAGGGGTTGACCCTGCCCTCGTCGGCCCGGTCGAGCCGGAGGAGGGCGAGATCGTCGTAGGCGCAGGTGTCGGGATCGGCCTCGCCCCTGGCCTGCATCGTGAGCCAGGAGTTGTAGACCATCGTCGCCGGTTTGCTGGCGCCTTTGACTTCGACTTTGGTCCCGAGCGGGAGCGAGTCGCTGCTGCAGCCGTCGGTTTCGGTCTGGGCGCCGGTGCTTGAGCAGTGGGCCGCCTGGCCGAGGTAGACGCCGGTGCCGTCCTGGAAGACGAAGTTCGAGGTGCACTGGCCGCCCTCGGTGTAGGTCTGCACGCCGGGGTGGACGGTCGCGGAGCCGGCCGGCGCCCAGGCGGATGCGCCACCCGGTGCCGCCAGCGCGGATGCGACCGCCAACGTCGCAGCGAGCGCGAGCTTGCTTCGGTTCATCTTCGAGCCTCCTCGATCGATCGGCCGGGATTCCGGCGCTTGGGACGAGGTGAAGCTACCCAATAATGATGAGTCTAAGCCGGACTCGAGGCCGGCGTGCCGCCCTGCACCGGGTGGCCGCCGTCGCGCCAGACCCCGACGCCCTGGCCGACGTGGACCACGTCGGCGAAGCCCTCGCGCTGCAGGATCGAGGCGCCGAGGCCGCTGCGCTTGCCGCCGCGGCAGATCGTCGCGATCGTGCGGTCGCGCGGCAGCTCCTCGATCCGCGCGGCCAGGTCGCCGTAGGGGATGTGCAGCGAGCCGGGGATGTGCTCGCCCGCGTACTCGGCGGCGTTGCGGACGTCGAGGATCAGCGGCGGCTCCGGACCCTCGACCCGCCGCGCCAGCTCGTCGGGGTCGATCAGCTCGATCCGCTCGACCGGCCGCTCCTCCGTGCGCCAGGCGGTCATCCCGCCCTCGAGGAAACCGCGCACCCGCATCCCCACCGCTGCCAGCAGCTCTGCGGCATGGCGCTCGTCGCCGTCGGAGGCGCCGACGACGACGATCTCCGCGTCGGGCGGGGCGACCCGCGAGACCTTGGTCGCGAAGCCGGTGTCGTAGGAGGAGGTGCTGAGGGCGCCGGCGATGTGGGCCTCATCGAACTGGTCGTTGGTGCGGCCGTCGATGACGACGGCGCCGCCCGCGACCGCCTCCTCGACCTCGTACGGGGTCAGCGCCGCCGGCGTGCCGAAGTCATCGATCAGGGGGCCGCGGTTGAGGGTGACGATCTGCTCGACGTTCGGCGGTTTGTCGCCGAGCGAACCAACCGCTTCCGCGACGAACTCGGCCTCGTCGGCGATCGCCAGCGCCCGGTTGTGGCGCCGCTCGAACCCGATCGTCGAGGAGTTCTTGAGGTCGAGGCCCGAGCCGCCGCAGAGCGAGCCGCCCAGGTGCCCCGGCCAGATCTCGACCTCGTCGTCGAGCGTCAACAGCCGCCGGTGCAGCGAGCGGAACATGTCGGCGGCCCCCTCGCGTGGCTCCACCGCCAGGTCGGGCCGGGCGACGTCGCCGATGAACAGCGAGTCGCCACCGAGCACCGCCCAGGCGCTGCCGCCGCGGCTCGCGTCGCTGAGCAGGAAGCAGGTGTGCTCGGGCCGGTGGCCCGGCGTGTGCACCGCCTCGATCGTCAGATCGCCCAGCTCCAGCGTCCAGCCGTCGGCGAAGGGCTCGTGCTCGTACTCGGCCTCCGCCAGCTCGTGGATGTGGATCGTCGCCCCGGTGCTGTGCGCGAGCCGCCCGTGTCCGGAGACGTGGTCGGCGTGGTTGTGCGTCTCCAGCACGTGCCCGATCCGCACCCCGTGCAGCCGCGCCAGCCGCCGGTAGGGCTCGACGTCCCACTGGGGATCGACCACCACGGCCACGCCGCTTTCGCGGTCGGCGACAAGGTAGGAGGCACAGCCGAGGTCCTCGTGGATGATCTGGCGAAAGAGCATGGTCGCGAAGGAAAGCTTGCGCGCTCAGGCTAGCGCGGAACCCAGGACCCCGCGCCCGCAGCTAGAATCCCGCCCAATGCGGCTGTAGCTCAGCTGGCTAGAGCGTCTGCTTGCCATGCAGAAGGTCGAGGGTTCGAATCCCTTCAGCCGCTTTTTCGTGAATGCCCTGCACGTGGGCCGGTTGGGTCAGGCACTGAGGGCCACAACCAAATCAAACCATCCCCGCATCGCCTCCGTTTTGGGCACTAATGCGAATTAGTGCCTGGAACCGCCAGGATGCGCGACGACTGACCGCGATTCCGCCTTGCATTGATCCTGCAGCAGCGGTAATGGGCGGGAGGCGAGGTACCCTTGCCCTATGGCCCAGGAGCGAATCACCGTCGACCCCAATCGGATGCGCGGCCTGCCTTGCATCCGCGATACCCGCGTCACCGTCAGCGCGGTGCTCGGCCAGCTTGCCGCTGGCGCCGGCATCGACGAGCTGCTGGATGAAAACCCATACCTGGAACGCGAGGATGTCCTTGCCGCGCTCGAATATGCGGCCGCCGCTGCACAGGAGCACGAGCTGGCAGTTGTAGCGCCGGCAGCGTGAAGCTGTTCCTCGACGCGAACTTCTCGCCGGGACAGCACGGCTGTCGCGTTTCGCGCGAAGCGGCATCGAGGATCCAGCACAGCGGCTTAACGAGTGGCGATAGGCGTCGCCAGTGCCATGGACGCCGTGATCTCGCCATCACGTTGGCGTAGGTGAGCCTCTCCCGCATCCCACTCATCCCGCCTCTCCTTGTTGCCACGCTGCCTCGATTAGGATACCCCGAGTGCGCGAATGGGGATGTTTGAGAAAAGGAGCAGGGAACTCGTCAGGCTCCGCATCGGAGTTGGTGATCGCGATGATCGCGGCGGCGGTGCTCTTCGGCTTTCCGCTGGCCGGGGGAGCTGCGGCGAGGCATTTTGACACCTCTCTCAGACACGTGGCGAAGCTGGCGGAACAGGAAGGTGCGGGGACCGGGCTCCGGCAGGTCGCCGAAGTCCCCGCCTTCGCGAATCTCGAGGAGACCTTTCCCGCGCTGAAAGCCACGGATCGACACCTGTTGAAACTGGTCACGGTCCTCGCGTCGCCGCGGATGTCGCGAATACGCCAAAAAGTCTCAGCGCACGCCAGGCTTACTCCCGCGGACCGCCGTTTCCTCGACCGGGCGATTCGCCTGCTCGAGCATAACTCCGCCATCGTGACGCTTCGCAGACATGGCGAGCGCCTCAAACACAGCCCGACCAAGCTCAAATCGGCCTGGCGGCAGAGCTTTCGCAGGTATCGCCCGCGGGCAGATCTCGAGAGCACCCCTGGGAGGACGTCGATCGGAACGATCGAAGCGGCGTTGAACAAACCAGTTCCGGCGCTCGACGGCGGGTCCATCGCCGCGAGCGGCGCCGCCCTGCTGGCGAGCCCCGCCGGATTTCAGTACGTAGCGCACCTGCCGCCCATCGCACTGGGCATGATGTTTCCAGCTGACGCTAGCCAAGCGGGGAGCGCCCAGTCGTCCGGGTCGATCTGTGCGTCGGGCTCGATCGGGCCCTCGGTGAAGACCATGATCGACGTCATGGTGAGCCAGACTCTTGGAGACATCTTCGTTGACCTGGCCGCGAAGAAGGTCGGCAAGGCCGTCTACTGGGATGCGGCATTCGGCAAGAGAGGATTGGCCTGGAAGACCTTCAAAAGACTCAACTTGGCGACCACCCTGTCCCGCGCCATCGAGACGGGTGGGGGTCTGGCGGACGCCGCCTGGAACGCCGTGATCAAGTGCGGCGCGGCATCGGTGACACTCGTTCCGGCATTCGCCAAGAGACAGGCCGGAGAGGCGCAGTCCTATTCCCTACTCGCCGAGGATAGGGACGGAAAGAGCTGGGGTGGCATCCGCGCGGACGACCTGGGGATGTCGGGCGGCAGGTGCGATGTGGCGCGGGAGTCGTGCTATGGAGAGAAGGCAGGAAGCCAGAAAGTCGGGGCGACCTTTGGCCGTCTCAGGGCCCTGGGCAGGTTAACGGTGACACCCGGGCCGCTTCACGAGCTGCGCGTCACCCCTGGGGTCGCCACGGTTGGACTTGGGGAGGACTCGCCCAAATACAGTGCCACGGGCGCTGACGCCTATGGCAACCCCATCGCCGTGCCGACAGGCATTTTCGGGAAGGTTCGCATGCGAATAGTCCCGGATGGTCGATGCAACGAGGAGGTCGCCTCCTGTGTCGCCGACACGCCGGGGCCGCACAGGGTCATCGTCGAGCAGGACGGAGTCGAGGGCAGCGCTAGATTGGAAGTCAGTCCCCCCGTGGAGCTCCCAGCGGGCGAAATGTACGTGCCATACAGCCAGGAGCTCCACGCACGGGAGCCTGTGATCTCAAACAGCTGGCGGATCGTGCCCGGATCTTCGAATGACCCCTATGACCTGTCGCCGGCGGGTGTCCTGCAAGGGATGGCCTTCGCCGACGATACTGGTCGTGGCCCCCCTGGCGATCTGGGGCATCACACGTTCCTTGCCGAAGCAATGGGCCTAGACGGAGATCCATTGCGCGAAACCTTTGAATACGACGTCGTCGTCCCAAGGTGCCGCGACTGTGCCATTCACGTTGGCTATCGGATGTTCACGTTTTCCTGGGACAACCCCTGCCCTGCCTGTACGCAACCTGGTCAGAGCTACGGGCTGGCGCTTGACGCGACGCTCCCTGGGACCCCCGGGTCATACACCAGATCCATCATGTCTACCTGGGGCTGCTTCGAAGATGGACTGAAACGGTGTGCAACTGTCTATCAGTTTGGGGACTATGGCTTCGGCGTGTTACCGGGGGTGAGCACGGTAACGCTTTATTACGAACTTCTTGAACCCCCTCATACCGTTGTCCCGATTGGTGAATGGACGGTCGCCGTAGAGGGCTAGCTTCGTGGAGCTGGCACTGCCTTTTCGCGCAAAGCAGCAGTGTTTCTACGGCCGGCCTAGGACACGTAGGCCTTGCGCACCATCGTGGCCGTCCATCGGTTCGTACCGTGGGCCGGAAGGACACCCTTCCTGTTCAGGACCTCGGCGATCTCGACGAGGGACTTGCCTTTCGCGAGCAGCGTCCCGATCTGCTTCCGCCATCCATAGTCCCGCTTGTTGCAATGGATGTGGGCAAGTCGAACGTTCTCGGGGCGGAGGTGCCCGCCGGCCGACTTGAGGACCGGGTAGTGGTCGGGCGAGGGGGCCCACTTGGTGCGTGGCGTCGTGACCTGATCGAACTCGCCGCGCCCCTTGTGGTGGTAGCACTGCGGCATCTCGCACTTCAGGGCGAGGAGCTGGCCGCGCTCGGCCATCTGAACGAGGACACCCTTCACACCAAGCTCGCGGAGCTGGTCCGCAACTGAGCTATCCGCGCTGCCGGCGCCAGCTGCTGCCTTCGCCATCGAGTCACCTTTCTCGTGTAGTCGCCCCATTGGGCTTCGTGCATACGTCACGTAGAGCGTCGCCCTTCGGCGACTGACGACGCCGCCACCCAAACCTTCGCCCGTCCAGTATCCCCCAGGCGATCCCATCGGAATGTCGCTCTCGTCGACGTAGCTACTGCTTTCGCGTGAAAGCAGCGGCGCAGAGGTTCTCGGCTGCGCACTGACCCCTAGATGGTTGATTCCACGCCCTCAGGCGACGTAGTCGACCAGGGCGCGGCTCGGACGCCCGAGCCTGTGGTTGAGCGCGATGCACGCGGCCAGCGCCAAGAGGCGCTGGGAGATGCGGACGCGCAGGTTGTGCAGGGTGCGGGCGCCGTGGCGCTCGAGGGTGAGGATGTCCTTGCAGGTCCAAAAGATCGACTCGATGCGCTGGCGGATCGGGGCAAGGTGGAGGGCGCTGTCGGGCTCGTCTTTTCGCGCCGGCCTGACGATCGTTGCGTCGAGGGCTCCGACCGCCTCGGCGAAGTCCTTGCCCGCATATCCCTTGTCGCCGATGAGGATCTCCCCGCCGCTTCGGCTTGCCCGTTCGAGCAGCTCGATCCCCACCTCTCGCTCGTCGCGCTTGGGAGAAGCGAGGGTGAAGGCTCGCGGTGTGCCGTCGGGCGCGAAGAGGCCGTGCAGTCGAAAGCCCCAAAAGAATCGGGAATGAGAGGCGCACCAGCCGTAGTCGGCCGCATCGGCAAGGGCAGAACGGCGCGTCGTCTCGACCGAGCGGGCGCACTCCAGCGGGGTGGAGTCGATGAGCAGCACCTCGTCGTGGAAGCCCGGAGACTCGGCGGCGAAGACGCCGATGAGCCACTCGATCGTCTCGGCCAGGCGAGCTCTTCGCTTGTGGAAGCCGGGTTGTTGGGGCAGCTCCGGGAAGAGATCGCGAAGGTGCTTGCGAGCGACCGCCAGAAAGCGGCGATCGGAGGGGATGCCCATGATCGCTTGGGCGACGCAGAGGGTCGCGACCTCGGCGTCGGTGACTCTGCGGCGGGCATTTCCGGGCTTCTCGGGCAGGAGATCGTCTGCCGTGCAATAAACGACGGTGCAGAGAGTGTCGAGGTCGGCGTGCATCGTGGCCTTTCGGTCGACGGTTGCTTCAGCACCGCCGACTTCGGCCTCTCTGCATTGAAATCCTCGATCACGGCCTGCGCCGTGGAATCAACCATCTAGGCGGGTTCAGGGAGGTCGTTTCGGAAAAATGGCTCTTTTCGAAACGACCTGCTAGCCTGCCTCCATGTCTTCCGGTGCCGCTCCCACGCAGCTGCGACGACGTGCCGCGCTTGCGCGGCTGGAGGCCGAAGAGCTTGCCGACGCGGTTTCCGAACTGCGCACGGCCTCGCTCTCGAAGTCGGAGCTGGAGCGCGCGCTCGAGCGGGTGGAGGCGCTGAGCGCACGGGTCCAGAAGGCGCTTGATTTGCCGGGCGGCCTGTCCGTTGCCCAGGCGGCTGAGCGGCTGGAGGTGAGCGAGCCGACGGTTCGCAAGTGGCTCGCCGAGGGTTTGCTGGAGCGGGTCGAGGGCCACAAGCCAGCGGAGATCACCCAGCGCAGCGTGATCGAGGTCGAGCGGGCGCTGGGCACGGTCCGCGAGAGCTATCCGGCGAGGCGCTGGAGCGAGGCGCTTGCCGCCTTCCTTCATGACCGTGACCTGCTTGGGCAGGAATGGGCACGCGAGGGTGTGGAGCAGCTGCGGCACGGCGAGCTGATCGAGCGCTGAATTAAGGTCCGCCGCGATGGCGGGCAGGGACTTCACGCTGCGGGCGACGCCAGCAGCTGCGGCCGTGATCGAGCGATTGCGGGGCACGGCGCGCAAGAGCTACGGGGTCTTTGAGGCCGAACTGCGAAAGCAGGGCTGCAAGGTCGCCGGCTACCGGCTGCTAGGCGCCGAGGATGGTGGTTACTCGGAGTACTGTTGCAAGCGACTGGTCGACGATTGGCGAGCCATCACCACCTTCGAGCCCGGCATCGCCATCGTCGTCGCGGTCGGCCGTCACGATAGCCGCGCCTTCTATGCCGAGCTTTCGAAGACGCTCGAGATCGGCGCGGTGGGGCGGCGACGCGAGGAGAAGCCACCCTGCTGCGGAAAGGGCGGCTGGCCGAGCATCGGATCAGTGCCCGGTGAGCGCACGGGTCGGCGGAAGTCTCGGAGCGCCTAACTCCCAAATTCAGGGATTGGAACCGCGGTCGGCAGTTTCGGGCACTTCTCGCCAGAAGTGCCCGAAACGCTGCATATCGCTGCATATCCGCGCACATTGACGGGCGACGAGTGCTTGTCGGGCCGTATGGAAGTCTCCTGCAAATTCGCCAGTTCTGACCCTGCACTTGCCAGAGGGTTGGTCTAATTGCCATGCAGAAGGTCGAGGGTTCGAATCCCTTCAGCCGCTTCCCTTCGATTCCCCTGCACTTCGGCAGGTTGGCTCTCCCGGGGAAAATGAAACCCCCGCATCACCGCTCGGCCCATGCGACCAGCGCCGCGCAGGCCTCGAGCGCTTCGAGGTGTGGGGTTTCGTCTTCGGTGACGCCGGCGAGGATCTCGACCTCCGCACCCTCGAAGAGGTTGCCGATCAGCGTGGCAAGGGCGCGCGGGCGCATCGGCAGCTCGGCGCCGCGCTCGGTCTGGAGGCGCTCGAGGCGCGCCTCGATCAGTTCGCGCCAGCCGCGTTGGGTGGCGCGCCAACACTCGGCGAGCTCGGGGTCGGCAAGTCCGGCAGCCCACAGCTCCCAGAGGATCCGCACGTAGCCGGAGTCGACGTCCTCGCGCAGGTAATCGCAGGCGCTGCGCCACTGCTCGGCAAACGACCGGCCGTCGCTGAACATCGCCTGCTGGCGGTGCAGAAGGCGCTCGGTGTGGTCTTCGAGAACGGCGAGCAGCAAGCTGCGCTTGGAGCCGAAGTGGTAATGGACCAGTGAGAGTCGCGCCCCCGCGCGCTCGGCGACGGCGCGCGTCGAGGTCGCGGCATAGCCCTCCTCGCGCAACAGGTCACTGGCGGCGGCGAGCAGCAGCGCGCGCGTCGACTGGCCCTGCGCGACTCGGAGGTCCCCGCTCGGCGCCGGTGTCGCACGCACTTCGGGATCAGCGGTTGACATCGGGTCGCAGTATACGATAGAAGTTAGTTGGTCGTCCGACCAATCACCTGAGACAAGTGCACCTTCGAGAGATCGCCGAGCCAGGAGAGCAAATGACCATCGCCGAGCAGGTCACAGACAAGCAGGCAGATACGGACGAGCAGACCCGAGCGCGGTATCCGGACGATCGGGGTTACATCGAGCGCGACGGCGTGCGCGTCTTCTACGAGGTCTACGGCAGCGGCGAGCCGACGATCCTGTTCTGCCCGACCTGGACGCTGGTGCACTCGCGGGTGTGGAAGATGCAGATCCCCTACCTCGCCCGCCACCACCGCGTGGTCGTCTTCGACCCGCGCGGCAATGGCAAGAGCGACCGGCCGCCTGACGTCGAGGCATATGCCGAGTCGGAGTTCGCCCGCGACGCGCTCGACGTCCTCGACGCAACCGGCACCGAGCAGGCGGTCGTCGTCGGCCTCTCCCGCGGCACCCAGCGCGCCCTCCTGCTCGCCGCCGAGCACCCCGAGCGGGTTCTCGAGGTGGTGCTGATCGGGCCATGGTTCCCCGCCAGCCGCTCGCTTGGCGGCCTGCGCTACCGGCTCCTGTCCCATCCTTGGGGGCGGTCGATGTTCACGCGCAGGCCGATCCTGACGCGGAGCTGGGCGAAGGTCAACGCGGTGCACTTTCGCCGCGACTTCCGTGACTTCGTCGAGTGGTTCGCGGGCATGTGCACCAGCGAGGCCCATTCGACGAAGGGATTCGACGACGTCGTCGATTGGGGGCTCGAGACCGATCCGGACACGCTGGCCCTGACCGTGCTCGCCGACGCCGCCGCGCCGGTCACCCGCCGCGACCAGTTGGCGCTCGCCCGCCGCGTGCAGTGCCCCGTGCTCGTGATCAGCGGGAAAAAGGACAAGGTGACGTGCCACGCCGATGCCAGGGCGCTGGTGGCGGCTACGGGCGGAAAGCTGGTGGCGATCGAGGGCGGCGATCACCTCCCCGAGGGGCGGCAACCGGTCACGGTGAATCTAGCGATCCGCGAGTTCGTCGATCCCTCCTTCCGCCGCAAGCCCACTGTCAAGCGGTCGAACAGCCGGCGGCGCGCGCTATACGTCAGCTCTCCGATCGGCCTCGGCCATGCCCGCCGCGACGTCGCGATCGCCCGCGAGCTGCGGGCGCTGCACCCCGACCTCGAGATCGATTGGCTCGCCCAGGACCCGGTCACGCGCGTGTTGGAGGCGGAGGGCGAGCGCATCCATCCTGCCAGCAGGCACCTGGCCAACGAGTCGGCCCACATCGAATCGGAGTCCGCCGAGCACGGCCTGCAGTGCTTCCAGGCCATCCGGCGCATGGACGAGATCCTGGCCGCGAACTACATGGTCTTCGACGACGTCGTCAGCGAGACGCCGTATGACCTCTGGATCGGCGACGAGGCCTGGGAGCTCGACTATCACCTGCACGAGAACCCAGACCGAAAGCGTGCACCCTTCGCCTGGCTGACGGACTTCGTCGGCTGGCTGCCGATGCCCGAGAACGGCGAGCGGGAGGCATCCGTGGCGGCGGACTACAACGCCGAGATGGTCGAGCACGTGCGCGAGCACCCGGAGATCCGCGACCGGGCGATCTTCGTCGGCAACCCGGACGACATCATCGGCGAGCGCCTCGGCCCGGGCCTCCCCGGGATCCGCGACTGGACCGAGCGCAACTTCGACTTCGCCGGCTACGTCACCGGCTTCGACCAGGCCGAGCTGGGAGACCGCAAGCGCCTGCGCGCCGAGCTCGGCTACCGCCCGCACGAGCGCGTCTGCCTGGTCACGGTGGGTGGCTCGGGCGTGGGCGCGAGCCTGCTGCGCCGGGTCATGGAGGCCTTCCCCGCCGCAGCGCAGCTCGTCCCCGGGCTGCGGATGATCGTCGTCGCCGGACCGCGTATCGACCCGGCAACACTGCCCGCGGCCGACGGTCTGGAGGTGCGTGCCTTCGTCGAGGATCTCTACCGCCACCTCGCCGCCTGCGACCTCGCTGTGGTTCAGGGCGGGCTGACGACCGCCATGGAGCTGACCGCCGCACAACGGCCATTCCTCTACTTCCCTCTGCGCCACCACTTCGAGCAGCGCTTCCACGTCGCCCACCGGCTCGACCGGTACCGGGCCGGCCGCCGGATGGACTTCGAGAGCGCCACCCCTGACGTCATCGCCCAGGCCATCGCCGAGGAGATCGGGCGCGACGTCGACTACCGCCCGGTGGAAACGGACGGCGCCCGCCTGGCGGCGCAACGCATCGCAGAGCTACTCAACTAAGAGGAGGAGGACACATCATGAAATCCATCCCACGCGAGGATGTCCCGGTCGTCATCGACGACAACGGCGTCGAGGTCCGTTTGCGCGACGAGGAAGGTCTCTCCGTCGCCTTCGTGCGGCTGCCGGCGGCGCCGACCTGCGCCCTGCCACCAAGGGCCTCCCGGATGACCTCTGCCCGTGTCCGCACTGGGGGTACATGCTCAAGGGCCGGGTGCGGATGCACACCCTGGACGGGCATCAGGACTTCGCCGCCGGCGAAGCGTTCTACTGGGCCCCGGGCCACGCTCCCGAGGCGCTCGAGGACTCCGAGTACGTCGACTTCTCACCGACCGAGGAGTTTCGGCCGGTGATCGACCACATCACCTCGGGAGCCGGCGCATCCGCGTGAGAATTGGGTCCTACCGCCCTCGGGCCTGCTCCAGGTTCGATTGGTGGGGGCCGGAGAGCCAGTCCGCCTCCAGACGCGAATCGACCGGGTCCTCTCCTCGCCGCAGCGCGTCGATGTAGGCGCGATCGGCGGCGAGGCGGGTCGACGGTTCACCCTATATCTCGCCAGGCTCGGTCAGATGCTGGAATTCACACCATCGACGGGCATATAGTTTGGGGCAACTTCCGTCAAGCATCTTGAATTCAGGAGGATTTCAAATTGGAAACGTTCCTGGGGTGGAAATCCCGCAGAAGAGCTACGTTGGTTGCGATGGCGGCCATGGCTCTGCTGGGACTACTGTTAGCGGCCGCACTCGCTCCTAGCGCACAGGCGAGGGTCGAAGGGTTCCAGAGCCTGGCGCCGAGCCCGGTGGAGCTCACGGCGGTCGCCACCGACCCCGGGACCGGTCTCATATATGCGCAGGCAAACGGTGGTACGAGCTACTTCGTGTATGACCCGCGTACGAACGCCTGGAGCGAACGTGCCCCGTCGCCGCTCAACAGCGGCAACAACGGCGGCGCGACGTACCTCGGTGGGAAGATCTACGTCTCTTACACCGGGAACGCAAGCGATCTCGCCGTCTACGACATCGCCTCGAACAGCTGGACCACGATCAAAAACCCGCTTGGAGCGGGCACCGGCAACATCGCGTCCGGAGGTGGCAGGCTTTATTTGGCGGTGAATTTCAAATTCGTCGCCTACGATCCGGCGACGAGCATCGCCACGCCGCTCGCCGAACCGCCGAAATTCGCCGACCCGGAATGCGAAGAAGGCTTCGAAGAGTGGGGCGGGCTGCAGGTCGACGGCGGCAAGATCTACGGTCACCAGGGGAACGGCTGCACCGGCTTCGCGGTGTACGACATCGCCTCCAACAGCTGGCTGGAACTGCCGCTTGCTCCGGAGGTGGAAGAAGAAGAAGGGCCGCTCCTGGGCAGCGCGATCAACCCGCTCACGAACACCTACATCACCTACGGCCCTTATGGCGGGAAAGTTCTCTACCGGTTCGACATCGAAGCCGGCTCATGGTCGACCGCCACGTTGCCGTTCGAAGTCGACGATGGCGGCATGGCCTACGTCACCCTGGCCGGCCTCGAAGGCGTCTACATGATCCAGGGCGAGGAAGGCACCGAGTTCACCCGCTACACCGAACGCAACCTGACCGATCTTTCGCCTTCGATGTCCGCGAGCGTGGCCAAAGGCGGCCAGATCACCTACTCGATCCAGGTCAGGAACAACGGGCCCGAACGGGCAGGCGGAGTCGCGCTGTCGGATCCGCTGCCGGCGGGTATGACGCTGATCTCCGCGGTGACGTCGCAGGGAGCCTGTACCGGAACCTCGATCCTCACCTGCAACCTCGGTGTCCTGCGGAGTGGGGCGAGTGCCAACCTGACGATCAAGGTAAACGCACGCCTGCGGAGGGTGACCAACGCCGCAACCGTCTCCAGTCAGGCGATCGACAGCAATCCCGGGAACGACAGCGCGACGGTTGTCTCGACTCAGTGCGTGGTCCCGAAAAAACTCCGGAAGCGTGGTCTGAAAGGGGCCAAGAAAGCCCTCCGAAGGGCCAACTGCAAACCCGGCAAAGTCAGCCGCCGCTACAGCGGCAAGGTCAAAGAGGGCAAGGTGATCCGCATCGGCAAGCGTGGCAAAGTCCTGCCCGCGGGCAGCAAAGTCAAGCTGGTCGTCTCCCGTGGCCCCAAAGGCACTCGCTAGACACCACTTGGCGACCGAAGCGCTTCGCTTCTCACGAAAGCCCCGCCGAGGCGGGGCTTTCGTGTTTTCGGCGCGTCTTCCGCATCGACGCTGGAAGACCTGAAAAGTTCCGAAGCGCGGTTCGTCGGCCGATCTGGCAGCCTTTGCCGATAGATCCCTAAACAAACAGTGGGAGGTGGGGCATAGTCATGGAGCCAGTAACGGTGGGAGTGGTGTTGGCGGCCTTGATCGCCAAGGCTCTCGACCGGGCCGAGGACGGAGCGGTCGAGGGTGTGGTGCGGGCGGCTGGAAAGGCGGTGGACGCCCTGCGTCGGCGCTTTTCCGGCGACACCGACGTGGAGAAGGCGCTCGAGGGCGTGGTGGAGACGCCCGACAGCGACAAGCGGGTGAAGGTCCTGGCTGACCTGCTTGAAGCGCGAGCCGGCGAGTCGGCGGAGCTGCGCGAGGAGCTCGGGTCGATTGCGAAGCAGATCGAAGCTGCGGGGTTGCGGATTGGGGACATCGAGCAGGTGATTGAAGGCGACGGAAACGCCCAGGTCGGCGGCACGATCAACAGCCAGGTCAACATCAACCAGAACACCGCGCGCCGCGACTGACAGTCCTGCTTCATGGGAGACCAGCGCATCGAGGGCAACCACAACGTCCAGATCCAGGGCGTCGTCGGCTCGCGCATCCAGATCACCTACGACGGCGCCACCCGCACCGTCCCCCTCGAACCCGCCTACGTGCCGGTGGCGAAGAAGCTGCGCTCCCCCGCACGGCTGATCCGCGCCCACGCAGGCGTCTTCCCCTACGTGGAGCGCGGTGGCCTGGTGGGCGAGCTGGAGGCCTGGGTTGCGTCCCGATCTCCGTTCGCGGGCCTCGTGGTGGGCGGGCGAGGCGGCTCCGGCAAGACTCGCCTCGCGGTCGAGCTCTGCCAGCGGCTCGAAGAGAAACGCTGGCTCTGCGGCTTCCTCTCGCGGATCGCCGACCAGGGGATGCTCGATGCGTTGGTCGACGCTCCCACCGCCCGCCTTGTGGTGATCGACTACGCGGAGACGCGCCCTGAGCAGCTGGAGCTGCTGCTGCCGCTGCTGAGCGCGAAGGCCACGTCCGCGTCACCGGTGCGGGCCCTCCTGCTGGTGCGCGGCGCGGGCGATGGCGGCGGTGGGTGGGCGCAGCGCCTGGCCAACCGCGTCGACACCCTCGACGCGGTGCTCGACGAATGCGAGGTGCGCCAGCTCGAGAACACCCCGTTTGATGCTGATGAGCGCCGTGCCCTCTTCGAGGCCGCGGTGCCTGCCCTGGTCGACCACCTCGACTCCGCTGCAGAGCCGGCGGAGCCCCCGGATCTCGTCGAGAGGGCTTTCGAGAGTCCGTTGATGGTCGTGATCGCCGCCTATCTCGCTGCCCAGGGGGAGGCCGCTCCGACCACTCGCGAGGCACTCCTCGACGAGGTCCTGGCCCATGAGCGTCGCTACTGGCGGGAGGGGGCGGACGAGCTTGGATCCGACGTGGAGTTGCTGGAATCGCTCGTGGCCTTTGCGACTTTGCTCAACGCCGAGAGCAAGGACAAGGCCGTGGAGCTCCTGCGTCTACTGCCGGACCTCCGCGACGCAACCGCCGAGCGGCGCGCCCGCTTCGGCCGCTGGGTGCGCGACCGGTACCCCGGGTCGGGTTGGTGGAACCCCTTGGAACCCGACCTGGTGGGAGAGCGCCTGGTGGCGAAGTGCTTTGCCGTTCAGCCAGAGGTGCTGCGTCGTGTCCTCGCCGGCGACGATCCCGACGAGATCACCCGGCCGCTGGAGGTGCTGGCCAGGGCAGCCGCCGATCATCCCGGGTTGGCGAGTGCGCTGAGCCCGATCTTCGGCGAGGAGCTGGAGCGGATGTGCGGCGTCGCGATTGCACAAGCCGAAGCAGCAAAGGACGCCGACCTCCTTTACGGCCGGGCCGCCACCGTTGCCCAGGCAATCGATTCCGTGCTCCCCACCGTGGAGGTCGATTCCGAGCTGCTGCTGGTAGCCATGGATCTGATGCCACCCCGTGCCGATCTCGTCCTGAACGGGTTGGCGGTGAGCCTGACCGGCCTGGCGGTGGAGAGCTCGCGACGGCTGGCGGAGATCGACCCAAGCGTCCATGCGCCGGACCTCGCCAGCTCCCTGAACAACTTCTCCAACCGCCTCGGCGACGCCGGCCGCCATGCCGAGGCCCTGGAGGCAAGCGAGGAGTCGGTGGCTACCTACCGTCCCTTGGTCGAAGCCGATCAGGCCGTCCACGCGCCGAATCTGTCAAGTGCCCTGAACAATCTCTCCAATCACCTCTCCGACGCCGGGCGCCACCTTGAGGCCCTGGAAGCGTGCGAAGAGGCGGTCGAGATCCGTCGTCCCCTGGCCGAAGCCAAACCCACCGCCTATGCGCCGAACCTGGCGATGGCCCTGAACAACCTCTCCAACCGCCTCGCAGACGCCGGCCGCCATGCCGAGGCCCTGGAGGCGAGCGAGGAGTCGGTCGCGACCTATCGTCCCCTGGTCGAAGCGGACTCTGTTACGCATGCGCCCGATCTGGCGATGGTCCTGAGCAACCTCTCCGCCCACCTCTCGGCCGCCGGCCGCCATGTCGAGGCCCTGGAGGCAAGCGAGGAGTCGGTGGCGACCTACCGTCCGCTGGCCGAGGTAAATCCCGCCGCTCACGCTCCGGGTCTGGCGGGCGCTCTGAACAACCTCTCGATTGATCTCCGAGACGCCGGCCGCCATGTCGAGGCCCTGGAGGCAAGCGAGGAGTCGGTCGCGACCTACCGCCCTCTGGCAGAGGTCAGTCCCGCCGCGTATGCGCCCTACCTGGTGAGATCCTTGTCGAATCATGCCGCTCGCCTGACCGAATCCTCGCGCGAGGAGGAGGCGGAGGCCGTACGCCGGATGGTGGCAG
This sequence comes from uncultured Thermoleophilia bacterium, assembly GCA_963720455.1. Lineage (GTDB taxonomy): Bacteria > Actinomycetota > Thermoleophilia > Solirubrobacterales > 70-9 > VAYN01. The sequence continues at coordinate 1,090,474 of OY970392.1, read as the reverse complement.
AGCTGCTCGGGGAGGAATCGGGATAGGCAGAGGCTCCGAGCCGCTTCTCACCCGACCCCCGCCCGCCCCGGCGCCTGGGCCGGAGCGGGTGGGAGCGGAGCTGGTCCTACTTGACGTCCAGCGTGACCTTGACCTTGCTGCCCGGCACGAGGGTCTTCTTCGGCTTCGGGCTCTGCTTGACGACCAGGCCGGTCTTGGCCGTGGCGCCGTGGAGCTTCTTCACCTTGCCGAGCTTGCAGCCGGCGTTCTTGAGGCGCTTCTTGGCTGCCTTCAGCTTGTTCTTCTTCAGGTTCGGGACGACGCACCCCTTGTAGTTGAAGCGGTCGTACCGCGTGGTCGCGCTGGTGCCGGCCAGCGTTTTCACGCTGATGTCGACCACGCCGACCTTCTTGCTGCGGGGGGCGACGGCGGCGATCTCGGTTTCCGAGGTGACGGTGAAGCTGGTCGCCGCCGTCCCCCCGAATTTGACTTCGCTGGCCGCGTTGAAGTCGGTTCCGGTGATCGTCACTTTGGTGCCGCCGGCGATCGAGCCGGACGCGGGCTTGACCGCGGTGATCGCGGGAGCCGGCTGTACTTCGGCGCTGAGCGCGACCTCCTGCCCCGATTTGCTGCCGCTGGGGGCGACGGTCGCGCCTTCGACCGGGGTCGGGAAGATGAAGCCGAAGCTGGCGCCGGCGACTTCGGAGATGCCGATCTCGTCGGTCGCAGCGGTCGGGTCGACGCCGATCAGGTCACCGGCTTTGATCGGGATGTTGGCGCTGAACGTCTGCAGGCCCGTTCCGCTCGGCGTCGCGCCACCACTGGTCCCGACGGCCGTGTAGGCGCCGGAGCCGTTCGGCCGCAGCACCCGCAGATAGAAGGGACCGCCTTTGGCCTCCTGTACCCGCCAGCGCACGATCGCGCCGTTGACGGGCGAGACGAGGTTGGCGCCTTTCTCCGGCAGCGCGGTGTTGAAGAGGGTCTGCACGGCGTCGAAGGGTTTCGGTACCGCGCCCGGTGGCAGCACGCTGCCGACCGTCACCGTCGTCGCCTGCGCCGCCGTGGCCGCGAACAACGCCAAGGCGCTCGCCGCCACCGCGGCCCCGAGGCTGATCTTGCGTCGATGCTTCATCTGACTTGTCTCCCCTAACTTGTCGTTTGCCCGCCGGCGGCTTGTCCTGCGCGACGAGATATCGAGCACTAACAACACACTGCGTGACGGATGTTGCGGATCTGGAAATGGAGAGGTGAGACTGGCTGGGCGGCCAGGCTGCCAGAATGCCCGCCGTGGCAACCGAGCGGCAATACGACCTCGCGCTGTTCGGGGCGACGGGTTTCACCGGCGGGCTGACCGCCGAGTACCTCGCGGCCAACGCGCCGGAGGGACTCGAGCTGGGCGCTGGTCGGGCGCAACCGGGAGAAGCTGGAGGCGGTCAAGGCCCGCCTTGCCGCGGCCTCGCCCGACGCGCCGGCGCCCGAGCTGATCGTGGCCGACGCCGCCGACCGCGCGGCGCTGGCGAAGGTCGCCGAGTCGGCGCGGGTCGTGATCACCACCGTCGGTCCCTACGCGCTCTACGGGGAGCCGCTGGTCGCCGCCTGCGCCGCCGCCGGCACCGACTACGTCGACCTCACCGGCGAGCCGGAGTTCGTCGACCGGATGTGGCTCGCAGCACCACGCCGAGGCGGAGCGGACCGGCGCCCGCCTCGTCCACTGCTGCGGCTTCGACTCGATCCCGCACGACCTCGGCGCCTACTTCACGGTCAAGCAGCTGCCCGAGGGCGTGCCGCTGACCGTCAACGGCTACGTCCGCTCTAACGCCAGCTTCTCCGGCGGCACCTACCACTCGGCGATCAACGGCTTCGCCCGCGCCCGGCAGACGATCGCCGCCGCCAAGGAGCGCCGCCGCGGCCGAGCCGCGGCCGGCCGGCCGCGAGGTCCACTCGGCGCCTGCCCGCCTGCGCCGCCAGCCCGCGCTCGGCGGCTGGACGTCGCCGCTGCCGACGATCGACGGCCCGATCGTCCGCCGCTCCGCCGCCGCGCTCGACCGCTACGGCCCGAACTTCACCTACGGCCACCACGTGGTCGCCAAGCGGCTCGCGACGCTCGCGGCGCTGGGTGCCGGGATCGGGACGGTCGCCGTGCTGGCACCGCTGCCGCCGACCCGCAAGCTGCTGCTGAAGATCAAAATCCCCGGGCGAGGGACCCGACGAGGCCGAGCGGGCGAAGAGCTGGTTCAAGGTCAGGTTCGTCGGCGAGGGCGGCGGCAAGCGCGTCGTCACCGAGGTCTCCGGCGGCGACCCGGGTTACGGCGAGACCTCGAAGATGCTGGCCGAGTCGGCGCTCTGCCTCGCCTTCGACGACCTCCCGAAGAGCGCGGGCCAGGTGACCACGGCGGTGGCGATGGGCGACGCGCTGATAGCCCGCCTGCAGCGGGCCGGGATCTCCTTCGAGGTGCTCGAGCCGGGCGCTCAGTCGCCGGGCGCGGCGCCGTAGATCGCCCGCATCCAGATATCGACGAGGACGTCCATCACGTTCTCCTCGTCCAGCGATGGCGTCTCGCCGGCGAAGGTGGCGAACTGAGCGCGCTCGTTCATCTGCAGCAGGGCGATCGCGAGCGCGCGGGCGGGCTGACCGCCGGGGCGGCGCCGCGGTCGCGCTCGGACTCGATGATCGCGCTGACGTCGGCGACCCAGCCCTCCATCACCTCCGTCCACAGCTCTCGTGCCTCGGCGTTGGTCGCCCGCAGCTCGGCGGCGGCGAGGATCACCGCCCGCCGCGAACCGAAGATCTCGAAGTAGGACTGCAGCCCCTGGCGCCAGCCGGCGCGCGGTTCCTCCGCCAGCTTCGCCAGCGCCTCCTCGCGACTGCCGGCCGCCTCCTCGACCATGCGGTCGACCAGGGTCAGCAGGACCGCGTCCTTGGAGGGGAAGTAGAAGTAGAAGGTCGGCCGGGAGATGCCGGCGCCCTTGGCCAGGTCCTCGACGGAGATCTCGCCCAGCGGCCGCTCCTCGAGCAGGCGCTCGGCCGTGGCGAGGATCGCGCGCTCGCGCTCGTCGCCGCTGGCGCGGGGAGCGCGGCGGCCGCGTGCGGTTGCTTCCCGGGTGGGTAGAGGAGTAGGCATGGAGAGCCTCACGATACACCGCGTCGAGACTCCCGACAAGAAGTTGACGAACTCGACACTGTGTTGGTAGCCTGCCTGCAGATGGCCACGAGCAATGGATCCAGCGCCCCCGAGCACGTCGACGTGCTGATCGTCGGCGCCGGCCTCTCCGGCATCGGCGCCGCCCACCACCTGCAGGAGCGCTGCCCCGGCAAGAGCTACGCGATCCTCGAGGCGCGCGACGCGATCGGCGGCACCTGGGACCTCTTCCGCTACCCGGGCATCCGCTCGGACTCCGACATGCACACGCTCGGCTACCGCTTCCGGCCCTGGACCGACGTCGAAGTCGATCGCCGAGGGCCCGAAGATCCTCCACTACGTCCGCGACACCGCCCGCGAGGGCGGCATCGACCGCCACATCCGCTTCAGCCACCGCGTCGTCGCCGCCGCCTGGTCGAGCGACGAGGCGCGCTGGACCGTCGAGGCCGAGCGCACCGACACGGGGGAGACGGTCACGCTCACCTGCGGCTTCCTCTTCATGAACAGCGGCTACTACCGCTACGACGAGGGCTACACGCCCGAGTTCCCCGGCATCGACCGCTTCGGCGGCGAGGTCGATCCACCCCCAGCACTGGCCCGAGGACCTCGACTACGCCGGCAAGCGCGTGGTCGTGATCGGCAGCGGCGCCACCGCGATGACGCTGGTGCCGGCGATGGCCGAAGGACGCCGCCCAGGTGACGATGCTGCAGCGCTCGCCCACCTACGTGGTCTCGATGCCGGGCGAAGACGGGATCGCCAATCCGCCTGCGCGCGCTTCCTGCCCGACAAGGCCGTCTACCCGATCGTGCGCTGGAAGAACGTCCTCCTGCAGGGGGTCTTCTACCGGCTCAGCCGCAGGCGGCCGGAGCTGATGAAGAAGCTGCTGCGCCGCGGCGTCGATCAAAGCGCTGCCGCCCGGCTACGACGTCGACACCCACTTCAAGCCCCGCTACAACCCCTGGGACCAGCGCCTCTGCCTGGTCCCCGACGCCGACCTCTTCCAGGCGCTCGCGCGACGGCAGCGCCGAGATCGTCACCGACCACGATCGAGACCTTCACCGAGAGCGGGATCGAGCTCGAGTCGGGCGCGCGAGCTGGAGGCCGACATCGTCATCACCGCGACCGGCCTCAACCTGCTCTTCCTCGGCGGCATGCGGATCACGATCGACGGCGAGGAGCCGGACATCTCCGCGGGCGCTCACCTACAAGGGGATGATGCTGAGCGACTTCCCCAACTTCGCCTACACGCTCGGCTACACCAACGCCTCCTGGACGCTGAAGGCCGACCTCACCTCCGAATACATCTGCCGCCTGCTCAACCACATGGACGCCGGCGGCTACCGCCTCTGCATGCCGCGGGTCAACGATCCCGCCGTGACCGAGGAGCCGCTGCTCGACTTCAACTCCGGCTACGTCCTGCGCTCGCTCGACCACCTGCCCAAACAGGGCTCGAAGGAGCCCTGGAAACTGCGCCAGAACTACCCGATCGACCTGCGCATGCTGCGCCACGGCCCGATCGCCGACGGCACCATGCAGTTCTCCAACCCGGCGCCGCAGCCGCGGCCGCTGGAGACGACCGCGGCCTGAGCCGGGCGGTCTCCACGGGGCCGCCTCCCGCCCCGAACCGCGCCGCCGCGACCCCGACCCCGCCGCTACGCTTGAGCGGCTTCCCGGCGCCTTGGCGGAGTGGCTACGCAGCGGCCTGCAAAGCCGTTTACACCGGTTCGATTCCGGTAGGCGCCTTCCTCACCCGCCCTGCCGCCAGTTCGGCCGCAGGTAGGCCTCTTCGAACCCCGCCTTGAGGATGTTGCGGTAGCTGGTGCTGGGTTTGTCGGGGACGCGCTCGCCGGTCTCGACCCAGAAGGTGTGGCAGCCGGCGTCGATCGCGTCGAGGATGCGACGGTGCAGGAGGGCCGTCTGGCAGCCGTGGCCGCGGGCGGGCTCGAGGGTGGCGGCGATGCCGAACTCGGCGATGCCGGCGTGGATCCGCATCGCGGCGCAGGCCTGGGCGTTGCCGTCGATGCGGGCGACGTAGCATCGCCAGCCGTCGCGCCCCGGCAGGCCGGCGAAGAAGGCCGCCGCCCAGGCGGTTAGTCCGAAGCCGGTGGCGGCGATCATCCCAAACGGCTCCTGCTCGGGATCGGTGAGCTCGACCACCTCGACGTCCGGCGCTTTGAAGCGCGGCGGGTGGGGGTCGCGGACGAACTTCATCCAGGCGTAGCCGGGCCTGAAGCCGTTCGCCCGCAGCCACTCTGTGGCCGCTCCGCTCCCGGGTTGGCCCGGGGTCACCGGTACGTACTGGTTGACGCCGTGCGAGCCCGCCCACCGGGTCGCCGCAGCCAGATGCCCGTCCGCGACCGCGCCCGGCGCGGTCGCGCCGAGGACGAGGTTCATCATCCCGGCGCCGGGTAGATCGCCGACGATGGAGGCCTGCACCGGCCCGAACTCCCGCAGCTCGACGCCCCGCGCGCTTGCCACGTCGGCCGGAACGGATTCCCAGATCTCGCGCCAGAACAGCCGCTCGCCCCGGTCGAGCGCTCTCGGGTCGTACTCGACCTCGCCTGCGGTCTTCTGCTGCGCCATCGCTGCTGCCAGCATATGAGCGTGGCCACCGCAGCTCCCGCAACCGTCCCGGTCGAGCAGCCGGCGAGCCAGATCCCCGAGAACCAGGTGATCGTGCTGTTCGGGGCGACCGGCGACCTGGCGAAGCGGAAGCTCTTGCCGGGCATGTTCCACCTCGCCCAGGTCGGGCTGATGCCGAAGCGCTTCCGCGTCATCGGCGTCTCCCGGCACGAGGTCGACCTGTCGGAGTTCCGCGAGCTCGCGCGCCAGGCGATCGAGGCTTCGGGCCGGGAGGACATGTCGCCCGCGACCTGGGACCCGTTCGCGGAGGCCTTGCGCTTCGTCGGTGTCGGCGACGGGTTCGACGCCCTCGGCGAGGCGGTCGCCGCGGCGCGGGAGGAGTTGGGCGGGGAGGCGAGCGTCCTCTACTACCTCTCGCTGCCGCCGAACGCGACGGCGGGCACGGTGGAGGCGCTGGGCGCAGCCGGCCTTGGCGCCGGCGCCCGGGTGATCATCGAGAAGCCGTTCGGCACCGGCCTCGCCTCGGCGCGGGAGCTGAATGCAACTCTGCACTCGGTTTTCGAAGAGCGCTGCATCTACCGGATCGACCATTACCTCGGCCGCGAGGCGGTCCAGAACCTGCTGGCCCTGCGCTTCGCCAACGGCATGTTCGAGCCGGTCTGGAACCGCAACCACATCGACCACGTGCAGATCGACATCCCGGAGACGCTCTCGATCGAGATGCGCGGCAGCTTCTACGAGCAGACGGGCGCTTTCCGCGACATGGTCGTCACGCACCTGTTCCAGGTGCTCGGCTTCGTCGCCATGGAGCCGCCGATCTCGCTACAGCCGAAGGCGCTGGGCCTGGAGCGGGAGAAGGTCTTCGACTCGATGCCGCCGCTGCTGCCGGAGAACGTGGTCCGCGCCCAGTACGCCGATTACCGCGAAGAAACGGGCGTCGCCACCGACTCGGAGACCGAGACCTTCGTCGCGATCAAGGCCTTCGTCGACAACTGGCGCTGGGAGGGGGTCCCGTTCTACCTGCGATCCGGCAAGCGCATGGCCCAGCGCCGGCACCTGCTGACGATCGCCTTCGCCCAGCCGCCGCGGCGCATGTTCCCGCTCGATTGCGACCAGATCGTCGAGTCCTTCGGCCACGATCACCTCACCTTCGAGCTCGGCGACCCCGGCAGCATCTCCGCCTCATTCCTCGCCAAGGTCCCGGGCCCGACCATCCGCCTCGGCGAGGCGCACATGCATTTCAGCTACGCCGACACCTTCGGCGGCGGCAAGCAGGCGCTCGACGCCTACGAGCGCCTGATCCACGACGTGATGGTCGGCGATCGCACCCTCTTCACCAGCTCCGCCGCGATCGAGCGCCTCTGGGAGATCTCCGAGCCGGTGCTGGAGAACCCGCCCCCGACCCTGACCTACGAGCCCGGCTCCTGGGGACCGCCGGAGATCGACGAGCTGATCGCCCCGCGCCGCTGGCACCTGCCCAGCCACCACGTCTGAGCTGGGCCGGCTTGAAAGGCATGGGCGTTACTGGGCTCGAACCAGTGACCTCCAGCTTGTCGAGCTGGCGCTCTCCCAACTGAGCTAAACGCCCGGGAGATCTGAATCTAGCAGCGGCAAACGGGAGGCCGGAGGTCGGCTGACGCCGGGCTAAAGGTTTCCCTGCAACCGCCGATGCAGGCAGTGCAACTTTTCAGTGCCTGCGGTGTTTATCAATACGGTCGCGCGCTGCAGCACATGAACTTCAAAGCTCGAGGACCGACGAGCCAGCGGACTTCGAATTCTCTGGTGGTACGTCCTTCGGAAATAAAGGGCCCCTCACGGGGCCCTTTTCCGTTCTTCTTGTTCCAGTGGACTGCTCAGGCGGTCGCCGGCAGCATCACCTGGGTCAGGCGGATCGAGTTCCCCGAGGGGTCGCGGAAGCCCGAGTCGATCCCGTACGGGCGCTTTTCCGGCGGCTCGGTGAACTCGACGCCGCGGGCGCTCAACTCCTCGTAGGAGGCCTGGCAGTCGTCGGTCGTGAGGAAGACGGCGGCGGCGGCGCCCTTGGCCATCAGGCTTTCGAGCTGCTTGCGCGTCTCGTCCTCGAAGACCGGCGGTCCCGGGATCGCCATCAGCACGATCGAGACGTCCTCCTGGCCGGGGGGGCCGACGGTGAGCCAGCGGAAGTCGCCCATCTCGGGCAACGTCACGTCGGCCCGCACCTCCATGCCGAGCTTCTCGGTATAGAAGGCGAGCGCCTCCTCCTGGTCGTGCACCCACAACTGCGCGTTCGCGATCTTCATCGGGTTCCTCCTTGTCGAATTCAGCTTGGCGCCGATGCTAGGTACGGGCCGCGGCGTTGTCTTCTCGAAACGTGCGGTGTTGCGGGCGGCCATAGGTGCGCACCACACAGGCCGGGACCACGGCCTGGCTGGAGGCGGGTGGGAAGGCCGCGCGGTACTCGGTCGGGGTCTTGCCGTAGGCGCGCTTGAAGCTCGTCGTGAAGGAGCCGATCCCCTGTAGGCCGACCGCGAGGCAGACCTCGGCGACCGAGTTGTCGGTGCTCCGCAGCAACGCCGCCGCCCGCTCCAGGCGCCGGGTCAGGAGGTAGGCATGCGGCGAGGAGCCGAAGGCGCGTCGGAACTAGATGGTTGATTCCACGGCGCAGGCCGTGATCGAGGATTTCAATGCAGAGAGGCCGAAGTCGGCGGTGCTGAAGCAACCGTCGACCGAAAGGCCACGATGCACGCCGACCTCGACACTCTCTGCACCGTCGTTTATTGCACGGCAGACGATCTCCTGCCCGAGAAGCCCGGAAATGCCCGCCGCAGAGTCACCGACGCCGAGGTCGCGACCCTCTGCGTCGCCCAAGCGATCATGGGCATCCCCTCCGATCGCCGCTTTCTGGCGGTCGCTCGCAAGCACCTTCGCGATCTCTTCCCGGAGCTGCCCCAACAACCCGGCTTCCACAAGCGAAGAGCTCGCCTGGCCGAGACGATCGAGTGGCTCATCGGCGTCTTCGCCGCCGAGTCTCCGGGCTTCCACGACGAGGTGCTGCTGATCGACTCCACCCCGCTGGAGTGCGCCCGCTCGGTCGAGACGACGCGCCGTTCTGCCCTTGCCGATGCGGCCGACTACGGCTGGTGCGCCTCTCATTCCCGATTCTTTTGGGGCTTTCGACTGCACGGCCTCTTCGCGCCCGACGGCACACCGCGAGCCTTCACCCTCGCTTCTCCCAAGCGCGACGAGCGAGAGGTGGGGATCGAGCTGCTCGAACGGGCAAGCCGAAGCGGCGGGGAGATCCTCATCGGCGACAAGGGATATGCGGGCAAGGACTTCGCCGAGGCGGTCGGAGCCCTCGACGCAACGATCGTCAGGCCGGCGCGAAAAGACGAGCCCGACAGCGCCCTCCACCTTGCCCCGATCCGCCAGCGCATCGAGTCGATCTTTTGGACCTGCAAGGACATCCTCACCCTCGAGCGCCACGGCGCCCGCACCCTGCACAACCTGCGCGTCCGCATCTCCCAGCGCCTCTTGGCGCTGGCCGCGTGCATCGCGCTCAACCACAGGCTCGGGCGTCCGAGCCGCGCCCTGGTCGACTACGTCGCCTGAGGGCGTGGAATCAACCATCTAGCGGCTGAAGTGCGCGCGCGACAGCCCCGCCGCGCGGGCGAGGTCGTCGACCCCGAGCGGCTCGAAGTAGCGGGCGTCGGCGAGGTCCTTCGCGCGCAGCAGATGCCGGGCCGGCGGTACGAACGCCATGCCCGCAGTCTAGGCTCGCGGCCTTGTGATCGGGACCTACGCAGCGGTGCTGGCGGTGTGCGGGGCGTCGCTGGCGATCGGGCAGGCGGCGATCGGCGTCTGCGGCGCGCGGCGCTGGTCGTGGCTGGCGCCCGCCGTGGGGCTGGCGCTGCTCTGCGCCGTCTGCTGGGGGACGGTCCGGCTCGGTGGGGAGGGGGTCGTCTCGGCGGTCGCCGTCGCCCTATTCGCCCTTGCTGCCGTCGCCTATCTCTGGGGACAGCTGGAGGGCGGGGGAGAGGCTCTGCGCGCCGGCTGGCCGGTCGCGCTCATCGCCCTGCCGGCCGCGTCGCTGCCGTTCCTGGTCGAGGGCCATTTCGGGATCCTCGGCACCAGCTTCAACCCCGACATGTCGCAGCACCTGCTGGCGACGGACCGGCTCGCCCACGGACACGGCTCACAGCTGCTCCACCAGGGCTACCCGCTCGGCCCGCACGCGATCGTCGTCGCTTTGAACAAGGGGCTCGGGATCGGCCTGGTCCAGGGCCTCAGCGGCTTGACCGTCGCCGTCGCCGTCCTCGCCCCGCTGACGGCGCTCGCAGCCTTCACGAACCTGAAGCCACTCCCGCGCACCGCCGGCGCCCTTCTCGTCGGCCTCGCCTACGTAGTCGCCTCCTACTTCGCCCAGGGCGCCTTCAAGGAGACGATGCAGGCCCTCTTCGTCCTCGCCTTCACCCTCGCTCTGAGGGAGGCGGGCGGGACCTGGCGAGACCTCCCGCTCCGCTTCGTCCCAGCCGCTCTGATCGCGGTGGGATCGGTCTACACCTACAGCTTCGCGGGCCTGATCTGGCTCGGTGCCACGTTCGCGATCTGGGCGAGCGTGGAAGCGGTCCGAACCCGGGCTGCAAGCACCCCTTCCGCGGGTGGCGGTGGGGCGGGGGTCCCCCGCGGCGCGGAGGGCGCGGAGCGCCCGAGCACCGTGGGGGATGCCGCACCGACAGGACCCGCGGGCGGAGGCCTTGGTCCCTCGCCGGTACGTGCGGTGCTTCTGGCGCTGCTCGCCTTCACCGTGCTGATCGCCCCCGAGATCGGGCGAATGATCGATTTCCAGAATTTCGAGACTTTCGACCCCGACGGCCCCGGTCTCGGCAACCTCTTCGGCCAGGTCTCCCCCTTCGAGGCGCTCGGCATCTGGCCCTCCGGCGACTTCCGGCTCGCCCCCGGCGACGGCGCGGTTCCCGCCGTCGGCTACTACCTCGGCGCCGCCTTCGCCCTGGTGTTGCTCGTCTACGGGGTCACGCGCTGCTGGCGCCGCCGCGAGTCGGCGCTGCTCGCCGGCCTCGCCGCCGCGGCGCTCGCCTATGCCGCCGCCCGGATCGGCGGCACCCCCTACACCGCCGCCAAGGCGATCGAGATCGCCGCCCCATTGGTGGCACTTACGGTCCTCCTGCCATTGCTCAATCGGATCGAACCGAGCTTTTTTACCCCCTCGCGGCAAAAAAGCTCGGTTCGGCGAGTGAGAGGGCTCACGGCAGCGGCTTTCGTGCTCGCCGCCGGTGTCTGCTCGCTGCTCGCGCTCGCCAACGCCCCGGTCGGCCCGACCTCCTACTCGCCGGCCCTCACCGGCCTGCGCCCGCTGATCGCCGCCGACTCGACGCTGGTGCTCGCCCCCGGCGAGTTGCTCGACGAGCAGCACGGGGGTCCCTACATCTCCTGGGAGCTGCGCGGCGGCCGCGTCTGCATCGCCGCCGCAGGCGAACTCGGCGCCCCGCCACCCGGCGTGCGCTTCGTCGTCACCCGCGGCGGCGCCGCAGAGCCACCGTTCCCCGCCCTCCGCACCCGCCGCATCGCGCCGCCCTACGTCCTCTGGGAAACGACCGAGCCGGTGCGCGGCAGGAGCCCCTGCCCGCTGATCGCCGTTCGCCAGGCGCGCCGAGGAACCGCGCGGTAACTACCATGGCCTCCGTGGAGGCCGCAACGGAGAAACTGACTGTCACGCTGCCCGACGGCAAGCCGCTGGAGCTGCCCGCGGGTGCGACCGGAGCCGACGCCGCCGCGGCGATCGGGCCGGGTCTCGCCAAGGCGGCGCTGGCGATCCGCGTCGACGGCGAGCTGCGCGATCTCGCGGCGCCGCTGCCGGGGGAGGCGCTGAGGTGGCGATCCTCACCGATCGCGACCCCGAGGCACTGGAGCTGATCCGCCACGACGCCGCCCACGTGATGGCAGAGGCGGTGATGGAGCTCTATCCGGGGACCAAGGTGACGATCGGGCCCCCGATCGAGTCCGGCTTCTACTACGACTTCGAGTTCCCGCCAGATACAAAGATCAGCGAAGAGGACCTCGGCGAGCTCGAGGCGGCGATGCTCGAGCACATCGCCGCCGACGAGAAGTTCGAACGCCGCGACGTGCCAGCCGCCGAGGCGATCGAGATCTTCAAAGCGCAGGGCCAGGACTACAAGGTCGAGCTGATCGAGGACCTGGTTCGCGACGAAGGCGTCGAGACCGTCTCGCTCTACCGCAACGGGCCCTTCGAGGACCTTTGCCGCGGGCCACACGGACCCTCGACCGGCCGGATCAAGTCGATCAAGCTGAGCTCGGTGGCCGGTGCCTACTGGCGCGGCGACGAGAACCGCGAGCGGCTGACCCGCATCTACGGCACTGCCTTCTTCTCCAAGAAGGACCTGGAGCAGCACCTGGAGCGGATCGAGGAGGCCAAAGCCCGCGACCACCGCCGGCTCGGCCCCCAGCTCGGGATCTTCATGCTGCGCGACGAGGCGCCGGGTATGCCCTTCTGGCTCCCCAACGGCACCACCCTGCTGCACCTGATCGAGGACGAGGTGCAAAAGCAGCTGCGCAAGCGCGGCTACCAGGAGATCGCCACGCCGCAGGTCCTCGACGAGCAGCTCTGGCACCGCTCCGGGCACTGGGACAACTACCGCGACGAGATGTACTTCATGGACGACGACGAGCGCCGCTTCGCGCTGCGGCCGATGAACTGCCCCGGCGCCTGCCTCGTCTACGGCTCCGACCGCCACTCCTACCGCGAGCTGCCGCTGCGGCTGGCCGAGTTCGGCCGCGTCTCCCGCAACGAGCGCGAGGGCGTCCTGCACGGCCTGCTGCGGGTGCGCGCCTTCACCCAGGACGACGCCCACGTCTACTGCACCGAGGAGCAGATCACCGACGAGGTCGCCGAGCATCTGCGAGGCGATCGACGAGCTCTACGCCCGCTTCGGCTTCGAGGACGTCCACGTCGAGCTCTCGACCCGGCCCGAGAAGTCGATGGGGTCCGAGGAGCAGTGGGCGAAGGCCGAGGCGGCGCTGGCCGAGGCGCTCGAGCAGCAGGGCCGCGAGTACGAGCTGCAACCCCGGCGACGGCGCCTTCTACGGGCCGAAGATCGACTTCCACGTCACCGACGCGCTCGGCCGCTCCTGGCAGTGCGGCACCTGCCAGCTCGACTTCCAGATGCCCGAGCGCTTCGACCTCTACTACACCGGCGCCGACGACGCCCCGTATCGCCCGGTGATGATCCACCGCGCCCTGCTCGGCTCGATGGAGCGCTTCGCCGGGATCCTGATCGAGCACTACGCCGGTCGCTTCCCGGTCTGGCTGGCGCCGGTGCAGGCGATCGTCCTGCCGATCTCCGACCGCCACAACGCCTACGGCCAGCGCGCCTTCGAGCGAGCTGCGTGAACTCGGCGTCCGCGTCGCCATCGACGACCGCTCGGAGTCGATCGGCAGAAAGGTTCGCGATGCCGCGCATCGGCCGCTATCCGTACATGCTCGTCGTCGGCGACCGCGAGGAGGAGAACGAGGCCGTTGCCGTCCGCTCCCACGCCGACGGGGAGCTGGGGGAGATGTCCTACGCCGAGTTCGCCGACCGGATAAAGGCCGAGGCCGGCGTCGGCTAAGCGCGGGCACGGGTTGCCAACCCCACTTCTCCCTCTATACTCCGGCCGACTTGACTGCAGGCACGCCAAATTCCCGCCGCCGCTGAGCGCTCCGTGCCCGCGTCCCTACCTCTCGTCCTCTTGAAGCTCCACCGTTCCTCTCGATAGTGCCGGTCCCTCGCAGGTTCGATCGGCGCCCACCAGAGCGCGACACGACTCGGATCAACGAGCGCATCCGCGTGCCGCAGGTGCGCCTGATCGGCGCCGACGGCGAGCAGCTCGGGATCGTCGAGATCAATGACGCGCTGAAACGCGCCCAGGAGGCCGACCTCGACCTGGTCGAGGTCGCCCCCGGCTCGAAGCCGCCGGTCACCCGCCTGCTCGACTACTCGAAGTACAAGTACGAGCAGGAGCAGAAGCAGAAGCAGGCGCGCAAGCACCAGCAGCAGGTCAACATCCGCGAAATCAAGCTGCGGCCGAAGATCGCGACGCACGACTACGAGACCAAGAAGGGTCACGTCGAGCGCTTCCTCAAGCACCACGACAAGGTCAAGGTCACGATCATGTTCCGCGGTCGCGAGCAGGCGCACCCCGAGCGCGGGCGGGCGCTGCTGCAGAAGCTCTTCGAGGACCTCGGCGGCATCGCCGTGATCGAGTCGGCGCCGCTGCAGGAAGGACGCAACATGAGCATGCTGCTGGCGCCGAGCAAAGAGGTCGACAAGATCGAGGCGAGTGCTTCCGACGGTGACGCTCCGGCTGAGGCCCCTCCGGCCGAGGACTCGACCGCCGATACTCCTGCTGCTGAGGCCACTCCGGCCGACGATTCGCCTGCTGCTGAGGCCTGAGCGTCTGTCCCGCTAGGGGTTTCGCTTAACTTTTTCCGAAGATGGCCTGTGGCTATCCGCCGGCCTCGCGGCGGAAAAAGTACAAGACGCTCCACCCCTACCGGGATAGACGCTAAGTACGCGCGAGGATTACGTCGGCGATGCGCTCCGCTGCGTGGCCGTCCCAGAGGGGGGAGGCTGAGGAGGCGCATCGCCTCGTGCTGCGAGGGTGGAGGGGATGCTGGCTATTGCTGCTGGGTCGAGGCCGAGGAGGGTGTTGGTGCCGGCGCGGATCGTGACCGGGCGCTCGGTGTTGTCGCGCAGGGTGAAGCAGGGGATGCCGAGGTAGGTCGTCTCCTCCTGGATGCCGCCGGAGTCGGTCAGGACGGCGCCGGCGTCGGCGAGCAGGGAGAGGAAGTCGAGGTAGCCGAGGGGCTCGATCAGCTGCAGGCCGGGGTGGTCGGAGTCGATGCTCTCCATCATCTTGCGGGTGCGCGGGTGGACGGGGAAGACGACCGGCATCTCGCGCGCGAGCGCGGCGAGCTGCGTCGACCGTCTCGGGCAGCAGCGGGCCGTCGACCAGGGCCGGGCGGTGCAGGGTGACGAGCGCGTAGGTCGCCGGCTCGACCCCGAGCCTGGCGGCGGCTCCGGCCGCCCGGAAGCGGTCTTCCAGTGCGACCAGGGTGTCGATCATCGTGTTGCCGACCATGTGCATGCGCTCGTCGGGGATGCCTTCGACACGCAGGTTCTCGCTCGCCTCGTCGCTGTGGAGGAAGAGCAGCTCGGAGAAGCGGTCGGCGACGATCCGGTTGATCTCCTCCGGCATCGTCATGTCGAAGCTGCGCAGGCCGGACTCGACGTGGGCGACCGGGATTCCCATCTTCACCGCGACGAGCGACCGCCGCCAGGGTCGAGTTGACGTCGCCCGGGACGATCACCAGGTCCGGCTCCTCCTCCGCCAGCACCGGCTCCAGCCGCTCCATCGTCCGCGCCGTCATCGCCGCGTGGCTGCCGGAGCCGACCTCGAGCATGTGGTCGGGGGCGGGCACGCCGAGCTCTTCGAGGAAGACCTCGGACATCAGCCGGTCGTAGTGCTGGCCGGTGTGGACGATGGTGTGACGGCCCGCGGGCAGGCGCGCGCGCAGCGCACCGATCACCGGCGCCGTCTTCACGAAGTTGGGCCGCGTACCGACCACGTAGAGGATCCGCATCGCAGCGGACTCTATTTATCGGCACCACATGCCAATAAATCGTCCAGGCGTCGTCGTCTGCTTCAATAGCGAGCCCGATGCCGAAGATGAAAACCCATTCGGGCGCCAAGAAGCGCTTCCGCAAGACCGCCAGCGGCAAGCTGCGCGGCCGCCGCGCCTACTCCAGCCACATCCTGGAGAAAAAGTCGCCGAAGCGGAAGCGGAAGATGGCGCGGCCGGTGGAGATCTCGCCCAACGACGCGCCGACGGTGCGGAAGCTGCTGGGGGGCAAGTAGATGGCCCGCGTCAAGCGCTCCGTTCACGCGCGCAAGAAGCGCCGCAAGGTGCTGAAGGAAGCGAAGGGCTACTTCGGCCGCAAGCATTCCTCCTACCGCTTCGCCAAAGAGCAGGTGCAGCGGTCGGGCATGTACGCGTACCGCGACCGGCGCAATCGCAAGCGGACCTTCCGCAGGCTCTGGATCACCCGGATCAACGCCGCCGCCCGGCTCGAGGGGATGAGCTACTCGGACCTGATGTACGGGCTGAAGAAAGCCGACGTCGAGGTCAACCGCAAGATGCTGGCCGAGATCGCGGTCTCCGACCGCGAGGCCTTCCGCCGATTCGTGGAGCTTGCCCGGGAGGGTGCGGCCGCCTAGCGGCAAGCCGACACTCCATCCTTCCCGGGCGGGCCGTGAGAACGGCCCGCTTTTTCGTTCCAGGAGAAGAAACGACCGACCCGAAGAGACAGACGCAACCCCAGGTACAGGACAGGACCCCCAGGACACGCCGATGATCGCCAGCCCACAAAACGAGAAGCTGAAGCTGGTCCGCAAGCTGCGCGACCGCAAGCACCGCGAGCGCGAGGGCCTGTTCGCGAGCGAGGGGGAGGACCTGGTCGAGGCGGGGTTGGCGGCTGGAATCGAACCCAAGCTCCTGCTCACCGCCGTCGGTTCGGGGCTGTCCTCGAAATGGGGCGGCGACGAGGTGGATCCGGAGCTGTTGACGGCGACCTCTGCGCTCGGCTCGGGCACGCGGGCGATCGCCGTCTGGCCGCTGCGTTGGGCCGATGCACCGGCGGCGCCATGCGTCTACCTGCACGGGGTCGGCGACCCGGGCAACGTCGGCGCCGTGATCCGCAGCGCCCACGCATTGCTCGACGCCCCGGTCGCGCTCGGCCCCGGCTGCGCCGACCCCTTCTCGCCGAAGGCGGTGCGGGCCAGCATGGGCTCGGTCTTCGCGCGGCCGCCGGCACGGGCCGAGGTGGGGGAGACGCCGGCGCCGCGTGCGGCGCTGGTCGCCCACGGTGGCTCCGGCCTTGAGGCGCTCGCTGGCGCGGCGACGATCTGCCTCGGCGCCGAGCGGGAGGGGCTGCCGGCGGAGGTCGTGGCCAAGTGCGAGGTCGAGGCGACGATCCCGCTGCGGCCGGGCGGCGCCGAGTCGCTCAACGTGGCCGCCGCGGCGGCCATAGCCTGCGAGCGGCTATCGTCGCCCGCCATGTCGGAGGCGCGGCCCGATGCTTGAGCGGATCGAGGTGATCAGGGGCGAGGCCGCGACGGCGATCGCGGCGGCTGCATCCAGCGCCGAGCTGGAGGAGCTGCGGGTCCGCCACCTCGGCCGCAAAGCCGAGCTGACGACGATCCTGCGCGGCATCGCCGAGCTCCCATCGGATGAACGGGGGGTGGTCGGCGGCGCCGCCAACAGGGCGCGACAGGAGCTGGAGGCGCTGCTGGAGGCGAGCGCGGCGCGGCTCGATGCCGGCGAGCTCGACGCCAAGCTCGTCGCCGACCGCGTCGACGTCACTCTGCCCGGAGCGCCGCCGCGGCCGGTCGGCCACGCCCACCTCGTCGCCCGCACCACGCGGCTGATCGAGGACGTGATGGTGGGGCTCGGCTACCGGGTGATGGAGGGTCCGGAGATCGAGCACGACTACTACAACTTCACCGCCCTCAACCACCCTCCCGGGCACCCGGCGCGGATGCTCCAGGACACCTTCTACGTGCAGTCGCATCCCGACGTGCTGCTTCGCACCCACACTTCGCCGGTCCAGGTGCGCTCGATGGAGGCGCAGGCGCCGCCGATCTTCATCATCGTCCCCGGCAAGGTCTACCGGCGCGACTCCGACGCCACCCACAGCCCGATGTTCCACCAGATCGAGGGCCTCGCGATCGCCGAGGGGATCACGCTCGCCGACCTGCAGGGGACGCTGCTGGCGCTCTGCCGGGCGATCTTCGGCGATGAGCGCGAGGTGCGTTTGCGCCCCCACTTCTTCCCCTTCACCGAGCCCAGCGTCGAGGTCGACGTCTCCTGCTTTCAGTGCGGCGGCAGTGGCTCGCTGGAGGGCGGCGAGCGCTGCAACCTCTGCAAGGGCCAGGGCTGGATCGAGATCCTCGGCGCCGGCATGGTCGACCCCAACGTGCTCGGCTTCGTCGAGGCGGGCGGCTACGACCCCGAGCGGGTTCAGGGCTTCGCCTTCGGGATCGGGATCGAGCGGGTGGCGATGCTGCGCCACGCCGTGCCGGACCTGCGGCGCTTCTTCGACAACGACGTGCGGATGCTGGAGCAGTTCGGATGATGGGCGGTCCGAGATGAGAATCCCGTACTCATGGCTGCGCGAGTGCTGCGACCCCGGCGTCGGGGTGACGGAGATCGCCGAGCGCCTGGTGATGACCGGGACCGAGGTCGAGCGGATCGGCACCGTCGGCCCGCCGGCCGCCGACGGTTTCGTGGTCGGCAGGGTCATCAGTGCCGAGCGGCACCCCAACGCCGACCGGCTGCGGGTCTGCAGCGTCGACAGCGGCGACGGCGAGCGCACGATCGTCTGCGGGGCAGCCAACGTCGCCGCTGGTCAGACCGTCGCCGTGGCACTGCCCGGAGCCCGCATGCCGGGGGGCGAGAAGCTGCGCAAGGCGAAGCTGCGCGGGGTCGGTTCGGAAGGGATGATCCTCTCGGTCTCCGAGCTGGAGCTCGGCGAGGACGCCGATGGCATCCTCGTGCTCGACGACGGCCCCGCGCCGGGGACGCCGCTGGCCGAGGTGCTGCCGCTGGCCGAGCCGGTGCTGGAGCTGGAGGTGACGCCGAACCGGGTCGACTGCTTCGGGGTCTGGGGCGTGGCCCGCGAGGTCCACGCGATCTCGGGGGCACCGCTGGCGCCCGAGCCCTGGGCCGAAGACGCGGCCGCCGAAGGGGAGGGGAGGCTCGATGACTACGCCTCGGTCACGGTCGAGGTCCCCGAGCTCTGCCCACGTTTCACCGCCCGCGTCTTCACCGACGTCGCGATCGGACCCTCGCCGCTCTGGCTGCAGGCGCGGCTGACCGCGGCCGGGCAGCGGCCGATCAACAATGTGGTTGACATAACCAACTACGTGATGCTGCTGACCGCACAGCCGCTGCACGCCTTCGATCTCGACGAGGTGCCGAACGGGGCGCTGAACGTCCGCGTCGCCGCGGACGGCGAGAAGATGACGACGCTCGACGGAGTCGAGCGCACTTTCGATGCGGAGACGGTGCTGGTCTGCGACGAGAACGGGCCGAGCGGGATCGCCGGGATCATGGGTGGTCAGAGTTCCGAGGTCTCCGGTCAGACGACCCGGGTCCTGCTCGAGGTCGCCAACTGGAACGGGACCAACATCCTCCGCACCTCGCGCCTGCTGGGCCTGCGCTCGGAGGCCTCTTCGCGCTTCGAGAAGCAGCTGCACCCGGCGCTGTGCATGCGGGCGCAGCGGATCGCCTCGCGGCTGCTGGTCGAGCTCTGCGGGGCGAAGCTGGTGCCGGGGACGATCGACGCCGCCGGCGAGATCCCCGAGGCGCCCACGATCGCGCTCCGCGCCGCCCGCGTCGAGGGCCTGCTGGGGATGCAGATCGATCAGGCCGACCAGGTCACCTACCTGGAGCGGCTCGGCTTCGGGGTCGAGCCCGACGGCGAGGATCTGCGGGTGCAGGTGCCACCCGAGCGCCACTACGACGTCACCCGCGAGGTCGACCTGATCGAGGAGGTCGGCCGGGTCCACGGCTTCGACGAGCACCTGCCGACGACGCTGCCGGCGGTGCCGGAGAAGGTCGGCGGCCTCAGCGGGGGGCAGCAGCTGCGGCGCCGCGCCGAGGACGCGCTGCGCGATCTCGGCTTCGACCAGGTCGTCGGCTGGAGCTTCACCGATCCCGGTGAGACGGGGCGGCTGCGGATCCCCGAGGGCGATCCACGCGGCGAGCCGGTGCTGCTCTCCAACCCACTCTCCGAGGACCAGTCGGCGATGCGCACGACCCTGCTCGGTTCGCTGCTCGACGTCGCCGCACGCAATCTCGCCCGCTCCGTCGAGCACGTTGCCCTCTTTGAGTCGGGCCAGGTCTACCTGAACCTCCCGCCGATGGGCCGAAATGTTGAGACAGGTGCAACTTATCGGCCCATCGACCCGCTTGCGGGTTTGTTTGCGGGGGAGAGGGAGGCGCCGTTCGGGGAGCCGCACCGGCTCGCGGCGCTCGCCGCCGGACCGCTGGTCGAGCGCTCCTGGCGCGGCGGCGGCGAGCCGGCCGACTTTTTCGCGCTGAAGGCGGTGCTGGAAGCGCTCGCCGGGCAGCTGGGAGTCGCCTTTGCCTTCGAGGCGGCACCGGAGCCGTTCCTGCACCCCGGCCGCGCCGCCGCGGTCTCGATCGCCGGTGTTCCCGTCGGCTGGATCGGTGAGATCCACCCGTTGGTCTGCCGCGAGTGGGACGTCGAGGCCGCGGTCGGCTTCGAAATCGCCACCGCGGCGCTGATCGGCGCCGCAACCATCGGCGAGGAGATCTACGAGGACGTCACCACCTTCCCCGCCGTCCATCAGGACCTTGCCGTCGTCGTCCCGGCGGACGTCACCGCGGTCGCCGTCCACGACGCCGTCCTCGAGGGCGGCGGCGAGTTGCTGCGCTCGGCCCGCGTCTTCGACCTCTATGAGGGCGAGCAGATCGGCGAGGGGCGCGTGAGCCTGGCGCTGCGGCTCGAGTTCCGTGCCGCTGACCGTACCCTCACCGACGAGGAAGTCGCCGGCCTGCGCGAATCGATCAAGGCCGAGTTGGAGGGGATCGGAGGCAGCCTGCGTGAATGAGATCGGCGCACAGCCCCTGGCCGGCGAGCCCGCGGCGCGGGTACTGGTCGCCGGCGCCTCCGGCTTCACCGGTGCCCTGGCGGCCCAGATCGCCTGGCGTCACCCGCGGTTGCAGCTGGTCGCCGTGACCTCGCGCAGCGACGCCGGCACCCGGCTCGACCGGCTTTACCCGCGCTACCGGGTGCCGCTGGAGCTGACCGAGCTCGACCCCGACCGGGTCGAGGGGGTCGACGCCGCGATCGTCGCCTACCCCCACGGCGCCGCGGCGCCGACCGTCGCCGCCCTGCGCGCACAGGACATCCTCGTCGTCGACCTCTCGGCCGATTTCCGGCTCCGCGACGCCGCCACCTACGAGCGCTGGTACGGCGAGCACGGTGCCCCCGACCTCTTCGGGCAGGGCGTCTACGGCCTGACCGAGCTCTACCGCGACGAGCTGCGCGGGGCGAAGCTGGTCGCGACTCCCGGCTGCTATCCGACCGCCAGCGTCCTCGGCCTGGCGCCGCTGGCCGAGCAGGGCCTGCTGGCCGACGTCGTCGTCAACGCCATGCAGGGAATCTCCGGAGCCGGCCGCGGCGGTGGAGATGAGTTGCACTACGCCTCGATCGACGAGAACGCGTTCGCCTACAGGACCGAGGGCCACCGCCACCGGCCGGAGATCGAACAGGAGCTGGCGGCACTCGGCAGCCCGGCGCCGGTCGTCTTCGTGCCGCATCTACTCCCGCTCGACCAGGGCGAGCTGGCGAGCTGCTACGCGCAGACGACCGAGCCGATCTCCAAGGAGGAGGTGCAGGTGCTCTACCGGGAGCGCTACGCCGGCGAGCCCTTCGTCCATGTCGTCGAGCGCCCGCCGGGGTTGCGCGACCTGCGCGATACCAACGAGTGCCACGTCTACGTCACCGTCGAGGAGCGCGGCCGGGTGCTGGCCTTCTCGGCGATCGACAACCTCTGGAAGGGCGCTTCCGGCCAGGGGATCCAGAACCTCAACCTGATGCTGGGTCTGGACGAGACGGAGGGCTTGGTATGAGCGGGTCAGGCGATACCGGCCGGGTCGACTTTTTGCCGCATAGCGAAAGAAAGTCGCCCCACCACCGGTTTTTCCGGTCGCGCTGGGTGGAGGAGCCCGCCGGCGTCGAGGAGCTCGACCCGAACCTGCTCGCACCCGGCTTCCGTGCCGGCGGCGCCCACTGCGGGCTCAAGGGCGGCGGTAAGACCGACGTCGGCCTGCTCGTCTGCGACGAGGAGTCGGTCGTCTCCTCGCTGCTGCTGACGCGCAACGCCTCCGCCGCCGCGCCGATCCGGGTCTGCCGCGAGCGCTGCGACCGCGGCCACATCCGCGCCGCCGTCGTCAACTCCGGCAACGCCAACGCCGAGACCGGCGAGAAGGGATACGCCGACGCCCTGGCGATGTGCGAACGCACGGCCGATGCGCTCGATCTGAGGGCGGAGCTGGTCGCGGTGGCCGAGACGGGGACGATCGGCGTGCCGCTGCCGGTCAGCGCCGTCCTCGGCGGGATCGGCGAGGCCGTCGGTGGGCTTTCGCCAGACGGAGGCGGCGCCTTCTCCGACGCGATCCTCACCACCGACCGCTGGCCGAAGCGCTGCACGCTGCGGGCTGGCGGCGTGACGCTCTCCGCCCAGGCGAAGGGGGCGGGCATGATCGAGCCGAAGATGGCGACGATGCTCTGCTTCGTCCAGACCGACGCCGTCGTCGAGGACCCCGACGCCACCCTGTCCGCGGCGGTCGACGCCTCCTTCCACCGGATCACCGTCGACGGGCAGATGAGCACCAACGACACCGTCCTGCTGCAGGCGACCGGCGCCTCCGGCAAGCCTCTCCCCGATGGGCTGCTGGAGGCGGTGCTGACCCAGCTCGCGATCGAGATCGTCCGCGACGGCGAGGGTGCGGCCCGGGTCGCGCGGATCGAGGTCAGCGAGGCGGCGTCGGCAGCCGAGGCCGAGCGGGTCGCCCGCGCGATCGCCAACTCGCCGCTGGTGAAGACGGCCCTGTTCGGTCGCGACCCCAACTGGGGCCGGATCGCCCAGGCCGCCGGGGCGGCGCTGGTCGGTGAGGACCTCGAGGAGATCGGGGCCGGCTCGATCGATGCCGCCGAGCTGGGCGGCGAGGAGCCCGAGGCCGAGATCGGCCTGCGGCTCGGCCGTGGCGAGCACCGCGCCCACGTCTGGTTTTCCGACCTCGGCTACGAGTATGTGCGGATCAACGCGGAGTACACGACGTGAGCCGGCTCGAAGACTCCAACGTCGCCGTCCTGCTCGAGGCGCTGCCCTACATCCGCGAGTTCCAGGGCCGCACCGTGGTGATCAAGTACGGCGGCGCGGCGATGCTCGACGAGGATCTGCGCGAAGCCTTCGCCAAAGACGTGGTCCTGCTCAAGTACGTCGGCCTCAACCCGGTGATCGTCCACGGCGGCGGTCCCGAGATCACCCGCTACATGGACCGGCTCGGCCTCGAGGTGAAGTTCCACGAGGGCCTGCGCGTCTCCGATGCCGACACGGTCGAGGTGGCGAAGATGGTCCTGGTCGGCAAGCTCAACTCCGAAATCGTGCAGCGGCTGAACCGGCACGGCCAGCCCGCCGTCGGCCTCGCCGGCGAGGACGGGACCCTGTTCGAGGTCTCCCCGGCCGCCAACGCAGAGCAGGTCGGCTTCGTCGGCTCGGTCGACCGGGTCGACGTCGACGTCCTCAACCACATCGCCGCCGACTACATCCCGGTGATCGCGTCCTCGGCCTCCGACCGCGACGGCCAGTCCTACAACGTCAACGCCGACGAGGCCGCAGGCAAGGTCGCCGCCGCGCTCGGCGCCCACAAGGCGATCTTCCTCACCGACGTCGTCGGCTGGCTCGCAGATCCCGAGGAGCAGGGTTCGCTGATCTCCCGCGCCACGGTGGACGAAGTCGAAGAGCGCCTGGCGGCGATCGACGGCGGCATGCGGCCGAAGCTGCAGGCCTGCGTCGACGCGATCCGCGGCGGTGCCCAGTCGGCCCACATCATCGACGGTCGCAAGCCGCACAGCCTGCTGCTGGAGCTGTTCACCGACGCCGGCATCGGCACGATGGTGACGCCATGAGCCTCGCGGCGACGCAGGCCTTGGAGGACCGCTACCTGATGCGGACCTACAAGCGGGCGCCGGTCGACTTCGTCCGCGGCGAGGGGGCGCTGCTCTGGGACGCCGACGGCAAGGAGTACCTCGACTTCCTGACCGGCATCTCGGTCTGCTCGCTCGGCCACTGCCATCCGGCCGTGGTCGAGGCAGTCCGCGAGCAGGCGGCGAGCCTGATGCACGTCTCCAACCTCTTCTACACGGAGCCGATGGCGCGCCTTGCCGAGCGCCTTGCCGAGTCGAGCCTCGGCGGCCGCGTCTTCTTTGCCAACTCCGGCACCGAGGCCAACGAGTGCGCGATCAAGATCGCCCGCAAGCACGCGCACGGCCGTGGCATCTCCGCGCCGGAGATCGTCAGCTTCGAGGGCGACTTCCACGGCCGCAGCTACGGCTCGCTGGCTGCGACGCCCGGTCTTGCCCGCAACGAGGCGCTGGGGCCGATGCTCCCCGGCTTCCGGGCGGTTCCCCGAGATGACGCCGCTGCCCTGCGCGAGGCGGTCGGCGAGCGCACCGCGGCGGTCCTGCTGGAGCCGATCCAGGGCGAGGCGGGCGTCCACCCGATCTCCGACGAGGCGCTGCTCGCGGCCCGCCAGGCCTGCGAGGAGGTCGGCGCCCTGCTGATCCTCGACGAGATCCAGACCGGGATCGGCAGGACCGGCTCGCTGTGGGCTTACGAGCAGACGCCGGTCCGGCCCGACGTCATCACCAGCGCCAAGGCGCTCGGGGGCGGGATGCCGATCGGCGCCTGCATCGCCGGCCCGGCCGCAGCCGACGTGCTCGAGCCCGGCGACCACGGCTCGACCTTCGCCGGCGGTCCGGTCGCGACCACGGCGGCCTTGGCGGTCCTCGAGGTGGTCGACGACCCGGCGCTGCTGCGCCGCGTGCGCGAGCTGGGGGGCGAGCTGCGCGACGGCCTCGAGGCGCTCGACGGCGTTACCGAGACGCGCGGCCGGGGCCTGATGGTCGGGGTCGGGCTCGCCGACGGCATCGACGCGCAGGCGCTGGGGGCCGACCTGCTGAGCCGCGGCCTGGTCGTCAACGTTCCCGCGCCTTCGACCCTGCGGCTGCTGCCGCCGCTGCTGGTCGAGTTCGACCAGATCGAGAGAGCGATTGGACTGATCGGCGAATCGCTTCTAGAGTCCCCCTCTTCGTGAAGCGCAAGGATCGCCCAGCAACCCCGCAACCGCTCGCCACCAGCACCGCAGAGCGCATCGGCGCCATCGTCGAGGCGGCCGAGCGTGCCGCCGTGGCGGTGATCGACGACGCCGAAAAGCAGGCGCAGCAGCATCTTGATGAAGCGCAAGCGGAGGCCGCGCGGCTCCTCGCCGACCGCCTCGCCTCGCTCACGACCCTGACCGACTCCCTGGTCGCCCAGGCAGAGTCGATCAAGGGCGAGTCCGAGCGCCTGGTCACCAGGCTCGAGGAGGCGAAGCGGCGCCTCGCGGCCGGCGAAGAGTTGGAGGAGGAGGCCGGGGAGTCCGCGGAGTCGCGAGGCTCCCATCTGAGCGCTGTCCCGGTCGATGGCGCCTCGGGGTCAAGGGAGAGCGAGTCCGAGCGGGGCACTCCCGCCGGCGCCCGCCTGCTGGCTACCCAGATGGCGGTCTCGGGCAGCAGCCGTGAGGAAATCGAGGCGAGACTGCGCAATGGCTTCGAGATCGAGGACCCCGCGTCGATCCTCGACGCGATCCTCGGACCGGAAGACTAGATCCGATGCACGAGGACCCGACCCGCCTGATGGGCCCGGAAGGCAACGGTCCCGAGCACCACAAGCCGCACGGCAACATGCGCCTCCTCGTCGCCTGCCTGGTGGCGATCATCGTCGGCCTGATCGTGGCCGTGGTGGTGATCGCCGGCGAGGACGGTGGCAGCGACTCGACCGCGTCCAGCTCGGAATCGATCACGACGACCTCGGACACGGCGACGGAAAGCACCGAGACGACGGAGCCGACGACGACGGACTCGACCGAGGCCACGACCACCACCGAGCCGACGACGACGACGGAACCGACCACCACCGAAGAGACCACCGCGCCGCCCGAAGAAGGCGGCAGCGGCGGCATCGAAGCTCCTTGACCCGCACCGCCAGCTACGAGGCCGACCCCGCTGAGGTCGATCGCGTCCTCCTGCTCTACTCGGGCGGGCTCGACACCAGCGTGATGCTGAAGTGGATCCAGGACTCCTACGAGGCCGAGGTCGTCTGCCTCACCGTCAACCTCGGCCAGCCCGGCGAGGACTACGGGGTGATCGAGGAGAAGGCGCGCCGGCTCGGCGCCGTCGAGTGCCACACGGTCGACGCCCGCGAGCGCTTCGCCGCCGAGTTCCTGACGCCGGCGATCAAGGCCAACGCCTTCTACGGCAACGGTTACCCGCTCTTCACGGCGCTGGGCCGGCCGCTGATCGCGGCGCTGGCGGTCGAGTACGCGCGTAAGACCGACTGCGACACGATCGCCCACGGCTGCACCGGCAAGGGCAACGACCAGGTCCGGATCGAGGCCACGGTGGCGACGCTGGCGCCGGAGCTGAAGACGATCGCGCCGGTCCGCTCCTGGCAGATGGGCCGCGAGGAGGAGATCGCCTACGCGCGCGAGCACGGGATCCCGGTCAAAGGCGGGACCGAGGTGGCGCCCTACTCGATCGACGACAACCTCTGGGGCCGCTCCTCGGAGGGGCGCTGGATCGAGGATCTCGACCACGCGCCCGAGGACGACGTCTTCCAGCTCGTCACCCGCCCCGAGGAGGCTCCAGACGAGGCCGAGACCGTGACCGTCGGGTTCGAATCCGGTGTGCCCACCTCTTTGAACGGCGAGCGCCTGGGCCTGGTCGAGCTGCTCGAACGGGCGGCCGAGATCGGTTGCCGTCACGGCGTCGGGATCGTCGACCACATCGAGGACCGGATCGTCGGCCTCAAGGTGCGGGACATCTACGAGGTGCCGGCGGCGGCGATCGTCCTCACCGCCCACGAGGAGCTGGAGCGGTTGGTCGGGACGATCCACCAGAACCAGTTCAAGCCGGCGCTCGACCAGAAGTGGGGCTACCTGGTCTATGCCGGGCTCTGGTGGGAGCCGCTGCGGACCGATCTCGACGCCTACATGGACGCGGTCAACGCGCAGGTGACGGGGGAGATCGGCCTGCGCCTCTACAAGGGCAGCGTCCGCGTCGTCACCCGCTCCTCGCCGAACGCCGTCTACGACGCCGGCCTCGCCGGCTTCGCCGAGTCCGGCGGCCTCTTCTCACAGACCGCCTCGCCGGGCTTCATCGAGCTCTGGTCCCTGCAGTCGCGGATGGCGCACCGCCTGCGGGAGCGCGGGGAGGAGGAAGGCCGATGAACGAAAAGCTGGGCAAGGCCGCCGTCCGCTTCGCGTTCCGCTACCTGCGCCGCCGCTACAAGCGCGAGATCCGGGTCGGCCTCGGCGCCGCCGCGGTCCTGATCGCGATCGGCGCCTACCTGGCCAGCCGCAACGTCCCCGAGGGCTGACTCTCCCGGCCCGAACGCAGTTCCCCGCCGCATAGCGGCGGTAAGTGCGCTCGCAAGGTTTGTTGCGGATTATCGACTAGCTCCGAGTGGGCGCGCGGACGGCCTCTAGCCTCGGCTGTCCCGTGGTGCCGGCTCGCGCCAGAAAGGATCTCGTCGCTCTCGGCGCCGCCGCCGCGTTGCTCTGCGCGCTGGTGGCCGCTGTGCTGGCCCCTGCGCCGCCCGCTGGGGCGGCCGACGTCGACGCGCTCGAGTCGAAGCTCGCCGGCGCTCGCGACGAAGCCGGCTCCATCGCCGCCGAGCTCCGGGCGAGCAAGGAACGGCTCGCCGCCGCCGAAGCAGAAGCGACGAGGGCGGCCGCCCGCGAGGGCCGGCTGTCCGCGCTGCTGGTGGAAGGCCAGGAGCGCGCCGCCGAGCTGAGCCGCAGGCTGCGGGCCACCCGCGGGCAACTGGCTGTCGAGCGGGCGCGCTTACGGCGCTCGCGCCAGGCTCTGGCCGCGCGGCTGGTCGCGATCTACGAAAGCGGCATGCCGAGCACCGCGACCCTGATCTTCGCCTCCGGCGACTACGACGAACTGAGCGCCCGCGCCGATTACCTGCGGGCGATCGAGGAGTCCGACAGCGCCCTCGCCGACCGGGTCGAGCAGGTGCGAGACGAGGTCCGCCGCGAGGCTGAGCTTGTCGCCGAGCTGGAGGCGCGAGCCGTCGCCTACGACGAACGGCTCGTCGCCGCCCGCTCCGAAATCGCCTCCGTCCGCGCCGTCGCCGAGGCCGCCGCCGCCGAACATGAAGCGATCGCGGCCGAACGCCAGGCTGCCCTGAGCACGCTCAAATCCGACATCGGCGAATGGGTCGTGGATCTCGAAGAAGCCCGCGCCGCCAGCCGCGCCGAAGCCGAAGAAGAAGTCGGCCGCTGGCTCGGCGGTCCCTACTCGATCCCCACCTACATCGTCATGTGCGAGTCCGGTGGCAACTACAGCGCCCTCAACCCCTCCTCGGGAGCCGGCGGCGCCTACCAGATCCTCCCCTCGACCTGGGAGCTCTACGGCGGCAGGGGCCTGCCGCACGAGGCCTCCAAGGCGGAACAGGACCGCATCGCCGCCGAAATCTGGGCCGACTCCGGTCCCTCTGCCTGGGCCTGCGCGTAAGCCGCTCGCCAGATTTCTCGAAGTCGGCACGCTGCGCGCACCACGGCAGACAAAACGCCTCGTAAGCTGCGACCATGCCTGTGACGATGAGGGACGCCTGGACCGACGAGCGAATGGACGACCTGTCCGCGAGGATGGACCGGGGCTTCGACCTGGTCGACACGAGGTTCGAACAGGTCGACAAGAGGTTCGAGCAAGTCGACACGAGGTTCGAACAGGTCGACAGGAGGTTCGAGCGGGTGGAAGACGAGATCCGTGAGCTTCGCACCGAGATCAACGCTCGCTTCGACGCGATGCAGAGGACGATGATCATCGGATTCGCGAGCATCGCCGCCAGCGTGATCGCCACCCAGATCTGACATACGTACGGAAGTAGCGCGGAAGAGTCTCGAAAGAGGTTCGTGCCATCTGCCCCGGTTGGCATGATCGACCGCCTGCCCGTGAACGTTCCCTCTGCCGTCCATCTGCATGCTCACAGCGAGTACTCGCTGCTCGACGGCGCCTGCAAGATCGACGCGATGGCAGCGCGGGCGGCCGAGCTCGGGCAGCCGGCCCTGGGGCTCACCGACCACGGGGTGATGAACGGGGCGATCGACCTCTACAAGGCCTGCGACAAGCACGGGATCAAGCCGATCGTCGGGCTCGAGGCCTACCTGGTCGACGATCGCGTCGCGATCAAGGAGCAGACGCGGTACGAGCGCAACCACCTGACGCTCCTGGCCGAAAACGACAAGGGCTTCGCCAACCTCGTACAGCTCACCTCGGCCGGCTTTCTCGAGGGCTTCTCGCGCGGCAAGGCGAACGTCGACATGGAGCTGCTGGAGCGGCACTCCGAGGGGGTGATCGTCCTCACCGGCTGCCTGCAGTCGCGCTTCTGCCGCCGCCTGGTCGAAGAGCGCCCCGAGGACGCCCGTGCCCACCTCGACGACCTGGTCCAGGCCTTCGGGCCCGAGCAGGTCTACTTCGAGGTGCAGAAGAACGGGATCGAGGAGCAGGACAAGGCCAACGAGGGGATCGTCCGCTACGCCCGTGAGCTGAAGCGACCGCTGGTCGGGACCGCCGACGTCCACTACCTGCGGCGTGAGGATTTCGACAACCACGCGGCGTTGCTCTGCGTCCAGACCAAGTCGACGCTGGAGCTGCCGAAGCTCAGCTTCGACACCAACGAGTTCTACATAAAGAGCTCCGAGGAAATGGCCGAGTCCTTCGCCGAGTGGCCGGAGGCAGTGCCGACCACCCTGGAGATAGCCGAGCGCTGTTCCCTCGACATCGAGCTCGGCAAGCTCTTGCTGCCGCGCTACCCGACCGCGGACGGGGAGGAGCCGGAGGCGATGCTGCGCCGGATCGCGGAGGAGGGACTGCGTGCCCGCTATGGCGACCCGCCCCCGGCCGCGGCGGTCGAGCGGCTCGAGTTCGAGCTCGGGGTGATCGAGGAGATGGGCTTCGCCTCCTACTTCCTGATCGTCTGGGACTTCATCCGCTACGCGAAGGAGAACGGTGTCGCCGTCGGCCCCGGCCGCGGCTCGGCGGCCGGCTCGATCGTCTCCTACAACCTCAACATCACCGACCTCGACCCGCTCGCCAACGACCTCCTCTTCGAGCGCTTCCTCAACCCCGGCCGCAAATCGATGCCGGACATCGATATCGACTTCTCGGTCCGCGGCCGCGAGCGGATGATCCGCTACGTCGGCGAGAAATACGGCCGCGAGTCGGTCGCGCAGATCATCACCTTCGGCAAGATGGCGCCGCGGGCTGCGACCCGCGACGCCGCCCGCGTGCTCGGCTTCGACTACGCCACCGGCGACCGCCTGGCGAAGCAGATCCCGGAGCCGATCATGGGTCGCAACCCCTCCTTCGCGGAGTGCTTGAAGGCAGGGCAGGAGCTGAAAAAAACCTACGACGCCGAGCCCGACGCGAAACGGATCCTCGACGTCGCCCAGGGCCTCGAGGGGATCATCCGCAACAACTCGATCCACGCCGCCGCGGTGGTGATCGCCGACCGGCCGCTGCAGGAGATCGTGCCGCTGCAGCTGGCCGAGGACCGCAGCGCTCCCGCCGCCAACGGGAGCGGAAATGGCAACGGCAACGGATCCGGCAAGGCCGAGCGCCAGTACAAGATCGTGACCCAGTATTCGATGGGCCCGATCGAGGAGATCGGGCTGCTGAAGATGGACTTCCTCGGCCTCCGCAACCTCGACGTGATCGAGGACGCGATCGAGATCATCCAGCGCTCGCGCGGGGTCGAGCTCGACATGGCGGCGATCCCGATGGACGACAAGCCGACCTTCGAGATGCTCGCCAGGGGCGACTCGACCGGCGTCTTCCAGCTCGAGTCCGAGGGCATGCGCGAGGCGATGAAAAAGGTCCGCCCGACCGAATTCGACGACATCGTCGCCCTCGTCTCCCTCTACCGCCCCGGCGCCATGGCCTACATCCCCGCCTACGCGAAGGGCAAGCGGGACCCGGCCTCGGTCACCTACCCGGACCAGCGCCTGCGCCCGATCACCGAGCCGACCTTCGGCTGCGTCCTCTATCAGGAGCAGTTGATGGAGATCGCCAAGCAGATGGCCGGCTTCAGCCCCTCCGAGGCGGACGACCTGCGCAAGGCGATCGGCAAGAAGAAGCGCGACCTGATGGCGACGATGAAGGCCAAGTTCCTCGAGGGCATGCAGGCCTCAGGCACGGCGACCAAGGTCGCCAACGACATGTGGGGCCTGATGGAGGCGGCAGCCGACTACTCCTTCAACAAGTCCCACGCCGCCTGTTACGCGCTGATCGCCTACCGCACCGCCTACCTCAAGGCCAACTACCCGGCCGAGTACATGGCGGCGGTGATCTCCTCGGTGATGAACACCAAAGACAAGGTCCCCTTCTTCGTCAACCGCTGCGAGGAGATGGGGATCGAGGTGCTGCCGCCCGACGTCAACTCCTCCGATCACAGCTTCGTGGTCTCCGAGAACGCGATCCGCTTCGGGCTCGACGCGGTCAAGAACGTCGGCCATTCGGCGGTGGAGGCGATCCTGCGCGCCCGCGAGGACGCTCCGATCGCCTCGATCTGGGACTTCTGCGAGCGGGTCGACTCACGTGCCGTCAACAAACGCGCGATCGAATGCCTGATCAAGTGCGGCGCGCTCGACTCGACCGAGGCCACGCGCAAAGGGATGCTGGAAGCCCTGCCGGCCGCGCAGTCGGCGGGCCAGAAGGCGCAGGAGGACGCGCAGATGGGGCAGGGCTCGATCTTCGACGTCGGCGAGGAAGCAGGAGGCTCCGCTCCCGCGCAGGCGCACCACCGGCCGCCGATCTCCGCCGTCGAGTTCGACCGCGCCGAGCTGCTGGCGCTGGAGAAGGAGACGCTCGGTACCTACCTCTCCTCGCACCCTCTGGCGGAGGTGCGCGGCGCCCTGCGGGCGCGGGTCGACTGCGGCCTGGCTGATCTGGGCGGCAAGCCCGACGGCTCCTGGGTCACCGTCGGCGGCATCGTCGTCGAGTGCAAGAAGATCCGCACCAAGAGCGGCAGCCAGATGATGTTCGCCACGCTCGACGACGTCGAGGGCCAGGTCGAGATGCTCGTCTTCAAGGCCGATGAGTCCGAGAACGCGACCGTGATCGCGCCCGATGCGATCGTCCTCGTCCGCGGTCGCCTCGACCACAAGGACCGTGGCGAGACGAAGCTGGTCGTGCAGGAGGCGCAGCGCTTCGAACCCGACGCCGACGAGATCGCCCGCGGCGCCAAGAACGTCGCCGTGGCCCCCAGTGGCCCCTTCGAGCTGACGATCGACGCCGCTCTGTGGAGCGACGGCCTCTGCGACGAGCTCAAGGCCGTCTTCGAGCACCACAAAGGCGAAGCCGACGTCCACTTGGTGGTGGGTGAGAGACGCCTCAAGCTCCGTGGCTACCAGGTCCGGCCCTCAAGCAGCCTCCGCGCCGAGATCGGCCACGTCCTCGGCTCCGAAGCCCTGGCGGCCTGAGACCGGCGCATTTCGGCGTCCTCGGTCGGTCGTGTGCGAAAGCACACTTCCCTTCCCTGCGTCCTTGAACTGCTTGGTCTCAGACCGCCAGGGTCCCTAAGCTTCGTCAATGCCAGCAACGCGAACGCAAGTTGGCGAGTGCCGTCAGTGCCGCTCCTTCTGCGACAAGATGGTCGAGCCGCGTGGCTGCATCGAAGTCGGCTGCCGCTACCTCTACAGCTACGTCGACCACCTCAGCGGTGAGCAGTTCGTGGGCTGCATGCAGGAGGTCTTCGGCGCCGAGGTCGAGCTCTCGGCGGTGCTCGAGCCCGGCGGCTTCGGCGGTGTGAAGATGATCGGGGAGCCGTTGCCCCACTGCCAGTTTGCGGTCGAGCGCGCCTACGAGGGGTCCGGCGAGTCGTATGGGTGCGTCAACCGCCGCTTCTTCGATTGCACCGACGAGGGCGCCGAGGGCCTGCGCGCCTTCGACCTTCGCGACATCTGATGGGACACCGTTCCATGTAGAATTCGCCGTCATGACTGAGACGGCAGAGATCGCGCCGACCGACGCGGATCAAGCGCTTGCCGAGGTGACCGGGGCCAACGGCGCCGAACCGCAGGACGGTCCCCGGTTCACCCTGGAGCTGAACCAGGACCAGAAGGACATCAAAGAGTGGGTCCACGGCTTTGCCGAGGGCGTCGTCCGGCCCGCCGCCGAGGAGTGGGACGAGCGTGAGGAGACGCCCTGGCCGGTGATCCAGGAGGCCGCCAACATCGGCCTCTACAGCTTCGAAGCGCTGGGCCAGTTCTGGGCCGATGAGACCGGCCTGACGCTGCCGATCGCCAACGAGGAGCTGTTCTGGGGCGATGCCGGCATCGGCATGGCGATCATGGGCACCTCGCTCGCCGTCGCCGCGATCTTCGGGCAGGGAACTCCGGAGCAGATGGGGGAGTGGATCCCCCAGTGCTTCGGCAGCGCCGACGACGTCAAGCTCGGCGCCTTCTGCGCCTCTGAGCCGGACGCCGGTTCGGACGTCTCCGCGATCCGCACCACCGCCAAGTACGACGAGGCCAAGGACGAGTGGGTGATCAACGGTCAGAAGGCCTGGGCGACCAACGGCGGCATCGCCAACGTCCACGTGGTGATCGCCTCGGTCGATCGCGAGCTCGGCTCGCGCGGCCACGCCGCGTTTGTGATTCCGCCCGGAACCGAGGGCTGCGAGCAGGGCGCCAAGGTCAAGAAGCATGGCCTGCGCGCCTCGCATACCGCCGACGTCCATCTCGACGATTGCCGCGTCCCGGGCTCGTGTCTGCTGGGCGGCAAGGAGAAGCTCGACGAACGCCTGGCGCGGGTCCGCGAGGGCAAGAAATCGAAATCGCAGGCGGCGATGCAGACCTTCGAGGCGAGCCGGCCGACGGTCGGCGCCCAGGCGCTAGGGATCGCCCGCGCCGCGTATGAGTACGCGCTCGAGTACGCCAAAGAGCGCGAACAGTTCGGCAGGAAGATCGTCGAGAACCAGGCGATCGCCTTCACCCTCGCCGACATGAAGCTGGAGATCGACGCCGCCCGCCTGCTGGTCTGGCGCGCCGCCTGGATGGGCCGCAACGGCCACAAATTCGAAAACGCCGAGGGCTCGATGTCGAAGCTGAAGGCCGGCGAGGTCGCCGTCTGGGCGACCGAGCGGGCGATCCAGATCCTCGGCGGCAACGGCTACACCCGGGAGTTCCCGGTCGAGCGGATGCACCGCGACTCGAAGATCTACACGATCTTCGAGGGCACCTCAGAGATCCAGCGCCTCGTCATCTCGCGCGCGATCTCCGGCGTCCACGTCAAATAGCGAGACTTACGGCGGGAGAGCGAGGGCCGGCACAGTCCGGTCCTCGTCGCCTGCTCTGAGCGTGGGTGAAGAGGACCCGGGGCGCCCCTCCCTCAGAGACCGTCGCGCAGCTGATCGGGCTGCGTGCTCCGGGGGTTGGCGTGGGAGCCTCTGAGGGAGGGGCGCCCCGGGTCCTCTCCGACACGGAATCAGGGACGGCGACAGGTCCGGTCGCTCTCGGTAGATGGGTGAGGGTCGGGAGGCCGGAGTTACTTCTGACGGCGTTTTAGGCCTTCGCGGCGGAGTTTCTTCGCCAGGGTCACTTCTTTTTTGTCGGAGCCTTTCTTTTCGGGGCCTGGCGTCTCCAGGGTGGCGGGGAGGCCCTGGAATCTTGGCTCGGAGAGGAAGGCGGTTAGGCCTCGTTTGCCCATCTCGCCCTTGCCGATGTTGGCGTGGCGGTCGCGGCAGGAGCCGAGCGGGGCGGCGGCGTCGTTGACGTGGAGGCACTGGAGGCGGTCGAGGCCGACCTTGGCGTCGGCTTCGTCGAGGACGGCGCCGAGGTGGGCTTCGTCGGTTATGTCGTAGCCCTGGACGAAGAGGTGGCAGGAGTCGAGGCAGAGGCCGAGGCGTTTGCCGCCACCGGCCAGCTCGATCAGCTCGGCGGTCTCGTCGAAGTCGCGGCCGAGCAGGCCTTTGTGGCCGGCGGTCTGCTCGAGCAGCAGCGGGCAGGAGTCGCTGTCCTTCAGCGCCGCCGCGATCACCTTCGCCGCCCGCTTCATCGAGGGCTCGTGCGGCTCGCCTTTCTGCGCGCCGGGATGGAGGACGACTCCGGCGGCGCCGATCCCGTCGCCGATCCGCAGCGCGTGGGTCAGGGAGCTCAGCGATTTCTTCCGCAGCTCTTTGTCATTGGTGGCGCAGTTGATCAGGTAGACGGCGTGGATCACCACCGCCTCGACCGGGGAGGCGTCCATCGCCTCGCGGAAGGCCGCAAAGTCCTCCGCGCCATACTGGGTCGGCCGCCACATGCGCGGGCTCTGGTGGAAGATCTGGATAGATTCGCAACCGCGTTGCCTGCCACGCTCGATCGCATTGGCGAGTCCGCCGGCGGTGGAAACGTGCGCCCCGATCAACATGAACAGCGATAACCCCCGTTTGAGATTTGCCCCCTCGCCGACCGGTGCGCTGCACATCGGTGGAGCGAGGACGGCACTCTACAACTGGCTCGCCGCGCGCCACGACGGGGGTTCGCTGGTGCTGCGGATCGAGGACACCGACCGCGAACGCTCGACCGCCGCGAACGTCGAGCAAATCCTCGACGCGATGCGCTGGCTGGAACTGGATTGGGACGAGGGTCCGATCTCCCAGGCGGACCGCGCAGAGCGCCACCAGGCGGCGCTGCAGCGCCTGCTCGAGTCGGGGGCCGCCTACCACGACGCGGCCACCGCGAAGGACGTCGAGGCATGGAAGGCCGAGCACGGTGCCGGTCGCGGCTACCGCGGAACGCCGACCGAGGAGGAGTCGGCCGCCGTGCGCCTGCGGGTCCCGGACGTGGGGGAGACCGTGGTCGAAGATCTGCTCCGCGGCCCCGTCGCCTTTCCGAACGCCAGCTATGACGACTTCGTGATCGCCCGCGGCGACGGCTCGGTCCTCTACAACTTCGCGGTCGCGGTCGACGACGCGGAGATGGAGATCACCGAGGTCGTCCGCGGCGACGATCACCTCTCCAACACGCCGAAGCAGCTGCTCGTGCTCGCCGCCCTCGGCCACGACCCTCCCTGCTACGCGCACCTGCCCCTCCTGCACGGCCCCGACGGCAAGAAGCTCTCCAAGCGCCACGGCGCCGCCTCGGTGCAGGAGCTGCGCGACGCCGGCTACCTGCCGGCGGCGCTGCGCAACTACCTGGCACTGCTGGGATGGGGGACCGACGACGACACAACCCTGATGTCGACCGAGGAGCTGATCCGGCGCTTCCGGGTCGCCGACGTCGGCAAGTCGGCGGCGATCTTCGACGAAAAAAAGCTGCGCTGGCTGAACGGCCGCTTCATGCGCGAGATGCCGCTCGATGAGTACACGGCGGCGGTCGCCCGCCATCTCGGCCGCGAGCCCGACGAGAAGCTCCGCGAAGCCTGCGAGATCGTGCAGGAGAAAGCGCAGACGCTGACAGAGGTCTGGCCGCTGATCCGCTTCCTCTTCGAGGACCCGGTCGACGACCCGAAGGCCTGGTCGAAGGTGATGACCGACGGCAGCGGGCGGCTGCTGGAGGCGACGGTGGAGGCGCTGGAAGGGGCCGAACCCTTCGAGCCGGACCCGATCGAGACGGCGCTGGGGGCGCTCGTCGATCGCTTCGAGGTCAAGCCGGGCAGGCTCTACCAGCCGATCAGGGTCGCGATCACCGGCAGCTCGGTCTCGCCGGGCATCTTCGAGTCGCTCGCGGTCCTGGGCCGCGAACAGTCCGTAAACAGACTAAAAGCGGCAATAGAGCGGCTTCCGGTCGTCAAAGCGGACGGATGATTGAGCCAGGCGTCGTTGCAAAGAGTACTTTCGGCTAAACCAAACGTCTTCACCTGCCGATGGGGAGCACGATGGGTGCTTCAACCCCCCAAACTCACGCCAAGCCGGCCAACGGCAAGGTTGCGACGCACGAGGTCGCATCGGGCGGCAACGGCGGCTCACGCGGCTCCGCTGCCCCCGGCAGCCGCCTCGCGGAAGCCTTCGAGGCAGTCGAGCGCTTCCCGGTCCTGATCGAGTCGCGCGAGCGTGTGATCGCCGCGGCGACGGCTGACACCGCGCGCATCGGCGAGCTGGTGGAAGCGGTCGAGTCCGACGTCGCCCTCTCGATCTCCGTGCTTCGTTTCGCCAACCGCAGCGGGGTCGTCGCCGGCGGGGTCGGCGGCATCCCGGAGGCCGTCGAGGTGCTCAAGCCCTCAGGCGTCCTGGCGCTTGCCGGGACCGCCCCGAGCTTCGACTTCTTCGAGTCCAACGGCGGCTGGGAGCTGAAGCCGGAGCGCTTCCGCGTCCACGCCCTCGCGACCCAGCGCGCCGCCAACCAGATCGGCCGCGTCGTCGGTTGGATCGAACGCGACGAGCTCGCCGTGGCGGCCTTGCTCCACGACGTCGGTCGCCTCGTCATCTCGCGCCTGCACCCGGGCTACAAGGTCTACTTCGACGCCGGATCCCGTACTCCCGAGCAGCGTCTGCGCGACGAACGCGAGCAGCTCGGCATCGACCACACCCTGGTCGGCGGCGTGCTCGCCCGGCGCTGGAACCTGCCGCAGCGGATCGCGATCGCGATCGAGCGCCATCACGCGGAGGACTCCGACGGCCTGGCGGCGATGGTCGCCACCGCCGACATGGTTGCTCACTACTCCCAGGGCGAGGCGATCTCGCCCGAGCGCCTGCGCGCAAGCGCCGAGCGCTGCGGGCTCGGCCCCGAGGCGCTGAGGGACCTGCTCTACGAGATGCCGCTGCCGCGTCAGGATGCTTCGCGGATCAGCGAGCCCTGCCCGCTCTCGGCCCGCGAGCTGGACGTGCTTCGCCACCTCTCCGAGGGCATGGTCTACAAGCAGATCGCCGGCGAAATGCAGCTCTCGGTCTCGACCATCCGCACCCACCTGCACAACGTCTACGGCAAGATCGGCGCCGTCGATCGCGCCCAGGCTGTTCTCACCGCGCGCGACCGCGGCTGGATCTAGTCCGGCCGCCCTGGCTCAGTCGATCAGGGCCTCGCGCAGGGCGATCGAGACCGCGTGGGTGCGGTTCCGCGCCCCGAGCCGAGCCAGCGCGGTCTTGATGTGGGTCTTGACGGTCTCTTCGCTGAGGTCGAGCTTGCGCGCGGCGACGGTCGTCGACTCGCCGTTGGCGAGGAGCTGAAGGATCTGGCGCTGGCGCCGGGTCAGCTTGCCGCGGCTGCCTTTCGGCGGCACGGTGGGGTCGACGAAGCTTTCCTGGGCGGCGGCGGCGTCGACCGCCTTGCGCAGCTGGTCCGGCCCGGTCGTCCGCGCCACGTAGGCGCTGGCGCCCGCCTGCAGGGCGGCGCTGGCGATGTAGCGCTCGGGGCGCTCGCCGTGGGCGACGATGCCCAGCGCGGGCGAGGAACGGCGCAGGATGCGGATCGTCTCGGTGCCGCTGATCGAGGCGACGATCCCGTTCTGCCGCCAGCGCATGTCGACGATCGCGACGTCGAAGTCGCCGATGTCGCGGACGAGGTCGACGCCTTCCTCGCGGCTGGTCGACTCGTGCACCTCGAAGCTGTCTTCGAGCACGCCACGGACTCCGAGCCGGACGAGCGGGTGATCGTCGATCACCAGGCATTGGGGGCGTTCGCTCAGGACTGCTTCCGATCGCTAGCTCACGGTTGGGCGTCGTTCTGCTTCTCGCCGCCCCATTACGTCCGATCCTAGCCCAGCTCGGAAGGGTGCGGTAGAAAGGTTTCTTGATCTCCATCACCTCCAAGTCCCGCTACGCGGTCGTGGCGCTTGCCGAGCTCGCACGTTCCGGAGATCGGCCGGTTCCGATCAAGGAGCTGGCCGAGCGCCGCGACATCCCTGAGCAGTTCCTCGAGCAGCTCTTCTCGACCCTGCGCCGGGCCGGTCTCCTGACCAGCCACCGCGGCATGCGCGGCGGCTACACCCTCTCGCGCCCGGCCGAAGAGATCACCGTGCTCGAAGTCGTGCAGGCCCTCGACGGCAAAGTCGGCCAGGAGGCCGATGAGGCCGGCGGCATCTGGGCCGAGGGCGTGACCGCCCTGCGCAAGGTCTTCGGCCAGACCACGATCGCCGAAGTCGCCCGCCGCGAGGCCGAAGAGGCCGGCAGCGGGATGTACTTCATCTAGCTTCCGGTCTCTAGCGCGCCGCTGGCGCACCGGCGGTGCGCGGACAAAATCGACGCAGCTCGCATAGCGTTCATGGCATGGCTGGCGAATGGGCTGATCAGGCGCGGGTTGCCGAGTACCTCGCGCGGGAGATACCGCATCGGCAGATCGCAGAGGAGATGCTGCTGGCAGCCCTCCCAGAGCAGGTCGAGCGGTGCATTGACCTCGGCACCGGGGACGGACGGCTCTTGGCCTTGGTCCAGACCCGCTATCCAGATGCGGAAGGAATAGGACTCGATTCTTCGGCGGCGATGCTCGACCGGGCGAAGGAGCGATTCGACGGCGGTTTCAAGGTCGAGCTGCGCGACCATGACCTACGAGCACCACTCCCGGACGCCGGATCGGCCGAGGTCGTCGTATCCGGGCTGGCAATCCATCACCTTGAGGACCGTCGCAAGCGAGAGCTGTTCGACGAAGTGCATGGCCTGCTCGCCCCAGGCGGCGTTTTCGCGAATCTCGATCTCGTGCGTTCTGCTTCTGCGCGTCTGCACGAGCGCTTTCGTCGCGAGATCGGGCGAGTCGAGGACGACCCGACCGACCGGCTTGCGGGACTCGACGAACAAATGGACTGGCTGCGAGAAGTTGGCTTTGCCGAGGTGGACTGCCACTTCAAGTGGCTGGAGCTGGTTCTGATCGTTGCGGTAAAAAGCTCAACCGCTGCGCCGTGAAGGGTGAGCCGCCTCTCGCGGCTTGATTTAGAAGTCTCAACGACCGTTTAGACTTTTCTCACGGCAACTGCGGCCAAGAAGCTGGATTTGACGGTTGGCGAGCTGGTGGAAGTTGGGGGCCGACGCTATGAGGTCGTGCCCGATCGTGAGGGCGGTTTGACCTTGGAGCCGCCGATCACGCCGATGGCGGAGCTTCACGAGAAGCGAGGGACCAAGCCAGCATCCGATGAGGATTTCGAGCGGCTGGCGGCGGATATTCCCTACGACGACGAGGGCTAACGGCTCCCTTCAACCGCGACGTGCGGTTTCACTTTCCGCTAGCGCTTATCGTCCACGCATGGCGCGCAGCGAAAGAAGGACGCCGGGGTTTTCGATCCCAGCAAACGAGTGCCCGATTTAGGCATCCCGCCAGGCTAAATCTACGGGCACCTGATGTCGGGTTTCGGGGCCGAGGCCAC
This sequence comes from uncultured Thermoleophilia bacterium, assembly GCA_963720455.1. Classification (GTDB taxonomy): domain Bacteria; phylum Actinomycetota; class Thermoleophilia; order Solirubrobacterales; family 70-9; genus VAYN01. Next base: position 1,050,581 of record OY970392.1, on the reverse strand, counting down.
GGGCCTGCTCGAATGCCTACCTGAGCGCCCAGCGAGAGCGGACGAGGAATCCGCCCGCGCGGGCTGGCGCGGTGCTGACTGGCGCGTAGGCCGTCAAAGGGATTGGACTGAAAATCGCTCACCGGGTTGAAGCACTCGGGCCTCGATACCCAGCTCGGCAGCGGCTGCGCAGAGGCTGCCGGGAGGTTCCTCGGATTGAACGTAGTTGGAGGCTTCGTGAAGAGGCCCATAGTGGATCGGGACGACCACGCGTGCGCCGAGGAGCTTCGCTGCTACTGCCGCCTGCCTTGGGTCCATGCCGGCTGGTAGGGGGCTGGGTGGCTGGCGCGGCGGAAGGTCGACTACCGCGCCACCGACGGGTAGGAAGGCCACGTCGAATGGGCCTTGGCGGAGTGCCGACAGCCACCACCATCCGTGAAAGAGCGTGTCGCCGGCATGAAGGATTCGACATCCATTCGCCGCGATGCACCACGAGACCTGTGGGTCGCCAAACCCGTCGGCGGCGGGAAGAGCCGTGAAGCTGAATGGGCCGATCTCAACGGTCTCCCACGGCTTCACGATACGGGTGGGGAGCCCACTCTCCTCGAGCGCAGACTCGGGTTTGTCAATCAAGGCAACCTCGGCCTTGCCGCCGAGGCTCTTCTCCGGCCTCAGGACGACAGCCGCAGGGTCGAGCGCGCGGCCCAGGGCGTCGACGTCTGCGTGATCGGAGTGCAAATGGGTGAGCAGCCCCGCGACTGCGGTTCTGGAAGTGGGGGAGGGAGGGATCTCCCCAGCCGGAGGGTTGTCACCGTGCAGTCCCGAGAAGTCCTCGACGAAGTCGATCAATGCGGTCTCTCCGCCGGCGTTGACTTCGAGCCCCGCCCAGGCCAAGCGTCGAATCTCCATCCCGCGCTGAATACCACAGAAAGGCACCGCACCCGCCTAAGATCGGCATCCGATGAATACCGCGCTCGACTACGCGCCGCTCGGCGGGAACCGGCATCGACACGGAAGCAGGGTCCACTCCCACCCCCATCGCGGCCCGCATGCTCATCACGACCACAGCCACGGCCTGATCGACCCGAGCATCAAGCGCTCGCGCGCGGGCATCCGCGCGGTGGTGCTCTCACTATTTGTGCTGACGATCACCGCGCTGGCGCAGGTGGCGATCTTCGCGATGTCGGGAAGCGTCGCGCTGCTCGCCGATGTGATCCACAACTTCGGCGACGCCGCCACCGCGATCCCGCTGGGCATCGCCTTCGCCCTGCGCTCGGAGAACGCCGAGCGCGGCGCCGGCTACTTCGTCGTTCTGGCGATCTTCGTCTCAGCCTGCGTCGCGGGCTATGAGGCGGTCGCGCGGCTGCTGCACCCCGAGGACGTGACGAACCTCGGCGCCCTGGCGGCAGCCGGCCTGCTCGGCTTCGCCGGCAACACGGTCGCGGCCATGATCCGCACCCGCGCCGGCCGCACCCTGGACAGCCCGGCCCTCGTCGCCGACGGCAACCACGCTCGAGCCGACGCCTACGTCAGCCTCGCGGTCGTCGCCAGCGCCGTAGCGGTGGCCCTCGGAGCGCAGGTCGCCGACCCCCTGATCGGCCTTGCGATCACCGTAGTCATCATCAAGATCACCTGGGACTCGTGGTGGACCGTGCGGGGGCACGATCACACTCACTGATCCCGCGTCGAGGCCCTCTGCTTCTCGGTTTCCTGCTGTTTGCCGTTGTCTTCCTCTTGAGTCTTGGGATGGACTTCATCTAAGAATCGAGTGAGTGTCGGATTGTAATAACTGAGTGTTCTACTGTCGCGGATCGATGTACGGCTCTCGACTTACTCTTCCGGCGCTGCTCGGCTTACTGATTGCGCTTGTCGTGCCGGCGGTCGCCGCGGCCGCGGCAATCGATCCCGAGCGCAACCTCGCGCAGCCGGTGCCCTCGCTGTGGACGAGCGAACGCAGCGAGGCCGGCATCAAAGAACTGGGCGCGAAAGGCTGGCGGCTGACCGACATCTCGATCGAGCGGCAGGATCCAGTCCGGTTCGCCGGGGTGTTCGTGGCCAACAGCGGGCCCTACGCGCGCAACTGGGGCTGGTGGTTCGGGAAGTCCAGTGCCGAGGTCAATGCACTAACCGGGAATGTGGGCTATCGCCTCATCGACGTCGAGCCCTACACGGTCGGCGGCCAGCGGCGCTTCGCGATCGTCAACGTCGCCAACGAAGGGGAGGCGGCGAAGGAATGGGGGTGGAACTTCGACCTGACCGTGTCGCAGATCACAGCGGAGGCGGAACGGTACGACCTCCGGGTGGTGGACCTCGACGCCTACGTCGTCGATGGCCGGCGGCTCTACAGCTACGTCGGGGTAAAGAACCAGGGGGTGGATGCCAGAAGGTGGTGGCTCTACGAGAACGTCACGCAGAAGTTCGTCGACCAGAAGCTGGCGGAGAACAACGCCCGCCCCGTCGACGTCGAGTCTCTGTCTCGGAACAGCCTCGGGCCCACCAGGGTCAGCGTCGTCATGGTCGACAACCCGGAGGGGACGTTGACGCTGCCGTTCGTCGAAGCGAGCGTTGCCTGGCTCGAGGAGCGCCGCACCTCCAACGGCGTTCGCGTCGCCGAGCTCGAGCCCCACGGCGACCGCTGGACCGGGGTTCTGATCGACAACATCGACGGAGAGAACGCGCGCGTGCGCTCCGTGGTGCGCGGCACCGTCCTCAAGCCCGGCTACTTCGGCGTCTTTGCCAAGCGGGTCGGCGGGCCGACCTACGTCGGCCTCGCGCACCAAGATGGCTACAACCCGGCGAGCGCGATCAAGCTCGTCCCGCTCCTCTACGCGATGGACCTCGTCGACCGGGGCAAGGTGGACCTGGACGCCAAGACGATCAGCTGGAGGACCCCGTACGGCTCGCCGCAGAGGGTCCTGTGCGAACGCCCGCCGCGGCTCGGCAAGGGGGAACTGCACAGCCTCTCCCTGCGCGAGACGCTGAGGAGCAGCCTCTGGGAATCCTCGAACCCCGCCCACGAGGCGCTGCTGCAGACCTTCGGTCGCGAGGCGATCGTCGAGTGGGCGAGGGGGATAGGCCTGAAGACCGTCCGCATCTACCCGCGCTGCGCGCGGGGTACGACGCCCGACTGGCTGTCGAACGGAACGACCCTGGCCGAGCTGGGCTCGCTGTTCGAACTCGTCGACGAAGCAAAGCTCTTCCCGAACAAGTGGCTGACGACGCGCGACACCTTCTACGACCTCGTGTTCAGCTTCTCCCCGGAGGCCTTTCGGGGGGTGGTGAGCGAGGAGGCTGCGAAGCTCGGCAAGAGCGCCGCGGTGGAGGCCTTCATCGCCGAGACCCAGCTCGACGGCAAGCCCGGCTCCTACACCACGTGGGGGACCGGGAAGCCGACGACAACCGGCCGCACGTTCTCCTACCGCGTCAGCTTCCCCGTCAAGGTGCCGGTCGGAGGCGGGGCTTCGCCGACGTCGGCGTCCGTGGCCCACGTCGGCGGCGTCTTCGTGAACAACCTCTACACGCCGTGCTTGGAGTCGGTGCAGACAAAACTGGGGGGTCCCAGCCAGGTGTGTCGCGAATTCGAAAGCAAGCTCAGCGACGGGATGTGGAAGGTGACCGCGGAGTCGCAGCGCACGGCGATCCGCGAGGCGCTCGAAACCTGGTGAGAGCTTTCGGTCGCTGAGCGGCTGCTCCGGCGCCTAAAGTGCCGGGGATGAAGAGCGCGGAGAAATGGCCGTCCCGATGAGGATCGGGGCCGAGGCGTCGGCGACGGTGGGCGGCACGCCGATGGTGCTGCTGGACCGGTTCGGCAGCGAGGTCGGGGGGATGGTCTGCGCGAAGCTCGAGTACTTCAACCCCGGCGGGTCGGTCAAGGACCGGATCGGGGTGGCGATGATCGACGCCGCCGAGGAGGCGGGGCAGGTGAAGCCCGGCCGCTCGGTCGTGGTCGAGCCGACCAGCGGCAACACCGGGATCGCGCTGGCGATGGTCTGCGCCGCCCGCGGCTATGAGCTGATCCTGACCATGCCCGAGGGGATGAGCCGCGAGCGGGCGAAGCTGCTGCGCGCCTACGGCGCCGAAGTCCGCGAGACGCCGTCGCTGGGGGGGATGAACGAGGCGGTGGCGCTGGCGGAAGAGATCCGCGAGCAACGCAAGGGGTTCATGCCGATGCAGTTCTCCAACCCCGCCAACGCGGAAGCGCACCGCCGTACCACGGCAGAGGAGATCTGGAGCGACAGCGACGGTGAGGTGGGCGCCTTCGTCGCCGGGGTCGGCACCGGCGGCACGATCACCGGCGTCGGCCAGATGCTGAGGGAACGGGCGCCGGAGGCGCTGGTGGTCGCCGTCGAGCCGGCCGCCTCACCGGTTCTCTCCGGCGGCGCACCCGGCCCGCACAAGATCCAGGGGATCGGGGCGGGCTTCGTCCCCGAGGTGCTGGACCGCGACGTGATCGACGAGGTGATCGCGGTCGGCGACGAGGACGCGCTGGAGACGGCGCGGCTGGTGGCGCGCGAGGAGGGGATCCTGGCCGGAATCTCGGCCGGCGCCAACATCAACGCGGCGCTGCAGGTCGCGGCGCGGCCGGAGCTGGCCGGCAAGAGGGTGGTGACGATCGTCTGCGACTCGGGCGAGCGTTACATGTCCCTACCCTTCTTCTCACCATGAGCAGGTGGAAGAGGGTGGTCTCCGAGGTACGTGCCGACGTCGCCGCGGCGCGCGACCGTGACCCGGCGGCGCAGGGCGTCTCGACCTTCGAGATCCTCACCAGCTGGGCCGGCGTGCAGGCGCTGCTGGCGCACCGGGCGGCGCACGCGCTGATGGAGGCGGGGGTGCCGGTCCTGCCGCGGGCGATCGCCTACGCCGCGCGTGCGGTGACCGCGGTCGAGATCCATCCCGCGGCGGTGATCGGCAAGTCCTTCTTCATCGACCATGGTGCCGGTGTCGTGATCGGCGAGACCGCCGTGGTCGGCGACCGCGTGACCCTCTACCAGGGGGTGACGCTCGGCGGTACCGGCTTCCAGCGTGGCAAGCGCCACCCGACACTCAGGGACAACGTCACCGTCGGCTCCGGCGCCAAGCTGCTGGGGCCGATCGACGTCGGTGCCGGCGCCAAGGTCGGCGCCAACACGGTCGTCGTCGAGGACGTGCCGCCGGGGGCGACCGTGGTCGGCAACCCCGGCCACCTGGTCAGGGTCGAGGGCCGGCGGGTCGAAGGGCCCGACGCCGACTGGATCCACCTGCCGGACCCGATCGCCGAGGCGATCAAGGCGCTGTCGGAGCGGATCGCCGATCTCGAGCGACGTCTCTCCGACCTCGACGGGGGCAACGGCCCCGCTGCGGAGTCTCCGGATCTCCGCCCCCGTACGGGACGCTCCTCCGCCGGCGGTTGAAATAAACTGAGCAGTCAGATAGACATCTGGCTCAGACAACCGTGAAAAGTCGCCATCTCCTACCGATTCCCTGTTTGCTCATCGCCTGCGCGCTCGCTCTCGCGGCCTGCGGCGGCGACGCCGGCGGCGATAACGCCGATGCCGCGGGTTCGAGCGAGCCGGTCCCGAAGCCGATCGAAAAAGCCGTCACGACCGCCGTGGTCAACCCCCAGTACGACGTCGATGAGCTGAAGATCACCCGGGTGAGGATCGAGGGCGACGAGGCGACGGCGGAGACCGAGCTGACCGGAGGGACCCTGGACGGGCAGTCGGTGGCGGTCGTCCTCGTCAAAGACAAGAAGCGGTGGAAGGTCAAAGAACTGGCGCGGTTCACCGGGCTCGACAAACCACTTCTGGTGAAGAGGTTCGAGGAAGCAAATAAAGCCCTGCCGGAAAAACTGACCGCCGCCCAGGTCCGCTGCCTCACGGACCAGTTCCAGGACGCCTCGCAGGAGACGGTGGAAGCGATGCTCCTCGACCACGCGAAGGCGGCTTTTCTCGAGCTGGGCAAACCGTGTAAAAACGCCTAGCGGAGCCCCCGCCGGCGCCGGCCGCTCGCCTCTCTATGCTCGGGCGGATGTTGCAGAGCGAGTTCGAGATGCCGCCCGACGCCCAGGATCTGCCCGGTGGCGCCCCGACCGAGCCCGGCGCCGACCGCGTCGAGCGGTTGCTGGCGGGCCTGAACCCGCCCCAGCGCGAGGCGGTCGAGTACGGCGAAGGGCCGCTGCTGGTGCTGGCCGGTGCCGGGTCCGGCAAGACCCGGGTCCTCACGCACCGGATCGCCTACCTGCTCGCCACCGGTGCCGCCCGCCCGGGCGAAATCCTCGCGATCACCTTCACCAACAAAGCGGCGGCGGAGATGCGCGAGCGGGTCGGCCAGTTGATCGGGCGCTCGGTGCGGGCGATGTGGGTGACCACCTTCCACTCGGCCTGCGCGCGGATGCTGCGCGCCGACGCCGAGCGCCTCGGGTACTCGCGCAGCTTCACGATCTACGACGAGTCGGATTCGCTGCGGATGCTCAAACGCTGCCTGTCGGAGCTCGGCGTCGACCCCAAACGCTTCCCGCCGCGGGCGGTGCGCGCGAAGATCTCCGGCGCCAAGAACCAGCTGATCGACGCCGCCGCCTACGCCGAGACGCAGGCCGGGCCGTTCGAGGAAGTCGTCGCCGAGGCCTTCCCGCTGTACGAGAAGCGGATGCTCGAGGCCAACGCGATGGACTTCGACGACCTCCTGGTCCGCACGGTCAACGCGATGGAGCTGTTCGAGGAGGTGCGCGACCGCTGGCGCCGCGCCTTCCGCCACGTCCTCGTCGACGAGTACCAGGACACCAACCACGCCCAGTACCGGCTGCTGCAGCTGCTCGCCTCCGAGCACGGCAATCTGATGGTCGTCGGCGACGACGACCAGTCCGTCTACGGCTTCCGCCACGCCGACATCCGCAACATCCTCGACTTCGAGGCCGACTTCCCCGAGGCCGAGTCCGTGAAGCTCGAGCAGAACTACCGCTCGACCCAGACGATCCTCTCGGCCGCCAACGCGGTCGTCGAACACAACCGGCAGCGGCGGCCGAAGCAGCTCTGGACCGAGGAGGAGGGGGAGAGCTCGTGCAGCTGGCGGAGCTCACCGACGAGCACGAAGAGGCGCGCTGGGTCGCCGGCGAGATCGAGCGGCTCGGTGAGGAGGACGGCGTCGTGCGCTCCGACGTCGCGGTCTTCTACCGGACCAACGCGATGAGCCGGGTGCTGGAGGACACGCTGAACCGCTTCGACGTCCCCTACCAGGTGATCGGCGGCACCAAGTTCTACGAGCGGGCCGAGATCAAGGACGCGGTCGCCTACCTCAGCCTGCTGGTCAACGAAGCCGACCTGGTCTCCTTCTCGCGGATCGTCAACTCGCCGCGGCGGGGGATCGGCAACACGACCCAGGGACGGCTCGTCTCCTACGCCAACACCGCCGGGCTGACGATCTGGGAGGTGCTCGAACGGGTCGAGGAGGTGCCGGGCCTGAGCGCCGCCGCGATCAAGGCGGTTTCGCGCTTCTACGAGACGGTGGACGGGCTACGCGCACGGGTCGAGAGCTCCTCGGTGGCGGGGCTGCTGGAGGCGGTCCTGAACGAGACCGGCTACCTGGAAGCGCTGGCCGCCGAGCGCACGGTGGAGGCGGAAGGGCGGGCGGAGAACCTCGAAGCCCTCCTCGGCGGCGCCGCCGAGTTCGACATCGAGCGCGAGCGCGAGGGGGAGAGCGAGGTGCCGCCCCTGGAGGAGTACCTGCAGCAGATCTCCCTCTACAGCGACCAGGACTCGCTCGAGGAGAAGGAAGAGCAGGTGACGCTGATGACCCTGCACAACGCCAAGGGCCTCGAGTACGACGCGGTCTTCGTGGTCGGCTGCGAGGACGGCTCCTTCCCGCACATGCGGGCCCTGGAAGAGGGTGGCGAAGAAGAGGAGCGGCGGCTCTGTTATGTCGCCATCACCCGCGCTCGCGAGCGCCTCTACATGACCTGGGCGCGCGAGCGGCGCCTGTTCGGCCGCGCCGAGCACAACCTGCCCTCGCGTTTCATCGACGAGCTGCCGGCGGAGCTGACCGAGCGCCACCAGAAATCGGTCGCCGGCGGCGGCATGACCTGGAACACGCCGACGGCGACGCCCGGCGTCGAGCCGGCGCAGCCGCTCGACCCCGGCCCGGCGCTGGAAATGCAGATCGGCGACGACGTCGTCCACGCCAGCTTCGGCGACGGTGTGGTCACCGCGGTCGAGCCTGGGGGGGTCGTCGTCGTCCGTTTCTCCGGCGACGGTTCGGAGCGCAAGCTGATGGCCGACTACGCGCCGATCCGGAAGCGGTAGCCGGGTGGCGGCGCGGGCGATCGACGGCAAGGCGGTCGCCGCCGCGGTCCGTGAGCGGGTGCGGGTGGACGTCGCCGCCTACGCGGACGAGGCGGGGCGGACCCCCGGGCTGGCGACGGTACTGGTCGGGGAGGATCCCGCTTCGGAGGTCTACGTGCGGATGAAGCGCGAGGCCTGCGAGGAGGTCGGGATGCGCTCGCTGCACCACGCGCCCGAGGCGTCGATCGGAGAGGACGAGCTGCTGGATCTGGTCCGTCGGCTCGGCGAGGATCCGGAGGTCGACGGGATTCTCGTGCAGCTGCCGCTTCCCGCCCACATCGACGACAACGCGGTCGTCGCCGCGATCGACCCCCGCAAGGACGTCGACGGGCTCACCCCGGTCAACGCCGGCCTGCTCGCGCACGGCGCTCCGGGCTTGATCCCCTGCACTCCGGCCGGCGTCATGGAGTTGCTCGGCCACGAGGGCGTGGAGCTCGAAGGGGCGGAGGCCGTGGTGGTCGGCCGCTCGAAGCTGGTGGGGGTCCCCGTGGCCCGCCTGCTGCTGGCGGCGAATGCGACCGTCACGGTCTGTCACTCCCGGACCCGCGACCTCGATGCCACCTGCCGGCGCGCCGACGTGCTCGTCGCCGCCGTGGGAGTGCCGCGCCTGATCGGCGCCGGCGCCGTGAGGCCGGGAGCCGTTGTGATCGACGTCGGGGTGAATCGGCTCGAGGAGGGACTGGTCGGCGACGTCGACTACGAAGCCGTCGCCGAGGTCGCCTCCGCGATCACCCCCGTACCCGGCGGCGTCGGGCCGATGACGATCGCGATGCTGCTGGCCAACACCTTGCAGGCGGCTCGTGCTCGCACCTTGTCCAGCCTGTCCTAGAAGGGTCGGCCATTTCCCCGGCGAATAGGGCCTGAAGCGGGTTAGGGTCGGGATCAACCCGGCCAAGCTTCCACGGAGGGATATGCAGATGGACGTAGACAAGCTCAACACCGGAGAGAAGATCGCCGGGGTATCGGCTGTCCTGCTCTTCATATTCATGTTCTTCGACTGGTTCGGGGTCGAGATCTCCGGCGAAGAGGGCTCGATCTCGTTCGGGTCCGGCGCCGGTGGCAACGCCTGGGACGCGCTCGACCTGATCCCGTTCATCCTCGTCGTCGCCATCGCGGTGGCGATCGTCAACGTCTTCCTGCGACTCAGCGACAGCGACTACGAGCCGCCGATCTCGATGAACGTCGCGGTCGCCGTGCTCGGCGGGCTCTCGGTGCTGCTGATCCTGTTCCGGATCATCTCCCCGCCGAGCTTCGGCAGCTTCGGCGGCGTCTCCGCCGACGCCACCCTCGAATTCGGCATCTTCCTCGGCCTCCTCGCCGCCATCGGCATCGCCTTCGGCGGCTACAAAGGCATGCAGGAAGAGGGCTCCTCCTTCAGCGGTACCGCCGACAAGCTCTCGGGCGGCGGCACCGGCGGCAATCCACCGCCACCGCCGAGCAGCACCCCACCGCCTCCACCTCCGCCACCGAGCGGCGGCACTCCTCCGCCGCCTCCGCCACCACCGCCGACCAACTAGCCGTCAGCTGAGGGAGTGGCGAGCGGGGGTTCCGCTTAACTTTTTCGAGGGGCGCCGCTGGCCATCCGTGGTCGTCGGCCGCGAAAAAGTATAAGACGCTTCACCCCCGCTCGCCACTCCCCGTGCGATCTGCTTGCTGAAGGCGATGATGGTCATCATCGGGTTGACGCCGACCGAGGTGGGGAAGAGGGAGCCGTCGGCGACGTAGAGGGCGTCGGTGCCGTAGAGGGCTCCGTCGGGAGAGCAGGCGCCGTCTCGGGGGTCAGAGGAGATGCGGGCGGTGCCCATGGGGTGGAAGGCCTCGAGGCGGAGCTCGGAGGGCTTGAAGCGGGTTGCCTCGAACGTGGCCAGGTCGCCGGGCTTGAGGATGCCGACGCGGGCGATGTTGGGGTAGACCTCGGTCGCGCCGGCGGCGAAGTGGACTTCGGCCGCGCGGGCGATGCCGAAGGCGAGCCGATCGGCGTCGTCGCGGGTCAGCTTGTAGCCGGCGCGCAGTGAGCCCTCGGCGCCGAGGCCGACGCGGCCCGCGGAGCGGTCGGAGAGGTGGACGCCGATCGAGCCGACGTGACCGAAGTCGAGCATCGCCCGCTGGTGGGAGCGGCCGGCGCCGAGCAGCCAGGCGCCGCCGAAGGCGAGCGGGGTGAAGGTCGCCTCGAGCAGGATGCCGGTGTTCTCCCACTGGTCGACGTAGAAGCTCTGCATCACCCCGTCCCAGCCGCGCACCTCCTCCTCGTAACGGGCGCCGACCCAGCAGGCGGGATGGATGTGGAGGTTGCGCCCCACCTGGCGATTGCCGAGGCCCGAGCGCTGCAGCAGCTCCGGGGTGCCGAGGGCGCCGCCGGCCACGATCACCGCGCGACGGGCGCGGACGGTGAAGGTCCGATCGCGCGAGCCGGAACCGGCGCGGGTCGAGCCGCGGACGCCGACGGCGCGCCCGTCTTCGACGATGACGCGCTCGACCGCGACGCCGGCGCGGATCCGCGCCCCGGCGGCGACCGCGCGCGGCAGGTAGCTGACGTGCATGCCGCGCTTGGCGTCGATCTCGCAGCCGAAGGGGCAGGAGCTGCACTGCACACAGTCGCCGGCGTTGCGGTGGATCGGGGCGCCGCTGGCTCCGATCGCCGCCGCGCCCTCCATCGCCAGCTGGCCGTTGCGGCCCATCCGCTCGGGGTCGAGCTGCTTGACGTGGAGCGTCTGCTCGGCCTCGGCGTAGTCCTCGGCGAGGTCGCCGGCCCAGGAGATGCCGTAGCGCCGCCGCCAGTTCTCCAGGACCGGCTCGGGGGCGCGGAAGCAGGTCCCGGAGTTGATCACCGTGGTGCCGCCCACGACCCTGGCGACCGGGACCGGGATCGGCGGCCGGCCTTCGGCGATCGTCAGGCCGCCGTCGCGGTAGAGCTCGGCGATCGCCTCGAGGTGGTCGCCCGGGTAGTTATCTCGGTTGTAATGCTCGCCGGCCTCGAGCACGATCACTTCCAGCCCCGCGGCGGCCAGCTCGGCCGCGGCGACGGCGCCGCCGGCGCCGGAGCCGACGATGACCACGTCGCATTCCTCGCCCTCGCCGCGGGGTTCGGTGTCGCCGAGCGTGCCGGCCGGCTCGGGCAGCGTCCCGTCGGCGAGGCCGCAGGCGATCTCGAAGCCGATCCGCTCCTGGACCGGGGGCGTGACCGCGTAGCCGAGGGTCGAGAAGAGCTTTGCCATCAGCAACAGGTCGTGGTGGAAGGAGAGGCGCGAGCCCTCCAGGCGCAGCAGGAAGTCCTCGCGCGCCTCGGGGTCGAGGCGACTGAAGCGCCAGGGGAACGGCAGCCACTCGAAGGCGCGGAGGCCGAGCCGCAGCCGTGCCAGCACCCGAGGCGAGACCGAGCTGAGGAAGTTCGCCACCGGGCCGGAGACGTCGACGTCGCGCTCGGCCGCGGGCAGCCCGTCGATACCCGGCGCCATCGCCGCGCAGATCGCGCTCAGGGTGCGTTGCTCAGCGGTCGACAGCCCCGGCGGGCGCTGTCAACCGGGGTCGACCGGACGGCCGATGCGGCCGGCCAGCGCCCAGAGCCAGAGCGCCAGCAGGGCCAGGAAGCCGTCGACGAGGAAGTTGAGCAGGTAGATGAAGACCTGGTCCTGGATCAGGAAGAAGGCGAGCGAGCCGAGCGAGGAGGCGGTCTTGCCGGCGGCGAGGACGAGCAGCAGGGCGCGGTAGCGGACGACGTCGGTCTGGGCCAGTAGGCAGATGCCGGTGATGACGACCATGTAGGCGAAGGCCAGCGCCAGCCAGAGGTACTCCTGGGTGTGCGGGGCGCGGGTGTCGTTGCCGAACCATTCGCCGAGGTCGGAGATGACGTCGAGGACGCCGCTGGGGACGGCAATGAAGAGGATGCCGACCACTGCGAAGCTGGCGGCGAGCAGGCGTAGGTTGAGGACTACGAATCTCTCGGCGGCCGGTCCCTGCATCGCGAGCACTTTAACTGGCTGAGCAGCCAGTTGCCGGCCAACCTAGAATCCGCGCGATGATCGATCGGGAGCAGGTACTTCACGTGGCCCGACTGGCTCGGCTGAGGCTGAGCGAGGAGGAAGTCGAGACGATGGTGGGGGAGCTTTCGGGGATCCTCGACCACGTCGACCGGATCGGGAAGCTGGATCTGGAGGGGGTCGAGCCGACCTCTCATGTGGTCGAGTTGGAGAACGTGTTGCGGGCGGACGAGCCGCGGCCGAGCCTGCCGCGGGAGGTGGCGCTGGCGCCGGCGCCGGAGCCGTTCGAGGGTGCGTTCCGGGCTCCGTCGCCGCAGGCCGACGCCTGATGTCGGAGCTGCTCGGGCTCAGCGTCGCCGCGGCGGCGGCGAAGATCGCGGCGGGGGAGATCTCGACCGCCGAGTACTTCGAGGCCTGGCACGGCGCCGCGGTCGGCGACGATCTCAATGCCTACCTCTGGCAGATCGAGCAGGGCAACGGCTACCAGGTCGAGGAGGGGCCGCTGAAGGGCATCCCGGTCGCGGTCAAGGACATCTTCTGCACCGAGGGCTCGCCGACCACCGCCGGCTCGCGCATCCTCGAGGGCTACCGCCCCCCCTACACGGCGACCGCCGTGCGCCGGCTCGACGCGGCCGGAGCGCGGGTCCTCGGCAAGACCAATATGGACGAGTTCGCGATGGGCTCCTCGAATGAGAACTCGGCCTACGGGCCGGTGCTGAACCCGTGGGACCGCGGGCGGGTCCCCGGCGGCTCCTCCGGCGGCTCCGCCGCCGCCGTCGCCGGCGGCCTCGCGCCCTGCGCGATCGGCACCGACACCGGCGGCTCGATCCGCCAGCCGGCCTCGCTCTGCGGGATCGTCGGCCTCAAGCCCACCTACGGCGCGATCTCCCGCTACGGGATGATCGCCTTCGCATCCTCGCTCGACCAGTGCGGGCCGCTGACCCGCGACGTCACCGACGCGGCGCTGCTGCTGGCGGCGCTGCAGGGGCGCGATCCCTGCGACTCGACCTCGGTCGGGATCGAGGGCGGGATCGTGGCGCCGAGCCGGGAAGACCTCGGGGGCCTGCGCTTCGGCGTTCCGGGTGAGCTCGCCCGCGACAGCTTCGAGGCCGGCGTGCGCGAGGTCTTCGAAGCGACCCTGGCCCGGATCGAGAGCCTCGGCGGCGAGATCGCCGAGGTGGCACTGCCGAGCGCCGAGCACGGCATCTCCGCCTACTACGTGATCGCCCCCGCCGAGGCCTCCTCGAACCTGGCCCGCTACGACGGCGTCCGCTACGGGCACCGCGCCGATGCCGCCGGCGACCTCCTGGAGATGTACGAGACGACGCGGGCGGAGGGCTTCGGGCCTGAGGTGAAGCGGCGGATCATGCTCGGTACCTACGCGCTCTCCTCCGGCTACTACGAGGCCTACTACGGCCAGGCGCAGAAGGTGCGGACGAGGATCGCCGAGGACTTCGACGCCGCCTTCGCCGCGGTCGATTTCGTCGTCACTCCGACCTCGCCCTCGGTCGCCTTCGGCCTCGGGGAGAAGACCGACGATCCACTCTCGATGTACCTCAACGACTTCTTCACGGTGCCGATGAGCCTGGCCGGGATCCCGGCGATCTCGATCCCGGCCGGCCTGGCCGAGCCGGCCGGCGGCGGGCCGCGGCTGCCGGTCGGCTTCCAGATCGCCGCCCCGGCCTTCGCCGAGCAGAGGTTGCTGGAGGCGGCCTACGCGCTCGAGCGGGCGGTCGGCTTCGACGCCCGTCCGGAGCACGGCGATGGCTGAGCTGGAGGCGGTGATCGGGCTGGAGATCCACGTCCAGCTGGCGACGAGGACGAAGATGTTCTGCGGCTGCGAGCTGTCCTTCGGAGACGAGCCCAACGTCCACACCTGCCCGGTCTGCCTTGCGCACCCGGGCGTGCTGCCGGTGCCGAACGAGCAGGCGATCCTCTACGCCCTGCAGATTGCTGCCGCCCTGGAGTGCGAGGTGGCGCCGCGGTCGATCTTCCACCGCAAGAACTACTTCTATCCCGACAACCCGAAGGCGTACCAGATCAGCCAGTACGACATTCCGCTCGCCAGCAACGGAAAGCTCGGCGACGTCCGCATCCACCGTGCCCACCTCGAGGAGGACGCGGCGAAGATGGTCCACGTCGGCGAATCGGGCCGGATCCACGGCTCCGGCGCCTCGCTGGTCGACTTCAACCGCGGCGGCACCCCCCTGGTCGAGATCGTCACCGAGCCCGACCTGCGCGACGCCGCCGAAGCCGCCGAGTGGGCGCGGCTGCTGCGCGAGACGGTGCGCCAGCTCGGCGTCTCCGACGTCAACATGGAGGAGGGAAGCCTGCGGGTCGACGCCAACGTCTCCGTGCGCCCGGCCGGCTCCGAGCAGCTCGGGACCAAGACCGAGCTGAAGAACATGAACAGCTTCCGCTTCCTCCAGCGCGGGGTCGAAGCCGAGCTGGAGCGCCAGCGCGAGCTGGTCGCGGCGGGGGGGACGGTCGAACAGGAGACCCTTCACTTCGACCCGGTCAGCGGCAGCCTCACCTCGCTGCGCTCGAAGGAGGAAGCGCACGACTACCGCTACTTCCCCGAGCCCGACCTGGTACCCCTGGCACCGACCGAGGAGATGCTGCGCGAGGCTCGCGAGGCATTGCCGGAGCTGCCGGCGGCGCGGCAGCAGCGCTACCAGTCGGAGCTGGGCCTGTCTTCCGATGCGGCCGCCGTCCTCGCCGCCGATCCGGAGACGGCCGGCTACTTCGAGCAGGCCGTCGCGGCGGCCGACGGGGTGGAGGCGAAGGTCGTCGCCAACTGGGTCACCGGTGAGCTGGCGGCGGCGCTGCGCCACGACGAGGTGGAGGGAGGCGCCGCCTCCTCGAAGGTCGCGCCCGAGGCGCTGGGAGCGCTGGTGGCGATGGTCCAGCAGAAGCAGATCTCCCACGGCAGCGGCAAGACCGTGCTGGCGGCGTTGGTCGTCGAGGGCGGGGACCCGGACGCGATCGTCGAGCGCGAGGGCCTGGCTCAGATCTCAGCCGGCAGCGGCGAGCTGGAGTCGGTCGTCGCCGCGGCGATCGAGGCCAACCCCGAGGCCGCCGAGCAGATCCGCGCCGGCAACGGCAAGGCGATCGGCGTCATCGTCGGCGCCGTGATGAAGGAGACCAAGGGCCGGGCCGACGGCGGCGAGGTCAACCGCCTCATACGAGAGAAGCTCGACGGCTGAGCCATACGATTGAGCTTCCTCGTCCACTAAGGGAGGTTCAATGAGGTCCAAAGTCGCATTCATCGGCGCGTTGTGCGCCGCGATAGCCCTCGTGTTCGTTCAGCTTTCACCGGCCGATCCGGGCGCTCAGGCGAAGAGCGAAGCGAGCCGGGTCAAGAAAAAGGGGCCGCGCGGCCCTCGCGGTCCGCGCGGCAAACCGGGTCCGCAGGGTCCCTCCGGGATCGCGAGCATCGTCGAAGTCGAAGGCGCAGACCTGGTCATGGCGCCGGGTCAGTTCGGCGGCGCGCCGCTCGCTCGCTGTCCGGCCGGTTCGGTCGTGGTCGGAACCGGGTTCAACGGCCCGTTCGATGCAGTGGGCGGGTTCGTCAAGGCCTACGGGACGTTCGTCGGCGGGTTCTTCGAGAACGACTCCTCGATCGTCCTCACCGGCAACGTGCAAGCGATCTGCGCCCAGGTGGGGGCGGCTGCGGCTGGAGCCAGCGTAAGCAGCGGCGGCCGTTTCAATCGCGACGTGGCGAGGGCGGAACGAGTGGCCGCCTCGTCATAGGGCACCAGCGCCGCCCGGCCGGTGGGGCTGGGCGGCGCTCCTGGCGGGAATAGTGATACTTAGCACTTTGTAACACCTTGTTACAAAGTGCTAAGTTGGCCGCATGGCCTGGAACGTCGTCATCGCCGGAGGTGGTTTTGGGGGTGCGGCGGCGGCGCGGGAGCTGGAGCGGGTGATGCCGCGGCAGTCGGCGCGGCTGGTGCTCGTCAACGAGACCAACTTCTTGCTCTACACGCCGTTCCTGCCCGAGGCGGCGGCCGGGACCCTGGAGCCGCGGCACGTGGTGACGCCGCTGCGCGACATCCTCAAGCGCACCTACCTGCGGCTGGGCTCGATCGTCGGCCACGACCCCGAGGCGAAGACGGTGCAGCTGCGGGCCAAGTACGGCGAGGTCGAGACGCTCCCCTACGACCAGCTGTTGCTCTCGCTCGGCTCGGTCTCGCGCACCCTGCCGGTGCCCGGTCTGGCCGAACACGCGATCGGGTTCAAGGGGCTCGCCGACGCGATCTGGCTGCGCAACCACGTCGTCGAGACGCTGGAGGAAGCCAACGCGACCGAGGATCCCGCCCGCCGCGACAAGCTCCTCACCTACGTCTTCGTCGGCGGCGGCTACGCGGGGCTGGAGGCGCTGGCCGAGCTGCAGGACTTCGCCGCCGACGCGATGGAGAGCTACCCACGCGCCCGCCTGCACGGGATGCGCTGGGTGCTGGTCGAGGCGAGCGGTCGGGTGCTGCCGGAGATCGACAAGGAGCTTGCCGACTACGCGCTGCACGAGCTGCGCGGCCGCGGCATCGACATCCGCCTCGAGACGACGTTGGAGCAGGTCGAGGCCGATTCCGCCCGGCTCTCCACGGGCGAGACGCTGCCGACCCGCACCGTCGTCTGGACCGCCGGGGTTGCGCCGCAGCCGGTTCTCCGCGACCTCGAGCTGCCGCTCGACGAGCGCGGCCGGGTTCCCGTCGACGAGTTCCTGAAGGTGCAGGGGATGGACTCGGTCTGGGCGATCGGCGACTGCGCCGCGGCGCCCGACCCGCGTGGCGGTCTTTATCCGCCGACCGCACAGCACGCTGTGCGCCAGGGGCCGGCGGCGGCACGCAACATCGCCGCCGAGCTCGGCGTCGGGACGCCGGAGGCGTTCGAGTACCGCAGCGAAGCTTCCTTCGTCAACCTCGGCCGCTACAAGGCGGTCGGCCGGATCGGCGACCGCACCTTCCGCGGTTTTCCCGCCTGGTGGCTGGCGCGGACTTACCACATGAGCCAGATCCCGGGCACCGCCCGCAAGGTCCGGGCGGTGCTGGACTGGACCGCCGGCCTGCCCTTCAAACGCGACATCTCCGAGGTCGGCTCGATCGGCCACCCGAAGCGGCTGGGCTAGACACCGCCGGTGACGAGCAGCGTCGCGTTCATGCCCCATTCGTCGTGCTGGGGCAGGCTGCACCAGAGCCGGTAGGTCCCGGCCGTGAGGTCGAATTTGGCGGTCCGGTACTCCAGCGGCCCGGCTTCGGAGATTTCCAGAGGCGGTCCTTCGCTGCCCTCCAGCTGCAGGTTGAGGTTGTGCGGATCCTCTCCCTGGTTGTTGAGCTCGACGTTCGCTTCCCCGGCCGGCAGGCTCGGCCGCGAGAGGGTGAAGCTGAACTCCAACGCTTTGACGCTGAGTCGCGCCGGCCCGGTTTCCGACTCCGGTTCGGGCGCGGGGGTAGGCGCGGGACCGACCGCGGGAGCGAGGACCGGCGCCGCGGCGAGCGGGTCGCAGGTCCACCAGCGTTTGACCCGGACGGCGCGTCGCGGTTTGCCGTGGCGCTTGACCTGCTTGACGATCCGCTTCGTGTGCCGCTGCCAGACGCAGCCCGTGTCGGCCGCGGCGGTTGCGGGAGGCGCCGAGAAGAGGGCCAGGACCCCGATCAGCGCCAGCGGCGCCCCGGCGCCCCGCGCCCGCCTCATGCCTTCACCAGCACCGGCCGTTCGAAGCCCGCGGCGCCGGGGATGATCGGCCCCGCGTCGTGGCCGAGCCACTGCTCGAGCAGCGAGCAGTACATCGCGCGGAAGTCGCTGGTCGCGCGCAGGTTGTCGTTGGGGTCGAGTTCTTCCAGCCCCGGGTACTCGCCGACCATCTCGCCCTGCGCTTTGGAGCCGATCACGAAGGCGCAGCCGGCGGCGCCGTGATCGGTGCCGGCCGAGCCGTTCTCCTCCGGCCGGCGACCGAACTCGCTCCACATCTCGACCATCACCCGGTCGCCCAGCCCCCGTGCCTCGAGGTCGCGCTGGAAGGCGAGCACGCCCTCGCAGGTCTCGCGCAGGTTGCGGTCGAGGTCGGCCGCCTGGTCGGCGTGCGTGTCGTAGCCACCGGCGGCCCGCACAGTCACCACCCGCATCGGCAATCCCGCCGAGATGAAGGCGGCGAGGCCGGCCAGCTTGTGCGCGAAGTAGGTGTCGGGGTAGGCGACCGGGCTGATGAAGTCGCCGATCCCGCCGAGGTCCTGGCGCAGCTTGTCGGTCTGGGCGGCCGCGCGGCGGACCTGGGCGAGGCCCGGGGAGTCGGAGGGCAGCGAGCCGAAGCGGGCGAAGCTGCGGTACATCTCGTCCCTGACCGGGTCGCTGACCGCCGACCACAGGTCGTAGCCGTCGACGCTGTCGATCGCCGCCACGGGGCGGTCGGCGGTGGCGATCATCGGCGACAGCGCGCCGTCCATCGAGAGCCCCTGGAGCGGGTTTTCGTCGTCCCCGACCGAGTCGACGTAGCGGCCGAGCCAGCCGGTGCGGTAGCCGACCGCGAGCTCGCCGACCTCGTAGAAGTGGCGCGAGGTGAAGTGCGACTGATCGGGGTGGTCGTAGCCGATCGCCGGGAAGGCGCTGACCTTGCCCTCGGCGTGCAGGGTGGCGAGGCTTGCCGCGGCGGGATGCCAGTGCAGGCGAGGGTCCTCGGAGAAGGCGGTCCCCGCTTCCGGGGAGAGGGCGAGGTTGGGCCGCAGCTGCGCGTAGCGGGAGTCGCCGACCGGCGCCAGCACGCTGAGCGAGTCGATGCCCCCGTCGAAGAAGATCGAGACGAGGATCTTGTCGGTCGGCGCCGCCTGCGCGATCCCGGTCTCGAAGGCCGAGAGGGGGATCTTCGAGGCGCCGTAGACGGCGAGCGTGAGCCCGGCCGCGCGCGAGAGGAAGGTGCGGCGCGACAGCCCGGTGCCGGCGGGCTCGGGCATCCCCGGCTCGACCACCGGCAGGCCCCGGCCGGCCTCGGCGGCGGCCGAGCGCAGCAGCTGCGAGCGCGTGTAGTCGCCGCAGCAGGCGTGGCTGTTCGGCGGCGAGCTCATTGCAGGATCGTGTCCGGGCTGATGCCGATCAGCTGCAGCAGGGCGTTCTGGCGCATCGCCCGGTAGGGGCCTTTCTGCCAGTTGGCGAGGATCAGTTTCTCCGCCCGCTGGGCGAAGTCGAGCAGCTCCGCCCGGTGGTCGGCACGCAGCGCCGGGTTGCCCCATGAAGCCAGGGCCCTGATCAGCGCTTCGTCGGCGTTCTCGGTCGTGCTGTAGGAGTCGTTCCAGGCGTCGACGGAGACCTCGGCGAGGGCGTAGTGGACGAGGTTCCAGCGGGCGCGCATGCGCGAGGTGTCGAGCCAGCGGGCGTCGTCCCAGCCGGACACGTTCGGCGGCCGGAAGAGGACCTGGCCGGCGGGGTCGCAGAGCCAGACCCAGGAGTAGGTGTCGATCGGCCGCCCCAGCGCCCGCAGCATCGCCGCGAGGTGGACGACGGGCGGTTTCACCATCGGTGGGCCCTGGTAGAGATCGGGGCTGATCAGGATCGCCTCCAGGATCGGCCGGATCGCCCAGCCGGAGCTGCGGTAGGTGTCGATCAGGCCGTCGCGGACCGTCGCCGCCGGCGGCTCGGGGACGAAGTAGCTCCAGAGCTTGTCGATGAAGAACGAGGGGTGGAGGGGGTTCTCGACGCAGAGGCGGCAGGCGTCTTCCCAGCCCCAGGCGCCCGTCTGGCCGAAGACGGTCTTGGTGCCGGCATCGTGCCGTTTGGGGTCGAAGCGGAAGTTGTAGCTGCCCAGCTCGGCCGACCAGTCGTTGCGCCACCCGGTCAGCGCCCGCGCCTGTTCGCGGATGTCGTCCTCGCTGTAGGCGCCGCGGTCGGCGCCGAGGCTGAACAGCTCCATCATCTCCCGCGCGTAGTTCTCGTTCGGCGCCGATTTGCGGTTTTCGTTGCCGTTCAGCCACTGCAGCATCGCCGGGTCGATCGTCACCGCCCGGAAGAGGTCGAGGAAGGAGCCGAAGCAGGCCGAGCGGAAGAGGTTGGACTGGTCGATCATCTGCTGCTGTTTGGAGACGCCTTCGATCGAGGTTGCGAACCAGTCGTGGAAGACGAGAGCCATCCGCTCGACCAGGGGCTGGCTGGTCCTGACCATGCGGTCGAGCCACCAGAGGTGGTCGTGTCCCCAGGCGTCGGCGGGGGCGATCGGGATGCCGTCGTCGTCGACCGGCGCCGGTCCGCTGAGGGTGGCCGCGCCGCTGGGGCGGGTCAGCGACTGCACCGCGGCGACCAGGCCCAGCGAGGCGAGCTGCTCGGCCTGGCCCGGCACGGCGCCGAAGCCGGCGCGGTTCAGCAGCCGGGTCGCCTGCTCGGGGCCGAACGGGCCCTGGTAGGCGCCGGCCGGGCGTGCGTCGAATGCGATCGGCGCGGCCGCGGCTGGGGCCTGCGCCCCCCGTGGCGGTTTCCTGCCGGGACCGCGGTAATGCCCGCGGCGCGGTTTGTGCCGGTGCCGGACGAGGTAGCCCTGGACCCGCCAGTCGCCCTGACCGTCGGGCACCCAGCGGTAGTGCTTGTCCTTCCAGACATGGCGCCGCCGCCGGTTCCCCTTCGGCCTCGCCGCCACCGCTGTCGTCCTGGGAATCGCCATGCGCAGAGGGCCCGCAGGGGGCCTTCCAACGGTTTTCGACCCTTGTCCAATCCGCTTGAGGCCCGCTCTGGTGCCTGGACGTACGACCCATGCCGGCGACGCGCAAGAATGACTACGTGGAGTACCTGGTCATCGCCTTCTCCTTCGGCCTCGCCACGGGCATCGTCGCCCGCGGCAAGGGCAGCTCGTTCTGGATCTGGTTCGTGATCGGCGCCGTCGTCCCGCTGCTCGGCCTGATCGCCGTCGTCCTCTACCGGGTCGAGAAGAACGAACCCGAACGCCAGTGCCCCAACTGCCACAAGACCCTCAAGCTCTACGTCCAGGTCTGCCCCCGCTGTGGGACGGACCTGTATCTCCCGGATCCCGCCGCCGTGCGGCACCCGGGGGTGCGGTAGCGGGCGACCAGATCTCTCATCCACGGCGGGTCGTGGGGCGTTTGGAGCCCCGTTCTACGCGGCCGCTGCGAGCGCGGCCTGGATCGGCGCCGGGTCCCAGCGGCCGATGGCGTCGATGACGCGGCCGTCCAGCAGCCTGAAGCGACCGATGCCGTCCCAGGCGATGCGCTCGTCGTTCACCGTCGCGGCCATCGCGTACTCGACGAAGATCACGTCGCCGCGCGCTGCCCAGTTTCTCGTCTGCAGCGAGATGTCCGGCATCAGGGCCTTGATGCCGCGGACGTAGTCGGGCTCCTCGTCGCCGCGGATCGGTTGCTCCATTCCGGAGTGGTCGATGCTGGCCTCCGGGTGCACCATCTCGAACTTCTCGAGGCGGTCGGCGTCGAAGCTCGGCCAGATTTCCTCGTAGACCTGGATGAAGCGGTCGATGTCTGACATTCCGTATCTCCTGTTCCGGGCGGTTGGCTGGTGGATCGCGGCGACCATAGGCCGGGAGCGGGGTGCTGTCTGGCGGGATTCCGCCATCGTCGCCAGGCCTTGGCTTGGATGTCGGAAAACCGCCAGCACTGCCGGGCCGGCGTGGGACCATGGGCGCCGTGATCGAGGACTTCGAGGCCTGCTACCGGTTCATGCGCAGCCGCGACTCGCGCTACGACGGCCACTTCACCGTCGGCGTGCTCTCGACCGGGATCTACTGCCGGCCGAGCTGCCCGGCGCGGCTACCCATCCGTCGCAACGTCCGCCTCTTCGAGACCGCGGCCGCGGCCCAGGACGCCGGCTTGCGCGCCTGCAAGCGCTGCGACCCGGACGCCGCGCCCGGCTCGCCGACCTGGGACCGCCGGGCCGACCTCACCGGCCGGGCGCTGCGCCTGATCGCCGAAGGCGCGGTGGACCGCGACGGTGTCCCCGGCCTCGCCCGCCAGCTCGGGTACAGCGAGCGCCAGCTTCAGCGCATCCTCTCGGCC
The DNA here is from genome assembly GCA_963720455.1 of uncultured Thermoleophilia bacterium. Classification (GTDB taxonomy): domain Bacteria; phylum Actinomycetota; class Thermoleophilia; order Solirubrobacterales; family 70-9; genus VAYN01. The sequence goes on along the minus strand of OY970392.1, from coordinate 1,028,312 downwards.
ACGCTCGGCGCCGGCCCGGTCTCGCTCGCCCGGGCGCAGCGGGCCCAGTCGGCGCGGCTGCTGATCGAGTCGACCGACGTTTCCTTCGGCGAGGTGGCGCTGGCGGCCGGGTTCGGCAGCGTGCGCCAGTTCAACGCGACGGTGCGGTCCGTATACGCCCGCACTCCGACGGAGATCCGGACTCGGGCGCACCGCCGCGGCGGCGGCCGGACCGCGGGAGCGATCGACCTCGAGCTCGCCTGCCGCCAGCCCTTCGACGCCCGCTCGTTGGTCGACTTTCTCGCCGCCAGGGCGGTGCCGGGCGTCGAGGAGGTGGTCGACGGCGCCTACCGGCGCTCGCTGCGCCTCGACCACGGCGGTGCGGTGGTCGAGCTGCGACCGGCGGCCACCGCGGTCGGCTGCCGGCTCTGGCTGGAGGATCTACGCGACCTGGCCGCGGCGGTTGCCCGCTGCCGGCGCCTGCTCGACCTCGACGCCGATCCGCTCTCGGTCGCCGGACAGCTCGGAGACGACCCCGTCCTCGGCGCGCTCGTCCGCGCGCGACCCGGGCTGCGTGTTCCCGCCTGCGTCGACGGCTTCGAGCTCGCCGTCCGGGCGGTGATCGGTCAGCAGATCTCAGTCGCCGGCAGTAGGACGATCGCCGCGCGGCTGGTCCAGCGGCTGGGGGAGCCGCTGGCGGAGCCGGTCGGCGCGATCACCCACCGCTTCCCCGCCAGCTCGGCTCTGGCCGAGCTCGATCCCGCTTCGCTGCCGATGCCCCGGCGCCGGGCGGAGACCCTGCGCCGTCTGGCGCAGCTCGTCTGCGCCGGTGAGCTGGACCTCGGTCCCGGTGCCGATCGCGCCGGCGCCGAAGCCGGCCTGCTCTCTGTGCCGGGCATCGGCCCCTGGACTGCCTCCTACGTCGCCATGCGGGCGTTGGGAGACCCGGATGCCTACCCGCTCGGGGATGTCGGCCTGCGCCACGCGCTCGAGCGCCGCTGCCCGCTGGCGGCGATCGGCGAGGAGCGCCTCGCGGAAGCCTGGCGCCCCTGGCGCTCCTATGCGGTCATCCACCTCTGGCGCAGCCTCGCCGACCCGCCGCTAGCGCAGCCAGGTGCGGACGATCGCGTTGGCGAACCCGACCCCGTAGCGGAAGACGGCCGGCTTCTTGGAGTGGCCGTGTAGGCGCTGTTCGACGGTGATCGGGATCTCCTTGGCGGGGATGCCGCGCTTGATCGCCTCGATCATGAACTCGGAGGTGTGGAACTGCTCCTGGCGCAGGACGAGCTGGGGCAGGACGGTGGTGCGGACGGCGCGGTAGCCGTTGGAGCAGTCGGTTACGTGGGTGCGGGTGATGAAGGAGACGAGGCGGTTGAAGAAGACGATGCCGAGCTCGCGGGCGAAGTGGTTGCGGTCGGCGTGGCCGAGCACGCGGGAGCCGTGGGCGACGTCGACCTCGCCGTCGATCACCGGCTTGACCAGGCGCTCCATCTCCGCGGGCAGGTGCTGGCCGTCGGCGTCGAGGGTGACGACGATCTCGGCCCCGGATTCGACCATCAGCCGGTAGCCGGTGCGCAGGGCGGCGCCGCCACCGCGGTTGGTGACGTGGCGGGCGACCGCGGCACCGTGCTCGGCGGCGACGTCACCGGTGCCGTCGCGGGAGCCATCGTCGACGACCAGGACCTCGGTGGCGACCCCGCAGACCTCGGTCGGCATCTGGGCGAGCACGTGGCCGATGTTCTCCGCCTCGTTGTAGGCGGGGATCAGGATCGCGATCTTGCCGCGGAAGCGCTCCGGCAGCCCCGCCTGGCGGAACTCCTCCCAGGCCAGGCCCTCGAGCGCCGCCGAGAGCTGGCGCGCGTTGCGCGCAGCCTGCGAGAGCGCCCGCAGGACCAGCAGGAAGAGGATGAAGATGGCGAAGACGGCGAGGCCGAGGATGCGCCCGCCGTTGCCTTTCTCGAAGGAGAAGGCGGAGAGCAGCCCGTCGACGATTTCGGTGCCGGTGACGATCGCCAGGCCGAGGCCGGCGGCGAGCAGGATCACGACGTCGACGTTGCGCAGGGAGCGGCGGCGGATCAGCGCGTAGGCGATCAGCGCGACCGCGAACAGCAGCCCGGCGCCGCGCAGCGCCGTCAGCTCGGAGGGGAAGATGCCTGCTCGGGGGACCATTCGCGGCCAGAGGATAGGCCCGCCGCCAGCCACGACAGGGCCAGGGCGGCAAGAGGAAAGACGAGCGTCATCAGTACCTCGTTGCGGCGGGGGGCGGCGAGGGAGATCGCGCCGACGCCGGTGACGAGGACGATCGGCGTCGCCAGCGCGACCAGATCCCACCAGGAGCGACGCCGCCCGAGCAGGGCGAAACCGGCCAACCCCAGCGCCACGATCAGGATCTGCACCGCGCGGCCGGCGCCACTGCTCATCGCTTCGCCGACCCCGCTGCTCCACATCCGCCCGACCTTGCGCGCGGTCATCCCCAGGTAGCCGAGAGGGTCTTCGCCGAAGTACTTGGAGAAGTTCTCTTTGCCGATCTTGCCGAGGGCAGAGTCGCGTGGCAGGTCCGGGTAGCGCTCGGCGACGCGGTCGAAGAGCGGGGTGGGGTCGATCGCCTCCAGTGCCTCGGAATGGGGATCGAGAGTGCGGCCCTGGTAGCGCTCGACCAGGATCGCCTTTACCCGCTGGTATTCGCCGTCGGCGGGAAGGAAGGTGCCGACGTAGAGCGCCTTGCCGCTGCCGGTCGAGATCGGCACCACGCGGTCGAGTACGTCGACGTTGCGGATCGTCCAGGGCACGATCGGCAGCAGCAGCGCCGCCAGCAGCAGCCCGGCCCCGCCGAGGCCGGGCCGCCAGCCCCGCGAGAGGCCGACGCGAATTCCCGCCAGGACCACGAAGGCGATGCCGACGAACAGGTACTCGGGCCGGAACATCGCCGTCAGCCCGAACAGCAGCCCGGGCGCGAGCCAGGCGCGCAATCGCTCCCGTTCGCTCGCCCAGAGGAATGCGAGCACCGCCGCGGGCAGGGTGAGGATCGCCGGCGGCTCGCTCATCAGCTCCCCGGTCGAGTGGATGAAGGGCGGGTAGACGGCGACCGCGAAGGCCGCCAGCAGGCCGGTGGTCGAGCTCGCGTCTCGCATCCGTCCCCCGGCGCCTCGGCCAGGCGCTTGCCAAGCGCGAAGACGACGAGGATCGCGGCCACGCCCATCAGCCCCTCGACGATCCGCGCCGTCCCTTCGCGGGCGCCGCCGGTGGCGTAGAAGCCGGCGGCGTAGAGCAGCGGCGCGCCCGGCGACCAGTCGCTGGAGTCCTCGAATTCCGGCCCGCCGAAGCTCCCTTCCTCGTATAGCGCCTTGGCCAGCGCGTAGTAGGCGTGCGAGTCGTCGGCAGGGTTGGCGACCGGGTTGGCGACCACGTAGGCGCGGAGGCCGAGGCCGACGACCGCGATCGCGGCGAGCAGGATCAGCGTCGTCTTGCCGTAGCGCTGCGGCAGCGCGCGGATGCGGTCGGCGACGGCGGTCAAGGGTGGCCCAGGCTATCCGGGTGCGCCGCAACCACCGTTTCCAGCTTTTTCCTCGCTATAGCGAGGACGATGCTGGATATGGCCAGCCAAGTAGATGAGGGAGGCGCCGGCCAGCGGCGCCAGTAGCGGGATCATGACCAGGACGCGGCGGGGAGAGGCGACGAGCAGGGCGCTGAGGGCGGTGATCGCGAGGAAGATCGTGGCGAGCACCAGCGCCTCCCAGCGGCGTTGCCAGGCGAGCAGGGCGAGCCCGAGCAGAGCGAAGGCGATCAGGGCCCAGTGGAAGACCTCCCAGCCCGGCTCGCGCATCACGTCGCGCGGCCCGTGGGACCAGATCCGCCAGATCTTGGTGGCGACGAACCCGGCGAACTCGAGCGGCTCTTCGGATGACGTCGTCCCAGAGCTGTTCGCGCCCCATGCGCGCCAGCGCCTGGTCGGTTTCCAGATCGGGGTGGCGACTCGCGGCGAGCCGGGCGAGGATCTGCTCGAGCCGCAGTCGCTGGACGGCGTTAGGACCGAACAGTTCCGGGTGGCGCGCACGACCTCGCTCGCCGACCTTTTCCGGGTCGCCGTCCGAGGGCAGGTAGGTGCCCGCGAACAGCACCTGGCCGCCGCCGGTCGAGATCGGCACGAAGCGGTCGAGCACGACGGCGTTGCGGATCGTCCAGGGCGCGACGACGATGACGACGCCCGACCAGCAGGATCGCCGCCTGCGCGAGGCCGCGGCGCGCAGTCGGCGCGGGCGCTGCGGACGAACAACGACCAGCGCCAGCAGAACAGGCGATCGCGAGGTACTCGGGCCGGACCATCGCCGTAGCCCCAGCAAGGCTCCGGGCAGTAGCCAGGCCCACCGCGCCGTTGCCGGTCCGCCGCCCAGAACATCGCCAGCACCGCGCCGGACAGCAGCGTCGCCGCCAGCGGCTCGCTCATCAGCATCCCGCTGTACTCGAGCAGGGCCGGGTAGATCGCGACCGCAGTCGCCCCAATCAACCCCGCGACGACGCCCCGTCGATCCACCTCACCCAGCAGGGGTGCGATCGACGGGGCGCGCCAGCCTTCGTCCGATCAGGTAGGCGAAGAGGACGGAGAGCGAGCCGATCAGCGCGAGAATCACCCGGGCCAGGCGTTCGCCGCCGCCGCTGAGCTTGTAGATGCCGGCGGCCAGCAGCGGCAGCCCGGGCGAGTAGTTGCTCGACGGCTGCGTGGCGCCGGTGCCCACCGTGAAGCCGTTGCCCTCATCGAGGTTGGCGGCGATCGCCGCGTAGGCGGCGGCGTCGTAGACCGGGGCCCGACCGTCCCAGGCCTCGCCGACCCGCAGGCCGAGCCCGAGCAGGAGGATCGCGACCAGGGCAGCGAGGCCGATCCGCCCTCCGTTGCGCGCCGCCAGCCTGCTCGCCATCGTCGTGATGCTATGGCGGCCTGGCCGGTGCCGCGATCGGCCCTGTCAACTAAGCTGCCGCGACCTATGCGAATCCTCATCCTCGGGGGCGACGGCTACCTGGGCTGGCCGACGGCGCTCCGGTTCTCGGCCCGCGGGCACGAAGTCTCCGTCGTCGACAACTTCTCCCGCCGCCGCTGGCACACCGAAGCCGGCACCGACTCGCTGACCCCGATCGCCGGCCTCGACGAGCGCATCGCCGCCTGGAAGGAGATCTCCGGCGAGGAGATCCGCAGCTTCGTCGGCGCGGTCGAGGACGGCGACTTCCTCGAAGGGGTCGTCGCCGAGACCCAGCCCGAGGCGGTCGTCCACTACGGCCAGCAGGCCTCGGCGCCCTACTCGATGGCGTCCCGCGAGAAGGCGGTCGAGACCCAGTACGCGAACGTGATCGGCAACCTCAACCTGCTCTTCGCGATTCGCGACCACGTCCCCGAGTGCCACCTGGTCAAGCTCGGGACGATGGGCGAGTACGGCCAGCCCGAGATCGACATCGAGGAGGGCTACATCGAGATCGAGCACAAGGGCCGCACGCGACACGCTGCCGTTCCCGAAGCTGCCGGCCTCGCTGTACCACTGCTCGAAGGTCCACGACTCGACCAACATCCACTTCGCCTGCCGCACCTGGGGCCTGCGCGCGACCGACCTCAACCAGGGCGTCGTCTACGGGATCGAGACCGAGGAGACGCGCCCGCGACGAGCGCCTGATCACCCGCTTCGACTACGACGAGATCTTCGGCACCGTGCTCAACCGCTTCTGCCTGCAGGCGGTGATCGGCCACCCGCTGACCGTCTACGGCGCCGGCACCCAGACCCGCGGCTTCCTCAACATCCGCGACACGCTCGCCTGCGTCGAGCTCGCCGTCGCCAACCCGGCCGAGTGCCGGCGAGTTCCGCGTCTTCAACCAGTTCACCGAGCAGTTCTCGGTGCTGGAGCTGGCCGAGCTGGTCAAGCTGGCCGGCGAGCACCTCGGCTACGCGGTCGAGATCCAGCACTACGACAACCCGCGGGTCGAGAAGGAAGAGCACTACTACAACGCGGTCCACACCAAGCTGCTCGACCTCGGCCTCGAGCCGACCCTGCTCGGCGAGGAGCTGGTCGAGTCGATGGTCCACATCATCGAGCGCTACAAGGGCAGCGCGATCGAGGCCCACATCGACCCGCGCACCCGCTGGAACCCGGCGAAATCGCCTGCTGGTCGCGCATAGCGCCACTGGTACCATCGCGGGTCCGATGAGAGCCGCCGACACGTTGATGGAGAGCCTCAAGGCCGAGGGCGTCAAGGACGTCTTCGGGATCCCCGGCGGGGCCAACCTGCCGACCTACGACGCGCTTGTCGACGCCGACTTCCGCCACGTCCAGGTCCGCCACGAGCAGGGCGGCGGCCACGCCGCCGAGGGCTACGCCAAGGCCTCGGGTCGGGTCGGGGTCGCCTTCGCGACCTCGGGCCCGGGTGCGACCAACCTGGTCACGGCGATCGCCGACGCGATGATGGACTCGGTCCCGACCGTCTTCATCACCGGCCAGGTCCGGACCGAGCTGATCGGCACCGACGGCTTCCAGGAGGCCGACATCCTCGGCGCCACGCTGCCGTTCGTGAAGCACTCCTTCCAGGTCACCGACGCGCGGCAGATCCCCGAGTACGTGCACGAGACCTTCCACGTCGCCTCGACCGGACGGCCAGGACCGGTCCTGCTCGATATCCCGCAGGACCTCTCGCGGGCTGACATCGAGTACGAGCCGCGCACCGAGCCGGTCGAGCTGCCCGGCTACAAGCCCTCGACCGAGGGCAACATCAAACAGATCCGGATCGCCGCCAAGGCGCTCGCCAACGCCCGCCGCCCGATCTTCTACACGGGAGGTGGCGTCATCAACGGCAACGCCTCCGAGGAGCTGCGCGAGCTGGCCGGCTCCGATCGCTTCCCCGTCACCTCGACCCTGATGGGCCTTGGCGGCTTCCCCGCTTCAGAGGAGAACTGGCTCGGGATGCTGGGCATGCACGGCACCTTCACCGCCAACTTCGCGATGGACAAGGCGGACCTGATCGTCGCGATCGGCTCCCGCTTCGACGACCGCATCACCGGCAAGCTGGCCGAGTTCGCGCCGCACGCCAAGGTGATCCACATCGACATCGACCCGGCCGAGATCTCCAAGAACGTCGGCGCCCACATCCCGATCGTCGGCGACGTCAAGCAGGTTCTGCCGAAGCTGACCCGCGAGTACCGGGCGCTGCAGACCGACTCGACCCGGCTCGACGCCTGGTGGAACCAGCTTCGCGGCTGGCAGCAGGAGCACCCGCTCTACTACGAGCCCGGCAAGGACGGCGAGATCAAGCCCCAGTTCATGGTCGAGGCGATGCACCGGGCGACCCAGGGCGACGCGATCCTCACCTCCGACGTCGGCCAGCACCAGATGTGGGCGGCTCAGTACTACGGCTTCGACAAACCGCGCCGCTGGATCAACTCGGGCGGCCTCGGCACGATGGGCTTCGGCCTGCCTTCGGCGGTCGGCGCCAAGGTCGCGTGCCCCGACGAGCACGTCGTCTGCCTGGCCGGCGACGGCAGCCTGATCATGAACGTGCAGGAGCTGGCGACCTGCGTGACCAACGAGATCCCGGTCAAGGTCTTCCTCATGAACAACGGCTACATGGGCATGGTCCGCCAGTGGCAGGAGCTGTTCTGGGACCGCCGCTACAGCTCGGTCGAGATGGGCGCCAGCCCCGACTGGGTGAAGCTGGCCGAGGCCTTCGGCGCCACCGGCCTGCGCTGCGAGGACTCCGCCGACCTCGAGGAGACGATGGTCAAGGCGCTGGAGATCGACGGCCCGGTCCTGCTTGACGTCCGCGTTGCCCAGGAGGAGAACTGCTACCCGATGATCCCGCCGGGCGAAGCCGCCCGCGACATGGTCGAGGCGCCGCGTGCGGCTTCGAGAGGGTCGTGATGGAGGCCGGGACCCCGCAGGCGGTCAAACTCGAGGATCTGCACCTGCCCGGGCAACTGAGCGGCCGCAAGCACATCCTCTCGATCCTGGTCGAGAACAAACCGGGCGTGCTGGCGCGCGTCGCCGGGCTCTTCTCGCGCCGCGGCTTCAACATCGACACGCTCGCCGTCGGCCCGACCGACGACCCCAGCGTCTCGCGGATCACCCTCACCCTGGATGGTGCGGTCCACCCGATCGACCAGGTGACCAAGCAGCTGCACAAGCTGGTCAACGTGCTGAAGATCCGCGACATGGAACCGGAGGAGACGGTCGCGCGCGAGATGGCGCTTTTCAAGGTCTCCTCGGCGGTCGAGAACCGGGCCGAGATCATCCAGTTCGCGGAGATCTTCCGGGCCAAGATCGTCGACGTCGCGCGCCGCACGATGACGATCGAGGTGACCGGCTCGGCCGACAAGATCGAGGCCTTCGAGCGCATGGTCAGGCCCCACGGCCTGGTCGAAATGGTGCGGACGGGCGAGATCGCAATCGGCCGCGGCGGAGACTGAAAATGACGACCCCAGAGGCCGCCATGCGGCGTCCTCAGTCGCCTGAATAGCGCTGCTATTCAGGCTCCCTGCGTCCTTGCCTGGCGACCTCTGGACTTCGTCATTTCCTAGCCTCCGACCGGCGGTCGATCGCGCTCTCGCCCGAGGCAGGAGGACTCTCCTGAGCCTCACTGCTGAGGTCGACGTGGCCGATCCCTGTGCGGCGGTCTTTTCCTCACGGCTGGCCTCCGACCGCTGGTTCTGCTGGGAGCAACCGGATCGCGGCTTTGCCCTGGCCGGCCTTGGCGTCGCCCACGAGGCGGCGTCGCGCGGCGAGACGCGCTTCGGTGATGTAGCCGCGGAGTGCCTGCGGGTCGGCCGCGACACGGTCGTCGACGAGCCACCGGGGCTGCCCGCCGGAGCGGGGCCGGTCTGGCTCGGCGGCTTCGCCTTCGATCCCGAGGGCGGTGGCTCCTCGACCTGGTCGTCGTTGCCGCCGGGCTCGCTGGTCCTGCCGGAGCTCTCGCTCTGCCGCAACGGCGAGCGCTCGTTCCTCACCGTCAACGCGGTGGTCCAGCCCGGGGAGGACCCCCGGCAGCGTGCCGCCTCCCTTAGCGCCCGCCTCGCGGGCCTACGCGTCGAGGCACCACTGCCGCTGCTCGACCCGCATCCCACCTCGCACGCGGAGATCCGCAGCGCCCGGCCACCGGGCGACTTCGAAGCCGCGGTCGCGGCGGCGACAGCGCGGATCGCGGAGGGGGAGATGAGCAAGGTGGTGTTGGCTCGCGAGGTGGTCGTCGGGGCCGGCGCCGCCCACGACCCGGCGGCGCTGTTCGGCGCCATGCGCGAGCAGTTCCCCTCCTGTTTCTGCTTCTGCTGCGGCACCCCGGAGGCGGCCTTCATCGGCGCCAGCCCGGAGCTGCTGGTGCGGCGCTCGGGGGCGAGCGCCTCGACCGTTGCCCTGGCCGGCTCGACCCGGCGCAGCTCCGACCCCGCGGTCGACGACCACCTCGGCGAGCAGCTCCTGCGCAGCGACAAGGACCGCCGCGAGCAGCGCATCGTCGCCGAGCGGATCGTCCGCGCCCTGCGCCCCCACGCGGTCTGGGTCGAGGCGGCAGCGGAGCCGGAGATCGTCAAGGTGGCGAACATCCAGCACCTGGCGACGCCGGTGATCGCCCAGCTGGCCGAGCCGCGCTCGGCGATCGAGCTGGCCGGGATATTGCACCCGACGCCGGCCGTCGGCGGCGAGCCTTGGCCCGCGACGGCCACGGCGATCGCCGAGCTCGAGCGCATGGACCGCGGGTGGTACGCGGGGCCGGTCGGCTGGATGGACGCGACCGAAGACGGCGAGTTCTGCGTCGCCCTGCGCAGCGCCCTCCTGCGCGACCGCGAGGCCCACCTCTTCGCCGGCGTCGGCGTCGTCGCCGGCTCCGACCCCGCCGCCGAGCTGGCCGAGACCGAGGTCAAGCTGCAGGCCCTACTACCGCTGCTGGTCGAGTGAGCGTGGGGGAGGCATCGGGAGAGCCACGTCGGAGCAACAGCGGGGAGGCTCCGCCGAGGCTCTCCCGATGCCTCGCGATCGGCCTGCTGCTGGCAGCGGTGCTGTCGCTGGTGCTTGGCGGCACCGCCAAGGCCGTGACCCGTTACGCGGCGCCAGGGGGAACTGGCGCCGATCCCTGCGCCAACCCTGCTCGTCCCTGTTCCGTATTCGCCGCCGCCGACAAGAGCGCGCCGCGCACGACGATCGAGGCGGGGGACGTGGTCGAACTCGCGCCTGGCACCTACCGTGCGGAAGATGAAGGCGAGTTCGGGGAACTTGCCGGCGTCATGCTGCCGCAGGGTGTGACCGTTCGGGGCGAACCAGGCAAAGCGCGGCCGGTCATCGTCGTCCGGGACAACGAAGCCGGCTACGGGGCCTTTTATATTCCCTTCGCGTCGGAAGTCGCGGATGTCGCAATCCACAATCGATCGGGGCACGGCGCGGCGATCACCGTCTCCGGCGGAGCCATGGAACGGGTAATCGCCCGCTCGGCCAGCGGCGAACCCGCCTGTTACTTCGACGAGGGGACCATCCGCAGCGGCGCCTGTATCAGCTCGAGCGGAAGCCCGGCAATTGGCCTCAACGTCACCACGACGGGGACGCTCGAGGGGGTCATCCGCAACAGCACTTTCATCGCCACCGGTCCCGGCTCGGTCGGGATGGAGTTCATCTATGCCGCCTCAAAAAGAGGGCTGACGGTGAACATCGACGTGGCCGGCGCCCTGATCGAGGGCGCGGAGAAGGACATCGTGGTCAAGGCTTGGCCGGCCAACAAAAGTCGCGGTGCCGAGGCCACGGTCGAGCTCCGGAACTCCAGCTACGAGACTGTCGAAACCGAAGTCATGAGTGGTGGCAGGGCCTCGGTCACCCGCCCCGGAACCAACGGCAACATCACGGCGGCGCCGCTGCTCGCCGATGACTACCTGCATCAGCTCCCCGGCTCGCCGACGATCGACAAAGGTGTGGTCGACGGCGCCAGCAGTGCCTTCGACATCTACGAGGAGCCGCGGACGCTGGGCGGAGCACCCGACATCGGCGCCGACGAGTATGGGTCCTATCCCGCCCAGCCCAACTCCGCTCCTGTTACGACGCTGGCGGGGACCCAGGCGAAGCGAGAGTTACGAACGCCTCATCGGAGGGTCAGGTTTGGGTTCAGCTCGAGCGACCTCTACTCCCGCTTCGAATGCAAGCTCGACCGCAAGCCCTACCGCGCCTGCACCTCTCCATACAAGGCGAAGGTCAAGCTGGGGAAGCACGAACTCCGAGTCCGGGCCATCGACCCACAGGGCAAGGCTGACGCAACCCCCGCTGTCGTCCGCTGGCGGGTCCTCCCTTGGCGGTTCTTCCTGTCCTAGGTCAGGAAGACGGCAGCGCGTCGCGAACGCGCTCGGCCAACTGCCGGTGGACGGCGACGTTGTCCTGACGGGCGGTCTTGACCTCGATCAGGCCGGTGCCGGCGGCGAGGGCCTCGAGCAGCTCTGAGAGCGACTCGAGGCGGCGGTAGGGGAGTTCGAAGAGCGCGGCGGCCTTGGCGGCGTCGATGCCGCGGGGGGTACCGAGCAGCGCCTCGAACTCCGCGCCCTCGAGGGCCTGCTCCTGCGGCAGGAAGTGGAAGATGCCGCCGCCGTCGTTGTCGACGACGACGATGCGGACCGGGGTGGAGACGTCGCGCAGGGCGGCGAGGCCGCCGACGTCGTGCAGCAGGCCGAGGTCGCCGGTGACGATCGTCGTCGGCCGGCCGCTGGCGTGGGCGGCGCCGATGCCGGAGGAGGGGAGGCCGTCGATGCCGTTGGCGCCGCGGTTGCTGAGGAAGAGGGCGTCGGTAGCGGTGGCGCCAAGGAATGCCTCCTGGTCGCGGATCGGCATGCTCGACGCGGTGTAGACCAGGTCGCCGGCCTGGTGGGCGGCGCCGAGAGCGCGGTGGAGGGCCGGCTCCGATAGCTCGGCGTGGTCGCCGAGGGCCTCGTCGAGGGCGGTTTGCGCCGTCGCCTCGGCTTCGATCCAGCGCTCCGGCGCCGGCCGTTCCCGTCCCTCCAGTCCTTCCAGCCGCGTCGCCCAGCCGGCCGCCAGCTCCGTCGGATCTGCGCGCAGGATCGCCGCGGCGCGGTTGCTCGGCTCGTTCCAACCGCCGTAGGGGTCGACGACGATTTCGCTGGCGCCGCTCGCCGCCAGCCAGGCCCGCAGCGGCTTGCTGGTCGGCATCGCGCCGAAGCGGAGGACGAGGTCGGGCACGACCGAGCGGGCGAAGCGCTCGTCGCGCAGCAGCAGGTCGTAGGCGGCGACGACGTGGGAGCGGTCGTGAGGGCCGCAGCGCAGCTGCGAGGTCGGCTCGGCCAGGATCGGGAAGCCCGAGACCCGGGCCAGGTGCGCGAGCGGCTCGCGCAGCTCGGGGTCGAGCTGGCGGCCGGCGACGATGACGCCGGCGATCGCGTCGCCGATGTGGCCCGCCATCTCGTCGAGCAGGAAGGCGGAGGGCTCGAGGTCGATCCGCGTCACCGCCGTCAGCGGCCGGCCCTCACGGCCCTCCAGCGCCAGCGGGTCCGTCGCGGTCACCGCCCCGTCGACGGGAACCGGCGCCAGCGGCTCGCGCCAGGGCAGGTTGAGGTGGACAGGGCCCGGCCTGGTCTCGCCCCGGGCCGCTGCCAGCGCTCGGCAGGCGACCGAGCGGTAGTGGAGCAGGCCGTCGTCGTCGGCTGCGTGGGTGCCGACTTCGCAGAACCACCGCACCGCGGAGCCGAAGAGCTTGATCTGGTCGATCGTCTGGCCGGCCCCGATCCCGCGCAGCTCCGGCGGTCGGTCGGCGCTGAGGACGACCAGCGGCAGCGCGGACTCGTCCGCCTCGCAGACCGCTGGGTGGTAGTTGGCGAGGGCCGTCCCCGAGGTACAGAGCAGGGCCACCGGCTCGCCGCCCGCCTGCGCCGCGCCGAGCGCGAAGAAGGCAGCGGAGCGCTCGTCGAGGATCACCGTCACCTCGATCTCGGGTTGCCGCCAGAGCGCCACCGCCAGCGGCGTCGAGCGGGAACCGGGGGAGACGACCGCGTGGCGCAGTCCGCCGCGGGCGAGCTCCTCCGCGAAGGCCGAGGCGAGGGCGGTGTTGGCATTGGTCGGATCCACGCGGCGGGGCGAGTTTCTGTCGGTATGCGACAGAAACTCGCCCCGGCAGGCTAAAGCCGATGGAGGTCGAGCGCGCGCTCGTCGATCTCGATGCCGAGCCCGGGCCCTTCGGGCGGCTGGAGCATTCCGTCGCGCAGCTCGCACTCGACCGCGGCCACGGTCTCGCCGAAGAGTCGTTGGGTCGCCAACCCGTGCGCCAGGTCGAGTCCGTCGCCGGACGCCTGCTCGCGCAGCGTCTGCGCCACCTGGGCTGCAGCCGCTATGCCCACAGGTCCATCGAGCGCGCTGGAGATATAGGTAGGCAGCACCTCGGCGATCGCGATCGCCTCCTCGGGGCCGCCGACCTTCGAGAGCTTCACGCCGGCGAGCGAACAGGCCGCGAGGGAGGCTGCCCGCTCCGCGTCGGCCCGGCTCTCGATGCTTTCGTCGCCAGCGAGCGGGATCGAGGTTGCCGCCCCCACCTCGGCCAGCTCCTCCAGGGTCGCTACCGGCTGCTCGGCCAGCTCGACGTCGAGCTCCTCCAGCTCGGACAGCACCCGCACCGCGGTGGTCACGTCCCAGGCGGCGTTGGCGTCGACGCGGATCCGCGCCCCAGGGCCGACCGCCTCGCGCACGGTTCCCACCTGCTCGACGTCGTCGCCGACGCCGAGCTTCAACTTGAAGGCCGTGAATCCCTCCGCCGCCCAACGCAACGCGTCCTCCGCGACCGCCGCCGGCTCCCCGGCGACCAGGGTTGCATTGCAGCGCACCGGTTCCCCGCCGGCCGGGGAGGAGTGGCCCTCCGCCGCGGCGCGGCGCCCGCGTAGGTCCATCAGCGCCGTCAGCGCCGCGCAGCGGGACGGCGGCGAGAGGTTTCCGATCCCGCCCATCAGCCCCGCCTCGTCCAGCTCCGAGAGCTCGCCGAGCAGCTCCAGCTCGCCGACCACCTGTGCCAGCGTTGCCCCGCCGCGCAGCGAGAGCGGCACCGCCTCGCCCAGTCCCGTCAGCCCGTCTTCGGAGCGCAGCCGCAGCAGCACCATCTCGCGCTGGTCAAGACGGCCACGGGCGGTCACGTAGGGCTCGCGGAAGGGCAGCGCGTAGGGGACGACCTCGACGGAGGCGATTCGCACTCCGACAGCTTCCCACTCGACGCTTTCGCAGCTGCGCGTGGGATAGCGGCAGCTGGTGCGGCCTCAGGCGGAGATCAGCAGCCCCGCGCTCACCAGCAGGCTGTACACGGCCAGCACCGCGCCGGTCGCCGCCAGGGCGCCGTTCAATGCCGGGCCGTCGCTGCGGTTGGTCATCGTCCGCATCGGCCCGATCGCCAGCGGCAGCGCCAGCAGCCCGATCAGCGGCAGCGCGCTCGCCTCGCCGGCCACCAGGGCGATCGGCAGCACCGCGAAGGCCCCCAGCACGAGCAGCCGGTAGAGGACCACCGCGTTGCGCCGGCCCATCCGCACCGCCAGCGTCATCTTGCCCGCCCGCCGGTCGGTCTCGAGATCGCGGACGTTGTTGACGACGAGGATCGCGGTTGCGAGGAAGCCGACCGCGATCGAGAGCCCCAGCGGCAGCGCGTCGAGCTCCTCGACCTGCACGTAGTAGGAGCCGTTGACGGCGACCAGACCGAAGAAGAGGAAGACGAAGACCTCGCCGAGGCCGGCGTAGCCGTACGGTCGCGGCCCGCCCGTGTAGAGGACGCCGGCGGCGATCGAGACCGCGCCGATCAGCAGGATCACGACTCCCGCCACGGTCGCCAGGTAGATGCCGCAGGCGACCGCGATCGCGAAGGCGATCCAGATCGCGGTCAGCACCCGCTGCGGCGTCACCAGTCCGGCCGAGGTGACGCGCACGGGTCCCAGCCGGTCGGCGGTGTCGGCGCCGCGCCTGGCGTCGGAGTAGTCGTTGGCGAGGTTGGTCCCGATCTGGATGAAGATCGAGCCGACCAGCGCCGCCACGAAGGCGCCCCAGCGCGGCAGCTCACCGGCCCACTGGACCGCCGCCGCGGTGCCCACCAGCACTGGAGCAATGGCGGCGGGCAGAGTTCTCGGCCTCGCGGCCATCAGCCAGATCCTCATGGCCGCCTTGGAAACTTGGAGAAGTCGGGCTGGCGTTTCTCCTTGAACGCCTCGCGTCCCTCGCGCGCCTCCTCGTTGCCGTAGAAGAGCAGGTTGGCGTCGTGGGCGAGCTGCTGGATCCCGGCGTAGCCGTCCTCGTGGGCGTTGAAGCTGGCCTTGACCAGGCGCAGGGCAAAGGGCGAGAGCGCGAGCATGTCGCGGCACCAGGCCACGGTCTCGCGCTCGAGCTCGCCGACCGGCACCACTGCGTTGACGAGGCCCATCTCCAGCGCCTCCTCGGCGTCGTACTGGCGGCACAGCAGCCAGAACTCCTTCGCCTTCTTGGTCCCGACGAGGTCACGCAGGAGCGAGGCCCCGAAGCCGCCGTCCCAGGATCCGACCCGCGGCCCGGTCTGCCCGAAGACGGCGTTGTCGGCGGCGATCGTGAGGTCGCAGCAGACGTGGAGGATGTGACCGCCGCCGATCGCGTAGCCGGCCACCATCGCCACCACTGGCTTCGGCAGCCGCCGCATCTGCACCTGCAGGTCGGTGACGTGGAAGCGGCCGAGCGAGGCGCCCTCGGCGACGTAACCGGTGTCGCCCCGCACTTTCTGGTCGCCGCCGGAGCAGAACGCCTCCTGTCCCTCGCCGGTGAGGACGATCACACCGATCTCGGTGTCCTCGCGGGCCGACTCGAGCGCGGCGGAGACGTCGATCAGCGTCTGCGGGCGGAAGGCGTTGTGAACCTCGGGCCGGTCGATCGTGATCTTGGCGATCCCGTCGGCCTTCTCGTAGCGGATATCGGTGTACTCCCCGGCGCGACTCCACTCGATCGGCGCGTAGAGATCCTGCTCGGGCGGGGCGTCCTTGTGGCGTTTGGGCATGATGGGCACGATATCCCGCCGATGAAGCTCGACGACTGGCTCGCCCAGAGATCCCAGAGCTGTCCCGACCGCACCGCGCTGGTGGCGGACGGGGCGGAGGTGACCTACGCCGAGCTGGAGGCCGAGGCGACCTGGGTCGCGCGCCGCCTCGCTGCACACGGCGTCCGCCGCGGCTCGACCGCCGCGCTGACCATGCACCCTCAGCGCGAGCAAGTGGTGCTGGCGCACGCGCTGATGAAGGTCGGCGCCAGGCTGTTGCCGCTGAGCCCGCGGCTGACCGCGGTCGAGCGGGCCGGGATCGTCGCCGCCGAGGAGCCGATCATCAATCTCGACGACGCCGGCGAGCTGACCCAGACGGAGGCCGACCTGCCGCTGCTCGGCGAGCACGACATGGACGAGGTCTGCGCGCGGGTGCTGACCAGCGGCAGCAGCGGTACCCCGCGGCCGATCGGCCTCACCTACGGCAACTTCCTCTGGAGCGCGGTCGGCTCGGCCTTCAACATCGGCGTCGAGCCGGAGGACCGCTGGCTCTGCTGCCTGCCGCTGAGCCACATCTTGGGCCTGGGGATCATCATGCGCTCGGTCATCTACGGGACCACCGCCGTGGTTCACGACGGCTTCGACGCCGACCGGGTCGGCGCGGCGCTGGAGGCGGACGGGGTCACCGTGGTCTCGCTGGTGGCGACGATGCTGACGCGGCTGCTGGAGGCCGGCGCCGACCTCTCCGGGCCGCGGGCGATCCTGGTCGGCGGCGGCCCCGTCCCCGAGGAGCCGCTGGAAGAAGCGACTGCCAGGGGCGCGACGGTGGTGCAGACCTACGGTCTGACCGAGACCTGCTCCCAGGTGACGACCCTGACCCCGGCCGAGGCCCGCCGCAAGCTCGGCTCCGCCGGTCGGCCGCTGCTGACGACCCATCTCCGCATCGAGGACGGCGAGATCCTCGTGCAGGGCCCTACCGTCGCCCCCGGCAGCGCCGACGCCGACGGCTGGTTGCACACCGGCGATCTCGGCCACATCGACGAGGAGGGCTTCCTCTACGTCGAGGATCGGATCGACGACATGATCGTCAGCGGCGGCGAGAACGTCGTCCCGGCCGAGGTCGAGGAGGTGCTGCTGCGCCATCCCGAGGTGGCCGACGCCGCCGTGGTCGGGCGCGAGGACCCGGAGTGGCAGCAGGCGGTGACCGCGGTGGTCGTGTTGGAGAGCGGCTCGGCGGCGACCCCCGACGAGCTGCGGCGCCACTGCGCCGAGACACTGGCCTCCTTCAAGGTGCCGAAGCGGGTCGAGCTGGCGGCGGCGCTGCCGCGCACGCCCTCCGGCAAGCTGATGCGAAGAGCGCTCCGATAGCCTGCTCCGCCATGCGCACCGACGACATCTTCTACGACAAGGACGCCGACCTCGGCAAGCTCGACGGCAAGACCGTCGCGATCCTCGGTTACGGCTCTCAGGGGCACGCTCACGCCCTCAACCTCAAGGACTCCGGGGTCGACGTGGTCGTCGGCCTGCGGCCCGACTCCTCCAGCCGCGCCAAGGCGGAAGCGGCGGGACTGGAGGTGCTCGACATCGCCGAAGCCGCCAGCCGCGGCGACCTGGTGATGATCCTGCTGCCGGACGAGAAACAGGCCGAGGTCTGGGCCGCTGACATCGCCGACGGCATCGCCCCCGGCAACCTGCTGCTCTTCGCGCACGGCTTCGCGATCCACTTCGGCGAGATCGAGCCGCCGCCCGGCGTCGACGTCGGCATGGTCGCGCCCAAGGGCCCCGGCCACCTGGTCCGCCGCCAGTACGAGGAAGGCAACGGCGTCCCCTGCCTGATGGCGGTCCACCAGGACGCCACCGGCAACGCCCACGACCTCGTCCTCGCCTACGCCTCCGGGATCGGCGGCGGCCGCGCCGCGGTGATCGAGACGAGCTTCAAAGACGAGTGCGAGACCGACCTCTTCGGCGAGCAGGCGGTGCTTTGCGGTGGAGCCTCCGAGCTGGTCCAGGCCGGCTTCGAGACCCTGGTCGAGGCCGGGTACGACCCGCGCCTGGCTTACTTCGAGTGCCTGCACGAGCTGAAGCTGATCGCCGACCTGATGTACGAGAAGGGCATCCAGGGGATGCACCACTCGATCTCCAACACGGCCGAGTACGGCGACCTCACCCGCGGCAAACGGGTGATCACCGACGAGACCAAGGCGACGATGAAGCAGATCCTCTCCGAGATCCAGTCCGGCGACTTCGCCCGCGAGTTCATCGCCGAGAACCGGGCCGGCAACGAGAACTTCGACCGCATGCGGAGCGAGCTGCAGGGAGCCGAGATCGAGGATGTCGGCAAAGACCTGCGCACGATGATGCCCTGGATCGACCAGGGGTTCAAAGACACCAAGTAGGGCGGGGTGGGATAGGGAGCCGGGTGCCCCTTCCCCCTGAAGCCGTCGCGCAGCTGGGTCGCTTGCCGTGCTGCGAAGCGCCCGTACATGAGCTTCATGGGAGGGGCACCCACACCCGCCCACCTTCAGCGCTCTAGCGGTGCTCCTCGCCGGGCGCCAGGTTCCCGTCTCTCCCCACGTACCCGTCCTTGCCGCCCACGACCACGTACACCGCCTCCTCGGACTCGCTGAGGTTCTTCACCTTGCGGTGGGTCGGGGCGTCGACCCAGGCGATGCCGCCGGGAGTGAGGCGCTGCGAGGAGCCGTCACCGAAGGTGAGCTCGACTTCGCCACTGTGGAGGAAGTAGAGCTCCTCCTGCTCGTCGTGGTAATGGCTGCCGGTCTCATATGACGGCGGCAGCACGATCGCGTTGACGCCGAAGGCTGTCACGCCGAGCTCTTTACGGATCTTGCGGAAGCCGGGCCCGTCGCCTAGGTCGGCGAGGTTGGCAACGGCGAATCCCTCACCTTTTTTTATTGGATGCTGGGGAGAGTCATTCATAGCTTGAGTTTAGGACAGCTACCGGCGTCGTGGATTGCAGGGGAATGAAGCGACAACTAGGATGAAAAAACTGCGATCAACAGTAGGGAGGCCGAATGAACGAAAATGAATCGACCGAAGAGCAGCAGCCCGATGCGCAAGGGGACCCACAACGTTCGGGAGTGACTCCCGAGCCGAGTCCACCGGCCGACGCGTCGCTAGAGACGCTGCCGCCGCCACCCGCGCCCGACGCTGCGCTTGACGGTCTCGCCCAGACCGAGAAGGCGCCGGGAGAAAGAAAGGCGCTTTTGGCAAATACGCTCCAGGGCCAGGTCGCAGGGGGAGCGCGAATCGAGTCGCAGGGGGACTTCCAGGCGGTTGTGGTCAAGGGCCACCGAACGAACCATCTACTTCACTTCTTCATAGGGCTCTTCACGCTCGGACTATGGTGGATCGCCTGGTTCTTCATCGCCATATTCGGAGGCGAAAAGCGGCAGATGATCAACGTCGATCAGTTCGGGAACGTCTTTGTGCAGAAGGTCTAGTCGTGTGAAGGCTTACGCCGCAGTGTGCTCGGTCCATTTCTCGCCGTTCCAATAGCGGAGACGTGCGTTGCCGGCGGGATCCGGGTACCAGTCTGCCGGCGCGCCGGCTCCTGTGGAACCGGGGGTAGCCTTTTTCGGCGGCATCCCCCTGGCCAGGCGTGCCTGCTGCGAGACAGCAGCCTCCGGGGTGAATACAACGGCGTTTCGAGGTCGCTTGTAGACGAAGAACAAATACACAAGCGGACCTAGCACGAGCACCCCTGCCGTCCACCAGAAGGTGGGGAAGCCTTGGGCACGACGATCCTGGAAGGTGAAAACCGCCGCAAGGACACCCAGCACAAGGTTAAGCGGGAACAGGGGCGTCAACGCCAGGGCGATAGTGATCGCGAGATATAGCCAGGCCGCGACCGGTTCCAGTGCCCATTCGGGCGGGCGCTGGTTTGCCTGGGTTGGGTTCACCCGATTGGGGCGGGAGGCGCGGCTGAGGCCTTGGCTCGCTCGAGGCCGATCGGCGGGTAGTCGTCGGTCAGCAGCGCCAGATAGCCGAAGACGCGGGCGTGGAAGCTGTTGACGAAGGTCAGCATGCTGTTGATCCCCTCCGGCAGGTAGCCGCGGAAGACGATCGTCAGCCAGGCGACGACGGCGGCCAGCTGCTGGATGTAGGTAGTGCCGTAAGACAGGACCAGGGCCACCGGCAGGACGAGGATGATTCGGAAGAAGGCCTTGAGGCGGCTCTGGCGCTCGGCTGCGGGTGCGAAGTTGACCCGGATCGGATAACTGGTGTCGTCACTGAGGCTGAACGGGGGCCAAACGTCGGTCTGCAGATAGACCCAGGCGGAGGTCCGGATCGAGAAGCGAACGACCCCGGAGTTGAACTCGTACAGCCACTGTGGGTAGCGGCCGAGGATTACCACCGCGACCCAGGCGAAGAGGTGGGTGAAGACGAAGAGGATCAGCCAGAAGGTGGCGACGAGGAACCACGGGATCGCCAGGAGCAGCCGGAAGAACGTCGTCCACCGGTTCGGCGTCGGGTTGAAATCGGCTTCGTAGCTGATCGGGTACATACATCCCCCTCGGGTTGGACGGGACCGGGCGACAGTGCAGCGAGCCTACCCTTGGCCTCGGCGGCAGTCCACCCGCGACGGTCAATAACCTGTCGAGCCCGATGGCGCCTCAGACCACCGACACGATTCAGATCCCCGCCCAGCTGAAGCCGACCGACGGCCGCTTCGGCTGCGGGCCCTCGAAGGTGCGCCCGCAGGCGCTGGCGGCGCTGGCCGAGCGCTCGGACCTGATCGGCACCTCGCACCGCCAGGCACCGGTGCGCGACCTGGTCGGCCGCGTGCGCGGCGGCCTCGCCGAGCTCTTCTCGCTTCCCGACGGCTACGAGGTGGCACTCGGCAACGGCGGCACCACCGCCTTCTGGGACGCGGCGGCGGCCTGGCTGGTCCGCGAGCGGGCCCTGCACCTCACCTACGGCGAGTTCTCGCAGAAGTTCGCCAAGGCGACCGCCGGCGCGCCGTTCCTGGCCGACCCGATCGTGGTCGAGGCCGAGCCCGGCGACGCCCCGGTGCCGAGCGCCGACCCGGCAGCCGACGTCCTTGCCTGGGCCCACAACGAGACCTCGACCGGCGTCATGGTCCCGGTCGAGCGTCCCGCTGACGCCGGCGACGCTCTTGTCCTCGTCGATGCCACCTCGGGCGCCGCCGGCCTGCCGGTGGACCTCGCCGACGCCGACGCCTACTACTTCGCGCCCCAGAAGGGCTTCGCCGCCGACGGCGGCCTCTGGCTGGCTCTGCTGAGCCCGGCGGCGATCGCCCGCATCGAGGAGCTCGACGGCGTCGCCGGTCGGTGGCAGCCCGGCTTCCTCTCGCTGCAGACGGCGCTGGACAACTCGCGCAAGGAGCAGACCTACAACACGCCGGCACTGGCGACCCTGCTGCTGCTTGCCGACCAGGTCGAGTGGATGCTCGGCAACGGCGGCCTCGAGTGGTGCGTGCGACGCACGTCCGACTCCTCCGGGCGCCTCTATGGCTGGGCTGAGGCCAGCGACGTCGCGACCCCGTTCGTCGCCGACCCCACCAAGCGCTCCCTGGTCGTCGGCACGATCGACTTCGCCGACTCGGTCGACGCCGCGGCGCTGGCCGCCGCCCTGCGCGCCAACGGCATCGTCGACGTCGAGCCCTACCGCAAGCTCGGCCGCAACCAGCTGCGGGTCGGGATGTTCCCGGCGGTCGAGCCCGATGACGTCGAGGCGCTGACCGCCTGCATCGACTGGGTGCTGGAGAACGGCGAGGGGGTCGCGAAGTGAAGGTCCTGGTCAAGGAGAAGATCGCCGACACCGGGGTCGACCTCCTGCGCGCCAACTTCGACGTCGAGCTCGGCCTCGAGATGGACGAGGCGGCGCTGCGCGAGCGGATCGGCGAGTTCGACGCGATCCTGATCCGCTCGGCGACGAAGATGACGGCCGAGCTGATCGAGCAGGCCACCAACCTGAAGGTGATCGGGCGCGCCGGCACCGGCGTCGACAACGTCGACATCCCGGCGGCGACGCGGCGGGGGATCATCGTCGCCAACGCGCCGGAGTCGAACTCGGTCGCCGCCGCCGAGCACACCCTGGCGCTCGCCCTGGCGCTGTTCCGCAACGTGCCGCAGGCGCACGGCTCGCTGGTCGACGGCCGCTGGGACCGGGCCAAGTTCAAGGGCGCCGAGCTCTACGGCAAGACGCTTGGAGTGATCGGCTTCGGCCGCATCGGCCAGCTCGTCGCCAAGCGCGCCCAGAGCTTCGAGATGGAGGTCGTCGCCTTCGACAAGTTCGTCTCCGCCGAGCGCTTCCGCGAGCTCGGGGTCGACGGCGTCGAGAGCGTCGAGGAGGTGCTCTCGCGAGCCGACCTCGTCACCCTGCACGTGCCGAAGACGCCGGAGACGATCGGCTTGATCGGCGCCGAGACGATCGCCCAGATGAAGGACGGGGCTCGCCTCGTCAATTGCGCCCGCGGGGAGCTGGTCGACCTCGACGCCCTGCTCGCCGGCCTCGAGTCGGGCAAGCTGGCCGGCGCCGCGCTCGACGTCTTCCCGGCCGAGCCCTTCACCGAGCACCCGATCTTCGCCCGCGAGGACGTCGTCGTCACGCCCCACCTTGGTGCTTCGACCGCCGAGGCGCAGGATCGCGCCGGGATTGTCACCGCCGAGCAGGTGACGGCCGCCCTCAGTGGTGGCGTCGTCACCAACGCCGTCAACATCGCCGCGGTCCGCCCGGAGGCGATGGAAGCGCTGGCTCCGTTCGTGCCGCTCTGCGAAAAGCTCGGCCGCCTGGCTCAGGGGCTCGGCGACGGCTCGGTCGACCGCGTCAGCGCCGAGTTCCGCGGGCGCATCGCCTCCCACGACACCCGCCTGCTCGGCATCGCCGTGCTCGCCGGCATCCTCGCCGGCAACACCGAGGAGCCGGTCAACCTCGTCAACGCGCCGCAGATGGCCGAGGAGCGGGGGATCGAGCTGGTCGAGACCAACGACGCCAGCGCCGAGGACTTCACCGAGCTGGTCACGGTCCGGGTCGGCTCCGGCGAGCACGAGGTCGAGGTGGCAGGAACCAGCGTCGGCCCCCGCAACGAGCCCTACCTGGTCTCCGTCTGGGGCGAGGGTTTCTACCTGCCGTTCGCCGAGCACATCGCCGTCTTCCGCTACGCCGACCAGCCGGGAATGATCGGCCGGGTCGGGACGATGTTCGGCGAAGAGGGGGTCAACATCGTCTCCGCCGCGGTCGGTGCCGAGCAGGACGGGCAACGGGCCGTGATGGCACTCACGACCGACGCCCCGGTGAGGGGCGAGACGATCGAGAAGATCCTCGGGCTCGATGGCTTCGCCGTCGGCCGCTCGGTCGACCTGCTCTGACCGGCGCATAGCGGCGTCCTCGGTCGCTCGCGTGCAAAGCACGCCACGCTCCCTGCGTCCTTGCTCTGCTTGGTCAGAGCAGGTCGAATAGCCTTGTCCTATGCGGGCGGTGGTGCTGACGGGGACCGGTGGTCCCGAGGTTCTCCAGGTGCAGGAGCGGCCCGACCCTGCCGTCGGGCCCGGTGAGATCCGCATCGGCGTGCGCGCAGCCGGCATCAACTTCGCCGACACGCTGGCCCGCGTCGGCCTCTATCCCGACGCGCCGAAGCCGCCCTGCGTGCTCGGCTACGAGGTCGCGGGCGAGGTCGAGAGCCTGGGGGAGGGGGTCGGCGATTTCAAGCTCGGGGACCGCGTCGTCGCAGGTACCCGCTTCGGCGGGCAGGCCGAGCTGGTGACGGTTCCGGCCGAGCAGGCACTACCACTGCCGGAGCGGCTCAGCTTCGAGCAGGGCGCCGCCTTCCCGGTCAACTACGGCACCTCCTACGCCGCCCTGATCCTGATGGGGAGCCTGCGCGAGGGCGACCGGGTGCTGATCCACGCCGCTGGCGGCGGCGTCGGCATCTCGGCGACCCAGATCGCCCGCAACGTCGGGGCCGAGATCTTCGGCACCGCCTCCCCCGGCAAGCACGAGGCGATCCGGGCCCAGGGGGTGACCCACGCGATCGATTACCGCAACCAGGACTTCGAGGCCGAGGTGATGCGGATCACCGGCGGCGAGGGCGTGGACCTGATCATGGACGCGCTCGGGCCGACCTCGTTCCGCAAGGACTACCGGCTGCTGCGCTCCGGTGGGCGGCTGGTCATGTACGGGCTCTCGGAGAACTCGAACGAGGGGGTGCGCAGCATCCCGGCGACGCTCAAGAGCCTCGCGAAGATGCCGTGGGCGACGATGCCGTGGTGGAAGAGCCTGATGGTGATGAACGAGAACAAAGGCGTCTTCGGGCTCAACATGCTGAGCTGGTGGGAACGCGAGGGCAACCTCGACCGCGTGACCGAGCCGCTGATGGCCGACCTCGAGGCCGGCAGGCTGGAGCCGGTGGTGGCCGAGGCGTTCCCCTTCGACCGGGCCGGCGAGGCGCACGAGTTCATCGCTCAGCGCCGCAACGTCGGCAAGGTCGTGTTGTTCCCATAGATAGGCCTGGATGAACCCCGGGGGCGACGCGAGGCCGGAGCGATACTGCGATGAAGAGGGCGATCCTGATTGCGATGACGGTGCTGGCGGCTGCCGCTGCCGTGACCACGCCTGCCGCCGGCAAGCAGTCCCTGACCGTTCTGCTCGCCGGCGGTGTCGAAGAAAGCCAGATCACGATTGCGCTCAGCGCCGACGGCCGCAGCTACGTGATCGACTCCGTGGCGCCGCTGGAAGTCGGTGGCGACGTCTGCTGGCACCCTGAAGGGATGCCGAACGAGCTGCTCTGCGAAGCAGCGCCGATCGGC
The DNA here is from genome assembly GCA_963720455.1 of uncultured Thermoleophilia bacterium. Lineage (GTDB taxonomy): Bacteria > Actinomycetota > Thermoleophilia > Solirubrobacterales > 70-9 > VAYN01. The sequence continues at coordinate 1,003,580 of OY970392.1, read as the reverse complement.
GGCTTCGAAGTCAATGCCGGGGCCGGCGACGACTCGGTCACCGTCGCTCGCGAGGTGCCGATCCCGGTGACCCTGCGCGGCGGACCCGGACTGGACCGTCTGGTCGGCGGCGGTGGCGGCGACAAGCTGGTCGGTGGTCCCGACAACGACGTCTTGATCGGCCGAGCGGGCGCCGACTCGCTGTTCGGCGGCCCGGGCGACGACCGCCTCGCCGGCTGCGCCGGCGACGACCTGCTGCGCGGCAACAGCGGCGTCGACACCCTGCTCGGCGGCTCCGGCCGCAACCTGCTCGCGCAGTAGCTAAACGGTCTGCTCAGCCGCGCGCCGGTGCGAGAAGAGGTTGCCGCCGACGAACAGCAGGGCGACCAGGAAGCCGACGAGCGAGAGTGCGGCGTCGAGCCGGAAGCCGGCCTCGATGCCGTCGACGAACGGCGGGACCGCAGAGGAGAAGACGGTCGTCGTCAATCCCAGCCCGATCGAGCCGCCGGCGATCTGGAACATGTAGATGATGCCGCCGGCGAGACTGGCCTGCGATTCGTCGACCGAGGTGACGCCGGCGGTCGTCGCGGTCGGATAGAAGCTGCCGATCCCGATTCCGAGCACGACCATGCCGGGGATCAGCGAGCTGTAGGTCGAGCCGGCGTCCACCTGTGAGAAGAGAAAGGGCGCGAGGGTGATGCAGGCGGCTCCGAAGACCGCCAGTGGCTTGGCACCGAGCCGGTTGTAGAGCGGGCCGGCGACGAAGGAGACGATGGCGAAGACGCCGAGAAAGGGAAGGATCCCGACGCCCGACTCGAGCGGCGAGTAGCCGAACTGCTTCTCCATGAACTGCGGCAGGTAGAGCAGCGAGGCGAAGAAGGTCGCCGACATGAAGAGGATCGCCACGCAGGAGGCGGTGAAGCTGCGGTTGCGCATCACCTCGCGCGGCACCAGCGCGTGCTGTCCCGCTCGCCGCTCGACCGGCACGAAGGCGGCGATCAGCACCGCCGCGACGGCCAGCAGCGCGATCACTTTCGGGTCGCCCCAGCCCCAATCGGCGACCTGGTCGAGGGCGATCAGCAGTGAGACGAGCCCGACCGAAAGCAGCGAGATCCCGGCGTAGTCGATCCGCTGGTCCTCGGCTTCCGGCTCGGTGACGTGGACCAGGTAGTAGGTGACGAGGACGGCGAAGGCCGAGATCGGGACGTTGAGGAAGAAGATCCAGCGCCAGCTGAGGACGTCGGTCAGCGCGCCGCCGATCAGCGGGCCGAGCGCGTTGCCGAGCCCGGCGGCGCCGAGGATGATCCCGCCGGCGAGTCCCGCCTTGTCTTCGGGCAGGATCGCGAAGGTCATGCCGAGGATCGCGGGCCACATCAGCGCGCCGCCGATCCCCATCAGCGTGCGACAGGCGATCAGCCAGGCCTCGCTCTGGGCGGCGCCGCCGAGGGCGGACATCGAGGCGAAGATCGCGGTGCCGAGGAAGAAGGCGTTGCGGCGGCCGAACATGTCGGCGAGGCGGCCGCCGGTGACGATCATCACTCCGAAGGTGAGCGCGTAGGCGTTGACGACCCACTGGATCGTGTTGATGTTCGTGTCGAAGTCCTCCTCCATCGTCGGCAGCGCGACGTTGATCGCCGAGAAGTCGTTGGCGATCACGACCACCGCGATCCCCATCGCGAACAGGGCGAGCCAGTTGATCCGCTGTCGGGAGGCCTCGATGCGCGGCAGACTACGGAACGATCCCGATGACGCCCGGTTCTGCGCTACCCTGCTTCGAGCGATGACCCGCCGGCTCGACAGCCTCGCGCTTCTCCTTCTCCTCCCCCCTCGGGGGGAATAGCGCTGGGCGGCGCGATAGCCGCGAGAGACAAGGTCATTCACAGGAAGCAGAGAAGGAGGAGGTCCGATGGGACCCGCATCTGACGCCAATCGCGTCCACATATTCGACACCACCCTGAGGGACGGCGAGCAGTCGCCCGGCATCTCGCTCAACACCGCCGAGAAGGTGGAGATCGCCCAGCAGCTGGCGCGGTTGGGGGTCGACGTGATCGAGGCCGGCTTCCCGATCACCTCGCCCGGCGACTTCGAGGCCGTTCGGGAGATCTCGCGCCGGGTCGAAGGCCCGACGATCTGCGGCCTGGCCCGCACGCACAAGGCCGACATCGACGCCGCCTGGGGCGCGATTCAGGACGCCCAGCGCCCGCGCATCCACACCTTCATCTCGACCTCCGACATCCACATCGAGCACCAGCTGCAGACCGACCGCGAGGACGTCAAGGGGCAGGCTCGTGCCGCCGTCGCCCTCGCCCGTTCCTACTGCGAGGACGTCGAGTTCTCGCCGATGGACGCGACCCGCGCCGATATCGAGTTCACGGCCGAAGTCTGCGCGATCGCGGTCGAGGAGGGGGCGACCGTGGTCAACATCCCCGACACCGTCGGCTACACGACGCCGGAGGAGTACGCCGACTACTTCCGGCGCCTGTACGAGCTGGTCCCGGCCCTGCGCGAGGTCGAGATGTCGGTCCACTGCCATGACGATCTGGGGCTGGCCGTCGCCAACTCCTACGCCGGCGTCCTGGCGGGGGCGCGACAGGTCGAGTGCGCCGTCAACGGGATCGGCGAGCGCGCCGGCAACTGCTCGCTGGAGGAGATCGCGATGCTGGTCCGCGTCCGCGAGGACGTCCACGGCCTCACCACCGGCATCGTCACCCGCGAGCTGGCCCGCACCAGCCGCATGGTCTCGCGCCTGACCGGCTACGTGGTCCAGCCCAACAAGGCGATCGTCGGCCGCAACGCCTTCGCACACGAGTCCGGGATCCACCAGGACGGCGTGCTGAAGGAGCGCAGCACCTACGAGATCATGGACGCGACCGAAGTCGGCCTGGAGTCGAACTCGATCGTGCTGGGCAAGCACTCCGGCCGCCACGCGCTGAAAGACGCGCTGGAACAGCTGGGCTTCCAGGTCGAGGGCAACGCCCTCAACGCCGCCTTCAAGGCCTTCAAGGAGGTGGCGGATCGCAAGAAGCAGGTGACCGCGCTGGACCTGGAGGCGATCGTCTCCGACGAGATGCGCGAGCGCTCCGACGCCCACGAGCTGGCCTGGTTCGAGGTCGAGGCGGGCTCCCGCCGCGAGCCCGTCGCCAAGGTGGCGGTGACCCTGCCCTCGGGCGAGGAGGCGGTGGGCGAGTCGAGCGGCGACGGCCCCGTCGACGCGATCTTCCGTGCGATCCAGTCGGCGACGGAGACCGAGTGCGAGCTGCGCCAGTACACGGTCGAGGCGGTGACCGGGGGAGAGGACGCCCTCGGCGAGGTGACGGTGATGCTGCGCACCGCCGGCCGCCTGGCGACCGGCCAGGGCGTCGCCACCGACATCCTCGAGGCCTCCGCCCGGGCCTACGTCCGCGCCCTCTCCAACGCCCTCGAAGGCGCCGCCACTCGCGAGGCCGAGGCGGCCACCGCCGAAGCCGCCGTCGAGCGCACCCCCGGCCCCTGACTCGGCACACATCCGGCATCAAGCGCGCCCCACTCGGCTGATCGCGTGGCCGCGTTAGGGTCGGTCGGGTGGAGCAGGAACCGCGCGAAGTGCGGACGCCGGATGGGCGTCGACTGGTCTTCCACGTTGCGGGGCCCGAGGAGGGCGATCTCGTCGTCTTTCACACCGGCACGCCCGGCACCCCTTACCTCTATGAGGGAATGCTGCGGGATTGCGCGGAGCGAGAGCTCCGCATCGTCTGCATCGCCCGGCCGGGCTACGCCGGCTCGGATCGCCTGCCGGGCCGCTCGTATGCGGACAACCCACCGGATACCGCAATCGTCGCCGAGCGCCTGGGCGCCGCGACGGCTTATGTCATCGGGCACTCAGGCGGTGGCGGCCCGGCGCTGGCGGACGCCGCACTGCTCCGGGGGCTGGTACGCGCGGTCGCCGTCAGCGCCACGCTTGCGCCCCGGGCCGCGATGGGGACCGGCTGGAGGGACGGGCTCAAGGCGGCAAACGGTCAGGAGCTCGACGCGATCGAGGCGGGGGAATCCGCCCTCAGGCGTCACCTCGAAAAGCGCGCCGAGAGCATGCGTCGAATCAAGAGCGGCGAGCAGATAACAAGGGATCCCGATTTCGGGCGCTTCTATTCTGAGACCGATCGCGAGTGCTTCAAAGGGGAGCTTCTCGAGTTCGTCATCAAGACCTACCCGATGCTGGTCAGTCACGGGGTTGGCGGCTGGATCGACGACGACTTCGCGTTCTCCGGCGATTGGGCCTTCGACCTTTCCAGGATTGCCGTCCCCGTGACGATTTGGCAGGGTGGACGGGACAAGATCATTCCGGTCGCCCACGCCGAATGGCTCGCGCGCAACGTGCCGGGAGCCTGCCTCCGCCTCCTACCTGAAGAGGGCCACGTCTCGTTGCTGGATCGCCGCTTCGGCGACGTCCTCGACGACCTCATCGCTCACGGCTCCTGACGGCGCCTCGCCAGTTCCCTCCGTCACTGCTCCAGCAGCCGACCGATCCGCTCGCCAATGACCGCGGGCTCCCTTTCGATCCTCCGGGCGGTGATCCGGAGCGAGTCGATGCCGGCCAGCTTCAGGTTCTCCTGGCGTTCGGCCTGCAGACACCGACGGCGGCAATGCAGCGGCCGTGGAGCGACAGGTCGGCATGGCCGACCGCGTAGACACCGCGATGCACCCGGTGCAGCCGTCCGCCCGCCGTGGCCCGGGAGATCGCCCCCTCCGAGTATCCGAGGGCGCGCAGCTGCCGGGTCGAAACGACCCCGTGCTGCCGGCCTCCCCGGGGGAACATCTGTTCGTCTGCGTAGAATCGGTTGCCAGTGGCTGCCTCTGAGCGAATCATCATCTCGGGCGCCCGCGAGCACAACCTCAAGGACATCGACGTTGAGCTGCCGCGGGACGCGCTGATCGTCATCACCGGGCTCTCGGGTTCCGGCAAGTCGAGCCTTGCCTTCGACACGATCTACGCCGAGGGGCAGCGGCGCTACGTCGAGTCGCTCTCGGCCTACGCGCGGCAGTTCCTGGGGCTGATGGAGAAGCCCGACGTCGACTCGATCGAGGGGCTCTCGCCGGCGATCTCGATCGACCAGAAGACGACTTCGCGCAACCCGCGTTCGACGGTCGGCACGGTGACCGAGATCTACGACTACCTGCGCCTGCTCTGGGCGCGGATCGGCGTTCCCCACTGCCCCGAGTGCGGGGAGGAGATCGCCGGCCAGACGCAGGAGCAGATCGTCGACCGGCTGATGACCCTCGGGGAGGGGACCAAGTTCATGGTCATGGCGCCCGTCGTGCGCGGGCGCAAAGGCGAGTACGGGAAATTGCTGGAGCAGATGCGGCTGGAGGGCTACTCGCGGGTCAAGGTCAACGACGAGCTGCGGCGGCTCGACGAGGAGATCGTCCTCGACAAGAAGTTCAAACACGACATCTCGGTGGTCGTCGACCGCCTGGTGATGAAGACGGATCTGCGGCGGCGGCTCTCGGAGTCGGTCGAGGCGGCCGGCGGCCTCGCCGCCGGGCTGATCGAAATCGAGATCGTCGATGGCGAGCAGGCGGGCGAGACGCTGCTGTTCAGCGAGCAGTTCGCCTGCCTCAACTGCGGCACCTCGATCCCCGAGCTGGAGCCGCGGATCTTCTCCTTCAACTCGCCGCACGGCGCCTGTGAGGGCTGCCACGGGCTCGGCTTCCAGCGGGTGATCGATCCCGAGCTGGTCGTCCCCGACCCGACGCTCTCGCTCGCGGAGGGCGCGCTGCAGCCCTGGAACCGCGGTATCACCGCCTACTGGAAGCGGCTGATCGCCGCCGTCGCCGAGGAGTACGGCGTCGACACCGAGGTCCCCTGGTCGAAGCTGAAGAAGAGCGAGAAAGAGATCTTCCTCTACGGCACCGGCGAGGACCGCCACCTGGTCAGCTACACCAACCGCTTCGGCCGCCGCCGCTCCTACAAGGTCCGCTTCGAGGGGATCGTCAACAACCTGCAGCGGCGTTATGAGGAGACCGACTCGGAGACCAACCGCGAGCGGATCGAGGGCTACATGGCCGAGCAGCCGTGCCCGCAATGTGGCGGCGCCCGGCTGCGGCCGGAGAGCCTCGCGGTCAAAATCGGCGGCCTCAGCATCGCCGAGTACAGCGCGATGTCGGCGCGGGCGGCGGCGCAGTGGATCGCGGCGCTGAAGATGACCGAGACCGAGCGTGCGATCGCACGCCTGATCGTGCGCGAGATCACCGAACGGCTCGCCTTCCTCGAGAACGTCGGCATCGGCTACCTCTCGCTGGCCCGCTCCGCGCGCTCGCTCTCCGGTGGCGAGGCGCAGCGGATCCGCCTCGCGACGCAGATCGGCTCGCACCTGGTCGGCGTCATGTACGTGCTCGACGAGCCCTCGATCGGACTGCACCAGCGCGACAACGAGAAGCTGATCGCGACCCTCGACCGGCTGCGCGATCTCGGCAACACGGTGATCGTGGTCGAGCACGACGAGGGGACGATGATGGCGGCCGACCACCTGGTCGATCTCGGCCCCGGCGCCGGCGAACACGGCGGCCACGTGATCGCCGCCGGGCCCCCGGCCAAAGTCGCGAAGAACCCCGCCTCGCTGACCGGGCAGTATCTCTCGGGCAAGCGCCGGATCGAGGTCCCGGAGGAGCGCCGCGAGCCGAGCGGGGCGCTGCTGGTGCGGGGCGCCCGCGAACACAACCTCAAGGACGTCGACGTGACGATCCCGCTCGGCGTCTTCTGCTGCGTCACCGGCGTCTCCGGCTCGGGCAAGTCGACCCTGGTCAACGAGACGCTGCACCACGCGGTCGCCAACCGGCTGCACCAGGCGAAGCTGCGCCCCGGCGCCCACGACGGCATCGACGGGCTCAGCCAGGTCGACAAGATCATCAACATCGACCAGTCGCCGATCGGTCGCACGCCGCGCTCCAACACCGCCACCTACACCGGCGTCTTCGACCACATCCGCCAGCTCTTCACCCAGACCCAGGAGGCGCGGACGCGCGGCTACAAACCGGGTCGCTTCAGCTTCAACGTCAAGGGCGGCCGCTGCGAGGTCTGCAAGGGCGACGGTCAGATCAAGATCGAGATGCACTTCCTACCCGACGTCTATGTGCCCTGCGAGCAGTGCCACGGCAAGCGCTACAACCGCGAGACGCTCGAGGTCCGTTTCAAGGGCAAGAGCATCGCCGACGTGCTGGAGATGTCGGTCGAGGAGGCCGTCTCGTTCTTCGAGAACGTGCCGAAGATCGCCCGCCGCCTGCGCACCCTGCACGACGTCGGGCTCGACTACATCCGCCTCGGCCAGCCGGCGACGACGCTCTCCGGCGGCGAGGCGCAGCGGATCAAGCTCGCGACCGAGCTCTCCAAAGTCGCCACCGGCGACACCCTCTACATCCTCGACGAGCCGACCACCGGCCTTCACTTCGCCGACGTTCAACGGCTGCTGGACGTGCTCGGCCGCCTCGTCGACGCCGGCAACACGGTGGTCGTGATCGAGCACAACCTCGACGTGATCAAGACCGCCGACTGGCTGGTCGACCTCGGTCCCGAGGGCGGCGAAGAGGGGGGAGAGGTGGTCGCCACCGGCACCCCGGAGGAGGTAGCCGCGGTCAAGGGCTCCTACACCGGCCGCTTCCTCTCCAGCCTCGTCGAGCCGGCAAAGCAGAAGCGCGGCAAGCGCCGCGAGCCGATCGCCGCCTGAGCCAAATCGGCCTTTCTCTTCCGTGCATGGAATCCCTGCTGCTGGGTATCAGCAGGACGGAATAGGCAGGAGACCGGAGGAGACACCAATGTCCAGTTCTGCTGTTTCGAGGCGAGTCCCATTTGCCCTCGTCGCCCTGTTCACGATCGCCCTCGTCGCCGCGGGCTGCGGTGGCAGCGACGGTGGGGGAGGGACCAAGATCGCGCTCCTGCTGCCGGAAAACGAGACGCCCCGCTACGAAACCAACGACCGGCCGGACTTCGAAGACTCGGTCGATGAACTCTGCGAAGACTGCGAAGTCCTCTACAGCAACGCCAATGGCGACGCCGAAAAACAGCAGAGCCAGGCCGAAGCGGCGCTGACCCAGGGGGCCGAAGTGCTGGTCGTCGACCCGATGGACTCCAAATCGGCCGCGGCGATCGCCGAAAAGGCGCAGGCGCAGGGCGTGCCGGTGCTGAGCTATGACCGCCTGATCGAAAACGGCGAAATCGACGCCTACGTCTCCTTCGACAACGAAAAAGTCGGTGAACTGCAGGCGGAAACGCTGTCGAAAAAACTGAAAGAAGACGGCAGCGCCAGCGGGCCCGTGATCATGATCAACGGCGACCCGGCCGACCCCAACGCCGCCCTGTTCAAGAAAGGCGCCCACAACGGCTTCGACGCCGCCGGCGTCACCGTCGCCAAGGAGTACGACACGCCGGGCTGGTCCGCCGAAAACGCTCAGCGCGAGGCGCAGCAGGCGATCACCGCGCTCGGCAACAACGGCTTCGCCGGCATCTACGCCGCCAACGACGACACCGGCGGCGGCGCCATCGCGGCGCTGAAAGGTGCCGGTCTCAATCCGGAAGAAATCCCGGTCACCGGTCAGGACGCGACCGTGGCGGGCCTGCAGCGGATCCTCGCCGGCCAGCAGTACATGACGGTCTACAAGGAAATCCCACCGCAGGCGAAGGTCAGCGCCGAAATCGCGATCGACCTGGCCGAAGGCAAGGAAGTGCCTCAGGACAAAGTCACCGAAGAAGTCGACAACGGCGCCGGCAAAGTCCCGTCGGTGCTGCTCAACCCGATCGCCGTGACCAAAGACAACGTCAAGAGCACGGTGATCGCGGACGGGTTCGTCACCGCCTCCGAACTCTGCACCGGGCCCTACGCGGCCGCGTGCAAAGAAGCCGGAATCTCGGGCTGAGATGAACGGCGGCGCTCCGCTCCTCGAGCTGGAGGGAGTCAGCAAGCGCTTCGGCCCGGTCCAGGCCCTGGACCGGGTCGATTTCGCCGTCCAGGCGGGCGAGGTGGTCGGCCTGGTCGGCGACAACGGCGCCGGCAAGTCGACGCTGGTGAAGACGATCGCCGGCATCCACGAAGCGGACGGCGGCACGATCCGCTTCGACGGCCGCGAAGTCTCGATCTCCAAACCGCAGGACGCGACCGAACTGGGGATCGCGACCGTCTACCAGGACCTCGCCCTCTGCGACAACCTCGACGTCGTCGCCAACCTGTTCCTCGGCCGCGAGGAGGTCGCTCCGGGCCCGGGCCAGGTCTCACGACAGCTCGACGAGGCGCGGATGGAGCACCAGACCGGTGAGCTGCTGTCAAACCTGGCGGTGACGATCCCCAGCCTGCGCAGCGAGGTCGGCATGCTCTCCGGCGGTCAGCGCCAGCAGGTCGCGGTGGCCCGCTCGCTGCTCGGCGAGCCGAGGGTCGTGCTGCTCGACGAGCCGACCGCGGCGCTCGGCGTGGCGCAGACCGAGCAGGTGCTGAACCTGATCCGGCGCCTGCGTGAGCGCGAGCTCGGCGTCGTCGTCATCAGCCACAACCTGGTCGACGTCTTCGAGGTCGCCGACCGCATCTTCGTGCTGCGACTGGGCCGCGCCGCCGGAGAGTTCAACGCCGAAGCGACCACCGAGGAGCACGTGGTCTCGGCGATAACCGGCGTCGGCTCCGAGGGCGAGGGGAGCTCCGAGGGCGAGAAGAGGAGCGATGAAGGTGGGAAGGGCGAGCGATGAGCGACGCGGCCCTCGGCACCGCCGAGACCGAGCAGGGCGCGACGCGGCCGAAGGAGACGCTGCGGCGCCTGGTCCAGGGCGACCTCGCCTCGCTGCGCGTGGTCATCGGCCTGGCCCTGATCTGGGGGATCTTCCAGTTCGAGAACGACCGCTTCCTCTCGGCCCAGAACCTGACCAACCTGATGCTGCAGATCACCGCGATCGGGCTGATCTCGGTCGGGGTCGTCTACGTCCTGCTGCTGGGCGAGATCGACCTCTCGGTCGGCGCCGTGAGCGGCCTCGCCGCCGCCGTGATGGCCGTGCTCAACGTCAAGCACGGCTGGAATCCCTACCTGGCGATCGCCGCCGCGATCCTCGTCGGGCTCGCGATCGGCCTGCTCCAGGGCACGCTCTTCAGCCGCTTCGTCGTGCCTTCCTTCGTCGTCACCCTAGCCGGGTTGCTGGCCTGGCAGGGGGCGCTCTTGCAGGTGCTCGGCTCGACCGGGTCGATCAACCTCACCGACCCCAAGATCACCGGCCTCGCCAACACCTTCTACTCCGACGCGTTCGGCTGGGTCTTCGCCGCCGTCGTGATCGCGACCTACGGCGCCCTGCTCTTCGTCGGTCACCGCCGCCGCGTCGGCGCCGGCCTCGCCAAGGAGAGCCTCGCCACCCTCGGCTTCCGCTTCGGCCTGGTCGCGGTGGTGACGATCGTCGCCGTCGCGGTCCTCAACTCCGACCGTGGGGTGCCGCTCGCGCTGCTGATCCTGATCGCCTTCGTCGTCGGGATGGAGTACGTGGTCAAGCGAACCGGCTTCGGCCGCCACGTCTTCGCCGTGGGCGGCAACGCGGAGGCCGCCCGCCGCGCCGGCATTCCCGTCAACCGCATCCGCGTCGCGGTCTTCGGGATCGCGGGGACGATGGCGGCGATCGGCGGGATCATGGCCGCCTCGCGCCTGCTCGCCGTCAACCAGAACTCGGGCGGCAACGAACTGCTGCTCTTGGCGATCGCCGGCCCGGTCATCGCCGGCACCAGCCTCTTCGGCGGCCGCGGCTCGGTCTGGACGGCGCTGATGGGGGCACTGGTGATCGGCTCGATCTCCAACGGCATGGACCTACTGGCGCTCTCCTCGGCCGTCAAGTTCATGGTCACCGGCGGCGTCCTCCTCCTGGCGGTCCTCGTCGACGCCGTTGCGAGGCAGCAGCGCCAGGGCTCCGGTCGGACCTGAGGTCGAACTGCGCTTTTTTGCCTCTGGAGGGTAAAAAAGCGCAGTTCGCCGCTTAGCGCGCAAACAGCAGCGAGGCGCCGATAGCGCCACCGAGATCGCCGAGCGAGGCGACCCGCACCGCCGGCGGCCGCTCGTCGACGAACAGGTGCTTTGTCATCTCCTCCATCAACGGGTCCATGAGGCGCTCGCCGAAGCGGATGCCGAGCCCGCCGCCGATGATCACCGCTTCGGGGTCGATCAGGTTGACGGCGGAGGCGACGCCGGTGCCGAGCGCCTCGATCGCGCGATCGATCAGCTTCTCGGCGAGGTGGTCGCCGTGGTCCAGGGCGCGCTCCCAGATGCCGCTCGTCAGGCGCGGTTTCTCGTGCTTCTCCATCAGCTTGAAGAGGTCGGTCTTGTGTCCCTCCTCGTGCTGCCGCCGCGCCTCGGCTTCCATCGCCGAGCGCCCGGCGTAGGCCTCCATGCAGCCCTTGCGCCCGCAGGGGCACTTGGCGCCGCCGCGCTTGACGACCATGTGGCCGATCTCGCCGGCGGCGCCGCGACCCAGCCACGGCTTACCGTCGAGGACGAGGCCACCGCCGACGCCGGTCCCCCAGAAAACTCCGATCAGGCTCTGGAACTCGCGCCCGGCACCGAGGTGGAACTCTGCCTCGGTCGCGACCTGGACGTCGTTGCCGACCCGGACCTCGGTTCCCAGCGCCTCCTTCAGCGCGTCGGCCAGCGGGAAGCTGCCCTCCCAGCCCGGCAGGTTGCGGGCGGCGGAGACGACGCCGGTCTTCTCGTCGGCGTCGCCGGGAGAGCCGACACCCACGCCCCGCAGCGAGGCGGTCTCGACCCCGGCCTGCTCGGCGGCGTCGCGCAGGGCCTCCGCCATCGCCTCGGCGACGTCCCGCGGCCCGCCGTTGGTCGGCGTCGGCCGCCTCGCCTCGCCGCTGACCTCGCCGGCCGCGTCCACTATCGCCGCCTGAATCTTGGTCCCGCCCAGATCTATCCCGCCACGTAGCTCCGCCACGCGCGCAGTCTACGCTGGGCGCATGAGCGGGCGTGGGGGACAGCGTGGCTGGCGCATCTGGTGGGCGAAGCGGCACTGGTACGAGCGCAACCGGCGCTGGCTGCGGCGGCGGCGGATCGATCGCCATGCCGCCCGCGGTGGCTTCTTCATCCGCTACCCGGTCGAGGGCGAGTTGCTGGAGGCGCTCGACGAGGGCCGGCTGACGATCGGCGAAGGGACGCTGCTGGAGCCCGGGTGCTGGCTGACGCTGGCGCCGGGCGCGCGAATCGAGATCGGTGCCGGCTGCTTCCTCAACCGCAACACGATGATCGCCGCCCACGAGCGGGTCACGATCGGCGACCACACGATGTTCGCCAACGGCTGCTTCATCGGTGACGCCGATCACCGGTTCGACGACCCCGACGCCCCGATCACCCACCAGGGCTTCACCTCGAAGGGCCCGGTCGTGGTCGGTGCCAACTGCTGGTTCGGCGTCAACTGTGCCGTGACCAGCGGGGTGACGATCGGCGAGCGCTGCGTCGTCGGCGCCAACTCGGTCGTCAACGGCGACCTGCCGCCGGCGACGATCGCCGCCGGCGTGCCGGCGCGCGTGATCAAGCCGATCGAGTTCCGTGACGAAGTACCAAAGTTCCGTGACTAAGCCTCTATAATCGGGCACCCAATGGCCGTGACCCTGAAGGGCATGGACCGATGAACTCGAACCTCGGCACCGCTAACTCCCCCCGGACCGAAGGCGCCTGCGTCCTGCGCGCCAAGGCTGCGCTACGCGCGGAGCTGGGCGAGCGGCGCCGCCAGGGGCAGACGATCGGGCTGGTGCCGACGATGGGCTACCTGCACGAGGGCCACCTCTCGCTGCTGCACGCGGCGCGCGCCGAGTCCGACGTGGTCGTGATGAGCCTCTTCGTCAACCCGACCCAGTTCGGGCCCGGTGAGGACCTCGACCGCTACCCGCGCGACGAGGAGAGCGATCTGCGGCTGGCCTCCGGGGCGGGGGTCGACTTCGTCTACGCCCCCTCGGTTGCCGAGGTCTACCCGGAAGGCTTCGCCACCTCGGTCGAGGTCGGCGGCAACCTCACCGGGGTCCTCGACGGCGATCCCGCCCGCCGCGGCGCCGCCCACTTCCGCGGCGTCACCACCGTCGTCGCCAAGCTGCTCAACAGCGTCGGGCCCGACGTCGCCTACTTCGGCCAGAAGGATGCCCAGCAGGCGGCGGTGATCCAGCGCATGGTCCGCGACCTCGACTTCCCGGTGCGGATCGAGGTCCTGCCGACGGTGCGCGAGGCGGACGGTCTGGCGATGAGCTCCCGCAACGCCTATCTCGACGAGGACGCCCGCGAGCGCGCCGCCGCCCTCTCGAGGGCGCTGCGGGCCGCGGAGGACGGTGCCCGCGAGGAGTCGCTGCAGGCGGGCCTCGACGCGGCTCGCCGGGTGCTGGCGGACGCCGGCATCGAGCCCGAGTACCTGGAGGCGCGGGACGCCGAGCTGCTGGAGCCGGTCGCCGAGCTGAACGGGCGCCCGGTCCTGGTCGCGGTCGCCGCCCGCCTCGACGGCGCGCGCCTGATCGACAACGTCTTGATCCGACCTCAAACCCCGAATCCCAGTTCCTGAAGGAGAGCCAATGCAGAGGCAGATGCTGAAGTCGAAGATCCACCGGGCGACGGTCACCGACTGCGACGTCGACTACATCGGCAGCATCACGATCGACACCGAGCTGATGGCGCAGGCCGACCTGATCACCAACGAGCAGGTCCACGTCTGGGACATCGACAACGGCGCCCGCTTCGTCACCTACGTGATCGACGGCGAGCCCGGTTCCGGCACGATGCAGGTCAACGGCGCCGCCGCCCACCTGACCGCTCCCGGCCACAAGATCATCGTCGCCTCCTTCGGCGCCTACGACGAGAGCGACCTCGAGCGCTACTCGCCGGTCGTCGTCCACGTCGATGAGGAGAACCGCTCGGTCGCGGTCGACAGCCATCCCGAGGTGCTGCTCTCATGAGCTCGGGCGGCCGCTCGCACACCGCACCGCCCGCACCGGGCCGCCGGCCGGTGAACCTGCCGCGCCTGGCCGAGATGAAGGCCGGCGGCGAACCGATCGTGATGGTCACCGCCTACGACTACCCCTCGGCGACCGTGGCCGAGGAGGCCGGCGTCGACATCGTCCTGGTCGGCGACTCGGCCGCCAACGTCGTGCTCGGCTACGCCGGGACCGAGATGGTCTCGATGGAGGAGATGATCGTGCTCGGCAAGGCCGTCCGCCGCGGCCTGAAGACGCCGCTGATGATCGGCGACATGCCGATGGGCAGTTACGAGTCGAGCAACGAGCTGGCGATCCGCAGCGCGCAGCGCCTGGTCAAGGAGACCGGCTGCCAGGTGGTCAAGCTGGAGGCCGGCGGCATCGCCGTCGAGCGGGCGCGGGCGATCGTCCGCTCCGGCATCCCGGTCATGGGCCACGTCGGCTTGACTCCCCAGACCGCGACCGCGCTCGGCGGCTACAAAGCCCAGGGCAAGACCGCCAAGGACGCGATCAAGGTCTGCGAGGACGCCCTGGCGCTGCAGGCGGTCGGCTGCTTCGCGATCGTGATCGAGGCCGTCCCCGCCGCGATCACCGAAGCGATCGTCGCCAAGCTGGAGATCCCGACGATCGGCATCGGCGCCGGCCCCTCGACCTCGGGCCAGGTGCTCGTCTTCCACGACCTGCTCGGCATCACCACCGGCCACATGGCCAAATTCGTCAAGCGCTACTCCGACGTCCACGAGCAGATGGTCGAGGCGGTCAGCCGCTACGGCGACGAGGTCCGCAGCCGGCACTTTCCCGAGCCCGACCACGTCTACAGCGTCGAGCCGACCGAGCTCGACGAGTTCCGCCGCTACCTGGACCAGGAGAGCCTTACGTCCCAGAAGGCCTGGGACTGGGAGCCGCTGCCCTGAGCAGGGCCCGTTCCAGGCCGCTGGGCCGGGCGGCGATCGGCGGCGCGGATTTGACCGGGGCCGGGAGCGGGACGCCCGCCCGGCGCAGGCAGCGGCTCTCGAAGAGCTCGCTCAGCGACACGCGGCAGAGCGCCGCGGAGAAATCCGGCCCGGTAAGCGGCACCAGTCCGCCACCGGGAGCGCGGAAAGCGAGCGAGCCCGACCAGCTGGAAGGGGCGTCGCTCTCCCTGCGGTAGTCGGCGGTGCCGGCGAAAGGCCGGGGCAGTGCGACCGTCGCGGTCACCGGCGATTTCCCCGGCGGGCTGACGATTACCGAACCCTCGTCGCCGATTTCGAGGGCAGCGCGGAGGATCTTCATCCCTTCCTTGCGTTCGGAGACCCTGGCGCTGGAGAAGAAGAGCGTCCCGCCTTTTTCCCCTGGGAGCCCGAGTTCGAGCCCGACCGCTTCGAAGGCGACCTTGCGGCTCGGTGAGCTGTCTGCTGCGTAGAGGATCGACAATCCGAAATCGAGGATGTCGTCGGGGAGCTTCGGGATCTTCCTGCCGGCGCTGCCGGGGAAGCGCTCGCAGACCCTCGTGTAGAAGCGCCTGACCTCGCCCCTGGAGCGTCGTGCATCGACCCGGGTGAACCCGTTCTCGCCTTCGAATCGAATCGAGCCGCGGAAGGTGCCGACTTCGCGGACCGGCTTGCGTCCGTGGCACTTGCGGTGGAGGAAATCCAGGTCGGGCAGCTGCGCTTCGAGGCCGGGGGGGAGGGGGCCCGGGAAGGGGCGCCGCACGCCCTCGAACCGCAAAGAGATATGACCAAGCCTGCCGAAATCCGCCTCGATTCCCCGTCGGCTCACCCGCCCGACCGTTCCGTAGGTAACCGCCGCGCCACCCTTGCGCGCGGTCAGGGTGACCCGTCGGTGGCCTTCCGTGGTGATCTGGACCCCGTAGTCGTTGCTGGCCTTGGGCAACAGCTTCAGCTCCAGGCTCCGCTCCGCAACCTCGTAGCCGGGTTTCGCGACAGCCGTTCCGGAATGCGCTACGAGCGCCGCCAGCGCACACGCCAGGACCACGGATGAGCGCCGGGCAGTCACGCAACCAGACTATTCAAGGTCCGCGGCTGCCGCGAGCTCAGTCGCTCGCAGACAGAGCCTGCGGCATCTCACCGATGGCCTCACTTGTAGCCGGGCTGGGCGGCGGCAGGGGCCGGCGCGGTGAGTAACGCCAGGGGGCGAATGCCGCCCCGATCCAGACTCGAAGGCTCCGGAGGCTCATCCGAGCAGCCACCGCCGTGCGGTTGCGGGAATGGGTCGGGTGGTGCAGCGCTGGTTGAAGCAGAGTCGCGCCTGGAAGACCGGGCCGGCGAGGGGCAGCCCGTCGATGCCAGGCAGATCGACCGCAAGCGTCCCTTCCCACGAGAGTCGGCCCTCTGCCGTCTGCTCGAAGCTCGCGGTTCCTCGGAAGGGTGCTGGTGGGGCGACGTTGGCCGAACTTGGTCGCGCCGGCGGGCCGGCTACCGCGAACGTCTCTTCATCCGCGTGAGCCACTGCCACCTTTACGGTTGACATTCCACGCCGCCTTTCGAAGGAGCTGCCGAAGTAGGTGCTTTCGTCAATCAGCGCGGATCCGGGGGCCGGCCGCAGTGCCGTGAAGGAGACGAGTCTTCCGTTTGCCCATGCGTCTGCGCTGAGGGAGTAAGTCGGGTCGGGTTGCGAACGGCTGTCGGGACTGCCGTCTCGGCAGACTTCCTTGTAAGCCCGGCGCACGAAGCCGCGCGCACTGGTCGCGACAATTCGGGTAAAGCGTTGCTCTCCCCAGAAGCGGATCGTGCCCCTGAAGGTTCCCCGTTGCCTGACTTCTCCTCCCCCGTTGCATTCGGGCGGGTAGAACGGCGGGGTGCGGTGAGCGGGCCCTGATGGTGCGAAGCGCACCGAGACCCGCCCGCGGCCGGGGAAAGTCGCCTCGATGTTCCCCTTGGGCGAAGGCTTCGCGGCGCCCACGAGGTAGATCGCCGCGGCGTCGCCTTTGCTGGCGGTCAGTTCGACCCTGCGGCCGATGTGGGAGACGGTGACCCTGAAGCCATTCGTCCCCTTCGCGCTGAACGTGTTCTCCCTGGAACCCGGGAAGACGACGTAGCCCGGTTTTGCCTGTGCCGACGGCGCCCCGAACAGCGCCGCGATCGCCAGCCCCGCAACCGCTGCGCCCAGTCGCCTTGGCGTCATGACGGCAGACTATTCAAAGTCTGAGCGTCGAGCTCGGGCGAACTACGATAGGCGCGATGCCGATCTACGAGTTCGAGTGCGGGGAGTGCGGGGCTCGCTTCGAGGAGCTGGTGGCCGCGGGGACGGAGGCGATGGCCTGCCCGGAGTGCGGATCGGCCCGGGCGCGGCGGCTGCTGTCCAACGTCTCGCCGCCAGGCCGGCAGCCTCGTGGCGCTGCTGTCCGTTCGGACGAATCGCAGCGGCGGGAGCGCGAAGCCGCGCGCCAGGATCGGATCGCGGAGTCGCGCAAGAAACGGGCGGCAGGGGAGTCGGTCCGGCCTGTGGCCAAAAGGGGGACGAGATGACGCCGACGGCCGAGGAGCGGCGCGAGGGTTTGGTCGCGCTCTACAAAGAGGTCTCCACCTGCACGAAATGCCCCCTGCACGAGACCCGCACGAAGACCGTCTTCGGGGCCGGCAACGCCGACGCCGAGCTGATGTTCGTCGGCGAGGCACCGGGGGCAGAAGAGGACCGGCAGGGCCTGCCCTTCGTCGGCCGCGCCGGCCAGCTGCTCAACCAGCTGTTGGAAGAGATCGGCCTCTCCCGCGAGGCCGTCTTCATCGCCAACGTCCTCAAGTCCCGCCCGCCGGGCAACCGCGACCCCCAGCCGGCCGAGATCGCCGCCTGCGAGCCCTACCTGTGGGAGCAGGTGCGGCTGATCGAGCCGAAGGTCGTCTGCACGCTCGGCAACTTCGCCACCAAGCTGCTCAGCGGCAGCCCGGTCGGAATCACCAAGGTGCGCGGCACGCCGCAGGTGCGCGAGCTGGGCAGCCGCACCGTCTTCCTCCTGCCGCTGCTGCACCCGGCCGCCGCCCTGCGCACGCCGGCGATGAAGGAAACGCTGCGCGGCGACTTCGCGACGATTCCGGGGTTGCTCGCCGGCCCGGCTCCGGCGCCCGCGCCGAGCGCCGAGGAAATCGCCGCGGCCGAAGCCGGTTCGGAGCCGCCACCACCGCCGGTCGACCAGCTCGACATGTTCGGCTGAGGCTTTGGAGCGGGTCGAGAGCCGCTCGGCGGCGGAAACCGAAGCGCTGGGGGCGCGCGTGGCGGAGCGCCTGCGGCCCGGAGACGTGGTCGTCGTCAGCGGTGAGGTCGGGGCCGGCAAGACGACGCTGATCCGCGGCGCCTGCCGCGCCCTCGGCATCGAGGAGCCGGTCACCTCGCCCACCTTCACGATCGGCCAGCGCTACCGCGGCGGCCGCCTGCCCGTCTCCCACCTCGACCTCTACCGGCTTCAGAGCCTCGAGGGCGAGGACCCGGCGCTGCTCGACGACTACCTCGGCAGCGACGCCGTCGCCTTCGTCGAGTGGCCCGCCGTGGGGGTCGAGCGGCTGGGCCGGCCGGCCCTGGAGATTCGGCTCCAGCACGCAGGTGGAGAGGGTCGGAGCGTCGAAATCGAGTGGTAGCGAGGGCGCTCCGTGCGCCCGCGAGCGGTGTTCCAGGACAGCGAAGCCAGCTTGTAGCATCGGCGCAGACACTCGACCCACGAAGGGAAGGACCAATGAAGGGACTGAAGGCGCTCTCGGCGGCACTCATAGTCAGCGGGCTGCTGATCAGCGCGGTGCCCGCGACCGCCTCGGCGGCGGCGTACAAGCACTACGTGGGTTGCGGCATCTCCCGCAAGGCGAAACCTTCACACGTCTGCCCCAAGGGGAGCAAGAAGGGTGCCTTCTTCAAAAGCCTCAAAGGCGACGTCAGCTACAGCGTCTGCGTCAAGTTCCCCAGCGGCAAAAACCTCTGCGCCCAGAAACAGGAGGCCGAACGGGGGACCCTCTACGTCAACAAGATCACCTCGACGATCCCAGGCAAGCACCGCGTGACCTGGTTCGTGGAGGGCAAAAGGGTCGGCTCCTTCGTCTTCAGGGTCAAGGCCTAGAGGCGACGCTGCGCTGACGCTCGTCGGCTTCGACACCGCGACCGCCGACACTGCCGCCTGCGCCTGGCGCGACGGTGAGGTTCTGAGCGAGTCGCTGTTGGGGCCCTCCGCCGAGGGGGGTCCCCGGCACGCGACCGCGTTGCTCGAGGAGGTCGAGCGCTGCGCGGCCGCCGCGGGCGGCTGGGGGGAGGTCGGCCTGCTGGCCGTCGGGCTCGGCCCCGGCTCGTTCACCGGGCTGCGGATCGCGATCGCGACCGCGCGCGGGCTCGGAGCCAGCCTCGGCAAACCGGTCGTCGGGGTCTGCACGCTCGACGCGATCGCGGCGGGAATGGCCGAGCCCGATGCTTCCGCTGCGACTTATTCCCGCCCTATGGGAATAAGTCGCAGCGATCGCCTCGTCGTCTCGGATGCCCGCCGCGGCGAGGTCTTCGTGGCCCTCTACGGGGAGGACGGCGGCCGCCGCTGGGAGCCGTTCGTTTGCCGCCCCGAGGAGCTGGAGCGGCGGATCGCGGCTCTGCCCGCGCCGCCGCCGGCCGCCGGCTCGGGGGCGGTACGATTCCGTCACGAGTTGGCCCGGCACGGCGTCCGGATAGCGGACGATGCCGACCCCGTTCACCGGGTCGCCGCGCGGCACATCTGCGCTCTCGCGGCGGCGTCGGGAAGCGGGGGCCCGCTCGCCCCGATCTACCTCAGACCTCCCGACGCGGAGCGGTGGCGTGAGCGAGATTCTTTCCAGAGAGCCGAGTGACCTGACCCGCGAGGTGCAGGTCCGCAGGCTCGCCTACAGCGACCTTCCCGCGGTGATCGCGATCGAGCGCCGCTCCTTCCCGACCCCCTGGTCGCTGGCGATGTTCGTGCTCGAGCTCTCGAAGCCGGCGGGGATCTGCCTCGCGGCCAGCGCCGAGGACGAGCTGCTCGGCTACGTGATCTGCTCCCGTTACGACCAGGTCTGGCACCTGATGAACATCGCGGTGACGCCCGAGCGGCGCCGCGTCGGGGTCGCCGGCCGGTTGCTCGCGCGGCTCTTCGAGGAGGCCCGGGGGGAGCTGCCGTTCACGCTCGAGGTCCGGGTCTCCAACCGGCAGGCGATCGGGATGTACGAAAGGTTCGGCTTCCGCTCCGCCGGCGTCCGCCCTCGCTACTACCACGACAACGGCGAGGACGCGCTGATCATGTGGCTCGACTGAGGCTGCCTTGATTCTCGCGATCGAGACCTCTTGCGACGACACCTGCGCCGCCGTCCTCGACGGCCCGCGGATCCTCTCCAACCTGATCTCCTCGCAGGCCGAGGCCCACGCGCACTTCGGCGGCGTCGTGCCCGAGGTCGCCTCCCGGCATCATCTGGAACTGACCGCGCCAGTGGTGGGCGCCGCGCTGGAGCAGGCGGGGGTCACCCTCGACGACGTCGAGGCGATCGCCGTCACCGCCGGCCCCGGCCTGATCGGGGCCCTGCTGGTCGGGGTCAGCACCGCCAAGGCGATCGCCGCGGCGCGGCGGCTGCCGCTGGTCCCGGTCGACCATCTGCAGGGCCACGTCGCCGCCAACTTCCTCGAGCCCGAGCCGCTCGAACCGCCCTTCCTCTGCCTTCTCGCCAGCGGCGGTCACACGCTGCTGGCCGGCGTCCGCGACCACAGCCGCTACGAGCTGCTGGGCCAGACCCTCGACGACGCCGCCGGCGAGGCCTTCGACAAGTCGGCGCGGTTGCTGGGGCTCGGCTACCCGGGCGGGCCGGCGCTGCAGAAGCTCGCCGCCGACGGCGACCCCGCGGCCTTCGAGATGCCGGTCGCGATGGCCCGCGACCCCGGCCTCGACTTCAGCTTCAGCGGCCTGAAGACGGCGCTCGTCTACCGCTGCCGCGAGCTCGGCGAGGACGCCGTCGCCGAGCGCCGCGCCGACCTCGCCGCTTCCTTCCAGGCGGCGGTGGTCGGTCAGCTGACCTCGAAACTGAAGCGCGCCCTGAAGAAGGGGGACTGGGACGCCGTGGCTCTGGGCGGAGGGGTCGCCGCCAACGGCCCCCTGCGCGAGGCGGTGGCGCGCCTCTGCGAGGAGCGCGGCGTGCGGCTGAAGCTGGTCCCGGCCGAGCTCTGCACCGACAACGCGGCGATGATCGGCTCCGCCGCCCGCTTCGCCCCCGTGATCGATTACCCGGGCTACCTCGGCTACGACGCCTTCGCCACCGGCGCGGCTCCCGCGGCCGCGTGACCGACGTCGTCGTCTACTCGCGGCCCGAGTGCCACCTCTGCGAGGAGGCGATCGCGAAGCTCGTCGCCCTGCACCGGGAGGGTTACCGCTTCGCCCTGCACGAGATCGACATCGAGAGCGACGAGCTGCTGCTGCGCCGCCACCTCGAGAAGATCCCCGTGGTCGAGGTCGACGGCGTCCTCGCCTCGGAGCTGGTCCTCGATGAGGGAGCAGTTCGCGCCAGGCTCGATACTGTGGGGGCGTGGTCGAGTTGATCGAAGATCTCGAGGCGCCCGGGGGTTTCCCGGTCGAAGGCGAGCGTCTCTCGCTTGGCGTCGCCGCCCGCCTCTCCCGTTACCTGCAGGTGCTGACGCAGGCGCGCAAGATGGGACGCGACACGATCTCCTCGCAGGAGCTCTCGGAGTACACGCACATCAACCCGACCCAGATCCGCCGCGACCTCTCCGGCTTCGGCAAGTTCGGCAAGCGTGGGGTGGGCTACAACGTGGAGTCCCTGGTCTCGGAGATCCGCAAGATCCTCCGCACCTCGGGCCAACACAACATCGCCCTCTTCGGCGCCGGCAACCTCGGCCAGGCGATCGCCAGCTCGGCGATCTTCGCCGACCACGGCTTCCAGGTCGTGGCCGTCTTCGACAGCGACCCGGGCGTCGTCGGCAAGCAGATCGGCGAGCTGCAGGTACGCGACCTCGGCGACCTCGACTCGGTCGTCGCCGACGAGGAGATCGTCGTCGGCGTTCTCGCCGTGCCCGCCGCTGCCGCCCAGGAGGTCGCCGACCGCCTCGTCAAAGCCGGCGTCAAGATCATCTTCAACTACTCCGAGCAGCTGCTGCAGGTGCCGCCGGAGGTGACTGTCCACACGTCCAGCCCCGCGGTCGACCTGCTCTACGCGCTCTACTTCTACCTGGCCTGAGTCCTTGTCCCTCGATCTCGACCTCGTCCGCGAGAGATTCGAGTCCTCGACCGACTTCACGATCGGCCTCGAGGAGGAGTTCGCGATCCTCGACCCGGCGACGCTGGAGCTCGAACACCGCTTCGAGGACGTCTACGCCGCCTGCCAGGAGGATGAGGTCCTGGCCTCCTCGGCGGCCGGGGAGCTGATCGCCTCGGAGGTGGAGATCCGCTCCGGTCGCTCCGAGACCTTCGCCGAGGCGACAGAGCGCCAGCAGGAGCGGCGGCGGCGCCTGTTCGAGCTGGTCGCCGGGATGGGGCTGGCGCTCGGTGCCACCGGCACCCACCCCTGGGCGAACTACCTCGACCAGCGGATCATCGACACCCCCCACTACAGCCGGCTGCGGCACGAACTGGGCTGGGTCGCGCAGCGCAACAACACCTGGAGCCTGCACCTGCACATGGGCGTGCGCGGCGCCGACCGGGCGATCGCCGTCTGCGACTGGATGCGGGAGCTGCTGCCGCTGCTGCTGGCGACCTCGGCCAACTCGCCCTTCCTCGACCGCCGCGACACCGGGCTGCACACCGTCCGCACCGAGATCTTCACCCGCACCTTCCCGCGCTGCGGGGTGCCCTCTCCGTTCGTGGACTGGGACAGCTACGCGAACTTCGTCACGACCCTGGAGCGAGCCGGCTCGATCGTCGAGGCGACCCAGCTCTGGTGGAGCGTTCGCCCGCATCACAGCTTCGGCACCGTGGAGGTACGGATCTGCGACGCCCAGACCCGCGGCGAGGAGTCCTTCGCGCTGGCCGGGCTGATCGCCTCGTGCATAGCCCAGGCGGCGCTCGACTATGACGAGTACGGCTACGAAGGTGCCGGCGCGCCGCTCGCCGACCGCGAGATCGAGGAGAACCTCTGGCGGGCGATCCGGCACGGCCTCAGTGGCAAGCTGATCGACTTCCGCCGCGGGGTCGAGGTGGAGGCGCGGGAGATGCTCGAGTCCGTCCTGGCCTGGGCCGAGCCGGCTCGCTCCCAGCTCGGGATCGACCTGAGGCCGCCGCAGCGGAACGGCGCCCAGCGCGCGCGCGAGGCGCTCGACGCGGGCGTCTCGATCGAGGACGTCTACCGCGACGCGGTGGCGGAGACGCGACGCACCTACGCCGGCGCGGGGGAGACCGCAAAGTCCGCTTGAACCGGGTCTACGGGCGGAGACGCCGTCCTCGTCTATAGACTCCCGCGCCGCTAAATCCACCGGAGGAACGAACTTGACCGACTTCTTGACCGATTACGGGGTAGTCGTCGCGCTCGTATGCGCGGGCGCCGCCGTCGTCTATGGACTCATCGTCACCCAGCGTCTGCTCGCCAAGTCCCCTGGCAGCGATCGGATGCAGGAAATTTCCGGGGCCGTGCAGGAGGGCGCGCAGGCCTACCTGAACCGCCAGTACACGATCATCGCCGCGGTAGCGGTGCCGCTCGCGATCGTGCTGCTGCTGCTTCAGGACTGGAAGACCGCGCTCGGCTTCGTGATCGGCGCCGTGCTCTCGGGTGCCACCGGCTTCATCGGGATGAACGTCTCCGTGCGCGCCAACTCCCGCGTCGCCGAGGCGGCCCGCGGCGGCGTCCCGCCGGCGCTCGACGTCGCCTTCAAGGGCGGCTCGGTCACCGGCCTGCTGGTCGTCGGCCTGGCCCTGCTCGGCGTCGCCGGCTACTACGGGATCCTCGTCGCCACCGGCAGTAGCGACAAGGAGGCCGTCGACGCGCTGATCGGCCTCGGCTTCGGCGGTTCGCTGATCTCCGTCTTCGCCCGGCTCGGCGGCGGCATCTTCACCAAGGCCGCCGACGTCGGCGCCGACCTGGTCGGCAAGGTCGAGGCGGGCATCCCCGAGGACGACCCCCGCAACCCGGCCGTGATCGCCGACAACGTCGGCGACAACGTCGGCGACTGCGCCGGCATGGCTGCCGACCTGTTTGAGACCTACGCGGTCACCTCGGTCGCCGTGATGCTGCTCGGCGTCCTCACCTTCACCACCGACTACGCCCGTGAGGTCGCGATCTTCCCGCTTGTCATCGGCGGCGTCGCGATCATCGCCTCGATCATCGGGGCGCTCTCGGTGCGGACGAAATCGGACAAAGTCGAGGGGGCGCTGTACGTCGGCATGATCGTCTCCGGCCTGATCTCGATCGCCGCCTTCTACCCGATTACCGACTGGCTGATGAGCGAACCCCTGCGGCTCGGCTTCGCCAGCACCGCGGCGGACGCGGTCACCGTCACCGATCTCTGGCTCTGCGCCGTTATCGGCATTGCGGTCACCGCGCTGCTGTTCGTGATCACCGACTACTACACCTCGACCCGCTTCCGGCCGGTGAAGACGATCGCCCAGGCCTCCGAGACGGGTCACGCGACGAACATCATCCAGGGCCTCGCCCAGGGCTTCCAGGCCACTGCGGCTCCAGCCCTGGTGCTGGCGCTGGCGATTCTCGGCGCCAACGAGCTCGCCGGCATCTACGGCATCGGCATCGCCGTGATGGCCCAGCTCTCGCTCTGCGGCCTGATCGTCGCTCTCGACGCCTTCGGGCCGATCACCGACAACGCCGGTGGCATCGCCGAGATGGCGGAGCTGCCGGAGGACGTCCGCAACGTCACCGACCCGCTCGACGCGGTCGGCAACACGACCAAGGCGGTGACCAAGGGTTACGCGATCGGCTCCGCCGCCCTGGCGGCGCTGGTGCTGTTTGCGGCCTTCAAGAGCGAGCTCGCGGACGAGGCTCCGGCCGGGTTCGACCTCAACGGGCTCTTCAACCTGTCCAGCCCCGACGTGCTGATCGGGCTGATCATCGGCGGCATGATGGTCTACCTGTTCTCGGCCCTGGCGATCGAGGCGGTCGGCCGTGCCGGTGGTCAGGTGGTCGAACAGGTGCGCGAGCAGTTCCGCGAGCACCCGGGAATCATGGAGGGGACGGAAAAACCCGAGTACGGGAAAACCGTCAGCATCGTCACCCTGGCGGCGCAGAAAGAGATGATCCTGCCGTCGCTGATCCCGATCGTCGTTCCCGTCATCGTCGGCCTGCTCAGCGTCGACGCGCTCGGCGGCCTCCTGATCGGCGTCATCGTCGTCGGCCTCTTCGCGGCGATCAGCATGACCGCCGGTGGCGGCGCCTGGGACAACGCCAAGAAGCTGATCGAGGACGGCGCCCACGGCGGCAAGGGCTCGGAGGCCCACGCGGCCTCGGTGACCGGCGACACGGTCGGCGATCCCTACAAGGACACGGCCGGGCCGGCGATCAACCCGATGATCAAGGTGGCGAACATCGTCGCCATCCTGATCATCCCGATCGTTCACTTTTAGTGCTCTGAGCGGGAGGGGTCAGGTGCCCCTCCCGCTCAACTTTTTCGACGGGTGCCGGTGGCCATTGAGGGTTGCTGGTCGCGAAAAAGTACAAGCCGCTTGGAGGGGCACCTGACCCCTCCCGCGCGGGCGCTTGAGGTGGAAGATCGGGAGGATCGGAAAGCGCTTGTTCGCCTGGATGAGTGCCGCAACCTCGACGAACTGGGGTGTTTAGGATGGCGATGATGAGGCGGGGGCTTCTGACGGTTTTGGCTGTAGTCGCGTGTCTGGTGCCGATGGCGCCGGCGGCGATGGCTGCTGCGCCGGCGAATGACGATTTTGTGGACCGGGAGGTGTTGAGCGGGTCGTTGCCGATCGAGGTCGAACGGTCGAATGTCGAGGCGACAAAAGAGGAAGGGGAGTTCATTCCCAGCGGGCCGGCGCCAGCGGGGCATTCGGTGTGGTTCGAGTGGGAAGCGGAGGCGACCGGGTGGGTCACGATCGGCGCCTGCGACGACGAATTTCCGACCATCCTCGCGGTCTTCACCGGGTCCGAACTCGGCAACCTGACCAAAGCCGCCGACGGGAACCGCGACGAAGGGCCCGACTGCCCCTACTCGCAGCGCCAGTACACGTTCAAAGCCGTTGAGGACACCAAATACGTGATCGCCGTCGACGGGAACATCTTCCACATGCCGGAAGCGCCGGTGCCGGTGACCGAAGGCGAGATCGTGCTGCGGATCGAAGCTACGCCGCGGCCCTCGAACGACGACTTCGCGAATGCCACGCCCTTGGAAGGCCGGGTCGACGAAGAACCGGGCGGCAACCGCATCTACTTCGCCCATACCCAGGGGTACAACTGGACCGCGACGACGGAGGCTGGAGAGCCGATCGACGGAACGCCCTCCGGGGCCTCGGTCTGGTACTCGTGGACGGCTCCCGAGTCCGGCTGGTACCGGTTCGGCGGTCCCTGTTGCGTGACCGGGCTTAACTGGGGCCTCTACCGCGGCGATTCTCTCGATCAGCTGGAACCCGTCCTCGCAGCGACGGGATCTGCCGAAGCCGACGTCACCGCCGGCACGACCTATCGCATCGTCGTATACGGCACCCCCGATCTCGACACCGGGGAACCCACGATGGCGAGCTTCGGGTTCTTCATCTCGGCGAGCCTGGAGCCACTCCCCCCGGACACGATGACCAGCAACCCCTTCGAAGCGGTAGCGCCTGGCGACACGACGCCGCCGGAGACGACCCTACTCCACGGAAAACTGCCCAAGTATCCGACTACGAAACTCTTCCTCTACAAATCCAGCGAGTACCCGGCGACCTTTCGGTGCAGGCTCGACACTCGCCCCTTCGCCGCCTGCGGGTCCTCCAGGACCTACAGGAACCTGAAGCCGGGCCGGCACAAGTTTGAAGTCTTCGCGGTGGATGCCGCCGGCAACAAAGACCCGACGCCCGCCAAGACTCGCTTCCGGATCCTGAAAGTCTTGCCAGCGCTGCCAGAGGTCAGGGCTGATTCCCGCAGCGAGCGCTAGGTCGCGCTCGCTGCGATCGACGATCTGGCGCTGCTATGCGGCGTCGCGGGTTCCCTTGGGTGCGGGGAGGGCGGCGATCAGCTCGGGTGGGAGATGCGTGCTGGCATCCCAGATCTCAAAGCCCATCAGGTGGCTGTCATCGGGATCGCGGTCAATTAGCCCCCAGGTGTGCTCCTCACTGACTGCTTTGCCAGGCTCGAATACGAGGAGGGCGATATCGACCTCGGGGTCATAGTGAGCGCGCACGGTTCATCGAGGGTAGCGCGGCGTATTCGAATTCCGTCATCGGGGCCATACGCTGACAACCCGTGCTGCGCAGGTGTCTCTCGTCGCCGGTCTCGGTCGTTCGGACGCGGTTGTCGCTGGAGGACACTCGAGCTCAAGGCCGAGCGGTCATCGACTCTCCCCCCTCGGGGCCGTTGAGCGGCTAGGGTCGCGCTCGCTGTGATCGACGATCTGATCAACGTCGCCGACTTCGAGCGGGTCGCCGCGGAGAAGCTCGACGCGGGTGCGCTCGGCTACTTCGCCGGCGGGGCCGGGGACGAGCTGACCCTGCGCGAGAACGTCGCGGCCTGGCAGCGCTGGCGGCTGCGGCCGCGGGTGCTGGTCGACGTCAGCGAGGTGAGCGCCGAGACGGAGCTGCTGGGGGCGCCGCTGTCGATGCCGATCGCTGGTCGCGCCGGTCGCCTATCAGCGCCTGGTCGACCCCGAGGGCGAGGTGGGGATGGCGCGGGCGGCGGCGCAGGCCGGGACGGCGATGTGCCTCTCGACGCTGGCGACGACGCGGCCCAGCGAGGTGGCCGCCGCGGCGCCGGCCGGGCGGCGCTGGTTCCAGCTCTACTGCTTCCGCGAGGAGGCGGTTACCCGGGCGCTGATAGAGGAGGCGGTCGATTCCGGCTTCGAGGCGATCGTCATCACCGTCGACACGCCGCGCGCCGGCAACCGCGAGCGCGACCGCCGCACCGGCTTCGAGATCCCGGCGGGCCTCGGCGTGCCCAGCGTCGCCGCGGCGATGGGGGTGGAGCGGGCGGTGACGATCGAGGAGACCTTCGGTTTGCTGGATGCGGCGCAGGGCTGGTCGGACCTCGAGGAGCTCGCTTCGGATTGCAGCCTGCCGGTGCTGGTCAAGGGCCTGCTGACGCCCGAGGACGCAGAGCTCGCGGTCCAGCACGGGGCCGCCGGAGTGGTCGTCTCCAACCACGGCGGCCGCCAGCTCGACCGGGCTCTGGCCACTGGCGATGCGCTGCCGGAGATCGTCGACGCGGTCGACGGCCGCGCGGCGGTGCTGGTCGACGGCGGCATCCGCCGCGGCGTCGACGTCGCGGTCGCGCTCGCTCTGGGCGCCGACGCGGTCTGGTCGGCCGCCCGGCGCTGTGGGGCCTCGCGGTTGCCGGGGCGGAAGGTGCGAGGCGGGTCCTGGAGCTGCTCCGCGACGAGCTCGAGCTGACCCTGGCCCTCTGCGGCTGCGCCGCGCCCGCGGCGCTGGGCCGCGCGCACGTGCGGAGAGCACCGGCTGCGTCCGTATATTCGGCCGAGTGACCGCTTTCAGCAGGTTCTAGATGGCCCAGCGAATCCCCAGAGACGAATCGCTGAGCCGTGTCCACGGCGTCGGCGCGCTGTTCTCCGCCGCCTACGGCAACGTCGGCTCCTCGATCTACTACGCGCTCGGCGTCACCGCCGCCTTCGCGCTCGGCCTGACGCCGGTCGCCTTCGTCATCTCCGGCCTGATCTTCGCCGCCACCGCCGCCACCTACGCCGAGGCCACCGTGATGTACCCGGAGGCGGGCGGCTCCTCGAGCTTCGCCCGCCACGCCTTCAACGAGCTGGTCAGCTTCATCGCCGCCTGGGGGCAGATGCTCAACTACACGATCACGGTCGCGATCTCGGCCTTCTTCGTGCCCCACTACCTGGCCGTCTTCTGGCCCTGGCTGGGGAACAGCCCGGGCGACATCGTCGGCGGCGCCGCCCTCATCGTCGCCCTCGCCCTGCTCAACATCCGCGGCACCGAAGAGTCGGCGAAACTGAACCTGATCCTCGCCGTCGCCGACCTCGCCACCCAGGTCGTCCTGGTCGGGATCGGGCTGGTGCTGGTCTTCAGCCCGGAGGTCCTGGTCGACAACATCCACCTCGGCGTCGCCCCGACCTGGAGCGATTTCGCGCTCGGGATCGCGGTCGGGATGATCGCCTACACCGGGATCGAGACGATCTCCAACATGGCCGAGGAGGCCAAGAACGCGGCGCGGACGATCCCGCGCAGCGTCGGCCTCACCGTCGCCGCCGTGCTCGGTCTCTACCTGCTGATCCCGATCGTCGCCCTCTCGGCGATGCCGGTCACCCAGGACGCCGCCGGTAACTTCACGACCGAACTCGGCAGCACCTTCGCCGACGACCCGATCCTCGGCATCGTCGAGAACCTCGGCCTCTCCCACGTCCCGACCGAGATCCTCCGCTACTACGTCGGCGTCCTCGCGGCGGTGATCCTGCTGATCGCCACCAACGCCGGCCTGATCGGCGTCTCTCGGCTCACCTACTCGATGGGCCAGCACCGGCAGCTGCCGGAGGGCCTACGCCAGGTCCACCCCCGCTACCGCACGCCGTACATCGCGATCCTGATCTTCGCCGCGATCGCGATCCTCACCCTGCTGCCGGGTCAGACCGACTTCCTGGCGACGATGTACTCGTTCGGCGCGATGCTCTCGTTCACGATCGCCCACGTCGCGGTGATCCAGTTGCGGCGAAAGCAGCGCGACGTCGAGCGCCCCTGGAAGCCCCCGCTCAACTTCCGCGCCTTCGGCTTCGAGCTGCCGCTGAGCGCCGTGCTCGGCGGCCTCGGCACCTTCGCCGCCTGGATCGTGGTGATGGCCCTCAATCCCGCGCACCCTCTTCGTCGGGCTCGGCTGGATGGCCTTCGGGATCGCCGTCTACGTCCTCTACCGCCGCAACCAGAAGCTGCCGCTGACGGAGACCGTCAAGGTGGTGACGCCGGAGCCGCTGGGGGTGGAGGAGGTCGAGTACCGGAGCGTCCTGGTCGGCTTCGAGGACGACGAATCGTTCTCGCCGGAGATGGTCGCGACCGCGGTCAAGCTCGCCTCCAAGCGGCGCCGCGGCATCCACATCCACTCGATGCTGACGGTCCCCACCCACCTGCCGCTGAACGCCGAGATGGCGGAGGCGGAGGCTGAGGCCCAGCGCCGGATCGAGGAGGCGAAGCTGATCGGCGGCCAGCGCGTCACCGGCCACGTCGCCCGGGTCAGGCCGGGCCAGGCGGGCTACTCGCTATCCGAGGAGGCGGAGCTGATCAAGGCGGCGGCGCTGGTCATCGGCCTGCGCTACCGCAACGGCACCCCGCTCTACGACAAGACCCTGCAGACGGTGCTCGGCGAGCGTCCCTGCCGCGTGATCGTCGTCTCCGATCCGACCGAAAACCAGGTCGCAGTCCCCACGCCCGCTCTGGCCGAGGTGACCAGGTGATCTACAGGCAGGCGGTACGGGCGTTCTCACTGACCTTCGTCGCGATCGGCCTGGTCGTCCTGGCGGTGACCCTGGCCAACGGGGGTGGGCCGGCCTCGGTCGGGGTGCTGATGGGGATCGCCTTCGTCGCCGTGGGAGCCGGGAGGCTCTGGATCGCCTCGCGGGCGCAGCGATGAGCGAGCAGTCGCCACGGCGGGCGCGGGAAGCGCAGTCCGATCGCCTCCTCAAGCGCGGCCTCGGGGTCCCGACCCTGTTCGCCGCCGCCTACTCGGCGGTCGGCTTCTCGATCTACTTCGCCCTCGGCGTCGTCGCCGACCGCGGTCTCGGCCTGACGCCGCTGATCTTCCTCGCCGCCGGGCTGCTGTTCGGGCTGACCACGCTCAGCTACGTCGAGGGCGGGGCGATGTTCCGCGAGCGCGGCGGCTCGTCCACCTTCGCCCGTCACGCCTTCAACGAGCTGATTGCGTTCATCGCCGGCTGGGCGATCCTGATCGACTACCTGATCGTGATCGCCCTGGCGGCGATCTCGGTCCCGCACTACCTCGAGCCGGCCTGGGACGGGTTCGCCAGGCCGGGCTGGGAGATCGGCATCGCCGCCGCGGTGATCGCCGGGGTCTGCGTGCTCAACATCCTCAACGTCACCGGGCGCGAGCGGCAGCGCTCGCTGGCGGTGCTGGCGCTGGCCGATCTCGGCCTGCAGCTGGCGGTGATCGTCGTCGGGGCCCTCGTCGTCATGCATCCCGACCGCCTCACCGGCGGAGCTGAACCTCTTCTCCGACCCGAGCTTCCGCGACATCGTCTACGCCGCGGTCGTCGCGATGCTCGCCTACGCGGGGATCGAGGCGGCCTCCGACCTGGCACCCGACATCGACGTCAGCCGCCGCGACCTGAAGAGGATCGCCTCGCTGGGGGCGATCGCGGTCCCGCTCGTCTACGCCGGGATGGCCGCGATCGCGCTGATGGCGGTGCCCGTGGTCGCCGGGCCGAGCGGCCCCGAGACGGCGCTCGGCAACCAGTTCGTCGAGGAGCCGATCCTCGGGGTCGTCTCCGCCTTCGAACCCGGCTGGGTCGCCGACTCGATGCGCTGGATGGTGGCCCTGGTCGCCGCCCCGGTGCTGTTCTGGGCCGCCAGCATCTCGATGCTCGGCGTCTCACGCCACGTCTACATCGCTCGCGATCAACCGCCAGATCCCCAGCTGGCTGGGCAAGCTGGAGAAGCGGCGTGCGACCCCCTACGTGGCGATCACGATCTGCGGCCTGATCGCGCTGGGGTTGGTGATCCCGACCAACGTCAAGCTGCTGGCCGGCATCTACGCTTTCGGGGCGACGCTGGCGATCACGATCGCGCACCTCTCGATCATCCGCCTGCGGGTCAGCGAACCGGACCGGCAGCGGCCGTTCCGGATCCCGCTCGGGGTTCGCTGGCGCGGCGCCGAACTACCGCTGCCGGCGATCGTCGCCGCGGTGCTCAGCGGCCTCGCCTTCCTCAGCGTCCTCGCCTACCACGACATCGCCCGTCTGGTCGGCGGCGGCTGGATGGCCTTCGGCCTGCTCTTCTACGTCGTCTACCGCAAGGTCTTCGAGGGGACGACGCTGACCAGGCGCGTCTCCGTAACCGAGCGGGCCCTGACCAAGCAGGTGCCGGAGGTCGAATTTCGCAACATCCTCGTGCCGGTCTTCGGCACCGAGCTCGACGACGACATCGTCGCCACCGCCGGCCGCCTCGCCGCCGCCGAGCAGGAGGAGTCCCGCGACGGCGAGGACGATGCTCGGCTCGACGTGGTCTACGTGATCGAAGTGCCGCTGACGCTGCCGCTGGACGCGCCGCTGCCTCCCGAGCGCGAGACCGAGGCGCGGCGGGCGCTGGAGCGCGCCCGCGAGGTGGGGGAGGAGTACGAGGACGTCGGCGTCACCACCGAGGTGATCCGCGCCCGCAAGGTCGGCGCCGGCATCCTCGAGGCAGCGCGGCGCAGCGGTGCCGAGGCGATCGTGATCGGCGGCGAGCCGCCGACCAAGATCCGGGGCGGCGCGACGATCGGCGGAATCGGCGCCGCCAAGCCGGCCGAGATCGGCGCCGCGACCGAGTACGTGCTGAAGAAAGCACCGTGCCGGGTCCTGCTCACGGCGCCGCCGGAAACTGCTCCAGATACTGAGCCCGAGGCAGTTCCCCCTGATTCGAGCAGCTGAGCCAGGCGTGGTCGGGTGAGGGGTCGCTTGCGCCTAGCACCTCCGCTGCGCTCCGGTGCAACGAGGACGGCGCCTGGCGGCGCCGGACATACGCGACGAGTCGTGAGGCTTAGCGACCCCTCACCCGACCACGCCCAAGTCCCGTCCATCCGATCTCAACCACCTCGAATCGAACCAGCTAAAGGAACGAGGTCCCGACCGCCGCGAGCGGACCCATGGCCACATGCTCGCGCACTCAGCTACAGCTTGAAGATGGGGTGGTAGCCGCGCCGATGGCCTGAAGCTGGGTGGGTCTCTCGGGTGGGGCCCGATCAGCCTCCACAGCTCGCTGCGTATGTCTGCCGCCGCCAGGCGGCATCAAGGTTGCACCGGAGCGGAGCGGAGGTGCCAGGCGCAAGCGGGCCCCACCCGAGAGACCCACCCCACTGCCTGGTTCGTGCGGGACTAGTATCCGCCGCATGTTCATCTTGATCGTTGGCTGTGGCCGGGTCGGCTCGTCTGTTGCCCGAGCCATGCTGAGAGAGGGACACGAAGTTTCGTGCCTCGACGAGGACCCCGAGTCGCACGCCCGGCTCGAGGTCGGGCTGGAGAAGAGCTGGGAGGACCTCGGCGGCCAGTTCACGGTCGGCGCCGGCCTGGAGACGGAGGCGCTGCTCGCCGCCGGCATCGAGAAAGCCGATGCGTTCATCGCCTCCACGGACGGCGACAACACCAACATCGTGATCGCCCAGATCGCCCAGAAACGCTACGAGGTGCCGACGGTGATCGCGCGCGTGCTCGACCCGCTGCGGGCCGAGTGGTACCAGCGCCAGGGCCTGCACACGGTCTGCCCGACCAGCGTCGCGATCGACATGCTCGAGCGCGCGGTGCGCGAGGGCGCCGCGGGCGGAGGGCCGTCCGACGGAGCGGCGGAAGCCGCGTAGGAGAGGCTGGGGCGGATGTACATCATCGTCGTCGGAGCCGGCAAGGTCGGCTGGAACCTGGCCCGCGAGCTGCTCGAGAAGGACCACGAGGTGACGCTGATCGAGAGCGACCGGCGCCGCTACCTGACGGTCGAGCAGGAGATCGAGCACAACGTCTCCTACGGCGACGCCTCCGAGCTCTGGGTGCTGGAGCGGGCCGGGATCCAGCGCGCCGACATGGTGATCGCGGTCACCGGCGACGACGAGGACAACATGCTGATCTGCCAGGTCGCGACGGAGAAGTACCTGGTCGAGCAGATCATCGCCAGGGTCAACAACCCCCGCAACCGCCAGCACTTCGACCTGCTCGGCATCAAACCGTCGGTCTCCGCCACCGACCTGATCCTGCGCCTGCTCGAGCACGAGGTGCCCGAGTACGGGCTGGTCCACCTGCTCGACCTGCAGGAGGAGCAGCTGGAGATCATCGAGATGCTGCTCGGCAAGGACTCCGGCGTCACCGGCCGCCGCGTCGGCGACCTGCAGATGCCCGAGGGCAGCCTGCTGATCTCGGTCCTGCGCTCCGGCAAGGGGTTCGTCCCCAGCGCCGACACCGTGCTGGAGGAAGGGCGACGAGATTTTGGCCGTGCTGGATCCGGGTAAGGAGGACGACCTGAAGGCGCTCTTCGGACCGGAAGGCAACGGCAGCAACGGTGGCTGACCGCGAGGTCGATTTCCTTCTCATCGGCGGTGGCTTGGCCTCCGCCTCCTGCGCGGCGGAGCTGCGCAAGCGCGGTGCCGAGGGCTCGGTGCTGCTGGTCGGGCGTGAGCCGGAGCCGCCCTACGAACGGCCGCCGATCTCCAAGGAGTACCTGCGCGGCGAGGCCGAGCGCGCCGACGCCTACGTCAACCCGCCCTCCTGGTATGAGGAGAACGGGGTCGAGCTGCTGAGCGGCCGCAACGTGATGTCGCTCGACCCCGAGGCTCGCACGGCGAAGATCCAGGGCGGGGAGGAGGTCGCTTTCGGCAAGGCGCTGATCGCCACCGGGGCGATGGTCAACATCCTCCGCGTCGAGGGCGCCGAGAACGAGGGCATCCACTACCTGCGCGCCTTCGGCAACGCCGACGCGATCCGTGCCGAGGCGGAAGCCGCCGAGCACGTGGTCCTGATCGGCGGCAGCTACATCGGCACCGAGGTCGCCGCCTCGCTGACCGCGAAGGGCGCCAAGTGCTCGATCGTGGCGATGGAGGACGTGGCGCTCTCGCGGACCTTCGGCGAGGACGCCGGCCGCTGGTTCCAGCAGAGGATCGAAGCGAACGGGGTCGAGTTCCACGGCGGCGAGGAGCTGGAGGCCTTCGAGGGCGACGGCCGCGTGAACGCGGTCGTGACCAAGAGCGGGCTCAGCATCGAGTGCGACGCGGTCGTGGTCGGCGCCGGGGTGCGACCCGACGCGATGCTGGCCGAGCGGGCCGGGATCGAGGTCGACGGCGGCGATCGTCTGCGACTCGAAGCTGCAGACCTCGGTCGAGGGCATCTACGCGGCCGGCGACTGCTGCTCCTACGACAGCGTCGTCCACGGCCGTCGCATCCACGTCGAGCACTGGGACGTGGCGATGCAGCAGGGCATCCACGCCGCCCGCAACATGCTCGGCGACGACCGCGACTACGACGTCGTCCCCTACTTCTTCAGCGACCTCGCCGACTGGGCCAGCCTCGAGTACGTCGGTCCCGCCCAGGACTGGGACGAGGAGGTCTGGCGTGGTGACCGCGACGGCGGCGAGTTCTCGGTCTGGTACCTGAAGGACGGTCGCGTCGCCGGCGCGCTCAGCGTCGAGCGCTCCGAAGACCTCGCCGAGGCGCGTCGCATGCTCGCCGACGGCGTCGACGTCTCCGCCGCCCGTGAGCGCATCGCCGATCCCGGCAGCGATCTCTCCGATATCGCCTAGGCGGCGGCCATCGATATCCTCTTCGCAGCGTCTTTGCGGCCTGGTGTAATGGCAGCACGCCTCGCTCTGGACGAGGTAGTCGGGGTTCGAGTCCCTGGGCCGCAGCTATTCCGATGAGACTCTCCAAGACTTCGCTGATCGCCATCCCGCTGGCCGCGCTGGCAATCGCCGGCTGCGGCGGGGGCGGCGACGATTCGACGGAATCGACGGCCACGGCCGAAGCGCCGGCGGCGCCGACCAAGGCCGAGCTGATCTCCCAGGGCGACGCGATCTGTGCCGAGGTCAACGCCGCAGTCGGCTCCGTCGCCGCCTCCGAATCCCCGGACCAGAGCGCTCAGGTCGCCGGCCTCTACGCCGGCATGGTCGAGAGCATCAAGCGCCTCGGCACGCCGCAGGAAGACACCGGCTACGCCGAGTTCATCGCCGCCGCCGATGAACTCTCGAAGATCGAGGGCGAGGTCAAGCTCGCGGCCGAACGCGAAGACACCGTCGCGGCCGAAGCAGCGGCGAGCGAAGCGGGTCCCGCGCTCGAACAGTTCGGAAGCGAGGCGCAGATCTACGGCTTCGAGGACTGCGGCGAAGGACCGGTCGCGCCGACCCCGTCCGGCACCGGCCCGGTCGAAGAAGCCGAAGAAGGCGGGGTCGAAGTCGCGCCGGAAGAACCGGAAGAAGTGCTGCCCGAAGAAGCCGCCCCCGAAGAAGTTGTGCCGGAAACCGGCGGGGCCGGTGGCGGAGTCGAAGAAGCTGCTCCGGAAACGGGCGGCGGTGGCGAAGCCGGCGGCGGCTCCGGCGGCGTCGGGCCCGGCTGAGCAGGGCGGACTTACGGAGGCGAGGGGGAGGAATGGGGACCTCCTCCGGCGGAATTTGTCGCGCACCCTTCGGGTGCGGCTCCGGATGATGCTGCCCGCCTATGGCGGGCAGGAATCAGATTGCATATCGCGCGCTTCGCGCACATTCCGGCGGCGGAGGTCCCCATTCCTCCCACAAGCGCCCCAAAGAACGTCAGCTTCTCGGCGTGGGAGCTGCTCCCGTGTCTCGGTCGTTGCCGAGCTGGGTGTGGGGAGGGAGGTGGTCGTGCCCGCGGGGGAATGTCGCCGAAGGCGGCCTATGCAATCCGGTTTCTGCGCGGCGAAGCCGTGCTCCAACATCGGAGCTAAGGCCCGGAGGGCCGTGCGACTTCAATTCCCCCGCGGGTACGATCGCCTCCCTCTACGCGACGCTGCTCTCAACCCACGCCCCGTAAAGCCGGGAGTAAGGCCCACCCGCGGCGATCAGTTCGTCGTGCGTCCCCTGCTCGGCGATCCGCCCCCCTTCGAGGACGACGATCTTGCCGGCGCGGCGGATCGTCGAGAGGCGGTGGGCGATGACGATCGCGGTGCGGCCCTGGAGCAGGCGCTCGAGGCCTCTCTCGATCGTCTTCTCGGTGCGGACGTCGACGTTGGAGGTGGCCTCGTCGAGGATCAGGATGCGCGGCTCGGCCAGCAGGGCGCGGGCGAAGGCGACGAGCTGACGCTGGCCGGCCGAGAGCTGGACCCCGCGCTCGCCGACCTCGGTCTCGATCCCGTCCGGCAGGGCAGCGACGAACTCGGTGGCGCCGACGGCGGCGAGCGCCGCGTCGATCTCCTCCGGCTCGCCTCCGGCCGCCCGAAGGCGATGTTCTCGCGGACGCTGCCGGAGAAGAGGAACCCCTCCTGCGGGACGATCCCGAGCTGGCGCCGCAGCGCCCGCTGCTGGACCCCGCGCAGGTCGTGGCCGTCGACCAGCACCCGCCCTTTCTGGGGGTCGTAGAAGCGGGCGACCAGCTTGGCGAAGGTCGACTTGCCGGCCCCCGTCGCTCCGACCAGTGCCAGGGTCTGCCCCGGGGGAACGTGAAGGTCGACGTCGCGTAGGGCCCAGGCATCCTCCGCCGGCTCGCCCTCCTCGCCGTAGGAGAACCAGACGCCGTCGAGCTCGATCTCGCCGCGCAGCGTGCCCGGGTCGATCGCCTCGGGGGCATCGACCATGTCCGGATCGGTGTCGAGCAGGTCGAAGATCTTGTCCAGCGCCGCCATCCCCTGCTGGTAGGTGGTGTAGAGCTGGGAGAGCTGCTGGATCGGTTCGAAGAAGGTGGTCAGATAGCCGACGAAGGCGACGATCACGCCGACCTGGATCTCGTCGTCGATCGCCTGTGAGCCCCCGTAGAGGAGGATCGTCGCGGTCGCCACCGCGGCCAGCAGTTCCACCGCCGGGAAGTAGGAGGCATTGAGGTAGACCGTCTTCATGTTGATCGCCCGGTTCTGCTCGTTGAGCTCGGTCATCTCGTCGACATGGCGTGGCTCCTGGCCGAAGCTGCGCACGACGCGGACCCCGGTCAGCGACTCCTGCAGGTAGGCGGTGATCGCCGCGATCCGCTCGCGGGTCGCCCGGTAGGCGCCCTGGGAGACGATCCGGAAGGCGACGCTGGCGATCAGCAGCAGGGGGAAGGTGAGGAAGGTGACCAGGGCCAGCTGCACGTCCAGCACCAGCATGATCACGACGACCCCGAGCAGGGTCAGGGTGCTCGAGAACATCGTCACCACGCCACTCGTCACCAGCTGGTTGAGCGCCTCGATGTCGTTGGTCATGCGCGAGATCAGCACCCCCGGGCTGCGGCGGGTGAAGAAGCCGATCGACATCGACTGCAGGTGGGCGAAGACGCGCTCGCGCAGGTCCTGCAGCACCCGGGTCCCGACCCAGCCGACCATGTAGGTCTGCAGGTAGGTGGCGGCGGCGTAGACGATCGCGACGGCGACGAAGGCGACGACGATCAGGTCGAGCGCGGACAGGTTTTCGGCGAGGATGCCGGAGTCGATCGCCCGCCCGGCCAGGTAGGGGGGCGCAAGGCCGGCGGCGGTCGCCAGGCCCAACCCGAGGAACATCAGCGCGACGCGACCGCGGTAGGGCCGCAGCTGCCCGACCAGCCAGCGCAGCTTGCGGCCGCGCTGGTCCTCGCCGCGAATCAGGCGCCACAGCGCGGCGAAGAGGCGGCCGATGTTCCTGGCATCTTTCACAGGCGCGCCATCTCCTCGCGCTGTTCGAGATCGCGCTGGAGGAAGACCGAGTCGGCAAGGCCGTGCTCGGCGATCTCGCGGTAGAAGCCGCAGCCCTCCATCAGCTCCTCGTGGCTGCCGCGGTCGACGATCCGGCCGCCGTCGATGACGACGATCTCGTCGGCCAGTGAGACGGTCGAGAGCCTGTGGGCGATGATGAAAGTGGTGCGGCCGGCCATCGCCTCCTGCAGCCCCGACTTGATCGCCGCCTCGGTGGTCGCGTCGACCGAGGAGGTGGCGTCGTCGAGGATCAGGATCCGCGGATCGGCCAGCAGCGCGCGGGCGATCGCGACCCGCTGGCGCTGGCCGCCGGAGAGGGTCAGGCCGCGCTCGCCGACCCGAGTCTCGTAGCCGTCGGGCAGCTCGCGGATGAAGCCATCGGCCTGGGCCCGACGTGCCGCCGCTTCGATCTGTTCCAGCGTCGCACCCGGACTCGCGTAGGCGATGTTCTCGGCGACGCTGGCGGTGAAGAGGAAGCTGTCGTCGGCGACGAAAGCGATCTCCGAGCGCAGCGAGGCGACATCGACCGTACGCACGTCGACGCCGTCGACCAGAACCGATCCTCCGCTGGGGTCGTAGAGGCGGGCGATCAGCGCCACCAGGCTGGTCTTGCCCGAGCCCGACGGCCCGACCAGCGCCACCGTGCGCCCGGCCGCGACCTCGAGGTCGATCCCGTTCAGCGCCGGCATTGCCTCATCAGACGGGCCCATGTCGCCAGGCCCCTCCGCCGAGGGGTCCGCGGGATTGGCGGCATGGCGGGCGGTCTCGTAGTGCAGGCTGACGTCGCGCAGCTCGACCCGGCCGTCGCCGGCCGGCAGTGGCGGCGCCTCTGGCGGGCTCTCGATCCGCGGCTCGCGGTCGAGGATCTCGAACAGGCGGTTGCCGGAGGCGATTGCCCGCTGTGCCATGCCCATTGCCACGCCGAGCATCCGCATCGGCCCGGCCAGGATCACCAGGTAGGTGTAGAAGGCGGTGAAATTGCCGATGCTGAGGTTGCCGGCGATCACCTCGCGGCCGCCGACCAGCAGGACCAGCGCGATGCCGAGCTGGGGCAGGAGGCCGATCAGCGGCGAGAAGAACGCCTGCAGGCGGGTCGAGTAGATGCTCTGATCGAAGACGCGCGAGACCGAGCGGCTGAAGCGGTGCAGCTGGTACTCCTCGCGGGCGAAGGCCTTGACGATGCGGATGCCGGAGACGTTCTCCTCGGCCTCCGCGGTCAGCTCGGCGAGTCGCTGCTGGACCTCCTGCTGGGCGGGGCGGGAGACGCGGTTGTAGCGCGAGGCGGTGTAGACGATGAAGGGCGCGGGGGCGAGGGCGATCAGCGCCAGCAAGGGATTGATCGCGACCATCACCACGCTGGCGAGGACGATCGTCAAGAGGTTCTGGGTGATGAAGATCAGCCCGTAGCCGAGGAAGAAGCGGATCGCCCCGAGGTCGACCGTCGCCCGCGACATCAGCTGGCCGGTCTGCTGCCCGTCGAAGAAGCCCAGCTCGAGCCGCTGCAGGTGGGCGTAGAAGGTCTGGCGCAGGTCGAATTCGACCGCCAGCGAGACCTTGCCGGCGACCAGGCGACGGACCACGGTCAGTCCCAGCCGCAGGACCGCCGCCGCGAAGATCGCCAGCGCCAGCGGCAGCAGGTCCGCCTTGTCGCCGCTCTCGATCGCGTTGACCGCGCGGCCGATCAGCCAGGGGATCAGCACCGTCATCCCCATCGCCGCCCAGGCGAACGCCAGCGAACCCCAGAGCTGGGGCCGGTAAGGGCGCAAAAAGCCCATCAGACGGCGGTACGTCTGCATCCCAACTCACTATACAAAGTGAAGTATTGGATTATGACGCCCGCCCGGGAGGGCGGCGCGGCTATCCGCTCAACCTGGCGGCTGCCTTGGCGCTCGGCACTTTGTCCTTCGGACACGGTTTCGGCCCGTGGCCGGGGCGGGCCAGGATCTGGAAGTTGGTGACGGCGTGGACCGGCGTCGTCGCGCCGCTGTTCTGCGCCAGGTTGAGGATCAACCGGTAGAAGCCGGGGGGGAGGTCGCGGTAGAAGATCTCCGGCCGCGTACCCGGCGAGTAGCTGCCGGAGGTGCCGATCCGCTCGGCGAGGACGCCGTTGGGCCCCGCGTAACGCGGGTAGTCGAAGGAGCGGCCGACCAGGCGGCCATTGCCGATCGGGCTGTTGATCGCGTGCAGGAGTTTGACGGGGTCGACGCAGTCGGGCACGCGCTTGAGGCTGAAGCGGACGTGGCCCTCGCCGAGCTGGGGGTCGCGGCCGAACCGGAGCGGCGCCAGGCGGAAGTTGTGGACGGTCGCCTTGACGACGACGGCGTGACTGGTCTGCCGGGCGCCGTTGCGGGGCGAGACGATGTCTACGCTGGGCTGGCCCGGCATCGCGTCCTCGCTCGTCTGCGAGGGTTTGGGC
Source organism: uncultured Thermoleophilia bacterium (assembly GCA_963720455.1). Classification (GTDB taxonomy): domain Bacteria; phylum Actinomycetota; class Thermoleophilia; order Solirubrobacterales; family 70-9; genus VAYN01. The sequence goes on along the minus strand of OY970392.1, from coordinate 962,683 downwards.
TCGGAGCTGCCGCCGAAGATCAGCGCCAGCGCCAGGGCGACGACGGTCGCCGCAAGTGCCGCCAGGGTCGGGATCCTCCTACGCATCGGAGCGGGAACATTACGCGCAACTTCCAGAAGCACAGGTGGCGGGCCGGCAGCGCGATCGCGGCGCTGGTGATCGGGTTCGCCCTGGCGATGCCCGCCGCCGCGCCCGCCGGCCCGGCCGGCCGTGTCAACCCCTTCGCCGGCACCCGGCCCGGCCCCGGGACCTTCGGCGGCGGCCACAACTTCCCCGGCGCGGCGCTGCCCTTCGGGATGGTCCAGTGGAGTCCCGACACGACTCCCTCCGCACCGCACTCGGGAGGCTATGACCATCGCGACAACCACGTCAGGGGGTTCAGCCTCACCCACCTCAGCGGTGCCGGCTGCGCCCTCTACGGCGATTTTCCCTTCCTGCCGACCACCGAGCCGCTCGCCTCCTCGCCGGCCGCGCCCGGCGGCGGTCTCGACGGCCGCTTCGAGCCGGGTTTCTCCCACGCCGAGGAGGCTGCGCGCCCTGGCTTCTACGCGGTCCGGCTCAACCCCGTCCGCGGGGCCGGCATCGACCTGGCCCTGACCGCGACGACCCGCACCGGCATGGCCCGCTTCGAGTTTCCCCCCAACCCGCACAGCAGCGTGATCGTCGACGCGGGTGGCAGCGCCCAGCCCGACGACTTCGCCGCCGTCGCCGTCGACCCGCGCCGCCGCGAGATCAGCGGCACCGCTTCCAGCGGGCTGTTCTGCGGTCAGCGTCCGCGCTACCGGGTCCACTTCGTGGCCGTCTTCGACCGCCGTTTCGACGCCTTCGGAACCTGGGAGGGCAGTTCGCTCGACCGCGGCGGCACGAGCGCCGAAGACAGTCAAGGCCCCGCCGCCAACCCCCGCACCACCGCCCAGGCCGGGGCCTACGCCAGCTTCGACACTCGCGGGAACAGGTCCGTCGAGGCTCGGGTCGGCATCTCGTTCGTCAGCGTCGAGGGTGCTCGTGCCAATCTCGCCGCCGAGAGCAGGGGCGCCGGCTTCGGCGTACTCGCCGCACGCGCCCGCAAGAGCTGGAACCAGGCGCTGGGCCGGGTTCGCGTCAGCGGCGGCTCCAAGCACCTGCTCGACACTTTCTACACGGCGCTCTATCACGCTTTCCTGGCGCCGCGGACCTTCAACGACGTTGACGGCGCCTACGCGGGCATGGACGGGCAGATCCACCGCGCCCGGGGTCGCACCCAGTACGCCGACTTCTCCGGCTGGGACGTCTACCGCACCCAGGTCCAGCTGCTCTCGCTGCTGGTGCCGCAACGGGCCAGCGAGATGATGCGCTCGCTGCTGGCCGACGCGGAGCAGAGCGGCTGCCTGCCGCGCTGGTCCTACGCGAATGGCCAGAGCATGACGATGGTCGGTGATTCCGCCGACCCGATCCTGGCCTCGGCGGCTGCCTTTGGCGCCGGCGACTTCGACCGGCCGGCAGCGTTGGAGGCGATGGTCAAGGGCGCGACCGAGCCCTGCCGCAGCGCCAACGGCGACTACCTGCAGCGCCAGGGCCTGGCCGAGTATCTGGAGCACGGATACGTCCCCTTCGATCTCGACACCCACGCCCGCAACGCCAACTCGATCTACGGCGACCCCGACGCCGTCTGGGGCTCGGCGGCGACGACCCTCGAGTACGCGGTCGACGACTTCGCGATCGCCCAGCTCGCCGCGCGCTCTCTGCATGACCGCGCCACCTACCGCGCCTTCATGCGCCGTTCCGCCAACTGGCGCCGCCTCTTCAATCCGGCCAGCGGCATGGTTGAGCCGCGCTTCGCCGACGGACGTTTTCCGCCGCACTACGACAATCTCAGCGGGGGCGGCTTCGTCGAGGGCAACTCGGCCCAGTACACGTGGATGGTCGCGCAGGACCCCGGCGGCCTGGTCCGGCGGCTGGGAGGGCCGCGGCGGGCAGCGGCGAGGCTCGATCGCTTCCTCCGCAAGTTGAACGGCGGCGCGGGAGGGACGCATACCGACCACGCCCTGCTCGGCAACGAGCCGACCCTGCACACGCCCTGGCTCTACGACTGGATGCGGCGGCCCTACCGCACCCAGGCGGCGGTGCGTCGCGCCCTGCTCGGCCTCTACGACGCCTCCCCCGACGGGTACCCGGGCAACGACGACCTGGGCACGCTCTCCGCCTGGTACGTGTTCGGTGCCCTCGGCCTCTATCCCGAGGTGCCCGGCGTCGGCCTGCTGGCGATCGGCAGCCCCCTCTTCGAACGGGCCGAGATCCGCCTTCCGCAGCGCCGGCGGGCGCTGATCATCGCCCACGGTCGCGGTCCCTATGTCCAGTCCCTGCGCTTCGACGGCCACCTCCACGGCAAGCCCTGGACGACCTACTGCGCGCTGGCCCGGGGCGCCACGCTCTCCTTTCGGCTCGGCCGCCGCCCCAACCGCCGCTGGGGTTCCTCGGCGGCGGCGGCACCGCCGTCGTTCGGGCCGCGGCGGCCGATGCCGCGGGGAATATGCGCTCCGTGAGTCAGCGCTCGACCGTGCTCTGGGCCCTCGCCGGCCTGACCGCCCTCGGTGTCGCCGTGCGCTTCGCCAGCCTCGGTCTGCAGAGCTTCCACCACGATGAGGCGATCACCGCGATGCGGATCATCCCGGGCAGCCTCGGCGAGATGCTGCACGCGGTCAAGGCGAGCGAGTCCAACCCGCCTCTCTATTACGTCCTCGCCTGGGGGTGGGCGAAGGTCTTCGGGACCGGCGAGGTGGGCCTGCGCTCCCTTTCCGCTCTCTTCGGAGCGGCGACGGTTCCGGTCGGCTACCTGATCGGCCGCCAGCTGGCGACTCGCCGCACCGGCCTCGTCCTGGCGGCGCTGATCGCCGTCAACCCGATGCTGATCTGGTACTCGCAGGAGGCCCGCTCCTATTCGCTGCTCGTCTTCTTCAGCGCCGTTTCGTTCCTCTTCTTCGTGCGGGCGCTGGACACACACCGCGGGCGGGACCTGGCTCTCTGGGCGCTGGCATCGTCGTTGGCGCTCTACAGCCACTACTTCGCCGTCTTCGCGGTCGCGATCGAGGCGGTCTGGCTGCTGGTGGCATTGCGAGTCCGCTGGCGCGTCGTCTTGCCGGCGCTCGCCGGCGTCGGGGCGGTCGGCCTGGCGCTGCTGCCCCTCGCCAACTCCCAGAACAACCCGACCCATATCGGCTGGATCGAAAACAGCCCCCTGTCCGAACGCCTCTGGGAGACCGCGGTCTCCTTCCTGGTCGGCGAAACGGGCCACGTGATCGCCGCCTCGCCGCGGGAGCGCTACGCACTGTTCCCGATCCTCCTCGTCGGCGTCGCCCTGTTCCTGATCGCGCTGTGGGGAAGCCACCGAGAGCGGCGCGGCGCGGGGCTCGGGCTCGTCCTCGGGCTCGGCGTTGCCGGGTTGACGGCGGTCGCGGCGCTGGCGGGTAAGGATTACGTGGTCGAGCGCAACCTGCTGCCGGCCCTGGTGCCGCTGCTGGCGGTTGTCGCGGTCGGCTTCGCCGCCGCCGCCCGCCGCCTCGGGTTCCTTCTCGCAGTTTCCCTCTGCGCCTACTGGCTCGCCTTCGACGTCTACGTCACCCAGACGCCGAACCTGCAGCGGCCCGACTATCGCACCGTTACCGAGAAGCTCGGCCCGCCGCGCAGCGGGCAGCGAGCGATCGTCACCTGGAAACTCGCTGCCGACCCGGTCCGCTACTACCTGCGTGACAATGCGCTGCGCGTGTACGGTGGAGCGGCCTGGATAAGCGAGATTGCCGTCCTGCGAAAGCCCCTGGCAACCGGGAAGCCGATTAACCTGCCGCCCTCCTTCCACCAGGTCGAGCGAGTCCGAGCCGACCGGCTCACGCTCAACACCTACGTCTCCAAACCCCCCGTGAAACTCTCATTCGAAACCCTGGACGACCTGCCGACCGGCTTCGGCGAAAACGCGGTGCTGATCGACGGCCCGCAGCGATGAGCCCCTCGGAATTCGCGGACAGGATCGGGGCCGCCGCCCGCCGCCCGGCAAGCTGGTGGCAGCTCCTCAAGTTCGGGATAGTCGGTGGCTCCGGCTATCTGATCAACCTCGCGGTCTTTGCGTTTCTCGCCGGCGTCCTCGACCTGCATCACCTGGCCGCGGCCGTCGGTGCCTTTTGCGTCGCCGTCACCAACAACTTCCTCTGGAACCGCTACTGGACCTTCAGTCCCGGCGACGGCTCGGCCGGCTTCCAGGCGGCCCGCTTCTTCGTGGTCAGCGTCGCCGCCCTCGGCCTGAATCTGATCGTGCTGGAAGCGCTGGTGGCGGGCGGAACCGGGGAGCTGGCAGCGCAGGCGATCGCGGTCGCCGTCGCGATGCCGTTCAACTTCCTCGGCAACAAGCTCTGGACGTTCGCCCGGTAGGTCCTCAGGCGGCCGCGCCCAGCCACTTCATCAGTTCAGGCATCAAGCGTCGACGTAGCTGCGGCTCGGGGGAGGCCAGCTCGGCGCGGGCGAGGTGGATCGCGGCCCCGATCCGCAGCGTCGCCAGTGTGCGCGTGCCCCCGACGTGCTCCTCCAGCCGCGCCAGCGTCTCCCAGTCGGTTTGCAGCCGCCACAGCGCCGCGCGGGCTCCCTCCGGGTTCAGCTCGGCTATCGCGATCACCGCTTCGAGGCCGGCTCTCACCGGTTCCGGCGAGTGTTGCGCCGCCTCCAGCACCCGCGCTAACGAGTCGGGATAGCTGGGGTCGGAAACGACGAGCAGGGCTTCCTCGCTCTCCACATGCTCTTGGACCCGGCGAGCCCGTGAAGGGTTCCGGCCTGTTGGGTACGAGGCGATACTCAACAAGATATGCGGTGGGTCCCGAGCGTGGCGGTGACACCGCTGAGTTAGCCTTGAGCGCGAGATGAGCAAGCAGAAGCCGAGCTACGACGCGGGACGGATCGAGGTCGCCAGGCAGGAGGTCTGGGAGGCGCGCGGCGACAACGAGGCGCCGCGGCCCGCCGACGGCCAGGCCCGCGTCTACGTCAAGCCATCGAGTCCCTTCACCTCGGGCAACCTGCACATGGGGCACGTTCGCGACTACTCGATCGGCGATGCCTACGCGCGCTTCCGCCGCGCCCGCGGCGACGCCGTCCTGCTCGGCTTCGGCTTCGACGCCTTCGGTCTGCCGGCGGAGCTGGCGGCGATCGAGCGCCAGGAGCCGCCCGCAGACTGGGTGGCGCAGTGCGGCCGGCGCATGCTCGGCCAGATGAAGCGGCTCGGTTTCTCCTTCGACTACGACCGCGTCTTCTACAGCTCCGACGAGGGCCAGTACCGCTGGTCGCAGTGGCTCTTCCTCACCCTTCTGGAGGCCGGACTTATCTACCGCGAGGACGCGACCGTCGACTGGTGCGACACCTGTCAGACGACCCTCGCCTCGATCCAGGTCGAGGACGGTCGCTGCTGGCGCTGTCACAACGAGGTACGGCTGATCCGCCGACCGACCTGGTTCCTGCGGATAACGCCCTACCTGGAGGAGAACGACCGCAACACCGAGCAGTTGCGGAACTGGGACGACCTCTCGCTTTCCACCCAGCGCTACATCCTCGGCCGCAGCGATGGGGTGGAGATCGATCTCGGCGACCCCGGTGGACGCTCCCTGACGGTCTTCAGCCCGCACCGGCAGGCGCTCGCGCTGGGGCGCTTCGTCATGCTCTCGCCCCGCCACCCGGAGGCGGAGGCCTGGGCCGAGGCACCGGACGTACGCGCGGAGCTGGAGGCGATGCGCTCCGGCGGCTGGGAGCGCAGCGCCCGCGATGCGCGCTCGGTCCCGATCGTCGACACCGGTGCCTCGATCGCGGGGCCGGGGGGCGATCAGCTGCCCGTTCTCGTCTCGCCCCTGGTCGACGCTCGCTACGGACCGACCGCCGCCCTCGGCATTCCGGCGGTGGACGAGGCCGACGCCGAGCTCGGCCGCCGCATGGAGCGCGTGGCGGGCGGTGAGGACGATGGAGAGGTGGACGGCGCCGCCCCGTCGATCGCCGGCGTGCGTGAGGCGAAGCGCTACCGCGCCAACGACTTCTCGATCTCCCGGCAGCGCTCCTGGGGGACGCCGATCCCGGTCGTCCATTGCGATGCCTGCGGCGCGGTTCCGGTGCCCGAGGAGGACCTGCCCGTGGTGCTGCCCCGCGACATCGCGCCCACCGGCGAGGGCAACCCGCTCGCCGAGCGTCCCGACTTCGTCGACGTCGCCTGCCCGCAGTGCGGCGCCGCCGCGAAGCGGGAGACCGACACGCTCGACTGTCACTTCGATGCCCTCTGGCTCTGGGTCCCGGCGGCGGTCCCACCGGCGGATCGCGACGAGCAGATGTTCACCCACCCGGACCTGCAGGAGTGGCTGCCGGCCGAGCGCCTCGTGGCCGGCGGCGACAGCGGCGGCTTCGTCTTCGACCAGCGCATCGTCACCAAGGCCCTGCGCGAGATCGGCCCCTTCGCCTTCCTCGAGGACGGCGAGCCGTTCGCCGGCTGCCTCTTCCACGAGATGGTGATCGCCGAGGGGCGCAAGATGAGCAAGCACCTCGGCAACGTGGTCAACCCCGACGAGCTGGTCGAGCGCTACGGCGCCGACACGGTCCGGCTCGCCGTCCTCTACGCGGCGGGGCCGGCGAAGACGCTCAACTGGAGCGACGGGGCGCTGCGCTTCGCGAACCGTTTCCTGCGCAACCTCTGGACCTACTCGCACGACCGCTTCGCGGCGTTGGATGGCGCCCGGCACGACGAGGAGGCTGCCGCGGACACCGAGTTCATGCGCGATCGCCTGCGCAAATGGTGCGAGAACGGCCTGGCCAGGATCACCGAGGACGTGGCGGAGCTGCAGATGCACAAGGCCGTCCGCAACCTCACCCGCCTCTTCGAGCGCATCCAGGACTTCGAGAAGCGGGTCGTCGAGCGCCGCGGTCAGCTCGACCGGGCCGACGCCGAGGCCCAGATCGCCGCCCTCACCCTGCTTGCGCAGGCGCTGGCGCCGTTCGCGCCGCACACCGCCGAGGGGTTGCTGCTCGCGTCGGGCCGCTTCGAGGAGGCTTCGCTTCCGGCTCCGTGGCCGGATTCGGCGCCGATCCCGGTCACCGCCGGGAGCCCCGCAGCAGCTCCCTGAAATGCGAGTCGATCAAGAGTCCGGTTGAATGGGCAAGGGCTCTTGATTGTTACACGAGAGTATGTTATGAATGCCCCTGCCGGGCGATCACCGGTGAAGGGGGCGGGGCTCTCAGGAAGGGGAACCGCCTTGGGGTGGCAAAGGAAGGACCTATCGTGAGCCAGGACCACGACCGTCATCGACGGCCCCTGGAGGCATCTGCTCAGACGCCGCCCCGCCTCACTTCATCGCGCCCGACCCAGCTTGCCCAGGGTTTGGTCGACCTCCGGGTCAACCAAGAGTAACTGCGTTGGGGCCTACCTCAGGCAAGGGGCGCCCCGCCGCAGCGGTAATCAGATAGTCAGCTCGATGGGGGCCGCTCGACTTCGATGCGGCCCTTTTTCGGGTTCCAGGCAACGCCCTTGCAGAGCTCGCCGGCGGTGGTCCCGAGCGCTCCCGCGAGCTTGACGATCGTCGAGAGTCGAGGCTCGCGCCCAGCTCGCTCCAGGAGCGAGATCTCGGTTCTGTGCAGCTCGCAGAGATCGCCCAGGGTTTCCTGGGAAATGCCGGCCTTGGTGCGGGCTCGGCGGAGGTTGGCGGCGAATCGCTCTTGGGGGGTCATCTGGACGGGCGCTTCGGGGCTGAAGACAGCAACTTTACAGACAGAACGGTTCGCAATCAAGCATGACTCGGACCTTCCGCTACCTTGCTGTTGGTAACTGTCTAACCGATCACCAAATCTTTACGCAGAAAGCATTGAGCGCCAGCAGCCTATGTGTTATACCCGTGCCACCAATGGACGAGCGTCGATCTCGGCCAGCGCCCTCGTGGCAGGCTTGCCGGCGGCGGCAAAGGAGGAGTCATGAGCGACGCGGTAGATCCGCATCTGGGCGGGCCGGAGGGTCCTCGAACCAGCTCCTGCGCCACCGAACTCGTCTGCCGTGACTGCGGCTACGTCACGCCGCTGCTCGACACCGCCTTCAAGTGCCCTGCCTGCGGCGAGGGCCTCGACATCGACTACGACTACGGACGGGCCAAGGCGCTGATCTCCGAGCGCGGCCTCGCCGATCGGCCCCAGAACATCTGGCGCTTCGAGGAGCTGCTGCCGATCGTCTCGCAGCGCGCCCAGGCCCGGGTCGGCCAGTTCGCGGGCCAGACCCCGCTGATCCGCGCCGACCGGCTCGGCGCCGAGCTCGGCCTCAAGCGCCTCTACCTCAAGGACGACTCGACCAACCGCCCGACGCTCTCCTACAAGGACCGGGTGGTCGGGATGGCGATCGCCCGGCTGCTGGAGCTGGGCAAGGACGAGGTCGGTTGCGTCTCGACCGGCAACGTCGGCACCGCGGTCGCCGCGCTCGCCGCCAAGGCCGGTGCCACCGCCTACATCTTCTATCCCGGCAACATGGAGAAGGGAAAGGCGAAGGCCTGCCGCGCGCTCGGCGCCCAGGTCTGCCAGCTCGACGGCAACTACGACCAGGCCAACCGGGCCTGCCGCGAGCTCTCGCTCGCGAGCGGCATCCAGTTCGCGAACATCACCCTGCGCCCGTTCTACGCCGAGGGCGCGAAGACGATGGCCTTCGAGGTCGTCGAGCAGCTCGGCTGGACGGCACCGGACCACTTCGTGATCCCGGCTGCCGGCGGGACCCTCTCTTCACGCGTGCACAAGGGCCTGAACGAGCTGGAGAAGGTCGGCTTGGCCGAGACGGCGTCGACCAGGATCAACATCGCCCAGGCGGGCGGATGCGGGCCGATCGCCACCGCGATCCTCGAGGGGGGCGAGATCGTCCCGCAGACGCCCGAGACGGCGGCCCACTCGCTGGCGATCGGCGCTCCTGGGGACGGGGCGCTCGTGGTCGACGCGGTGCGCACCCGCGGCGGCTCGGCGGCAGCGCCCAGCGACGAGGAGATCTTCGGCGCGATCGACCTGCTGGGGGCGACCGAGGGAATCCTCACCGAGCCGGCCGGGGGCACGACGATCGCCGCCACCGCGAGGCTTGCCGCGGAGGGCAAGCTGGGCGCCGAGGAGACCGTCGTCGCGGTGATCAGCGGCAACGGCCTCAAGACCCTTCATGAGCATCCCGACAAGCCGTGGCCGGAAATGGTCGCCTGCGACGTCGAGACGATGGGAGCTATGCTCGCCGAGTTTCGCCAGGCCGCCGCGACCGCGCTGCACTGAGCTTCAGCGGGCGGCGGACCGGCGCGAGGCTGTGTCCTCGGTCCTTGCCTCGCTTGGTCCGGCGCCCGCTGAAAGGCCATAGCCTGGGGCGATGACCGAGCCACCTCGCATTGAGGGTGTCAGGCACCGCACGGTTCGCGCTCGCGGTCTCGACTTCCACGTGGCGGAAGCCGGTGCCGGCGACGACGTCGTCCTCTGCCTGCACGGCTGGCCGCAGCACTGGTACGAGTGGCGGCACCTGATGCCGGCGCTGGCCGACCGCCACCGCGTGCTGGCGCTCGATCTGCGCGGCTGCGGCTGGTCCGACGCGCCGCGCCGCGGCTATGCGAAGGAGAACCTGGCGACCGACGTGCTCGCGGTCCTCGACGAGCTCGAACTCGAGCGGGTGAAGCTCGTCGGGCATGACTGGGGCGGCTGGATCGGCTTCCTGATCGGCCTGCGGGCGCCGCAGCGCGTCGAGCGCTTCCTCGCGCTCAACATCGTGCCGCCCTGGGTCAACCTGCGGAACACGATCGGCCACGCCTGGCGCTTCTGGTACCAGCAGATGGTCCTGGCGCCCGGCATCGGCTACGGGCTGCACCGGCGGGGGGATCTTGTGCCCCGCGTGCTCGTCGGCGGCTCCGAGCGCAAGGACGTCTGGGACGAGAAGACGCTGCGGGTCTTCGCCGACAATCTCGCCGAGCCGGCGCGGGCGCGGGCGGCGGTGCAGATGTACCGGGTCTTCAACTGGCGCGAGGTCTGGCCGATCGTCCGCGGTCGCTACGCGGAGCGGCGGCTGACCGTGCCGACCCTGCTCGTCTTCGGCGTCGACGATTTCGTCCTGAGGCCGGAGATGCTCGCCGGCTACCAGCGACACGCCGAGGAGATGCAGATCGAGTTCGTCGAGGACTGCGGCCACTTCATCGCCGACGAGATGCCCGAATTGGTGGCTCAGAGAGCTAACGACTTCTTCGGGACGTGAGGAGAAGCTTGCGGGGGCCCTGAGTAGGGGATTTGGGGGAACCCGAAGGAGCCTCCAGATCTGCGACGGAGGGTTCTCCCAAATCCCCTACCCACTACGCTCGAATTCGCGCCTCCTCGAGGTCCAGATCGCGCTCGATCTGGCGCATCGTCATGTTGCGTAGGCGTTCGCGGGCGCGCAGATCGAGGAGGATCTCGCGCTCGACGCCGATCAGCTCGCGGCGCAGGGCTCCGTAGTCGGCGAGGCGCTGCTCGCGGGCGATGACGTCCGGGTCCTCGCCGCCGAGCACCTGCTGGCACATCCGGAAGCGGGCGCGGTAGAGGTCGCGCAGGCGCTGCAGCTGCGAGTCCGAGGCGCGTTCCTCGCCCTCGATCTCGTCGATGCGGTCGAGCGCGGCCTGGGCGGCCTCCATTCGCGCCACCGCCTCCTCGTCGCTCCAGCGCCGCGGCTCCTCCAGCCGCAGCTTGCGGATCACGAACGGCAGCGAGAGGCCCTGGCCGACCAGGGTGACGAGGATCAGCGCGAAGGTTATGAAGATGACCTGGGGGCGATCGGAGACGCTGAGCGGCACCGCCAGTGCGGCGGCGAGGGAGACGGCGCCGCGCATCCCGCTCCAGCCGACGGCGAAGCGCTCGCCCGGCGTCTCACCGGCGCTCGAGCCGATCGCGAAGACGAAGGCGAGGCGGAGGCCGATCGAGGCCAGGGCGATGACGACGATCGGCACCAGCAGCTCGCCGATCCCCGACGAGCTCGCCTCCAGCGAGTCGACGATGCCGGGCAGCTGCACCCCGAGCAGGACGAAGAGGGCCGTCTCGAGGGTGAAGATGAGAACGTTCCAGAAGGCGACGGAGCTGAGGCGGGTGTCGGCGTCGACCGCGCGCGGCGACTGGTAGCCGCCGTAGAGGCCGGCGACGACCGCGGCGAGGATGCCGGAGACGCCGATCTCCTCGGCCCCGATGTAGGCGCCGTAGGCGGTGAGCACGGTGAGGACGACGACGAGGCTGGCGTCGGCCTGGCGGCGGATGACGACGATCGACATCACGCCGACCAGCAGGCCGACGAGGATCCCGCCGGCCGAGATGGCGACGAATTCGAGCACGGCGTCGCCGAGCGCGAAGGCGCCGCCGGTGGCGACCCCGATCGCGATCCGGTAGAGCACCAGCGCGGTGCCGTCGTTGATCATCGACTCCCCTTCGACCAGCAGGCGCACCCGCTCGGGGCCGCCGATGCGGCGGAAGACGGCGATCGCGGCGACGGCGTCGGTGGGGGCCAGGATCGCGCCGAGCACCGCCGCCTCGGCCCAGCCCAGCTCAGGGACCAGGGCGTGGGCGACCAGGGCCACCAGGCCCGCGGTGATGAAGACGAGGAGGACCGAGAGCAGGGCGAGCGGCCGCATCACCGTGCGTAGCTCGCGCGGCGAGGTCCGCCAGCCGGCGGAGAAGACCAGCGGCGGCAGGAAGACGAGGAAGATCGTGTCCGGATCCAGCTCGATCTCGGGCAGGCCCGGCACGAAGGCGATCGCCAGTCCGCCGAGGACGAGCACGATCGGCGCCGGCACGTGGCCGTAGTCGGCGACGCGGACCAGCAGCGTCGCCGCCAGCATCAGCACGAGGATCGACTCGATGTGGGCCATCTGCGCATAACATCCTGCCGAGTGGACGCCATGCTCACCCCACCGCTCGACCAGACGGACCATGTCCGTGGCGAGCTCGGACGCCCGCTGGAGCTGACGATGTTCGGCGACTTCCAGTGCCCCTTCTGCCTCGGCGCCCAGTCGGTGCTGCGCCGGGTCCACGAGCGGCTCGGCGACCGGCTCGTCTTCGCCTTCCGCCACCTGCCGATCCCCGAGCGCCACCCGCTGGCGCCGCTGGCGGCCGAGGCCGGCGAGGCGGCCGCCGCCCAGGGGGAGTTCTGGGAGTACCACGACGCCCTCTTCGCGGCCCAGCCAAAGCTCTCGCGCGAGACGATGCTGGAGGTGGGGGGCGAGCTCGGCCTCGATGTCGAGCGCATGGCGACGGAGATGGACTCCGGTATCCATCGTCCTCGGGTCGAGCGGGATCTCGCGTCGGCCGAGCGGAGCGGCGCCACCGGCACCCCGACCTTCTTCGTCAACGGCGCTCGCCACTACGGTGCCTACGACGCCTCCTCGCTGGTCGAGGCGCTCGAGAGCTAGCCGGCCGGGAGGCGTCGCTCTCGCCGGTATACTCGCCCGCGCCTTGAGTCCTCAGCGAATTTCCTTCCGAAGGACGGGTGTGGCGGCCGCGGCCACCCTCGCGCTTCTCGGCGCCGTGATTGCCCCGGCGAGCGCCCTCGGCGCCGGTGGTTCGATCTCGGGAACCGTCACCGCCTCCGCGGGCGGCGCGCCGCTGGCGGAAATCGAAGTCTGCGCCTACGAACTGGGGGAAAACGAAAACTTCGAATGCACCGAAACCGGGCTCGACGGCGCCTACTCGATCGAGGAACTGGCGGCAGGGGATTACAAGGTGGAATTCTGGCCGCCCGCGGATGTCAATCTCTCCCCCGAGTTCTACGACGGGAAGGCGTCCTGGGGGGAAGCCGACGTCGTCGAAGTCACTGCAGGGGCCGACATCCCCGGCACCGACGCGGCCCTCGAGGAAGGCGGCTGGATCGAAGGGCAGGTGGTCGACGCGGGCAGCAAACTGGGCCTCGAGGGGATCTTCACCTGCGCCTTCCCGATCGACGAAACGGGCTTCGGGCGTTGTGGCGTCACCGCCGCCGACGGCACCTACGCGATTCTCGGCTTGCCGACGGACTCCTACGAAGTCGCTTTCTTCCCGTTCGAAGAAGAAAGCGAGTACCTCACCCAGTACTTCGACGGGAAGTCGTTCTGGTACGAAGCGACCCCGGTCGCCGTGACCGTTGGGGCAGGCGTGGAAGAAATCGACGCCCAGCTGCTGAAGGCGGGGCGGGTCACCGGTACCGTCACCGACGCGCTCAGCGGCGCCGGCATCGGCTTCTCCCTGGTCTGCCTGCTGGACGCCTTCGAAGGCGAAATCTTCGACTGCGTCTTCACCGGGCCGGGCGGGAAATACGCGATCGAAGGGGTCCCGGCCGGCACCTACAAAGCCTGGTTCTCACCCGATATCCCCGAATGGGAACTCGAAGACGACTACTTCCAGCAGTTCTACAACGCCAAACCGAGCTTCGCCCAGGCCAACCCGATCGCGGTCGGCACCGGGGCGCTCGTGTCGGGCATCGACGCGCGCCTTCTCAGCCGCAAGGCGCCGCCGGCGCAGGCCGCGGCGCCGCCCGCGGCGCCCGCCAAACCGGCCCCGCCGCGGAGAAGACTCTGTCCCAAAGGGAAGCGCAAGGTCAAGCGGCACGGCAAAGTCCGCTGTGTGAGGAAAGGCCATCGCAAGAAGCACCGGGGCCCTGCGGGGCGTCGTTCGAGCGCCGAGCGTTCGGTGGCCGGCCGGCCACTGGTCCCGCACCGCCCCTGAAGTCGTAGCGGGGCACCGCAACTGCGCCGATGCCGGCCGGTTGATACGGCAAACCGGTCCGAACGAGGGGAGACTTTGGTGGCAAGAGTGCGCTTGACGACGATCGCGGTGACGCTGTGCGGAGCGCTCGGCCTGGCGGCGCCGTCGCTGGCGGCCGCTGGCTCGATCTCGGGGACGGTCACCGCGGAAGGCGGCGGAGGCATCCAGGGCATCGAAGTCTGCTCGCGCGCCAACCCCTACACCTTCGAAGACACCTGCGTCGAAACGAACGGGAGTGGTGGCTACAAAGTTGACGGTTTGCCCGCCGGCTCCTACTACCTGGCGTTCTTCTCGCACCGCAACCACCTCAACTACGTCTCGGAGAGCTACAACGACAAACTGGCGTTCCTCGGGAATGGGGACACGATCTCGCTCGGCGCTGGTCAGGACCTGCCAGGGATCGACGCAGAACTGGAAGAGGGCGGCGTGATCACCGGCACGGCGACTGACGCTGAAACCCTGGGGCCCGCTGCCGGAGTCTGGGTGTGCGTCGAAGCCATCGGCTCGATCCCCTTCGGTGTGTGCCTTCGGGCCGGCAGCGACGGCAAATACGAAGTCAACGGAATCCCGAGCGGCGAATACCGGGTCTCGTTCGATGGCGAAAACGACGCCAACTACCTGCGCCAGTTCTTCGACGGCTCCGACACCTTTGCCGGGGCGACCCCGGTCGAAGTCGTCGCCGGGAACGTCTACACCGGCATCGATGCGACTCTGGACCCGGGCGCAGAGATCCTCGGCCGGGTGACCGAAGCCGGGACGGGCGTCGCCCTGAAAGACGTCGAGGTCTGCGTGTACGACCCGCTGAGCGTCCCCTCGGTGGAATACGCGGGGCCGTGCGATTGGACGGATGCGGGTGGGAACTACGCGATCCGCAGCCTCCCCGGCAGCACCTACAAGGTCGTGTTCTCGCAGGAACCCAACTCGGGGTTCATCCTCGACGACACCTTCTTCGAGCAGTGGTGGAAAGGCGTTTCATCGGTCTCCGAAGCGACGCCGATCGCCCTCGCTCCACCGCAGACGGTGACCGGCGTCGACGCGAGCCTGACCAACATGATCCCGCCGCCGAAACCGAAGCCCATCGACGTCACGATCGTCCCGCGGCCGAAGCCGCCCGTGAAAAAGTGCCGCAAGGGCTTCCACAAGAAGAAGGTCAAAGGCAAGAAACGGTGCGTGCGCAAGCACAAGAAGCACCGCAAGCACCATCACCAGGGCGGAACGCACCGGGTCGGTCGCTGAGCTGAGCGCCGATGAGGGCCCTTGTTCAGCGCGTCAGTCAGGCTGCCGTTGACGTCGAGGGTGAGCGTGTCGCCCAGATCGGGCCCGGGATGCTGGTGCTGCTCGGAGTCGGCGTCGGGGACGGGGAGGGGGAGGCCGATCGCCTCGCCGACAAGGTCCGCGCCCTGCGTGTCTTCGACGACGCGGAGGGGAGGATGAACGAGCCGCTCGGCGCGCGCGAGATCCTCTGCGTCAGCCAGTTCACCCTCTACGGGGACACCCGCAGGGGCAACCGCCCCAGCTACGTGGGGGCGGCTCGGCCGGATGTCGCCGAGCCGCTCTACGACCGCTTCTGCGAACGGCTCGGCGCCAGGAAGGGAGTGTTCGGCGCCTGCATGGGCGTGGCGCTGGTCAACGACGGCCCGGTGACGCTGATGCTCGAAGCTCCCGCGAATGCCTCGGATTCTAAATTTACCTAATTTTTTCACACAAATGTCCAAATATCGGGTAAAAACTAAGGCCATGGCGATCCTCCTCGTAGCTCTGCTCGCCTCTGTTTTTGCTCCCTCGGCGTCTGCCATCTCGCTTGAAGCGTCTGCCGTCCAGCTTGAAGCGCCAGGCGTCACGGTGCCGCAACTGCCGCCGGTTTCGGTCCCCGTCCCAGCCCCGCCGCAGCCGCCGGTCGAAGTGCCGGATGGGCCTGCGCCGGTGCCTTCGCCCTCCTCGCTGCCCGTACCGATTCAGTCGGGAAGTGAGAGCGACGTCGCGGGTTCCGGCGGCGACTCGCCCCCAGGTGTCGGGAGGGTCAGCGGCGATGGGCACTCGCTCGGCTCGGTGAGGAGTGCTGCGGTGGAGGCGACGCCGCCGGAGGCCGCTCCTCTCGGCGGGGAATCGGACGTCAGCCCGGACCGCCCGGGCGGTCAAGGGGCGGGACGGGCAATCGCCGGGGCCCGCGAGCCTTCAGTCAGGCCGGGGGTGGCGGCTCCCTTGCGGCATCTGGTCGCCTACGTCTGGCCGGCAATCGCCTTGGGGCAAGGGGGCGAGGCCTTGATGATGCAGCTGGCGAGATTGGAAGGCGCGACCTTGCTCTCGATGCCCGGCGTGGCCCGCTTGCTCTCGCTGCTGACGGGGAACCCTGCGGCGAGTGGCGCCCCCGAGCTCCCCCGGCGATCCGCGACGCCCGACGCCTCGCGCTCGACTCCCTTCGGCAGCCTCGTGTCTCATGGTGGGGGAATGAGCGTGCTCGCCACGATGATCACCGTGCTGGCAGCGCTGGTAGGCGTGGTGGCGCTCGCCAGGCTCACGGTGGGAGAGGACCTCTTTTCGTCGCGATGGCTGCACTGAACCCGTAGGTTCGCGCTTTTCCCAGATGTCGAGCCGTCTCCCTCATGCGCAATGGCAACTATGAAGCGGGGCGGACTCTCACATCCGATACTTTCTCTGCCGGCCGTTGCCGTTAAGACGTTCAAGCAACTTGCCCGGCGCTCGCTTCCACCAGCTGAGCGATGCCGGAGGAGGGACTCGAACCCCCGACACGCGGATTATGATTCCGCTGCTCTAACCAGCTGAGCTACTCCGGCGGGGACGGGGATGGTAGCGGCCGGTGCTTGCAGGGGAAACGGCGCATCGCGACCCGGCGGGAGCTAGGGTTGCGGCGTGAGACTTCCTGTGTCAACCCCCCGCGGGTTGGAGCCTTCGCAAGTTGCCGTGTTTGGCGGGGTCGTAGGGCACTTCGTCCTGCCAGCAACGCCAGAGAACGCGCAGCCAGGCCCGGCCCAGAACCCGGATCGCGTGCGGGTGGTCGAGCCCGCGGGAGCGGGCTCGGGCGTAGACCTCGCGCGCCCACGGGTGATGGTGCCTTGTCGAGTCGGCAAGGCAGGCGACCGCCTCCCGCAGCCGCTTGTCGCAGGCCCAGCGAAAGGACGCGACCTTGCGCTTGCCCGACTCTCTGGCGACCGGCGCCATGCCGGCGTCGGCCGCGAGCGCCTCGCTGGTCGGGTAGCGAGAGCGGTCGTCGCCGATCTCGGCGACCAGCCGCGCCGCGGTGATCGCCGACTTGGGGTCTTTGAACAGCGGCAGGAAGACCCGGCTGTCGGGGTGGGCGCGAACCGCCCCGCCGATCTGGGAGGTGAGCTCGGCGATCTGGGTGACGATCGGCCGCAGCGCGGCGACCAAGCCGAGGACCGCACCTCTGCGCGCCTCGGACTCGAGCGCTCCCGCTCGCCCCTCCGGCGCCGAGCGCAGCCGCTCCAGCAGCTCCGCGGCGGGGCGCCGACCCGAGTAGCGCTGCCGGGCGAGAAAGCCTTCCAGGCGCTTCTCGCCAAGCCCTCGCGCATCGGCGGGCGAGGGGTAGCGCTCCAAGAAGGCGAGCGCGATCTGCGAGTCGACGTCGAAGAAGACGCGTGCCGCACCGGGCCAGAAGGCATCCAACTGCGCCCGCAGCTCGTTGCCCAGGCGCACCCTGGCGGCGACCAGGTCCTCGCGGGTCCGCGTCAGCGCCCGCAGGGCCTTGGTCTCATCGGAGTCGGGGCGAAGTGCCCGCAGCCGATGGGAGTCGGTGCGCGCCAGCTCGGCCAAGACGAAGGCGTCGAAGCCATCGGACTTGCCGCCGGCCGCCTCGAAGCGCGGGCGGGTCGCCTTCAGTTGGTTGGGGTGCACCGGCAAGACCGTGAAGCCCGCCTCCAGCAGGCGGTCGACCAGCAGGCCGTCGGGGCGCTCGATCGCCACCCGCTCGACCTCCAGGGCCCGCATTCGGGCGAGCAGCTGCCTGATTCCCGCCTCGTCGTGGGCAAAGAGCTCGCCCGCCAGCTTCTTCCCCGCCGCATCGACCACGCAGAGCGCGTGCTCCTCGCTGGCCCAGTCGATCCCCGCCGACGTTCCTTGCATCGCATTCCTCCTCGCTTGGCTTTTGCCTGCGCCGGCCGGGAGGTACCGTTGCGGTTGCTCATAGTGCGGCGCTCTGGGGCGCCACTTCCTGTGGCCGCTTCAGGTGCCTCCGACCGCCGGGAGGCGCTGGTCTCACGCGGGCCTTCTGCGAGGCAAGCAACGAGGGCGCTCTCCCGACGGCGGTCGGCTTCTCTCTGCGTTCCCCCGGGATCTTCGACGGCCTCGCTGCGCTCGGCCTCTCAATCTCAGAAGAACAAGGGGGAGGTTGTCCTATGAGCACCGAGGAGCTGGACAGGGCGGTGAGGACGGTGGTTCGCGAGTGCATGGCGATCTCCCCGGGCGAGGAGGTGCTGATCATCTGCAACCCGGTGACCGAAGAGATCGGTGCGCTGATGCGGATCGAGGCGCAGGGCGACGGCGCCAGCGCGACGCTCGCGGTGATGTCGGAGCGGGAATCGGCCGCCGCCGAGCCGCCCGACGTCGTGGCCGCGGCGATGGCGGAGGCCGACGTGGTGCTGGCGCCGACGATCCAGTCGATCTCCCACACCGATGCGCGCCGCAGGGCGAGCGAGAAGGGGGTGCGCATCGGCAGCCTGCCCGGCGTGACCGAGGACATGCTGGCGCGGCTGATGATCAGCGACCTCTCCGAGGTGCGGCGGCGCGGCTGGGCGCTCAGCGGCATCCTCAACGGCGCCTCGGAGGCGCGCATCACCTGTCGCCACGGCAGCGACCTGCGGCTCGGTCTGGAGGAGCGGCTCTCGATCGTCGACGCCGGCGAACTCGGCAACCGCGGCGCCTTCGGCAACCTGCCCTGTGGCGAGGCCTTCATCGCGCCGGTCGAGGGAACGGCGGAGGGCACGTTGGTGGTCGACGGTTCGATCGCCGAAGTCGGCCTGCTCGACACGCCGGTCTCGCTGACCGTCCGCGACGGCCACCTGACCGAGACGACCGGCACCGACGGCGCCACGCTGATCGGTCTGCTCAGCGACCACGGGCCCGACGGCACCAACGTCGCCGAGCTCGGTATCGGCACCAACGAAGAGGCGCTGCTGACCGGCAACATCCTCGAGGACGAGAAGATCCTCGGCACCTGCCACCTCGCCTTCGGGGCCTCGGCGGCGATCGGCGGCACCGTCCAGGTCCCGGTCCACCTCGACTGCGTCGTGCTCGAACCGACGGTCGAAGTCGACGGCGAGACCGTCGTCCGCGGCGGCGACCTGCTGGTCTGACCGGACCCGCGCCGATGCGACCCCTGCTCGCCGTCCCCAACGTCTCCGAGGGACGCGACCCGGAGCGGTTGGCCGCGCTGCGGGCTGCCTTCGGCCGCGGCGTCTCCCTGCTCGACGGCCACGCCGACGCCGATCACAACCGCGCCGTCTTCACCCTTGCCGGCGCGCCCGGCCCGCTGACCGAGGCCCTTCTCGCCGGGGCCGAGGAGGCGCTGGAGACGATCGACATGGCGCGCTACCAGGGCGCCCATCCGGCCGTGGGCGCGCTCGACGTCTGCCCGCTGGTCTGGCTCGACCCGGCCGACCGCGAGGGGGCCCGCAGAGAGGCGGTCGCGGTCGCGACCCAGATCGGCGGCCTCGGGGTCCCCGTCTTCCTCTACGGGGAGCTGGCGCGGGACCCGGGCCGGGCCGAGCGCGCCTACTTCCGCAACGGCGGCCTGGCCGAGCTCTGGCTGCGGATGGAGGCGGGCGAGCTACGCCCGGACTTCGGCCCCGAGCTTCCCCACCGGCGCGCTGGGGCCACCCTGGTCACCGCGCGACCGCCGCTGGCCGCCTTCAACGTCGAGCTCGACAGCGGCGACCTCGAGGTCACCCGCGCCGTTGCCGCCGGGCTGCGCGAGTCGGGCGGCGGGCTGCCCGGCGTGCGGGCGATCGGGCTGCTGCTGTCCAGCGGTCGCGGCCAGATCTCGACCAACGTCCACGATCCGCTCTCCGTCCCGCTGGGGACGGTCGTCGGGCGGGTGCGGGAGCTGGCGGCGCCGCTCGGTGCCCGGCCGCTGGAGGCCGAGCTGGTCGGCCTGGTCCCCACCGCCGCGCTCGTCGGCTACCCGGCCGACGTGCCGATGCGCGGCTTCGACCCCGACCGGCACCTGATCGAGCGGCGGCTGGAGGCCGCGACCGACTGAGACGATCGACCCCCGGGTCGATCATCTAAATTCAGGGCATGGCACAGACCAGGAAGAAGCGCCGCCGCAAGCGCCGCGGCACCCAGGGCGGTCGCATCGACACCAACCCGCGCCGCGCGCGTCCCCGCAACCGCGCCGAGGCGAAAGCCCGCGCCGGGGCCAAACGCAAGCCCGCCGCGAAAGGCGACCTGCCGCCGACCTGGCGCGGATCGATCGTCCGCGGCCTCGTCGCCGCCGTCATCTTCGCGGTGCTGCTGTTGCTGATCTTCCAGCGTCCGCTCGGCGTCGCGCTCGCGCTCGGCGCCTTCATGCTCGCCTTCTACATCCCGGCCGGCTACTTCATCGACATGACGATGTGGCGGCGGCGCGAGCGGGCCCGGATTCGCGCGCGGGAAGAATAGGGCGCCGCCGGTGAGCCTCGGCGTGGAGATGCTCACGGTCGGCGCGATCGCCGAGAACTGCTTCCTGCTGCGCCGCCAGGGTTCCGACCGCGTCCTCGTCGTCGATCCCGGCGAGGAGGCGGAGCGGATCCTCGCCGCGGCCGGGGAGCTGGGCGAGGTGGAGGCGATCCTGCTCACCCACTGCCACTTCGACCACATCGGCGCCGTGGCGCCGGTGGCGGCGGCGACCGGCGCGCCCGTCTACTGCCCGAAGATCGAGGTCCCGCTCCTCGCCGACATCATGGCCTTCGTCCCCTGGGACGGCTTCGGCCCCTACGAGAGCTACGACGCCGACGAGACCGTCGCCGGCGGCGAGACCCTGGAGCTGGCCGGGCTCGAGCTCGACGTCATCTTCACCCCCGGACACAGCCCCGGTCACGTCACCTACTCGGTCCGCGGCGAGGAGGCGATCTTCTCCGGCGACGTGCTCTTCCAGGGCTCGGTCGGTCGCGTCGACCTGCCCGGCGGCGACGGGCCGACGCTGATGGAGTCGATCCGCGGCCTGCTCGACTCCCACTCCGAGGAGACGGTCGTCTATCCCGGCCATATGGGAATCACGACGTTGGGGGCGGAGCGGGCCTCCAACCCCTTCCTCGCCCCGCTGGTCCGGTAGAGCGGCCGGCGCCCGGTCCGACTAAGGTCGCGAGCACCATGGCCAGCAAGTACCAGGCACCCCGTGGGACCTTCGACGTGCTGCCCGAGCAGGCACGCGGGCGGGCCCGGATTGAGCGCGCCGCGGCCTCGATCTTCGCCCGTGCCGGCTACGAGCCGATCGCGACGCCGGCCTTCGAGGACACCGAGCTGTTCGAGCGCGGCGTCGGCAAATCCACCGACATCGTCCGCAAGGAGATGTTCAGCTTCGAGGACAAGGGCGGGCGCAGCCTGACTCTGCGGCCCGAGGGGACGGCGCCGATCTGCCGCGCCTACGTCGAGCACGGCATGCACAAGCTGGCGCAGCCGGTCAAGCTCTCCTACCTCGGGCCGTTCTTCCGTCACGAGCGCCCCCAGGCCGGGCGCTACCGCCAGTTCCACCAGCTCGGGGCCGAGTGCATCGGCACCGACTCGCCTCTCGCCGACGCCGAGGCGATCATGCTGCTCTCCGACCTGCTGGGCGAGCTCGGCGTGCCCGGGGTCGAGCTGCGGCTGGGCAGCCTCGGCTCGCTCGACGCCCGGCGCGCCTACCTGGAGGAGCTGAAGGCGCACCTGCACGCCCACGAGGGGGAGCTCTCGCAGGACGTGCGGGAGCGGATCGACGTCAACCCGCTGCGCGCCTTCGATGCCGACGACGAGGGGACGCGGGGCGTGATGGCAAGTGCCCCGACGCTCGTCGCCGCGCTGGAGGGTGAGGACGCCGAGCACTTCGCCGCGGTACGGGGCCTGCTCGCCGCCGCCGGCATCGCCTACGAGGTCGACCCGACCCTGGTCCGCGGCCTCGACTACTACACGCGCACGATCTTCTCCTTCGTCTGCGCCGAGCTCGGGGCGCAGTCGGAGATCGGCGGCGGCGGCCGCTACGACGGCCTGATCGAGCAGCTGGGGGGGCCGGCGACGCCCGCGGTCGGCTGGGCGGCCGGGATCGAGCGGATCCTGCTGGCGCTGGGCGACGAGGAGGACGAGGGGCCTGTTCGCCGCGTATTCGTCTCCTTCGACCATGACCTCCAGCCCGAGCGCGGGATCGCACTCCTCAACGAGCTGCGCCACGCCGGCCTCGCGGCCGAGGTCGATCTGGCCGGCCGCAGCCACAAGGGTCAGCTCAAACACGCCAACCGGATCGGCGCGCGCTATGTCGTCTTCCTCGAAGAGGACGGCGGCGCGCAGCTGCGCGACATGGACAGCGGCGAGCAGCGGCCGGTGGATCTGGCCGACCTCGTCGACGAGATAACCGGGGGAGAGGCGTGAGCGAAGCCAAGAACACCTTCGATGCGGCGGGGCGGGTTCCGACCCTGCGGGCGAACGGATACCGGGACACCTGGTGCGGGGAGGTGCTGGGCGACCGGGTCGATTCCGAGGCCAGAGTCGCCGGCTGGGTGCACCGCCGCCGCGACCACGGCGGCCTGATCTTCATCGATCTGCGCGACCGCACCGGCGTCGTCCAGCTCGTTTTCAACCCCGATACCTCGGGCGAGTCGTTCGAGCTGGCTCACAAGTTGCGGGCGGAGGACGTGCTGAGCGCGGCCGGGGCGGTGGTGCGCCGCTCGGCCGAGACGGTCAATCCCGATCTGCCGACCGGCGAGGTCGAGATCAAGGTCGAGAGCGCCGAGCTGCTGGCCGACGCCGAGACGCCGCCGTTCCAGATCGAGGGCTTCTCCGGCGAGGTCGGGGAGGACGCCCGCCTGCGCTACCGCTACCTCGACCTGCGCCGCGAGCAGATGCGCGAGGCGCTGGAGCTGCGCCACCGGGTGACGGCGGCGATGCGCGAGTTCCTCGACGCCGAGGGCTTCCTCGACGTCGAGACGCCGGTGCTGACGCGGTCCACTCCCGAGGGCGCGCGCGACTTCCTCGTCCCCAGCCGCCAGCAGCAGGGCTCCTTCTACGCGCTGCCGCAGTCGCCGCAGCTGTTCAAGCAGCTGCTGATGGTCGCCGGCTTCGAGCGCTATTACCAGGTGGCGCGCTGCTTCCGCGACGAGGCGACGCGGGCCGACCGCCAGGCGGAGTTCACGCAGCTCGACGTCGAGATGTCCTTCGTCGACGGCGAGGACATCATCGAGGTCAACGAACGGCTGCTGGCACATGTGTTCGAGCGCGCCGGGGGGCCGCAGATCGAGCTGCCGATGCAGCGCATGTGTTACGACGAGGCGCTGGGCCGCTTCGGCACCGACCGGCCCGACCTTCGCTTCGGGCTGGAGCTGGTCGATCTCGGCGAGGCCCTGCGCGAGACCGAGTTCAAGGTCTTCCGCTCGGTGCTGGACGGGGGCGGCTCGATCCGCGGCATCAACGCCGGCCGGTGTGAGATGCCGCGCTCCGAGCTCGACGGCCTGATCTCGCGCGCCCAGGAGCTGGGGGCGAAGGGCTTGGTCTGGGCCTTCCGCGAGGGCAACGGGTGGCGCTCGCCGACCGCCAAGTTCCTCAGCGAGGGTGAGCTCGCGGACCTCAACCAGCGGCTCGGCGCCGAGGAGGGCGATCTGCTGCTGCTGGTCGCCGACCAGCGCTCCGTAACCGACGCCGTGCTCGGGCAGATGCGGCTCGACCTGGCCGAGCGCTTCGGCCTGATCGACGAGAACGAGCACCGCCTGGTCTGGATCGTCGACTGGCCGCTGCTGGAGTGGAACGCCGAGGAGAAGCGCTGGGACCCGCTGCACCACCCGTTCACGGCGCCGAAGGGCGAGTTCGATCCAGAGAACCCGGGCGAGGCGCGCGCGGTCGCCTACGACGTCGTCTGGAACGGCCAGGAGCTCGGCGGCGGCTCGATCCGCATCAGCAGCGCCGACGTCCAGGAGGCTGTGTTTGCGGCGCTCGGGATCGACGCCGAGACCGCGCAGGCCCGCTTCGGCTTCCTGCTCGAGGCGCTGCGCTACGGGGCGCCGCCGCACGGCGGCATCGCCTACGGCATCGACCGCATCGTCCAGCGCCTCAGCGGCGCCGAGACGATCCGCGACGTGATCGCCTTCCCCAAGACTGCCTCCGGCTTCGACCTGCTGACCGGCGCCCCGGCTCCGGTCGAGGACATTCAGCTGCGCGACCTGGGCATCGCCCTCCATCAGCGAAAACTCGCCGGACACTGAGATGGGCCTCCGGGACTGGCTTCCACGCAAGTGGCGTCCGGGTCCCGGTCCCGGGCAGACGCCGGTCCACGTCGACGACCCGAGCTTCGACAGCTGGGAGGTCGTGCGGGACTTCGGCGACCTGCGAACGGCGAGAGCCTGGCACCAAGCCCTGGTCGAGGCCGGGATCGAGGCGGCTCTCACCGCCGACTGGCCGCTCGACCGCTACGGCCGCGGCGACATCGCCCTGCGGGTGCCGGCCGAGAGCTGGAGCGAGGCGGAGATGCACCTCGCCAATCTCGACCAGGACGAGTACTGAGCGGCGCTCAGGCCCTCGCGGCACGCCGGCAGCGCCCCCTCGGCCCGGTCAAGTCGGGTGTGACCGCCCTATGCACCGGCGCGCCGCGGTGTTTACAGCTCGCCTGCCGGTGGTACGGTTGAGCCGAGGCTCGAGCCCGTGCGAGAGCCGTCTCACCGTTTGACCCAACACAAACGGCGCGGGAGCCGAAAGTCTTCGGGCCCCTTGGGGTCAGGAGCAGGCACCCACCTTCACTTGAAGGGATCAAAGCCAGAGGCGGCAACGGCGGGCTGGGGCCTCTTTTCATCCCCGAGGCGCCGGCCGAGGGGGAGAGTTTCGGTCGAGCTGCGCTTTTTTACCCCCATGGGGCAAAAAAGCGCAGCTCGGCGTTTGGGCGGTGGGCGGATGGCGAAGCT
Source organism: uncultured Thermoleophilia bacterium (assembly GCA_963720455.1). Taxonomy (GTDB): domain Bacteria; phylum Actinomycetota; class Thermoleophilia; order Solirubrobacterales; family 70-9; genus VAYN01. Next base: position 937,865 of record OY970392.1, on the reverse strand, counting down.
CGATGGGCGGATGGCGCGAACTGCGCAGGGTCAGCACGGCGTGGTGACCCGCGCGCAGATGCTTGGGATGGGGTTCGGAAGCAATGCCATCGCCGGCAGGGTGAGACGTGGCCTTCTCCGGCCGGCCTACTCCGGCGTGTACACGCTCGGGGGTGCCCCGCTCACGGCGGACGGTCGGCGGATGGCGGCTGTTCTCGCCTGCGGGCCCGAGGCGGTGCTCAGTCATCGCTCGGCGGCGCGGCTCTGGGACGTCTTCCCTTATGACCCCGGACGGATCGAACTGAGCCGGCCGGCGGTGGGCCGAACCAAGCACCGTTCGATCGTGCTGCGCCAGGCCGGCCTGCTGCGCGACGAAGTGGATGAGGTCGACGGAATTCCCACGACGTCTGTCTTCCGGACGATCTTCGACCTCGCTGCCGTCGTGTCGAAGCGGGAGGTGGAACGGGCCTTCCACGAGACCGAGGTGCGGCAGCTGACCGACCGGGTCTCGTTGCCTCAGCTCTTGACCCGTCATCCCGGCAGGCGGGGAGCCCGGACGGTTCGCGAGATCCTCGCCGACGGCGAACCGGCCGGGATCACCCAGAACGACTTCGAGGAGCTGTTCGTGGCGTTCCTCGATACCCATGAGCTGCCGCGACCGCGATTCAACCCGACCCTGCCGATCCGAGGGCGGTTGCTGCGGCCGGACTGCATGTGGCCGGAAGGGCGGCTGATCGCCGAGCTCGATGGGCGGGCAGTCCACAGCACGGACCAGGCGTTCGAGACCGATCGACAGCGGGACCGGATCCTGCTCGCGGAGGGTTGGCTCTCGATGCGGATTACCTGGCTGCAATTGCGGGACGAACCGGAGGAGATCGCCGCCGACCTGCGGGACTTGCTGCGCTGCCCGGGCGCGCCTCCTACCCTGTAGGGATGGATCGGGAGCTGCTCGAGAACTATCTAAGGGACGAGAGTCGGCGCGGGGCACCGATGGGCGGAGCGTTCACCGGCGCCGCCGGGGGCGCGGCCTGCGGCGACCTGGCACGGATCTCGGTACTTATCGACGATGGGCGGATCGCGGCTATCACCTTCGACGCCGAGGGCTGTGGCGCGACCAGGGCGGCAACCGCGGCCGTCACCGAGATGGTGGACGGCGCACCTGTTCTGGAGGCCGCGGCTGTCGACATCAACGCTGTCGAGACGGCGATCGGCGGCCTTACCCCGGCCAAGCGCCACGCCGCCCAGCTCGCCACCGACGCTCTGCACCGCGCCTTGAGCACCGCCGCCAGCTCCAGCGCTCTCCTCGCAGATCGGCCTGAAGGGAGAGGGAACCCAGCGACCTCACCTGCCGATGACGGTCGCCGGGTTCCCTCTCCCGGACGCCTGGCGACCCCCTCTTCTCCCGAACGGATAGCCGTTGCCATGTCCGGCGGCGTCGACAGCGCCGTCGCCGCCTTGCTGGAGCGCGAGCGGGGGGCGGAGGTGGTCGGCGTCACCGTCAAGCTCTGGGCCGATCCGGAGACGGACGGGGCCAAGGCCTGCTGCTCCCCGGAGGCGGTCCTCGGCGCCCGCGCGCTCGCGCACTCGCTCGGGATCCCGCACTTCACGCTCGACCTCGAGGGGGAATTCCGCCGCCGCGTGGTCGGCCGCTTCATCGACGGCTATGCCGCCGGCAGCACCCCGAACCCCTGCGTGCTCTGCAACGGCGAGGTGCGGCTCGCGGCGATGATCGACCTGGCTGAGCGGCTTGGCGGCGATCGTCTCGTCACCGGCCACTACGCCCGCATCGTCGAGGACGGCGACGGCCCGCTGCTCGCCGGCGCCGCCGACGCGGCCAAGGACCAGAGCTACATGCTGGCGGCGCTGCCGACCGAGCTGCTCGGCCGGCTCTCGTTCCCGCTCACCGAGCTGACCAAGCCCGAGGTGCGGGAGATCGCCGCCCGCCACGGCCTGCCGGTCGCCAGCAAGGCCGAGAGCCAGGACCTCTGCTTCCTCGCCGGACAGGGCAAGCGGGGCTTCCTGCGCCGCCACGGCGGGCTCCGCGACCGCGAGGGCGCCGTGCTCGATCGGGCCGGCCGGCCCGTCGGCCGCCATCGCGGCCACCACAACTTCACCGTCGGCCAGCGCCGCGGCATCGGCGTCTCCGCGCCCGAGCCGCTCTACGTGCTCGCCACCGACGCCGCCGCGAACACGGTCACGGTCGGCACCCGTGCCGACCTGGAAACCCGCAGCGTCAGCGTCCGCGACGTGGTCCTGCACCGCGACGGCGCCCGCGTCGACGCGGTCCGCCTCCGCTACCACTCGCGTGCCCTCCCGGCCTCCGTCGGCGACGCCGCCGCCGGCCACCACGATGCGCTCGAGGTCGAGCTGGGGGAGGAGTTCCTCGGCGCTTCCCCGGGCCAGACGGCGGTGCTGATGGACGGCGAGACGATCGTCGGCCACGGCACGATCGTCGCCGCGGCCTGACTCCGCCCGCCGGCCCCGCGGCCTTCCCGGCCGCGAATATTTAGGCTCCCTCACATGAAGGCGCAGGAGATCCGCGACACCTACCTCTCCTTCTTCGAGCAGAGGGGGCACAAGATCGTTCCCTCGGCCTCGCTGGTGCCGTCCGTGCACGACCCCTCTGTTCTGCTGACGACGGCCGGCATGCAGCCGTTCAAGCCCTACTTCCTCGGCCGCGAAGCGCCTCCGGCGCCGCGCCTCGCCGACGTGCAGAAATGCTTCCGCACCACCGACATCGAGGAGGTCGGGAACACCGCCCGCCACATGACCTTCTTCGAGATGCTCGGCAACTGGAGCTTCGGCGACTACTTCAAGGCGGAGTCGATCCCCTGGGGCTGGGAGCTCTCGACGCAGGGGTTCGGGATGGACCCGGAGCGGATCTGGGTCACGGTCTTCGGCGGCGACGAGGAGCTGGGGCTGGGCCCGGACGAGGAGGCGATCGCACTCTGGGGCGCGATCGGCGTTCCCGACGAGCGGATCGTCCGGCTCGGCCGCGAGGACAACTTCTGGCAGGCGGGTCCGACCGGCCCCTGCGGCCCCTGCTCGGAGCTCTACCTCGACCGGGGTGAGGCGTTCGGGGCCGCCGGCGAGCGCCCCGGCGACGACAGCGACCGCTTCCTCGAGTTCTGGAACCACGTCTTCATGAGCTACGACCTGGCCGCGGACGGCAGCCTGACCGAGCTGCCGATGCGCAACATCGACACCGGTATGGGCCTGGACCGGATGGCGGCGATCCTCCAGGACGTCCCCTCCGTCTTCGAGACCGACCACGTGCGGCCGCTGGTCGACCTCGCCGAGGAGCTCTCCGGCCGCCGCTACGACGAGGGCGGCGCGGTGACGCGGGCGATGCGGATCGTCGCCGACCACGCACGCGGCGCCGCCTTCCTGATCGCCGACGGCGTCGTCCCCTCCAACGAGGACCGCGGCTACATCCTGCGCCGGATCATGCGGCGGGCGATCCAGCAGGGGAACACGCTCGGCCTGGAGGCGCCCTGGCTGGGCCGCTTCGCCGAGCGCGCGATCGAGCTGATGGCGGGGGCCTACCCGGAGCTGGCCGCCGAGCGGGAGACGATCGCGCGCTGGGTCGGCGACGAGGAGGAGAGCTTCGGCCGCACGCTGGAGCGCGGCAGCGAGCTGCTGGAGCGGCTGGTCGCCGAGGCGACGGAGGCGGAGACCTCCTGGATCGACGCCGCCGACGCCTTCAAGCTGCACGACACCTACGGCTTCCCCTACGACCTGACCAGGGAGCTGCTGGCGGAGCAGGGGCTCTCGGTCGACGACGGCGGCTTCGAGGAGCTGATGGAGGAGCAGCGCCAGCGCGCCCGCACCGGTGCCGCGACGGCGCACGGATCGGAGAACACGCATGAGCGCGTCGCTGCCTTTGCCGCGGCGGCGCCGCCGACCCGCTTCGTCGGCTACGAGACGCTGCGGGCGACCACCGGCCTCGCCGCGGTCCGCAGCGAGGACGGCCGCGCCCTGGTCAAGCTCGAGGAGAGTCCCTTCTACGCCGAGGGCGGCGGCCAGGTCGCCGACTCCGGGGTGCTGCGCTGGGGCGAGGTGGAGGCGCGGGTGCTCGACGTCTACCGCGTCGGCGAAGACCAGGCGCTGGAGATCGAGGCGGACGGCGGCGCGATCGAGCCCGACGCAGCGGTCGAGGCCGAGGTCGACCACGAGGTGCGCTACGCGACGATGCGCAACCACACCGCGACCCACCTCCTGCACGCCGCCCTGCGCGAGCGGCTCGGCACCCACGTGCGCCAGGCGGGCTCGGCCGTCCGTCCCGACAAGCTCCGGTTCGACTTCACCCACGGGCAGGCGCTCGGCCCCGAGGAGCTGCGCGACGTCGAGGATCTGGTCAACGAGTGGGTCAAGGCGTCACGACCCGTGCGCTGGCTCAACATGGACCGGGCCGAGGCCGAGCGGCTCGGCGCGATGGCGCTGTTCGGCGAGAAATACGGCGAGTGGGTGCGGGTGGTCGAGGTCGACGGCGTCTCGCGCGAGCTCTGCGGCGGCACCCACGTCGCCAACACGGCCGAGGTCGGCATCTTCAAGATCTCCTCCGAGGGTTCGAGCGCCGCCAACGTGCGCCGGGTCGAGGCGATCACCGGTCCCGCCGCGATCGACTGGTTCCGCGAGCGCGAGGCGCAGCTGCGCGCGGCAGGTGAGCTGCTCGGCAGCCCGCAGGACCCGCTGGGCGGCGTGCGCCGGGCTGCGGAGAAGCTGAAGGAGGCGGGGGCCGGGGAGCAGAAGGCGCAGTCGCAGGCGATGGGAGACGAGGCCGACCGGCTGGCCGCCGCGGCCGAGTCGCTGGCCGGCGCCGAGTCGGCCGACGCCCTCACCCTGGTCGTGGGACGGGCGACGCCCAGCGACCCCAAGCAGCTGCTCGAGATCGCCAACCGGATCCAGTCGAAGCTCGGCGGCTCCACGGCCGTCGTGCTCGGCGGCGCCGACGAGGAGAAGGTCGGCCTCATCGCTCTCTTCTCGAAGGAGGCGGTCATCCACGGCATCTCCGCCGCGCAGGCGATCCGCGAGGCGGCGCCGGTAGTCGGCGGTGGCGGTGGCGGCCGCGACGACATGGCCCAGGCGGGCGGTCGCGATCCCTCCAAGCTCGACGAGGCGCTGGCGGCGGCGCGGGCCGCGATCGAGCGAGAGCTCGGCTAGGAACCGTGCGCGTACTCGCCCTCGACCATGGCACGGCCCGGATCGGGTGTGCGATCTCGGACCCGACCGGCACCCTGGCGACGCCGCTGCCGGTGATCGAGCCGCCGGAGGCGAAGCTGGTCGCCGAGATAGTCGCCGAGCACGGCGTCGAGCGGGTGGTGGTGGGATTGCCCCTGCACCTCAGCGGCGAGGAAGGGAGTCAGGCGGCGCTCGCCCGCAACTTCGCCGCCGAACTCGAAGCCATGCTCTCGATCCCCGTGGAGACCTACGACGAGCGCCTGACCACGCGGATGGCGGAGATGAGCCGGCGGGCCGGAGCCAGCGCCCCGCCGGACTCCCTCGCGGCCGCGCACCTGCTGGAGGCCTACCTGGCGGGGGCGGCGGCGGTTGAAGAAGCGACCCCGAGAACGGCGGAGCCGGGCGATGAGTGACGACTGGCTGAGCGGCGACCCGTTCGCCGACGCCGACGACCCCGCCGCCCGCGAGCGCGAGCAGCGCCGCCGCGAGCGCGAAGAGCGCCGGCGTGGGCGCGAGGAGCGGCAGGCTAAGAAGGAGGAGGCTGCGGGAGGAGATCCGGGGGATGGCTCGCCGTCGCAACAGCGGGGAGGCTCCGTCGAGCCATCCCCCGGATCTCCATACGAAACGCCTGTCGCCGCCGAGTCACTCCCGCGCAACCCCGAGGAGGAGTTCTGGGACGACGAACCCAAAACCCAGGCCGACGGGCCGAAAGGTCCACCTATGGACGAGGGTTCGGCCAATCGGCGCTGGGAAGACCCCGAATCGGCCCGTGGCAACGGCCGTGGGGCGAAGGGTCCCCGAGGCGGTGGCGTGCTCGGTGCGCTGCGGCGCCACCCCTTTCGCATCTTTGCCGCGATCGCGGCGGCCTTCCTGCTCTGGTTCCTCCTCGCTCTCTTCCAGCCCTTCCACGGCGAGGGCTCCGGCAAGGTCGCCGTGACTATCCCCAAGGGTGCCAGCGTCAGCGAAGTCGGCGACCTGCTCGGGGAGAAAGGCGTGATCGACAGCTCGACCCTGTTCCAGATCCGCGTCACGATCGCCGGCAAGCGCTCCGAGCTCTACCCGGGCCGCTACACGCTGGCTGAGGGGATGTCCTACGGAGCCGCCATCGACGCCCTCTCCCAGCCGCCGGTCAAGCGCACGGTGACGGTCACGATCCCCGAGGGCTACAGCCGTGCGCAGGCGGCGCAGCTGGTCGAGGAACTCGGCCTCGAGGGGGACTACACCAAGGAGACCGTTCGCTCGCCCTTCCTCAACCCGGCCAGATACGGCGCCGAGAACGCCGCCAACCTCGAGGGCTTCCTCTTCCCTGACACCTTCGAAATGAAGCCGGACGCCCCCGCGGCGGACCTGGTCCAGCTGCAGCTGGAGGACTTCAAGCGGCGGATCAAGGGCGTCGACATGCGCTACGCCCGCTCCAAGAACCTGACGACCTACGACGTCCTGATCATCGCCTCGCTGGTCGAGGACGAGGCCGGGGTTCCCGCCCAGCGCAAGCAGGTCGCAGCGGTCGTCTACAACCGGCTGCGGGAGGGGATCCCGCTCGGGATCGACGCGACGATCCGGTTCGCCACCGGCAACTACACCCAGCCGCTGACCGAATCGGAGCTCGCGGTCGACTCCCCCTACAACACCCGCCTCAACGCCGGCCTGCCACCGGGGCCGATCAACAGCCCCGGGCTGGAGGCGATCGAGGCCGCGGCGCACCCCGCCAGGAGCGACTACCTCTACTACGTGAACGAACCGGGGACCTGCGGCAAGCTCGCCTTCTCCAAGACCAACGCCGAATTCGAAGCCGACGTCGCGCGCTACAACGCGGCCCGCGAAGCTGCCGGCGGCAACGAGCCGGACACCTGCGGGGAATAGGGATGCCCCGGCTGGCGGTCATCGGCCACCCGGTTGCCCACTCGCGCTCGCCGGCGATGCAGAACGCCGCCCTGGCCGAGCTCGACCTGGGAGGCGAGTGGCGCTACGAGGCGATCGACGTCTCCCCGGCGGAGTTCGAGGCGCGGGTGCGGGCGATGCCCGGCGAAGGCTTCGCCGGCGCCAACGTCACCGTCCCCCACAAGGGGGCGGCCCTCGCGATCGCCGACACCCCGACCGAGATGGCAAGGGAGATCGGTGCCGCCAACACGCTGGCCTTCGCCGCAGGGCGGATCGACGCCCACAACACCGACGCGGGCGGCCTGATCGCGGCACTTCCCGCACCGCCCAGTGGTAAGCGCGCCCTGGTCCTCGGCGCGGGCGGTGCGGCGCGAGCAGCCGCCTGGGCGCTCGGCGCCGCCGGCGCGGGCGTCGACATCTGGAACCGGACGCCCGCGCGGGCCGAGGCGATCCGCATCGAGCTGGCGACGAAAAAGAGCAAGCTTCGCGTCGTAGTACGGACGGACACGGGAGCGGAGCAGAGGAGTGCCGCCGCGGAGCTCGACCAGGGTGCCTACGACCTGATCGTCAACACCACCTCCGTCGGCCTCCACGGCGAGGACCCGTTCCAGCACCTTCCGCTCAGGCGAGACGGGTTCGGCCCCGGGCAGGTCGTGATCGACATGGTCTACGGCGACACGGCCTCGACGCTGTTGGCCACGGCCGCGGCCGCCGGCGCGGCGGTCGTCGACGGCATCGAGGTCCTGGTCCAGCAGGGCGCGCTCTCACTGCAGATCTGGACCGGTCGCGAGCCTCCGATCGAGGCGATGCGCGCCGCCGCCCGCGAAAGTTGATGGGTTGTACCCCCTATAGGTGGGTCAACTCATCAACTCTTCCGCCTATAGCCTTGGCGCGATGACGGCATTCCGTTTCAACACCGCGGGTGAGTCGCACGGTCCGGGCCTGGTCGCGATCGTCGAGGGCATGCCCGCCGGGCTCGATCTGGATCGCGAGGCGCTCGACCGCGACATGGCGCGGCGTCAGCTCGGGCACGGCCGCGGCGGGCGCATGCGGATCGAGACCGATACCGCCGAGATCCGCTCCGGCGTGCGCCACGGGCGCACCCTCGGCAGCCCGATCGCGATCCTCGTCGCCAACCGCGACTACGCCAACTGGGAGGAGCGGATGAACCCCTGGTCGGTCGAGGGGTTCGAGGCCGACGAGGTGCACCTGCCGCGCCCCGGCCACGCCGACCTCGTCGGCGCCCAGAAATACGGCCACACCGACATCCGCAACGTGCTCGAGCGGGCCAGCGCCCGCGAGACCGCGGCCCGCGTCGCCGCCGGCACGATCGCCCGCGGCTTCCTCACCGCGCTCGGGGTGGAGATCCACAGCCACGTCACCCAGATCGCCTCGGTCAGGGCGGCCGAGCGCGATGACCTGGCGCCGGCCGACTTCGCCGGTGTCGACGACGACCCTGTGCGCTGCCTCGACCCCGATGCCAGCAAGGCGATGGTCGAGGAGATCAACCGGCTGCGCAAGGCGAACGAGAGCCTCGGCGGCACCTTCGAGGTGCGGGTCTTCGGGCTCGTTCCCGGGCTCGGCTCCCACATCTCCTGGGAAGACCGCCTCGACGGCCGCCTCGCCGGCGCGGTCGCCTCGATCCAGTCCGTCAAGGGGGTCTCGATCGGCGAGGCCTGGGACGTCGCCGGCCGCCCCGGCTCCGAGGCCCACGACGAGATCTTCTGGTCGGAGAAGGACGGCTACTTCCGCGAGACCAACCACGCCGGCGGGCTCGAGGGCGGGATGACCAACGGCCAGCCGCTCTCGGTAAGGGCGGCAATCAAGCCGATCTCGACCCTGACCAAGCCGCTGCGCTCGGTCGACACCGAGACCAAGCAGCCGGCGCAGGCGCTGCGCGAGCGCACCGATTCGACCGTCGTCCCCGCCGCCGCCGTCGTCGCCGAGGCGATGGTGGCGCTGACCCTGGCCCGCTGCTACCGCGAGAAGTTCGGTGGCGACCACATCGACGACGTCCTCGCCGCGGTGGCCGCCTACAGGCAGCGCATCGACTTCAGAGCGTGAGCCGGTGAGGCCGGCGCTGGTCTTCATCGGCTTCATGGGGGCGGGCAAGAGCACCGCCCTCGCCGCCGCGCGCGAAGCCGGTTTGGAGGCGACCGAGATCGACGAGCTGATGGAGCGCGAGCTGGGGATGCCGATCCGCGAGGCCTTCGAGCGCGACGGCGAGGAGGCGTTCCGCGCCCGCGAGGCCGAGGTCGTGGGGTCGCTGCTGGAGAACGCCGACGGCGGCGCGATCGCGCTCGGCGGCGGCAGCGTCCTCTCGGAGCGGATCCGGGCCGCGCTCGATCGCCACATAGTCGTCTGGCTCCAGGTCGATGCGAGGGAGGCCTGGCGGCGGATCGCCGGCAGCGACCGGCCGCTGGCCACGAGCGAAGCGGACGTGCAGCGGCTGCTGGCCGAGCGCGAACCGCTCTACGAGGAGCTGGCGGACGCGGTGGTGCCGATGGGGGACCGGGAGATGATCTACCGAGCGATGCCCTCGCTGCGGGCCCTTCCCGGCCTTCCGGCTGGAACCAAGCTGCTCTGGGCCGCAAGCAGCTCTGGCGAGTACCCGGTCATGGTCGGTGCGGGACTGCTTGAGGCGACGACGAGTCTGGGCTGGTGGCCGGCCGGCGGGCGGCGATTCTGTCTGACCGACCCCAATGCCGGACCGCCCTACCTCGACAAACTTCCCCCGCTGGACGAGAGGGTGGAGGCGAGGGGGTCGGGTGAGCACGTGAAGTCGATCGAGGAAGTCGCTCGGGTTCTCGAATTGCTGGCCGATGCGGGAATGACCCGGCAGGACCACGTTGTCGCTCTCGGCGGTGGCGTCCTCGGCGACCTTGCCGGTTTCTGTGCCCACATCTATCAGCGTGGGGTGCCCGTGGTGCAGGTGCCGACGACTCTGGTCGCACAGGTCGACTCGGCCTACGGCGGCAAGACCGGGGTGGACTTGCCGGACTTCAAGAACTACGTGGGTGCGTACCATCAGCCGGCTGCGGTAATTGCCGACACCGAAACGCTTGCCACGCTCCCCGGCGATGAGATGGCGTCGGGATTCGTCGAGGTGATGAAGACCGGCCTCCTCGCCGGTGGCGACCTCTGGGAGAGAGTGCAGGCAGTGGATCGTCTCGACTACAGAGAGCTTGAAGAGATCATCTTCAGATGTGCTCGGTACAAGTGCGAGGTGGTCGCGGCCGACGAACGCGATGCCGGGCTTCGCCAGGCTTTGAACCTTGGTCATACCGTTGGCCACGCGATCGAGCAGGTCACCGGTTTCGCCTCCGTGGAAGCGGGAGGATTGCGTCATGGCGAAGCCGTCGGTCTCGGTCTCCTCGCTGCCCTGCGCCTCTCCGGAGCCGATGCACTGCGGGCGGAGGTCAAGGGGTTGCTTGACGCTTACGGCCTCCCTATCCGACTGAGGATCGAGGCGGGCCCGCAGGACGTCGTCGACTCCCTTCAGCACGACAAGAAGCGCACTGCCCAAGGTGTCGGCTTCGTCCTGCTCGCCGAGCCTGGCCACCCGAAGACCGGACAGATCGTGCCCAAGGACGACGTATTGGCGGCCGTGGAAGAGTTGTACTCATGACCTCCACCCGCAACCGCGTCGCCGTCCTGCACGGGGTCAACTTCGACATCCTCGACCGCCGCGACCCGGAGGTCTACGGCGGTCTCTCGTTGGCCCAGCTCGAGCAGCGGATCTCCGGTTGGGCGCGCGAGCTGGGGCTGGAACCGATCTTCTTCCAGACCAACCATGAGGGCGAGTTCGTCGAGTACCTGCACCGCCTGCCCGATCTCGCCGACTCGTCGCTGGTCAACGCCGGCGCCTGGAGCCACTACAGCCGTGCGATCGCCGACGCGCTCGACGTCGCCCGGCTGCCGGCGGTCGAGGTCCACCTCTCCGACGTCGAGAACCGCGACGACTGGCGCCGCGACTCCGTTTTCGACGGCTTGGTGCTGGCGAAGATCTGCGGCAAGGGGCCGGACGGCTACCGGGAGGCGCTGGAGCTGCTCGCCCGCGAGCTCGGCGTCAGCGCCTGATGCACGGCCGCGGCGATCGGCTGGAGGCGCTGCTCGCCGAGCGCGAGCTGGAGTTGATGCTGGTCACCGACCTGACCAACGTCCGCTACCTGACCGGCTTCACCGGCACCAACGGCGCCTGCATCTGCGGGCCCGGCACCCGCGCCTTCCTGACCGACTTTCGCTACACCGAGCGTGCCGCCGCCGAGGTCGAGGGATGGGAGCCGGTCACCGTCGCCCAGGACTGGCTCGGCGGAATCGCCGAACGGCTCCGGGGCCGGTTCGGCTTCGAGGATGATCAGATGTCGGTTCGGACGCTGGAGAAACTGCGGGAGAAGCTCCCCGACGGCGCCGAGCCCGTCGCCGCGGGAGGCGTGGTCGAGCGCCTGCGCCGGGTCAAGGACGAGGGGGAGCTGGCGGCGATCGCGGCCGCCTCCGAGCTTGCCGACGAGGTCTGGCGCTGGACCATCGAGCGCGGTCTCGGTGGCCGCCTCGAGCGCGAGGTCGCCCGCGCGGCCGAAGCTCGCATCCGCGAGCTCGGCGGCGACCCCTCCTTTCCGGCGATAGTCGCGGCCGGGCCGAACGGTGCCCTGCCACACGCCGAGCCGGGAGAGCGCGAGATCGGCAGCGGCGAGCTGGTCGTCTTCGACATGGGCGCGAAGCTCGACGGTTACTGCTCCGACGGCACCCGCACCTTCGCCGTCGGCGACCCCGGCGCAAGCGCTCGTGAGGTCTACGAGGTCGTGCGCGAGGCCCAGGCGGCGGCGCTCGAGGCGATCACCGCCGGCGCCGCCGGCGAAGCCGTCGACTCCGTCGCGCGCACGATCATCGACGAGGCCGGCCACGGGGAGCGCTTCGGCCACGCGCTCGGCCACGGTGTCGGGCTCGAGGTGCACGAGGGGCCGCGCCTCGCGCAGCGCTCCGACGACGTGCTCGAGCCCGGCGAGGTCGTCACCGTCGAGCCGGGCATCTACGTGCCGGGCGAGCTCGGGGTGAGGATCGAGGATCTGGTCGTCGTCACCGCCGAGGGGCACCGCAACCTCAGCGCTCTGCCCAAGGACCTGCAGCTGATCGACTGACGGTCCGGTTCTCGTCAGTTCAAATTCAAGGCCAGGTATGGCAGCGTCGATGAGCGGGCATGATCTGGACCGCCCAGACGCTCACCGCGCGCCCGAAGAACACCCGCTCCCACCGCCATCCGGCGGCGGAGACCCTCGTCTCGATCCATGAGGAGGCCAGGCGCGAGCGCCTCCTTGACATGGAGACGCGGGTGCGGAGATACCGCACCGCCTGCTTCGCGATCCTGGCGCTCTCGATCGCACTGGGCGGATCATCGGACGTCGGCTGGTGGTGGGTGGTGCCGCTGGCGGCCGGCCTCGCCGGCTTCGCCGTCGCCGACCGCTTCATGCGAGCCAGCAGCCGTCCGGCGGTGTGGGTCGCCGGCGCCTGGGCCGCGCTCCCGGCCCTGCTCGCCGCCGCCGTGCTGGTTACCGGCGGGTCGACCAGCCCCGTCCTCGTCTGGTTCGCCCTGCCCGCCGTCACCCTGGGCTTTCGCTTCGAGCCGCGCGGGATGGTGCTCGGCACCGTCTACATCTTCGCGACGTTCCTCGCCTGCACCGTGGCGCCCGACCCCGCCGCGGCGCTGGAGCACCGCCAGACGCTGATCGCCGCCGCGGCGCTGATCCTCAGCACCGTGATCCTCTCCGGGGCGCTGGTCGAGTCCGACCGCGCCCACCGTCGACGCTCGACGCTCGATCCGCTCACCGGGCTCTTCAACCGCAACGCCCTGGAGCAGCGGCTGGCGGAGCTGAACGGCCAGCCCTGCGACCACGACGAGGGCCTCTCGCACGCGCTCCTACTCTGCGACCTCGACCACTTCAAGCGCGTCAACGATCAGCTCGGGCACGCCGCCGGCGACGCAGTCCTGCAGGACGTCGCCTACACGATGCGGGCGGCGCTGCAGGCGGGCGACACGATCTACCGCGTCGGCGGTGAGGAGATCCTGGTGATCCTCCCCGGCGCCGGTCGCGAGGACGCGATCGAGATCGCCGAGCGCCTACGCCGCGAGGTCCACGACCGCCGCCCGGTCGGGGTTCAGGTCACGGTCAGCATCGGGGTCGCTGTCTCCGAACCTGATCTGGTCGACACCGACGATCTCGTCGCGCGAGCAGACGCGGCTCTGTACGCCGCCAAGGCCGGCGGTCGCGACACGGTCTTCGTCGACTGACGGCTCCAGGCGCTGCCAGACGGCGTCCTCGGTCGCTCGCGTGCGGAGCACGCTTCGCTCCCTGCGTCCTTGTCTGGCGCCGCCTGGATCTCGTCAGCGGCTCAAGTCGACGTCGGCCGTGAGCCGAGCGGCGAATGCCGCCAGCAGTTCGATCGCCGCCTCGACGTCGCGCAGGTCGACCATCTCCACCGGGGAGTGCATGTAGCGCAGTGGGATCGAGACGAGGCCGGTCGGGATCCCCGCACGCGAGATCTGCAGGACGTCGGCGTCGGTGCTGGTGCCGCGGCCGCTGGCGCTGATCGAGTACTCGATGCCCTCCGCCTCGGCCGTCTCGACCAGCAACTCGAAGACCTTGGGGGAGAGGGTGGAGCCGCGACCGATCGCCGGGCCGGAGCCGAGCGGGTGCGTACCGATCTCCTTCTCGTCGACGCCGGGCGCGTCGGTCGCGTGGGTGACGTCGACGGCGATCGCGATGTCGGGCCGGATCTCGAAGGCGGCGGTGCGGGCGCCGAAAAGGCCGATCTCCTCCTGCACCGCGGCGACCGCGGCGAAGGACCCTTTGAGCCCGCCGCCCTCGTGGGCGCGGCGCAGGCTCTCCAGCGCGACGTAGGCCCCGAGGCGGTTGTCCATCGCGCGTGAGACGAGCCGGTCGCCCGCCACGGGCATCGGCTCGGCGGCGATCACGACCGGGTCGCCGACCCGGATCAGCGCGGCTGCCTCGTCGCGATCGGCGGCGCCGACGTCGATGTGAAGGCCCTTCAGCTCAACCACCTTCTTGCGCTGATCGGGCTCGAGCAGGTGAATCGGCTTGCGCCCGACGACCCCCGGCACCGGCCCCTCGCTGCCGCGGATCTCGACCCGCTGTCCGACCAGGATCTGCGGGTCCCAGCCGCCGACCGGCGCAAACCAGAGGAAGCCCTTCTCATCGATGTGGGTGACCACCAGCCCGATCTCGTCGATGTGCCCGACCACGGCCAGCAGCGGCACCGCGTCGCCGACGCGGGCTATCGAGGACCCGATCCCGTCGCTGCTGAGCTCGGCAAAGGAGGCGGCATCGCGCCAGACCGATGCCGCCGGTCCCTCGTATCCGGAGGGTGCACCGGCGCGCAGCAGTTCGTCGAGCAATGCAGGCGTCTGACTCAAGGTTCCGGAGTATTACGAAGAGGCCCCGGCCGCCGCTTCGTGGCGCAGCTGCTCCCGGCCGGGACCGTAGCCGCGGTGCTCGTAGGCGATCATCGCCCAGATCAGGACGACGACGATCGCGAGGCTGATCCACGCCGCGACCGCGGTCGCGACCGGAATCAGGATCAGGAGCACGATCGCCAGGCCGAGTCGCCGACGGTTGACGGTATGGACCTGGCGATAGCGAAAGGCGACCAGGCCGAGCAGGTAGGCGGCGGTTCCGCCGAGGAGCGCGAAGGCCGGAGCGGCGTGGAGATGCTCGTCGTGGTGGCCGATCGCGACCTTGAGGCCGAGGGCGACGAGGACGATCCCGGCGACCAGGGCGAGGTGGATGTAGGAGTAGGAGTCGCGGGCGAGCTCGTTCTGGACCTTGCCGGGCTCGGCTTCGCTGAGGCGGCGGGCCGAGACCAGGGCGACCACGTCGAAGTAGATCCACCACTGCGCCGCCGCCAGGGCGACGCCCAGCACCGCGACGACGCCGATCCCGAGATCGAGGGCGCCGGCGGCGCCGATCCCGATCGCGACGATCGACTCCCCGAGGGCGATGATCACGATCAGCCCGTGGCGCTCGGCGAAGTGTCCCGGTACCAGGCGCCAACCCTCGCTGCCGAAGAAGTAGGGGCCGGCCATGTCGAGGAAGAGCGCCAGCGCCCACAGCGCTCCCTGGGCGAGTCCGTCGAAGAGCGAGGCGGTGGCGAGCAGGCCGACCCCGACCGCGGTGCTGATCGCGAGGCCGAGCACGGAGTGGCGCAGGGCGTCGTCGTCTGGGCTGGCGAGCATGAAGAGGGCGATGTGGGAAACGCGGAAGGCGCCGTAGGCGAGCGCGAAGGTGAGGGCGAGGCCGCCAAATGCCTCCGGCACGCAGAGGGCGACCAGCAGCAACGCCGCCATCGCCGCGAAGATCACCAGTCGCACCGCACCCTCCTCGGGGTCGATCACGCTGGTCAGCCACGCGTACCCGACCCAGGCCCACCAGAGCACGCCCAGCACCAGCAGCCCCTGTGCGAGGCCCTCCCAGGTCGGGTGGGCGGCCATCAGCGCCGTGCACTGGGTGAGCGCGAGGACGAAGACGAGGTCGAAGAACAGCTCCAGCGGGGTCACCCGCTCGCCCTCGCGCCTGGTCGCGGCGAGGCGTCGTGCGTGCGGCTGGGAGGCGGTGGGCATCGCGCCCATCCTTGCAACTCGCGCGAGCGGCGCGGTCGAATACGGTTGCGCGGATGAGTGTGGCTGTGGTCACGGGGGCATCGACCGGGATCGGCGCGGCGACGGCGATCCGGCTCGCACGCGAGCCGGGCATGGAGCTCGTCCTCGTCGCCCGCCGCGAGGCGCTGCTGCGCGATCTCGCCTCCTCGCTCCCCTGCAAGGCGAGCTACCTCGCGACCGACCTCACCGACGAGAGCGCCCCCGAGCACGTGCGTGCCCACCTCGAGGCCAACCACGACGGCCTCGACCTGCTCGTCAACAACGCCGGCGCGGCCTGGCGTGGCAGCTTCGCCGAGAGCGGCTACGCCAACGTCCACCGCCACATGGAGCTCAACTTCGACGCCGTCGTCCGCCTCACCGAGGCGCTGCTGCCGCTGCTGCGAGCCTCGGCTCCGAGCGCGATCGTCAACGTCGCCAGCACCGCCGGCCGCGTCGCCCGCGCCCGCACCGGTGCCTACTCGGCCAGCAAGTTCGCGCTGATCGGCTGGACCGATGCCCTGCACGCCGAGGAGCTCCCGCACGGCGTCCACGTCGGCATGGTCCTGCCGGGCTTCGTCGTCACCGAGGGCTTCCCGGCCACCGAGCTGCGCGAGAAAGCGCTCACCCGCTGGGTCGTCTCCAAGCCCGAGAAGGTCGCCGAGGCGATCTACGAGGCCGGCCCGGGCGGCAGGGCCGAGCGCTACGTGCCGCGCCCCTACGCCCTGGCGGCGGTCATGCGGATCCTCTTTCCCCTCCTCGTGCGCCGGGTCCTCAGCGGCGGAGCGGCCGCGAACCTGACCACGAGCACCAGGGGCGACGGGAGCTCGGGCGCCACGTCTTCGCCCTGACCGCCTTCCGAGCGATACGCTCTTTTAGGTAGTGCTACCGGGAGACAGGCGGCGATGAGCGCGATCGCGATAGGAGCTGCGGCAATCGCCTTCGTGGCGTTGCTTGCTCTGGTCGGTTTCTTCAGGATGCGGGAGCGGAAGGCGCTCCGGCGCCTGCAAATCCTCGGTGAGATCGCCCGCATCGCCGACGGCGGACGCTCGCTGCAGGAGACCCTGGAGGCGATCACCGCGATCGTCGTTCCCGAGCTGGGCGACTTCTGCATGATCGACGTGATCGAAGACGGACGGGTTCACCGCGCCGCCGTCGCGGTCGTGGGGCCCGAAGCGGAGGAGCTCGAAGTCGGGCTGGCCGCGCGCCCGCCGTTGCTCCAGGAGAGGATGGCGAGCGCCGCTTCGACGGGTCGGCTCGAGCCGCGTCTGTTCGAGCACCTCTCGGACGCCGACCTGCGCGGGTTCGCGGCCGACGAGGAGGACTTCGATTTCCTGCACAGCGTCGGTGGTCGCTCGGCGGTGGTGGTGGAGCTGCGGGCGCGGGGCAGGCCGACGGGGTTGTTGACGATCGGCATCCGCCAAGCGCGTCCCCGCTTCCGCCAGGACGATGCCGACTTCGCCGGTGTCCTCGGCGGCCGCGTCGCGCTCGCGCTTGACAACGCCGGCCTCTTCTCCGACCTCGAGCGCAGCGAGCACGAACGGGCCGAGATCGCGGAGACGCTCCAGCGCGGCCTCCTGCCGCCGCCGCTCCCGCACGTCCCGGGCTGGGCGATCGCGGCGATGTACCGGCCCGCCGGGGCCGAAAACGAGATCGGGGGCGACTTCTACGACGCCTTTCCCATCGCCGGCGGCTGGATGGTCGTGATCGGAGACGTCACCGGCCGCGGTGCCAAGGCGGCCTCGGTGACCGCCCATGCCCGCTACACCCTCCGTACCGCGGCGGCGCTCACCGGCGACCCGGTGGTGGCGCTGGAAACCCTCAATCGCGAGCTCCTGGCACGCCACGGCGCGGCGCTCTGCAGCGTCGCGGCGATGGCATTCGAGGAAGACCCCTCGCGGCCGGTGCGGCTGGCCGTCGCCGGTCACCCGGCGCCGCTGCTCGTCGACGGGGACACGGTGGTCGAGGCCACCGCCTCGGCGCCGGTGCTCGGCGCCTTCCGCGACGGTACCTGGGGGGTCGAACGCACCGAGATGCGCCCGGGGCAGCAGCTCGTCGTCGTCACCGATGGCGTCACCGACGCGGAGGGCCCCGAGGGGCGTTTCGGCGAGCGCCGGCTCCACGCCGAGCTCGCCGGCCTCGCCAGCCCCGCGATCGCCGCCCAGAAGCTGGAGGGCGCGCTGCACGGGTTCACCGCGGGCAGCCTCGACGACGACGCTGCGATCGTCGCCGTCGGGCCGGCGTCGCCCGCGGGGGAGCCGGCCCCCGCGGAGGATCGGGTCTTGATCGAGCGCCTCTTCGAGGCCTTCAACCGGCGCGACGCGGAGGAGATCGCCGCCGTCTGCGACGAGCGGCTGGAGTTCTTCCCGGTCGGGACCGCCGAAGCGCTGGGCCGTACCGCCCCCTACGTCGGCCCCGACGGCCTGCGCGAGTACCTCGATGACGTCGAAAAGGTCTGGGAAGAGCTGCGGATCTCCCCGAAGGTCGTGGAGCGCCGTGGCGCGGCGTTGCTGGTTCGCGGCCGCGTCTACACGCGCAGCCGCGAACTGGGTATCCGCGACATGCCGATCGCCTGGATCTGGGATCTCGCCGACGGTCTCTTCGTCCGTGGCGAGGTCTTCATCGACCCCGAGCAGGCGATGCTGCGCCTCGCCGCCTCGGCCTGATCTCTAGGAGGGACTAGAGGTGCCGGCGCAGGAAGGCGAGCTCGTCGGCGACCACGGCCTCGAACTCCGGGCCGTCGTAGATGTCGAAGTGATCGACGCCGGGGTAGGTACGCAGCTCGCCGAGCGGCGCGCGCCGGGCGGCGGCGATCGCCGGCCCGGGCCTGGCCACCCGGTCGGCCTCGCCGACGCAGAGCAGCCAGGGGCAATGGAGCCCGGCGGCGAGGTGGCCGGGGCGGAAGGGACGGCCGAGCAGCCAGCGCGAGGAGACCCGGTTGCGCCAGCGCGAATCCTCGCCGATCGCTACCACGTGACGCCAGCCGGGCTCCCCGCCGGGCGCGTTGATGAAAGCCGCCTCCGCGGGGCCGCCCACCGCCGGCAGGTGCCTGCCGCGGACCGCAGCCGCCAACATCCGTGCCGTGACCAGGGGCGAGGAGCGGTGCGCCTGGCGCACCAGGTCGAGGAAGGGGACCTGGCTGATCGCCGCCGCGACGCCGGCGTCGCCGGCCGCAGCCGCGAGCGCGTTGCCCCCGCCCATCGAGGAGCCGAACGTCGCCACTCGCCTGGCGTCGACGTCCGGCAGCGAGCGAGCGCAGGCGATCGCCGCCCGCCAGTCGTCGAGCTGGCGCCGCGGATCGAACAGGTCCCGCTCGCCGCCGCTGTCGCCGAAGCCGCGGTGGTCGAAGACCATGGCCGCGATTCCCGCCGCCGCAAAGCGCTCCGCGAACGGACCCAGCCCGTCCCGCCGCGTCCCCGAGAGCCCGTGCGCCATGACCACGATCGGGCCCGCGGTCCCATCTCCGCGCGCCGGATGGAGCCAGGCCGCGCAGGCATCCCCGCCCGAGTCGAACTCGAGGTCCACGCGATTCATGCCCTACCAACGTCGCAGACGCTCGCAACGTGAGATCCGCGCCCGCACTTGGATCGTCGGAGGCTCTTAGTTTCAGCTGATGCCATGGGTATCCTGGGCTTTGATGCCTCTTCTCCCAAGGACTAAATCCCGGCAGCTCTTCGAGATGTTGAGCGATCTCGAAGAGCAGATGCGCGAGATGAGGGGTGAGATCGCGGCAATGCAGGATCGACATGCAGATGACGAAGTCGAGGCCCTTGCCGCGGAGCGCGTTCGCAGTGGCGCGGCCGAGCGCACCCAGGACGGTGCTGAGGCGCTGGCCGAGCTCGGTATTCAAGTCCGGTAGATCGTGGCCGGAAAAGCCGCTTCTGAGGTCAAGGTCGAGCTTGCCGAAGGAGTCAAAGGCGATATCGCCGAGTTGACGGCGCTCCCGTCCGAGGCGGGAGATGCCCGGCGGGCTGAAGTCGATGCGCTGAAGCGTCGCTTCGCCGAGCTGTTCCTGGAATGCGAGGCCAATCCGCATACTGGAGAGTTGATGGGGTCAGGTCGTCATCCCGAGTTGGCCAACTGCCGACGAGTCCGCTTCGACATCGCAACCCACAAAGGCAAACCGCGCCTTCGCCTGATCTATCGCAACGAACCCTCCGACGGAGCCCCGGCCCAATGTCTTTGGCTTGCCATCGGCCCACGGGCCGGCTTGCGCGCTCACCGCAAAGCCCAGCAACGCAGCCGATAGCACTCGTCCGTACCGGATCCACAATGAAATTGGGTCAATCGAAGAACGGGGCCCTGCGGCCCCCGTTTTCAACGTTTTACGTTTTGTCGAGATGGCTAGTGCGCGCTGCTGGCACTTCCCCTCGCGCACCGCGACCCGAGTGGTGACGCTGAGATTCAGCATCAGGACTGGGTGGGCGGGCATGAAATCTCAGGCGTAACGATGGTGCCTTGATCTCTCCTTCGACCTCAGCGCCTTGCCGTAGCGCCATGCGGCACAACGCAACTACGGCGACAGCACCAGCGACGAAGAGGGCCAAGCCGATCGCAAGCCAGATGCTTGCGACGGCTTCCATTGCCTATGCCTCCTTGGCGTTCCTTTTGATGGATCCTCCTTACCTGCCCAGTGTCATTTCTGGGCATAACAGAAGGCTAGCGCTGGGCCCGGCGGTCCCGGAACCTGCCATCCACCTCGATAGCCTTATCCGTCGGATCTCTCAAGAGAGTCCAGCTGCACATCGGAAACCTAGGATTAGCAGGGAAAACCGTGATCTCCACCAACCAGTTCAAAAACGGCACCCACATCGAGATCGACGGGAAGATCTGGAAGATCATCGAGTTCCAGCACGTCAAGCCGGGCAAGGGCGGCGCCTTCGTGCGGACCAAGCTGCGCCGGATCGAAGACGGCTCGGTGATCGACAAAACCTTCCGGGCGGGGGAGAAGTTCCGCCCGGTGAGGACCGAAGCGAAGAAGATGCAGTACCTCTACGACTCCGGCGAGGCGGCGGTCTTCATGGACAGCCGCGACTACGAGCAGATCGAGATCCCCAGCGACGTGCTCGGCGACTCGATGCAGTGGGTCCTGCCGAACGCCGAGGTCGAGATCCTCTTCGTCGACGAGCAGCCCTCCGACCTGCAGCTGCCGAGCGCGATCGACATGAAGGTGACCCAGACCGACCCCGGCGTCAAAGGCGACACCGCCTCCGGTGGCGGCAACAAGCCGGCGACGCTGGAGTCCGGCGTCGTCGTCCAGGTGCCGCTCTTCATCGAGGAGGGCGAAACCGTCCGGGTCGACACGCGCAGCGGCGAGTACGTCTCCCGCGCTTAGGAGGGCCTGGGATGCCGGTGTGATCGCCTACGACCCGGCCGAGTGGAGCGACCTCTTCGTCGCCACCGCCGGCGCCTCGGCGGCGCTGGCGGGGCTGGTGTTCGTCGCGGTCTCGATCAACATCGAGCGCATCCTCGGCTACCTGGGCCTGCCGGAGCGGGCGCTCGAAACCCTGCTGTTCCTCGTCTCCGTGCTCCTTGTCTCGATCATCGGCCTGATCCCGGGTCAGGGGCACGTTGCGCTTGGATTGGAGCTGCTCCTGGTCAGCCTCGCGATCGGCGCAGGCATCGGCCGGCTGCCGACGATCCAAGGCGGAAGCGACTGGCTGGCGGCGCGCTGGACCGTCCGGGTCGCCGCCACCGTGCCGTTCGTCGTCGCCGGCGCCAGCATCCTCCTCGAGTCCGGCGGCGGCCTCTACTGGCTCGCCGCCGGGATCGTCTTCGCGATCACCGGCGCCGTCGCCAACGCCTGGGTCCTCCTGGTCGAGATCCTGCGCTAGGCCCGTCCACCAAAACCGGGAGAATGGGCCGATGCGCCGCTCCGACCAACGCCGCGATGCAGTCTTCGCCAGCTACCAGCGCGACGTCACCGGGCGCCCGCTCGCCGAGCTGATCGCCGAGGCGCGGCCGCTGACCCGCGAGCTGGCCGAGGGGGTCGACGAGGAGCGCGAAGAGCTGGACGAGACGATCGCCGAATACGCCAAGGGGTGGACGGTGGACCGGATCGCGCCGCTGGACCTGAACGTGATGCGGGTGGCGCTGTATGAGATCGAGCACGGTGTCCCGCACGAGGTCGCGATCGACGAGGCGGTGGAGATCGCCAAGGAGTACTGCGGCGCCGACGCGCCCAAGTTCATCAACGGCATCCTCGGCGCGATCGTGCGCGAGCGGGAACCGGCGCAATGAGCAGGCTGAGGGAGATCGCCGAGCGGCTGCGTCAGATCTCGGCCGAGCTGGAGAGCGAGGAGGCAAGCGACGAGCGCGCCGCCCAGTTGGCGACCGAGGCCGCCGATCTCTCCGCCGAGGCGGTCGAGGAGGCGAACCGCCAGGGGCGCGAGGCGGCGGGCGCCGAGTGAGCGCCGCCGCGGCGGCGAACTACCCCGAGGATCTGCGCTCGCTCGTCGAGGAGGCGCTTGAGCGCCTCGCCTTCCCGTCCATCCCCGCTACTGCGGGGCTGGCCGAGGCGATGCGCTACTCGCTGCTGGCTGGCGGCAAGCGCGTGCGGCCGGTGCTGGCGCTGGCGACGGTGCGGGCGCTCGGCGGCGACCCCGAGCGCTTCCTGCCCGCAGCCTGCGCCTTCGAGCTGATCCACACCTATTCACTGGTGCACGACGACCTGCCGGCGATGGACGACGACGAGCTGCGGCGCGGGCTGCCGACCTCCCACGTCAAGTTCGGCGAGGACGTGGCCATCCTGGCCGGCGACGCGCTCTCCGCCGAGGCGGTGCGCGTGTTCTGCGAACAGCCCGGCGAGCCCGCTCTGATCCTTGAGGGCTTGCGCGAGCTGGCGATGGCGATCGGCGTCGACGGCATGGTCGGGGGCCAGTACGCCGACGTGATTGGCGCGGAGAAGGGGGCCGAGGGGCTGCGGACCCTGCACGCCCTCAAGACCGGCCGTCTGATCGCCGCGAGCATCGGCGTCGTCCTCACCCTGACGGGAGCCAGCGGACCTGAGACAATCCAGTACCGACGTTTTGCCGAGGAGCTCGGCGTCCTCTTCCAGATCGTCGACGACATCCTCGACGTGACTGAGAGCGACGAGCAGCTCGGCAAGCCACATGGAAGCGACGAGCGACATGGCAAACTCACCTACGTCAGCCTCTTCGGGCTCGAGCGAGCACGCGAGCTGGCGGCAGAGTCCCACGCCAAGGCCGCCGCGGCGCTATCCGAGGCGGCGGGCGACACGGAGGATCTGAGGCGCGTGGCCGACTACATCTTCACGAGGAACGAATGAGCGAAGAGCCCCCCACCCAGGGCATCGAAGACGACACCACCGAGGCGCTACTGGCCCAGATCGACGGGCCGGCAGACCTGCACGAGCTCGACGACGAGCAGCTGGCGCAGGTGGCGCAGGAGATGCGCACGTACATCATCGACACGATCGGCGAGATCGGTGGTCACTTCGGCGCCAACCTCGGCACCTGCGAGCTCGCCGTCGCACTGCACAGCCTGCTCGACTCGCCCCGCGACAAGGTGCTCTGGGACGTCGGCCACCAGTCCTACCCGCACAAGGTGCTGACCGGCCGCCGCGAGGCGCTCTCGACGATCCGCCAGTACGAGGGTCTGGCGCCGTTCTGCTCGATCGCCGAGTCCGAGCACGACATCATGGGCGCCGGGCACGCCTCGACCTCGATCGGCTACGCGGTCGGCCTCAAGGAGGCGATGCGCAAGGGGATCGGCGAGGACGGCAGGGTCGCCGCGGTGATCGGCGACGGTGCGCTCACCGGTGGGGTCGCCTACGAGGCGCTGCACGCCGCGGGCGGCCTGCAAACGCCGATCGTGATCGTCCTCAACGACAACGGGATGTCGATCTCACCCAACGTCGGGGCCCTCTCGCGCTACTTCAACCGGATCCGCCTCAACCCGCGTCTCTTCCACGCCCGCGAGGGCGTCGAGGACCGGCTGACCAAGCTGCCGCTGGGGATGGGGCGGCGGATCGAGCGGCTCGGCCCGGAGATCAAGTCGGCGATCAAGGCCTACTGGGCGCCCGGCCTCTTCTTCGAGGAGCTTGACCTCGCCTACATGGGCGTGATCGACGGCCACGACGTGCATGCCCTGCGCGAGGCCCTGCGCGAGGCCTTTGAGGCGGACCGACCGGTCGTCGTCCACATCCACACCGTCAAGGGCAAGGGCTTCACGCCGGCCGAAGAGGGCGGCCTGGAGTCGATGGAGAGATGGCACGCCGCCAAGCCCAACTCGATCGTCAACGGCAAGCCGGCCGCGGCGAAGCCGGTACCGGTGACGGAAACCGACTCGCCGGAGGGCATCGAGCGGCTGGAGAAGCCGCCGGCGCTCGGCTCGCCCCCCCAGTACACGCAGGTCTTCGCGGAGGCGATGGTCGCCGAGGCCGAGCGCGACGGGCGGGTGATCGGGATCACCGCGGCGATGGCGGGGGGGACCGGCCTGCAGAAGCTCGCCGACGAGCGCCCCGAGCAGTACTACGACGTCGGCATCGCCGAGCAGAACGCGGTGCTGCTCGCCTCGGGTCTGGCGCTGCAGGGTGCGAAGCCCGTCTGCGCGATCTACTCGACCTTCCTCCAGCGCGCCTTCGACCAGATCGTCCACGACGTCTGCCTGCAGGAGCTCGACGTGACCTTTGCGATGGACCGGGCGGGCCTGGTCGGCGACGACGGCCCGACCCACCACGGGGCCTTCGACGTCTCCTACTTCCGGCCGATTCCCAACGTCGTCCTGATGGCGCCGCGCGACGAGGCGATGCTGGTGCACATGCTGCACACCGCGATCGCCCACGACGGTCCGGCCGCGCTGCGCTACCCGCGTGGCGCGGCGGAGGGGGCGAAGTTGCCCGGGAGTCCGAAGCTCGTCCCGATCGGGACCGGCGAGGTCCTGGTGGAGGGGGAGAAGGTCGCCCTGCTCGGCTACGGCTACGGGGTCACGGTGGCGCAGGAGGCGGCGGCGATCCTCGCCGGCCACGGTCTCGGCGCGACCGTCGCCGACGCCCGCTTCGCCAAGCCGATCGACACCGAGCTGGCCGAGCGGCTGGCCCGTGAGCACGACCTGGTGGTGACGATCGAGGAGAACGTCCTACCCGGTGGCTTCGGCTCGGCGGTGCTGGAGCATCTCGAGGACGCCTTCGCCGACGGGCCGGAGGAGCGGGCGCGAGTCCTTCGGGTCGGCCTGCCGGATCGCTACGTCACCCACGGCAAGCCGGCACTGCTGCGGGCCGAGGCGGGCCTCACCGGCGAGTCGGTGGCCGCGCGCGTTCTGGCCGCTCTGCCCTTCGCTCAGCCGGCCTTGGGCTAGTCAGGAACAGGGGCGTATCTAATTAGTATTGACGATTGATCCAATCGTCTCAATCGACTAGATTGCCCCGGAGTCTCTCCAGTGATGGTGAGAAGTCGCAAAGCCAATTGGCTTCGCTTCTGGGGAATCACCATCGGGGGGGAGGGATGCGTATCTCTATATGTGTCGGCTCGCCGGGGGAAGCGAGCCACTCGCGACCGGCCGCCAAGTGCGGTCGGTTTCGCGTGGGCGGCGGCGGAGGCGCCCAGCCGGCGCCCGCGAGCCGGGCTATGTTGTCGCGATGGACGAGGGGCAGCGCGAGAAGGGACGACGCTTCCGGGCGCTGCACGAGGGCGACCCCTTCCTGATCCCAAATCCGTGGGATGCCGGCTCGGCCAGGCTGCTGGAGTCGCTGGGGTTCGAGGCGCTTGCGAGCAGCAGCGCGGCGCTGGCGTTCGTCCTCGGCGGGAAGGACGGCGAGGCGACGCTGGGTGAGGTCGTCGATCACGTCGGTTCCGTCGTCCGGGCGACTGAGCTGCCGCTCTCCGTCGACCTCGAGAACGGCTATGGGCCCGAGCCCGAGGACGCGGCCAGGGCGATCGAGCGGGTGGCTGAGGCCGGCGCGGTCGGTGGCTCGATCGAGGACTACGACCCGGCGGGGAGGATCTACGACGTCGGGCATGCCGTCGAGCGGGTCGCCGCCGCAGCAGAGGCCGCCCGCCGACTCGACTTCCCGTTCACCTTCACCGCCCGGGCCGAGAACCACATCCGCGGTAACCCAGACCTCGACGACACGATCGCCCGCCTGCAGGCCTACGAGGAGGCCGGGGCGGACGTGCTCTACGCGCCGGGGCTCGGCAGCGGCGAGGAGATCCGCGCGGTCCGCGAGGCGACCGGCCTGCCGCTGAACGTGCTCGCATTCGGCGGCCTGCGGAGGGGGGAGATCGTCGCGGCGGGAGCGCAGCGGATCAGCGTCGGCAGCGGCCTCGCTTGGACCGCGTTTGAATCGATGGCGGACGCCGCCGAGGCGATGCGCGACCACGGCGATTTCTCCGCCCTGCGCGCGCCGAGGCGGGTTGCGAAGCTGCCGTGAGGGGTAGCGTAGGGCCGAGATGAAGATCCTCTTCGCCCCGTTCAGCATCGCCGCCGGCCTGCTCGCCGGCTTCGCCGCGCAGAAGATCTTCGAGCGCCTCTGGGCCGTGATCGACGACGAGGACCCGCCGGAGCCGGACGACCGCGAGGCTCCGATCCTGAAGCTGCTGGCCGCGCTGGCGATCGAGGGAGCGATCTTCCGCCTCGCCAAAGGCGTCACCGACCGCGGCGCCCGCACCGGCTTTGCCGCCCTGATCGGTCGCTGGCCCGGCGACGACCCGGCCCGCGAAGAGGACGAGTAACTAGACGGAGTCCTCCCGGGTGCCCAGGCAGGCCCGGGCCAGGTCCTCCCAGGGCCCGATGTCCCAGTAGCGCCGTGCGGCTCCCGAAGTCGATGGCAGCACCCAGACCGTGGCGCCGCCGATCTGCTTCTCCTGGGGGCCGAACTCGACCGGGCGCTCCAGTGCGCCCCGGGCGGCGTTCTTGCCGTTGAAGGCTAGGTAGGTGGGTTCCGCCGTCGCGATCCGCGCCTGCAACCCGTCGACGTCGAACTCGGCCATGCCCACCTCGGCGTCGGACCCGTGCAGCACCTTGCAGACGTCCGTCAGTCCGATCCCGAACCCCGCCAGCCGCTCATATTCGGATGGCGCCAGCTGCACCCGCGTCAGGCCGATGGCATGGAGGGTTCGCCAGAAGGCGTTGCCGGGGCCGGCGTAGTAGGCCCTGGCCTTGGCCGAGGCGGCGCCGGCGGCGGTGCCGCAGAAGACCACGCTCAATCCCGGCCGCAGCGTGTCGGGCAGCACGTCGCTCATCCGCGATGGACCTCGGTGGCGCCGGCCTGGTCGCGGGGGCGGACGACGATCTCATCGACGTTCACGTGCGGTGGCTGCGCGATCGCCCAGCGGATGCACTCGGCGACGTCCTCGGCCCGCAGCGGCGTCATCCCCTCATAGACGCGGGCAGCGGCCTCCTCGTCGCCGCCGAGGCGCACCAGCGAGAACTCCGTCTCGACCATGCCCGGCGCGATCTCCGTCACCCGCACCGGCCGCCCCAGCAGCTCGAGCCGCAGCACCCGCAGCAGCGAGCGCTGCGCGTGCTTTGCCGCGGTGTACCCGGCGCCGCCGCGGTAGGACTCGAAGGCGGCGATGCTGGTGACGCCGACGACGTGTCCGTCCCCCGACTCGACCAGCGCCGGCA
This sequence comes from uncultured Thermoleophilia bacterium, assembly GCA_963720455.1. Taxonomy (GTDB): domain Bacteria; phylum Actinomycetota; class Thermoleophilia; order Solirubrobacterales; family 70-9; genus VAYN01. The sequence goes on along the minus strand of OY970392.1, from coordinate 910,591 downwards.
GCAGCGCCCGCGTCATCCGCATCGTGCCGAGCACGTTGGCCTCGAACATCTGCTGCCACTGCTCTTCGTCGGACTCGCCGACCGGCGCCAGGCCCAGTGCCCCGCCGGCGTTGTTGACGAGCACGTCGCAGCGCCGGAGGTCGGCGACGAATTCCCGCACCGACTCCGGGTCGGCCACGTCGAGGGCGATCGCTCTTCCGCCTACCTCGGCTGCCAGGTCCTGCAACCGGTCCAGGCGCCGCGCTCCGAGCACGACCTCGAACCCGTTCGCCGCCAGCACCCTGGCGGTGGCCGCGCCGATCCCACTGGAGGCGCCGGTGATGACCGCGGTTCGCGTCATGCCGCCACCTTAGGAGGAAATACGCGGCGACCATATACTCGCCGGCCGTGGAGGCCTCAGCTCAGCCCGAGCCGATCAACGAAGAGGGTTTCGCCGCCTTCTCGGCGCGTGCCGACGACGGTACGCCCGTCGTGATGCTGAACCTCCTCGCCTTCCAGCCCGATGGCGGCAAAGAGCGCTACATGGAGTACGGCGCCGCCGTCGCTCCGCTGCTCGAGAAGGCTGGCGGCCGCATCGTCTGGGCCGGGGAGCCGGCGCCGGCCCTGCTCGGCGAGGACTCCTGGGACCTCGTCGCCCTGGTCGAATACCCGACCCGCCAGGCCTTCCTCGAGATGATCGGCTCCGCCGAGTACCGGGCGATCGCCCACCTCCGCACCGAGGCGCTGATCAAGGGTGAGCTGCACCCGATGGGCCCGGCCGAGGAACTGCCGGCCTAACTCCCTAAATGGAAGGCGCGGCCTGCCCGCGGCCGCGCATCCGCATTGCCAGGCCGGCGAGCAGGTAGGCGATCGCCACCGCCAGGAGGATGAACTTGCAGGCGGCGAAGATCGTCGCCAGGACGGGAAAGGCGGAGCCGGCTCCGTCGAGCGTCAGCAGCAGGCAGACGTTCTCGAGCGCGTCGAAGGCCGCGACGAGGGCGCCGAAGGAGACCACGATCCCCCCGATCCCGGCCAGGCGACGCCAGCCGCGAGCTCCGGCAAGATCGCGGGTCGCCGCCAGCGCGAGCGTGAGGAAGGTCCCGTAGGCGAGCAGGAACGCGAAGTCGATCCAGAGCGACTCGCGGGCGGCGTCCTGCCCGTCCTCGCCCCATTCGGCGAGGATCTCGTCGGCCCGGTCCTGACCGCCCGCCAGCTCGAAGGGCACGATCCCCGGCCCACCGGTGTCCTGCATCCGCTCATCCGCCGGCGACATCGCCAGCAGCAACGCCACCGTCGCGATCGCCGAGGCGATCAATCCCCGCCTGCGCGTCATGCAGGGATTATGGGGGAGACTCCGGCGCCAGCGCGGAAGCTACTCTGAGTCTGCGCCATGGGGGACTACATGGAAACCGTTCGCATCATCTACCACCACGAGGCCGACGGCTGGCGAGCACGTTGCCGCGTAGGGCCGGGACTGCGTTAAAGCCCTCCACAACAGAAAGCGCCCCTCCGGGGAGGAGGGGCGCTTCTGGGGTTACTACAGGGAGGAGAGAACTGCGACCGTCCGGGCTCAGCGGATTAGCTGAACCTCAGCCCCAACGTCTGCCTTGGCCCATTCCTGGTCCGCCGTCACGGCTGGAACGTCAAGGCGTTCCGCCAGCGCCAGGCAGGCTCGGTCTGCCAGCGAAAGTCCCTGGGCCTTGGTCGTCAGTCGCAGGCGAGCGACCGCAATGCAGTCCGCCGCCGTCATGGGCTCAATCGACAGCGCTCGCCTGGAGCCCTCGGCCTTACGGGCTTCGGATGCTGCCTGCTCGGGGTCACGGCCACGTTCGGCGAGCTTGGTCAGGACCTCTGCCCAGTTAGCGACGGAGATCGCTGCGCCGTTCGCGATTGCCTCCACAGCCGCATCGGCCCCGTCCTCATCGTGTAGGACGGCCATCAACGCTGAGGCGTCGAGGACCGCCGCGACTTCAGTTTCGGGCACGCCTGACGGCCTTGCCCTCGCGACCTTCAGCCCGCGCTTCCGCGCGCCGATCCGCGATCAGCTCGTCAACCAATCTCTCGCCGGGGGCCACGTCGACGAACAAGCCACGAAGCCGCGAAGCCGCTGCGCGGCGTCGCTCTATCTCAGAATCGGTGAGCTTGGTGACCTGAGCCATAAAGAGAGGGTAACGGCCATTGCGGCGTGGCCCGCAAGTGCGGGCAGGAGCCGATGGGGTTTGCCTGACGCCGGACTACTGGTGCTGTTGCTGGAGCTACCTTTCTGCGATCTCCGACGACAAGATCCATGTTCGCGCCAAAGGCTGGAACTACGTCATCGAGGAGCAAATCCAGATGCGCTGGGATTCGCCGCTCCTGAGGTGGTTTCCCTCCGGGAGCGACGGCTTCGTGGACTGGGTCTGGAAGTTCTTCCAGTTCATCCTTCCCCTTGACGACCCAAGGGAATTTCAACCGCCCGATCTCGGAAGTCTCAGCGACAGTGATCGCGCGATCCTTGCTCGCTATCTGAGTCATGCGGAAGACCTTGCCAGCGCAACTGTCATGACGGCCAAAAACGGCTACGAGGTTTCCCAGAAGACTCCCGACTCGAACATCATCATCTCGGAAAAGATTTCTCCTCGCGACTCAACCGTCGGCTTTTTGACGATGCTCCGGCAGTGCTACTCGGGCCAAGAGGCGGCTTCATTCAAGCGCGCCCATGACCTACTGGCCAAAGTTTCGCGAGACGATCCGGGAAGGCTTGAGATTCTCAAGGCTTGGCGGCGGGCACATGTGGCCCTGAGGATCTACGTCGGCTTTGCAGCGCTCGTCGGTCTTTCGGTCGGGGCGATCGACCCCAGCGAAATCTGAACGAACGCTCCAGACCTGGAGACCGGCTGCGTCTAATGTCGCCGAATCATCGAGGGCAGTCCCATGCCTCCCTCGAAGTACATCGTCAGCGCACCCTGCCGCTTGGCCTCTTGGAATGCGTAGTAAAGGCGCTTCCGCTGTCGGGTCGATGCCGCGCATTCCGCTTGCTAAAGCCCCCACAACAGAAAACGCCCCGCCGGGGAGGCGGGGCGCTTCTGGGGTTACTACAGGGAGGAGAGATATGTATCTCTATATATGTGGATCGGTGGGAGGTGGGTGAGCCCTGTTTGTGCCGCGGGCGCCGATGTGGGAAGCATCGGGGCCATATGACGGCGCAAGACTCGACCAAAAAGTTTTGGTGCTTCCTACATCGGCACCTCCACGCGAATCCTTGAACAGCGTACGAACATACGTGCGATTTGTGTGTGAGGCCGATCACAGAGACCTTGACCGGTGCCTCCCGACCGGGCGATCAATTTGGCATACCCAATTCAAGAGCCGGTAAACATGGAGTTGGTTGCGAGAGCGTCGGCTGTAGCGTTGCGGGCGTGAAAAAGGCGCGGATAGACGCGGTTTTGGCGGAGCGGGGACTGTTTCCCTCGCGAACCGCCGCGGCGGGCGCGGTGCGGGCGGGCGAAGTGCGCGTCGGCCCCGACGGACCGGTGGCCCTGCGGCCGAGCCAGCTGGTCGAGCCGGAGGCGACGCTGATCGTCGACGCGGGGCCGCGCTTCGTCTCGCGCGGCGGTATCAAGCTGGAGAACGCGCTCGATGCCCTCGGGATCGACGTCTCCGGCCGCGACTGCCTCGACGTCGGCGCCTCCACCGGCGGCTTCACCGACTGCCTGCTGCAACGGGAGCCGGCGCGGGTGGCCGCGGTCGACGTCGCCTACGGCCAGATCGACCAGCGCCTGCGCGAGGATCCGCGCGTGACCGTGATCGAGCGGCTCAACGCACGCGAGCTCTCGCCCAGCGACCTGCCCTTTCCGCCCTAGCTGGCGACGGTCGACGTCTCCTTCATCTCGCTGACCAAGGTGCTGCCGGCCGTCGCGCGCTGCCTCGCGCCCGGGGGCGAGGTCCTGGCGATGGTCAAGCCGCAGTTCGAGCTCGGACGCGAGCGGGTCGGCAGCGGCGTCGTCCGCGACGCCGACGACCGCCGCGAGGCGATCCTCGCGCGTCGCCGCGGCCGCCGCGACCTCGGGCTGCCGGTGCGCGGCTTCGCCTCCTCGGGACTCCCCGGGCCCGAAGGGCAACCGCGAGACCTTCGTCTGGTGCGGCGGCGACGGTGCCGCCGTCGACGATCTCGAAGCGGCGATCCACGAGGCGGAGCCGAAGACCGTAAGACCGCGGCGCTGATCACCCACTCGCACCCGCCGGCCGCGACCGAGGCGGTGGCGGTGGTCGCGCGCGTCGCGCGGGAGGCGGGCTGGCGCGTCCTCGCCACCGAGGACGAGCTCGCCAAGCACGGCAGTGCCGCGGCGGGGGTCGAGGTCCTCGCCGCCGAGGAGCGAGCAGCCCGACCTCTGCCTGGTGCTGGGCGGCGACGGCTCGCTCCTGCACGCGCTGCGCCGCTTCGCCGGCACCGGCGTGCCGGTCTTCGGGGTCAACTTCGGCACCGTCGGCTTCCTTGCCGCGGTCGATCGGGAGGAGCGCCGAGGAGGGGATCCGCCGCGCCCTCGCCGGTGAGATCGAGCGGGTCGATCTGCCGGGCCTCGAGGTGGCCGTCGGCGAGACGACCGCGACCGGCCTCAACGACATCACCCTCGCCCGCCGTCCCCACGACCGCGTCGCCGAGCTGAGCTACCGGATCGCCGGCGAGGAGGTGGGCCACGTGCGCTGCGACGGCCTCGTCGCCGCCACGCCGGTCGGCTCCACCGGCTACAACCTCGCCAACCAGGGGCCGATCCTGGCCTGGGGAGTGAAGGGGTACGCGGTCAGCTACATCTCGCCGCACTCGCTGACCGCCCGCGCGCTGGTCGTCGCCCCCGCCGACGTCCTCCACGTCGGCAACGCCGAGGGGCCGCGAGCCGGTCGAAGTCGCGGTCGACGGCGTCCACCTGGCCGACCTCGACGCCGGCGCCGCGCTGGAGGTGCGATTCGCGGAGGCGGTCGGCTGCCTCGCGCAGCTGCCGGGGACGAGCTTCTACCAGCGCATGCGCGAGAAGTTCGGCCACCTGGCCGTGTAGAGCCGCGTTAGCCGACGAGGGCGGTTGTCTAGGGTTGCCGCCGATGGAGCGCAAGTGGTGGACCCTGGTCCTGGTCTCGATCGCGACGTTCATGCTGCTGCTGGACATCACGGTCGTCAACGTCGCCCTGCCCGACATCCAGCGCGAACTCGACGCCAGCCTCTCCAGCCTGCAGTGGGTCGTCGACGCCTACGCGCTGACCCTCGCGGCCTTCCTGCTGACGGCCGGCTCGCTCGGTGACCGGCTCGGCCGCCGCCGCGTCTTCACGCTCGGCTTCGCGCTCTTCACCTTCGCCTCCTTCCTCTGCGGGATCGCCGGCGACCCGACGCTGCTGAACCTCGCCCGCGGCCTGCAGGGCGTGGGCGGCGCCGGCATGTTCGCCACCTCGCTGGCGCTGATCGGCCAGGAGTTCCACGGCAAGGATCGGGCGACCGCGTTCGGCGTCTGGGGGGCGACGATCGGCGGCGCCGTCGCGATCGGGCCGCTGGTCGGCGGGGTCATCACCGAGCACCTCGGCTGGGAGTGGATCTTCTTCGTCAACATCCCGATCGGCCTGGTGGCGATCTTCCTCACCGAGCGCAGGATCGCCAACGTCGTCGCGGCGGACCCGGAGCCGATCGACGCGCCCGGCGCTCCTCACCTTCTCGCTCGCCCTGTTCCTGCTGATCTTCGGCCTGATCCGCGGCAACCCGGAGGGCTGGGGGAGCCCGCTGATCCTCGGCTGTCTGGGTGGCGCGGTGGCGCTGCTGGCGGCGTTCATCGCGATCGAGGCGCGCAGCGACCACCCGATGCTCGACCTCGACCTGTTCCGCAAGCCGGCCTTCAACGGCGTCTCCGCCGTCGCCTTCGGCCTCTCGGCGGGGATGTTCGCGATGTTCCTCTACCTGACCATCTACATGCAGGGGGTGCTCGGCTTCTCGCCGCTGGAGGCGGGGCTGCGCTTCCTGCCGCTGACGGTGCTCTCGTTCGTCGCCTCGCCGATCGCCGGCTCGCTCTCGCACAGGATCCCGATCCGGGTCCTGCTTGGCGTCGGCCTGGCGCTGGTCGGGTCGGGCTTGCTCCTGATGCACGGCGTCTCCGCTGGCTCTGAGTGGACCGCGCTGCTCGCCGGGCTTCCTGATCGCGGGCGTCGGCATCGGCGTCACCAATCCCGGGATCGGCCAGGCGGCTATCGCTGTCGTCCCGGTGGAGAAATCCGGTATGGGATCGGGGATCAACACCACCTTCCGCCAGGTCGGGATCGCGACCGGCGTCGCCGCGCTCGGCGCGATCTTCCAGTCCCGGGTCGACTCCAAGCTCAGCGAGCTGCTCCCGAACGCCCCGGACGGGCTCGGCGAACTCGTCTCCTCGGGCGGCTCACAGGCCGCCGCAGCCGCAGCGCCTCCCGGCCTGCACGGCAAGGTCGTCCAGGCATCCAACGAAGCCTTCGTCAGCGGCTTCAACGAGATCATCCTGATCGCCGCCGTCCTCTCCTTCGTCGGCGCCGCGCTCGGCTTTGCCCTTGTGCGCTCCCGCGACTTCGTACAGCCGACCGACGGGGCGTCTGCCGCAGGCGGTTGAGGGCGAGGGCCGGGGTAGGGGTGGAGCGTCTTGTACTTTTTCGGCGCTCGGACCCTCGAAGGGCCGCCGGCGATCCTCGAAAAGTTAAGCGGAACCCCTATCCCGGCCCTCGCAACAAGCGGGCTTCCGAGCCAAGTCGGTCCGCGCGCGTTGCTACACAGACTCCGTGCTGCGTGAGCTGCGAATCGAGAACCTTCTCCTCATCGAGAGAGCCGAACTGCGGCTTGGTGAGGGACTGAACGCGATCACCGGCGAGACCGGGGCCGGGAAGACCGTTCTGGCGCACTCGCTCGACCTCTTGATGGGTGGCAAGGCCAAAGGGCACATCGTGCGCCCGGGGGCGAGAGAGGCCTGGGTCGAGGGGGTCTTCGACCTCCCTGAGGGGTTGATGGGGGAGCCGGACTTCGCCGAGCTGGCCGAACGACTGCCTGACGGAGCGGACGAGGTGGTGTTGGGACGGCGGGTCTCGACGGGTGGGCGGACCAGCGCTTTTGTTGCCGGACGGTCCGCGGCCGCGGCCGACCTGAAGCTCCTGGGCGGGCGGCTGCTCGCCTTCTACGGCCAGCACGAGCACCGCAAGCTGACGATCGCCTCTGCGCAGATGGAGATCCTCGACGGGTTCGCCGGCGCCGAGCACCTGGCGACGCGGCGGCTCTACCGGGAGGCGCACCGCGAGTGCGGGCGGCTGGCGGCAGAGCTGGCCGAGCTGCGCGAGGCGGAGGGCTCGCGGGAGCGCGACCTCGACCTCTACCGCTATGAGCTCTCCGAGATCGAGGAGGTCGCGCCGGACCCGGACGAGCGGGCGGAGATCGCGGCCGAGCGCGAGCGGTTGCGGCACGCTGAGGGCCTGCGTGAGGCGGCCGCGGGTGCCCACGCCGGCCTGGCCGGAGCCGACGAGGACGGCGGCGGCGCGGCGGCGGCGCTGGCGCAGGCCGAATCGCTGCTGCAGGGCGCCGCGGGACTCGATGCCGGATTGGACGCGATCTCCGAGCGGGTCGCGGCGCTGGCCGTCGAGCTCGGCGACGTCGGTTCGGAGCTGCGCGACTACGCCGAGGGCCTGGAGGCCGACCCCGGCGCGCTGGCCGCGATCGAGGAGCGGCTGGAGGCGATCGACAGGCTCGAACGCAAGCACGGCGGCAGCGTCGAGTCGGTGCTGGCCCATGCCGAGCGCTGCCGGGCGGAGATCACGCGGCTGGAGGGGGCAGAGGTGCGCGGGGCCGAGGCCGAGGCGGCGCTGGTCGCGGCCGAAGAGCGGCGCGCGGAGCTGGGAGCGCGGCTCGGCGCCGGGCGCGCGGAGGCCGCCGGGCCGCTGGAAGAGCGTGTCGCGGCGGAGCTGGAGCGCCTCTCGATGGCCGGGGCAACGCTCGAGGTCGCGCTCGAGCCCCACCCCGAGGGCTACGGCGCCAACGGGAGCGAGACGGTCGAGCTGCGGCTCGCTCCCAATCCCGGGATCGAGGCGGCGCCGCTGCGCGACGCGGCCTCGGGCGGCGAGCTCTCGCGGATGATGCTGGCGCTGAGCGGGCTCGGGCAGGGGCGCGGCACCGGCACCCTCGTCTTCGACGAGATCGACGCCGGCGTCGGCGGCAACACCGCCCGCACCGTCGGGGAGCGGCTGAAAGCACTCGGCGAGGGCCGCCAGGTCCTCTGCATCACCCACCTGCCCCAGGTCGCCTCACTCGCCGACGTCCACTTCCGGCTGGAGAAGGACGTGGCCGGGGAGCGGGCGCTTGCCACGGTCGAGCGCCTCGACGGCGAGAGCGTGGTCGAGGAGATCCGCCGCATGCTGGGTGGCGAAGAGACCGACAAAGCGGCCACGCGCCACGCACGCGAGCTGCTCAGCCGCCTGACCAAATCGACGCGGACGATCTGTGGCTATAGGCACAGCAATCGCCGTGAAACCTTGAGGCCCGCTCCGTGGCCTAATCTGAAGTGGTGGCCACCGCCAGTCGCCGTCGCCTCCCTGCGCTGCTCGGACGTCGCAACGGTGTGCGCCCGGAAGCGCCGATCGAAGGTACGGCCCGGCTCGGGGAGCGGACCAAGCACCTGGTCAAGCGCCTGCGCCCGGGCGACGTCGCCGTCATCGACCACGTCAACGTCGACCGGATCGCTGCCGAGGAGCTGATCGAAGCAGGGGTCGCGGCGGTCCTGAATGCGTCGCAGTCGAGCGATGGGCGCTATCCGAACGCGGGCCCGCTGATGCTGGCCCACGCCGGCGTCCGCCTGATCGACGCTCCCGGCGCCGGCCTCTTCGAGCTGCTGAAAGACGGCGACAGGGTCCGGATCGACGGCGGCAAGGTGATGATCGCCGACCAGGAAGTGCTGCGGGGCCGCGTGCTCGGGACGGAGGAGCTGGAAGGCCAGCTCGAGCAGCAGCGCGAGCGGATCGACGAGGCGCTGGCGGAGTTCGCCGAGAACACGGTCGCCCACGTGCGCCAGGAGACCGACCTGCTGACCGGCACCGTCGAGTTCCCCAACACCGCGGGCCTCCTTCCGCGATCGCCACGTCCTGATCGTCGTCCGCGGCGACCGCCACCGCCGCGACCTGAAGGCGCTGCGCGCCTACATCCGCGACGTGCGGCCGCTGATCGTCGCTGTCGACGGCGGCGCCGACGGCGTGCTGGAAGCCGGGCTGAAGCCGGACATGATCCTCGGCGACATGGACTCCGCCAGCGACGCGGCGCTGGCCTGCGGCGCCGAGCTGGTCGTCCACGCCTACCCCGACGGCCGCGCCCCCGGCTGCGAGCGCCTCGTCGCGGCCGGTCTGCCGCACACGGTCGTACCCGCCGCCGGCACCAGCGAGGACGTGGCGATGCTGATGGCCTTCGAGAAGGGAGCGACGCTGATCGTCAGCGTCGGCGCCCACTTCAACCTGATCGAGTTCCTCGACCGCAAGCGCGGCGGCATGTCCTCGACCTTCCTCACCCGGCTGCGGATCGGCGAGCGCCTGGTCGACGCCAAGGGGGTGAGCCGGCTCTATAACCCGAGCTCGACCCTGGCCCCGATCAGCTTCATCCTCGTCGCATTCGCGATCCTGCTGACGATCCTCGTGATCACCTCGCCGGCGCTGAACGACGTCTTCGAACTGGTCTGGCTGAAGATCCGCATCTGGCTTGGCCTGTAGCGAGCGCCGCGGCGACCATCTAGCCTTCGGCCGCTGATGGGTTACAGCGCCCGCTACCACGCCACCTCGCTGATCGCGGTCTTCCTCGCCCTGGCGATCGGCATCCTGATCGGCGCCGAGTTCGGCGGCGACGCGCTGGACAGCACCCGCAAGAACCTCGAGAGCAGCCTCGTCGACAACCTCCAGGACGCGCGCTCGCGCAGCGACGAGCTGAACGGGCAGCTCGGCCAGGCGAACGAGTTCGCCGACCGCGTCTACCCGGTACTGACCCGCGACAGGCTGGAGGGCAAGCGAGTTGCGATCGTCGCCCTCGGCGGGTTGCCGAGTGAGGACACCGACGCGGTCGAGGAGGCGCTGGGGCCGACCGGCGCCAGGTTGGTCGGGGTGGGCGTCGTGCGCGAGCCGGTCGACCTCAACGGTCTCGCCGAAGACCTCGCCAAGACCCGCTTCGCCGACCTGCGGCGCAACCCGGATTCGCTGACCGCGCTCGGGGCCGGACTGGGGCGCCAGCTGGTGCTCGGCGGCACCCTGCCCGAGGTCGTCCGCGGCCATCTCTTCTCCCGCGCCAGCGGCACCTTCGGCGCCCTCGACGGGGTGATCGTGGTGCGCAACCAGCCCCAGGACATGGGGCCGGTGCAGCGGACCACCGCGGGCACGCTCGAAAGCGGCTTGATGGGCGGGATCACGGCGACGCGGACTCCGGCGGTGGGAGTCGAGGCCTCGACCGCGGAACCGTCGTCGATCTCCTTCTTCCAGGGCAACGACCTCTCCAGCGTCGACGACGTCGAGCTGACCGCCGGCCAACTGGCGCTGGTCTTCTCCCTGCTGGGGGCGGAGGGCAGCTTCGGGGTAAAGGGCAGCGCCGACCGGCTGCTGCCGGACCTGCTGACCCAGGGCAGCTGAGGTGTACTGGGTCGGCTTCCCGCTGGCAGTGGTGCTCTCGCTGCTGCTGGTCCCGGCCGGCGCGCGCGGCCTGCGCGACGCCGGCCTGGTGCGGGAGAACTATCGTGGCGCCACGCTCGCCTTCCCCCTGGGCGCCGTGCTGGCGACGGCGGCGCTGGTGGCGCTGGCCCCACTCGCCTTCCTCAACGACCGCGCCGATCTTGACCTGCTTGACCCCGAACTGCGGCGCTGGCTGCCCTACCTGCTCGGCATCGCCTTCCTCGGTTTCCTCGACGACTCACTTGGCCAGGGGGCCGCGGCGGCGACCCCGCGCGGCTGGCGCGGGCACTGGCGGGCGCTGCGCGAGGGCAGCCTCTCGACCGGGGCGATCAAGGCGATCGGGGCGCTGGCGCTCGCCGCCTACGTGGTCTCCGGCCGGGGGCTGGAGGACTGGCGCTACATCGCCGACGTGGCGCTGCTGATCCTTGCCACCAACCTGGGCAACCTGCTCGACCTGCGGCCGGGGCGGGCCGAGAAGGGGCTGGCGCTGCTCGCGGCCGGGCTCTGTCTCGGCGCCTGGACCTTCGCCCCGTTCGAACTGCTGGGGATCTTCGCCGGGCCGGTTCTGGTCGGCGCCTGGCTGACGCTGCGCGAGCGGGCGATGCTGGGGGACACGGGCTCCAACCTGATCGGCGCGATCGCCGGGGTCTGGCTCCTGACCGTGCTCGGCGGTGAGGGGCGGCTGGTCGCCCTCGCGATCGTCGCGGCGCTGACGATTTACGGCGAGTTGCGTTCTATTTCGGCGACGATCGATTCGGTTCCGCCACTGCGCTGGCTAGACTCGCTCGGCAGAGCATGAATCCCTCCCACAAAGGCGACACCAGGTTTATTTTCGTCACCGGGGGAGTGGTGTCGGCGCTCGGCAAGGGGATCGCCGCGGCCTCGATCGGCCGCCTGCTCGCCTCTCGCGGCTACCGGGTTCAGATGCAGAAGTTCGACCCCTACATCAATGTCGATCCGGGGACGATGAGCCCGTTCCAGCACGGCGAGGTCTTCGTCACCGAGGACGGGGCGGAGACCGACCTCGACCTCGGCCACTACGAGCGCTTCACCGACGAGAACACCTCGCGCGCCTCCAACGTCACCGCCGGGGCCGTCTACAACTCGGTGATCAAGCGCGAGCGGCGCGGCGACTACCTCGGCGCCACCGTGCAGGTGATCCCGCACATCACCAACGAGATCAAGCAGCGCATCCTGATCGTCGCCGAGTCGCAGGCGGTCGATTTCGTGATCACTGAGATCGGCGGCACCGTCGGCGACATCGAGTCGCTGCCGTTCCTGGAGTCGATCCGCCAGCTCTACACCGACCTCGGGCCGAAGCGGAGCATGTTCGTCCACCTCACCCTGGTGCCCTACGTCGGCCACGCGGGCGAGCTGAAGACGAAGCCGACCCAGCACTCGGTCAACGAGCTGCGCCGGATCGGGATCCAGCCGCACGCGCTGGTCTGCCGCTCCGAGGGCCGGCTCGACCGCGAGATCCGCAGCAAGATCGCCCTCTTCGCGAGCCTTCCCGTCGACGGCGTCATCTCCGCCCACGACGTCGACAACATCTACAAGGTGCCGCTTGTCTTCCGCGCCGAGGGCGTCGACGACCTCGTCCTCGACCACTTCGGGATGGAGGCGCCCTCCCCGGACCTGGCCGAGTGGGAGGCGATGGTGCGCCGCGCCGACTCGGCCAACGGCGAGGTCAGGATCGCGGTCGTCGGCAAGTACGTGCAACTGGCCGACGCCTACAAGTCGGTGATCGAGGCGCTCGAGCACGGCGGCTTCCACCACGGGGTCGGCGTCAGGGTCGAGTTGGTCGACTCCGAGAACCTCGACCCCGAGCAGCTCGAGGGCATGGACGGGATCCTGATCCCGGGCGGCTTCGGCGAGCGCGGGATCGAGGGCAAGGTCCAGGCGGCACGGATTGCCCGTGAAAAATCGATCCCCTATCTGGGTATCTGCCTCGGGATGCAGATCGCCGTCGTCGAGTTCGCCCGCACGGTGGCCGGCATGGACGGCGCCAACTCGGCCGAGTTCGATCCGGAGACGCCGTTCCCGGTCGTCGACCTGCTGCCGGAGCAGAAGGAGGTCTCCGACATGGGCGGCACCATGCGGCTCGGGGCCGACCCGGTGAAGCTGCACGAGGGGACGAAAGCGCGCGAGATCTTCGGCGAGGCCGTCATCTACAAGCGCCACCGCCACCGCTACGAGGTCAACAACCAGCTGCGGCGCCGGCTCGAAGACGAGGGCCTGGTCTGCGGCGGCACCTCCCCGGACGAGCGCCTGGTCGAGATGGTCGAGCTGCCCGACCACCCGTTCTTCGTCGCCTCGCAGTACCACCCGGAGTTCAACTCCCGGCCCAACCGGCCCGAGCCGCTGTTCCGCGAGTTCGTCGGCGCCGCCGCGAGCCACGCGGGCACCAAGCCCGCGAACGGGGCGGAGCTGGAGGTGACGGCCCCAGAGGCCGCCATCCAGCGTCCTCGGTCGCCCAAATAGCGCTGTATTCGGGCTTCCTGTGTCCTTGCCCGGCAGCCTTTGGGCCTCGTCACCGGTCCCCGGTTAGCCTCTGCGCGTGAGCCAGCGCCTTCTTGAGACGTTCGTCCGGCTCTGCGAGATCCGCTCGCCGACCGGGGAGGAGCGCGAGATCGCCGACACCGTCGCCGCGGAGCTGCGGGCGCTCGGCCTCGAGGTGAGCGAGGACGAGGCCGCCGGGCCGGCCGAAGCGGGAGCGGGGAACCTACTGGGGCGCCTGCCGGGGCGCTCGCAGGAGTGGCTGATGTTCTGCGCCCATCTCGACACCGTTCCCCATCGGGGCCAGGTAGAGGTCGTCGAGGACGAAGGCGTCTTCCGCAGCCGCGGCGAGACGATCCTCGGCGCCGACAACAAGGCGGCGGTGGCGGTCTTCATGGAGCTGGTCGCGCGCTACGCCGCCGAGCCGCCGCCGGTCGGGATCGAGCTGGTCCTGACCGTCGCCGAGGAGCAGGGCCTGCGCGGAGCCAAGGCCTTCGACACCTCGGTCCTGCGCTCGCGCGCCGGCTTCGTCCTCGACCACGCCGGCCCGGTCGGCGAGGTGATCGTCGCTACCCCGACCCAGCAGAAAGTCCTCGCCGATTTCATCGGGGTGGAGGCGCACGCGGGGATCCGGCCCGAGGACGGCAGCAGCGCGATCGCGGCAGCGGCCGCGGCGGTCGCGCGAATGGAGCTGGGACGGCTCGACGAGGGGACGACCGCCAACGTCGGCCTGATCGAGGGCGGCACCTCGGGCAACGTCGTCCCCGGCCATTGCTGGATCCAGGCGGAGGCGCGCAGCCTCGATGCAGGGAGGGCCGCCGAGGTGGCGGGCCAGATCTCCGACGCCTGCGCCTGGGGGGCCAGTGAGCACGGCTGCGACGTCGACGTCCGCCTCGAAGAGCTGTTCCGCGGCTACGAGGTCCCCTCGTCCTCGGCCGCCCTGGGGCTGGCGGAGGCGGGGCTGCGAAGCGCCGGCGTCGAGCCGGCGCGGGCGGCGATCGGTGGCGGCAGCGACGCCAACGCCTTCCGCCTCGACGGCTTCGACTGCGTGCTGCTGGCCAACGGGACCGAGGCGGTGCACACCGCCGCCGAGCACGTCCCGGCGGCCGGCCTCGAGAAGATGCTCGAAGTCTGCGAAGGGATCGTCGACGCCTTCGCGGCCGGCGAGGCCGCCGATCCGGGCGAGGCGTGAGCGCTCGCTTGAGGCTGCGCCGCGGAGTCGTCGTCTCCGCCGACCCGCTCACGGTCGAGGTCGAGAGCGAACGCCGGCCCGCCTGGGCCGACACGATCCTGCTGGGGGAGATGCGCGAGGGCGACGAGGTGGTCGTCAACGTCGCCGCGCTCGACCTCGGGCTCGGCTCCGGCGGCTTCGACGTCGTCCACGTCAACCTCACGCGGGGGCTCGGGGTGCCCGTCGCCTCCGGCGACGCGCACGTGATCAAGCTCAACTACACCTCGCTCCAGCACGCGGTGGAGCCGGTCGAGGGTCTGGAGCGGGCCGACGAGCCCGCGGAGGCCGCCGTGTCCGGCGCCGCCTCGGTCCATGTGCCGGTGCTTGTCCTGCCGCTTCAGGGGCACCTGGCGCCGGCGGCGTGGTCAGCGACTCAGGCCGCTCCGGGTATCCGCGCCGGCTTCGTGCAGACCGGCGGCGGGGCGCTGCCGGGCTCGCTCTCGCGCGACGTGGTGCAGCTGCGCGAGCGCGATCTGCTCTGCGGTCACATCGCCGCTGCACCCGCCTACGGCGGCGAGCACGACGCCCTCAGCACGGTCGGAGCCCTCGACGCGGCCGCGAACCGCCTCGGCTGGGATGCGGTGCTGGTCGGCCCCGGCCCCGGCATCATCGGCTCGGCGACCGAGTTCGGCCACGGCGGCATGGCCGCCCTCGACAGCGCCCACGCCGCGCTCTCGCTGCGGATGCCCACCCTGATCTCCCCACGCCTCTCCTCCGGCGACCCGCGCGAACGCCACCTCGACGTCAGCCACCACACCTACACCGTCCTCGAACTCCTCCTCGCCCCGGTCGACGTCGCCGTCCCGGCGGGTGAGGACAAGATCGCCGCCGCCCTCGAAGAGGCCCCCGGCAAGCATCGACTCCGTCCCGCTCCGGCCGACCTGGCCGCTTACCAGGTCACGGACCTACCCCAGCGCACCATGGGCCGCAGCTCCGCGGAGGATCCACTCTTCTTCGCAGCCCCTTTGGCGGCTGGTCACGTTCTCGGTGAACGGGCTGGAGTTCGCTGACGCTCCTCCCGCGGGTGGCGTCGTGGCGGGGGTCCCCCGCGGCGCGGAGCCGCGTCCAGCGGCGAGCACCGTGGGGGATGCCGCGACGACAGGACCCGCGGGCCGCCGCTTCGGTGGGCCACCGCTTGCGCCGAAAGGTCTGGGCCTCGACGCCGAGAACCCTGCGTCATGGCAATCGCCGTCAAACCCGCCGTGCCCTCAAAGCCCGCCACCCCGGGAGCCGACGCACGCTTCGCGAGCCTCGTCCTCGACTTCCTCTCCTACCTGGAGCTGGAGCGCGGGCTCTCGCGCAACACGCTCAACGCCTACCGCACTGACCTGCTCCAGTACGGCGAATACCTTGCCGCCCACGAGCGCGACGCACTGGAGGCGCGCCCGGCCGACGTTGCCGACTTTCTGGCCGAGCTGGCGACGGGGGAGGGGCGCCCGGCCTGCTCGGCGGCGACGATCCACCGCAAGGCCGCCTGCCTGCGCTCCTTCTACAAGCACCTGCGCCGCGACGAGCTGATCGGCGACGACCCGACGGCGGCCCTGAGCGCGCCGCGCCGGGCCAGGAAGCTGCCGCAGGTCCTCAACTACTCCGAGGTGCAGAAGCTGTTGGCGGCGCCGCGCGGCAGCGAGCCGACGACGCTGCGCGACCGGGCGCTGCTGGAGGTGATGTACGCGTGCGGGCTGCGGGCCTCGGAGACGATCGGGCTCGAGCCGGCGGACGTCGACACCCACGAGGGCTTCCTGCGTGCCCGCGGCAAGGGCTCGAAGGAGCGCGTGGTCCCGCTCGGCCGCCAGGCGATCGCGGCGATCAACGCCTACCTGCGCGGGGGACGCTCGAAGCTGGTCGGCGATCGCCATGAGCCGAAGCTGTTCGTCAACTTCCGCGGCGGCCCGCTGACCCGCCAGGGCCTCTACAAGATCGTCCAGAAGCACGCCCGCGACGCCGGCCTCTCCGGCCGCATGAGCCCGCACACGCTGCGCCACAGCTTCGCCACCCACCTGCTCGCCGGCGGCTGCGACCTGCGTGCCGTGCAGGAGATGCTCGGTCACGCCGACATCTCGACCACGCAGATGTACACGCACCTCTCCGGCGACCGCCTCAAGGAGGTCTACTTTCAGGCACATCCGCGGGCAAGTGAGGGCTGAGGGCCTGTCCCGATAGGGGTTCCGCTTAACTTTTTCGAGGGGCGCCTGTCGCCGTCCGAGGGATTCCTCGCGGCGAAAAAGTACAAGACGCTCCACCCCTATCGGGACAGGCCCTTAGGCTCCGCGCATGCCCGAGCTGCCTGAGGTTGAGACGGTGGTGCGCCAGCTCGAGCCGGAGCTGGAAGGGCGCCGGATCGAGCAGCTGGAGGTGCTGGACGGGCGCTGGTCGCGGCCGGTGGCGCCGGATGAGCTCGGCGGGGCCGTCAGTGGGCGCACGATCGAGGGGCTGGGGCGGCGCGGCAAGTACCTGCTGCTGGCGCTCGATGGCGGGCGGACGCTGGTCATGCACCTGCGGATGACCGGGAACCTGGTCCTGGTCGAGGGCGGGGACGTGCTCGACCCCTCCGAGGGGCGGCGGCTGTACGAGGCCGAGCGCTCGACCGAGGAACGCCACCTGCGTGCCCGTTTCGTCCTCGACGACGGTCGCGAGGTCTGGTTCACCGATCCCCGCCGCTTCGGCGAGGCCTTCCTGATCGATGACGTCGACCTCGAGGCGCGCTTCGCGGGGAGGGTCGGGGTGGAGCCGCTCTCGCCGGAGTTCACCGCCGAGGCCCTGGGCGGGATGGCCTCCGGGCGCACGGCCCCGCTCAAGTCCTTCCTGCTGGACCAGGCGGGGGTCGCCGGGGTCGGCAACATCTACGCCGACGAGGCCCTGTTCCGCGCCCGCCTGCACCCGCTCTCGCCCGCCGGCTCGATGAAGCCCGAGCACCTGGAGGCGCTGCGCGATGCCGTCGTCGCCGCGCTGGAAGCCGGCATCGACAACGGCGGCTCCTCGATCGACGACTACCGCGACGGGCGCGGCGAGAAAGGGACGATGCAGGACGAGTTCCTGGTTCACACCCGCGAGGGCGAGCCCTGTCCCTCCTGCGGCACCGAGATCGTCCGCATCGTCGTCGGCGGCCGCTCGACCTACTTCTGCCCGAGCTGTCAGGTGCGGCTACGGCGCCGTCCGCGGCGGCGAAAGAGTTGATGAGTTGACCCCCCTATAGGGGGTAAAAGTCATCAACTTTCCGGAGGCCCAACGTCCGGTCCGTCGGTCACCTTTGATCTTGTGGCCGGAAAGACCGTCAAGACGGAGGCAGTCGTCCTGCGCAGCATCCGCTACGGGGAGGCGGATCGCATCCTCCACCTCTACTCGAGGACGCGGGGCCGGTTTGGCGCGATCGCCAAGGGGGCGCGCAAGCCGAAGTCCCGCTTCGGCGGTCGCCTGGAGCCGTTCTTCCGGCTCGACCTCATCCTCCACGAAGGGCGCGGCGACCTGATGACGGTCACCGGCGCAACGACTCTCGACGGCTACCCGCGACTGCGTTCCTCCGGCCCTGCCCTGAGCGCCGCCGCCCGCGCCTGCGACGCTGTGCTGCGGCTGCTCGACTCGGCTGAGCCCAACCAGCCCGCCTACAACCTGCTCTGCCGCTACCTCTCGCTGCTCGACGACCCGGCCCAGCCGGATGCCGCCGGGCTTGAGGTGGCGCTCTCGTTCCGGCTCAAGCTGGCGATGGTCGCCGGGTTCGCCCCCGAGCTCGCTTCCTGCGCCCGCTGCGGCGAGGCCGGGCACCTAGCCGGGTTCTCCGGTGCGGCCGGCGGCGTCGTCTGCGCCGGTTGCGAAGCCGGCTCTTTCGGCCTCTCCGAGGGGGCGCACCGCTTCATGGTCGAGGCGTTGGCCCAGCCGCTGGCGGAGGCGCCGCCGGCCGAGCCGCTGACGCTGCGTCAGGTCGAGCGGGCGGTCGGCGAGACCCTCGAGCATCATGCCCACGTCCAATTGCGATCCGCGGCGTGAGGGCCGGTCCCGGCAGGGGTTCCGCTTAACTTTTTGCGAACAGAGCTGAACTTGCTGGCGCCCGCTGCGTGGCGCGCAAAAAGTGCAAGACGCCCCACCCCTACCGGGACCGGCCTTAGGATCGACGGATGGACGCAGCGGTGACGTTTGAGGATCGGGTGTGCGCCTGGGAGGAGGAGGTCTTCGCTCCGGGCGCGACTCGCTCCTATCCGGCACAGCGAGTGACCGAGGAGCCGGACAGCCCGCTGCGGACGCCGTTCCAGCGCGACCGCGACCGCATCGTCCACTCCAAGTCCTTCCGCCGCCTCAAGCACAAGACGCAGGTCTTCGTCTCACCCGAGGGCGACCACTACCGGACCCGGCTCACGCACACGCTGGAGGCCTGCGGGATCGCCCGCACGGTGGCCCGCGCGCTGGGCCTCAACGAGGACCTGACCGAGGCGATCGGGCTCGGCCACGACCTCGGGCACCCACCCTTCGGCCACGCCGGGGAGGGGGCGCTGGACACGGCGCTGCGCGAGCGCTGTGGCAGCGGCTTCAAGCACAACGAGCACTCGCTGCGGGTCGTCGACGTGCTGGAGCGCGACGGCCAGGGGCTGAACCTGACCGAGCAGGTCCGCGATGGCATTCTCAACCACACCGGCTCCGCCAAGCCGGCGACCCTGGAGGGACGGATCGTCAAGCTGGTCGACCGCGTCGCCTACATCAACCACGACATCGACGATTCCCTGCGCGCCGGCATCATCCGGCCCGGGGACCTGCCGACGGCGGAGATCGAGCTGCTGGGTCCGACCGGCTCGCAGCGCATCGACACCCTCGTCCGCGACATCGTCGAGCACTCCGAGGACGCCGGCGACGTCGTCCAGGGGCGGGAGATCGGCGGCGCGATGCTGCGGTTGCGCAAGTTCATGTTCGACCGCGTCTACCTCGGCCCCGACACCGCGCGCGAGCACGAGAGGGTGGCGCGCACGATGCGCGGCCTCTTCGACCACTACCTCGATCATCCGGAGGAGGTTCCGGAATGGGATCCGCGGGCCGGCGACGCGCAGCGCGTCACCGACTACATCGCCGGCATGACCGACCGCTTCTGCATCGCCAAGTTCACCGAACTGACGGTGCCCGAAGAGGCCCGGTTCTGATGGCGCTGATCTCACCCGAGAGCCTGGAGCGCCTGAAGCAGACGGCCGACATCGTCGAGGTCGTCTCCGCCCACACCGACCTGCGCCGCCAGGGTGCGCGCTGGGTCGGTCTCTGCCCCTTCCACGAGGAGCGCACGCCCTCGTTCTCGGTCGACGCGCAGGAGAAGCTCTACCACTGCTTCGGCTGTGGCGTGGGCGGGGACGTGATCAAGTTCGTCGAGGAGAAGGAGGGGCTCGGCTTCGCCGAGGCGGTCGAGCTACTGGCCGACCGCTATGGGGTCGAGCTGGAGCGCGAGCGGGAGGACCCGCGGGCGGAGGCGCGGCGGCAGCAGCGGCGCCGGCTCGAGCAGCTGCTGGAGCGCGCCTCGACCTTCTACGCCAACTTCCTCTGGGAGTCGCAGGAGGCCGCGAAGGCACGCGACTACCTCGCCGAGCGCGGGCTGGGGGAGGAGGTCCTGCGCGGTTTCGGCGTCGGCTATGCGCCCAGCGCCTGGGACAAGATCCTGGTGCGCGGCCAGCAGGCCGGCTTCCGCGTCGAGGAGCTGCGCGGCGTCGGCCTCGTCCAGCGGGGGCGGGGAGGGGGCGAGTACGACCGCTTCCGCTCGCGGATCATGTTCCCGATTCGCGACCGCCGCGGCCGCACCCTCGGCTTCGGCGGCCGCGCGATGCGCTCCGACCAGGGCGCCAAGTACGTCAACACCGCCGAGACCGACTTCTTCCACAAGAGCCAGCTGCTCTACGGCGTCGACATGGGCAAAGCGGCGATCGCCAAGGCGAGCCGGGCCGTCGTCGTCGAGGGCTACACCGACGTGCTGGCCCTGCACCAGGCCGGGGTCGAGGAGGCGGTCGCGGTGATGGGCACGGCGATCACCGGCGAGCAGGTGGCGACGCTCTCGGGAATGGTCGAGGAGGTGGTGCTGGCGCTCGATGCCGACTCGGCCGGCCAGGAGGCGATGCTGCGGGCTCAGCGGGTCGCGGCCGGGCGCAAGATGCGGCTGCGGGTGGCGGCGATGCCGGCCGGCGAGGACCCGGCCGAGATGATGGCCGAGCCCGGCGGCGCCGAGCGCTTCCGGGCGCTGGTCGACGCCGCGGTCGAGCTGAACGCGTTCCAGGTCGGGCTCGTGCTCGACCGCACCGATGTCGCCTCGCCGGCGGAGCGCGACCGGGCGCTGGGCGAGGTGGCGCCGATCCTGGCCGCGATGGGGGAGACGGCGAGCCGCGACGACCTCGTGCGCCAGGTGGCGGAGCGGCTCGACCTCGAGCCGGCGATGGTGATGGGTCGGATGGTGGCCGCCTCTCCGGTCAGCGGCGGCCCCGAGCAGGCGCCGGCGCCCGGTCGCGGAGCCGGCGGCGCCGCGACGGGCGGCGGAGCTGACCTCGCGCGAGCGCCGCGAGCGGGCGCTGCTGGCGATGTGCATCGCCCTGCCCGACGAGGGCAGGGAGTACCTGGCCCGCCTCACCGACGCCCACCTCTCGCCGACCGGGCTGCGCGCGGCCGTCTGGCTGCGCGAGCACCCGCAGGACCCGGCTTCGAACCTGCCGCACGACGACGCCGAGCTGGCCGGGCTGATCAGCGAGCTGGTGATGATCGCCCACGATGAGCCCGCCTCGCACGAGTCGATGGAGCTGAACTTCCTGCTGCTCGAGCAGCGCCGCCTCGAGGCCGAGATCGCCGCCGCCGGCGAACGCGACGATTACGAGCGGCGCGCCGAGCTCAGCCGCGAGCGCGCCGCCCTGGTCGAACGGATCGCCCACACCCAGCGGGTCGAGAGCTGATCGCGGCGTCTATCGGTAAATTCCGCTCAATTGGGAATTCCCTGTGAGTCAGGAAGTCCTGATCGAGAGAAGCATTCCGGGGTAGCTCAATCGGTAGAGCACTCGACTGTTAATCGAGTGGTTGTGGGTTCGAGTCCCACCCCCGGAGCTCAACTGCTCAGGTGCCGACCTCGCCGTGCCGCTGCAGAGCGAGGCGCTCGACCAGCTCGGCGCCGCGCTCGGCGCCGTCGTTCTCCCGTCCCCAGGCGGCGATCTGCCTGCGTGGGCGGCGAACGAGCGATCGCCGAGGATGCGCCGGACCGCCCAGCGCAGCGGCCCGGGCCGGCAGAGGCGCCAGGGCAGCGAGAGGCCGGCCTTGGCCCAGGCGACCCGCATCGCGGTCTCGCTCATGTCGCCGGTGATCGGGCAGATCAGGACCGGGGTGCCGGCGCCGAGCGCGCGGGCGACGGTGCCGTGGCCGCCGTGGGAGACGACCAGCGAGGCGGCCGGCATCAGCTGGCTGTAGCTGAGCCAGTCGACGAGGACGGCGTTGGGCGGGACCTCGATCGGGCGCTGGGGGACGACGCGGTTGGTCGTCGCCACGACCCGTACCGGCTCCTCCGCCAGCGCCGCCAGCGCCGTGCGGACCAGGTGGTTGTCGGAGTCGTGGGCGGTGCTGGGGGCGACCAGGACCAGCGGGCCGGTCCCCCGGCGGCAGCTCGATCTCCGGGTGGGGCACCTCGAAGGTCATCGGCCCGGTCACCTCGACGCCCGGCCGGCCAGCGCCGCGGGTACTCGAGCTGGGGGTAGGTCGCGACCAGCGCCAGGTCGGGGCTGATGCCGCCGTGGAAGCGCTCGACCGGGGGCAGGCCGAGCCGCTCGCGCTGCAGGTTGAGGTCGCGACGCCCGTGCTCGAGCCCGACGTTGAGCGCCCGCTGTCCCGCCCGCCAGACCGCCCGCCCGACCGGCGTCCGCGGCGGCCGCAGGCCGATCGCGAAGAACGGCAGCCCGGGCTCGACCACCGGGTAGATGTGGGGGATCAGGGTCGCCAGCGGCACCCCGGCGCGCTCGGCGGCCAGGGCCGGGGCGAGGGTGAGGATGTCGCTGACGACGACGTGCGGGCGCATCTCCTCCAGCAGCGGCAGCAGCGCCCGCGCCGCCTCGGCGGCGTGCTGGCCGTCGTCGGAGTCGGGCTCCGGCGGCGGGAACATCCGGTATTCCTCGGCCGCGGCGAAGCCGAGCCCGGCGCCCTCGACCGCCGCCCGCCGCTCCTCCCAGGTCTCGACCACGACCTCGTGGCCGCGCCCCGCCAGCGCCCGTCCCAGCGCGATCGCCGGAAAGGCGTGGCCGGGGTCGCCGAAGGCGGCGACCAGGACCCGCAGGGAGCGGGTGCTCAGGGAGGTCGGCCCTCGCCGGGGCGGGTGAAGACGATCTCCGGCACGTGGCAGTTGGGCGAGGTGTGGAGCAGGAAGCGGACCGCCTCGCCGAGGTCGGCGGGCTGGATCATCTGCTCGGCCGGGACCTGGCCCTTGGCGAACTCGGTCATCGGCGTGTCGACGAAGCCGGGGGCCAGCGCCGTGCACTGGATCCCGGCGCCGCCCGCCTCGCGGTGGGTCGACTGGGTGAAGTTGATCACCGCGGCCTTGGTCGCGGCGTAGATCGAGAGCCAGGCCTGGCCGCCTTTGCCGGCGATCGAGGCGGTGTTGACGATCAGCGCCTTGCCGTGCTCGGCGCCGGCCTCGCGCAGCAGCGGCAGGCCCTCGCGGGTGCCGAGGATCAGCGCCCGCAGGTTGACCGCGAGCTGCATGTCGAGGTGCTTGGTCTGGATCTCCTCCATCGGCGCCCCGATCCCGACCCCGGCGTTGTTGACGAGGACGTCGAGGCGGCCGTAGGCCTCCCGGTGGGCGGCGAAGACGGCGAGGACGTCGTCCTCGTCGGTCATGTTGGCGGCGACGGTCTGGACCTCGAAGCCGTCGGCGCGCAGGCCCGCAGCGGCCTCCTCGAGCTTCTCGGGGCGGCGGGCGGAGACGGTCAGGGCGTAGCCCTCCTCGCCCAGGGTGCGCGCGATCGCCAGGCCGATCCCGCTCGAGGCCCCGGTAACCAATGCAGCTCGCTCCGCCATCTCCCTCTCCTCCTCTTTCGACGCCGCCGCGCACCCTATCTGGACGCATCGAGGCGCCGCCGCGGCGCACCGGTTCGATTCCCCGTCTCAATAACATGCCGCCGATGCGTGCCGCCCCTCGCCTCGCCCTGGCGCTTGCCTGCCTGCTCGCCGTCGCGGCTGCTGGCCGCCGGTTGCGGCGGCGGCTCGGACTCGACCGACTCCACTGGCGACGCGCCAGCAAGGCCGAAAGCCGGCCGGCGCCGCCGAAAAGCGCCTTCCCCAGCGCCGAAGGACGGACGCTGCGCCAGGTGCTGAAAGCTGCTGACGCGCCGGCCGAACTGGTGGTCTCGCCGGCGGCGCTGGTCTTCTACAAGGGCGAGAACCGCTACCCGTTCGGCGTCTTCGAGCGCGACCGCACCCAGGTCCCCGACGCCGAAGTCGCGCTCTACTTCGCCAAGGCGCCGGCGCCGAAGCCGGGTGGCGAAATCGAAGATCGGGCAGCAAAGGCCCGGCGGCGAAGGCCGACAGCGCAGGCGCTCGACGAGCCGGCGATCGGCCCGTTCCCGGCCTCGATCGAAAGCCTCGCCACCCAGCCCGCCTTCCGTGCCAAGACGACGAGCGACGACCCCGACGCCGCCAGCGTCGTCTACTCGACCGAGGTCGACTTCCCCAGCGACGGCGAGTGGCGGATCGCCGCCCTGGTCAAGGAAGACGGCGAAATCAAAGGCACGCTGCTGCCGAGCGCGGTCGTCGGCGAATTCAGCGAGATCCCGCGGCCGGGCGAGAAGGCGCCGATGATCCACACGCCGACCGCCGAGGACGTCGGCGGCGACCTGTCGAAGATCACGACCCGGATCCCGCCCGACACCCAGAACAAGGTCGACTACGCCGACGCGCTCGGAAAGGAACCGATCGTGCTCTTGTTTGCGACCCCCCAGTTCTGCCAGAGTCGGGTCTGCGGCCCCGTCGTCGACGTGGCCGAGCAGGTGAAGCAGGAATACGGAGACGAGGCGGCCTTCATCCACATGGAGATCTACAACGACAACGATCCCGGCAAAGGCGCGCGCCCGCAGGTGCGGCCTTCCACCTGCCGAGCGAGCCGTGGCTGTTCACGATCGACCGCCAGGGCCGGGTCAGCTCGGTGATCGAGGGCGCCTTCGGCCTCGAACTGCTGACCGCCGCGGTGAAGAAAGCGGTGGCCGAATGAGCGACAAGAAAAGAAGCCAAAGAGCGCCGACGAAGGAGGACCTGGCCTCCAAGGAGGAGCTGCTCGCGACCTTCGCCGAGGAGGCGCGGCGCCGCTGCGACGTGATCGCCGCCGGCCTCGCCACCGAGACCACCGACTTCGAGACGATGCGCGCCGAAGCGCACGCCCTGCGCGGCACCGCCGGCGTCGTCGGCCTGCGCCGCCTCGCCGAGCTGGCCGGCCTGATGGAGTCCGACCTGGCCGAAGCGAAGACCACCGGCGTCATCCGCGGCGGCCGCGCCCACCAGATCGCCGACGCCGCCAAGGCCCTCGCCGAGGGCGCCGCCGCAGCCGCCAAGGGCGAAGAAGAGCCGCCCGACGTCGGCCGCTCCCTCGCCCAGCTCTTCAGCGCCTGAGGGAGAGCTGGATGCCAGCCCGCGGCGAGCTTTCAGAGCGGGTGCGGGAGTGGGAGGGGAGGGGCCACGTCGAGGAGTTTCGCGGCCGCCGGATCCACTGCTTCCACCAGCCCGGCGAGGGCCCGCTGCTTCTGCTCCTGCACGGCTTCCCGACCTGCTCCTACGACTGGCGGCGGCTGATCGCTTTGGAGCCCGGGCGCGCGATCCTCGCCTTCGACTTCCTCGGCTTCGGCCTCTCCGACAAGCCCCGCGACCACGACTACACCCTCGCCTGGCAGGCCGATCTGACCGAAGAGCTGGTCCGCCGCCACGGTGGCGGTCCGGTTGACCTCCTCGCCCATGACATGGGGACCTCGGTGGCCACGGAGCTGCTGGCCCGCGACCTCGAGGGCTTACTCCAGATGGAGTTGGAGAGCGCCGCACTCTTCGACGGCAGTGTGATCATCGAGCGGGCCAGCCTCACGCTCGGCCAGAAGCTGCTCCGCAGCCGCCTCGGCGCGCCGCTGGCCCGCGTCTCCTCCGGCAACTTCTTCCGCTGGCAGCTCGGCTCGGTCTTCGCCGAGGCGCACCCGATGAGTGCAGAGGAGGGCGCCGATCAGTGGGCGCTGATGAAGGTCAACGGCGGCAACCGCATCGCCGACAAGCTGATCGGCTACACCTTCGAGCGCGCCCTCCACGCCGGCCGCTGGCATGGCGCCGTCCGTGACTGGCCCAAGCCCCTGACCCTGATCTGGGGCCTGCGGGACCCCGTCGCCACCACCCACGTCCTCGACGGCCTCCGCGAGCTCCGGCCCGGCGCCCCCGTCTTCGAGCTACCCGACCTCGCCCACTACCCCCAGATCGAAGACCCGGCGGCCTTCCACGCCGCTCTTTCGAGCGCGCTTCCATCCCGCTAGGCTCGCGCCGAGGGGCGGTAGCTCAGCTGGTTAGAGCAGCGGACTCATAATCCGTCGGTCGAAGGTTCGAGTCCTTCCCGCCCCATTGCACCGCCGGAGATTTTGAAACTCTCTGTCTGTGGTTCCGACCGAGCGCGAAATCTTCATCGATGTGGAGCCGGGTATTCGCATCCGGTTCCGTCGCAGCGAGCCGCCTCCGCCAATCTCCTATGCGATCACGCTGGAGAGCTTTGAGGACGGCGAGTGGACGACCGTGCGCCTTTGGGACAACGCAGATGCGGTCGATGAGCACCATGAGCACACGCACACGAGGGCGGGCGGGAAGCAGGTGGCCACAATCCTGGACTTCGACTCCCCCAATGTGGCGATGGCAGCGGCGATAAGAAAGGCGAAGGGGAGGGCTCCGGAGATCGTGAGACAATGGAGGGAATCATGAGCCGTGACGCAAAGACTGACCCTGCGACCGAGCGGGTCCTCGCCAGTATCGAGGACGAGGGGCTGGCTGCTCGGTATCCCAACCGGACGCACTTCATCTCGGCCGACAATCCCGATCAGGGCGAGATGGCTACCCGAGCCTTGTTCGATGGCGATCCCGTCGTGATCGTCTACGCCGACGGGCACGAGCTGCTCGTTCGGCCCGAGGAGGTTCACGGCCCCGCGCGCTGGTCTCTCGCTGTGACGGCTCTTCTGCTGCGCCTCCGTCGCCGTGATCACGGCACGGTTCAGTTCCCTCCTCGCGCGCATATCGAGGCCCGGGACTCGACCGGTCATCCCATCGCCGCATAGGTGCGATGAGCTGGTCTGACGGCCGCCCGGAAACTTTGTCCCGAAATTTGTCCCGGACTCCACCGAACTCAGCCGAACTCCCCAGACTGAGCGTGACCCGTCAGGCACGATTCGGCTCTACGGACGGCTTCCGGCGCGACTCATAATCCGTCGGTCGAAGGTTCGAGTCCTTCCCGCCCCATCAGACGCCCTACGGGTCCACTTTCAGCAGTTCGACGAAGTAGACGCGGGCGCCCGAGTCGTAGGCGAGCTTCGAGGGGACGATCAGTTCGCGCTGCCCTCCGACGCGCATTCCCTCGAGGCCGATTTCCCAGCCTTTGGTGAGCTGGTTTCTGCGCCAGAACCACTTGAACGCCGACTCCCCCCAGAAGGTTTCGACCTCTTTGCCCGTCTCGTATTCGAGGGCGACGAAGTTGGCGGTGAATCCGTCGCGCGGTTGGATCCTGATGCCGGGCCCCTTCTTCAGGTCCTTGATCACCACCTTCTTCGGAGGTGGGCCCGGCGGGATCCTGGGGCGCCGGGGGGTGGGGGCTCCCGTCACTTCCTCCACCGGGACCGACTGCTGAGCCGCGTGGGTGCTGGACGCCTCGGGACGCCCCGATACGTCCTGGGCGCCGCTCCCGCCGCAGCCGGCGACCGCGATCGAGATTGAGAAGCAGGCAAGTAATAAAAATCTCTCCACCGGGAGCGGAGTCTAAAGAAGGAGTGCCGGGCGGCCGATCGAAGTTTTGCCGGTCCCGAAGCGGGCTGAGCCGACGCGCATGGTCCTTGACTTTCGTGCCTTCGCGGAAACGGCCCCCAAGTGGGTGGGATGTCACCATTCTGAACTTGGATCTCGGCGACTTCGGAAGGAACGGAAACGTGATCGGCAGGGAGAAACTCATCGGCGCCGTCCGCCTGCTGGCGGCCAACGTGGCGCTCATGCTGGCAGCGGGCTCGGCCCTTGCGTCGACGAGCGCGGCGGCGGTGAAGGCCGGCGGACCCGGGTCCGACACCCTGGCCGGCACGCCCCGGGCCGACTCCCTGCTCGGCAGGGGCGGCAACGACTCCCTTTCCGGCAGGGGCGGCGGCGACAGGTTGTCGGGCGGGCCCGGCGCCGACGAGCTGACCGGCGGCCCGGGGGCCGATCGGCTGCACGGCGATGGCGGCAACGATCGGCTGTTGGCGAGGGACGGCGCCGCGGACACGGTCAATTGCGGCGCCGGCTCCGGCGACGTGGCCCTGGTCGACCACGTCGATCGGGTCGTCGCCAACTGCGAGCGGGTCGAAGGGCTCCTCGTCGACGAGCCACCCGCCCCTGACCCCCCCGCGTCTCCCTCGGCGGCACCCGCGCCCGGACCGTCACCAGGCGGGGGCGAGGAAGAGCCACCGCCGCTCGGAGAAGAAGACGAAGTCGAATACGAAGAGAGGCCGCTGGCGATGTTTCCGGAGGGGCACGGCTGGACCGGCATCAACGGAACCTTCGGCGACGTCGGCCCACCGCTTGTCGTCAACGGCGATCGCAGCTTCCGGATCACGACCAAAGGGAACGGCACTCCTGCCGTTGCCAGCTCGCCGCCGCTCGAGCCGGTCGACCTAACCCGCTCGCACGTCGCCGTGCAGGGCCAGATCAGCTTCAGCTCCCGGCTCGACAGCATCAAGCTGCGGCTGGCATCGGGGGATATCGAAACGGATTACGCGGAGGCGACTGTCTGGCGGGAAGACCTGGATCCGGTCATCCTCGGCAGTACCTTCGAGTTCCAGTCGCTGCCGCTCGGCGCCTTCGAGGTGGTCGGAAACGTCGACTGGTCGGAAATCGATCGCGCCCAGATCGTCCTCATCGACAACCAGCTCGGCGAACTCACCTTCTACGTCGCCGGGATCTACGCCGTCCCCACCGAGCGCAAAGCGACGATCAGCTTCGCCTTCGACGACGGGCACGCATCGACCTTCACCAGGGGCTTGAAAAAGCTGTCGACCTACCGCTATCCGGCGACGAGCTACGTGATCGCCGACACAGTCGGCAGCGCCAACGTCCTCACCCTCGAACAGCTCTACAAACTGCGCGACCAGCACCATTGGGAGATCGCCGGCCATGCCCAGACCCTCGCCGCTCACAACCTCCCCGACGGGCTCGACGACCTGGAACCCGAAGAAGCGCTGAAAGCCGAGATGGACGGCTTGCGGGACTGGCTCGACGAAAACGGGTTCAGCCGCCAGAGCTTCGCCTATCCAAAGGGGGCCGCCGGGCCGCGCGTGCGCAAATTCGTCGAGCGCGACTACTGCACGGGGCGAGTGACCGCACGGGGCCCGGAAACGCTGCCGCCGCGCGATGCCCACACCATGCGTGGGTGGTCGATCGACGGGCTCGACACCGACGGCGAGGAAATCGAAAGCGCGATCGACGGGGCGGCGGCCGACGGCACCTGGCTGATTCTCTCCTTCCACGACATCGTCGGCGGCGAGCCGGACCTGACTACCGAGTTCAACGACGATGAATTCGAAGCGATCGTCGACCACGTCCGCGCCCTGCAGAAAAAAGGCCAGGTCAGGGTTCGCACCGTGGGGGACGCCGTGGCAAAGCACTGCTGAGCACGTGGATCAGCTATCTTCTTTCGCCGGTATGGAGAAGTTGAGTGCTTGACCATCGTTGATGTTTCGGGACGGCTCGGGAGGCTGAGATGAGCGTTCTGTCGAAGGAGATTCCGCAGGACTGGTACCGCACGGCGTTCGCCGATACGGCCGACATGGCCTGGACTGACCGGACCGGCAAGGAAGTCGAGCGGGCGATGCGGATGCTGAAGCCGCAGGGCGGCGAGCGGGTCCTCGACCTCGCCTGCGGCTCCGGCCGCCACTCGCTGGAGCTGAAGCGTCAGGGCTTCGAGGTGGTCGGCGCCGATATCTCACCCGAGCTGCTGGAGATCGCCCGGCGCGACGCCGGCAAGGAGGGCCTCGACGTCACCTTCGTCGAGGCGGACCTGCGCGAGCTCGAGTTCGAGGCCGAGTTCGACATCGTGCTCAGCCTCAATGACGGCGCCATCGGCTATCTCGAGACCGAAGAGGAGAACCTGCGCACCTTCGACGTGATCTCGCGCTCGCTGCGCCCCGGCGGCCAGCACCTGATGCAGCTTCCAAACGTCCTCTACGCACGCGAGCACCTGCCGCAGAAGTCGTGGATCTCGGGCTCCTCGATGATCGAACTGGTCGAGCACCGCTGGAACAAGAGCGACCGCTACATGGAAGGTGCGATGATCCCGATCCGCTTCGGCGAGATGCTCGACGAGCTGAAGCCGATCGAATTCCGCCAGCGCCTGTACACGGTCGAGGAACTGACGGAGATCATGTCCTCCGTCGGCATGGAGCTGGTCAGGGTCTTCCACGGCAACGGCAAGGTCCGCGAGCCGACCGACAAGCAGTTCGAGATCTTCGTCGAGAGCCACAAGGCGTAGCGCCCCGCGCGTTCAACCCTTCTTCCGCTTCGCTTTCGGCTCGCGGCTCTTTACCTTCGCGTCCGCGTAGGAGGACTCGACCAGGGCCTTGCCGCCGGACCAGCCGAAGACCCAGGAGACCATGATCACGGATCACGGCGAAGAGGACGGGCCGCACGCAGGCGGCGATCCTTGTCAGCCGGATCGCGACATGATTGTGGCCGCGATCCGGCCCTTCATCGCCTCCGGCTAGGGCAGGTACTTTTCGGCCTGTTCCTTCGCTTCTTCGATGCCTTTTTCGGCCTGGGCCTTGCCCTCTTCGATCTGCTTTTCGGCCTTCTTCACGCCTTCTTCGACGCCCTTCGAGGCGCTGCCCTTGCCTTCTTCGACCTGCTTCTTCGCTTCTTCCAGGCCCTTCTTCGCTTCCTCGGAGCCTTCTTCGACGCCCTGTTCGGCCTGCTTCACGCCTTCTTCGACTTCTTCCTTCGCCTGGTTGGTGCTGTCGCTGGTGCTGTCGTCGCTGCCGCAACCCGACCAGACGACGCCGCCGGCGAAGATGGCGAGGGCGGCGAGGACGACGCTCAGCGCGCGAAGCCTGGTGCTGCGGGACTCTGCATCTCTCATAACTCTCCCTGGGGTGGATTCTCGGTGCGGATGACTCTACCGTTGGGCCGGTGACGGAAACCGGGCAGACGGGGGAGTTCGAAGAGCTCGTCGCCGACGCGATCGACGGCCTGCCGGAGGAGCTCCAGCGGGTGCTGGAAGACGTCGCCGTCGTCGTCTCCGACCTCGGCACCGAGCACCGCGCCTACGGCGAGTACTTTGGCGACGGGATCGCCCGCGAGGGCTTCGAGGACCGGATCGTCATCTACCGCGACACGCTGGAGCGGGACTTCGGCCACGACCGCGAGTTGCTGGCGCGCCAGGTCGAGCGCACGCTGCGCCACGAGCTCGCGCATCACCTCGGCTGGGACGAGCGCGGCGTCGGCGGCCTGGGACTCGGTTAGCGGACTCGGCAGTCGCGGGTAAGGGTCGTGTCGATCTTCCTGCCGTCGGCGAAGAAGAAACTGCCGCGGGCAAGCGAGAAGATCGCCCCTGAGAACCCGGGCGGGGCGGCGCAGCTGGCGCTGAGGAAGCTGAGCCGCTCCCCCCGGTAGCTATAGGTGCGTCCGATCGTCAGGTCGATTTCCGTGACCGATCCGAGGCCGCCGGCGAAGGGGGGGATCCTGGCCGCGAGAACGGTGCCGAACTGGCCGCTCTGCCTGCGCGAGATCTTCAGGCCGAGGACGAAGGTGGTCTGGATCGGGGTGGTGATGTAGAGGTGGAGCAGCAGCGCCGGCCGACCTTTGCGGACGCCGTAGAAGGCGAGCACCTTGCCCGTCGCCGGGAACGGGTCGACGCTCGGGAATTCGACTTCGGCCCCGAAGTTCCCGCGCCCGACCAGGGCCGGGCCGCAACGGACCAGGGCCGTCCTGGTGCTGGTTGACTGCAGCCGGGCGCTCGGGCAGGAAGGCAGGCCTTCGGTGGTCAGTCTGCCGTTGCGGTTGAGGGCGATCTCGACCCGGCGGACAGGGGGCGGATGGGTTCCGTCGGTGGTTCCGATCGCGCCCTTGACGTGGACCGAGATCGGCGCCGGACGATCGCGGGGCAGGGACTTGGGGGAGAAGTCGCCGCTGAAGGAGATCCGCAGGTTGCCGGTCTGGCTCAGCTCGCCCTGTACCGGACCGGCGGCGAAAAGGGCAAGAGTGGCGATGCAGATCGGTAGGAGCAGGCGCCTGGACATGGTCAGCAGGGCTTCAGTCTAGGTACCGGATCCTGCGGCTAGGGTTGAGCGATGGTTGAGGCTCATGGCTGGAGCGAGCTGTCCGCGGGTGACGAGTTCGCCGGCTACCGGATCGAGCGCCGTCTCGGCCGTGGCGGCATGGGGATCCTCTACCTGGCGATCGAGCCCGGTCTCGATCGCCAGGTGGCGCTGAAGCTGATCGTCCCGGAGGCGGCCGCCGAGGAGGTCTTCGCCAAGCGCTTCGCCGAGGAGTCGCGGATCGCCGCCTCGATCGAGCACCCCAACGTGGTGCCGATCTACGCCGCCGGCGCGGAGGGCGGCGTGCCGTTCATCGCCATGCGCTACGTCTCCGGCTCGGACCTGAGCCGGCGGATCGCCCGCGAGGGGCGGCTGGAGCCGGCTCGCGCGGCGGCGCTGATCGCCCAGGTCGGCAACGGGCTCGACGCGATCCACGCCGCCGGGCTGGTGCACCGGGACGTGAAGCCGGCCAACGTCCTGCTCAGCGGCGAGCAGGGATCAGAGCATGCCTACATCACCGATTTCGGCGTCGCCCGCAACGTCGCCACCGAGTCCGGCCTGACTCAGACCGGGCGCTTCGTCGGCACCCTCGACTACGTCGCGCCGGAGCAGATCTCCGGCGGCAACGTCGACGCCCGCGTCGACGTCTACGCGCTCGGCTGCCTGCTGTTCAAGCTGCTGACCGGCGAGGTGCCGTTCCCGCGCGACGGCGAGGCGGCGCGGCTCTATGCCCACCTCAACGACCCGCCGCCGGCCCCCTCCTTGTACGTGCCCGAGGTCTCGATGGCACTCGACGACGTCGTCGTCAGGGCGATGTCGAAGCAGCCCGACGATCGCTACCCCTCCGCCGGCGACCTCGGTCGTGCCGCCTTGGCGGCGGTAGGCGGCGATCAGGTCTCGATCCCCGAGCGGACCGTCGCGACCGGCGCGGCGGCGACGGTGGAGACGGAGCGGCTGACCGAGCCCCGGGGCGAGGGCCCACGGCACAATCCGTTGCTGATCGGCGGAGTCCTGGCGGCGGTAGTGGCCGTCGCGATCCTCGGCGTCGTGCTTGCCTCCGGGGGCGGAGGAGGGGACGGGAGCGGCGACGCCACCGCGACCACCGTGCAGAAGGAAGAGGCGCCGCCAAAACGGGCGCAGGGACCCGAGCCCAAGCCGCTGACCAGGTCGCAGCTGATTGCGCAGGGCGACGCGATCTGCGAACAGAGTCAGGTCGCCTACAAGGCCGCGCGGGAACGTTGGCCGGAGGCGAAGGAAGAGTTGACCCCAAACGTTCCCTATTCCGCCCAGCTCGTCGAGAACTCGACCGCGGCGGCGGAGCGCTGGCGCAAGCTCGACGCCCCGGCTGCGGTCGAACCTGCCTTCCGCGAATACGTCGAGTCGCAGGAAGAAGTCGTGGGCTGGGACGAAGACGCCCTGGCCGCCGCCGAAGCCGGAGATGATGCGGCCTACCGGGAAGCCCGGGATGACCGCGACGACACCGAGGACAACCGCACGCGGATGGCGGAAGCGATCGGCTTCACGGTCTGCAGCGGCAGCGAACTCTGAGAGGAGCAGATATGAAGACCGCGACCAGATACCTCGCCTTCGAGACGGCCGAGCGTCGTGAGCTGATCCGGATCACCGCGGAGGTGCAGGCGACCGTCGAGGAGGCCGGGATCGAGGAGGGCATGGTGCTGGCCTCGGCGATGCACATCACCGCCGGCATCTGGGTCAACGACGACGAGCCCGGCCTGCACGAGGACGCGCTCGAGTGGCTCGACAAGGTCGCGCCGCCGAGCTGGACCGCGCCCGCCAACGACGTCGCCGAGGCGCTGCTGCCCGAGGGCGGCGACTACCGCCACCACCGCGGTGGCGAGGACAACGGCGACGCTCACCTCAAGAACCTCCTCGTCCACCACCAGGCGATCGTGCCGGTGACCGCGGGCCGCCTCGACCTCGGGCCCTGGCAGCAGATCTTCTACTGCGAGTTCGACGGTCGCCGCCGCAAGCGGGTGGTTGTCAAGGCGATGGGCGAGTAAGAGTTCTCTTACGTAAGAATCTGCTTAAATGAGGTCATGGCAACGGACCTGGCCGAGCGCGAAGGGGTGGACCTGGCCGCGCGCGCGATCGCCGAGCCGCGCCGGCGCCAGATCCTGGCGATGGTGCGCGAGCGGGAGCTGAGCGCCGGCGAGATCGCCGCGCGCTTCGACGTCTCACGGCCGGCCGTGTCCCAGCACCTGACGGTGCTGCGCGGAGCCGGTCTGCTGACCGAGCGGCGCGAGGGCACGAGCCGTTACTACCGGGCCACGACCCGAGGGGCTGGCCGGCCTGCGCGACTTCATGGACGAGTTCTGGACCGATCGTCTCGAGCGGCTGAAGCTGGCCGCCGAGCTGGAGCAGCAGAGGAGGGACAAACGTGGCAAACGCAGAGACGGTGGACGCGGTCGAGGTCGAGGTTCGGATCGCGGCAAGCCCTGAGACGGTCTTCGACTTCTTCACCGACCCCGACCGGATGGTCCAGTGGATGGGCCGCTCGGCCGAGCTGGACCCGCGGCCGGGCGGGGGCTTCCGCTGCGAGATCAACGACGAGGCGATCGCCGCCGGCGAGTACGTCGCGGTCGAACCGCCCCACCGGGTTGTCTTCACCTGGGGCTGGGAGGGCGAGGACTCGCGTCACGCCCGCCGGCTCCAGCACGGGTGGAAGTCCTGCTCGCGCCGGACGGCGAGGGCACCCACCTGCGGCTGATCCATCGCGACCTGCCGAGCGCCGAGTCGGCCGAGAAACACGGCCATGGCTGGCGCCACTACCTCGATCGCCTGGCGACGAGCGGCCGGCGGGCGGGGATCCGGGCCCGGACGAGTTCGGCAAGCCGCAGGGCCACCAGAGCTGACAAGCGACGACAGAGAAGGAACGACGATGGGCAATCCGACGATGTGGTTCGAAGTCGCGGCCAAGGACCGCGAGGCGATGAAGGGGTTCTACTCCGGTCTGTTCGACTGGAAGCTGACCGACATGGAGGCGATGCCGTATACCGGGATCGAGACCGGCGAGCAGGGCATCCCGGGCGGGATCGGCTCGGCGCCGGAAGGCAGCGAGGGACACGTCACCTTCTACGTCGAAGTCGAGGATGTCGAGGCCGGCCTGGCCAAGGCCGAGTCGCTGGGCGGCACCCGGGTGATGGGGCCGATGGATATCCCGAGCGGCCAGATCGGCCTCTTCGCCGACCCCGAGGGCCACATGGTCGGCCTGATGAACATGAACGGGGCCGGCTGACGGATTCGTCAGGATGGCCGGGTGGAGAACCTGGCCATCCGGCTCGAGGGGACGCTGGTCGTCCTCGAGCCGCTCGAAGCCGACACGCGGAGGATCTCTGGCGCGCCGCCCAGGCGCCGGAGATCTGGGAGTGGCTCGCGCACGTCGGTAGCAGCCGCGAGTACTTCGACCGCTGGTTCGAGATGTCGCTGGCGGCCCATCGCGCGGGCGAAGAGGGTGTGTTCGCGATCCGCGACCGGCGCCGCGAGGACGACCGTCGGCAGCACTCGCTACCTGGGCGTCCGGCCGGCGGACCGCGTGGTCGAGATCGGCTGGACCTGGTTCAACCCGGCCGTCTGGCGCAGCGGCCTCAACGTCGAGGCCAAACTGCTGTTGCTCGGCGCACGCCTTCGACGGCCTCGACTGCGTCCGCGTCGAGCTCAAGACCGACGCCCGCAACGAGCGCTCGCGCACGGCGATCGCCGCGATCCCCGCCCAGTTCGAGGGCGTCCTGCGCAACGCACATGATCGTCCCCGGCGTGGGCCAGCGCGACTCCGCCTACTACAGCGTCATCGACGACGAGTGGCCCGACGTGCGGGCCAAGCTCGAACGCCGCCTCGCCCGCCGAACTTGAAAAGAGTTGATGGATTGACCCTCCTATAGGGGGTAAAAGCCGTCAACTCTTGTCGCGGCCGCCTGGATGGGTGACGCGCTCGGCGCGCTGACGCACTTCCTCGCCCGCCTCTCGGGTCGCCGCGCAGCCTCATCGCGCGCCGCGGCGACACCCTCGCTGGGCTTGCCGCCGACGATGTCGCGGAAGGCGTTCTTGAAGCGCTCGGTACGCCGGTCGGGTGGGAACCGGGCTTCGGCCTTCGCCTGCTTCTCCGGGTCGCGCTCGCCGTAGCGGCGCCGTGCCCAGGCCGAGCCGGGCTTGCCGATGCGGCAGGTTCCGTAGAGGGCGATCGGGAAGAAGAAGAAACCGACCATCCCGTGCAGGACCCGCTGCTTGGCGAAGCAGATCGCGACCAGGGAGAAGACGAGAGCAGCGCTGAGGATGCTGCCGAGGACCGCGCTGACGGACCCGGATTCGACCGTCGAACGGAGTGAAGCCCGAGCAGGATCAGCCCCATCCCCGCGGCGGCGATCACGGTGGCGTCGATCGAGCTGCGCCCCTCCTCGGCCCAGTAGACGTCGTCGAGGTAGACCCAGAGGGCGAACTCGTCGATCGTCAGGCCGGCGCCGATCCCGAAGGCGAAGGCGCAGATCTCCGCGTAGGGGCTGTCGCCGTGGGCGAGGAAGCCGAGCGTGCCGGCGATCATCATCGTCACGATCCCGAAGACGAGGTGGTGGAGGTGGACGCCGCTGTCGCTGACGACGCTGCCCGGCCACCACGGCACCTTGGGGCTGCGCATCAGCCGCGTGCTCATGCGGATGAAGGCGAAGGAGAGGATGAAGCCGACCAGGACGAGGAAAAGGCCCTGCTCCTCGTGATCGACGATCCGGTCCCAGAATTCGGAGAAGATCGAGGCGGTGAGGACCACGGTGGCGGTCATGCGACGGCGGGCGCCGGGGTCGGGGCGGGGTGGGGGTTGAGACGCGGTCCCGCTCCGTCCTTCTCGGCGATCAGGTCGAGGGTGAGCAGGACCGCGGCGACGGCGAAGATCGGGCTGAAGACGAAGTTGGCGACCGACTCCGCGAGCCAGGTGGCAAGGAAGGTGTCACCGAGGAGGTCGTGGACCAGGTGCCCGGCCGACTCGCCGACCGCGTCGCCGATGAGCTCGATCGGGACCAGCACGGCGAACACCGTCCAGAAGCGGCCGCGGACCAGCTCGCAGCTGCGGGCAAGGGCGCCGCGGACGGTCCGCTCGCTCGATCTCGACCACCGGCCCCGCCAGTCCGAAGAAGACGAAGGCGGCCGCGCCGGGGATGAACAGGAGCAGCATCCCGACGACGACGATCGCGACATAGACGAGGTCGACGGCGATCAGCCGGCGATAGTCGATGCGGCGGGCGATCTCGGTCAGTGGTGGGGGCTTCTCGTGCTCGGGGTGGGTGAGGGAGATGGCGATGGCGCCGCTGTAGAAGACCTCGCCGATCAGGCTGGTCGCGGTCAGGGCGCTGATCGCGGCGAGGAGGGCGGCGATCTTGATGCCGCTGTCGAGGTCCACCGCGTCGACGTCGAGCGTGGTGCTGAGCGCGTCGATCAGCCCGAGGGGCAGGAAGACGACCACTGCCAGCAACAGCAGCGACGGCGCCCAGGACCAGTAGGTGCGGCCGATCCGCGCGTAGAGCGAGAAGACCCGGCGCGGGAACTCTCACGCTACCCGCGCCGCCGGCCGGGCTTGACCCGGCCGCGGGCCTCCAACCTCGACTGGCTCGACTCCGTCGCCGCCACCCGCTTCAGGTTGCCGAGCTCGGGGATCAGCAGCTCTTCCGCGCACTGGCGGTGCCAGTGGTGGTGGTCGGTGCCACCGAGCCTGCGGACGAACTGAACGATGGTGTGCTCGCTCCCAACCTCGATCTCACCGTGGCAGCCGGGGCAGCGGTAGAGCTTGCGGGCGATGCCGCGGATCAACCAGGCCTCGTCGCCCTCTTCGTTCAGCCCGCGGAGACTCCAGCGCATGCTGGGCTGGCCGTCGAACTGACTCATGGCTCAACGCCTCGACATCCAGGCGAAGCCGGCCGCCATCGCCAGGTTGGCGGCCCCGGCCAGGTAGAGGCCGAGCTTGGCGCCGGGCCGGGTCACCGCCGGTGACTGCGCCCAGAGGGCGTCGGTCGCGATCTCGGTTCCCCGCAGCCAGGCGAGCGCCTGCCAGTCGCCGGGGTTGCCGCGGCGGTCGGCGACCGCGTGGGCGGCGGCGAAAGTGAGCCAGATCGGTCCGCAGCGGCGGAAGAGGTGCTTCGCGTCGGGCGACGGCTCGTCGTGGCCGAGCACCTTCAGGGTCGCCGCCGGGGCTGCGATCGCCGCGCTGCCGAGCAGCAGGTCGAAGACGATCATGTTGCGGTTGGTGAGGCGCAGGGCCTGTTCGGGGGTCATCGCTGGGTTCAATCCAACCAGATTGGCACCCGAGTGTGAGATCGGCGGAAGGGAAAGTGTGAGGTTCGGCGAAATGGACCGCCGTGACCAAGACTGCGACGAAGTCCCCCCAACTCAAAAGCCTTTCCGACTACATCCAGGAGCGCTTCGACGAGTTCTCGCGCTCCCAGAAAGACGTTGCGCGCTACATCGTCGACCACCTTGACGAGGCAGCCTTCCTCACCGCCGAGGAGCTGGCCCGGAGAGCGAGCACCTCGTCCTCGACGGTGGTGCGCTTCTCCCAGGCCCTCGGCTTCGAGGGTTACCCGGAGCTGCAGCAGGCGGCGATCGAGGAGTACCGCACGTCGATTGCCGGCAGCGCTGCCAGCAGCGGCGGCGCCCTCTTTTCCTTCGACCACTCCGAGCTCGAGGGCTCGCTCAGCGCCGACTACTCCAACCTGGAGGAAACCGCGCGCAAGCTGACCCCCGAGCAGGTCGATGCCTCCGTCGCGGCTCTTGCCACGGCGCAGCGCATCGTCATCGTCGGGGTCGACCAGATGGCCTTCTTCGCCAGCTACCTGCGCCACACGCTCAGCCTGCTCGACATCCGCGCCGAGATCGTCGCCAGCACCGGCGGCGAGTCGCTGCAGCGACTCGGCCGGATCGGCGAAGACACGCTCGTCATCACCCTCTCCGCCGGCCGTGCGCACCCGTTGCTGCTGCGGGCGATGAAGCTCGCCCTGCACCGCGGTGCCCGCACCCTGGCGATCTCCGACGCGACGATGTCGGAGGTCGGGGAGCACGCCGAGCTGACCCTCTACTTCTCCTCCAACAGCCCTTCGTTCGCGCGTTCGAACACGGCGTTGATGGCGTTGGTTCAGGCTCTTGCTCATGGCTTGTATGCGCGTGACGAAGCTGCGCACAAAGACCGCATTCGCGCCTACAAACTGAAGTAGGACAGGGGTGGTGGTGAGCAGGGCGTTGGGATGCCCTCCTCACTCGGTACCTCGTCGAAGGGGCGCGGAAGTGCTCATAGGACAACCTCCCCCTTGTTCTTCTGAGATTGAGAGGCCGAGCGCAGCGAGGCCGTCGAAGATCCCGGGGGAACGCAGAGAGAAGCCGACCGCCGTCGGGAGAGCGCCCTCGTTGCTTGCCTCGCAGAAGGCCCGCGTGAGACCAGCGCCTCCCGGCGGTCGGAGGCACCTGAAGCGGCCACAGGAAGTGGCGCCCCAGAGCGCCGCACTATGAGCAACCGCAACGGTACCTCCCGGCCGGCGCAGGCAAAAGCCAAGCGAGGAGGAATGCGATGCAAGGAACGTCGGCGGGGATCGACTGGGCCAGCGAGGAGCACGCGCTCTGCGTGGTCGATGCGGCGGGGAAGAAGCTGGCGGGCGAGCTCTTTGCCCACGACGAGGCGGGAATCAGGCAGCTGCTCGCCCGAATGCGGGCCCTGGAGGTCGAGCGGGTGGCGATCGAGCGCCCCGACGGCCTGCTGGTCGACCGCCTGCTGGAGGCGGGCTTCACGGTCTTGCCGGTGCACCCCAACCAACTGAAGGCGACCCGCCCGCGCTTCGAGGCGGCCGGCGGCAAGTCCGATGGCTTCGACGCCTTCGTCTTGGCCGAGCTGGCGCGCACCGACTCCCATCGGCTGCGGGCACTTCGCCCCGACTCCGATGAGACCAAGGCCCTGCGGGCGCTGACGCGGACCCGCGAGGACCTGGTCGCCGCCAGGGTGCGCCTGGGCAACGAGCTGCGGGCGCAGTTGGATGCCTTCTGGCCCGGTGCGGCACGCGTCTTCTTCGACGTCGACTCGCAGATCGCGCTCGCCTTCTTGGAGCGCTACCCCTCGCCCGCCGATGCGCGAGGGCTTGGCGAGAAGCGCCTGGAAGGCTTTCTCGCCCGGCAGCGCTACTCGGGTCGGCGCCCCGCCGCGGAGCTGCTGGAGCGGCTGCGCTCGGCGCCGGAGGGGCGAGCGGGAGCGCTCGAGTCCGAGGCGCGCAGAGGTGCGGTCCTCGGCTTGGTCGCCGCGCTGCGGCCGATCGTCACCCAGATCGCCGAGCTCACCTCCCAGATCGGCGGGGCGGTTCGCGCCCACCCCGACAGCCGGGTCTTCCTGCCGCTGTTCAAAGACCCCAAGTCGGCGATCACCGCGGCGCGGCTGGTCGCCGAGATCGGCGACGACCGCTCTCGCTACCCGACCAGCGAGGCGCTCGCGGCCGACGCCGGCATGGCGCCGGTCGCCAGAGAGTCGGGCAAGCGCAAGGTCGCGTCCTTTCGCTGGGCCTGCGACAAGCGGCTGCGGGAGGCGGTCGCCTGCCTTGCCGACTCGACAAGGCACCATCACCCGTGGGCGCGCGAGGTCTACGCCCGAGCCCGCTCCCGCGGGCTCGACCACCCGCACGCGATCCGGGTTCTGGGCCGGGCCTGGCTGCGCGTTCTCTGGCGTTGCTGGCAGGACGAAGTGCCCTACGACCCCGCCAAACACGGCAACTTGCGAAGGCTCCAACCCGCGGGGGGTTGACACAGGAAGTCTCACGCCCGAAGCACGGTCCTCCTCCTCCGCAAAACGTTCGGAGGGCATCCCAACGCCCTCCTCGACCGCCTCTCGTCCCTCGGAAGCTGAAAGTCGAGGCCGGGATCACGGCTACGGACTCGTAACGAGGAAGCTGAAGACCAACGACAGCGTCTCGACGGCCTCAGCTCTGAGCGAGCGCTGGGGGTGGCGACCGTTGGAGGCGCTTACGATTGTCTGGCTGGGAGTTGGGACGGGGGCTGGTGGTGCCTGCGAACGTTTTGCGGAGGAGGAGGACCGTGCTTTCGCGCGCCAGCACTTCCGCGCCCCTTCGACGAGGTACCGAGTGAGCGGGCACCACCGGCCCCCGTCCCCGCTACGCACACTCAGTCCTCCGTAATATGAATCTCCATGACTGAGCGCGCTACCTTCCGCCTCAAAACCGGCCTCGCCGAGATGCTCAAGGGCGGGGTGATCATGGATGTCGTGACTCCCGACGAGGCGAAGGTCGCGGAGGAGGCGGGCGCCTGTGCGGTGATGGCCCTGGAGCGGGTCCCGGCCGACATCCGCCGTGATGGCGGCGTCGCCCGCATGTCCGACCCGGCGATGATCAAGGGGATCCAGGAGGCGGTGACGATCCCGGTGATGGCAAAGGCGCGGATCGGCCACTTCGCCGAGGCACAGGTGCTGCAAGCGCTGGAAGTCGACTACATCGACGAGTCCGAGGTGCTGACTCCGGCCGACGAGCGCCACCACATCGACAAGCTCGCCTTCGAGGTTCCCTTCGTCTGCGGCGCCACCAACCTCGGCGAGGCGCTGCGGCGGCTCGGCGAGGGGGCGGCGATGATCCGCTCCAAGGGCGAGGCCGGGACCGGCAACGTCGTCGAGGCGGTCCGCCACATGCGCGAGATCACCTCCGGCATCAGGCGCCTTTCGCAGCTGCGGTCAGAGGAGCTGGCCGCGGCCGCCAAAGAGCACCAGGCGCCGCTTGAGGTGGTCCAGGAGGTCGCCGCGGCCGGCCGCCTGCCGGTGCCGCTCTTCTGCGCCGGCGGCATCGCCACCCCGGCCGACGCGGCGCTGATGATGCAGCTCGGCGCCGAGGGCAACTTCGTCGGCTCCGGCATCTTCAAGAGCTCCGACCCCGAGCGCCGCGCCCGCGCGATCGTCGAGGCGACCACGCATTTCGAAGACCCCGAGCGGGTCGCTGCCGCCTCGATCGGCCTCGGCGAGGCGATGCCCGGCCTCGAGATCGCCGACCTGGTGGCCGAGGACACCCTCCTGCAGAACCGCGGAGCCTGACCTGAAGGTCGGCGTCCTAGCGATCCAGGGCGACTTCGAGGCACACGCCCGCATCCTGCGTCAGCTCGGCGCCGAGGTGGCCGAGGTTCGAACCGCCGGAGATCTCGACGGGCTGGACGGGCTGGTGATCCCGGGCGGAGAGAGCACGACGATCTCCAAGGGCATCGAGTCGTCCGGCCTCGAGCCGGCCCTGCGGGCGCACCACGAGGCCGGCCGGCCGGTTCTCGGCACCTGCGCGGGGATGATCGTGAGCGATGCCGAGCACCTCGGCTTTCTCGACGCGACCGCCCGGCGCAACGCCTTCGGGCGCCAGTTGCAGAGCTTCGAGGCCGACCTCGAGATCGAGGGGATCGGCGACGAGCCGCTGCGCGCGGTCTTCATCCGTGCTCCCTGGATCGAGCGCCACGGGCCGGGCGTGGAGGTGCTCGCCAGCCACGACGGGCACCCGGTGGCGGTGCGCGAGGGCACGGTCCTCGCCTCCGCCTTCCACCCGGAGCTGACCGACGACCCGCGCTTCCACGCGATCTTCATGGCGATGACCACGAGCGCCCGCGAGCGGGCGGGCGAGGAGGCGGCGAGATGAGGGATCCGAGGGTCGACGCGCTGGCGCAGATCCTGGTCGGCTA
Organism: uncultured Thermoleophilia bacterium; assembly: GCA_963720455.1. Taxonomy (GTDB): domain Bacteria; phylum Actinomycetota; class Thermoleophilia; order Solirubrobacterales; family 70-9; genus VAYN01. The sequence goes on along the minus strand of OY970392.1, from coordinate 868,066 downwards.
CTCGACCGCGGTCAAAGAGGGCGAGGTCGTCTCGATCGACGGTGAGACGGCGGCGGCGCCGCTGCTGCTGGCGGTCTACGAGGAGGTGCTGAAGGCCGGCGCCCACCCGGTCCTCAACGTCGCCCTCGACGGCCAGATCGCCGCCTACTTCAAGCACGCCTCCGACACGCAGCTGGAATGGATCTCGCCTTTCGCCGAGTGGATGGTCGACCACGCCGACGTGCGGATCGCGGTCGGCGCCAGCACCAACACCCGCGAGCTCTCGGGCGTGCCGCCGGAGCGCCAGACCCTGCGCCAGTCGGTCACCGGCGACCTGATGACGCGGGCGATGAAGCGCAGCGCCGAGGGCGACTTCCGCTGGTGCTACACGCTCTACCCGACCAGCGCCTATGCGTCGGAGGCCGAGATGAGCCTCGCCGACTACGAAGACTTCTACTTCGGCGCCTGCCTGGCGACCGACTCGGAGCCACTGACGGCCTGGAAGCGCGCCTCCGAGGAGACCCGCAGGCTCGCCGAGTGGATCGAGGGCCACGAGGAGGTACGGGTGACGGCACCCGGCACCGAGATCACGCTCGGGGTTGCCGGCCGCAAGTTCATCCCCTGCGTCGGCGACAACAACATGCCCGACGGCGAGCTCTTCACCGGGCCGGTCGAGGACTCGGTCGAGGGTGAGGTCACCTTCCACCTGCCGGCGGTCATCGGCGGCCGCGAGGTCTCGGGCGTGCACCTTCGTTTCGAGGGGGGAAAGGTGGTCGACGCCGGCGCCCAGCGCGGCGAGGAGTACCTGCTGAAGCTGCTCGACACCGACGAAGGGGCGCGCCGGCTCGGCGAGCTCGGGATCGGCACCAATTACGGCATCGACCGCGGCACCCGCGAGGTCCTGCTCGACGAGAAGATCGGCGGCACCGTCCACATGGCGGTCGGCAGCAGCTATCCCGAGTCCGGCGGCGAAAACGAGTCCGCCGTCCACACCGACCTCGTCTGCGACCTCCGCCTCGGCGGCAAGCTCGAAGTCGACGGCGTCGTCATGCAGGAAGACGGCCGCTTCGTGGTCTGAGCGTCAGAGTTGGGTGAGGATGGCGACGATGCCGACAACCCAGGTGACGATCATCCCGCCGAAGAGCTGGAACATGGTGCGATTCAGGACCGCGGTCTGAGTCGCAATCTCAGACCGGACGGCGGCAAATTCCTCGGGCATCTCCCCGCGGACGGCGGCAAATTCCTCGCGCATCTCCCCGCGCACGGCGGCGAACTCTTCACGCATCTCTCCGCGCACGGCAACAAATTCCTCATGCATCTCCCCGCGTACGGCGGCAGAGTCCCTGCCCATCTCCCCGCGCAAGGCTCGGAATTCCTCGCGCATCTCAGCAAATCCCGCTTCCATCCGGCGGTCGATGCTCTCCACCCGCGTATTCAGGTCGTCGAGGCGCTCGTCGGTCCAGGATTCCCTCGGCATCATCACCGCCATGGTTTCACGCTACAGGATGCAACGCAACGTGTTGTCAGCGAAACGCAAAAGTTTCGTCACATGAAACGCGAGTTAATGTGACGCCTGCTTGTCGAGCCTGCGTTACTGGTTCGGCAGCGGCGAGCCGGCGAGCAGGAAGAACCAGACGGTGAGGGCCAGCGCGGCCAGCATCACCGAGGCCATCAGGACCGCCTCGACGACGGTCACGTTGCCCTGAACCGAGCCCGTGTCGCGCATGCTCTTCAGCCAGGCGGGACGGATCGGCGCCAGCCGGTTGGTCCCGGTGATGCGGACGTAGAGGTCGTTGAGGCGGCCGATCAGCCAGGCGATGAAGAGGATCGAGGCGATGATCCCGACCGCGACGACCGCGTAGGGGCCGCCGCTGGGGAATTGGGTCTCGGAAACCTTGGAGCCGATGTACAGCCAGCTCAGTGGGACCGCGGTCCAGAGCGAGAACGCAGCCAGCAGCATCGCCATGAAGATGACGCCGGCGGCGAGGGCGCGGCCCGGGTTGTGGCTGTGCGTTCTCGCCGTCATCTCCCTGCTTCATAGAATGACACGCATATGTCCGGTCATTCGAAGTGGTCGTCGATCAAACACAAGAAGGGCGCCGCCGACGCGAAACGCGGCAAGCTCTTCAGCAAGCTCGCCCGCGCGATCATCGTCGCGGCCCGGGACGGCGGCGGCGACCCCGACAACAACCCGACTCTCGCGACCGCGATCCAGAAGGCCAAAGACGCCTCGATGCCCAAGGAAAACATCCAGCGGGCGATCGATCGCGGGACCGGCGCCGGCGCCGACGGCGCCGCGATCGAACGGATCGTCTACGAGGGCTACGGCCCGGCCGGCGTCGCGGTCATGGTCGAGGCCCTGACCGATAACCGCAACCGCGCCGGCGCCGAGATCCGCCACGCCTTCTCCAAACACGGGGGCAGTCTCGGCGAGCCGGGCTCGGTCGCCTGGATCTTCGAGAAAAAGGGAGCGATCGTGGTCGACGGCGGCCGCTACGGCGAGGACGACCTGATCGGCGCGATCGACGCCGGTGCGGAGGACGTGCGCGAGGATGGCGAGCAGCTGCGGGTCCTCTCCGACCCGAGCGACCTCAGCGCCGTGCGCGAAGCGCTGGAGGCCTCCGGGGTGGAGATCGAGTCGGCCGGCCTGGCGACGGAACCGAAAAGCACGATCGAGGTCAAGGGCCACGACGCCGAGCGCCTGCTGAAGCTGCTCGACGCGCTCGACGAGCAGGACGATGTCGACGAAGTCTTCGCCAACTTCGACATTCCCGAGGACGTGCTGGAACAACTCGCGGCCTGAGTCGGCGCGGGACGGGGCGAAGTGAGGGAGGGAGGTCGGTACCCCTCCGCGGGAATTCAGTCGCGCCCGCTGTCGCGGGCAGCTCCGGAACATGCTGCGCGCCTATGGCGCGCAGGAATCGGATTGCATTTCCGCGCGCTTCGCGCACATTCCCGCGGAGGGGTACCGGCCTCCCTCCAACGCAACGCGCCCCGGCGGACGACCAAGGTGCGAGACCTCCACAAGTAGCTCCGGGGATATCGCTCGCCTGAGCTGAACGGAGACCTTCCAGCTCTTGTCGACCCCGTCGGGACATGTCGCTGGAGGGAGCTGGTCGTCCTCCGGGCGAATGTGGCCGAAGGCCGCGATATGCAATCTGATCCCTGCCCGCCATAGGCGGGCAGCAACATCCGGAGCCGCACCCGAAGGGTGCGCGACAAATTCGACCGGAGGATGACCAGCTCCCTCCCTCGGCGGCCCTCGATGAAGGCATCCGACCTTCATCCCAGAATCACCACCTATGCAAGTTGTGATGGGGATCGACCCCGGGGCGGCCAATCTTGGCTTTGGAATCGTGCGTGTCGAGGGCAACCACATGGTCGCCCTCGACGGCGGCGTGGTCGAGACGACGCCGGAGCTGCCGATGGAGCGGCGCTTGGAGCGGATCCATCGAGCCCTCGCCGAGCTGATCGCCTGGCATGAGCCGCGGGCGATGGCGATCGAGTCCGTCTACTTCGGCAGGAACGTGCACTCGGCGATGGCCGTCGGCCAGGCCAGTGGGGTGGCGATGCTTGCGGCCGCCCAACGCGGGGTCGGTTGCTTCACCTACACGCCGCAGGCGATCAAGATGGCGGTCTGCGGGTCCGGCGCCGCCGGCAAGCGACAGGTTCAGCGGATGGTCGGCACCCTGCTCGGGCTGCCGGAGCCGCCGACGCCCGACCACGCGGCGGACGCCCTCGCGGTGGCGATCTGCCACGGCGGCACCGACGGGCACCAGCAGGCGGTTGCGGCGGCCGATGAGGTTGCGCTCGGCGCCGGTGCGGAGCGGATGACCGGATGATCGCCGCAGTGCGGGGCGAGGTGATGGTGCGGCGCGCCGACCACGTGGTGATCGACGCCGCCGGCGTCGGCTACCGGCTCACGGTCTCGGGGGAGACGCTGAAAGCGGTGCCGGCCGCCGGCAACGACGCCTTCCTGCACGCCGAGCTGATCTCGCGGGACGATTCCCTCGCTCTCTACGGTTTCTCCTCCGAGGAGGAGCGCGACCTCTTCCGGCAGCTGATCTCGGTCAGCGGCATCGGTCCGAAAGTCGCGATCGCGGCGCTCTCCGGCGGCAGTGCCCGCGATCTGCTGCGAGCGATCGCCGCCGGCGACGCCAAACGCTTCCAGGCGGTGCCCGGGATCGGCAAGCGGACCTCGGAGCGGATCATCGTCGAGCTGCGCGAGAAGGTCGCCGGCGCGCTCGAGGAGGAGGTCGCGATCGCGGCGGTGGAGGGCGGCGACGCCCGCGCCCTCGCCCGCGACGGGCTCGTCAACCTCGGCTACGCGCCGTTGGAGGCGGAGCAGCTGCTCGACGGACTCGCCGGCGGCGAGCCGCAGGAGCTCGTAGCGGCGGCGCTGCGCAAGGCTGCCTCGGCGCGGAGCGGCGCGTGAGCGACTCGCCGGACATCGGTGCCAGGCGCATTCGCACGCCCGGCGTAGACGACGAGCCGGAGCCGGTCCCGGTCGATGCCGAGGTCCGGGTTCATGACGCGCGTGCCGAGGAGCCTGACGAGGACCTCGATCGCTCGCTGCGCCCGCCGACCCTGGCGGACTTCGTCAACCAGGCCCAGGTCACCGAGCAGCTCTCGATCTTCATCGAGGCCGCGCGTGGCCGCGGCGAGCCCCTCGACCACGTCCTCCTCGCCGGGCCCCCCGGCCTCGGCAAGACCTCGCTGGCCCACATCGTCGCCTCCGAGATGGGGGTGCCGATGGTGCAGACCGCCGGCCCCGCCCTGGAGCGCAAGGCCGACGTCGCCTCTTTCCTCACCGCGCTGGAGCCCGGCAGCGTCTTCTTCGTCGATGAGATCCACCGCCTCGGCCGCGCCGTCGAGGAGACGCTCTACCCGGCGATGGAGGACGGCGAGCTGCCGGTCGTCCTCGGTCAGGGCGCCGGCGCGCGCACGGTGACGCTTCCCCTGCCGCCCTTCACCCTGGTCGGCGCCACCACGCGCGCCGGCCTCCTGACGACGCCGCTGCGCGACCGCTTCGGGGTCTCGCACCGGCTCGAGCACTACAGCCCCGAGCACCTGGCGCAGATCATCGAGCGCTCGGCCGGCATCCTCGAAGTGGAGATCGATGCTGAGGGTGCCCGGACGATCGCCTCGCGCTCGCGCGGCACGCCGCGCGTCGCCAACCGCCTGCTGAAGCGGGTCCGGGATTTTGCCCAGGTGAAGGGGTCCGGCGCGATCGGCGCCGGCGTTGCCGAGGACGCTCTGGAGATGCTGGAGGTGGACGCCGGCGGCCTCGATCGCAGCGACCGCACCCTGCTCGCCGCGATCGCGACCAAATTCGGCGGCGGTCCGGTCGGTCTCTCGACCCTGGCGATCGCGGTCGGCGAGGAGCAGGACACGATCGAGGACGTGCTCGAGCCCTATCTTCTCCAGCAGGGCTTGCTGAAGCGAACTCCGCGTGGCCGGGTCCTGACTCAGCGGGCCTACGACCATCTCGGGCTGCCGGTGCCTGAAGGCGCCACGAGCCTCTTCTGAGCGCGCGTCGCTAGCCTGTCGGTCATGCCGTTTTTCATCTGCCCCAACTGCGGGCACCGGGAGGTGAGCGGCGAGCGGACCGCTGGGTTCAGCTCGCGTCCGAAGGGCTGCTCGAAATGCGGCTTCGGCTTCGTCTTCGAATTACTCGACGATTATTATCCGGCTCCTAATGCCGCCTTTTTCGTCTGCGATAAGCAGGAACGGGTGATCGACGCCGGCAAAGGCAGCTTCGAGCTGACCGGCCTCACCGACGAGGACGTGATCGGCCGGCCCGTGCGCGAGGTCCTCGGCCTCGACTGGATCGACCAGGGCGACGGCGACGAGAGCTCGGACACCAACGGCGACGGGGTGACCGATCCGATCGAGACCTCGCTCGAGTGGGGGGTGCGCTCCCTCGGCAAGCGGGTTTCGGTCAACGCGGAGGGGGATCTGCCCGCCCGCGCGGTGGCCGACGTCTTTCCTGCCTACGACGACGACGGCGGGCTCCTGCTCGTCCTCACTCCGGAGGGCTAGGCGATGGGCTCGAAACGCCGGCATCTCTTCGTCCTGCTCTTCGTGCTCGGGCTGATCGGCGTCTCGGCGCTGGTCATCACGAACAAGTCGACCAAGCTCGGCCTCGACCTCAAGGGGGGCGTCGAGCTCGTCTACCAGGGTCAGCCCACGGGTCAGGTGACGGAGGTCACCGGCGAGGACATCGAACGCTCGATCGAGATCATCCGCGAGCGGATCGACCAGTTCGGCGTCTCCGAGCCCGAAGTCTCGCGCCTCGGCACCGACCAGATCACGGTCAGCCTGCCCGACGTCGACAACGCGCAGCGCGCGATCGACCAGGTCGGGACCACCGCCCAGCTCTATTTCTACGACTGGGAGCCGAACCTGATCGGCCCCGAGCGGGTGATCGGCGGCCGCCCCGGCCAGCTGCCGCCGAGAGGACCCCTGGACGAATCCAAAGAACGCTGGGAGGAAGCGGGCAGGGACCCGAAAAGCTTCGAGAACAAACAGATGATCAACGCCGGCGCCTACCCCAATGCCTACGGCGCCGCCTTGCTCGCCTCCGAACAGCCGCCGGCGGAGAACTGCGAGAACTGCTCGGTCTCCAAACCGCGGTACTACCTCTTCGAACGGGGTGGGAAACACGACCTGATCGCCGGCCCGGAGCTGGCGAAAAAGGACCTGTTCATCAGCCCGACGGGGGAAAAACGGCCCCGCAACGGGCTCGTCCTCGAGGTGCCGCCGGGAACGATCGTCGTTTCCGAATACCCGGTCGACGAAGGCGGGAAGGTCGACAAAACCGCGCGCCCGGGCTGGTACGCGCTCAAAGACGATCCGGCGCTGTCGGGTACCGACATCACCAATCCGAAGCAGGAATTCGGGGAATTCAACGAACCGAACGTCACCTTCGGGTTCACCGACGACGGCCGCGACGCCTTCCAGGCGGTAACCCGCCAGATCGCCCAGCGCGGCCAGGCGCTGGCATTCGGGCCGGTCAGCGGGGAACAGGCGGCGGCGGCGTCCGGGCACTTCGCGGTCGTGCTCGACAACGAAGTCAAGACGCGCCCGATCATCAACTTCGCCGAGAACCCCGACGGGATCGACGGCCGCACCGGGGCGCAGATCTCCGGCGGCTTCGCCAGTCCGCAGGAGGCGCAGGACCTCGCCACCGTCCTGCAGATCGGCGCGCTGCCGATCAACCTCAAGCTGATCAGCCAGACCCAGGTCTCGGCCACCCTCGGGTCGCAGGCGCTGGACGCCGGCATCAAGGCCGGGGTCATCGGCCTCGCCCTGGCGATCCTCTTCCTGGTCGCCTACTACCGGTTCCTCGGGCTGATCGCGTCGGTCGCCCTTGGCGCCTACGGGGTGATCTTCTTCGCCCTGATCAAGCTGATCCCGATCACCCTGACCCTGCCCGGCATCGCCGGCCTGGTCCTGACGATCGGGGTCGCGGCCGACTCGAACATCGTCATCTTCGAGCGAATAAAGGAGGAGGTGCGGGCAGGGCGCTCGATGTCGAGCGCGATCAGCGCCGGCTACAAACACGGCATCAGCACGATCGTCGACGCGAACGTGATCACCCTTCTCACCGCCTTCATCCTCTTCGTGCTGGCAACCTCCGGCGTCAAAGGCTTTGCCTTCACCCTCGGGGTCGGCACGATCGTCTCGCTGCTGACCGCGGTCGTCTTCACCCAGGCCCTGCTGGGGAGCATGAGCCGCACGCGCCTGCTGCGCTCCCCGGCCGCGCTCGGGGCCAGAGGGCAGGGGGTTCGCTGGCACTTCGACTTCATGGGCGCGAGCCGCTGGTTCTTCTCGATCTCCGGCGTGATCCTGCTGATCGGCGCCCTCTCGCTGGCCACCAATCAGCTCAACTTCGGCATCGATTTCGAGTCGGGGACCCGGATCAAGGTCGCGCTGGAGAAACCGACCGACGAGGAAGGGGTGCGCGACACGCTCGACGGGGCCGGGATCAAGGGCGAGGAGGTCCAGCAGGTCTCCGACCCGGTCCTCGGCGACAACGTCTTCCAGATCCAGGCCCGCGAGCTGCAGCCGGACACGGTCAAAGAGGCCGAGGGGGCACTCGCCGGCGACTACGGGGTCGTCGAAGACGGCTTCGACAGCACCAGCATCGGGCCGACCTTCGGCCAGCAGGTGGCCGACAGCGCCCTCAAAGCGCTGATCTTCTCGCTGTTGGTGATCTGCGGCTACGTGGCGCTGCGGTTCGACCCGAAGTTCGCGGTGCCGGTGCTGATCGCGATCTTCCACGACATCCTGATCACGGCGGGCGTCTACTCGCTGGCGGGGAAAGAGGTGAGCAGCGGGACCGTCGCCGCCTTCCTCACCATCTTGGGGTACTCGATCTACGACACGATCATCGTCTTCGACCGCATCCGTGAGAACGTGCCGCGGATGCCGCGCGCCGCGTTCTCCCAGATCGTCAACCGCTCGATGAGCGAGGTGCTGACGCGGTCGCTGGCGACCAGCTTCACCACCCTGCTCGGGGTCATGTCGCTGCTGATATTCGGCGGCGCCACCCTGCAGGACTTTGCCTTCGCGATGCTGGTCGGGATCGCATCCGGAACCTATTCCTCGATCTTCATCGCCTCGCCGGTGCTGACCGCCTGGAAGGAACGCGAGCCGGGTTTCGTGCGTCGCCGCCTGCGGATCGCCGAGGTCGAGGGCAGCGTGCCCGCCTTCGCCGACGACATCGCGATGGCCCGGCTCAGCAGCGACGAGGAGACCGAAGCAGAGGCCGCTCCCCGGGCCGAGCCGGCGGAAGCCGAGCCGCAGACCGGGGCGGTTGCCACGGTCGAGCGCTCGGGAGACGGCAACGGCGCCGACCCGGCGGCGGGCAACGGCGAGCCTGACGCCTCGGTGGAGCGGCGCCAGCGCAACGCCGAACGGCGGGCGCGGCGACAGCAACGGCGCAAGCACGGGAGGAATCGCTGATGGCACTGCTCGTCTGGTTCACGATGGGGATCGCGCTCTGGCACTTCACGGTGTTCCTCCCCGACCGCTTCTGGCAGGGCATCGTCGGCGCCTTCGTCGGCGCGGTTCTCGGGTCCCTGATCTTCGGCCTGATCGTGCAGGAGGTCAGCGGCAAGAGCCTCGGCGACACGGATCTCGCCACCGCTCTGATCGCCATTCCCGGCACGGCGATCGGCCTGGCGATCGTCTACGCGATCGGCATCCGCAGCGAAGAGTCGCTCGACTAGCGCCTTTCCGCTCCACTTTCCGCAGGTTTGCGGCGATTTTGGCGCCGCCGGGCTTCCTAGCCTGGTTGTGTGCCGGAAGCCCTGAAGACGTTCGCCGCTGAGCCCTACGACTACACGGACGTGCGTGCCGTCGCCGATGGCCTCGAGCTGAGCGAGCCGGTGGCGGTAACGCTTGTCCGCCGTGGCTACCGGACCCCGGAGCAGGCACGCGCCTTCCTTGCCGCCGACGAGTCGCACCCCCCGTCCGCCTTCGACTCGATGGAGGCGGTCGTGGCTCAGGTGCGCGCGGCGATCGATGCAGGTAAACGGATCACGGTCCACGGCGACTTCGACGTCGACGGGGTCTGCGCGACGACGGTCATGGTCTCGACCCTGCGCGATCTGGGAGCCGAGTGCGACTGGCTGATCCCGGACCGGATCGGCGACGGCTATGGCCTCAGCGCCGCGAACATCGAGAAGCTTGCGGCACGAGGCACGTCGCTGCTGCTGACCGTCGATTGCGGCGTGACGGCCGTTGACGAGGTGCGCTTGGCACGTGAGCTCGGGATGGAGACGATCGTCACCGACCACCACCAGGCTGGCGACGAGCTGCCGGACTGCCCGATCCTGCACCCGGAGCTGAGTGGCTACCCGTTCGAGCATCTCTGTGGGACCGGCGGTTGCGTGGAAGCTCGCGTCCGCGTTGAGGGAGGCATCGGGGGAGGGGTCTCCAGGCGCGACTTCGCGCGGAGTTCCTGGAGACCCCTCCCCCGATGCCTCTTTCGACACCGATCTCGATCTTGTGGCGCTGGCCACGGTGGCCGATGTGGTTCCGCTGGTCGGAGAGAACCGGGCGCTGGTGAAGCGGGGGCTGGCGGAGATGCGGCGGGCGCGGCGGGTTGGGCTGCGAGCGCTGATGGAGGCTTCGAAATGTGAGCCGACTCGGCTTGATGAGGGGGATCTGGGGTTCCGGTTGGCGCCGAGGATCAATGCGGCTGGACGGCTTTACCGCGCTGATGCAGGAGTGGAGCTGCTGCTGACGGAGGACGAGGGGCGGGCTGAGGAGATCGCCGATGAGCTGGGGCGGGCGAATTCAGAGCGGCGGGCGCAGGGAGCGTGAGGTCGATGCGGCTGCGGAGGCGGCGCGGCGGGAGCTGCCGGATGAGCTGCGCGAAGCACATGGTCTGGTCCTGGCCGGTGAAGACTGGCACCCCGGCGTGGTCGGGATCGTTGCCTCGCGGCTGGTCGAGCGCCATCACCGGCCGGTTGTCGTCATCTCGCTCGATGGCGAGGGCGGGGGTCGCGGCAGTGGGCGCAGCATTCCCGGTTTCGACCTGCTCGCCGCCCTGGAGGCATGCTCGGAGCACCTGGAGAGCTTCGGGGGGCACCGGGCAGCGGCTGGTCTCTCGCTGCGGGCCGAGAACCTGGAGGCGTTTCGTGAGGCCTTTGCGGCCCATGCCAATGAGGTCCTGCGTCCCGAGGACCTGTGCCGGACCGAGCGCGTCGACGCGATGGTCGGCGGGGTCGGCCTCGGCTTGGAGCTGGCCGAGGAGCTGGGGCAACTCGCTCCCTTCGGGATGGGGAATCCAGGTGTGCGGCTGATGGTTCCGTCGGCCCGAGTCGGCGATGTGCGGACGATGGGGGAGGGCAAGCACGCCCGCTTCAGTTTGCGCAGTGGGGGCCACCGGGCCCTCGGCGTCGCCTTCGGCCGCTCCAGCCTCGGCGTCGGCGACGAGGAGCCGGTCGACGCAGCGGTGCGGCTCGAGGTGAACCACTGGAACGGCTCGGTCGAGCCCCGCGTCGTGCTGCGGGAGCTGTACCCGCTTGAGGACGCAGCCCATACCGGGGCCGGTGGGAGCGGGGAGGAGGACCCCCCTCACGACTGTCGCTGCGATGACGGGGAGTGGTGGCGGCGCTTCGACGCTGAGCTGGCGGCGGGAGCTCCCCGGACCCGATGGGGGCGGGTCGACTTTGTCTCGCCCAGCGGTACAAACTCGACCCACGGATGGGGGTCGGGTGTGCGTCTCCAACGGCGGCTCCGCGATCGCGGCCATTGCCGAGCTCGTCTCCAGCGGCGCCGGCGTGCTCGCGGTCTGCGCCGACGCCTCCCGGCGCGCCGCGCTGGCCGGCGGGGCCACCGGGCTCGCCCGTTTCAACGGCGGCGCCGGTCGCATCGCCTGCGCGCGCTGCGGCGGCGAGGCTCTGGACGGCGCGGCCGCCAAACGGGAGGCCGGGTTCGCCCTCGTCGACTACTCGGCCCTGGAGCGTGCCTCCCACGGCCTCGTCGCGGGCTTCGAGCACGTCGTCCTGGTCGATCCGCCGCACTCGGCGGTTGCCGAGGCGCTCGCCGCCCGTCCGCGCGTGGACCAGGGCGGGGCCGGCGACGCGCCTCCCGGGTTCCTGCACCAGGTCTGGACCGATGCCGAGCGCGAGTTCGCGCTGGCGGTGCTCGACGAGCAGCTCGCCTCGCGCCAAGCCGTTGCGGCGGTCTTTCGGGCTCTGCGCGAGGCCGGTGAGGCAAGCGGCCCGGGCTGCGAAGGGCGCTCGCGGGGGGCGGTTCCCACCCGCTCGCCCCCGAGGCCGCCGCCCGCTGCTTTCGCGTCCTCGCCGAGCTGGAGTTGGTTGCGGGCGAGCCCAGCCGGCGGCGCGGGCACGGTCGGGGTCGTATCCTCAGAGGGGACGGATCTGGAGCGCTCAGCCGCGTTCCGGGCCTACAGAAGCAGACCACTCGGAGGCATCGCTATACCTCGCAAGACCCAGCAGCCGTAGAGCACTCGCGAGCTTCTCGCCGACCTCTTCGCCGTGGTCGAGGAGTTCGACTCCTCGGCGAGCGTCGAACGGCAACGGCGCCGGCGGCACGGCGCTGGCGCGGTGACCGCGACGATCGACCGGGCCGCGGTCGAGCGCGCCTTCGACTTCGCCTGCGAGCGCCACGCCGACCAGCTGCGCCACTCGGGCGACGAGTTCATCACCCACCCGGTCGGGGTCGCGCAGGTCTGCGCCGGGATGCGGCTCGACACCGAGACCCTCTGCGCGGCGCTGCTGCACGACACGGTCGAGGACACCAGCGCCAGCCTCGAGGAGATCCGCGACGAGTTCGGCGAGGAGATCGCGCAGCTGGTCGACGGCGTCACCAAGCTGACCGGGATGACCTTCGAGAGCCGCGACGAGCGGCAGGCGGAGAACTACCGCAAGATGATGGTGGCGATGGCCACCGACGTCAGGGTGATCCTGATCAAGCTGGCCGACCGCCTCCACAACATGCGCACGCTCGGCGCCCTGCCGAAGCAGAAGCAGACGGCGAAGTCGCACGAGACGCTGGAGATCTACGCCCCGCTTGCCCACCGGCTGGGAATCCACGCGATCAAGTGGGAGCTGGAGGACCTCGCCTTCGCGACCCTGCACCCGCGCAAGTACGCCGAAATCAAACAGCTGGTCGCCCAGCAGCGCGACGAGCGGGAGAGCTACGTCTCCGACGCCGGCGTCTTCCTCGCCGAGGAGCTGGAGCAGGTCGGGATCGAGGCCCAGATCTCCGGCCGCGCCAAGCACTTCTACTCGATCTACACGAAGATGGCGAAGAAGGGCCGCGAGTTCAACGAGATCTTCGACCTCACCGCGATGCGGGTGATCGTCGGCTCGGTCAAGGACTGCTACGGCGCGATCGGCGTCATCCACTCGCTCTGGAAGCCGCTGCCCGGGCGCTTCAAGGACTTCGTCGCGATGCCCAAGGCCAACATGTACCAGGCCCTGCACACGACCGTGATCGGCCCCGAGGGCAAGCCGCTGGAGATCCAGATCCGGACCGAGGAGATGCACAAGCTGGCCGAGTACGGGATCGCCGCCCACGTCGCCTACAAAGAGGGCGGCGGCGGCGACCCGCAGCGGGAGAAGATGACCTGGCTGCGGCAGCTGGTCGAGGCCGAGGGCGAACAGGACCCGACCGAGTTCCTCGAATCGCTCAAGGTCGACCTCTTCGAGGACGAGGTCTTCGTCTTCACCCCGAAGGGCGAGGTGAAGAACCTCTCCGCCGGCTCGACCCCGCTCGACTTCGCCTACGCCGTCCACACCGACGTCGGCCACCGCACGCGTCGGCGCCAAGGTCAACGGCAACATCGTGCCGCTGCACTACCAGCTGAAGTCGGGCGACATCGTCGAGGTGCTGACCGCGAAGCAGAACCGCGGCCCCTCGCGCGACTGGCTGAAGCTGGTGCGGACCAGCCGCGCCCGCAACAAGATCCGCGCCTTCTTCAAAGAGGAACGGCGCGAGGACGCCGAGCGCAAGGGGCGCGAGGGCCTCGACGAAGCGCTGCGCACGCGCGGCATCCCGATGCAGAAGATCGCTGGCTCGGCCCTGCTCGCGGACGTCTTCCGCGAGATGGGCTACCGCAAAGGCACCGACTTCTACATCGCCCTCGGCCAGGGCAAGATCTCGACCAAGACCGCCGCCAACAAGCTGATGCAGCGCCTGAAGGCGGGCGAGGCGGTCGAGGAGCGCCCGGCCGGGCTCAGCGACGGCCGCGAGGACCGCGCCCGCCGCACCAAGGACGCCTCCAACTACGGGATCCGCGGTCAAGGGCGTCGAGAACGTCGCCGTGCGGCTGGCCAAGTGCTGCCGGCCGGTGCCCGGCGACGAGATCGCCGGCTACGTCTCCCTCGGCCGCGGGATCACGATCCACCGCGCCGACTGCAAAAACGTCAAGGCGCTGAAAAAGGCGCCGGAGCGCTTCGTCGAGGTCGGCTGGGAAGGCGAAAACGAGTCCTCCTACCGGGTCGAGCTGCAGATCGACGCCTATGATCGCACCCGCCTGCTCGAGGATCTCTCGCGGACCTTCTCGGAGGCCGGGATCAACATCATCGGCGCCTCCTGCACGACCAACCACCCGATGGTGAAGAACAAGTTCGTGGTCGAGGTGGGGGACACCGAGCAGCTCAAGCAGTGCATCTCCCGCCTCCGCAACGTCGAGAGTGTTTTCGACGCGTACCGGATAACCCCGACCGCCTGATCGACGGCCCGGTGGACGGGGTGGAACCTTGGCTCTGACTGTCGCTGTCACCGGCCCCACGGGCGAGATCGGGCTGCCGTTGCTGGCCGAGTTGGAGAGGGATCCGGCGGTCGGGGAAGTGCGGGGGATGGCGCGGCGGCCCTTCGACCCTGCCACCGAGGGTTGGAGAAGGTCAGCTACCGGCGCGGGGACATCCTCGACCGCGGCTCGCTGGCGGCGCTGTTCGACGGCGTCGACGTCGTCGTTCACCTCGCCTTCGCGATCTTCGGCGGCCGCGAGCAGACCCGGCGGGTCAACCTCGAGGGCAGCCGCAACGTCTTCGAGGTCGCGGCTGGGTCCGGCGTCGAGCGGCTCGTCTACGCCTCCTCGGTCGCCGCCTATGGATTCCACCCCGAGAACCCGCAGCCGCTGACCGAGGCGGTGCCGGCGCGGGGCAGTGCGGGCTTCTACTACTCGGCCCAGAAGGCCGAGCTGGAGTTGGCCCTGGACGAGCTGCTGCTGGGCAGCGGCATCGGTGCCTACGTCTTCCGTCCCTGCATCGTCGCCGGGCCAAGGGCGACGATGCTGATCGAGAAGATCGTCGAGGGCGTTCGCCTCGGCGACCCGCTGCCGGCGTTGCGCCGCGGCTTTGGACGCCTGCCGCTGCCAAAGCCGGTGCTGCCCGATCCGGGCGCGCCGATCCAGCTCGTCCACCACGACGACGTCGCCCGGGCGTTGGCGGCGGCGATCGCGGGCAGCGGGACGCCCGGCGCCTACAACCTCGCCGGCGAGGGCGAGATCTCGGTCGCCGACGTCGCCCGCGCGCTCGGCTGGCACACGCTGCCGCTGCCGGGTGCGGCGGTCAGCCTCGGCGCCGGCATCGCCGGGCGCCTCACCTTCCTCACCCCTCAGCTCGAGTGGGCGACGGCCCTTCGCACCCCGGTTCTGATGGACACCGCCAAGGCCCGCCGCGAGCTCGGCTGGGAGCCCCGCTTCGACGCCGCCGAGACGCTGATCCAGACTGCCGTCTCGGCTCGCGAAACGGGGATCCTCGGCTAGGGCATAGAGTGAGAACGACAGCCTCGGCGCCTCCCGTTAAGGAAATCTGCCCGGTGGGTAGGGGGATCGGCGATGAGGGCGAAACTAACGGGTCACGGTGTTTTTGTACGACGGGGAGGAGAGAGACCGTTGAGCTTGCGGCTGAGTCGGCTGGCGGTCGAGGCGCTGGTCGGCACGGGCGAGGTACCGCCGGGGCGTGCCTCGGCCACGCTCGAAACGGCGCTGCGTTTCTATCTGCGCGATCGGGACGCCGGCCGGCCGGCGTGGCCCTACCCCGCCTTCCTCAAAGGCAGTGAAGTCCAGGAGGACGTGGAGCTCGAGCCCGCCGTCGACGACGAGCTCTGGAACGCCTTTGAGGCCGAGGCCAGGAGGCAAGACGTCTCTGCCCAGCAGCTGGCTGAGCATGCTGCCTTTTACTTCGCCGCCGAGATCGATGCCGGGCGGATCACCCAGCGCATCCTCGACGAGCTCGACGCGAGCGACGACTTCCCCTCCTAGCAGGAGGAGGGTCTAGGCCGCCGGCGGTCGGGCCACCACAGGGGCGGCGTCGAGTTCGACCAGGCTGGCTCGCAGAGAGCGCCGGCCGCGATGGTGAAGGCCGTGGACGGAGCTCTCGGTCTTGTCGAGAGTTCCTGCTATCTCCAGAGGCGAGAGGCCGACTATGTGTCGCAGCACAAGTACCTCACGCTGATCCTCGGGCAGCGATTCCAGCGCTTCGCGCAGGGCGCGGCCGCGATCGAGGCTCGTCTGGGCGCGACCGGTGTCGGCCAGTCGCACCTCCTCGGTGGGGATCGCCCGCTTGGCTCGCAGGTGGTCGAGCGCAGCGTTGCGGGCCACCCGCATGATCCAGGCGTCGAAGGGAACCTCGCGCTGCTCGTACTTGGCGATCGCGGTCATCAGCTTGGCGAAGACGTTCTGGGTGATGTCTTCCGCTTCGTGGGCATCGCGTGCGAAGCTGTTCACGTAGCGCAGGACGTCATCCGAGTAGCGAACGTAGAGGTAGTGCAGACCCTCCGCGTCGCCCGCCTTGGCCCGCGCCACCGCCTCCTGGGTGAGCTTGCTGGTCCCGCGAGCTCCGGTTCCGTCGTCGGGCATGCCGGTCATTTCTTCTTCCCGCATGCTCACCGCATGCACTGCAAAACTGGATTGTCAAAACATTTGCCGAAGCTTGAATCTGCATCAAACGGAACCGGAGGGCTCCCTTGGAGAACTTGGATAGGGAAGATCTCCCAAATTACGAAAAGCCACTGTGACCTTCCCTTGCATCTAAGTGAACCAGGGAGGGAGGTTTATGGACTAAAGCCCTACTTGTCAATGTCCAATATTTGTCCAAATTTCGATCTCAGGCTCAAGCGCCCCGTAATTGCACAACTATTTTGGACAGTTTTGCACGAGTTTCGGGGGTCTGAAGTAAGTAGGATTCGTCCGGCTCGGATGCAAATCTTGGCTTCCACCGCAGTTCTTAAGGGGAGATGGTGAAAGTCGCGCTTGGCAAATTCGCGTGTTCGGGGATCGAATCCCAGCTGGGTGACGATATCCCGGCCGGTGTGAGGGCGGCTCTCTTTTACTACGCGGGCAAGCTCGAGGCCGGGCGCCGCTTGGCGCCCTTCCCGCGCTTCCTGGACGACCGGGGCGCGCCCGAGGTGGGCCTTTCCTTCGACCTCGCCGTCGATGCCGAGACCGAAAGCCTGCTCGAGCGCGAGGCCGTGCGTCAGCGGACCACGCTGAACCAGCTGGTGGCTCACACGGTGATGGTCTACCTGGCCGAGCTGGACTTCCTCGGCGCGGCGACCCCACCGCGCGAGATCCCCCCGGTTTTTTAGGGCCGCCGCGAGCCGGCGAACGCCTGGGCGGCGGCCAGGACCTCGTCGACCGGGCGCACCGCGACCGGCTCGCCGCGGTCCTGCAGCGATTGCTCCAGCGCCTCCAACCCGAGCACGATCTCCAGACCCAGGCGCGAGTTGGAGATCGGCCTGGTGCCCTCGCGGATCGCGGAGGCGAAGTCCTGCAGCTCCTGGCTCAGCGGCTCCAGCGCCTGGATCCGCGGCGCGACCATGTCGCCGCTGCGGTAGGTCAGGCGGTACTCGCCGAAGTTTGCCGGCGGCTCGGAGAAGTCGAGGCCGCGGTCGTAGATCCGCACCGAGTCATCGGCGGCGGTGTCCTCGTACTGGATCATCCGGCGGCTGCCGACGACGACCATCTGCCGCATCTTGCGTGGCGCCAGCCAGGAGAGCTGGACGTTGGCCTGGGTGCCGCCCTCGAAGCGCAGGGTGAGGAAGGCGGTCTCATGGACACCCTCCTGGTAGACGCTGCGTCCGGTGGCCGAGACCTCGACCAGAGGTTTGTTCAGCCAGTGCAGGAGGATCGAGAGGTCGTGCGGTGCGAGATCGAGCACGACCCCGTCCTGCTGGTAGAGGCCGAGGTTCATGCGGGCGGAGGTGACGAAGTAGATCTCGCCCAGCTCGTCGCTCTGGATCAGCTCGCGGACCTTGTTGACCGAGGGGCTGTAGACGAAGGTGTGGCCCGGCATCATCACCAGACCGAGCTCCTCGGCAAGCGCGATCAGGGCCGCTGCCTCCTCCGAGGTCCGGGCCAGCGGCTTCTCGACCAGGACGTGCTTGCCGGCCTCGAGGGCACGGCGGACGAGGTCGTAGTGGGTGTGGGGAGGGGTGGCGATCGCCACCGCTTCGATCCGCGGGTCGGCCAGGGCGGCATCGAGGTCGCTCTCGACCCAGACACCCGGGTGGCGGCGGCGGAAGTCTTCGGCTCGACCATCGTCCATCTCGCAGAGGCCCATCAGGCGGAACTCCGGCCGCTCGACGACGTTGCGGACGATGTTGGGCCCCCAATAGCCGTAACCGACGACCATCGTTCCTATGGCTCCTGCTGGGTTCACTCTGCTCCCTTTCTGCTGAGAACGACCCATGGGGTCTTGGCGAGGATCGAGAGGTCGAGCGGGATCGACCGGCGCTCGGCGTACTCGATGTCGAGGCGCACCATTTCCTCGTAGGTGCGCTCGCTGCGGCCGCTGACCTGCCAGAGGCCGGTCAGGCCGGGCTTGACGGAGAAGCGCTGCCGGTACCAGTGCGGGTACTCGGCGACCTCGTATGGGATCGCCGGGCGCGGTCCGACCAGGGTCATGTCACCGAGGACGACGTTGAAGAGCTGCGGCAGCTCGTCCAGGCTCCAGCGCCTGATCCAGCGCCCGACCGGGGTGATCCGGTTGTCGACGGCGAGCTTGTAGAGGTTCTCGCGACCGCCGGCGGGAGCCGAGTCAGCACCCTTGATCAGGGCCGTCACGTACTCGCGGTGGCCGCGTGGGTCGGCGTCGAGACGCATGCTGCGGAACTTGAAGAGGGTGAATTCGCGCTCGCGGAAGCCGACACGTCGCTGTCGGAACAACGCCGGGCCCTTGCTGTCGATTCTGATTGCGAGGGCGACGATGAGGAGCAGGGGACTGAGAAGCAGGATCAGGGTGAGGCCGAAGGCGAGGTCGACGAGACGGCGCAGCGCCCCGAGCCAGCGCGGTTCGCTCTCGACGCGACCGAGCTTCTCCGTCTGCTTGTGAGTGAGTCCGTGAGCCTCCATCCTCGTTCTGACAACGTCTCCATGGGGGGAACACTTGCGCCGCCGCTGCCTGGAGGGGCTGAAAAAAGTCGGGCGCCGCCGCGGCGAAAACTTTTCCGGGCCGCGCAAAGACACGGCCGCCCCGTGCGTTGCTTTCTCAAATGGCAGCCCGGATCGTTTCCATCATCGGCTCCCGACCTGAGATCGTGCAGGCAGCTCCGCTGTCGCTCGCATTCTCGAGTTGCGTCGAGGAGATCCTGGTCCATACCGGCCAGCACTACGACCCGGGGATGTCGGATCTGCAGATCGCCGACCTGAGGCTGCCGCTGCCGGAGTACAACCTCGGCGTCGGCTCCCTTCCCCAGGAGGAGGGCGTCGCGGTCGCCCAGGAGCGGATCGCCCGGGTGATAGAGAGCGAGCGCCCGGATGCGGTGCTGGTTCGCGGCGATACCAACGCGACGATCGCCGGCGCCCGCGCCGCGGTAGCGGCCACGGTGCCGCTGCTCCACGTCGAGGCGGGCCTGCGCAGCTACCGCCAGGACATGCCGGAGGAGCACAACCGGATCGAGACCGACCGCATCTCCGACCTTCTCTTCGCACCCTGCGACCATGCCCGCGACGTGCTCGTCGAAGAGGGCGTACCGGGGACCGTCCACGTCACCGGCGACGTCCTCGCCGACGTCCTGCTGGCGACCCGCGGCCGCCTGCCCGAGGGCGGGGAGGAGGGCGAGTACGTCCTTGCCACCGCCCACCGCAACTACAACACCGACTCGCGCGAGCGGCTCGCCGCCGTACTGGCCTGCCTGGCCGCCGCCGAGTGCCGGGTGATCTTCCCCGTGCACCCCCGGACGCGCAAGAGCATCGAGAGCTGGAACCTCGATGTGCCGGCCAACGTCGAGGTGCGCGACCCGCTGACCTACACCGAGATGCTGGTCCTCGAGCGCGGTGCGACCGCGATCGCGACCGACTCCGGCGGGGTCCAGCGCGAGGCTTACCTGTGGGGCGTGCCGTGCATCACGATGCGCGAGGAGACCGAGTGGATCGAGACCGTCTCGACCGGCTGGAACACGCTGGTCGGCGTCGACTCGGAGAAGTTCCGCGCCGCCCTCGCCAAGCCCTTGCCGGCCGCGCGGCCGCCGATCTTCGGCGACGGCAAGGCGGCCGAGCGGATTGCCGAGCTGACCGTCGCCCATCTCGACCGCACCCTGGAGAAGTCCGTTGTCTGAGCGACTCCGAGTCGGGGTCGTGGGCTGCGGCCGCATGGGCTCCTTCCATGCCCGCAACTACTCGCAGATCGAGTGCGCGCACCTGGTCGCCGTCGCCGACCCCGACGAGGCGTCGCGGCAGCGGGTGGTGGGGGAGTCACGGGCGGAGGAATACGCCGACTGGCGCGACATGATCGAACTCGCCGCCGACGAGCTCGACGCGGTCTCGATCGCCTGCCCCTCCGAGTTCCACGCCGAGGTCGCCCTGGAGGCGCTCGCCGCCGGCCTGCACGTTCTGGTCGAGAAGCCGATCGCGACCACCCTGCCGGACGCGCTGCGGATGCGCGGCGCCGCCTTCGAAGCCGACCGCAAGCTGATGGTGGGCCATGTCGAGCGCTTCAACCCGGCGGTGGAGAAACTGCGCGAGCTGGTCGCCGACGGCCGCCTCGGTGCTGTCTACCGCGCCCACGCGACCAGGGTCGGGCCGCTGCCGACCCGGATTCAGGACACCGGCGTCGCGATCGACCTCGCCACCCACGACCTCGACATCATGCAGCACGTCCTCGATCTCTCGATCCACGAGATCTACGCCGACGGCGGTCGCTTCCTGCACAACTCGCAGGAGGACCTGCTGACCTGCCTGGTCCGCTTCAACGCTGCCGGCGAGGGCGACACCCTGGGGTTGCTCGACGTCAACTGGCTGACGCCGGAGAAGAAGCGCGAGATCGTCCTGATCGGCGAGAACGGCCTGTTGCGAGCGAGCTACATCACCCAGGACGTCTGGTTCGTCGAGTCGCCGAGCGCGCCCCTGCAGTGGGACGGGCTCTCGATGCTTCGGGGCGACGGCGAGGGGGCCGCGGTGCGGTTCTCGCTCGCCAAGACGGAGCCGCTGCAGGCCGAGCTGGAAGCCTTCTGCCGCTGTGTCCTCGACGACACCCCGGAGCCGGTCAGCGCCCACGACGGCGTCAAGGCGCTGGCCGCCGCCCTCGCCATGCGCGAGTCGGCCGCCGTGCGTCGTCCGGTCGAGCTGCTCGACATTCCCGCCCCCCGCGCCCTGGAGGTACTGGTGTGATCCGCTTCGTGATTCCGGCCTACAACGAGGCCGAGAACGTTCCCCGCCTGCTGGCCGATCTGGCCCCGGTGGCGCGCGAGCTCGGCGCCCGCGTGATCATCGTCGACGACGGCTCCACCGACGGCACCGCCGAGGTGATCCGCGAGCACGCCCAGGACATGCACCTGGCGGTGGTCACGCACACGGTCAACCGCGGCCTCGGCACCGCGATCAACACCGGCATCCGCTCCGCTCTGAAGGAGGCCTCCGACGACGACGCGATCGTCACCCTCGAGGCCGACACCACCTCTGACCTCTCCGACCTGCCGCGGATGCTGGAGCTGTTCGAGCAGGGGATCGACGTCGTCCTCGCCTCGGTCTACGCGCCCGGTGGCAAGATCATCGGCGTCGCCGGCTGGAGGCTCGCCGCCAGCAAGTCGGTCTCCAACACCTTTCGCTATCTCGGCGGGCTGCGCGACATGCACACGCTCTCCTCGCTCTACCGGGTCTACCGCGCCGGGACCCTGCGCCGGGCCGCCGATACCTACGGCTACCTGCTCGTCCGCGAGCCGGGCTTCGCCGCCAACGTCGAGCTGTTGCTGAAGCTCTACAACGCCGGGGCCAGCGTCGCCGAGGTGCCGACCGTCAACGACTGGTCGACCCGCAAAGGCGAATCGAAGATGCAGCTGAAACCGACCGTGCTCGCCTACCTCCGGGTAATGGCCGCGCACATGGTCGGCCGCATCCAGCCGCCGCCGGTCTCGCCGCTGGCCGAGGTGACGGCGCCGGTCGCGATCGCCGCCGCGCAGGCTCCGGCCGTGGGCGCGAACGGCCGTGGGCGCGAGCCCGTCGTCCAGACCGGATGAGCTCGCGCGCTCCCCACGTCGGCGTCGTCGGCGGCGGCGTCCTCGGCACCTCACTGGCCCTGCGCCTGGCGCAGGCCGGCGCGCGGGTGACCGTGATCGAGCGCGGCCCCAGCCTCGGCGGTCTGGCCGGGACGATCGACTTCGGCGGCCACGAGGTCGACCGCTTCTACCACGTGATCACCCCCGCCGACGAGCGGATGATGGCGATGGCGGAGGAGGTCGGGCTCGGCGA
Organism: uncultured Thermoleophilia bacterium; assembly: GCA_963720455.1. Lineage (GTDB taxonomy): Bacteria > Actinomycetota > Thermoleophilia > Solirubrobacterales > 70-9 > VAYN01. The sequence continues at coordinate 845,910 of OY970392.1, read as the reverse complement.
TCAGCTGCGCTTCAAGCCGGTGGGCGCCGGCTTCTTCGCCGACGGCGAGATGCACGACTTCAACGGCATCGGGGACCTGCTGCGGTTCTCGCCGCTGAGCCCGCCGGCGCGGCTGCGGCTGGGCTGGTTCGTCGCCCAGTGTCAGCTGCGCAGCTCCTACGAGAAGCTGGAGACGGTGCCGCTCGAGACCTGGCTGCGGCGCATCTGCGGCAGGCAGGTCTGGGAGCGGATCTGGAAACCGCTGCTCGACTCGCGTTTCGACGGCGATCCCTCGGGCCTGCCGGCGACCTATCTCTGGGCCCGCACCCGGCGCATGTCCGGGGCCCGCCAGAGCAAGGGCCGCGGCGGCGAGGAGATGGGCCACATCGTCGGCGGCCACCAGCGCCTGATCGACGCGATGGTCGCCCGCGCACGCGCGCTCGGGGTCGAGGCCCGGACCGACGCGGCCGTGAGCGGCCTGGCGACGGCCGAGGACGGCTCGGTGACCGGGGTCGAGTTGGACGGCGAGACGCTCGAGTTCGACCTGACGATCCCGACTCTGCAGCCGCCGGCGCTGCGCTTCCTGCTGCCGGAGCGCCATCGCGGGCTGCTCGCGCCCTACCCGGAGCGCTGGCTCGGCGTCGTCTGCGCGATCGTCAAGGTGCGGCGCCCGCTGCTGCCCTACTACGCGATCAACATCACCGAGAGGACCCCGGTGACCAGCGCGATCGAAACCACCCAGGTGCTGGGGACCGACCACACCGACGGGCTCCATCTCGTCTACCTGCCGAAATACTGCGACCCCGACGCGCCCGAGCAGAGCGAGGACGACGAGTCCGTCTACCGACGCTTCACCGATTACCTGGCGCGCCTCGTCCCCGGCTTCAGCCGCGACGAGGTGGTCGACTGGACGGTGCAGCGAGCGAAGCTGGTCGAGCCGGTGCATCGTCTAGGGCCCGCCTATGGCGAGCGCGTGGCGCCGATCTGGCCCGGCGTCGACGGGCTCGCCCTCGCCTCCAACGCGCAGATCTACCCGCAGCTTCTGAACGGCGACTCGGTGATGGGTTTTGCCGAGCAGGTCGCCGCCGAGGTCTCCGCACGGCTAGAGCTGCCGGGAATCCCGGCGGGCGAAAGTGCGAGAAAAGGACTAGCCGGCTCGTTGCTTCCCTGAGCGCGGCCGCTTCCTGGCCCAGCGCCGAGAAGCCATGTACCAGGTCGAAGCCTCCAAAGCCCTGCTGAAGCCGCGCCTCTGGGCGCGTCGCTCCCCGCGCCTCTGGGTGCCGCGCAACGTCGTCATGCTCGGCATGGTCAGCCTGCTGACCGACGTTTCCTCGGAGATGGTCGCCACTGTCCTGCCGATGTTCCTGGTCTTCTCGCTCGGGGCGAGCCCGTTGGTATTCGGCGCGATCGACGGGACCTATCGCGGTGCCGCGGCCCTGGTCCAGGTGGTCAGCGGCTTCGGCTCCGACCGCTGGCGGCGCCACAAGGAGGTCGCCGGGCTCGGCTACGGGCTCTCGGCCCTGGGCAAGGTGGCGCTGGTCGCCGCCGGGAACACGGTCGGCGGCATCGGCGCGATCGTCGCCGTCGACCGCGTCGGCAAGGGGATCCGCACCGCTCCGCGCGACGCGCTGATCTCGCTCTCGAGTCGCAAGGAGAGCCTCGCGACCTCCTTCGGCGTGCACCGGGCGATGGACAGCGTCGGCGCCATGCTGGGGCCGCTGATCGCCTTCGGCATCCTGCTCGCCGCTCCGCTCCGCTTCGACGCGGTCTTCGTCGTCAGCACTCTCTTCGCCCTGCTCGGGCTCGCCGTCCTGGTGCTGAACGTGCAGGGCAGGCCGCAGCGGGCGCCGCGCGAGGGCGCGCCGCCATCGCTGCGCGCCGCCGCCGGCCTGCTGCGCGACCGTCGCTTCAGCCCGCTGCTGGCGGCCGCAGCCGGACTCTCGATCGCGAGCGTCTCGGACGCGCTGATCTACGTCGGCCTGCAGCGCACGATCGACTTCCAACCCGCCGTCTTCCCGCTGCTCTACGTGATCACCGCGGTCGTCTTCATGGGGCTGGCGATCCCGTTCGGTCAGCTCGCCGACCGTGTCGGCAAGGTACCGGTGCTGCTCGCCGGCCACGCCCTGCTCTTCGTCGTCTACGGGGTGCTGCTGCTGACCTCGGTCGGCTACGGCGTCCTGATCCTCTGCCTGATCGCCCTCGGCGGCTACTTCGCCGCGACCGAAGGGGTGATGACGGCGCTGGCCGGAGCGGTCCTGCCGGAGCGGCTGCAGGCCAGCGGGATCGGGATGCTGATCACCGTGGTCAGCCTCGGTCGCCTGCTTTCCTCGGTCGCCTTCGGGGCCCTCTGGTTCGCGATCGGGCTGCACAGCGCCGTCCTCGTCTTTGCCGCGGCACTGCTGCTGGCGATGGCGCTCGCGACGCCGCTATTGCTGCGCGCCCAGCGCACTCCTCTGCATGGATAGGCGAGGCGGCAAGATCCTCGCGGTCCTCGCCGTGCTCTGTGTCGTCCTCGGCGCGGGCTACGTCGTCTTCGCCGCCACCGGCCCGAGCGAGACGACCACGGACGCGCGGCCGCGAGCCGGCGCCGTGCTCGCCCGCACCGACCTGATGGTCCGTGCGGTCGACCCCGCCGCCCCCAGCCTCAACGGCCGCGTCTACGTCCTCGACGACGGCAGGCTGCGCCGCTCCCCCGGCGACCTCGCCTGCGAGCGCGTCTACTTCGCGGCCGGGCGGGGGATCTGCATGGGGGTCGCGTCCTCCGGGGTCGACTACACGGCCACCGTCTTCGATGCCAGGCTGCGCCCCGTTCACTCGATCCCCCTGACCGGGCTGCCTTCGCGAGCGCGTGTCTCCGCCGACGGTCGCTACGGGGCGATGACCGTGTTCGTCAGCGGCGACGCCTACCTCGAATCGAGCGCCGCCTTCTCGACCCGGACCTATCTGCTCGATATGAACAGCGGCGATCCGCTGGGACAGCTGGAGCAGTTCGAGGTGAGCAAGGACGGCGCGCCCTTCGACGCGGTCGATTTCAACTTCTGGGGTGTCAGCTTCGATCCGAGCGACTCGGATCGCTTCTACGCGACCCTGGCCTCCGGCGACCGCCACTACCTGGTCGAGGGCAGCATCCGCGATCGCTCGTTGCGGGTCCTGCGTGACGGTGTCGAGTGCCCGTCTCTCTCGCCGGATGGCAGGCGGATCGCCTTCAAGAGCCGGATCGACGGCGAGAACCGCTGGCGCCTGCGCGTCCTCGACCTCTCGACGCTCGCCGACCACCCGCTTGCGGAGGGGCGCTCGATCGACGACCAGGTCGAGTGGCTCGACGCGGAGACGCTTGCCTACTCCGACGGCACCAACGTCTACACGGTGCCCGCCGACGGGGGCGGTGCGCCCGGCCTGCTGGTCCACGACGCCACCTCGCCCGTGTCGCTGAGGAACTGAGATGACTTTCTCCAGGCGAGGTTTCCTCACCGCGGTCTCGGCTGCCGCCCTGCTCGCGATCGTCGTCCTCTGGCTGAGCTCGATCGGGGCGGGTGGCGGTGCCAGTCAGGCTTCCGGGGCAGGCGACTCGAAGCAGATGGCGGTGGAGGGCAGGGAGTGCTCGCTGGTGAGACGGACGCTCCCCGCGCTGCAGGCGGCGGTCGACGCCGCTCCGGCCGGCGCCGTCGTCTGTCTGGCCGACGGCTCCTACGAGAGGCTCGTGCTGGTCGGCGCGAAGGCGCCGCCTCCGGTGACCGTAAGAGCTGAGCATCCGGGCAAGGCGATCCTCGACGGCGCCGACCTCGGGAGGTCGAACCTGACCCTCGCCCGCTTCGTCATCGGCGACGGGGTTGTAATCGAACCGGGAACCGTCGGCGTCGGCGTCGACCACAACCGGATCAGCGGGGGCTACCTCGGGGTCGATGCGGGCCCGACCACCACCATTACGGTCAACGACGTCTCGATCACGGGCAACAGGTTCGTCGGCCCGTTCGGCGAGGACGCTATCCGTCTCAACCGCTATCACGACGCCGACGGCGACGGCGTCGGGGCGCTGGTCGCCGGAAACGAGTTCACCAACATCAGGGAGAACGGGAATCACAGCGACTGCCTGCAGACGGTGTGGGTCGGCGATCATCTCGTCTACCGGGGTAACTATTTGCATGACAACCGCTGCCAGGGCTTCTTCGTCAAGGACCAGGAGCGGCCGATCGAGGGGATCCTGGTCGAGGACAATCTGTTCCTCCGCAACAACGCTCCCTGTGCTCCCCGGGCATCTGACTGCGGGGTGGTGAGTGACTTTCAGGTCTTCGGCCCTTACACGGGTTTCACCATGCGTCGCAACACGATCTGGGGCAACGGCGCAGTGGCCGCGTTCCAGGAAGGCACCGGGGCGAGATCGCGGATCCAGGGAAACGTGGTCTACAAGTTCTGGACCTCCACGAACCTGGCCTCGGTCACCTATCGGAACAACACGCGCTGCCAGCGCCAGTCGGCCGAGGGTGGGTCATGGCCGGCGAAAACCCCGGGCGAGATGGTTACTTGCTCTCCGAGTTTTGCGGCGCCCGGTTCGGACGATTTCCGGATCCGGGGCGGGCGTGGGGTCTCCTGGGCACCGGCCGAGCGCCATTTCGGTCCCTGATCGAATCCGGAAAAGGACGAGATTCGGCCAGAATTTGGATGCTGTTTGCGGCCTTCCAGGGCGGTTTGCCGAAATTGCAGCCTTCGATTGACCGTAAAGTCTCAGGGCCGAGGGGGCGAGGGAGCCGAGAGCGCTCGAGAGAAGGACCGCAGAGGAGACCGAAGTTTCATGACGCGGGCCGGGGGTATCGAATATGCGTCCACCGTTTGATTTCCGATTCTCAACCGGTGGGGCTCACACCGATGCAGACGATCCGTTGAGCGGCAAGGAGGCGCTATGCGATCGGTAGCGGTAGGCGGGATGTCACGGGGCGCGATCGGGTTGGTCGCGCTGCTGGCAGTCGTCCTTGCCGGTGCGGGTCTATCCATGGCCCGGTCGGGCGGGCTCGGGCTTCGGGCCGCCGCGCTGTGCGTCGATGCCGGCCCGACCTCCGGCTTCGGTCGGTTCGATCCTCCGCCGCGGTCGCCGAGCTGCCGTCGGGAAGCAGGTGCTCGCCGCGGCATCGATGAGCGCCTGCGGGTCGCCGGCCCTCGCCATCGTCGTCGGTCTTCGCCACCCGCCGTCCCGCCGGTGACCTCACCGCCGTCACCTGACTCGCCCAGAGCCGCGGCCCCCGTGCCTGTCCCTGTCGAGCCAGGTACTCCAGCCGAGCCCACGGTCCCGATCGACACCACCCGACCCGACACCTCGATCACCGCCGGCCCCGAAGCCGACACCACTGCCACCGCCGCCCAGTTCTCCTTTACGGCATCGGAGTCAGGCTCCACCTTCGCCTGCAAGCTCGACGCCGCCGGCTGGTCCCCGTGCACCTCGCCCCAGTCCTACACCGCCCTCACCACCGGCGCCCACCAGTTCTCGGTCCGCGCCACCGACGCCGCCGGAAACCCCGACACCACCCCGGCGACCCAGGACTGGAGCGTCAGCGCCGATACGCCTCCGCCACCCGCCGACACCACCGCGCCGGAGACCCAGATCACCGCCGGCCCCGCCGCCGGCACCACCGCCACCGCCGCCGACTTCTCCTTCGCCGCATCGGAGTCAGGCTCCACCTTCGCCTGCAAGCTCGACGCCGCCGGCTGGTCCCCGTGCACCTCGCCCCAGTCCTATACCGCCCTCGCCCTCGGCGCCCACCAGTTCTCGGTCCGCGCCACCGACGCCGCCGGCAACGTCGACGCCACCCCGGCGACCCAGGACTGGAGCGTCAGCGCCGATACGCCGCCGCCTCCACCACCGCCTCCCGCCGACACCACCGCGCCGGAGACCCAGATCACCGCCGGCCCCGCCGCCAGCACCACCGCCACCGCCGCCGAGTTCTCCTTCACGGCCTCCGAGTCAGGCTCCACCTTCGCCTGCAAGCTCGACGCCGCCGGCTGGTCCCCGTGCACCTCGCCCCAGTCCTATACCGCCCTCGCCCTCGGCGCCCACCAGTTCTCGGTCCGCGCCACCGACGCCGCCGGCAACGTCGACGCCACCCCGGCGACCCAGGACTGGAGCGTCAGCGCTCCACCGCCACCCCCGCCTCCTCCACCGACCGCGGACTGCACCACGACGGTGTCCAGCACCTCGGCGGCGCAGTCGGCTCTTTCCTCGGCCTCGCCGGGGCAGGCCGTGTGCCTCGGCGACGGCACCTACGGAAACCTGACGCTCAGCTCCTCGAAGGCGGCACCGGGCGTGACCCTGACGGCTGCCAACCCCGGCGCCGCGACGATCGGCAGCGTCTCGGTCTCCGGCTCCGGCTACACGATCTCGCGCTTCATCCTCGACGGCGGAGTGAGCATCAGCCGCAACACCGACCGCACCGTCGTCGACCACAATCGCATTCTCTCCGGTAGCCATTACGGCGTCTTCGTCTGCACCACCGAACCGCCGGACCAGTGCGACGACACGGAGATCACGGGCAACGTCTTCGACGGGGCGATGAGCGAGGATCAGATCCGTGCCAACGTCTTCCATGACGGCGACGGCGATGGCGTCGGACTGCTGGTCGAAGGCAACGAGTTCCGAGGCAACACCGAGCGCGGCTCGCACAACGACGTCTTTCAGTCGGTCTGGGTCGGCGACCATCTCGTCTTCCGCAAGAACTACCTGCACGATTTCGGCGGCCAGGGGTTCTTCGTCAAGGATCAGGACAAAGCGATCGACGGCTTCATCGCCAGCAACAACCTGATCGTCGACCAGGATCTCCCCTGCAACCCATCCACGCTGTGCACCGGCTACCAGCTCTCCCCGTGGCAGATATATGGGCCGATCTCCAACGGGGAGATGAAACACAACACCGTCGGCTGGGGATCCGGTGGTGGCACCGCGGTCCTCACCGGCGTCTACACCAACATCGACTTCTCGAGCAATGTCTTCAACCGGATCTCCGACACCGACGGTGGCGGCAGCGTCCCGACCCTGACCGGCTCCGACAACACCTACTGCAACTCGAGCGGTTGGGACCCCCCGCCGGGCTCGACGAAAGACTGCGGCCCGGCGTTTCTCGATCCCGCCGCAGGCGACTACAGGCTGGCCGGCGGGCGTGGAGTGAACTGGACTCCCGCCGAACAGCACTACGGTCCCTAGCGGGCTTTTTGTCCTCTTGACGGCGTATTTGCTTCCCGCGATCTCGGGGTGGACGGGGAGCCACACCTGTTGCTGATCGAGAAAACGTAAGGCGTCCAGACAGGACCTAGAACATCCGTCGGAGCAGGGGGTCAAGAGTCAGCCCGGACGATTGCGACCCGACGTTACGGGGGTGATCAAAAGAAAAAATAGCTTCAGCAAACCTCCCCGTCGGCGCGTTTTCGGTCCCTTCCTCACCGTTGCTCTCCTGGCCGTGACGCTTGTCGCGCTGGGCGCCGGCTGGGCGGTTGCGCAGTCCAGCGGATTGTTTGAAGCCCCGGTCGGGATCGCATCCGAGCGCCCGTCCTCCGAGTCGCGTCACTCGTCTTTTCGCAGCGCCACGGCCAAGGCTCCGGCCGTCGCCGAGCGCCGTGTGCTGGCTCGCTGGCGCCGCGCGCATCGCAGGCCGCTCCGCGACAGCACCGCGCCGGAGACCCAGATCACCGCCGGCCCCGCCGCCGGCACCACCGCCACCGCCGCCCAGTTCTCCTTCACGGCATCGGAGCCCGGCTCCACCTTCGCCTGCAAGCTCGACGCCGCCGGCTGGTCTCCCTGCACCTCACCCCAGTCCTATACCGCCCTCGCCGTCGGGGCCCACCAGTTCTCGGTCCGCGCCACCGACGCCGCCGGCAACGTCGACGCCACCCCGGCGACCCGCAGCTGGAGCGTCAGCACCGCCACGCCTCCGCTGCCTCCACCCACGGACACCTCCACGCCACCGCCTCCACCGCCTCCACCCGCCGACACCACCGCGCCGGAGACCCAGATCACCGCCGGCCCCGAAGCCGACACCATCGCCACCGCCGCCGAGTTCTCCTTCACGGCCTCCGAGTCAGGCTCCACCTTCGCCTGCAAGCTCGACGCCGCCGGCTGGTCCCCCTGCACCTCACCCCAGTCCTATACCGCCCTCGCCCTCGGGGCCCACCAGTTCTCGGTCCGCGCCACCGACGCCGCCGGCAACCCGGACACCACTCCGGCGATGCAGGGCTGGAGCGTAAGCGCCCCGCCGCCTCCTCCTCCACCTTCACCCACCGCGGGCTGCAGCCAGACCGTCAGCTCGGTCTCCTCGGCCCAGAGCGCGCTCTCCTCGGCGGCGGTCGGCTCGGTGGTCTGCCTGGCCGACGGCAGCTACGGAAGCCTCAGTCTCAGTATGAAACGTCCCGTCCCCGGAGTCACTCTGCGGGCCCAGAACCCCGGTCAGGCAACGCTCGGCAGCGTCACCGCGACCGGCAGCGGGGTCACGGTCGAACGCTTCAACACCGGCAGTCTCAGTGTCAACGCCGGCGGCGACCGCATCGCCTACAACCACAACACCGTCAACGGCGCCGTCTACGTGATCGGCAACACCAGCTCCTACGCCAAGAACGTCGAGGTGATCGGGAACCTGATCAACGCCCGCACCGGCAGCGGCGAGAAGGACTCCTTCATGCTGCAGCGCTTCGAAGCGCTGCGGATCGAAGACAACCAGATCTGGATCGCCGACGAGGACGGCAACCACAATGACGGCCTGCAGACGGTCTGGGGGGGTCGCGGCCTGATCTTCCGCGGCAACTGGATGCGCGGCGGCGCCGGCTCCCAGGGATTCTTCATCAAGGACGGCGAGGTCACCAACGTCACCTTCGAAGACAACCTGATTGCCGGCCGTCCGAGCAAGGCCCCCTACGCCGGCGCGCCGCTGCAGTTCTACGACACCGTTCCCAACGCCGGTCACCCTTTCTACACCGGCTACGGCATCGTGATCCGCCACAACACGATCTGGTCGAACCCGAACACGAGCTACGCCCGCGAGTGCGAGAACAAAGCCCTGTTGGTGGAATTCAACGTGATGGATGGCTGGGGCGCTCCCGACGGCACCTCCTGCGTCCTCAGCCAGCTGACCCAGGACTACAACGTCATCACCGGCGGGACGATCGGCAAACGTGGCGTCCACGACACCTCGGTGACGCCGACCTTCGTCGCCAGCGCCTCCCAGGACTGGCAGCTCGCCGCCGGGTCATCGGGCAACTTCGGCCCCGGCCGGGCCGGGGTTACGTGGCGGCCCGCGGACCGGTCCTACGGGCCCTGAGCCGCGGTCGCAGCAGCCGCATGACCAGATCGACCTGGGTCGGCGCGACGAACGGGAGCAGTCCCAGGTAGAGGAGCGTGCCGACCCCGCCCGCGACGACGGCGCCGCCGAGGGTGCTGTCGACGGCGGTGCCGAGCGTGGCGCCCAGGCCATAGCAGGCGCCGGCGAGGAGAATGAAGCGGAGGGCGTCGCGGCTGATCTCGCGCGCCAGGTGCCCGGCGATTTCCGGTGCGCCCCTGGCCAGCATCACGGCGGCGAAGAGAGAGGGAGCGATACAGGCGGCGCCGACGACGCCGAGCGAGCCGAAGAGGGCGCCTCCCGCCACCGAGGCCGCGACGTGAACCGCCAGCAGCGCCGGTGCGAGTAGATTCGTCAGGCGCGCCCGGCCGAGGGCGAACATGGCGGGCAGCAGCAGGTTGACGAGCAGCGCCGCAACCGTCCAGACCGAGAGCAGGGCACCGAACTCCTGCAGCGTCCGCACGTCCTCTGGGCCGAGGCTGGCGGAGAAGAGGACGCCGATGATCGGCGCCCCGGCGGCAACGAAGCAGGCGAGGGCGGGGGCGCAGATCAGCATCGAGTAGCGAAATCCCTGTGGCACCGTGTCGCCGAAGGCGCGGCGCGGGTCGGAGCGGGCCTCGCGGCTCATGTCGGCGATCCGGGACATCCCCAGAGCAAAGGCCGTACCGGCGACGAGGTAGCTGGCGAAGAGGTAGGCGTAGGAGAGGACGGTCGCGTCGCCGGGTGCGAAGGAGGTGGTGAAGGCGAGCGTGATCAGGTAGAGGGCGTTGAAGGCGAGGTAGATGCTGGTGCGCCCGAGGATCAGCCCGGCGTCGGCGACCAGGCGTCGCAGGCGCAACGGTCGGGAGGGGGCCGGCGCGCCGCTGCCGCGGCGCAGCCCGGTCAGCATCAGCGTGCAGGTGACGATCGCCATCGCCAGCATCGAGTACCCGAGCGAGAGCTCGCCGGCGCTGCCGGAGACGCCCAGGTAGACGGCGAGGCCGGCGCCGGCGCCGGCGATGTAGGCGCCGGCGATGGCGTTGAAGCGGTCGCGGACGGCGAGCACGGTGGCTCCTCCGGCTGCCCAGAGCTGCAGGATCATCGCGCCGCCGAGGATCGGCAGGGCCTCCTGGGTCACGGCCCGGTCGGCGTCGCTCAGCCCCGGTGCCAGCAGCAGCGAGAGCGGATGCGCGAGCGGCATCGTCAGCAGCACGACCGGGACCGCGATCAGGACAAGCGTGGCGGCGAACTCGCGCAACGGCAGCGAGCGCTTTGCGTCGACCAGCAGCGGAGCCGAGGTGACGCGGATGCTCTGGCTGAAGACGCCGAAGACCGTGTAGAGGGCGAAGGCGACGAAGAAGCCGTCGGTGCGCCCGTCGATGCCGAAGGAGTGGAGGTAGAGCGCGGCCTGGATCGCGGACGCCGCCGCCATCGAGAAGGTGGCGGCGGCCATGACCACACCCGCTTTCGCGCGCTTTCGCTGGGCGCTGGAGTCTTCGCTCATCACTGCTCTAACGAGTGTGGGTGGGCGGAACTTCTCATCGTCATCAGCCCGGGCTCGAGGAGATCGCGGGACGCCCGACCGGGAACCGGGCGGGAAGCAGCCGGCGCACCAGGCTGGCGACGTCGGCCCAGACGGCGGGGAAGAGCGCTCGCAGCGTCAGCGCCTGAGCGCCGACCCCGGCAAGGCCGGCGACGAGGATGACCAGCGGCGGCGCCGTGTGCGCCTGGCGCAGTAGATCGGCGAGCGGGAAGCCGACCGCGAGCACGAGAGCGCTGCCGGCGACGGCGGGTGCGAGGTCGGTGACCAGGCGCCCGATCGGCAGCCCGAGCACGCGGCGGAAGAGGATCAGGTAGACGGCGGCCAGGATCGCAATGTGGATGGCGACGACCGCGATCGCGACCGCCACCAGGCCCTGCCCGGCGGTGAGGTAGATCGCGACCCCGTAGACGACCAGGACGCAGCAGTTGAAGACCATCAGCGGTCGCGGCCGGCCGGCGGCGAGCATCACCTGCGGGTAGCCGGTGAGGATGGCCGCGATCATGCCCGCGACGGCGAGGATCTGGGCCGGCTCGACGGCGGCGCGCCAGGCGTCGCCGAAGACGAGTGGGACCAGCTCCGGCGCGGTCACGATCAGGATCGCCAGCAGCGGCGCCACGACCGCGCCGTGGATGCGGGTGGCGCGCTCGTGCAGGCGCTTCATCGCGGTCAGGTCGCTGGTGCGCGAGTAGATCGGGAAGGCGAGCCTCATCATGATCCCGCTGAGCTTGTCCTGGTAGAGGACGCCGATCTGGAAAGCCCGCCAGTAGATCCCGACCTGGGCGGGGTTGAGGCGGACGGCAAGAACCGCGTAGTCGACGTTGCTGATCCCCACGTAGACGACGCCGGCCGCCGAAGCGGGGCCGCCGAAGCGGGCGATCTCCGAGAGCTCCCGGCCGCGCCAGCGGGGCCGGTTGCGAGGGGTGACGGCGAGCAGCGCCAGCGAGGCCAGGCCGATCGCGGAGACGCCGCCGAGGACGATCGCATCGGCCCCGAGGCCGAGCGCCGCCAGGCCGACCGAGACGAAGGCGCCGGCGGCCAGCGAGCCGGTCTCGATCATGCTGATCAGCCGGAAGTCGAGGCGGCGCGAGAGGACGGCGCGGGAGACGGTGCCGAGGCCCGCCAGGGCGAATACGGGCGAGACGAGCTGGATCAGGTGGGCGATCTCATCGCTGAAGATCGGTGCCGCGACCAGGGGCGCCAGCAGGTAGGTGGCGCCGCTGAGCAGAACCCCGGCGACGAGGCTGGTCAGGGTCGCGGCCTCGAAATGGCCCTCGTGCACGAGCTTGCGCTGGACCAGGGCGCTGCCGAAGCCCTCGTAGGTGAGGATCACCGAGAGTGGCAGGAAGATCAGGGCGACCGAGGCGTTGCCGAAGTCGGCGGGGCTGACCAGCCGCGCGAGCGCGATCGCGGCCGCCAGCTGCAGAACCTCGGTCGTCGCCTTTGCCGCCGCGAACCAGCGCATGCCGGAGACGGCCGCCTCCTTGAGCTGGTCGCTGTCCAGCTCGGCTCGATCGCTCTGATGCTCTGCGGTCACTGCAGGACAAACGCGCCCGGGCACGATTCGCTTGTGCCGCGTGCCCGATCCGCGAGCAAGTTTTGCCCTCGCGGTTGCGTTCTTGCGGTGATGGAACGAATGAAATATGGCCGAAATGGATTGGAGCGGGCATGGAGATAGTGGGATTCGTCAGAGCGCTGCTCCAGCGCAAGCTCGTGATCGGGATCCTCCTCGCGCTCGCCACCCTTGCTGCCTTCATGACCGCCTTCAAGATCGGGCCGGGGGGCGTCGAGCGTCGTTCGGTGGCGGTCGGCGCCGCGACCAGCCAGATCCTCGTCGACTCGGCGGAATCGACCCTGGTCGAGGGCGCCGGGACCGACCAGATCGCCGCCCTCGGCACCCGTGCCCGCGTCTACGCGCAGTACCTCAGCAGCCGCGATGCCGTCGACCAGATCGCTGGTGAGATCCAGGTCGACCCGGCGCTGATCACGGCCCACGGGCCGTTCAGCGAAGGCACCGGGATCCAGGACTACGACCAGCAGGGCGCCGAGTCGCGCGCCCGCGACCTGGTCGCCGAGGGCAAGCAGTACCGCCTCGTCTTCGAGGCGCAGGAAGACGTCCCGATCATCACCGTCTACGCGACCGGGCCCGGGACGAAGGAGGCGCTCGCGCTCGCGAAGAGCTCCTTCACGGTTCTCGAGCGCTACATAGACCGGCTCAAGGCCGAAGCGAAGGTGGCCGAGAGGACCGCGCCGCAGCCGCAGGTGACGACGACCTCGACCGTGCCGCTGGTCGAAAACATCGTCGTCCGCGAGCTGGGCGCTCCGGAGGGCGGCCTGGTCGGTGGCAGCGCCGACCTGGTGCTGATGGTCCTCGCCTTCCTCGGCGTGCTCGGCATCGGTTGCCTGGTCGTCGCCGCGGCTTCCGGATTCATGCGCCACTGGCGCCTGGCGGGGGAGATGGAGCGGGTCGGCGTCGAGGCCAGCAACTGGCTGAAGGACTCGCCCGCGCCGGTCCCGCCGGAGGAGCCCGAGGTCGCAGGGGACACCGAGCCCTGGCGCGTCCCACATTCCGACGGCCGGCGGCCGCGTGAGGCAGAGCGCCAGAGCGGGCCGGCAGCAACCGGTTCGTGACCGCCGTGGGCCAGGCGCCCTCGCCGGCCTTAGGGCGTCTGGTCGCGCGACACCGCCGCACGCTCAGAGGGCTCGTCGGCGACTGGCCGCGCACGACGCGGCCGTTGCCCTGGGCCCTGGCGGGCTTCATGGCCATGCTCTGGCTGCTGCCCTTCGACAGCATCGACCTTCCGGTCGGCCTGCCTCTGGAAGCCAAGCTCGATCGCCCGGTCCTGTTGCTGATCGTCGCGCTCTGGGTCCTCTCGCTGACGATTCTGGACGGCTCCGAGCGGGTCCGGTTCAGCCCCATCCACTACGCGTTCGTGGGGTTCGTCCTGATCGCGATCCTCAGCCTCGTTCACAACGCCGAGACGACGGTGCGGCTGGGCGAGCTCGAACTGGGCGTGCGCAAGCTCGCGCTGCTGATCTCCTACCTCACCCTGTTCGTGGTCGTGGCCTCGGGAGTCCGCCCTGGCGAGGTACGGGCGTTCATGACTTTCATGTGTGGCCTGGCGGTGCTGATGGCCCTGGGGACGATCTGGGAGTACCGCTCGGAATTCAACGTCTTCTTCAGCTGGACCCAGAAGGTGATTCCGGTCCAGCTTCCCGGCGAGCTCTACAACTCCGACTCGATCGGCCGCCGCTCGGTGATCGGCCCGACGATCCACCCGCTGGCGCCGGCGATGATGATGGCCTGCACGATGCCCTACGCGTTGATCTCGATGTACGAAAGCCGGGATCTGCGCCGCAAGGTCGGCTGGGGAATCGCCGCCGCGATCATGATCGCGGCGGCTCTCGCCACGCAGCGGAAAACGAGCATCGTCGCTCCCGTCGCGGCGATCCTGGTCCTGGTCGCCTACCGGCCGCAGCTCCTGCGTAAGCTGCTGCCCGGCGCCCTCGGCCTCTTCGTGCTCGTGCACATATTCACGCCCGGCGCGCTCGGGGGGGTCGGCGAGCAGCTGCTGCCGCAGAACATGTTCGGGGTCGCCAGCACCGTCGATCGGCAGAGCGACTACGCCGCGATCCAGCCCGACGTGGTCAACCAGCCGTTGCTGGGTCGTGGCTATGAGACCTACGACCAGAAGAAGTACCGGATCCTCGACAACCAGTTCCTGACCACGATCATCGGCACCGGCGTCGTCGGGATTCTCTCCTATCTCTCGATCTTCGCCGCGATCTTCCTGGTCGCACACCGGGTCGCGCGGGACGGCGAGTCCGATCGCACCGCGCCGGCCCTGGCGATCGCCGCCGCGACCGTGGCGATGCTGGTCGGCAGCGGCCTGCTCGACATCCTGGCGCTGCCGCAGCTGCCCTACATGATCTGCTTCTTCGCGGGGTTCGCCGCGGTGCTCTCGCGCGAGTTGCGGGTCGAACCGGCTGCCGAGGCGGTGCGCGCCGCCGGGCGAGCCAACCCCGGTTCCCGGGGGCCGATCCCCGCGACGCGCTGATCGGGCAGCGGATGGCCGGCGACGTCATCTTCAGCTTTGCCTATGCGGGCTGGGCGACCGCGGTTGCGCGCGGCATGTGCTTCTCGGAAGACCGCATGGTGCAGACCCTGTCGTCCCACCCCGACGTCCGTCGCCTGCTGGTCGCCGAGACGCCGCGAAGCCTGCCCCTCAAGCTGGCCAAGGATCTCCTGCACCCGCCGCCGGCGTTCTCCTGCGGCCCCGACGCTTCGCTCTACAGTCCGCTGCGCCTGCGCCGCGGCGATCCGAGTGGGATCGGCTCCGTCGAGCGCAGCTTCCGCAGCTGGGACACCCGCCTGCGCCGCGCGGCCCGGCGCCGCGGGCTGGAGCGCCCGGCGCTGATCACGACGCATCCCCTGATCGCGGGGTTCGCGCCGCTGGAGTGGACCTCCTCGGTCACCTTCTACGCCTACGACGACCTCGCGGAGTCGCAGCCGCTGCGACGCCTCTGGCCTGCCTACCGCGAGGCGTACAGCCGGCTGCGCGCGAGCGGCAGGGCGGTGGCCGCGGTCTCGCCCGCGATCCTCGAGTCGATCCGCCCGAGCGGGCCGAGCGCGGTCGTGCCCAACGGCGTCGATCCGGAGGAGTGGGTCCAGCCCGGTCCAGCCCCCGGGTGGTTCGCGCAGCTGCCGGGACCGCGCCTGCTCTACGTCGGCAGCCTCGAGTCGAGGGTCGACGTCGATGCCCTCGCCACCGCGGCGAGGGCGCATGCCGATGCCTCGATCGCCCTGGTCGGCCCGCTCCTCGACGGCGGCCATTTCGAGCGGCTGCTGCAGGAGCCGAACGTCCACCTGCACCCGCCCGTCGCGCGGGCGGAGGTGGTCGCGCTTGTCGCCGCCGCCGACGCCTGCCTGATCCCCCACGTCGACAACCCGCTGACCCGGGCGATGAGCCCGCTCAAGCTCTACGAGTACCTCGCCGGCGGCGCCCCCGTGGCGGCGCTCGACGTCGCACCGCTGCGCGGCGTCTCGCCGCGGGTGGCGATCCGCGACGAGCTCGCGGAGGCGATCGCCGCGGCGCTGGCGCTGGGCAGGGCCGCGGATTCGGAGCGGCTCGAGTTCGCGAAGGCGAACTCCTGGCGGCAGCGGCAGGCTCCGATCGTCGAGCTGGCGTTGGCCGGCGGCTGAGCCGCTCAGGGCCCGATTCGGAGTCGCCGCCGCACGGGAGCGACGCGGTCGCGCGTCTCGCCGGCGAGGCGGCGTACGAGCGGCCAGGGGCGGCGGGTTGGGGGGCTCACGTCCGCCGGGTCGACAGCGTCGGGGTGCCGCAGCCGCAGCTCCAGGAACCCCGAGCCCGCCACTGCGAACGGCTCGCCGACGGGGACGGTCCCCGTCGGGGTCTCGACCGCTTCGCCTCGCTGCGCAACCGGCTCGACGACGACCCGCTCGACGCCGGCGGGGACCGCGGTCGCGATCTGGCGGCTGTAGGGACGCAGGCGCAGCAGCTCGCCCTCCCGGCGCCAGGCGACGTTGGCGGCGGCCAGCTCGGCGAGCGAGCCCCAGCGCACCGGGCCGAGGCGATCGACCTCGGCGGCACGGCGGGCGAGTATCCCCATTCCCTCGGCGAGGTCGTCGTGGTGCCCGTAGAGGATCAGCGGCTGGTCGAGATAGGCCCGTAGGGTGACCTCGGCCTGGGAGTGGTGCTGGTCGGCAAGGGGGTGGCGCAGCATCACCGGGAGCCCGGCGGGCGTGAGGTCGGCCGGGAGCCACCCTGCGAGCGCTTCGCTCCCCGCCGGGGCGGTCAGCCAGTGGCGGGGCGGCGGCGACAGCCAGGGATACGGCCGCGTCATCGAGATCGCCGCGAAGCCGCTGCGGGCGAGAGCCCTCGTCATCGGCTCCGAGCACTCCTCGTGCGGCGGCACCATCACCCGTGCGACGGAGACTCCGGTCCGCCGCTCGAAGGCGGCGATGCGGCGCAGCGCCTGCGCCGCCAGGGCGAGGGCCGCGGTCTCGTCCCCGGCCCTGCCGAGCTCGCCCCCGAAGTGATCGTTGCCGTGCACGAGCAGGGAGATCGCGGGCTGTCGGCGCAGCAGCCTCGCCATCGGCGGGTAGGCGATCCTGGCGTCGAGCGGCACCATCGCCAGGGCCAGGTGATAACCGTGCTCCTCGGCATGCCGGCTCAGCCGCGGCAGCGAGAGGTAGCCGTAGGAGCGCCAGCGCAGGTTGGGATCGTCGAGCAGGAAGGCGGCACGGAGGGGGGGCGGCTGCCAGCCCTCCTCGCGCGTCAGCTCCCGCAGCAGCTCCAGCAGGGGCAGCAGGGCCAGCGAGCGGCCGCGCCGGAGCCGGTCTCGCAGCGGCTCCCCGGGCATCAGCTCGGCCGGCGCCACGGCGACCGCGTCGAGCCGCCCCGCCCGCGTCCACAGCGGCCCCTCGCCGCTGCTCGCGAGCGCGCTCGTGCCGGCCTCGGCGGCGAGCGCGGCCAGGCCGGCCAGGTGGCGGTCGGGAAGCACGCAGTCGTGCAGCCGACGGTCCAGGCCCGGTTCCCGGGTGAAGCGCACCTCGACCGGCGGGCCGCTCTCGGCCTCGGTCCGCAAGGCGGCCAGCGCCCGCACGTCCGCGGCCGCGGCGCCGCGCGCCTCCTCGGCGCCACCGAGCTCGATCAGCGCGTCCAGACCGGACCAGGCACCGGCCTCGCGCGCCTCGAAGCGCACATCGGGGAAGGCCGAGGCAAGGGCCGCGAAGAGCATCGGCCTGCGCCTCAGCTCTGCGCCTGGGTGGACGCCCACGAGCCGCACGGCGCTCACCGTAGCGCGTAGACCCGGAAGCCTCGTGAGGGGTTGCCGCCGCCCGCTGCCGAGCCGAGGTCGCCGAAGGTCGCCAGCAGCTGCCCCGACCGCAGGTAGCGGCCGAGCAGGCGGTCATAGCCGCTGCCGAAGCGGCCGGTTTCGAAAGCGGAGGTGTCGCGGTTGCTGACCAGGGCGTAGCGCACGTGCTCGCGCTTCAGCCTCGCGATTGCCGCCCGCTCGTCGGCGCGCGTGTCGAGCAGGCCCGGCAGGAACATGTTCTCGTAGAGCGGCTGCGGCCGGTCGGCGAGGAAGTAGAGGCCCGCGTCGGCGGGCAGCGCCAGCACCGGCTCCCCTGCGGCGGTGTGGGTGCGGACGAAGTCGATCGCCTGCTGCTGGGCCGAGGCGCTGCGGTTGTCGCCGACGTAGTCGCCGGCGGCGGTGTGGACGACCGTGCCCTTGTCGGGGTAGAGGCCGACGGCGGCGTAGAGGGCGATCCCCGCGGCGACCGCCGCCAGCATCGCCATCACGGCTGGCCGGGCGCCGGGCCAGCGGTCGCCGACCCGCTGGTGCAGGAGGCCGAGCAGCAGCACCGCCGGGGCCGCGTAGTAGGGCGCTGCCGAGGTCATCGTGAACTGGTCGTAGGCGCGCGAGCAGAGCAGGACCGCGGCGGCGGCGAGCGCCAGGTCGAGCGGCCAGCGGCCGCTGAGCGGGGCGCCCTGCCTGCGCAGCAGCGCGCGCGCGACCAGGAATGCCGCCAGCAGCGAGAGCAGTGGCAGCCAGCTCATCCCCAGGAGCAGTTGCTTGCCCTCCTCCTGCACGGCGCCCTCGGCGCCGGAGAAGACGCCGCTGGCCTTCCAGGCAGCAAGGAAGAAGAGGGAGCCGAGGCAGGCGGCAGCCAGCGGCCAGAGCGCCTTTGCCCGGACGATGCCACGCGCGCCGTGGAACTTCACCGCGGTCGCGGTCAAGCCGGCCAGCAGGCCGAGGTAGATGGCGCCGCGGGCCAGCGAGGAAGCGACGCTGGCGGCGTCGAAGGGAGTCCACTCGCGGTAGGCGTTGAAGCCGGCGGCGCGGAGGAAGTCGATCGGCCAGAGGTTCTGCCAGAGCAGCCGCTCGGTGCCGACGGCGGCAGCGAGGGTGCCGAGCACCGCAACCGGAATCGCCAGCGCCGGACCCACCATCCAGGCGGCGCTGCGCAGCGCCGCGCGGGCGCCCTGCTCCCGCCAGATCCCGGCCAGCCAGGCCAAGCCGGCCAGGCCCGCGGCGGCGGCGAACTCGACTCGCGTCAGCGTCGCCAGGCCGAGCGCGGTGCCCGCCAGGAGGAAGCGCCCGCGGGTCAGCGCCAGCAGCTCGAGGAGCAGGAGCAGGAGGCCGAAGGTGGCTGAGTTGGTGTGGGGGAGGACGAAGTTGAACTGGGTCCCGGAGAAGCCGATCGCGATCAGCACCGCGGTCGAGAGCGCCGCGGCCAGGGGTCGGAGCAGTTGCCGGGCGAGGGCGAAGAACGATCCGGCGATGGCCACGGTCATCGTCAGGCCCAGCGCGTAGGCGGTCGCGAGGCCGGTGCCGAAGAGCTTGAAGGCGCCGGTCAGGGCGTAGACCCCGAGCGGCCCGTAGAAGTAGCGCACGTCCTCGTAGGGGAGGTGCCCGTGGGTCGCCTGTGCCGCCGTCGTCAGCTCGGAGCCGGCGTCGATCTCAGGGGTGCCCCACTTCTGCCAGCTGATCGCCGCCAGCATGGCGATCATCAGGCCGAGAGCGGCCAGCGCCAGCCCGTCCGCGGACCGCGCCAGCGCCGCCAGGCGGGCGAGCCCTGGCCGGCGGCCGGTGTCGGCGCGCAGCGTTTCGGAGGCGGTGGCGTCGTTGGCGCTCACAGAGGATCAACGAGTGGGCGCCGGAGGGGCTTGCGGCGACGGCGCGGTCGTTTGCGGGCCTCGGGCCCTACGGTTTGCCGGCGTCGTAGTGCGCCTGCACGGTGGCCGCGGAGAGGGCGGAGGTGTAGAGCGCCGGCTCGTCGATCGAGCCCTGCAGGTAGCGCTGGGCGAGGCTGGTCGAAGAGACGGGCCGGCCGATCCGCAGGTCGCGCCCGCTGTTCCAGGTCGGGCCGGAGCTGAAGCTGGCGTTGGCGCGTTCGACCCCGTCGACGTAGATCCGCACGCGGTTGCCGTCGTAGGTGCCGACGAGGTGGTGGGTCGTGTTGGGCGCGACCGTGGTCGAGCTGGTCGCCTGGCCGCGGGTGACGTTTCCGATGATGTTCTGGCGGGCGGCGACGAAGATCGGCCGGTTGCTGGAGTCGATCGCCAGCGAGAAGCCGTTGTCGAAGTCGGCGCTCGAGTCGCTGATCAGGAAGTGGTAGCCGCCGGAGGATTTGGCGACGCTGGTGCGGACCCAGGCCTCGGCCGAGAAGGTCGAGGGAGTGCCGAACGGGGTCGGCGAGAGGTCGATGTACTGGCTGCTGCCGTTGAAGGCGCGGGCGAAGCTGTTGGTCTCGCCGCCGATCAGCGGCGCGACCGAGGTCGGGCCGCTGACGTAGCTGCCGTTGTTGTTGGCGCCGTTGGCGTCGGTCGCGGTCGTGCCCGAGGTCTCGTCGAGGCGCCAGAAGTCGCTGATCCCGCCGGTCCCGAGGACAGCCGCCCGGTAGCCGCTGTTGACGGTCAGCGAGCGCGTGGTCGTCGCCGTCGAGCCGCTGTTGTCGGTGACTCGCAGGCCGAGGGTCAGCGTCGCGGTGGCGGTGAAGGCTTTGCTGGTGCCGGCGGTGGTTCCGGTGCTGACCTCGTAGGTCCCGTTGCCGTCGAGGTCCCACTCGTATTTCGCGATCGTCCCGTCCGGGTCGCTGGAACCGGAGCCGTTCAAGGTCACGGTCTGGCGGGTGTTGGCGGGGCTCGGGCTGACCGTGAAGGAGGCGAGGGGGGCCCGGTTTTTGACGGTCAGGCTGCGGCTGGTGGTCGCCGTCTGGCCGTCGTCGTCGGTTACCCGCAGTTTCACTTCCAGCGTGGCGGCGTTGGCGTAGGAGCGGCTCGTCGTCGGCGTCGTGCCGGTGTTCGTCTCGAAGCTGCCGTTGCCGTCGAGATCCCACTCGTATTTCGCGATCGTCCCGTCCGGGTCGGTGGAGCCGGTGCCGTTGAAGGTCACGGTTGCGCCGGTGTCGGCCGGGCTAGGGGTAACCGTGAACGACGCCGCCGGGGGCAGCAGGGTGACGGTGACCGTTTTTGCCGAGACCGAGGTCGCACCTTTGTCGTCGGTGACCCGCAGCTTCGTTTCCACGGCACCGGGGGCGCTGTAGGAGCGGCTCGTCGTCGGCGTCGTGCCGGTGTTCGTCTCGAAGCTGCCGTTGCCGTCGAGGTCCCACTCGTATTTGACGATGCTGCCGTCGGGGTCGCTGGAGTTCGAGCCGTTGAAGCTGACCTGCTGGCCTTTGTTGACCGAGCCTGGGGTCGCGGTGAAGGAGGAGACCGGCGCGCGGTTGGTCACGGTGATCGTGCGCAGCGTGGTCGATTTGTTGCCGCTCGAGTCGGTCACCCGCAGACGCGCGTCGTAGCTGCCGATCGCGGCGTAACTGTGGATGGCGGCGGGTTCGGTCCCGGTTTCGGTCTCGAAGCTGCCGTTGCCGTCGAGGTCCCACTCGTATTTGACGATGCTGCCGTCGGGGTCGCTGGAGTTCGAGCCGTCGAAGTTGACCTGTTCGCCGGTCTGAACCGGGTTCGGCGCCGCCGTGAACGAGGCGAGCGGCGGTTCGCCGCCGCCGGCGGTGCCCGAGTAATGGTCTTCGATCGTCGCCGCGGAGAGCGCCCGGTTGTAGAGCGCCACCTCGTCGAGGGCGCCGGCGCCGAAGAGGGCGCCGGCGGCGCGCGACATGAAGTAGAGGCTCGAGTTGGCGAAGTTGCCGGCGCCGGTCCCGCTGCGCGTCTTCACGTAGGGGACGGGCTGGCCGTCGACGTAGGGGATGACCTGTTCGGTGGCAGGGGCAGTCGTGTCCATCACCAGCGCGTAGTGGTGCCAGGCGGCAGCGCTGGGCCGCGTGAAGTAGGCGGTGTTGCGGCTTTCGCCGCTGCCGATCCCGACCCCGAACCTTCCTTCCTCCTCGGGTGCGTTGGGATCGACGAGGAAGCCGCCCGGGGTGGAGTTGAAGTTGGGAGTGAACTCGAAGGCGAGGTCGTCGTCGTCGGCGAACCCGTCCCACTTCATCCAGAACTCGAGCGTCAGTTTGCTGGTCGCGGAGAGGTCGAGCGCTGCCTGCGCGGCGTCGCCGCTGCCGTTGAAGCTGACGGCGGTGTCGGAGTCGCCGGGCAGGGCGCTGGCGATCCCGAAGCCGGGTGCGCCGGCGACGGTCGCGTTGGCGCTGCCTTTGGCTGTCGGTCAGCGTCGTCCCGCTCGACTCGCCCAGGCGCCAGTAGTCGATCAGCCCGGCGGTGGCGAGGACGCGACTCGAGTAGGGGCCGGCCCCCGACTGCTCGACCGTGACCGTCCGGGTGGTCTGGCCGCTGTTCCCGGCGTCGTCGGTGACGCGCAGCTTGACGTCGTAGGAGCCCGCGGTGGCAAAGGTCGTGCCGGCCGTCGGCGTCGTGCCCGTGCTCGTCTCGTAGCTGCCGTTGCCGTCGAGGTCCCACTCGTATTTGACGATCGCTGCCGTCGGGGTCGGTGGAGGTGGAGCCGTCGAAGCCGACCAGCTGGCCGGCCTGGGCCGGGTTAGGCGTGGCGTTGAAGGCGGCGACGGGGGCCTGGCTGTTGCCGCCGAAGTGCTGGGCGATCGTCGTCGCCGGCAATGCCCGGTTGTAGAGCGCCACCTCGTCGAGGTCGCCGGCGCCGAAGAGGGCGCCGGCGGCGCGCGACATGAAGTAGAGGCTCGAGTTGGCGAAGTTGCCGGCGCCGGTCCCGCTGCGCGTCTTCACGTAGGGGACGGGCTGGCCGTCGACGTACGGTTTGATCTGGTCGGCAGCGGCCGCGGTGGTGTCCATCACCAGCGCGTAGTGGTGCCAGGCGCCGGCGCTGGGCCGGGTGAAGTAGGAGGTGTTGCGGCTTTCGCCGCTGCCGATACCGACCCCGAATTTGCCGCCTTCCTCAGGAGCGTTGGGATCGACGAGGAAGCCGCCCGGATTGGAGTTGAAGTTCGGCGTCAGCTCGAAGGCGAGGTCGTCGTCGTTGGCGAACCCGTCCCACTTCATCCAGAACTCGAGCGTCAGCTTGCTGGTCGTGGAGAGGTTGAGGGCGGCCTGGGCGGCGCTGTTCGTGCCGTTGAAGCTGACGGCGGTGTCGCCGTCGCCGGCGACGGCGCCGCCGATGCCGAGGCTGGGCCCGCCGGTGAGCGTGGCCGGCGCCGTGCCTTTGCTGTCGGCCAGCGTCGTCCCGCTCGACTCGCCCAGGCGCCAATAGTCGATCAGCCCGGCGGTGGCCAGCACGCGGGCCGAGTAGGAGCCCGCCCCGGAGCCGTCGATGCTGACCGTCTCGGTGGCGGTTGCCGTTTTGCCGGCGGCATCGGTGACCCGGAGGCCGACCGTGACCGGGCCGGCCACCGCGTAGCTGCTGCTCGCGGTCGGATTGGAGCCGCTGTCGGTCTCGAAGCTGCCGTTGCCGTCGAGGTCCCACTCGTATTTGGCGATCGCCCCGTTCGGCGAGCTCGACGAGGAGGCGTCGAAGTTGACGGTCTGGCCGACGTCGGCGGGGTTGGGCGAGCTACTGAAGGATGCGGTCGGCGCCTGCGGGTTGCCGGCGTAGTGGGCGGCGATCGTCGAGGCGTCGAGGGCGCGGTTGTAGATCGCCACCTCGTCGAGCGAGCCGGCGCCGAAGAGGGCGCTCGCCGCGCGCGACATGAAGTGCAGCGAGGAGTTGGCGAAGTTGCCGGCCCCGGTGCCGGAGGCCGTCTTGGTGAACGGGACCGCTTTGCCGTCGACGTAGGGCTTGATCTGGTCGGCGGCGGCCGCGGCGCTGTCCATCACGAACGCGTAGTGGTGCCAGGCACCGGCGCTGGGGCGGGCGAAGAAGACGTTGTTGCGGGCCGAGCCGTTGCCGATCGCGACGCCGAACTTCCCTTCCTCCTGGGGCGCGTTGGGGTCGATCAGGAACCCGCCCGCGAACGAGTTGAAGTTGGGCGTGTACTCCATCGCGAGGTCGTCGTCGTTGGCGAACCCGTTCCACTTCATCCAGAACTCGACCGTGACTTTGCTCGTCCCCGAGAGCGAGAGGTTCGCGCTGGCGGCGTTGTCGAGTCCGTCGAAGCCGGCGGCAGTGTCGCTGTCGCCGGCCAGTGCGCCGCCGGCGCCGAGCGTCGGCGCGCCGCTGGTGGTCGCGTTGCTGGTCCCGTAGGAGTCGATCAGCGTGCCCGTGCCGCCCGGGTCGCCCAGGCGCCAGTAGCTGAGCAGTCCGGTCGTTCCCAGCACCCGCGAGGGGTAGCTGCCGCTGCCGCTGTTGTCGATCGAGAGGGCGCGGTTGGTGGTGGAGCGGGTGCCCTGTTCGTCGGTCACGCGCAGCCGCACCGTGTAGACGCCGGTCGCGGCATAGCTTTTGGTGGTGATCGGGTTGGCGCCGCTGTCGACCTCATAGGTCCCGTTGCCGTCGAGGTCCCACTCGTATTTGGCGATGCCGCCGTCGAGGTCGGCGGAGGTGCTGCCGTCGAAGGTCACGGCCTGGTTCGTCTGCGCCGGGTTGGGCGAGATCGAGAAGGAGGCGACGGGCGGCTGCGGGCCGGAGGGCGGATCGAGGGTGAGGTCGACCGGCGTCCACGGCTGCGCCGACATGTCGGAGAGGATGTTGTAGGTCGCCTGGATGATCCGGCTGTCCGGGTTCGGCGCCAGTCCGTTGGCCCAGTCGTTGGTCCCGGAGGCGAACACGAGGGCGCCGCCGGCAGCCGTGTACTTGACCGCCTGCCCGCAGGCGCATTGACCGGGCGGCGCCGTTTTCGCGTAGATCCGACCCTCGTCCTGGATCCAGTCGACGTTCTGGCCGAGCGGGATCGTCGAGTTGGTCAGCGGCTTGACCCCGGCCGGCTGGCGGCTCAGGTACTGGGCCTGGGTCGGGATCGCGTCCCACTCCCAACCCGTCAGGTTGGTCCCGATCGTCGTCGTCGACCCGGTCGGGATCCCGGTGTTGCGCCAGATCCGGTCGCCGGCGTAGTTGCCGCCGCTTGCTGCCGGGATCTGCAACGGGAAGGCACCGGCCTGCAGCTCGGCGCCGTAGTACATGTTCCCGAGCAACTGGTTCTCCGGCATGTCCGGCCCGACCCGCCCGCCTTCGGGTGCGTTCGGGTCGCCCGCGGGAGCACCGTTGTCACGGAAGGTCGTAGTCGAGTTCTCGGGGTGGTCGTCGGCGGTGCCGGCAGTCTGGTCGAGTCCGAGCGCGTCGTCGGCGGTGCCCAGTTTCCCGTCCGGCCCCCAATCGTTGGCACCGTCCTCGCCGCTGCCGTTGGAGCCCGAGCCCTCGACGGTCTTGTAACAGACGAGGGTGCGGCCGCCGTCCTCGTAGCGGACCTTCCAGTAGGCGGTGTTGCCGCTGAAGGAGGCGATATTGACGCCGGCGTCGCGGGCCGCGAGGAAGCCTTTCATCTGCTCCAACGACCAGTACTCGCTGTGGCCGGAGACCACGTCGACTTTTGCTTTTTTCAGCTGCGCGGGGTTCTGGTGGATCGCGACGTCGTCCGTGTAGGCGATGTCGTAGCCCTGCTTCTCCAGCCACTGCACCAGGTAGAAGTCGGGACCGATGAAGCGGTTGCCCTGGCGGGGGTCGTTGAGCGGCCGGTCGAAGGACACCTTGACCGCGCGCGGCGTGCCCGAGATCGTTTTCTCACCGCCGCCGGTGTCGAAGTAGAGCGACTTGCCGCCCCAGTCGTTGTAGGCCTCATAGGTCGCGGTCGGGACCGCAAAGAGGATTTCCGAGCTGGGCACGCGCGAGTCGTCGCGAACGGTGAAGGTGATCGTGTTTTCAAGCCCGGACGGGGTGGTCAGCTTGGCCGTGTAGACGCCCGAGGCGGGCAGCGCCGCGGCGGGGATCGTGAAGCTGTTCGCCCAGCCGGAGCAGCTCTTGAGCCCGGTGGTCGCGTTGGTGGCGGAGCAGCTGCCGAAGAGGTTGTTGACGGGAACGCTGGCGCTCGAGGCCGCGGCGATCAGGCGGCCGCCGGTGTTGCCGTAGTAGCCCATGCGGTAGACGTCGAGCCGCACGCTCGAGGCGGCCGAGGTGTTGACCCGCCCGATCTTGAGCGAGAGGCTTTCGCCGAGGTTGACGCTGGTCTTGGTCGCGAAGCCGGCGACGTCCGGGCTGTACTCGATCAGGCGCCAGCCGTCGGAGCCGGGCCCGGAGCAGTTGTTCTCCTGGACGACCGGGATTTCGCTCGGACAGCTGACTTCGGCCCGGGCGGATCCGGGAATGAGCAGCAGCATCGCGGCGACCACGGCAAGGGCCATGGTCGTCGGGATCTTGATCTGGCGGTGGGTCATCTCAGGGGCTTTTGGGCGTGCCGCCGCGTCTGCCGGCAGGAGGGCACAAATCGTCAACGTCCGTAATAGGCGATTTAGTCCGCACCCGATGGTTGAAAAAAGGACGAACTGCCAAAAACGCGCGTCCGCAGCTCGCCGCGGACGAAGCGCTTGAAGCCGTCATCCTCAACCTTAGGTTGAGAGTTAAGGAGGGCGTTCAGATAGCCGTAGAGGAAGGCGAACCCGGAGAGCACGAAAGGCTTCTGGGTGGCCACCTTGAACGAGCGGGCGAGGACCCAGGGCAGGCCGTAGCGGAGGATGTAGGCGCACTGGCCGTGCCGGGCGCGCCCGCGCAGAGTGCCGCCGCGGGTCGCGACAGGGCGGTGGTGGCGGGCCTCCAGCTCCGGCAGCGAGCGGGTCGCGTAGCCGCGCATGCGCGCGTAGGTCTCGTCGATCGTGTCCCAGCCGAGCCGCTCTTCGATGCCGCCGATAGCTTCGAAGCACTCGCGGCTGTAGAGCTTGAGGGCGCCGCGCACGTGGTGGGCCGGGACCTTGGTCGGGCGCCAGCCGTGCGCACCCCGCTCGAGCAGGGTGCCGCCGGCGATCCCGAGCCTGGGCTCGGCCGCGAAGCGCGCGAGCAGTCGCTCCAGGTAGTCCGGCGGCAGCTCGACGTCGGCGTCGAGCTTGCCGACGTGGGTGTAATCGGCGAGATCGACGGTCGCCAGGCCGGCGTTGAACGCCCTCGCCTCGGCGGCGAGCGTGAGCCGATCCGCGCCGCGGTCGGCTTCCTGGGACGGTGCCCGCAGGACCCGCAGGAAGGGCACCTTGGCGGCGAGGCTCCTGAGGATGCGCGGGCTGTCGTCGGTGGAGCCGTCGTCGACGACCAGCCAGAGGTCCGGCGGCCGGGTTTGGGCCACCATCGCCCGCGCAGTGTTGGCGAGGAAGGCAGCCTCGTCGCGGGCCGGCGTGATCAGCAGGACGCGGGCCATCAGCGGCGCCTCGACCGCTCGACCAGGCCGTCGACGAGCTCCAGGTAGCGGCGGCGCTGTTGGCGCCACTCGATCTCGGCCAGCTGTGCGGAGGCGCGCAGCGCGCGCTCGCGGGCGAGGCCGGGCTCGGCCCGCACGCCTTCGATCGCGGCGGCGATCGAGGCCGGGTCGCCGGGCTCGGCCAGCAGCACGTCGTCGCCGAAGTAGCGCTCGATCACCGGCAGCCGCGAGGCGATGACCGGCAGGCCCATGTGCACGTACTCGAGCAGCTTCACCGGCAGCAGCAGTTCGGTGAACTCGTCGCGCCGGGTGGGCACGACTCCGAGGTGCGCTTCCTGCAGGCGCCCGGGAATCTCCTCGACGGGCGTGGGCTGAGGGGCGATCCGCACTCCCTCCGGGGCCAGCTCCCGCGCCGCCGCGGCGAGTCGGGAGGCGGCGACGGCGTCGGCACCGTAGACGTCGAGACTGACGTCGGCACCGCGCTCGCGCAGCATCGCCACCGCGCGGACCAGCGTCTCGACCCCGAAGCGGTCGGCGAGGCCGCCGTGGTACACGACCCGCAGGGGGCCCTGTGTGGGCGGCGCCAGCGGCGTCCGGCGCTCGCCGAAGACGCGCTCGTCGGGAGTGTTCATCACCACCTGCGAGTGCTCGGCGCCGATGCCGCGCTCGCGCAGCAGTTCGCGGGCCTCGACGGTGACGAAGACGTGGGCGTCGGCGAGCGCGGCGCTGACCCGCTCCTCGGCCCGCACCAGACGCACCAGCGGATGGTTCGAGGGCCGGTCGAACATAGTCGCGAACAGCTCCGGGAAGGTGTCGTGGAAGTTGAGCACGAGCGGGGCCCCGCGCAGCTTCGGCCGCAGCGCCGCGAAGACCAGCGCGTCCGGCATGTTGTGGATCTCGATCAGGTCGAAGCGGTGCCGGCGGTCGAGGGCGCTGACCTTGCGCGCCGCCCCGGCGAGAAAGCGGGCGTTGCCCTCGAGGTAGGCCCGCTTGCCGCCGCGCGGCTTCCCCGCGGAAGCGCGGTGCAGGACGATCTCGCCGGCGCCGACGGAGATCTCCTCGGCGTCGTTGATGCAGACGCAGTCGACCCGGTCGCCGCGCTCGGCCAGCGCTCGCGCCTGGCGCTGGATCCGCGAGTCGACGACGAAATCGGAGTAGTGGACCATGCAGACGCGCAGCCCACCACCACCGCGATCGTGGCTGCGGCGCTCAGTCGTCTGCTGCGGCTTCAAAGCTCTCCACCGCCGCCACGATCTCCGCGATCTGCTCCTCCTCGATCGCGGGGAAGATCGGCAGCGAGCAGTTTTCGCCGGCGAGCCGCTCCGCCACCGGCAGCTCACCGGGGCCGAGGCCGAGGCCGGCGTAGGCCGGCTGCCGGTGGATCGGGGTCGGGTAGTGGACGGCACTCGCGACCCCGCACGAGTCGAGGTGGTCGCGAAGGGCGTCGCGGGCGGCGCTGCGGACGACGAAGAGGTGGTAGACGTGGTCGCCGTCGACGGCGGCGGGCGCGGGCGGGGTCACCTCGGTGCCGGCCAGCCCGGAGCGGAGGGCGTCGGCGGCGTTGCGGCGTCGCTGGTTCCAGTCCGGCAGGTGGCGCAGCTTGACCTCGAGGATCGCCGCCTGCAGGGTGTCGAGGCGGTGGGTGCCGGTTGCGAGCTCGTGGTTGTGGCGGATCGCCTCGCCGTGCGAGCGCAGCAGCCGCACCCGGCGGTCGAGATCGGCGTCGCCGGTGACGAGGGCGCCACCGTCGCCCCAGCCGCCGAGGTTCTTGGTCGGGTAGAAGCTGAAACAGCCGGCATCGCCGAGCGAGCCGACCGGCCGGCCCTTGTAGAGAGCGCCGTGAGCCTGGCAGGCGTCCTCGACCACGTGGACCCCGCGCTCGCGGCAGAGGGCCAGCAGTGGGTCCATCTCGACCGGGCGGCCGAAGAGGTGGACCGGAATCACGCAGCGCGTGCGCGGGGTCAGCGCCCGCTCGACGATCTCGGCGTCGATCAGCGCCGTCTCCGGGTCGACGTCGACGATCACCGGCGTCGCGCCGACGGTGCTGACCGCCTCGGCAGTGGCGATGAAGCTGTAGGTGGGGACGATCACCTCGTCGCCGGGGCCGACCTCGAGCGCGCGCAGGGCGATCTCCAGGGCCGCGGTGCCGGAGGAGACCCCGGCGGCGTGCGCGGTGCCACAGAACTCGGCGAAGGCGGCCTCGAAGCGCTCCAGTTCCGGGCCGAGGGTGAAGGCGGAGTCGCGGGCGATCCTCTCGACCACCTCCATCAGCTCGGCAAACAGCTCCGGGAATGCGCTGTCGAGGCGGATGAAGGGCACCCGAGTGCCCTCGGTTGCCGCCAGCGGCAGCGTCGCGGTCGGGGCCGCACTCACGTCGTTACCTCCGGGGTGGTGGGTTGCTCGAGATCGAGAAAGAGCGCGGCCGCCTCGCGCCGGGACCGCACGCCGAACTTGGCGAAGGCCGAGGAGAGGTGGCTCTTGATCGTGCTTTCCGAGAGGAAGAGCTGCTCGGCGATCTGGGCGTTGGTCAGCCCTTCGGAGACGAAGCCGAGGACCTGGCGCTCGCGGTGCGAGAAAGCCGGCCGCTCGACGCTCGCCCGCATCTTGCGGGGGACGACCGACTGGCCGGAGCCGACGGCGCTGACCGCGACCGCCAGGGTCTGCTCCAGCTCGGGCTCGAAGACGATCGCGTCGGCACCGCCGTCAAGCGCGCGGCGGACGCCGGTCGCGGTCGCGGTCGGGGAGATCGCGACGATCGCCGGCTCGCGGACTTCGCGCCGCAGGCGCCGCAACGTCGCCATCTCGCGCGGGCGGTCGACGTCACAGACGAGGATCACGATCGCGCTGGGGTCGATCTCGCGAGCGAGCAGCTCCTCGGGGTCGTTGAGCACGAGCGGCGCGGTTTCGCAGCCTGCCAGCGCCGCAGCGATCCGCTGCTGCGTATCGGCCGTGCCGGCGCCCCCGATCACGCAGAGCCGGTCGGCGGCGATGCGCGGGGGCTCGATCTTTGGCTCGCTGAGAACCGTCATGGCCCACCAACGGCGGGACTGCGCGAAAGCTTGCGCGGCACCGCCTGCGCAAGGTCCCGCGGCCGCGGCTCGTTGCATGGGCGATGGAACCGGGCATGGCCAACGCTCCCGCCAACGCGGCGCCGCACCGCCTGCTCGACGACGTCGAGCTCGGCGAGGACGTGGTCATCCAGTCCTTCGTCAACCTCTATGGCTGCCGGATCGGCTCGCGCTCGCGGATCGGCACCTTCGTCGAGATTCAGCGCGGGGCGAGGATCGGCTCGGCCTGCAAGATCCAGAGCCACACCTTCGTCTGCGACGGGGTCGAGATCGGCGACGAGGTCTTCGTCGGCCACGGGGTGATGTTCGTCAACGACAAGCGCCCGCGGGCGACCGATGCGACGGGCGAGCTGCAGGGCGGAGACGACTGGGAGCTGCTGGGAACGGTGGTCGAGCGCCGGGCGTCGATCGGCTCCGGGGCGACGATCCTCGGCGGCGTCCGGATCGGGTCCGGGGCGATGGTCGGGGCGGGCGCGGTGGTCACGCGCGACGTCGCCGCGGGCACGACCGTGGCCGGGAACCCGGCCCGGCCGCTGCGCTAGCGCTCAGCGCCAGTGCTCGAGCAGGTCCTCCTCGAGGACCTCGCGGACCTGCCGTGCCGGCACCCCCATGACCACGGCCCGCGGCGCCACGTCGGCGGTGACCACAGCACCGGCGGCCACGAACGCCTCGGCGCCGACCTCGACCCCCGGGCAGATCGTCGAGCCGCCGCCGATCCGGCAGGCACGGCGCAACAGCGGCCCCGCGAAGGCGCTCTCGGGCGGGTGGCGGTCCATCGTGTCGTCGTTGGTCAGGGTCACCCCGGGGCCGACGAAGACGTCGTCCTCGATCACGGCGCCGCCGGTGATGTAGCAGCGGGTCTGAATGCTGACCCGAGTCCCGACCAGGACTCCCGGATCGACGCAGCTGAAGCTCCCGACCGTCGAGCCGGCGCCGATCCGGGCGCCGTCGCGGATCTGGGCGTGGTCACCGATCCGGGCGCCGTCGCCGATCTCGACCCCGGCGTGGATCACCGCGTGGCCGCCGATCAGCACCCCGGCGCCGATCGCGACGCCCTCGCCGAGCAGGAGCCCGGGGGCGAGGTCGGACGGGGTGAGAGCGGCGCCGGGCACGGGGCGGGATGGTAACGGCGCCGGCGGGGCCGCAAGCTGGGGCCGTGCTCGACCGTTGAGCAGTCGTATGCACGACGTCTGCGTGATCATCGTCTCCCACAACGGCAGGCGCTGGCTCGATGCCGCGCTCTCGAGCCTCTTCGTCCATGCCGGTAACCTCTACCTCGACGTCGTCGTCGTCGACAATGGCTCCGATGACTCGGCCGGGTACGTCGAACGCCGCTTTCCCGGTGTGCGCACGATCCGCTGCGAGAACCGCGGCTTCGGCCACGCCAACAACAGGGCGCTGGAGACCACGGCCGCCCGCTACGTCCTCTTCCTCAACCCCGACACCGAGTTCCTCAGCGGCAGCCTCGCCGAGCTGACGATCGCCCTCGATCGGCGACCGGACGTCGGCCTGGCCGGGGCGCGTCAGGTCGGCGCCGACGGCTCGCTCTCAGCGAGCATCAGGCGCTTCCCCTCGGCCGCGAACATGCTCGCCGAGGCACTCGCGGTGGAGCGGGTACCGGGCTTGAGGCGGGTACTGGGGGAGCGCGAGCTGGATCGTCGTCAGTACGGGCGCGAGACTCCCTGCGACTGGACTTCCGGCTCGTTCATGATCGTCCGCCGCGAGGCCCTGGACAGCGTCGGCGGGTTCGACGAGCGCTTCTTCCTCTTCTCCGAGGAGACCGACCTCTGCTGGCGGATCAAGGAGGTCGGGTGGGGGGTCGTCCACCTGCCCTGCGTGACGATTCGCCACCACGAGCACGACCGCCGCGACAACGCGCTGATGGAGGCCCAGGCCGCCTACGCGCGGATGCAGTTCGCCCGCAAGCACCTGGCCGGCGTCGGCGCCTACCGCTGGGCGCTGTCGCTGCGCTACGCGCTACGCGCCGGCTTCTACTCGCGTGGCGGGCGCCGTGCGAGCGGGCGCGGAGATGCAGCCCGGGCGGCGCTGGCGACGGTGCGCAGTGAGAAGCCGCCTTTCGGCGAGCCGATCGGAGCCGCAGCTCAAGCGACGATCGTCAAAGCCCCCGGGTCGGCGCGCAGCGCGACCTCGGTGCGGTCGCCGATGTAGTCGCCGTCGACCTGCAGGGGAAAGGGGCGGACGACGCCGTCCCTGGTCTCCGAGAGTGATCTGACCGTGCCCTCGAGGACGTCGTCGAAGTGCTCGACCTGGCGGTGTCGTGCGGCCGGCTTGGTTTCGCTGAAGAGGCGCGGGATCAGGGTCGGCATGTCGCGCTGGCGGGCGCGCTTCAGGACCCCGACCGAGAGCGTGCCGTCCTCGAAGGCGATCCCCTCGCAGACGCGGATCGGGCGACTCGCGAAGTAGGTGAAGGGGTCGGAGTTCTGGACGATCGCGGTGACGCCCTCGGCCGCCCCGCCGCTGGTCTCGAAACGGACCCGAACGGCGTTGTAGAGGTAGCGGCGGTAGAAGGTCGAGAGCGCCGCCCAGCTGTAGTAGTAGGGACCGGCGGCGGCCTTCAGGCGCGGGTGGGCGTCGACCCGCTCGACCACGGTGGCGTCGATGCCGACCCCGCAGGCGAAGACGAAGCGGCGGTCGTCGACCCTGCCGAGGTCGATCTTGCGCGGCGTCCACTCGTCGAGAAGCGCCAGCAGGTGCTCGGTCGCGTCGACGACGTCGTTGGGGATGCCGAGGGTGCGGCAGACGACGTTGGTCGAGCCGCCGGGCAGGACCGAGACCGGCACGTCGGTGCCGGCGAGCCCGTTGGCGACCTCGTTCAGGGTGCCGTCACCGCCGAAGGCGACGACGATGTCGTAACCGTGGTCGCGGACCTCGCGCCCGATCTCGGTCGCGTGGTTGCGCGCCTCGGTCGAGACCGCCTCGACCTCGTAGCGACCCTGCAGCGCGTAGACGACGAGGTTGCGCAGGCGGTCGGAGACCGTCGTCGCGTAGGGGTTGACGATGATCAGCATCCGCTTCTTCGCGGGCTTTCTCAGCTTCGGCGCGCGCACGGGCGATGCAGCGTATTGGCAGCCATCGGTCGGGTGGTCGCTGCCTCAGACGACCGTGAGCTGCAGCGCGGCGCCGATCAGGCCGCAGCCGAGGACGACCCAGAGGACGGTCAGCTTGCCGTGCCAGCGGTTGAGCGCGAGGAAGGCGCCGATCGCGAGCGCGGCGGTATAGCCGTCGACGATGCTGGTGTCGACGATGTCGACGGTGACGGCGGCGATCAGGCCGATCACCCCCGCTGCGACGCCGAGCAGGAAGGGGCGGATGCGCGGGTTCTCGGCGATCGCGACGAGGTGGCGGTGGAGGAAGATCGGGAAGAGGAAGGCGGGGAGGAAGATGCCGAGCGTCATCGCCAGGGCGCCGCCGAGACCGCCTGCCAGGTAGCCGACGAAGGTCGAGAAGATGATCAGCGGCGCCGGCAGGATGCCCCCCAACGCCAGGCCGTCGACGAACTGGCTGTCGGTCAGCCAGTGGTGGTCGGTCGACGGCGGCCTGCTGGAGGAACGGGATCACCGTGAAGGCGCCGCCGAAGGTGAGCAGCCCGGCCTTCAGGCCCTCGAGGAAGATCTCGGCGGTGAGCGAGAGCGTCACCGCCCCGGCCATGACGGCGACCGCGAGCAGCGCCGGTGAGAACGAGTGCGCCCGCCCGATCCAGCGCCCGGCATTCGTGCGCAGCTCGTAGACGAGCCCGGCGCCGAGCAGGACGAGCACGAAGGTGAGCGGAGAGGAAGGCCGTCAGCACGAAGGCGCCGACCGCGATCGCCGCCAGCCAGGCGTCGGTGACGAAGGTCCCGCTCAACCGCACCACCGCGCGCAGGACGATCGCTCCGACCGCGGCGCTGAGGCCGTAGAAGAGGTCGTCGAGGTGCCCGGCCAGGTCCGCCTCGACGTAGAGGATCGAGAGCGCGAGCATGAGCAGGAAGCCGGGCAGCATGAAGCCGAGCCCGGCGAGGAAGCCGCCGAGCTTGCCGCCGCGCACCCGCCCGAAGTAGACGCAGAGCTCGTGCGCCTCCGGGCCGGGCAGGACCTGGTAGACGGCCAGCGTCTTCTTGAAGGTCTCCTCCGAGACCCAGCCTTCCTCGTCGACGCACTCGTGCTTGACCATCGCGATCTGCGCCGCCGGGCCACCCCAGGCGAGGGCACCGAACTTGAGGAAGCGGAGAAAGATCGAGCCCGGGGGTTCCAAAGCGCGGGCGATTCTGCCAGGCGGCGCTCGGTAGCATCGCCGGCGATGTCGCGCGGACTTCCGTCCAGAGGGCGCCTGGCGCTGCTCGCGATCGCCGCCCTGCTGTCGGCGATCTGCATATTCGAGGGCAGCAGCGCCGCGGCGACCCCGGGCTGCGCGTCCTTCCCCAGCCAGGCGGATGCCCAGGAGTACTTCCGCGAGCGCGGCGGCACCCCCCGCAACCCGGTCGGCGCCCTCGACCCGGATCGCGACGGCGTCGCCTGCGAGGGCGCGCCGGGCCCCTACAAGGGCTACGCGACCGTCGCCTACAACCCCAGACGCAACTTCTTCTACGGGACCGTCTCGATGCCGCCCGAGGCGGGCGGCGGTCAGGGCTTCGCCTGCCTTTACGGCAACCGCCATTTCGATGGCGGCTCACGCCTGCTGACCCTGTTCGAGGTCCGGCCCGGTCCCGACCTGGTGATCCGCAGCGAAGTCGGGACGCGGGCGAGGCTCGGCAGCGGTCGCCTGCTCTGGAAGCTGGAGTGGGACACGGTCGCCGCCGGGCGCTACTACGTCGCCTTCGAAGAACGCCAGCCCCTGACGCCGTACGGCCCCAACCAGTGCCCGGGCTTCCGCTCGGCCGAGTTCGCGCTGCCTTAGCTCAGGCGGTCGCTTCGTAGCGGACGACCGCGCCGTCGTCGGCTTCCCGCACCCGGCCCTCGTTGACCAGCAGGTCGGCGTGGCCGATCACCTCGGAGAGGGTGAGGAAGGCCTGGGTGACGGCGACGTTGCCCCAGATCGCCTGCGCCAGCTCGTAGCCGGTGCGCGGGCGCTCGGCGATCAGCTTGTGGATCTTCTCCTTGCGCCGCTCGTGCTTGGCGAGACGGTCGTCGATCAGGGCGACGTGGTCGACGACCGGCTCGCCGTGGCCCGGGAGGACGATCTCGGCCGGCATCTCCCGCGTCTTGCGCATCGACTCGATGTAGGTGACGAGCGCCTGGGTGCGCTGGGGGGATCCGTCCAGCGGGCGAGAGATCAGCGGGTTGGAGGAGATGTGGGGGAGGAGGTGGTCGGCGGCGATCAGGATCCGGCGCTCCTCGTCCCAGAAGACGGTGTCGGAGGGGCTGTGGCCCGGGCCGGTGCAGTACCTGCAGGGTGCGGTCGCGGAACTGCATCTCGCTCGCCGTCGCGCGAGCGGCCGCGTCACCGCGACGTGCGAGCCCCAGCCGCGGAAGCTGCGGGAGACGCTGCGCAGCGCCGCCGTCACTTCCTCGGGGATGCCGTTGCGCAGCATCAGCTCGACGGCGAAGCGGTCGTCGGCCTCGGCGTCCTCGTCGAAGTTGGCCAGTCGCTCGGTCGGCGACCCCCAGCGCCGCCACCTCGGCTCCGGAGTGCTCGGCGACGATCTCGACCAGGCCGAGGTGGTCGATGTGCTGGTGGGTGACGATGACCAGCTCGAGATCGTCGATCGAGTGGCCGCGGTCGCCGAGCTGGCCGCTGAGCTCGTCCAGCGCCTTGCCGGAGTTGGGCCCGGTGTCGACCAGGGTCAGCGGCTCGTCCTCGATCAGGTAGCAGTTGACCCGCCCGACCGCGAACGGGGTCGGGATCTGCAGGCGGTGGATCCCGGCCAGGGCCGCCTGCTCGAGCGCCGCCTCCGGAGTCAGTTCGCTCACGCCCGGATCAGGCCGAGGACCTCGTCGCGGCGCTGCTCCATGTCCTCGCGGGAGACCAGCGACTCGAGGTTGAGCCGCAGCAGCGGCTCGGTGTTGGAGGGGCGGACGTTGAAGTGCCACTCCGGGTAGTCGATCGAGATCGCCGTCGAGGCGGCCTGATCTCGCCGTCGGAGTAGCGGGCCGCGATCTCCTCCATCTTTGCCGCCTGGTCGGCGACCTCGGAGTTGATCTCGCCGGAGATGAAGTACTTGGAGCGGAACTCTTCCATCAGCTCGCCGAGCGCCGCGGCCGTCGAGCGAGAGCAGCTCCAGCACCAGCAGCGCCGGGATCGTGCCCGAGTCGGCGTTCCAGAAGTCGCGGAAGTAGTAGTGGCCGGAGACCTCGCCGCCGAAGGCGGCGCCGCTCCTCGCGCATCCGCGCCTTGAAGAAGGCGTGGCCGACCCGCGAGAGGTCGGAGCGCCCGCCCTCGGCGGCGACCAGGTCCGGCACGGCGCGGCTGGAGCGGGGGTCGTAGAGGATCGTCGCGCCGGGGTTCTTACGCAGAACCGAGCGGGCCAGCAGCGCGCAGACGAAGTCGCCGTCGCAGAACTCGCCGCTGGCGTCGATGAAGAAGCAGCGGTCGGCATCGCCGTCCCAGGCGATGCCGAGGTCGGCGCCGGTCGCCGCGACCCGCTCGCATGATCAGCCGCCGGTTCTCCTCCAGCAGCGGGTTCGGCTCGTGGTCGGGGAACTCGCCGTCGGGCGACGAAGTACATCTCCTCCAGCTCGAGCGGCAGCCTCTCCAGGATCGGCCCGACCATCGGCCCCGCCATCCCGTTGCCGCCGTCGACGACGACCTTCATCGGCCTTGACGTTGGCGGGGTCGATGAAGGAGAGCGCGTGGGCGCGGAACTCGTCCCAGACGTCGACCTCCTCGAAGGAACCGCCGCCCGGGCGCCTGGCCGAGGCCGGCTTCGATCTCGGCCTGGACGTCGCCGATGCCGGCGTCGCCGGAGAGCGGCAGCGCCCCCTCGCGGACCAGCTTCACCCCGGTGTAGGCCTTGGGGTTGTGGGAGGCGGTCACCATCGCGCCGCCGTCGAGCTCGCGTGAGCCGACCAGGTGGTAGAGCATCTCGGTCGCGACCATGCCCGCATCGAGGACGGTGACCCCCTCGAAGATCAGGCCGTCGCGCAGCTCCGCCGCCATCGCCGGCGCGGTCAGCCGCATGTCGCGCCCGAGCCCGACCCGCAGCTCGCCCGGCTGCATGCCGCGCAACTTGGCCAGAACGCGGGCGAAGGCGCGGCCGATCGCGTGCGCGGTCTCTCGTCTATCTCGGTGCCGTGCAGGCCGCGGATGTCGTACGCCTTGAAGATCCCCGGAGGGGCCAGCGGTGCCTGCTCGCTCAAAATGCTCCCTTCAACGCCTCGTAGCTCTGCTCGATCGACTGCGGCATCACTTTGGTGTCGGCGATCACCGGCATGAAGTTGTTGTCGCCGGCCCAGCGGGGGACGACGTGCAGGTGGATGTGGTGCTCGACCCCGGCGCCGGCCACGCGCCCCTGGTTGAAGCCGACGTTGAAGCCGTGCGGGCTGTAGATCTCCTCCAGGTGGCCCATCGCCTTCTGGGCCAGCGCCATCATCTCCGCCAGCGTCTGGGCCTCGATCTCCTGCAGGGCCCCGATGTGCTCGTACGGCGCCACCATCAGGTGCCCGTTCGTGTACGGGAAGAGGTTCAGCATCACGAAGCAGCGCTCGCCGCGGTGGACGATCAGGTTCGCCTCGTCGTCTCCCGCCGCCGGCTTGGCGCAGAAGATGCACTCCTCCTCGTTGTCCTTGGACGCGTCCTTCACGTAGGCAAGGCGCCAGGGCGCCCAGATGCGGAAATTTGCCACGGGCGCTCCATCCTATTCGCCCCGATAGGTGTTCCTTCTTCCCGCTGGGCGGGACTAAAGCGCAGCGCGTTTCAGAGCCAGCCGCGGCGCCGGAACCAGGCGACCATCCCGATCAGCAACATGAGCATGCTGCCGAGGACGATCCAGAAGGCGGTCACGCCCCCCTCGCCGGGGACGTGCGAGTTCATGCCCCAAATGCTCGCGATCAGGGTCAGCGGCAGGACGATGACGCTGATCGAGGTCAGCACCCGCAAAACATCATTGACGCGGTGGGAGATCACCGACTCGTTGGTCTCCGCCAGCGCCTCGACGACCTCCTTGTAGTTCTCGAGCATGTCCCAGATCCGCTCGTGGGCGTCGACGATGTCGTCGAAGTAGATCTCGAGGTCGAGGTCGGTCGCCAGGTAGCGCTGCTTGACTTTCTCGAGGTCGCGCAGAACCGGGCGCTGCGGCCGGATCACCTTGCGGAAGTTGATGATCTCCTGCTTGACGTTGGAGATGTCGCGCACGACCTCCTCCGAGCGGCCGTCGAAGATGTCGTCCTCGAGCGCGTCGAGCTTGTTGCCGATCTTGCGCAGCATCGGGAAGCAGTAGTCGAAGCTGTCGTCGACGAGGCGGTAGAGCAGGTAGCCGGAGCCGCGCGAGAAGAGCTGCTCGCGCAGCTCCTCCTTGGCCCGGCAGCGCTCGAACAGGTACTCGACCGGCTGCAGCGGCTGGTTCGGGATCGTCACCACGTAGCCGGGCCCGACGAAGAGGTCGAGCTCGCCGGTACCGAGCCGGCCGGCGGCGCGGTCGAAGACCGGGAAGTGGAGGACGATGAAGAGATAGTCGTCGTAGACGTCGATCTTCGGCCGCTGGTTGCGCGAGAGCACGTCCTCGAGGTCGAGCGCGTGGAAGTCGAAGTGCTCCTCCAGCCAGGCCCGCTCCAGGGCCCCGGGGCGCTCGATGTTGACCCAGCGCAGGCCGGCTGCCTCGATCTGCTCGACGTTCGGGGTCTGGGGCTCAGGCGGGGCCGACGACTCGACGAGCGTGCCGCGGCGGCCGGGCCGTCGCAGCCTCGGTTTCGGAAGGTTCGGCATCGCCGGGGCTCGTTTTCTCGTCGCGCAGCGGGTTCATCTCGGTGCCTAGGTTAAACGCAAGCCCTGCCCGCAACGGAACCAGATGTCCCTGGTAGGCTTCTCCCAACATAAGCGCCACATCTAGAGGGGTGGAGGGACTGGCCCAGTGAAGCCCCGGCAACCACCTCGGACCTACCGGTTCGAGACAGGTGCCAACTCCAGCAGGTCGATGTTGATGGTCAGAGGCCTGGAAGATGTGGGGGACGTCCGATCCGGACCTCTGCCCCACAGGCGGAGGTTTTTTTTATCAGAAGCGAAAAGAGGATCGGATGTCAATCGAGAGCCTGAAGTGCAAGGAGTGCGGGAGCGTCTACGAGCTGGACGCCAGCTACGTCTGCGAAAACTGCTTCGGCCCGCTGGAGGTCGCCTACGACCACAGCTCGCTCGACGCGGCCGAGGTGAAGCGGCAGATCCAGGCCGGCTCGCAGGGGATCTGGCGCTATGCCGACTTCCTCCCCTTCCAGGGCCGCCCCGGCGATCCGCTGGAGCCCGGCCTGACGCCGCTGCTGCGCGCCGACCGCCTCGCCGAGCGGCTCGGGGTCGAGGCCGAGATCTGGATCAAGAACGACGCCGCCAACCCGACCCACTCCTTCAAGGACCGGGTCGTCGCCGTCGCCGTCGCCAAGGCCCAGGAGCTCGGCTTCGAGACCGTCGCCTGCGCCTCGACCGGCAACCTCGCCAACGCCGTCGCCGCCCACGCGGCCGCGGCCGGGCTCGATTCCTACGTCTTCGTCCCCGCCAACCTCGAGGAGCAGAAGCTGCTCGCGACCGGGATCTACGGGACCAAGCTGGTCGGCGTGCGCGGCAACTACGACGACGTCAACCGGCTCTGTACCCAGCTGGCCGAGAGCCGGCCCTGGGCCTTCGTCAACGTCAACCTGCGGCCCTACTACGCCGAGGGCTCGAAGACGCTCGCCTACGAGACCGTCGAGCAGCTCGGCTGGGAGCTGCCGGATCGCGTCGTCAGCCCGATCGCCTCGGGCTCGCTCTTCACCAAGCTCGGGCGCGGTTTCCAGGAGTGGCTCGACCTCGGCCTGGTCGAGGGGGCGCAGCC
The DNA here is from genome assembly GCA_963720455.1 of uncultured Thermoleophilia bacterium. Classification (GTDB taxonomy): domain Bacteria; phylum Actinomycetota; class Thermoleophilia; order Solirubrobacterales; family 70-9; genus VAYN01. The sequence goes on along the minus strand of OY970392.1, from coordinate 805,903 downwards.
GATCTTCAACGGCGCCCAGGCGCAGGGATGCAGCCCGGTGGCGACCGCCTTCGCCGAAGGCTGGGACGTCTGCAAGCCGCAGAAGCCGGAGACGATCGCCAAGAGCCTGGCGATCGGCGATCCCGCCGACGGCCCCTACGCGGTCGAGCACGCGCGCCGCACCGGCGGCGGCATCGACGCGGTCAACGACGCCGAGATCCGCGAGGGGATCCGCCTCCTCGCCGAGACCACCGGCATCTTCACCGAGACCGCCGGTGGCGTCACCGTCGGCGTGCTGAAGAAGCTGGCCGAGCGCGGCGAGCTCGGCGCCGGCGAACGGGTCGTCGTCTACATCACCGGCGAGGGTCTGAAGACGCTCGACGCGACCCGCGATACGTTCCGGATGCACGAGATCGACCCCGACCTCGACAGCTTCGAGGCCGAGTTCCGCCAGGAGGTAGCCACCCGATGAGCGTCACCGTGAAGATCCCGACCCAGCTGCGCGCCGCGACCGGAGGACAGTCCGAGGTCGAGGTCGAGGGTGCGACCGTCGGCGAGGTGCTGGACGCCGTCTTCGACGCCCACGGCGACCTGCGCGAGCGGATCACCCAGGACGGCGACCTGCGCCGCTTCGTCAACGTCTACGTCTCCGGCGAGGACATCCGCTTCCAGCAGGGGCTGGAGACCGAGATCGACGATGGTGCCGAGATGACGATTCTGCCGGCCGTGGCGGGTGGATAGAGCCCATCCCGGCAGGGGTTCCACTTAACTTTTTCGAGGATCGCTAGGTGGCTACCGCGCCGGGCGAGCGCTCGCGAAAAAGTACAAGACGTTCCACCCCTGCCGGGATGGTTCCTACCCGTCCGACCGTCGTCATTCTCTGTGGAGGGCGGGGGACGAGATTGCGGGAGCGGACTGAGTCGGTGCCGAAGGCGCTGGTCGAGATCGGCGGGCGGCCGATCCTCTGGCATGTGATCCAGATTTATGCGGCGCAGGGGTTCGAGCGCTTTCTGCTCGCCACCGGCTATATGGGGGAGGCGGTCGCTGAGTTTGCTGCGGCCGAGCGCTGGCCGGAAGGGGTGAAGGTCGAGTGCGTCGAGACCGGGCTCGACACTCCGACTGGGGGGCGCATCGCCGGTCTCGGGGAGCGGCTGGGCGGCGAGCGCTTCTGCGTCACCTACGCCGACGGTGTCGCCGACGTCGATCTCGGGGCGCTGCTCGAGTTCCACGGCGGCCACGGCGGCCTGGCGACGCTGACCGCGGTGCGGCCGCACCTGCAGTGGGGCGTCGCCGAGCTGGAGGGCGACCGGGTCGCCGGCTTCGCCGAGAAGCCGCGCAGCGAGCACTGGATCAACGGCGGCTTCCTCTGCTTCGAGCCGGCCGCGCTCGCCTACGTCGACGAGGGAAGCGTGCTGGAGCGCGAGCCGCTGCAGGGGCTCGCCGCCGCCGGCGAGCTGCGCGCCTTCCGCCACGAGGGCTTCTGGGACTGCATGGACACCTACAAGGACGCGGTCGTCCTCAACGACCTCTGGGCGAGCGGCGAGGCCCCTTGGAGGATCTGGGACGCGGCCGGGGCGGAAGCGAGGTGAAGCGGGCCCTGGTCACGGGCGGCCACGGTTTCGTCGCCTCCCACCTGGCGCGGGCGCTGCTCGAACGCGGTGACGCGGTGACCGTGCTGGACCTGGCGGAGCCGCCGCTCTCGGGCCTCGTCCTGCAGCGGGTCGCGCCCGAGGTGGAGCTGGTCGAGGCAGACCTGCGCGACGCCGTGGCCGTCGGCGCGACGGTCGCGGGCGGTGCGTTCGACGTCGTCTTCCACCTCGCCGCCCAGACGCTGGTCGGCCCGGCGATGGCCGACCCGGTGGCGACCTTCGAGTCCAACGTGCTCGGGACCTGGACGCTGCTGGAGGCCTGTCGCCGCGCCGACGTCCCGGCGCTCGTCGTCGCCTCCTCCGACAAGGCCTACGGTCCCAGTGAGGATCTGCCCTACCGGGAGACGATGCAGCTGCGCCCCGCCTCTCCGTACGAGGCAAGCAAGGCCGCGGCCGATGCGATCGCCCTCAGCTACGCCCCGGCCTACGGCCTGCCGGTCGCGGTCACCCGCTTCGCCAACATCTACGGCGGCGGCGATCTCAACTTCTCCCGCCTCGTCCCGGAGGCGATCGCGGCGGTGCTGGACGGCCGCCGCCCCCAGATCCGCTCCGACGGCAGCCCGGAACGTGACTTCCTCCACGTCGACGACGCGGTCACCGCCTACCTGGCGATCGAGCATGCGGTCGGGGCCGGGGGGCCTGCCGCCGGCGCCGCCTTCAACGCCGGCGGCGAGCGGCCCCACTCGGTCGCCGAGGTGCTGGAGGCCATCGCCGCGCTCTCCGGCACCGATCTCGAGCCCGAATATCACGGCATCGGCAACCCCAGTGGGGAGATCGACCGCCAGTACGTCGACTCGGCCAAGCTGCGCGAGCTGACCGGCTGGCGCCCCGAGGTCGAGCTCCGCGACGGCCTGGTCCGCACCCTCGAGTGGTACCGCAACCACCCGGAGGCACGGCCGCAGTAAGAGTATTACCGGTGCTACTCTTACCAGGTGAAAATCACCAGCAAAGGCCAGGTGACGATCCCGAAGGAGATCAGAGAGGTATTTGGCCTCCTCCCAGGGACCGAGGTCGAATTCTTGCCCGCCGAGGGCGAGGTTCGCGTTCGGAAGGCGAAGGCTGGCCGGCGGCGGGGCGAGGAGGTCGTCAAACACCTCCGCGAAGCGGGCAAGAACTACACGATGACCACCGAGGAGGTCATGAGACTGACTCGGGGAGAGGATTGGGGCACCGGTTACTTGGAGGAGGGTGACAGCGACTCTCGTTGACTCCAATGTCCTGATCGACATCCTGGCTCGGGACTCTCCGTGGGTGGCGTGGTCCGACGAGATGCTCATTCGCTCGCTGGAGGATGGCGCTGTCTTTGTCAATCAGGTGATCTACGCGGAGGTTTCGGCCGGCTTCACGATGGTCGAGGATGCGGATTGGGCACTTGAGGTGCAGGGAATCGAGCGGATTCCTCTGCCATGGCCCGCTTCGTTTCTGGCCGGAAAGGCTTTCGTCGAGTACCGCCGCCGAGGGGGTGCAAAGAGGTCCCCACTGCCTGACTTCTTCATCGGCGCTCATGCCGCCGTGGAGGGATTGCCCCTGCTGACCCGTGATCCGGCTCGCTACCGCACCTACTTCCCGACCGTCGAGCTGATCGCTCCCGAGTAGGAGCGGCTGCCTGGCTAGGCTCCCGTGTCATGTGCGGACGGTTCACGGTCACGGCCAAAGACACGAAGACGATCGCCGACCGCTTCCAGGTCGAGCTGGAGAAGGCCCTGGAGCGAGGAGGCGACGGGGAGGCGCCGCCGCCGAGCAGGGAGCGGGCCGAGAAGATGGCGAAAGGGCTCAACCGCTTCAACGTCGCCCCGACCCAGGAGATCCTCACCGTGCGCTCGTCTCCGGACCCCGAAGAGGCAGAGGAGGGAGAGCGCGAGGCGCGCTTGATGCGCTGGGGCCTGGTGCCCCGCTGGGCCAAGGACCTCAAGGTCGGCTACCGGATGATCAATGCCAAAGCCGAGAACTTGACCTCGAGCAAGGCGTACGGCCCGCTGGTCGGCAAGTTCCGCCACCGTTGCCTGATCGTCGCCGACGGCTTCTACGAGTGGATGAAGGCGGAGGATCCCAAGCAGCCGCGCCAGCCCTGGCGCTTCACGGTCGACGGCGGCGAGCCCTTCGCCTTCGCCGGGATCTGCACCCGCAAGCAGTGGGACGAACCTGACGACCGCGGCTTCGACAGCGGCTGGCTCTACAGCTGCACGATCGTCACCACGACGCCGAACGAGGTCGTCGCCCCGGTCCACGACCGCATGCCGGCGATCCTGCCCAGCGCCGAGGCCGAGGCGGCCTGGCTGCGCCCCGACCTCAGCATCGAGGACGCGGTGGCGATGTGCGCGCCGCTGGACGCGCGGCGCATGGAGGGCGCCCCCGCCAACCCGAAGCTGAACAAAGTCGGCAAAGGGATCGAAGGGCCGGAGCTGTTGGTTGCCCCGTAGGGGCGCTACTCGTCTTCGTTGATCGCTTCCGAGCGCTTCGGCAGGGCGCCGGCGGTCCGCACGGTCGCCTCGCCGGCGCTGGTGGTCAGCGTGCAGGCGATTTTCGCCGCCGGTACCGCCGTCGTTTTCCAGACCGAGGCGAAGGGGAGCACCAGCTCCGTCTTTGGCTGTCCGGGCGGGAGGAACCATTCCCAGCGCTCCTTCCCGAGCTGGTAGGTCGGCCACTCGACTTTCAGCCCGCGCTCGGAGGAGAAGCCGTCGTTGAAGAGGTCTTCGAATTCGAGCACTGCGAGTCCAGCTCCGTGCGAGCTGAACTCGGCCAGCACCACCTCCGGCACCTCCTGGGCGTAGAGGTCTTCGCTGGAGCGGGGGTAGGAGGCGCGCGAGCCGGGCGTCTGCGCCACTTCGGAGCGGCCGGGTGCCCTGATCGAGCAGAGGATCCGGCCGCTGCCGATCGGGGTGCCGGCGTCGATCCTCAGCACCGTCGCGACGCGGTAGAGCGAGTAGCCGCTGACGTTGACGCCGGTGGAGCGGATGCCGCCTTCGACGAGCCGCATCTGGCCACCGCCCCCGGGCACGGGGGCCGGGAGCGAGTCGGGCAGGGGCTTTTTCTGCACCCATTCGAGGTCGGCGGCCGTGCCGCTCGACTTGTCGGTCGCCAGCACGGCGGCGGCGAGGCAGGCGAGGAGGCCGACCGCGACGACGATCAGGGCGCCGCGCGGAATGCGGTTCTCGTCGGGGGCTGCGGTCACCGGCGCGACAGTATTGAAATCGGCGGCCGCTCTACGCGCCCGACAGGATTCGAACCTGTGGCCTCCGCCTCCGGAGGGCGGCGCTCTATCCAGCTGAGCTACGGGCGCTCCGGGGGCAGCTTAGTGCAGACCTCGTCCGCCACTACTAGGCTCGCCGCCGTGGATCTTCAGGCCATCTTCCTCGGCACCGGCGGCTCGGTGCCTTCGGCGCGGCGCTCGACGGCGAGCGTGCTGATCGCGCGTGGGGGGGAGCGGCTGATGTTCGACTGCGGCGAAGGGACGCAGCGGCAGTTACAGCGCTCGCTCGGCCTGGTCCAAGTCGACGCGATCTACCTCACGCACTTCCACGCCGACCACATCCTCGGCCTGCCGGGCCTGCTGAAGAGCTACGACCTGACCGACCGCGAGCTGCCGCTTGCTGTCTTCGGCCCGCCGGGGCTGATCGACCTCTTCGCGGTCCTGAAGCCGATCGTCGGCAAGATCGGCTTCGAGACCGAGCTGATCGAGCTTGCGCCGGGCGACGTCGTTCCACGCGACGGCTATGCGATCCAGGCCTTCGAGGCCGCCCACAGCGCCCGCGCCAACGGCTACGCGCTGGTCGAGGCCGAGCGCCCCGGCCGCTTCGACGTCGAGGCCGCCAAGCGCCTGGGGGTGCCGGAAGGGCCGTCCTTCGCGGCGCTGCAGGAGGGGGAGGAGGTACAGGGCGCGTCCGGCCCGGTCCGCCCCGAGGAGGTGGTCGGTCCGGGTCGCCCGGGTCGCACCCTGGCGATAACCGGCGACACCTCGCCCAGCCCGGCGACCGTTGCCGCCGCCGCCGACGCCGAGCTCTTGATCCACGACGCCAGCTTCGCCGAGGAGGAGGCCCAGCGCGCGGCCGAGACCGGCCACTCGACCGTCGGCCAGGCCGCCGCGGTCGCCCGCGAGGCGCACGTGAAGATGCTCGCCCTGGTCCACATCTCCTCCCGCTACCACGTCGGCAAGGTCCTCGAGGAGGCCCAGGAGGTCTACGAACCGACCGTCGCCCCGAAAGACTTCGACCTGATCGAGATCCCCTTCGCCGAGAAGGGCTACCCCGAGCTCATTCCCAACGGAGCCCGCGATAGAGGAGGCTCCGGTGCCGCCTCAACCGAACCTCCCGCAGTTCGTGAGGGCGAGGCGGTACCGGAGCCTCCCCCGGCAGACCCTCCCCGCAGTTCGTGAGGGCGAGGCCATACCGGACCCGCCTCCTTCGCTGCTACGCTGCGGGCGTCCTTTAACCGGGTCCCGAGAGGCCAGGAAGGAAGCGAGAAGTGAGCGAGAAGGTCGTGCTGGAGCACGATGATTTGCGGCGGACGCTGAAGCGGATCGCCCACGAGATCGCCGAGAAGAACCCCGATTCCTCCGGCTTGGCGATCGTCGGAATCCACACCCGCGGCGCCGTGCTGGCCCGCCGGCTGCGCACGCTGCTCGCCGAGTTGACCGACGCCGAGCTGCCGATCGGCGACCTCGACATCTCCTTCTACCGCGACGACGTCGGCGCCAAGGCGCCCGGGACACAACCGGTCGTCCACGCCTCCCACATCGACTTCGACCTCAGCGAGCGCACGGTCGTCCTCGTCGACGACGTCCTCTTCACCGGCCGCACGGTGCGGGCCGCGATCGAGGCACTCTTCGACTACGGTCGCCCGCGCCGGGTACAGCTGGCGGTGCTCTGCGACCGCGGTCACCGCGAGCTGCCGATCCGCCCCGACTACGTCGGCAAGAACCTGCCGACGGCGCGCGAGGAGCGGGTCAACGTCAGCCTCGAAGAGAGCGACGGCACCGACCGGGTGACGATCTCGACCCAGGCGGAGGCGATCGCATGAAGCACCTGCTGGCGATCGAGCAGCTCTCGCGCGAGCAGATCGAGGCGATCCTCGACCGCGCCGAGAGCTTCGCCGAGGTCGGCCGCCGCGACATCAAGAAGGTGCCGACCCTGCGCGGCCGCACCGTCGTCACTCTCTTCTACGAGTCGAGCACCCGCACCAGCAGCTCCTTCGAGCTGGCCGCCAAGCGGCTCTCCGCCGACCTCGTCTCGGTCAAGGCAGCCGGCTCCTCGGTCGACAAGGGGGAGTCGCTGAAGGACACGGTCGCCACCCTCTCCGCCTACGACCCCGCCGCGATCGTGATCCGCCACCCCTACGCGGGCGCCGCCCAGATGGTCGCCGAGTGGACCGAGGCGGCCGTCGTCAACGCCGGCGACGGCAAGCACGAGCACCCGAGCCAGGCCCTGCTCGACGTCTACACGTTGCGGCGCCGGCTCGGCTCGCTCGAGGGCACACGGATCTGGATCGTCGGCGACGTTCTGCACAGCCGGGTCGCCCGCTCGAACCTGATCGCCTTCCAGCGGATGGGCGCGGAGGTGACGGTCTGCGGGCCGCCGACGCTGATCCCGCGCGGGATCGAGGAGCTCGGGTGCGAGGTCACGCACTCGCTGGAGCGGATCGGCGAGGCGGAGGTCGTCTACGCGCTGCGGATGCAGCGCGAGCGGATGCGCGAGAGCTTCGTCCCCTCGTTGCGCGAGTACGCGGCCAGCTTCCAGGTCGACACCCGCCGGCTCAACCCGCGCCAGCTGCTGATGCACCCGGGCCCGGTCAACCGCGGCGTCGAGCTCTCCGGCGAGGCGATCGACTCGCCGCAGTCGCTGATCGCCGAGCAGGTGGCGGCGGGCCTGGTCGTGCGGATGGCGATCCTCTACGAGCTGCTGGCCGGGGGCGAGCCGGCGACGCCGCTCGCGCCGGGCGACGGGACAACGCAGGCGACGCCGATCGGGCAGCCGGCGTGAGCCTGACCGAGACGCTCGACGTGCGCCCCGGCGAGGACGCGAACGTGATCCTGCGCCGGGTGACGGTCCTCGACCCCGTGGCCGGCATCGACGGCGTCCACGACGTCGTCATCCGCGACGGCAAGATCGCCGAGCTGGCGGCGTCGGGCGAGGGGGCGGTCGGCGATGCCGAGGTGGTCGAGGCCGAGGGGATGCACGCCTTCCCCGCCTTCTTCGACCCGCACGTCCACCTCCGCACGCCCGGCCACGAGCACAAAGAGGACGTCGAGACCGGCACCCGCTCGGCCGCGGCCGGCGGCTATTGCGGGATCCTGGCGATGGCCAACACCGAACCGCCGGTCTCCACCGCCGCCGACGTCGCGGCCCTGCGCGAGCAGGCCCGCGCCGGCGCCTCGATCCCGGTCGGCTTCCTCGCCACCGTGACCCGCGGCATGAAGGGCGAGGAGCTGACCGAGATGGTCGAACTGCGCGAGGCCGGCGCGATCGGCTTCTCCGACGACGGCCTGCCGATCACCAGCGCCCGGGTGATGCTGCGCGCCCTCCAGTACCAGCGCCTCTGCGGCGGCACGATCGCTCTGCACGAGGAGGATCCCGAGCTCTCCGGCGACGGGGTGATGCACGAGGGCCCTGTCTCCGCCGCGCTCGGCCTGGCCGGAGTGCCCTCGGTCTCGGAGTCGACGATGATCGCCCGCGACGCCGCCCTCGCCGCCTACGAGGAGGCGCGCATCCACGTCCAGCATCTATCGGCCGCCGAGTCGGTAGAGGTCATCCGGGCCGCCAAGGACGCCGGGGTCCAGATCAGCGCCGAGGCCAGCCCCCACCACCTCTGCCTCACCGACGAGGAGGTCCGTAGCCTCGACCCGCGCCGCTTCAAGATGAATCCACCACTGCGCCGCGAGTCCGACCGCCAGGCGCTGATCGAGGCCCTGCGCGACGGCACGATCGAGTGCGTCGCCACCGATCACGCACCGCACCAGGCGGAGGAAAAGGACGTGCCGTTCGAGCAGGCGGCGATGGGCGTGACCGGCCTGGAGACCGCCTTCGCGGCGTTGCACACCGAGCTGGTGCTGCCGGGCACGATCGGGCTCGGGCTGCTGGTCGAGCGGATGGCGGGTGGGGCGGCGCCATTCGGGATCGAGCGGCCGACGCTGGCGCCGGGCGCGGAGGCAAACGTCGCCCTCTGCGACCTCAGCGCCGAGTGGACGGTGGGGGAGGACGGCTACGAGAGCCGCTCGCGGAACTCCTGGTGCGCCGGCAGGACCCTGACCGGCCGGGTGATGGTCACGGTCGCCGCCGGCCGGATTGCCTTCCGCCTGCGCAGCTTCAGCCTCGGGGTGGCGGCATGAGGTGCCGGGGCGACTTTATGTCGGTATGCGACATAAAGTCGCCCCGCGCGGAGCCGGCATGAGTGAGGCGTATCTCCTCTTGGAGGACGGCACCCGCCTCGACGGGCTCGCCTGCGGCCACGAGGGCACGGTCACCGGCGAGGTGGTCTTCAACACGGCGATGACCGGCTACCAGGAGTCGGTCACCGATCCCTCCTACGCAGGCCAGATCATCGTCTTCACCTACCCCCTGATCGGCAACTACGGGGTCAGCGCGGCAGCGATGGAGTCCGATCGCGTCCACGCCCGCGGCGTCGTCATGCGCGACGCCAAGAACCGCGAGGACGTCGCCAGCGCCGAGGGCGGCTGGCTCGACTGGCTCAGCGACTGCGGCATCCCCGCCATCAGCGGCGTCGACACCCGCGCCCTGGTCCGCCACATCCGCGACCGCGGCGCCATGCGCGGCGGCATCTTCCCGGCTGCGACTCCGGAAGCCGAGGCGCGGGAGCTGATTGCCGCCGAGCCCTCGATGGACGGCGCCGACCTCGCCCGCACCGTCACCCCACCAGAGCCGGTCCGCTTCGACGGCGACGGACCGCACGTGGTCGGGATCGACACCGGGGTGAAGATGAGCATCGTCCGCCAGCTGCGCGAGCACGGCTGCAAGCTGACGCTGCTCCCCTGCACCAGCTCCGCCGCGGCGGTCCTGGCCGAGGATCCCGACGTCGTCTTCCTCGCCAACGGCCCCGGCGACCCGGGCGCGCTCGGCTACGTCGTCGACACCGTGCGCGAGATCGTCGGAAAACGGCCGCTGTTCGGCATCTGCCTCGGCCACCAGCTGCTCTGCCGCGCCGTCGGCCTGGAGACCTACAAGCTCCCCTTCGGCCACCGCGGCGCCAACCACCCGGTCAAGGACCTGGAGACGGGCCGGATCGACATCACCTCCCAGAACCACGGCTTCGCGGTCGAGGGCCCCGGCGGCGAGGCCAGGATCGACGGTGACGATCCGGTGCGCTGGGAGACCGACTTCGGCGTCGCCGAGCTCTCCCAGCTCAACCTCTACGACCGCACGGTCGAGGGCCTGGTCCTGCGCGACGTCGCCGGCGCCACCGTCCAGTACCACCCGGAGGCCGGACCCGGCCCGCACGACGCCCGCCACCTCTTCGAGAGGTTCCTCGCCCTTGCCGCGTAGAGACGACATCTCGAAGATCTTGTTGATCGGCTCCGGGCCGATCGTGATCGGGCAGGCGGCCGAGTTCGACTACTCCGGCGTGCAGGCCTGCAAGGTGCTGCTGGAGGAGGGCTACGAGGTGGTCCTGGTCAACTCGAACCCGGCGACGATCATGACCGACCCCGAGTTCGCCACCGCCACCTACGTCGAGCCGCTGCTGCCCGGCCCGGTGACCAGGATCATCGAAAAGGAGCGACCCGACGCGCTGCTGCCGACCCTGGGCGGCCAGACGGCGCTGAACCTGGCGATGAGCCTGCACGAGGACGGCACCCTGGAGCGCTTCGGGGTCGAGCTGATCGGCGCCGACGCTGCCGCGATCCGCCGCGCCGAGGACCGCGAGGAGTTCCGCACGACGATGACCGCGGCGGGCCTACGCATCCCCTGGTCGATCACGGTCGAATCGCTCGGCGAGGTCGAGGAGGCGCTGGCCGCCGGCGGCATCTCGCTGCCGGCGATCGTCCGCCCGGCCTTCACGATGGGCGGCCAGGGGGGCGGGATCGGCCGCACCGAGACCGAGCTGCGCCAGGTCGTCTCCGAGGGCCTTGCGGCGAGCCCGATCAACCAGGTCCTGGTCGAGGAGTCGGTGATCGGCTGGGGCGAGTTCGAGCTCGAGGTGATGCGCGATCGCAACGACAACGTCGTGATCATCTGCTCGATCGAGAACGTCGACCCGATGGGGGTCCACACCGGCGACTCGGTCACGGTGGCGCCGGCGCAGACGCTGACCGACCCGCTCTACCAGGAGCTGCGCGACCAGGCGATCAAGGTGATCCGGGCGATCGGCGTCGAGACCGGCGGCTCCAACGTCCAGTTCGCGGTCGACCCGGAGAGCGGTGAGATCGTCGTGATCGAGATGAACCCGCGCGTCTCGCGCTCCTCCGCCCTCGCCTCGAAGGCGACCGGGTTCCCGATCGCGAAGATGGCGGCCAAGCTGGCGGTCGGCTACGCGCTGGAGGAGATCCCCAACGACATCACCCGCGCCACGCCCGCCTCCTTCGAGCCGACGATCGACTACGTCGTCACCAAGGTCCCTCGCTTCGCCTTCGAGAAGTTCCCCGGGGCGGACGGACGGCTGTCGACCTACATGCAGAGCGTCGGCGAGGCGATGGCGATCGGTCGCACCTTCCGCGAGTCCTTCGCCAAGGCGCTGCGCTCGCGCGAGCTCGACTCGACCCCGGAATTCCCGCAGGACGAGGAGGAGCTGCTGGCGGCGATCGAGGTGCCCTGCGCCGAGCGCTTCGACCAGATCCTCGAGGCCTTCCGCCGCGGGGTCGACGTCGAGCGCGTGCAGGAGCGCTGCCTCGTCGACCGCTGGTTTCTGCACGAGCTCCAGGCGCTCGCCCGGGAGGGGGAGGGCAACGAGGGCCTCGTCCGCACCTACAAGGCGGTCGACACCTGCGCCGCCGAGTTCGAGGCGGCGACGCCCTACTACTACTCCGGCCACGAGCGGCCGCGCGCCGACGGTACCCCGCCGGCGTCCGAGGTCCGCCGCGGCGAGCGCGACTCGGTCGTCATCCTCGGCGCCGGCCCGAACCGGATCGGCCAGGGGATCGAGTTCGACTACTGCTGCGTGCACGCGGCGATGACCGCGCGCGACCTCGGCCGCGACGCGGTGATGGTCAACTGCAACCCGGAGACCGTCTCCACCGACTACGACACCTCCGACCGCCTCTACTTCGAGCCGCTGACGGCCGAGGACGTGCTGGCCGTCTGCGAGCAGGAGCGGCCGCAGGGCGTGATCGTCCAGTTCGGCGGCCAGACGCCGCTGAAGCTCGCCCGCACCCTGGAAGAAGCGGGGGTGCCGCTGCTGGGGACGCCGGTCGACGCGATCGACCTGGCCGAGGACCGCGGCCAGTTCGGCGCCCTGCTGCGCCGGCTCGGCGTCAAGCACCCGCCCTACGGCACCGCCCACTCGGCCCGCGAAGCGGTGGCGGTGGCCGAAGAGGTCGGCTTCCCGCTGCTGGTCCGGCCGTCCTACGTGCTCGGCGGCCGGGCGATGGAGATCTGTTACTCGATCGAGGACCTCACCCAGTACCTCGACACACACGTCAAGGCCGACCAGGAGCACCCGCTGCTGCTCGACCGCTTCCTCGAGAACGCGATCGAGGTCGACGTCGATGCGCTCGGCGACGGCGAGGAGGTCTACGTGGCCGGGATCATGCAGCACGTCGAGGAGGCCGGCGTCCACTCCGGCGACTCGGCCTGCGTGATCCCGCCGCTCAGCCTCGGCGAGCAGATGCTCGAACAAATCCGGGCGACGACCGAGAAGATCGCTCTGGAGCTGGGCGTGATCGGCCTGATCAACATCCAGTACGGGGTCGCCGCCGGCGAGCTCTACGTGATCGAGGCCAACCCGCGCGCTTCGCGCACGGTGCCCTTCGTGTCCAAGGCGATCGGAGTGCCGCTGGCGAAGCTGGCCGCACGCCTGATGCTGGGCGAGCGACTCGCCGACCAGGAGCTGCCCGAGGGCCCCCCCGAGCACGTCAGCGTCAAGGAGGCGGTGCTGCCGTTCGCCCGCTTCGCCGGTGCCGACTCGGTGCTGGGCCCGGAGATGAAGAGCACCGGCGAGGTGATGGGCATCGCCGCCGACTTCCCGACCGCCTTCGGCAAGGCCCAGTCGGCCGCCGGGGTGCGGCTGCCGCAGGAGGGGTCGGTCTTCATCACCGTCACCGACACCGACAAGCCGGCCGCGACCCAGCTGGCGGCGCGCTTCCACGATCTCGGCTTCGAGGTGATCGCTACCGGCGGCACCGCGCAGGCGATCGAGCGGATGGGGGTGCCGGTCACTCGCATCAACAAGCTGCACGAGGGCTCCCCGCACGTCGTCGACCTGATTCGCAAGCGCAGCTGCGACCTCGTCATCAACACCCCGAGCGGCTCCGGGGCGCGGGCCGACGGCTACGAGATCCGCACCGAGGCGGTCCGCCACGGGATCCCCTGCGTGACGACGATGACCGGCGCCACCGCGGCGGCGCGGGCGATCGCCGCCGGGCAGCAGGGGGACGCGGAGGTTCGCAGCCTGCAGGAGATCCACGGCCGCGCCCGGGCCGCCCAGCCGCGATGACCGCCCCCCTCGGGCGCCGGCTCTGCGAGGTCGGCGAGGCCCGTGCCTGCGGTGGCTACCGGGTCTTCTCGCTGCTCGACCGCGAGGGCCCGGCGCCGCAACCGGGCCAGTTCTACATGCTCGCCGCGGCGCGGGGCTGGGGCGAGGGCGGCCGCCCCTTCCTGCCACGCGCGATCTCGGTCGCCGAGACCGCGCCCGCCGCGGCCGGGGTGCGGCTCGACTTCCTGATCGAGGGCATCGGGCCGGGCACCGACCGGCTCTGCGAGCTGGAGGCGGGGGAGGGGGTCTGGGTGACCGGGCCGCTCGGCAACGGCTTCGCCGAGCCAAGCCAGGTGAATCCCGAGGCGGCGGGCGCGATCCTGGTCGGCGGCGGCATCGGCGTCGCCCCGCTCGCTCTCCTGCGCCGCCGCTTCTCCGAGCAGGCGGTGCCGCTCCGCGTCCTCCTTGGCTTCCGCAGCCAGGAGCACTCCGGCGGCCTCGACCTCTTCTGCGGTGCCGGCGGCGATCTCTGCCCCGAGGTCCGCCTCGCCTCCGAGGACGGCCACGCCGGCCACCGCGGCTACGTCACCGACCTGCTTCTCACCATGCTCGAAGGCGACGACGCGACCTCCGCGGTCGTCTACTCCTGCGGCCCCCCGGCGATGCTGGAGGCGGTTCAGCAGCTCTGCGAAGCCAGGGACGTGCCGTGTCAGCTGGCCGAGGAGTCCCCGATGGCATGCGGTTTCGGCGCCTGCTTCGGCTGCGCGGTGCCGAAACCGGATGGGGGCTACATGCGCCTGTGCGTGGATGGCCCCGTCCTCTCCGGGCCGGCGGGTCCTGTCGCCGCAGGGGACCCCCCACCCCCTGCGGTAGCTAAAGCTTCCTCGGGGGTGGGCCCCCCTACGGCGCCACCCCCCGGCAGGAGCGCTAGCGGGGAACAGCCGGAGGATCAAGGTGTGAGTTTCTGCCGGATCGAGCTGGAGCACCCCGTGATCAACGCGTCAGGCACGTATGACGCGATCGCCGCGAGGCGGGCTTTCGGCGACGAGCTGCTTGAGACTTTTCCGTTCTCAGCTTTTGTGTCCAAGACGATCACGCCGGAGGCACGAGTGGGCAACGCGCCGCAGCGGATCTGGGAGACGCCGGCGGGGATGATCAACTCGATCGGGCTGCCGAACAAGGGGTTGGACGGGTTCCTTGCGGAGGATCTGCCGCAGCTGGCGGAACTGCCGGTGCCGTTGATCGTCTCGGTGATGGGCACGAGCCGGGAGGAGTTCAGTCGACTGGTCGAGGGCGTTGCCGAGCGCGACGAGGTTGCGGCGATAGAGCTCAACGTGTCCTGCCCGAACGTGCACTCGGGCCTCATCGTCGGCGAGCAGCCGAGTGAGACCCTGGCCCTGCTGGAGGCGCTGCGCCCGCTGACGCAGAAGCCGTTGATCGTGAAGCTGACGCCGAACGTCGCAGACCCGGCCGCGGTTGCGGTGGCGGCGGAAGAGGGTGGGGCGGACGCGGTCTCGTTGATCAACACGCTGAAGGCGACCGCGATCGATCGGGCGACGGGGGCGCCGGCTCTCGCCGCGGGCCACGGCGGCCTCTCCGGCCCGGCCGTGCGGCCGATCGCGCTGCAGCAGATCCGCGCGGTCGCAGCCGCGGTGGCCCTGCCCCTGGTCGGCATGGGGGGGATCGGAAGTGGCGCCGATGCGCGCGAATTCCTCGCTGCCGGAGCCCGGCTGGTGGCGGTCGGAACGGAGAACTTCCGCGACCCGGGAGCCGGCTCCCGGGTCGCCGCCGAACTGGCGGAGGACGCATCGCAGCGACCCGCGGCCGTGCCAGTGCTCGACCTCGAGTAGAGGTTGAGGTGAATTTGGGCGGAATCGGGTCGCTTCCACTTGCACGCGACCTGGCCGCGGCTATACTCGCCGCGCGCACATGCCCGCCCCGCCACTCAAAATGTCCACCGCCGCGCCGGAAAGATCTCTCGACCAGAGGATGGAGGCGCTCAAACGAGCGAACGACATCCGCACCGCGCGGGCCAAGCTGAAGAAGGACCTGAAGGCGAACCGGGCGAGCATCCACGCGATCCTGCTGGACCCACCCGAGTACGTGTTGACGGCGAAGGTCTTCGACATGCTGCTCGCCGTTCCCAAGTACGGCCGCGTGAAGACCAACCGCATCCTCAATCAGTGCCGGATCTCGCCCTCGAAGACGATCGGCGGTCTCTCCGAGCGCCAGCGCACTGAGCTCGTAAGCCTTCTCCGCCGCTAGCCGACCGCCCCGCCGGTCAGTATCCCCGGCCGCATGTCCAAAGTCTTCGTCATCACCGGCCCGTCCGGCGTCGGCAAGGGGACCCTGATCAGGGAGCTGCTGCAGCGAGTCCCCGATCTCGAGCTGTCGATCTCGGCGACCACCCGCGGGCCTCGCGAGGGGGAGGTGGACGGGCGCGACTATCACTTCCTCAGCCGCGAGGAGTTCGACGCCAGGGTCGAGCGGGAAGACTTTCTCGAGTTCGCCACCTACAGCGGCAACCGCTACGGAACCCTGCGCAGCGAGGTGGAGCGGCGACTCGCCGCCGGGCACTCGGTCGTGCTGGAGATCGAGGTCCAGGGCGCGCGCCAGGTGCGGGCGGCGATGCGAGAGTCGATCCAGGTCTTCATCGCCCCGCCGGCGCCCGCCGTCCTGCGCGAACGCCTCGACGCTCGCGGCACCGACGCCCCCGAGGCGATCGACGCCAGGCTCGAGGTCGCGGCGCAGGAGATGGCGGCCCAGGACGAGTTCGCCTATCGCGTCGTCAACGACGATCTCGGCCGGGCGGCGGCGGAATTGGAGGGGATCGTGCGCGCCGAGCTCGGTCTACCACTAGACTCCGCGGCCGAATGATCAAACCACGCGTAGACAAGCTCCTGGAGCACTCCGACTCGCACTACGCCGCTGTCGTCGTCGCGGCCAAGCGCGCTCGTCAGATCAACAGCTACTTCCACAACCTCGGCGAGGGCGGATTCGGCGAGTACCCGCCGCCGATGGTCGAGGTCAACGCCGAGAGGAACTACCTCTCGATGGCGCTCGAGGAGCTTGCCGAGGGCAAGCTCAAATACGAGTACCGCTCCTAGCGCCGCGCGCCGGGGGCCCCTGACGGGAGGCACGGAATGGCCAGAATCCTGCTTGGCGTAAGTGGCGGGATAGCCGCCTACAAGGCGCTGGAGCTGGCGCGCCTGGCGACGCTCGGCGGCCACGGCGTGCGCGTGCTGATGACCGAGACGGCGACGCGGTTCGTCGGCCCCGCCTCCTTCGAGGGGATCGTCGGCGCGCCCGTGCTCGTCTCCGAGTTCGAGCGCGACCCGATGCGCGGCGCCTTCCCCGGCGAGGGCGAGCCCGGTCACGACCCGATCGGCCACCTCGAGCTGGCCGCCAACTGCGACGCCTGCCTGATCGCCCCGGCCTCCGCCAACACGATCGCCAAGCTCGCGGCCGGCATCGCCGACTCGATGCTGACGACCTCCTTCCTCGCCTGCACGGCCCCACGCCTCGTCGCGCCGGCGATGAACGACCGCATGTACGCCGACGCGGCGACCCAGGCCAACCTGGCGACGCTGCGCGCGCGCGGCGTCGAAACGATCGAACCGGATGAGGGCAAGCTCGCCTCCCGCGGCGAGTTCGGCCGCGGCCGCCTGCCCGACCCCGAGCGCCTGCTGGCCCGGGTCGAGGCGGCGCTGCCGACCGGCGAGCGCCCCTGGGACGGCCTCAGGGTGCTGGTCACCGCCGGCGGCACCCGCGAGCCGATCGACCCCGTCCGCTTCATCGGCAACCGCTCCAGCGGTCGCATGGGGATCGCTCTCGCGGCGGCGGCGGCCCGCCGCGGCGCCGAGGTGACTCTGATCGCCGCCAACGTCGCCCTCCCGGCGCCAGCCGGTGTGCGCCGGATCGACGTCGAGACCGCCGAGCAGCTGGGTACGGCGGCCGCGGAGGAGTTTCCCCGCAGCCACGTCCTCTTGATGGCTGCCGCACCTGCCGATTTCCGCCCGGTGGAGGTAGCCCCTGGCAAGCTCAAGCGCCAAGACGGGCTCGATCTGCAGCTGGCGCCCACCGAGGACATCCTTGCCGGCCTCGCCGCCGGTCGCGCACCGGGGCAGACCGTGGTCGGTTTCGCCGCCGAGCACGGTGAGGAGGGCCTCGACCGCGCCCGCGCCAAGCTGACCCACAAGTCCGCCGACCTGATCGTCCTCAACGACGTCTCCGATCCGGCGATCGGCTTCGAGAGCGAGCAGAACGCAGTGACCTTGATCGACGGCGACTCCGAGACCGCGGTCCCCAGGGCTTCGAAGGACAGCATCGCCGACACGATCCTCGACAAGGTCAACCAGCTCCGCGAGCCCAGCTCGAACCTCGCCCCTCCCGGTGGGTGACCCGGGCGGGCAGGCCGAGAACGAATACCTCGCCCGCAGGCCTGCCCGCCCGGGGCAGGCCCCGCCGGGCCGGGTGCTTGGGGCGAGCTATACTGGGTTCACTTTTCAACGTGCAGCAGTGTCGAGAAGTGGGCCTGGCCCACTTTTTTTTCGGCCCGAACCAGGCATGACCGACCTCCAGCAAGACATTCAGCAGCAGTTGAACGAACTCGATTCCGAGCTCGACCTGGTCGCCGTGGAGCGACCCGGAAGCGAGTCGCTGCGCCTCTTCATCGACCACCCGGAGGGCGTCGACCTGGCGCTCTGCGAACGGGTGACCAGGCACCTCAACCATCTGCTGGCCGAGTACACGCTCGAGGTTTCCTCGCCTGGCCCCAAGTACCGCCGCCCCAGTACCGATTCCGAGACCAAGGAGCCAGCGCAGTGAGCAAGGAGATCGTCGACGCAGTCAAAGCGCTCGAGCAGGAGAAGGGAATCTCCGCCGACAAGCTGATGGACGCCCTCGAGGACGCGCTCCTCTCGGCCTACAAGAAGACGCCGGGGGCGGCCAAATACGCCCGCGTCGACCTCGACCACGAAACCGGCGACTTCCGCGTCTTCGAACTGATCCTGCCGCCGGAGCTGGAGCAGAAGCTCCTCGCCGAAGCGGCCGAGCTGCAGGAGGAGCCCGAGGTCGATCCGGAGACGGGCGAAATGCGCGAGCCCGAGGATCCCGAGCTCGACCCGGAGATGATCGCTCCCTACGAGGACCAGATCGAGACCCGCGACGTCACCCCCGAAGACTTCGGCCGGATCGCCGCTCAGACCGCCAAGCAGGTGATCCTGCAGCGGATCCGCGAGGCCGAGCGGCAGATGATGTACGACGAGTACCAGGACCGGGTCGGCGAGCTGATCACCGGCATCATCCAGCAGTCCGACAAGCGCTACACGCTGGTGCAGCTGCGCGAGCGGGTCGAGGCGCTGCTGCCCAAGTCCGAGCAGGTCTACAACGAGCGCTACGACCACGGCATGCGGGTCAAGGCCGTGATCACCGACGTCTCCGATTCGACCAAAGGCCCGGCGATCGTCGTCTCGCGCCGAAGCCCTGAGCTGATCAAGAGCCTGTTCGAGCTCGAGGTGCCCGAGATCGCCGACAAGCTGGTCGAGATCGTCGGCGTCGCCCGCGAGCCCGGCTACCGCTCGAAGATCGCGGTCGTCTCCCACGCCGACGGGGTCGACCCGGTCGGCGCCTGTGTCGGCCCCCGCGGCTCGCGTGTGCGCATGGTCGTCTCCGAGCTGCGCGGCGAGAAGATCGACATCATCCCCCACAACGACGAGCCCGCCCGCTTCGTCGCCAAAGCGCTCTCGCCGGCCCGCGTGCGCGAGGTGATCGTCGACGATCAGGAGCGCCAGGCGACCGTGATCGTCCCCGACGACCAGCTCTCGCTGGCGATCGGCCGCGACGGCCAGAACGCGCGCCTCGCCGCGCGCCTCACCGGCTGGCGCGTGGACATCAAGTCCGAGACCGAGTTCGCCTCCGAAGAACAGGAGATCGAGATCGAGGGCGAGGAACAGTTCGACGGCCGCTGCCTGGCGGTGCTCTCGAACGGGCGCCGCTGTCCCAATGCGGCCATCCCCGGCTCGACCTACTGCGGCCTGCCCTCGCACCAGGCGCTCTCGCGTTTCGAGACCAGCCAGGTGGCAATCCTCACCGACGTCTCCGAGGCTGAGCTGGCGATCCTCGCCGATCCGGACGGCGACGAAGGGCAGGTGAGCGAGATCGTCGAGCGGGCGGAGGCGAACTTCGTCGAAGAGGAGCCAGAGGAGGCGGGCTCATCCGACGAGTCCGAGGCCGTTGAGGATGAGGTCCCCGTCGCCGAAGGTGATGAGGTTGTCGAGGAGGCGGAGCAGGCTTAGTGGCTAAGAAGCGGGTTCACGAGATCGCGAAAGCGCAGGGCGTCAGCTCAAAGGAGCTGCTGGCGGCCCTGAAAGCCGCCGGGATCGAGGCGAAAGCGGCGGCGTCCAGCGTCGAGGAAGCCGACGCGCTGAAAGCGATCGCCGCCGCCAAGGGCAACGGTGGCGCTGAGGCGACCAAAGCCCCCCCGAAGAAGCCTGCTGCCGAGAAACCCGCCGCGGCACCCGCGCCGGCCGCGGCGAAGAAATCCCCGCCGCCGACGGCTGCTGCCAAACCTGCCGCGCCCAAAGCTCAGACTTCGACCAAACCGGTCCGCCCCGCGGGTGGGCCCCAGCAGGGTGGCACCGGCGGTGGCGGCGGCGCCAAAAAACGCCGCGTCGTGATCGACTCACAGGCGGCCCGCCGCGACCAGATGGGCGGCCCGCCGCCACAGCGCCCGCCGCGGCGGCGAGGCGGCCGCCGTCGCCGTCCGCTGCTGGAGGAGCCGCCGATGGGGCCGGCGACGCCGGTCGAGCCCGAGGCGACGAAGGTCAACTCCGGTGCCACCGTGCGCGAGGTAGCCGAGTCGCTGGGGTTGGCCCCGGCCGAGGTGATCAAAAAACTGATGATGATGGGGGAGATGGCGACCCTCACCCAGACCCTGACCGACGAGTCGATCAGGGCGATCGCCGACGAGTACGACCGCAAGTTGGAGATCGTCACCGCCGCCGACGAGGAACCCGAGGAGCCGCAGTTCGCCGACGCCGAGGAGGATCTGGCGGCGCGCCCGCCGGTGGTCACGATCATGGGACACGTCGACCACGGCAAGACCTCGCTCCTGGATGCGATCCGCGAGACCGAGGTCGCCGCGGGCGAGGCCGGCGGCATCACCCAGCACATCGGCGCCTATCAGGTCCATAAAAACGAGAAGACGATCACCTTCCTCGACACGCCCGGCCACGCCGCCTTCACGGCGATGCGCGCCCGCGGCGCCAAGGTCACCGACGTCGCCGTGGTGGTCGTGGCCGCCGACGACGGCGTCATGCCGCAGACCAAGGAGGCGATCGACCACGCCCGCGCCGCCGACGTGCCGATGCTGATCGCCGTCAACAAGATCGACAAAGAGGGGGCCAATCCCGAACGAGTCCGCAACGAGCTGGCCCAGGAGGGGATCACCCCCGAGGAATGGGGCGGCGACACCGTCTTCGCCGAAGTCTCGGCCAAGACCCACGAAGGTCTCGACAACCTGCTCGACATGATCCTCCTGGTGACCGAGCTGGAGGAGCTCTCGGCCAATCCCGACGCGCCGGCCTCGGGCACCGTGATCGAGTCCCAGCTCGACCCCGGCCGCGGCCCGGTGGTGACCGTGCTCGTCCAGCGCGGCACGCTGAAGGTCGGCGATTCGCTGGTCGCCGGTCCGCAGTGGGGCCGGGTGCGGGCGATGCAGGACTTCACCGGCGAGCGGGTCGAGGCCGCCGTGCCGGGAATGCCGGTCGAGGTGCTCGGCTTCGACGGTGTCAGCGACGCCGGCGAGTTCGTGCAGGCGGTGGAGAACGACCGCCGCGCCCGCCAGATGGCCCAGGAGCGGGCCAATCGCCTCAAGACCGAGGCCCTGGCCCGGCGCCAAGCCCGCAAGGTCAGCCTCGACGAGGTTTTCGCCCGCGTCCAAGAGGGCGACATCAAGGAGCTCAACATCGTCCTCAAGGCCGACGTCGCCGGCTCGCTGGAGGCGCTCCAGGACGAGATCGCCAAGGTCCCCCAGGAACGGGTCGGGATCAACATCATCCACTCGCAGACCGGTGGCATCAACGAGTCCGACGTGATGCTCGCCTCGGCCTCCGACGCGATCATCATCGGCTTCAACGTGCGGCCCCTGGCCGACGCCCGCCGCGCCGGCGAGCGCGAGGGCGTCGATATCCGCACCTACTCGGTCATCTACAAAATCACCGAGGACCTGCGCAACGCGATGGAGGGGCTGCTGGAGGCGGTCGAGGTCGAGGAGGCGGTCGGCGA
This sequence comes from uncultured Thermoleophilia bacterium, assembly GCA_963720455.1. Classification (GTDB taxonomy): domain Bacteria; phylum Actinomycetota; class Thermoleophilia; order Solirubrobacterales; family 70-9; genus VAYN01. The sequence continues at coordinate 784,415 of OY970392.1, read as the reverse complement.
GGCGGAGATCAAACAGACCTTCAAGGCCTCCAAAGTCGGCCGCATCGCCGGTTGCATCGTCACCGAGGGCAAGGCGACCCGCACCGCCGGCGTCCGTCTGGTCCGCGAGGGGACGGTCGTCTGGACCGGCAAGCTCGGCTCGCTGCGACGCTTCAAAGACAACGTGCAGGAAGTGGAGGAAGGACAGGAGTGCGGCATCGTGCTCGACGGCTACGCTGACGTCAAGGAGGAAGACGTGCTCGAGTTCTTCCAGACCAAACAGGTCGAGCAAACGCTGGAGTAGGATGCCCGGCGCTCGCATGCGTCGCATCAACGAGGTGCTGCGCGAGGTCGTAGGCGCCGCGATCTCAAGCGATCTGAGCGATCCCCGCATCGGCTTCGTGACCGTGACCTCGGTTGAGACCAGCCCCGACCTGCGCACCGCCAAGGTGTACGTCAGCGTGCTCGGAGACGACGAGGCGCGGGAGGCGACGCTGAGCGGGCTGCGCTCCTCCCATGGCGTGCTCCAGACCCGGATCGCGGCGGAGACGCGGATGAAGCGGACGCCGACGCTGACCTTCCACTACGACGACACGATCGAGCAGGGCGTGCGGATCTCGCGGCTCCTCGACGCGGAGGGGCCCACCGACCCGGAGGAGGGCAGGTGAGCGGCGGGACCGTCGCCGCCTCGGACCTCGAGCGCGTCGGCGCCGAGCTGCGAACGCGCGACCGCTTCCTGCTCACCGCCCACGAGGGACCGGACGGCGATGCCCTCGGCTCGCTCCTCGGCATGCACCACCTGCTGACCCAGCTCGGCAAGGACTCGGTGATGTTCCTCGCCGCCAAGGAGTTCCCGCTGCCGGTCGAGTACCGCTTCCTGCCGCTGGAGGAGGTCTTCCACGAGCCGCCCGCCGACATGGCCTGCCGCACCGTGGTCTTCCTCGATTGCGGCAACATCGACCGCATGCCGGTCGACTTCCTCACCGCCGGCGCCAACGACGTCATCAACATCGACCACCACCACGACAACACCCGCTTCGGCGATTTCAACCTGGTCGACGTCGAGGCCTCCTGCACGGCGGAGATCGTCTACGACCTCGCGGTCCTACTCGGCGCCCGGGTCACCCGCGAGATGGCCTCGGCGCTCTACGTCGGGCTGATCACCGACACCGGCAAATTCATGTACGAGAACACCAACTCCCACACCCACCGGGTCGCGGCGGAGCTGATCGACGCCGGGGTCGACATCGACGACACCTACCGGCGCCTCTACGAGCACGTGCCGATCGAGAAGCTGCGCCTCGTGGTGCGCTCGCTGCAGAAGATCGAGCGCCACTGCGACGAGCGGTTGGTCCTCACCTACATCACCGGCACCGACTACGAGGAGACCGGGGCGGGGGAGGAGATGACCGAGGGCGTGATCGACCACCTGCGCTCGATCGACGGAACCAAGGTGGCGGCGGTGATCCGCGACCTCGGCAACCGCGGCCGCGCCGCCCGCAAGGTCAGCCTGCGCTCGAGCGAGGGCGACGTCGACGTCTCGGCGATCGCCCGCAGGCACGGGGGAGGGGGGCACAAACGCGCCGCCGGCTTCTCGACCGACCTCGAGCTGGACCAGCTGGTCGCCTTCCTCTGCGCCGAGGTCACCACCCAGCTGGGACCCTGAGCATGGCCGACGGCGCTTCCGCGGGGACGGTGCTGCTCTACGACAAGCCCGCCGGGGTCACCTCGCACGACGTCGTCGCCAAGGTGCGCCGAGAGCGCAACTGCAAGACGGGCCACGCCGGCACGCTCGACCCGTTCGCGACCGGTCTGCTGCTCATCCTGCTCGGCAGGGCCACCCGCCTGCAGCGATTCCTCGTCGGGCTGCCGAAGACCTACCTGGCGACGGCCCGGCTCGGCTGGCGCTCGAGCACCGGCGATCCCGACGGCGAGCTGGACGAGACCGGCGCGGTTCCCGATTCGCTGCAGCTTCCGACCGGCACCGTGCGCCAGCGGGTCCCGATGACCTCCGCCGTGCGGGTCGGTGGTGAGCGGCTCTACAAGAAGGCACACCGGGGCGAGACGGTGGAGACGCCCGAGCGCGACATCGAGGTGTACCGGGCCGAGCTGCTGTCCCGCGGCGAGGGCGTCGCCCGTTACGAGATCGAGTGCGCGGCCGGGACCTACGTCCGCACCCTGGTCGAGACGCTCGGCGACGCCTACTGCGCCGAGTTGCGCCGGACCGCGATCGGTCCCTTCCGGGTCGAGGACGCCGGCGAGGAGATCGAGGCGAGCCGCGTCGGCGAGCTGGTCCCGGCCGTCGGGGCGGCGCTGCGGTGAGCATCCGGGTGACCTCCCTGCCCGACGCCGGGCCGCGACCCCGACACGTCGCGATCGGGACCTTCGACGGGGTCCATCGCGGTCACCAGGCGGTGATCGAGGGCGCCGACACCGTGCTGACCTTCGACCCGCATCCGCTCGAGGTCCTGCACCCGGCGGCGCTGCCGAAGCTGATCATGCCCTTCTCGGTCAAGCGCGACGTGATCGAGGGGCTGGGGGTCGAGGAGTTGGTCGTGATCCCCTTCGACGAGGATTTCGCCCAGCGCTCGGCTCAGGACTTCATCGAGCACGTGCTGGTCGAGACGCTCGCTGCCGAGAAGGTCTCGGTCGGCGAGAACTTCCGCTTCGGGGCGAAAGCGAAAGGCGATCCCGCGATGCTCTCCGCCCACGGAGAGTTCGAGACCCGGGTGGTGCCGCTGGTCGAGGTCGACGGCGAGACCGTCTCCTCGACGCGGATCCGGGCCCTGGTCGCGGCCGGCGACATGGAGGGCGCGCGCCATTGCCTCGGGGCCCCGTTCATGGTCGAGGGAACCGTGGTCAGGGGCGACCAGCGCGGTCGCGAGCTCGGCTTCCCGACCGCGAACATCGTCCCTGACGACCGCCTGGCGATCCCCGGCCACGGCGTCTACGCGGCCTTCGCCGACGGCGTCCCGGCCGCCGTCAACGTCGGCATCCGGCCGACCTTCGAGAGCGGCCGCGGCGTCCTCATCGAGACCTACCTGATCGACCGCGAGGACGACCTCTACGGGCGTGAGCTGCGGGTCGCCTTCGTCGAGCGCCTGCGCGGCGAGAAACGCTTTGCCAACGTCGAGGACCTGATCGCCCAGATGCGCCGCGACGTCGAGGAGGCCAGGCGCGTCTGCGCAGGCTTCACCGATCGTGGCTCCTGAGGGTCGTCAGGAGGTCTTGGTGACCTTGAAGCTGAAGACCGCCGGGCTGGGGTCGGTGAGGCCGCCGCTGACCGCCGCGACCGAGAACTTGTGTTTGCCGGCTTTCACTTTGTAGCTCTTCGGCGAGGCACACGACGAGAACGCCGCTTTGTCGAGCTTGCACTTGAAAGTGGCGCCGGCGATGGTCGAGGAGAAGCCGAATTTGACCCCGACCCGGTTTTTCGTGGTCTTCAGGTTCTTGCGCGGATGCGAGCCGAGGACGGTGTTGGGGGTGGTTGGGGGCGTCGGTGCCACGGATGGCGGGGCGGACGGCGCCGGGGGCGTCGTGTAGGAGATCTGAATCAGCGGTGCCGCGCTTGCCAGGGCCGTTTCGAGTATGCCCCCGGCCGGAACGAGGGAGGATCCGCCGCCGCCACCGCCGCCGCCTGAAATGCAGCCGCCGCCGCCACCACCACCACCGTAGTAGCCACCCCCGCCGCCACCACCACCGTTGTTCCCAGATTCACCGAATCCGCCGATGCCGCCCAGCCCGAGCTGGCCATTTTCGCCGAATCCGGTGCACCCTTCGCCGCCCGCGCCACCGGCGCTTTCGGTGCCCGCGCCGCCGCCTTGCCAGGAAGCGCTGAAGCCTCCGGCGCTGCCCGCATCGCCGCCGTTGCCACCGAAGTCTTCGCCGTTGCCACCGCCCCCGCCGGCGCCGCCGGCGACGATCAGCCGGGTATCCGTGATCAGGCCGGAGCTGAGCGGGAGCAGGCGGATATCGGATGCACCGCCGCCGCCGCCGGACGCGGAGCCTCCCGCGGCGCCGCCGTTGAAACCGCCTTCTCCACCGTCGCCGCTGTCCTCGCCGGTGCCGCCAACCTCGATGTAGAGGATCTGGCCCGGCGTCACATTGAGATTGGCGGTGACTTCGGCCGCCGCGCCTCCGACAACGCCACCTTCGCCACCGCTGCCACCGACCACCAGGACTTTCACCGTGCTGTTTCCGCTCGGAACCAGGAACGACTGCTCGCCGCCGGTGTAGCCGAACGTCGCGGTGGCCGCTTGCGCCGGCGAGACAGCCACGACCAGGATCGAGCCGATCGCGCAGAGCAGGGCCAAGGAGGCCGTCCGGCGAGTGCGGCGTCCATGCCGAGCCAATGCCTGGTTGCTCGAAGCTTCCACGGACTTGCGAGCCTCCCAGAGGTTCCGCTCCAAGTCAATGCCCATGCACTTCTGGAAGCGGGTCCACGCCAGGTCCGTTGTGCTAGCTTCCAGCGGGCCGTGACCCGCACCGGGTACACGGCGTTTTTACGAGATGAGCCTGGCCAAAGAGAAAAAGAGCGAGCTGATCGGCAAGTACGGTCGAGCCGATGGCGACACCGGTTCCGCCGAGGTCCAGATCGCGCTGGCAACCGAGCGGATCAACGAGCTGACCGAGCACCTGCGCGGCCACAGCAAGGATCACCACTCGCGCCGCGGCCTCTTGATGCTGGTCGGCAAACGGCGGCGGATGCTGCGCTACCTGGAGCGGACCGACCTCGAGCGCTACCGCGCCCTGGTCGCCGACCTCGGCCTGCGGCGATGATCGCGGCCGGCGAGCCGGCTCCCGACTTCACCCTGCGCGACCAGGACGGCGAGGAGGTCTCGCTGTCCGACTTCCGCGGCCGCAAGGTGCTGCTGGTCTTCTACCCGCAGGACTTCAGCCCGGTCTGCGGGGACCAGCTCTCGATCTACCAGGAGGTCAAACCGGAGATCGCCGCCCAGGGCGTCGAACTGCTCGGGATCAGCGTCGACCACTCCTGGGCGCACAAGGCCTTCCAGGAGAAGCTCGGCATCGACACGACGCTGCTGGCGGATTTCGAGCCCAAGGGCGAAGTTGCACGCGCCTACGGCTCCTATCTTGAGAAGTTCGGCTTCGCCAAGCGCACGCTCGTCCTCGTCGACGGGGACGGCACGGTCGCCTGGACCTACGAATCGCCCAACCCGGGCGAGTTTCCCGGCGCCAACGTCATCTTCGACGCGCTTGGCTGACCTGACCAGCGCTCCGATCCCGCCGCTCGGGCCCGACGACCACGTGCGGGGCACGGGGGAGAGGCTGATCGTCTACGCCGACCTCGGTTGCCCGCACTGTGCCGCCGCCTGGACCGAGATCTCAGGGCACCCCGGCCAGATCGTCTTTCGCCACTTCCCGGTGGCGAGCAAGCACCCGCGCGCGCCGGCGCTGCACGCGGCCGCCGAGGCGGCCGCCGCCCAGGGCCGCTTCTTCGAGATGGTCGACTCGCTCTATGCGGAACGCGGCCGGGTCGACGACCCCCACCTCTGGGAGCGCGCAGAGCGCCTCGGGCTCGATCTCACGCGCTTCGAGGCGGACCGGCGCTCAGACGCGGTCGCGGCACGCGTGCGGCGCGACTTCGAGTCCGGGATCCGCGCCGGCGTCACCTCGACTCCAGCGGTTTTCCGCTGATTCCGGCGCGCCTGTGTACTCTCCCGTGTGAAAGAGAACGAGAGTTCTGAACAAAAGCGAATGGCCGCCAACCGGGTGGCCGGAGGTAGGACAACTAAATGAGCATGTTTGACGTAAGCCGTGTTTCGGTGGATGTCGGCGAGAGCCAGATTTCCTTCGAGACGGGCAAACTCGCAAAGCAGGCGGGTGGCGCGGTCGTGGTTCAGGCCGGCGACACGATGGTGCTGTGCACCGCAACCGTCGGCAGCCTGCGCGACGTGGACTTCCTTCCCCTCACCGTCGACATCGAGGAGCGGATGTACGCCGCGGGCAAAATCCCGGGCTCGTTCTTCCGTCGCGAGGGCAAATCCAGCGAGAAGGCGACGCTGACCGCGCGCATGATCGATCGCCCGATCCGCCCGCTCTTCCCCAAGGGCTGGCACTACGAGACGCAGCTGGTCGCGATCCCGATGTCGGTCGACCAGGTCCACCCCTACGACATCCTCGCCATGAACGGCGCCTCGGCGGCGCTGGCGATCTCCCCGGTCCCGGTCGCCGCCCACGTCGGCGCGGTGCGGATCGGCAAGCTCGACGGCGGCTTCGTCGTCAACCCCGACGAGGAGACGCACGAAGAACTGGACCTGGACCTGATCGTCGCCGGCACCGACGAGGCGATCCTGATGGTCGAGGCCGGCGCCAACGGCGTCACCGAGGCCGAGATCCTCGACGCCCTCGACATCGCCCACGGCGAGATCAAGAAGCTCTGCGCCGCGATGGAGGAGTTGCAGCAGAAGGCCGGCAAGGAGAAGATCGAGCACGAGGAGCCGGAGCTCGACAGCGCGCTGGTCGACGAGATCGGCTCCGAGTACGGCCAGGCTCTCGTCGACGCCATCGCCACCGAGGGCAAGCTCGAGCGCTATGAAGCGATCGACGAGGTCAAGGACGAGGTGGTCGCCAAGTACGCGCCCGATTCCGGCGACGGCGAGGCCGACGAGCGGGTGGCCGAGGTCAAGGCCGTCTTCGGCGCGATCGAGAAGGACACGATCCGCAAGGCGATCGCCGTCGACAAGAAGCGTCCCGACGGCCGCGCCCAGGACGAGATCCGGCCGATCGAGTGCGAGGTCGACGTCTCCCCGCGCGTCCACGGCTCGGCCCTGTTCACCCGCGGTGAGACCCAGATCCTCTCCAATGTCGCCCTCGGGACGACGCGGATGGACATGCGGATCGACACGCTCGGGCTGCAGACGACCAAGCGCTTCTGGCACCACTACAACTTCCCGCCCTTCTCGGTCGGGGAGGCGGGGTTCATGCGCGGCCCGAAGCGGCGTGACATCGGTCACGGCGCGCTCGCCGAGCGGGCTCTGTCGGCGACGGTCCCCGACGAGGAGTCGTTCCCGTACGTGATCCGCGCGGTCTCCGAGACGCTCGAGTCCAACGGCTCCTCCTCGATGGGCTCTGTCTGCGCCTCCTCGATGGCGTTGCAGGCCGCGGGAGTGCCGGTCAGCGCCCCGGTCGCCGGTGTCGCGATGGGCCTGATCAAAGAGGGCGACGACTACATCGTCCTCACCGACATCGCCGGCGTCGAGGACCACCTCGGCGACATGGACTTCAAGGTCGCCGGCACCGAGGACGGGATCACCGCCCTGCAGATGGACATCAAGATCACCGGCGTCACCTTCGAGATCCTCGAGGACGCGCTGGAGCAGGCGCTCAAGGGCCGCCGCTTCATCCTCGGCAAGATGGCCGAGGCGATCGACGGGCCGCGGGAGAAGCTCTCCCAGCACGCGCCGGCGATCGAGTCGATCAAGATCGACCCGGAGAAGATCGGGGCGGTCATCGGCAAAGGCGGCGAAACGATCCGCGCCCTCTGCGAGGAGTTCGAAGCGGAGATCGACGTCGAGGACGACGGCACGGTGCGGATCTACGCGCCGACCGGCGAACTGGTCGAGGCCTGCGTCGCCCGCATCAACTCGATGACCAAGGAGGCCGAGATCGGCGATCGCTACAACTCGGCCAAGGTCGTGAAGACGACGACCTTCGGCGCCTTCGTCGAGCTGGTCAAGGGCACCGATGGTTTGCTTCACATCTCCAACGTGAAGCCGGGCGAGCGGGTCGACTCGGTCGACGACGTCCTCAAAGCCGGCGAAGAGATCGACGTCACCGTGGTCGAGGTCGACAAGGAGCGCGGCCGGATCGGCCTGCGCCTCTCCAACGACCCGTCCGTCGAGGGCAAATCGCCGGAGGAACTGGCCTCGGTCGGCTCCGGTGACGGTGGCCGGCGCAACGGCGGCGGCGACCGCGGTGGCCGTGGCGGTCGCGACGGCCGGCGCCGCGAGCGCGAGCGCCGCGGCTAGAGAAGTTGAGCGCACCTCAGCTCACCGAGCTGGGCTCGGGCGTCCGGGTCGTGACCGAGGAGGTTCCCTCGGTCCGCTCCGTGGCGCTCGGGCTCTGGGTGCGCACGGGCTCGCGCAACGAGACCCCGGCCCAGGCCGGCGTCTCCCATTTCCTCGAGCACCTGCTGTTCAAGGGCACCGCCCGCTACTCGGCGATCGAGATCTCCGAGCGCTTCGACGGCCTCGGCGCCTCGGTCAACGCCGCCACGGGCAAGGAGACGACCCACCTGCACGCCCGCTTCCTCGACGAGCACACCGAGGCGGTCTTCGATCTGCTGGCGGAAATGTTGCTGGCGCCGACCTATCCCGATATCGACTCCGAGCGCCAGGTGGTGCTGGAGGAGATCGCGATGTACGAGGACGAGCCGCAGGACCGGGTCCACGACGTCCTGGCCGAGGCAGTCTTCGACGCGCACCCGCTCGGTCGCCGCGTGCTCGGCGAGGCCGAGGTGATCGCCTCGATCCCGGTCCCCGACATCGAGAGCTACCGCCAGGCCCGATACACCGGCTCGGAGATCGTCGTCGGCGCCGCCGGCCACCTCGAGCACGCGCGGATCGTCGCGATGGCGGAACAGCTGGTGCAGCCGCCCGCCGTGGGTGACGGAGTCGCGCCGGCCACCGGCATCGAGGGTTCGGGCCGGCTCTGCTTCTACCCCAAGGAGACCGAGCAGTACCACATCTGCTTCGGCGCTCCGGGCCTGCGCCGCGACGACGAGCGCCGCTACCCGCTGGCGGTGCTCGACTCGATCTTCGGCGGCTCCACCTCCTCGCGCCTCTTCCGCGAGGTGCGCGAGAAGCGCGGGCTCGCCTACTCGGTCGGCTCCTACAACGAGCAGTTCACCGACCAGGGCCTGGTCGCCACCTACGTCGGCACCCGCGAGGACAACGTCGAGGAGGCCTGCGAGATCATCGGCCGCGAGCTCGCCAGCCTGCGCTCCGAGCCGGTCTCGGCCGAGGAGCTGACCCGGGCCAAGGAGAGCGTCAAGGGCCGCCTCGTGCTCTCCTCGGAGTCGACGGCGGCACGGATGACGCGGATCTCCCGCGCGACCCTGTTCGGCCTGCCGATCGAAAGCCTCGACGAGATGCTGGCCAAGGTCGACGCGATCGACGTCGACGACCTGACCGAGCTCGCGGCCGAGCTCTACGGAGCCGAGCGGCTATCCGCCGCCTGCGTCGGCGCCGAGGAGGACCGTTTCCGCGCCGCCCTGGCGCCGGTCAGCGAAGGCCTGGTAGCGGCGTGATCCGGGTGGGCGTCGCCGGCGCCGCCGGCAAGATGGGGCAGGCGGTCTGCGAGGCCGTGGACGGAGCCGAAGACACGGAGCTCGCCGGCAGGGCCGACCCCGCGCTCGGGGTCGAGCTGGGAGAGATCCTCGACGCGGTCGACGTGGTCGTCGACTTCACCGTCCCCGACACCGCGCTCGACAACGTGAAGGTGAGCCTGGAGGCGGGCGTCCACACGGTGGTCGGCACCACCGGCTTCGACCTCGACGCCGCTCGCGCGGCGGCGGAGGCCTCGAACGCCAACTGCTTCGTCGCTCCCAACTTCGCGATCGGCGCGGTGCTGTTGATGGAGGTGGCGCAGACGATCGCGCCGCACATGCCCGAGTGCGAGATCGTCGAGCTGCACCACGACCGCAAGCTCGACGCGCCGTCCGGCACCGCCAGGCGCACCCGGGAGCTGATCGACACCGCCGGCGGCAACGTCCACCAGCCGATCCACTCGGTGCGCCTGCCGGGGCTGGTCGCCCACCAGGAAGTGATTTTCGGCGGCGAGGGGCAGACCCTGGCGCTGCGCCACGACTCGATCGACCGCCGCTCGTTCATGCCCGGGGTGCTTCTGGCAGTGCGCCGGGTCGCGGGACTGCCCGATCGCTTCACCGTCGGGCTCGAGAAGCTGCTTTTCGATGACCGGACCGGTTGACGGGGTACCCTGGCCGAGATGAAGGAGCCCATACAAGGGATCTTTACGGCGATGGCGACCCCGTTCGACGAGCAGGGACGAGTCGACCTGGATGCAGGCAGACGCCTCGCCTCCCACCTACTTGAACACGGGTCCCACGGTCTGGTGGTCGCCGGAACCACCGGCGAGTGCCCGACTCTGACCGATGGCGAGGAGATCGAGCTGCTGCGGGCGGTACGGGCCGAGGTCGGCGACGACGTGCTGCTGATCTGCGGGACCGGGACCAACGACACCCGGCACTCGGGTGAGCTGACCAGGATGGCGGCCGACGCCGGCGCCGATGTCTCGCTGGTCGTGGCGCCCTACTACAACAAGCCCAACCGCGCCGGCCTCAGGGCCCATTTCGAGGCCGTCGCCGAAGCGGTGCCCGAGCTGCCGATGGTCGTGTACAACATCCCGGCCCGGGTGATCATCAACATGCCACCCGATTTGCTCGCCGAGCTGGCCACGGTCGACAACATCGTCGGCGTCAAGCAGGCCAACGACGAGGAGCTGGGCCCGATCGACGGCCTCGCGGTGCTCGCCGGCAACGACAACACCTTCCTGCGCGTGCTCGAGTTCGGGGGCGCCGGCGGCATCACCGTCGCCTCGCACGTGGTCGGCGATCAGATGCGCGAGATGTGGGACGCCGCCCAGGGTGGCGATCTCGATCGTGCCCGCGCGCTGGATGCAGAACTTACGCCCGTCTACGAGGGCCTCTCGGTGACGACGAACCCGATCCCCGTGAAGGCGGCGCTGGAGATGCTCGGCCTCGTCTCCGGGCGGTTGCGGCTTCCGCTCGTCGCCGCGGACGCCGGACAGCGGGCCGCAATCAAGACCGCGCTCGAAGGCATCGGCCTTCCCGTCGCCGGTTGACCAACTTCAGAAGAGAGTGAGTTACTAGTGCCAAGCAAGAAACTCCGAGTGCTGCCGCTGGGCGGACTCGGCGAGATAGGCAAGAACATGACGGTGATCGAGTACGACGGCAGGATCGTCGTCGTCGACACCGGCCTGATGTTCCCGACCGCGGAGATGCACGGGATCGACCTCGTGCTCCCGGACTTTTCCTACCTGCGCGACCGCGCCGAGGACATCGAGGCGATCGTGCTCACGCACGGCCACGAGGACCACGTCGGCGCGCTGCCCTACGTGCTGCGCGAGATCGGCATCCCGCCGGTGATCTACGGCGGCCTGCTGACGATCGGGATGGTGCGCTCGAAGCTCGACGAGCACAAGCTGGGCGAGAAGGCGCCGCTGCGGGAGCTGCCGGCGGGGGAGCGGGTCAAGCACGGACCGTTCGAGCTGGAGCTGGTCCACCTCGCGCACTCGATCCCCGACATGCGCGGAGTGCTCATCACCACCGAGCTGGGCTCGATGCTGATGACCGGCGACTACAAGTTCGACCAGACTCCGGTCGACGGCCGCCCGGCCGACGTTCCGCGCCTGGCTGAGATCGGCCGTGACGGCCTCTTGCTGCTCTGCGGCGACTCGACCAACGCCGACCGGCCCGGGGTGGCGCCGTCGGAGTCGAGCGTCGGACCGGCCCTGCTGCAGGAGTTCTCGCGCTGCGAGGGGCGGATCATCGTCACCTCCTTCGCCTCCAACATCCACCGCGTCCAGCAGGTGATCGACGCCGCCGTGGCGCTCGACCGCAAGGTGGCGCTGGTCGGCCGCTCGATGCGGAAGAACTTCAACATCGCCTCCAGTCTCGGCATGGCGAAAGCGCCCGACGGGCTCTTCATCCAGCCACGGGAGATCGAGGACTTCCCCGACGAGAAGGTGGTCGTGATCTCGACCGGCAGCCAGGGCGAGCCGCTCTCGGCGCTGCGGCGGATGGCCAACAACGACCACCGCGACGTGCAGCTGCATTCCGGCGACACCGTCGTCTTCTCGGCGACGCCGGTGCCCGGCAACGAGCGCGCGGTCAACGAGACGATCGACCGCATCTACGAGATCGGGGCCACCGTGATCACCGCCAAAGACGCGCCGATCCACGCCTCCGGCCACGGCTGGCAGGAGGAGCTGAAGTTGATGCTGAACCTGACCAAGCCGCGCTACGTGATGCCGGTCCACGGCGACCACAAGCGCCTGCGGCTGCACGCCGAGCTCGCGCACCAGGTCGGCATCGACCCCGAGAACGTCTTCCGCGGCCGCAACGGCCTGCCGCTGGAGATCGACGCGAACGGCGCCGGCTTCGGCGAGGACATCCACGCCGGCACGATGTACGTGGACGGGGTCAACATCGGCGACCCCGACGACGCCGCCCTGCGCGACCGTCGCGAGATCTCCGCCGACGGCATCTTCATCGTCGTCGCCACCGTCTCATCCGACGACGGCAGCGTCGTCGCCGACCCCGAGGTGATCTTCCGCGGCGTCGCCTTCCTCGAGGAAGCGGACGCCCTCGTCGAGGAGCTCAGCGACCTGGTCGAAGACACCCTCGAAGGAGCCGCCGACGCCGGCAACCGCGAGTCGCACCTGATCGAGGAAGACCTGCACGATGCGATCGGCAAGTTCGTGTTCCAGCGGTTGCGGCGGCGGCCGATGATCCTGCCGGTGCTCATCGAGGTCTGATCTTTGTTCGGGGTCGCGGTGTAGGAGGGACGGGTACCCCTCCCGCGGAGACCGTTGCGCAGCAGATCGTGGGTGGAGTTGCGAGGCGCGGACCCATGAGCCTCCGCGGGAGGGGTACCCGTCCCTCCCCCAACCGCCAGCTCCGGGACGATCTGGAGGTTGCGTATTTCCACTGCGGCCTCAAGGACAAGAGCTATCCCCACCCCAGGGCTCTCCAGTGCTCGGCGTCCACCGGAGCTCGCGGGGAGAGCGTGCGGGTAGGGGTCGAACGCGACTCAGCATGAGCAGAGCCGCAAGCCCCCAAGGCGGTAGCCGCATCCGACTCTCTCTGCGAGGTGCAGCGGGCGACCCCTACCCGCACGCTCTCCCGGCCTGCCCCACCCGGCCCCGAGCGCGAAAAAGCCCGCCGGGGTGGTTCTGGGGAGAACCCCGGCGGGCCTAGTGTGTCTCGTCCGCTGGAGAAATTAAGGCGGCGCTCTAAACCGGCCCTAAAGCTCCGGTAACGACTTGCTCAGGATCGGCGAGCGGGATGCGGGCGCGGAAGAGGGCGCCGCCGGACTCGGACTCGGTGGCTTCGATGGTGCCGCCGTGGGAGGCGGTGACGGCGCTTACGATGGCCAGGCCAAGGCCGGTGCCGGCGCCGGCGGCCGTGTCGGCCGGACCCTGGCCACGGACGAAGCGGTCGAATACCTGCTCGCGCATCGGCGCTGGGACGCCGGGGCCGTCGTCGGCGACCTCGACCACCGCAGTCCCATTCTCGGTTCGCAGACCGAGTTCGATCGTCGAGCCTGCGGGGGTGTGATTGGCGGCATTGTCGAGCAGGTTGAGGACCATCCGGTGCAGCTCGTCGGGGCTGCCCTCGACCCGGATCGGGCGCTCGTTGTCGACGGTCAGCGTGCGATCTCTCATCAGCGGCGCGGCCTCGGCGGCGGCGTCGCCGGCGATCTCGGCGAGGTCGCAGCGACGGTGCCGGTCGAGACGGCCGGCGTCGGCACGCGCCAGTAGCAGCAGATCGGCGACGAGGCGGCTCATCCGGCGCGAGGAACGCAGGGCCGAGTCGACGACCTCACGGTCCTCGGCCTGGCCGGAACCGCCGAGCGAGGCCTGCAGCAGCTCGAGGTTGGCGAGGACACTGGTCAGCGGCGTGCGCAGCTCGTGCGAGGCGTCGGCGACGAACTCGCGCTGCTTCTGCATCGCCCCCTCGCGCTCGGCGCGGGCCGCATCGAGCGAGCGCAGCATCTCCTCCAGCGTTTGTGCCAGTTCGCCGACCTCGTCCTCGACCGGCGGCTTGGGCATGTGGAGAGATGGGTCGCGGGTCGTGGCGATCTCCCGGGCTTTCGCGGTGAGTGCGGCGATCGGCCGCATCGCGCGGGAGGCGATCGCAACCCCCGCAAGGCTTGCCAGCAGCGTTGCCGCGAAGATGCCGGCGGCGATGAAGAACCAGAGGCGGTCGACGGTCGAGTCGACGTGATCGAGACTGCGCCCGTACTGCACATAGCCGGTGAGTTCGCCTTCGTCGGAGGTGATCGGCGCCGTCGCCACCCGCATCCCGCCATGGCTGGATAGGCCGGCTTCGACCGGTCCGAGCCTGGCCGAGCCGACGCCGCCGCGGGTCTTCACGTTGCCGTTGACGTCGAGCACCCGGGCCGAGGCGTCGTCGGGCAAGACGAAGTCTTTGAGGTTCGGTCCTTCCTGGGCGAAGCTTCCAAGCGGCGTGTAGACAACGCGGAACTCGGAGGAGAGGGTCTGTGCGGCGTTCTGGACCTCGCCGTCAAAGTCGCTGCGGATCCGCTGCGTCGCCACCTCGCCAATCGTGATTCCGAACATCAGCAGAATGACCAGGGTGAGCCCGGAGGAAACGGCGGCAAGGCGCCACCGAACCGGCCAGGAGCGAGGGTGCACCAGCCGCCGGAGCCAGGCCCGAAAGCGCTTTCCGCCGTGCGACACCACCTAGTCCTTCAGCACGTAGCCGGCGCCGCGTTTGGTGTGCAGGAGCCGGGGCTCGCCGCCGGCCTCGAGCTTGCGCCGCAGGTTGGAGATGAAGACGTCGATCGTGTTGGTCGCGGCCATCGGGTCATAGCCCCAGACCTCATCGAGCAGGCGCTCGCGCGAGATCACCAGGCGCTCGTTGCGCATCAGGAACTCGAGCAGCTCGAACTCGCGGTTGGTCAGCTCGATCTCGCGCTCGCCGCGGCGGACCTCGCGCGTATCCGGATTGAGCTGGAGGTCGCCGACCTCCAGCGAGGCGGTTCCGCGCGGTGGCCGCCGCCGCAGCAGCGCCCGGATCCGCGCCAGCAGCTCCTGCCGCTCGAACGGCTTCGCCAAGTAGTCGTCGGCGCCGCTGTCGAGGCCGGTGACGCGGTCCTCGGTCTCGGCCCGGGCGGTCAGCATCAGGATCGGCACGTCCCCCTCCATCCGCAGCCGGCGGCAGACCTCGATGCCGTCGAGGCGCGGCAGACCCAGATCGAGCACGACCAGGTCGGGGACGAAGCCGGCAGCGACGTCGAGGGCGTCGACCCCGTCGGCCGAGGTTCGCACCTCGTAGCCCTCGTTGCGCAGCGAGCGCCGGAGCACGTCGGCGATATCGACGTCGTCCTCGACCACGAGGACGCGACCACCGCTCTGGTCGGGTTCGGCGAGCATCGCTCGATGTTAGCCCGCGGACTGCCCAATTCCCCCTGGTTTTAGGCCGAATTTAGGGCCCTGCGTGGGGGGAAGGGGTTCCACTTAACTTTTTTGTGGATCCCCAGCGGCCATTCGAGGTCGGATGCGGCAAAAAAGTACAAGACGTTCCACCCCTTCCCCCCACGCAGGGCTGTGGGAGTTCGTGTCGAACCGGGGGAGCATGTTCGTTCGCAAGAAGCGTGCGCCCGCGCGCCGGAGAAAAGCCGGGGCCAAACGGTCGAAAGCAGCGAAACCGCGGGGCGGGTTGCACCTGCCGGCCGGGCTTGAGCAGAGGCATCTCGACCTGATCGGGCTGTTCCTGGTTGCGTTCGGCGTCTACCTCACGTTCGTCCTCTTCTTCGGTTGGGAGGGCGGCAAGGTCGGCTACGGCGTCGAAACCGGACTGCTCTACCTGTTCGGGTCGGTCGGAGCCCGGATCTTCACGGTCCTGGTGCTGCTGGTGGGGGGAATGCTTCTGACCGGGACCTCGGTCTCGGCGTTGGCGCGGGCAATCGGGCGCGGAGTGCGGGCAACGTTCCGTGGCGTCTTCCGCGGCGGTGATGCCGCCGCGCGCACGGTGGCACGGACGCACATGGACTGGCGCGAGCAGCGACAGACGCGCTCGGAGGCCGAGACCGTCGCCGGGGCCACCGACGTGATGAGCAGCTACCCGGACACGGATGAGTTCGAGCCGACTGTGCAGCTGGCCGAGGAGCCCGAGGACGAGCCGGACCTGGCCGCTGCCGCCGACGACTTCGATCGCGAACTGGAGGAGATCGCCACCTCCGAGGAGGACGCGGTCCCCGCCGGGGAGCCGGTCCCCGAGCCCGAGCAGGTCGCGCTGACCCCGATGGGGCAGCCGCGCGGGGTCACCACCTCAGAGGAGATCGACTACCGCCCGCCGCCACAGAAGGTGCTGGAGCGGGGTAAGAACGGAGACAAGGGACCGGACCCCCGCGACCACGAGATCATCGGCCGCAAGCTGGTCGAGACCCTGGGGCACTTCGGGGTCGAGGCGAAGATCGTCGGCGTCGTCAGCGGCCCCCACGTCTCCCGCTACGAACTGCGGCTGGCGCCCGGGATCAAGGTGAAGAAAGTCACCGAGCTCGCCAACGACCTCGCCTACGCGCTGGCCTCCACCGACATCCGCATTCTGGCGCCGATTCCCGGCAAACAGGCGGTCGGGGTGGAGGTTCCGAACACGCGCCGGCGCATCGTCCGGCTCGGCGACATCTACGCCGGCCGCCCCGAGAAGACCTCACCGCTGGTCGCCTGGCTCGGCAAGGGCATCGACGGCAACCCGGTCTGGACCGACCTGGCGAAGATGCCGCACGTGCTGGTCGCCGGCACCACCGGCTCCGGCAAGTCCGGCTGCGTCAACGCGATCCTCTCCTCGATCCTGATGCAGGCCTCGCCGAACGACGTGCGGCTGGTCCTGGTCGACCCCAAGCAGGTCGAGCTCAACCACTACGAGAACGTCCCGCACCTGCTGACGCCGGTCGTGACCTCGCCGCGGCTGGCCGCCAACGTCCTCTCCAACCTGATCGGCGAGATGGAGAGCCGCTACGGGATCATGAGCGAGGCCCGCTGTAGGAATCTCAACGAGCTGAACCGGTCCCGCACCAAGGCCGGCGAGCCGCCGCTGCCGCACATCCTCTGTGTGATCGACGAGCTCGCGGACCTGATGATGGTCGCCCCCGCCGAAGTCGAGGACTCGATCATCCGCCTGGCGCAGAAGTCGCGTGCCACCGGCATCCACCTCGTGCTCGCCACCCAGCGCCCCTCGACCGACATCATCACCGGCACGATCAAGGTCAACATCCCCTCGCGGATCGCCTTCGCGGTCTCCTCGCAGACCGACTCGCGCGTGATCCTCGACCAGGGCGGGGCGGAGGCGCTGCTCGGCCAGGGGGACATGCTCTTCCGCGGCGCCGGCAGCTCGAAGCTGCAGCGGGTCCAGGGCGCCTTCATCACCGAGGACGAGATCGCCCGCATCACCAAGCACTGGGCCAAGCAGGGTGAACCGGAGTTCGAGGCCGAGCTGCTGGAGACGCCCGAGGAGGTCGCTGAGGAAGGCGGCGAGGGTGAGTTCGACCCCGACAGCGACGACCTCCTCGACGAGGCGATCCGCCTCGTCGTGCAGACCGAGACCGCGTCCGTCTCGATGATCCAGCGCCGCCTGCGGGTCGGCTACACGCGTGCCGGTCGCCTGATCGACATGCTCGAGCGGCGAGGGGTCATCTCCGGCTACGAGGGCTCGAAACCCCGCCAGGTGCTGATCACCCAGGCGGATCTGAACCGGGTTCTCTCACCCGCCGGCCGACAGGCCGCACCGGCGCCGGTCGCGATCGACGCCGACCCCGAGGCCTGAGGCCCCGTCTTTCACATCGCCGGGCCCGGAACGGCCACAATGGGTGCATGGAGCAAGGCGTCGGCAAGACGCTTCGCGAGGCGCGCGAGCGGCGTGGCGTCGAGCTCGCCGATGTCGAGGCCTCGACCCGGATCCGGGTGCGCTTCCTGCGTGCGCTCGAGCGCGAGGAATGGGAGGTGCTGCCCGGGGAGGCCTATGCGCGCGGTTTCATCCGCACCTACGCCGGCTATCTCGACCTTGACGGAGCGCAGCTTGCCGAGCAGCACCGGCGCGAAATCGGCGCCGACCGACCTGGCGAACGGCTGCTAGGCGCGAATCCAAGGAGTCCGCGAGCGCCGCGGGCTGGGCGGCGGCCGCGGCTGGCCCCGCGCGTCCTGGCGCTGCTCGTCTCGGCGGCACTGGTGGCGGCGCTGGTCGCCGTCGGGCTCTCGAGCGGGGGCGAGGAGTCGCCGGCACCCCGGCAGGACCTTCCACGAGCCTCGGCGCAGCCACCCGAGCCCCCACCGCCTGGCCAGCCAAGGCCGAAGCCCGGTCTCTCCCTGCAGCTGACCGCCACCGCCGAGGTCTGGGTCTGCCTGCTGAACGCCGGTGGCCGGCCGCTGGTCGCGGGCGAGATCCTCGGCCCCGGAGCCGAAGCGGGCCCCTTCCGGTCCGGTAGCTTCACGGTCTCGCTCGGCAACGGCGAGGTCTCGATGAGCGTGAACGGACGACAGACGAGCATCCCCGCGACTCCCAGCCCGGTCGGGTACACGATCGGGCCCGGGGGCGCGCTGCGCGAGCTGCCCGCAGGCGAACGGCCGACCTGCACGTGATCCGCGCCGGCATCGTCGTCACCGGGACCGAGGTCCTGACCGGTCGCATCTCCGACTCCAACGGGCCCTGGGTCTCCGAACGCCTGGCCGAGCATGGGGTCGAGGTGGCCCACATCGTCGTGGTCGCCGACCGCCCCGACGACCTGGAGGCCGCGCTGCGCTTCATGGCTGCCGAGGGGATGGACCTGATCGTCACCACCGGCGGCCTCGGCCCGACCGCCGACGACCTGACGGCCGAGGTGGTCGGCCGCTTCGCCGGCCGCGAGCTGATCCTCGACGAGGGCATGGAAGCGAAGATCGCGGAGATCCTTCGCGGCTTCGCCAAACGCTTCAACTTCGACGAGGAGGCAGTGCTGGAGGCCAACCGCAAGCAGGCGATGGTGCCGGTGGGGGCGACCCCGCTCGACCCGGTCGGGACCGCCCCCGGCCTCGTGGTCCCGGCGGGAGAGCGGGTCGTGGTGGTCCTGCCGGGGCCTCCGCGCGAGCTGCAGCCGATGTGGCCCGCCGCTCTGGCGACCGCGCCCGTGCAGGCGGTGCTCGCGCGGGCGACCCCGTTGCGCGGCTACACGCTGCGGATGTTCGGGGTGCCGGAGTCCGAGATCGCCAAGAGCCTGCGCGAGATCGAGGGCGAGGGGGTCGAGCTGGGGGCGGTGGAGATCACCACCTGCCTGCGCCGGGGCGAGATCGAGATCGACGTCCGCTACCGCGACGAGGCGGTGCACGTGGCCGACTGCGTACGCGAGGGCCTCGCCGCGCGCCACCGGCGCCACCTGTTCAGCCTCGACGGCGAGACCATCGATTCGCAGGTGGCGGCGCTGCTGAAGGGCCGCCGGCTGGGGCTGGCGGAGTCCTGCAGCGGTGGCCTGCTGGCGGCGCGGATAACCGATCTTCCCGGCGCCTCCGGCTACCTGGCGGGCAGCGTCGTCGCCTACTCGAACGAGGCCAAGGCGGATCTGCTGGGGGTCGATCCGGCGCTGATCGAGACCAGGGGCGCCGTCTCGCCCGAGGTGGCGGAGGCGATGGCGATCGGCGCGCTGGAGCGCTTCGGCGCCGACGTCACCGTCTCGATCACCGGCATCGCCGGTCCCGACGGCGGCAGCGAGGAGAAGCCGGTCGGCTACGTCTGTTTCAACGCCCGCCTCGCCGACGGCACCAGCATCGCCCGCGAGCCGGTGATTCCGGGCGGCCGCGCCGACATCCGCGAACGCTCGGCACTGGTCGGCATGCACCTGCTGCGGATCCTGCTCAGCGGCGAGGAGCCGCCGCTCTAGCGCGAATTTGCAAAGGGGCTTGAGAGCCGCGACTCTCTTTTGACGTTGGTGCCTTAACCGTTGCGTCCCGACGCCGTAGCGTGGCGGCATGGCGAAGGATCGACTGAAGAGCCCGCGAGTGCGGCTGTTCGTGGCTTTGGACCTGCCCGAGGAGATTCGAGACAGGCTCGGGGCCTGGGGGAGAAAGGCGCTGGCCGACCCCGCGCTGCGTCCGGTCCCGACCGAGAACCTCCACATCACGCTCGCCTTCCTCGGCTACCGGCCGGAGAAGGACGTCGAGCGGATCGGCGAGGCGATGGCGGAGTGTGCGTCGCCGGCACCGCTAATCGAGCTACTCGATCCGGTGCCGCGACCGCCCCGGGGCAGACCCCGGATCTTCGCCCTGCCGGCGATCTCGCCGGGCGCCGAGGCCCTGCAGGCCGCATTACAGAAGAGACTGGTAGCCGAGCGGCTCTACGAGCCCGAGAAGCGGCCCTTCTGGCCGCATCTGACGCTCGCCAGGGTGCGCCCGGAGGAGCGCGGATCGCGGCGGCCGGCGAAGGTCGAGATGCCCCCGGCGAGTCTTCCAGCCGAGCTGAAAAAGCCGCACTTTTCCGGCCGACTCGCGCTTTACCGTTCTGAACTCAAGCCGTCGGGTGCGCGCTACGTCCCGCTGGCCCAAATCGAGCTGCCCGGAGCTGGGCGGCAGTGAGGTGATGAGATGGCTGACAAGAAAGTGAACTTGAAAGACGCCTCGGCCAAGGAGGCCAAGGCGAAGGACGCGGCGCTGCAGGCGGCGGTCACCCAGATCGAGCGCGACTTCGGCCAGGGCTCGCTGATGCGGCTCGGCGACAAAGGCACGGTCAAGGTGGACTCGATCCCGACCGGTGCCCTCGCGCTCGACCTGGCGCTCGGGATCGGCGGCGTGCCGCGCGGCCGGATCGTCGAGATCTTCGGACCTGAGTCCTCGGGGAAGACGACGCTCGTCAACCACATCATCGCCCAGGCCCAGTCTTTGGGCGGCGTCTGTGCCTTCATCGACACCGAGCACTCGATCGACCCGGTCTACTCGCGGGCGATCGGCGTCGATACCGACGAGCTGCTCGTCTCCCAGCCGGACTACGGCGAGCAGGCGCTGCAGATCGCCGACCGGCTGATCGCCTCCGGCGCGGTCGACGTCGTCGCGATCGACTCGGTTGCGGCGCTGACCCCGAAAGCGGAGCTGGACGGGCAGATCGGCGACACCACGGTCGGCTTGCAGGCTCGTCTGATGTCGCAGGCGTTGCGGAAACTGGCCGGCAACCTAAACCGGACCAAAACCGTCTGCATCTTCACCAATCAGATCCGCGAAAAAATCGGCGTCCAGTTCGGCTCGCCGGAGACCCAGCCGGGCGGCCGGGCGTTGAAGTTCTACGCTTCGCAGCGGCTCGACATCCGCCGCATCGAGACCCTGAAGGAAGGGACCGAGGCGGTCGGCAACCGAGTTCGCGTCAAAGTCGTCAAGAACAAGGTCGCGTCCCCGTTCCGCCAGGCCGAGTTTGACATCGAGTACGGGGTCGGCATCTCGCGCGAGGGCGGCCTGCTCGATTTCGGCATGGAGCAGGACCTGGTGCAGAAATCCGGCTCCTTCTTCTCCTACGGCGAGACCCGCCTCGGCCAGGGGCGCAACAACGCCAAACAGTTCCTGGTCGACAACCCGGAGCTCGCCGCGGAGATCGAAACCAAGGTGCGCGCCGCTCTCGGTATCGACGGCGAGGCGCCGGATGCGAGGGCCGCGGAGGCGAAGGTCGCGTCGCCCATGCCGGAGGCAAAAGCCGCCTGAGGGCTGACGGCGCCTGAGTGCCGTCCTGACTTAGGATTCCGGCCGCCTCATGGACAACGAACTCCTCTTCTACATCTGCGGGATCGCGGCCGCCGTCTCGGCGGTGACGGTCAGCCTCGTCGGCCTCAAAGTCAAGAGCTTCCCCGGCCGGGCGATGCCGCTGGTGATCCTCTGGTTCGCGATCCTGGTCGGCGGTGCGACGACCTTCTCCGTCCTCCACGCGCAGGACGAGGAGCACCATAAGGAAGCGGAGTTCGAGCAGGCGGGCAAGGAGTTCGAAGCCGAGGGCGCCGAGAAGCCCGGTGCAGAGGCACCGGCCGAAGCTGAGGCCAAGGGTGAAGCTCCCGCAGAGCAGGGCGGCGCGCCGGCGGGGGCCGAAGGCCCCGGGGGCAAATTGCAGCTGGCCGCCGACCCGAGCGCGATCGCCTACGACAAAACCGAGCTCGACAGCGCTCCCGGCAAGGTGACGATCGACTTCACCAACCCGGCACCGCTCGAACACGACGTCGCGATCGAAGCCGAAGGCGGCGAAGAGCTCGCCGCTTCGGAAACCATCGCCGAAGGCAAGACCTCGGTCAGCACCGAGCTCGAGGCGGGGACCTACACCTTCTTCTGCACGGTCCCAGGGCACCGCGAAGCCGGCATGGAAGGGACGCTCACCGTCAAGTAGGGCGTGGCAGGGAGGGCGAGGTGCCCCTCCTATGAAAGCCGTCGCGCAGCTGGATCGCCCCAGAGGTCTCATACGAGCCCCGCTTGAGCTTTCCTAGGAGGGGCACCTCGCCCTCCCACCATCCCCAGCTTGGGCTCGCGAAGCTGCTCCATGGGTTCGAGTACCGAGCTGGTCATGAAGCGCTTGGGTATTGGTGGCAACCCGCGATGAGCGTTTCGTGAGGCAGGCATGGGTATCCCTCCAGCGGAGGCTCAAGCGGGGCTCGTATGAGACCTCTGGGGCGCCCCAGCTGCGCGACGGTCTCCGATGGAGGGATACCCATGCCTGCCCCCGCCAACACCCACCGTTACCCTGCCCACCGATGGCCAAGCGCTTCCACGTCACCACCTTCGGGTGCCAGATGAACGTGCACGACTCCGAGCGGATGCGGGGGATGCTGGCTTCGCTCGGGTACGAGGAGGCGGATAGCCGTGACGGCGCCGACGTGATCCTCTTCAACACCTGCTCGATCCGCGAGTCGGCCGACAGCCGCTTCATCGCTCATCTCGGCGAGGCGAAGCGGCTCAAGTCCGAAGACCCGGCGCGGGTCGTCGGGGTCGGGGGCTGCTGGGCGCAGTCGGTCAAGGACGAAGTCTTCCAGCGCTTTCCCTTCGTCGACGTCGCCTTCGGCCCGGGCCAGATCCACAAGCTGGCGGAGTTTCTCAACTCCGACTCGCTCAGCGCCCAGGGCTACTTCGAGTTCGAGGACTTCTCGGGCCACCTCCCGGCCCGTCGCGAGCGCGAGTTCCAGGGGTGGCTGCAGATCTCCCAGGGCTGCAACTGCGCCTGCGCCTACTGCATCGTGCCCTCGACGCGCGGGCGCGAGGTCAGCCGCGACCCCGCCGAGCTGATCGCCGAGGCCGAGGCTCTGGCCGCCGACGGCGTGCGGGAGGTGACGCTGCTGGGGCAGAACGTGAACAGCTACGGGCGCGACCTGCCTCGGGAGAGCCGGATCGGGTTCGCGGAGCTGCTTGCTCGCGTGGACGCGGTGGAGGGCATCGACCGGATCCGCTACACGAGCCCCCATCCGAAGGACATGAAGGAGGACGTGATCCGCGCCCATGCCGAGCTGCCGGCCCTCTGCGAGCAGATCCACCTGCCGCTGCAGTCGGGCTCCAGCACGGTCCTGAAACGGATGCGCCGCACCTACGACCGCGGGCGCTACATGGGCCGGGTGGCACTGATCCGCGAGCACGTCCCCGACTGCGCGATCACCACCGACATCATCGTCGGCTTCCCGGGCGAGACCGAGGCGGACTTCGCCGAGACGCTGGAGGTGGTCGAGGAGGTCGGCTACGACGGCGCCTTCACCTTCGTCTTCTCGCCGCGGCGCGAAACCGAGGCGGCGGAGATGGAGGACCAGGTGCCGCATCCGGTCAAGGTGGAGCGGATGGAGCGGCTCATCGAGGCGGTGCAGCGGCGGGCGGCGGAGCGCAGTCAGCGGTTCGTCGGTCGGACGATGGAGGTGCTGGTCGAAGGCACGAGCCGAACCGACGAGACCAAGTTGCGGGGGCGGACCCGTCACAACAAGGCGGTCAATTTCGACGGTGTCGCCGAGCCTGGCGAATTTGTCGATGTGGAGGTCGAGAGCGCTACTTCGCAGACGTTGGCAGGGGTGTCGGTGAAGCCCCTCTCTCAACTTTTTCGAGGGTAGCTCGTGGCTCACGTGGGCCTGCTCCGGCGAAAAAGTACAAGCCGTTCGGGGCTTCACCGACACCCCTGCTCGTGAGCGTGCTCGCGATATTCGGGCCGACCGGCGTCGGAAAGACCGGGGTCGCTGTTGCATTAGCTGAATTGCTGCGGGAGCGGGGGGAGGATCCGGTTGCGATCAACTGCGATGCGCTGCAGGTATACGAGGGGTTGGGGGTGCTGACGGGTGCCGCCACGGCCGAGGAGCAAGAGAGGCTCGAGCATCGGCTGCTGGGCTTTGTGCCGGTGACCGAGGACTTCTCGGTGGGGGACTACATGCCACTGGCTCATGCGGAGATCGATCGGGCGCTGGAGGCGGGGCGAGTGCCGATCGTGGTGGGGGGGACGGGGCTCTACCTGCGCGCGGCGATTGCGGAGCTGTCGCTGGTCAAGGCGCCGCCCGAAGCCGAGGACTCCGAGCTCTGGTCGCCCGAGACCCGTCACCCGACGACGATCTTCGGCCTCGACATGGACCGCTCACAGCTCTACAAGCGGATCGACGCCCGCACGGAGTCGATCGTCGCCGCCGGCGCGATCGAGGAGGTGAAGCGAGCCGAAGCCCTGGGCCCCGGCCGCACCGTCCGCAAGGCGCTCGGCTTCGACGAGCTGCTCGCCGGCGACATCGAGGCGATGAAGCAGCGCTCCCGCAACTACGCCCGCCGCCAGCTCACCTGGATGCGGAAGATCCCAAGCCTGAACTCCGTCGAGCGCACCGACTTGGACGATCTTGCCACCGCGGCTGCCTTAATATCTAAGAGCCTTTGATTACACAGAGGTTTCTATCTATAGTGGCTGCATGCGAAAGTCAGTCGCCATTGCGATCCTCGCAGCCAGTCTGACCGCCCCTGGTCTCATTGGGGCGAACCCGGCGTCAGCTGCGGTGCTCTGCGAAGTGAACGAAAGCCCGTGTTCCGCTGAAAATACGATCGAAAATGGAATGGAATTGTTCTACACCGCAAAAGCGAATTTTGGCGGCAGTATCACTTGCAGCAGCGGGGGTGCAAGTGGCAAAGTGACCGACATCGGCGGGGAAGGCAAAGCCGTGAAGGCCGACATGGAATCGCTTCTCCTCGGCTGCGCGGAAGGCGGCTGGGAATGTTGGCCCGCTAGTGCGGGAAATATGCCTTACAACATGGAATTCGAAGGAAGCGGCGGCAACGGCTCGATGGTGCTTTCCGATCCGACTGCAGTGAAAATCACGACTAAATGCGCTTTCAAAACCTGCATATTCTCCACCTCGAACAAAATCGAATTCAAATTCACCGGCGGCAGCCATGCCGTCATGGTTGCCAACAATGTGCCGGTGAGTTCCGGTCCTGAATGCCCGGCCACGATGTCGGTTGAACTCAAAAGCGCCATACCCTCGAGCCAGTTCATCGTCGAAGGCGCCGCTAGCCCGGCGACCCGACTATGCAAAGCGAATACCGGCCCTTGCACCAAGAGCAATAGGCATCCGATCGGTACCACGCTCGAAGGGACGCTCGAAGGCAACTCGGTCTTCGAATTCCTCTACGAAGGCAAACTGCGCGAACCCGCCTGCGAAGGGGGGACGCTGACGGCCAAAACGACGGAAGCTGCCCAGCCCCTGATCGGCGAAGTCAGCGCGATGTCCTTCAGCAAATGCGGGGCCGGCGTCTGTGCCGTGGAAGCGCAGAGCCTGCCCTACAAAGCTGAAATCGAAAAGACCACCGGCGGCAACGGGACGCTGGTGCTGGTCAGCGGGGGTAGTGGTGCTCCGAAAATCGAAGTCAACTGCGGCAAATCGTTCAAATGCATCTACAAAGCCACCAGCGTCAGCTTCTCGGTCACCGGCGGCAACCCGGCCAAACTCGCGGTCTCCCAAACGTTCGAAAAAGACGCCGCCTCTGAAGCCGAATGCGGCGCCTCGATGACCTGGAAAGCCACCTACAAACTGACGAAACCGACGCCGTTGTTCGTGACGTCGTAGGCCCGGGGCGGCCGTTAGGCTGCCGCGATGCGATTCGAGAAGTGGCAGGCGCTCGGCATCGCGATCTGATCCTTGAGGCCGACCGGCTCCCTGGAGCTGACAAGGCGGAGCGCGAGCAAACTAATACGCCAAGAGTGTTTGAGTACACAGTAGTTTGTATGTATGCTTTCCTCAATGAAGAGGTTTTTTGTAATCCCACTGGTAATGCTGGCTTTCGCCCTCCTCGGCCTCGCGGGCACGGGGTCAGCGTCCGGTGCGGTTCTCTGCGAAGCGAACGAAAGCCCTTGCTCGTCTGAAAACCGCTACGACAATGGCTTCGGGCTCTGGCAGACCACGAAAGTGAACTTCGGCGGTTCCATCGTCTGCAGCGGAGCTGCGATGGAGAAAGTGACCGACATGGGAGGGGAAGGGAAAGCCGTTAAAGCCGACATGGAATTGCTTAGCCTTTCCTGCAAAGAAGGTGGGTGGGGGTGCAATCCGGTCAACGGGGCAAACCTTCCCTACAACACCGAATTCCAAGGCAGCGGGGGCAACGGGTCGGTGGCGCTCTCCGATCCGGTCGGGATGCAGATGACCACGCAATGCCTCTTCAAAACCTGCGTGTTCTTCACGACGAACAAAGTCGAACTCGAATTCACCGGTGGCAATCCCGCCGTCATGGCCGCCAACAACATCCCCATAAGCTCCTCAGGTGGGGGCTGTCCGACCACCATGTCGCTTGAATTCAAAAGCCTCGCGCCGTCGGCCAGCATGTTCATCGTGGATGGTCCAGCCGATCCTGTTACGCGACTATGCAAACAAAATATGAGTCCTTGTCTGAAAGCCAACCGGCACGCGATCGGCACCACGCTCGAAGGGACGCTCGAAGGCAACTCGGTCTTCGAATTCCTTTACGAAGGCAAACTGCGCGAACCCGCCTGCGAAGGCGGGGCGCTGACGGCCAAAACGACGGAAGCCGGCAAACCCCTGATCGGCGAAGTCAGCGCGATGTCCTTCAGCAAATGTGGCGCTGGCGTTTGCGCCGTGGAAGCGCAGAGCCTGCCCTACAGAGCCGAAATCGAAACGACCACGGCCGGCAACGGGACCATGACGCTGGTCAGTGGCGGGACCGGTTCGCCCAAGATCGAAGTCAATTGCGGCAAATCGTTCATTTGCATCTACAAAGCGGCAAGCGTCAGCTTCACCCTGACCGGCAGCGCCTCGGCACCGAAACTGGCCGTCTCCCAAACGCTCGAAAAAGACGCCGCCTCCGAAGCTGAATGCGGCGCCTCGATGACCTGGAAAGCCACCTACAAACTGACGAAACCGACGTCGCTGTTCGTCACGTCGTAGGCCCGGGGCGGCCGTTAGGCTGCCGCGATGCGATTCGAGAAGTGGCAGGCGCTGGGCAACGACTATCTGATCCTCGAGGAGGCGAGCCTTCCCTGGGAGCTGACGGCGAAGCGGGTCGAGTGGCTGTGCGACCAGCACTTCGGGGTCGGGGCCGACGGGGTGCTGCTGCTTTCGCGCAGCGAGGATCCCGAGTTTGTCGCCGGGCTGCGGATCTTCAACCCAGACGGCTCGGAGGCCGAGCTCTCGGGCAATGGGGCGCGGGAGGCGATCCTCTACCTGCGCCGGCACGGCTGGACCGAGGAGGACACGTTTGCGATCAGCACCGTCGCCGGCCCGATCGTGCCGACGATCACCGGCGAGCTGACCTGCGTCGTCGAGATGGGAAAGGCTTCGACCGCCTCGAAGGACTTCCCTTCGGGCGGTGAGGACGGCAGGGGAACGCTGAGCGCGGCCGGGCGGGAGTGGGAGTTCCAGCACGTCTCGATCGGTAACCCGCAGTGCGCGATCGTCGTCGGCGAGGAGCTGGACGGCCTCGACCTGGGCGAGATCGGGCCGGAGATCGAAGGCCACGAGCTGTTCCCCAACCGCACCAACGTCTCTTTCCTCGCGATCGACGGGAGCCGGGTGCGGGCGCGGATCTTCGAGCGCGGGGTGGGGGAGACGCTCGCCTCCGGGACCGGCGCCAGCGGCGCCGCGGTGACCGCGTTCCTGCGCGGCAGCGCCGGCCCCATCGTCGTCGAGCTCGAAGGGGGCGAGCTCGAGGTCGAGGTCGGCGAGGACCTGGCGGTGCGCCTGACCGGCTGGGCGGAGCCGGTCTTCGCCGGTGAGCTCACGCCCGAGCTGCTGCAGGCGCTATCCGAGCTCGATCAATAGATTTCCGCGCCCATGTCGATCTCCGATCCGTCAGTGCGCCTGGAGGCGATGCCTCCCTACATGTTCCAGGAACTGGAGCGGCGCATCGCCGAGAAGCGGGCGGCCGGCATCGACGTGATCAGCCTCGGGATCGGCGACCCCGACGAACCGACCTACGACTACATCGTCAAGGCGATGCAGGAGGCGGTTGCCGACCCGGCCAACCACCGTTACCCGAGCAACCGCGGCCGCGACGAGTTCCGCGAGGGGTTCGCGCGCTTCTACGACGAGCGTTTCGGGGTCGAGATCGACCCCGCCAACGAGGTGATCCCGGCGATCGGCGCCAAGGAGTGCATCTACAACCTCTGCTTTGCCTTCCTCGACCCCGGCGGCGTCGCCCTCGCCTCCGACCCCGGTTACCCGGTCTACACGGGCGGGCCGATCCTCGCCGGCGCGACGCCGGAGCTGCTGCCACTGCTGCCGGAGCTCGGCTTCGCGCCGGACCTCACCGCCGTCCCGGCCGACGTCGCCGCGAAGGCGCGGCTGATGTTCCTCAACTACCCGAACAACCCGACCGGCGCCGTCGTCCCCGACGGCTTCTTCGAGCTGGTCGTCTCCTTCGCTCGCGAGCACGAGATCCTCGTCGTCCACGACAACGCCTACTCGGAGACGACCTACGACGGGTACGTCGCGCCCAGCTTCCTGGCGACTCCCGGTGCGAAGGAGGTCGGGGTCGAGGTCTTCTCGCTCTCCAAGGGCTTCAACATGACCGGCTGGCGCTGCGCGGCGATCCTCGGCAACGCCGAGGCCGTGCAGACCTACTGGCGGCTCAAGACCAACGTCGACTCCGGTCTCTTCGAGGCGGTGCAGATGGCCGGCGTGGCTGCCCTGGAGGGTCCGGCCGGTCCCCTGCAGCGGATGAACGAGACCTACGCGCGCCGCCGCGACCTCGTCGTCTCGGCCCTGCGCGAGATCGGGGTCGAGGTCGCCGCTCCGAAGGGGACGATCTACGTCTGGGCGCCGGTTCCGAAGGACCACACCTCGACGTCCTTCGCCGAGCTGGTGCTGGAAGAGGCCGCTGTGGTGGTCTCACCGGGCTCGATGTACGGGCCGAGCGGCGAGGGCTTCTTCCGCATCGCCCTCACCGCCCCCGACGACCGCATCGAAGAGGCGGTCGAGCGGATGCGCGAGCACCTCGCCTAGACGCGAGACGCTCGCTCCGCTGCGGCTATTCGACCTCTACTTCGTCGACCATTCCCTTGAGCGCGTGGGGCGGGCCGCCCTGGCGGTCGGTGATGAAGCAGTAGAGGGCATAGCGACCGGGCTCCAGGTCGAGGGTGACGACCTGGCCTTCACCGCCTTCGACCACCGCGGTTGACTGCGTACCTCTTTCGCTCAGCGGCGGCTTGCCCTTTTCGGTTTTGAAGAACGTCTCGACGTCCTCCGCGGTGCTGTCCCCGATCAGCTTCGAGGCGATCAGATGATGGGGCTGGGCGCCGATGTTGTCGAAGACGATCTCGTTGCTGCCGGCCGGCAGCGTCTCCGCCTCGAACAGGTACTCGCCCGCTTCGACCGTGCCCTCGGCCTCGGCGAGCTCTTCGTCCGACGCCTCCCCGGTGACCTCCATGCTCGCTGCGGATTTCGGGTCGGGGCGCCCCTGGGTTTCGGTGTTGAAGGCGTAATAGGTGCCGGGCTGGAGGACCTGGCTGACGGTGGCGCTCTTTCCCGGTCCGGTCGAGCCGACACCCCCGCCCGCGAAGAACCACTCGGGGAACGGCTGCCCTTCGATCGCTTTCCCAAGCCCCGCGACCACTTCCTCGGCGGAGTGCTTGCCCTCGACGCGGATCAGCTGCAGATCCGCTTCGGAGTCGCTTTCGTTCGTCAGCGTGATCTCGGCGAGACCCGCCTCGGCGCTCTTGGGTGCCGCGATCGTCGTCGCTTTGCCCTCGGTGACCTTGAAGCTGAGCTTCTGCGGGTCCTCGCTGTCGCTGCCGCAAGCTGCGAGACCGGCGGTCGCAAGCGCCGCCACGATGCCGGCGGCGACGCGGAAACGGAATCGAGTGGTTCTCAACGGGAGCCTCCTATTCGAGTGACGGAGGCACCGTACCCCCACAGCCGGACTTGCTAACGCTTGCTCCAGTAGCGGTTGAGCCCACGCCACTGGTACTCGGGCGGAACGCACTGGATCAGCTCGGCCGCGGTCTCCTCGCTGCCCGCCTGCTCGGCAACGCGGGCGCGGTGGCGCCGCTCATACTCGCTTTCGTCCAGATCGCGGGCCAGTGCGGCCTCCTCGCGCAGGCGCTCGCGCACCTGGGCGAGGTGCGGCTCCGGATCCTCGACCGCGCCGAAGTGGGTGAGGGCGAGGCGCTCGGGGCGCCAGGCCTCGACGATGCCGATCGACTCCTCCCAGGCCTCGATATCGATATCCGGCGGCGGCGTCGGCGGCACGATCAGGTTCGAGGGCGGGATGCGGACGGCGGCGACGTCGCCGACGAAGGCGGTGCCGCTCTCCTCGTGCAGGTAGCAGACGTGGTGGGAGGCGTGGCCGGGCGTGTAGGCGACGCGCATTCCCAGCACGGTCTCGCCCCCGCCCAGGACCTTCACGTTATCCGCCGGCACCGGCACGATCTCGCCCCAGAGGCGCTGCATCTGATCGCCGTAGAGGCGCTCGGCGCTGGCCAACAGCTTCGCCGGGTCGATCAGGTGCGGGGCACCGCGCTCGTGCACGTAGACCTCGAGGTCGGGCCAGCGCCGCACCAGCGCCCCCGTCGCGGCCGCATGGTCGAGGTGGATATGCGTCAGCACGACCGCACGCGGCTGCTGGCCGCCAATCGCCTCGATCACGTTCTCGACCGAAGACTCCGGCCCAGGATCCACCAGCACCCCGTCGACCTCCCAGCACCCGATCACACGCGGCCGCCCAAGGTGCATGACATCGATCACCCGCACCCGCGGCAGCTTAAGCCCTATCCCGGTAGGCCTGGAACGTCTTGTACTTTTTCCGGATTGGGGCTCGCGGACAGCCGCTTCGCCTGATCGGAAAAAGTTAAGTGGAAGGCCTACCGGGATAGGGCTTCAGGCAACCGGAGCGGGAAAGCGCTCGTCCGCCTCGAGCGTCTGCCGCAGCCCCTCTTCGAGGCCCCGCGGCGCGTATCCGAGCTCGCGCCCGGCCTTCTCGTAGCTGGCCCAGAAGGTGACGCCGTCGCCGGAGGAAATCAGCTCGCGCAGGTTGGGCGGCTGGCCCATCATCTTCCCGACCAGGGGGCCGAACGGGACCATCGCCTTCATCAGGCCCGTCGGCAAATCGCGCTTCGGGGCCGTGCGGCCGCTGACCCCGGCGACCGTCTCGATCGCCTCCCGCATCGTCGTCGCCGGGCCGCTGATCACGTAGATCTCGCCGAGCTTGCCCCTATCGAGCGCGAGCAGGATCCCGCCGGCGATGTCCTCGACGTGGGTCATGCAGATCCCCAGCTCCGGGAACGGCAGCAGCGGCAGTTTGCCGGCGAAGAACTGCTCCAGCAGGTCGGCGACCTGGGAGGTGTCGCCGGGGCCGTAGACGCCGCCCGGCTGGACGATGATCGCGGGCAGGCTCTGCTCGGCGATCATCCGCTTGACGATCCTGTGCGCCTCCAGCTTCGTCTGCTCGTAGTAGGAGGTGAACTCCTTGCCGGGGTGCTCGTAGGACTCGTCCACGACTTCTTTGTGCGTGTTGCCGAAGACGCCGACGGTCGAGACGTAGACGATCCGCGGGACCCCGGCCTCGAGCGCCGCCTTCATCACCCGCTCGGTGCCGGCGACGTTCGCCTCCCACATCGCCGGGTGCTGCTTGGCGGGGATGCCCACCTCGTACATCGCGGCGGCGTGGATCACGGCGTCGCATCCCTTCATGCCGGCGCCGAGGGCCGCGGCGTCGCTGAGGTCACCGGAGACGAGCTCGCAGCCGAGATCGGCGACCGCCTTCCCCTTCTCCGGCGTGCGGACGAGGCAGGCGACCTCCTCGCCGCGCGCGCGCAGCTGGCGCACGACCTCGCCGCCGATGAACCCCGTGCCGCCAGTGACGAAGACCTTCACAGCGCGTAAGCCTATCCAGCCTGGCCCGTTGCCTACAATCACCCTGAGTGCAACGTTCGAGAAATGGCCGCATCACGCAGACGCGCAACGGCGCCGGCAGCGTGAACGGCGCCGGCGTCTCGAATCCCCGCGCGCGGCAGCGCGCCCTCGCGATCGGCATCGTCGACGGACGCGAGCAGGGCGAGCCGCTGGCGGAGCTGAAGGAGCTGCTGCGCACCGCCGGCGTCGCCACCGCCGGGGTCGCGACCCAGCAGCGCCCACAGCCCGATCCCGACCGCTACTTCGGCCGCGGCCGGCTGCAGGAGCTGAAGCGCGAGATCGCCGCCTGCGACGCGAACCTCGTCGCCTGCGACGACGAGCTCGCCCCGCGGCAGGAGCGCAACCTCGAGAGCGCACTGGGGGTGCCTGTGATCGACCGCACCGCGGTCATCCTCGACATCTTCGCCGACCACGCCCACTCGGCCGAGGGCAAGCTGCAGGTCGAGCTGGCGCAGCTCGAGTACAACATGGCCCGTATGCGGGGTCTGTGGACCCACCTCGAGCGCCTCGGCGCCGGGCGCATGGACGGCGGCATCGGCACCAGGGGCCCGGGCGAGAGCCAGATCGAGACCGACCGCCGCCTCGCCCGCGACCGCATCTCCGCCCTGCGCCGCCGCCTCGCCCGGCTGGAGCGCAATCGCGGCGTCATGCGGGCCCGCCGCGAAAGCTCCTCGTTGCCGCGGGTCGCCCTTGCCGGCTACACCAACGCCGGCAAGTCGACGCTGCTCAACGCGCTCACCGGCGCCGAGGTCGGGGTGGGGGACAGGCTCTTCCACACGCTCGACCCGACCACGCGGACGTTCGAGCTCTCCGGCCGCGACTACCTGCTGACCGACACCGTCGGCTTCATCGAGAAGCTGCCCCACCAGCTGGTCGAGGCCTTCAAGGCGACCCTCGAGGAGACCGTTCTCGCCGACCTGATCCTGCACGTCGTCGACGCATCCGAGAGCGAGGAGCGGCGCCTGCTCGATATGCAGGCGGTCGACGAGGTGCTGGAGGAGATCGGCGCCGGCGAGAAGCCACGGCTACTGGTCCTCAACAAGGCCGACCTGCTGAGCGAGGAGGAGCGCCAGGAGGCGACGCTCGCGCACCCGGAGGCGGTCCTGATCTCGGCGGCCGAGGACGCGGGGCTGGATGCCCTGCGCGAGGGGGTCGAGGCCGCCTTCGAGGAGACCCTGGCCGACGTCGAGCTGCTGGTTCCCTACTCCGAGGGCGGGCGGCTGCACGAGCTGCACGAGCTGGCCGGAGATCTCAAGCGGACCGAGCGCGAGGACGGGGTGCTGGTCCACGCCAGGGTGCCGATCGCCGAGCTGCACCGCTTCGACGATCTCGCCGTCGTCTAGGCTGCCGCGCGTGGAACTTCGAGTAGCGAGGCTGATCGACGGCGCGACGCTGCCGACGCGCGCACACGAGGGCGACGCGGGGCTCGACCTCTACGCCCACGAGGCGGCGCACATCGGCCCCGGTGAGCGCTGGAGCATCGGCACCGGGGTCGCGGTAGAGATCCCGCCGGGGCACGCGGGACTGGTCCTGCCCCGCTCCGGCCTCGCCCGCGACCACGGCATCGCCCTCGTCAACAGCCCCGGGCTGATCGACGCCGGCTACCGCGGCGAACTGCGGGTGCTGCTGCTCAACACCGACCCGGCCGAGACCTTCCGGGTCGCGGCCGGCGATCGCATCGCGCAACTGGTGGTCGCGCCGATCGCGCTCGCTGAGCCGGTCGAGGCACCCGAGCTGGCCGACTCCGCCCGCGGCGGCGGCGGTTTCGGCTCCAGCGGCCGCTAGCGATTCAGCCGACGCCGGCCGCAACCCGGGCGCTCTCGTGGGCCGCGGTCTCAAAGGCGTCGTCCAGAGGCGCGAGCTCGGGACGGGCGCCGTAGCGCCGCTCCAGCGCCAGCGCGATCAGGTGGTCGGCGAGCCAGGCGTTCTTGGGCAGAAGCGGGCCGTGCAGGTAGGTGCCGAAGAGGTTGTGGCGCCGCACCCCCTCGCGGCCGTCGCCGCCGTTGTTGCCCTTGCCCTCGACGACGCGGCCCAGGGGCTGGACCCCGGGCCCCAGGTAGGTGCGCCCGCCGTGGTTCTCGAAGCCGGCGATCAGCCGCGGACCGGGCCCGAGGTCGGCCTCGATCGCGATGTTGCCGACCAGCCGCGGCCCCGGCTCGCGCACGGTCTCGAGGTCGACGAGGCCGAGGCCGGGCAGCGTCTCCTCACCGAGCTGGTAGCTGCTGCCGAGCAGCTGAAAGCCGCCGCAGACGGCGAGCAGGACGGCGCCGCTCTCGACCGCGGCCGCCAGATCGCCGCGCTTGCTCGCGACCATGTCGCCGGCGACCATCCGCTGGTCGCGATCCTGGCCGCCGCCGACGTAGAAGAGGTCGTGGGCGGTGGGATCGACCGGCACGCCGGGACCGGCACCGGAGTGGACGAAGCCGATCCCGCGCCACTCGCAGCGGCGCCGCAGGAAGACGATGTTGCCGCGGTCGGCATAGATGTTCATCTGCTCCGGGTAGAGGCTGAGGACCCGCAGCTCCATCAGCTTCCCCGCTCGAGCAGGACGACGGTGGAGGCGATGTGAAGATCGGTGGCGGGGATCTGCCGCCGGCCCACGGGCACCAGGTCGACCTCGGCGCCCTCGCGCTCCAGCTGCGTCGCGGACAGGGCCTGGATCCGGACCTCGTTCTCCTCCTCGACCAGCACCCCCGCCGGGGAGACGGTTTGCCGTAGCCGCCGGATCGCGATCTCCTCCCCCTCCAGCGTCGTCTCGAGCGGCAGGCTCGAGTAGACCCAGTCGTTGATCTCGCGCACGTCGGGGA
The DNA here is from genome assembly GCA_963720455.1 of uncultured Thermoleophilia bacterium. GTDB lineage: Bacteria > Actinomycetota > Thermoleophilia > Solirubrobacterales > 70-9 > VAYN01. Next base: position 749,530 of record OY970392.1, on the reverse strand, counting down.
GTGGGGCGCCGTCGCCGTCGGCCGCGGGCAGCTCCTCCACGATCGCCATCGCGATCCGTCCGCCGGGCAGCAGGTGCGCGGCGACGCTGCCCAGCAGTTCGAGCCGGTCCTCGGGCCCGCCCAGCACCTGCATCAACTGCATCGGCGCCAGGACCAGGGCGACGTCGGTGTCGAGCTCGAAGGTGCGGGCGTCGGCCAGAACCGGCGTCAGCGGCAGACCCCTGCCGCGCTCGGCCAGCTTCGCCACCAGCGCCGGCTCGACGTCGAGGCCAATCGTCGTGTGGCTGCGCCGGGCGAGGTACAGCGCGACCCGGCCCGCTCCGCAGCCGAGGTCGAGAACCAGGCCGTCGGCCTCACCGGCCAGCTCCTCCCAGAGCGTCAGGTCGGCCTCGTAGGAGCCGCACTCGACCTCCTGCCAGAGCACGGCGCTCAACGCCAGAACTCTTTGGCCAGGCCCCGGCTGGAGAGCAGCTTGTGCAGCTCGAGCAAAGCGGTATAGGTGGGCAGGGCGAAGAGCCGCTGCGGGGCGGCGGCGACGGCGCGGTCGAGCGAGGCCTCGATCGCGGGCACGACCTCGATCGAATCGGTCGGCCAGCCGGCGTACTTCAGTCGCAGGGCCATCTCCGGCGCGCGGGTGCCGGCGCAGACGACGCGGCGGACGCCGCCGGTCAGGAGCTCGAAGTCGGCGTCCCAGACCCAGGAGACGTCGCGGCCGTCGGCGATCCGGTCGTTGAGGCCGATCCAGAGGTCGACCTGCTCCTGGCCGGCCTCCAGGCGCAGCGTGCGCAGCACCTCGTTGGCGCCGGCCGGGTTCTTGATCAACATCATCGAGACAGCCTTACCCGCTACGTCGATGGTCTCAACCCGGCCGAACGAAGACTTAAGAACTTTTAAGGAATCGACGATGCGGGCGGAGGAGACCCCGAGCCGGAGCCCGGCGGCGACGGCGGCAAGCGCGTTGTAGACGTTGTAGAGGCCGGGAAGCGGCAGCTCCAGGCGGAGCTCCTCGAAAGGCGTCTGCACCGTCACCCTCGACCCGTTCATGCCGTCGAGCTCGATCGCGGTCGCCGCGACCTCGGGCCGCGGCCGCTGGGCGCCGCAGTGGGGGCAGGAGTAGTGGCCGAGATGGCCGACGAAGGCCCGTTCGTAGGCATAGGGATGGCCGCAGCGACGGCAGTGCTTGGCGTCGAAGGCGTGCTGCAGCTCCGGCAGCGCCTGCGATGCGTCCTCGATGCCGAAATAGACCACACTCTCTCTCGCGCGCGCATCGGCGTCGCGCCCGAGGTCGGCGATCAGCGGGTCGTCGGCGTTGAGGACGAAGGCACTGCGCCCGACCTGCGCGGCGACGGTGCGCGCCCACTCGTCGGCCAGCGCCTCCATCTCCCCGTAACGGTCGAGCTGATCGCGGAAGAGGTTGCCGAGCACGATCGTCGCCGGGTCGAGCTGGGCCGCCACCCGGGGCAACCAGGCCTCGTCGACCTCGAACAGACCCTCGCGGCCGCGTTGCTCGAGCAGGGCGGTGGCGACGCCCCAGGTCATATTGGAGCCGGCCCGGTTGTGAACCGGGCGGCGCCCGTCCGCCTCCAGCAGGGCGGCGATCATCCCGGCCGTCGTCGTCTTGCCGTTGGTGGCGCTGACGATCGTCGTGCCGCCATCGAGGCCGGCGCCGAGGCGGGAGATCGCGTCGGGGGCGAGGCGCAGCAGCACGCGCCCCGGCAGCGTCGTGCCGCCGCCGCGGCCGCTGGCCCTGCTGGCGGCGCCGATCGCGCGCGAGGCTGCCACCTTGGCGCCGAAGAGGGCATCGCGCCGGTGTGGCTTCCCGGCCGGCTGCGAGCTCAAGGCGCGGCCGGTGCCGGCACCAGCACGGTCAGGGCCTGCGGGAGAATCCGCAGCGAGGCCGGCAGGTCGGTGAGGTGCTCGCCGTCGGCGTAGACGGGGAACGGCCTGCTGGCGCTCAACTCGAGGTGGGGGGCGCGGAAGACCTGGACCTCGTCCTGCTTCACGTGCGTGCCCTTGAACACTTTCGGCAGGTTACCCACGAAGCGCAACTTGCCCACCTCGCCGATGGCGACGATGTCGAACTCGCCGTCGTCGAGCTCGGCGTCGGGGGCGATGTACATGCCGCCCCCGAAGGCTTTGTTGTTGGCAACCGAGACCGAGTAGCCGGACAGCCGCGTCCGCTGGTCGTCGACGCGAAGGGTGAAGCGAGCCGGCTTCCAGGTGACCAAAGTGCGCAGCAGGGAGTAGACGTAGACGAGGTTGCTGCGCAGAAAGCGCACTTCGTTGGCCCGGCGGTTGCATTCGGAGTCGAAGCCGACGCTGACGATCCCGAGGAAGCGCCTGCCGTTGGCCTCGCCGACGTCGATGCGGCGGCTCTGGCCCGAGAACAGCGTCGCGACGGCGCTCTCGGGCTCGTTGGGGATCCCGAGCACGCGGGCGAGGTCGTTGCCGCGGCCGCCGGGCACGATGCCGAGTGGCGTCTCGGACCCGGCCATGGCGCCACCGACGGCGCCCACGAGGCCGTCGCCGGACATGACGACCGGCAGCTCGCCCGCTTCGATCGCCCTCAGGGCCTGCTCGGCGCCGTGCTCCAGCCCCCTGGTGCGCTGGACTCGGAAGACGGCGCGGCGGGCATCGAGCGCCTGCTCGACCCGCGGCAGCAGCCGTAGCGTCTTCCCGCCCGCCGAGGCCGGGTTGACGAGCAGGGTCAGCGGCATCCCCTCGATCTCCACGCTCGCAGCCTAGTCGGCGAAGGACTGCCGATCGGGCCCGCGAAGGCGGCCGACAGAGAAGCTGCCGTCGCCGGCCGCGGCGGTCTCGACCAGCTCGATCCGGCGCCGCCGCAGGTGGCGGCGCAGCGCCCAGGCCGCGAAGCTCCCAGCGCGCCCAGAGCTGCGCGAGCGAGCCAGGACCAGGTGGCCGCCAGGGCGCAGCACCCTGGCGATCTCGGCAACGGGCGGGCGACCGTCGAGCTGGACGACGAGGTCGAAGAAGTCGTCGGGGTAGGGCAGGGCGCCGGGGGCGCCGGTCTTGAAGGCGATCCGACCCTCGGGGTCGAGCCCGACACGGGCGGTGGCGGCGCGGACGCGGTCGGCGGAGCGATCGACCCCGCGGATCCGCGCCGAGGGGAACTCCCGCGCCAGGAACAGCGCTCCGTCGCCCTCGCCGCACTCGATCTCCAGCACGCGCTCCGGCGGCGGGGAGACGCGCAGGACCGCGGCCGCGAGCGGGGTCAGCGGAGGGACGGACATGGGCCCGATCGTAAGTGCAATAGGGTTCCCGCCCGATGGGGGAGCAGGCCGATCGCCGCTGGATCATCCTCGCCGTATTCGCGCTCGTCGCGGTCGGCGTCGTGGCCGCCGTGCTGCTCTCGCGCAGCGGGGGGGACGACGACTCGACGACCGCCTCCTCCGGTGCCGCAGGCTGCAAGCAGGTGGCGCAGCCGCCGGCCAAGCAGGTCTCCTTCAAAGCGCCGAAGCAGGTGCTGGAAGCGGGCGAGGAAGCAACCGCGGTGGTGCGGACGAGCTGCGGCACCTTCGAGATCGCGCTCGACACGCAACGAGCGCCGAAGACCGCCAACTCCTTCGCCTTCCTCGCCGAGGAAGGCTTCTACGACGACCTCACCTTCCCCCGCATCGCCCCGGGCTTCGTGATCCAGGGCGGCAGCCCGGAAAACTCCACCACCGGCGGCCCCGGCTACAGCGTCGACGAGAAGCCACCTGCCAACCTCGCCTACACCAAAGGCGTGGTGGCGATGGCGAAGAGCTCGGCCGAGCCGCCCGGCCGCTCCGGCAGCCAGTTCTACGTGGTCACGGCGGCCGACGCCGGTCTGCCGCCCGAATACGCGCTGATCGGCAAGGTCAGCAAGGGCCTCGACGTGGTCGAACGCATCGGCAAGCTGGGAACGACCGCCGAACAGCCGAAACAGACGATCCTGATCGAAGAGATCACGATCGAAAGAGGCTAGGCGCCGGTTAGGCTGATCGAGTGGCCAAGGTCGAGGTAGGCGACACCGCCCCCGATTTCGAGCTCCCCGGCACCGGTGGAGCGACCTACCGATTGGCCGACTACCGCGGCCGCAATCTCGTCCTCGCCTTCTACCCCGGTGACGAGACGACGGTCTGCACGAAGCAGTTCTGCTCCTACCGCGACGAGGGCGAGCGGATCGACGGGCTCGACGCCGAGGTCCTGGGCATCTCGCCGCAGTCGGTCTCCTCGCACGAGCACTGGGTCAGGGAGCAGAGCCTGAACGTGCCGCTGCTCGCCGACGAGGATCTCGCGGTCAGCCGGCGCTACGGCGTCACCGGCTGGCTCGGGCCGCTCGCCCGCTTCACCGAGCTGAAGGACGTTCCCGGCGGTCGCTACGTGATGCGCTCGATCTTCGTCGTCGACGGCGAGGGAATCGTGCGCTATCGCCACGTCTCGCGCACGGGCAGCAGCTTCCGGTCCGTGGCAGATCTGGAGCGCGCCGTCGCCGCGCTCGGCTGATGCCGGGCGCACCGGCGGAGTTCGTCTTCGGAGACGCGCCGGCGATCCGCGGCGAGGCGGCCGGCGCCGGCCCGCCGATCGTCCTCTGCCACGGGATCACCGCGACGCGCCGCTACGTGCACCACGGCTCGCGAGCGCTGGAGCGGGCCGGTCACCGGGTCATCGCCTACGACGCCCGCGGGCACGGGGAGTCCGACCCGGCCCCCGCGGGCGAGGGTTATGGATACCCGGCGCTGGTCGCCGACCTGGAGCGGGTCGTCGCCGCCGAGGTGGGGAAGGGACGCTTCGTCCTCGCCGGCCACTCGATGGGCGCGCACACCGCCGTCGCCTACGCGCTGCGGCACCCCGAGCGCCTCACAGGCCTGGCCGTGATCGGGCCCGTCTATGCAGGCGAGGCGGAGCCGCCGTCGCTCCTCTACTGGGACGGCCTGGCCGGGGCGCTGGCCGAGGGAGGGGTGGACGGCTTCGTCTCCTACGTCGATAGCGAGCAACGGATCGACCCGGCCTGGCGCCAGGCGGTGCTGCGCTTCACCCGTGCCCGCATGCTCCTGCACCGCCACCTCGACGCCGTGGTGGACGCTCTGCGCGAGGTCCCGCGCTCGCGTCCGTTCGGCGGCATGGAGGAGCTCGAGCGACTGCAGGTGCCGGCGCTGGTCGTCGCCAGCCACGACGCCGCCGACCCCGGCCACCCCTACGCGGTCGCCGCGGCCTATGCGGAGCGGCTGCCACGAGCGAGGTTGATCAGCGAGGACGAGGGGGATTCGCCGCTCGCCTGGCAGGGCGGAAAGCTCTCCAGGGAGTTAGCCGTTTTTTACGCCGATTCTCTATCTTCATCGGTATGAAGTTCCCGACCGAAGCGACTCTGCGCCGGGTCATTGCCTTCGTGGCAACCATTGGGATCGGGGTCGCGACCTACATCACCATCGTCGAGTCCGGCGGCGGCGCGCCGGCCTGCCTGGCCGGCGGCGGTGGCTGTCATACGGTCGCCGCGAGCTCCTACTCGCACATCGTCGGCGTCAACGTCGCGATCTTCGGCATCGTCGGCTACGTCGGGATCTTCCTCACCGCCTTCTTCGTCAGCGACCTGGCGCGCTTCGGGGGCTTCGCGATCGCCCTCGGCGGCTTCGGGTTCAGCATCTACCTCACGTACCTGGAGATCTGGGTGATCGAAGCGATCTGCCAGTGGTGCGTCGGCAGCGCGGTGCTGATGACGATCCTCTTCCTGCTCAGCGCGGCGCGCCTGATCGGCTACGCCGGAACCACGCCGGGGTCCGGCACCGGGGTGTCCGATGACAGAGTCCCCGCCGAGGCCGAAACCGGGCCAGAGCCTGCTTAGAGTTGTCCGGCGCGATATGCCGCGGACAGCCTGAAACGACGCAAGGGCAACTACAGGAGGACAGATGAGCAACAAGCGGGAGCGGGAGAAACGGCGCGAGGAACGTCTGCGCGAAGAACAAACGACCGGTGGCTCGACGGGGGAGCGGCGGACGCGACTGCTCCAGCTCAGCGCCGGCGCGGTGTTCCTGGCGATCGTCGCCGTGGTCGTCCTCATCGTCGCCAACTCCGGCGGCAGCGACAGCGGCGGCGACGCGAGCGACATCAAAGAAGTCAAGGCCGTCGAAAAACTGTTCTCCGGCATCCCACAGCAGGAGCTCGTCCTTGGAGATCCCAGCGCCAAGGTCGAGCTGGTCGAGTACGGCGACCTTCAGTGCCCGATCTGCAAAGCGTTCGCCGAGGAAATCCTGCCGCCGGTGGTCGAAAACCAGGTCAGGAGCGGTGACGTGAAGATCGTCTTCCGCAACTTCCCGATCATCGGGCCGCAGTCGACCCCCGCCGGGGCGGCGGCGCTGGCAGCGGGCGCACAGGGCAAAGGCTGGCAGTTCCTCGATCTCTTCTACCACAACCAGGGAGCCGAGAATTCAGGCTACGCCGACGACGAATTCCTCACCGCGATCGCGGAAGCGGTCGGCGTCCCCGACATCGCCAGATGGAACCAGGAACGCAAAAGCGACAAATTGATCGAAGAGGTCGAAGCGACGAACGAACAGGCCGAAAGGCTCGGTCTGACCGGAACGCCGTCGCTCGCGATCAAGGGTCCGAGCACGAACGGAACCGAACTGCTCAACGCGCCCAGCAACGGCGCAGGGCTGGAAGAACTGATCGAAGAAGCGGGCTGAGGCCCGTGGGGCGGCGCGGCGGGCTACATCACTGGGCCCGCCGCCTGCCTCGCTCACGGTCGAGTTGACATAACCACCATTATCGTGCGTTGGAGATCTGCCTGCGGGATCTAAACCGGGCGAGCTGCGCTGCCGCGGACCAGCGGTTCGACGATCGGGACGGCCTTGGGGAGCTTGTCGTGCTGGACGTCGCCGAGGGTCAGCGGCGAGGCCTCGATCGTGGCGACGGTGTCGCGGTTGCAGTGGCAACCGTCGCCGAGGAAGTGCCAGGGGCGTTCGAGCCGGTCCTGCCAGCGGGCCAGGCCCGGCTCGGCAGAGCGCACGTGCTCGAGGAAGAGCAGGCGGCCCCCCGGTCTGAGGATGCGGGTGATCTCGGTCAGGGCCGCCTCCGGGTCCGGCACCGTGCAGAGGACGAGCGTCACCACGGCGGTATCGAAGCTGGAGTCCTCGAACGGCAGGCTTTCGGCGGGCGCCTCGACGACCTTTGGGTCGTGCCCTGACCCGGCCAGTTTCGCCCGCAGCCGCTTCGTCATGTGCTGATCGGGCTCGGCCAGGACGAGCTCCTCGATGCTCGTGGGATAGAGCTCGACGTTGGCGCCGGTGCCGGCCCCGAGCTCGATCACCCTCCCCTCCGCTGCGGCGAGCAGTTCTCCGCGCATCTGGCGCAGGCCGGCCTCTTCCGTCGCCTTGAAGGCGCGGTCGTACACCGCCGAGAAGGCGCGTCCCCAGGTCGCGTCGTAGAGGCGTCCCAGGGCGTTCATCGCGCCGGCGTCCCTCAGGCGGCGTCGCGCTGGGGCTCGGCAGCCTTTGAGGCCGCGCCCTCGGCCTCATCGAGGCCTGGCTCGCTCGCCGCGGCGCGCTCCTCGTAGGCGTGGCGAGCGCCGTGGTCGACCTCGAACATCAGCTTGTCGGCTTTCATCAGCCTGCCGACCGCCTCGCTGATCCGGCGCGGCATCAGCGCGGCGAAGCGGCTCATCGCCGCGTTCGAGCGCGGCACGAAGACGTCGAAGCGGCCGAGCTCGAGCGCGTCGACGATCTCGCCGGCGACGTCCTCGACCTCGACCGGTTTGATCCATTTCTGGCTGAGGCCGGCGGTCAGTTCGGTGTTGACCACGGTCGGCATCACGCAGTGGACTTCGACGCCGGTGTCGCGCAGCTCGGCTCGGACCGCCTCGCAGATCCCGACCACGGCGTGCTTGGTGCCCGAGTAGGTCGCGATGCCCGGCAGCGCGGTCTTGCCGGCCTGAGAGGCGATGTTGACGATGTGGCCGCTGCCGCGTGGGCGCAGCCGTTCGATCGCCAGCTGGGTGCCGACGATGACGCCGTAGACATTGATGTCGAGCTGGCGGCGGATCGAGTCGTCGGACTCGTCGACCAGCGCCGTCACCGGCATGATCCCGGCGTTGTTGATCACCACGTCGAGGGGGCCGAGCTGGCGCTCGGCCTCGTCGAGGAAGCCGGCGAAGGAGCTGCGATCGGTGACGTCGAGCGGCAGTGCCACCGTGCCCCCGCCGAGCTGGGTCGCGGTCTGCTCGGCCAGCTCGAGGTCGAGATCGCCGATGGCGATCCGGCAGCCCTTGCGGATCAGCGCAGTCGCAGTCGCCTTGCCGATCCCGCGGGCCCCGCCCGTGATCGCCACGACCTTGCCGTTCAGTGACCGCCGCTCTTTCGCCATCGTGACCTCCTGGTTGGTGGCGGGTCTTATCCCACCGGCTTGTAGACGGTGACCACGGCGGCGCCGCCGAGGCCGATGTTGTGCTGGAGCGCGACCTTGGCGCCCTCGACCTGCCGCTTATCGGCCTGGCCGCGCAGCTGCCAGGTCAGTTCCGAGCACTGCGCCAGCCCGGTGGCGCCGAGCGGGTGGCCCTTGGAGATCAGGCCGCCGGAGGGATTGACGACGACCTCGCCGCCGTAGGTGGTCGCCTCTTCCTCCACCAGCTTGTGGCCCTCGCCCTCGGCGGCGAAGCCGAGCGCTTCGTAGGTGATCAGCTCGTTGGCGCTGAAGCAGTCGTGCAGCTCGCAGACGTCGATCTCGCCGGGGCTCACCTGGGCCTCCTCGTAGGCGCGATCGGCTGCCGTCTTCGACATGTCGGAGCCGACGATCTTCATGCAGTCGGTGTCATCGGCGAAGGTCGAGGAGAGGTCGGTGACCATCGACTGGCCGGCGATCTCGATCGCCCGGTCCCAGAGGTCATGTTCGTCGACGTAGCGCTCGGAGGCGACGATCGCGCAGGCCGAGCCGTCGGAGGTCGGCGAGCACTGCAGCTTGGTCAGCGGGTCGTGGATCATCTTCGCCGCCTTGATCTCCTCCAGGCTGTAGACGTCCTGGAACTGGGCGTAGGGGTTGTTGACCGAGTGCTTGTGGTTCTTCCACCCGATCCAGGCGTAGTGGTCGGGGTTGGAGCCGTATTTCTGCATGTGGTCGCGACCGGCGTTGCCGAACATCTGCGGCGCCGGCGGCGACTGCTCGGGGTCGCGGATCTCGAACATCCGCATCGCGTGCTTGTCGAGCGCGTTGGTGCGGTCGGTGTACTTGACGCCGAGGCTGCCCGGCTCCATCTTCTCGAAGCCGAGCGCGAGGGCGCAGTCGACGAGGCCGCCCTTGACCGCCTGGCGCGCCAGGAACAGCGCCGAGGAGCCGGTCGAGCAGTTGTTGTTGACGTTGACGACCGGGATCCCGGTCAGGCCGAGCTGGTAGAGCGCGCGCTGGCCGTAAGTCGAGTCGCCGTAGCAGTAGCCCGCGTAGGCCTGCTCGACGTCCTCGTAGGGAATGCCGGCGTCGGCGAGCGCCTTCTCCCCCGCCTCCTTGGCCCAGTCCGGGTAGTCGCCCTCCTTGGTGCCGGGCTTCTCGAACTTGGTCATCCCAACGCCGACTACGAACGTGCGGTTGCTCAACTCTGGCTCCTCGAGGTCTGCCACGCCGGCGGGCGCGGTTTGGCTGCGTAGCCAGGAATTTACCGGACTTCTCCCCCTTCCCCCGGATTCGGCCAGATCGCGAAGGCGAGAAAGGCGATCAGGATGCCCAGCGCGGTGCCGGTCGCGCGCTCGTCCGCCGCCTGCAGCGCCGGCTCGCCGAGGGTGTCGCTGAGGAGGACGACGTAGACCGTGATCGCGGCCGTGAACAGCGCGTACTGGACCGTTAGCAGGCCGAAGGCGAGTGCCGCGGAGACAGTCAGGATCGCGCCGGAGACCAGGTCGTCGGAGGCGAAGGCCTCGGCGGCGGCGGTCGCGACGATCAGGCCGAGCACGGTGCCGAGCGCGCGCAGGATCAGGCGGCGGTGGGTCTCGTCGATCTCCGGCCGCATCACGAAGAGAATCGTGAGGGGGATCCAGAAACCGTGCACGTCCATGTCGAGCAGGCGGTAGGCGGCGACGCCCGCCGCCAGCGAGGCCCCGAAGCGGAGCCCGTGGCGCAGATTGGGCGAGGTCAGGGTCAGGTTGGAGGCGAGCGCTGCCCGCGCGGCAACCCAGTTCCAGCCGCTTGCCTCATCGTCGGCGGCGCGGTCGGCGAAGAGCCAGACGAGCAGCGACCAGAGCGCCTGCCCGAGCGCGCCGACCGTCGCCCAGAGCAAGGCCGGGGCGGCGTCCTCGGTCGGCAGGAAGAGGCCCTGGGCGACCAACAGCGCCAGGGTGACGGAGAGTCCGAGGATCGCCAGCCGCAGCGAGACCGAGAAGCAGTAGCCGGCGACGGCGCCGAGCAGGCCCATCGCCAGGATCGCGAGCGGTGCCGACTGACTGCTGAGGATCCCGATTGCGGCGGCGATCCCGATCAGCGGCGCCGAGACGGCCTGCCAGGCGGCGCGCGGGCCGGCGGGTGCGTCCATGCCGGGAAAGCCGGCGAGGAGGGCACCGGTGGCGATCGCGCCCTTGGTGGGCGAGTCGAAGCCGAACTCGATCGCCAGCGAGACCGCGATCGGGACCGCGAGCAGGGCGCCCCGGCGCAGTGCCGGCCCCGGCTCGCTGGGCCCGATCGAGAACAGTGGCGAGGCGCGCAGGCGACGGGCGCTGCCGGCGGCGTTGAAGAGACGCCCGGCCGATCCGGCCGGTGGCGGGTGGCTGAAGGTAATCTGGGGGGTCTTGGTCAACGCCGTTCTCAGCTCCGATCCTGCCGCTGGAGTGGGCATCTTCGCCGCCCTCGCGGCGGGAGTCGTCTCCTTCCTCTCCCCCTGCGTGCTGCCGCTGGTGCCGGGCTACCTCTCGGCGGTCACTGGAGTCTCGGCGAGTGAGCTCGACGACGCCGGCTGGCGCCGCGTCCTCGGCCCCAGCCTGCTCTTCGTGGCCAGCTTCTCGGCGATCTTCATCCTGCTCGGCCTCACCGCGACCGGCCTCGGCTCGACCCTGCAGGATCACAAGGAGCTGCTGACCAAGATCTCCGGGGGGCTGATCATCGCCATGGGCGTCCTCTTCGTCGCCTCCCTCTTCGTCGCCCGGCTCAACAAGGAGTGGCACGTCGATGCCCTCCTCGAACGCGCCGGCAAGGGCGGGCCGATCGTCGCCGGCGCCGCCTTCGCGATCGCCTGGACGCCGTGCATCGGACCCACCTTGGGCGCCATCCTCTCTGCCGCCGCCCTCTCCGACTCGGCCGGCCGCGGCGCCTTCCTGCTCGCCGTCTACTCGGCCGGACTTGCGATCCCCTTCCTGCTCACCGCCGTTGCCTTCTCCCGCATGACCATCGCCTTCGCAGTCGTCAAGCGCCACTACCAGGCGATCGTCGCCGCCGGCGGCCTGATCCTGATCGCGATGGGGCTCTTGATCTGGACCGGCGAGCTCTTCCAGCTCAACATCGAGGTCCAGAACTGGCTCGAAGAATCCGGCATTGATTTCTGGAATTCGGTCTGAGAGGGCGGCTGACCGGCGCCCTCTCAGGGCGTCTTGACCGGGGTGGCGGTCTCCAACTCTTTGCCAACGGCCTCCGTGATCTCCAGGCCGTCGTCCTCGAGATCGCGGGAGCAGACGATGCGGAAGCGGCCGGTGCCGATCTCGCCGTCGGGCACGACCGGGAGCCCGCGGATCGTGTCCCAGCCCAACCGCTCGACCTCGAAGGGGTTCATCCGCACCTCGGCCGCCGGAAACGGGCAGTTCGAGTTGTGCTGGTCGATCGCCTGCGAGATCGCCTCCAGGTTCTTCGCCTCGGGAGAAGCCACGGCCCCCAGTCTAGGCCGGAGGCGTCCATCCCCCCTCCTACCATCGACGGGTGGCCGATAAGCGGACGATCGCTCATCTCGACATGGACGCCTTCTACGCGTCGGTCGAGTTGCGGCGGCGGCCGGAGCTGAAGGGGAGGCCGGTGGTCGTCTGCGGGTCGGGGCCACGGGCGGTGGTGACGACGGCGAGCTACGAGGCGCGGAGGCTGGCCGGGATCCACTCGGCGATGCCGGCGTCGGTGGCGCGACGGCGGCTGCCGGACGCGGTCTACCTGCGGCCGGATTTCCCCGCCTACCGGGAGGCCTCGGCGCAGGTGATGGAGGTGCTGCGGCGCAACGTGGAGACGGTCGAGGTGGTCGGGCTCGACGAGGCCTACTTAGACTTGACCGGGATCTTCTCGCCGAAGACGACGATGCGGCGGGTGGCGAGCGAGATCCGCCGGGAGACCGGCCTGACCTGCTCGGTCGGGATCTCGGAGAGCCGGATGCTGGCGAAGATCACCAGCGAGCTGGGCAAGCCGGCCGGCCTCGTCGTTCTCTCACGCGCGGCGGCGCTGGAGCGCTTCGCCGGCGAGTCGCCCGGCCTCGTCCCCGGGATCGGCCCGAAGACGGTGGTCAAGCTGCAGGCGATGGGGGTCGAGACCCTGGCCGCGCTCGGCCGCTGCGAGCGGGCGGAGCTGGAGGCGGCCTTCGGCCCCCGGTCCGGCGCCTGGCTGCACGCCCGTGGTCAGCTCCGCGACGAGACCCCGGTAACCGTTGCCCGCGAGGCCAAGTCGCAGTCGACCGAGATCACCTTCGACTTCGACGTCGGCGACCGCGCCGAGATGGAGCGCCACATCGGTGAGCTCGCCGAGGAGCTCTGCCGGCGCCTGCGTAAGCGCGAGCTCGAGGGTCGGACGATCGGGATCAAGGTCCGGCTCGACGACTGGACCAACGTCACCCGTTCGCACACCATCGAGGAGCCGACCAACGACCCGGCGGTGGTCCGCCCCGCCGCGCTGGAGCTGCTGCGCGCCTACGACCCGCCGCGGCCGGTGCGGCTGCTCGGCGTCCGCCTCGCCTCCTTCGAGCACGACGCGGACGCCGAGGAAGCCGAACCAGCGCCGCAGCTCCAACTCAGCCTGCCAGGCTGACTGCCCTCAGCGGTTCGCCAGGACCGTGCCGACCCCCGGAAAGCCGAGCCGCTCCTTGACCGCCTCGGTGAGGTCGTAGTCGCGCCCCGCGACGTAGGGGCCGCGATCGATCACCGGCACGGTCACGGTGCGGCCGCGGTAGCGCAGCTTCACCTCGGTGCCGCAGGGCAGCGTCTTGTGGGCCACGCCCATCGTCCCCGGCATCAGCGTGCCGCCGCAGGCGACGCCGTTGCCATAGAGACCGGGTCCGTAGTAGGAGGCATCCGCGTAGCGGTAGCTCGTGAGGCGGCGCGGCGGGCTGACCGAACCGCGGGTTCGGCGACCGTGGACCCCGAACGCCCGGACCGCGTAGTTGCCGGTCCGCCGTGACGACCAGCGCAGGGCGAACGCGCCGTTTGCCTTGGTCGTCGTCGTCAGGACCGCAGCGTCCGCACCGCGGAAGACCAGCTTGACGCGGTGGCGGCCCGCCGGCCGGACCTTGCCGTGGACGGCCACCCCGTTGCCGCTGAGGACGGTGTGCCCCGAGAGGTGCAGGGAGACGTGGGACCGGGTCCGCTTGGGCTTGTGCTGGTGCGAGTTCTTCGCCGCGGCCGGCGCAATGCCGATCGACAGCACGGTGGCAGCCGCCACCGCGGGCAGGAGGTAACGCATCGTCGTAACGCTCGCTTTCTTGCTGCCTACGGGGTTAGCTGACGGGCTCGCAACCCCGGCAACGGGCCGGTCTCGCTACGGGCGGCTCGCCGCCCGATTCGCCCCGGCCGCGGCTTCTCGCCGCGGCAATTGGGTCCCCCGCTCCCCGTCGCTTGATGCGAGGGGACTCGGCAGATGGGTTCGCTCGTTTAGTGGAGGAACACCGTAGAAAAGGCCCGGCGGCGCCAGGGTGACGACACTCACACGCCCTCGTTTCGGCAAGAAGGCGTGCAAATGGCTTGATGAAGGGGGAAAACCCGACTTTCGTCGCACCTTGCGGCCTATGCGAAGATGAACCGATGGCTGCCGAAAGACTGACTGGGCTCGACAGCTCCTTCCTGCACATGGAGCGCGCCGGGGCTCACATGCACGTCGCCTCGACGATCGTCTTCGAGGGCCCCGCGCCCTCCCACCAGGAGTTCCGCGACCACATCGCCTCGCGCCTGCACCTGGTCCCGCGCTTCCGCCAGAAGCTGCGCTTCGTCCCGCTCGACCAGGGCCGGCCGGTCTGGGTCGACGACCCCTACCTCAACCTCGACTACCACGTGCGGCAGACCGCGCTGCCGGCGCCGGGCTCCGAGGAGCAGCTGCGCAACCTGGCGGCGCGGGTCTTCTCCCAGCAGCTCGACCGCAGCAAGCCGCTCTGGGAGATGTGGCTGGTCGAGGGCCTGCACGACGGCCGCTTCGCGATCGTCGGCAAGAGCCACCACGCGCTCGTCGACGGCGTCTCCGGGGTTGACATAACCACCGTCCTCTTCGATCTCGACGCCGAGCCGCAGGGAACTCCCTCCCCCGCCCCACCCTGGCTGGCGCGCCCCGAACCGACCGACCTCGAGCTGCTCTCCGACGCCTGGCGCGAGCGCCTCACCAGCCCGAAGGAGATCGTCCGTGGCTTCCGTGCCGCTCTCCGTGGCCCGCGCCAGGTCCTGCGCGGCGTCGGCGCCACCTCGAAGATGATCGGCGCCGGGATGTCGGCCCCCAGCAGCGTCTTCAACGTCGAGATCGGACCCCACCGTCGCTTCGCGATCACCCAGGCCGACCTGGCCGAACTGAAGCGCGTCAAGGACGCGCACGGCGGCACCGTCAACGACGTCATCCTCGCGATCGTCGCCGGGGCGCTCGGCAAGTACCTGCGCGCCCGCGGTCACGACACCGAGGGTCTGGAGCTGCGGGCGATGGTGCCGGTCAGCGTCCGTGCCGAGGAAGAGCACGGGGCGCTCGGCAACCGGATCTCGGCGATGATGGCGCCGCTGCCGGTCTGGTGTGAGGATCCGGTCGAGCGCCTGCACATCCTCACCGAGCAGATGGGCGACCTCAAGTCCTCCGGGCAGGCGGTCGGGGCCGAGATCCTGACCAAACTGACCGACTTCGCGCCCTCGACGATCGCCTCCCAGGCGGCCCGTCTGCAGCCGGCGCAGCGCTTCTTCAACCTGGTCGTGACCAACGTGCCGGGGCCGCAGTTCCCGCTCTACGTGCTCGGCCGCAAGATGGAGTCGATCTTCCCGATGGTCCCGCTGGCGCGCCGCCAGGCGCTCTGCGTCGGGATCATGTCCTACAACGGCCAGGTCAACTTCGGCCTGATCGGCGACTACGACGCGATGGCCGACCTCGACAGCTTCGCCCTCGACCTCGAGGCGGCGACCGCGGAGACCATCGCCAGCGCGGGGAAGCCGCCGCGCGCCAAGGCGCGCGGCAAGGCCAGGGCCTCCGCCAACGGCAGCGGCACCCTCGCCGCCGAGTCGCACCCCTGACCAGCTTCTAGCGAATCAGCTCGCCGCGGATCTCGAACGGGACCCGGTCGGTCAGGTAGCGCCAGTCGAGCCGGCGGGCGCTGAAGCCGCTGGCCCTGGCGTCGGCGTTGACGACGGCGGCGGTTATGCGGTCGTATTTGCCCGGATTGCGCAGGCGCACGGAAAGCCTGCCCCCACCACGGCTGTAGTCGAGCCGGGTGACGGTGCGACCGTGGCGCTCGCTGCCGCGGCGGCCGACCAGGGCCAGCGACGCCGCGGTCCCGCGCGGGGCCAGCGCCCGCACCACCACCGCCCTGCCCCCATGCGTGGGCAGGCGCAGCAGCGTGAACGTGGTGTGGTCGAGCAGCCGCGTCAGCCGCTGCCCGTGCAGGGGCAGCGCTCCCTGCCGCGGCATGTCCGGGAACCGCGCGCTCTCGCGGAACCCCTCGCCGGTGCGCCACTCGGCCACAGCGGCGGCGAAATGGGCGAAATCGTGGCCGAGGTCGGAGCGGCCGGCGGCACGGATAGCGGTGTCGTAGGCGGCGACGGAGAAGCCCCCGGGGCGCAGGTGGATCGCCCGCGCCCAGGCGCGGCGCACGATCGCGGCGCCGTAGCGCCGCGCCAGCCACTGGTTCCAGACCGCCGATCCGTACTCCTTGATCGAGCTGGCGGTCAGCGGCGTATCCCAGCGCCGCACCCAGCGCCGCACGTAGCGCAGGTAGTCGTCGATGCCGTTGTAGACCTCGTCCTCCATCCAGGTCGCGGTCGACTCGGCGAACCAGGGGTCCTGGAAGGCGTCGTAGCCGAACTGGAGGATGTGGTCGTACTCGTGGGCGAGGGTGACCTGCAGGTCCTGCGCCGCATTCGTCCCGGGGAACTCGAAGGCGCTGTAATCGTTGTCGAGGACGAGGTAGCCGTGCAGGCGGCGGGGGATCCGGTGCTCCTTGGTCGCCTGGCCGCGGTCCGGAGCGGCGTAGCCGAACAGTTCGCCGCCGATCTGCGAAAGGTAGACGTCGGTCTTGCCGCGGCCCCCTCCCCGGCGCCCGTCGCCCTTCGGCTCACGCCAGCCGAGCTTCCCGTTCTCCACCTCGTGCACGTGTTCGGCGATTCGCAGGACCTGCTCGACGAAGTTGGGGACGCCGTCGGCGTCGGCGTCGACGAGCTTGGGAGCGTCGATGCCCTCGGCCACCCAGTGCACGCAGAAGTGGGGCGAGCACCTGGGCGATCGCAGCGCCTCGGGGACGGTGTAGGCGTTGCGGTTCGGGTCGGGATCGTCGGTGGGACGGGCCCGGGTTTCGGTCGGCCGTGGCTGCGGCGCCAGGAACGGCTTCTGGCTCGGCGAGGCGAGGCTCGGAACCGCGCTCGCGAGCCCGGTCGATGCCGATGCGGACACGGGAACGGAGGCAACGAGCAGCGCCAGCGCCGCCGAGAAACCGACCAGGTGGCGACGGCGGCCCCGCATCGGCGGCACCCTAGCGCTCGCCCCGGCTTGCTCCGCCCTCCCCGACGGGGATACTTCGGCGGTGATCGCCCCGAGGCAGATATGCGCATAGCCCTCGCCCAGATCGACCCCACCGTCGGCGACATCGACGGCAACGCCGCCAGGATCGCCGAGTGGATCGACCGCGCCCGCTCCGAGGGCGCCGAGCTGACGATCTTCCCCGAGCTCTGCATCCCCGGATACCCGGCCGAGGACCTCTACCTGAAGCGGCATTTCCTCGAGGCCAACACCCGAGCGGTCGAGGAGCTCGCCCGCGGGGTAGGGGGGATGACGGTCGTGGTCGGCTTCGCCGAGCCGGCCGTGGGAGACGGCGACGCACGCCAGGCCCACAACTCGCTCGCCGTGCTCGCCGACGGCGCGGTGCGTGGCGTCTACCGCAAGATGCGGCTCCCCAACTACGCGGTCTTCGACGAGCAGCGCTACTTCGTCCCCGGCGAGGAGCCGATGACGATCGCCGTCGGTGACCAGCGGGTCGGCCTGACGATCTGCGAGGACTGCTGGCTGCCGGGACCCCCGGCCGAGGCGGAGGCCGAAGGGGGCGCCACCCTGATCGTCAACCCCTCGGGCTCGCCGTACCACCGCGGCAAGGGTCGCGAGCGGGTTGAGATGTTCGGCCAGCGCTCGCGCGCCTACGGCGTCCACTTCGCCTTCTGCAACCTCGTCGGCGGCCAGGACGAGATCGTCTTCGACGGCCAGAGCCTCATCACCGACCCCGGCGGTGAGCTGGTCGCCCGCGCCGCCCAGTTCGAGGAGGAGCTGCTGCTCTGCGAGATCCCCGCCACCACGCCCGGGACCGTCGCCGAGCCGCTCTCCGACCTCGACGAGGTCTACGCGGCGCTGACCCTGGGTCTGCGCGACTACGTCGCCAAGAACGGCTTCGGCCACGTCGGCGTCGCTCTCTCCGGCGGCATCGACTCCGCCCTGGTGGCGATGCTGGCCGCGGACGCGATCGGCCCCGAGCGACTCAGCTGCGTGGTGATGCCCTCTCCTCATTCCAGCTCTGAAACCCAGGGCGACGCCCGAACTATCGCCTCCAACCTCGGCTGCGAGCTGGTCGAGATCCCGATCGAGCCGATGATGGACGGCTACGAGCGAGCCCTGGCGGGATCACCGGCGCGGCCCTCCGAGCCCGACCTCGCGGCGGAGAACATCCAGGCGCGGATCCGCGGCAACCTGATGATGGCGCTCTCCAATCGCCACGGCTGGCTGGTCCTGACGACCGGCAACAAGAGCGAGATGTCGGTCGGCTACGCGACCCTCTACGGCGACATGGCCGGCGGCTTCGCGGCGATCAAGGACGTGCCGAAGACGCTCGTCTACGAACTCACCCAGCGTCGCAACGAAAGGGCCGGAAAGGATCTGGTGCCAGCTTCCGTGCTGGAGCGCGCCCCCTCCGCCGAGCTGCGGCCCAACCAGCTCGACAGCGATTCCCTTCCCCCCTACGACCTGCTCGACCGCATCCTCGAGGCCTACGTCGAGCGCGACCAGGGTCGGGAGGAGATGATCGCGGCCGGGATGCCCGCCAAAACCGTGGACGAGGTCATCCGCCTCGTCGACCGCTCCGAGTACAAGCGTCGCCAGGCAGCGCCGGGAATCCGCATCACTCCCAAGGCCTTCGGCAAGGACCGCCGCCTCCCGATCACCAACCGGTTCGGGGGCTGAGGGGCGACCCCGACAGGGGTTCCACTTAACTTTTTCGAGTTGTGCTGGCGGCTACCGGCAATGGCTGGCCGCGAAAAAGTACAAGACGTTCCACCCCTGTCGGGGTCGCCCCTAAGTCTCCGGAAGCGGGCGGATGGCGATCGTCATTTTGGCGAGAGCACAGAGTTTGCCCTGGTCGTTTGTGACTTCTGCGTCCCAGACCCAGGTGGTGCGGCCGCGGTGGCGGGCGCGGGCGGTGACTTCGGCGCCGCCCTCGGTGACCGGGCGAATGAAGCTGACGCTGATCGACTGGCCCATCGCCGCCATCCCGTCGTCGAGGACGGCCAGCGCCGTCGCCCGCGAGCAGACGCTCTCGACCAGGGTCGAGAGCACGCCGCCGTGCAGGAGGCCGACCGGCTGGCGCAGCTCGTCGCGCAGCTCGACCCGGACGCGGGCGTGGTCAGGGTCGTCGTCGAGCCACTCGGTCCCGACCAGCTCGTCGAAGTGGGAGCGCAGCCCGCGGGGGTCGTCGGCCATGGCGGCAACCCTAATAGGGTGTCCGAGGATGGCGCTGAGCGAGGACCAGAAGGCGATGCTGCGGCTGCTCTCGCAGCGCGGCGAGCAGGGCTACGAGGACCTCAGCGCCCTGCTCGAGATCGGGCCGGATGAGGTGTACGCAAAGGCGCAGGAGGCCGCGGCGGAGCTCGAGGCGGAAGGAATTCCGGCTCCCTCCATCCCGGCACCGCCGCAGGGCACCGGCTCGGAGCCGTCACGGGCCGAGAAGCCGGCGCCGCCGAAGCCAGAATCTGCCGAAAGCGCGCCGCCCACTCCGAGCCGGCCTGAGCCCGCCGCGCCGAAACCCACCCCCGAGGCGCCGGCGTCCATAGCGACCACCCCCCCGCGCTCCGGCTTCGAGCTGCCGAGCGGCAAAGGTGCCCGGGCGGCCGTCGCCGCCAGCGCCCTGGTCGTCCTCGCGATCGTCGTCATCCTGCTCCTCAGCAGCGGCGACGGCTCGGGCGACTCCGGCTCCGGTACCTCGGGTGAGACGCAGACCCCCTCGAGCGAAACCGCGAGCGATGCGGCGAACGCCAACCCGAGCCTGACGCAGGCGGTTCTCAGCCCGGTCGACGGCGGCGACGCCGAAGGCAGGGCGATCTTCGGCCGCATCAAGAAGAACGTGATCCTCCAGGTCCAGGCGGAAGGCCTGGAGCCCTCGCCCAAAGGCTCCTCCTACACGATCTGGCTCTACAAGTCGCCGAAACTCGTCCTCCGCGTCGGATCGGTGAACGTGGCCGAGTCGGGTGGGATCGCGGCCCAGTTCCCGATCCCGACCGAACTGCTGGCCTATGTCGCCGGCGGCGCCTTCAACCAGGTCGACGTCTCCCTGACCGAAGACGCCGCCTACCAGGCCGAGATCGCGAAGGCGAAAAAGCAGGAACGCCTGCCCGCCTACACCGGTGAAGACGTCCTCCGCGGACCGATCACCGGCCCCGCGATCAAAGCTGCCCGCGAAGCCGGCGGCGAATAGCGCTCAGGCGCCCGGCAGCAGCTTGCCGGGGTTCATGATCCCCGCCGGGTCCAGCTGCTCCTTGACCGCCCGGAGTACGTCGAGGCCGGTGCGCCCCACCTCGGCCTCCATGTAGGGGGCGTGGTCGCGGCCGACGGCGTGGTGGTGGGTGATCGTCCCGCCGCCAGCGACGATCGCCTCGCAGGCGGCGCGCTTGACCGCTCGCCACTGCTCCAGCTCCTCGCCGTGGCGGCTGCGGGCGATGAACGTGAAGTAGAGCGAGGCGCCGTCGGCGTAGGCGTGCGAGAGGTGGCACCAGACGAGGCCCGGCGTGCCCTGGGCCTCCAACGAGCCGCCGATCGCCGCCGCGACGGCCCGGTGCAGCGCCCCCAGCCGACTCCAGGTGTGCGAGGTCTCCAGCGTCTCCACCATCGCCCCCATCCCCATCAGGGTGTCGCGCAGATAGGGCCCCTGGTAGCGGCCGTGCTCCCAGGAGCGCCCCGCCGCCTGTCCGAGGTAGGCGGCGCCTCCGGCGCGCAGCTCGCGCACGGCCAGCGCCCGCCGCCGCGCAACCGACTCCTCGCCGCCCTCGAAGCCGACGATCGTCAGGCACCCCTGCCGCCGCTTGCGCAGCCCCAGGTAGCCGCCGAAGAGCCTGCCGGCAGCCCCGCGGGGGCCCGACAGCGCCAGCGAGCCCTGCGTCTCCTCCTCGTCGGAGACGCGGACGACGTCCGGCAGGCTTGGGCCCTGGGCCAGCGCCCGGACGATCTCGGCGCCGGACTCGAAGCTCTCCGCCATCCAGGCCTCGTAGCGGCGCACCCGCGGCTGCGGGCGGACCCGCACGGTCACGTCCGGGATCACGCCGAGCACGCCCTCGGAGCCGACGATCAGCTCCCGCAGCGCCGGCCCCGCCGCGGTGTGCGGCGTCTCCAGCGTCTCCATGGCGCCGGTCGGGGCGACGAGGCGGACCGAGCTGACCAGGGAGTCGAAGCGGCCATAGCCGCTCGAGGCCTGGCCGGCCGAGCGGGTCGCGGCGAAGCCGCCGACGGTCGCGTACTCGAAGGACTGCGGGAAGTGGCCGAGCGTAACCCCCTGGGCCCCCAGCGCCGCCTCGGCCTCGGGACCACGCAGGCCCGCCCCGAGTCGCGCCGTCAGCGAGCGCTGGTCCACCTCAACCTCGCACAGAGCACCGAGGTCGAGGCTGATCAGGCGCTGGTGGGCGCCGCGCAGCGGCTCGATGCCGCCGACCACGCTGGTGCCGCCACCGTAGGGGACCACCGCGACGCCCTCCGCCGCACAGATCTCGAGCACGCGGCGCAGGGAATCGGCGTCGGGCGGCATCACCACGGCATCGGGGGCGTCGTCGAGCCGGGCGTTGCGGAGACGCGCCAGATCGGCGTAGCCGCACCCGGTCGCGTGGCGGAGCCGATCCTCGGCCGCGGTGAAGATCGCCCCCGACCCGACCGCCTCGGTCAGCACTGCCGGCAGCGGCTGCGCCGCCGGCAGCGGGAAGCCCTCGAGGGTCGATGCGAGCGGCCACGGCTCCAGCCTGCCGATCCGCTCCCGCAGCACCGCCAGCGCCTCCGCGTCGAGCTCCGGCGCGCTCGCCGGATCCCCCCAACCCCACCACTTCGAGTCGCGCCGGGGCGACTTTCTGTCGCTATGCGACATAAACTCGCCCCGCCCGCTCACGCCAGCGCCCTCTGGATCCCGTCGAGCGCTTCATCGAGGATCTCGCCCTGGCCGCGGCGCATCATCGGCGAGCCGAGCCGGGACATCCCCTTCAGCACCTGCACCGAGCTGAGATCCACCTTGGTCTCGCCCCCCTTCGCCCGCAGCGCGACCTCGATCCGCGAGCTGCGCAGGTGACGGGCGAACGGAGTGCCCTCCAGCTGCTGCTCCCAGACGTAGCGCTCGTTCTCGGCCGAGCTGATGCAGCGGTAATCAGCGCGGACGCCCCGCCCCTCGGCCGTCTCCAGCACCTTGGTCCACTGACTGCGCCGGCCGCCGCCCTTACGCTGCTCGACGTTCTCGACCCGGCTCACCCGCGGCCACCAGCGCGGCAGGCTGTAGGGATCGGAGACGAGCTTCCAGACCTCCGGCACGGAAGCGGGGATCGTGCGGCTGCGGGTCACCCGGGCCACTCGCGCCGGCCGTCAGTCGCCGGCGAGGCGCCGCAGATCTCGCACCAGCAAAAGATGCTTGAGGTGGCTGACCGTCGCCGCCAGGCTTTCCAGGCTCTGCAGCGCCTCCTTGCGACGCTCGGGGTTGCGCGAGCGCAGCGAGGGGCCCAGCAGCGCTTCCAGCAGGTTCGCCTCGCGATCGGCGGAGGAGCGGAAGACGCGCAGGTTGCGGGCGCCGACGCCGACCCGGGAGAGTTCGTTGGCGGCGCGGACGATCTCGCGGTCGGTCTCGTCGTAGACGGTCTTGCCGTCGCGCTTCTCCGGCTGCACGATGCCGAAGTTCTCGAGCTCGGCGATCAGCTCCTCGCGGGCTCCGGTCTCCTCGATCACCTCGTCGAGGGTCAGGTAGGCCCGCGAGGTCTCGACCAGGATCGCCCGCCGCACGGCGCCGCCGGCCGGGCGCTTGTCGCCGTCGCCGCCGAGGCCGATCTCGCCGCCGGCCGCCAGCTCTTGGCGGATCACCCGCAGCGGCAGGAACTCGTCGCGCTGCAGGCGCAGGATCGTGCGCAGGCGCTCGACGTCGGCCTGGCTGTAGAGGCGGTAGCCACCGGAGGTACGGCGGGGACTCAGCAGCTTCTGATCCTCGAGGTAGCGGATCTTCGAGATCGAGACGTCGTCGAACTCGCTCTGGAGGATCTTGCAGACGGCGCCGATCGTCAGCGCCTTGCGCGGGCGGCTGGCCGATTCGGGCGGGCGGGCGGGCTGCTCGGAGACGGGCATCGGGTCTAACGCTCCAGATAGCTGAGCTTGTACTTGCCGACCTGGATCTCGTCGCCGTCGGCGAGCCGGTGCGACTCGATCCGGCGCCGGTTCACGTAGGTCCCGTTGAGCGAGCCGAGGTCGTCGATGTAGAGGCCGTCGCGGCGGCGCACCAGCAAGGCGTGGTTGCGGGAGACGGTGACGTCGTCGAGGAAGACGCCGGCGTCGGGGCTGCGGCCGATGCTGACCCGGTCGGAGTCGATGCTGAAGCTCTCACCGGCACGGCCGCCACCGGCACGGATGACCAGCGCCGCCCCGGCGGCCTCGACCACCTCGTCGATGTCGACCGGCTGCATGTCCCCGGTGTCGTCGACGGTGTAGGTCATCGTCGTCGGGTCCTCGCCGGACTCCGCCGGGCCACCCAGATAGGCGCCGCACTTCTGGCAGTAGTTGGCGCCCTCGGGGTTGACGAACCCGCACTCGGGACAGTGGACGGTCATGCTCGGCTCCCGGCGCTCAGGCCGCGGGGTCGTCCTCCGGCGCCGGTTGTGCCTTGCCGGCGAGGATCTCGGTCAGCTTGCTGACGTCGTCGCCGGAGATCATCGACTCGCCGGCATCGTGCTTGTCGCGCAGGCGGTTGACGAGCTCGGCCCGGAGGATGTCGATCTTCCCGTGCAGGACGCGCCGCTTGTAGGAGATCTCGTTCTCCTCCTCCGTGAGCTTGTCGATCAGGTCCTTCAGCTCTTTGTCGCTGAGGGAGCCCAGATCGGGAAAGGTGTCCTCCATCTCGCTCCTTGATTGATGAGGCCCCGCTGGCCTCCGTTTGCGCAGGCGACGATTATAGGTCGAGCGGTGCCCAAGGTTCAACCGCAGGTTGAAGGTTCAGCGAGTCTGGTCGTCGGATTGCAGCCGTGTCGCGCGCACGGCCCGCACGCCGGTGCGGGCATAGAGCACCGTGGCGAGGATCGCCATCGCCAGTCCCCACAGCACCAATGCCGTCGCCACCCAGCCGGGGGCGAAGAGGGCGAGCCAGATCCCGCCCATGATCGGGAAGACCGAGATCCGCCCCGGCCAGTTGACTTCGACATCGACACCGTGGCGCAGCCCGTACTGCGCGAGGAGGAGCATCGCCAGCTCACGCAACGCGAGCAGGGCGAGGAGCCAGCGAGGCAGCAGCTCGAAGCTCCAGCAGACGACGGCGCCGGCGAGGATCGTGAGGCGGTCGACGAGCGGGTCCAGCAGCGCCCCCATGCGGCTGTACTGGCCGGTGACGCGGGCGAGGAAGCCGTCGAGGTAGTCGCCGGCGGCGATCGCCCAGAAGACCATCGCGGCCAGCAGCGAGGTCCCGTCCTCGGTCTCGTAGGCGAGGTAGAGGAAGACGGGCAGCGCCGCCAGACGCAGGTACCCGACCAGGTTGGGGATCGTCCAGGGGTTGAGCGGCTCGCCGCTGCGCGTGGAGGTCGGTTTCGGCCCGCTGCGGTCGAGCCCGAAGAGGCGGCGCACGCGGCCGCGGCCGAAGATCGCCTTGTTAGCCATCGATGCCCTGGAGGAGCGCCAGCGCCCGCTCGGCGGCCTCCTCCACGGGCAGCTCGTGCTCGGCGCCGGTGGCTCGCTCGGAGGCCTCGACGACCCCGTTGGCGAGGCCACGACGGCCGGCGACGATCCGCAGCGGGCAGCCGAGCAGCTCGGCGTCGGTCAGCTTCTCCCCCGGGCCCGCGTCGCGGTCGTCGTAGAGGACCTCGGCCCCGGCCGCGCGCAGCTCCTCGTAGAGGCGGTCGGCGGCCTCGCGCTCGGGCTCGCCCGCCTTGGCGAGGGAGACGAGGTGGACGTCCCAAGGCGCCAGCGCCCGTGGCCAGACGATGCCACGCTCGTCGGCGCCCTGCTCGATCGCGGCGGCGACGATGCGCGCCGGCCCGATCCCGTAGCTGCCCATCGCGATCGGCCGCTCCTGACCGTCCGCGTCGAGGTAGGTCGCGCCGAGCGGCTCCGAGTAGCGGCTGCCGAGCTTGAAGATGTTGCCGACCTCGATCGCCGGCTCGATCTCGATCGTGCCACCGCCCGGAGCCGTGTCGCCGGCCTCGACCGTGCGCACGTCCATCTCGTAGGCCTCGAAGTCCCGGACCGGGTCGATGCCGCGCAGGTGGGTGTTCGGCTTGTTGGCGCCGGAAACATAGGAGTCGCCGGTGAGCGCCGCGTCCTTGATGATCGGCAGGTTGCTTTCGACCGGGCCGAGGTAGCCGATCGGGCCGAGCTGATCCTCGATCTCCTCGCGGCTTGCTTGGCGGAAGTCGGTCTTCATGCCGTTGCGCAGCTTGATCTCGTTGAGCCGGTGGTCGCCACGGAGGAGGACGAGGACCATCCCCCGGCCCTCGACGATGATCGGCAGCGTCTTGATGAAGGCGCCGTGCGGCAGCCCGAGCTCAGCAGCCACCTCCTCGACCTTGGTCAGGCCCGGCGTGTCGACCTCCTCGACCGCGGGCAGCGGCGCCGGCAGCTCGACCGCTTGCGCGGTGGCGGCGGCGACCTCGAGGTTGGCCGCGTAGCCGGGCGCCAGCGCCACCTCGTTCTCCCCCGCCGCACACGGCGCCATGTACTCGTCGGCGCCGGACCCCCCCATCATCCCGACGTCCGACTCGACCCTGTGCCAGCGCAGGCCGCAGCGGTCGAGGATGCGCTCGTAGGCCCCGGCCTGGGCCTCGTAGGAGCGCGCCAGCCCCTCCTCATCGCGGTCGAAGGAGTAGGCGTCCTTCATCGTGAACTCGCGGGTGCGGAGGACGCCGGCCCGCGGTCGCGGCTCGTCGCGCTCCTTGGTCTGGATCTGGAAGACCATGAATGGCAGGTCGCGGTAGGAGCGCACCTCGCGAGCGACGTGGTAGGTCACCGCCTCCTCGTGGGTCATCGCCAGCACCATCGGTGACCCCTTCCGATCCTCGAGCTTGAACAGCTCGTCGATCCCGTAGCGCCCGGTCTGCTCCCACGGCGCCGCCGGCTGCAGCACCGGCATCAGCATCTCCTGGCACCCGATCGCCTCCATCTCCGCGCGCACGATCGCCTCGACCCTCCGCACCACCCGCCAGCCAGCGGGCAGATACGTCCAAAGCCCCGCCCCGAGCTGGCGGATCAACCCCGCCCGCACCATCAACTTGTGAGACAGGGCCTCCGCATCCGACGGGGCCTCCTTCAAGGTGGGGAGGAATGCCTGGCTGAGGCGAGTCATCCGTGAAACCTATCCCGCTCCTCCGGCGGGTGGCACGAGGGGACAGACCGAGAACGAATACCTCGCCCGCAGGTCTGTCCCCTCGTGACAGGACCCGCCGGCCGCAGCGGTCAGGCTCGCGTGAACCGTCTCCCGGCGGTTGGCGATGCCTTCTCATCCAGCAGGACCCGATCGGACTCGCCCTTCTGCGCCGCTTCGTGCTCCATCGCGGCGATCTTCTCGGGGGTCAGGTCGCCGGCGTTTTCCTCCTCGATGCGGGCCACCCACTCGGCGCCCTCGCGCGACTCGGCCTCATCGAACTCGACCTCGCCGCCGCGGTCGAGCGACTTGTCGATCTCTTCGAAGAGGGTGTCGACCAGCTGCGCCTGCGGGACCTTCCGCAGCGGCTTTCCGCCGGCGAAGATCAGGCCCTCGTTCTTGGCCCCGGCGATGCCGAAGTCGGCGTGGCTGGCCTCGCCGATCCCGTTCACCGCGCAGCCGAGAACCGCCACCTCGACCGGCTCCTCGTAGCCTTCCAGCCGCTGCTCGATTTCGGCCACGACCGAGTCCATGTCGAACTGGAGGCGGCCGCAGGTGGGGCAGGCGATCAGCACCGGGCCTTTCTCGCGCAGCTGCAGCGCCTTGAGGATCTCCCAGGCGACCTTGACCTCCTCCTCGGCGTGGAAGGTCGAGAGGCTGATCCGGATCGTGTCCCCCACCCCGTCGGCCAGCAGCGTGCCGAGGCCGACCGCCGATTTGAGCGAGCCCGACCATTTGGTCCCCGCCTCGGTGATGCCGAGGTGCAGCGGGTAGGGGATCTTCTCCGCCAGCAGGCGGTTGGCGGCGATCGTGTACGGGACGTTGGTCGACTTGATCGAGACCTTGAAGTTCTCGAAATCGAGGCCCTCCATCAGTTCGACGAACTCGACGGCGGCCGCGACCAGCGCCTCGACCGGCGAGGCGCGCTCGAGCTCGTGCAGGTGTTTGGGCAGCGAGCCGGAGTTGACCCCGATCCGCATCGGCACGTTTGCGGCGTTCGCCCGCTCGGCGACCTCGGCGACTTTCTCGCGGCCGCCGATGTTGCCCGGGTTGAGCCGGATGCAGTGAGCGCCCGCGTCGATCGCCTTCAACGCCAGCGTGTGGTTGAAGTGGATGTCGGCGATGACCGGGATCGGCGAGTCGCGCACGATCGTCTTCAGCGCTTCGACGTCCTGCTCGCGCGGCACCGCGCAGCGAACGATGTCCGCGCCGGCGTCGGCGACCTTGCGGATCTGCTCCATCGTCGCCGCCAGGTTGGCGGTCTCGGTCTTGGTCATCGTCTGCACGGCGACCGGCGCACCGCCGCCGATCGGCACCTTGCCGACGAATATCTGGCGCTTGGAAGCCACGTCCGAAGCGTATCGGGACGGCTTCCCCAGGCGATCTGAACCTTTTCTCCGGTCGGTCCGTATGGTCAGACCGATGAGCCGATTCAGCCTGCCGCTGTGCGCCGCGCTCGCCGCGCTGCTGATCGCCGCTCCGGCCGCCCAGGCCACCTTCCACGAGATCCTGGTCCGCGAGGTGAAGGCGGGAGGCGCTGCCGATGACAGCTACGTGGTCCTGCAGGCCTACAAAAGCGGGCAGAACCTACTCGGCGGGCACACGATCACCGCCTACGACGCGACCGGCGCCACGCTCGGGACCTTCACCTTCCCCGGCCCGGTCGCCAACGGCCAGACCCAGATGACGGTCCTGGTCGCCGACACCGCCTATGCGTCGAGCTTCCCGACCGGCCCCGCACCGGACGCGACCGCGGCGGACTTCGATCTCGAACCGGCCGGCGGTGCCGTCTGCTGGGAACAGCTCGACTGCGTCGCCTGGGGAGGCTTCGGCAGCTCGCTGCCCAGCCCCGCCGGGATGCCGGCCGCCCCCGGTGGGATTCCGGCCGGCACGGCCCTGCGGCGGACGATCGCCCCGGACTGCGCCACCCTGCTGGAGCCAGGCGACGATCACGACAACAGCGCCGCCGACTTCTTCCCCGAAGCTCCTCTCCCACGCTCGAACGCAACCGCCCCCTCCGAGCATGGCTGCGGTGGCTCCGCCGGCGGCGGCACCGGAACCGCCGCGGGACGCGGCGCGCCGCAGACGACCCTGCGCAGAAAGCCGCCGAAGCGGTCCCGCGATCGCACCCCGACCTTCCGCTTCGGCGCCGACGAGGCCGGTGCCAGGTTCGAGTGCCGCCTCGACAAACGCCCGTTCCGCCCGTGCAAATCACCCTTCACCGCCAAGCCCCTCTCCCCCGGCCGGCACCTCTTCAAGGTGCGCGCCCGCGACGCCTCGGGCATCGCCGACCCCTCCCCCGCCTCCTACGCCTTCACTGTGCTGACGGGACGTGGCTAGCGGACGTTGTAGGCGTCGGTGCCGAGGCGGCCGATGTCGTTGCTGAGGCCGATCACCATCAGCACCATCACCAGCGCGAACCCGATCACCGTCGCCCGCTCCATCACCCGCAGCGAGACCGGCCTGCCGCGCAGTTTCTCGACCACCGCCCAGAAGATGTGGCCGCCGTCGAGTGGCAGGATCGGCAGCAGGTTGATCAGGCCCAGCGAGAGGCTGACCAGGGCGAGCAGCAGTAGCGACGGGTAGACGCCGACGTCGATCGTCTGGTTGGCGAAATCGCCGATGCCGACCGGGCCGGAGATCTGCTTGCGCTGCTCCGCTTCGAAGATGCGGGAGAAGATCGAGGCGGTTCTGCTGGTCACGAGCCAGATCGAGTCCAGGGCGCGGTCGGCGGCGGTGCCGGCGCTGATGTCCTCGGGCCGGACCGCGTAGCCGAAGCCGATCAGGGCGCGTTTTTCGGCCTGGTCGTACTCGGGGCGGACCGAGATAACCCGCACCTCACCGTCGCGACTGATCCTCAGCAGGACCGGCTTCGTCGCCACGCAGCCGTCGACCTGCCCGCCGGCGCACCTGTGGGTCGCCACCTGCTCGCCGAAGCGTTCGAGGCGGGCTTCCCCGTCGAGCCCGGGGAAGGATCTGCCATCGATCGCGAGGATCCGGTCGCCTGGCTGCAGAACCTTCGCCGCCGGCGTCCCCGGTCTGATCGGTCCGACCTTCTGCTCGACCTGCTGGGCATTGAGCAGGTAGACGGTGAAGAGGATTGCGAAGGCGAGGACGATGTTCACCACCGGCCCGGCGGCGACGACGGCGATCCGCTTCCAGACCTTCTGCCTGTAGTAGGCACGGTGCTCCTCCTCCGGAGGCAGCTTCTCCTCCGGGTTCATGCCACTGATTTTCACGTAGCCACCGAGCGGGATCGCTTTCACCCCGTACTCGGTCTCGCCGCGTTTGAACGACCACAGGGTCGGCCCGAAGAAGAGGAAGAAGCGCTCGACCCGCATCCCCGTCGCCTTGGCGGCGAGGTAGTGCCCACCCTCGTGGAGGACGATCAGCAGCGAGAAGCCGAGGAAGATGTAGAGCCAGTTCATGCCGGCATCAACCCGCGAACCTGCTCTTTGCTGCGCTCGCGCGCCTCGGCGTCGGCGGCGAATAGGTCCTCGAAGTGGGTGACGGGCCGGGCCGGCATCTCCCCCAGCACCCGCTCGATCACGGCGGCGATGCCGGTGAAGGGGATGCTGCCGGCGAGGAAGGCGGCGACGGCGATCTCGTCGGCGGCGTTGAGCACACACGGCGCCGTCCCCCCCGCCTCGCCGGCCTCGAGGGCCAGGCGCAGGCAGGCGAAGGTCTCAAGGTCGGGCGCCTCGAAGGTCAGCGCCCCGGTGCCAGCGAGGTCGAGCTGCGGCACGGCGACGTCGGCCCGCTCGGGGAAGTGGAGGGCGTAGGAGATCGGCACCCGCATGTCGGGATACCCGAGGTGGGCAAGCGAGGAGCCGTCGTTGAGCTGGATCAGCGAGTGGACCAGCGACTGTGGGTGGACGACCACGTCGATTCGCTCGTAGGGAACGCCGAAGAGGTGGTGGGCCTCGATCGCCTCAAAGCCCTTGTTCATCAGCGTCGCCGAGTCGATCGTGATCCGCCCCCCCATCCTCCAGGTCGGGTGCGCGAGGGCGTCCTCGACGCCGACGCCGTCGAGGTCGGTTCGGCCGCGGAAGGGACCGCCCGACGCCGTCAGCACCAGCTTCTCCACCGTGCCCGGCGCCTCGGCGGCGATCAGCTGGTACAGCGCCGAGTGCTCGGAGTCGACCGGCAGCAGGCGGGCGCCGGTCGCCTCAGCCAGCGCCATCACCAGCTCGCCGCCGACGACCAGGCTCTCCTTGTTCGCCAGCGCGACGTCGATCCCCTCACTCAGCGCGACCACCGTCGAGGCCAGGCCGGCGGCACCGACGATGCCGTTGAGGACGAGGTCGGCGCCGGAGGAGGCGATCAGCTCGCGCACCCCGTCCTCCCCCGCCAGGACCAGGCCGCTCCAGGCGGCACGGGCACGCTGCGCCGCATCGGCGTCGGCCAGGGCGATTGCCGGCACGCCGTGCTCGCGCGCCTGCTCCACGGTCAGCTCCCAACCGCGACCGGCCGCCAGCCCGACGACCTGGAGCTCCTCGGAGCGCCCGATCACGTCCAGCGCCTGCGTCCCGATCGACCCCGTCGAGCCGAGTATCAAGACCTTCTTCATGCGTCCCCAGAGGATACGGAGGACGTGAGTCTGCTCTGAGTCGCCCCATGGGCGCCCAATTGCAGACTCACCTCAGTAGACCAGCGCGACCGCGAGGTAATAGCCGACCACGACGGTGAAGAAGACAGCGTCGAGGCGGTCGAGGATGCCGCCGTGGGGGCCGAACAGGGTGCCGGTGTCCTTGGTGCCGAGATCGCGCTTCAGCATCGACTCGAAGAGGTCACCGACCGGGGCGGCGGCGGCGACCGCGGCGCCGATGATCAGCGCGTCCACGCCGGAGAGCCAGTCCTGGTAGAGACCGGCGAACCAGAAGCCCATGGTGCCGATCAGGAAGCCCCCGATCAACCCCTCGATCGTCTTGTTGGGGCTGAGGCTGGGGGCGATCTTGTGGCTGCCGAACATGCGGCCGGTGGCGTAGGCGGCGGTGTCGGCGACGAAGGTGCCGACGAGGACGTCCACCAGCAGCCCGGCTCCGTGATCGGGCAGATCGCGCAGCAGGACCGCGTGCACGAGCGGGAGTCCGATCCAGACGATGCCCAGCAGCGTCACCCCCATCGAGACGGTGACGCCGTCGCGGTGGCGGGAGTCGGCGCCGAAGGCAAATAGCAGCGGGAAGGAGGCGGCGAGGATCAGCAGCACGTTGAACGCGGTCCCGAAATGGGCGGCGAGGATCAGCGCGGCGACGGCGAGGTAGGCGGGGATCGCGAGCGGGCGCGAATCCGCGGTCATCGTCAGAAACTCGCGCAGGCAGAGGGCGCCGATCGCCAGCATCGCGGCGGCGAAGACGAGGCCGCCGGCGACGATGACGGCGATCGCGGCGGCGATCCAGGGCAGGACGACGACGATCCGCTTCACGGTCTCCCCCCGCGGGCCACGCCGGCGCCGCGGCGGGCGCGGCGCCGGTGCCGGCTCGTCCTCGAACATCTCGTCGTCGAAGAGGTCGACGGTCACGATCTCGCTCCGAAGCGGCGCTGCCGGGTCTCGTACTCGCGCAGTGATCCCTCGAAGGCGGCGCGGTCGAAGTCCGGCCAGAGCTCGTCGCGGAAGATCAGCTCCGAATAGGCGCACTGCCAGAGCAGGTAGTTGGAGATCCGCCGCTCGCCGCTGGTTCGTATCAGGAGGTCGGGGTCGTGCATCTCGGGTGCGTAGAGGTGGTTGCGGAACTCCTCCTCGGAGCCGCCCTGAAAGCTTCGCGCCGCGTCGACGATCTCCGCCCTGCCGCCGTAGTTGAAGGCGACGAAGAAGGAGATGCGGTCGTTGCCGGCGGTGGTCTCTTCGGCCCGGCGCATGCGCTCGACCAGCTCCGGGGCGACACCCTCACGGCGGCCGACGAACCGCATCCGCACGCCTTCGGAGTGCAGCTCCGGCGTCTCCAGGTCGATCCGCTCGCCGAACATCCGCATCAGCCCCTCGACCTCCTCGGCCGGGCGGGTCCAGTTCTCGGTCGAGAAGGAGAACACGGTCAACTCCTCGATCCCGAGCTCGACCGCGTCACGCAGCCGTTCCTTGACCACGTCGGCACCGGCCCGGTGCCCCTCGACGACCGGCAGTCCGCGCTGCTGCGCCCAGCGGCCGTTGCCGTCGGTGATGATCGCTACGTATCTGGGCGCGGTCATAGGAGATACCTAACCCCGTGAGGGGGCGAAAACCAAGCAGGTCGGGGGACGCAGGGAGGGAGGCGCAGGGAGCGCACTTAAGTGCGTGACCAAGCCGACCGACCGAGGACCCCGAGATGCGCCGGTTTGCAGCCCCCTCACACTTCGAGGATCTCTTCTTCCTTGCCCTTGAGCAAAGCGTCGATCTCGGCGATCGCGTCGTCGGTCTGCTTCTGCAGCGCCGTCTCCGCCCGCCGCTCGTCGTCCTCCCCCGCTTCGCCCTCCTTCTTCAGCTCGCGCAGGTCGCTCATGATGTCGCGGCGGACGTTGCGGATGGCCACGCGGCCATCCTCGGCGACCCCGTGCACGACCTTCACCATCTCGCGCCGTCGCTCCTCGGTCATCTCCGGGATCTGCAGGCGGATCACGTTGCCGTCGTTGCTCGGGCTGAGGCCGACGTCGGACTCCTGGATCGCTTTCTCGATCCCTCCCAGCGCTCCCTTGTCGAAGGGCGTGACCGTGAGCAGGCGGGCGTCGCTGGCGGCGACGTTGGCGAGCTGCTTCAGCGGCGTCGGGTTGCCGTAGTAGTCGACGACGATGCGGTCGAGCAGATGCGGCGAGGCGCGGCCGGTGCGGACCGTGGCGAGCTCGCCCCGACTCGACTCGACCGACTTGGCCATGCGCCCCTTTGCGTCGTCGAGAAGTTCGTCGATCAGCTCCACTGGTTCCCGTCCTCGCTCACTCGGCGGGGGCACTGGCGACCAGCGTGCCCACCTTCTCGCCGGAGACGATCCTATCTATGTTGGTCTCGTCGCCCATGTTGAAGACGTAGATCGGCAAGTCGTTGTCCATGCAGAGGGAGAGCGCGGTCGAGTCCATCACCTTGAGGCCGCGCTCGATCGCCTCGCGGTGGCCGATCGCGGGGATGAATTTCGCCCCGGGATTGGTCGCGGGATCGGAGTCGTAGACGCCCTCGACGCCGTTCTTGGCCATCAGGATCGCCTCGGCGTGGATCTCCAGCGCCCGCAGCGCGGCGGCGGTGTCGGTGGTGAAGAACGGGTTGCCGGTGCCGGCGGCGAAGATGACGACGCGCGACTTCTCGAGGTGGCGCATGGCGCGGCGGCGGATGTAGGGCTCGGCCACCTCCTTGACGTCGATCGCCGACATCACCCGCGTGTGCTGCCCCAGCCGCTCCAGCGCATCCTGCAGGGTGAGGGCGTTGAGCACGGTTGCCAGCATCCCCATGTAGTCGCCGGTGGCGCGATCCATCCCGCTGGCGGCGCCGTCGAGGCCGCGGTAGATGTTGCCGGCGCCGACCACGATCGCGACCTCGACGCCGCGCTCGCGCACCGCCGCCACCTGCCTGGCGATGCGGTCGACCTCGGCCCCGTCGGTGCCGTAGTCCTGGCTGCCCATCAGGGCCTCGCCGGACAGCTTCAGCAGGATGCGCCCGAAGCGCGGCTCGGGAGAGTCGGTCACGTGGGCTGAGCTTATTCCTCGCCGACGCGGAAGTAGGCGAAGCGGGCGATGCGGACGTTCTCGCCGGTCTTTGCGGCGAGCTCCTGGCGCAGCTCCTCGATCGTCTTCGAGTCGTGTTTCTCGGCGTTGACGTGGGCCTGATCGAGCAGCGCCACCTCGCTCGCCCACTTCGAGAGCTGTCCCTCGACGATTTTCTCGACGACGTTGTCGGGCTTGCCTTCTTCGCGCGCCTTCTCCTCGAAGACCTTCTTTTCGGCCTCGCGCTCCGCGGCCGGGATCTCCTCGGCCGTGACGTAGCGGGGCGCGGTCGCGGCCACGTGCAGGGCGACCTGGTAGGCGAAGGCCTTGAAGTCCTCGTTGCGGGCGACGAAATCGGTCTCGCACTGGACCTCGACCATCGCCCCGACCCTGTCGTTGGCGTGGATGTAGGAGGCGACGACGCCCTCTTCGGTGCCGCGCCCTTCGCGCTTGGCCGCCGAGGCCTGCCCCTTCACCCGCAAAAGCTCGATCGCCCGCTCCGTATCCCCATCCGCCTCGGTCAGCGCCGCTTTGCAATCCATCATCGCCGCCCCGGTCCGGTCCCGCAGCGCCTTCACGTCAGCCGCCGTAACGCTCATTTCGACTCCTTGTCTTTCTTCTCCTCAGCGGGCTCGGGAGGAGTCGACTCCCCCTCGGGAGCTTTCTCCTCGGCGGCGGGAGTGTCCGCGGCCTCGGCCTCAGCTGCCGACTCCTCAGCTTTAGCCGCCTCGCCCGGAGCCTCGGCTTTCGCCTCGGAGCCCGAGACCTCGGCGTCAGCGGTAGACGCCTCTGCCGCGGGTGGCGTGGCGGGTGGCTCCTCGCCCGCAGCTTGCGAGGACGAGGAGTCACCCGCCACGACAGGACCCGCGGCCTGGGGCTCCACGGCTTTCGCCGCGGCCCGCGGCTCCTCAGTCGGGGCCCTGGGCGGTGCCGGCGGCTGCGAAGGAGTCTGCGCCGCTTTTTTCTGCGCATCCGCGGTCGCTTTCGCCTGAGCCTCGGCCTCGGCAGCCGCTTTTTTCGCCTCCTCGGCTTCCACGCGAGCTTTCTCTTCTTCCTCGCGTTTCTTCCGCTCTTCCTCGTCCTTTTTGCGGCGCGCCATTTCCTCGGCGATGCGCTTCTCCTCCTGCACGCGCCAGGCGCTCGAGCCCTCCTCGACGGCGCCGCCGATCGTGCCGATGACCAGCTGGCAGGAGCGGATCGCGTCGTCGTTGCCGGGAACTACGAAGTCGACCGGGGTCGGGTCGCAGTTGGTGTCGACCAGGCCGATGATCGGGATCCGCAGGCGAGCCGCCTCGTGGACCGCGATCTCCTCGGTTTTCAGATCGGTGACGAAGACCGCGTCAGGCAGGCGGTCCATGTCGCGCACGCCGCCGAGGTTGAACTCGAGCTTGGCGAGTTCGGCCTCCATCCCCATCCGCTCCTTGGTCGGGAGCAGGTCGAGTTTGCCCTCCTCTTTCCAGCCGTTGAGCTCGTGCAGGCGGGCGATCCGGCCCGACATCGTGTTGAAGTTGGTCAGCAGGCCACCCAGCCAGCGCTTGTTGACGTACGGCATACGGCAGCGTTCGGCCCACTCCTGAACCGTGTCGCGGGCCTGCTTCTTGGTACCGACGAAGAGCACCGTGCCGCCGCCGCTGGCGAGCTCGCCGGCGAAGCGGCGCGCGTTCTCCAGCAACGCCTCGGTCTGGACCAGGTCGATGATGTGGATCCCGTCCAGCTCGCCGAAGATGAACCGGCGCATGTTCGGGTTCCAGCGACGCGTTTGATGGCCGAAGTGCACTCCGGCCTGGAGCAGCTCGGTGAGGCCTGCCTCTGGCATCGAATCTCCTTGTGTTTGGCGAAGCTCTCCCGTCCCGCTGGCCGGACCTGACGCAGGGCGCCAGGCAGGATCCGGTTCGCTGTCGAACGGGGGTTGGTTTGAGCGGCCGATTGTAGAGGGGCGCGCTATGCGGCGCGGGCCGCGTCGAGGGCGGCGGCGAGGTCCGCGGGCAGCTCCGAGCGGAACGAGAGGCGCTCGCCGCTGAGCGGGTGCTCGAAGGCGAGGCGGTGGGCGTGCAGGAACTGACGCTCGAGGCCGTAGCGAACTGCTCCGCCGTAGGTGGGATCGCCGGTCAGGGGATGGCCGATGGCGGCGAAGTGGGCGCGGATCTGGTGCGTGCGCCCGGTCTCCAGGCGAGCTTCGAGGTAGCTCTCCCGGTCCAGCAGCTCCAACACCGTGAAATGCGTCCTCGCCTCGCGCGAGGCGGCGCCGGAGACGGCCATCCGGTGCCGCTGACGCGCGGCGCGGCCGATCGGGGCGTCGATCGTGCCGGTCCGAGAGCCGAGCCTGCCGCCCGCCAGCGCCAGATAGATCCGCTCGACCTCGCGGCGCCGGACCTGGGCCTGCAGGGCGGCGTGCGCCTCCTCGCCACGGGCGACGACGAGCAGCCCGCTGGTGCCCTTGTCGAGGCGGTGCACGATGCCGGGGCGCTCCGGGTCGGCGCCGCCACCGAGGATCTCCGCCAGCTCGTCGACCAGGGTCGGACCGCTGTGCGAGGGAGCCGGGTGCACGACCAGCCCGGCGGGCTTGTCGACGACCGCCAGTGCCTCGTCGAGATGGACGACGCGCAGCCCCGGCTCAGCCACTCCCGGGCTCCTTCTCGGCCTCGCGCAGATACAGGAGGACCAGCAGCACGATGCCGAACGTGATCGCGATGTCGGCCAGGTTGAAGGCCGGCCAGCTGCCGATGTCGATGTAATCGGTGACCGCGTCGGCGGCGACCCGGTCGACGAGGTTTCCGATCGCGCCGCCGGCGAGGAGCCCGGTCGCGACCCACATCCAGGGCCGGGTGGGGTCGCGCGCGAAGAGGTAGCCGACCACCCCCAGTGCGACGAGGGCGAGCAGGACCAGCGGAGCCCCCGCCCCGCCGGCGAGGCCGAAGGCGACGCCGCGGTTGTGGGTGAGCGTCAGCCCCAGCGGTCCGAGCAGGTCGACTTTCTCGCCGACCGTCAGGTTCGCCTCGGCGATCGCCTTGGCCGCCTGGTCGGCGCCGACGACGAGGGCGCACAGCGCGCCCGCGAGGCACCAGGCACGCGCTGCGGCGCTCACCCTGCGATCAGGCCGACGAGGATCTTCTGCGCCACGAAGAGGACGATGATCCCGACGATCGGGCTGAGATCGAGCGCGAAACCGCCGCCGCCGATCGGTGGCAGAAAGCGGCGAAAGAAGTTCAGGTAGGGGGTGGTCGTCTCGGTGATGAAGTCGAGGACCACCCGCAGGTACGGGTTGTAGGGCATCCGCGGCACGTAGGAGATGAGGATGTTGGCGAAGATGAGGATGATGTAGACGATGAAGATCGCGTTTACGTAGGTGGCGAGGTCACCGCGGCTGAGCGCCAGCGGGATCATCGCCGCATCCTCTTCAGCGAGGCGCGCACCGCGGCCTCGAAGGCGGCCCGCGCCCCCTCGCGGTCGAGGGCCTCGAGCCCGGCCTCGGTGCTGCCGCCGGGCGAGGCGACGGCCTTGCGCACGTCGGCCGGATGGCGGCTGCGCAGCAGCTCCGCGGTGCCGGCGGTCGCCTCGACCACCAGCTCGCGCGCCAGCTCCTCGTCCAGCCCGTCCTCCGCCCCCGCGCCCGCGATCGCCTCGATCGCCAGTGCCAGGTAGGCGGGTGCGCACCCCATCACCGCGGTGGCGGTGTCGAAGTCCGCGTCGGGCAGCTCGACCACGTGCCCGAGCAGCTCCAGCTTTTCCCGCACCGCCGGCGCGGCCGGCCCTGCCAGGCAGAGCACGCCCCGCCGCACCTCGACCGCGACGTTTGGCATCACCCGGTGGACCTCGGCGGCTGGAAAGGCCGCGGCGATTGCGTCCAGCGAGGTCGCTCCGAGCAGCGAGATCACGATCCGGGCGCCCGCCAGCTCGGCCGCGGCCTGCTCCAGCATCGCCGGCTTGACCGCCAGCACCACCAGGTCGGCCCTCTCCCCCAGCTCGGAGTTGGAGACGGCCTCACCGCCCACCTCCTCGGCCAGCACCCGCGCCCGGCCGGAGCCGCCGTCGGAGAACAGCATCCGCTCGAACTCGCCCTTCCAGCCACGGGCCATCGCCGCAGCCATGCTTCCCGACCCGACGAAACCGACGATCATGGTCGCCAGCCTAGTGGCCGGCCGTCGGCTAGGACTGGTTGAAGAAGCCCTTGTCGATCAGCCTCGCCTTTTCCTCGGCGGAGACCTCGACGTTGCGGGGCGTCAGCAGGAACATCTTCTCGGCGATCCGCTGCATGCCGCCGTCGAGGGCGTAGGTGAGGCCGGAGCAGAAGTCGATCATCCGCTTCGAGAGCTCGTGGTCGGCGGTCTGCAGGTTGAGGATCACCGGTACCGAGCGTTTGAACTGGTCGGCGACCTGCTGGGCGTCGTTGAAGTTGCGCGGGATGACGAGGTGGACCTGGATGTCGTTGCCGCCGTTGTCGACCGGGCGCAGCGTGCGCGTGCGGCTGGCGGCGATCGGCTCGTCGTCGGCGAAGATGTCGTCGATCTCGTCGCGGCGCGCGCGGCGAGACGTAGGCAGTCGCCGGACCGAGCCCTGATCGCGCTCGCGGCGCGCCTCGAAGACTTCCTCCGAGCCGGTCTCCGGCTCGAAATCTTCCTCGTATTCGGGTCCGTAGTCGTGATCCTCGGCGAGGCCGAAGTAGACCAGTGCTCTATGCCAGGTGTCGCGTAGGGCCATCGGTATCGGTGTTTCGGCCTATATGAGCCGACTCCTTTACGAATTATGCGGGAGGTTAGCGACGATTCACACGAACAGCGCGGTGCCCAGCCGGATGATCGTCGCTCCCTCTTCGACGGCGACGGACCAGTCCTGCGAGGTCCCCATCGAGAGGCGCCGCAGGCCGTTGGCGGCGGCCAGCTCCGCCAGGCGCGCGAAGTGCGGCCGCGAGACCTCGGGGTCCTGGCTGAACGGCGGCATCGTCATCAGGCCGCCGACCGTAACCGGGCAGCGCTCGACGAAGGCTGGGAGGTCCTCCGGCGCGACCCCGCCCTTGCCCTCCTCGCCGGCGATGTTGACCTCGACCAGGACCTCGGTGTCGGCATCCCCGTGGCGGGCGAGCTGAGCCAGGACGGAGTCGGTGGCGACCGAGTGGACGAGCCGGCAGAGGGGAAGAATGTGCTTCAGCTTGCGGCTCTGCAGGTTGCCGATGAAGTCCCACTCGAAGGCGCCGCCCCAGCGCTCGTGCTTGGCGGCGAGGTCCTGTTGGCGGTTCTCCCCGACCAGGCGCACGCCGGCCTCGGCGAGCACGCCCATCTCCTCCAGCGGCACGTACTTGGTCGCGACCAGGACTTCGACGTCCTCCCCGGCCGCCTCGCGCACGCTTGCGAGCTTCGCCCGCACCTTGTCCGCCTCGATGCCGTGGATCAGTCCCGGCATTCGGCCCCCTCCGGTTCGATCCAGACCAGCCCGGCCTGGCGCCCCGTGCGCCCCGTGTCACGCCGGTGGGAGAAGAACAGCCCCGACTCGCAACTGGTGCAGAGACCGGCGCTCTGGATCCGCCCGACGCCGGCGGCGCGAAGCGCCCGACGGGCCACCTCGGGCAAATCCAGGCGCCATGGGCCGATAAGTGCACGCAGGGTGGACTTATCGGCCCATGGGCAGGCGGTTTTGGGCTTTTGGGGGCGCCGGCGAGGGTAACGCCGGCGCCGAGGTGCGCGAAGGCGTCGAGGACCTCGGGGCCGACCTCGTAGCAGCAGGGGCCGATACCGGGGCCGATCGCGGCGTCGGTGGCGCCGACCGCCTCGGCGCCGTAGGCGAGGATGCCCGCCGCGAGACCGCGCCAGCCGCAGTGCAGCATCGCCACCCCACCGGGGCCGGCGAGCGCCACCGGCAGGCAGTCGGCGACGAACACGAGCGGCGCCAGACCGGGCTCGGCGACCACGTGCCCGTCGACTTCGGGAAGCTCGCTCCCTGGCTCTGCGAACGGGCTCGGTTCCTGCGGACCGGCGTGAGTGGCGATCTCGGCGCCGTGCACCTGAAGCCCGATCGGAATGCCAGCCGGGTCGAGCCCCAGCGCCGCCGCCAGGCGCCCGCGGTTCTCGACCACGTTCTCCTTCGCATCGTCGGTGAGGACACCGAGGTTGAGGCCGTCGAAGGGGGGCTCGCTGAGGCCGCCGAGGCGGGTGGTGAACACGGCCTGCGCCCCATTCAGGTCGGCCTCCAGCCACCGCAAACCATCGGCTTCACGCCACTCCATGCCCGTAACAAAGCAGATGCAAGGCCGATGGGCCGATAACGTCCAGATGGCCAACGTTTCAGGCCCATCGACCTATTTGGACTTCGCGGCGGCCAGCGCAACGGCGAGCTCCTGGGCGCGACCGGAAATCTCGCCGTCCAGTTTCTGGCGCTTCGCCTCGGCCAGGCCACGGCCCACGGCAGGCCCCTTGGTGACCCCGGCCGCGATCAGGTCGTCGCCGTCGATCTCGAGCTCGACCGTTCGCCAGTCGCGGACGTACGCGTCGAGCCACTCGGCTCCGAGCGCTCGTGCGAGCGCCAGCTCGATCGCGTCGTGGCCCTGCGCGGCCTCCACACCCGCCGACGGCCGCGCCGGCGTGGCCGTCGCCAGCGCTCGCTCGCCCCCCACGGGCCCCAACGCCGCGGCGAGCAGCGCCGACCCGCGCGGAGCAAGCTCGGCCCAGGGCGGCGCCGCCAGCAGCTCGCCGACCTTCGCGGC
Organism: uncultured Thermoleophilia bacterium; assembly: GCA_963720455.1. GTDB lineage: Bacteria > Actinomycetota > Thermoleophilia > Solirubrobacterales > 70-9 > VAYN01. Next base: position 709,046 of record OY970392.1, on the reverse strand, counting down.
GAGCTCTACCCCGCCCTCGCGTGGCTCCACCAATTCCCACTCAGCGAGCAGGGCGAAGCCACGCGCGGCGGTCGGTTCCGCGGCCAGTCGCAGCAGCTCCGCCTCCCTGCGGTCGGCCGAGACGGTCGCCAGATCCGCCGCCCGCAGCAGCCGCTCCGTCTCCGGCACCGGCGCGAAGCCGAAGCGGGCCGCATAGCGGGCGGCGCGGATCGCCCGGGTCGGGTCGTCGACGAACGAGCCGGCGTGCAGGACCCGCAGCAGCCCGGCATCGAGGTCGGCGCGGCCGCCGTGCGGGTCGATCAGTTGCGGCTCCCCGGCGAGCGGGATCGCCATCGCGTTGATCGAGAAGTCGCGGCGCCCGAGGTCGGCCTCGATCTCGGCGGGCACGGTCACCTCCGGCAGCGCTCCCGGCCGCGCGTAGGTCTCCGCGCGAGCGCTGGCGAGGTCGATCTCGTGACCGTCGAGCCTCACCTTGGCGGTGGCGAAGCGCTCGTGCTCGACCGCCTCGGCCCCCAGCCGCGCCGCGAGAGCGGCGGCGTCTCCCTCGACGACGAGGTCGAGGTCGGCGCGGCCATGTCCGAGCAGGAGATCGCGGACGGCGCCGCCGACCACGTAGACGGGCGCGGTCGCGGCCCTGCGGACCGCGTCGAGCTCGGGATAGGCGCGACGGAGGTCCTCGGCGAGGTTTTCCATCGCTCGAACCTAGAGGCGGACCGGGATGCCATCGGCGGCGAGGCGCTCCTTTGCCTCACGCACCCGGTAGCGCCCGTAGTGGAAGATCGAGGCGCAGAGGACGGCGTCGGCGCCACCCTCGGCGATCGCCTCGCTCAGGTGCCCGAGCTCGCCGGCGCCACCGGAGGCGATCACCGGCACCGGCACCGCCTCCGCCACCGCTCGCGTCAGCTCGATGTCGTAGCCGTCGTTGGTCCCGTCGCGGTCCATGCTGGTCAGGAGCACCTCGCCGGCGCCGAGATCGACGGCCTCCGCCGCCCACTCGACGGCATCCTGGCCCTCGACCCTGGTGCGGCCGCCGTTGACGTAGACGCCCCAGCCGACCTCCTCCCGCTTGGCGTCGATCGCGATCACCACGCACTGGGCGCCGAACTGCGCCGCCAGCTCACCCAGCAGCTGCGGTCGTGCAAGGGCCGCCGAGTTCACCGAGACCTTGTCGGCGCCGGCGTCGAGCACCGCCTGCGCGTCCTGCACCGAGCGGATGCCGCCGCCGATCGTGAAGGGGATGAAGACGTTGTCGGCCGTGCGCCGCGCCAGCTCGACGATCGTCTCGCGCTTTTCGTGCGAGGCGGTGATGTCGAGGAAGACCAGCTCGTCGGCGCCCTCGGCGTCGTAGCGCTCGGCCAGCTCGACCGGGTCGCCGGCGTCGCGCAGGCCGACGAAGTTCGTGCCCTTGACGACGCGGCCGGCGTCGACGTCGAGGCAGGGGATGACGCGTTTGAGGGCCATGGGACAAGCGTAGAGGTGGGGAGCGCGCGGGGTGCCCCTCCCACAGAGACCGTTGCGCAGCAGATCGGGCTGTGTACTGCGCGGCCTTGGTGTTTGAGCCTCTGTGGGAGGGGCACCCCGCGCGCTCCGGCGCCTCAGCTGTTATTTGCTAGATCCGAAGAGCCGCGATTGCCTGGGAGACGGTGAACCTTCGCTCGTAGAGGGCTCGGCCCACGATTGCGCCTTCAATGTTCGGAGCTGAGTCGCGGACGAGGGCTTCAAGATGGGTGAGGTTGCCGACGCCGCCGGAGGCGATTACCTGGGCGGGGGTGGCGGCGGCGATGCGGTTCAGCTCGTCCAGGGCCGGGCCCTCCATCGTGCCGTCGACCTCGATTGCGGTGCAGAGGAAGCGTGAGGCGCCGCGCTCGGTCAGATCGCCGACGGCGTCGGCAACGTCGACGTCGCTGGTCTCGGTCCAACCGGAGAGGGAGACCTTGCCACCGCGGGCGTCGACCGACACGACCACATGCTCTCGGTGCTTGTCCAGCGCCGCAGCCAGGAACTCGGGGTCGCGCAAGGCCGCGGTCCCGATCACGACCCGCTCCGCCCCCGCGTCCAGCACGGCGTCGACTGCATCCATCCCGCGCAGGCCACCGCCGACCTGGATCGGGCACTCGACCGCGGTGGCGATCCGCCGCACCGCCTCCAGGTTCTGCGGCTCGCCGGCCCTGGCGCCGTCGAGGTCGACGACGTGGAGGAACTCGGCGCCTTCTCCCGCCCACCGCTTCGCGGCGTCGAGGGGGTCGGCGTCGTAGGCCGTCTCGCGCTCGTAGTCGCCCTGCAGCAGGCGCACCGCCTGGCCGCCGCGGATGTCGATGGCCGGGTAGAGGATCACACCGGGACTGCCGCGCAGACCCCGGCGAAATTCGAGAGCAGCCGCAACCCGGCCGCGCTCGACTTCTCCGGGTGGAACTGGACGCCGAAGACGTTGTCGCGCTCGGCCGCACAGGCGAAGCGGGCGCCGTAGGCAGCGCTGCCCAGCAGCTCCGCGGGTGCCGGCTGCGGGGTGAAGGAGTGCACGAAGTAGAACGGCGTCTCGGAGGCGATCCCCTCGGTCAGGCGCGAGTCGCGCTCCCAGCGCACCGGCGACCAGCCGATGTGCGGAACCTTGAGGCCGTCTGCCTCCAGCTCCCCGACCGGGCCCTCCAGCAGGCCCAGCCCGGCGGCGCCCCCGAGCTCGGTGGTCGCGTCGAAGAGCAGCTGCAGGCCGAGGCAGATACCGAGGATCGGCGCCCCAGCCAGATGCCGCTCGGCGATCAGCTCGTCGAGGCCGCGCTCGTGGATCCGTTCCATCGCCCGCGGGAAGGCGCCGACCCCGGGCAGGATCAACCCGTCGGCGGCGCGCGCCTCACCGTGGTCGTGGGTGATCGTGGCGGTGACGCCGACGTGCTCGAGCGCCTTCTCGACCGAGCGCAGGTTGCCCATCCCGTAGTCGAGGATCGCGATCCGCGCGCTCACTGGCTCAACGTCCCCTTGGTCGAGGGCACGCCGGTCTCCTCGGGGTCGATCGAAACCGCCACCCGCAGGGCGCGGGCGAAGGCCTTGAAGCAGGCCTCGATCATGTGGTGGGCGTTGGTGCCGTAGCGGACCGAGACGTGCAGGGTCAGCTTGGCGCTGTTGGCAACGGCGCGGAAGAACTCCTCGGCCAGCTCGGTGTCGAAGCCGGCGATCGAGGTGGTCGGCAGATCGGCGTCGAAGTGGCAGAACGGCCGCCCGGAGACGTCGATTGCGCACTCGGCCAGCGACTCGTCCATCGGCACCGTCGCGGAGCCGTAGCGGCGGATCCCGGCCCGGTCGCCGAGCGCCTCGTCGAGCGCCTGTCCGAGCACGATGCCGACGTCCTCCACGGTGTGATGAGCGCCGGTCTCGAGATCGCCGCTGGCCTCCACCTTCAACCCGAGCCGGCCGTGCCGTGCCAGCAGGTCGAGCATGTGGTCGAGGAAGCCGACGCCGGTCGCGGCACTCGCCTCCCCTCCGTCGAGGTCGAGCGAGAGCCTGATCTGCGTCTCGGCCGTGCTGCGCTCTTTTTTCGCCTGCCTGCTCATCACTTGCTCCTAATCATCGCTGACTCGCCGTGGACGGGAAGACCCTCCGCTTTCGCGAGGGCATCGACATGCGGCGCCAGCTTCGCCGCCGCAGCGGCGGGAATCTCGACCGCCGAGATCCTGCGGCGGAAGGCACCAGGACCGAGCGGGCCCGAGAAACGACCGGCGCCGGCCGTCGGCAGCACGTGGTTGGAGCCGGCGACGTAGTCGCCGAAGGCGGTGGCGCCGTAGCGGCCGACGAAGACGCAGCCGGCCGTCCGCACCCGGTCGGCAAGCAGCGCCGCGTCCTCCTCGGCCAGCTCGAGGTGCTCGGGCGCGTAGGCGTTGGCGAGCTCGATCGCCGCCTCGGCGTCGGGGACCTGAGTGAGCGCCAGCGGCGCGCTGGTGACGCTGTCGCGGGAGCCGACGGCCGAGGCCACGGCGGCCTCGATCAGGTCGAGGACGTGCTCCTCTACAGCGGTGACGACCAGCGGGCTGTCGGCGCCGTGCTCGGCCTGGGCGCAGAGGTCGAGGGCGATCCAGTCGGGGTCGGCGTCGTGGCCGGCGATCACCATCAGCTCCGAGGGACCGGCGTAGGACTCGATGCCCGCCGTACCAAAGGCGCGCCGCTTCGCCTCCTGCACCCAGAGATTGCCGGGACCGACGATCACGTCGACGCGCGGAATCGTCTCCGTGCCGTAGGCGAGGCCAAAGATCGCCTGCGCGCCACCGATCGCGTAGATCTCTTCGATTCCGCAAAGGGCGGCGGCCGCCAGGATCGGGTCCGAGGGACGCCCATCCTCGCCCGGCGGCGAGACGAGGACGATGCGCCCGACCTCCGCGACCTGGGCCGGGATCGCGCACATGAGGACCGTCGACGGATAGGTGGCGCGGCCACCCGGCGCATAGATGCCGGCGGCGGCGACCGGCGTCTCGCGGAGATCGACGGTGTGGCCCTGGGGCAGCTCGACGGTGGTCGCCTCGAAAGGGGCCTGTGCCTCGGCAACAGCGCGGATGTTGGCGGCGGCGACTTCCATCGCCTCGCGCTCGGCCTCCGGGAGCGCCCGCAGGGCCGCCTCGGCGTAGGCGGGGTCGACCCTGATCTGCTCCCGCGTCAGCTGCACGCCGTCGTAACGCGCGGTCAGGCTCAGCAACGCGGCGTCACGTTCCGCGAAGACCGCTCCGCCGATCTTGCCGACTGCATCGACAATCGCAAAGTCATCTCGGTCCTCCCTGGCCCAGGCGCGCAGGGACTCCGCCGTCGTGTCCGCCCCCTCCCACTCGAATCGCCTCACCTTCATCCCGCCACCGCCTCGCGCAGCTTCGCCGTCAGCTCGTCGACCTCGGCGGCGCGCAGCTTGTGGGCGACGCGGTTGGCGACGAAGCGGGCGGTGCACTCGAGAATCTCCTCCCGCACCTCGAGCTCGTTCTCTTCCAGCGTGCGCCCGGTCGCGACCAGGTCGACGATGCCGTCCCCGAGCCCGATCAGCGGCGCCAGCTCGACCGAGCCCTTGACCTCGATCAGCTCGATCTGCCGCCCCGTCGCCTCGAAGTGACGCTCGGCGATCCGCGGGTACTTGGTCGCAATCCGCATCATTCCGAGGCGGCGCTGCGATTCGCCCAGGCGCTCGTCGCCCCTGCGCCCGGCGAGAACCATGCGGCAGCGGCCGAAGCCGAGGTCGAGCAGCTCGTAGACGAGGCGGTCGGACTGCTCCAGCAGCACGTCCTTGCCGGTGATGCCGACGTCTGCCGCGCCGGCCTCGACGTAGGTCGGCACGTCGGAGGGACGCATCGTCACCAGCGTCATCGGGCCGGTCTCGAAGATCAGGGAGCGCGAGTCGCCGCGGGGACCGCTGGTGTCGATCCCGGCCGCGTCGAGGACGTCCAGGGTTTCGCCGAAGAGGGCGCCGCGCGGAACCGCCAGTTTCAGCGGTCCGTCGGCCTTGGCCTGGCCGAGCCCGGCGATCTCGGAGTTCATCGCTCCTCCCCCCTCGCCGCGACTCCTCCTCCATCTGGGCGACGTGGACCCGCTCCAGGTAGAGGGCAAAGCCGGCCGCCGGCAGGTCGATCCCGAAGCGCTTCATCAAGCCGTCGTAGCGGCCGCCCCCGCCCAGCACGTGCCCCAGCGCCGGGTCGTAGACCTCGAGGATGGCGCCGCTGTAGTAACCGAGGTCACGCAGCAGGCCGAGGTCGATCTGAACCCGCTCGGCGACGCCGCGGCGCTCGAGCTCCTCGTAGGTCTCTTGCAGCCGTGCGGTCGCGCGCTCGACCGCGCCGCCGCCGAGCCGCCGGGCCTCCGCCAGCACCTCGCTGCCGCCCCGCAGCTGCGAGAGCGTGACGCAGGTCGCCACCTGCTCCTTGCCGATCCCCTCGACCTCCGATAGCTCCGCCTCCAGCCCCACGAGGTCGTGGGTGGCCAGCCGGGTGATGATCGAGTCGCGCGCCTCGCCCTCGACCCCGAACTCGGTCAGCAGCTGGCGGTAGAGATCGGCGTCGCCGAGCCCGATCACGGCGCGGCCGAGGCCGGCGACGTCCAGCGCCGCCTCCAGCACCTCGACGATCTCCACCGTCCCCCGCGGGGCCGGCTCGCCGATCAGCTCCACGCCGGCCTGGACGAACTCGCGCATCTGGCCGCGCTGCGGGCGCACGGCCCGGTAGGCGCTGGCCAGATAGCTGAGGCGCAGGGGCGGCTCTGTGTCGACGAAGCGGCTGGCGACGAGGCGGGCGATCGGCACGGTCATGTCGGAGCGCAGGGCGAGCAGATCGCCGCTGCCGTCGAAGAAGCGGTAGGCGCCGGCGGCCCCGCGGCCTTCGCCGCGCGCCAGGACGGCGTCGTACTCGATCGCCGGCGTCGCGACCTCGCCGTAGCCGCGCTCTTCGAAGAGGTCGACGAACGAGCGCTGCAGGCGCCGCAGCTCCCGCATCTCCTCTGGGAGCACGTCTCGGGTTCCTGGCGGGATCGGATGGATCATCCGGCTGACCTTACGAGAGACGAGCGGAAAGCCCTGCTAGGCAGGGACCTCTGCAGAGACGCGCTCGATCTGGGCGCCGAGCGCGCGCAGGCGCTCGTCGATCTGCTCGTAGCCGCGGTCGATCTGGCGGATGTTGCCGATCTCCGAGGTGCCGTCGGCCGCCAGGGCGGCGATGAGCATCGCCATCCCGGCGCGGATGTCCGGGCTCTCGACACGCTCGCCGTGAAGCCGGCTCGGACCGCTGACGATCGCCCTGTGGGGATCGCACAGCGTGATCCGAGCGCCCATCGCGACCAGCTTGTCGACGAAGAAGAGGCGGTTCTCGAACATCTTCTCGAAGATCAGGACCTCGCCCTTGGCCTGGGTCGCCAGGGCCAGCGCGATCGAGGTCATGTCGGCGGGGAAGGCGGGCCAGGGGCCGTCCTCGATCTTCGGGATCGCGTCGCCGAGGTCGGCTTCGACTTCCAGGTTCTGGCCCGGCGGCACGATCACGTCGGTGCCGTCGATGTCGGAGCGCAGGCCGAGGCGGCGGAACTGGCGCCGGACCATGGTCAGGTCGGCGGGCTCGACATCGCGGATGCGCAGCTCGCCGCCGGTGGCGGCGGCGAGCGCCATGAAGCTGCCGACCTCGATGTGGTCGGGCGAGATCGCGTGCTCGGCGCCGGCCAGGCTCTCGGCGCCGTTGACGACCATCACGTTGGAGCCGATCCCGTCGACGCGGGCGCCCATCTTGGTCAGCAGCCGGGCCAGGTCCTGGACGTGCGGCTCCGAAGCGGCGTTGGAGATCTTCGTCTGCCCCGGGGTCAGCGCCGCCGCCATCAACGCGTTCTCGGTACCCATCACCGAGGGCTCGTCCATGAAGATCTCGCAGGCACAGAGGCCGCCGGGGGCGGCCAGCTCGATCCAGCGACCGCCGTCGACGCGGGCGCCGAGGTCCTTGAAGGCGTCGAGGTGGGCGTCGAGGCGGCGGCGGCCGATGAAGTCGCCGCCCGGCGGGGGCATCCGCGCCTCGCCGAAGCGGGCGAGCAAGGGGCCGGCGAGCAGGAAGGAGGCGCGGATCTGGCTCGATAGCTCCTCGTCGACCGCTGCCTCGGTGACGCTGCGGGCGCAGAGCCGGACGCTGTTGTCGGCGACCCAGGCGACCTCCACCCCGAGCTGCTCCAGCAGCGCGATCTGCGCCTCGGTATCGCGAATTCGCGGCACCCGGTGCAGCAACAGCTCCTCCTCGGTCAGCAGGCAGGCGGCGAGAATCGGCAGGGCGGCGTTCTTGTTGCCGGCGACCGTCAGCTCTCCGGAGAGCGGCGCTCCGCCTTCGATAACGAATTTCTCCATAGTCTCGGCTAGGGTAACGACCGGCATGGGGAGAGGCTGGAAGATCGGAATCGGGGTCGTGGTCGGCTTGGTCGTGCTGCTCGTCGTCAACGCACTCGTCGTCGACGACAAGACGAAGTCGGCTGAGGTGACCGTGCCGGGTGGCAGGTTGCTGGACCTGCCGGCGGGTGAGGTCCAGGTCGTCGACCGCGGCCCTCGCGACCGCGCCCCGATCGTCCTCGTCCACTGCTTCAGCTGCGCGATCGACTGGTGGGACGGGGTGATGCCGATCCTCACGCGCGAGCATCGCGTCGTCGCCATCGACCTGCTCGGGCACGGCGGCTCCGAAAAGCCCGGCTCGGGCTACACGATCCCGCACCAGGCCGAAGTCGTGGCGCAGGCGCTCGAGCGGCTCGAGGTGCGCGACGCCGAGGTCGTCGGCCACTCGCTCGGCGGCGCCGTGGTCACCGGCCTCGCCCAGGGCTACCCGGACCTCGTCGACCGCGTGGTGATCATTGACACCGCCCCGGACCACTCGCGCAGCAGCCTCGGGTTCATAGCCGGGCTCGCCTTCGCCCCGGTGATCGGTGAGGCCCTGTGGCAGATCAAGCCGGACTTCGCGGTCCGCGACGGGCTCGGCGTCGCCTTCGCGCCCGGCTTCGACGTTCCCGACGCCTTCGTCGAGGACGTCAAGCGGATGACCTTCAGCTCCTACGACGACTCCCCGACCGGCTCGGAGGACTTCGTCAACGAAGCGCCCCTGGACCAGCGCATGCGCGAGACCGGCAAGCCGCTGCTGGTGATGATGGGCGCCGAGGAGCAGATCATCGAAGATCCCGCCGCAGCGCTGGCCGAATACGCGGCTGACGTGCCGGGGGTCCAGACCCGCCTGATCCGCGGCTCCGGCCACTCCCCGAACGTCGAGAAACCGGCGCAGACCGCCCGCCTGATCCTCGCATTTGCAAATTCACCGCAGGGGGACGTAGGATCCACCCAGCGAGACGCCGCGGAGCGTGGCTCCAGGCCACAGCAGAGCGCCGCCGATACGTCTCCCAACCGCGCTTCTGGGGTCCGTAGCGCTACTGGCGACCAGTAGCGCTGCTCTACGCCGAAACGGGCCCTCTCAGGCACGAAATGCAAACCGCATTGCAGTTTCGACAAGCCGTCCGAGGGTAGCCGTACCTTACGAACCCATGTTCGATTCTAAGCAAACGCTAACCAAACAACTGGCCAACGCCGCCGACCTGATGATCGACTTCGCAACCCTCGGCGAGTACGGACTCGAGGAGCCCGTTGGGAGAACTCGCCAGGGCTGCGCAGAGCCGACCTCGCCCCACCTCGCCGGCCCCACGAGAGCCAGCGCTCGCAGTGCCCAGTGCAACCTGCTCGAGGAATCTGGCCTCTTCCGCGGTCCGCGCCGGAATGCGGTGCGGAAGCGAGGCGTCCGAGATGCAAGCCTGACGTCTCGGGCGAACGGCGTGGCGTAGCAGCGCTACGCGAGCCGATCGACCGGGACGTCAGGCGCCGCAAATCGGGCGCCGCAGCCCGCGCCCCATTCCGGCGCGGACCGCTAAAAAGAACCGGCGGCGACCTACTCTCCCAGGGGGTTGCCCCCCAAGTACCATCGGCGCAGAGTGGCTTAACTGCTCTGTTCGGAATGGGAAGAGGTGTCTCCCACTCGCTATGTGCCACCGGAATTTTGCGAGACGACGCCCCGGTGGAGCTTGAAAACCGCACAAGGCTTCAATAGGTAGTTGAAAATATCCGTCAAGCCCTCGACCCATTAGTACCGGTCGGCTGAGCACATTGCTGCGCTTGCACCGCCGGCCTATCAACCTGGTGGTCTACCAGGGGTCTTACTCCCTCAAGGGGATGGGAGAGCTCATCTCGAGGACGGCTTCCCGCTTAGATGCTTTCAGCGGTTATCCGTTCCATGCGTAGCTAACCTGCGATGCCCTTGGCAGGACAACAGATACACCAGCGGCATGTTCATCCCGGTCCTCTCGTACTAGGGATGACTCCTCTCAACTCTCCAACGCCCACAGCAGATAGGGACCGAACTGTCTCACGACGTTCTGAACCCAGCTCGCGTACCGCTTTAATGGGCGAACAGCCCAACCCTTGGGACCTACTCCAGCCCCAGGATGCGACGAGCCGACATCGAGGTGCCAAACCGGTTCGTCGATGTGGACTCTTGGAACCGATAAGCCTGTTATCCCCGGAGTACCTTTTATCCGTTGAGCGACGGCGCTTCCACTTGCTACCGCCGGATCACTAAGCCCAACTTTCGTTCCTGCTCGACCCGTCGGTCTCGCAGTCAAGCTCCCTTATTGCCTTTACACTCTACGCACGATTTCCAACCGTGCTGAGGGAACCTTTGGGCGCCTCCGTTACTCTTTAGGAGGCGACCGCCCCAGTCAAACTGCCCGCCTGACACTGTTCACCGCCCGGATCACGGCGCGGTGTTAGAAGCCCAGACTACCAAGGGTGGTATCTCAAGGGTGACTCCCCAGCGGCCAAAGCCACTGGTTCACTGTCTCCCACCTATCCTGAGCGAGATACCCCAGACTCCAATATCAAGTTGCAGTAAAGGTTCACGGGGTCTTTCCGTCTAGCTGCGGGTACTCGGCATCTTCACCGAGACTTTAATTTCACCGAGCCTCTCGTTGAGACAGCGTCCAACTCGTTACGCCATTCGTGCAGGTCGGAACTTACCCGACAAGGAATTTCGCTACCTTAGGACCGTTATAGTTACGGCCGCCGTTTACCGGGGCTTAGCTTCACTGCTTCGCGCCGAAGCGCTAACAAGTCCGCGTAACCTTCCGGCACCGGGCAGGCGTCAGCCCCTATACGTCGTCTTACGACTTAGCAGAGGCCTGTGTTTTTGGTAAACAGTCGGTTGGACCAATTCACTGCGGCCCCCTCGAGCTCCCTCCGTATGGAGTTCACCCTACCGGGGCGTCCCTTCTCCCGAAGTTACGGGACGATTTTGCCGAGTTCCTTAACGAGAGTTAGCTCGCTCACCTCAGTATGTTCTACTTGTCCACCTGTGTCGGTTATCGGTACGGGCACGCGAATCCTGCCTAGAGGCTTTTCTTGGAGGCATGGGATCGGGGACTTGCCGGCGGTCAAGCCAGCTGGCATCGCACCTCGCGTCAAAACGCCGCTGCGGATTTCCCTACAGCGACTGGCTACGTGCTTGCCCCAGGACGACCATCGCCTGGGTTCCCTTACCCTTCCCCGTCCCCCCATCGGTCATAACGGAAACGACGTGGTACAGGAATATCAACCTGTTGGCCATCGGCTACGCCTTTCGGCCTCGCCTTAGGTCCCGACTAACCCTGAGCAGACGAACTTTACTCAGGAAACCTTGGACAATCGGTGGTGGGGAGTCTCACCCCACTTTCGTTACTCATGCCGGCATTCTCACTTCCAGCCGCTCCACGGAGCCTTACGATTCCGCTTCACGCAACTGGAACGCTCTCCTACCGCGTGCAGAGCCCGCAGGCCTGCACACCCATAGCTTCGGAGGCTAGCTTGAGCCCCGTTGAATTATCCGCGCCCGAACACTTGACCAGTGAGCTGTTACGCACTCTTTCAAGGGTGGCTGCTTCTAAGCCAACCTCTTGGTTGTCTCTGCATTCGGACATCGTTTGCCACTTAGCTAGCACTTAGGGTCCTTAGCTGATGGTCTGGGTTGTTTCCCTCTCGCGTACGAAGTTTATCCCCCGCACACTGACTCCCGAGTTAAATGTAACGGTCTTCGGAGTTTGCCTGAAGTCGGTAACCTGGTAGGGCCCCTAATCCAAACAGTGCTCTACGGCCGCAACACAATTACTCGAGGCTATACCTAAATATATTTCGGAGAGAACCAGATATCTCTGAGCTTGATTAGCCTTTCACTCCGATCCACAGGTCATCCGCCCAGTTTTCAACCTAGGTCGGTTCGGCCCTCCACGAGGTCTTACCCCCGCTTCAGCCTGCCCATGGATAGCTCGCTCAGTTTCGGGTCTACCGCCAGTGACTGTGTCGCCCTGTTCAGACTCGCTTTCGCTACGGCTCCGCTCATCGCTTAACCTTGCCACTGACGAGTAACTCGCCGGCTCGTGATGCAAAAAGCACGCCGTCACACCCGAAGGTGCTCCGACCACTTGTAAGTCTACGGTTTCAGGTACTATTTCACTCCCCTTCAGGGGTTCTTTTCACCTTTCCCTCACGGTACTAGTTCACTATCGGTCACCAGGTAGTACTTAGCCTTGGAGGGTGGTCCCCCCAGGTTCAGACCGCGTTTCACGGGTGCGGTCTTACTCAGGAACGTCAATCGACAGATCAGCGCGCTTTCACCTACGGGACGATTGCCCTCTGTGGTGCGAGGTTCCACTCGCTTCGGCTAACGCCTGATTTTGTAACTGCCGCCGAGCCAGGCACGGCTCGGGCATGACGCCCTACAACCCCCGACAGACAACGCGTGCCCGCTTACATCTGTCAGGTTTGGGCTGATCCCCTTTCGCTCGCCACTACTAAGGGAGTCTCGGTTGATTTCTTTTCCTCGGGCTACTTAGATGTTTCAGTTCGCCCGGTTCCCTTCCGGTAGCTATGAATTCACCACCGGATGACGCCGCATTACCGGCGCCGGGTTTTCCCATTCGGAAATCCGCGGGTCAATGGCTGTTCAGCGCCTTACCGCGGCTTATCGCAGCCGTCCACGTCCTTCTTCGACTCCTGGTGCCAAGGCATCCACCGTAAACTCTTACTATCTTGACGGTGAGCGACCTACTCACATAAGTGTGTAGGTCGAAATCAAATACCCATCTTTGCCTTGTGCAGTTTTCAAGGTCCACCGAGGCGCACCGCGGAGTTCTTCCGCGGTGGTCTCTCAAAACTGAGCAGCGTTCCCACCGACACTTGGTCAGTGGGGAGCCCGGTCGACGTTCTAGAGAAATCTCCCTAGAAAGGAGGTGATCCAGCCGCAGCTTCCGCTACGGCTACCTTGTTACGACTTCACCCCAATCACGGGCCCCACCTTCGACGGCTCCCTCCTTGCGGTTAGGCCACCGGCTTCGGGTGTTGCTCGCTTTCGTGGTGTGACGGGCGGTGTGTACAAGGCCCGGGAACGTATTCACCGCGGCATTGCTGATCCGCGATTACTAGCAACTCCACCTTCATGGAGGCGAGTTTCAGCCTCCAATCCGAACCGAGACGCACTTTATGGGATTTGCTCCACCTCACGGTATTGCTGCCCTTTGTATGCGCCAATGTAGCACGTGTGTAGCCCTGGACATAAGGGGCATGATGACTTGACGTCATCCCCACCTTCCTCCGGTTTGTCACCGGCAGTCTCCCATGAGTCCCCAACTAAATGCTGGCAACATGGAACGGGGGTTGCGCTCGTTGCGGGACTTAACCCAACATCTCACGACACGAGCTGACGACAGCCATGCACCACCTGTGATGGTGTCCCGAAGGAAAACCGTGTTTCCACGGCGGTCACCAACATGTCAAGCCCAGGTAAGGTTCTTCGCGTTGCGTCGAATTAAACCACATGCTCCGCTGCTTGTGCGGGCCCCCGTCAATTCCTTTGAGTTTTAGCCTTGCGGCCGTACTCCCCAGGCGGGGCACTTAGTGCGTTAGCGACGGCACGGGAGGAGTCGACACCTCCCACACCTAGTGCCCATCGTTTACGGCGTGGACTACCAGGGTATCTAATCCTGTTCGCTCCCCACGCTTTCGCGCCTCAGTGTCAGTAACGTCCCAGCGAGCTGCCTTCGCTATTGGTGTTCCTCCTGATATCTGCGCATTCCACCGCTACACCAGGAATTCCACTCGCCTCTTCCGTACTCTAGCTCCACAGTATCCATCGGCTTTCAAAGGTTGAGCCTTTGACTTTCACAACGGACTTATGGAGCCACCTACGCGCGCTTTACGCCCAATGATTCCGGACAACGCTTGCTCCCTACGTATTACCGCGGCTGCTGGCACGTAGTTAGCCGGAGCTTCTTGTGGAGGTACCGTCAATCCACACGGCTATTCACCGGTGAACCTTCGTCCCTCCTGAAAGGGGTTTACAACCCGAAGGCCGTCTTCCCCCACGCGGCGTTGCTGCGTCACGCTTTCGCGCATTGCGCAAGATTCCCCACTGCTGCCTCCCGTAGGAGTCTGGGCCGTGTCTCAGTCCCAGTGTGGCTGATCGTCCTCTCAGACCAGCTACCCATCGTTGCCTTGGTAGGCCGTTACCCCACCAACAAGCTAATGGGCCGCGAGCTCCTCCCAATGCGGAGGCCGAAGCTTCCTTTAGTACACGGGCTTAAGCCTGTGCACCACATCCGGTATTAGCCCGAGTTTCCTCGGGTTGTCCCGGTCATCGGGGCAGATTACTCACGTGTTACTCACCCGTTCGCGGCTTAGCCCCAGGGCAAGCCCTGGTTCGTCGCACCACTTGCATGTGTTAAGCACGCCGCCAGCGTTCGTCCTGAGCCAGGATCAAACTCTCCGTGAAAGTTACTTTTACAGAGAGCCTGTCATGCCTATGTGGCCGCCGAGTACACAAGTGCGGCGACCGGTATGACGAGGTACTTCAAATACACCATCCGGCACGCTGACGTGGCCGAATGGTTCGGGCTCAAACAATCCGCAGACCTGTTGATGGGTCTACGGAGTGCACGCTGCTCAGTTTTCAAAGACCGCTGCGCCTCCACGACGGGTCTCGCCGCCCTTCGCGCATGGGGCCCCTCAGGGAAGCCCCAGAAAGGACCGGGGAGTATAGCGCTGCGGCGGTCCTTTGCCTAGTGCCCCGAGGCGAGGCTCAGGCTGTGCCAGCCACGAGGCGAGCGAAACGCCGCTTACCGACCTGAAGAACCCGCCCCTCGAGCCCGCTCGCCTCCAGGTCCAGGGCGTCGGCGGCCACGGGCTCGCCATCGAGTTTGACACCGCCCTGCTGGATCAGGCGCCGCCCCTCGCTGGAGCTGAGGCCGAAGGCGCCGGCGAGCAGGCGCGGCAGGTGCACGCGGCCGTCGCCGTCGCCGAGATACTCGGCCAGGGCGACCTCCGGCATCTCCTCCGGCGCTGCGCGCTCGACGAAGACCCGGTTGAAGTGCTCCTCCGCCGCGGCGCCCGCGCCCTCTCGATGGAAGCGGTCGACGAGCCGCCGCGCCAGCGCTCGCTTGGCCTCGTTCGGCGGCCGCTCGGGGCGCGCTTCGCCCAGCAGCAGCCGGTAGTAGTCGTCCATCGCCTCGTCGGGGATGCTCATCAGCCGCCCGAACATCTCCTCCGGCGCGTCGGTGACGCCGACATAGTTGCCGAGCGACTTGCTCATCTTCTGCACGCCGTCGGTCCCGACCAGGATCGGCATCGTCAGGATCGACTGCGGGGCCTGCCCGTACGCCGCCTGGACGTCGCGGCCGAAGAGCAGGTTGAACTTCTGGTCGGTCCCCCCCAACTCGACGTCGGCCTCGACCGCGACCGAGTCGTAGCCCTGCAGCAGCGGGTAGAGCAGCTCCAGGGCGGCGACCGGCTGGTTCGCCGCCATCCGCTTCTGGAAGTCGTCGCGCTCGAGCAGGCGGGCCACGGTGGTCCGCGCCAGCAGGCCGAGCAGCGCCTCCGGCTCCATCCGCAGCCACTCGCTGTTAAAGCGGACCTCGGTCCGCTCGCGGTCCAGCAGCTTGAAGGCCTGCGCCTGGTAGGTGGCGGCGTTGGCCTCGATCTCCTCCGGCTCGGGCAGCGGCCGCGCGCTCGAGCGCCCGCTGGGATCGCCGATCCGGGCGGTGAAGTCACCGATGATCAGTACGACCTGGTGGCCGGCGTCCTGGAACTCGCGCAGCTTCTCCAGCACGACCGTGTGGCCGAGGTGGATGTCGGCGGTGGTGGGATCGATCCCGAGCTTCACCCGCAGGGGTCGATCGCCCGCCAACTGCTCCGCGAGCCTGCCCTCGGGCAGCACATCGACCGCGTTACGCGCCAGATCCGACATCGGCGCAATGCTAGACTGCCGCCTCCGCTCGATGGCCGCTGAGGTCCTCGGGCGTTCTCTCTTATTGATGGCTGTCCTAGGACTAAAGCGCCGGTCGAGTGGCGGCGGCGACGTTCCGCCCGCGCCCCCGGCTCCCCCCACGGTGCCGGTCAGCCCCGGCCCACCCGAGCGGCGGAAGCCCCGCCTGAAGAAGCTGCGCGTGCTCTTCGTCCTGCTCGGGCTGGGGATCCTGGCGCTGGGGTCGATGGTCTTCGGGATGATGGCCGCGGTCTCCCAGGACCTGCCGGCGATCTACAACTTCGCCCAGTACAAGGCCTCGAAGAACAGCGAGATCTACGACGCCAACGGCGCGCCGATCGGCACCCTGACCAGCGACCAGAACAAGATCCTGCTCAACTCGGGCCAGATCTCCCCCAACGTCAAGAACGCGGTGGTCGCGATCGAGGACGCGCGCTTCTACGAACACAGCGGCGTCGACTTCCAGGGCATCGGTCGTGCCCTGGTCAAAGACATCCTCAGCCAGAGCGCCGCCCAGGGCGGCTCGACGATCACCGAGCAGTTCGTCAAGAACGCGCTCGAAGCGCAGGACACCCGCACCCTCTTCGTCAAGTTCAAGGAGGCGGCGCTGGCCTACCGGCTCGAGCGCCACTGGAGCAAGGACAAAATCCTCACCCAGTACCTGAACACGATCTACTTCGGCGAGGGCGCCTACGGGGTCGAGGCCGCCGCTCGCACCTTCTTCGGCGCCGCCCATCCCGGCTGCGGGACCCCGACCGAGCCCTGCGCCTCGGTGCTGGAGCCCTGGGAGGCGGCGACGATTGCCGCCAGCATCTCCTCCCCCTCCGCCTACGACCCCAAGGTCTATCCCGAAAACAGCCTCAACCGCCGCAACCTGGTGCTGGAAAAGATGTACGAACAGGGCTACATCTCCCAGGAGCAGTTCGAAGAAGGCAGCAAGCAGGCGCTGCCCTCGCCGAGCGCCATCGAACCACCTACGCTCGACTCCAAGGCCCCCTACTTCACCGCCTACCTGCGCCAGCAGCTGGTCGAACGCTATGGGGCCTCGAAGGCCTTCTTCGGCGGGCTCAAGGTCAGATCGACGCTCGATCTCGGCCTGCAGGAAGCGGCCGAAGAAGCGGTCAACTCCTACCTCGGCTACTCGCCCGCAACCGCCTCGGTGGTCGTGATCGACAACCGCAACGCGGGGATCAAGGCGATGGTCGGAGGGCCAGACTTCGAGACCAAGCCCTTCAATCTGGCGACCCAGGGCCACCGCCAGCCCGGCTCCTCGATCAAGCCGTTCACGCTGCTGACCGCCCTCGAAGAGGGAATCTCGCCGGAAACCGTCTACGAATCGGCGCCGCAGGAATTCCACTTCGGCAAGAACGGGCAGGAAGTCTTCACGGTCACCAACGACGGCGATCTCTACGCGGGCTCCTGCTCGATCATCTGCGCGACGACCAACTCCGACAACTCGATCTACGCCCAGCTCGCGCTCGAGGGTCTGAAGGGGAAGACCGTCGCCGACCGCACCCGCTCGATCGCTGCGACGATCCACAAGGCCGGCTACGACGACCCGATCTCGACCAACCCGGCAATGGTCCTCGGTGGGCTCGAGATCGGCGTCACCCCGGTCGGGTGGGCCTACGCCTACAGCACGATCGGCAACGACGGCGACCGCGTCAGCGGCACCCTGGCGCCGCGGCCCGGCGACAGCCCCGTCTCCTACATCCAGGTCACCGACAAGGACGACCAGACGATCAAGGGCGGCGACAACGACTCCACCCACGAGCAGGTGATCGACCAGGGCGTGGCCGAAGAAGCGAGGCGGATCCTCGAAACGGTCGTCTCCAGCGGCACCGGCACCAACGCCCAGATCGGCGCCGAAGGGCAGTGGGGCAAGACCGGCACGACCGAGAACAACGGCGACGCCTGGTTCTGCGGTGGGATCAGCGACGAAGCCACCGCCTGCGTCTGGGTCGGCTACCCGGACTCGACGACCCCGATGACGACCCTCTACAACGGCGGCCCGGTGATGGGCGGCACCTTCCCGGCCCTGATCTGGGCCAGCGTGATGTCCGCCTGGGAGGAGATCAAGGCCAACCGCGCGGCCGAAAAGGAGGCGCGCGAAGCAGCCGAGGAGAACGGCGAAGACTTCGAACCGGGCGAATACGAACCCTACGTCCCCCCCGAATCAGGCGGCGAATACGAAGCGGCGCCGGAAGGCGAAGAAAGCGCGCCGGCGCCGGAAACCGAAGCCGCGCCTGAAACCGAAACGGCTCCCGAAGCCTCCCCGGAAGCTGCTCCTGCGACGGGCGGCGGCGTCACGGCTGGTTGAAGCCTGCCCCGGTAGGGGTTCCGCTTAACTTTTTCGACGGCGCCTGCGGCTGGCCGTGATGGTGAGCGCCGAAAAAGTACAAGACGCTCCACCCCTACCGGGGCAGGCTTCTCGATACGAACTTGCTGCCGGCGGCGCAGAAGCGCCAGGGGCGCTCGACCGCCTTCGTGATCCCGATTCGCGGACCGGTGACAACGTCCGGCGCGGCGCTGTCGGGCAACAGCAGCAGGAAGGGGTCGCGGCCGAGGTCGGCATCGTTCTGCTCGAGACCGATCCCGAGCGCCTCGGTCAGCTTGCCGGGGCCCGAGCAGAGCTCGCCGTCGGGGCGGTCCCCCCGTCGCTTGCGCATCACCTCCAGCCCGGCGGTCGGCTCCAGGGCCCGGATCAGCACCGCCGCCGCCTCGCCCTCGGGTTCGGCGACGGCGTTGAGCAGGCTGTGGATGCCGTAGGAGAGGTAGACGTAGGCGCGCCCGGGCGGTCCGAACAGGACCTCGGTGCGATCGGTGAGGCCGACGTAGGCGTGGCAGGCGGGGTCGTCGCGCTCGTAGCTCTCGGTCTCGACGATCGTGCCACCGACGCCGTCGAAGAAGAGCCGGCAGCCGATCAGCTCGCGCGCCACCTCGTGCACCGAGCGATCGAAGAAGGCGGGTTGCAGCCGCTGCCCCGACGCCGCCGGCACGGTCAGGCGCGCTCTTCGAGCACCCGGGCCTTGACCGCCGCCAGCGTCTCCCTCGCCTCGTCGAGCTGGGCGGCGAGCGGCGCCGAGCCGGTGCCGCCGGCGATCGCCTTCGACTCCAGCCAGCTGCTGCGCTGCAGGACCTCGTAGTAGGCCTCGTCGAGGTGCTCGGAGCGCTGCCGCAGCTCCTCCGGTTCCAGCTCCGAGAGCGAGCGCCCGCTCTCGACCGCCTCGCGGACCAGCCCGCCGACGATTCCGTGCGCCTCGCGGAAGGGCACACCGCGGCGGACCAGCAGGTCGGCGACCTCGGTCGCAGCCAGCATCTCATCGCTGGAGGCGTCCTCCATGCGGCCGCGGTCGAACTCGATCCCGGCCAGCATCCCCGCGGTCGCGTCGAGGCAGGCCTCGACCGTGTCGATCGCGTCGAACAGCGGCTCCTTGTCCTCCTGCATGTCCTTGCCGTAGGTCAGCGGCAGCGCGTGCATGACGCCGAGCAGGGTCGCGTAGGAGGCGGCCACCCGCGGGCTCTTGGCGCGCAAGAGCTCGGCCGAGTCCGGGTTCACCTTCTGCGGCATGATCGAGGAGCCCGAGGAGAAGGTCTCATCCAGCCGGCAGAAGCCGAACTCGGTGCTGGACCAGATGACGATCTCCGAGCCGAGCCGGGAGAGGTGCATCGCGCAGGCCGAGGCGGCGGCGAGGTAATCGAGGACGAAGTCGCGGTTGGAGGCGCCGTCGATCGAGTTGTGGCTGACGTGCTCGAAGCCGAGGTCGGCGGCCACCGCGTCGCGGTCGATCTCCCAGTTGACCCCGGCCAGGGCGCCGGAGCCGAGCGGCATCACGCCGGCGCTGTCGAGCGCGAACTGGAAGCGCAGGACGTCGCGGGCGAGCATCCAGAAGTAGGCGAGCAGGTGATGGCCGAGATAGACCGGCTGCGCGCGCTGCAGGTGGGTGTAGCCCGGCATCGCCCACTCGCGGTGGGCGTCGGCGAGCGCGAGCAGGCGCTCCATCGCCACCCCGCAGAGCTCGATCGCCCGCAGCGAGTGGACCTGGACGACCATCGCCACGTCGGTCGCGACCTGGTCGTTGCGGGAACGGCCGGTGTGCAGCTTGCCTGCCAGCGGGCCGATCTCCTCGCCGAGCAGTCGCTCGACCGCCATGTGGATGTCCTCGTCGGCATCCTCGAACTGGAAGCCGTGCTCGGCCATGCGGGCCCGGACCCGCTCCAGCCCGGCGTCCATCTGCTCCAGCTCGCCGGCGTCGAGAATGCCGATCCGGTGCAGGCCGCGGGCATGGGCGCGCGACTGGTCGATGTCGTAGATAGCCAGCTGCCAGTCGAACGGCAGCGAGCGGTTGAGGCGCCAGAAGCGCGGGTCTGGGTCCTTGCGGAAGCGGGCCATGGGGCGGGCGATTATTCCGCGATCGGGGTCTGACCGAGGGCTGCGGCGAGCTCCTGACAGACGCGATCCACCTCGGCCTCGGTCATCGCCGGGAAGAACGGCAGCGCCAGCGAGCGGGCGGAGGCGGCTTCGGCGACCGGAAACTGGCCCTCGCGGTAGCCGAGCTCGCGCAGGTGCGGGAAGAGATGGATGCAGGGCAGGTAGGCCTTGGCGGCGATGCCGCGTTCGGCCAGTCGGGCGATGGTCGCATCGCGGTCGACATCGTCGGCGAGGCGGACCACATAGACGAACCAGCTGCGCCGCTCCTGCCCACGGCCGGCGATCGGGGCCTCGACGCCCTCGATCGGCGCCAGCCGCTGCGCGTAGAGCGAGGCGACCTCGGCCCGCCGCGCCAGCAGCGAGTCGAGCCGCTCGACCTGGGCGACGCCGAGTGCCGCGGCGAGGTCGGAGAGCCGGTAGTTGAAGCCGAGCCCGCCGTGGTCGAGCCAGCCCATGTCGGCGGCGCGGCCCTGGTTGCGCTCGCTGCGCAGGCGCGCGGCCGCCTCGGGGTCGCCGGGGACGATCATCCCCCCCTCACCCGTCGTCATCTGCTTGTTGGCATAGAAGGCGAAGGTCGCGAGGTTGCCGCGGGTCCCGATCGCGCGGCCCTCGGAATCGACGGCGCCGATCGCCTCGCAGGCGTCCTCGAGGACGCCGAGGTCGTGGCGGGCGGCGAGCGCCTCCAGCTCCGGCAGCGCCGCCGGGTAACCGAAGATGTGGATCGGGAGGATGCCTCGCGTGCGCTCGCCGGCAGCGGCCTCCGCGGCAGCGGGGTCGAGGTTCAGCGTCACCGGGTCGACGTCGCAGAAGACCGGCCTCGCCCCCTCGTACAGCAGGCAGTTGGCGGAGGCGACGAAGCTGAAGGGGCTGGTCAGGACCTCGTCTCCGGCGCCCCACCCCAGCGCCCGCACCCCGAGGTGCAGGGCGGTGGTGCCGCTGGAGACGGCGACCGCGTCCTCGGCCCCGAGCCAGGCCGCCAGCTCGCGCTCGAAGCGCTCCCCCATCGGGCCCAGCGAGAGCCGGCCCGAGCGCAGCACCTCCAGCGCCAGCTCCTCCTCGCGGGGGCCCAGGTCCGGCCGCGCGAGTGGAATCTCCCCGGTCGACGGGCCGATATCGGGACGCATGGTCACGTTTTCGGCCCATCGGCGGGCTGGAAGGCGTACTCCAAGGAGTCGACCAGCGCCTCCCAGGAGGCCTCGATGATGTTCTCCGAGACGCCGATCGTCCCCCACTCGCGGTCGTCGTCGGCGGAATCGAGGAGGACGCGGGTGACGGCGCCGGTGCCGTGCGCTTCGTCGAGGATGCGGACCTTGTAGTTGGTCAGCTCGATCTCAGCCAGGTGCGGGTAGCGGTCGACGATCGCACCGCGCAGCGCCTGGTCGAGGGCGTTGACGGGCCCATTGCCCTCGGCGACGCGGACATAGCGCTCGCCGTCGACCTCGACCTTGATCGTCGCCTCGGTCTCGACCCGCCCGTCGGCGCGCTTCTCGGTGACGACGCGGAAGCTCTCGAGCTTGAAGAGGGGCCTGTAGGTGCCGGCCTCGCGCCGCAGCAGCAGCTCGAAGGAGGCCGGGGCCGCCTCGTAGTGGTAGCCGCGGTGCTCCCGTTCCTTCAGCCGCTCGACCGCACGGCTCGCCGCCGCGTCGTCGAGCTCCAGGCCGGAGCGCTCGGCCTGGCTGCGGATCGTCGCCTTGCCGGAGAGCTCGGAGGCGAGGATGTCACGCTCGTTGCCGACCAGGGCCGGGTCGAGGTGCTCGAAGGTGCTGGCGTCGGCCGCGACCCCGGCGGCGTGCATCCCCGCCTTGTGGGCGAAGGCGTTGCGACCGACGTAGGCGCGGTCGGGGTCGGAGGCCATGTTGCAGACCTCGTCCAGGTAGTGGGCTGTGCTCGTCAGGGTCGCCAGCTGCTCCGGCGCGACCACGTCGAAGCCCATCTTCAGCTGCAGCGCCGGCAGGATCGAGGCCAGGTTGGCGTTGCCGCAACGCTCGCCGTAGCCGTTGACGCAGCCCTGGACCAGCCGCGCGCCGGCCTCGACCGCCGCCAGCGAGTTGGCGACCGCGCACTCGGAGTCGTTGTGGGTGTGGATGCCGATCTCCACGTCATCGCCGACCGCGGCCACGACCGCCTCCGTGACCCCGGCGACGAAGCGCGGCAGGCTGCCGCCGTTGGTGTCGCAGAGGGTGACGTTCTCGGCCCCGGCCTCGACCGCCGCGCGCACGCATTCGAGCGCGTAGGCGTCGTCGTCGCGGTAGCCGTCGAAGAAATGCTCCGCGTCGAAGACCGGACGCTTGCCCTGGGCGCGGCAGAAGGCGATCGAGTCGGCGATCATCGCCAGGTTCTCCTCGCGCGAGACCCGGACCACCTTCTCCAGGTGCAGGACCCAGCTCTTGCCGACCAGGCAGACGACCGGCGCGAAGCAGGAGATCAAGGTCTGCAGCGCCTCGTCGTCCTCGGCGCTGCGGTCGCGGCGCCTGGTCATCCCGAAGGCGGAGATCGTCGCTCGCTCCAGCTCCAGCTCGGCGAGGCGCTCGAACAGCTCCGCCTCCTTCGGGTTGCTGCTGGGGAAGCCGGCCTCGATGAAGTGGACGCCGAGCGCGTCGAGCGCCCGCACCACGTTCAACTTCTCGCCGACGGAGAGCGACATCCCCTTGCCTCCCATGCCGTCGCGCAAGGTCGTGTCGTAGAGCTTCACCTGTTCCATTGCTGCCTTTCGAGTCGGAAGATCGGGATGGTCCTTGACGGACCGCACGCGCGGCAGCGCCGCGCCAGCCGCTAGGCGGCTGCGGTAATTCGCCCGATCGACTCGAAGAGAAGCTGCATCAGGAGCTCACCTTACTCGCCGCGTCGACCTCGGCCGGCGCCGCGACGAAGTCGAGCCACTCCAGGTACTCCTCGGCGCGCCCGTTGAGCGCGTCCTGGAATTTCGCCTGGATGTGGCGGCTGACCTCCCCGGGCTCGCCGAGCGGGTGGTCGTCGATCTCGCGCACCGGCACCAGCTCGGCGGCGGTGCCGGTGAGGAAGACCTCCTCGGCGAGGTAGAGCTCGGCCCGGGCGACGTCGCGCTCGACCACGGTGTAGCCGAGGTCGCGGGCGATCTGGATCACCGACTTGCGGTTGATCCCGTCGAGGATCCCGGCCACGTGCGGCGGCGTCACGATCTCGCCGTCGCGGACGAGGAAGATGTTCTCGCCCGATCCCTCGCAGACGAAGCCGCGCTCGTCGAGCAGGATCGCCTCCTCGTAACCGGCTTTCTGGGACTCGGTCTTGGCCAGGATCGAGTTCAGGTACTGGCCGGAGGCCTTGGCGTGGGGGATCAGACCGGCGGGGCTGATCCGCCGCCAGCTCGAGACCTTGGCCCGGATCCCATGCTTGGCGCCGTCCTCGCCCAGGTAGACGCCCCAGGGGAAGGCGGCGATGATCACGTCGATCGGGGCGTCGGTGGCGTAGAGGCCGAGGTTCCCGTATCCGCGGAAGGCGAGCGGGCGGATGTAGCAGGAGCCGAGCCCGCACTGCTGGATCAGCTCGTGCGTGGCGGCGCGCAGCTCCTCGGTCGTATACGGCAGGTCGAGGTAGTAGAGCTCGGCCGACTTGGCCAGCCGGTCGAGGTGATCATGGTGGCGGAAGACGGCGGGGCCGCGCTCGGTCTCATAGCAGCGGATGCCCTCGAAGACACCGGTGCCGTAGTGCAGGCCGTGGCTGAGGACGTGCACCTTGGCGTCCTCCCAGCGCACGAAATTTCCGTTGTGCCAGATCAAATCCGCCTGATCCATGTTGAGGAAGTATGCCCGATCAAACGCAGGGCTTCACCCCCAGGGCCGCGAATCACGGCCGAAAGCAAGACCACGAGGAGGGACAGTCCATGTATCCACGCCTTCGCCCCAAGCTCACCTACTCGAACGCGATCGCGACGATCGCGCTCTTCATCGCCCTCGGCGGCGCCGCCGTCGCCGCCGGGCTGCCGCAGAGGAGCGTCGGGCCCAAACAGCTGAAACGGGGCGCCGTCACCGCCGCCGCGATCCGCAAAGCCGCCGTGACCAGCGGCAAGCTGGCGCCGAAGTCGGTCGTCGCCGGCAAGCTCGGGCCCAACGCGGTGCTGCCCGGCAACATCGGCAACGGCGCGATCACCAGCGCCAAGATCGGCGCCGGCGCCGTGATCGCCGCCTCGATCAAAAACGGCGTCGTGACGACGAACAAACTCGCCAACGAAGCGGTGACCACGGCGAAACTGGGCAAAGGCTCGGTGACGCCGGCCAAGCTCAGCGACGAATTCGGGCCCGTCCTGGGAACGCTGAAAAGCGGGCAGACGCTGCGCGGGGTCTTCGACCTGGGCTCCGTCGCCACGACCACCGGCGACTCGGCCCGGTCCGCGGTCAGCTACCAGTTCCCGCTGCTGAACGCGCCCGCTGTCACCGTCCTGCTGCCCGGCCAGACGACCGCCAACTGCGGTGGCCTCGGCGGCGGCGCCGGACAGACGCCGCAGGCGACCGGCGGCAACCTCTGCATCTACGTGACCGAAGCGGTGAACCTCGAAGACGGAGCCGCGGGCCTGGCGGTCGAGAACAACCTCCGCCTCGGCTTCGGGCTCATCGCGAAAGCAAAAGAAGGGGCTGGGAAATCGTTCCACGCCCTCGGGCAGTGGGCGATAACCGCCCCGTAGCGCTCTAGGCGGAGAGCTCGGCGAGGACCGCGTCGGTCATCTCCGCGGTCCCGACCTCGACCTCGGGGGGGACGTCCGGCATCGGTGGCGTCGCCGGAATCCCCGCCGCCAGGTCGGGGGTGCGCAGGCCGCGCTCGAGCACAGCGTCGACCACGGCCTCGATCCGCCCCGCCTCCTGCGGGCGGTCGAGGCCGTGGCGCAGCATCATCGCGGCCGAGAGGAAGGTCGCGAGCGGGTTGGCGATGCCCTTGCCGGCGATGTCGGGAGCGGAGCCGTGGACGGGCTCAAACAGGCCCGGTGCCCCGTCGGCGCCGAGGCTGGCGGAGGGCAGCATCCCCAGCGAGCCGGTCAGCATCGCCGACTCGTCGCTGAGGATGTCGCCGAAGAGGTTCTCGGTGACGATCACGTCGAAATCGGCCGGGCGCGAGACCAGCTGCATCGCCGCGTTGTCGACCAGCAGGTGGTCGAGCTCGACGTCGGCGTAATCGGGGGCGAGGCCGGTGAGGACCTCGCGCCAGAGCCGCGAGGTCTCCAGCACGTTCGCCTTGTCGACCGAGGTGACCCTCGGCCTGCGACCGGAGCTCTCGGCGCGGCGCCGGGCCGCTTCGAAGGCGGTGCGGGCGATCCGCTCGATTTCGGCAGCCGTGTACTCGCAGGTGTCGTGGGCGGCGTCGCCGTCGCGACCGCTGGCGCCGAAGTAGATGCCGCCGGTCAGCTCGCGGACGACGAGCAGGTCGGTGCCGGCGATGCGCTCCTCGCGCAGCGGGCTGGCGCCGACCAGGGCCGGGCTGGGCCGCACCGGTCGCAGGTTGGCGTATAAGCCCATCCCCTTGCGCAGCCCGAGCAGGCCCTGCTCGGGGCGCGGGGCATCCGGATCGGTCGTGTCCCACTTGGGTCCGCCGACGGCGCCGAGGAGGACGGCGTCGGCGTTGCGGCAGGCCTCCAGCACCTCGTCGGTGAGGGCGGTTCCGTGCTCGTCGATCGAGCAGCCCCCCATCAGCCGCTCGTCGAACTCGAAGGGACCCAGCGACTCCAGCAGGCGCTGGGCGGCGGCGACGATCTCGGGTCCGATCCCATCGCCGGGAAGGACGACTATGCGCGGGGCGGCGTTCACGCGGCGGGACTCTAAGGGTTGGGTCGCACCAGAGCTAGGCGGCGACGGCCTCGATGTTGAGGCGCACGTAGTCGAGCGTGAGTGGCTGCTCGCAGAGCTCGAGGACGGCTTCGGCGAACGGCTGCCGCAGATCCTCGGGAAGGCGGGCGAGGTGCGGGCCGAGGGTGACGGTCATCGTGAACCGCAGCGGGTCCGCCGGGGTGTACGGCTTCGGCTCGAGCCAGCAGCGGGCCGAGGAGAAGCCGGCGTTGCCCAGCTTCGCCTCGGTCGGCTCCGGCGCGGCGAAGTTCCACATCGCCTCCATCCCCGCGAAATGGGGCGCGAACTCCGGCTGTGCGGCGGCGGTGCCGATCGCCTGCGCGTGCCCGGCGACGTTTCCCTCCCCCCCGCACTGGGCGACCAGGCGGCCGCCGGCCACCAGGTTCTGGCGCAGGCGGGCGAAGAGCCGATCGTGGTCGACGATCCAGTGGAAGGTCGCGGTCGAGAAGATCAGGTCGACCGGCTGCGGCAGCGCCAGCTCGGAGAGGTCGGAGACGAGGTAGGTCGCGCCGTCGCCCAGCCGCTCGCGCGCCTTGGCGATCATCGCCTCGGAGCCGTCGACCGCGATGACCTTGCCCTCGGGGAGCTTCTTCAGCAGCTGTTCGGTGACGCGGCCGGACCCACAGCCGGCGTCGAGGGCCGTCTCGTCGCCGCGCAGCTCCAGCCGCTCGAGCACCTCCATCCCCCACTGGAACTGGGGGTCGGAGATCGCGTCGTAGGTCTCGGCGTCCCACTCGCGCGGCCCGGTGTTCATCGCCTCAGGCATGGCAGTCCTACAGCGCCGTCGTGACCGGGCCCGGGGGCGCCGCCTCGCCGGACTCGAAGGCGTCGATCGCGCCGGCGTTCTCCAGCGTGATGCCGATGTCGTCGAGGCCGTTCAGCAGCCGGTGCTTGACGTCCGGCTCGACCGCGAACTCGAAGACTCCGGCCGCGCAGGTCACGGTCTCGTCGTCGACGTCGATCCGCGCCTCGCCCGCCGCGGCGACGGCGCGGCAATGCTCCTCGTCGAGGATCGCGGGCAGCAGTCCGATCTTGGTGCAGTTCGAGTAGAAGATGTCGGCGAAGGACGGGGCGACGATCGCCTCAAAGCCGAAGTCCTCCAGCGCCCAGGGGGCGTGCTCGCGCGAGGAGCCGCAGCCGAAGTTGCGGCCGGCGACCAGGATCGGGTTCGGCTCCAGCTCGATCTCGCCGTCGCGGATCCAGTCGTAGAAGAGGAACTCGCCGAAGCCGGTCCGCTCCACCCGCTTGAGGAACTGCTTGGGGATGATCTGGTCGGTGTCCACGTCGTGCCGGTCCAGCACCGACACCTTGCCCTCGATCACGTCTATCGGTCGCATGCTCAGCTCCAATCCCTGATGTCGACGAAGTGTCCCTCGATGGCGGCGGCTGCGGCCATCTTCGGGCTGACCAGGTGGGTGCGGCCGCCCTTGCCCTGGCGCCCCTCGAAGTTGCGGTTGGAGGTGGAGGCGCAGCGCTCTCCTTCCATGAGGATGTCGGGGTTCATCCCCAGGCACATCGAACAGCCGGCCTCGCGCCATTCGAAGCCGGCCGCGCGGAAGACCTCGTCGAGGCCCTCGGCCTCGGCGGTCGCCTTCACCTGCTGGGATCCGGGCACGACCATCGCCCGCACCGAGCCGGCGACCTTGCGGCCGTCGACGATCGCCGCCGCCTCCCGCAGGTCCTCGATCCGCGAGTTGGTGCAGGAGCCGATGAAGACCCGCTGCGGTGCCACTGCGGTCATCGGCGTGCCGGCCTCCAGGCCCATGTAGGCGAGGGCACGTTCGGCCGACTCGCGGTCGGCCGGCGACTCCATCGCCGCCGGGTCCGGGACCGTGTCGGTGACCTCGCAGACCATCCCCGGCGTCGTGCCCCAGGTGACCATCGGCGAGATCTCGCCGGCGTCGATCTCGACCTCGGTGTCGAAGCTCGCGCCCACCTCGCTCGGCAGCTGGCGCCAGCGCTCGACCGCGGCCTCGAAGTCCTCGGGTGCGGCGGAGCGGCCGCGCACCCACTCGAAGGTGGTCTCGTCGGGGGCGATCATGCCGGCGCGGCCGCCGGCCTCGATCGTCATGTTGCAGATCGTCATCCGGCCCGGCATCGCCAGCGACTCGATCGCCGGCCCGGCGTACTCGACCGCATGACCGACCATGCCGCCGGTGCCGAGGCGGCCGATCGTCGCCAGGATCAGGTCCTTGGGGGTGACGCCCGCGCCCAGCTCGCCCGCGTAGGAGATCCGCATCGTCTTCGGCCGCTTCTGGACCAGGCACTGGGTCGCCAGCACATGCTCGACCTCGGAGGTGCCGATGCCGAAGGCGAGTGCCCCGAAGGCGCCGTGGGTCGAGGTGTGGCTGTCGCCGCAGACGATCGTCATCCCCGGCTGGGTCACGCCGAGCTCGGGACCGATCACGTGGACGATGCCCTGGCGCTCGCTGCCCAGCGAGAAGATCGGGATGCCGAACTCCTCGCAGTTGCGCTCCAGGGTTTCGACCTGGACGCGGGAGAGCTCGTCGGCGATCAGCCGCGCCGCCATCGTCCCGTCGGTCGGCACGTTGTGGTCGGCCGTTGCCAGGGTCTTGTCGCGGCGGCGCACCGGGCGGCCGGCCATGCGCAGGCCGTCGAAGGCCTGCGGCGAGGTGACCTCGTGGACGAGGTGGAGGTCGATGTAGATGAGGTCGCTCGATACCTCGTGCGCCTCCCAGATCTTTTCGAACATGTTTTTCGGCATCTCGGGCTGCTCCTATCCGCGCCGGAGGCCGGCGGCGATCACGGCGATGAACCTGGTCGGCTCCTCGCCATCGTTCTCGAAATGATGGGGCAGGTCGGCGTCGAAGGTGACGCTGTCGCCCTCGCGCAGGTCGTGGCGGGTCCCGTCGACTATCAGTGCGAGGGTGCCGGCGAGGACGACCGTCGTCTCGCGGCTGCCGGGCTCGTGCATCGGCGGGTCCTCGCGGCCGCCGGTGGCAGCGCCGGGCTCGAGGGCGTGCAGGGAAACGTCGGCGCGCTGGCCGGGCAACGGCGGCGTCAGCTCCTCGAAGCGGTGGCCGCCGCGCTCGAAGCGACGGCGGGCGCCGGCGCGGCTGACGGCGACGTGCTGGCCCTCGTCCAGGCGCAGCAGCTGCGAGAGGGTGAGCTCGAGGCCGGCGGCGATTTTCTCGGCGACCGCCAGCGTCGGGCTCGTCTCCCCTCGCTCGACCTGCGAGAGCATCGGCGCGCTGACGCCGGAGCGCTCGGCCAGGTCGCGCAGCGAGAGGCCCATCGCGTCGCGTAGGGCCTTGATGCGGGCGCCGACGCTGGTCGAGGGGGTCCCGCCGGAACGGGCATCGGTCGGGGCGGTCTCGGTAACAGCGCTCATCGAGCGTACGTTATCACGGACGTTTGTATTCGTCTTGGACCGCGAGCAGATCGACGTCGAGAAATCGACCACAACCGGGGTCCCGGCGGAGAGCCCTTGTGCCCCGGGTGGCGGCGCGTTACGTTGTCGGGTGGGCAGGGCCAAGAGAGGAGAAGTCATGTCGAACATCGACACCGCTCGGGCCGCCTACGAGGCATTTGGGAGAGGAGACCTGAATGCCTTGAGGGAAGACTTCGCCGAGAACGCCGTCTGGGTCACCTCGGACGAGCTGCCGCTCGGGGGCGAAGTCAAAGGCCGGGACCAGATCCTGAGCAATTTCGCCCAGATCCCCAACTACTGGAGCACGTTCAGCGTCGAGCCCGAGGAGTTCATCGACGCCGGCGAATACGTGGTCGTCCGCGGCACCCAGCGCGCGGGCAACGACAAGGGCAGCTTCGAGGCGCCCTTCGTGCACGTGCTGAAGTACGAGGACGGCAGAACCGTGCGCGGTGAATTCTTCACCGACAGCGCCAAGGCGGCGAAGCTCCTGGACTGAGTCCCGCGCTCAGCCGCCAAGCGTGGTCTCGATGTAGGGTCCCTGGCGATGGACCTCTACGTCTGCTGGACCACCAAGAACCCGCCGCTGCCGCGGTCCGATCATGCCTGCACGCTCGCCCATGAGGCACTCCGGGACGCCGGCCATGACCCGAACGTCAAGTACGCGCTCAGCTACGGACCCCTGCCGGGGGCGCTGCAGACCCCGGCGCGCCGCAAGGTCAAGCAGAACACCGGCAGCCACTGGGTGCCCGCCTTGGAGACCGACGCCGGCGAGTGGATCAGCGGCTCCGAGCAGATCGTCGCCTGGGCCGGGCGCAACCCGGCCGCCCCCGTCTCAGCGGCCTAAGCGCCCGCCGTCATCCCGTCGAGATCGCGGCGCAGCTCCTTGAGCTCGTCGCGGATGCGGCCGGCCTCCTCGAAGCGGAGATCGTCGGCGGCGGCCAGCATCTCCTCCTCGAGGGCCACGATGGCGCGCTCCAGCTCCTCGGGGCTGGAGAAGTCGTCGCTGCGCTTGCGGCGGCGTTTGGCCGGGGCGCGATCCTCCATCGCCAGGAACTCGGCCATCTCGGAGATCCCCTTGCGGACCGTCGCCGGGGTGATCCCGTGCTCCTCGTTGTAGGCGAGCTGGATCGCGCGGCGGCGGTCGGTCTCGCTCATCGCCGCCCGCATCGCGTCGGTCTCCCTGTCGGCGTACATCAGCACCCGCCCGTTGACGTTGCGGGCGGCGCGGCCGATCGTCTGCACGAGGCTGGTCTCGCCGCGCAGGAAGCCCTCCTTGTCGGCGTCGAGGATCGCGACCAGCGAGACCTCGGGCAGGTCGAGTCCCTCGCGCAGGAGGTTGACGCCGACGAGGACGTCGTACTCGCCGAGCCGCAGGTCGCGGACGATCTGGATCCGTTCCAGGGTGTCGATCTCCGAGTGCAGGTAGCGGACCTTGATCCCGTACTCGAGCAGGTAGGCGGTCAGGTCCTCGGCCATCTTCTTGGTCAGGGTGGTGACCAGGGTGCGGTCGCCGTCGGCGGCGACCTTGCGCACCTCGTTCATCAGGTCGTCGATCTGGTTCTTCGTCTCCCGCAGCTCGATCGCCGGGTCGATGATCCCGGTCGGGCGCACGATCTGCTCGACGATCCGGGTCGATTCGGCCCGCTCGAACGGCCCCGGCGTCGCCGAGACCATCACCAGCTGCTTCACCCGCTGCAGGAACTCGTCGAACTTGAGCGGCCGGTTGTCGATCGCCGACGGGAGCCGGAAGCCGTAGTCCACCAGCGTCGTCTTCCGCGAGCGATCCCCCTCGTACATGCCGCCGATCTGCGGGATCGTCTGGTGGGACTCGTCGACCATGACGACGAAATCGTCGGGGAAGTAGTCGATCAGGGTGTGCGGCGGGCTGCCGGCGGGGCGGCCGTCGAGGATCCGCGAGTAGTTCTCGATCCCCGAGGTGAAGCCGACCTCTTTCAGCATCTCGATGTCGTAGGCGGTGCGCTGGCGCAGCCGGTGCGCCTCCAGCTGCTTGCCCTCCTCCTCCAGCTCGGCGGTGCGGGAGTTGAGTTCGGCCCGGATCTCCTCGACCGCGCGCTCCAGCGTCTCGTCCCTGGTCACGTAGTGGGAAGCGGGCCAGACCGAGACGTGGTCGATCGTGTCGAGCACCTCGCCGGTCAGCGGGTCGAAGTGCTGGATCCCCTCGATCTCGTCCCCGAACAGGGCGACGCGATACGCCGACTCGGCATAGGAGGGCATGATCTCGAGCACCTCGCCGCGGACCCGGAAGGCGCCGCGCCCCAGGACCTGGTCGTTGCGCTGGTACTGCATCTTCACCAGCTTGCGCAGGACCTCGTCGCGGTCGATCTCCGCGCCGACTTTGAAGAGCTGCATTTTTTCGTTGTAGACCTGGGGCGAGCCGATCCCGTAGATGCAGGAGACCGAGGCGACGATGATCACGTCGCGGCGGGCGAACAACGCCGCCGTCGCCGCGTGGCGGAGGCGGTCGATCTCGTCGTTGATCGAGGAGTCCTTCTCGATGTAGAGGTCCTGGGCCGGGACGTAGGCCTCGGGCTGGTAGTAGTCGTAATAGGAGACGAAGTACTCGACCGCGTTGTCGGGGAAGAACTCGCGGAACTCGTTGCAGAGCTGGGCGGCCAGCGTCTTGTTGTGCGCGATCACCAGGGTCGGCCGCTGCACCGCCGCGATCGTCGCCGCCATCGTGAAGGTCTTGCCGGTGCCGGTGGCGCCGAGCAGCGTCTGGAAGCGTTCGCCGGCCTCCAACCCCGCAGCCAGGCCGGCAATCGCCTGCGGCTGGTCGGCGGTCGGCGTGTAGGCGGGGTTGAGCTCGAACTCGGGCACGCGTTGAAGATAGCGGGGCGAGTTTTTATCGCTATCCGACCAAAACTCGCCCCACCCGCGCGGCTGCGAGACTTCCGCGACGATGAGCCGCTCGCGCACAGCCCTCGCCGCCTTCTTCGGCTTCGTCGGGACGCTGCACTTCGTGATCCCGCGCAGCTTCGAGTCGATCGTGCCGCCGGGCCTGCCGGCGAAGGAGGCGGTCGCCGTCAGCGGCGTCGCCGAGATCGCCGGCGCAGTCGCGGTCCTCCACCCCGCCAGCCGCCGCTTTGGACGCTGGTGGCTGCTCGGGCTGCTGCTCGCCGTCTTCCCCGCCAACGTCCACATGGCGGTCAATCCGGAGCAGATCAAGGGGCTGGACCTGCGGCGGATCCCCCGCTGGACGCTCTGGGCGCGGCTGCCGCTGCAGCCGCTGGCGATGCTCTGGGTCTGGCGGGCAACGCGCGACTGATTCACGCAGTTGTGTCGTTTTGGCTGTAGATCTTTCGTGTTCTAAGACAGAAGATTTCGTCATGGACATGAAACGTCAGCGTTTCGCCGCGAACATGAAGCGGGCTCGTGTGAAACTCGACATCTCCCAGGAAGAGCTGGGCTTCCGCTGCAAGCTCAACCGCACGACGATCTCCCACTACGAGCGGGGCAGCCGAGGACCGGGGGTCGACGCCGTGGTCAAACTTGCGGCCGGCCTGAATATCCCGCCCGGCGCGCTGTTCGAGGGCATTACCTGGTTGCCCGACGAGGAACGCTTCGAGGTCGAGGCTGCCCCCGCGGAGTCTTAAGGCAGCAGTTCTTCCAGCAGGCTGCCGACCGGGCCGAAAAATCCCTGGACGTTGCCGAGAATCGCGTCGGCGTTGTTGATCAGTTCGATCGCCCGGTCGAGCGGGATCTCTTCCACGGTCGCCCGCAGCGGATCGCCGACCAGGGGGCTGAGCGCGCCGGCCCCTTCGGCGTCGGCGATCGCGCGCAGGAGGCCGGCCCGGATCGCGCGGGCCAGTTCCGCGTCGTCGATTCCGTAGCGCTCGGTGAAACGCTCCCGCCCCTCCGGCGTCGCCAGCGCCTGCGCCAGCTCCTCACGCGAGACGCCGAGCTGGCAGGCAGCACCGTCGAGGGCCGAGTTCGAGAACTGGTTGGCGATTTCCCCCAGGCTCTGCGGATTGCTCCAGGCTCGCTGCTTGCACGGATCCTGAGTCTTCGCCGGCGCGTAGGAGGACCCGCCGGCCGCCAGGTAGATGGCGACCAGCGCCAGCGCCGAGACGATCGCCGTGCCGACCAGGACCTGTGCCCGCAGCGCCGGGTTCACAGCTCCACCCTTCGCGAGAGGCCGATCGGGATCAGCGCCAACAGGCCGAGCAGCGCGCCGAGCAGGAAGGAGGGGCTGAAGGCGTGGGTGGCGCCGCGATCGAGCTGGTCCTGCAGTTCTTCGCGCAGGCCGACGACTTCCGCCCGACCCTCCGGATCGTCCGGCAGCGGCTCGAAGGCCGGCCCGATCGTCGGCACTTTGCCCTTCTCGCCTTCGAGCCGGTCGCTGATCCTCTGCGCCAGCTCGATCTTCAACAGTGGGTTGACCCGGGAGTCGAGGATCACCGCGGTGCCGGCGTCGATCGCGTCCTGGCGCTGCTCGGCGATGTCGGCGGTGAAGATCGGCGTCAGGGCGAGCAGCCCGATCACGACCCCGGCGTGGCGGGCGGAGATCGTCCAGCCGCCGTGGATCGCCTGCGGGGCACGGCCGCCGAGCGCCGTCTCGGTCAGCGCCGAGAGCACCAGCGAGAGCCCGATCCCGACCAGGATCTGCGGCGGCAGGGTCAGCGCCACCTCCGCCTTGGGCAGCAACGCGAGCCCCGCCGAGCCCGCCGGAGACGAAGATCGCGCCGGCCCCGGCGCGGGCCCTGGCGCTGGGGACGAGTGGGCCGATGCGGCTGCCGAGGATCGCCGCCAGCGGCATCACGGTGACCACGAGCGCGGCTCCGATCGGGGTCAGGCGCCAACCCTCGATCAGCAGCAGGACGAGCAGGAAGAGGGCGGCCGCGATCGAGGCGGAGACCATCGCCAGCGCCAGGTTCGCCCAGAGGTGCGGC
Source organism: uncultured Thermoleophilia bacterium (assembly GCA_963720455.1). GTDB lineage: Bacteria > Actinomycetota > Thermoleophilia > Solirubrobacterales > 70-9 > VAYN01. The sequence goes on along the minus strand of OY970392.1, from coordinate 674,712 downwards.
CGACCGGTCCGGCGCAGCTCGGTCTCGAGGACGCCGGTCGCCGCCTCGTGCTTGGCCACGGCCAGGATCGGCACCGCCGCGGCCAGCGCCGCCGGCACCTGGATCAGGAAGATCGACTGCCAGGAGACCAGCTCGGTGAGGAGGCCGCCGACCGCCGGGCCGAGCGCCGCCCCGGTCGCCCCGGCGCTGGCCCAGACCGCCGTCGCGCGCCGCTCCGAGCCGACCGTCGCCGGCAGCAGCTCCAGCGCCGCCGTGACCGCCGCGGCACCGCCCAGCGCCTGCACGCAGCGAGCCGGATCAGGGTCGAGAGCTCGTCGGCGACGCCGCAGGCGAGCCCGGCGCCGGCGAAGACCGCGAGGCCGACCGCGGCCGTGCGGCCCGGGCCCGACGCGGCGCGCCAGCAGCGCCGCCGGCACCGCGGCCAGCGCCATCACCAGGTTGAAGGAGATCAGGACCCAGGTGACCCCGGCGACGCTGGTGTCGAGGTCGCGGTAGATGTCCGGCAGCGCCAGGACGACGATCGAGGAGTCGGCCAGGACCAGGCCGACCGCCAGCGCCAGGGCAGCGACGCGCGGTCGCGGGGCGCCGCCCATCAGTAGCCCAGCTCCTGCCCGTACTTGTCGCGGTAGGTGTCGCGCTTGTCGAGCACCTCTTCGACGTAGGCGCGCGTTTCCGGGAAGGGGATGTCGGCGACGGTCGAGGTCGCTGCCGCCCCACCCTTCGGCGTTGGCGGGACCGGCGTTGTAGGCGGCGAGCGCGGCCGCCTCGTCGCCGTCAAAGCGGTCGAGCAGTTCGCGCAGGAGGAAGGTCCCGTAGCGGATGTTGATTTCGGGGTCGGAGAGGTCGTCGATCCGGAACGAGGTGCCGCCGCTGAGGCGCTCGATTTCGTTCGCCGCTTCCGGGGTGATCTGCATCAGGCCGCGGGCGCCGGCGCTCGAGGTCTGGTCGGAGAACTTCGACTCCGAGTAGATGACGGCCGCGATCAGCGCCGCGTCGACCCCCTTTTCGTTGGCCTGCTGGCGGATGATGTCCTCGTGCCGGAGCGGCAGGGTCAGCTCCTGGATCGCCTGGTCGAACCTGCCGCTCGCCACCAGGATCCCGGCCGCCAGGCCGACGGCCACCGCCGCCCCTCCCAGCGCCACTCGGCGCCCTCTCATCGGCGCAGCTTCTCGATCAATACGGACAGCCCCTGCTCGAGCTCCTCGATCGAGCCGTGGTTCTCGATCGTGTGCTCGGCCCGCGCCGCCTTCTCCCCCTGGGCCAGCTGGCGCGCCTCGCGCTCGCCGACCAGGGCGTGGCCGCGCGCCGCCGCGCGCTGTCGCCGCACGTCGTCCTCGGTCACCACCGCGACCGTGGTATCGAAGGCCTTCTCCATCCCCGACTCGAACAGCAGCGGCACCTCGATCACGGCAACCTCGGTCGCGGCCGGGAGCGTCGCCAGCCAGATGCCGATGCGCTCGCCGACCAGGGGGTGGATCTGCTGCTCCAGCCAGGTCAGCTGGTCGGGATCGGCGAAGACGATCTCGCCCACGCGGCCGCGATCCACGCGGCCGCCAGAGGCGATCTCCTCCCCCCAGCGCTCGATCAGCCTCCCGACCAACGGTTCGGAGTCGAGCAGCTCGTGTACGACGGCGTCGCTCGAAAGGGTCGCGGCCCCCAGCCGCGAGAAGGCAGCCAGCGCCTCGGTCTTCCCGGCCGCGATACCGCCGGTGAGGCCGATCGTCAGCGGCATCGCCGTCTAGGAGTCGGCGGGTGCCTCAGGCTCAGGTGCCGGCTCGGCCTGATCGGCATCCGGCTCGGCAGAGGCCTCAGGAGCCTCCTCGGCAGGAGCCTCCTCGGCAGGAGCATCCTCTGCGGACTCCTCCGCAGGCGCCTCGTCCTCAGCCACCTCAGCAACAGGCTCCTCCGCGGGCGCCTCGTCCTGAGTCTCCTCAGCAACGGGCTCCTCCGCTGCATCCTCGTCGGCGGCGGGCTCCTCCGCTACAGGGGCCTCGTCTTGCGGCTCCTCGGCGGCGGGTGACTCCGTCGACTCAGTGGTCTCTCCCGTGGGTGGCGTGGAGGATGGCTCCTCGCCCGCAGCTTGCGAGGACGAGGAGTCGTCCTCCGCGACAGGACCCGCGGGCTGACCGCTCTCGTCGTCGGCGGCGTCACCGGCGGCCTCTTGCAGCTGCTCGCCAAGACCCTGCATCGGCATGTTCTGCCCCTCGACCCGCTTGATGCTCAGCGAGAGCCGCCGCCGCTCTTCGTCGATCTCGAGGATCTTCACGTTCAGGTCGGTGCCGGGCTCGACCACTTCGCTCGGGTTCTCGACGTGGTGGTCGGCGAGCTCGGAGATGTGGACCAGGCCCTCGACGCCGGGGAGGATTTCGACGAAGGCGCCGAAGGCGACGACCTTGGTCACCGCGCCCTCGAGCACGTCGCCCGGGCGGTGGGTGCTGATCACCCGCTGCCAGGGGTCCTCCTGCGTCTGCTTGAGACCGAGCGAGATGCGCTGGCGGTCGCGGTCGATGTCGAGCACTTTGATCCGCACCGTGTCGCCGATCCCGACGACTTCGGAGGGGTGGTTGACGTGGCTCCAGGAAAGCTCGGAGATGTGAATCAGACCGTCGATCCCGTCGAGGTCGACGAAGGCGCCGAAGTCGACGATGTTGGAGATCTTGCCTTCGACCACCTGGCCCGGCTCGAGCCGGCCGAGGATCTGCTCGCGCACCTCCTTGCGCTCCTCCTCGAGCACGGCGCGGCGCGAGAGGACGACGTTGTTGCGGGAGCGGTTGAGCTCGATCACTTTGCACTCGAGCGTCTGGCCCATGAACTCGTCGAGGTTGTGGACGCGGCGGATGTCGACCAGCGAGGCCGGCAGGAAGCCGCGCACGCCGAGGTCGAGGATGAGACCGCCCTTGACGACCTCGATGACGCTGCCTTCGACCGGTTCACCGGAGTCGGCCGCGACCTCGATGCGGCGCCAGGCCTTCTCGAAGCGGGCGCGCTTCTTGGAGAGGATCAGGCGTCCCTCGGCGTCCTCTTTGGTGAGGACCAGAGCATCGATCTCCTCGCCCAGCTCGACCTCTTCGTGCGGGTCGACCGACTTGCGGATCGAGAGCTCGTTGGAGGGAATGACCCCCTCGGCCTTGTAGCCGATGTCGACCAGGACCTCGTCCTTGTCGATGCGGACGACCTTGCCGTTGACGACGTCGCCCTCCTCGAAGGAGACCATCGTCGCCGCGTAGTTGGGGACGATCTTGCCGTCGATCTGGAGCAGCAGGCCGCCCGAGCCCTCAACGGGCGTAGCGCTCGGCGCAGGCGTCATGGTCTCGGTTGCGGACACGGCCGCCCATCATGCCAGAAACGAGTAGGCCGCCGAGGTATCCGGCGTGGCCCGGATAGATACGCTGCGCAGGATGCCCGTCAGAGCCACCAAGCGCGGTGAAGAGCGTACGCCGCTGGACGGAACGCACGACGTGCTGATCTGCGGGGCCAGCTTCGCCGGGCTGGCGATCGCCCGCGAGCTGGCCGGCTCCGGGGCCGATGTGATGGTCCTCGATCGCTACGAGATCGGCGAGCGCCAGACCTCCGCCTGCGGGATCCCGACCGAGTGGCTGCGGCGGCTGGGGCTGATGGACTGCGAGCGCCAGCGCTTCGACACGCTGGTCATGCACACCCCCCACGGCAGGGCTCGGTACCGGCTTCCCTGGACCTTCTCGACCTTTGACTACCGCGAGCTCTGCCAGCTGCTCTGGCGCGACTGCGACGCCGGCTTCGAGACCGCGAAGGTGAACGGGCGGGCGGCGCCGGCCAACGGCGGCGGCGAGATCGCCGTCGACACCGACCGCGGCGTGATCACGGCGCCGCTGGTCGTCGACGCGCTCGGCTGGCGGCGCATGCTGGCCTCGGGGGACGGCTATCAGCCGCCTGACGCGCCGCTCTCGCGCGGCCTCGAGGTGCATCCGGAGGGGGGCGCGGAGGACCTCGAGGTCTGGATCGACCGCCGCTACGTGCCGGCCGGCTACGGCTGGTCGTTCCCGGCCGGCGAGGAGACCCGGATCGGGGTCGGTTCCTTCGATCCGCGCTTCCACGTGCGTGAGACGACCGAGCTGCTGGCCGAGGACCTCGGTCGCGATCGCGTCCGCTACCAGGGCAACTGGATCCCGCACAAGCTGCGCACGGCGACCGAGGGCGGCGTCTTCTTCGCCGGCGACTCGGCCGGCCACTGCCTGCCGCTGACCGCGGAGGGGATCAGGACCGCGCTCTACTTCGGCATCGCCCTCGGCCGCGAGCTGCGTGGGGTCCTCGAAGGGCGCCAGAGCCGCGAGCAGGCGGCCGCGAGCTACGCCGACTTCCACGACTCGCACGAGTGGAAGTTCCGCTGGATACTGCGGGTGCAGCGACTGATGCCGCGCATCCCGCCGCGGATCCTCGGGCCCGCGATCCGGCTGATGGGGACGAAGCGCTTCGTCGACTGGTCCTTCGAGCGCTACCTGCGGATCGCGCCGCCGGACTTCGTCTCCTCAGCGGACGACCAGGAGGGTCCCGACCAGCAGCAGCGCGACCCCGAGCAGGCGCTCGGGGGTAAGCGGAACCTCGTCCAGGCCGAATAGGCCGAGGCGGTCGATCGCGACCGAAGCGGTGAGCTGGCCGGCCACGGTGAGCGCGGCGACGCCGCCGGCGCCGATCGTCGACACGGCGAGCAGAGCGTTGGTCACGTAGATCGCCCCCAGCAGGCCGCCGACCAGGTAGTACCAGCTGACGTCGAAGGTCGAGCCGAGCCCGCCGGCCTTGCCGCTGAGGACGACGATCGCACTCAGCGCGACGGTCCCCACCGCGAAGGAGACCAGCGCCGCCGCGAGGCCGCCGGTCGCCTTGCCGAGTTCGGCGTTGATCGGCGCCTGCATGGCGATCAGACCGCCGGCGACCGCGGTCAGGACCACCGCCAGGCCCTTATCCATGGCGGCGGCCGGGGCTGCGCGTGATCTTCAGGTCGAAGGCGTGTTGCATGGATATGGCTCGGCGGGTGAACCGCCCTGCTGTCATATCAGTACCGCAGTCAGGATCCCCGACCAGGGAGCACGAAGGAACCGACCGCAACGATGCCTCCACCGCCGGCAGAGCAGTTCGCCTCCCGGGTCTTCCTCGGACCGGCGCTGCGCGCGCAGCCCGACCGGCGACTGGTGAAGCTGGTTCGGGAGGGCTACGAGGCCGCCTTCGAGGAGATCGTCCGCCGCTACGGCAGACCGCTGGACCGCTTCGCCGCGGCGATCGTCGGCAACCGCTCCGAGGACGTCACCCAGGATGCCTTCTCGAAGGCGCTGCTGGCGCTCCGCGGCACCGAAGCCGAGATCGAGCTGCGGCCCTGGCTCTACCGGATCGTCCGCAACACCGCCCTCAACGACCTGCGCGACACGCCGCCGGCGGCGGCAGAGCTGGGCGAGGCGATCGCCGGCGGGCACAGCGCCGCGGTCGAGGCCGAGCGCCGGGAGGAGATCACGGAGCTGATGGAGCGCCTGCGGGCGCTGCCGGAGCCGCAGCGGGCGGCGATCGTGATGCGCGAGCTGGAGGGGCTGAGCCATGAGGAAATCGCGGCGGCGCTCGGCGTCAGCGGGGGCGCCGCCCGCCAGGCGATCTACCGGGCGCGGCTGGCGCTGCGCGACGGGCTCGGGCTGCTGGTCCCGCTGCCGTTGCTGCGGATGCTCTTCGACCATGGCACCGAGGCCGCCGCGGGGGGTGCGGCCGCCGCGGGCGCGAGCGCTGCCTCCGCAGCAGGCGGTGGCGGGACGGCGCTGGGCGGGCTCGGCGCCGGCGGCGCGCTCAAGGCCGGCGTGGCGACGGTGCTGGTCGCCGGCTCGGTCGGAGCCGGGGTGGCGATCCAGCAGAACCACGACGGCAGGGGGACGGAGGCGGCGGCCTCGGCCGCACAGCCACCGGACGGCCGCGAGGCCGGCTCGGGCGAGGACCGTGAGGACTCCTCCGGGCACGGCCGGGATCGCGGTCAGGGCGGGGGCGATGACGGCTCCTCCGGTCACGGCGGGCCCGGCCCGAGCCAGAAGCGCTCACTCGGGTTCGGACGACCCCGATGACGACCACTCGGGGGAGGGCATTTCGGGAGGGAGCGGCTCGGGCAGCAGCGGGCCGGGATCGGGCAGCGGCTCCGGGAGCGGCAGCTCCGGCTCGGGAAGCAGCGGCTCGGGCGGTGGCGACGACGATCCGTGATCTTCGCCTCGCATCCGGGTTGAAGCGGTGAACGTGTCCCGCTTCGAACAAGGAGGAACGGCAATGACCCGCTACAAAGGAAGGCGTGTCCGGCTCGGCAGCCTGCTCGCAGTGGCGCTCGGCGCCCTCGCGATCCTCGTGCTGCCCGGTCTGGCCGGCGCCAAGGACGGCAACGACGACCGCATCCCCGATCGCTGGGAGAAGCGGCACCGTCTCTCACTGAAAGCCGACCAGTCCCGCCGCGACCAGGACCGCGATCATCTGCGCAACCTGGCTGAGTTTCGCGCCGGCGACAACCCGCGCGATCGCGACAGCGACGACGACGGCGTGGTGGACGGCGAGGAGAACGCCGGCACGATCGCCTCCTTCGACGCGGCCAGCGGAAAACTCGTAATCGACCTCTTCGGCAACGACACGATCGCGGGCCTGGTCACCGACCGGACGGAGATCAAGTGCGAGGATGAGCACTCCTCCGGAGAGGCGTCGAGCAGCCACGAGGTCGAGCCCGGCGACGATCACGGTGGCCAAGGCAACGAGCCGGGCGACGACAACGGCGGCCATGGCGAAGAGGCCGACGACGATCACGACGACGGCGATAACTCCGGCCCCGGCTCGTCAAACTCGGGCCCCGGCGGTCACGACGACAACGGGACCGGCGCCAACTGCACCACCGCGGATCTGGTCCCGGGGACGGTGGTCGAGGAGGCCGAGCTGGAGATCGAGCACGGCGCCGCGACCTTCGACGAGGTCGAGCTGGCCCACTCCAGTTAGGGCTACTTGGCGGTGAGCCAGTCGGGGCCGACGCCGATGTCGACCTCGAGCGGCGGATCGAGCTGGTAGGCGGCGCACATCTCGCGCCGCACCAGCTCGGTTGCCGCCTCCATCTCCCCGGGCGGGCCCTCGAACAACAGCTCGTCGTGGATCTGTAGGACGAGGCGGGTCTCCCCCCCGGCCTCGCGCAGCGCCCGCCGGCAGCTGACCATGGCCACCTTGATGATGTCGGCGGCGGTGCCCTGGATCACGGTGTTGACCGCCAGCCGCTCGCCGAGGCGGCGGGTGTTGGGGTTGCCGGAGCGCAGCTCGGGGATCTGGCGGCGGCGGCCCATCAGCGTCGTCACGTAGCCCTCCTCCTGCGCCCGCTCGACCACCTGCTCGCGGAAGGCGCGCACGGCCGGGAAGCGCTCCAGGTAGCGGGCGACGAATTCCTCGCCCTCCTTGCGGGGGATGTTGAGCCGGTCGGCGAGGCCGAAGCCGGTGAGGCCGTAGACGATGCCGAAGTTGACCATCTTCGCCTTCGAGCGCTGGCCGACGTCGACCTCGTCGCGGCCGATCTCGAAGACCTCGGCGGCGGTCGCGGCGTGGACGTCTTCGCCGGCGTGGAAGACGTCTTTCAGCACTTTCTCGTCGGCGACGTGGGCGAGCACCCGCAGCTCGACCTGGCTGTAGTCGGCGGAAAGCAGCTGGGCGCCCTCGGCGGCGACGAAGCAGGCGCGGACCGGGCGGCCGATCTCGGTCCGGATCGGGATGTTCTGCAGGTTCGGATTGGTGCTGGAGAGGCGGCCGGTGGTCGTCGAAGCCTGGTTGAAGGTGGTGTGGACGCGGCCGGTCTCGGGGTCGATCAGGTCGGGCAGTGAGTCGAGGTAGGTGTTCTTCAGCTTCGTCAGCTCGCGCCAGGACTCGATCTTCTCGACGATCGGGTGCTCGTCGCGGATCTGGGCGAGCACGCGGGCGTCGGTCGAGAAGCCGGTTTTGCCGCGGCGCTTGCGGGTCAGGCCCAGCTTCTCGAAGAGGATGCGGCCGACCTGCTGCGGCGAGCCGATCGTGAACTCCTCCTCCGCCAGCTCGAAGATCTCCTTCTCCAGCGTGGCGATGCGCTCGCCGAAGCCGGCGCCGACCTCGGCCAGGCGCTCGGCGTCGAGCTTCAAGCCCTCGCGCTCCATCGCCGCCAGCACGTGGACGAGCGGCAGCTCGACCTCGCGCAGCAGCCTCTCCAGCCCCAGCTCCTCGATCCGCGGCCGCTGCACGTCGGCGAGGGCGGCGACGAGGCGCGCCTCCTCCGCCGGGTCGAGCCCGGCCTCGACCTCCTCGCCGAGTGCGAGCTGGCCGTCGTCCTCGCCGGGCACGGGGGCAGCACCCTCGGCGAGGCCGATGCCGGCGTCGGCCGCGAGCTCAGTCAGCTCGTAGGTGCGGCGCTGGGGCTCCAGCAGATAGGCGGCGATCATCGTGTCGTGGTCGAGCGTGAGCTCGACCCCCTCGCGGGCGGCGGCTGCAAGCAGGCCGTGGCGACCGCCGCCGAGCGACTTGGCGTCGTGGGCGAGGAAGGAGCGTCCGGCCAGCGCCGCCGCCAGCTCGTCATGGCTGGAGGAGCCGGCGAGGATGCCCTCGCCTTCGGCCGCCGCCCAGCGCTCGCCGTCGATCGCCAGCGCCGCCGGACCGTCGCCAAGGTCGGCGACCGTGCCCTCCTCGATTTCGACCTCCAACTCGCGCTCGACGCTGCGGCCGGGGACCGCCTGGCCCTCCGGCAGCGCTTCTTCCAGCCGCTCCAGCACCGCCCGCAGCTCGAACTCGCGCATGAAGTCACGCAGGGCGCCGCGGTCGGGCTCTGAACTCATCGCCGCGGCCAGGTCGACCCCGGTCTCGATCTCGTACTGCAGGGTCGCCAGCTGCTTCGACATGCGGGCGTCCTCGGCGTGCTCGACCAGGTTCTGCTTGCGTTTGGCGCCGGAGACCTTCTCGACGTTGGCGAGGACGTCCTCCAGCGAGCCGAACTCCTGCAGCAGCTGGGTCGCCGTTTTCTCGCCGATCCCGGGGACGCCGGGGATGTTGTCGGAGGTGTCGCCGCGCAGCCCCATCAGGTCGGTGATCAGCTCCGGCGCGACACCGTAGCGCTCGACCACCGCCTCGCGGTCGTAGATCTTGGTCTCGGTGATCCCGCGCGAGGTGCTCATCACCCGCACCCCCTCGGCGACCAGCTGGTAGGCGTCGCGATCGCCGGTCACCACCATCACCTCGATGCCCTGCTCGCGCGCCTGGCGAACCAGCGAGGCGATCACGTCGTCGGCCTCGTAGCCCTCGACCTTGACGTTGGTGTAGCCGAAGGCCTCGACCAGCGGCATCAGGTGCGGCCACTGCTCGCGCAGCAGGTCCGGCCGCGGTTTGCGCTGGGCCTTGTAGAGGTCGTAAGTGACCTCGCGGCCGGACATCCCCGCGTCCCAGGCGACGACGACGCCGGGTGGATGGTGCTCGTCGATGATCTTGACCAGCATCGAGGCGAGCCCGTAGATCGCGTTGGTCGGGCGGCCGTCGCTGGTCCCGATCGACTCCGGCAGCGCGAAGAACGCCCGGTAGGCGAGCGAGTTGCCGTCGATCAGGAAGAGCTCTGGTGCCTCGGCGCTCACGGCGCCCACTCTATGAGGCGCTATCGGCGGGCGAGGCCGACGGTGCGGGTGGCCGTCTGCACCGCGCCGGAAGGAGCCGTGAAAACAGCTTTCGCGGTAAGCCGGAGCGACCTCGACTCGAGGCTCTGCCAGACCGAACCCACGATCCGGCAGGAGATGGAGACCTCGCCCGCCGATCTGGCGCGGCTTTTGCCGTTGCAGGCCCGCTGCCCCGAGGTCTTGCCGCCGACCCAGGCCCGCAGCTTCAGGCGCCCCTCCGTGTGCAGCTTGACCTTGCCTACGAGGCGGCGACCGTCGCGCGTTACGCGGTCGAGGCGGATCGGGAGCAACGGACCCTGCGCGGGCGTAGCGGTGCCCGAAGACGGAGTAGAGGGCGGATCCGGCGGTGCGACCGGAATGCACGGGGAGTCGTCGACGAAGGTCGCCGGCGCTTCCCCTCCCAGCCATTCGGCAAGTTCCGCCGGCTGCTCGGCGATGAATTCGCGGGCTTCGTCGACACCCTCGTCGATTTCCTCGGCGTCGTATTCCCGCCGTTCTGCTTCTTCGAGCGCCTGCCACGGTGCGAGCCGCTCGGCCAGGCAGCGGGCCTGACGATCGAGTTCCAGGCCGGGGACCGTCGCCTGCACCTGCTCCAGGCCATCGACATAGAGACCCTCGCAACTGCTGTCGGCGAAGCACTCGTTGAAGAGCAGACCACCGGCCGGCTCGTCGAATTCGACCCGGGTCTCCCAGGTCTGGTCGGTGCCCCAGGGCAGCATCTGGAAGCGGCCCGCTTCGGCACCGGTGTCGAGACTGTGCAGGTAGTAGTTGTTGGGCCGGAAGGGCGCGTCGACCCCGGCGTAGCCGTCCCAGTGGCCGACGTAGCGCTCGACGGCCCACATCCTGGCCATCTGCGGAAGGTCGGCGAAGGGTTCCACGCCGTCGGACCAGTCGCCCGCTTCGCTGTCGGCCGCGGTGATCAGGGCGTCGAGGTCGGAGAGGTCTTTATCGTCCCCTTCGTCGACCTCGAATTTGCCCGCGCTTCCCGGCGTGACGTCGGTCCCCGGCGCGTCCGCCTCGTAGAGGTGGCGGGTCGATCCGAACCAGTGCGGCAGGGAGACGTCGTCGAAGGTCTCCAGGTTCAGGTAGACGCCGTAGTCGGTGCCGTTGATCCGTACGTATGCGTAGCCCGTGCGCGGGGCCGGGAGCCCGAGCGAGCGAAAGGCCTCGTAGGTCAGCGTCTCATGAACCATCGAGGGGTCCTGGACCATGTTGTTGAGCGTCAGCTTCTTCAGGCCGAGGAATTTCTGGCCTTTGACGAAGTTGAATTTGATTTTGAAAGCAGCCTTTTCGCTCAGCGGACGGAAGGAGCCCTCCCCGCCCTTGAGGCGAATGCCGACGTTCAGTGGTGGACTGAATTCGCCGATGCCATCCGGGCTTCCATCGGTGGTCGCCAGCGAGAACGTGCCCGGCTGGTATTCGTCGGTCGGCGGTTCGACTTCGAGCGCTTCGATCGAGGCCTGCGGCAGGGTCAGGTCGATCGCGACGATGCTGTCCGGCGTGTACATCGGCGCCGCCGGGTCAGGTTCGACCGCGCCGGCGTCCGGCGCAGGCGCGAGCAACAGCGCCGCCCCGACCATCAGTGCGCCCGCCCCTGCTTTCCTCGCCCCGCGGAAGATCACCCACCTCAGGGTACCGCTCACTTCGCCGCGCGGGTCACGGACAGTGCCCGCCCCAGATCGGCCACCACCGCCGCCGGCTGCTCGTTCAGCTGCTGTTCGCAGTAGCGACGCACGTCATAGCCGAGCCGCCGCAGGCCGAGATCGCGCGCGTGGTCGTCCTGGAAGGCAACCCTGCCCCGGTGGTAGGCGTAGCTGTCGGTTTCCACAGCGACCTTCTCATTGCGCCAGAGGAAGTCGACGGTCCAGCGGCCGAGCTTCACGTTGACCTCCGGCGCAGAAAAGCCGTGCCGGCGACAGAGCCGCAGGAAGTCGCGCTCGAGGTCGCTGCGGGTGCGGTCGGTCCGGGTCTCCCTGCCTAGCTTCAATTTCTTGAACTCCGCCTGTCTGACGGCTTTCCTCCACTGCCACGCCGGGACCACTCGCTTCAGATCGGCGATGGTCCTGGCAGGGGTTGTGACTGGAATTCCACCGCGCCGAACCACCATCTCCGGCGCAAGAGACCGGCTGCGATGCAAGCGAATACCGGGCCTCTTGGCACGACCTGAACGGCTCGGAACGGACACGTCGACCGGTCCATCCGCGGGCGACAAGAGGTTCCAATGAGAGGCCGCGCTGCGGTGACTCAGCGCTGCGCCCTCTCCGCAGGCGAGAACGGCTGCCATCCACTCTCTTTCGCGCGACGGCGCCCGGTGGCCGACCGCGTAGACGCCCTGATGTAGGCGGTGCAGAAGCCCTCTCTGCACCCGTCTCGAAACTCCCGCCGGGGTCACTCCAGCACGGAGAAGCTGTTTGTGAGCGATGACTCCGTGCTGTCCCGCCGCGATTTTCGCCACCAAGGCATCCGGTGGGTCGAGTTTTTGCCGCATAGCGACATAAAGTCGCCCCGCTACAAGCTTCTCCCCCCACTGCGCAGCAGCGCGCCGTTGCTTCCCTCCAGCCCGAAGACCGCGAGCGACGGTGCCAGGGCCGGCCACCCGAATCTGATTCGATAGCCGCCATGGCCGTCAGCGCCCAGTACAGCGTCACGATCCGGGTCGAGCTCGATGCCCGGCAGGAGCCGCTGGGCAAACTGACCGCGTCGATCGCGGAGGCGGGCGGGCAGCTGCAGGGGGTCGACCTCGTGCCCGGCGCCGGCCCGGAGGGCAAACGGGTGCGGGAGTTCACGATCGACGCTCAGGATCGCGAGCACTGGGAGCGGATCCTGCGCGCGATCGGCTCGACCCGGGGCGCCCGCGTCCTCGACTACGTCGACCGCACGATGCAGATGCACCGCGGCGGCAAGATCGACATGCACAACAAGTACCCGGTTAAGACCCGCGACGACCTCTCGATGGCCTACACGCCCGGCGTCGCCCGCGTCTGCATGGACATCCACGCCGACCGCGCCAAGGCCTTCGAGTACACGATCAAGAAGAACACCGTGGCGGTGGTCTCCGACGGCAGCGCCGTGCTCGGCCTCGGCAACATCGGCCCCGAGGCGGCGATGCCGGTGATGGAGGGCAAGTGCATGCTGTTCAAAGAGTTCGCCGGAGTCGACGCCTTCCCGATCTGCCTCGACACCCAGGACGCCGACGAGATCGTCAAGGCGGTGGAGCTGATGGCGCCGACCTTCGGCGGCGTCAACCTCGAGGACATCTCCGCCCCCCGCTGCTTCGAGATCGAGGACCGGCTGAAGGAGTCGCTCGACATCCCCGTCTTCCACGACGACCAGCACGGGACCGCGGTGGTGACGATGGCGGCGCTGTTCAACGCGCTGAAGATCACCGGCAAGCCGATCGAGGAGCTGCGGGTGCTGGTGGTTGGCCTCGGCGCCGCCGGGGTAGCGGTGACGAAGATGATGCTCGCCTCCGGTGTGACCCGCATCGTCGGCTGCGACCGCAAGGGCGCGCTCTCGACCGAGCGCGAGGACTACGCGACGGGCGAGATGAACGAGGCCAAGCGCTGGTACGCCGAGAACACCAACCCCGGCAAGGTCGGCGGCCAGCCCGACGACGCGATCGAGGGGATGGACATCTTCGTCGGGCTCTCCGGGCCGGGGATCATCCAAGCCGAGTCGCTGGCGAAGATGAACGACGACGCGATCGTCTTCGCGATGGCCAACCCCACCCCCGAGGTGATGCCCGAGGACGCCGCCCCCTACGTGCGGATCATGGCCACGGGTCGCTCGGACTACCCGAACCAGATCAACAACGTGCTCGCCTTCCCCGGGATCTTCCGCGGCGCCCTCGACGCCGGCGCCCCCAGCATCACCGAGGAGATGAAGCTGGCCGCGGCCAAGGGGATCGCGATGGCGGTATCCGAGGAGGACCTCGCCGAGGACTACATCATCCCCAGCGTCTTCAACCGCGAAGTGGCGCCGAAGGTCGCCGAAGCGGTGGTCGAGGAGGCGCGCCGCGACGGGATCGCCCGCCTCAACGAGGAGACCGGGACCTTCGCCACCGTGGACGGCGACCGGTGAAGGGCCGGGCGCAGGCACCATGAAGGTGCTCGTCACCGGAGCCACCGGCCTGATCGGCTCGGCCCTGTGTGACGCGCTGCTGGCCCGGGGCGACGGCGTCGTCGCCCTCAGCCGCGATCCCGGCAAAGCAGGCCAGGCCAAGCCAGGAGTCGAGTGGCATCCCTGGGAGCCGACCCTGGAACGACCGCCGGCGGAGGCCTTCGACGGGGTCGACGGCATCGTCAACCTGGTCGGCGAGAAGATCAACCAGCGCTGGACCGAGGAGGCGAAGCGGAGGATCATGGAGAGCCGCCGTACCGCCACCCACAACCTGGTCGGGGCGATCGCCGGCCTGCAGCGGCGCCCGCGGGTGCTGGTCAACCAGTCGGCGGTCGGCTACTACGGGGACCGCGGCGACGCCGTCGTCGAGGAGTCAACCGGCCCCGGATCGAGCTTCGACGCCGAGGTGGTGCAGGCGTGGGAGCAGGCGGCGCGCGAGATCGAGGGCGACGAGGTGCGGCTGGTCATCACCCGCACCGGGCAGATCCTCGACGCCGACGGGGGCCTCCTGGCCGAGCTGCTGACGCCGTTCAAGCTCGGGGTCGGGGGCCCGATCGCCGGCGGCGGGCAGTACCTCTCCTGGATCCACCGCGACGACGAGGTGGGGCTGCTGCTCTGGGCCCTGGACAGCGACGGGGTGAGCGGCGTCCTCAACGCGACCTCGCCGAACCCCGCCACCAACCGCGACTTCTCGAAGGCGCTCGGGCGGGCATTGGGCCGGCCGGCGGTGATGCCGGTGCCAGGGTTCGTCCTCGACCTCAAATTCGGCGGCGAGTTCGGCAGGGTGCTGCGGGGGGGCCAGCGGGTGCTGCCGAGACGAGCGCTGGAGCTCGGGTACGAGTTCGAGCATCCGGACCTGGACGAGGCGCTGCGGGACCTGCTCTGAGCTCAGCCCGTGCCCAGGGCTTCCGCCTGCAGGGCCTCGGCGATGCCTTCGCGGAGCGACCCCGAGTCACCCGCCTTGCCGATCGCGCGGAGAAAGCGTTCCGTCGCGATCTCCCCAGAGCTGGTGAGGAGCACCGGGATGCCGGCGGCTTCGACGATCCCCGGGACGTAGCGATTGGCCTGGCCGGCCGGTTCGGCATACACGACCGCCGCCGAGTCCTCGGCGACGCGGCGGGCGCTGGCACCGCCGACGGTGAGATCGAGGTTGTTCGCCTCCCAGGCCCAGGGCACGCACTCGATGCGAACGCGCAAGTCGCCCACCTGCGGGCCAATCTTCCTCAGCGTCTGTTTGGCGCTGGCGCAGAGCGTCGACACGACATAGGCGTGCACGGTGGCGCCGTCGGCGACGCCTTCGTCCTGGCCGCAGCCGCTCGAGCCGAGGAGGGCGCAGACGCCCACCAGCGCGAGCAAGGCCCGGGCGCGCCTAGCCAAAGAACACCTCCGCCTCGGCATAGAGCGGCTCCGGCACCGTCTTCAGCTCGGCCGTCGCCTCGCTCAGCTGGACCAGCTGGATCTCGGTGCCACGCAGGGCCGCCATGGTGCCCCAGTCGCCGGCGTCGGCGGCATCGATCGCGTGCAGACCGAAGCGGGTCGCAAGCACGCGGTCGAAGGCGGTCGGGGTTCCGCCGCGTTGGACGTGGCCGAGCACCGTGGCCCGCGCCTCTTTGCCGGTGCGGCGCTCGATCTCGCCCTCGAGCCAGTGGCCGATTCCGCCCAGGCGCATGTGGCCGAAGGCGTCGAGCTGCTCGCTGTCGGGGCTCGGCATCCCGTCCACCGGCCGCGCCCCCTCGGCGACGACGATGATCGGCGCGAAGCGGCTTTCGAAGCGCCGGCCGACCAGATCGCAGACCCGCTCGACGTCGAAGGGCTGCTCAGGGATGAGGATCACGTTGGCGCCACCGGCGAGGCCGGCGTGGAAGGCGATCCAGCCGGCGTGGCGGCCCATCACCTCGACGATCAGGACCCGGTGGTGGCTGTCGGCGGTCGTGTGCAGGCGGTCGATCGCCTCCATCGCGATGTTGACGGCCGTATCGAAACCGAAGGTGTAGTCGGTGGCGCCGAGGTCGTTGTCGATCGTCTTCGGCACGCCGATCACACGGATCCCGGCCTCCCCGTGCAGGCGCGAGGCGGCGCCGAGCGTGTCCTCACCGCCGATCGCGATCAGGCCCTCGACGCCGGCCGCGGCCATGTTGGCGGCAATCTGCTCGGGGCCACCGTCCTCAGCGAAGGGGTTGGTCCGCGAGGAGCCGAGGATCGTGCCGCCGCGGGGCAGGATGCCGCGCACCTCGGGAACCCCGAGCGGGCGGCTGTCGTCCTCCAGCGGCCCGCGCCAGCCGTCGCGGTAGCCGACGAACTCGTGCCCGTACTCGCCGACCCCCTTGCGCACGATCGCCCGGATCACCGCGTTGAGGCCGGGACAATCGCCGCCGCCCGTGAGTACTCCGATCTGCATCGGTTCACTTTAGACATGTCTCAGCAATGACACACCCGGATGTGTCATTGAGGTAAGTTCGATGAAGACCCCAGAGGAGGAGAGATGAGCGAGACCCCGGACTTCAAAGCGGTGACCCAGGTGCAGCAGCAGACCTGGTCGAAGGGCGACTTCGCGATGGTCGCCAACATCGTCTACAACGCCAGCGAGAACCTCGCCGAGGCGCTCGACATCGTGCCAGACGAGCGGGTGCTGGATGTCGCCTGCGGCAGCGGCAACGGTGCGATCGCGGCGGCACGGCGCGCCTGGGGCAACACCGTCGGCGCCGACTACGTCCCCTCTCTGCTCGAGCGCGGCCGCGAGCGTGCCGCCGCCGAGCGGCTGGAGGTCGAGTTCGTCGAGGCCGACGCCCAGGACCTGCCCTTCGAGGACGGCAGCTTCGACGTCGCGATGTCGATCTTCGGTGCCATGTTCGCCCCCGACCAGGAGCAGGCCGCGGCGGAGCTGCTGCGCGTGGTCAAGCCGGGGGGCCGGATCGGGATGGGCAACTGGACCCCGACCGGCGCAGTGGGAACGATGTTCAAGACGATCGCCAAGCACGCGCCCCCGCCGCCCGGACTCGACTCGCCGCTGCTCTGGGGTACCGAAGATCGCCTGCGCGAGCTGTTCGGCGACGGGATCTCCGATCTGCGGACCGAGAGCCGCATCTCACGCCAGCCCTTCCGCTCCGCCGACCACTACATCGAGTTCTTCCGCACCTACTTCGGCCCGACCCAGATGGCCTACGAGCGGGTCGGCGCGGAGGGCGAAGCGGCCCTGACCGAGGACCTGCAGAGCTTCCTCGAAGCCGCGAACACGGCCGGCGACCGCGCGATGGTGCTCGAGGCGGAATACCTCGAGGTAATCGCTACGCGCGCTTAGAACCTATCCCGGTAGGGGTTCCGCTCAACTTTTCCGACGGCGTCGGTGGCCGTCCGAGATAGAAGGCGGCGAAAAAAGTACAAGCCGCTCCACCCCTACCGGGATAGGTTCTTAGGGCTGCTGCGGTTTCAGAACGCGCAGAGCTGCGCCGACGAGGAGAACCGTGAAGAAGACCAGGCCGGCGATCGGCCCTCCCTGCCCGAGGGCGTAGGAGACCGTCATCGCCGCGATCGCCAGGAAGAGAGTTACGACCATTCCCATTGCGCGCGGGAGCTTAGCTTGCAAGGGCGACGCGCGTCTCGCTGAGGAAGGCGGCGACGGCGTCGGCTGCCGCCGCAGGTGAGTCTCCCTCTCCGGCGGCGCGAACGAGGCGACTGCCGATGATCACGCCGTCGGCGATCCGCCCCACCTCGGCAGCCTGCCCGGGCGTGGCGATGCCGAAGCCGACCGCGACCGGGACCTCGGAGTCGGCCCTGGTCGCCGCCACCAGCTCCGCCAGCGCAGCGGGGACCTCGGCCCGCTCACCGGTCGTCCCGACCGTGGAGACGACGTAGACGAAGCCGTGCGCGGCCGCGCAGATCCGCGCCCGCCGCTGCGCCGGCGTCGTCGGCGCCACCAACGGCACCAACGCCAGCCCCGCGACGCCGAACTCCTCCCGCACCTCCTCGGCCTCGCCCAGAGGAAGATCCGGAACAATCGCGCCCGCAGCGCCGGCAGCAACCGCCAGCCGCGCGAACTCCGCAGGCCCGCCATGCGCCAGGACCATGTTCGCGTAGACCATCAACACCACCGGCACCCGGTCCGCAACCGACCGACAGACCTCCAACGCGGTCGACAACGTCGTCCCCGCCTCCAACGCCGCCGTCGCCGCCGCATGAATAGTCGGCCCATCGGCCAACGGATCCGAAAACGGCACCCCCAGCTCGATCAGATCCGCCCCCGAATCCACATAAGCCTCAGCCACCGCGAGGGAAGCCTCCCGATCCGGATACCCAGCCATCATGTACGGCATCAACGCCGCCCGCCCTTCGGCCGCCGCGGCCGCGAACGCCGCCGCGATCCGGGCCACCCCGATCAGCTCGCTCGTGCCGGGAGTCGGGGGGGCACTCCCCAGAGCCTCCCCGCTGTTGCTCTGGGGAGTGCCCCCCCGACTCCCCCCCACGGCGCCCTCCCCTCTGTTGCTCCGCCGAGTCATCCCCCGGCGCCCCCCGTGCGCTCGACGACCTCGGCGAGGTCCTTGTCCCCCCGCCCCGACAGACAGAGCACGTCGTAGCCCGCCTCGCCGGGGTTCTCCAGCAACCACGCAATGGCATGAGAAGACTCCAGCGCCGGGATGATCCCCTCCAGCCGCGAAAGCTCGCCGAACGCCGCCAGCGCCTGCCGGTCCGAAATCGAGACGTAGCTGGCCCGCCCCGTGTCGCGAAGGTAGGCATGCTCGGGGCCCACGCCGGGGTAGTCGAGCCCGGCCGAGACCGAGTGCGCCTCGAGGATCTGGCCCTCCTCGTCGGCGATCACGGCCGAGAGCGAGCCGTGCAGGACGCCGGTGCTGCCGGCGCCGAGCGAGGCGCCGTGGCGGCCGCTGTCGAGGCCCTCTCC
This sequence comes from uncultured Thermoleophilia bacterium, assembly GCA_963720455.1. Lineage (GTDB taxonomy): Bacteria > Actinomycetota > Thermoleophilia > Solirubrobacterales > 70-9 > VAYN01. Next base: position 656,058 of record OY970392.1, on the reverse strand, counting down.
CGCCGCCTCGACGCCGACCAGCGCAACCTCGGAATCGTCGAGGAAGGGGGTGAAGATGCCGATCGCGTTGGACCCGCCGCCGACGCAGGCGATCACCCGCGCGGGCAGCGCCTCCTCCGCCGCCAGCGCCTGCTCGCGCGACTCCTCGCCGATCACCCGCTGCAGGTCGCGGACCAGGGCCGGGTAGGGCGCCGGCCCGACCGCGGAGCCGATCACGTAGTGGGTCGACTCGACGTTGGCGACCCAGTCGCGGATCGCGGCGCTGACCGCCTCCTTGAGCGTGCGGGCGCCGGCCTTGACCGGCGCCACCTCGGCACCCAGCAGCTTCATCCGCTCGACGTTGGGCGCCTGGCGGCGGATGTCCTCGGTCCCCATGTAGACGACGCACTCGAGGCCGAGCAGGGCGCAGGCCGTGGCGGTGGCGACGCCGTGCTGGCCGGCGCCGGTCTCGGCGATCACCCGCGGCTTGCCCATCCGCTGGGCCAGCAGCGCCTGGCCGATCGCGTTGTTGATCTTGTGGGCGCCGGTGTGGGCGAGGTCCTCGCGCTTCAGGTAGACCTTCGAGCCGACCCGCGCGGAGAGCCGCTCGGCCAGGTAGAGCGGCGTCGGCCGCCCGATGAAGTCGCGCCGCAGCAGCTCCAGGCGAGCCCTGAACCCGGCGTCCTCGCGCGCCTCGCCCCAGGCCATGGTGAGCTCGTCGAGCGCGGCGATCAGGGTCTCGGGAACGTAGCGGCCTCCGTAGGGCCCGAACCTCTCCTCGACGGCGCTCATCGACCGGGGATTCCAGCAGGCTGCGCGGCCTCGAAAAAGGCCGCCATCGCCGCGTGGTCCTTGCGCCCGGGCTCGGCCTCGACGCCACTGGCGACGTCGACCGCGTGGGGCTGGGTGACGGCGACCGCGTGGGCGACGTTCTCAGGCCGCAGACCACCCGCGAGGATGTCCGGCACCTCGGAGCGGTGGCCGCGCAGCAGCTCCCAGTCGAAGCTCTCCCCCGTACCGCCCCACTGGCCCTTGCCGCGGCGGTCGAAGAGGTGAAAGTCGGTCCTGTAGGCCTCCGCTCCATGGACATCGGCGGCGCTGGCGACGTGAATCGCCTTGATCACCTTCACCCCCGTCCGCCGCGCCACCTCCCCGCAGAACTGCGCCCCCTCCGCCCCGTTCAGCTGCACCATCGTGCAACCCGCGTTCTCCACCGCCTTGTCCACTTCCTCCAAGGTCGGATTCACGAAAACCCCCACCACCTCGCACTTGCGCCTGAAAGCAGCCCCGATCTCCGCCGCCTCGGCACCATCCACACACCTCGGACTCCCATCGAAATGAATCAGCCCGATAGCCCACGCACCGAGGCGAACAGCCTCAGCTGCGTCGTCGATGTCGGTGATCCCACAAAACTTGACCCGCATAAAACCAGCGTACGCGACCGAGGGGTCGGGGACCCCTCCGAACGGCTTGTACTTTTTCGCGAGAGTTCGACCTTGAAAGGCCGCAGAGGAACGTCGAAAAAGTTGAGTGAGGAGGGGTCCCCGACCCCTCGATCCCTATTCGCCGCTTTCTTCGCTCGAGTCCGGCCGATCACCCAACGTCACGGTCGCCGTCTTCGTCCCCCCGTCGCGCAAGACCGTCAGCTCCAGTTCGTCCCCCGGCGCCGCTTCGTTGACGATTTCGACGATCTCGTCCATGCCGGCGACCTTCTTGCCGTCGATCTTGGTGATGATGTCGCCGCCGAGTTGCGCTTTGGCGCCTTCGATCGTCGCCGAGGTGTGACCGCCTTCGATCCCCGCCTTGTCCGCGGGGCCGCCGGCGACGACTTCCTGGACCAGGACGCCCTCATTCACCGGAAGGTTGACCGCGCGGGCCAGGTCGGGGGTGATCGTGGCGCCGCTGATGCCGAGGAAGGCGTGTTCGACTTCGCCGCTCGTTTCCAGCTGGTGGATCTCGGTGCGCACGGTGTCGATCGGGATCGCGAAGCCGATGCCGACGTTGCCGCCGCCGCCCCCGGTCGCGATCTGCGAGTTGATCCCGATCACTTCGCCGGCGGCGTTGATCAGCGGACCGCCGGAGTTGCCGGGGTTGATCGCCGCGTCGGTCTGGATCACGTCGGTGATCGAGAAGCCGTCGGGGGATTCGATCTGGCGCTGCAGGGCGGAGACGATGCCGCTGGTGACGGTGCGGTCGAGCCCGAACGGATTGCCGATCGCCACCACCGGATCGCCCACTTCCATCTCCGCCGAGCGCCCGAGGGGGAGCGGGTGCAGGTCGCCCTTCGGCGCTTCGACGTCGAGCAGCGCCAGGTCCGTCGAGGGATCCGACCCGACCAGCTTCGCGTCGTAGGTGGTCTCGGAGTCGCCGAGTTTGACTTGGATCCGGTCGGCCCCTTCGACCACGTGGTTGTTGGTCAGGAGGTGCCCCCCCTCATCGATCACGAAGCCGGAGCCGGTTGCCGTTCCGCCCCCTTCCCTTTCGGGTTCGCCGAACGGCGAGAACGGCGACGAAGCCGATTCCTGTGCGGGAATCTCCGATTCGATGAAGGCGACCCCATCGCCATCGCGCTTGTAGATCTGATTCACGACGTTTGCGCTCCCCCCGTCGCCGCTCGAACGCTCGGCGACCGGAGCCGCCAGCGGCGCCGCCACAGTGGTCGTCGAACCGCCTTCGGACTGGATCCAACCAGCTGCGATCGCGATCCAGCCGAAGGCGGCGACGATGGCGCCGCCGAGCAGCGCCGAGCCCAGGGGATGGGAGAGAAACCGTCGTGGCTTGCTCATCGCCGACGATCATCGGTGCCCGCGTTGAGCCGTCGCTAAACGCTCTTGAAAGGTTTTCTAAAAAAGGTGCTCGCGGGTGCCTTCGTCGGCCCCGGTCAGTTCGCGCGTCTTCGCTTCCGGGTCGGCGGCGACCATCAGGGCGCTGCCGATCAGGACCGCGTCGACACCGACCCGCTCCAGCTCCTGCAGCTCGCCGGGGCCGGAGATGCCGCTCTCGGCGACCACGGTCTTGCCCGCAGGCACATCGGGCATCAGCTCGAAGGTCGTCGCCAGGTCAACCGTTCCGGCGTCGAGGTCGCGGTTGTTGATCCCGATCACCTCGGCATCGGCTTCCAGCGCCCGCTCCAGCTCCTCGGCGTCGTGGACCTCGACCAGGCAGTCGAGATCCAAGGACCGCGCGATGTCATACAGAGCGCGCAGACCCTCGTCCTCCAGCGCCCGCACGATCAGCAGCACGGCGTCGGCGCCGTTTACCGCCGCCTCGTAGAGCTGGTAGGGATCGACGACGAAGTCCTTGCGGATGATCGGCAGGCCGCAGGCTGCACGCGCCCCCCGCAGGTCGTCGAGCGAGCCGCCGAAGTGCGGTTCGTCGGTGAGGACCGAGAGCGCGGCGGCGCCCCCCCGCTCGTAGGCGCCGACCTGGTCGGCGACGACCGCGGCGGCGGAGATCTCGCCGGCGCTCGGCGAGCGGCGCTTGAACTCGGCGATCAGCGAGAGGCCGGGACGCACCAGCGCCTCGTTGAAGGGGCGATCCTCGCCGCGGCCGGATAGCTGCGCCTCGAGATCGGCCTGGGGAACGTCGCGTCGACGCGCGTCGACTCCCTCCCTGGCCCCGGCGATGAGCTGCTCGATCATGCCCACTTGAACCACTGGAGCCTAGCCGCCGAGCGAGGTGGTGGTGGCGATCAGCCGCTCAAGCACGTTTCCTGCCGCGCCGGAGTCGATCGCCTCGGCGGCCCTGGCCACGCCCTCGCCCAGATCCTCGGCGAGGCCACCGACGTAGATCGCGGCGGCGGCGTTGAGCAGCGTCAGGTCGCGGCGCGGACCAGTCTCGCCGGCCAGCACCGCGCGCACCGCGGCGGCGTTCTCATCCGGGGTTCCCCCCGCCACCGCCTCCAGCTCGGCCGGTGCGATCCCGAACTGGCCGGCCTCGACGAACCACTCCGAGGTGCCGCCGTCGGCGACCTCGATCACCCGCGTCCGCGCCGCGATCGAGAGCTCGTCGAGCCCGTCCTCGGCGGAGACGACCAGCGCCCGCACGCTGCCGAGCCCGACCAGCGCCTCGGCGATCGTCTCCTGGAAGTGGCGGTCGGCAACGCCGAGCAGCTGCCGGTTGGCCCCGGCGGGGTTGGTCAGCGGGCCAAGGAAGTTGAAGATCGTCCGCACCCCGAGCGCTTTGCGGGCCGGAACCACGTGCGCCATCGCCGCGTGGTGGCGGGGGGCAAACATGAAGCCGAAACCGACCTGCTCGATGCAGCGCCCGACCTGCTCGGGGTCGAGCTCGATGTCGACGCCGAGCGCCTCCAGCAGGTCGGCCGAGCCACACCTGCTGGTGTTGGAGCGGTTGCCGTGCTTGGCGACCGCGCAGCCGGCACCGGCGGCGACCAGCGCCGCCGTGGTCGAGACGTTGAAGGTCGAGGGCCCGCCACCGGTGCCGGCGGTGTCGACCAGATCGGAGCGGCTGCTGGAGACGGGCGCGGCCAGCGAGCGCATCGTCCGCGCCAGGCCGACCAGCTCCGGCACCGTCTCCCCCTTCGCCCGCAGCGCGATCAGGAAAGCACCGGTCTGAACCGGGTCGGCACGCCCCTCCATGATCTCCCTCAGTACCGCCGAGGCGTGGTCGGCGGTGAGGTGGTCACCGGCGCAAACCGCGTCGATCGCCCGGCTGACTACGTCGTTGGGCACCGGCTAGTCCTCTCCCAGGAAGTTGGCCAGCAGGTGCTTGCCCTGAGGGGTCAGCACCGACTCGGGGTGGAACTGGACTCCCTCGGCGGGCAGCTCGCGGTGCCGGGCGGCCATCACGACCTCGCCGAAGGTGGCGCTCAGCTCGAGCTCCTCGGGCAGGTCGGGGTCGGCGACGAGCGAGTGGTAGCGCCCGGCGACCAGCGGGCTGGGCAGCCCGGCGAAGATCGTCTTGCCGTCGTGCTCGACCTCGGCATCCTTGCCGTGGATCGGCTCGCCCTGGACGACGCGGCCGCCGAACGCCTCGACCATCGCCTGGTGGCCGAGGCAGACCCCGAGCACCGGCGTGCCGGCCTCGGCGAAGGTGCGGACCGCGGCGCCGGAGATCCCCGCCTCGGCCGGCGTGCAGGGGCCGGGCGAGACGACCAGACGGTCGAATCCGCGCTCCAGCAGCTCCGCCACCTCGGCCTTGTCGTTGCGCACGACCTCGACCTCGGCCCCGAGCTCGCCCAGGTACTGGACCAGGTTGTAGGTGAAGGAGTCGTAGTTGTCGATCACGAGCACGCGCATCTCAGGCCCAGTCCGGCTGTTCGCAGGCGACCTCGACGGCGCGGAAGACCGCCTTCGCCTTGTTCACCGACTCGTTGTACTCATAGCCCGGCTTGGCGTCGGCGACGGTGCCACCGCCCGCCTGCACGTGCAGCTGGCCGTCCTTGACGACGACGGTGCGGATGTGGATCGCGGTGTCGAGGTCGCCGTTCCAGGAGAGGTAACCGATGGCACCGCCGTAGGAGCAGCGCTTGATCGGCTCCAGCTCGTCGATGATCTGCATCGCCCGCACCTTAGGCGCCCCGGAGAGGGTGCCCGCGGGCAGCGCCGAGCGCAGTACGTCCATCGCGCTGACCCCCTCCCGCAGGGTGCCCGAGACCTGGCTGACGATGTGGAGGACGTGGGAGTAGGTCTCGACCGCCATCAGCTCGTCGACCTTGACCGAGCCGTACTCGCAGACGCGGCCGAGGTCGTTGCGGCCGAGGTCGACCAGCATCACGTGCTCGGCCCGCTCCTTGGGGTCGTTGATGAGGCGCTCGGCGAGGCGCCGGTCCTCGTCCTCGCTGCGCCCGCGCGGAGAGGTGCCGGCGATCGGCCGCGTCTCCACCTTGTCCCCCGTGACCTTGACCAGCGGCTCGGGCGAGGCGCCGGCGATCTGGAAATCGCCGAACTCGAGGAAGTACATGTAGGGGGAGGGATTGACCGCGCGCAGGCCGCGGTAGACCGAGAAGGCCTCGACCGGAGCCGGGGCCGAGAAGCGCTGCGAGGGCACGACCTGGAAGGCGTCGCCGGCGTGGACGTACTCGACGATCCGCTCGACCGCCGCTTCGAACTGCTCCCGCTCCATGTTGGAGACGAAGCGTGGCGGCTCGGCCAGCGACGGACTGGCCGGGACCGGCACGGGGCCGCGCAACCGTTCCCGCATCGTGCCGATCGTCGCGGCGGCATCCTCATATGCAGCGTCGATCCCGCCCTCGGCGTCGGCGAAAGCGCAGGCGAGAACCGTCAGCTCGTGCCGCAGGTGGTCGAAGACCACCATCGCGTCGGTCACCATCAAGGCCATGTCGGGAAGACCCAGCGGGTCGGGATTGGGCTCCGCCAGCGGCTCGACCGTGCGCACGAGGTCGTAGCCGAAGAAGCCGACGGCGCCGCCGGCGAAAGGCGGCAATCCCTCGACCGGGGCCGGACGGAACTCGGCCAGGCGCTCGGCCACCGCCGCGTAGGGATCGGGCGCCGCCTCGCTGCGGCTCGGCGCCTCGCCGGCGGCGGCCTCCTCACCGCTCCATTCCGCCAGGGTGCCGTCGCTCCAGCGCAGGACCGCGCGCGGGCGCAGCCCGACGAACGAGTAGCGGCCGACCTGGCCCTGCTCGGCCGACTCGAGCAGGAAGCACGGCGCTCCCTCGGGCTCACCGTCGCGCAGCTTGAGGAAGGCCGAGACCGGCGTCTCGCAGTCATCGACGAAGCGGGCCCGCACCGGCACCACGTTGCCCTCGTGGGCCAGCTCCCGCGCGCGCTCGAGGCTCGGCTCGAGCTTCAGCTCGGAATCACTGGCTACGGTCATTCAACACTTCCATCACCGCCGCCTGGGAGACCCCGCGCGAGACCAGCAGCACGCTGAGGTGGTACAGCAGGTCGGCCGCCTCTTCGGCGACGCGCTCGTTCGACTCTTCGCGGGCGGCGCGGATGACCTCCTCCGCCTCCTCCTCGACCTTCTCGCCGATCAGGGTGCGATCGTCGAGCAGCTTCACCGTGTAGCTGCCGTCGGGACGCTCGACCGCGCGGCTGCGCAGCGTCCGCTCCAGCGCCGGCAGCGCTTCGTGGTTGACCGGGAAGGGCTCGCCGGGCGCCGGCGGGGCATCCTTGCGGCTCGACGCCGAGCCCAGCACCTCGCGGTAGAAGCAGCTGCGCTCGCCGGTGTGGCAGGCGGGGCCCGCCGGGTCGACGATCGCCACCAGGGCGTCGCCGTCGCAGTCGTAGCGCAGTTGGCGCAGGTGCATGAAGGCCCCCGACGTTTCGCCTTTTTTCCAGAGTTCGTCGCGGGAGCGGCTGTGGAAGTGCAGGTCGCCGGTCTCCAGCGTCATTTCCAGGGACTCCGCGCTGACGTAGGCGAGCATCAGCACCTCGCCGGTGGTCCAGTCCTGGACCACGCAGGGCGCCAGGCCGCGCTGATCGAATTCGATTTCGCCGAACATCGGTCAATCGTAGTCCGCCGCGGCGCCTACTCGATCCCGAGCCTGTCCAGCATGTCCTCGTCGCGCCGCCAGTGACGGCGCACCCGGACGCTGAGGTCGAGGTGGACCTTGGCGTCCAGCTCCGCTTCGAGCGAGCGCCGCGCGGCGCTGCCGATCTCGCCGATCTTGGCCCCTCCCTTGCCGATCAGGATCCCCTTCTGGGACTCGGTCTCGGCCCAGATCTCGGCCGTGACGACGATCAGGTCGTCGCCCTGCCGCGGCGCCACCTCCTTGACCACGACCTCGACCGAGTGCGGGATCTCCTGCCGGGTCCGGTTCAGCACCTGCTCGCGGATCAGCTCCGCCAGCAGCAGCTCGCTCGACTGGTCGCTGCTCTCCTCCGGCGGGTACATGTAAGGGCCCTCGGGCATGAGCTCGCCGAGCCGCAACACCAGCGCCTCCAGGCCTTCCCCGGTGCGGGCGCTGATCGGGAAGACCTCGTCGACGCCCTCCATCTCCGCCGCCGCGGCCAGCACCGGCACCAACTCGTTCGGACCGAGCCGGTCGGCCTTGTTGACGGCGCAGATCACGGGCAGCTCGGCGCCGGCCCCGAGCAGGGCGCGGACGATGAAGCGATCGCCGGGGCCGACCCCCTCCTCGCCGTTGACGACGACCAGCGCCACGTCGGAGTCGGTGAGCTCGCGCTGGACCCGCTTCTGCATGCGCTCGGTCAGCACGTCGCGCGGCCGCTGCACCCCGGGCAGATCGGTGAGGACGAGCTGGCGCCCCGCCTCGAGGTCGGTGGCGACCCCGCGGATCGCCCGCCGCGTCGTCTGCGGCCGCACCGAGGCGATCGCGACGTGGGCGCCGACGATCGCGTTGACCAGGGTCGACTTGCCGGCGTTGGGCCGCCCCGCGAGGCCGATGAACCCGGAGCGGGTCATCGCAGCTGCGCCACGATTCGCGCCTGCAGGGCGAGCATCTCGCCCTCGTCGGCCTCGTGGTCGTGGCCGCAGAGGTGGAGAACGCCGTGAACGGTGGCCTCGGTCAGGTCCGAGCATTGCTCGGGGCAGATCGCGACGTCGCCCAGCTCGCGCGGCCCGATCGACGGCCCGGGGCCGTCGATCGGGAAGGCGAGGACGTCGGTCGGGGCGTCCCTGCCGCGATGATCGCGGTTGAGCTCGCGGATCCGCTCGGAGTCGACCAGCTCGACGCTGAGATGGCCGTCGGCCACCTCGGCTGCGGCGAGCGTGGCCGCGACGGCCTCACGCAGGTCCGAGGGGACGTCGGCGAGGTCGAGGCTCAAGAGGCCGGCGTCGGGCCGTGTTCCGCGCGCGCCGCCCCCTCGCGGTTGCCGTGCTCGTCGTAGGCGGCGACGATCCGCTGCACCAGTTTGTGGCGGACCACGTCCTCGCCGCCGAACTCGACGAAGGAGATGTCCTGGACCTGGTCGAGGATGTCGCGCACGGCAATCAGTCCCGAGCGTTGGTCGCTCGGCAGGTCGATCTGGGTGACGTCGCCGGTCACCACCATGCGCGAGTTGAAGCCGAGCCTGGTGAGGAACATCTTCATCTGCTCCGGGCTCGTGTTCTGCGCCTCGTCGAGGATCACGAAGGAGTCGTTGAGGGTGTTGTGCGTGAGCAGAAGATCGTCGGTGACGTAAAGCGAATCAGCCGCTGCAACCTGGATGCATACAGTCTCCGCCTCGCCTTCGGGCTCGATCGCGTCCACGAAGCGCATCGGACGACCGCCGCCGTCACGACGATAGAGTTCGCGCTTGCGCTCCAGGCGAAACGGCTCGATCCCATCTGGCAGGCGAATGTCCATGGCGAAGGCGTCCGAGCGGTGGTGGACCGGGCGACCACCCGCACAACCCGGTGCTCGCCCATCCGCCTGCCGCCGCCGCGCGTAGGTGACGCCGCCCAGCGAGCGGACGAGGAAGGAGACATCGTCGCGGAGACGCTCGGAGCAGGTCGTGTACTGGACACGACATGTCCTACTCCTCTGAATGACCGGGCCGCCGTCGCTGTCGAGAAGACCCTGCAATACGGCCACTCGAACCGCCGCCTCGTTGTGGAGATATGAGTCTGGGACGAACTTCGTGCTGGACCTCGTGCCCGCGAGGCCAAGCTCACGGAGGGCGGCCGTGACGGGGTTGGCGACAATCACACCACCACGGTGACCGGCGACATGGCGAAGGACATAGTCCGGGCCACCCTTCGAACGCAGTTCGATGCCGTCGAGGCGCTTCTCGAGAGCCGCCGCCAACTCACGATCCGCCGTGGAGAAGCTCGGCGTCGTCGTGGTCGTCAGGCAGCCATCACCAAGCAGGAGGCCAAGGGCATACGGGTCCAGCGGCACATCGCGACGAGGGAACTCGACGGGAGCGCTGAGAAGCGGCAGCTCAAATCGGTGCTGGTGGGCGGACCGAAGCCGCCCCATCATCTCGCGCGTTTCAACCACACGACCGGGCTTGCCGCGACGGCGATCGGAGGCCGTGAAAACGTGCCACAAATGCTCGCCACAGCAGAGAGTCGAGGCACCGTCTTGCGTACGCACTCGGAAAATCTCTTTTGGACCCTGTGGGTAGACCCCCAGGACAGGCGTCGGCAGGCCGTTTGATCCGATTACCAGATCACCAACTCGCAGGCGCCCGATTGGCTGGAAGCCCGAAGGGGTCAGCACGCCACTGGAAAGCGGCTGTGCGCGGCCACGCATGAACGCCAGCGGCGCCACCTCGATCACGTCGCGCTCGAAGTAGCCGTTGACGCGGTCGGGGTCGATCATGTCGTAGAGGGCGTCGAAGAGCGGCCGCAGGTAGGGATCCACCTTGGCCTGGATGTCACCGGGGAGGAAGCCGAGCCGCTCGCCGGCCTCGACCGCGGGCCGGGTGAGGATGATCCGCTGCACTTTGCGTTCGGTCAGCGCCGCAGCGGCCATCGCCACCGCGAGGAAGGTCTTGCCGGTGCCGGCGGGGCCGATCCCGAAGGTGATCGTGTGGCGGCGGATCGAGTCGACGTAGCGCTTCTGGTTCAGCGTCTTCGGCGCCACCTTGGTGTTGCGGTGGCGCCAGACGACGTCGTCGAGGATCTCGGCCGGGCTCTCGTCGGCATCGAGGGCGCCGGTGACCGCCTCGATCGTCCCCGGCGCGACGTCGTGCCCCTGCTCGATCAACTCGACCATCTCGTCGACCACCGTCGCCGCCTGGGCAACGTCGTCGGGCTCGCCCTCGAGCGTGAGCACGTTGCCGCGCAGGTGCAGGTCGGCGTCGAGCCGCCCTCGCAGCGCCCGCAGCACCGTGTCCTCCGAGCCGGCCAGCTCGGCGGCGACGGTGTTGTCGAGGGTCAGCTGCCTACGCGCCAAGTCAGGTACCCAACCGCTCACGTACCGCCGCGCTCACGCGCTTGCCGTCGGCGCGACCGCCGAGCTTGGGCATCAGCGCCGACATCACCTGTCCCATCTGCTTCTGCTCGCTGGCGCCGGTCTCGGCGACGGCGGCGTCGACCAGCTCGGCCAACTCCTGGTCGGAGAGCTGCTGCGGCAGGTACCCCTCGATCAGCTCGGCCTCGAAGCGCTCGGCGGCAGCCTGCTCGGCGCGCCCGGCGCCCTCGTAGGCCTCGGCCGCCTCGACCCGCTTCTTGCGCTCGCGTTGCAGCACGGCGACCTCGTCGCCCTTGCCCAGCTTCGCGTCCTGCTGCAGCACGTCGACGATCAGCCGCAGCGCTCCCGCCCGCTCGCGGTCGCGCGCTTTCATCGCCGTGCGCACGTCATCCTGCACCTGCTCGAGAACGCTCATGGGCTAAGGGTAATCGGCGGCGTCGGGCGTCACCGCGAGACCCTTCGAGACGAGGTCGGCGACGTCGGTGCTGACCAGGGTCCAGCCGTGGCTCTGGGCCGTTGCCACATAGGCGGCGTCGTAGGCGGTAAGGCTGTGCTCTGCCGCCAGCTCCGCGGCGATGCCGACCAGCTCGTTGTCGACTGCGACCAGGCTGCCCTGGCATCGCGTCACGACCGTGCGCGCGAGATGCCGTGCCGCGGCCGGCTTTCCCTCGCGAACGGCGACGTTGGCGACCTCGTAAAGCGTCAGATCGAGTGCCGCCAGGGGGCGCTCGAAGTCGAGGACGATCAACCGCGAGGAGGAGCTGAAGCGATCCCGGGGATCTCCCGCGGCTATCCAGACGCCCGCGTCGACCAGGTAGGTGCTAGCGGGAGTCACGTTCTTCACGGATGATCTGGGCCGCGTTACCACCCAAAGGCTCGGCCGCCAGGAGGTCGAGCAGCTTCTCGACTTCCTTCTGGCGGCTGACGCTGTCGGCGTCCAGCTCGCGCTGCGCGAGACGCTGCAGGAACCCGCTGCGCGTCTCTCCAGATTCCTTCGCCTGAGCATCCAGTCGCTCCAAGAGCTCGTCTGGGATTGAGATCATCACCTTTGCCACAGGGTTAGTATATACGGTATTGCCAGAGGTAAGAGCGGGCATGGCGGAGGAGCCTGACCGACCCCAGCGCGCGCGTGTCGCGCTGAACGTGCCAATTCTGTGTCGACGCTGAAGCTGAAGCGCTACGCCGGAATCTCGATCCGCTCGACCTCGCCCAGCGGCATCTGCAGGAAGCGAGTTCCGATGTCGCGGAAGGCCCCGGTGTCGCCGCTGCAGAGGAAGCGGTAGTCGCCCTCGCCGTCGGGCTTGCGGGCGAGGCCGCGGCCGACGAGGGTGCGCTGGACGGCCGCGGCGACGGCATGACCGCCGCTGACCAGGCGCACGTCGCGGCCAAGAATCCGCTGCAGCATCGGCGCCACCAGCGGGTAGTGGGTGCAGCCGAGGATCAGCGTGTCGACCCCGGCCCGCTTCAGCGGCTCGCAGTAGGCACGGGCCATCGCCATCGTGCTCTCGTCGAAGGGCGAACCCTGCTGGATGAACGGAGCCAGCTCGGGCGCCTCGACCTCGGTCACCTCGAGCGGCCGGCCCTCGGCTTCGAGGGCACGGCGGTAGGCGCCGCTCTCGACCGTGTTCGGGGTCGCCAGCACGCCGACCCTGCCGCTGTCGGTGATCGCCGCCGCGATCTCGGCCTGCGGCTCGACCACGGGGACGACGTCCACCCCGCGCGCGCCGGCAACCTCGCGGACCAGGTCGACGCCGATCGCCGTGGCGGTGTTGCAGGGAATCACCAGCAGCTTGGCGCCACGGTCGAGGAGAAGCTCCGCGATCTCAGCAATCCGCTTCCGCAACTGCTGCGGGTCCTTGTCTCCGTAGGGGAACATCGCCGTGTCGCCGAGGTAGAGGTAGTCCTCCTCCGGCAGCGAGACCAAACACTCGTGCAGCACGGTGAGCCCGCCGACGCCGGAGTCGAACATCGCCACCGGCAGCGAGGCATCGAGCTGGGGGACGGCGTCGGTCAGAGACCTGAGGCTGCCGTTACAGGAACGGTTTGTAGGACATGAAGAAGATCGTCACGACGACGATCAGACCGGCGAGCCCACCGACTTTGCCGATTCGTTCCGAGACAGCTTCGAACTCGTCGCTCAGCGAGTCGCCCGCCTTCAGATCCCGCTCCGCCAGCTCTTTCGCTTTCCGCGTCTGCGGCTGGAAGAACCCATGCTGCAGCCCGAAGAGAGCGATGATCGCGAGGAAGCCGACGCCGATGAACGCATCGCTCATCTCCCAGCCACCGTCGGAGAGCAGGTAGAGCCCAGCCAGCAGAAGCACGACCATGCCGGGGTTGACCAGGTAGCGGTCGCATTTCTGCACCCCCGCCAGGATCGCCGGAGTAGCTCGCGGATACTGGGGCGCGACGGAGAAAAACAGCGCGTAACCAAACGTCGGCCCAAACGCCAGCACAACGGCCAGGATGTGCAGGAACACCGCGAACTTGTAGCCCGGATCAACTATCGACGCGATTGGCATCGTGGAAACCCTATCTGTCACTTGCGACGGAGCAGGAGACCAGCCCAATCGCCATCGAGGCGCCGCTCGACCTCTCCCAGGCCTACCGCCGCAAACGCCCCAGAAACCTCATCCAGCTCACTCGGCAGCAGCCCGGAGCAGACGAGGGTGTCGGGGGCGGTCGGGGGAAGGGTCGCCGGAGCCTCCCCGTTGTTGCTCCGGCGACCCTTCCGCCGACCGCCCTCCACCTGCGCGGCCACGGCGAACAGGATCGGAGCAGTCATGTTGGCGACGACCGTTGGAGCGAGTTCGGGGAGTTGTTCGCGCAGGTTCATGCGCTCAAGCTTCAGCCCGACGCCATTCGCAGTCGCGTTGGCTGCCGCGGCGTCCAGCGCCGGCTGCTCGTGATCGTAGGCGCAGACCGGCGACCAGCCCAGCTTGGCGGCAGCGATGGCGAGCACGCCAGAGCCGGTGCCGAGATCGGTCAGGGGACCGCGCGCTTCGCCGCCCTCCTCCAGCTCCAACAGGAATTCCAGACACAGCCGCGTCGTCGGGTGGGCGCCGGTGCCGAAGGCCTGGCCGGGATCGACGACGACGTCGACGGCGCCCTCGCGAGGTTCCTCCCAGGATGGTCGCAGCCAGAGACGGTCGCCGACCAGGAGCGGCTTGTGGAAATCGCGCCAGCGGTCGGCCCAGTCGTCGGGAATCTCGGTGGCGCTGACCTCGACCGTGCCCTTCCCCACCGAGGCGTCGATCTCGCCCAGCTCCGGCAGCTCGCCCTCGCCGCCGTAAATCGCGTACTCGACGTAGCCGGGCCCGCGCTCCTCCTCGACCCCGTTGGGCGCCAGCACGGTCAGCTCGGCGAGGACGAGGTCCGCCTGCTCGGGCGGACACCGCACCGCGAGCCGGATCACCCGAAGGCGCGGCGGACGCGGCTGAACAGGCCCTCGCCCTGCCGGGGGGTGAGGTTGTCCGGCTCGAGCGACTCGTCGAGGCGCTCGGTCAGCTCGCGCTGCTCCTCGCCGAGGTTGGTGGGTACGACCACCTCGACGATCACCCGCTGGCTGCCGCGCCGGCCGCCGCCCAGCTGCGGCAGGCCGGCGCCGCGCAGCACCTCTTCGTGACCGGGCTGAACGCCGGCGTCGAGCTCGATCTCGTGCTCACCCTCGAGGCTCGGGACGGTCACGCTGGTGCCGAGCATCGCCTCGGTGGCCGGAATCGAGACGGCGCTGATCAGGTCGGTGCCCTGGCGCTGGAAACGCTCGTCCTCGGCGACGGCGACCTCGACGTAAAGGTCCCCGGCCGGCGCCCCGGGTTCGCCGGCGTGCCCGGCGCCGGAGACGCGCAGCCGCTGACCGCTCTCGATCCCGGCCGGGATCTCCACGGCCTGCGTCCTCTGCCCCCGCGTGCGTCCGGCGCCTCCGCACTCGGCGCAGGGGGTCTCGGGGATCTTCCCGGCGCCGCCGCAGCGCTCACAGGTCACCCCGCGGACCATCTGCCCGAACGGCGTCCGGGTCACCTGGCGCAGCTGGCCGGCGCCGCCGCAGCGCTCGCAGGTGGAGATCGGCGTCCCCGGCTCGGCGCCGTTGCCGTGGCAGTGCTCGCAGGCGCCGACGGCGTCGTAGGAGATCTCGCGCCGCACTCCGGCGACCACGCCCGACAGCTCGATCTCGGTCGCGACCAGGATGTCGCCGCCGGCTGCCGGCCCACCGCCGGCGCCGAAGCCGAACTGATTGGCGCCGCCGAAGAAAGCCTGGAAGATTTCGTCGATCGAGCCGAAGGAGGCGCTGCGGGGGTCGAAACCGCCGGAGCGCAGGCCCTCGTACCCGTGGGCGTCGTAGGTGCGGCGACGCTCCGCGTCGGAGAGGACCTCGTAGGCCTCGGCCGCCGCCTTGAACTTCTCCTCCGCCTCCGGGTCGTGGTCGTTGACGTCGGGGTGCAGTTCGCGGGCGAGACCGCGGAACGCCTTCTTTATCTCAGCCTCACCGGCGTCCCGGGAGACCCCGAGCACCTCGTAGTAGTCGCGCGGCATTAGATGCACCTCATCAGCCGTCGTACACGTTCTCGAAGTAGCGCGAGAGCTCGCGGGCGGCGCCGCGGACCGAGGCGATCGCGGTCGCGTAGTCCATCCGCAGCGGCCCGACCACGCCGACCGAGCCGAGGTTGCGGTGGCCGAGGCCGTAGTTGGCGCCGACGACGCTGACCGAGCGCAGCTCCGGCTGCGGGTTCTCCCCGCCGATCCAGAGGAAGACCGAACGCTCCGCGAGCGAGGAGCGCAGCATCTGCAGAACGCCGGCGCGGCGTTCGAGCGCGGTCATCAGCTCGTCGGCGTGCGGCAGGTCGGGCAGGTGCGCTTCGGAGAGCAGGCGCGAGGTCCCGTCCATGTAGAGGTCGGCGCCGGTCTCGCGCTCCAGCTCGGCGAAGGCCGAGCCGAGGGTGGCGACGAACTCGGCCTCGACGCGGTCGAGCTCGGGGTCGGCGAGGCGTCCGGCGATCATCCGCGAGCCGACACCCAGCCCCGTCAGGGACTCGTTCAGGTAACTGGAGGCCCACTCGACCAGGCCGGGATCGACCGGCCGCTCGAACTCGAAGACGCGCCGGCCGACGTCGCCGGTCGAGGCGATCGCGATCACCACGATCTTGGTCGGCTGCAGCGGCAGGACCTCGACCCGGTGGATCGTCGCACTCGCCAGCGGCGGCGCCGTCGCCATCGCCACCAGGTCCGTGACCTGGGCCAGCGCTGCGGTCGTCTCCCGCATCGCCTCGTCGACCTCCCGCCGCAACCGCGACAACTCCAGCCCGACCCCGCTCTCCACGGTCGCTCCCGACTCGATCAACCGGTCGACGTAAAGCCGGTACCCGGCGTCGGTCGGCACCCGCCCCGCCGAGGTGTGCGGATGCGTCAGCAAGCCGGCAGCCTCCAACGCCGCCAGCTCCGCCCGCACGGTCGAAGAACCCCAGTCCATCTCGGGCCGCCCAGCCACCTCCTTCGAAGGCACCGGCCGCGCCGACGCCAGGTAGGCGTCGACGACCAGCTTCAAGATCAGCTCCTGCCGCGCGGAAAGCATCGGCCTTCCATTGTAGGAACGGCTAGAGCTGGACTTCTGCTTCTGCGTTCTTGATGATCTCGGTCCCGCCCTGGCCGGCGACCGTGTCGATGGCCACGCGGCCCTCGTCGGCCTCGATCACCTTGCCGGTGACGACGATCTCCTGCTCGGGCATCCCCATTCCCCGGAACTGGACGGAGAGCCGCTTCAGCGCCCGCGGGTCGCCCCCGGCGACGGCGGCGTTGGCGCGGGCGACGAGGCCCATCGAGTAGAGGCCGTGGAGGATGTTGCGGGGCAGGCCGACCGCTTTCGCGAACTCGTCGTCGATGTGGATCGGGTTGAAGTCGCCCGAGGCACCGGCGTAGCGGTGCGGCAGGTACTTGTCGGGCGTGACGCTCAGCTCGGGGATCGAGTCCCCCACGTTCAGTTCGCTCATCTCAGACTCCCCTGACGATGTTGGTCCAGGTGCCGCGCACGACCTCGGCGCCGTCCTGGTTGACGGAGACGGTCTCGAAGACGTAGAAGCCCTTGCCGTCTTTCTCCTCGATCGAGAGGCACTTGGAGCTGGTCGCGATCTCGTCGCCGGAGCAGACCGGCTCGTCCCACTCGAAAACCTGGCCGCCGTGGACCATCGCGGCAAAGTTCATCCCCACGTCGGGGTCGAAGAGGACCGGGCCCAAGGCCGGGCCGCTGTAGACGACGGCGAACATCGGCGGTGCCACCACATCGCGGAAACCGGCCGCGCGAGCCGCCTCCACGTCGAAGTGCACGGGGTTGTCGAGCCCCAGCGCGGTCGCGTACTCCTTGATCTTCTCCCGCCCGACCTGATAGGTCGTCGCGGGCCACTCCTTACCCACTGCATCGGTCTTGATCGGCATGGCGCAGCAGTCTATTCAGCTTGCGGCTGGGCAGTGTTGGAGACAAACGCGCCATGGGCGTGAGGAGATCAGCCTGTCGAGGACGGGAGTCGGGCGTCCCTCCGAACGGCTTGTACTTTTTCGCGAGAACTCGACCTCGAACGCCGGCGGCGATCCTCGAAAAAGTTGAGAGAGGAGGGATGCCCGACTCCCGTCTCGCTTACTCGTCGATCTCCAGCACCGCCAAAAACGCCTCCTGCGGAACTTCCACCCGCCCCACCGACTTCATCCGCTTCTTCCCCGCTTTCTGCTTCTTCAGCAGCTTCTGCTTGCGGGTGACGTCGCCGCCGTAGAGCTTTGCGGTGACGTCCTTGCGCAGCGCCTTGACGGTCTCGCGGGCGAGGATGTTGGAGCCGATCGCCGCCTGGACCGGGACGTCGAAGAGCTGGCGCGGGATCGTCTTGCGCAGGCGCCCGACCAGGCGCTTGCCCTGCTCGTAGGAGAATTCGCGGTGGACGATGATCGAGAGCGCGTCAACCTTGTCGCCGGCGAGCAGGATGTCGACTTTGACCAGGTCGCCGGGCCGGTTGCCGATCGGCTCGTAGTCGAGCGAGGCGTAGCCGCGAGTGCTGCTCTTCAGGAGGTCGAAGAAGTCGAGGACGATCTCGGCCAGCGGCATGTCGTAGCGGATCTGGACCCGCTGGGGACTGAGGAAATGCATGTCGACGTGGGTGCCGCGGCGGGCCTGGCAGAGCTCCATCACCGCCCCGACCTGCTCTTTCGGGCTGATGATCGTGGCGCGGATGTAGGGCTCTTCGATCGACTCGATCGAGCCCGGGTCGGGCAGGTCGGTCGGGCTGTGGACCTCGACGTGCTCGCCATTGGTCAGGTTGACCTCGTAGCGCACGTTCGGGGTCGTCGCCAGCAGATCGAGGTCGTACTCGCGCTCCAGCCGCTCGCGCACGATCTCCATGTGCAGGAGGCCGAGGAAGCCGCAGCGGAAGCCGAACCCGAGCGCCTCCGAGGTCTCCGGCTCCCACGAGAGCGCGGCATCGTTCAGCGCCAGCTTCTCGAGCGCGTCGCGCAGGTCTTCGAAGCGGTCGGTGTCGATCGGGAAGAGGCCGCAGAAGACCATCGGCCGCACCTCGCGGTAGCCCTCCAGCGGCTCCCCGGCGGGCTCGGCCTGCGCGGTCAGGGTGTCGCCGACGCGCAGCTTGGCGACGTCCTTGATGCCGGTGATCAGGTAGCCGACGTCCCCCGCGTCCATCCCCTGCACCGCGGTCATCGCCGGCCGGAAGAAGCCGATGTCGTCGATGTCGGCCTCGGTCCCGTTCTGCATCGCCAAGATCCGCCCGTGTTTGCGGAAGGAGCCGTCGACCATCCGCACGTAGGCGATCACGCCCCGGTACTGGTCGAACTCGGAATCGAAGATCAACGCCCTGGTCGGCGCCGCGGGCTCACCTTTGGGCGGCGGGATGCGCTCGACGATCGCCTCCAGCACCTCGACCACCCCCTCCCCGGTCTTGGCCGAGATCCGCAGCGCTTCCTCCGGGTCGCCACCGAGCAGGTCGGCGATCTCGGCCGCGACCCGGTCGGGCTCGGCGCCGGGCAGGTCGACCTTGTTGATCACGGGGATCAGCTCCAGCCCGTTCTCGATCGCCAGGTAGGTGTTGGCGACGGTCTGGGCCTCCACCCCCTGGGCGGCGTCGACGACCAGCAGCGCCCCCTCGCAGGCGGCGAGGCTGCGCGAGACCTCGTAGGAGAAGTCGACGTGGCCGGGGGTGTCGATCAGGTGCAGGTGGTAGGCCTCGCCGTTCGCGGCCTTGTACTCGACCCGCACCGCCTGGGCCTTGATCGTGATCCCGCGCTCGCGCTCGAGGTCCATCGAGTCGAGCATCTGCGCCTGCATTTTCTTCGGATCGACGGCGCCGGTGACCTCGAGGATGCGGTCGGCGAGAGTCGACTTGCCGTGGTCGATGTGGGCGATGATCGAGAAGTTGCGGATGTGGTCCATGGGCGGGGCGCAGTATGGCCGACGAGGGCGGTGGCCCGCGGGTCCTGTCGTCGCGGCATCCCCCACGGTGCTCGCCGCATCCGCGGCTCCGCGCCGCGGGGGACCCCCGCCACGACGCCACCCGCGGGAGAGACGCAATTGTCAGGTCATCTACACGCCGATGGATCCAGCCTGTCCGTGAGCTGGAAAACAACCGTCGGCGGCTTCCTCAGGATGGGTCTGGCGCCGGGGGCTTCGGTCCATCTTGCCTGGGGTGGGTACGGGGGCTTGCCGGGTTCGATGCGGTCGCGGGTGGCTATGACGTAGTCGTAGTCGCCCTTGTTGAGCTCGCGGCGCCAGGTGGGGCAGGTGGCGGGAGGTTCGAAGCCGCCGTGGGGCTGCTCGGTGCCGAGGAACTGGACCTGGTTGGAGAGGTCGGTGCCGAAGAGGGGGTACTGGCGGGTGCTGGTGGTGGCGATGCGGGAGTCGGAGACGTCGCGGGACCACTCGAAGGTGGCGTTGAGGCCGGGGGTGGTGAACGAAGGGTCCGCGTAGCGGTTCTCCAGGTAATGGCGCTGGACCGGGTAGCCGATGACGACAGCGACGACAGCGACCAGCGTGGCTAGGCGGGCCGGGGATACCCCTCGCCCGGACAAGCGTTGAGCCAATTGGCTCAACGCTTTGAGTATCCGCCCGTTCGAGGGGTATCCCCGGCCCGCCCCTCGAAGACGGCCTGACAGCACTACCGGGACCAGGGCCAGGCCCAGTACGAGAGATGGGGCGAGGTAGCGGAGGCCGGACTCGAAGCCTCGGGGGATGCCATCGGGGCCCGAGGCGGAGGTCGGGGCGACGAGCCAGGCGAGGGCGGTGGCGAGTCCGACCAGGCCGGCGAGCGAAAGCACCCGCCCCGAGTCACGGCGGAGGCAGAGCACCAAGCCCGCAAGCGCGGCTGCGACCAGCAGCGGCCAGACGAGCCAGAGGCCGTCGTGGAGGCCGGGCAGGAACCAGTCCGACCAGACGGCGCCGTCGGTCAGGTAGCCGAGGACGCTGTGTGCTTCGCGACCGCCGAGCGCCTGGTCCGGCGCGGGGAGCGGGATCGGCCCCAGGTGGTCGACCCAGGGCAGCGGATTCCCGGTGTGGACGAGGTTGCGGAGGTACCAGTAGCCGCCTCCCGCAAGGGCCGCGAGGCCGGATGCCGAAAGCGCCCGCCATCTCCTCCCGCGCGGCGCGATCACGACCAGCCCGATGACCAGGACCGCCGCCGGCAGCAGGAAGTTGAGCTTGGTCCCGGCAGCGAGACCAGCCGCAAGCCCGACCACCACGAGCGCTCCAACCGGAAGGCCCTTCTCCCCCTCCTCACGGGCAGCCCACGCATTCAGGGCAATCGCAACTGCAGCAAGTAGGAAGAAGATCCCGACAATGTCGTTCCGCGCCTCGCCAGCCTGATCGGAAAGTGCGGGCACGCTCAGGGCGACGGCCCCCAGAGCAAGCGACCAGGGCGCCACCCGGTACGGCCTCCCTATGCACCAACAGGCCACCAGACACCCGACGAACCAGCCGAGATTCAGCAGCGGCGACAGAACATCCCTGCCAAATGCCAGCATCCCCACTGCGTGGAAGATTTCCCCATTGGCTGGGTAGAACCAAGCCAGGAACTGCGGCGCGATGAAGTGCAAGTCCCAGGTATTTCCGCTCTGAAAGAACCCGGCGGCGAACGGTCCGTGGTACCAGGTGCTGTCGAACCCGGTCATCCCCGTCGAGAGCCGCAGCCTCACCCCTGACGCGAAATGCACGACCGCGATGGCGGCGAGCGCGAGCGCGATGAGCGAGGGACCTGCCACCCGGCCCGCGGGTCCTGTCGTCGCGGCATCCCCCACGGTGCTCGCCGCTGGACGCGGCTCCGCGCCGCGGGGGACCCCCGCCACGACGCCACCCGCGGGAGGAGAGTCGGTGCCCTTGACGAGAACGCGCAAGGTTGCTCCGGCAGCCACGACGACGAGCACATATGGCAACGGCTTGAGCAGTGCGACCGTCCCCAGGATCTCCGCCACCCAGATCAGGAGAGCCAAGGCCAGAACGGTGGTGGCGAGGTGAGCGGGTGCGCCCGTGAAGACGGGCAGTAACCGAGAGCGCGAACGCGCCGCGCCCAGCCAGGCGAAGCCGAGGAGCAGGGCGATCTCGAGGACGCCGAGGAGGTAGCGGCCGAGGTCGAGCATCTAGCGGCGGCGCAGCAGGCGCAGGATCTGGTCGAGCTCGGCGACGCGGAGGAGGCGGGCGACGCCCACGTAGACGAGACCGCCGGCGGCGAGGGCGGTGCCGAGGGAGACGATCTGGGCTATCAGGTCGCGGCCGAGGGCGTCGTCGAGAGCGTTCCAGACGCCATAGCTGACGCCGGCCAGGGCAGCGGAGGCGACGCTGATGCGGATGCCGGCGTCGAGCAGGCGGCCGAGCTCCAGGCCGCCGAGCAATCGCCGCAGGATCACGCACTGGGCGACGACGCTGGCGGTGGTGGCGATCGCGGTCGAGGCGACGATGCCGCCGACCCCGAGGTGGTAGAGGGCCAGCGCGCCGACCGCGGTCACGGCAAGGTTCCCCGCCGCGATCGCGGTCGGGATCCAGGGCCGCTGCAGACCGAAGAAGGTCCGCGTCAGCAGCAGGAAGAGGCCGTTGGTCGGCAGTGAGAAGGCGAACCAGAAGAGCGCCGTCGCCACCACCTCGGTCTCCGCCGCGTCGAAGGCGCCGCGCTGGTAGACGAGCCGGATCATCGGCTCGGAGAGGACGAGCACGGCGGCAGCGGCGGGGATCAGCACGAAGAGGATCTGGCGCATCCCGTTGGCCATCGTCGTGCGCAGGTCATCGAGCGCGCCGCGGCTGGCGAAGCGCGCCAGGGTCGGGAACAGGACCGTGGCGATCGCGACCGAGAAGATCCCCTGCGGCAGCTGGTAGATCCGGAACGCCTTGTCGATCGCCGCCGGCGCCTCGTCGCTGACGAGGCTGCCGAAGAAGCTGTTGATCAGGAGGTTGAAGTTGATCAGGCCGAGGCTGATCGTCACCGGCAGCATCAGCAGCAGCACCCGCCGCACCCCCGGGTTGCGCCACTCGAAGCTCCAGCTGAACTTGAACGGCGTGTTGCGGAGGTCGAAGGCGGGGATCAGCAGCTGCACCAGGGTGCCGGCGAGGATGCCGATCGCGTATGCGTAGATGCGGTCCTGGCCGCTGAGCATCGGCTCGACCACGACCAGCACGGCGATGATCGTCAGGTTCCAGAACAGCGGCGCGATCGCGAAGGCGCCGAAGCGGTCGTAGCTGTTGAGGATGCCGACGACGATGCCGCTGACCCCGAGCAGGATCAGGATCGGGAAGAGGACCTGGGAGAGGGTGACGGTGAGGTCGAGGATCTCGCCCTCGAAGCCGGGAGCGAAGAGCGGCATGATCAGCGGCGCCGCGACCACGAACAGGGCCGTAATCGCACCCAGGACCATGGTCACGATCAGCAGCAGGGTCGAGGCCAGCCGGAACGCCTCGCGGTAGTTCTTCTGCTCCAGCTGCTCGGTGAAGATCGGGACGAAGGCCGGCTGCAGGGCGGCGTCGGCGAAGAGGCTGCGGATCAGGTTCGGCACCTGGAAGGCGATCGTGAAGGCCGACATCGGGCCGCTGATCCCGTAGTAGCCGGCAGCGACCACCTCGCGCGCGAGGCCGGCGACGCGCGAGGCCGCGGTGGCGATAGAGAAGAAGGCGGTCGAGCGGGCGATCCGCCCCGCCTGACGGCCTGGCGCCGGCTCGCCGGCGAGATCCTCGCCGGGATCGAAGGCCTCGGCCTCGCGCAGCGCCGCGTCGGCGTCGATCGCCGCCCGCTCGTCGCCTTCGGGGGTGTCAGGTGCCTTGGGCGTCTCCAAGTCAGATGGTCAATTCCAGATTGGGAGGCGACTGAGGGCGCCCCAATCGCTATAGTCGGCGGCCGCCCGGAGCCGGCACGGCGCCTGCTCAGGCACTTGACTCATGGCCAACATAGCCTCACAGAAGAAGCGGATCCTACGCAGCGAGCGCGAGCGCACGGAGAACCGGCTGCTCACCAGCACCGTGAAGACCCACTTCCGCCGCCTCGAGAGCGCCGTCGAGGGCGGCGACGCCGAGGCGATCGCCGCCGAGCAGCGAGACCTCGTCTCGAAGATCGACAAGGCCGTGCAGAAGGGCGCGATGCACCTCAACACCGGCTCGCGCAAGAAGGCCAAAGCGTCGCGCATCGCTGCCGGTTCCTGAGCGCCCTCCCGGTAGGGGTTTCGCTTAACTTTTTCGTGGATCGGGGGTGGCCGTCCGATATCGGGAGCGGCGAAAAAGTACAAGACGCTCCACCCCTACCGGGATGGGCGCTAAGTCGCGGCGGCCATCGACCGTAGGGCCAGGGTGAGGGCCAGCTCGTCACCGTAGTCGGCTCCGCCTCGGCACCACAACTCGAGTTCCGCCAAGGCCTCCGTCGCCAGGCGCAGGCTGGCGACGTCGGTGTCTCGCAGCCGCGCAACCAGCTGCTTGGCCGCGTAGGGGTGCATCTTCAGCGACGACTCGACCTGCTTCGGCGGCGCCCCCTCCTCCAGCTGGGTGGCGGCGGCGCGGGCACCGCGCAGGCGCGAGGCGAGGCCGTAGATCAGGCCGGTCACGTTCTCCCCCTGCACGATCAACCGCTCGGCGATGCGCAGGGCGCCGGCCGCGTCGCGTTCGAGCAGAGCGTCGGAGAGCGACCAGACGGCCGCCTCGGAGGTGTCGGCGACCATCGCTTCCAGATCGGCGACCGCGACCTCACCGCCCTCCCCCGCCCAGAGTGCCAAGCGCTCCAGCTCGTTCTGCAACCGCACCGGGCCGACGCCCATGCGGTCGACCAGGAGGCGGGCCGCCGCCGGCTCCAGCCGGAAGCCCAGCCGCTCGGCATCGGCGACGAGGATCCGCGGCATCTCGCGCGCCTTCGGTGCCTCGAACTCGTGAACCTCGCCCCCCGCGGCCTTGACCGCCTTGGCCAGCCTGGCCGGCGCTTTGGCGCGGGCGATCAGAACCAGGGTCAGGTCGGACGGCAGCTCAGCGACGGCCGCGGCCACCGCGTCGAGCTGGCGATCGCGCCAGCGCTCGACTCCGTCCGCGAGCAGGTACCGCCGCGACTCCATCAGCGACATCGCCGGTATCGCCGCGAGCAGAGCCTCGTGGTCGGGCATTCCGCGCCCCTCCCCCGGCTCGAACACCTCCAATACGTCCGCGCCCGCCTCGCGTTCCGCCCGCGCCCGCAGGCGAGCCCGGCTCGCGTCGATCTTCGCCGCGTCGGTGCCGGCGATCAGGTAGAGGGCTCGCATCTCTTCGGCCACCGGCCGAGTCTAGATGCCGCCGCGGCCCACTCGGTCGGGGCTACTTCTTGGAGTGCCCGTAGGCGTTGCCCTGGTCGTCGTCCTTGCCCGGATGGTCGGGGGCGCTGCTTTCCGGCGCCGGAGTCGTGACGGCGGGCTTGTCCGGCTTGACTACCGGGGGCGGAGGTGGCGGTGGCGCTTCGTAGCTGCGCGACTTGCTCTTGGATCCGCCAGACGGCTTCTCCTTGGGGCCGCTGGAGGAGGAAGACTTTCCCTTGGCGCCGTCGGAAGGCTTCTGCTTCCCGGAGGACTTTCCCTTGCCTCGGTCGGTGGAGGCGGTGACGGGTGGAGGCTGCGTGGGGACGGAAGGAGTGGTGACCGGCGCCGGGGTCGCGGGTGCCGAGACCGGTACCGAGGGAGAGGACGTAGGCGGCTGCGCGACCGGGGCGGGCTCAGTAGGAGCGTCCTGCTCCGCCGGTCCGCCCGGAGCGGGCTCGGCGGCACCGGGAGATGGAGCCGTCGCCAGCCCCCGCGATCCGGACAGGTGCGAGGAAGGACGGTGGGGCCCCTCGCCGGGACCCGCGGCACGGTCGTCGCTTGCGGCAGCCGCGAGGCCGGGGGCCGACGAAACACCGGGCGTCGCGACGGCGTTCGCGTCATCGATCCGGCTCGGCTCGTCCGAGAGACCCGGAAGCGGCGCCGTGGGAAGCAGGGGCCAACCCTGCTGCGAGATCATCGCCACCAGCCCAAGGCCCATCGCCGCGGTGATCCCCAGCAGGGCGAAGGTTGTGCTGCGCATCCTTTCCAGCAGGCCGGTACCGGCGAAGCTCAGCCGTCCCGCGGGCCGTGACGCCGACTGTCCTCTCCGCAAGAGCATCTGCAACGACCATCGGCGGCGGTACGGCGGACCCGTAGGGCGCCAGGCGGGAATCCCCACTATCGATTGGGTTATTCGTTGAGGTTCCCTAACCGGCGGCGCCCACCGCGATCGCCCGGCGGCCGACGTCGATGACGACGTCACCGTCGCGGTCGGTGCGCAAAGTGGGGACACCCATCCGCTCGAGCGTCGCCAGGGTCGAGGGCGTCGGGTGCCCGTAGGGGTTGCCCTCGCCCACCGAGATCACCGCGAGCGCCGGCTCGGTGCGCTCCAGCAACGCGGGCAGGCCGGCGTCGTCGCTGCCGTGGTGCGCGATCTTGAGCACGTCGACGGGACCCGGTGCCAGCGGAACCGCCTCTGCCTCGGCATCCGCGGTCAGGAGCATCGAGAAGTCGTGCCAGCGTGCGAGCAGAACCAAGGCCAGCTGGTTGGGGTCGGCGCCGGGCACAGGGTCGGTCAACAGCTCGCGGGGTGGCCAGAGGACCTCGAGGCGAAGCGCGCCGGAGCGAATCCCGGCGCCGGCCGCGACTCGGACCGGCACCGCCCCGGCGGCGCGAGCCCGCGCGAGCGGCGTGCGCCCGAGCCGGGCGTAGAGGAGCCGGGCGACCGGGAAGCGACCCAGCAGCTCCTCGATCCCGCCGACGTGATCGGCCTGGTCGTGGGTGGCAACTGCCGCCGCGAGGCGCTCCACCCCCGCCTCCCCCAGCTCGGCCTCGAGCCCGGCGCCGCGCGGTCCGCCGTCGACGAGCACCGCCGGCGCCGCCGCCGGCTGCAGGAGGATCGCGTCGCCCTGACCGACGTCGAGGATGCTCACGCGCAGCCCTCGCAACGGACCGGCGGCAGGCTCGCCTCCCGGCATCGCGAGCGCCACCACCAGCACGAGCGCGGCCGATGCGACCAGGGCCAGCCGAACCGTTCGCACACCACGACCTGTCTGGCTCGCAGGCGCCGCGACGCGCTGGCGGCCCCGAGCCGCCGACAGGCGCCGATGCCGCGCCAGCCGCGACGCGAGTACGACCACTGCGCCGAGCAGCAGGTAGACGCTCACGAGTCCGGCGGCATCGAGCGAGACGTGTACCTCGGCCCACCGTGGCCGCCCCAGCCAGGCCGCGATCTGGGCGATGTAGGCGAGCAGGACGGCGTTGACGGCGTTCAGCGGCTCCAGCGGCAGGCCCGGGACCTGCGAGGCCGCCGCGCCCGCCATCCCCAACCACATCGCCGGTGCCACCGCGGGCATCGCCAGCACGTTCGCAGCCAGTGTCGTGGTCGAGAGGGTTTCGAAGTGGAAGGCGATCAGGGGCGCCGTCGCCAGAGTGGCGGCAACCGTCACGGCAGCAGCCTCGGCCAGCGCGCGCCGCCAGCCGCCGGCGCCGATCTGAGCCGAGATCCGCTCGCGGATCGGGGCCGCGAGGACGAAGATCCCGGCGACAGCGGCAAAACTGAGCTGCCAACCGACGTCGGCCGCGATGCCGGGATCGACGGCGAGAGTGACGATCAGGGCCAGCGCCAGCGCGTAGAGGCGCGAGGTCCGCCGCCCCGCCAGCGTCGCCACCACCCCGGCGGCGCCCATCACCGCGGCTCGCTGGATCGAGGGCCCGGCGCCGGCCAACGGCACGTAGACGGCGATCAGGCCGAGGATCCAGAGCAGGCGCTCCCGCAACGGGATGCCTAGCGCGGCCATCACCGGCATCGCCAGCAAGGCCAGCAGGGTCACGTTCTGGCCGCTCACGGCCAGCAGGTGCGCGAGCCCCGAGCGGCGGAAGTCTTCCTCGGTTCGCGGGTCGATGCCCTCGTCCGCTCCGAGCACGAACCCGCGGGCCAGCTCCGCCTCCCGGGCCGGCACCCCCCGCCCGAGGCCCTCCAGCGCCCGCTCGCGAATCTCCTCGCCGCGCGCGAGAGCGACGGCGACCAGCATCACGATCCCGAGCAGGACCGGCAGCGGTGGCCGTGGTGAACGCACTCCGGCCTCAGGGCTGCAGCCTGGCGCGCAGCGACTCCATCGTCGCCGGCCCGATCCCCGAGACCTGATCGAGCTGCTCGACCGAGGCGAGGCCGCCGTGCTGGTCGCGGAACTCGATGATGTCCTGCGCGGTGACCGGGCCGATGCCGTCGATCGTGTCGAGCTGCTCGACCGTCGCCGTGCCGAGGCTGATCGGACCCTCCGTTGCGCCGGCGCCCGGCGTCGAGACGGCGCCGCCCGGGCCGCGTTCCGGCACCACCACCTGTTGCCCGTCGGCAAGCCGAGCCGCGAGGTTGACTACTTCCAGCTCGGCCCCGGCAGCCGCGCCGCCGGCCCGCCTGACGGCGTCGTCGACCCGGCTGCCGGCGGGGAGCCGGTAGACGCCCGGGCGCTCGACCGCACCGGCGACGTGGACGACGACGTCGGCGGCCTGCCCGCTGAGGCTGAAGCTCCCCTCTGCCGTCGATTCCACGGCCGATCCCGCCGCAAACGAGGGGTCAGGACCGCCCTCGGTCCGGATCGCCCGCGCTCCGATCAGCAGCAGGGCGACCGCGATCGCGCCGTAGACGACGACCTGGGTTCGGCTCAGCTCGGGCATCGCGCCGAGCCTGACGCCCCCTGCCGCACGCGTGGCGCGCGCAATCGAACGAGTTCGGTGCGAGTTGGCTAAATCTCGCTAAACGACGTCATCGTCGTCGTCGTAACCGGCGACCTCGGCGAGCTGATCGCTGTACAGCTCTTCCGCGGCGACGGGCGGGGACTGGATCGAGACGCAGGAGAGCTCCGCCTCGCCGTCGTTGGCGATCGCGTGCTCGGTCGCGGGCGGCACCATGATCAGATCGCCCTCCGCCACCTGCTGCGTATCCCCCGCGACCGACATCGTGCCGGCGCCGCGGACGACGACGTAGGCCTGCTCGGACTCCTGATGCGAGCGCAGGGTCTGCTTGCTCCCCCCCGGCAGCGTCAGCCAGGTCACCGAGAGGTTGCGGGAGCCGAGTTCGCCCGCATCCATCAACACATGCGTACGCAGCCGGTGCCACTCCTCAACTGGTGCGTCCTCGAGACGCCTGACGAGCATCGGCGCGCTTTCTACCAGATAGGGTCCGAGACTGTTGCGGGAGACGGCTCAGCGCACGACCAGGTTGACCAACTTGCCGGGAACGACGATCTCCTTGACGACCTCTTTGCCGTCGAGAAACCTGCCGACCTTCTCGCTGGCCCGCGCCAGCGCCAGCAGCTCCTCCTTCGAGGCATCGGCGGCAGCCTCGATGCGGTCGCGCAGCTTGCCGTTGATCTGGACGATCAGGGTGACGGTGTCGCTGGCGAGGAGCTCGGGGTCGGCTGCGGGCCAGGGCAGCTCCCAGACCCGCTCGCCGGTCAGCCGCTCGTACACCTCGCTGCCGAGGTGCGGGGCGAAGGGGAAGATCAGCGAGGCTGCGGTTGCGGTTGCGAAGCGCACCGCTGCCCTGCCGGCCGGATCGCCGTAGAGATCGTCCTTGAGCCTGTAGGCGTCGTTGACGAGCTCCATCACGGCCGAGATCACGGTGTTGAACTGGAAGCCCCGCTGGAAATCCCGGGTCGCCTTGTCGATCGCCCAGTGCGCCTTGGCGAGCAGCTCGCGCGCCTCGCCCCCGGCCTCGCGGTCGGGCTCGCCCGCCTCGGTCCGCTCCGCGACCTCCTCGCAGAGGCGCCAGAGGCGCGAGAGGAAGCGGTTGACGCCCTCGACCCCCTCGTCGGTCCAGTCGCCGCCGCGCTCCGGCGGTCCCATGAAGCAGACGTAGGTACGGGCGGTGTCGGCGCCGTGGCGCTCGACGTACTCGCCGGGGCTGACCGTGTTGCCGCGCGACTTCGACATCTTCGCCCCGTCGCGCGTGATCATCCCCTGCGCGAAGAGGTTGGCAAACGGCTCCTGGACGTCGACGTGGCCGAGGTCCGCCAGCGCCTTGGTCAAGAAGCGCGCGTACATCAGGTGCAGGATCGCGTGCTCGACGCCGCCGATGTACTGGTCGACCGACAGCCAGTAATCGGCCGCGGCGCGGTCCCAGGCCGCCTCCGCGTTGCGCGGATCGAGGTAGCGGATGAAGTACCAGGAGGAGTCGACGAAGGTGTCCATCGTGTCGGTCTCGCGGCGGGCCGGGCCGTCGCAGCGCGGGCACGCGGTCGCGACCCAGTCCTCGGCCGCCGCCAGCGGGCTCTTGCCCTGTGGCGCGTAATCCTCGACCTCGGGCAGCTCGACCGGCAGCTGCTCGTCGGGCACCGGCACGATCCCGCACCGCTCGCAGTAGACGACCGGGATCGGCGCCCCCCAGTAGCGCTGGCGTGAGACCAGCCAGTCGCGCAGGCGGTAGTTGACCGCGAGCTTCCCGCGGTCATCCTCCTGCAGCCAGGCGACGATCTCCTCGTAGGCCTCGCGGTTGTCCCTACCGTCGAAGCGGCCGGAGTCGACCATCGGTCCGTCGCCCGGGTACGGGAGGCCGTCGTCGTCGCGGGCGAACTCCGGATCCTCGCCCTCGATCACCCGCCTGACCGGCAGGCCGAAGGCCTTTGCGAACTCGTAGTCGCGGCTGTCGTGGCCCGGCACCGCCATGATCGCGCCGGTGCCGTACTCCATCAGCACGTAGTCGGCGACGAACATCGGGATCTCCTCGCCGTTGACCGGGTTGACGACGCTGCGGCCGAGCGCGACGCCGGTCTTCTCGCGATCCTCGGCGCCGCGCTCCTCCGCCGACTCGCGGCCGACGCGGTCGACGTACTCGCGCACCGCCGCCTCGGCCGCGGTGCCGGCAACCAGCCGCTCCAGCTCCGGGTGCTCCGGCGCGAGCACGAAGAAGGTGGCGCCGAAGAGCGTGTCGGGGCGGGTGGTGAAGACCGGGAAGTCGAGGTCGGCTTCCTCGCAGCGGAAGACGACCTCGGCTCCCTCGGAGCGGCCGATCCAGTTGCGCTGCATCGTGATCACGTGCTCGGGCCAGGAGTCGAGCAGCTCGAAGTCGGCGAGCAGGCGCTCCGCGTAGTCGGTGATGCGGAAGAACCACTGCTCGAGGTTGCGCTGCACGACCTCGGTTCCGCAGCGCTCGCAGCGGCCGTCGACGACCTGCTCGTTGGCCAGAACCGTGGCGTCCTTCGGGCACCACTGGACCGGCGCCTCGGTGCGGTAGGCGAGGCCGTTCTCAAACAGGCGCAGGAAGATCCACTGCGTCCAGCGGTAGTACTCGGGCGTGTGGGTGCCGAGCTCGCGCGCCCAGTCGATCGAGATCCCCCACTCGCGGAACTGGCGCCGGAAGGAGGCGATCGAGCGCTCGGTCGCCTCGCGCGGCGGCTCGCCCGTCTTGATCGCGTTGTTCTCGGCGGGAAGGCCGAAGGCGTCGTAGCCCATCGGGTGGATCACCTGGAAGCCGTGGCGGCGGCGGAAATGGGCGATCGCGTCGCCGACCGCATAACACTTGAGGTGCCCGACGTGAGGCTCACCCGACGGGTAGGGCAGCATCTCCAGCACATAGGACTTCGGCTTGTGGTCGTCGAAGCCGGGCTGGCCGGGGTTCGGGACCTCCCAGGTCGCCTCCTCGGCCCACACCTGCTGCCACTTGCTCTCGATCGCCTTCGGGTCGTAGCCGCTCATCGAGCCGCGATCTTACGAGGGACGGCCGCGGCGCCGGCCGGACCTAGGAGCGGCGCCGGGTCAGCCGCAGGCCCGACCAGGTCTCATCGATCGCGCAGACCTTGGTGTCGACCATCCCCGCCGGCAGGGCGACCTCGCGGACGGCGTCCTCGCTGAGGTCGGTCTCGACCCCGGAGGAGCCCTTCGGCCAGGCGATCCAGAGGGTTCCCTCGCCCACCGCCTTCGCGACCGCGCCGAAGCGGCGCTCGACGGCCCGTCGCGAGGTCGCGAACCAGATCGTGATCTCGCGGCGGCCGCGGTTGCCGCGGCGCAATGTCACCCCTTCGGGCAACGGTATGAGCAGGCCCTCCACGCCCTCGGGCGCGTCGAGGAGGACGACGGTGGAACCCGCCTTGACCCCGAGCTTCTGCGCCAGCGGCCGCCCCGAACGCGGACCGGAGTCGGATTCAGGAACCACGGGATCCACCGGCGGCGAGGCGATCGCGGCGCGCATTGCTTCGCCGATTCCATCCCACGCCGCGTAGGTCGCGTCCGGCAGCTCAGCCCTGATCGCAGCCACTTTCGCCGCAGCGCCGTCGACGAAGACGATCGGGACCACCCGCAGCGCCTTCGACTGCCGTAGAGCGCAGGCGACCTCGCGTCCGTGCGAGGGCAGCCGGCCAAGATCGATGAGGAAGGCATCGGGCGGGTCCTCGCGCAGCTGCCTGATGCCGATGCTGGTGCCGGGAACCTCGCCGTCGACCTCGAAGCCCTCCTTTTCCAACCGTGCCGCGCGCTCCGACACCTCCTCCGCCTTCCAGTGGACGAGGCGAACGCGCTTGCGGGACATCGGCCGATCCTACGGCGCCCAGAACATTTCGCGGGGCCCGGCGGAGAGCACCTCGAGCACGTGGGGCCAGACATAAACCTCGGTCGCCGCGGCCGCGATCAGAACCGGGACGGCCAGCGCGACGGTGAGGAACGTGGCGGCGAGTAGCTGGTTCCACTCACCGCGGCGGCTGGCGATCAACCAGGCCGCGAGGGGCAGGAAGAGCGCAGTGAGCTCGGGGATCGCGTGTGGGAGCACGCTGAGGATCAGCTCCGCGCGGGTGATGTCCAGCTGGTAGGCGAGCGTCGAGCACTGGAACCCGAGGTAGAGCGCCTGGGTCGAGAGCGAGAAGAGCGTCACCGCGGCGACGAAGAGGATCGCCAGCTCCCCCGCCTTGACGTGGATCCAGCGCGAGAGGCCGGTGCGCCACGCCGCCGCGATCGGCATCGAGGCGCCGGCGATGAAGCCGGCGACGCAGGCGGTCGCGTGCAGGGCGAGGACGAGCGAGTTGCGCCAGAGGATCGGCAGCATGTCGTCGGGCTGGGAGGGATAGGTGAACCCGGCGATGTGGACGGGAGTCAGATCTGGCGTCAGCAGCCCGGCGACGAACCAGGTCGCGGTCAGCAGCGCCAGTGCGATCGCCACGCTCAGCGCCACCCAACCCCGCAGGATCGCCCACGGGCTCTCGCTCCAGAGCTCGAACGTCTCCCGCGTGTCCCGCATCCCGTGCGAGAACACGTGCTGGTTGGCAGTGCTCATCGCCTCAGTCATCGGCAGCGAGCAGAGTGGGATTGAGGTTCGGGGGGCCGAGTCGCGCGTAGGGACGGCCGCGGCGGCGAATCAGGATTTCGGTACCGGCGGCTGCGCGCTCCATGTAGAGACCGAAGTGGTTGCGGAACTCGTGCGCACCGACCTCTTCCGAGACGGGGACGGCGTCCTCTTCAGTCGAAATGGAGCTGAGGGGATTCGAACCCCTGGCCTCCGCCGTGCCACGGCGGCGCTCTGCCAGCTGAGCTACAGCCCCGAGTCGATATTGCTCGGCAGAGTGTAGTGCCGCACGCTGCCCGTTTCTCGCGGGCGCCAGCCGTAGCTGTATCGCCCTGCGTCCAGCGATCAAATCGACCGGCAAGAGGAAGCATTCGTCCGTATCTCCACAGTAGGCACCAACTGCGTCGATCTCGGCGGGCGAGTAAATTGACATCCACGAACGTATGTTCGTGCAGCGCATTGTCTGCGTCAAGGGCAAAGGTGTAACGGAAGTGAAAATTCTTAGGCTGCCGCTAAGCGGCGCGCTGCTCGGGGCCCTGATCCTCGTCGATGTCGAGGATCAGGTTGTCCCGGGCGGTGTGGCGAACCTTGAAGTCGAGCGAGGAGAGCTCTTCGAGCTCGCGCAGCAGCTCGACCGGCTGATCCAGCTGCACGTTGAGAGTCGCACGGCCCTCGGAGAAGCGTTCGACGGAGATGTCGGAAGCGCCGAGGCGCCCGACCGCGTCCTCGAACCCGACCAGCTGCGAAAAGTCGCCCAGGGGGCCGATCTCGAGCTTGATCAAGCCCTCGAAGACGCCGTTGAGAGCCTCGACGCGGCCGTTGCCGCCGGCGGCAGCCGGCGTTCCATCCGCCGCCGTCGCCTCCGTCTCGCTCAGCTCCTGCACGCGCCGGCTCACCTCGACCGCCTCGCGCAGCGCTTTCATCCGGATCCGCGTCGCCTGGCCGCGGGCCTGGGTCTGGATTTCCTCCAGACGCGAGGAAACCGACTCGAGTGAGGTGATACTGCGGTCGTGGCGTTCGTTGGCCTCGCGCAGCCGCTCGGTCAGGCCGCGGATCTCGCGCTCGCGCTCGATCACCATCCCCGAGAGCGAGGAGAGCTCCTGCTCGAGCTCAGCGATCGTCGCTGCCTGCCGCTCGCATCCCTCGGCCTTCGACTCCAGCGCCCCGATCCGCCCTTCGCACTGCGTCATCGCCGCGTCGACGTCGGGGCGGCGATAGCCGAACAGCACCCGCTTGAAGCGATCCATGCGCGGCACCGTACGTGGGGCCTCGGACGGTATTTCGTCACAGATGCGCCGAGCGGCCGGGCGCGTCAGGCGCTCGCCGCGGAGGACGGCGCTTCGGGCGCATCGAGGTCGAGTTCCAGCCGCGGCGCCTCGTGCCAGAGATCCTCGAGCTGGTAGCGCTCGCGCGCCTCGGCGGTGAAGACGTGGAGGACGCAGTCGAGGTAGTCGAGGACGACCCAGCCGTCGGCCCCGGCGCCGTCGACGCCGCCCGGGAGCCGGCCCAGCTCCCCCTTGACCTGCAGCCTCACCTCGTCGACGATCGCCCGCGCTTGGCGCTCGTTGCGGGCCGTGCAGATCGCCAGGAAGTCGGTGTAGGAGACGAGCCCGCGCATGTCGAGGACGACGACGTCCTCGGCCTTTTTCGAGTCGGCGAACTCGGTCAGCCGCCGTGCCAGCGACTCCGACTGCGGCGCCTTCATGCGTAGACCCCCTTTTCCTCGATCAGCCGCGCGACCGGCTCCGGAACGAGGTAACGCAACGGCCTCCCCCCCGCCGCCCGCTCGCGCACAGCCGACGAGGAGACGCCGAACTGCGGCATCTCCAGCATCGTCGCCCGCCCTGCGGCGCCGAGGCTACGCATCACCGCGACCACCTCGGCGTCGGAGACGCCGGAGCGCCGCGCGACCGCGATCCGCGCCAGCTCGACCACGCGCTCGGGGTTGCGCCAGCTCTCGAGGCCCACGGCGGCGTCCGCGCCCATCACGAACACCAGCCCCGTGTCGCCTCGTTCTTCCGCAAGCAGCTCCAAGGTCTCATACGTGTAGGACGGCCCCTCGCGCTCGACCTCGAGCGTGGAAACCGAGAAGCGCGAGTCCTCCGCGGCGGCAAGCCGGGTCATCATCAGCCGCAGCTCGCGCCCGGGGTCGTCGGCGATCCGCTTGTGCGGCGCCTCGCCGGTCGGGACGAGGATCACCTCGTCGAGGTCGAGCTGCCAGAGCGCCTCCTGGGCCAGCGCCAGGTGGCCGAGATGCGGCGGGTTGAAGGCCGACCCCAGGACCCCGATGCCGCCCCCGTCGGCGCTACTCACGAACCTGGCCGTTGCCGCGTGCGACGTACTTGAACGTCGTCAGCTCGCGCATCCCGATCGGCCCGCGGGCGTGCAGCTTCTGGGTCGAGTTGCCGATCTCGGCCCCCATCCCGTACTCGAACCCGTCGGTGAAGCGGGTCGAGGCGTTGACGTAGACGGCGGCGGCGTCGACCCCGGCGGCGAACTCCTCGGCGGCCTCCTCCGCGGTGGTGACGATCGCCTCCGAGTGGCCGGTTCCGTGGGCGTTTACGTGCTCGACCGCGTCGGCGACGGAATCGACCACGGCCACGGCCATCTTCAGGCCCAGGTACTCGTTGTCCCAGTCCTCATCGACGGCGGGGCCGACCTCGACGCCACCGGCCAGAGCGACGGCACGCTCGTCGCCGACCAGCTCGACCCCGGCCTCGTGCAGGTCGGAGAGCACGGCCGGCGCGAAACGCTCGGCGATCGCGGCGTCGATCAGGAGCGTCTCCGCCGCGTTGCAGACGCCGGGGCGCTGCACCTTCGCGTTGACCGCGATCCGCCGCGCCATCTCGAGGTCGGCCTCCGCGTGCACGTAGACATGGCAGTTGCCCGCCGCCGCGTACATCACGGGAACGGTCGCGACCTCCTTGATCGCGGCCTTCAGCCCCTCCCCCCCGCGCGGGATCAGCAGGTCCACCAGACCCTCCTGGGTCGCCAGCTCAGCCAGCTCCTCGTGGCCGCCGCCGGCCAGCAGGACGACCGCGTCCTCCGGCAGGCCCGCCTCGGTCAGCGCCTCGCGGACGATCGCGGCCAACGCTCCGTTCGAGCGCTCCGCATAGTGGGACCCGCGCAGGACGATCGCGTTGCCGCTCTTGATCGTCAGCGCCGCGCAGTCGATCGTCACGTTCGGCCGCGCCTCGTAGACGACGGCGATCACGCCCAGCGGCACCCGCAGCTTGCGCAGGTCGAGGCCGTTGTCGAGGACCTTGTGTTCGAGCTCCTCGCCGACCGGATCCTCGAGCGCGGCGACGACGCGAGCGCCGTCGGCCATCGCCATCACCCGCTCGGCGCTCAGCGCCAACCTGTCCCGCAGCGCCTCGGTCAGCGCCGCGGCGCTCTCATCGCCGAGGTCGGCGGCGTTCGCTTCGAGGATCCCCGCCGTGCGCTCTTCCAGCAGCCGCGCCGTCGCCTCCAGGGCGGCGTTCTTGACCTCCGTCGAGGCGCTCGCCAGCGTCCGCGCGGCCCTCTTCGCGGCGGCGCAGGTCTCGGCAGCGGTGGTCGTGGTCACGGCCATCGGACAAGGGTAGCTGGGGACCTCGGCAAGACTCAGACGAGAACGAAGCGATCGCGGTGGATCACCTCGTCCGCCGCGTGCGGGAGCAGCTCGCGGACACGATCGGTCTTCATGCCCTTGACCCGGGACAGCTCCTGGGCGGAGTAGTCGGAGATGCCCTTGCCGATCGCCGCCCCGCCGGCGAGGACGTCGACCGCGTCGCCGGCGTCGAAGTCGCCCTCGGCGGCGAGGATGCCGACCGGGAGCAGGCTGGAGCCGCGCTCGCGCAGGACCCGGGCGGCGCCGTCGTCGACCACGATCCGGCCGCGCGCCGGCTTCGCGTACTTGAGCCAGAGCTTGAAGCTGGATGCCTTGCCGGCCTGCGCGACGAAGCGGGTGCCGGCTTTCTCTCCCTTCGCGGCGGCGGCGAGCGTGCCGGCCCTGGTCCCGTTGCAGATCACCGCCGGGATGCCGGCCTCGCTGGCCATCTCCGCCGCCGCCACCTTGCTGCGCATGCCCCCGGAGCCGAAGGCGGAAGTACGGTCGCCGATCTGCAGCGGCTCCAGCTGCGCAAAGTCGGTCACCTCGGTGATCGGCTCGGCACTTGCATCGAGGCCCGGATCCGCCGAGTGGAGGCCGTCGACGTTGGTCAGCAGGACCAGCAGGCGGGCGTCGAGGAGGAGCGCCACCTGGGCGGCGAGGAAGTCGTTGTCGCCGAAGGTGATCTCATCGGTCGCCGTGGTGTCGTTCTCGTTGATCACCGGCACCACCCCCCACTCGACCAGCCGGCGCAGGGTCTGACGGGCGTTGAGGTAGTTGGTGCGGGCGGCGATGTCGGCCGCGGTCAGCAGCACCTGCGCCGCTTTCGTCCCGCCGCTCGCCAGCCTGCTCTCATAGGCGCGGAAGAGGTCCCCCTGCCCGACCGCAGAGGCGGCCTGCAGCTCGTCCATCGCCCGCGGCCGTGCCGGCAGCTCCATCAGTCGCATGCCCCGCGCGATCGCCCCCGAGGTCACCATCACCACCCGCTCGCCGACCCCCTCGAGCGCGCTCACCTGCGCGCAGACCGAGTCGAGCACGTCCGCGCGCAGCTCGCCGTCGTCGGCGGCGACGATCGAGGAACCGAGCTTGACGACCAGGGTCATGGCGGGGCAAGTGTATGAGCGCGCCGCGACTAGGCTGGGTCGATGATTGCGGCACTGGCCTGGGGTGCGCTGGCGGCAAGCTCGCTCGTGCTCGGCGCCGCGCTCGCCTTCGCCCACCGCTGGTCGCGGCGCCAGATCGGACTGGTGCTCGCCTTCGGCGCCGGGGCGCTGATCAGCGCCGTCAGCTTCGAGCTCGCCCAGGAGGCGCTCGCGATCGGCGGAGCCGGGGCCACGGGGCTCGGCCTCGGCGCCGGCGCGCTCACCTACTTCATCCTCGACGGGAGGATCGCCAGGCGCTTCTCGGCCGGCCGCGGGCGCAAGGGGCGTGCCAGCGGCACCGACGGCGGCGGCGCCCTGGCCCTGGGGGCCTTCCTCGACGGGATTCCAGAGCAGCTCGTCCTCGGGATCAACCTGGCGACCGGGGGCGAGATCGGGGTCGCGTTGCTGGTCGCGATCTTCGTCTCCAACCTGCCCGAGGCGATGGGCTCCGCCGGGCAGATGCACGACGCCGGCACCTCGCGCTCGGCGATCCTGCGGCTGTGGCTGCTCGTCGCCGCCATCTGCACCGTCGCCAGCGCGATCGGCTACCTGTTGGCCGAGGCGGTCGGCGGCGACGCCAAGGCCGCGATCGACGGCTTCGCCGCCGGCGCCCTGCTGGTGATGCTGATCGACTCGATGATTCCCGACGCGAGAGCGGAGGCCGGCCGCACCGCCGGCCTGGTCACCGTCCTCGGCTTCGCCCTGGCCGCCGCCCTCTCCAACCTGGCATAGAGCTGGTGATCACGCGGGAGCCGGTGGGGTGTCCCTGCCGCAAGCGGCGCTACGTTTTCGCCCACCGCAACCTCGGACGGCACCTGGCGAACCGCGCGAAAACGACAGCGCAGCGGCAGGGACACCCCACCGGCTCCCTCTACCACCACCCCGCTAAATATGCAGCTCGAACTCGTGCTCGCCGATGCGGACGTCGTCGCCGGGCTCGAAACCGGCGCGGGTGAGGGCGGCGATGACGCCGATCTCACCCAGCCGCTGCTCCAGATAGGCGAGCGCTTCGTCGTTTTTCACGTCGTGGCGCTCGAACAGCAACTCGACGCCGCGGCCGAGGACGCGGAAACCGCCGTCCTGCTCGCGCTCGACCCGGTAGCCGCCCTCTCCCACCGGCCGGTAGACGCGGTGCTCGGCTTCGAATTCCTCGGCCGGCTCGTCGGTCGAGACGGCCGCGGCCGGCTGCACCTGCGGCAGCTCGGACAGCACCCGGCGACGAAGCTCGTCGAGTCCCTGACCGGTCGCCGAAGAGACGGCCAGGAGCGCCAGCGCGCCTCCCCCCAGTCGCCGCTCCCAATCCGCCAGCGCCGCCGCGATCTCCTCCCCCGGGAGCAGATCCCGCTTCGAGAGCACGACCAGCTCCGGCAGCGCCTCCAAGCCGGCGCCGTGCGCGCGGAGCTCGGCGCGAACCGTCTCGTAGTTGGACTCGGGATCGCCCTCGATCGGAGCCAGGTCGACGAGGTGGACCAGCATCGAGCAGCGCTCGACGTGGGCGAGGAACTCGTGACCCAGCCCTGCCCCCGCCGCCGCGCCCTCGATCAACCCCGGGATGTCGGCGACCACCGCCTGGCGGTCCTCGCCTTCGATCGTCCCCAGCACCGGCGAGAGCGTCGTGAACGGGTAATCGGCGACCTTCGGCGCCGCCCGCGTCAACCGCCCCAACAGTGAGGACTTGCCCGCGTTCGGCAGCCCGACCAAGCCGACGTCCGCCAGAAGTTTCAGCCGCAGCTCGATCCAGTCCGCCTCACCGTCGGTCCCCTTCTCGGCAAAACGCGGCGCCTGCCGCGTCGAGTTCGCAAACCGCTTGTTCCCATGACCTCCGCGCCCACCATGCGCGACCACTGCCCGCTGTCCAGCTTCAACAAGGTCGACGGCACTCCCGTCCACCGTCACCGCCTGCGTCCCCGCCGGCACCGGGATCTCCAGATCCTCACCCCGCCCCCCGTGCCGGTTCGACCCTTCGCCATGCCTCCCCCGCTCCGCCCTGAAGTGCCTGCTCCCCTTCAACGCCCCCAGATCCCGCTTCGACGCATCGCAAACGAGCACCACGTCCCCGCCATGCCCACCGTCCCCGCCATCGGGCCCCCCCCGAGGCACATGCGCCTCCCGCCTGAAGGAGACGCACCCGTTCCCGCCCGCGCCCCCCTCAACCCAAATCTTCGCCTGGTCGTACATCAGCTGGAGAGAGTAAAGAGGCGGCGTTCGTCCTTAGTCGGCCGTATCCCTATAGAGGACGAACGCCGAGCTTCGACGGAGGGACCGGGTGTCCCTCCCATGAGCGGCGTCCTGATTTTCGCCCCGCCGGCTCGGCGGATGACGCAGGGCTAGCGGCGAAAATCCCAGCGAAATGGGAGGGACACCCGGTCCCTCCCATCGCTGTCAGATATCGCGCCGCTACTTCTAGCCGACGATGATCTTGGCCTTGGCCGCCACGCCCGCGCTGCCCTTGACCTGGAACGTCACCTTGTAGGTGCCGCCGGCGGAGCCGCCGACCTTGATCTTCAGCTTGGCCGAGTCCTTGCCCTTGCCTTTGACCTTGCCGAGCGACTTGCACTTCGGCTTCGCCTTCAGGGCACCTTTGGCTTTGTTCGGGACCTTCACGCAGACCTTGGCGTTCTTGGATTTGATGTCGCCCTGGTTGACGGCCTTGACCTTGAAGGTCGCCACGCCGCCCGCTTTGACTTTGGCCTTTTTCTTCGTCGTCAGCTTGACCTTCGCCGCTTTGACGTTGATCGGGGCGCTCGTCTGGCTGGCGCTGCCGGTCTGGTTGGTGGCCGTCACGATGCAGCCGTAGCTGCCCGGTTTCGTCGTCGCCAGCGTCGGAGCGGTCGCCCCGGCAATCGGCGTGCCACCCTTCGTCCACTGGTAGGCGAACGTGCGCGGTGCCTGGTAGACGAAGGAGCCGGCGTAATCGGCCCCCCAGCTGCCCTGCGAGCAGGTCAGTTCGGAGCGGGATTTCGTCGACCGACTCAGCGTCGGCGCCCCGGTGCCGCTGGGGCTCTTCAGGATCACC
The DNA here is from genome assembly GCA_963720455.1 of uncultured Thermoleophilia bacterium. GTDB lineage: Bacteria > Actinomycetota > Thermoleophilia > Solirubrobacterales > 70-9 > VAYN01. Next base: position 615,792 of record OY970392.1, on the reverse strand, counting down.
GGATCCTGGGGACCGTCGACCGGAGCACTCACCGGCGTGATGCCTCCGCCGCCGCCCGCCAGATTGAGGACCCCGATCGCACCCACCCGTTCTTCGCCATTGCCGTAGTTACCGATGTAGAACCTGCCGAGCGACGGATCGAACGCGAGGCCGTAGGGGTCGCTGACGACCGCGCCCGTGAGGTTGACTTCACCGCCACCGCCACCGCTGAGGCTCGCGTATGACACGCGCTCTACCGTGCTGTTGTCGAGCCAGTAGAGCCGACCTCCGGCGGGATCGACGACCATTCCGGTGATCCCTTCAGGGGGGGTTGCGCCGGTGAGGCTGAGATCTCCACCACCACCGGTGTTGTTGGCATTGGCGAAGGAGATGATTTCCGGTTCGGAGCCGGCGTTTGACCAGTAGACCTTGCCCGAAACTGGATCGAAGGCGATCCCCCTATACGGTTCGTTGAGCGTCGCGCCGCTGGTGTTGAGGAGACCGCCGGCACTGCCGTCGAGCTTGGCCCAGCCGATCGAGCCGGTGCCTTCGGTGTTAACCCAATAGATCATCCGGCCGACCGGATCGACCGTGATGCCTTCCGGTTCGCCGATCACAGTCCCGGCAGCACTGAAGGCACCGGCACCGCTCCCATCGAGGTTGATGTAGGTGATCTGACCGCCGGCGCCGGGACCGCCATCGTTCGCTACGAAGAGCCGGTTGGTGACCGAGTCATACGCCATTCCTTCGGGGCTGTTGACGCTGGTTCCGAACAGGTTCAAGAGACCCCCGCCGCCGCCGGTGATGTCGGCGAAGGCGACGTTGTCAGGGTCCGCGGAATAGTTGTTCCAGTAAACGTTTTCGGCTGCCTGCGCGCGCGTCGCGAACGCAAACAGGGCCATCAGGGCGAGGGCGAAAAAACCCGCCACGAGGTAGCGCCGAGAGACCCGGGGCTGAGAGACGAGACTCATCTGAGTTCCTTTCTTAGTCCTGGAGGACGTAGATGGTGCGGCCCTTGCGAGCCGGCTTGAAGTCCACAGTCCCCGCACGCGTCGCGAAGATCGTGTGGTCCCTACCGATCCCGGTCCCCTCACCGGGCCAGAATTTGGTGCCGCGCTGCCGCACGATGATCTCGCCGCCATTTACCTGCTGGCCAGCGAAGACCTTGACCCCGAGCATGTTCGGGTTTGATTCCCTCCCGTTGCGGCTGGAGCCGAGTCCTTTCTTATGAGCCATCGGTCTCCTCTTTCTTCGCCGCGGGTTTTTTGGCTTTGGCAGCTGGTTTTTTCGCTGCGGATTTGCCCATTTTCAGGCTGGTGACCTCGAGCTTGGTCAGCTCGGAGCGGTGGCCGGCGCGGCGGCGGTAGCCCTTCTTGGCCTTGTATTTGAAGACCTTGATCTTCGGGCCGCGCAGGTGCTCGGCGACTTTCGCCTCGACTTTCACCTTCTCGAGCTCTTTGGGCGCCGCGACGACGTCGGTGTCGCGGAACATCACCGCCCGCAGGGCGACCTTGTCGCCCTCCTTGGCGTCGAGGCGATCGACGAGTAGGGACGTGCCCTGCTCGACCTTGTACTGCTTGCCACCGGTTTCGACTACCGCGTACATGCTCAATCGTCTTCCTTGCTGCCTTGTTTCGCGCGCGAACGCCCGCGACCGCCCCTGCGGCCCCGACTGCGTTTGCGCGAAGGAGCTGAGGAGTCTAGCTCGGAGCCGTTTTTCTCGCCACCCCCAGAGCCGTTCGCAGACTCGCCTCCCAGCAGTGAGGCGACCGCCGCCGAGCGCTCCACCTCCTCGATCCGCACCAGCTTGCGCTCGCCGACGAAACGGCCGCCACCGGTGACGCTGACGATGTAGGAGTCGATCCGGGCGACGGCGTCGTCGGCGTTGTACATGTGCGGCTCGTCGATCTTGACCAGCACCTCCTCGCCGACCTTGAACGGCAGCGCCCGCTCCTCGATCTCCTCGCGGGTCCCCTTCTCGACCAGCGTGAAGGTGTCGATCGCCAGCGCGTCGCCGCCCTCGAAGTGGAAGCGCTTGCCGGTTTCGTCCTCGAGCTCGGCCAGGCCGCTGTCCTCGCCGGTCAGCTCGTGCGCCACCTTCGGGTTGACCCGGATCAGGAAGGCCTCGGCGTCGCCGTTCTCAGCGGCGATCTCGCGCATCTTGCGCAGCCCCTCCAGCGCCACCGTCTCGGCCGATAGCACGACGCCCTCCCCCGCGCAGGTCGGGCAGGGCGCGGTGAGGATCTCGCGCACCCCGTCGGTGACGTTCTGGCGCGTCATCTCGACCAAGCCCAGCGGCGAGACCTCGACCACGTAGCTCTTCGACTTGTCGGCGTCGAGCGCCTTGCGCATCGTCTTCAGCACCTTGTCGCGGTTGCTGGCGCGCGCCATGTCGATGAAGTCGATGACGATGATGCCGCCGATGTCACGCAGCCGCAGCTGCCGCACCGCCTCCTCGGCAGCCTCGGTGTTGACTTTGGTAATCGTCTCCTCCAGGCCACCTTTGCCACGGCCGGTGAAGGAGCCGCTGTTGACGTCGATCACGGTCAGCGCCTCGGCGTAGTCGATGATCAGGTAGCCGCCTGAGGGCAGGTCGACGCGGCGGTTGAGAGTCGACTCGATCTCCTCGTCGATCTTCCATTTCTCGAGCAGCGGCTTCTGGCCCTTGTAGAGCTCGACCCCCTCGACCAGCTCCGGCGCGGTGCGCTGGAAGAAGTTGGTGACGCGCTCGAACTGCTTCTCGGAGTCGATGATCGCCTTCTCGAACTCGCTGAGGAAGACGTCGCGCAGGACCCGCACCGAGAGGTCGGCCTCCTGGAAGACCATCGTCGGCGCCTTGCTGCCCTCCGAGCGCTTGTCCAGCACCTGGTTCAGCTTCTGCAGGTAGCCGATCTCGCGCACGAAGTCGGATTTCTTGGCGCCGTGGGCGGCGGTGCGGACGATCAGCCCGCCCGGGCCTTTGTAGGTGCGGTCGACCATCTTGCGCAGCCGGTCGCGCTCGGAGTCGGAGAGGCGGCGGCTGACGCCGACCCCCGACCCCTGCGGCGCGAAGACCAGGTAGCGGCCGGCGATCGAGACGTTCATCGAGAGCCGGGCGCCCTTCGTCTTCAGCGGATCCTTGACGACCTGGACGAGGATCTCCTGCCCCGGCTTGATCAGCTCGTTGATGCGGCGGCCGCTGCCGCGGCCGCGCCGCGGCGCCTGCTCGCCGCCCGGCAGGACGATCTCGTCGACGTGCAGGAAGCCGTTGCGCTCGAGGCCGATGTCGACGAAGGCGGCCTCCATGCCGGGAAGGACGTTGTCGACCTTCCCCTTGTAGATGTTGCCGACGATCGATCGCCGGCCGCGGCGCTCTATGTAGAGCTCCGCCACGTCGCGCTTGCCGCCTTTTTGCTTGGACTCGAGGACGGCCACGCGGGTCTCTCCGCGCTCGGCGGAGACCAAAATCGTTTTTTTCATTGCTTACTCAGTTCGGATAGATACGCAGCCGGGGGGCCTTCATTCAAGGCGTCACCAGGCGAACCTTCCCTTCTGAGCGAGACGCGCCTGGATGTTGATGCTCTGAAGCACTCCGATCGCCAGGAAGGTGGCAATCACAGAGGATCCTCCGTAGCTCATCAGCGGTAAGGGGATGCCCGTAATCGGCATGATGCCGAGGTTCATCCCCACGTTGACGAAGACCTGGAACAGCAGCGAGACGGCGATGCCGCCCGCGACCAGGGTCCCGTAGGAGTTCTTCGAGAGCGTCACTATCTTCAGCGCCCGCCAGAAGAGCAGGGCGTAAAGGGATAGGACGAACGCGGCGCCCATGAACCCGTAGCGCTCACCGATCACCGCGAAGATGAAGTCGGTGTGCCGCTCGGGAACGAAGTCGAGCCGCGTCTGGGTGGCACGGTCGCCACGGCCGGTCTCCTGACCGGATCCGATGGCGACCACGGACTGGTTCTGCTGGTAACCCGCACCGCTCGCATGCTCGTCGGGATTCAAGAAGGAGGTGAGTCTTTCCTCCTGATAGCCCTTGAGAATCGGGGCGCCAACGGTGGGCGCCGCGACCAGTACGAGCGCGATCAAGACAGCGAGGGCCGAGCCGATAACGGCGAAGTGGGTCCAGGGAACACCACCGAAGTACATCACGGCGAGGGTGGCGACCACGAATACCAGGGAGGTACCGAGGTCCGGCTGCAGGAAAACGAGTGCCGCCGGAGCCAGGCCCAGACAGAGATAGCGCGCCGTGCGCTGCCTCTGCGAGCCCCGCCTGGCGCCGTCGATGACGAAGCCGGCGAGGGCCAGCACGAGCAGGAGCTTGCCGAGCTCGGATGGCTGGAAGCTGAAGAAGGGAAATTCAAAGGCGCGCCGCGAGCCGCGGGCGGCGAAGCCGAAGACGAAGACGAGCGAGACGCTGACGCAGAGGAAGGTGTAGATCCCGACCCGCAGCTCGCGGAAGCGCGAGTAGTCGATGCGGCTCGCCAGCAGCATCCCGACCAGCCCGAGCAGCCCGTAGATCGCCTGCCGGTCGACGAAGTAGCGGGGGCTGCCGGGGACGTCGTTGAGGGTCGCCTGGCCAAGGGTGAAGACGCTGAACGCGACCAGCCCCACCGCCGCGATCGTCAGCGGCCAGTCCATGTGGGCGAGGCCGAGCCGCTCGGCGATGCCGACGCGCACGGCGAAGGGCTCGGGGCGGGCTTGTCGGGCGCGGGTCGCGTACATCAGCCGGGGCTGCCGCCGTTGGCGGCGCCGGTCTCGGTTGCGTGCTTGTGGAAATAGGCTTCGAGGATCTGGAGCGCGGCCGGCGCGGCGGCTTCGGCGCCGAAGCCGCCTTCCTCGACGGTCACGATGGTGACGATACGCGGGTCCGGGTATGGAGCCATCACCGCGTACCAGGACTGATCGCCGTGGCCGGGGCGTTCCGCCGTCCCCGTCTTGCCCGCCACCGGCACCGGGAAGCCGCCAAAAACCCCGTAGGAGGTACCGCCGCTGACCTGCGCCGCCCGGTGCAGGCCTTCGAGGACCGCCGCCCTGTAGGCGGAGCCGATCTCGATCTTGCGGCGGGGCCCGGGGTCGAATTCCTCCAGCACCCGGCCGGCGGCGTCCTCGACTTCCATCCCCACGTGCGGCGTCACGATCGTGCCGTCGTTGGCCAGCGCCGCGTAGGCGATCCCCAGCTGCAGCGGGTTGGTCTGCAGGTCGCCCTGTCCGATCGCGAGCTGGATGTTGTCACCGGCAGACCAGGGCCGTTCGGTTTCGCCTGCGGCGAAGAGCTCGTCGCGCCACTGCTTGCTCGGGACCAGGCCTTCGGTCTCGCCGGGGAGATCGAGACCGGACTCCTTGCCGATCCCGAGTTTGCCGGCCCAGCGCTGCAGCTGGCCGGTGTTCCACATCCTCAGTCCGAGCGTGTAGAAGTAGACGTCGGAGGAGACCTGCAGGGCGGAGACCATGTCGACCGACCCCAGCGCAACGCCGCCCGCGTTCTGGAACTCCTGGCCGCCGACCGTGATCGAGCCGGCGTCGAAGATCGGTTCGGTCAGCGAGACCTCGCCCCCTTCGAGGGCGGCCAGGGCGGTGATGATCTTGAACGTGGATCCGGTCGGGTAATAGCTTTCGGTCGCGCGATCGGTCAGCGGCGCCAGTACCGGATCCCGGTAGAGCTGGTCGACCTGGGCCTGGGTCATCGGCCGGGCGAGGACCGCGGGATCGAAGGTCGGCGAGGAGCCCATGCCGAGGATCTCGCCGTTGTCGACGTTCATCGTCACGAAGGCACCGGGCAGGCCGAAGGACGCCAGCGCGCTTTCGCCCGCCGCCTGCACGTCGGGGTCGATCGTCAGCTTCAGGTTGTCGCCGGGGGTCGGCGGCTGCGATACCAGCTGGCCGCCGGGGGTCGGTTGGCCGAGCGCGTTGACCTGGATCTTGGTCAGCCCCGGCTCGCCGCGCAGGTAGCGGTCGTAGGTGTACTCGACGCCGCCTTTGCCGACCTCGTCGCCGGGCTCCAGGCTTTCGTAACGGGCTTCCTTCAGCTCGTCTTCCGAGACCTCGCCGACGCTGCCGACCACGTGGGCGGCGCGGGTGCCATCCGGGTAGGCACGGACGAAGACGCGCTGCACGGTCACCCCCGGGAAATCGCGCTGGTTCTCTTCCAGGTAGTAGACGAGGTCGTAGCCGACGTCCTTGCGCAGCGTCACCGGGGCCCCCGCGGCGACTTCTTCGGATTCGCGGATCGTCCGCCGCACCTTGCGCAGCGACATGTGGGCGAGCTTCCCGAGCCGAGCCAGCACGGCCCGTTCCTCGGCCGGGTCTTCGGGCAGTTTCTGCATGCTGAGCTGGAGTGCCAGGCTGGTGCGGTTGTCAACCAGCACGTTGCCGTCGCGGTCGAGGATGTCGCCGCGCGGGGCGATCACTTTGAACTCGCGGGTGCGGTTGTTCTTCGCCTCAGCCAGGTACTCCTCGCCGGAGAGCACCTGCAGGTCCCAGAGGCGGAAGAAGAGGACCGCGAAGAGCGCGACGGCGACGCCGCCCAGCACCGCGGTACGCAGGGCGAGGCGAGGGCTGGCGCCGGGACGGTCGTTGGAGCGCTGGTACACGTCCCTAGGCTCCCAGGATCCTCGGCCGCCGTGGGCGGCGCAGCGGGCGCTCGTCGACCAGCGCCGGTCGCAGCGCCCGCCGCAGCCCCAGGTAAAGGATCCAGCCACCGAAGAAGGCGAAGACGCCCTGGATCAGGATGTCGCGCACGACCAGGCCGCTGACCGTCGCGTCTGCCCCGAGCATCAGCTCGACCGCGCCGAACCCGAGCTCGGCGAAGATCGTCAGGCCCATGCAGAGCAGCGGCGCCGCCAGCGGGCTGTGCAGGTCGACACGCTCGCGGAACAGGCCCGCGAGGTAGCCGACGCAGAGCAGCACCAGCGAGCCGCCGCCGAGCGGCTGCACCAGCAGGCAGTTGAGCAGGAAGCCGACCCAGAAGCCGGTGACGGCGCCGGTCATCGTGCCGCCGAGCAGCCCCAGCGCGACGACGAGGGCCGGCAACAAGTCCGGGCTGACGCCGAAGAGCGTCACCTGGGAGAAGAAGGACAGCTGCAGGATCACCCCGAGCAGGAGGATCGCGACCAGGCGGGCGAGGATGTTCGGGGTCAGGATCATCCGCGCGAGCCCCCGGTCAGGACCTGGACCAGGTCGAGGTCGCGGAGGTCGGCGTAGGGGCGCACGTGCACCTGCTGGCTCGCCTCCTGCTCGGCGATCGGGGCCCTGGTCACTTCGCCGATCGGCAGGTTGGGCGGAAAGCGCGACGCAATCTCCTCGGTGCGCCAGCCCGCCGTCACCACCGCCTGTCCCTTGTGGACCCGTTTCGTCGAGTCGATGAAGTCGAGGATGAGGTCGCCGGGGTCGCCGACGTTGGGACGGATCACGCCCTGCACCGCGACCGGCACGACCTTGGCGGTGGCGCCGCTGGAGTGGTCGGCGATCAGCGTCACCTGGGCGCTGCCGCCGGTCACCGCCGAGACGGTGCCGACCAGGCCGTCGCCGTTGACGACCGGGTCGCCTGCCTCGACCCCGTCGTCGCTGCCGGCGTCGATCGTCACGTCGGCGAACCAGACGCTGGGCGAGCGGGCAATCACCCTGCCGGCAACCAGCTCATAACCAGGGGGGATCGCCCCGCTGCGGTCGAGCCCGATCAGCTTGCGCAGCTGCGCGTTTTCGGCCAGGGCGGCGCCGGCGCCGACGGCTTCGGTGCGCACGGTACGCAGTTCCTCCTGCAGGCGATCGTTGCGACCGCGCGCGTCAAAGGTCTGGTCGAACCAGTTGACGAGGTCCCGGGCCGGCTTGAGAGCGCCGTCGGCGACCGACTGGACGGGGCTGAAGATGGCGCTGACGCCGCGCTGCACGCCGTTGGACCCCGAGCCATAGGTGACCGTCAGCAGCACGAAGGAGCCGACGATCAACAGCGCGAGCACCGCCCTGCGGCGGCGTACTTGCTTTCGGTACACGTGGGAGACCTAGGTTCTTTGCTTTTTTCCGGCACGGTGGATCGCCTCGAACTCCTCGAGCGAGATGCCCGAGCCGACCGCCACGCACGTCAACGGCGACTCTGCCAGCTGACAGGGCATCTGGCACTCGTCGCGCAGGCGTTGCTCCAGTCCTTGCAAGAGAGCGCCGCCGCCGGCGAGGGTGATGCCGCGGTCCATGATGTCACCCGCAAGCTCCGGGGGCGTGCGATCGAGCGTCTCCTTGACCGCGTCGACGATATGCCCGACGGTCTCGTCGAGCGCCTCGCGGATCTCCTCGGAGCCCAGCGTCACGGTTTTGGGCAGGCCGGAGACGAGGTCGCGCCCACGGATCTCGGTGCTCACCTCCTCGGCCAGCTTCGAGGCGGAGCCGGCCTCCAGCTTCACCTGCTCCGCCGTCTGCGTCCCGATCGCCAGTTTGTAGGCGCGTTTGCAGTGGTTGACGATCGCCTCGTCGAGCTCGTCGCCGCCGATCCGGATCGACTGGGAGACGACGATGCCGCCGAGTGAGATCACCGCCACCTCGGTGGTGCCGCCGCCGACGTCGACGACCATCGAGCCGGTCGGCTCGGCGACCGGCAGGCCGGCGCCGATCGCCGCCGCCATCGGCTCCTCGATCAGGTAGGCCTCGCGGGCACCGGCCGAGAGGCAGGCCTCCTCGACCGCCCGCTTCTCGACCCCGGTCACACCGGAGGGAACGCAGACGACGACGCGGGGGTGGGCGAAGCGGTTGGAGTGGACCGACTGGATGAAGTGGCGCAGCATCTGCTCGGTGACGTCGAAGTCGGCGATGACGCCGTCCTTCAGCGGCCTGATCGCGGTGATCGTGCCCGGCGTGCGCCCGAGCATCCGCTTCGCTTCTGAGCCGACCGCGTGGACCCGGCCGTTGCCCGAGTCGATCGCCACCACCGAGGGCTCCGACAGCACGATCCCGCGCCCCCGAACGTAGACGAGGGTATTCGCGGTTCCGAGGTCGACGGCCATGTCGCGGCCGCCGAGCCTTCTCAGGTAGCTGAATATGCCCATACGGCGATTTCCAGGGGGAAATCATCCCAAACGTGGCAAGTCGGCCCGAGTTATTCGCTCAGGCGGACCGGAAGAGCCCCGGAGCGAGCTCGAACAGCAACCCCACCGGCAGCCCGACGACGTTGGAGACGCTCCCCTCCACCCGCTCGACCAGGGTCGAGCCCAGCGTCTGGATCGCGTAGCCGCCGGAGCGCCCGCGCCACTCCCCGAACCGCACGTAGCGTTCCTTCTCGACTTCGGAAAGCTGCTTGAAAACGACAGAGGTCCGTTCCAGTCCCGACCGCTCCTCCCCACCCTCGAGCACCACCAGCCCGCTCAGCACCTCGTGCGCCCGGCCCGCCATCCGATCCAGGTACCCCCGCGCCTCGACCGCGTCCGCCGGCTTGCCGAGCACCTCCCCGTCGAGCACCACGTCGGTATCGCAGGCGATGACGACGGCTCCGGGCCTCTCAGCAGCACGGGCCTTGCGCCGGGCGTTCTCGACGACCAGGTGCCCCGGGTCCCCATCGCTGAGCTCCTCCACCCCCGGAACGACGACCTCGAACTCCACCCCCAGCTTCCGCAGAATCTCCTTCCGCTGCGGCGATCCGGAAGCCAGCACCACCGCTGTCTCCGGCCCGATCTCGATCTTCCGGACCACTCTCACGGCGGGGATCCGGGTAGGGCTGAAACGTCTTGTACTTTTTCGCAGCCGGGAATCTCGGACGGCACCAGGCGATCCCCGAAAAAGTTAAGTGAAAGCCCTACCCGGATCCCCGCCTACGCCAGCTCGGGAAACCAGATCCCGATCTCCCGCTCCGCAGACCCATCCGAGTCGGAACCGTGGACCATGTTGAAGGTGACCTCCAGCGCGAAGTCCCCACGGATCGAGCCGGGCGCCGCCTCGACCGGGTTGGTCGCCCCGATCAGCTGACGCGCCGCCGGCACCGCCTCCTCCCCCTCGAGCACCATCGCCACCAAGGTGCCGCCGGTGATGAAGGAGACGAGCTCACCGAAGAACGGCTTCTCGGTGTGCTCGGCGTAGTGCCGGTTGGCGATCTCCTCGCTCGCGCGCATCGACTTCAGGGCGGCGATCCGCAGGCCCTTGCGCTCGAAGCGGGCGATCACCTCACCGGTCAGGGCGCGCTCGAAGGCGTCAGGCTTGACGAGGATCAGGGTCCGGCTCACGACTGGGGCTCCTTTGCTCTGGTTTCGGGTCCGCTGCCTCGCGCGGGGCGCGGCGACGCTGCTCCTTGCCTCCCTCGGCATCCGCGGCGGGCTGTTTGGCCGGCGGCGCTTTTTCCCGGCGGGCGGGCTGGCGTTTCGGCTGCTCGCCCTCGGGGGGACGGGCCTGGCGCCGGCGTGGCCGCTCGCCACCCCCACCGCCGCCGAGCGTGGTCTCGCAGTACGGACAGAGGCCCCAGCGTGGATCGACGGGTTTTTTGCAGGTCGGGCAAGGGTCCTTGAGGCGGCGCTGGCAGTTGGGACAGCGGAGGTAGTTTTTCTCGACCGGGTACTCGCAGTTGGGGCAGGTCTGCTCTTTCAGCTGCCGCACCCGCAGCTCCGCTGCTTTGATCTCCAGCTCGCGCTCGTGCGCGTCCTCGAGGAACTCCGGCGGCCGCACGATCGCGTAGACGGCGGTCCCGATGTAGGGGAAGAAGGAGGCGACCGTGGCGCAGGCGACCAGGAACGGGTCGGAGATGCGGCGGCGCGCGTCGAGGTAGGTGTAGACGATCAGCGCCAGCCAGAGCACGACCAGCATCAGGACAAAGAGGGTGGCGACCAGATTGAGGCCGTCGTTGGTGATGCCGAAGATCGCTAGTGACATGGGAGGGCGCCCGGTTGGAGGGAGCGGGCAGTCTACTTCGCCGCGCGCGCCGCGAACCCTGTCGCCTGCGCGTGGACGGGCGCGACGCTAGAGGAAGAGCCGGCCGAACAGGTAGCCGATCCCGAAGAAGACCAGGATCACGATCGCGACGACCGCGGCGACCAGGCCCATCATCGAGAGCAGTTCGGAGCCGGCGCTGCGGTTACTCATGCCGGAATCCTCGCACAGCGTTCGTCCTTTATCGGGATATGCCCGGTAAGGGACGAACGCCGAAGGTCAGGCGACGACGGCCTCACGGGCGGGGGCGATGGCGTAGTGGGAGCCGGCGACGATGACAGCGCCCTCGGGAGGTTCCGTCGACAGCTCCACGGCACGCCGCAGCGCGGCCTCGAAGCTCGGCTCGGCCTCCGCCGGCAGGCCGGCCTCCTCGCAGGCGGCCAGGAGGTCGACCGCGGGACGCGAGGCGGCACCCGGCCGGCCGTGGCCTTCCAGCGCTGCGGGCGGCAACTCGGTGCAGACGGCTCGTTCCAGGGCCGGCGCCAGGGCGCGCACCATGGCGCCGGCGTCCTTGTCGGCAAGGACGGCAAGGCAGGCGACGACGCGGCGACCGCCCGTGACCGCAGGCAGTGCCTCGGCCAGGGCGGCAGCGCCGTCCGGGTTGTGCGCGGCATCGACGAAGACCGGCGGCCGCTCGGCGATCCGCTCGAGGCGACCCGGCACGGCGACGCTCGCCGCCACCTCCTCGACCCGCTGCCGGTCCAGCTCCCCGAGGAAGGCCGCCGCGGCGGTTGTCGCCAGGGCGAAGTTGCGCCGCTGGAAGCCGCCGGGGGCGAGCAGGCGCAGCTCCGGCCCGGGGTCCTCGGGGGCGCGGAGGAGGCGGGCGCCCCGCTCGGCGGCGGTGCGCTCGGCCAGCGCCTCGACCTGGGGCGAGACGCGGCCCAGGACCAGCGTCGTCTGGTCGCGCAGCACCGCCAGCTTCTCGGCCGCGATCTCAACCTCGGTCTCGCCCAGCCACTCGGTGTGGTCGAGCCCGATCGAGGTCAGCACGGTGACCCGTGAGGGGATCGTGTTGGTGGCGTCGAGCCGCCCTCCCAGGCCGGCCTCGATCGCCGCCGCCTCGACCCGGGCCGTGGCGAGGGCGACGAAGGTGGCCGCCGTCGCCGCCTCGAACTCGGTAACGACGTCGCCGTCCTGCAGGGTCCGGTTGACCCCCTCGGCCGCCCTGGCGACCGCTTCGACGGCCTTGGTCCACTCCTCCAGCCCGACCTCCTGGCCATGGATCAGCGTTCGCTCGGTCCAGCGCGCGGCGTGAGGCGAGAGGCAGGCGCCGGAACCGACGCCATGGGCCTCCAGCAGGGCCGCGGTCATCCGTGCCACCGAGGACTTGCCGTTGGTGCCGACGACGTGGATCGAGGCGAAGCGGTGCTGCGGCAGGCCGAGCGCGACGCTCAGCTTGTGCATCCGGTCGAGGCCGAGCCGCCAGCCGACCGGCTCCAGCGACTCCAGGTAAGCGTCTGGTTCGAAGCTCAAGCCATCTCTGCGAGTTCGGCCCGGTAGCGCTCGAGCTTGCCGCGCTCCTCCTCGATCACCTCGGCCGGCGCCTTGGCGACGAAGCCCTCGTTGCCGAGTTTGCGCTCGGCCCGCTCGACCTCTGCGCGCAGTTCCTCGCGGCGCTTCTGCAGCCGCTCGGCGACCGCCTCGGCATCGAGCTCCTCCGAGGGGAGCACCCGCACCGGGCCGATCGAGGCGACCGGGTCCCCCCCGTAGGCGGCGAACCCGAAACGGGAAAGGCGGGCGACGAACTCGGGTGGGTCGACGCCCTCGACCCGCGCCGCGAGGAGACTGGCCGCCGGCACCTCGACGAGGTCGCGCCAGGCGCGCAGGCGCTGGGTCAGGCCGATCCCGCCCTCGACGTCGGCCTCGGCCGCCTCGTCGAGCAGCGCCTCGTCCGCCTGCGGGAACGGGTGCACCGCGAGATGGCCGCGCCGCGCCGGGTGGAAGGACCAGATCTCCTCGCTGACGAAGGGCATCGTCGGGTGCAGCAGCGCCAGCACCCGTTCCAGGGCGTAGAGCAGGGTCGCCGAGACCTCCGCCTCGCCGTCGTAGAGACGCGGCTTGACGATCTCCAGGTACCAGTCGCAGAGGTCGCGCCAGAAGAACGAGTAGGCCTCCTGCACGGCGTGGGCGAAGTCGTAGGACTCGAGCTTCGCGGTCACCGAGGCGACCGTCCGCTCCAGGCGCGAGAGGATCCAGCGGTCCTCGATGTGGAGCGGGCGCGGCGCCGGCTCGACCTCGGCCGCGTTGAGCAGGATCAGCCGGCTCGCGTTCCAGAGCTTGTTCGCCAGGTCCCTCCCCTGCTCGACCTTGGCGTCGGAGAAACGCACGTCCTGGGTCGAGGACATCGCCAGCAGTCCGAAGCGCAGGGCGTCGGCCCCGTGCACGTCGATCTCCTCCAGGGGGTCGATCCCGGTGCCGAGGCTCTTCGACATCCGCCGCCCGTCGCGGGCCTGGATCACCGAGTGCACGTAGACGTCGCGAAACGGCACGTCGCCGGGGAACTCGACCCCCATCATCACCATCCGCGCCACCCAGAGGAAGAGGATCTCGCGCGCCGTGGTCAGGAAGCTGGTCGGATAGAAGGCGCGCAGCTCGGCCGTGTCGTCGGGCCAGCCGAGCGTCGCGAAGGGCCAGATCGCCGAGCTGAACCAGGTGTCGAGCACGTCCTCCTCCTGGCGCAGCTCGCCGCCGCAGGATCCGCAGCGCTCGGGTGGCTGCTCGGCCACGATCGTCTCCTCGCAGGGGTCGCAGTACCAGACCGGAATCCGGTGCCCCCACCAGAGCTGGCGCGAGATGCACCAGGGCCGTATTTCCCGCATCCAGTCGAGGTAGACGCGCTTCCACTGCGCCGGCGCGATCCGCACCTCGTCGCGCTCGACCGCCGCGATCGCCGGCGCCGCCAGCTCGTCCATGCGGCAGAACCACTGCAGCGAGATCAGCGGCTCGATCCGCTCGCCCGAGCGGTGCGAGAACGGCACCGAGTGGACGTAGGGCTCCTCGCCGCGCAGCCGGCCCTCCTCGCGCAGCGCCACTACGACCGCCCCCTGGGCCTCGGCCGCGGTGAGGCCGGCGAACCGCTCCCCCGCCTCCGCGGTGAGACGGCCGTCAGGACCGATCACGACCAGCTCCTCGAGCCCGTGCTTGCGGCCGATCTCGAAGTCGTTGGGATCGTGCCCGGGGGTGATCTTCAACGCCCCGGTTCCGAACTCGGGGTCGACGTGCTCGTCGGCGATGATCGGCAGCCGCCGCCCGACCAGCGGCAGCAGGCAGAACCGGCCGACCAGGTCGCCGTAGCGGGCGTCGTCCGGGTTGACCGCGACCGCCGTGTCCCCCAGCATCGTCTCCGGGCGTACCGTCGCCACCGTCAACACCCGGTCGGAGCCCTCGACCGGGTAGTCGATCGAGTAGAGCGTGTCCTCGACCTCGCGGTTCTCGACCTCGAGGTCGGAGATCGCCGAGTGCGAGCCGGGGTCCCAGTTGACCATGTAGTAGTCGCGGTAGATATAGCCCTTGTCGTAGAGCCGCTTGAAGACCCGGTAGACCGCCTTCACGTAGTCCTCGTCGAGGGTGAAGCGCTCGCGCTCGTAGTCGCACGAGGCGCCGAGCCGCTTGTACTGCTCGACGATCCGCGAGCCGTACTCCTCTTTCCACTCCCAGACCCGTTTGACGAACTCCTCGCGGCCGAGATCGTGGCGGCTCCTACCTTCGGCCTTCAGCCCTTTCTCGACCACCGACTGGGTGGCGATGCCGGCGTGGTCGGTGCCGAGGACCCAGAGCGTGTTGCGTCCGCGCATGCGATTCATCCGCACCAGCGCGTCCTGCATCGAGCCGTTCAGCGCGTGCCCCATGTGCAGCGCCCCGGTCACGTTCGGCGGCGGGATCGCAACCGAGAAGTTCTCCTCCGGCGACCCCCCTGCCTCCGGGTGGAAGTACCCCCCCTCGATCCATTCCGCAAACACCCGCCCCTCGACCTCGGCAGGGTCATAACGGGTGCTCTCCTCAAGCCTCTTGCGCTGCGCGGCGTCCACGCCGCGAGTCTAGATAGATGGCGCGGGGTGCGGCTGGGTGCGGACGTCGGGTGACCCTGTCTCAAAAGCCGTCGCGCAGCTGAATCGCCACTCAGATTCGAAAGGTGGTCCCATGAGCTTTTGCGACAGGGTCACCCGACGTCCGCTCGCGAACAGCCCCCGGGGCGCCTTGGAGCTGAGGCAGCCAGGATCAATCGCCAGAGCTGCGAGCGCGAGGGCCGTGGATACCCCCTCTCCGGAAAGCTCATGTACGGAGGTATCGAAGCGCTGCAAGCGATCCAGCTGCGCGACGGCTTTCAGGAGAGGGGGTATCCACGGCCCTCGCCATTACCGGTCTTAAGCGGTTTCCTCTGAGAGACCGTCGTCTTCAGCCGCCCCGATGTCCTGGTGCACCGCCTCAGTCACCAGCGTCGGCCGCCGTCCCTCGCTGATCGTCTCCCGGGTCACAACGCACTTGGTCACGTCGCGCCGCGAGGGCAGTTCGAACTGGACGTCGAGCAGCGTCTCCTCGAGGATCGAGCGCAGGCCGCGGGCACCGGTCTCGCGTTCCAGAGCCTTGTCGGCGATCGCCGCGAGGCTGTCCTCTGCGAAGACCAGCTCGATGTCGTCGAACTCGAAGAAGCGCTGGAACTGGCGGGTGAGGGCGTGGCGCGGCTCGGTCAGGATCGTGGTCAGGTCCTCGCGGCTGAGCTGGTGGATCGCGGTGATCACCGGCAGGCGGCCGATGAACTCGGGGATCAGCCCGTATTCGATCAGGTCCTCGGGCAGTACCTGCTCGAACCATTCGCCGGCGTCCTTCTGCTCGCGCGAGGAGATCGCCGCGCCGAAGCCGACGCCACGATCTCCCACCCGCCGCTCGATCACCTTGTCGAGCTCGGCGAAGGAGCCGCCGCAGATGAAGAGGATGTTGGTGGTGTCGATCGTCAGGAACTCCTGGTGCGGATGCTTGCGCCCACCCTGCGGGGGCACAGAGGCCGTGGTCCCCTCGAGGATCTTCAGCAGCGCCTGCTGCACGCCTTCGCCGGAGACGTCGCGGGTGATCGACGGGTTGTCGGCTTTGCGCGCGATCTTGTCGATCTCGTCGATGTAGATGATCCCCGTCTCCGCTTTCTTGACGTCGTAGTCGGCGGCCTGGATCAGCTTCAAAAGGATGTTCTCGACGTCCTCGCCGACGTAGCCGGCCTCGGTCAGCGCCGTTGCGTCGGCGATCGCGAAGGGGACGTTGAGGATGCGGGCGAGGGTCTGGGCGAGCAGCGTCTTGCCGCACCCGGTCGGCCCCAGCATCATGATGTTCGACTTCTGCAGCTCGACGTCCGTCTCCTCGGATTGCGCGATCTGCACCCGCTTGTAGTGGTTGTAGACGGCGACGGAGAGGGCGCGCTTGGCGGCCTCCTGGCCGACCACGTACTCCTGCAGCACGTCGTGGATTTCGCGCGGTTTCGGCAGGTTCTCCAGCTCGAAGGCGGGTGGCGCGGTCAGCTCCTCGTCGATGATCTCGTTACAGAGGTCGATGCACTCGTCGCAGATGTAGACGCCGGGGCCGGCGATCAACTTCTTCACCTGGCGCTGCGACTTGCCGCAGAAGCTGCAGAGGAGCTGCTCGTTCGAGTCTGTGGGACGTGCCAGCGGAATCCCCTCCTAACGGGACGATTTGACTCCGGCAGCACCCACAGCTTAGAGGGGGGCACAAGCCGGTACGAGGGGCGTTTACGGCGCGGGCGACGCGGTCCCTGCTCGTGACTCGGGCCTTGCGTGCTCGCGGTACGGTGTGAGGCGGTGCCCGAGGATCTCGATATCTCCCCCGTCGAGGCGGCCGAGTTCGAGGCGCTGCTGCCGCTGATCGCCGCCTACCAGCGCTTCTATGAAGTCAAGACGGTCGAGGAGGAGCGCAACCGCGTCTTCTTCAGCCGCTTCCTCGCCCCAAGCGAGAACGGCATGCTGCTCGGCGCCCGCGCCGACGGCAATTTCGTCGGCTACGCCTGCCTCTACTGGCACTTCACCTCGCTGCTGGCCACCGAGACGGTGCTGATGAACGACCTCTTCGTCGCCGAGCGGGCCCGCGGCCGCGGCGTCGGCCGCGGCCTGATCGAGGCCAGCGCCGACGTCGCCCGCGAACGCGGCGCCGCCTACCTCGAGTGGGCCACCGCCCCGGACAACATCACCGCCCAGCGGCTCTACGACAGCACCGGCGCGGCGCGCTCGGAATGGGTCGAGTACGAGCTGGGGCTGTAGTGGCGCTCAAGCCGCCGCGGCCGGCGGCAGCCGATCGATCAGCGCCAGCAGCGCTTCGCGGTGCGCTCGCGATTCCTCGCGGAATTCCTTCACCTCAGCCACGATCGCGTCGGTGCGCCGGGTCTGTTCGGCGTTGAACTCGGCGTTCTGCTGGACGAGCACCTGCACGGCCTTCTCGACGCGGCGGCTCATCTCCCACATCGCCTGCGCGTTTTCGTCGAGCCGCTGGTTGAAGCGGGCTTCCCTCTCCTCCCAACGCTGTTCCCTCTCCTCCCAACGCTGTTCGCTTTTCTCCCAGCGCTGTTCGTTTTCCTCCCAGCGCTGTTCGCTTTTCTCCCAGCGGGCTTCGAAGCGATCCAGGGCCGCCATCATTCGCTCGAAGGCCTCGGTATTCCGGTGAAACGCTTCCTCGCAGCGCTGGAAGGCGTCCTCGCTGCGCTGGAAGGCGGCGCGGTTGAGCTCCATCAGCTCCTCCCCGCGCTCCAGATGCCGCTCCAGCCTTGCAGACAATCCCCTTCGCCGCATGAGGTGATTCTTCCAGATGCGAATGCGCCGGATATACGCAGTTGGAGCCAATTTTCAAACCGGTTAGCGTCGTCCTGGTGACGAACGCAAAGTTCGAGGCGATCACCCCCCACGACCCCGTGGTGTCGGCCCTCTACGCGGATTTCATCCGCGAGACCGACGCACCCCTGGGGATCGACCTCGAGGCGGAGATCGCGGCCGGGCCACCTCGCGACCTGACACCGCCTGCGGGCGTCCTGCTCCTGATCAGGATCGACGGCGAGCCGGCCGGGCTCGGAGGGATCCGTCATCTCGACACCGACGCGGCCGAGGTGAAGAGCATGTACGTGGCGCCCGCCCAGCGCGGTCGGGGCGTCGCCAGCGAGCTGCTGGACGAGCTGGAGGCGATCGCCCGCCGCCACGGCTGCAGGGCGGTGCGCCTGGACACCTCCGACTACCTCACCGGGGCGATCGGCCTCTACCGAGCCGCCGGCTACCGCGACGTGCCGGACTACAACGGCAACCCCAAGGCCAATCTCTGGTTCGAACGCTCGCTCGCAGACGAGCCGATCCGCATCTCGCCCTACGACCCTGACTGGCCGACCTCCTTCGAAAGGGAGCGAGTGGCGCTCGCAAAGGCAATCGGAGCCTGGGCCTGCGGCGGCATCCACCACGTCGGCAGCACCGCCGTGCCGGGGCTCGACGCCAAGCCGATCGTCGACATCCTCGTCGGCGTCGAAGATCTCGAAACGTCGCGGGCCTGCTTCGAACCGCTTGCAGAGCTCGGGTACCTGTACGCGCCCTACCGCAGCGAGGAGATGCACTGGTTCTGCAAGCCCCACCCGAACCGGAGAACGCATCACCTGCACCTCGTCCCGATCTCCGGCCGGCGCTACGTCGATGAGCTCGCCTTTCGTGACCAGCTCCGCGCCGATCCCGATCTGGTCCAGCGATACGCCGCCCTGAAGCACGAGCTCGCGGCGCGGTTCCCCGACGACCGCGAGGCCTACACCGATGCAAAGGCCGGCTTCATCCAGGCGGCGCTGTCAGCTCAGCTGTAGCGGTCCCAGCGACGCAGCAATGGTGTCGGGTCGATCGCGACGCCGCGGACGTGGATCTCGAAGTGGAGGTGGCAGCCGGTGCCGACCGCGTTGCCGGTTTCGCCGACCGAGCCGACCCGCTCCCCCTCCCACACCCGCTCGTCCGCGCCGATCGGGGCCGGGCGAGGCATGTGGGCGTAGAAGTAGCTGCGTCGCTCGCCTTCGCCGTGGATCAGCAGGTAGTTGCCGTAGAGGACGGGGTCGTAGCCGCGGCGCAGGACGCGGCCGCTCGTGACCGCGACCAGCTCCGTGCCACAGGCGGCGGTGATGTCGAACCCTTCGTGGGTGCGGCCACCGTTGCGCGGGACGCCGAATTCACCGACGGCCCCGCGCGCTCCGTGCGGGCCCTGCACCGGGAATACGTGGCCGTAGTAGGGCATGCCCCCCACCGGGCTCGCGATACGGGCCGCGGCCGGGGCCGCCAGGGTCAGGGCGAGAAGAAGGGCGAGGGGAGCGGCGCGCTTCAGTGGTGCTCGATGACGCGGTCGACGATGCTGTACTCCTTCGCCTCGTCCGCACTCATGAAGTAGTCGCGCTCGGTGTCTTTCGTGACTTTGTCGAACGGCTGCCCGGTGTGTTTGGCGATGATCTCGTCAAGGCGGCGGCGGACGTCGATGATCTCCTTGGCGTGGATCTCGATGTCG
Organism: uncultured Thermoleophilia bacterium; assembly: GCA_963720455.1. Lineage (GTDB taxonomy): Bacteria > Actinomycetota > Thermoleophilia > Solirubrobacterales > 70-9 > VAYN01. The sequence goes on along the minus strand of OY970392.1, from coordinate 596,424 downwards.
GTCGCCTGACCCTGGAACCCGGCCGAGACCTGGTGGATCAGGATCTTCGAGTTGGGCAGCGCCATGCGCTTGCCGGCGGCGCCGCCGCTGAGCAGCAGCGCCCCCATGCTCATCGCCACGCCGACGCAGATCGTCTGCACTTCCGGCTTGATGAACTGCATCGTGTCGTAGATCGCCAGGCCGGCGTAGACCGAGCCGCCGGGCGAGTTGACGTAGAGGCTGACGTCCTTGTCGGGATCCTCCGACTCCAGGTGCAGCAACTGCGCCACGATCAGGTTGGCGATGTCCTCCGTCACCGGGGTGCCGAGAAAGATGATCCGCTCACCCAACAGACGCGAGTAAATGTCAAACGCCCGCTCCCCGCGCGACGTCTGCTCGACCACCATCGGCACCAAAGGACTCATGGATCGCACTCTATAGAAGGTGCCCGCGCCCAAGGTGGCGATGAGAGGTCGGGTCCCCCTCCCCCAGAGGCCGTTGCGCAGCAGATCGCAGAGCGTGCTTCGGCACGTGGTCTCGGAAGCCTCTGGCGGAGGGGGACCCGACCTCTCTCCAACACGCAACAACGGGACGGTCGAGAGCACGAAACTCATCCACAAGCTGCTGAACCCCGAGCGTCCGCCAGAGCTCGCTTCGTAGGGAGGGTGACGGCGGGGGTCTAACGCGACTCAGCATGAGCAGAGCCGCAAGCGTCAGGGGCGCCAGCCACGAGGGGCCCTCTCTGCGAGGTGCAGCGGGAGACCCCCGCCGTCACCCTCCCCTACGCAACCAGCTCAGTCCTGCGGATCCCCCGGGGTCCAGAGCCCGCCGGCTTTCTCCCGCTCCTTCTCCGGCGTCCAGATCTGCTCGCGGGCCTCGGCCTGCTCGAGCGGGATCGGCTTTGCCGACTCCGCCACCAGCTCGATCGCCTTGCGGGCTCTGAGGTCCTCGACGACCATCGCATCGCGGCCGTTCTCGCGCAGCCGCTCCAGCAGCTTCTCCGGCGTCGTCCGTTCGTGCTCGGCGCTGTGGGCAAGCGCCTCCACCAGCTCCTCGTCGGAGACCTCGATCCCCTCCGCCGCCGCGATCGCGGTCACGACCGCCTCGCGCTTCAGCTCGCGCTCGGCGTCGGGTTTCGATTCCTCGATCAGCTCCTCGCGGGTTTTGCCCTGCATCTGCAGGAAGGCATTGGGGTCCATGCCGCGCTGGGCCAGCTGGCGTTCCATCCGCTCCCAACGTTCGGTCGCGCGGGCCATGACGAGGTCCGCCGGGACGTCGACCGAGGCGGCGTCGACGGCGGCGTCGACGGCCGCGATCCGGAAGTCCTCGTCCGCCCTGCCCTCGAGCGCCGCGCCGACTTTCTCGCGGATGTCGGCGCGCAGCTCCTCCAGCGTCTCGAACTCGGAGGCGTCGGAGGCGAAGTCGTCGTCGAGCTCGGGCAGGATCTTCTCCCGGACCTCCTTGACCTTGACGTTGAAGACCGCGTCCTTGCCGGATAGGTGCTCGGCCTGGTATTCGTCCGGGAAGGTCACCTCGACCCTGCGCTCCTCCCCTGGCTTGGCGCCGGCGAGCTGCTCCTCGAAGCCCTCGATCAGCTGGTCGGAGCCGAGCGCGAGCAGGTAGTCCTCGGCCTTGCCGCCCTCGAAGGCGGTGCCGTCGATCAGGCCCTCGAAGTCGATCAGAAGGGAGTCGCCGTCGGCCGCCTCGCGCTCGATGGGCTCCAGCCGGGCGAAGCCCTCCCGCACGCGCTCGATCTCGCGATCGACGACGTCGTCGGGCACCTCGCTCTCCTCGCGGCCGACCTCGAGGCCCCTGTACTCACCAAGCTTGGCCGGCGGCCGCACCCCGACCTCGAACTTGAACTCGAGCGGCTCGCCCTCCTCCTCCGGCGTCGAGACCATCTCGATGGTGGGGTCACCGATCGTGGCGACGCCGGCATCGAGCAGCGCCCGTTCGTACCACTCGGGCAGCGCCTCGCGGATCGCCTCCTCCAGCACCGGCCCGAAGCCGAGCCGCTGGATCACCAGCGACGGCGGCGCCTTGCCCTCGCGGAAGCCGGGCATCCGCATCTCCTTCGCCATCGCGCGAGCGGCCCGCGCGGTCGCGCGGTCGACGTCCCTGGCCGGAACCTCGACCTCGATGCCGACGCGCGAGCCGGGCAGCTCTTTGACGGAGGTCTGCATGGGACGGAGGACCCTAGCGGGACAGGAACGCGCGCAACGCCGCGGCGAAGTCGATCGCGAAGGAGAGGCCGCGGCCGATCGGGCCGGTGACCAGCCAGGCCCGCAGGCGCTCCAGGGACTTACTCATTCGCGTATTCCAGCAGGGAGCTGTCGACCAGCCACTCGACCGGGGCGCGGTCGTCGGTGAAAACCTCGCCGCCGGGGAGTCTGGGGGCCAGGGCCGCCGCCGCGCCGCGCGCCAGCGGCCGCAGCGGCGCCGGCAGCGCCTCGGCGTTGCGGCGCAGGCGCGCCGGCGAAAACCCGCCCTCGCCGGCCACCAGCAGGGTGTTGGTCGGCTCGATCGGGTAGCGCAGCACGCGCGGGAGGGCCGCCGCCATGGTCCTCCCGAGAACTCGCTCCAGCTCCTCGCTTCCCTCGGGATGGCCGACGTTGACGACGACCAGCCCGCCCGGCGCCAGGCGCTCCCGCGCCAGCTCGAAGAACTCCCGCGTGGTCAGGTAAAAGGGGATGTAGGGCTGGCGATAGGCGTCGACCATGATCGCGTCGTAGCCTCCGCCCGAACGCTCCAGCCAAGGCCTGGCGTCCTCGGCGAAGACCCGCATGCGCGGGTTGCGGAGGCCGAGGAAGCGACGCCCGAGCTCGGTCAGCTCGCCGTCGATCTCGACCGCGTCGACGGCGGTGCGCGGGAAGAAGTGCCCGAAGGCCCGCGCCACGGTGCCGCCGGCATTGCCGAGGATCGCGATCCGCCGCGGCGGCCCGGCTCGCGAGGCCGCCGGCAGCACCAGGTGCCCGTCCCAGTAGTCGCCGGTCAGGTAGGTGCCCGGGCGCCACAGCGAGTGAACCGCCTGGCCCTCGTTCAGCTCCAGGGCGCGGCTGCCGTCGGGCCGTTCGACCACGCGGGCGTACTGGTGCACGGTCTCGGCCTCATAGAGCACGCGGCCCGTGTCGGACGCCTTGATCGTCCCCACCGGCAGCGCCATCGCCAGCGCCAGCGCGGCGGGGACGAGGACGAAGCGCCAGCCGACGCCGGCGCTGGCCACCAGCGCCAGGGCCAGGGCAAAGGCGAAGAAGGTCCGCTGGGTGCCCAGCAAGGGGATGAACAGCAGCGCCGAGAGCATCGTCCCCAGCAGCGAGCCCGCGGTCGAGATCGCGTAGAGGCGGCCGACGGTCTCGCCGGTGCGGTCGACGTCCCGGACCGCCAGCCGCACCGCCCACGGCGCCGCCGCGCCGAGCAGCGTCACGGGCACGGCGACCAGCACCAGGACCCCGAACAGCGAGCCGGCGAAACCGCCGACCGAGACGGTGTCGAAGGCGTCGACCGAGAAGCCGAGGAAGGGACGGGCCGCAAACGGGACGACGGCGATCAGCAGCGAGGCCACAAGCACGAGCAGGCAGAGCCCGCGGAGATGGGGGTGACGGTCGGCGTAGCGGCCGCCGAGCCAGTAGCCGACCGAGAGCGCGACGAGGACGACCCCGATCGTGTTCGCCCAGACGATCGTCGAGGCGCCGAAGTAAGGCGCCAGCAGCCGGGCGGCCGCGATCTCCACCCCGAGGCTGGCGGCGCCGACGACGAAGACGAGCGCCGCCAGCAGCAGCCGCTCAGCGCTCGCCGGTTTCAGGATCTCTCCCGGCGGCGATCAGCTGCCGCTCGAGGCGCTCGCCGTGTCCCGCGGCAACGGCGCGCTGCGCGCGGCCGGCGTCGAGCTCGACGCCGCGCTCGTGGGCGAGGTCGAGCAGGCGCTGCTTCTCGGTCCCCTCGCGCGCGGCCTCGAAGAAGACCCAGGCCAGCAGGCCCAGGGCGAGGAAGGTGCCCTCGACCATCATCACCACCCCCGCCGTGCTCTGGTCGGCGAGCGGCGAGATGCCCCAGTAGCGCTCCCCCGGCGCGTAGATCGGGTAGAGCACGGTGCCGGACCACATCAGCACGTTGCCGAGGATGGCGCCGGCGAAGCGGACGGCGATCACGTAGCCCACCTTCCAGGCCGCCGTGAACCACTGCGGCGTCGGCAGCGGCCCGAAGACCGGCATCCACATCAGGCAGCCGAAGAAGATGAACGTCGAGTGCTCGACCACGTGCACCAGCGCCGTCCCGTAGGCGGCCTCATAGAGCGAGGGGATGTGCCAGACGTAGAAGTTGAGCGCCCACAGCGGCAAGGCCACCAGCGGGTGGGCGAAGACCCGGAGCTTGTCCAGGATCGGGATCGCCAGGACCGGCTGCAGCAGCGGGCCGGTCAGCCCCAGCACCAGCAGCAGGGTGGCGAGGTCGCCGAGCATCAGGTGCTCGACCATGTGCGCGATCACCAGCTCCTCGGAGACGTGGCCGACCGGTGAGAACAGGGCCGCGACGATCATCAGCAAGCCGCCGGCGAAGCAGAGCTGGCGCCAGACGGGCAGCGACCGTCCCTTGCCGGCGAGGGTGGAGGCCCGCTTCGCGTAGAGCCCGGCCACGATCAGCAGGGGCAGCAGCTCCAGCGGCGCGAAAGCGCTGCCGACGTGCGCGAACGGCAGGGTCATGAGCTCAGCGTAGCGGCGCCGATCGCCCGCTCGCCCCCGTGGGCGCTGCTAGCTTGGCTCCCGGAATGGGCGCCGCAGAAGACCGTTTTCCGACGATCGGCAGCTACGGCTTCCTCTCCGATTGCCACACCGCCGCCCTCGTCTCCTACGACGGCTCGGTCGAGTGGCTCTGCCTCCCGCGCTTCGACTCGCCGAGCGCCTTCGGGGCGCTGCTCGACCGCGGCGCCGGCCACTTTCGACTCCGCCCCCGGGGCGTCGTCGTGCCGATCGGCCGCCGTTACAAGCCCGGGACGCTGGTGATCGAGACCACCTGGGTGACCGACACCGGCTGGGTCGTCGTCCACGACGCGCTGACGATCGCCGAGTGGGCGAGCGCGGGCGCCGGCAGCCGCCCCGACACCAAACACGAGTCGGACCGCTCGCTGCTGAGGACCATCACCTGCATCGACGGCGAGGTCGAGCTGGAGATGGAGTGCCTGCCGCGCTTCGGCTACGGAACCGAGGGCGCCCACTGGAGCGGCGGCGAACTGGGCGAGGCGATCGCCCGGGCCCAGGATGGGACCGAGCTGCGCCTGACCAGCGACATGGACCTCTCGATCGAGGATGGGGCGGTACGCGGGATCCTGAGACTGCGTGAGGACGAGAGCGGCTTCTGCGCGGTCACCTGGGGCGACGAGGAGCTCGGCGGGCCGCGCAGCGCCCCCGAGGCGCTGGAGCGGCTCGACTCGACCGAGGAGTTCTGGCGCGACTGGCTGCGCGACGGCAGCTTCCCCGACCACCCCTGGCGGATCCACCTGCAGCGCTCCGCCCTCGTCCTCAAGGGGTTGACCTACACGCCGACCGGCGCGATCGTCGCGGCGCCGACCACCTCCCTGCCCGAGACGCCCGGCGGCGAACGCAACTGGGACTACCGCTTCAGCTGGATCCGCGACGCCACCTTCAGCCTCTGGGCCCTGCACACGCTCGGCTTCGACCAGGAGGCGCGCGACTTCATGCGCTTCATCGTCGATGTCTGCAGGGACCGCCCCGACCTGCAGATCATGTACGGAATCGGCCACGAGAAGGAGCTGGAGGAGAAGACCCTCGATCACCTCAGCGGCTACGGCGGCGCGCAGCCGGTACGGATCGGCAACGGCGCCTACGACCAGCGCCAGAACGACGTCTGGGGTTCTCTGCTCGACTCGATCTACCTGCACGAGAAAGCCCTGCGGGGGACGGGCACCCCGGCTGACCGCCAGCTGATCCGCTACCAGGTCGATGCCGCGATCGCGGCCTGGCCGCACCCCGATCAGGGGATCTGGGAGTCGCGCGGGAAGCCACAGCACTACATCTCCTCGAAGCTGATGATCTGGGTGGCGGTCGATCGTGGCGTTCGCCTCGCCAGCAGCCTCGGCTTCGATGCGATCGCCGACGAGTGGCGAGCCAAGGCCGACGAGTTCCGCGACGAGATCCTCGAGCGCGGGGTCCGCGACGGGGTCTTCCGCCAGCACTACGAGACCGACGCCCTCGATGCCTCGCTGCTGCTGATCCCGCTGTTCCGCTTCCTGCCTCCGGACGATCCCCGCGTGCGCGCCACCGTCGAGGCGATCGCCGAGGACCTGACCGAACACGGCCTGGTCCTGCGCTACGAGGTCCAGGAAACGGACGACGGCCTCCACGGCAAGGAGGGCACCTTCCTGATCTGCTCCTTCTGGCTGGTCTCGGCGCTCTCGGAGATCGGCGAGCGCCGGCGCGCCCGGAAGCTCTGCGAGCGGCTGCTGGAGGCCGCCGGCTGGCTCGACCTCTTCGCCGAGGAGCTGGACGCGGAGTCGGGCCGCCACCTCGGAAACTTCCCGCAGGCCTTCACCCACCTGGCCCTGATCAACGCGGTCTCCCACGTGATCGCCGACGAGCGCCGCGAGGACGGTGGGGTCACCGCCGTCTTCAGCGAGATGGGCGGCGTGCGAGAGGACGCCTGACCCCGCCGCGCTGCACCAGATCGTTCGTAGACAAAAGGTCTACAGACAAAACGTTTCACATTGCGCTATGTTGCGCGCCGAGATGACCGATCTCGGCCACCCCAACGCAAACGACCTGCTGGTGGCTCTGCGCCACCCGCTGCGCCGCGAGATCCTGCGCCAGATGGCTGGCGAAGAGGCGATCAGCCCTCGCGAGCTCGCCGGCACTCTGAACCAACCGCTCAGCAAGGTCAGCTACCACGTGCGAGTCCTCGCCGAGCGAGCGGCAGTCGCGTTGGTTCGCACCCAGCCCGTACGCGGCTCGACGCAGCACTTCTACCGGACTGTGATCGAGGCCCCCTGGGCGCGCCAGATCCTCGGCCTTACCGAGGAAAAGGGGAAATCGGAAGGGGAGAGTTCGGCCGGACGGGGGACTTAGCCGGCCTAGGACGGATGAGGACGAGAGATGAGCGAGACCGACGACAGCTGGACGCCCGCAGCCGAAGACGCAGCCACCGAGTCCGCGGTCCTGCAGCAGGTTCTCGACCTCCATCCCACCCAGGTCACACTGGCCGAACTGGTGCGTGAGGTCGCCGGCGACCCCCTTGGCTTCGCCGAACGCGACGCCGTCGAACGCGCCGTCCGCGACCTCGCGGCCGCCGGCCTGCTGCACCGCCACGACGCCTTCGTCGCCCCGACCCGGGCGGCGCTGCGTTTCAACGAGCTGCTGGACCGCTGACCACGAGCCGCTTGAACTCGGCCCGGAGTCGCTGTGCCAGCTCCGCCGCCGCCGCCTCCCCCGCCGGGTCCCCCTCGCGGTCCCCGGTGACGAGGACGACCGTCGTCGCGGCGAAGCTCTCGAGCTGATCCTCGACCGCCTGGACGAGATCCTCGTCGCCGACCCGCGCCTCGGCGGCGAGGCCTGCCCTGGCCAGTGAGGCAACCGTGATCACGAGCCGCCTCTGCGCCTCTCGCCGGGCTCCCTCGACATCCGAGGCCCAGCGGTCCAGAAAGCCGATCCGGGCGGGCGAGAGAACGAGCACGTCGGTGCCTCCGACGTCCTCACCGTCGCCCTCTGCAATCGCGGTGATCTCTTGGATCGCCGCCGGATTGTCGAGGGGGCTGGTGACGACGACCAGCAGGCGGCGGCGCTCGACGCCGGCGACCTCTCTGCCGATCGCACCACGTGGTCGCTGGCGCGCCGCCAGGATCACGATTCCAACTGCCGCCAGAGCGCCGGCCGCGAGGCCGAGGCCCGGGCTGACGTAAAAGGCGGCGATGATGGGGACGGCGATCGCGGCTACGACCAGGGGGAGCTTCCAAGGGGCCACCGCCAAAGCCTGCCAGGCGCGACCGCCGTCCTGCGCCTCAGGCGCCCTTGCTGGTGGCCACTGGAGTGACCCGCTCCTGCATCGTTCCGATCTTCACGTCCGTCCACCTCCCCTCGTGAGTCCCATCCCTTGAGGCCGCTTCCCAAGCGGCCTCTCGTGCGATCGGAATTATTACTCTAAAACTTTCTATCAATCAAGTGAGATAGACCAAGAATCAAGAAATAAACGAAAATTGCGGAACCGTTGTGGAAATCCTGAGCTTGGATCTTTAAAATCCTGTGATCGGCCACCATCCCTGAAAAACAAGCGAAGGAAAGCCCCCTTGCCGAAGACGAAGAAGAAAGACGGCGTCGAACAGATCGTCGCCAAAGCGTTTGCGCATCCCCTGCGCGTACAGATCCTGATCATTCTCAATGAGCGGGTCGCCAGCCCCAACCTGCTCTCTCAGGAGCTGGATCAGAGCCTCAACCTGGTCGCCTATCACGTGCGGGTGCTGGAGAAATACGACTGCATCGAGCTGGTTGACACGAAGCAGCGCCGAGGCGCCACCGAGCACTTCTACCGCGCGACCCGTCGACAGTTCCTCAGTGACAGCGAATGGGCACGGATGCCGGAGAGCCTGCGGCCCGGTCTGTCCGGCGCGATGCTCAAATCGGTATTCGACGACGTCGAGGAAGCCGTCAGCAAGGGCACCTTCGACGAGATCGAGGACCGCCATCTCAGTCGCGTCCCGATGGTCGTGGACAAGCAAGCCTGGGGCGACGTCGCCACCCTGCTCAATGACACGCTCGACCGCTTGCTGGAGATTCAGGCGGAAGCTTCTGAGCGGATCGCCAACAGCAGCGAGGAGGGCATGCTGACGAAAGTCGAGATGCTCCACTTCAAGTCGCCCGAGCCCGAGCCCGAGACGGAGGCCACGGCCGAGGCGGGGCCGGAGTCGACCGCTAGCGAGTAGCCGCGGGCGACGGTTCCGTCGTACAGAGGCGGACCGGCCCTATCCCCCTCAAGCCGAGGGCCCAGGGTCGGTCCGAATCGTCGACGGGGATCGTCAGCGCAGTTTTCACGCCTGGCGGCAACGGGCCGAGGCTGACCGGCAGCCCCGCCGCGAACCGGCCCAGCATCACTTCGACGTCGCCGCTCGCTTCGTTGGCGAGGGTGAACCCGCCGTGCAGGAGGGTGGTCCCGGTCTCCCCTTCCGCCGACGCCTGCAGCGGTTCGCAGGCGATCGTGCGATCTCCTGGCGCCGGTTCGGTGAGGGCGAGGCCAAGAGCCTGGGCAAGCGTCAGGTCGGCGCCTTCCTTCTCCGCTTCCGGTCGGGCTTCCAGCTCACTTTCGTCGTAGGCGGGGCTGCCGTAGTCCGCGGTGGCGTCGAAATACCTCGCGGCGGTGGCGACCGGGCTCGGGGCGAAGGCGATGCGGTAGCCGGCCTCCGCACCGGGCCCGGCGATATCCACCGCCGCCAGGCTCGAACGGAGGGATTCCCCGGTCGGCCGCCAGCGTTCCTCGTATTCGCGTTCGGCCAGGGGGATGCCCCCGGTCATCGAGAAGGCAGCGACCGCGGCAGCGATGCCCACCGCGAACCTGGGGATGCGCAGGCCACGCAGCGTCTCCGTCGCGATCAGCAGCAGGAAGATCGCCGAGCCGTACTGGTAGCGGCTGGAGGTCGGCAGGCGGTCGGCGTTCTGGACCAGCGCCGCCGAGATCCAGAAGAAGACGCCCAGCGCGAGGGCGATCGCGAGGCCGCGGGGCAGGCTTCGCTCGCGATGGATGCGCCAGGCGACGCCGCCGATTACGGGAAGCAGGAGCAGCTGACCCCAGATCAGGTGCGGCTGGCTCGCCTCGCTGCCGTCGCCGGTGGCGAGCCCGAGCAGCGAGACGATCCCCGCCGCGGCAGCGCTGTAGACGAACTCGGGCAGGTTGGCGATGTTGCCGGCGCTGAAGTTGCTTTCGGCGGTGTGCCCCCACCCGACCCACCAGAGCGCGTAGAGCGCGAACGGGAGCAGTGCGACGTAGGCGCGTCTGGCGCGCGGCCTGCGCCCGGTGGCGATCTCGACCGCGGCCCCGACGACGAAGGTGAGACCGAGGCTGGAGAAGGCGAGGGAGACGGCGAGCAGCGCGCAGGCGATCGCGTCGCCCCGCTCGTCTCCGCGCTCGAGCGCGAGCAGCATCCCGAGGCCGGCGACCATCGAGCCGAAGTAACCCATCTGGAAGGCCCAGAGCAGATCTTCGAAAGCGGCGCCGAGAAAGAGCACCAGCACCGCCCCGACCAGCGCCGGCCAATCGCCCACGCGGCGGCGCAGGAGGGCGAACAGCAGCGCCGCGCTGGTCAGGAAGAGGCCGACCGAGACGACGAAGAACGGCAGCGCGGACCCCATGCCGAAGATCGTCAGCAGGAACCTGTAGACGATCGCGGGGCCCACCACGATGTTCTCGTGGTAGGGGTCGAGGAAGTAGCCCGCGCCCCAGCCCTGCCGCTTCACCAACAGCTCCCAGTCGTCGGCGATGAAGGTGAGGTGGGAGTCGAGCGAGAAGAGCCAGATCCCGGCGGCGATCATGGCGATGCCAAGACCGACCAGCGCAGCACGCTGCGCGCTCACCGACACACCGGTTTTCCCGCTCTCCTGCCGCAAGCGCGGCCGATGCTGTCACACCCGGCCAGCGGAGGAACGCCTCGCTATGGTGTGAAACACGACGGCCGACCCCGGCCGCCGGGCGCTGCACGGCTTTTGTCTGGGCCCTCTGGGCAGTGCCGGTCGACAACCCGGCGCGTGGCATAGATGGCAGCGAAAGAGGAAGAGACTCAACCCATTCACAGCGCTCGGCCGCCCGGACCCGGCGACGGGTTGGCGAGCGAGCACCTGCTCTGGGCGCGCTTTGCCGAGAGCCGCGACCAGGCGACCCGCGAGGAGCTGGTGCGGCGTTACCTCCCCTTCGCCAAGAACCTGGCGCTGCGCTACCGCGGCGCCAGCGAGTCCTTCGACGACCTGCTGCAGGTCGCCAGTCTCGGCCTGGTCAACGCGATCGACCGCTTCGAGCCCGACCGCGGCACCCCCTTCACCGCCTTCGCCTCGCCGACCATCCTCGGCGAGCTGAAGCGCCATTTCCGCGACCGCGTCTGGACCGTGCGGGTGCCGCGCGGGCTGCACGACCGCATGGCCGAGGTCGACAAGGCGATCTCGGCCCTGACCGTGGAGCTGCAACGCTCGCCGTCGGTGGGCGAGATCGCCGAGAAGCTGAACGTCGACCCGACCGACGTGCTCGAGGTGCTGGAGGCCAACCACAACCGACGCCCGCTCTCCCTCGATCGCCCGGTCGGCGGCGACGATGAGGAATCGCCCGCCTCGGAGTGGGTCGGCGACGAAGACGAGGGCTTCGAGCTGGTCGAGGACAAACTGGCGCTGGAAGGAGCCCTCCCCCACCTCGACGAGCGCGAGCGGCTGGTGCTGCGGCTGCGCTTCGTCGAGGACATGACCCAGTCGCAGATCGCGGAGCAGATCGGCCACTCGCAGATGCACGTCTCGCGGATCTTGCGCCGCACCCTGGAGCGGATCCGGGCCGAGGTCGCCGAAGCGGACGAGGACGGCGGAAGCTAGGCGGAGAGAGCGGCGATGCCGACGACGAGGAAATCGCCTTCCTCGTCCTGCTCGATCCTCAGCTCGTCCGCCAGCGTCGCCAGGGTGCCGCCGACCTCCGGTAGGTCGAGGCTCTCGCGCAGCTGCTCGGCCGCGCCGCTCTTCATCGGACCGACCCGCAGCTGAACGCCCTCGGGCCGGTCGGCAAGGCTGAGCGAGACGTGGCCGTCGGCAAAGCCCTCGGGGGCGCGGGCGGAGATCGCGTCGCTGAGCAGCATCGCGTCGGAGAGCCGGTCGACGCTGATCTGGCGCCTGGCCGCAACCGCCCCCAGGGCGCGGCTGAGGATCGGCCCGACGAGCTCCGGAGGGCCGACCCGCATCGCGGTGGCGTCATCGGAGACGGGCGGCGGGGCCGAGGCCTGTGCGTGCTCGGCGCCCCCGTCACGCGCGGTGAGCGGCAGGAACATCCTGATCTCGGTGCCGCGGTCGACGCCGCCCTTGATCTCAAAGCTGGCGGAGAGGGCGGCGATCAGGGTCAGGCCGATCCGCAGGCTGGGCCGGTCGGCGTCGGGGCGCGGCTGGATCCCGCGACCGAAGTCGCGAACGACCACGGTCAGACCGTCCAACCCGGGCGTCGCCTCGACCTCGAGCAACCCCGACTCGCTCTCGGGATAGGCGTGGACGACCACGTTCATGCAGGCCTCGGTGACCACGGTCTTGAGGTCGGCGACCCCGGCGTCGTCCATGCCGAGGCGATCTGCCAGGCCGGCCAGGGCGTGCCGCACCACCGCCGCGTTCTCGGCCCGGGCGGGTAGGGACATCTGAAGCCCCGATCGATCGTCGGTGGTCGTATCCACGATTCAGCTAGTCCAGGCCCATCACGGCGGTTCGTGGCGAGCATAGCTTCGATCGCCACGTCTCAATTTTTCGTCTCCGTTTCCCAAAATTTCTACCCCGGCAGCCGTGGGCGAAACGCTGCTCGGCCGATGACGTGCCTGCGGTAGCATCGGCGCGTGAATCCGGCGCCGTTCGAGGCATCCGCCGCCCAGCTCGAGGATGGCATTCGCGTCGTCGCGGTCCGCGGCGAGCTCGACCTGAGCACCGCCCCTGGGCTCGAGGGGCCGCTCGAGGACGCGATCGCCGCCGGCGACGCCTCGGTCGTGGTCGATCTCTCCGAGTGCGAGTTCATCGACTCGACCGGCATCGCCCTGATCGTGAGGGCCTGGCAGCGGCTGGACCGGGCGGCGGAGGGCGAGGGCCAGGGCCGCGTCGTCATCTGCAGCTACAACGACCAGGTTCGCCGCGTGCTCGAGATCACCGGCCTCGATCTCTCGATTCCGATCCACAGCACCCGCGACGAGGCCCTGGCCGCGCTGCGCAACTGAACGTCACCCTCGGTCCAGCCACCGGTCTCAGGTGAGGACGAGGATCAGCAGGTTGGCCAGTATCGCCGTCGGCGTTCCCACCAGCGAGAGGGTGCGGAAGAACTTCGCGAAGCCGCCGCGGTACCGCACGCTCTCGAACAGGGTCAGGCCGACGACGTGGGCCATGTTGATCAGTGCGGTGAAGATCGCAATGCCGATCGCGACCGCTTTCCAGCCGACCTCCTGACCGGAGCCGGAGGCGACCGCGGCGGCGAGGACGATGGTCACGATCGTGCCGAGGATGCCGACCGTCATCCCGGCGAAGTCCTGGCGGGAGAAGCCGGGCAGGTAGGCGGAGCCAACGTCGGAGTCGGCGTCCTCGGGTGGCTTGACGCCGGGCCCGGCCCGCTCGACCTCGACGACGTGCGTGGCGTCCGGGGCGGGGTCGATCACGATCATCCGCAGCGCCGGTTCCAGCGCCTCCTGCGCCTTCTCGAAGAGATCGTCCTCGAACCAGCGGGCCTGGCCCTCGGTGTGCTCGAAGATCAGCACTTCGTCTGCCGGGGCCTCGAGCAGCGCGTCCTGGGCAGCCTGTACGGGATCGGGGTCGCCAACCCAGCCCGACGCCTCGATGCCACCCTGCCGCAGCACCCGCAGCGAGGCCCGTAAGCGCTCCTCCGCCTGCAGCATGGGCTCGTCGACGTCGCCCAGCGTGTGGCGGAAGGCGTTAGCCTCCACCGCCGGCACGACGACGCGAACCTCGACTCCGACCCCGTTTCCCTGACGGCGGATCTCCTCGATCGGCTCCGCGCCGATCAGGGTGTCGGTGACGATCGCGAGCAGTCGCTGGGTGGCGGTCGCGCTCATTCGCTGCCGTCCCGTGGAATCGCTTCGTCGGCCTCGCCGTACTCGACCTCGCCGCGCTCCTCGGGCGGCGGCACATCACGATCCGGGAAGCCGCGCTGGTTGCCGTGCGCGGCGTTGTCTTCCAGTTGCTCCTCGGCCAGCTCGAAACCCTCGGCCTCGCCCTCGCCCGCCTCGATCAGCGGCCGGCGCGCCGGGTCCTCGCTGTCCTCCGGCACCTCGCCACCCACCTTCGCGGCTTCCTCGGCGGCCTCGGTCTCCTCTTCGGCGATCCGCGAGTCATCCTCGGGAAGTTTGGCGTGCATGGAGCCCGATTACCCCGCGCGGCGGTGACAAAACGCGAGCTCTGGACGCTTTTGCCCGTCCCACAATGGGTACTCGCAAGAAGAAGGCGAAAGCGAAACGAGGAGCGCGAACGCGGAGGATCGGTGCCCTGGGCGAAGAGCCCCGGTCAGACGTAGGCCATCGCCGTCAGGCGGTCGAAGCGGAGCACTCCCTCTTTCAGTTTCGGGTCGGTCGCCCTGGCGGCATGGATGGTGACGGTGAGTTTTTTGGGGTTGTCGAGGCGCCTGATCGCCTCGGTCACGTCCAAGGTGACGTTGATCGGGATCAGGTGGTGCTCGGGCCGCTGGTCGAAGGGGCTGACGGGCTCGCGGTCCCAGTCGCAATGGTCCTGGCCGCCCCAGCATTCGGTCGGGGCGAAGATGCTGAAGGAGCCGGCGAAACTCGCGTCGTCCGGGCCGGCGTCGGCGGGCAGGTCGTCGTCGGCGTTGAGGAAGACGTAAGCGGTGAAGGAGCCAGCATCGCGGTGTACGTTCTCCAGCTCGAGATCGAGCCCGCTCAGCGCCTCGAAGTCGATCGGCAGCGTCAGCGGTTTCGGGGTCGTCCAGCGCTGCATCAGCCCGGCCCTTTGACGCTGTCGGTCTGGCCGGCGTACTCGTAGCCCAGCTGTTTCACGTCGAGCACGTCGCGCACCCGCAAGGACGGGCTCTGAGCGAAGGTCATCGGGCGTTCCAGCGTGTCGAGGCTCGGGTCGGCGCCTTTGTGTTCGTGCTGCCAGACGCGCCAGAGGCGGTCGACCATCGCGTGATGCGCCCAGAACAGCGGGTCGTAGGCGGCCCAGTTGGGGTCGCCGATCTGACCGCCGTTGCCGCCCACCCAGACGTGGATGTTGTCGTGCAGCTGCTCAACCCTGGTGCGGAAGCGCTCGTAGGATTGCGCTTCTTTCAGCCATTTGGTCGCCCCGGTATAGGGCGGTGCGGGCGCCGCCGGAGATCCGGGGGGGCGGCCGCCCGGATCGCGGCGGGTTTTTTTCGGCCAGTTCGGCCTCGGCTGCACTCCGAAAGGTTTGATCGGCGCGCTGGCGAGGATGTTTTTGCTGCCGCCGACCCGGGCGGCGTCGAAGGCGGGCGGCACGCCCGCCTCGTCCTCCCAGTTCCACCAGGGAATCGTCACCGCGGGATCGATTTCCTGCAGAGCGAGCTCGAAGTGGTACAGGTACCCCCGGTGCCAGGGGAGGAAGAGCACGTTGTGGTGCTGGCAGATCGCGAGCGGGACGCCGTGCCATCCCGCGAAGAACTGATAGCCGCGGTTATCGGGAACATCGAGCATCTTCTCGATCGCTTTGCGGAAGCGATTGACTTCCGCCGTCGACATCTCAGTGATGCTCTGGCGAACTTTCAGGGTGGCTCGCTGGCGCCGCGGCCTGGTCGCGACCTGGATCGTCATGGCGCCGACCGCCGCAGGCGGGAGAGGATCGCGGCGGCGAAGACGGCGACGATCGGCGTGAGGCCGAGAGCGGTCTCCTCAAGCGGTATGCCAGCGATGTGAGCCAACACGGTGGGGCGAACATAACCGTGCTGCTTGGCTAAAGCAAATTCTTTGACTAATTACATAACAGTACGTTGAATTAACACTCACAAAACCGCGTGTTTAGTAACAGATTTGAAAATGAGGACCGAGGGCTCCCACTCAGCTTGCGCCGGCCACGGCCCGCTGGAGTTCTTTCTTGTTCATGTTCGAGCGGCCGTCGATGCCGAGCTTCTTGGCGTCGTTGTAGAGCTGCTCGCGGGTACGGCCGCCTGGGCCCTTGCCCGACTGCTTGCCACCGCGGCTGCTGGCCGAGCGGCCGTTGGTCGAGCTGCGTGACGAGCTCTTCGACTCGCCGGAGCGGGCCTTTTCCTTGTTGACGGCCCGCGCCGCGATCTCCTCCGCCCGTTTGCTCGAACGGCCCGCTTCCTTCTCGCTCTTCTTGATGTGTTTGTACTGGCGCTCTCGTCTGCTGCCTTTTTTGACTCCGCGCGGTGGCATGCTTCTCCTTTCCTCAGTGGGCGGCAGCGCTCTCGCGCTGTCCCTCGTGGATGCCCTCGGCGAACTCCTCGAGCACCTTCGCGTTGAAGGCATCGAGGTCCTCGGGTTTGCGACTGGTCACCAGGCCCTGGTCGACGTGGACCTCCTCGTCGACCCACTCGGCGCCGGCGTTTCGGAGGTCGGTCTTCAGGCTCGGCCATGAGGTAACCGTGCGCCCGCGCACCACCTCTGCCTCGACCAGCATCCAGGGGGCGTGGCAGATCGCCCCTACCGGCTTTCCGGCCTTGAAGAAGGCACGAACGAACTCCACGGCCTCTGGGTTGGTGCGAAGCTGGTCGGGGTTGGCGACGCCGCCCGGCAGGACGAGGCCGTCGTACTCGCTCGCGTCGGCGTCGCCGACGGCGCGGTCGACCGGGAACTTCTCGCCCTTGTCGAGGTGGTTGAACGCCTGCACCTCTCCGGCTTCGGGGGCCAGCAGGTCGGCCTCGGCACCGGCGCCGCGGACGGCTTCCAGCGGCTCGGTCAGCTCCACCTGCTCGACCCCCTCGTTGGCCGTCAGGAAGGCGATTCGTTTGTTCTTGAGCGGGAACATTCGACTCCCTCATCTTTCGTATGCAGTCTTGGCCCGCCGGCCCGAGCGCCTCTCCGCAATAGGCGGTTGGTCTTCTCACCCGAGCGGGAACCGGGGCAAAAGCCCCGGTAAAAGCCGCTGGGGTTCGGGCCGGCGGGCAGTCCTTGTCCGCTTCTCGATTACCCGACGCCCGGCGGGGACAAACGAACCCACGCACCCGCGCTCAGGAGATCAGCTCGAGCACGCTGCGTTCGACCCGCGAGCGTACCCGCGCGCTCATCTCCCCGGCCCGCGACGACAGCGGGGCGATCGTTTCCCCGTCGCGATAGCGGTCGAAGACGCGGGGATCGATGTAGGAGCGGCGGCAGACGGCGGGGGTGTTGCCGAGCGCCGCCGCCACGCTCTCGACCGCGGCGGCGACGGTGCGCCGGGCGGCGGCCTCGGACTCGGGCGGCGGCTCGCCCGCCAACGCCGCCGCGGCGAGCACGGTGCCGCTCCAGGTGCGGAAGTCCTTGGCAGAGAACTCCTCGCCGATCCTTTCCTGGATGTAGGCGTTGACGTCATCCGAGCGAACGTCGCGCCACTCGCCGTCCTCGCGGAAGGCGATTAGGTCGTCGGGCCCGCCACGGCGTCGGCGCATCGTTTCGATCGCCTCGCGATCGCGCCCTCGTCGCGCATCGACTGCACCCGCCGCTGGCCGCTCTTGGCCGGGAAGTCGAAGACCAACTCTCCGTCGGCGATCGAGACGTGCCGGCGCTGGATCGTCGCCAGCCCATAGCTCTCGTTCGCCTCCGCGTACTCCTCTCCACCGACCCGGAAGAAACCGAGGTCGAGCAGCCTCACCGCGCAGGCCAGAGCCCGCTCCCTCGGCATTCCCCCGAGCGCCAGGTCGCGGCTGACGGCGCGGCGCAGCTGCGGCAGCGAGCGGGCGAACTCGCGCGTCGACTCGTACTTGCGGGCCGCGCGCCGCTGCTCCCAGCGGTCGTGGTAGCGATACTGCTTGCGACCCGCTTCGTCGAACCCGGTGGCCTGGATGTGGCCCATCGGGTCGCTGCAGATCCAGACGTCTTTCCAGGCGGGCGGGATCGCCAGCTCGCCGATCCGCTGCAGCGTCTCCTCGTCGTCGATCCGCTCCCCGTCGGCGTCCTCGTAGGAGAAGCCGCGGCCGCGACGGCGCCGGAGGATGCCGGCGCCGGCGCAGTTGGAGCGGCGCAGCCTACTCGTAGGGATCCTCCGTCTCTCCTCGTTCAGGCCACCGGGCAGTGGCGGGCTGGACATTGCGTCAGCCCGGCGAGTACCCCTGGGACGGCGGCGCGAAACGGCCCGGCTAGGCGACCCGGCCAAAGCACCTCCTCCCGGCGCGGACTGATCGTGCGTGTCTAGTCGCGGGCGACCCGGGTAAGCAGAGGAGGTGACGTCCGGGGAGCCCCTTTCGGCTCGGGACTCTTCGCGGAGCCCCAGTCTCCACGCGCACCGCTTCGGCACCTCGGCGCCGCTCTCGCTGGGGATCGAGGAGGAGCTGCTGCTGGTCGACGAGCGCCGGCGGCTCGTGGCCGCCAGCCAACGGATCCTCGACGAGGTCGCGGGGCCGATTGCGAAGCGGATCTCCTCGGAGATCTTCGCCGAGCAGATCGAGCTGAAGACGGGGGTCTGCCTCGACGCCGAGGAGGCGCTCGCCGAGCTGCGCGAGGCGAGGCGGGCGATCCGCGAAGCCGGCTTTGGGTTGCTCGGCTCCGGGCTGCACCCGGCGGACGAAGCGCCGCACGCCGCCCTGGTCGCCAAACCGCGCTACGAAATTGTGCGCAAGGACCTCGGCGACCTGCTGAGCACCCCCCCGTGCGGCCTGCACGTGCACGTCGGCATGCCGGACCCCGAAACCGCCGTACGCCTGAGCAACGCCTTCCGCCTCTACCTGCCCGTGCTGCAGGCCCTGAGCGCGAACTCGCCCTTCCGCGCCGGCACCGACTCCGGCCACGCCAGCGCCCGCACCCAGGTCGTGCGCAGCTATCCGCGCTTCCAGGTGCCGCGGCAGTTCCGCGACTACGAGGACTTCTGCCGGGTCGCCGACCAGCTGATCGCAGCCGCCGGGGTCGAGGACTACACCTACATCTGGTGGGACGTGCGCCCGCACCCGCGACTCGGCACGGTCGAGGTGCGGGCGGTCGACGTGCAGACCGACGCCGCCGGTTCGAGCTCCATCGCGGCCCTGATCCAGGCGATCGCGGCGAAGGAGCTCGAGTGTCCGACCGCCCCCGGCCTATACCGAGAGGCGCTCGAGGAGTCCTACTTCCAGGCCGCCAGCCACGGGCTCGAGGCCGAAATCCTGCTCGACACCGACTCGCCGGAACCGGCCCGGGAGGTCGGCCGCCAGGTGCTGGACTCGGTGCGGCCCTTTGCCCGCGAGCTCGGCGGCGAGGCGGCGCTGGAGGAGATCGACCGTATCCTGCGCGACGGCAACGGCGCCGACGACCAGCGCCGGGTCCACGGCGAAGCGAGAATGGACGGGTTGCTCGACTACCTGGCCGAACGCACCCGATGACTAGGGCGCTGAGCGGACCGACTCCCGCGGGGCGGACTGCTCTGGCGGCGCCGTTCGGGGCGCCTTCTCGGTGATCTTGAACATCCTGAAGGTGAGTGGCGCCTGAACCCGGTCGAGCAGCAGACAGCGGGGACAGTTCTCGACCCCGATGTGATTCGCGCTGTAGCCACTTCCGCATCTCTCGCACTTGAACATCCCTATCCCTCCCCTCCTCAGCTCCCGATAAGCGGTTCCCGACAAGCAACGACTGTGCGGCATCTACCCCTAGACGGCATGGACAAACCCGAGTAGCGCTGTACTCCGGAAGGTCGTACCCCTACGCAGACCTCGAGTCGCAGCGCCGGGACCGTGCGGCAGGGCGGGAGGTACGCGGAGGCGTCCTCGGCCATCGCTCTTCCCTACCCGTTCGGCGTCTCCCGCACCACTTCCTCGGGGCGCTTGTCGTCGCGCAGACCGAGGTAGCGAGGATGGCGCAGCTTGCCGTCGCGGGTCCACTCGCCGAAGGCGAACTGGCCGACCAGCGCGCGGCTGCACCCAGCGGGCGACGCGCGGCTGCCCGCCGCCGCGCGGAACGGCGAGCTTCGGCACCTCCAGCGCCTCCAGCCGGGCTCCCAGCTCCGCCAGGGTGCTTCTCGCTGAAGCCGGTCCCGACTTTCCCCGCGTAGCGCAGCTCGCCGTCCTCGTAATAGCCGACCAGCAGCGCGCCGAAGCGCTTGCGCGAGCCCTGTGGCGGCGTGAAGCCGCCGATCACCAGCTCCTGCTCGAAGGAGCACTTCAGCTTCAGCCAGTCGCTGCTGCGACCGTGCACGTAGGTGCTGTCGGCGCGCTTGGCGATCAGCCCCTCCCAGCCCTTCGCGCAGGCCTCGCGGAAGAACTCCTCGCCGCGCTCGTTGCGGTGCGGCGTGTAGCGGACGGGGCCGTGGAAGGAGAAGGCCCGCCGCAGCGCCGCCTTGCGAGTCGCGCAGCGGCAGGCCGGTGAGGTCGTGGCCGTCGAACTCGAGCAGGTCGAAGAGGTAGAGGAAGACCGGGATGCCGGTCAGCCGCGCCAAGCCGCGGGTCGTGGATCCCCATCCGGCCCTGCAGCCGCTCGAAGCTGGTCCGCGAGCCCGTCGAAGGCGACGATCTCGCCGTCGGCGAGGAAGTCGCTCGCCGGGCTCGGCCTCCAGCGCCTCGACCAGCTCCGGATAGGCCGGGGTGAGGGGCTTGCCGGTGCGCGAGGTGAGCGTCACCCCGTCCGCCGTCGCGGCGCACCGACGCCCGGATGCCGTCGAGCTTGCGCTCGAAGACCCAGCCCGGGTCGCTGAAGGGTCGATCGGTGAGCTTCGCCTTCATCGGCTCGCTCGCTCTGGCCATGCGCCAGGCTACCCTGGGCCCGGTGACGCGTCGCCAGGGCATCGATCGCCGTCGCCGCCACGCTCGTCCTCAGCGCTCTCCTCGCCATCGCGATCGGGCCGGCGCAGGCATCGGAGCCGGCGACGGCGAGCGCCTCGCGGCCGCCGATCGTCAACCGCCTGATCCCCTTCGGGCCCAAACGCAAGCGCGAGATGGCCGCCTACTCCGAGCGCCACTACGGCCAGCACAAGTGGCGGCTGCGCGACCCGCAAGGTGATCGTCGAGCACATGGCCCAGACCAGCAGCGCCGCCGCCGTCTACAACACCTTCGCGCCCGACGTGCCGGACGTCGAGCTGGGCGAGCTGCCCAACGTCTGCTCCCACTTCGTCGTCGCCCGCTCGGGCCGGATCTTCCAGCTCGTCAACCTGCGCACCCGCTGCCGCCACACGGTCGGCCTCAACTGGACCGCGATCGGGATCGAGCACGTCGGCTACGGCGACTCCGACGTGCTCGACAACCGCCGCCGAGCTTCGCGCCTCGCTCTGGCTGACCCAGTAGCTGCGCTGCCGCTTCGGGATCGGCGCTGCGCGACGTGATCGGCCACAACGAGAGCCTCAGCTCGCCCTACCACCACGAGCTGCGTGCCGAGCCTGCGCAACCAGACCCACGGCGACTGGCGCCACAGCTCGATGCGGGTCTACCGCCGGAAGCTGTCGCGGATGCAGCCCTGCGTCTAGACTCGCGCCGATGGATTGGCGACTCGAGCTGGTGCAGGTCCCCGTGTCCGACGTCGACCGGGCCAAGGCCTTCTATGAGCAGGCCGGGTTCGTCGCCGAACACGACTTCCAGGTCAGCGACGAGATCCGCTTCGTGCAGCTGACGCCCCCGGGCTCACCCACCTCGATCGCGATCGGCACCGGGCTCAGCGAGATGGCGCCGGGCTCGGTCGAAGGGCTGCAGATCGTCGTCGATGACGTCGAGGCCGCCAGGGCGGAGCTGAGCGAGCGGGGAATCGCGGTCGGCGAGGTCCAGGACTTCGACTGGGGCTCGTTCGTCTTCTTCAAGGACCCCGACGGCAACGGCTGGGCGGTCCAGCAGGTGCCCCCAAGGAATGTGCAGCGATGAGCGAGGCGATCGAGCACGGGTTCAGGGAGGGCGACAAGGTCTGGGTCCAGGACGGCGATGGCAAGCGCCACCCGGGGGTCTTCGTCGGCGACAACGAAGCCGCCGGCTGGTTCGGCGGCGGCCCCAGCGCCTACGTCGTCCACCCGGAGGCGCACCAGGCCGAGGTCGTCTCGATCTTCCGCATCACCCCGCGCGAGGAGTAGCTCGCCCCTGCACTAGACGCTCCTCCGCCTTTAACACAGTGCGGTTTTTCGACGCTGTTACTTTCATGCCTCTGGGCGCCTGAAATCGCATTGCTATGAGGAGGAGTGACAGTGCATAGCACCGATCCCGCTAACGCGGATCCGAAAGAAGCGCCGGTCGCGAAAGAGCCGAAAGCGGACGAATCGTCGTGGGCCGAGCGGGTGAAGGCGATCGGGGGTCTGGTGGCCGTTGGCATAGGAATTGTGGCGGTCGCGATCGTCGCGGTGATCGCCTTGGCGAAGGACACGGAGACTGCGGCAACGATCGCCAGCTCCGCCGGAGGGGTCATCGCGACCATCGTCGGCGCCTACTTCGGCGTGAAGGTTGGAACCGACCAGACGAAGAACGCCATGGACCAGACCAAGGATGCGATGGACCAGACCAAGGATGCGATGGACAAGCAGACGGTCGAGGCCGCCAAAGCCCAGGTCTTCGCCGCCCATGTGCCATCGGAGGAAGCTCACCGAGTGCTCGATTTGGTAGAGAGAGCCGCCGAGAAAGCCCTCAGCAGCTAGGCCTTCCCCTCGAACTCGTACTCGCGCAGGAAGCCCTCGAACAGGCGCCGGTGCCCCTGCTCGTCGCGCAGGATCGCGATCACCATGTCCTGGGTGACCGGGTCGACCTGGTCGGTCTCCTCGACGATCCGCGTGTAGTGCTCGATCGCGCCGGTCTCGGCCTTGATCACGCCGCGGATCACGTGCACGGTGTCGGTCTGGTGCTCCGGCGGCTGCAGGAAGCTCTGCTCAGCGGCGAACTCTTCGGAGCCCGGCACCACGCCGTACAGCTCCTTGATCCGTTCGGCGAACTGGCGCGCGTGCCCGAGCTCGTCTTCGACCTCCTTGTCAAGCGACTCCTTGATCTCCTGCGCCCGCACGCCGTCGAGGTTGACGGAGGCGGCGAGGTAGCTCATCACCGTCTCGATCTCCATCCAGTAGGCCTTGGTCAGCAGCTCGACCACGTGCTCCCGGGTCTCCGCGCTGTCGCTGTCCAAAATCCCCTTGCTGAGGCTGCTCGTCTCCATCGCCTCTCATTCCTCTCTCGGTTTGCTGGATGCGTCCACTTCCCCCCTACCCGCGCGCACGCCCGGCAATCGGCGTCTAGGCTGCCGCGCGATGGACACGATCGACGAGCTGCTCGCCAACAACCGCGCCTTTGCCGAGCCCCTGGCCGACCGGCACCTCGACGTGCAGCCGAGCCGGCGGCTGGCGATCGTCACCTGCATGGACTCGCGGCTCGACGTCTTCGCGGCGCTCGGGCTGGGCGATGGCGAGGCGCACGTGCTGCGCAACGCCGGCGGCGTCGTCACCGACGACGTGATCCGCTCGCTGGCGATCTCGCAGCGCAAGCTGGGCACGCGCGAGGTGATGCTGATCCACCACACCGACTGCGGCATGGAAAAGATCACCGACGACGGCTTCCGGGCCGAGCTGAAGGAGGACGACCGGGGTCGCTCCCGAGTTCCCGATCGAGCGCCTTCGCCGGCGTCGACGGCAGCGTGCGCCAGTCGATCCACCGCGTCCGCCGCTCGCCCTTCATCCCCCACCGCGACGCGGTGCGCGGCTTCGTCTACGACGTCGACACGCACCGCCTGCGCGAGGTCGAGGCGTAGTCGCCAGGCCCTCCTAGCTGCCCATCGCGCGGGCGATCACGACGCGCTGGATCTCGTTCGTGCCCTCGTAGATCTGGGTGATCTTGGCGTCGCGCATCATCCGCTCGACCGGGTACTCGTTGACGTAGCCGTAGCCGCCGAGCACCTGGATCGCCTCGACCGTGACCCGCATCGCGTTGTCGGAGGCGAACAGCTTCGCCATCGAGGTCCACTTGGCGAGGCTCGGCCGGGCGCTCGGGCCTGTCGGCCATCGAGCAGGCTTTGTAGAGGAGCTCGCGGGCGGCGGCGGTGCCGGTCTCCATGTCGGCGAGCTTGAACTGGATCCCCTGCAGGTCGTTGATCGGCTTGCCGAAGGCGATCCGCTCCTTGGCGTACTCGTTGGCGTAGTCGGTCGCCCCCTGGGCGATGCCGACCGCCTGCGCGGCGGCGCCGAGCCGGGTCCGCTCGAGCGTGCCGAGGGCGACGCTCGAGCCCTTTGCCCTCCGTCCCGACCAGGTTCTCGTGCGGGACGCGGACGTCGGTGAACGACGGCGAGCCGGTCGGCGAGCCCTTGATCCCGAGCTTGTGCTCGAGCTGGCCGGGGTCGAAGCCCTCGCGCTCCTTCTCGACCACGAAGGCGCTGATCCGCTTGTTCTCGCGGTCGGTGACCGCGAAGACGACGTAGAAGTCGGCGACCGAGGCGTTGGTGATCCAGTTCTTCTGGCCGTTGATCACCCACTCGTCGCCGTCGCGGACGGCGGTGGTGCGCATCGCCGCCGGGTCGCTGCCGGCCTCGGGCTCGGAGAGGGCGAAGGCCGGCGACCACTCGCCGCTGGCGCATTTCGGCAGGAAGCGCTCCTTCAGCTCGTCGGAGCCGAAGAGCTGGATCGGCAGCGTGCCGAGCTCCTGGATCATCAGGATCAGGGCCGAGGAGGCGCAGGCCTTGGCGATCTCCTCGACCGCCATCTGCAGGACCAGCGTGCCGGTGCCGGTGCCGCCGTGCTGCTCGGAGAAGGGCAGGCCGAGGATGTCGTGCTCGGCGAGCAGCTTGCGCACGTCCCAGGGGTACTTCGCCTTCGCGGTCGATCTCGCCGGCGCGCGGGGCGATCTTCTCCTGCGCCAGCTGGCGCACCATGTCGCGCAGGTCACGGGACTCTTGGGGGATTTCGTAAGTGTTGGTCATCGGCCGCGGCAGTCTATGGACGATCACGACCGGCGTCACTTGCTGGTTGCTATGGCAACAGTT
Organism: uncultured Thermoleophilia bacterium; assembly: GCA_963720455.1. GTDB lineage: Bacteria > Actinomycetota > Thermoleophilia > Solirubrobacterales > 70-9 > VAYN01. Next base: position 571,725 of record OY970392.1, on the reverse strand, counting down.
GGGTGAACTCGTTCGCGTCGCCTAGACTGCGCCGTGGCCACGATCGCTCCCTACGGCTCCTGGCGCTCGCCGATCGACGCCAGCTCGTCGCCGCGGGCGGGCCGGCGGCTGGCGGCGCCGGCGCTCGCCGGCGACGGCGCCGTCTGGTGGGCGGAGGGGCGGCCGGCGGAGGGCGGGCGCGTCGTGCTGATGCGCCGGCCGCCCGGCGGCGAGCCCGAAGAGGTGACGCCGGCCGGCGCCAACGTCCGCACCCGCGTCCACGAGTACGGCGGCGGCGCCTGGACGCTGGCCGCCGACGACCTCGTCCTCTTCGTCGAACTTCGCGCGACCAGCGGCTCTACCGGCAGCGGCTCGGCGAGGAGCCGGTCGCGATCACGCCCGAGCCGCCGACACCCCGGCGGCCTGCGCTACGCCGACATGCGGCTCACGCCCGGACGGGCAGCACCGTCGTCTGCGTGCGCGAGGTCCACGGCGAGGGCGAAGCGGAGAACCAGATCGTCGCCCTGCCGCTCGACGGCTCGGAGCGAGCCGGCGGTGCTCGCCTCCGGGCGCGACTTCTACTCCTTCCCCCGCGTCAGCCCCGACGGCGCGCGGCTCGCCTGGACCTGCTGGGACCACCCGAACATGCCCTGGGACGGGACCGAGCTCTGGGTCGCCCCGCTCGAGGACCCGGCCGACGCGCGCCTGGTCGCCGGCGGCCCGGAGGAGTCGGTCTTCCAGCCCGAGTGGGACCGCCGAGGGCCGCCTGCACTTCGTCTCCGACCGCGACGGCTGGTGGAACCTCTACCGCGACGAGGGCGAGGCGGTCCGGTGCAGCTGACCGACGAGGAAGCCGAGCTGGGCCACCCGCAGTGGCTGTTCGGCGGCTCCACCTACGCCTTCCTCGCCGACGGCGCGATCGCCTGCATCCGCTGCGAGCGCGGCGAGGAACGCCTCTTCCTGCTCGAGCCCGGCGCCGAGCGGCCTGCGCGACCTCGAGCTGCCCTACACCTCCTTCGGCTTCCCCTCGCTGTCGAGCCCGGGGCACCGAGGTCGCCTTCGCCGCCGCCAGCCCGGCCAGCGAGACCGCGGTCGTCGTCTCGACGTCGCCAGCGGCGAGCTGGAGGAGGTCCGCAGCGCCAGCGAGCGAGCCGGTCGACGCCGGCTACGTCTCGATCCCGCGCGCGATCGAGTTCCCGACCAGCGGCGGCGAGACCGCGCACGGCTTCTACTACCCGCCGACCAACCCCGACTTCGAGGCGCCGCAGGGCGAGCTGCCGCCGCTGATCGTGCAGAGCCACGGCGGACCGACCTCCCACGCCACGCCCTGCCCTCGACCGCGAGTACCTCTTCTGGACCAGCCGCGGCTTCGGCGTCGTCGACGTCAACTACCGCGGCAGCAGCGGCTTCGGCCGGCCCTACCGCCAGCGGCTGCGCGGCGGCTGGGGCGTGCGTCGACACCGACGACTGCATCGCCGCCGCGCGCCACCTCGGCCGACGAGCGGCGAGGTCGACGGCGAGCGGCTGGCGATCCGCGGCGGCAGCGCCGGCGGCTACGCGACCCTCTGCGCGCTGGTCTTCCACGACGACTTCGCCACCGGCGCCAGCTACTACGGCGTCGCCGACACCGAGACGCTCGCCACCGACACCCACAAGTTCGAGTCGCGCTACCTCGACGGCCTGATCGGCCCCTATCCCGAGCGCGCCGACCTCTACCGCGAGCGCTCGCCGATCCACTTCGTCGAGCGGCTGCGGGCGCCGGTGATCCTCTTCCAGGGCCTCGAGGACGAGGTCGTGCCGCCGAGCCAGGCGGAGACGATGGTCGCGGCGCTGAAGCGCAACGGCGTCCCCCACGCCTACCTCGCCTTCGCGGGCGAGGCAGCACGGCTTCCGCCGCTCCGAGACCGAGATCCGCTGCCTCGAAGCCGAGCTCTACTTCTACGGCCGCATCCTCGGCTTCGAGCCGGCCGACGAGCTGGAGCCGGTCGAGATCGACGGTTCACCGCCGGGCTGACGGGTAACGCGGGGCGGGCTGGAGTCCCCATCCGACACCGGCCTGATCGCGACGCTGAAGCGCACGGCGACGGAGTTCATGGAGGACAACCTCACCGACTGGGCGGCCGCGCTCACCTACTACGGGCTGCTCTCGCTCTTCCCGGCCCTGATCGCCGTCATCTCTCTGATCGGCCTCGTCGGCGACCCGAAGAGCACCACCGACGAGCCTGACCGAGATCGTCACCGAAATCGGCCCGCAGTCGGCGGCGGACACGTTCTCCGGCCCGATCGAATCGATCGCCTCGAACCAGAGCGCGGCCGGCTTCGCCTTCGTCCTCGGCCTGGCGCTCGCGTTGTGGTCTGCCTCCGGCTACGTCGGCGCCTTCATCCGCGCCTCCAACGTCATCTACGAGACCCCCGAGGGCCGGCCGTTCTGGAAGCTGCGCCCGCTGCAGCTGCTGGTGACGCTGGTCATGGTCATCACCGCTCGCCCTGCTGGCGCTCGGCCTGGTCCTGACCGGCCCGGTGGTAGATGCCGTCGCGGGCCCGATCGGGCTCGGCGACACTGCAGTCGACGTCTGGAACATCGCCAAGTGGCCGGTGCTGGTGGCGATCTTCGTGCTGATGGTCGACCTCCTCTACTACGCCTCGCCGAACGTGAAGCTGCGTGGCTTCAGATGGGTCACCCCAGGCGCCATCGTCGCGCTCGTCGTCTGGGTCATCGCCTCCGCCCTCTTCGCCTTCTACGTCGCCAACTTCGGCTCCTACGACAAGACCTACGGCACGCTCGGCGGGCTGGTCGCGCTGCTGATCTGGTTCTGGATCAGCAACCTGGCGATCCTCTTCGGCCACCAGCTCAACGCCGAGCGCGAGCGCAGCCTCGAGATCGAAGAGGGCCGGCCGCGGGCCGAGCGGGAGATCCAGCTCGAGCCTCGCAGCGAGCCCAAGGACCAGAAGACGACCTAGCGTTTCGCGCCGCCGGGGAGCGACTTGATCTGGCCCTCGAGGAATTTCGCCGTGCTGCTGCAGCCGTTTCTGCGAAAACAGCTCAGCTGACCAGGCAGTTCCTTCCGCCTTCGCTTTCGCCTTTGGCCGGGAAGGCGTGGGCCAGGGCCTGGGCGATCAGCTCGGCTGCGGGCGGCGTAGCCGGGCGAGGTGAAGTGGATGCCGTCTTCGATGAACCAGTCGTCTTTGACGTCGGCGGCCCAGTCGTAGACGCGCATGTTGGGGTACCGGAGGCAGGCGACGAGCAGTTCTTCGTCCCACTTCTCCATGTTCTTGCCGAGTAGGGATCGCCGGCTTCGACCAGCGAGCGGACATTGACCCACATCACCGGTTCGTCGCCGATCGTGTTCATCATGATTTCGATCCGTTCCATCTCGCCGACGGCGGAGCCGACGAAGACGTTGGCCGCCTCGTTGGTGCCCAGCGCCAGCACCCAGCACCCCTTGAAGCCTTCGAGCTTCCACGCTTCCGCCACTTCCTGGGCGTTCGGTTCGCCTTCGAACTGCTCTTCGATCGAGCGCGCGCCGGAGATCTCCATGTGCTGTTCGACCGCGCCGACGTCGGCGTACTGGGCTTCGATCCGCTGGCTTTCCAGCGGCAGGTATTCGGGCGAGGTCGAGACCCTCTGAGGTGGAGTCGCCGATGTGGACGACGGCTTTGCAGGAGGAGCGGGTCGAGGCGCTCGCCTGCGCCGGGGTCAGCGGCGCCGGCTTGGTCGGCACCGGCCGCGCTCGCTTCTTCGACCCGCGCGTCTGTGCCTTCGGCGGAGACCGAGTTGACCCCGGCCATGCCGGCGACGGCGGCGACCAGGACGACGAGGCGAGACTCCGGCGACGGCCCAGCCCTCGCCGCGAGAGGCTCTGCGGCCGCCAGCGCGCCGGCGCGCGCCCGCCGCCAGAGGCGGCCGAGCGCGCCGTGGCGGATCGGCTCCTCGAGGTACTTCCAGGAGAGCGCCGAGACGGCGAAGATCGCCACCAGCTGCAGCAGCTCGCGCAGCGGTTCGGCGCCCGTTGGCGACGCCGCCCGGGGTGGTGAGGACGATGATCGGGAAGTGCCAGAGGTAGATGCCGTAGGAGCGCACGCCGATCCAGCGCAGCGGCTTCCAGCCGAGCACCGGGCCGAGCCGGCAGGCCGGGTGGGCCAGCGGCGACCAGCACCAGCACCGTCGCGATCGAGAGCAGGACGAAGCCGCCGCGGTAGAGGAACGAGGAGTACTGGTCGGTCTGCCAGATCATCAGCGCGATCGCCAGCCAGGCCGGCGACGCCGAGCCCGTCGAGCGTGTTGCGGGCGCCGGTGCCGATCCGCGCGGCTCAGCTTGCGGCTCGGCCAGACCATCGCCAGGGCGGCGCCGAAGAGCAGCTCCGAGGCGCGCGTGTCGGTGCCGTAGTAGACCCGCGAGGGGTCGAGGCTCGGGCTGGTAGAGGACCGCCATCAGGATCGCCGAGACGATCGCCAGGCCGAGGGTGGCGATCGCCAGCCGCGGCCGCACCCCGGAGGGCAGCGGCGTCTCGCGCACCAGCTTGACCCCGATCAGCAGCAGGAACGGCCAGAGGATGTAGAACTGCTCCTCGATCGCCAGCGACCAGAGGTGGTTGAGCGGGCCCGGGCGGCGCGAAGCGGGCGAAGTAGGAGACGTCGCCGAAGATCAGCTGCCAGTTGCTGACGTAGAAGGCCGAGGCGACGACCGCGTCGCGGAACTGCTGCGGCTGGGCGGGGCCGAAGATCGTCACCCAGGCGACGACGATGATCAGCATCGCGAACAGCGCCGGCAGCAGGCGGCGGGCGCGGGCGAGCCAGAACTTGCCGAGCCGGATGTGGCCGCGGCGGGCCAGCTGCGAGAGCAGGATGTCGGTGATCAGGTAGCCGCTGAGGGTGAAGAAGATGCCGACCCCGAGCAGCCCGCCCGGCGCCCAGCCGAAGCCGAGGTGGAAGGCGATCACGGCGAGCACGGCGATCGCGCGCAGCCCGTCGAGCCCGGGCATATAGCGCTGGTTGCGCTTGACTGGTTCGGGCATCTGTCGCCCGCATGCTAAGCAGGGCGTCCGCTGGTCGAATCGGGGCTACGCCGCGGTGCCGGCGAAGCGCCGGCGGTCCACCGACTCCAGGGACCGTTTCGCGAAGTAGGGCTTGGTCCAGCTGTCGTTCGGGCAGAGGGTGCCGGCGGCACGCGGGCAGGGATCCCGGTCGGCGCCTTTGTCTTTCTGTTTGGCGTGCCAGCGGAAGCGGTAGTGCTCGTAGAGCCGCATCAACTCGACGCCGTAGCAGTCGGCGACGTCGGTGTTGCCGCGGATGATCAGGAAGTTCTCGTCGTTGCCGCTCGAGGCCGATTTCGAGAGGTTGTGGGAGCCGCTGATCACCGTCGGCGAGTCCGAGGTGAAGTCGACGACGACCAGCTTCGTGTGGATCAGGAGGCTCCCTTTCTGCCCCCGGGTGGACTCCTCGAGAAAGCCCTCCAGCCCTTTTTTGAGGAAGGCGGTGGCGGCGAAGTCGGCGCTGCGATCGCGGTGAAAGCCGGTGATCTTGCTGCGCGAGTTCTCGAGGCCGAGGCGGAGGATGTCGTCGTTCGCCTTGCCGAGCAGCGCTTTCTCGATCCGGGGCTCGAGGTCGAAGGCGGTGCAGAAGAGGACGTCGCGGTGGGCGCTGTTGATCTCACTCGCGAACAGGTCGAGGTCGACCTCGCCGCTGCGTGGCGAGAACCCGACCACGAGCGGCGCGTCGGGCGAGAGCGGGTTGTTGGCGTCGATCCAGGCCTTCGTCTCGGCCGGGGTGGCACCGCCGAACAGCACCTCGAAGAGATCCAGGTAGGTGCGGGCCACGTCGGGACGTTTGATCACGTGAACCACGTTGGCCTGGCGGTAGACGCCGTTCTCGGTGAAGTTGGTCGAGCCGCAGAGGACGCTCTGGGGCGTGCGGCGCTGGCCGTCGATCCGGCTCAGCACGATGAACTTGTCGTGGCAGATCTTGCTCGTGACCCGGGCCCGTTTGCACTCCTCCGGCCAGCCCTCGAGGTTCCCTTCGTTCAGCTCCGTCTGCTCGTCCTTTTTCTTCGCGTGGTAGACGACCCGCACTTCCGCCCCCCGCTCGCGGGCGGCATCGAGCGCCTCGACGATCGCCGGCAGCTCGTACTCGTAGATGCAGACGTCGAGGGCCCAGGTGGGGTCGGCGGCGCGGGCGCAGAGGCCGGTGATCTGCTCGAGGGCCCCTCGGCTCAACCAGGCGAGCGCCCGGGGCGAGAGATGCTCGGCCGCCTTCTCGGCGGTACTCGCCGCGTCGAGTTTTTTCGCCGTTTTGGGGAAGTCGCGGCTGAAGGCCTGGCTCGCCGCCGCCGCGCGGTTGAAGAGGATCCGGTGTTCGCCTTCGGAGGCGCTGGAGGTAACCACGGTCAGCGAGGGGCCCGGCTCGACCCTCAGGGCCCCGGGCTCTCCGTAGACCGGGTGCACCTGGTAGGTGTAGCGGGTACCGGGGTAGACCCGGTAGTCGGCCCAGCGAAACCTCTGAATCGGAGCTTTATCGCTGTCGATCGGCTCGCCCGGTTTAGGTTTCTCCCCCGGGAAGCGCTGCATGCCCTGCAGCCACTGGCGCGGCCGGTTCCCACCCTCGCGCTCGATCGCGAACCCGAGTAGACCCTTGCGCCGTTTATCGTCGACGTCGAAGGCGAGCAGCACACCGGTGGTGCCCGCGTACGCCTTCACCGCAACCCCGTTGTCCTTGGCCGCCACCCGCATTGGTGCTTAACCTATAGAAGATTTAAGTAAACAGAGAATTATCTTGTAGTTATTTTTTGTGACACACCTTTGAGCACGCGAGCAAACAACATCAAACGGGGTCCGGTCGTCTCGGGAATGCTCGCTGCGCTCACGCTGCTCGCGGGGCTCGGCACCGCGCTGGCCGGGGTGCTCGTCGCTCCGGTCGCGCTCATCGCCGTCGGCGCCCTCGTCGCCTACCGGCTGGAGATGTTCGGTGAGGACGCCCCCAGCTTCCCCCGGCCGCGGGCCTCACTCGCCTGGCTCGGCGAACTGGCCCGGTTCCTCGCCGACTTCGTCGTCTGGGCGGCACCCCAGGTGCCGTTCGTGGCGCCCTTCGTCGTCTTCGTCGGCGTCACCTGGCCGCTGCCGCAGGAATCGGAGGGCCTGCAGTTCCAGGAACAGGCCTCCCAGATCATCGTCGTGCTGCTGATCGGCTACGTGATCGAGGCCGGCGCGATCCGCTGGCGCAGCCGGCCGGTGAACTGGATCCTCAGCCTGATGACGGTGCTGATCCTGGTAGCCGGAGAGGTCTATGCGCTGGCCGACCTGGCCAGCGGCGATCGCGGCCACGCCGACATCATCGCCGGCTCGATGGCCGCCGGGCTGGCGGCGATCCTGATCGCGGCGATCCAGGGCTCGCTGCAGCGCCAGGACGAGGGCGGCTCCGAGCCCGGCAAACCGGCCGGGTAGCGCTCACTCGTACTCGTCGTGCAGGCGCCACCACTGGTAGGGCGGCGACTGCGGGCGCCCCGGTGGCGTGTCCTCCCACTCCTCCTGGCGGCCGAGCGGGGTGCGGTCGAGGAAGCTCCAGACGCTGCCGAGCTCCTCGACCCCGCGCCCCCGGGTCTCTCCGACCTTACCCCTGCTGCGAGCGGCCCGACGCGGGGCGACTTTCTGTCGCATAGGGACAGAAAGTCGCCCCGGCCCGCTCAGTACCCCAGCGGGTGCCGAGCGAGGAAGCCGCGGCTGTCGGCCATGTCCGGGTGCCAGCGGGGGCCGGTGCCGCGGGTGTTGCCGGAGGTGTCCCAGCGCAGGCCGGCGATCACCGCGAAGGCGTGGCCGCCGTTGGCGTAGACGGTGATCCAGCGCCCGCGGCCGGGGCTGCCCCAGCGGGTCATCGAACCCGACGCCAGCGGGCTGTCGAGCAGCTCGCCGCCGTGCAGGGCGAAGCTGACCGCGCCGGAGCAGTCGTAGCCACGGTCCCACCAGCGGCCGTGGCCGCCGCCCCATATATAGGGCTTGGTGCGAATTCTGTTTGCCGCCGCGATCACCCGCTTCACGGCCGGCGGCGCATCGAGCGGCGCCACCGCCCGCCCGTCGACGAGCAGCGCGCGGCCGGGCACGGCCCCCGGCTCGGGCGCCGGCGCGCTGCTGATCGCCGAGACGCCGCCGGGGCCGGTGGCCCAGGCCTTGGCTCCCGGCGACGCGGCGACCAACGCCGTCGCGAGCAGCGCAAGCGAGACACAGCAAAGGATCCAACGGGCGGCGTACCGAGCCACCCCGGGGGCGTTCGACATCGATTCCTCCTTCGTCGGCCGGCGGGGTTAGCTGACGGGCTAGCGCTGAAGGAGCCTGCGCCCCCACCCGAAGGTGGGTTCGCCCCGAAAACGTGGGTCCCCCGCTCCCCGGCTTGCCGGGGATTGGGCATTGCTTTTGGGTGCTAACGCGGTTACTGGCTCAAGGTTGCGCTGCCGCGGCTGCGTAGGCACGATCCGGCACCGCGCAGACCTTCCCCTCGGAGAAACCCTCGGCCTCGAAGTCGAGCGCGATGTTGACCCGGGCGCGGGTGTTCTCCCAGGCGATCGCGTGGACGAGCTCGAGCGTGCCCTTGGCGCCGAAGCGGTCGCGCACCCGCGCCATCAGCTCCTCGCCGACCTCGCCTGGCGTGCGGGTCATTCCCACCGCGAGGTCGATCACCAGCAGCTCGTCCTCGTCGAAGCGGCCCGACTCGTGGGCTTCGTGCAGGGCCAGAAGCTGCTCGTCGCGGAGGCCGGAGCGGCGCGCGTACTCGGAGCCGATGTCCATGCAGAACTCGCAGCCGACCATCGTCGCCGCCTTCAGCACCGCCAGCTCGCTGAGCGCCTTCGGCACCTCCCTGCAGCGTTCGGCGGCGCGGTTGAAGCGCATGAAGCCGATCATCAGCCGCGGATGCCAGGCGTAGACGCGGGCGGAGCGCAGTTCGCGCCCGTAGGCAATTCGGCTGCCGCGGGCGACGAGGTTCGCGAAGACTCCCTGGCGTGGCTCGATCCTGGACATCGTGGGCCTCCTTGGCGAAGTGGGGTGACGCAGGCTAGAGACAATGTGGCACCACGATAAGGTCCAATCTGGTGTCTAAATCGGGTACCACTTCATCGTTCGGCTCACCCGAGCTGCTGCTGCCTCATTGGGACCCGAGCCAGCCGCGCCGGACCCAGCTGGAGATCGGGCTACGGGAGGCGATCCGCTGCGGACGCCTGCGCGCGGATGCGCGCCTTCCCTCCTCCCGCGCCCTGGCCGGCGAGCTTGGCGTCTCCCGCCGGCTGGTGGTCGAGGCCTACGAACAGCTGGCGGCCGAGGGTTACGTCCTCGCCCGCCGCGGCTCCGGCACCCGGGTCGCTCCGCGCGAGCAGGCAATCCAGCAGGACGGAGAGATGCCGGCCGAACCGGCGCCGATCCCGGCTCCGGTCGACGGCATCGACCTCTTCCCCGGCGCCCCGGACCTCTCCCTGTTTCCGCGCCGGGCCTGGGGGCGGTCGCTGCGCCGCGCCCTCGCCGAGCTGCCCGACGCGCGCCTCAGCTACGGCGAGCTCGGCGGCACCGGCGAGCTGCGGATCGCCCTCGCCGAGCACCTCGGACGCGTCCGCGCCGCCGCCGCCGAGCCCGAGGGGGTCGTGGTCACCGCCGGCTACCAGCAGGGCCTGCGCGTCTTCTGCCAGCTGGCGAAGGGACGGGGCGGCCGCCGCATCGCGGTCGAGGACCCAGGGTACCCGATCGCCGGCTGGACGATCGAAGCCGAGGGGCTGGAGGTGATTCCGATCCCGATCGACGAGGAGGGCATCGACGTCGACGCCCTCATTGCGGCGGCGCCCGACGCGGTCGTGGTGACGCCGGCGCACGCGCTGCCGCTCGGTGCCGTCCTCGCACCCAGCCGGCGCCGGCGGCTGGTCGCCTGGGCACGCGATCGCAGCGCTCTGATCCTGGAGGACGACTACGACGCCGAGCTGCGCTACGACCGTGGCCCCGCCGGCTCGTTGCAGGGCCTGGGGCCCGACGTCGTCGTCCTCGCCGGCACCGTCTCCAAGACCCTGGCGCCGGCGCTGCGCCTCGGCTGGTTGCTGCTGCCCGCCGACCTCGTCCCGCTCGCGATCACCGCCCGCAGCATGGCTGACGGCGGCGGGCCCCGGATCGAGGAATGGGCCCTCGCCGACCTCATCTCCAGCGGCGGCTTCGACCGCCACATCCGCAGCGCCCGCCAGCGCTACCGCGGCAAGCGCGCCGCCCTCCTCGATGCCATCGCCGCCGGCCTGCCCGGCGCCAGGGTCCGCGGCATCGCCGCCGGTCTGCACGCCGTGCTCGAGCTCCCTCGCGGCGTCGCGGAGGCCGAAATGGTCGCGGGTGCCAGGGACAGGGGCGTGCACGTCCACGGCCTCGCCACCTTCACCCGCGCCCACCCACACCCGCCGAGCCTGGTGCTCGGATACGGCCTGCCGAGCGAGCGCGAGCTCCGCCAGGCGGTTGACGCGATCGCGGCGGCTGGATAGTCCACGCCGTGGACCGGAGCCGCCACCATACGCCGCCTCGCGACACCTCCTTCATCGCAGCCGGCTAGCCCGCCAGCAACTCGTCGAGGCGGTCGAACGTTTCGTTCATCCCGCGCTCCATCCCCGACTCGATCATGCCGTGGCGCTCCTCGGCGAAGTGGAAGATCGAGTCCGTGACGACCTTGGTGCGACCGTCGCCGAGGTCCTCGAAGACCGCGGTGTCGACGGAGACGTGGCCCGGCATGCCCTCCCATTCGAACGTCTGCACGATCCGCTCGTGCGGGGTGACCTCGCGGAACACGCCGCGGAAGCCGGTCTCGCTGCCGTCGGGGTCGTGCATCACGAAGCGCCACTTCCCACCCGCGCTCGCGTCCATCTCGTCGACGATCGTGGTCGTACCCCGCGGGCCCCACCACCTGGGGATCAGCTCCGGGTCGATGTAGGCGGCGAACACGCGCTCCCGCGGGGCGTCGAACACGCGCTCGACGTGGATCTCGCGGTCTCCCACGAGGTTCGTCTTGGCTTTGTAGGCGCTTTCCTGCTCGCTCATGATCGGTCTCCTTTCGTCCGTTCGAGCAGCTCTTCGAGCCGATCGAACCGTTCCTCCAGCATCGCCCGGTAGGAGTTCATCCAGTCCTGCAGACCGTCGAGTCCCTTCGGCTCGAGCCGGCAGCGGCGCGTGCGACCCACCTTCTCGGTGCCCACCAGCCCCGCCTCCTCGAGCACCAGTAGGTGCTTCTTCATACCGGTCAGGGAGATGCCCGCCGGCTCGGCGAGCTCGCTGACGCTCAGCTCGCCCCGGTTGCCGAGCCGTTCGAGGATGACTCGACGGGTCGGATCGGCCAGGGCGGCAAGCGTCTTGTCTACCGTCTGATACTGAACCATTTGGTTCAGTATAGCACCATCAGCTGGTGCCGCTCACCGCGAACAGCCGCCACTCGCCCGGGGCGCCCTTCAGCTCGTGCGTCCCGCGGTCGTCGAAGTCGATGCCGGAGCCGACCACCAGCTCCCGCACCGTGCTGGAGACGAGGACCTCGCCGGCGCCGCCGAGGGCGCCGACGCGGGCGCCGATATTGACCGCCATGCCGCCGACGTCGGTGCCGATCAGGTCGACCTCCCCGGTGTGGATGCCGGCCCGGACGTCGATGCCGGTCTGGCGCAGCTCGTCGCGGATCGCGACCGCGCAGCGGATCGCCCGCGCCGGCCCGTCGAAGGTGGCGAGGAAGCCGTCGCCCATCGTCTTCACCTCGCGGCCACGGTGGACCGAGAGCTCGCGGCGCACGGTCGCGTCGTGGCGCTCGAGCAGGTCGCGCCAGCGGCTGTCACCGAGCCGGGCGGCGGTTTCGGTGGAGCCGACGATGTCGGTGAAGAGAACCGTCGCCAGCGCCCGTTCGGCTTCGTGGGCACGGCGGCTGCCGACCAGGAACTCCTCGACCTCGTCGAGCAGCTGCCCGGGGTTGCCGACCATCGGCAGGTGGTCGGGCCCGTCCAACTCGACGTAGCGCGCGCCGGGGATCGTCTCCGCCAGGTAGCGCGCCTGTCGCACCGGCACCAGGCGATCGCCGGCGTTGTGGAGCACGAGCGCCGGCGCGCTGATCGCCGGCAGCGCCGCGCGAACGTCGATCTCCTTGTAAAGGTTCATCAGCTCGGTCGCGCCCGACGGGCTGGTCCCCTGGCGCAGCAGACGCGCCCACCAGCGTTCGAACTCGGGATTGCCCTCCTCGCTCGGCGCCCAGAAGGCGACGCCCACAGCCTCCCCCCAGTGCTCTCGCACCATCTCCGCCCAGCCATCGAGCCGCTCCGGGGCGACTCCCTGGGGGAAGTCGGGCGCCTTCACCATCCGCGCGAAGGTCCCGTAGAGGATCAGCGAGGAGACCCGGTCCGGGTAGGTGGCGGCGAAGAGCGCCGACATCGGCCCTCCCTCGGAGATGCCGAAGATCGCCGCCCGCCCGCACCCTGCCGCGTCCATCACGGCCCGCAGGTCGTCCATCGACTCCTCCAGCGTGGGCGGGCGGCCGAGCCGGTCCGAGAGCCCCTGCCCCCGCTTGTCGAAGAAGACGAGGCGGGAGAAGGAGGCAAGCCGCCGCAGGAAGCGGGCGATCGCCGGCTCCTCCCAGACGAGCTCGACGTGGGAGACGAATCCGGGCACGAAGACGAGGTCCAGCGGCCCCTCGCCATGCACCTGGTAGGCGATGTTGGTGCCATCCATGGACTGCGCGTAGTGCGTCGGGGGCTCCATCTCTCCCAGCCGACTGTAGCGCCGGCACTCAGCCGGGCTCGAGAGAGGCGCGGCGGGAGCGCCCGGGAGAGAGATTCCAGCGGGCGCACCCAACCGAGCCCTTGCCAGGAGACCCCGCCATGGACAGCAGGGCGTCTCTCCCCGGCAAGTGGTTGCAAAGGTCCGTGCTTCTGCAACGGCACTTGGGGATATTTGTCAGGTCCGACCCGGAGACCCGGCGTTCAGGCCGAGGCGGAAACCGCGGCGAGCGCCTCCGCCACCTTCGGGTCGAACTGGGTGCCGGCGCAGTCGCGCAGCTCGGCCAGCGCCGCCTTCAGCGGCATCGCCCGGCGGTAGGAACGGGTGGTCGTCATCGCACTGAAGGCGTCGCAGCAGGTGACGATGCGGGCCTCGATCGGGATCTCCTCGCCGCCCAGCCCGTCCGGGTAGCCGCTGCCGTCGTAGTGCTCGTGGGAGGAGCGGACGATGCGGCCGACCTCGGAGAGGACGCCGCCGACCCGGTTCAGCATCGTCTCGCCCTCGATCGTGTGGCGGTGCATGACCTTCCACTCCTCGTCGTCGAGGGGGCCGGGCTTGTTGATGATCTCCTTTGGCACCGCGATCTTGCCGACGTCGTGCAGGAGGGCGGCGAACTCGACGTTGCGGCGCTGCGTGGGGCTGAGGCCGAGGCGGTCGGAGACAGCCAGCGAGAGGTCGACCACGCCGCGGCTATGGCTGCCCGTGTAGGCGTCGTCGGCCTCGACCACGTCGCCCAGCAGCATCGCCGTCCCCCGGTAGGCACTGCTCAGCTCGAGCGCCTGGTCGACGCGGGCCTGGCGCTCGCGCGAGAGCACGACGAGCACGCCGGTCAGCGGGATGACCAGGAGGGTGACCGCGGGACCGAGCTCGATCGCCGCGAAGGCGGCCAGCAACCCGACCGGCGCCAGGGCTCCGTCGAGGGCGTAGACCGGGGCCACCAGTTCCACCAGCGTCCGCGGCGAGGTGCCGTCGACCAGACGCTCGCGGAACGCCGCCACGACGAAGTCGAAGCCGAACTGCGCCAGGAGGGCGAGCAGATAGACGGGCCAGTCATCCCAGGCGAAGACCTGGGCGCCGGCGGCGACCAGTACCAGCGCCGGCCCGACCGCATGCCAGCAGTCCCCGAGGGCGTGGAAGGCGCGGTGGAAGTTGGTCGCCCCCGAGGCGAAGTCGTACAACCGCCCCAGCAGGTCGCTGCCGCAGACGATGAGGGGCACGAGCGGGGTCGGCAGCAGGAAGAGCATCGGGACCAAGACCAACTCGGTGGGCACCGTGTAGCCGTCGGCGATGTCGAATTTCGCCCGGCTGCAGACGACGTAGGCGGCGACGAGGATCGCCAGGGTCGGAACGTCGAGGCCGCGGGGGGAGGAAATCAACAGGGCCATCGCGGTGGCGACCGCCAGGAAGCTCAGGGCAGCCGCCACCTCGGCCAGCCGCTCACGGCCCTGGGCACGCAGCAGCGCCCGCTTGCGCCCCCGGGCGAAGAGGTGCTCCGTCTCCTGTATCTGCGCAACGCCTGCCATCGGGTCCGGTTCGTTCGCGGTCCTTGATCCAGAACCGCGGGTGTTTATCGACTCGATCGCTGGGTTTATGAGCGCCGCACGCGGATCACCGTGGCATCCAGGCACGAAAAGAGAGAACTAAGTAGCCATTTGTACGAACTTATTTAAGTCGGGGGTGCCGGGGCCCGATTCTTCGCCGGCACGCACATAAGTCAGCTGAATAAGGGCAAACCTGTCGCGAGGCGGGGACGCAAAGTTGGAGATCTCACGTTTCGACGTGAGACGGCTCGGCTGCCAGCTTGGTTTGACGACCAGGCATTTTGGCCTGCGACCAGGAGGTTTTCCCGAATGCGGTTCAAAGGAGTTTCCAGTCCCCGCGTCTCGCTTGCAGGTGTCATCGCCATCGCATTGCTGGCAATGGCAGCGTTCGCCGGCCCGGCCCAGGCCTGTTCCTACTCGGGCGCGGAGAAGGTTTTCAGCCCCTGGGGCGACCAGCGCAACTACGTGCTCGCCCCCGACGGCGGCTTCGAGGCCGGCGGCTCCGGCTGGGAGCTGAATCGCGGCGCCAGGATCGTCGAGGGCAACGAGAGCTATTTCCTCAATGACGCCGGCGACAGCAGGTCGCTGTCGCTGCCGGCCGGCAGCTCGGCCACCAGCCCCCCGGTCTGCATGTCGATCGACACGCCGTCCTTCCGGCTGCTGGCCCGTAACAGCGGCGACCCCTCCTCGCGCCTGCGCGTCGAGGCCGTCTACAACCTGCTCGGCCTGGTCCGCACGAAGACCGCAGGCACCCTCGCCGCCGGCCCGAGCTGGAACCCGAGCCAGTCGGTCTCGACCGTGCTCACGCTCTCGACCGTGGTCGGAATCCTGATCCCGAGCGCGATCGAGATCCGCTTCACCCCGCTCGACGCCAAGGGCCAGTGGCAGGTCGACGACCTCTACGTCGACCCCTTCCGCCGCTACTAGATGGTTGATTCCACGGCGCAGGCCGTGATCGAGGATTTCAATGCAGAGAGGCCGAAGTCGGCGGTGCTGAAGCAACCGTCGACCGAAAGGCCACGATGCACGCCGACCTCGACACTCTCTGCACCGTCGTTTATTGCACGGCAGACGATCTCCTGCCCGAGAAGCCCGGAAATGCCCGCCGCAGAGTCACCGACGCCGAGGTCGCGACCCTCTGCGTCGCCCAAGCGATCATGGGCATCCCCTCCGATCGCCGCTTTCTGGCGGTCGCTCGCAAGCACCTTCGCGATCTCTTCCCGGAGCTGCCCCAACAACCCGGCTTCCACAAGCGAAGAGCTCGCCTGGCCGAGACGATCGAGTGGCTCATCGGCGTCTTCGCCGCCGAGTCTCCGGGCTTCCACGACGAGGTGCTGCTCATCGACTCCACCCCGCTGGAGTGCGCCCGCTCGGTCGAGACGACGCGCCGTTCTGCCCTTGCCGATGCGGCCGACTACGGCTGGTGCGCCTCTCATTCCCGATTCTTTTGGGGCTTTCGACTGCACGGCCTCTTCGCGCCCGACGGCACACCGCGAGCCTTCACCCTCGCTTCTCCCAAGCGCGACGAGCGAGAGGTGGGGATCGAGCTGCTCGAACGGGCAAGCCGAAGCGGCGGGGAGATCCTCATCGGCGACAAGGGATATGCGGGCAAGGACTTCGCCGAGGCGGTCGGAGCCCTCGACGCAACGATCGTCAGGCCGGCGCGAAAAGACGAGCCCGACAGCGCCCTCCACCTTGCCCCGATCCGCCAGCGCATCGAGTCGATCTTTTGGACCTGCAAGGACATCCTCACCCTCGAGCGCCACGGCGCCCGCACCCTGCACAACCTGCGCGTCCGCATCTCCCAGCGCCTCTTGGCGCTGGCCGCGTGCATCGCGCTCAACCACAGGCTCGGGCGTCCGAGCCGCGCCCTGGTCGACTACGTCGCCTGAGGGCGTGGAATCAACCATCTAGGGTCAGAGCCCGGAAGGCAACCGAGGCCCCGCGAGTCGTCGCGGGGCCTCGGGCGCAGGCTCAGCCGATCCCGTATGTGCCGGCGTTCGGCGAGTCGACCGTGAACGAGCCGAACGATGTGTAGCCGGTGGTCGAGCCGTGGAATTCGAGTTCGGTGATCGCGGTCGTGACATCTGGGGTGAGTGTCATCGTCACCGTCTTGTCGATTTCTTTGACTTTGCAGCCGTTTTTGAAAGTGCGACGGATCCTCATGCTTGTCACCGAGAGGTCCGCGGTGTTGACGTCGAGGGTCCAGGGAAGGTTCTTCGGTTCGGTGGCGAGGACTTCGCAGCCCGTGAGTTCTTCGAAGCCACCAGAGCAGTTTTTGACTTCCCACTTTTTGATCGTCCCGGTGCTCCCGCCGGAGGTTGTGATGGTCGCGAACACTTCGCAGGACATCCCGCCGGTGCCGGTTTGGAACACTTCGCCGCCGGTGAGGCCGATTTCCGTGTGTTTGGCCAGGTTCGAGCCCCCGTGTTTCCAGACCGCCGCGGAGGCCGAGGCGGCGTTGATCCCGACCAGACAGGTCGCCAGTGCCAGGATCGCAAGCAGTAGACGCTTGTCGAACTTCATCTCTCCCACTCCCTTCGAGTTTGCAAAAACGGCATGACTATAGTCAGAAATTCCTAAGTATCGAGGGGAATAAGCGGAGAGCCGCGAGTTCGGCGTCCGCCGCGGCCAGGCGCACGCGGGTTTCGCCAGGCTCTCCTAGCGCCCGACGTGCAGCTCGAGCGCGTGGATCTGGCTCTGCCCGTAGGAACCGGTCTGAACCGGACCGGCGGCGCTGATCAGGTGGCCGATGCCGGGCAGCGGCTCCGGGCGCAGGCCCTTGCGCACGTCGATCGCGGTCAGGCCCGGCAGGGTTATCCCCTGCGGATCGGCAACCACGAAGTGGGCGTCGCCGTCGCCGTCGGGGTCGACCCGCTCGACGAAGACGATCCGCCCCTCGGTGCTGCGGCAGCTCGGCAGGCCGGCTGGGCACCGGGAGGGCGCGACCCGCTCAGCAGGCGGTTTCTCGTCGCGTCGGGGCGCCGAGCGCTCGCCGGTCCGATCGACCCCGGCACGGTCCGTCGCCTCGCTTCCCCCGCCGCAGCCGGCGAATAGCATCGAGATTGCCAACGCCCCCGCGAGATAACCCCTGACGCCAGGCGTTGGAAGACGTTTCCGATCTATGGGGCCCGGGAGGGCCGGGCCCGATCCGGAGGAGGAGATGGTCGGCGGCCTGATCGGCGTTTGGTTCGCGGTGGCGATCGTTCTCGTCCTGCTCGAACTGGCGATCGTGGCTGGCATCGTCGGCGTCAACGCCTTCATTCTGCTCGTCCTCGCGGTGCTGGCAAAGGCGTGACGAGCGGCTAGTAGGAGAACTCGATCACGCTGCGGATCCCGTCCTGGGCCTCCATCAGCTCGAAGCCGCGGTTGACTTCGTCGAGGGAGAGGCGATGGGAGATGAAGGGCTCGACGTCGATCTCGCCGGCCAGGTAGCGATCGACCAGGACCGGGACCTGGTCGCGGCCCTTGACCCCGCCGAAGGAGGAGCCGGCGATGCGGCGGCCGGTGATCAGGAAGCGGGGGATGACGTCGAGGGTCTCCCCCTTGCCGGCCACGCCGGCGATCGTGCAGAGGCCCCAGGCCATCCGCGCGGCCTCGACCGCCTGGCGCATGACCGTGACGTTGCCGGTCGCCTCGAAGGTGTAGTCGGCGCCAAAGCCGCCGGTCATCTCGAGGATCTGCTCGACGGCGCCCTCGCCGCCCTCGAGCAGGTCGGTCGCGCCCTGGCCGCGGGCCAGCTCGAGCCGCTCCCGGGAGAGGTCGACGCAGACGATGCGCTCGCCGCCCTGCAGGCGGCAGCCGGCAACCGCTCCGAGCCCGACCATCCCGGCGCCGAAGACGACGCAGGTGCTGCCCGGCTGCACCGCGGCGGTGTTGATCGCCGCCCCGAGGCCGGTCGAGAGGCCGCAGGCGAAAAGGCAGACGTGCTCGAAGGGCGCCTCGGGGTTGACCTTGGCGAGGGCGATCTCCGGCATCACCGTGTACTCGGCGAAGGTCGAGCAGCCCATGAAGTGGCGGATCCCGTCGCCGCCGCGCGAGATCCGGGTGGTGCCGTCCGGCAGGAACCCCTTGTTCTGCTGCTCGCGGATCGCCATGCAGAGGTTGGTCCGCGGGTCGACGCAGTGCACGCACTCGCCGCACTGGGGCGAGAAGAGGGTGACGACGTGGTCGCCCGGCGCGAGCGAGGTCACGTCCGGTCCGACCCGCTCGACCACCCCAGCTCCCTCGTGCCCGAGCACCGCCGGCGCGTAGCCCGAGGGGTCGGCGCCGGAGGCGGTGTAGAGATCGGTGTGGCAGACGCCGCAGGCGAGAAGCCGGACCAGCACCTCCCCCGCCCGCGGCTCGGCCAGCTCTACCTCCTGCACCGCGAGCGGCTCCCCGAACTCCTCCAGCACCGCGGCGCGCATCTTCATCGGCGAATTGCATCACGTCGCCTCCACCCCGACAACCCGAGCACCGTCCGGCCTCTCTATATGCAAAAGTTGCGCCGATGAGCGATGCAGACAAAAGCATTCTCTACAAGGTCGCCTATGACGAGGCGGTGCGAGCCCTCTCCGAGCAGCAGGGCGTCGTCGACAGCCTTCGCACCCGCGCCGGCCTCTTGTTCTCGGCAGCCGCCATCACCACGTCCTTCCTCGGAGCACAGGCCCTGGATGGCGGTAACTCGGGCCTGGCGGTCTGGCCGGCCATGGCCGGCTTCGTCGGCGTCGCCCTAGCCTCGCTAGCGATTCTCTGGCCGCGGCAATGGGAGCTTTCGGCTAATCCACAGGGCGTGATTCGAACTTACATCGAGATCGGAGAGCCGGCGGCAATCGAAGAGATGCATCGAGATCTATCTCTTCATATGCACAACAGCTACAACGAAAACCGCGAAGGCTTGGAGCAGCTCTTCGCAATCTTTCAGATCGCCAGCGGCCTGCTGACCATCGAGGTGATCCTCTGGATCATCGCTATCGCATCGACCACCTAGAATTGGAACATGGCACAGACTAAGCCGCCAACGTCGACTCCAATGCCCCGGCCGAAACGCCCCAGTCCAATGCAGGTCGAGGTGCGAGGATTCTCGCTCCGCAGGAAAAAGAAGAAGGAACAAGCGGACTGAATCAGTCGCTGGTGAAGCGGGCGGCTTCCTCGGAGCCGCCCGTCGCGTCGCCCTCGCTGTAGGAGTGGGCGCCGGCGCCGGCCAGCCTGCCGCCGTCGACGATCAGGTACTCCTCGCGGATCGGGCGGCCGTCGAACCAGCACTCGAGGATCTCGCGGGTGCCGGCGGCGTAGCGGGCCTGGGCCGAGAGGCTGGTGCCGGAGATGTGCGGCGTCATGCCGTGGTGGGGCATCGAGCGCCAGGGATGGTCGCGCGGCGGCGGCTGCGGGAACCAGACGTCGCCGGCGTAGCCGGCCAGCTGGCCGCTCTCGCAGGCGCGCGCGATGGCGTCGCGGTCGCAGATCTTGCCGCGGGCGGTGTTGATCAGGTAGGCGCCGCGCTTCATCTTCGCCAGCAGCTCGTCGTCGAACATGTGCTCGGTCTCGGGATGCAGCGGCGCGTTGATCGTGACCACGTCGCAGACCTCGACCAGTGACTCGACGTCGGGGTGGAAGGTCACGCCGAGCTCCTCCTCGACCTCGGGCGGCAGGCGGTGGCGGTCGGTGTAGTGCAGCCCGACCTCGAACGGCTTCAGCCGGCGCAGCACCGCCGAGCCGATCCGGCCGGCGGCGACCGTGCCGACCTGCATGCCCTCGAGGTCGTAGGAGCGGGAGACGCAGTCGGCGATGTTCCAGCCGCCCTCGACCACCACCTGGTAGGAGGGGATGTAGTTGCGGACCAGCGCCAGGATCATCATCACCACGTGCTCGGAGACGCTGATGCTGTTGGAGTAGGTGACCTCGGCGACCGTGATCCCGCGCTCGATCGCCGCCTGCAGGTCGACGTGGTCGGAGCCGATCCCGGCGGTGATCGCCAGCTTCAGCTTCGGCGCCTTGGCGATCCGCTCGGCCGTCAGGTAGGCCGGCCAGAACGGCTGCGAGATGACGACGTCCGCGTCGGGCAGCTCGCGCTCGAAGACCGAGTCGGGGCCGTCCTTGTCGGAGGTGACGATGAGCCTGTGGCCGCGCCCCTCGAGGAACTCCCGCAGGCCGAGCTCGCCGGAGACGCTGCCGAGCAGCTCGCCCGGCCTGAAGTCGAGTCGCCTCGGGCGTCGGCGTGCGTCTGCCCGTCGGGGTAGCGCTCGATCTTCGGGACCTCGTCGCGCGCGTAGGCCGGCGGGTAGCCGTCGACGGGATCGTCGTAGAGCACGCAGAGAACGTTCGCCATCGCTCAGGCCGCCTTCTCGCCGATCAGGCTGCGCGCGCAATCGACGATCGTCTCCTCGACCGGGCGCGGCGACCAGCCGAGCCTCGATCCGCGCCTTCTCGCTCGACAGCTCGACCCGCTCGCCGAGCTGGCGCGCGATCGAGCGCACGCTGGGGTCGAAGATCCCCATCGCCCGCACCACGAAGTCGGGGAGGGCGCGCTTTGGGACCTTGGCGGCGGCCGGGCCGAGCCGCTCGCGCAGGACCGCGGCGACTTCCGCCATCCACTGGAACTGCGCGACCGCGATGAAGCGCTCGCCGCCGGCCTCGGGCGCGGTCATCGCCCGGATCTGCAGGTCGGCGACGTCGCGGACGTCGACGACGCTGAAGCCGATCCGCGGCGTCCCCGGCATCCCCTTCGAGCAGCCGCTGCGACCATCTGCAGCGAGAACGAGCGCTCGTCGCCGAGGACGGGGCCGAGGATCGCGCCGGGATTGACGACCGCCAGCCGATCGCGTCTCGCCCCGCCCCTCGACGACGTCCCAGGCGGCGCGCTCGGCGATCGTCTTCGAGCGCGTGTAGGGCTCCAGCCGCGGGTCGTCCCCGTCGGTCCAGTCGGCCTCGGTGAGCGGCGCCGAGGCGTCGTCGACGCCGCCGCGGACCGCCGCCACCGAGGAGGTGACGACGACGCGCTCGGACGCCGGCGTCGAGCGCCGCGCGCAGCACCCGCAGCGTGCCCTCCCGCGCCGGCACGATCAGCTCGTCGGGGTCCTTGGGCTGCTTCGGCGGGAACGGCGAGGCGACGTGGAGGACGTAGTCGCAGCCGGCGACCGCCTCGGTCCCAGCCGTCGTCGCCGGCAGGTCCGCGGCGAAGAACGCGAGCCGGTCGCCGGCCTCGACCTGCGGGCGCCGAGCCTGGCCCGCACCTCGGCCTCCCGCGCGAGATCGCGAACGGTCGTGCGCACCCGATAGCCCCGGCGCAGCAGCTCGGCCACGCACCAGCCCCCGAGGAAGCCCGAGCCGCCGGTGACGAGAACCGTCTCTCCCTGTGCCTGTGAAGCGTCCATCGACCCGGGCGACCGTACCACCGCGCGGAGCCCAGTTTTGCCGCCGCCCGGCATGCGAACATGTGTTCCCATACGAGAGGACGGAGGAGCGAATGCCCCAATTCGACGCATATGAAGACCTGGTCGGCAAGTGGCGCTGGCGCCTGCTCGGAGCCGACGGCCGCACCGTGGCGACCTCCGGGGAGTCCTTCGATTCCCACTGGCACGCGCTGCGGGCTGCCGAAAACGTCCGCGGGGTCGCCACCGGGGCGACGATCTCCAGCATCGCGGCCGAGGGCGTCGACGACGCGCTGGCGCGAATCATCGACCGCGAGCTGGCGCGCAGCTGACCCCGGCTCCTATTTGCTCGCCGTCGCGGTGGCGCTGGTGTAGCCGGTCCGGCGAGGGCGGCGGTGATCGTGTGGGTGAAGCTGCCGCTGGCGGGCGCGGTGTAGGTGAAGCGGGTGCCGGAGACCGCCGGGCCGGTTGCGGCGATCGTCAGCGGGGAGCCGGCGATGGTGCCGCCGGTCGTCGTGACTTTCACGGCGTGGCCGGTGCCGAGGTTGGAGACGGTGTTGCCGACGCTGTCGGTGACGCTGACGTTGGCTTTGACCGTGCCGGAGTTGCCGAGCGCGGTGATCGGGCAGGTGAAGAGGCAGGGCGAGCCGACGAGCCGGCGCTGGCGGCGACGCTCGGTCAGGCCGAGTCGCGACGGCGGCGCCGACCGCGACCGTGAGGGCCAGGGGCGTCGCGGTCGAGATCGTGCCGTCGGTCGCGGAGACGCTGGTCGCGCCGGCCTTGTTCAGTTTCGCATCAGCCCGTTTTTCGAGGAGGCGACGGCGGCGACGCCGGCGGTGAAGGTGAGCGCGGTGGCGCTGCCGAAGTTGATCGCGGTGCCGGCGCTGTTGACGACGGTCGGCAGGGCGCCGCTGGGGCTGGCCGAGGCGCCGGAGAAGGTGATGTTCTTCGCGCCCGGCGTAGGAGGTGGCGGTGTTGCCGTAGGCGTCCTGCGCGGTCGTCGTCAGGTTGAAGCTCGCCGCCGCCACCGGCGTCGCGTCGAGGCCGCGGTCAGGACCAGTTTCGTCGCCGCGCCGGCGGCGACGGTGACGCGCCAGCGCGGTCGCGTTGGTCGAGCGAGCCCTCGGTCGCTTTGACGCTGGTCGCGCCGCTTTTGTAGAGCTTCATCTCGCCGTTGGCGGTCCTCGGCGGCGGTCGCGACGCCGGCGCTGAAGTCGATCGCGGTGGCGGTCGCCGAAGGCGACGTCGGCTCCCGCTGGAGTCGGTGACGGTCGGCAGGTTGCCGGCGGGGCTGGCGGAGGCGCCGGAGAAGACGAGGCTGTGGGACCCGGTGTAGGCGGTGGCGGTGTTGCCGTAGGTGTCCTGGGCGGTGATCGTGAGGTCGTCGCGCGCGCCCGCGGTCGGGCGTCGTCGTCGCCGCGGCGAGCGCGTATTTCGAGGCGGCGCCGCGGCGTGACCGTGAGCGCCAGCGGCGTCGGGGTGGTGATCCCGCTCGAGCCCTCGGTGGCGACGATGTTCGCCGCGCCCGCTCTGTAGATTTTCAGCACCCCGTTTTTCGAGCGAGGTGACAGTGGCGACGCCGGTGGTGAAGGTGAGCGCGGTGGCGCTGCCGAAGGCGACCGCGGTGCCGGAGCTGTTGGCGACGGTCGGAGCGCTGCCGCTCGGGCTCGACGGAGGCGCCGGAGAAGACCAGCGAGTGCGAGCCGGTGTAGGTGGTGACGGTGCTGTCGTTGGCGTCCTTGGCGGTGATCGTGAGGTTGACCGGCGGCCGGCGACGCCGGCGTCGCGGTGCCGCCGAGATCGTGAATTGGTCGGCCGGCGCCGATCGTCACTTTCGCCGTTTTGACGTCGCGCTGGTCGCGGTCCAGGTGCGCCAGACCGCGGTCACCGTGTAGCTGTGTTCGCCGACCGCGAGGCCGCTGTCGGTGCAGGTGGTGACCGCGGTCGGCACCGCCGGTGCCGGGCAGGTGCCCGGCCGGATTGCCGCCGTCGCGGGTGACGTAGTAGGTGACCGTCCCGGTCCCGGGCGCGCTGACCGCGCCCCAGGTCAGGGCGACCGTGCCGCCCGCCGCCGGGGTCGCGGCGGTGATCGTCGGCGCGTCAGTTTCGAGACCGCCGCCGAGGCGGTGCCGACCCCTTCGCTCGAGAAGTAGGCGAGGGCGCTGCCCGAGATCGCCGCCAGCGCAGCGGCAACCAGCACCCAGGCCAACCAGGAAAGACGTAGGCGCCTCATCCGTGCGCCTCACCGGCGAAGCCAAGCGGGAACCGCGCCCCCTGGCAGGCGTCCTGGTTGACCGGGAGATCGCGCAGGGCGATCGTCGGCGCCGAAGCGCCCGGCGGCCGGCAGGCTCGACCGAGCCCTCCGCCGGCACCGTCAACGGCGCCGCCGGCGAGGCGCTGGACGGAGTCAGCTCGAGGTTGGTGGCGCTGTCGCACCCGAGCGGGTCAGCGGTGGGCCTGCGACCATCAGATCGGTGACGAAGATCGGCACCGGGTTCGGGTTCTTCAGCACCACCTGCAGCGCCTGGGCCGGCGCCCCCGGGTAGAGCGAACCGAGGCCGGAAAGCCGTGGCTCGATCGAGAAGGACTTCGGTTCGAACAGCCTCCAGCGAAACCGGGTCGCGGCACCGTGCCGCCCGAGCCGGCTCACGGCGCGTACGGAGAAGCCGTGCTCGCCGGCAGCGAGGTCGTGGAACGCAAGCGGCGGCCGGCAGCGCTTCCAGCCGTCGCCGTCGAGCCGGCACTGGAAGCGCGGCGTTCCCCGCACAGCCCGGAAGGCGAAGGCGGCCGTGGTCGAGGTCGACATCTTCTCGGGGTGCTTGGTGATCAGAGGGCGTGGCGGCAGCGCACCCGCCGGCTTCGTGTTCGGCTTCCGCAGCTCCTCGGCGGCAGCACCCGATGCCCCACCCTCCCCCGATCCCTTCGCCGCGTAGGCGACCGCGGCGAGGAGGCAGCCGCCGAGCACGACCAGGGCCGGTAAGGCCCTGGTCGCGACAGCTCGTCCGGCGGCGGTCCAGCCGTGCATGGGTCGGGGCCGGCCGGGCCTAGTTGTTCGTCAGGTGCAGCGTGAGCGTCGCGCCCTGACAGGCGTCCTGGTTGGTGCCGGTTTCGTTCATGGTCAGCGTCCCATTCGGAGTCACCGACTGCCCGTTGCCGGACGCGAACGTTTTGTTGACGGCGACCGCCGGCATCGAGAAGTCCGGGTTGCCGCCGCTGATCGTGCTGCTGCAGGTCGAGTGGCCCGCGTCGACGGTGATGCTCGCGAGCGTGATCGTGCCGACCCGCTGCGATCCCTGCGAGGGGTTGTCGACGGTGAACGAGACCGGCGAGGACGAGCCCGGGTAGAGGCTCGATGAGACCGTCGCTTGCAGCGTCACGGCCGAGGCGGTCCCGACCGAGGCGGTCCCGGTCCCCGAGCCGCTGCTCGTGAAGTAGGCGTAGGCGCCGGCGGCAAGCGCCAGTGCGAAGGTGCAGCCGAGCGCCAGCAGCGCTCGCTTCTTGGTGGTGCGACCCATGTCTTCTCTCCTTGGTTAGTGGCAGACAGCCGGCACGAGGCACCCGGCTCTCTGGCATCGGGCAGGGCCGACAGATGCTTTAGAACCGCAACACCAAAGATGTTGACCGGCGTTGTACGAAGAGGAGTGGGCAGTTTACTGAGTAAACCAGAGAGTCCGATTTACCGTTTTTCCTTGACGACCTACTCAAACCCGGCTCGAATGGGTAGCGACAGCTCAAAGGACGACCGACGGAAGGGGCGATCAGCGATGGCGAACTCACTCGAAGGGACCGTGGCGCTGGTAACCGGCGCCAGCAGCGGCATCGGCGAGGCGACGGCGCGGGCCCTGTCGGCGCAGGGCGCGAAGGTCGCGGTCGCCGCGCGCCGGCTCGAACGGCTGGAGCGGCTGGCGACGGAGATCGGCGGCGACGGCCGCACCGCTCTGGCGATCGCCTCCGACATCACCGACCAGAGCCAGGCGATCGAGGCGGTCGAGCGCACCGTCGACGAGCTCGGCCGGCTCGACATCGTCGTCAACAACGCCGGCCAGATGCTGCTGGGGCCGATCGAGGGCGCGCCGACGGAGGAGTGGGACCGGATGATCGACCTCAACCTCAAGGGGCTGATCAACACCACCCACGCCGCCCTCCCCCACCTGCTCTCAGCCGCCGAGGACTCCGAGCGGGGCTGCGCCGACGTGGTCAACATCAGCTCGGTCGCCGGCCGCGTCGCCCGCGCCGGCTCCGGCGTCTACAACCTGACCAAGCACGGGGTCGGCGCCTTCAGCGAGTCCTTCCGCCAGGAGTTCGCCACGCGCAAGGTCAGGTCGATCGTCGTCGAGCCGGGCGCGGTCGAGACCGAGCTGTCAGATCACATCCGCGACGGCATCAGGGAGCAGGTGCGCGAGCGCTTCGCCGACATCCAGACGCTCGACCCCGCCGACGTCGCCGACGCGATCGCCTACGCCGTGACCCGCCCCTGGCACGTCTCCCTCAACGAGATCCTGATCCGCCCCACCGAGCAGCGGGGCTGAAAGGGCCGCAGGATCCATGCCCACGATCGCGACCATCGGCGTCTACGGCTCCGACCGCGACTCGTTCCTCGCCGCGCTGGCGGAGGCCGAGATCGACCTCCTGCTCGACGTGCGCCAGCGCCGCGGCGTGCGCGGCAGCGAGTACGCCTGGGCCAACGCCCAGCGCCTGCAGGCGGCGCTCGCAGAGGCGGGCATCGCCTACTCCCACCTGAAGGAGCTGGCGCCGACCACCGAGATGCGCCCAGGTCCAGTACCGCGAGGACGCCCGGCTCGGCGAGGGCAAACGCTCCCGCTCCGCCCTCGCCCCGGACTACACCCGCCTCTACACCGAAGAGATCCTCGACCCCGCCGACCTCGCGCCGATCGTCAGGTGGATCGGCGACAGCTCAGCCGCCCTGCTCTGCGTCGAGCGCGATCCCGAGGCCTGCCATCGCTCGCTGATCGCGGAGAGGCTGGAAGCTGAGTGGGGCTTCAACGTGAGGCACCTGCGATCACCGCAGCCGTGAGCAGTGTCGAAGCCGCACGGCGGCGGCGGTTTGCGCCAATCGGTCAGGGGTACTGATCCGGCATGCCAATCGCACTACTACTCATAATCATCGGAATCATCCTCGCGATCCTCGTGCACTACGCGCTCGGGATCGTCTGCATCCTGATCGGGCTCGTGCTGCTGATCTGGCCGCGGATCAGCGCGGGGCGCGGCAACGCGCGCGTCTAGCGCGGCGGTCTAGGGTCATGACCCCGGGCATCCGCTCGGGGTCATGACCCTAGACCCGCACGACCTCCAGCGCTTCCTCGACGCCCAGGACCGGGCGGGAACCTACGAGCAGGCGCTGGCCGAGCTGCGGGCCGGGCGCAAGACGAGCCACTGGATGTGGTTCGTCTTCCCCCAGCTCGCCGGGCTCGGCAGCAGCGCGATGGCACGGACCTACGCGATCGGCTCGCCGGCGGAGGCCCGGGCGTACCTCCGGCACCCGGTGCTCGGGCCGCGGCTGCTCGAGTGCACCCGCGCCCTGCTCCGGCATACCAACCGTTCGGCGCGCGAGATCCTCGGCGAGACTGACGCGGTCAAGCTGCGCTCCTCGATGACCCTCTTCGCCCGCGTCGACCCCGAGGAGCCGCTCTTCCGGCAGGTGCTGGATCGGTTCTACGACGGGGCCGGCGACCCGAAGACGGAATAGAACAACAGTAAGACCGGGATCGAGCTCGGCACCGCCATCCACGACTACATCGAGCTCTTTCACAACACCCGCCGCCGGCACTCGGCGCTCGGGATGCTCAGCCCCCACCTGAATACGAGCATCTACACAACACGACCCAGGCCGCCTGACTCCAGAACCGCGACTCCGTTTTATCGGGGTAGATCAGCGTGTCCGGAGAAGAAGCGGGGCACTCCAATAGCCCTCACCCACCAGGTCTCGGTTCGCGTGCTCGAACGGGGCGCCGCGGTGCACAGCAAAGTCCCCAGGTGCTTCGCGGCGCCCGGACGAATCGACGAAGCGCAAGGAGATGAGGGGCTATGACGATCAAGCAGATCGAGCCGACGCTGCCGGCTGTCCGAATCACGAAGCGCGGCTAGACCGCCGCAGCTGAGTGAATAGGGATGCGCTCTTGCCGTTTGAGAGCGCATCCCCCTTTGCTGGGTAATCAGCGCGGAAGCCAGCATGCCGACCTCCATCGCGACTCCGATCCCATTGGCTCGCGCAGCGGCGGAGCCGAGGTCCCTCCGCCCGGGGCTCGGCTCGTCGAGCTGAACAACGTTGCTGGGTCTTACAGCTAGAGCTTGCCCACCGACGCTGCGTGCGGAGCCAGGTGGGAAGCTTTGCTTGCGAACAGCCAGCGGCCCCTTTCAACTCCACTATCTTGGCCATCGCCTCTTCGGTGGAGAGACACTACCGTCATAGAGCGGGCGGTCTCCTAGCTTACTCGGGAGAACGACGGTCTTCACGACCGCGTATTCCACACCAGCGCAGACAGATTGCCTAGTGGAGGGCTCATGGGCGACCGCAAAGGCGGTCAAGATAACCGCCTCCTCGCGACTTGCCACGTCAATCCGGCTGAATCGCGGTTTCGGGGTACTGACGCACCACCCTACGTCGCTGTAAATACGGAGTTTCCTGCCACTCGGGGGCGAGACAAGCCGCCAGCCGACGGACCCAGTCCTACTTGCTCGCGCTTTACCCGGAGACTTGTTATGCCTTTCGGCTCCAGTGGCATAGCCGGCAACTGACGGCGCCGCTGAACTTGCACTACCTCCACAAGCCAAAGAAGTGAGCACCGCCAGACTCAGGAGCATGCCGACGGCAAAGGGCATCAACCGGTTACGCCTTGTCATCAATCTTAGGTAAGTGAGTCGCAATGTAGATTGAATTCCCGAGGAGCCGCTCTTCCGGCAGGTGCTGGATCGGTTCTACGACGGGGCCGGCGACCCGAAGACGGAATAGAACAACAGTAAGACCCGGCTCGGACTTCGAAAATGCCATCCACCTTCTCATGTATCTATCGCTGGCGAGAGCCCTTGGTTCCCAAAGGGCACTAAGTGTCGCAAGCAGAGCGACGGCAGATATGGATGATCTTATGGTCTCTTCCCTCATCTGGGGGCTCGCTTAGCAAGAGCTGGCCGTCGAGCTCTTGCTGTCCGAAGGTTGCGAGCAACCTCAACCCCGTGGCCTCTAGCGCTTCGCGAATTTGCTCTTGGGTGTAATGACGCTCCCGATGAATGTGCGTTTCGACGCCTGGCCCTGAGATCCGGCTATCGAAGATTGCCCCCGGGGCCACGTGCTCGGTGAGGCCCTCCCACAGCCACTCGTCTCGGTTTTCGCCAGCGCCTTTGCTGGCCGAACTCAAGCGGAAAGTAGTCAAGGTGTTCGTATCGAACAGGGCCAGGCCCCCTGGTGCGAGGTTTGCTCGAATCCCCGCAAACGCCCGATCCAAGTCTCCGTCGTCCAAGAGATAGTTCACAACGTCGTTGAGTGCGAAGACCAACTCAAACTGTCCAAGAACGGGTAGTTCGCGGATATCGGCCTCATACAGTGGAATGGTGTCATCGAATTTCCGCCTGGCCTCTTTGAGCATCGCCGGAGAGAGGTCGCACCCGACGATCCTCCAGCCGCGACTCAGCATCGGCTGGAAGGCGCGCCCAGTGCCGCAACCAACATCGAGGACCCTGCCCTGTACCAGTCCACGTTTCTCGAGCTCCGGCAGAAGGGCACCGATCCACATCTCATAGTCGTTGGCCCGACAGAACTCATCGTAGATCGGCGCGAAAGCCTGAAAGGCAACTCGGGCAGGATCAGTGGACATGCTCTCGGCCTATTCTGGAACCTCGTCGCACAGCATGAAAGCTACTTCGGAACCTTGGGCAGCTCAAACTGGATGAAGGCAACCCGCGCCTCGATCGATTCCTCGTCTGATTTACCGAGCCGCAGCGCTGCTTCCTTTTTGATCTCTAGTACTCGCTCCAATACATCGAGCTCGCGCCAGGTCAGCGAGCGGACGGCCGAGGTCAGCGCGATCTCCTCTGGCCCGGCGTCGAGGCCGACTCGCAGCAGGTCGTCGAGCGGCGCGGCGGGGCTGTCGAGCGGGCAGCCGCTCCTGTTCGCCTTGACGTTCTTGTGCCTGACGGAGGGGGTGGTTAACGAGCCCCGCCAGGCGAGCAGACCCTATACGTATGGTCTCTATACGACAAGTCTCTGGATAGATCGTCTCTGCCGTGGGGTGATGCCTGGCTGCATGGCGAAGTCCTTAAACGGCAAACAGCGATCCAAGGACAAGGACCCCGAGCTGGTGGCGCTCGGGCAGCGTGTCCGCGAGCGGCGCGAAGCTGCCGGCATGACGCAGGAAGCGCTGGCAGATGCGGCTGGGTTGCATTGGACCTACGTCGGCCAGATCGAGCGCGGCGAGCGCAATCTGAGCTACAAGAATCTGCTGAAGCTGGCCCGTGGCCTCCGCGTCGAGCCGGGCGAGCTGATCAAGCCGACCTCCTGAGAGTGGCTGGCCCCGGCCCAGGAGCTTACTTGCTCTTGTTTTTCGCCTCAGATGGAATCTCAAAGTGCAGGAGGTTGACGCGGGTCTCGATCCCGCCCTCATGGGCTTTGCCGAGACGAATCGCCGCGCTGGATTTGATCTCCATCACATCCTCCAGCACTTCATCAAGCCGTTTAGCGATTTCGAGCCAGCCCTGTTTATCTACCTGTAGGGCCACACGGCTCATGTGGTTATCGCCGCTGTCGAGGGTTTCACCGCGGGCAGCCGTGGAAGCCTCGCCAGAAACGGTTTTCATCAGTTCAATTCGCAGGCTCCTACGGTTGTGCTCGGGAACCTTCTTCCAGTCCTCCGGCGAAAAGTAGTGCCGGACGGTTGCCTTGTAGAAGTGCTCGTCAACAGCGCGGCGCTTCTTCGTTTCGACCAGCTCAAGGCACTCTAATTTCACGAGCTCCTTCATGTGGTAGTAGACGTGATTGATGTTGACGCCAAGTTCCGCCGCGATTTCTTTTGGGCTGGCCGGATGATGAGTGCAGACCATCAGGGCATGCTGCCGCGTCGGATGGCCCAAGGCCTTGACCAATCGCCAATCGAATTGGTCAACGTCGGTTGAAGTCTTCTTGGGCTTCGCCATAGGGAGCTTTCGGCTTTCAGCCGGCCGCCATGTTAGTCGGTAGGCCTGCGAATACTCCAGTGGCTTGAATGATCTAACTCCTTGAGCGAAGATGCCGCTGAGCCGCCTTGGGCGGCTTGGATGCGGCGTCAGCGGCGGCTCACCTCACACGAGATAACGGGGGAGGAGGTGAGAAGCGATGAAGATCATCACCGTGGCTAGCGTTGTGCCTATGGCCTCGACCCATAAGGGGAACTAGGCAACGGACTCGGCCTCCTTTAGGGGGTCGGGTCCCTTGGAGGGACGCCGCCACGGCGAACACGCGAGGCATTTGTCTAGTCAAGCGGTTTGCGTGAAAGAAGTATTGAGAAGCTGTAAAAGCCTTGAGTGATGACTGCGGTTCCACTGAAATTAGTCCCCGGCCGGCGGGAAGGCGCGGGATGAACGAAGGTCTGCCACCTTTGGACCCCAAGCGCATCAAGGCATTTGGGGATAACACCCGCGTCCGGATTCTGGAACGCTTGAACCATCGCTTGGCCAGTGTCCCGGAACTGGCTCAGGACTTACGGGCCTCCCAGGACTTGGTCAACTACCACGTCCGGGTGCTCATCGAATGTGAATGTGTTGAAGTTGCCGCTACCCGCGGGCGCAATGGCCAGCCCATCCGTTTCTACACGGCAAAGCCAGGCATCGTCCTCCCCGCCCCGCACCTGGGACCGGGATGCGAATCACAGGCTCCGGTCAATGAGAGCGACCTGAATACTTTTGCTGTTAATGCCCGCTCGGCATTGGGCACTGGTGGCGGGGCGGCCAGCACGTTCGCTGTTGAGACGTTGACATTCACGGCCCCCCACCGGCTGACTGCCCATCAGGCCCTACGGCTAACCGTGGCCAACTTGCGGGGTTTGCACGAGCAGTCGCGGCAGTTGAGCATTGCTACCGATGCTGAGTTGGTCCCTGTCGAAATCGGTATCGCCATGTTTGAGGCTCCAGGGCCATGACCGGCAGCACCCGTTTCCCAAGCTTGGCCCCCGCTGGTTGCCTGCTCTCAGATCGAAGGCTGCCGGGGAAGGAGGCCGAGGTTGCAGGAGTGTTCTGCCCCCCGAAATCGTGCAGGCATCTCTGCAACGTGGCTCACGATTCAGACGGCGGGAATGCCCCTAGGTACTTCTCTCTCCGGGCTCCCGCCGTCTGAACTGAGCAGATGAGCGACTCCCCCAGCATCGCCGAGGCCGAAGCCCGGAACCAGCAAACCGCGCTGAGGGAGGTGCTGGACCTCTCGCCTCATGTGCTCACGCGAACCGAGCTGATCCGTTATCTCGGGGCAGATATAGGCGATCCGTTGAGTGTCGAGCCGTGGAGCAACGCGATTCGCGAACTTCACCGGACCGGCCTGTTGCGTTCCGAGGGCGAAACCATGTACCCGACCATGGCAGCGTTAGCTTTCGCTGAACTGCTCGAAGATTGGGTTTGAGGGATCGTCGGAGCCGCCCGAGCTTGTGGTGTGTGAGCCGGACCAGGGTTCACGGAGACCGTGATCTACCCTCGCCTCCTGTTTCTAGAGTCCTTCGGCGCCAAGGAGGATTCAGATGCCCACAGGTACCCAGCAGAGGTTCGTCATCAGGTGATCGAGCTAGCTCGATCAGGCACCAAAGTCGCCCAGCTCGCCGAGACCTTCGGCATCAGCGACGCCACCATCGACAACTGGCTAAAGCAGGATGATCGACCGCGGTGAGGTCCCCGAGCTGAGCGCCGGGGAGGCACTCGACCTCGCCGCCGCCAAGCGTCGGATCAAGCAGCTGGAGACCGAGCTCGCCATCTCGCGCAAGGTCAACGAGGTCTTCCTCGAAGGAGACCTCCCCCCAAAAGACTCTTCCCGGTGATTGACTCTCTGATCGGGCAGGGAATCAACACCCGCCACGCCTGCCGGGTGCTCGGCGTCTCGGAGCCCGGCTACTACGCCTGGAAGGGCCGCCCCGACCCTCTGCGGACCCTGCGACGGATCTGGCTGGCTGGCGAGATCGCCGACGTCCACAAGGCCTCCGGCGGCACCTACGGCTACATGCGCGTCAACGCCGAGCTACGCCACGGGCGCGAGATCGTCGTCGGCCACAACACGGTCGGCAAGATCATGGGCGAGCTGCCAGCCCCCACCTTGCGACAAGTCTTCGAAGAAGGGAGTGCTCGCTGGGCGGCTGTTGAATGTGGAAAGAGCTCCTCATCGGCTGGTTTGGTACAACGGATATGAGGCATGGTAGAGAAACACCCAGCCCCATCCACGATGCCTCGGGAGCGGTCTACCGCTATACACCTTTCACGATTCGAATGTTCGGGAGCGGGGGCTTTTATGTATACGGAACTCCGCATATCTGCAATTCTTCTGTGTCACGGTGCTCATGATGGACAGAACTCCCAAGAGAAAACTGGCCCGCAGGCCACCTGTCGACTGGCTGTTCGTCGCGGTGGCTGCCCTCGCAGTTGTCTTCATATTGCTGGCTCTTTCGGTGTCCGGCATGACGGTCCATTGACCCCCCTAGAGCTGGAGTGCCCCGCTTACGACAGCGCGCGCATCCGGAGAAGCGGGGCACTCCACCGTGACCCCCGTCTTTGCTCCCAATGCTGCGCCCGTCACCCCATCGTCCATTGCCGAGGTTCGCTGTCGCCGAGCGCAGCGGTGTCCAGGCCGGAGAGGTCAGCAGGATCGAGGCGGGGAAACGCGACCCGAAAGTCTCGACCCTGGAACGGCTGGCGAAGGCGGTTGAGATGAAGCCGGGGCGCCTGCTCGACTAGCGGTCGGCCCGGCGCTCAGTCCAGGCCGTGCGGGTGGAGGTGGTCCTCCGCCATCTTTTTCAGCCCGACGCGGTCGATCTTGCCGGTCGGGTTGAGTGGCATCTCGTCGAGGAAGACGATCTCCTCCGGGGCCTTGTAGCCGACGCGCTCGCGGCAGAAGACGATCAGGTCGGCGCTGGAGGGGCGCTTCGCGCCCTCCTCCAGGGTGACGTAGGCGCGGACGTTCTCACCGTGGACCGTGTCGTGGACGCCGACGGCGCCGGCGAGCGCGATCGCCGGATGCTCGACCAGCGCTCCCTCGACCTCGTAGGGGCTGATGTTGGAGCCGTCGTGGACGATCACCTGCTTCTTGCGGCCGAAGAACCAGAGGTAGCCCTCCTCGTCGGCGCGCGCGAGGTCGCCGGAGTCGAGCCAGTCGTCGATCACGACCTCCTCGGTCTCTTCCGGCGCTTCCCAGTAGCCGGCCATGCGGCTGCGGGTGCGGATCCAGACGCGGCCGACCGATTCCGTCCCGACCGGCTCGCCCCGCTCGTCGCGGATCGCGATGCTGAAACCGCCGATCGGCCGCCCGATCGATCCCTGTTTGATCACCCCGGAGGGCGGGTTGAGGGTCGCCAGGCCGACCTCGCTCATCCCGTAGCCCTCGACGATCGGGAAGCCGGCCCTCGCCGCGAACTCGTGCAGGAGCTCGGTCGAGACCTTGTCGGCCCCGGCCCGGCAGATCCGCAGCGAGGAGAAATCGCCCGGCTGCAGGTCGTGGTCGTGGATCAGCGCCGAGAGCGCGGCGGGGATCATCGCCAGCATCGGTCGGCTGGTGCTCGCGCAGCAGCGGCAACAGCTCGTGGGCGTCGGTGCTGCGGGCGACGACCACGCTGGCCGCCGACCGAGAGCGTCGTCAGCGCCCAGAGGAAGGAGCCGATGTGCGACATCGAGGAGCCGGGCAGGAAGACGTCGCTCGGCGTCGAGCTCGAAGGCGGCGGCGGCGCTGGCGATCATCCAGCGCAGCGACTCGCGGGTGTGGGTGACGCCCTTGGCGGGGCCGGTGCTGCCGGAGGTGAAGAAGATCGCGGCCGGACCCGCCGGGTCGGCCGGGGCTCGGCCGGTAGGAGAGCGGATCGGCGGCGAGAAGAGTGGCGAAGCTCGTGGCGCCACAGCCGCCCTCGGCGTCGCTCCGGACGTGATCGCGCTCATCGCGGTAGGCGATCGTCCCCAGCTCGAGGCCCGGCGCGAGCTCGCTCGCACCGACGTCCTCGGCCCGCTCGACATGGACGAGCAGCGCCCGGGCACCGCTCACCTCCAGCGCGTGGTCGATCTCGCGGAAGGTGTAGCGGTAGTTGAGTGGGGTGACGATCAGGCCGGCCTTGAAGCAGGCGAGGTAGTGGACGACCAGGTCGATCCGGTTCGGCATCAGCGAGGCGAGCCGGTCGCCGGGCTCGAGTCCGAGCCCGCGGTAGCCGCCGGCGAGGCGATCGCTCTCCTCGCTCGAGCTCGCGCCAGGTCAGCGAGCGGACGGCCGAGATCAGCGCGATCTCGTCTGGGCCCGGCGTCGAGGCCGACGCGCAGCAGGTCGTTGAGCGGCGCGGCGGGGCTGTCGAGCGGGGTCCCGTCGATCTGCATCGGCCCGGATCGTAGGGGAGCGTCTATGACGGCGTGATCAGTGCGACCGGCAGCGCCAGGCCGGCCGAGCGCCGCAGCGTCGCGATGCGGCGCCCGGGCTGAACCGCGGGGCGGACCTCACTGACGCGATCGCCGAGCCCGGCGACCGTCGCGTCGAGGTCGGGGGCGATGAGGGCGAGGCCCCAGAAGAAGGCGGGTCGATCCGTCCCTCCCCCGCGCTCGATCGCCTCCTGCGGCTCCTGCACGACCTCGAGGATCGTCGCGCCGAGCCGGAAGAAGGCCTGGCGAGGCGCGCCCGCCGGCGTCGGCTCCTCGCGGATCCGCCGCAGGTCGAGGCCGGCGGCCTGCAGCGCCGTGACCGTCCGCTCGAGCGCCGGGGTGATCGCCACCACGTGGTCGATCGAGGCAATGCCGTTCGGGTGGGTTGGAACCTCTCCCGGCGCCTCGCGATCCGACCGGGTCGTCGCGAGGCCGTCCAGCTCGGTCGACTCGATCTCGCGCAGCGACCACGCGGCCAGCCCCTTGCCGGCGTCGGGGCCGGCCAGGCGAACCCGCACGTCGCCGAGCACGCAGAGATCGCCCTCGACCTCGAACCCGAGCGCCGACCAGGCGCCCGGCGAGTCGGCAACCGTCAGCTCGTCGATCGTCGGCACCATCTGACCTCGACCCTAGAGCGCGCCCTGCCGGACCAGCTCCATCGCCACCGGGAGGGCACCGATCCCGAGGGTCGTCGCAAGATCCTGGGCCTCCTGAATCGTGCTGAAACCACCGGCGATCTGCGCTCCGGTCCTACCGCTTATCCCGTGGGGGTTCTCGGCGAAGTTGATGATCGGTCGCGTCTTCACATCACCGTCCAAGGTGACCGCGAAATGGCCGGAGAACGAGGCTGCCAGCCCCGGCCTCAGCCCACGGGGGGCCTGCGCCCGGCCGCGGCGCGCGATCTCGCGGGTGACCCGCGCGAAGGCACGCCGTCCCTCCGGCGTGAACCCAAAAGTGACGTTCGGCTCGCCGAACTCGGAGAATTCCTGCCTGGGGTCGACGATGCCGGAGCCGCTCAGCGCCGGCCTATCCCTGATCGCATACCAGCCGGGCGCCGCGCCCACGACGACGCCCCCGAACGGGCTGACCGGCCGCTCGGAGACGATCGTCGTGCCAAGCGGGACGCTGAGGACGATGCCCGCGGAGCCGGCGGGCAGCGCACCTTCGCTGGTCACAGGTCCTGCGACCGGCATGTGCCGGGCCGTGCGGTCGAACAGGTAGTAAAGCGGGGTGGAGGCGGAGCAGAGCGAGCACCGCTCGCGCGGTTCCTGCCACGAAGCCAGCTGGACCGCGCGGTACAGGGTCGGGAAGGCCCCGGCGCGAATCGCCTGCCTGGTCGTCACCCTGTCGACGTCGCGGCCGGCGACGCGCCATTCACGTACCGCCCGGCGCCACGCGCGCCGGGGCGGCTGGTGGCCTGGGTGACCTCCGAGCCGGCGCTGCGGCCCGATCAGGTTCGCCTCCCAGTCGTAGAAATAGACCTCACCTCGCATCCCGAGCCGATCTGCCATCCGCCGCGCCGTGACGGCATCCACCGGAGGCAGCATCACTCGGACTTCCCTTTCGGCGAGCGCGGACACCTGCCCCCGGATCTCCGCAGCCCGCAGCCGCTTGCAGAGAATCTTCACCGTTTCGTCGCGGACCCGTTCCGTGACCGCCTCTTCCCCCGCTCCCAGCCGGTAGACGAGTTCGACCCCGGGGGCTTCGAGCGGAGTGGCGCAATCCCCGGGGGCCGCACCCGCGGCCTGCCCACCGGGGAGCGCTGCGACGCAGGCGAGGAGTGCGAGAAGTGGGACCGACCGGCTCAGATGGCGCAAACGACGCTCTTAACCGGCGCCGCCGAGCAGGCAGCGGCCGTACTGGGGGTAGGTGCCCCGGTAGCCGCGGGCCCTGGCGATCGGGCGCAGCAGGCCGAAGAGCGCCGACTGGACGAAGGCCGGCGGCCGGCGCAGCGTCAGCACGTCGCGGAACTCGGTCGCGAACATCGCCAGCTGCAGCGGGTCGGGCATGCCCTTCGCGTTGGTGTGGCCATCGCGGGCGAGCCCGAAAAGCGTCTCGATCATCTGCAGGAAGCGCACGCCGTCGGAGACCCAGACGCGCGCCGCCGCCTCCTCGTCGCCGGCGTTCCACCAGTCGTGCCAGTGCCCGCGCGGGATCTCGACGACCTCGCCGGGACCGGCGACGGACTCGGAGCCGTCAAGGCGGAAGCCGATCTTGCCCTTGACGACGGTGAAGCGCTCGTCGAAGTCTCCGTGGACGTGCTCGCCGACCACGGCTCCACCCGGCTGCACGAAGAGGTCGGCCTCCAGCGAGCGATCGCTCCCTTCCCAGGGGGTCTTGACGAGCACCCCGCGCTCGCCCGTGCTCGGGTTCTCGAGCGCGTCGCCGACCCCGAAGGGCTCGGTCGCGGGCTCGAGGACTGGTGGATGACTCATACGGCCAAAGGGTACGTCAGCCGTCCCGGAGCAGCTGCTCGAGCGTTTCGCCGCTGACCACGGACCGCGGCTCCTCGGCGACGACGTCCGAGCCGGGGCTCGCCGCCTCGTCGCGGCGCTTGATCAGCAGCCACTGCGGCTTCGCTCCAGGGCGGGTGCGCTGCAGGGCGAAACCGCCGCGCAGCTTCTCCCCGTGCAGGACGAAGACCGCGTGACCGCGCTCGAGCGCCTGCGGCCAGGCGACCCGGCCACCCTGCTCGTAGCTGCCCCGGTCCCAGACGATCACGCCGCCGCCGTCCAGCGTCCCCTCGAACTCGTTGTGGGAGAGCGAGTGATCCTCGACCTCGACCGCCAGTCGTTTCACCGCCGGGTCCATCGAGGGTCCTTTCGGCACCGCCCACGACCGCATCACACCGTCGACCTCGAGCCGAAGATCGAAGTGGTGCGCGGTGGCCTGGTGCTCCTGGACGACGAAGACGCCGGCGCTGACGCCGCGCATCGCGAACTGCTCGTGGCCCTCGACCTTCACCGGCTCGGCCTCGACCTCGCCGACCCGCGCGCCGGGCGGCCCCTCGTGCAGGAACGCCATCAGCTCCTCCACCGCCGCCTCCGCTCCCTCGGCGTGGACGAGCAGGCTGCCGTCGTCGCCGTTCCGCACCCAGCCCATCGCGCCGAGCCCGCGCGCCCGCCGCACCGCCGCGTCGCGGAAGCCGACGCCCTGCACCTGGCCGCGGATCACGGCCCGGATCGCAGTCGTCGCCTCGCTCGATTGCCCGGGACTCGACGGATTCACCGCCCTGCAACTTAGCTGCGCCAGCCGGAGACTCCCGAGCGCGATCGCCGCCGCGGCCCGGGTTGCGGTCATCCGCAAAGTCTGAAACGGTGGGGTCATGAGAGTTCGAATGACAGTGTTGATGACCTTCCTGGTAACGGTGACGGTGATGCTCGGCGCGGTGGAGAGCGCGAGCGCGCAGCCCGCCGAACTCGACTTCGTCGAACCGGAGAAAGTCGTCGCGACCTTCAGTGGCGAAAAATCGGACGAAGTCAGTGTGTGGCTGAGGAATGCCAGCGGCCAGGAGCTGACTCCCGAGTTCGTGACGGTACTTCAGGACGGCGACGGCGCGCCCGCCGAAGCGAAGGTCGAGGTGGTGGGCGAAGGAGGGAAAGTGGTGTCGCCGCCGCCGATCGGGGCCGGCCAGGTCGCTCGCTACCGGCTCGCTTTCGCCGATCCGTCGGAGTCCAGCGGGCAGCTCGTCGCCACTGCGCCCGGCGTGGCGGCGGCTTCGGTGCCCCTCGCCCTCGGCCCCGAGCTGGCCTCCACCCGCGGCGTCGACGGAGCTCTCGTGGTCCCACTCGGCGCAGCTCTGATCCTGCTCGCGCTGGCCTGGTTCTACGGTCACGGCGGAGTCAAGCTGACCGACAAGCTTGGAGGAGCGGCCGAACTCGACTTCTCGAAAAGCTTCGCGTCCACGCTGACCGCGGTCGGCGCCCTCCTGGGCACGATCATCGCCGCCACCGGGGTGCTGCCGGAAGAAACCGTGAACCTCTCGAAGGCGGGATTCACCGGACTCAACCTGACCTTCGGCATCGCCATCGTCATCTCCGCGGCGATCTCGTCATCGGTCCTGAAGTCCGAAGCGAAGTTCAACAAAGACGGGCAGAAAGAATGGAAAGTCGAAGGCTTCGTGCTTCCCTTCCTGATCGCCGCCCTGATCACGCTCTGGGCCGTCTTCGGCGAGCTCTGGACGATCTGGCTGCTGGTCGAAGAACTCGGCGTCGAAAAAGGGTTCAGCTCGCTCGGCGTCACCGTCCTGCAGGTGCTGCTGGTCGCGGGCGCCGTGGCGATGGTTCCCTACACCCTCGTCAAGATCAAGGTCGCCGTCGCGATGCCCGAACCGCCCTTTCCGACCGCCCCCGTACCCGCCGCCCCCACCCCGCCTCCACCCACCATGGTCGCTCCACCTGCCGCGCCCGTTCCGAGCGCCGGGCCGGTGCCGCCTCCGCCCGCAACGGCCGAGGTGCCCGTCCCGCCCCCGCCTGTCGAGGCCGTCCCGGAGGCAGAACCACCGCCGCCGCCGATCCAGCTGCTCTGAGCGAGGAGCCGGGCCTCAGGGCCGATCTGGGGAATACGGCAACCCGCAGACGAAATACGGTGGTTTCGCCGATGCGAGGCGCGGGCGTCGGCCGTACGTTTGTGCTCCAACCAGAACTTCGGCGGGTGGCGACCGAGAAAAACTCGCCCGCAGCCGCCGGAAAGGAGACACTGATGAAGCTATACGGAATCCTTCGCCGCAACGGCTGGGCGACGCCCGAGGACCTGCAGGCCGCCGCGGAGCGCTCGACCGTCGAGGGCGACAAGCCGGACTCGGGGGTTCGCTGGATTCGCAGCTACGTACTGGCTGAGGAAAGCGGCGAGGTCGGCACGTTCTGCGTCTATGAAGGCGAGAGCCCGGAGGCGATCCGCGCCCATGCGCGGGCGGCGGACCTCCCCGCGGACGAGGTCATCCCGATCGCCGACACGGTGATCGTCCGTCCCGACCCGGCGTCGGTCGCGAGCTGAGATCGACCTGGCCGGCGCCTCGCGATCCGCGGGGCGCCGGCCCGACTCGCGCCTAGACTGCTCCCATGGCCACGCGGACCCCGCTCGTGGGTCGAGAGGCCGAGAGCGCTCGGCTCACGCAGGCGCTGCAAGGCGCCGAAGCAGGCGACGGCTCCCTCGTGCTGCTCTGCGGTGAGGCGGGCGTCGGCAAGAGCAGGATCGCGGCGGAGCTGGGCTCGGGAAGCTCGGTATCCGTGCTCCGCGGCACCGCGACCCACGGCATCACCGCGCCGTACGGGCCGATCGCCGCCGCGCTCCGCTCCCACCTGCGGGCCGAGCCGGACGGGCTCGCGGAGATCGGCCCGCTGCGGGGCCACCTCGCGCTGCTCCTGCCGGAGCTCGGCGAGCCCGCCGTCGACAGCGACCGATCGACGATCTTCGAGGCCGTCCGCTGCGCCTTCTCCGAGCTCAGCGACGAGCGGCCCGCGCTCGTCCTCCTCGACGACATGCAGTGGTCCGACGAGGCGAGCCTGGAGCTGCTCGCGGCGCTCGCCTCGGCGCTCGGCGAGATGCCGGTGCTGGTGATCGCCGCATTCCGCTCGGACGGGCTGCCGCGGGACCACCTGCTGCGCTGGCTCCGCAACGAGCTCCGCCGTAACGGCGTCCTCGAAGAGCTGGCGCTGGATCCCCTCGATCGTGATCAGACGGCCGCCCTGGTGGCAGAGCTGCTGCCCGAGGAGGCATCGCCGTCGCTCGTCCGCACGATCCACGACCGGACCCAGGGCTCGCCCTTCTTCATCGAGGAGCTCGTCGCCGCCCTGCAGGTCAGGGGCCTGCTGAGTCAGGGACGGCGCGGGCTCGAGCTCGCCGAGGAGGGTGAGGTCCCGGTGCCGGACACGATCCGCGAGGCGGTGCTGATCGGCGCCTCGGAGCTCTCCGAGCCGGCGCGGGAGGCGGCGGAGGCAGCGGCGGTCGCCGGGCAGCGCTTCGACCTCCGACTCGTGGCCGAGCTGGCGCCGGAGGGAGGACTTGCCGAGTTGATCGAACAGGGTCAGCTCGAGCAGGAGGGCGACGGCCACGCCGCGTTTCGGCATGCGCTGGCGCAGGAGGCGTTGTACGCGGAGGTACCGTGGTTGCGGCGCCGCGACCTCCACCGCCGGCTCGCGCAGGCACTGGAGCGAGGTGACGGGGGCAGCATGGAGATCGCCACCCACTGGGATCAGGCCGGGGAGACCTCGCGCGCCCAGGCGGCCCTGGCCGATGCGGCGCGCGAGTTCGAGGGGCTGCACGCCTACCGCGACGCGGCCAAGGCCGGCCGCCGGGCGCTGGAGCTGTGGCCCGAGGGCGAGGAGGACGACCGGCGGGTCGAGACGCTGGAGCGCTACGCGCGCTGCGCCGAGCTCGCGGGCGAGCTGGCGGAAGCAACCAAAGGATGGCGGGAGCTCGCCGGAATCCGCAGCGCCCGCGGCGATGGCCTCGGATTCGCGCAGGCGCAGCGCCGGCTGGCGGCGGTATGGGAACTGAAGGGCGAGCGGGAGACGGCGTTCGCCGCCCGGCGGCTGGCCGCCGAGGCCTTCGCGGCGAACGGGCAGCTCGGCGACGCCGCGCTCGAGCGGTTGACGATGGCCGACCACCATCGCCGGGGAGCCCGTTACAACGAGGCGATCGAGCTCGCACGGGGGGCGCTGGACGATGCGGAGGCGGCGGAGCGGCTCGATCTCCGCTCGCGTGCGATGGGGCTGCTGGGCGTGGTGCAGGCGAAGGGCGACAGCTTCGAGACCGGGCTGGAGACGGTTCGGGGCGGCCTCGCCCTGGCGCTGGAACACGACCTGACGCCGGTCGCGGCCGAGCTCTACCAGCGCCTCAGCCTCGTGCTCTACGACTCGGCCGACTACCGTCGCGCGCAGGAGGCGCTCGACACCGCCCTGCGGCTCTGCCGGACCGACGGCGACGCGGGGACCGAGGTCGCCTGCCTGACCTGCCTCGTCTACGTCCTGCGCGAGCGCGGTGAATGGACGCGCGCCTGCGAGCTGGGACGCGAACTGATCGACGCCGGCACGGCCGCATGGGTCGCCGAGGGGCTCGTCGGCGCCATCCACGCCTTCCAGGGCAAGCTCTCCTCGGCCCGGCGCATGCTCTCGGCCTCGCGCTCGGTCTCCTCCTCGGTCGGCCACTACAACATGTACATGGACGCGACCACCGGGCTCGCCCAGGTCGCGGCGGCAGAGGGTCTGGAGGACGAGGCGGCGGCGCACTGCAGGGCTCTGTTGACCCGCTGGGAGGCCAGCGAGGACCACCACTACGCGGTGTGGGGAATCCGCTGGGCGGCGGCGTTCTTCGCGCGGCAGGGCGACCGCGCCGAAGTCAACGCCTGCACCGAGGCGCTGGCGCGGATGGCTTCGAAGGCCGGGCACGGCGACGCGCTGGCGGCGCTGGCGCAGGCGATCGGCGAGACGGCCCTGCTCGATGGCGACGAGGCGGCGGCGGCCGAGCATCTGTCGCGGGCCGTCGAGCTGCACCGCTCGCTGGCGGTGCCGTTCGAGCGGGCGCAGATCGAACTGCGCGCCGGGGTCGTGCTGGCCGCGGCGGGAGAGCGGGAGGAGGCGCTCGAGCGGCTCTGCGACTCCTACCGGACGGCAGCGAAGCTCGGCGCCCGGCCCCTCGCCGCCGAAGCCGCCAAGGAGGTGGCGGCGCTCGGAGAGTCGGTCGCCCAGCGCCTCGGCGGCCGGGCCGCGACGCAGACCGACGGCGTCCAGCTCACGCGGCGCGAGCTCGAGGTCCTGCGCCACGTCTCGATCGGCCGCACC
Organism: uncultured Thermoleophilia bacterium; assembly: GCA_963720455.1. GTDB lineage: Bacteria > Actinomycetota > Thermoleophilia > Solirubrobacterales > 70-9 > VAYN01. The sequence goes on along the minus strand of OY970392.1, from coordinate 528,759 downwards.
AACCGCGAGATCGCCCAGGAGCTCTTCATCAGCCCCCGCACCGTCGACATGCACGTCCGCAACCTGCTCGGCAAGCTCGACTGCCGCTCCCGCGTCGAGGCCAGCCACCGCGCCGGCGAGCTGGGGCTGCTCGGATAGCGACCGTCCGCTAAGCGGCCGCGGGCACTCGCGAGCGCGCAGCGAGCACGACCCGGGCACCGCGGGCGGGGCGCACGGTGATGTTCCGCCGCTGGGCGACCTCGGTCCCGTCGCCGGTGGGACTCACCTCGCAGGCCCCGAGCAGGGTGCGGAGGACCACTTTCATCTCGAGCATCGCGAAGCTGGCGCCGAGGCAGCGGCGGCGGCCGCCGCCGAACGGGATCCAGGTGTAGGTGCCGGGCGGCTCGTCGAGGAAACGGTCGGGGCGGAAGGCGTAGGGATCGGGGTAGATCTCCGGGTCGTGGTGGAGCAGGTAGCCGTTCGCGACCAGGCTGCAGTTCGGTTGATAGGTCCAGCCACCGACCTCGATCGGCTTCGCGACCAGCCGCGGCGCGACGTTGGGGAGGACGGGACGCGCCCGCAGCGTCTCCTGGATCGTCGCGGTCACGTAGGCGTCCTCGCCGGCGTCGATCTCCCCGACCAGCCGGTCGAGAACCGGGCGCTCGTGGACGAGTCGCGAGAAGGCCCAGGCGAGCGAGGTGGCGGTCGTCTCGTGACCGGCGACAAGCAGGGTGAGCAGCTCGTCGCGGATCTCCTGCTCGCTCATCGGCGAACCGTCCTCGTGCCTCGCCTCGACCAGCATCGCCAGCACGTCGTCGCCGGCGGAGCCCTCGTCCCGCCGCTCGGCGATCAGCGCGAAGATGATCTCGTCGACCTCCTCCTGCATCCGCAGAAACTGAGCGAAGGGGCCGGCGCGTTCGGCGATGCGCGCCGGCAGGCTTTCCGCCTTCGGCGGCATCAGGCTGATCGGGCGATCGCCGAAGGCGAGCATTCGCTGCAGCCGCTCGCGCAGCGCGTCGAAGCGGGAGCCCGGGTCGAGGCCGAAGACCGCGCGGAGGATGATCTTCAGCGTCAGTTCCTGCATCCGGGGGTGGAGAGCGACCGGCGTTTCCCTCGGCAGAGCCATGACCTCCTCGGCCGTCACCTCCTCCATCAGCCCGGTGAGGCGCTCCATCCGCTCGCCGTGGAAGGCCGGGAGCATCAGCTTGCGCTGCTCCATGTGCGCCCCTTCGTCGAGCAGGAGGACCGAGTTGCTGCCCACGACCGGCTCCAGCACGCGGCGGGCCCCCTCCCCCGGGTGCAGGACATCAGGCGGGGCCGTGAAGACCTGCTTCACCTCATCGGGATCGCTGAGCATCACGAACGGCGGCGAGAGCGGCAGCCTGATCGTGAACCGCCTGCCGTACCGTGCCCGACACTGCTCGAGAAAAGCAAGCGGCCGCGTCCAGAACCCGGCCAACTGCATGGCCGTGGGAAGCGAAGGGCCGGGCGGTAGAGCGGAGCGTGCACTCATGCTTGCCTCCTGGTCGACGGCGTCTATCTAGTCATAGACTGGCTGCCGAGCCAGCGCCAGTGAGATGCCTCACACAGTGCGTGACTGCTCCGAGCCAGTCCGCTCGTCCGGCTCCCCTACTACTACTAGTAGTAGGGGGCGCCGACCGCCTTCGCCCAGGCCTCGTCGACGTGGAGCTGCCCGTCCTGATCCGTCTCGACGATCGTCACCGTCGCCGGATTGCGGTTCCCGCTCCGAGGGTCGATCGTCACCGAGCCGGTCCAGCCCTTCCAGCCCCTGACGCCGGCGAGCGCCTTTTCGAGCTTGGCGGGTGCCGTACCCCCCGCCTTGCTTACGCCGTCGGCGAGGAAGTTCAGCGAATCGTAGGTGTAGGGGCTCCAGGTGCCGGGAGCCTGGCCGAATTGATCTTCGTACTCGCCGACCTTGGCCGCGGCGCCAGCGAAGTCCTGGGGCGCCGGCACCCCGACCACCGGGCAGGCCCGGGCGGCCGCAACGCCGGCGGTTTCGACGAAGCCGGTGTCGTAGGAGGCGTAGTCGGCGATGCACTGCGACCGCACCTTGGCCTGGCGCATCTCCTTGGCGATCAGGCCGCCCTCGGGAAGTAGACCGCGGCGTAGATGACATCCGGGTCGGCCGAGGCGAGCCTCTCGACGACGTCGGCATAGCTGTTCTTGCCGGGCTGCACCTTCGCGTAAGCGGTCACGGTGACGCCAACCGCTTCGAGCGAGCCCTTCAGCTTCTTGGAGACCGAGACGGTGTAGTTCTGGGTCGGGTCGTAGGCGATCGCGACGGACTTGGCGCCGAGCCACTCGGTCAGCGCCCGCGAGGCGACCGGTGCGATCTGGTAACTCATCGGCTGCAGGGTGAATCCAAGGTTGTTGGTCGACGCGTCGGAGGTCAGCCTGATCGGCACCAGGCCGGCCTTTAGGTAGAGCGGCAGGGTTTCGATGCCGACGCCGGAGTTATAGGGGCCGACGATGCCGTCGAGCCCTTCCCCGATGGCCGCCTTCGCCGCCTTCACCCCGGTCGCGGGATCGGCGGCATCGTCGATGGCCACGACCTCGACCTCCTCACCGAGGATCCCACCGCTCTCGTTGAGCCGATCCGCGGCCAATTCCGCCCCCTTCAACATCCCCTCTCCGAGCACCGCCTGTTCGCCGGACAGCGGCGCCTCGAGCCCCACCCTGAAAGTCCCCGAGCCGTCGCCGTCGGAGTCCGACCCGCCGCAGCCCGTAGCGATGAGACCGAAACTGAAGAGAACGAGTGCGGCGACAAGCCAGATCTTGCGAGGCATGACTGAGAGGGGCTCCTTTCGAGAGCGGTGCGTTGCCTGCTGGGCTGGAGAGCTCAGCAACCCTCTCACGTTCAGCTCCACCGCCGCGAGGAAAGCGAGGCAATCGGGTCGTAAGTTGCCCGACCAGCAGGCGCTGAACCGATGACCGCCTGGACCACAATTAGGTGAGGGAAGGTTCCGGACAGCCGGCAAACCGCATCAGCAGAGACGCCGTTTAAGAAGGGTGGACGACCGGATTCGAACCGGCGACCGCCTGGACCACAACCAGGAGCTCTACCAACTGAGCTACGCCCACCGCGCTGGAGTCAATTTAGCGGGCCAGGGCGGGATTTACTGTTCCGCCGATCAGCTGCTGCTAGCGGGCGGCGGCGATCGCCCGTCCGCCGGCGACGATCTCAGCAAACGCCTCGAAGCCCGGGGTGGTCCGCTCGATCAACACCGCCTCGACCTCGCCCGCCCGCTCCGGCAGCGCGTGGGTGCCGTCGTTGCCGAGCACCGCGCAGGCCTCGTCGATCATCTCCGGCACCGCCAGCCAGGCCTCGACCAGGGCGAAGTCGGCCTCGGGATGGAAGAGCACGCCCCAGGCGTTGCCGGCGCGGAAGGCCTGGCACCCGGTCCGCTCCGAGGATGCGAGGTCCTGGGCGCCGGCGGGCAGGTCGAAGACATCGCCGTGCCAGTGGAGCACGTCGGTGCGAGGCGCGAGCCGGCCGAGGACCGGGTCGCTCGGGATCGCTGACCTCGACCGGGGCGAAGCCGAGCTCCGGCCCCTCCCCAGCCCTCACCTCGGCCCCGAGCGCCCGCGCCAGCAGCTGCGCCCCGAGGCAGATGCCGAGCACCGGCATCCCCCGCTCCGCCGCTCCCGCCAGCCACTCGCGCTCGGCGGCCAGGGCAGGGAAGCGCTCGACCTCGTCGACGTTCATCGGCCCGCCCATGACGACCGCGCCGGCGACCTCCTCGTGCGCCGGCAGCGGCTGACCCGCGAGCGGCTTCACCGTGTGCACGTGCAGGGCACCGCAGGCGTCGAGGATCCGGTGCGGGCCCTCCCAGGGCACGTGCTGGATCGCCAGCAGGGTGGGACGCTCGTCCACGCACATCCTGCGCCCCAGGCTAGCCGCGCTACGGTTGCCGCGATGGCCAAGCCACGCAGCATCGCCCTCCTCCTCCCCAAGTCCGCCGCTGCCTCGGCGACCGGCGCGCAACGCCCGTGGCGCCGTCGCGATCGGCGCGCTCGCCGTCGGCGCCGCCGCGATCGGCGGCTTTGCGATCGGGCGCCTCGCCGTCGGCCGGCTGGCGATCCGCCAGGCCAAGATCGGCAAGCTCGACGTCGAGGAGCTCGAGGTCGGCAGGCTGACCGTGCGCGAGGAACACCGGCCCCGGTGACGAATCCAGGATTTTCCCCGCCAGGGCGAGGAAAACTCAGGGAGCGCGCCAGCCTGCCCTCATATTCGCCGGCGCGGCCGTGCTCGCAGCGCTCGCCGCCGCCCCCGCCCAGGCCCTCGGCCCCTACCCGAGCCTCGGCTCCTGCCAGGTCTTCCCCGACCCGCCGGCCGCGCTCTCGCCCCGCGCTCCGTCGCTTCCCAACCAGGCCGCCTGGAACCAGGACGTCTCCAAGGCGCCGCGCGACCCGCGCTCGGCCGCCTACATCTCCTACATCAACGCCCACGGCGGCGACCACCTCCACCCCGACTTCGGCTCGCCCCGCCCCTACGGCTTCCCCTTCGCCGTCGTCGGCCCGGGCCAGCGCGAGCTCCCCGTCCACTACACCGCCTACGGCGACGAGAGCGACCACGGGCCGTTCCCGATCCCGGCCGGCGCCCCGGTCGAGGGCGGCAACGGCAGCGACGGCGACCGCCACGTGCTCGCCGTCGACCGCTCCGAGCTGCAAGCTCTACGAGCTCTACCGCGCCTTCTACGTCGCCAAGCCGCAGCCGCACTGGAACGCCGACTCGGGCGTCGCCTGGGACCTGCGCTCGACCGCGCTGCGCCCCGACGGCTGGACCTCGGCCGACGCCGCCGGCCTGCCGATCTTCCCCGGCCTGGTCCGCTACGACGAAGTCGCCGCCGGCCGCCTCGAACACGCGATCCGCGTCACCTTCGAGAGCACCCGCGACGCCTGGATCCACCCCGCCTCCCACTGCGCCGGCGACACCGCCAGCGCCGGCGCGCCGCCGATGGGCCTGCGGCTGCGGCTCAAGGCCGGCTACGGGCTCGGCCGCTTCAGCGGCCCCGCCCGCACGATCGCCGAGGCGATGAAGCGCTACGGCCTGATCGTCGCCGACAACGGCTCCAACTGGTACTTCAGCGGCAGCAGCGACCGCCGCTGGGACGACGAGAACCTCAACCAGCTGAAGCGGATCCCCGGCAGCGCCTTCGAGGTGGTGAAGAGCGCCGCCGGGATTCACACCTGCTGAGCGCAGCATCCATACCCATACGGTTAGGCACAACCATCCTTAAGTAGTTAGGGTCATTCGCCCATGGCCCTCGCGGACGCAATACCCAAAGTCGGCACCGACAACAAAGGCGCCGCCTACCTCCTCGGCGGCATGACGCTGATCGCCGGCGCCCTCACCGCGATCGGCGTCAAATCCGACGAACTCGAGAACATCTGGCGCAACCACAGCTTCCTCTCCCACACCGGGATCGCGCTGATCCTGATCGCCGTCACGCTGGGGGCGATCGCCGCCTGGGTCCTGAACCAGGGCAGCACCGGCGAGCGGGTCCTCCTGATCGTCGGCAACGGCCTGCTGGCCATCGGCCTGATCCTCGTCACCTGGGCGGGCCTGGAGCTCGCCTCCGACCGACCCGACCCGACGATCACGGCAAAACCGGTCGAAAGCAAGGGCAGCACGGCGATCAAGGTGACGATCGAGAACAGCAAGCTGCGCGCCGACCAAGACCTGACTGTCGCGGTCGAGCCCTCTACGAGATCGAAGAAGAGAAAAGGAACCGCACCGTGGTGAGTTACAGAGTCGGTCGGCCGTTCTACTCAGCGAGCCTCGCTCCCGACAAAGACGGCGACGTCGAACGCCGGCTCGTCGTCAACGTCCCGCCGGGGAACTTCCAGGACATCGGTGTACGAGCCTCGGACAAGTCACGGTCGAGCTGCTACGAAGAACCCGACGCAAGCGGCTGCCTCGTGGTGCGGATCCCCCAGCGCAGCGAGGAGCCTCAGCTCAACTTCAGGTGGAAGGGGAAGCGGGGCGCCCGGACGCTGCGGGTACGCGTGCTCGCGCTCGACATTCCCAACAGCTCCCTGCGCTTCCGCGCGATGAGCCTGAAGCCGCGGAAGAAAGCCCTCCTGCAGGCGACGCTGGCGTCGAACCTCCACGGCGACGTCGACTACACCTTCGCGCTGCCGGTCAGCGGGAGCCGCGTCGTCTGCGTCTCCGCGAGCACGGCCGGCGAGCAGCTGACCTGCCCGCCGAAGGACGGCCAGAGCCCCTCCTGGGCCCGCCTGCGGGTGCCCCGTCCGCGCTCGCGCTGAACCCTGCCCCGCCCAGGAAGGTCTAACCGCGGGTACCGCCGCCGCGCCCGTCCGGCGACCAGCCGGGGCCACGGAAGAGGTAGCCGAGCCGGTGGCGCCAGCTGGCCGCGCCGCGCACGTCGCGGGCGATCGCGGCGAACTCGTGGAAGGCGACCCGGGTCGGCCGGAAGGTGCGCAGGTTCTGCGTCAGCCCGTACCGGGGCCTCTCGGTCTCACCCTGGAAAGTGCCGAAGAGGCGGTCCCAGACGATCAGGATGCCACCGTAGTTGCGGTCGAGGTAGAGCTCGTTGGAGCCGTGGTGAACGCGGTGGTGCGAGGGCGTGTTGAAGACGAACTCGATCGGCGCCGGCAGCCGCCCGATCCGCTCGGTGTGGATCCAGAACTGGTAGATCAGGCTGATCGCCTGTTGGGTGAGGATCATCCAGGGCTGGAAGCCGAGCAGCGCCAGCCCGGCCCAGAACGGCAGCGAGGTCATCGGCGTCCAGGTCTGCCGCAGCGCGGTCGAGAGGTTGTAGTGCTGGGAGGAGTGGTGGACGACGTGGCTGGCCCAGAAGACCCGCACCTCGTGGTGGATGCGATGGAACCAGTAGTAGGCGAGGTCGTCGGCGAAGAAGAGGATGACGTAGGTCCACCACTCGTCAGCCGGCATCCGCAGCGGCGTCAGCTCGTAGAGGCCGGCGTAGACGACGACCACGACGAGCTTCCAGACCGCGTTTGATGACGACGTTGCCGCCGCCCATCGCCAAGCTGGTGCGCGTGTCGCGCGACTCGTACCCGACCAGGTCCTCGTCGGCGGCGATCCGGAAGGACCAGAGCTCGACCGCCAGCAGCAGCACGAAGGTCGGGATCGCGTAGAGGATCAGCTCTCCCATGGTGGGAGAACTCTAATCCCGCTCGCCCTGTCGACTTTGTTGCGCTATGGGCAACAAAGTCGACAGGAGCCCCCGAAGTTACGCGAAGACGCCCGAGCTCGCTGCTACACGAAGACCGCGAGCTCGCTGGCGCCGTCGTGGATGTGACCCTGCGCGCGCCAGCTGTCGTAGACGAAGAGGCTGCGCAGGAGCCAGCGGTCCGGGCTGGCGGCGATCGCGCTGCCGCGGCCGTGCAGCCAGCGGCGGTTGTCGAAGATCAGCAGCGTGCCGGGCGTCAGCGCCAGGTCCTGGGCGACCCACCGCGTCGCCTCCGCCAGCACCCCGAGCGCCCGGTTCCCCTGCTCGGTCGTCGCTTCGGTGGTCGCGAGGTCGACGTTCAGCTCCGGCATCGTCTCGTCGCCGAGCAGGACCGGTATTTCCTCCCCCGCCCCGTCGCCGCCGTAGCTGTCGGGCATCCGGTGCCGGAACTGGGGCTCGCGCAGCGCCTCGAGCGCACCGGCGTCGGCCGACTCGACCGCCTCGACGATGTCGGGGGTCGGGGCCAAGCGGGTCGGGCTGCCGCCCCGCACCGTGAGCAGCGCAAGCCCATCGGGCGGAAAATCCAGGTGCTGGGACTCCTGGTGTAGCGGCAGCCCGCCCTTTCCCTTGCTGGAAACCGTGTTCTCGAGCCCCGGCGTCACCTTGATGTCGGTCAGCGCGGCGCCGTCCCACTCATCGCGCGCCGCCACCGGGGTCGCGAGCAGCGAGACCAGACCCAGCAGCAGCGGCGAGGCGGTCGCCAGGTCGATGAAGGTCTCGGCGTCCTCGGGAACCTCGCCCGGGCCGACGCCTTGCACCATCAGCGCACCGCCGTCGCAGCCCTGACGGAAGCCGATCAGCGCCTCGTGAACGGGCGCCGGCAGGTATGGCGCGAGTTGGGCGCCGATCGCCCTCGGCAGCATGTCGAGGCTCGCCTCGGCGGCGGCCAGCTCGAGGCCTTTGGAGACGGCCGGTGCCAACTCAAGAGTGCGCATACTCTGGCTCCCTACTCTCGTCGTTCTTTTTTCGGTTCTCCTTCTTACCCTTGCCGGCGCGAGCGCTCGGCTCGGGCCAGAGCGCCTGGCAGACGAAGCCCTCCCGTCCCGCCATGCTCCACAGCTCCTCGGCGAGGTGGGGGCAGACCGGCGCCAGCATCCGCGTCACTTGCAGCAGCGCGATCGCCTGCGCGTCTGTGTCCTCCTCGCCGAGCTTCCCGCGCTGCTTCACGACCCGCTCCTCGAAGCTCTCGACCCGCTCGAAGAAGCGGATCAGGTTGCGGGTCACCTGGTGCATCTCCAGCTCTTCGTAGTGCTCGGTGATCCGCTTGATCGCCGTGTCGCACCAGAGCGAGAGTCGCGAGCGCAGCTTGTCGCCGCTGTCGATGGCGGCGCCCTGCGGCAGCTCGGTCCGCGCTTCCAGGCGTGGCTGCGCGTAGCGCCGGAACTTGGCGAGGAAGGAGGTGCAGTAGCGCAGCGCCTGGTCGTTCCAGTCGAAGGCGCGGCTGGGCGCGGCGGCGTAGAGGACGGCGAAGCGCACCGCGTCGGCCCCGTGCTCGGCGACCAGGTCCTGCGGGGCCACCACGTTGCCGAGGTGCTTGCTCATCTTGCGGCCGTCCTTCTGGACCATCTCGTGCATCAGCGAGGCGGCGAAGGGCTCGCCGTCGGGCAGGTAGTCGGCGGCACCGATGTCACGCAGCAGCTTGCCGCCGAGGCGCATGTTGAGGCTGAACTGGCCGTTGTCGGCGCCCTGCACGAGCTGGCGCACGGGGATCCAGTGCCGCAGGTCGGGATGGTCGAAGAGGTCCTCCGAGCGACTCTCCGGCGGCACCGCCTCGGGGAAGTGCGACCAGGCCGCGTCGATGTGGCAGTCGAGGGTGTCGGCCTCGCGCCGGGCGCGCTCGCCGCAGCTCGGGCAGGTGCACTCGAGGAAGTCGGGGAAACGGTCGAGGCCGGCGCCGGGCTCGGAGGCGAGGTTGTCGGGCAACCGCACCGGCAGGTCGGAGAGCGGCACCGGCACCGTCCCGCACTTCTCGCAGTGGATCAACGGGATCGGCGCGCCCCAGGCGCGCTGGCGCGAGATCGTGAAGTCTTCGGCGCGGAAGCGAATCGCCGGCTTCGTCTTCGGCGCCCCGGAGGAGCCCTTGAACTTCAGCCCCATCGTCTTGTCGGGGACGAACTCGCGCAGGCGCTTGTCGGTGTCGTCCTGCGAGGGGACCCCGAGCAGCGCCGTGGCGCCGACGCGGCCGTCGACCGAGGGTGAGATCAGCACCGGCAGCGGATCCTCGACGCCCGGGACCATGGCCATGGTCCCCGTGTCGACGGCCAGCAGGTTGGCGTCCCGACGTTCCTCGCGCCGACCGCCGCCGCGGCGCAGCGCCTTCAGCCGCTCGGTCACCTCGGCGCCGGCGGTCCAGCGCTCGAGTTCGGGGTGGTTGGGGGAGATCAGCACGAACTCGGCCTCGCCGATCGCGTCGGGGAAGGTCGTGAAGAGAGCGATCGGAGCGCCGTCGAGGCCCTGCGCCTCGAACTCGACGCCCTCGACGGGGCCCAGGGTCGCGCGCTGCGCGGCGAGGGCGATCTTGCTCCACTCGGTCATCTCGTCCAGCCGCTCGTGGTGCTCCTCGTTGTAGGCGCTGCGGCGCAGGTACCACTGGTTGCGATTGACCAGCTCGACCGGTTCGTGGCAGCGCCAGCAGAGGCCGTCTTCGACCTGCAGGTTGGCCAGCACGGTGCGGCAGCCGGCGCACCACTCGACCTGGCCCTCGCGCTGGTAGACGAGGTCCTTCTCGAGCAGCTTCAGGAACAGCCACTGCGACCAGCGGTACATCTCCGGATCGCTGGAGACGAAGGTACGCGCCCAGTCGTGGGAGAAGCCGAGGCGGGTGAACTGCTCCTGGAACTGCCGGCAGCACCGGTCGACCCATTCCTGCGGCGTCAGGTCGTTGGCGATCGCGCCGAGCTCCGAGGGCAGGCCGAAGGCGTCGAAGCCGAGCGAGTAGAGGACCGCGTCGCCGCGGGCGCGCCGGAAGCGGGCGAAGCTGTCGCCGATCGAGTTGCTGCGCACGTGGCCCATGTGCGCCTCGCCGGAGGTGAACGGCGGCGTGTTGAAGACGTAGCAGGGCCGCCCGCTGGTCGGGTCCGGCGTCGCGTTGACGTCCGCCTCCGCCCAGCGCTGCTGCCACTTCAGCTCGACAGCCTCGAAGTCGTAGCCGCCGCTCGGGCGGCCGTTCTCGGGGCTGGGAGCGCTCATCCGGCTACCCCGCCCGAAGGGGCAGGTGGTTGGCGGGTAAGAGCGCCCGACGGGGATCGAACCCGTATCTGCGGCGCCAAAGGCCGCTGCTCTTTAACCGAAGCCGCACCGTCGAAGAGAGGACACGCGGAAGCCGCAAAAGCGACAGAGCGCGATCGTCGGCCGATACGAGACGAAGTCTCGACGCCGACTGAGTGATCGCAGCGCGCCATCTTCTTGGCACGAGCAAGTGGTCGTTAGCCAATTGAGCTACGGACGCATCGTGGGGTGAGGAACCATGATTGATCAAGGTTCGCCTGAATATACAACGATGCTTAAGCCCAGGTCCAGTCGCGCCGCGCGTTCCGGCGGGAAGCGGTTCGACCAGGGAGGCAGGAGGGTCGGGCAAGTACGATTGACTGACAAGTCAATCGACACGAAAGGCTGTCACATGGCTTCCAGCAGCGGCAAGGTCTCCCCGGCCGATTTCCCACCCCCCGTCGACGTCGGGAGGGAGTTCGTCAAGCGCTCCCTCGACGGCGAGGACGACCGCATCGAGATCGGGGTCGCGATCGTCGGCGGTGGCACCGCCGGCCTCGCCTGCGCCAACCGGCTGCTGCAGCTTCTGGCCGACGACCCCGAGACGATGGAGAAGCTCGGCGAGGTCCCGGTCGCGGTGATCGAGAAGGCGAAGACCTGCGGCGGCCACAACCTCTCCGGCGCCGTGATGCGCCCGGGCGCGCTGCGAGGAGCTGTTCCCCGACCTCAGCCGCGAGCAGTGGCGCCAGCAGGGCTTCGCCTTCGGCGAGGTCAAGAAGGAGGCGATCTACCTCCTCCCCAACGGCAAGCGCAAGCTGCGCATCCCGCCCCCGCCGCCGCAGCGCAACCACGGCAACGAGGTGATCTCGGTCTCCGCCCTCTGCCGCTACATGCAGACCCAGGCCGAGGAGAACGGCGCCTACCTGCTGACCGAGACCGCCGCGACGCAGCTGATCGTCGAGGACGGCGCCGTCAAGGGCGTGCGCTCCGGCGACAAAGGCCGCGGCAAAGAGGGCGAAGAGCTCGGCAACTTCGAGCCCGGCACCGACATCGCCGCCAAGGCGACGGTCCTGGCCGAGGGCTGCTGGGGCCACCTCACCGACGCCGCCGTGCAGGAGTTCGACCTCGACGAGGGGCGCGAGCCGCAGGTCTGGGAGCTCGGCGTGAAAGAGGTCTGGAAGGTGAAGAAGCCGCTCGACCGCGTGATCCACACCCTCGCCGGTTGGCCGCTGAAGATCTCCGCCAGGTACCACCAGATCGGCGGCTCCTGGATCTACCCGATGGTGGACGAGAAGACCGGCGACGATCTGGTCTCGATCGGCTGGGTGCTCGACCTCGACTACGCCGACGCCACCACCTCCGCCCACGACCTGCTGCAGCAGTTCAAGACCCACCCGCTGGTCCGCGACATCCTCGAGGGCGGCGAGCGGGTCAGCTGGGGCGCCAAGGCGATCCCCGCCGGCGGCTACTGGGCGATGCCGAAACTCTCCGCCCCGGGCGCGGTGATCGCCGGCGACGCCGCCGGCATGCTCAACCTGGCGGCGCTGAAGGGCGTCCACTACGCGATCAAGGCGGGGATGCTCGCCGCCGAGTCGATCTACGCCTCGCTGAAGGAGGACAGCGACGACTTCTCCGCCTACGAGCAGGCGATCGAGGACTCGTTCATCGGCAAGGAGCTCTACGAGCAGCGCAACACCCGCCAGCCGTTCCAGAAGGGGCTGATCAAAGGCGGGCCGCTGGTCAACCTGATGATCGCTGACCAAGGGCCGTTTCCCCGGCGGGCGCTGGAAGATCCACCGCAACGACGCCCAGCCGATGTTCGTCGGCAAGACCAAGGACGGCTATCCCCAGCCCGGACGGCAAGTACACCTTCGACAAGCTCTCCAGCGTCTTCATCAGCGGCAACGCGACCCGCGACGACGCGCCCAACCACATCCGGGTGCAGAAGCGGGTGCCGCGGGAGATCGCCGAGACCTGGGCCTGGATGTGCCCGGCCGGCGTCTACGAGATCCCCGAGGACGCCCCCGAGAGCGGCGAGGTCGACGTGATCGTCAACTACACCAACTGCGTCCAGTGCGGCGCGATCACCGCCAAGGGCGGCCGCCTCACCCCGCCCGAGGGCGGCGACGGACCCGCTGTACCAGAACACCTAGAGAGACGCTGTGGAGTTTTTAGCCCCTATAAGGGCTCAAAACTCAACGGCGCTACCGATCGGCAGCCAGCGGACGCTTTCGCGGAACGCCGGCGGAGCGCTGGCGAATTCGCGCTCGATCGCCTCGCGGCCCTGGCGGAAGTGCTTCCAGCCCTCGTAGTGGATCGGGATCACCGTTCGTGGCTCGATCTCCTCGCAGAGCTCGACCGCCTCGGCCGCGGTCATCGTGTACCGCAGCGGGCCGGTGACCGGGAAGCGGACGCCGCCGAGGTGGATCAGCGCCGTGTCGACGTCGAGCCGGTCGGCGACCTCGCGGACGCCGTCGTAGAGGACCGTGTCGCCGGAGATCCAGAGCACGCCGTGCTCCTGGCCCTCCCAGCGCAGGGCGAAGCCGACCACCTCGCCGACGATCGGGTGGCTCAGCGGCGGACCGTGGCGGCACGGGGTCGCGGTGATCTCGATCGACGGCCGCCCCGGCGCCTCGAGCAGGGTCGTCCCCCAGGCCGCCAGCCCGCGGGCGTTGCCGCCGAGCCGCTTCGCTCCGGGCACCGTGGTCACCACCGCGCCGGCCGTGGGAAGCAGCGCCCGCCCCGCGTCGTCGAGGTTGTCGTCGTGATGGTCGTGGCTGAGCAGGACCGTGTCGATCTGGCCGAGATCGGCAGCGGCGATCGCCGGGCCCGCCAGCTTGCGCGAGCTGGTCCCCCAGCCGAAGTTGTATTTGCGGCCGGGCGAGTCGAAGGTCGGGTCGGTCAGCAGCCGCCAACCGCCGACCTCGATCAGGACGGTCGGGCCGCCGATGTGGGTGAGACTGATTCCCTCCATGCGCGGGTCATTATCGTGGTCCCGGTCAGAGTTGGAATGAGACATCTCCCCAAAGCCGTGTCGGCCTGCGCGCTCGCCTGCATGGCGCTGCCGCTGAGCGCCGCCGCCGCGCCGCCGCAAAAGGGCCCGGAGCAGGCGCTTCGGGACGCTCGGCAGCACCGTGCTCACAGCGATCGTCGCGGGCACCAATGCCGACGAAGCGCTGGGCGCGATCGGCTACGGCCTGGCGCTGATGGAAGCGCGCGAACGGATCGAGGCCGAAGCCGATGCGCAAGCCCCCCGCTCCTCCCCGGCCGACACCCTGGACCGGATCGTCCCCGGCGATCCCTCGACCCTGCCTCCCGCCTCCGCCGGCTCCAACGGCACCGCGGTCCCCCGCCACAGCGCCGCCGACCGGGAAAAGATCTTCGCCAACGCGAGCGTGGCGGCGGGGGGCGAGACCTCGATCCTGCTCACCGGCATCGCCCTGCCGCCCCCCGACGCGCCCGCAGGCCGTCAAGGACGTGATCAACAACGCCAACCTGATCGTCGGCCGCCCCTACATCTGGGGCGGCGGCCACGGCTCCTTCTACTCCCACGGCTACGACTGCTCGGGCTCGGTCAGCTTCGCCCTCTTCGGCGGCGGCATGATTCCCCGCCCGCTCACCTCCAGCGAGCTCGAGGGCTGGGGCGCCGCCGGCCCCGGCAAGTGGATCACCGTCTACGCCAACGCCGGCCACACCTTCGCCGAGATCGCCGGCCTGCGCTGGGACACCTCCGGCACCGAAAGCGGCACCGGCCCGCGCTGGCACCTCGGCGGCCGCCCCACCGCGGGCTTCGTCGTCCGCCACCCGCCGGGCTACTGACGGCGGGAAAGCCGCCAGCGATAGAGCAACAGGGTGAGTCCGCTCGCGCCGGCCGCGGTGGATATGACCAGGGGCTGAGAGGCCGTGCCCTGGGACAGTGTCACCATCGCGAAGATCGTCGCGCCCGGGGCCACGATCAGGCTCGTCAAGCGCTCGATCAGGCCCATGCGCCGCTCCCGCAGGTCCATCTCCTGCCGATCCGGCTCCCACGCGGCTCGGTCGCCGGCTTCCTCGGCCAGATGCCGGCGATGCCGGGTCGTCGCTTCGGCGTCTTCGCGTTCGACTTCCTCCATCCGCAATGTGTTTTCCGCACGCCGCAGCTGCACCCACCGGAGGGCTTGATCGACCTGGGCCGGCGTTGTGCTCGGGCCGGCGCCGTTGCCCTCGCTGCCACCGCCCCCGTTGGCGGAGCCGCCTGTCAGAGATTTTGTATCGGAAGGATCCTGCGGTTGTTTCGGGGACATCTCGATGGCCTCTCGTGGTCCGGCGCGCTGCGCCGGCGATCGCCCTGCCAGGCAGGCGACGCACAAGAGGGGCTTTGGCCCGAAACAGGCTGGCTAGCTGTGCAGACTGGAATTCAGAGCAAAGCGTCTATATGCACGCCTCGGCAAGGCGAAGGTTCAGGTGTCTTTTCTCATCGGCTTCTTCGTTGTGGTTGATCTGCTCGTTGTGGTGCCGCTGTGTCGTTGTCGTGTGTCCGGTTTCGCATCCCGGGCTGCTTGTGAATTCGGTTTCTGTCGTGACTGTGATTTGGCTGTCCAGCCTCAAGAGACGGGTCATTGCCTTCTCCCTTTGATTGGAGGCTCGTCTCGGAGCCCGTGTGCATGCCGCCGCGAACAGGCAGGCCGCGGCTGCGACGGTCGCCAGTTCGGCGCCATCGATCGAATCGGTGGTAGGAATGATCTGCATCGCCGCCACCGCGCTTGAGAACGCGAGCATGGCCATCGCGGCAACAGCCGCCAGGCCCAGCGCCTTCAGGTATCTCATCTCTTTCTCCTTGCTGGTTTTCCCGATCGCAAAACGGATCGGTGCGGGAACCCCCGAACAGCAGCCGGACCCCCTGATGGGGATCGGTCAGCCCTGCTTAGGACTCGTGGTGCTATCTCGGTGGCTCCCTGTCTTCACGCCCCGGCTTCCGGGGATTACGCAAGATTAGAGACCCACAAGTTTCTGTCAAGGTACGTTTCAGTACTCAGCGACCCTTTTCTGAGCCCACGGACCTCGACGCCCCCGGCAGGATTCGAACCTGCGACCATCGGCTTAGAAGGCCGGTGCTCTATCCAGCTGAGCTACGGGGGCTCACTGGTAGTTTGACGGCCGATCGGCGGAAATGCGCCCGATCAATTGGAGAGAGTTGAACTACTGGGAGGGCTCATGCGCACTCTGCGCAGACAAGTTGACTTACGCGAACGTGATCTCGACGTTGTGCCTGTTCATGCTGCTCGGCGGCGGCGCCTACGCCGCAGCCCAGCTGCCGAAGAACAGCGTCGGGACCAAGCAGATCAAGAACGGCGCGATCACCGGCCAGAAGATCAAGAAGGCAACGATCGACAGCAGCAAGCTGACGCCGGCCGCCGTCACGACCCTGAAAGGAACGAAAGGCGACCCCGGAGCGGTCGGGCCGCAGGGACCGCAGGGCACGACCAACGGCGGCGCCTACGCCACCGTGATCCCCTCGGAAGAACCGGGAAAAAGCCCCCCGACGTTTCTCGGGACCCACCCGGGCTTCACCGCAGTCGAACGATTCCCACCCGAAAGCGAAGAAGAAGCGCAGCGGGAAAAAGAACTCGGCATCTATTGCCTGACGCCAGCGCCAGGCACGAGCATCGAGCACCCGGTCACCTCCGGCAACTGGGCGGACTCAAGCCGCGAAGGGGTTTTCGTTGAACCGTTTGCGAGGGAAAGCAACTTCTCGAAATGCGCGGAAGGCGAGCTTGAGGTTCGCACCTACCAGTTCTTTGAATTCGAACCTGGCGTGCCCTTGCCGTCGGACTTCGTCTCCTTCACCGTGTTCGTACCCGCCCCTCAGTAGCGCCGCAAAAATCCGGGAGTCGAAGGGGCCCTCCTGGGCCCCCCTTCGCATACCATCGCGGCGTGCCGAAGGTCGAGCTGCCGGGGACGGAGCTGAACTACGAGCGCGCCGGCGCGGGCGAGCCGCTGCTGCTGATCCAGGGGATGAGCGCCAACCACCTGGCCTGGGGGCGGCCGTTCTCCTCGCTGCTCGAGCGAGAGCTTCGAGGTCGATCTCCTTCGACAACCGCGGCATGGGCCTCTCGAGCCCGGTCGACCGAGGCCTTCTCGATCGCCGAGATGGCCGCCGACACCGCCGGCCTGCTCGACGCGCTGGAGATCGAGAGCGCCCACGTGCTGGGGATCTCGATGGGCGGGATGATCGCCCAGGAGCTGGCGCTCGCCCACCCCGAGCCGGCTGCGCTCGCTGACGCTCGGCTGCACCTACTGCGGCGGCGAGGGCTCGCAGCTGATGGACCCGGCCGACTTCCAGGGCCTGGTCGAGGCGATGGCCTCCGGCGACCAGGACCGGGTCTTCCGGGCGATGTACGAGCTCAACCTCTCCCCCGGCTTCCGCGCCGAGGAGAGCCGCTACGCCGAGTTCACCGCGATGGCCGCGGCGCTGCCGGCGCCGCGGGAGACGATCGGCTTCCAGGTGCAGGCGATCACCGCCCACGACACCAGCGCCCGCCTGCCCGGCTCACCGCCCCGACCCTGGTCATCCACGGCACCGCTCGACCGCGTGCTCGGCTATCCCAACGGGCCGCTGATCGCCTCGCTCATCCCCGGCGCCCGCCTCGAGACCCTCGAGGACGTCGGCCACATGTTCTGGTGGGAGCAGCCCGAGCGCACCGCCGAGCTGATCCGCGAGCACGCTCTGGCGCCCGCCTGAGCCCCGACTCTGGCTAGCTGCCGAGGTTTGCGCAGCCGGCCGGGTCGAGCTTGCCGTTGACCTTGAAGACGTAGTCGGGCTGGGGGACGATCTCCGGCTCGTCGATCACCAGCTTCAGCGCCGGGTCGTCTTTCACCCAGGCGTAGATCGGGTACCAGTATTCGGCCTCGCGGCGAGTCCTGCGTGTACTGGCTCATGATCAGGTAGTCGTAGTCGCCGGCGTTGATCTCGCGGCGGAACTGGCGGCAGCTGGTCGGCCAGGCGGTAGGTGCCGTCCGGTCCCTGGCACGCCGATGTACTGGACGCTGGTTGGAGAGGTCGGCCGCCGTAGAAGCCGTACTGGCCGAAGATGATCTCGCTGGAGCCGACGATGCCGATCCGCTTGTCCTGCTGCTGGCGGGCGAAATCGTAGGCTTTCTGCGGCCCGCCTTCGCCGAGGAACAGGGTCGATTTCGTGTAGTGCTGGTCGGCGTACTGGACCTCCTGCGCCCGCCCGAGCACCACCGCCAGCAGAACCATCACCGCGGCCGCGCCGGCGACGAGCGCGACGGCTGAGCGTGACCGCGACCGCGACCGAGCCCGAGCGCCGCCGGCGCCCAGACCAGCAGCAGGGTGAGGAAGACCGTGCCGACGATGTAGCCCGGGTACCAGCGCGGCGTCGTCAGCACCGTGATCGCGTAGACCGCGGTCAGGAAGAGCAGCGTCTGCCAGGCGCGCCTCTCCGGCGCCCGCAGCGGCTCGCGCGATCGGCAGCAGCGCCATCGCCAGCACCAACCCCGGCACCAGGTAGCGGGTGTTGGTGAAGAACCCGGTCGGCGAGCCCTCCTGGCCGGCCGCGGTCAGCGGCGTGAAGACGTAGACGAAGGCGGTCGCCAGGGCGGCGGCGGCGACCACCCGCAGGATCCGGTTGCGCGAGCGCACGACGATGAAGACGGCGGCGGCGACGGCGACGATCAGGATCAGCGGCCAGAGCGGCCCGAAGGCGTTGTCGAGCTCGGGAAAGAACCAGCGCCGGTAGATCGTCGGTTCGGTCAGGTAGTGGGCGACGGCGAAGCGCGGCCGCGGGTCGAGCGGCATCTGGTCCGGGGTCGGCAGGTTGAGCGGCCCGAACTTGGTGATCGGGATCGGGTTGCCGCCGGTCTTGATCGCCGCCCGCAGGTACCAGTAGCCGCCGACCACGAGCATCGGCACCGCCATCACCCAGGCGGTGGTCCAGCGCCGCCCCCGGCCGCTGAAGAGCACGACCCCGACCGTGATCGCGACCACCGGGATCAGGAAGGTGAACTTGACCGAGGCGGCCAGCCCGGCCGCGATGCCGGCCATGATCAGCGGCCCCTTGTCGAGCAGCGGCGCGTCGCGCTCGGGCGCGTCCTGCACCGCCCCGCTCGCCGGCGCCCGCCGCTGGTGGCCGTTGATCAGGAAGGCGACGAAGGCGAGCAGGAAGGCAAGCCCCATGATGTCGTTGCGCCCCTCGCCGGGCTGGGTTTCGATCATCACCCCCGAGTCGAGGACGATCGCCGCGGCGACCAGGGTCGCCGGACCGACCCTGTAGGGACGGCCCACGCACCAGGCGGCAAGCAGCGCGATCGGCAGCCAGATCAGGTTCTGCAGCGGCGCCAGCCAGTCGCTCTTGAAGAGGACGATCGCGGCGCCGTTGATCAGTTCGTTGCTCTGCGGGTAGAACCAGGCCGCCAGCCGCAGCGGGTCGGTGAAGTGGAGATGAATCGTCGAGTGCTCCTGCGCGATCGCCGCCGAGAACGGCATGTGGTACCAGGTGGTGTCGCCGCCGAACATCCCGAAGTCGAGGCTCGACTGAGCCGGGAAGGTCCACTCGGCGACGGTGAAGGAGGCGACGCCGAGGGCGATCATCAGGGCGACCGTCTGCACTCTTGGCGCCGCTATTTCCTGCCCCGGCCCAGCCGGCGCCTGGCGCCGACCCAGCCAGGCCGCCCCGAGCCCGGCGGCTATGCAGAGGACGACGATCCAGCCGAAGTGGAGAAGGCTGAGGGAACCGAGGAGCTGCAGGCAGAGCACCAGCAGCGCGACCGCCAGCGTCGCGTCGGCGAGCCGGGCCAGGGCGCCCGAGAATTCGGGCACGATCCAGCGCCGCAGCCAGTAGCCGCCGAGGCCGAGCGCCGAAACGATGCCGATCAGGGCGAAGCTGCCGGCTATGTAGGAGCCGAAGGAGGGTGCCACGGGCGCGGGATGCTATTCGCCGCGCCCGCGGTGCAACGCCGCGGTCAGGAGGCGGGCGCGGGGATGCGGCAGGAGACCCCCGTCCCGGCCAGACCGCAGTAGCCGTCGGGCACCTTGTGCAGGTACTGCTGGTGGTACTCCTCGGCGTAGTAGAACGGCCCGGCGGGCTCGACCTCGGTCGTGATCGGCTCCTTGCCGGCGGCGCGCAGATCCGCGTCGTAGGCGTCGCGCGCCATCTCCGCGGTCGCCTTCTGCGCATCGTTCGCGTAGTAGATCCCGGAGCGGTACTGGGTGCCGACGTCGTTGCCCTGGCGCATCCCCTGGGTCGGGTCGTGCTCCTCGAAGAAGACCTTGAGCAGCTCGGCGTAGGAGATCCTCTCCGGGTCGAAGGCGACCAGCACCGCCTCGGCGTGACCGGTCCGCCCCGAGCAGACCTCCTCGTAGGTCGGGTTCGGCGTGGTCCCGTTCTGGTAGCCGACCGCCGTCGTGTAGACGCCGTCCAGGCCCCAGAACAGCCGCTCCGCGCCCCAGAAGCAGCCGAGCGCGAAGTAGGCGACCTCGGTCCCCGCCGGGAACGGCGGCCGCAGCGGCGTCGCCAGCACCGCGTGGGTGTCGGGGATCTCGAAGCCTGGCTCGCTGCGACCGGGCAGCGCCTCCTCCGGCGTGACCATCCGCGTCTTCTCGGGATTCAGCATCGTCATCAGCTTTCCTAGTCGGTTCATCTCGTTCCCTCCTCCCTCAAAGGTACGCGAGGGAGGTGGCGGGGTCGTGAGCTCGCCGCCGGGACCAGAACGGGCTGCCCGGCCAGCGCGACTCGCCGGCGTAGGCGTGGAGCCGGTTGCGCCGGTACGCGGCGGCGATGGCGGCGAGGCGCTCGCGGTAGCGATCGAGCGCGGCGTGGTGACCGCCCAGGAAGGCGTCGAGGGCCTGCGCACCCAGCATGCCGGTGTAGAGCGCGGTGAGGATCCCCTGGGAGGAAAGCGGGTCGAACGCCAGGGCGGCATCGCCGACGGCGAGCCAGCGGTCGCCCGCGGGCGGGTCCAGGCGCGACCCGTGGGCCGGCTCGGTCTGCGGGTCGATCGCGGCACCCGCGAGCAGCGGGGCGACGTGCTCGGTGCGGGCGAGCGCGGCCCCGAAGCCGGCCCGCGTGCGGGCGCCGGGAGGGACGAGGTCGGAGTCGGTCATGAAGGCGACGACACGGCGCCAGCCGGGGACAAGCGCCGTGTACCACCAGCCGCCGGGCACGGCCTCGACCACGGTTCGCGCGTCCAGATCGTCGGCGCCCGCAGGCGCCGCGCCGACGATGGCGAGGAGGCGGTCGTGGCGCTCCCGGCGGGCTCCCAGGGCGCGGGCCAGCGAGGCGCGCCGCCCGGTCGCATCAACGAGGGCGCGCGCAGCCACCTCCTCGCCGTCGCCGAGGCGAAGCCGCCAGCCGCCGGCGGTGCGGGTCCCGCCCCCCACGGTGACGCCCTCGCGCACCTCCGCCCCGGCTGCGGCCGCCGCCAGCCTCGAGGAGCGGTCGAAGCGGCGCCGGTCCAGGTGCCAGCCGGACCCGTTGGGATCGAAGACGAAGTCGTTCGCCGCCGCCCGCGCCGAGCCCCAGGCGGAGGCCGTACCGGAGGACCGCAGGTGCCCGCCGGACTCCAGTCCGGCCAGCAATCCGAGGTCGCGCAGGAGCGGGCGGGCCGCGGGCGGCAGCGACTCGCCGATCTGGAGCCGCGCCGGGTCGGGCGGGGTCGCGTCGACCAGGAGGACGCGCCGTCCCGCCCGCGCCAGCACCAGCGCCGCCGCGGCCCCGCCCGGGCCGCCACCCGCGATCAGGGCATCGAGCACCGCCCGGGGCCTACTGCCCGCCGTGTCCGAAACGGTCGACTTTTGGCAGGTAACCCGCCGAGACCTGCTCGGGCGGGAGGCCGCTGGCGTCGATGGCGGCGGCGATCGCCTCCTCCGCGACCTCGGGGTCCCGCGCCTCGGGGACATGAATGGTGTGGAGGTTGCGGAGCCGGTCGACCTCGTGCTCGTAGGTCACCTCGGACTCGACCAGGATGCTCGCGGGGAAGGCGCCGTCGGCGGGCCCGGGTCGCGTCTCGACCACGCCGAGCTTGCCGAAGTCGGTGACCATCTGTGCGATCGCCTTCCAGTATTCGGGGTCGAGCCAGCGCAGCCAGACGGCGCGTCGCTCGAACGCCGCTTCCCGCTCCCCGAGCGGCCGCGTTTCGTCGATGACGACCTCGTAGTCCTTGCGGGTGAGCACGTCGTTGGGCACCCGGGCGGCCCAGAAGGTCGGGATATACGGGTCGTAGCGCAGGTCGTAGCCCATCGTGTAGCCCGAGCGGCAGCTGGCCGTGTCGGTCTGCCACGGCACCGCCATCCAGCGCGTGAGGCTGCCGGGGCTCTGGCCGTACAGCGGGCCATCGACGCTGAGCGCGGCGTCCGGGGTGAGGATTTTGCCGAACGACGGCTCCGGGTCGCCGATCGCCCGGTGGCGGAGGCGAAACGGCGACATGTACATCGACGTGTGCCGGATCGGCCAGGTCACCTCGCAGCCGGGGTGGAAGGCATCGGCGAGGCAGAAGGCGAGGGCAGCGCGGTCCAGCGTCGCCGGCTGCTCGCCCACCGGCACGTCCTCGATCGCACGCGCCGGCTCGGCGTCCAGATCCAGGTCGGACTCGAAATCCCCTTCCTTCCAGAGCTCGAGCAGCCGCATCTGCGTCGGCGAGAGCATCAGGTGCTGGCGCGGCGAGATCGGCGGGACGCTCATCGAGTCGCCGTAGATCCACGGCCAGGGGGTCGGCGACTCGCCGTCGCGGTCCCAGTCGCGGAAGGCGTTCCAGATCTGCTGGCGCAGCTCTTTGTGCTCCTCCAGCGGACTCGCCAGCCGCTTCAGGTACTCGGGGTCGAGCAGGTGTTCGCGGCCGCCCCAGCCGAACTTGGCGGCGAAGCCGTGGTTGACCCACTGCAGCTCCGAGAGCCGGCTGAGGATCGGGTAGACGTGCTCCATGAACGACACCTGCTCGGGGAACGGCAGCCGGCCTGCCTGCACGCAGGAGTCGAAGAGGAGGTCGTAGAGGGTGCGCACGGTGGTCAGGTCCGGCGCGTAGTTGGGCGGCGCGACCACCACCCAGGCCGGGTCGACCGGCACCGATGCGCCGTCGATCGTCACGGTGGCGGTGACCGGGCCGTCGGAGACGTCGTCATGCCACTTTTCGTTGTTGGCGAATTCGTTCGGCGGCGTCCCGTCCGCGGAGGCCGAGACGCCTCGCCCCCCGAGGAACAGGAGCCGGCCGGCCTCGTCGGTCCGCAGCTCCCCCAGGTACACCTTCTTCCCCATGAACGTGCCGGTGTCGAAGCGGTACCCGGGGCCGGCTCGGCCCGGGCCGGAGATCGTCCGCGGGCCCGGGTCGATCGCCAGCTGCTCGCGGTCGGCGCCGGTGACGGCCTGGTTGCGCAGCCGGGTCGGCGTCGCGTTGGCGGCAGCGGCCTCGGGGATGTCGAGGGCGATCTGGAACTCGTACCAGGCGGCCTTCTTGTTGGCGACGTGGACCGTCCACTCGACCTCGGCGTCCTCGGCGGTCAGCTCGGCCACCGCCTCCCCGGCCGCGTTGTATCCGTAGACGCGGAAGAGCGCTCCCTGCCGCTTCAGCGCGCCGCGCTCGTCCTTGGCCGAGCCGGGCTCCTGCGGCGGCGGATGGTCCACCTCGGGGCCGATGAAGAAACCCTCCTCGCTGTCGCCCACCCGGGCCACCCCGATCGCGGGGTGGATCGCGGCCCTGACCACCTTGCGGTCGCGCGCCTCCGGGTCGACCTCGACCCGGCGCGGGCGCTTCGGCTCCGCGAGCCGGACCTTGTTATGGCGCCGGCGCAGGTCCGCCGCGGCCTGGTAGACGACCTTGCGCGCCGCGGCCACGCTGCCCTCCGGTTCGTGCTCGGGCAGGGCGTGCCAGCTGTTGAAGGCCAGGTTCTCGCCATACTCGGGCTGCCCCGGGGCGTCCACGTCCTGGCGCGGGAGGGCCAGCGTGGCGACGTGCACGGGCTGGCTCGCGCTCTCCTCCCAGCGGATCGTTGCCGCGTCCAGCGGCATGCGCTCGGGATCGGTCTGGAATTGCACGAAGAACTGGAACACGGCTTCCTCGGCGAGCAAGCGCCGGCGGAGATCGGTGTGCAGGTAGTCGGGTGCGTCGGTCGAGAGACCGGGGACCGGATCGCCGCAGGTGCCGGCAAGCACGAGCTTGTACTTGACGTGGCGGTCGTCGCCGAACTTCGACGGCAGTCCACTCCAGTACTCGCACTCCAGGACGCTGGGGACCGTCTTTTCCATCTCGCCGAGGATGCGCTTGGTCTTCGGGTGCGCCGCGAGATAGCGGTCGTAGTCCTGCTCCACCACCCCCGCATAGGTGAACTCGCACATGTCACCTGCCGTGTCGACGAAGAACACGTCGTGGTTCTGGAGCACGAAGTCGTGGGTGGTGGCGTCCGTGTTCGGGGGCAGGATCTTGCGGCCGGGGACGTCGAACAGCTTGATCCCGACGCCGCAGGTGGCGTTGAGGTCCGGCGTCATCGGAGACGTGTCGCTGGAGAAACGGACCCAGGCCGGGTACTGCCTTCCCCTGAAGACCCCCACCCTCAGCGCCTCCGGAAGGTTCGGGTCGACGGTGAAGGTACCTCCGGCGACGCCGTGCGGCTTGCGGAAAACCGGGCGCTCGACGGGTTTCTGCCCGCCCCCGATGCGCGCGCCCATGACCATGTCGACGAACATCTGCCGCAGTGCCTCCACGGGGTCGGCGCCGCAGTCGGGCTGGGCCGCGTCGCGGCCGGGACCGTCGCCGGGAAGGGGTAGGTGGGAAGGCATGCGGGGCTCCAGGATCGTGGTGGAATGGTCAGCATTCCATACGGCTTGAGAACCTGTCTGTTTGGGTTCGGCCGAGGGCGACCGGTACGGTTCCCGCATCGGTTGCCTCGTCGTCCTCTTCGCCCTGATCTCGCCGCGGCTGGCGCTGTTCGCCCTGTGGCTGTTCGGCGACCTGCTCAGCCGCGCCTTCGACGACTGGTTCGTCCCCATGCTCGGCTTCTTCCTGCTGCCCTGGACGACGCTCGCCTACGCGGTGATGTGGAGCAGCTCCGACCGCGTCGCCGGCTTCGAGTGGTTCATCGTCATCCTCGCCTTCGTGATCGACCTCGGCTCGTACGCGAGCCGAGGCCGGATGCGACGGGACTGAGCCGGGTTCGCCCCGCCGGCGGGCCGGCTACCTGAACGGGTAGGCGATCCGGATCTGGCGCTTGGAGATGACCATGAACGGGCGCTCGGTGACCTTGCCGTCGGCAAGTGTCGTGATCTCGACGTTGGTCAGGGGCAGGAAGTCGAAGTCGTGGCGGTTGAGCACGTCCGAGAACCGGCTCTGGTAACCCTCCGGTGGCAGCGTCACGTCGCCGACCACCAGCTGCCGGTCGGTTTCGAAAACCGCCCGCTCAACGTGGTGCTCGATCTGCTCGCCCTCGCTCATTCGTCCCCTATCGGTGAAAAGGCCTGCAAACTCAATGGCTAAACGTCCACCCTCTCAGGGCGCGGGGTAGACCCTCTTGATCCCGATCTCGGGCAGCTTGGCGAGGTTGTAGGTGAAGCCCTGCCAGCCGGCGCGCTTCGCCGTCGGTCCGAGCGGCGCTTTCGGCTCGAAGACCTCGGGGCTTGCCTGCAAGACGTGAGCCGGAACGTAGTCGATCCGGACCAGGCGCTTCCGCCCCGTGAAGCCAGCGATGTAGAGGCCGTGAAAGATCCCGGCGATCATCTGGTCGTGCTGCGGGCCCCAGGCCGCACCGGGAATGCGATCCGGAAGCTCGTCGCCCTTGATGGTCACGGCCTTCACCTGTGCGAGGAAGCCACAGAACTTGCAGATCAGATCCGCGCACTGGAAGTTTCGCCGCAACCTCGCGAGATGGCGAGGTCGATTGCAGCGGGGGCAGGGCACCTCCCGGGACACGGCCAACTCACCCTTCTCACCGAGTATCTGACGATCGGTCGCCAACGCCAGGCAGCCTAAGGCAATGAAGTCGCCTTAACCGGCGGTATTTGAACCGGATCGAGGCGTTGGCGAAAAGCTTCGGGTCAGTCGTCGTCCTCACGGACCCTGAAGCCGACCTTTCTCTTTGGCTTCTCCGGCGGCGAGATCAGCTGATGCAGCGCCTTGAAAACCTGTTCCATCTGCTCGTCGTGCTGATCGAGCCGCGCGGTCATTTCGCGCTCCAGTCCCTCCAGCCGCTCCTGAAGCGCGGCATAGGAGCCGGCGATGCGACGCAGCTCTACGAATGCCCGCATGATCTCGATGTTCACGGCGATGGCCGTCTTGCTCCGCAAGACGGAGGAGAGCATGGCCACGCCTTGCTCGGTAAAGACGTAGGGGGCATAGCGGCGCCCGCCGCGGCCAGCGTTTGAGGTCGCAATCTGCGACCTCAAAGTCGCGGCCTCGTCTTTGCGGAGCTGGAACATGAAGTCGTCCGGGAAGCGTTCGAGGTTCCGCTTCACCTGCTCGATCAACCGCTTCGTTTCCACGCCGTAGAGGTCAGCCAGGTCTTCGTCGAGCATGACTTGGCGTTCGCGGACAACAAAGATCCGCTTCTCGATCGCAGGCGCCGCGATCAACTCGAGCGAGGTCTTCTGCTCACGCGCTGCCATCTCTTGGAGGATGGCAGACCCGCCGGAACTTATTGTCTGCAATCGGGGTGCCCGGATTCGAACCGGGGACCTCCGCCACCCAAAGGCGGCGCGCTACCAGGCTGCGCCACACCCCGAGCGGCCCAGTTTAGAGTGAGCGCCGATGGCCGACGTACGTCCGTTCAAGGCGCTGCACTACGACCTCGGCAAAGTCGGCTCGCTGGACGCCGTCGCCGCCCCGCCCTATGACGTGATCGACGCCGCCGAGCGGGCGCGGCTGCTGGAGCGCTCGCCCTACAACGCGGTCGCGATCGACCTGCCGAAACCGTTCGACCCCGCCGACCCGGCGAACGATCCCGAGGGCGACCCCTACGAGGGGGCGGCGCGGACGATCGCGCGCTGGCGCGCCGAGGGCGCGCTCGTCGCAGGACGAGCGAGCCGTCGATCTGGGCGCTGACCCAGGACTACACCGCCCCCGACGGCAACAGCTACAGCCGCAACGCGATCCTCGCCGCGGTCCGGGTCGTCGACTACGACGAGGGCGTGCGCCCGCACGAGCGCACCCACCCCGGCCCGCTCGAGGACCGGCTCGAGCTGACCCGCGCCACCGGCTACAACCTCTCGCCGATCTTCTCGCTCAGCACCGAGGACGCCTGGCCGCTGGTCGAGCCGGCGCTCGGCCTCTGCCCGACCCCTGGGGTGAAGCGACCGACGAGACCGGCACCGTCAACCGGCTCTGGCAGGTCACCGACCCGGCGGTCCACGCCGCCGTCAGCGAGCGCCTCGCCGGCGCCGAACTGCTGATCGCCGACGGCCACCACCGCTACGAGACCGCGCGCGCCTTCCGCGACGAGGTCGGCGGCGAGGGCCCCCACGACTACACGCTGATGGCGCTGACCGGGCTCGACGATCCCGGCCTCACCGTCTTCCCCACCCACCGCCTGCTCTCCGGCTTCGCCGACGACCCCGAGCGCCGGCGCCGCCTCGGCAGCGGCCTGCGCGAGCTCTTCGAGGTGACGGAGGTCGACCGCTCGGGGATCGACCCCGGCGGCGAGGACGGCGTCGGCGTCTTCGGCCTCTACGACAGCTTCCACAAGCAGGCCTACCGGCTGCGGCTCAAGGACGTCGCCGACCTCGACCGCCGCCTCGAGGGCAAGCCCGAGCCCTACCGCCGACTCGACTCGGCGATCCTCGAGACCCTGGTCCTCAAGGGCCTGGCCGGGATGAGCGACCATGACATCGACGAGCGCCGCGGCCTCGAGTACGCAAAGAGCGTCCCCGACGCACTGGCGATGGTCGAGGACGGCGGCTACGACGTCGCCTTCATCCAGCGCCCGGTCCCGGTCGAGCAGGTCCGGGCGGTCGCCGACACCGACGAGAACATGCCGCCGAAGTCGACCTACTTCTTCCCCAAGGTGATGACCGGCTTCGCCTTCAACCCGGTCCGCTGAGCGCCGCCGCGTAGGATCGGCCCGTGGTCAAGATCTACACCAAGAAGGGCGACGACGGGACCACCTCGCTCTGGTACGGCGGCCGCATCCCCAAGCACCACGGCCGCACCGAGGCCTACGGCACCCTCGACGAGGCCTGCTCGCAGCTCGGCGTCGCCCGCGCCCTCTGCGGCGGCGAGGCCGAGCTGGCCGCCGACATCCTCCGCCTCCAGGACGACCTCTTCGTCGCCGGGGCCGAGCTGGCGACCGCGCCGGAGGCGGCCGAGCGGCTCGAAGACGGCGTCAGCCGCACCACCGAGGCGATGGTCGCCGAGCTCGAGCGCGCTGATCGACCGCTACATGGCCGAGGTCGAGCTGCCGCCGAAGTTCGTGATCCCCGGCGGCAACCAGCTCTCGGCCCAGCTCGACGTCGCCCGCACCACGATCCGCCGCGCCGAGCGACGCATCTCCGCCCTGGCCGAAGCCGGCGAGCTGGAGGGCGAGACCGTGATCCACTTCGTCAACCGCGCCTCCGACCTCGCCTACGCGATGGCCCGCTTCGCCGACGTCGACGACCCGGCCCTGTTCGAGGGCCGCGGCAAGGGCTGAGCGGGTGCGGGTCTCCGAGCGCCTGGAGCCTGCCTGATGGACCTCGGGCTCGGCGAGCGCAGCTGCGTCGTCACCGGCGCCAGCCGCGGGATCGGCCGCGAGACCGCGCGCCAGCTCTGCGCCGAGGGGGCGAGCGTGCTGCTGGTCGCTCGCCACGAGGGCCGGCTGGCCGAGGCGGTCGCCGAGGCCGAGGCGGTCGGAGCCGCTGCCGGCGGCAGGGCCGCCCCGCTCGCCCTCGACGTCACCGGTGCCGACGCCGGCGAGCGCATGCTCGCAACGGCGACCGAGCACTTCGGCAGCCTCGACGTGCTCGTCAACAACGCCGGCGCCGCCGCCTGGCGCGACCTCGACGAGGTCCCCGACGAGGACTGGCGCGCCCAGTACGAGCTCAACGTGATGGCGCCGCTGCGGGCGATGCGCGCCGCCGCGCCGGCGATGGCCGAGCGCGGCTGGGGCCGCATCGTCAACGTCTGCTCGACCGCCGGCAAGCGGCCCTCGGCGGCGATGCCCGAGTACTCGGTCGCGAAGGCGGCCGAGCTCTCGCTCTCGCGCCTGTTCGCCGACCGCTACGCCAAGACCGGCGTCCTCGTCAACGCGATCTGCCCCGGCCCGGTCGAATCGGAGATGTGGATGGAGCCGGGCGGTCTGCTCGACCAGTCGCAGGGGATGTGCGGCGCCGCCAGCCGCGAGGAGGCGCTCGAAGAGGCCGGCGCCAAGCGCCCGATCGGCCGCCTCGCCGAGCCGGCCGAGATCGCCGCCGCGATCGTCTTCCTCTGCTCCGAGCGCGCCTCCTACGTGGCCGGCGCCGCCTGGTCGGTCGACGGCGGCACCGTCCAGGTCATCATTTGATCGACGAGCCGGTGGAGGCGGCGGTGCTGCTGCCGCTCTACGGCTGGCCCGAGGACCCGGGACTGATCTTCACCGAGCGCCGCGCCGACCTGCGCCGCCACGCCGGCGAGATCTCCTTCCCCGGCGGCCGCCGCGACGACGGCGACGCCGACCTGCAGGCGACGGCGCTGCGCGAGGCGGAGGAGGAGATCGGCCTCGACCCGGCGTCGGTCGAGCTCGGCGGGGCGCTGCCGCCGACCACGACCTTCGTCACCGACTACGTCGTCCACCCCTTCGTCGGCCTCATCCCCCACCCGCGCGAGCTCGGCCTGCAGCCGAATCCCGACCGAGGTCGAGACGCGTCCTCACCTTCTCCCTCGACGCTCCTGCGCGAGGGCTACGCGATGCGCCGCCTGGTCCGCCGCGGCGTCCCCATCCACACCCCCACCTACGAGGTGGAGGGCCACCTGATCTGGGGAGCGACCGCGCGGATCCTCGGCGACCTACTAGATCGGGTCTGAGGCGGCGTAGCCAAGCCTGGCAAGGACGCAGGGAGCGAGACGAGGGGAGCGCACTCCCGTGCGTGACCCGAAGGCGAGCGACCGAGGACGCCGCCAGGCGCCGGCTACGGCGTCTCAGACGGCTGGGGGACGATGCGGATGTAGGGCCGCGGCTCCTCCCAGCCGTCGGGGTAGATCTCCTTCGCCTCGTCGTTGGAGACCGAGCCGGCGATGATCACGTCGTCGCCCTGCTGCCACTGGGCCGGCGTCGCGACTTTGTGCTCGGCGGTCAGCTGCAGCGAGTCGATCACCCGCAGCACCTCGTCGAAGTTGCGCCCGGTCGTCATCGGGTAGACGAGGATGAGTTTGACTTTCTTGTCGGGGCCGATGACGAAGACGTTGCGCACGGTCTGGTTGTCGGCCGGCGTGCGGTCGCCGGCGTCGCCGGAGACGTCGGCCGCCAGCATCCCGTAGGCCTTCGCGACCTCGAAGTCGGCGTCGCTGATGATCGGGTAGTCGGGCCTCGCGCCCTGGGTCGCCTCGATGTCGTCCACCCAGTCCTCGTGCTTGTCGAGCGGGTCGACCGAGAGGCCGATGATCTTGACGCCGCGCTTGGCGAACTCGGGCTCGATGCTCGCCATGTAGCCGAGCTCGGTCGTGCAGACCGGGGTGAAGTCCTTGGGGTGGGAGAACAGGACCGCCCAGGAGTCGCCGATCCAGTCGTGGAACTTGATCCGGCCCTCGGTCGTCTCGGCCTCGAAATCCGGTGCTACGTCACCAAGCTGCAGAGCCATCGAACCGCTCCTCTCGTGTATCCGTCAAAAATCTACCTTAATTCCTATCCGAGTTTAGACATTTCGCTCAGCGAGCTGGATCGGCTATCTCGATGACTGCGTTGGCTATCGATTCGAGCCAGACCTGGAAGGGGTCGGACCAGGTGGAGTGGTCGTTCGGGTCGACCAGAATCGTGCTCAAAGGAATCTGCCACTTATCGGAAGCGGCCTCGAGCGCCTCATGGCCCCGCGCCAGCAAAACCGGATCGACGCTTCCGCCGGCCTCGTAGACGAAGCCCCGCACCGGCGTTTCGACCAGATCGTTCCAGCAGCCGCTCGAGGCGCGGCCCGTGGATCGCCGCGAGCTCCTCCGCCTCGCCCTCGGCGGAGCCGAGCAGCCAGAAGACGACGGCGACGTCGCCGACCAGCTCGAGCATCGTGCCCGGCCGGTCCGGGTCGGCGAGCGCCGGCTCGATCCCGGCCGCCTCGATCGCCGCCAGGCCCTCCTCGCGGCGGCTGGTCCCGCGCACCGCCCAGCCCTCGGCCAGCAGCCGCCGCCCCAGCTCCCTGCCGCGGCAGCCGCAGCCGACGATCAGCGCCCGCGCCACGCCCTGCCTACGTCGCTTCGAACGGGCCGCGGCCGCGCAGGCGCAGGCGCTCGTCTTCGGCGACCTTCTCCTGCAGCTCGGCCTCGGTCATCTCCGGGGCGCCGCGGCGGCGGCGCATCTCGTTCTGCGCCTCCATCATCTGGCGGATGTCGTCGATCTCGTTCTGCGCCTCGACCTCGGGCGAGCGGGTCGGCTTCCAGTCGACCAGCTCGGCGTTGCTGCCCGGGTAGAAGTGGCCGACGAGCACCAGCACGCCGATCATGAACGCGATCAAACCCAGGGTCCCGAGGATGAAGAGCATCGCTCCAGGATACGGTTCCCGGCGATGCAGGAGGCATACGTACTCGACGCGATCCGCACCCCGATGGGCGCCTACCGCGGCGCCCTCTCCGGCGTCCGCCCCGACGACCTCGCCGCCCACACGATCGGCGCCGTGGTCGAGCGCAGCGGCGTCGACCCCGAGCGGATCGTCGACGTCTACTTCGGCGCCGCCAACCAGTCCGGCGAGGACAACCGCGACGTGGCCCGGATGGCGGCGCTGCTGGCCGGGCTGCCGCACAGCGTCCCCGGCGCCACCGTCAACCGGCTCTGCGCCTCCGGCCTGGAGGCGGTCAACGCGGCCGCCCGCGCGGTCAAGCTCGGCGAGGGCGACTTCTACCTGGCCGGCGGGGTCGAGTCGATGAGCCGGGCGCCCTGGGTGGTCGAGAAGCCCGAGCGCGGCCTCCCGCGCGGCCCGCAGACGATGCACGACACGACCCTGGGCTGGCGGATGATCAACCCGCGCATGGCCGAGCTCGGCGTCTCGACCGAGTCGATGGGCGAGACCGGCGAGAACGTCGCCGAGCGCTACGGGGTCAGCCGCGAGGACCAGGACGCCTTCGCCCTGCGCAGCCACCAGCGCGCGGTCGCCGCCGCCGAGGCCGGCAAGCTGGCCGAGGAGATCGTCCCGATCGAGGCCCCGCAAGGGACGCGAGACCGTCCTCGTCGAGGCCGACGAGGGGCCCCGCGCCGACGCCTCGCTGAGAAGCTCGCCAAGCTGCGCCCGGTCTTCCGCGAGGGCGGCACCGTCACCGCCGGCAACGCCTCGACCCTCAACGACGGCGCCGCCTGCCTGCTGATCGCCTCCGAGCAGGGCGCGAACCGCTCGGCGCCGAGCCCCTCGCCCGCGTCGTCGCCACCGGCGTCGCCGGCGTCGACCCCGCCTACATGGGCATCGGCCCGGTCGAGGCGATCCCCCGCGCCCTCGCCGCCGCCGGCCTGACGCTCGACCAGATCGACCTGGTCGAGCTCAACGAGGCCTTCGCCTCCCAGGTCCTCGCCAGCGCCCGCGAGCTCGGCATCGAGGAGGAGCGCCTCAACGTCAACGGCGGCGCGATCGCGCTCGGCCACCCGCTCGGCTGCTCCGGCGCCCGCCTCACCACCACCCTCGTCCGCGAGCTCCGCCGCCGCGGCGGCAGATACGGCATCGCCACCATGTGCGTCGGCGTCGGCCAGGGCCTGGCGACGGTCTTCGAAGCGATCCAGTAGATACCTGAGCGCTCAAACCGCATTAGGCTGTCGGGATGAAGCTCTGGGGAGACTTCCGGATGCGAGCACGAGTGACCGCGGCGTGCGCCTGCGCGGTCTCGGTGATCGCCCTGGCACCGGCCACGGCGCAGGGAGCGATTGACCTGAAGGATTCCGTAAGCGACTCCCGAGTTGAGGCCCCTATAGGGGCCTCAACTCGGGTCGCTTCGCTTCAGGAAGCAGGCGATTTCCCTGCCTGGGGGGCAGAGGCAACGGGCGGGGCGCAGGCCTCGATCATCGGCGGCGACCCCGCGTCTATCGCCGACTTCCCCTCCCTCGCCTTCATCGTCGCCGAAGAACAGGCTTCACCTGCACCGGGACGGTGATCGCCCCCCGGGTCGTCCTCACCGCCGCCCACTGCGTGCAGGACCTCAACGTCGGTGGCTTCACTCCGCCCGACGACTACATCGTGGTCGACCGGCCGCACGAACCCGCGCCAGACCGCGACCGGCAATGCCCTGCAGGTCAGCGAGACCCACGTCTTCCCGCGCTTCGACCCGGGAACCGGGTACGGCGACGCCGCCCTGCTCGTGCTCTCGAGCCCCACTCCCGCCCCGGCGATTCCGCTGGCGGGCGCCGCCGACAGCGCCCTCTACGACGGCGGAGCCGGGGTGCTCCTCGCCGGCTGGGGCCTGACCCGCCCCAACGCGAGGTCGGCACCCAACAACCTGCACTCGACCTCCAACGTCGTCCTCAATCCCACGTCCTGCAAGTCGCGCACGCGCGACTTCTACCCGCCCTTTTCCGTCAGCGGTGCAGATGTGCACGACCGATCCGCCGGACCACGGGAACGGCGGCTGCTTCGGCGACAGCGGCGGCCCGGCGATCGCGCAGCGCGCCCGACGGCTCAGCCGGTCGAGATCGGCGTCGTCAGCACCGGCGGCCCGCAGTGCAGCACCAAGCTGCCGAACATCTTCACCCGCATCGACCTCGTCTCCACCTGGGCCTCGGAATGGATCGCCACGGTCGAAGCCGGCGCCCCGCCGCCGGCCCTGAAGGCCCGGCTGCCGAGGCTGACCGAGGAAAGTGCCGAGGGCTTCGTGGTCGGGCTGCTGCGGGCCAGCCTCGGCAACCTCTTCGTTCAGCAACCAGCGGCCTGCGGGGAGGCTGCGTGCGGCTCGGATCGGTGAAGGTGAGATGCGAACTGCTGTGGCGGCACGGGCCGAAGATCTACCTCGCCGCCGTCACCGTGTTCTACGCGCTGCGACAGAACACCGTGGCCTGGGACAACAGCTTCTCGGTCCGGCGGGCGAGCGTTCGCTGCCTCCAGGGCGAGCCATGCCCAGCGCTGCCCGGTCGAAGTCAAACGCGGCTAGCCTCGCCGCGGTTCTCAGGTAGCCTCGCCGCGGTGACTTCAGGCTTCCAAGAGCTGGCCAGCGTCGACGGGACGGTGACCCCGACCGCCGAGGCGATGGTGCCGATGAAGGACGACGGCCTCTACCGGGGCGACGGCGCCTTCGAGGTGATCCGCCTCTACGACGGCAAGCCGTTCGCGCTGGTCGACCACCTCGACCGGCTCGGCCGCTCGGCGGCGGCGATCGAGCTCGAGTTCGACCGCGCGGCGCTGGAGGCGGAGATCGAGGCGCTGCTCGGCCGAGGCCGGCGCCGGTCGACGGCCAGCTGCGGCTGATCGTCACCCGCGGCGGCCGCCGGATCGCCGCCACCGAGCCGATCCCCGCCCACGCCGAGACGCTCAGCGCTGGCCACCGTCACCTACTCCCCGACGGTGATCCTCAACGGCGTCAAGTCGCTCTCCTACGCCGCCAACATGCAGGCGAGCCGGATCGCCAAGGGCCGCGGCGCCGACGAGGCGGTGCTGGTCCGCCCCGACGGCATCGTGCTGGAGCCCCCGACCTCGGCGATCTTCTGGGTCTCGGCCGAGGGCGAGCTGCGCACGCCGGCGCTCGAGCGACGGCGTGCTCGAGTCGATCACCCGCGACCGGCTGGTCAAGGCGCTCGACGTCGAGGAGGGCAGCTGGCAGGTCGACGACCTGCGCGGCGCCAGCGAGGCCTTCCTCGCCTCGACCACGCGCGAGATCCAGGCCGTCGCCGCGATCGACGGCACCGACCTCGCCGCGGCTCCCGGCCCGCGCACCCGCGAGGCCCAGCAGGCCTTCGCCGAGACCCTCGGGCGCGAGCTTCGAGCACTTTGACGACGACGAGAAAGACGGGGTGAGATGGACTTCCAGCTGAGCGACGAGCAGCGACTGATCTCCGAAACGGCGCGCGAATTCGCCGACAAGGAGATCGTCCCGCGGGTCAAAGAGAACGACCGCGCCGCCCGCTTCGACCGCGAGCTGGCGAGCAAGCTCGGCGAGGTCGGCTACCTCGGCGCCCCGGTCGCCGAAGAGTACGGCGGCCGCGGCCTCGACTACATCGGCTACGGGCTGATCGTCGAGCAGGTCGGCCGCGCCGACTCCTCCGCCCGCACCGTCGTCTCCGTGCAGACCTCGCTGGTCGCCGGCTCGATCGAGAGGTGGGGCACCGAGGAGCAGAAGCAGAAGTGGCTGCCGCGGCTCTGCTCGGGCGAGGCGCTCGGCTGCTTCGGCCTGACCGAGCCCGACACCGGCTCCGACGCCGCCAACCTGCGCACCCGCGCGACCAAGACCGACTCCGGCTGGTCGATCAGCGGCCAGAAGATGTGGATCTCGCTCGGCAACTTCTCCGAGGTGGCGCTGATCTTCGCCCAGACCGACCCCGAGAAGAAGCACCAGGGCCTCGCCTGCTTCCTCGTCCCGACCGCCGAGCGAGGGCTTCACCACGCCAGGAGATCCACGGCAAGCTCGGGCTGCGCTCCTCCGACACCGCCGAGATCTCGCTCGACGCGGTCGAGGTCGGCGAGGACGCGATGCTCGGCGAGATCGGCGACGGCTTCAAGGTCGCGATGAGCGCCCTCGACAACGGCCGCTACAGCGTCGCCGCCGGCTGCGTCGGCATCTGCGACGGCTGCGTCGACGCCTCGGTCGCCTACGCGAAGGAGCGCAAGCAGTTCGGCGTCCCCCTGGCCCGCTTCCAGCTGGTCCAGGAGATGATCGCCGACATGATCCTCAAGCGCGACGCCAGCCGGATGCTGGTCTACCGCGCCGGCGCACTCAAGGACGAAGGCAAGCCGAACACGACCGAGACCTCGGTCGCGAAGCTCTACGCGACCGAGTCGGCGGTCGAATGCGCCAACCTGGCGATCCAGGTCCACGGCGGCGCCGGCTACGTCGACGACTACCCGGTCGAGCGCTACCTGCGCGACGCCCGCGTCACCACCCTCTACGAGGGCACCTCGCAGATCCAGAAGCTGATCATCGGCCGCGCCGCGACGGGGATCAACGCGATGCTGCCCTTCGAGGAGAGCTGAGCTCCTTGGCCGAGATCGTCGAGACCACGGTCGACGACTTCCACGTCGCCCTGCTGCGGCTGAACCAGCCGCGAGGCCCGCAACGCCCTCTCGGCCGAGATGCGGGAGCGGATCCTGGTCGGCGAGCTGCGAGCGCTTCGACGCCGACCCCGAGGTCCGCTGCATCGTCATCGCCGGCTCCGACAAGGTCTTCGCCGCCGGCGCCGACATCCGCGCGCTGGCCGAGCGCCCGGCTCGACGCCGCCCCGGACGCCAGCCGGGATCGACTTCTGGACGAGCGGATCGCCGCCGTGCGAGACGCCGCTGATCGCCGCCGTCTCCGGCTACGCGCTCGGCGGCGGCTGCGAGCTGGCGCTGGCCTGCGACATGATCGTCGCCGACGAGAAGGCCCGCTTCGGCCAGCCGGAGATGACGCTGGGGATCATCCCCGGCGGCGGCGGCACCCAGCGCCTGACGCGGGCGATCGGCAAGCAGCGGGCGATGGAGTACGTGCTCACCGGCCGCCTCTTCGACGCCGAAGACCGCCACAGCGTGGGGCCTGGTCAACCAAGTCGTCGACAAACGGCCAGTCTGGCTGACCGAGGCGATCGAGCTGGCCCGCACGATCGCCGAGCCCGGGCGCCGCTCGCCACCCGCCTCGCCAAACAGGCGGTGCTGGCCGCCGAGGAGACGGCGCTCGCCGACGGCCTCGACGCCGGAGCGCGCGCTGTTCGAGCGGGCGATGGCGACCGAGGACCGGGTCGAGGGCATGCAGGCCTTCCTCGAGAAGCGCGAGCCGGACTTCAAGGGCCGGTGACCGTCGCCCGCGTCGGCGTCCTCGGCGCCGGCACGATGGGCCGCGGCATCGCCCAGGTCGCGGCGCTGGGCGGCTACGAGACGCTGCTCTACGACGCCGTTCCCGGAGGCCGCCGAACAGGGCCACGACGCGGCTCGGCGAGGCGCTCGCCAAGGGCGCCGCGCGCGGGCGCTGGAGCGAGGCCGACGCCGAGCGCGGCGGTCGAGCCGGATCGAGCCCGGCGCTGGCGATCGGCGAGCTGGCCGGCTGCGAGCTGCTGATCGAGGCGGCGCCCGAGGAGCCTGGAGCTGAAGCGGGAGCTGTTCGCCGAGGCGGCCGCGGTCTGCGGCCCCGAGACGGTCCTCGCCACCAACACCTCCTCGCTGCGGGTCGCCGAGATCGCCGCCGGCGTCCCGAACCCCGAGCGCGTCGTCGGCATGCACTTCTTCAACCCGCCGGTGCTGATGAAGCTGGTCGAGGTGGTGGCCGCCGAGCGGTCCTCCGAGCGGGCGCTGGCGGCAACCGACCGAGGTCGCGGAGACGATGGGCCGCACGCCGATCCGCGCCAAGGACAGCCCCGGCTTCGTCGCCAACCGCCTCGCCCGCCCCTTCTCGCTGGAGTCGCTGCGGATCCTCGGCGACGGCGTCGCCGACGCCGGCGACGATCGACCGCGTCGTCCGCCTCGGCGGCGGCTTCCGCATGGGGCCCTTCGAGCTGATCGACCTGATCGGCCTCGACGTCAACCTGACCATCGCCCGCTCCTTCTTCGCCCAGGGCGGCGAACCGGAGCGCTGGCGCCCGAGCCCGATCCAGGAACGGCTGGTCGAGGAAGGCAAGCTCGGCCGCAAGAGCGGCCAGGGCTACTACGCCTACGGCGAGGGCGTCGAGCGCGAGCTCAGATCCCGAGCTCGGCATCCGTCGGCGCCGACCCTCGATCCCGAGAAGCTGGCGCGGATCGACCCCGCCGCCGCAGAGATCCTGCCCCGCCTCTTCGCCCAGATCGCCAACGAGGCCGCCTTCGCGCTGGAAGAGGAGATC
The DNA here is from genome assembly GCA_963720455.1 of uncultured Thermoleophilia bacterium. Classification (GTDB taxonomy): domain Bacteria; phylum Actinomycetota; class Thermoleophilia; order Solirubrobacterales; family 70-9; genus VAYN01. Next base: position 491,292 of record OY970392.1, on the reverse strand, counting down.
GCCTCGCCCGAGGACATGGACACGGCGATGCGGCTCGGCTTCAACTGGCCGCTGGGCCCGCTCGGCCTCACCGCCAAGATCGGCGCCGCCCGCGCCGTCGAGTGCTCGAGGCCCTGGAGGCGGAGAAGGGCGAGGCCTACCGGGTGGCGCCGGGCCTGCGCAAGGCAGCGGCCGCGAGCGGCCCGTCGTGAGCGACCGCAAGCCGGCCTCGGCGGCGACCGCGCAGCGCAACCGCGACGCCGCTCGCCTCCCTCCCAGCCGGCGGTGCCGAGGACTTCGACGAGGCGCGGCGCGGGCTCATCGCCGAGCTTCGCGCCGGCGACCGTCACCGACGGGAACGGCCGCACTGTCTGGGACCTCGAGTCCTACGGGTTCCTCGAGGGAGAGGCGCCGGCGACCGTCAACCCCAGCCTCTGGCGGCAGAGCAGGCTTAACCGCATCGCCGGCCTGTTCGAGATCGCGCCGGGCTTCTACCAGCTGCGCGGCTTCGACCTCTCGAACATGCACGTCGTCGAGGGCAAGGAGGGGATCGTGGTGATCGACCCGCTGATCTCCGCCGAGACCGCGGCCGCCGCGCTCGCCCTCTACCGCGAGCACCGCGGCGAGCGCCCGGTCACCGGCCTGATCTACACCCACAGCCACATCGACCACTTCGGCGGCGCCAAGGGCATCCTCACCGCCGAGGAGGTCGAGGAGCGCGGCATCCCGGTGCTCGCCCCGGCCGGCTTCCTCCACCACGCGATCAGCGAGAACGTCTTCGCCGGCACGGCGATGGGCCGGCGGGCTGGCTACATGTACGGGGCACGGTTGGAGCGCGGCCCCGACGGCCAGGTCGGCGCCGGCCTCGGACAGACGCACCGCGATCGGCACGGTGACGCTGATCCCGCCCAACCTCGACGTCACCGAGACCGGCCAGGAGGAGACGGTCGACGGCGTGCGCATGGTCTTCCAGCTCACCCCCGGCACCGAGGCGCCGGCGGAGATGAACTTCCACTTTCCTGAGCACCGGGTCCTCTGCATCGCCGAGAACGCGACCCGGACGATGCACAACATCCTCACCCCGCGCGGAGCCCTGGTCCGCGACCCGCACGTCTGGGCGCACTACCTCGACGAGGCGATCGAGCTCTTCGGCGGGAAATCCGAGGTGCTCTTCGCCGGCCACCACTGGCCGACCTGGGGGAACGAGCGGATCGTCGACTACCTGAAGAAGCAGCGCGACCTCTACGCCTACCTGCACGACCAGACCCTGCGGCTGATCAATCAGGGCCTGACCGGCCGCGAGATCGCCGAGACGATCGAGCTGCCGCCCAGCCTGGCGGCAGAGTGGCACTGCCGCGGCTACTACGGCTCGGTCAGCCACAACGTCAAGGCGGTCTACCAGCGCTACATGGGCTGGTTCGACGGCAACCCGGCCCACCTCTGGGAGCACACCGCCGGCCGCCTCGGCGCGCCGCTACGTCGAGTTCATGGGCGGCGCCGAAGCGGTGCTGGAGCGGGCGCGAGCCTCATTCGAGGCGGGCGACTACCGCTGGGTCACCGAGGTCGTCAACCACGTCGTCTTCGCCGAGCCCGAGAACCGCGCGGCGCGCGAGCTGCAGGCCGACGCCCTGGAGCAGCTCGGCTACGGGGCCGAGAACGCGACCTGGCGCAACTTCTTCCTGATCGGCGCCCGGGAGCTGCGCGAGGGCATCGCCGGCACCCCGACCGCCCCGGCCGCGCCCGACGTGCTCGCGCAGCTGTCGGTCGACCAGATCCTCGACGCGATGGCGATCCGCCTCGACGGCCCCCGTGCCTGGGACGTGCGCCTGACGATCAACTGGCAGGTCACCGACCCCGACGAGGAGCACCTGCTCACGGTCGAGAACGGCGTCCTCAACCACCGCGCCGACCGCCACGACCCCGACGCCGACGCGACCCTCGTGATCGAACGCCGGGCGCTGAACGAGATGCTGGGCAAAGAAGCCGAGCTCACCGAGCTCGCCGAAAGCGGGCGGCTGCGCGTCGAGGGCGACGGGACGAAGCTGGGCGAGCTGCTGGGCCTGCTCGACGAGCCCGACCCCAGCTTCCCGATCGTCACCCCGTAAGCCGCATCATCGCTTCGTCCGGGTAGCACCAGCTCCAGTCCTCGCCGGGCTCGGCCGAGCGGATGATCGGGTGGCCGCTCGCCTCGTAGTGCGCCGTCGCGTGCTTGCCGGGCGAGTTGTCGCAGCAACCGATATGCCCGCAGCTCTGGCACATACGCAGGTGCACCCACCGCATCCCCAGTGCCAGGCACTCCTCGCAGCCCTCGACCTCGTGCGGGAGGTCGAGGATCTCAACCGAGTCGAGATGGGTGCATTCGGGAGCCGTGCTCCGAAGATACACCCGCGCTTCGGGCGGCGAGCGCCGTTGCGCTCTACGAGGTCGGGGCGATCTCGACCGGCTCGCCGCCGGGCATCCAGTGGGCCTCGACCGGGGGCGGGCTGTCGCGCAGGTAGCGCTCGGCGTCGAGGGCGCCCATGCAGCCGGTGCCGGCGGCGGTGACCGCCTGGCGGTAGGTGTGGTCGACGACGTCGCCGACGGCGAAGACGCCGGCGAGGTTGGTCCGGGTCGAGCCGGGCTCGGTGACGATGTAGCCGTCCTCGTCGGTCTCGACCTGGCCGACGACGATCTCCGATTTGGGGATGTGGCCGATCGCGACGAAGGCGCCGTCGGTCTCGATCTCCTTCTCGGCACCGGTCTCGGCGTGGCGGAGACGGACCTTCGCCAGCTTGCCGTCCTCGCCGGCGACGAACTCCTCCGGCACGAACGGGGTCTCGAGGCTGATGTTGTCCTTTTCAGTGGCGCGGTCGAACATGATCTTCGAGGCGCGGAACTCGTCGCGGCGGTTGACGATCGTCAGCTCGCCGGCGTACTTGGAGATGAAGATCGAGTCCTCCATCGCCGAGTCGCCGCCGCCGATCACGACCACCTTCTGGCCTTTGAAGAAGGCGCCGTCGCAGACGCCGCAGGTGGAGACGCCGCGGCCGCCGAGCTCCATCTCGCCGGGGACGCCGAGCCGTTTCGGCTCCGCCCCCATCGCCAGGATCACGGTCTTGGCGCGGTGCTCCTCGTCGCCGAGGAAGACCTTCTGGACGCCGCCGTCGGAGAGCTCGACGCGGTCGACGTCGTCGGTGACGAAGCGGGTCCCGAAGCGCTCGGCCTGGGCGCGGAACTGGCTCATCATCTCCGGGCCCATGATCCCCTCGGGATAGCCCGGGTAGTTCTCGACGTCGGTCGTGTTCTGCAGCTGGCCGCCCCACTGGAACCCCTCGAAGACGAGCGGCTCGAGGTTGGCGCGCGCCGTGTAGAGCGCCGCCGTGTAGCCGGCGGGCCCGCCGCCGATGATGATTACGTTCTCGACCTTCTTCGAATCTGCCATTTTCGCCGCCTGCAGTCTATTACTTTACTTTTTATAGTAGCCCCTCCAGGGGGTCGGTCGCAAGCTCGCCGGTGGGCGGCTCCAGGTCCGACTCGGCGCTGCCGCCGCGCTCGATCGGCAGCCCCTCCTCTTCCCAGCGATGGACCGTTTTGCGCAGCTGGAAGAAGGCGATGATGCCGGGTGGGATCGGCATCCAGAAGGCGACGAGGCGGAAGACGAGGACCGCCGGGAAGACGGTCTCCTCGGGGATGCCGAAGAGGACGAAGGCGCCGATCATCCCGGCGTCGACCGCCCCGACCCCCGCCGGCGCCAGCGGGAAGAGGTTGGCGACCATGCCGAGGAAGAAGCCCTGGACGACGACCGCCAGCGGCACGTGCACCCCGAAGGCGTGGAAGGAGGCCCAGAGCACGCCGATGCTGGCGGCCCAGAAGCCGGCGGCGCCGAGCACCGCGAGGCCACCGCGCGAGGGGTGGGCGAAGAGCCCGAGCGCGAAGCGGAACCCCTCCCCCACCGTCGCCGGCACCTTGGCGGCGCTGTGCAGGAAGGCCCTGGCGCGCTCGCCGTGGGCGTAGGGGGCGAGCCGGCCCTCGACGTCGGAGGGGATCAGCGCGACGAGGACGCCGATCACGATCAGCAGCCCGGCCACGCCCGCCGGGATGATCGTCAGCTCGACCGAGTCCTCGCCGTTGAGGACCCCGGTTCGCAGCAGGACCCCGAAGACGATCAGCGCCAGCGGGTAGAAGGCGTAGTGGAGAGTGACGAAGGCGACCATCCGGCGGGCGACGTCGCGGCGCCGCATCCCGGCTTTGCGCAGCGCCCAGTAGGTGAGGGCGATGCCGCCGGCGCCGCCGGCCGAGAACAGCAGCGTCGCCGCGACCCCGGCCATGTTGATCTCGTAGGTCTCGACCCAGCGCAGGCGCAGCGCGTCGCCGCCGACCACGGCCTTGAAGAGGGCGATGTAGGTCGCGTAGGCGAGGACGTTGAAGCCGATCGCGATCCCGATCCAGAGCGGGTCGGCCTCGTCGAGCTTGCCCAGCGCGTCGCCGAGGCCGACCAGCTTCGGGAAGAGGAAGTAGATGCCGACCAGCAGCAGCAGGACGAGCAGAACCGTCTGCACCAGCCGCCGGGTGGTGAAGAGCGGCATTTCGACGGCCGGCCTTGCCGTTCGTCGAGTCCTCTCTCAGACACCTTCTGGACGCTACCCGTTCGCCAGGCGCTCCAAGCGGCGCAGGGCGCTATTGACGCCGTGCACGAGCGGTTCGGCAAGCGGCTCGCCCCGCCTGACCAGCGCCACCAGCGCGGCGCCCGCGATCAGGTCGGTCACGTAGTGCTCGCCGAGGTAGACGAGGGCGAAGCCGAGCGCGCCGGCGTAGCTCCAACCGAGCGCGCCCTCGACCTTGCCGGCTTCCGTCAGTGAGAGCGGCGGCGACCAGCGAGGTGGCGAAGTGCAGCGAGGGCATCGCCGCCCAGGGGTTGCCGCCGAGCGCGTCGTACATCTTCGGCCAGGCCGCGCCCCAGGTGTCTTCGCCGACCTCGACCATGATCCGGCGCACCTCTTCGTCGGTCACGCCCTCCTGCGAGGACCACCAGGGCGGCGCCGTCGGCAGCGCGAAGTAGACGGCGCAGCCGATGTCGAAGACAGCGGCCATCTGGCGCGCGGCGCGCGGGAAACGCTCGTTGTTGCGAGCCAGGATCAGGGCCAGCGCCAGGTAGGGCTCGAAGAACCAGACCCAGTGGGTCCAGGTGAGGAAGCGGTTGACGGCGCCGACTCGCGGCAACCGTGCAAGGCGGCGCTGAAGGCGGGTGTTCGGCAGCTTGCCGGCGCCGAGGGCGCGGTCGGCGACGATCGGGTAACGGCTGCGGAGGCGGCTGCGGAGGGCCTCCGGATCGTCGTAGGGAATCTCGTGAGCCATGATGAAGGCCCACATCTGCATCGCGTAGAGGGCGACGTCGCGCTTCTTGGAGCGCGGGTAGAGGACGGCCAGCGCGAGCGGTCCCCCGGCGCAGGCGGCGACCGTCACCGGCGGCGGAATCCGCAGGCGGCGGCGCAGCAGCGGCACCGCGAAGGCGGCGCCGACGACGCCCGCCGCTCCGGCCCGCACCGCGAGTCGAAGCGCGGGTGATGGCCGGGAGCGCCTGCGCATAGGGTCGGCGAGTATAGGTTGGCGCCGGGCCGCGGGAGCAACGGCGCACCGCCTTGGACGTCTTCCACGTGATTAGAATGGCCGCGCTTTGACGCCGCACTCCCCTGGCACCGACCAGATCGACACCCTGCTTTGGATCGGCTTTATCGCCGCCGCGATCGTCGTCGTCGCGATCAATCTCGCGCTGATCCACGCCGTGCGCAAGTTCCGCGCCGAGCGCGGGGCCGAGCCGCGGCCGCTCGAGGGCGGCCGCCGCATCCAGTTCCGCGTCGCCGGCGCGCTCACCGCCTTCGCCGCGGTGGTCTTCATCCTCAGCGTCGTCTTCACCGAGAAGGCGCGCGAGACGCCCGCCACCGGCTCCGCCGGCCTCGCCGCGGCCGAGAGCGAGCCGCTGACGATCAGGGCGACCGGCCAGCAGTGGCTGTGGCGCTACGACTACCCCAACGACTCCTTCTCCTACTACAAGCTCGTGGTCCCGGTCGATACCGCCGTCGAGCTGGAACTGCTCTCGACCGACGTCGTCCACACCTGGGACGTCCCCGACCTCTCCGGCAAGCGCGACGCGGTCCCTGGCAAGACCAACCGGGTCGTCTTCCGCGCCGACGAGGAGGGCACCTACGAAGGGCAGTCGGCGACCCTCTCGGGCCAGGCCTACGCCGCGATGCGGACCGCCGTCGAGGTCGTCTCCCCCGAGGCGTACGAAGCCTTCGTCAAGCAGCAGAAAGCCGACATCGAGACGGCCCAGGACCGGGTCGTGAAACTGATCAAAGACAGAGAGACGCCATGAGCGAGCAGCCGCGTCCCGAGCTCGTCGTCGACGGCTTCCCAGGCAGGCGCCGGCCGCGCTGGATCGAGCTGGCGACCAGCGCCGACCACAAGGACCTCGGCCGCATCCTCGTCTGCGGTGCGCTCGGCTTCCTCTTCATCGCCCTGGTCGAGCTGCTGCTGATGCGCCTGCAGCTGGCGATGCCCGGAGAACACCTTCCTCTCCCCGGTCACCTTCAACCGCGTGCTCTCTCTCTACGGCGGCACCGCCGTCTTCCTCTTCGCGATCCCGCTCGCGCTCGGCCTCTTCTACTACGCCGCGCCGCTGCAGATCGGCGCCCGCGGCACCGCCCTGCCACGCCTCGGCCAGATCGGCGTCGCGCTCTGGGCTGCCGGGGCCACGGTTCTCTACGCCGGCCTCCTCTTCACGCCGTCGGAGGCGGGCGTCAACCCGATGGCCCCCCTGACCGAGCTCGCCTTCCTCTCCAGCAACGGCGTCGACGCCTGGGCGGCCGCGACCGGCCTCTGCACGCTCGGCTTCGTCTTCGCAGCGATCGACCTGCTGACGACGCTGCGCAACCTGCGGGCGCCGGGGATGGCCTGGCGCCGGGTCCCGGTCTTCGCCTGGGCGGCGACGGTGAGCTCCTGGCTGCTGCTGGTGATCGGCCCGGTGCTGCTGGCGGCGCTGACGATGCTGATGATCGACCGCAACTACGACGGCGTCTTCTTCGCCGACGGCTCCGGCGGCGCGCCGCTGCTCTGGCAGCACCTGAGCTGGATCTTCTTCTCCGGCGCCTACATGCTGATCCTGATCTTCGCCCTCGGTGCGATCGCCGAAATCGTCGCCTCGCTCTCGGGGCGGCCGCTGTTCAACCGCGGCGTGACGATGGGCTCGATGGTCGCGATCGCCGTGCTCGGCACCCTGGCCTGGATGCAGAACATGCTGACCGCGCCGATCGGCTCCGGCTGGATGTACTTCGCGATGCTGATGTCGCTGGCGCTGATCGTCCCCTTCGGCCTGATCTTCTTCAACCTGATCGAGACGATGATCGGCGGGGTGCTGCGGATGCGAGCGCCGCTGCTGTTCGCGATCGGAGCGCTCTCGGCGATCTCGATCGGGCTCGCGGCCGAGCTCGCGCACTCGCTGGTCGCCGCCGCCTGGACGCTCAAGAACACCACCGACTCGACCGCGGCCACCCACTTCGCGCTGGTCGGCGGCGCCGTCTTCGGCGGCTTCGCCGCCCTCCACTACTGGTTCCCGAAGATGACCGGGCGCACGATGGGCGAGAGCCTCGCCCGGATCTCCTTCTGGACGACCGCGCTCGGCGCTCCTCCTCGCCTTCGTGCCGCTGTTCTTCGCCGGCGGCCTCGAGGGCCAGGTGATCGACGCCTACAAGTTCTTCGACGGCACCGGCGTCAACGCCTACAACCTGATCGCCTCGATCGGCAGCCTGTGCTCGCCGCCGGCATCCTGATGACGCTGGTCAACGCGATCCAGAGCCGCGCCAACGGCCCCGAGGCGGGGCACGATCCGTGGGGCGGCGATTCGCTCGAGTGGTTCGCGCTCTCGCCCCCGGACCCGCACAACTTCGACGTCCTGCCCGACGTCCGCAGCGCCCACCCGATGCGTGACATCCGCACCGCGATCGCCCACCGCACCGAGCGGCGACGAGGCGCCGGCTCGCGAGCGCCAGCCGGTAGCCTGACCGGCATGCCAGCCGGCGCCGGCGCGCAGACCGCGCCCACCTCGACGGCAGCGACCGCTGCCCCGCGCTCCGCCGCGATGACGGTGGTCCGCGACTACCTGACGCTGACCAAGCCGAAGGTGCAGTCGCTGCTGCTGTTCACGACGGTGACGACGATGTACGTGGCCGGCGACCCCTCGCTCGGCCTGATCCTCCTCACCTGCCTCGGCGGCGCCCTCTCGGCCGGCGGCGCCGGCGCGATCAACCACGCCGTCGACCGCGACATCGATCGCACGATGGCGCGCACCGCCGACCGCCCGGTCGCCTCCGGCCGCGTCTCGCCCCGTGCCGCAATTGCCTTCGGCACCCTGCTCGGCTCCGCCTCCTTCATCGCTGCTGGCGCTCACCGTCAACCCGCTGGCGGCTGCGCTCTCGCTCTCCGGCCTGCTCGGCTACGTCTTCGTCTACACGCTCTGGCTGAAGCGCACGACGCCGCAGAACATCGTGATCGGCGGTGCCGCCGGCGCGGTCCCGCCCCTGGTCGCCTGGGCGGCCGTCACCGGCGAGCTCAGCGGCATGGCCTTCTACCTCTTCGCGATCGTCTTCTTCTGGACGCCGCCCCACTTCTGGGCGCTCTCGCTGCTGATGAAGGACGAGTACGCGAAGGCGGGCGTGCCGATGCTGCCGGTCGTCCGCGGCGAGGACGAGACGCGGCGCCAGATCCTCCTCTACACCGTCCTCCTCTACGCGGTCACCCAGCTGCCCTTCTGCGCCGGCGGGCTCGGCGTCGCCTACCTGGTCCCCTCGATGGCCCTCGGCGCCGTCTTCATCTACTTCGCCACCAAGCTTCTGCGCACCGCCGACCGCCGCTGGGCGCTCCGCACGCTACCTCTTCTCGCTCGCCTACCTGGCGTTGCTGTTCCTGGCGGCGGCGGTAGACGCAAACATCTAGGACGGCGATCTACAGAGCTGGCCGGAGGTCCGGGTACCCCTCCCCAGAGGCCGTCGCGCAGCAGATCGCCTGCGTGCTTCGGAACGCTCGTCCATGAGCCTCTGTGGAGGGGTACCCGGACCTCCAACCCGACCGCGTAGCGCGCCGAGATCGAGCAGCTCCCCCGTGGGCCGGGGAGCTTCTGGGCCAGGGGCGGGTCTCGTCTCGCTCAGCTTCCGGTACATGGGGGCCTGGCGTTGCGCCACAGCTGCTGATGTATGGATCCTGCTCGGGGCTTCGGCCGGAGGTCGGGTACCCCTCTCGCGGAGGCTCCTGGGTCCGCGCCCCGAACTCGCACCACGATCTGCTGCGCAACGGTCTCCGCGGGAGGGGTGCCCGACCTCCGGCCCACCCCCAAGCCCGACCTCATCATGGCCTGATAGAAATCCGCCCGTGGACCGCGAGACCGCACGAAAGAACATGGGCGCCGGCCTGCTGGCCGGCGGCCTCGCCGCAGCGGTCTTCGCGCTCTGCTTCGTCGCCGCCTTCCTCTACATCGCCCAGTAGCCATGAGCGAGCATCGACAGATCACCGAGCCGGGCGAGATGGTCTACGCGCCGAGGCCCTCGTGGGCTCCCGCCTTCTTCGCCCTCGGCGCCGTCGGCCTTGTCTGCGGCACCTTCGCCTCGGGCTTCATCTTCCCCCCTACGTCTACGGGATCGTCGGCGCGGTGATCGCGCTCGGCGCCTTCCGCAGCATCGTCCGCGGCGCGATCCGCGACTACTTCCGGCTGCCGCGCAGGCAGAAGATTCGCGGGGCCGCTCTCCCCGTAGAGACTATTTCCGCTCCGCCGAAGCCCTAAGCGCCAGCTCCGCGCTCAGTCGGGGGTCATCCCCGACGTCGCCCCGTCGCTGGTCCAGACGCGGACGATGTCGCGCATCGAGAGGACGCCGACCGCCTCGGGGCCGTCGAAGACGACGAGGTGGCGGACGCCGCGTCGCGACATCTCGGCGGCAGCCCGCTCGAGGCTCCAGTCCGGGGCGGCGGCGATAACGCCCTCGCTCATGTGATCGCTGACCAGCTCCGCGTCGGGATCCTCGCCCGCACCCGACCGAGACGAGTAGATCGCGCTCGGTGACGATGCCCGGCGTCGGCGAGTCGGCATCGCTGACCAGGGCCGCCCCGGTCCCCTTCTCGACCATCATCCTCGCCGCCTCGCGCAGCGTGTGCGAGGGCCCAACCGTCAGCGACACCTCCGACATCCCGTCCTTCACCTGCATCACCGGCCTCCTTCGCCACGCATCGAGATAGTGCGGATCGACGCAAGAGTACCCGCAATCGCGACGCACGAACAGGACGCTTTCAGGCGGCCTCGGCATATAGACTCCGGCCCGCCTTCAGCCGTATGCCCCGCACCTCGAAACTCATCCGCCCGCTGCTTGCCCTTGCCCTTCTGGCAGGCGTGATCATGGCCGCTTCGGGCTGTGGAACGACGAGCGCCGACGTCGAGCGGGGGCGCGTCCTCTTCGTGCAGAAGTGCGGCACCTGCCACACCCTCGCGCAGGCGGGAACGACCGCCCAGATCGGCCCCGACCTCGACAAGGCCTTCGCCTCGGCCCGGGAAGTCGGCCAGACCGACGCCACCGTGGAGGGGATCGTCTCCGCCCAGGTCGAGTCGCCGCGGCCGGTCAACGACAACCCGGCGGTCTCGATGCCGCCGAAAATCGTCGAGGGACAGGATCTCGTCGACGTCGCCGCCTACGTCGGCATGTACGCCGGCGTCCCCGGCGCCGCGCCACCCAAGGTCCCGGGCGGCGCCGGGGCCCAGGTCTTCGCGAGCAAAGGCTGCGGTGGCTGCCACACCCTCGCGGCGGCGAAATCGGGTGGCGTCGTCGGCCCCAACCTCGACGAAGTCCTGCCGGGCCAGAGCCTGGCGGAGATCCACGAGGACATCGCCGATCCGAACAAATCCATCGCCAAAGGGTTACCCGCCCAACGTGATGCCGGCGAACTATGCGCAGATGCTGACGCCGAAAGAACTCGAAGACCTGGTCCAGTACCTGTTCGAAAGCACCTCCGGCGGCAAAGCCGCCGGCTCCAAAGGCAGCTGAGCGAGGCGGCCGCCGGCCGCTGCGATCATTGCGACCGATGCGGCAACGCCTCAGAGACCGCTTCGAGATCTCCCCCCGTCGCTACGCGCAGGTCACCGCCGTGGCTCTGGCGGCACTGGCCCTGATCGTCCTCACCGGCGCCGCCGTGAGGCTGACCGGCTCCGGCCTCGGCTGCCCCGACTGGCCCAAATGCTACGGCGGCACCACGCCACCGCTCGAATCCCACGCCGTGATCGAGTACGGCAACCGGCTGCTGACCGGGTTCGTCGGCTTCGCCGTGATCGCCGCCAGCCTGCTCGCCTTCTTCCGCGTCCCCTACCGCTGGCACCTGGCGCTGTTCGGCGCCCTGCTGCCCTTGGGGGTGATCGGCCAGGCGATCCTCGGCGCCCTGGTCGTCAAGCACCACCTCGCCCCGGGGCTGGTGATGTCCCACTTCATCCTCTCGATGATGCTGCTCGACGCGGCCTTCGCGCTGGCCTGGTGCTCTCGTTACGAGCCCTGGGAGCGGCGGCGCTCGAGCGACCGGCTCGGCGTCTGGTCGGTGCGGGCGCTGGTCCCGCTCGGACAGCTGACGATCCTCGCCGGGACCATCGCCACCGCCTCGGGGCCCCACGCCGGCGCCCACGAAGGGCAGCTCGTGCACCGCTTTACCTTCCAGGGCGGCGAGACGCTGGAATGGGTGGTCCAGCGCCATGCGGTGCTGGCAACCCTCTACGGCCTGGCCACGATCGCGGTCTGGTTCCTGTTACGCCGCCCGGGAGGCGATGCACGGGCGCTGAAACCGCTGACGGTGGTGATCGGCCTGCTCGCCCTGCAGGGTGCCATAGGCGGCATCCAGTGGGCCCTGGAGCTGCCGAGCGAGGTCGTCTGGGTCCACGTCGCGATCGCCACCCTCAACTGGCTGGCGATGCTTTGGACGGTCGCCGCCGCCGGGCGACTGGAGCCGCGGGGCGAGTCGGCGCCCGATCCAGGGCGAGCGGGACCGCGACGCGGCCTCGGCGCCCGCGGGCGCTCTCTAGGTTTGCTCCCCTTCTGGCTCTCGATCGGCGCTCTCAGCCTCCTGCAGGCGGCCCTGGTGGCGGCACCGCGGCCGCCCTCCGCACCCTTCCTCGCCGGCCTGCGCAGCAGCTCCTGGGCGCTGGTCCTGCCGCTCTCGATAGTCGTCGTCGTCAGCGCGATCGCCCTCGAGTCGGCCTTCGCGGACTTCCTCACCTACCTGGCGCTCCTCGCCGTCCCGCCCCTCGCCGCCGTGGCGCTGGCGGCCATCGTCCACGGCGGGCGCCCGCCGCTGGCGCTCCTGGCCATCCCCCTCTTCGCGATCGCCTGGGCCGCACGCGGGTCCCTGGGCGGCGAGACGGCGGCGCTGGCGCTCTCCGCCCTGGCCTGCGTCAGCCTCGGCTGGTTGCTTGCCTGCGTCGTCCCCGGCCGCTGGCTGAAGCTGGGGATCTACGCGATGGCGGCGATCGACGCCTGGCTGGTGGCTACGAACCTGCTGCAGGGACCCAACGCCGTGCTCAACGCCGCCGCGCCCGGTGGCCTGCCCCAGCTCCAGTTCGTCGCCTTCGGCAACGCCGTGATGGGCTTCGGCGACGTCTTCGTCGCCGCCGTCCTCGGCGCCCTCCTGGCCACCGATCGCCGCCTGCAGCTGACCGCCGCCGCGATCGCCGCCTTCCTCGGCCTCTCCTTCGACCTGCTCTTCTTCGCCCTCGACCAGCTGCCCGCAACCGTCCCGATCGCCCTCACCCTGGCGGCACTGGAGCTCGCTGGTCGGCGTCGATCTCAATCTGCGTAAGGATCGCGATCACGCCGCGCTCTGGATCAACTCTCACGCCGCTTGCGCGCAACCCAGCGATAAGCGTGAATCCCGCCGCCGATCACGAGCACCAGACCCCACAGCGCCCCCCAAAGCGAGCTCGTCAGCAGCGTCAGCCCAATGATCGAAACAGCCGCGACCCCGACGATCACGACCCACCTGAACACCGCCGCCTCAGAGATCTTCATCTGCTCATTTCCGTCCCACCTCAAGCGTCCTGAGGCGGCGAAAATCAAGTCCGGGTAGGACGCAGGGAGTGAGACGAGGGGAGCGCACATCAGTGCGCGACCCGAAGGCGAACGACCGAGGGCACCCCCAGACGCCGATTTGCAGCCGCCTCAGAGGATGTAGACGGTCACGTAGACGATGATCCACATCACGTCGACGAAGTGCCAGTAAATGCCGGGGACCTCGACGCCCAAGTGGTCCTTCTCGGCGGGGCCGAAGTGGCCGCGGAAGGCGCGGATCGTCGCAAAGCTGAGCAGCATCAGACCGACGAAGACGTGGGCTCCGTGCAGGCCGGTGAGACTGTAGAAGATCGAGCCGAAACCGAGGTCGCGGGCGCTGAAGCCGATGTGCACGTACTCGTTGATCTGGATGAAGAGGAAGGTGGCGCCCAGCATCCAGGTCAGGACCAGGCCGAGTTTGAGGCCGGTGTGGTTGCCGCGGCGGATCGACTCCAGGGCGTAGTGGATCGTGAAGCTCGAGGAGACCAGGATCGCGGTGTTGATGCCCGCCACCGCGACCGGAAGCTCGTAGGGATGCGGCGGCCAGCTCTCCGGCGAGACGACGACGCGGAGGAAGAAGTAGGAGGCGAAGAACGCCCCGAACAGCATGACCTCGGAGACGATGAAGAGCAGGATCCCGAGCGTCTGCCGGTCGATGCGGGAGCTCTCGTTGGCCTCCGGGGGGCCGTGGTGATCGTGCTCCTCGGCGTGCCCGAGGGCGACGGTCGCGCTCTCCATCAGGCCCCTCCCTCCTCAGCCACAGCGGCGGCGACGGCGACTGGCGGCCGGCCCACCTCGATGTGCTCGACCTGCTTGTCGGTGATCTCGCGGACGCGGCCGATCAGATCCTCCTCGAGCCAGCTGGGATCCCTCGCCGGCGAAGGTGGAGATCAGCACCTCGTCGATCCGGTAGTGCTCGATCGCGTTCTTCACGGCCTGGAAGGGGTCGGGGCTCATCGGCTGCCCGGTCGCGTCGATATCGGCCCTGTAGAGCGCGGCCAGCGTCGAGGCGAGGTCGCGGACGATCGTCGGCTCATCGACGTCATCGGCGCGCGGGCAGATGATCGTGTAACGGTGTGGGTGGCCGGCGGCGCGTTCTTTCAAGCGGCTGACGAGGTCGGGTGCGGCAACGGTCTGGGTGGCGACGACGAGCGTGTGGCTTATGTCCCAGCTGATCGCGTCGTCTTCGATCCGCACCGGGATGTGGGTCACCTTCGTCTCCGGTTCCACCTGCGCCTTCGCCCACTCGACCAGGTCCTTGCGGGTAAGCCCGAAGCGGGTGTCGTAGAGGCAGGACAGCAGCGCCTCGCCCGGCTCGTGGGCGCGCACGGCGTCATCGAAGGCGAGCGGCGGAATCCGGGTCCATCACCTCGCCGACCGAGCCGATGCCGAACTCGGCCAGCACCGACATCGTCACCTCGACTCGGGCCCGGGCCGCCTCGTGAACTTCGCCGGGACCGATCAGCTGCCCGACCGCGGGCTCGTTCTGCGGCGCGGCGACGACGACGCCGGAAACCTGCTCCTGACGCTCGCGCACCGCCTGCAGCAGCTTGCGACCGCCGGCAACCTCGTTGAGGAAGACCAGCAGCGGCCGGGCGTCGGCCGTCTCGCTCATGAAGAGCCCACCACGCTCGGCTCTTTCGCCGGAACCTCGGCGCCTTCGCCGGGCATGATCGCGTGTTTGGCGCCGGGGACACCGTACTCGTAGGGGCCGCCGACGACGCGCGGGATCTCGGGGAAGTTGAAGATCGGCGGCGGCGAGGAGACCTGCCACTCGATCGAGTTGGCGCGCCAGGGATTGCCCTCGGCGCGCGGCCCGAAGCGCCAGCTGACGATCATGTTGTAGAGGAAGACGAGTTGGACGGCGCCGAGGATGAAGGCGAAGACCGAGATCAAGAGGTTCCACTTGCCGAACTGGGTCGCGTAGTCGGCAACCCGGCGCGGCATCCCGTCCATGCCGACCCAGTGCATCGGGACGAAGGTGCCCCAGGTCCCGACCAGCGTGCCCCAGAAGTGGACCCGGCCGAGTTTCTCGTCGTACATGCGGCCCGTCATCTTCGGGAACCAGTGATAGATCCCGGCGAAGATCGTGAACACGGAGCCGCCGAAGAGGACGAAGTGGATGTGGGCGACGATGAAGTAGGTGTCGGAGACGTGGATGTCGATCGGCACCATGCCCAGCATGACGCCGCTGATGCCGCCGATCGTGAAGGTGACGATGAAGGCGAGCGCGAACAGCATCGCCGTCGAGTACGTGTGGATCTTGCCGAAATAAAGCGTGCCCAACCAGGAGAAGATCTTGATCCCGGTCGGGACCGCGATCAGCAGCGTCGTGATCATCATCGGCACCCGCAGCCACGAGAACATGCCGGCGACGAACATGTGGTGAGCCCAGACCGAGTAGCTGAGCACGACGATCCCGATCAGCGCCAGGGCCATCAGGCGGTAGCCGAAGATCGGCTTGCGGGCGTGGGTCGAGATGACCTCGCTGATGATCCCGAAGCCGGGCAACATCATGATGTAGACGGCCGGGTGCGAGTAGAACCAGAAGATGTGCTGGTAGCTGATGACGTCGCCGCCGGCCGCGAACTGGAAGAAGTTGGTGTGGAGGGCGCGATCGAAGAGGACCATGAACTGGACGCCGGCGATGAACGGGGTCGCGGCGACGACCAGCAGCGAGGTCGAGAGGTTGGCCCAGACCAGCAGCGGCATGCGCCAGAAGGTCATTCCGGGCGCACGCATGGTGATGATCGTGACCAGGAAGTTGAGCGCGGTCGCGATCGAGGAGGCGCCCGCGAACTGGACGCCGAGGTTGAAGAACGACTGCCCTAGCGGGGCCCCGGTGGAGAGCGGCGCGTAGCCGGTCCAGCCGGCGTCGAAGGCGCCGCCGGGGGCCAGGAAGCTGCCGATGAACAGCAGCCCGGCCAGCGGCAGCATCCAGAAGCTGAGCGCGTTGAGGCGCGGGAAGGCCATGTCCGGGGCGCCGATCATCAGCGGCAGCACGTAGTTGGCGATCCCGGCGAAGACCGGGATCACGAAGACGAAGATCATCAGCACCGCGTGGGTGGAGAAGAGGCTGTTGTAGGTGGCGGCGTCGACGATCTGGGTGCCCGGCTGCGCCAGCTCGGCCCGGATCAGCATCGCCATCAGTCCGCCGACGAAGAAGAAGAAGAAGGTGGTGCAGATGTACTGGATGCCGATCACCTTGTGATCGGTGTTGAAGCGGAAGTAGTCCTTCCAGCTCGTCGCCCCGTGCTGGGAATGGTCGTCGGGGATCGTCGGCAGTCCGGCGGCCCAGCGCAACCAGTAGTCGAAGCAGCCGAAGCCGGCGAGGAAGCCGAGCGGGGCGGTGATCAGCGGCACGACGACATGCGGATAGCCGGTCTGCTCGGTCTGGTAGAGCGGCAGGTCGGAGATCGCGCGCAGGGCGATGACCAAGCCGAAACCGAATGCGCCGAACGCGAGGGCGCCAAGCGCGCCTCGAATCCACCCCGGTCGCTTGATCGCAGCCACCATCAGATCGCCTCCATTATGCCCCGCCCGCACCGACGGGCGCCGCTTCGGTCTCGGTGTCGTCCTCGAGCACTTCCATCATCGGTTTCGGCAGTGGCTGCTCCAGGCCTGCGACCCATTCGTCGAAGTCCGATGGCGACTCGACCACCACTTTCGCCCGCATCGAGGCGTGGCCGAAGCCGCAGAGCTCGGTGCAGACCAGCTGGTAGGTGCCGACCTTGTCCGGGGTGACGATCGCGGTCGTCGTGATCCCCGGCACGTTGTCTTTCTTGATCCGCCACTCGGGGACCCAGAAGGAGTGGATCACGTCGAGGGCATGCATCTTGAAGTGGATCTGGCGGTCGACCGGGACGTGCAGCTCGCCCTCGTTCCAGGCGTAGTCCTTGCCCGGGTAGGCGAAGCTCCAGGCGTACTGCTGCGAGAAGACCGAGACCGTCAGCGGGTTCTTGGCCGGCTCTTCGATGTCGTCCAGCACCTTCCAGCTGTAGCCGCCGGCGAAGAGGACGATGATCGTCGGGATCAGCGTCCAGGCGACCTCGAGACGGGTGTTGCCGTGAATCGGCTCGCCGTCGGATTCGTCGCCGGGCTTGGCTTTGAATTTCCACAGCGCGTAGAAGAGCATCACCATCACCAGCGAGAAGACGAAGGACGAGAGGACGATCATCACGTTGAGCAGGTCGTCGATCTTCGGCGCCGCCGTGGACGCCTGCTGACCGTCCCAGTTGATCGGGACCATCACGGCGGAAATAGCCGCGGTGCCCGCGATCGTGGCGGCGAGCATCTTCACTATCGGGAGGCGGCCGTACATGGAGGCGGCGGGCATTCTATTGAAGCGGCGGCGGGAGGTTTTCCGGCCTCAGGTGACGCTTGGCACTAGCTCGCCGGCCGAGGCAGGTCGTCTAGCTCGCCGGACGAAGCGGCGAGGACTCCCCGGGCGACCGCCTCCCAGCTCCAGAGCCTGCCGACCGTGTCGACGAGCGATTCGCGGGCCGCTTCCCGCTCCGCCGGCGGCAACCCCAGCCAGCCGTCGAGACGGTTCGCGATCGCCTCGACGGCCCCCGGCTCGACCGCAAACGAGGTAAGGCGACCGACCCCTCCGGGCAGCAAGTCGGCGAGCTGCCGTGAAACCTCGAGCATCCCCGAGTGCCCGGCCGAGACGGGTAGGGCGCCGGCGGCGGCGGCCTCGACCGCGACCATCCCGAAGGCCTCCGGGAAGGTGCTCGGCATGACCAGCGCTTCGGAGCGGGCCATCAGCGTCGCCACCTCGTCGTGCTCCAGCCGCCCGATCAGCTCGACCGAGCCGGCACTGGCCCGAGCCGCCTCGGCGTAGCCGGCGGGGGGATCGGCGAGAAAGGCCGAGAGGATCGGCAGCGGCCTCTCCTCGCCGCCCTCCAGCGCCCAGCCGAGGCGGGCGACCTCGCGGGCCTCGTCGAGATCTCCTGTTTCGAGCGCGGCAAGCAGCCGTCGCAGCCCGCCCTCGTACTCGCCGTAGCCGGCGACCTCGAGCAGGGCCTCGGGATGTGCGGTCCGCACCAGCGGCCAGGCGGCAAGCAGCAGATCGACGCCCTTGGAGACGATCAACTTGCCGACGAATGCCACGAGGCGCTCGCGTCGGGAGCCAGGTGGAGGGGGTCCTGCGGGCGAGGTTTTCGTTCTCGGACCCCCTCCACCTGGCTCCAACGGGCGGAACGCGGAGATGTCGACGCCGGGAGGTCCAAGGCGCGTCTTGTCTTTTAGGTTGGGGAGGTCCGGAAGGGCCGCCCACAGCGACTCGGCGGTGTGGGCGGAACCGACGAGGACGCCGGCGGCGGCCTCCATGCCCTCGTAGGCGTAGGGAAGGAAGCGCGGGTGCGGCTTGACCGTGTACTCGAGGGCCGAGCCGTGGATCTTGGCGGCGAAGGGACCGATCCCGGCCCGGGCGAGGATCGCCGGACCCATTACGAGGTGGTTGGCAAGCGCGGCGTCGACGCCGCCGACCGCAGCCGCGACCTCCTGAACCGCGGCGACGTTGGCATCGACGTAGCGGTTGAGCTCGGCCTCCGTCAGCTCCGGGAACGCCTTCACCTCGAACCCCTCGTAGGGGTCTTTGACGTAGACCGGGAGCAGGCCGTGGATGTCGGGGTTGTGGATCTCGACGCCATCGATCCGCACCTCGTGGTCCTGGCAGAGCAGGTGCACCTCGTGACCAAGGCCGGCCAGGGCCCGGGCCAGGTTGACGTTGTAGATGTTGCTGCCCGTGCCGCGCAGCATGTAGCCGTGGAAGAGGAG
This sequence comes from uncultured Thermoleophilia bacterium, assembly GCA_963720455.1. Taxonomy (GTDB): domain Bacteria; phylum Actinomycetota; class Thermoleophilia; order Solirubrobacterales; family 70-9; genus VAYN01. The sequence continues at coordinate 472,435 of OY970392.1, read as the reverse complement.
GACGCGCATCGCTGCCGCCCAAGCTATTAGTCTTCCCGGCGATGAACGAGCGTCAGCTCTACAGGATGCGCGCCCCGGCCTCCGGCCGCGAGGCCCTGGCCCACGCCGAGCCCGGCCAGGTCTACGTCGACCGCGAGACCGGCGAGGAGATGGCGCCGGTGGCGATGGTCCTGCCGCTCGCCCCCTCGGTGTCGTCCTTGCCGCGCACCCCGGCGAACCTGCGGGCCTGCCGCCGCTGCGACCAGCTGATCGGGCTGGACGTCAGCGACTGCCCGTATTGCGGGCTGCGCCAGTCTGCGCTCTAGCGGTCTCTCAGGGGAGTTAGTGGTCGTCCGCGTACAGCGCGAGCTCGTCCTCAATTTCCTCGGCTGAGCCTTCACACTGAATCCGGCAGCGTTTGGTCGACACAGATGGATCAGGCAATACGGGAATACCCCAAAGCCTCGGATGATCCATCAACTTGCAGTCGACTGGGTTCATCAGGATCGCTTCTGGCGGGATAGGGCATTCTGCGTTGTGGCGATCGATCCCGATCCTAATGGCGATCAGATTCTTGATCTCGAATCGCTTGGTCATTCGGCGATGCCCATGTGGCTGAACGCTGACTCATAGTGCTCCAAGGGGCGCGACGGCATCTTGTCCGTGGACTCCCACTCCCCATCAGCCTCCAAGGCACCGAGGATCGCCCACATAGAGCGAGGGTTCTCCAGGGTACGAAGATCGAAAGCGACGCTGATCTCTTCAATCTCGTCGGCCACTTCGATAGCGACCTTGACTCCGAATTTCCCGCCAATCTGGCCGGAAACCTCACCCTCCGATTCCCGCGCACGTTTTCGGAGCACAGGGGCGTCGATCAGGATGCGGGCCGCCAGCCATTCCTTTTGCGCCAGGAAGAGAGTTGCATAGTCCTCCTTGGAGGGGGCGAGGCGTCGTTCCTCATCCAGCTGCCGGCAATAGGGGAAGAAGTCGTCCTTCGAGCCCGATTCGTGACGGCCGGCGGCAACGAGCCAAACGATGTCCCGTCTGGCCTCGAACCAAGTTCCGCCTCGATCGCGTTGAGCCTGCGTGAGAACCCAGATCTCCTTGCCCGAACTGAGTTGTCCAACCTGTCGCGTCCCCGTCGTTTTGGTTCTGCGCTCCCGCAGAAACGCCCGAACTATGGGGTGCTTGGATACGTCCTCGAGGGTTGAGCCCTTGCGGCCTCCAAGATCATCGACGAGACACCGCTGCGTTACTCGTAGCTCCCGATCTGGGAGTACGAGCGACAAGCCCACGAAATATTCGGTTTCCTCCCCCTGCCGCGTAGACACGCGACGGAATGGTACGGGAGCGAACCGCTATAAGAACAGCTGCGCTCGGCAACGAGCGGCAGTTAGCTTTGGGCTTCCTGCGCCTGCTCCGCCGCCGCCTCTGCGTGGGCGTCTACGTCCTCGGAGAGGAATGCGGCCAGGTCCTTGGTGGTCCCGGTCCTAATGATCTTCGCTGCCTCTTCCATGTCCTTTGCGAAAGCGTCCTTGTTCCTTGCCAGAAACTCTTTCCATGCCTTTGCCAGCAGGTCGCCCGAAGTTTGGCCTCTCAGGGCTGCGATCTGAGCGACTTCGCTGCTTAGTTCCTTCGAGATCCTGACCGTCGTAGTAGAAGCCATCTGCTCTCTCCTTAGTCGGTCACGCTGTGCCAGTGTAGACCATGTTTCGGCTATTTCATAGTTTCCCCGAGACGTAATCTCAAATTTGCACATACCCGCAGTGCCGCTCGTCAAGCGGGTTTCAGCGGCTTGACTCCCCCCGAAGGCAAGATTCCCCCGCTAATAACCTGTTTGCAGCGACGGTTAGGGGCCCGCTACGGCTTCTTGACCAAGGTCGCCGTGTACAGCAGACGGGCGTTGCTGTAGTAGCAGCCGTAGGTCTTGGTCTTACCGACCCCCTGCTGCGGATGCCCCCCCTGGATGTCTTCCTTGGAAGCGCAGTGCTCGGGCAGGCGGCTGCCGCGCCAGGTGTTGTCGGCGTCGACGTTGAAGGCGAACATCGGCGCCCAGGTGGGGATCGTCAGGGCCACGACCTGCCCTTTGAGGACGGAGAGCGGGTGGTCGAGGGCGAAGATCGGGGTGGTGCCGAAATAGGGGTTGAGGAGCTGCAGCGGGCTCTGGCGCACGAGCGTGTATTTGGGCGGCTTGGAGTCTTCGACCGGGCGCAGGACGCCGATCCGGGCCTGCGAGGGACGGCCGAGGAATTCGTCGAAGAAGCCCACCTCGTTCGAGGTCGTGTCAGTTTCTTTGATCGAGGGCTTGGCGAGGGTGATCGACCAGGCGACGATCTTGCCGTCGAAGGGCGCCTCGTAGGGGCGGGGAACGCCGCCGGCGATCGCCTGGAAACCGGTCACGTGACCCTCGACCCGGCAGGGCGTGATCTCGACGTTGTTGACGATCTTCCCCGGGCAGGAGGCTGCCGGGGTTTCCACGGTCTTGCCGAGGACGATCACGCGCAGCGGCGCCGAGTCGGCCTCGCCGGGCACGGCGATCGCGACGAGGCCCGCGAGCAGGCAGGCAGCGGCGGCGAGGAGCGCCCAGGCGCGGCCATCGCGGCTTTTCGTCTCGGTCAAGGGCATTGAACTCACGCAAACACGGGCAGGAGACCCCGGTTGCGCCGGATTCTGCCGTCCGGGGCGGGGAAATGACGCCGCGCCGCGCCGCTTGCACGATCCCGGCCAATCGGGCGCTGTAGGGTTGCCAACGCCAGATGGAGGCCTCAAACCGTGCAGACGACTTCATTCCCGCCGGTCTCGCCTCCATGGGGATCGAGGCCGACGAGATCGAGCTGGCCGTGATCGGCGCCGCCCACTCCCTGTTCTGGCAACCGATCCTCGATCTCTTCGAGCTCGACACCGGCGAGGTGTCCGAGCCGAACCCCGACCTCTCGCGAGCGCCGGCGCCGTGAGCGCGCTGGACCTGACCCTGCGCGACCAGGCGGCCGCGATCGCGGCGGGCGACGCCGACCCGGCCGAACTGCTGGAGGAGGCGCTGGAGCGGATCGCCCAGCGCAACCCGGCGCTCAACGCCGTTGTGGAGACCTTCCCGGAGCACTCACGAGAGATGCTCGAGGGGGCGCCGCGGGGGCCGCTGTACGGGGTCCCGGTCGTGATCAAGGACGAGTGGCCGCTGCCCTGGCGGGCGCAGCGCTTCGGCGCCGCCGAAATGCCGACGCCCTCAGCGCCCGGCGAGTCGGGCCCCTACCGCGCCCTGCGCGACGCCGGGGCGACGATCGTCGGCGTCGGCAACATGCACGAGCTCGGCGCCAGCAGCACCGGCAACACCTCGGTCTACGGGGCTGCCCATAACCCCTGGGACACCGATCGCTGCCCGGGAGGATCCTCGAGCGGGCCCGCCGCCGCGGTCGCCGCCCGGCTCGTCGCCGGCGCCGTCGGAGCCGACGGGATCGGCTCGATCCGCTTCCCCGCCGCCTACTGCGGGCTGACCGGGCTGAAGCCGACCTTCGGCCGCGCAGCGATGGACGGCCACCACATGGCGGACGTCTCGACCACGATCGTCTCCGGCCCGCTCTGCGCCGACGCCGCCGACTGCCGCCTGCTCGGCGGGGTGCTGTTCGGCGAGAGCCTGGCCGCGGGCGAGGCGCCGGGGCTGCGGATCGGCATCGTCCGCGACAGCGTCACCGACGACGTCGCACCGGCGGTCCGCGACGCCTGCGAGACGGCGATCAAGGATCTCGTCGAGGAGACCGGCGGCGAGCTGCGCGAGATCGAGCTGGCCGACATCGAGCCGGCGGCGCTGGCGACCGTCCTGATCGCCAACACCGAGGGCCTCGCCGGTCTCACTCCCACCCGACTCAACGACCTCGACCCGGAGCTGAGCCCGATCGCCCGCGGCTTCCTCAAGTACCGGATGCTGCTGCCCGCCGCCGCAAGCATGAAGGCGCAGCGGGTACGGGCGCTGATGCGCCGGCGCGTCGCCACCGCCTTCGAGGGCGTCGACGTGATCGCCTGGCCGACCGTGCCGGCGCCGGCGCCACCGCTGGAGGCGCCGCTGGTCGAGCTGCCGTCGGGGACGCTGACCGCCGACCAGGCCAACGTGCGCGGCGCCGGGCTCGCCAACCTGACCGGGATCCCGGCCGTCAGCGTCCCGGTCGGCCTCGCCGACGGCCTGCCGGTCGCCCTGCAGCTGCAGGCCGCCTGGGGGCGCGACGAGCTCCTGCTGGACGCGGCGGAGGCGCTGGAGCGCGCCAACGGCCGCCGCTGGGTCGAGGCGCTGCCGCCGCCGGCGCGGCGGGCCGAGGCCACGGAGGCCTGAAGATGCCGGCGATCGTCGTCGCGGGGCTGGAGCGCGCCTTCGAGGACGTGCTGGCGGTGCAGGGGATCGACATCGCCGTCGAAGAGGGCGAAATCTTCGCCTTCCTCGGCCCCAACGGCGCCGGCAAGACGACCACGGTGCGGATGCTGACGACGCTGCTGCTGCCGACCGGGGGCAGCGCCACCGTCGCCGGCCACGACGTCGTCAAAGAAGCGCGGGCGGTGCGCTCCTCGATCGGCGTCGCGCTGCAGGAAGCGGCGCTCGACCCGCTGATGACCGGCCGCGAGCTGATCCGGCTGCAGGCGACCCTGCAGGGGATCCCCACCGCCGAGGGGAGGCGCCGTGCCGATGACCTGCTGGAGCGGGTCGACCTCGCCGCCGCCGCCGACCGCCGCGTCGGCACCTACTCCGGGGGGATGCAGCGCCGGCTCGACCTCGCGGCGGCGCTCGTCCACGAACCGCGCGTCCTCTTCCTCGACGAGCCGACCACCGGCCTCGACCCGGTCAGCCGGAAAACGATCTGGGAGGAGGTGCGGACGCTGAACGACGAGGGCACGACCGTCTTCCTCACCACCCAGTACCTGGAGGAGGCCGATCAGCTCGCCGACAACGTCGGCATCATCGACAGCGGCCGGATCGTCGCCGAAGGGACGCCGGAGTCGCTCAAGGCCGAGATCGGCCACCCGCACATCCAGCTGCAGCTGGGCGACGGCTCGGTGGCGCGGGCGGAGGAGGTCTGCGCCGCGATCGGCAAGCTGCTCCCGCCCAAGGACGCCCGCACTGTGCTGGTCGAGGTCGAGAACGGCGCCGCCGACATCCCACGGGTGGTGCGGGCGCTCGACGACGGCGGGATCGCGGTCGAGTCGCTGGAGCTGGTGCGGCCGACGCTCGACGACGTCTTCGTCGCCAAGACCGGCTACCACCTCGAGGCGGAGGGCGAGGAGAGCGCCGAGGAGACGGTCGAGGCTTGAGCTCGCTGGCGAGGAACGCGCGGGTCGTCAAGGCATTGGGCATGCGCTCGATCCGCCAGACCTTCCGCCGCCCGCAGCTGATCGCGCCGATCATCGTCTTCCCGACCCTGCTGCTGGCGATCCAGACCGGCGGCGCCGGCGGCGCGGTCGAACTTCCCGGCTTCCCGCCGGTGCAGAGCTTCCTCCAGTTCATGCTGGCCGGAGCGATGATGCAGTCGCTGATGCTGGCCGGCAACAGCGGCGGCATCGCCCTCGCGGTGGACATCGAGATGGGCTTCACCGACCGCCTCTTCTCGGCCCCGATCCCCCGCTTCGCGATCGTCCTCGGCCGGCTGGCCGGGACGGCGGCGCTGGGGCTGTTCGCGGCGCTCTGGTTCCTGGCGATCGGGTTGATCTTCGGAGCCGAGATCGAGAGCGGCGTCCCGGGTGCGCTGCTGGCGATCGTGCTGGTCACCGCGGCGGCGATGGCGGTCGGCGGGATCGGCGCCGCGATCGCCCTGCGCACCGGCAGCGCCAGCGTCGTCCAGGGCCTCTTCCCCCTGGTCCTCGTCGTCCTCTTCATCTCCTCGGCCTTCTTCCCCCAGGAACTGATGATCGAGCCGGCCAAGACGATCGCCCAGTACAACCCGCTCAGCTTCATCGCCGAAGGGGTGCGCGAGCCGATGATCTCCGAGATCGACGCCGCCGACACGCTCTACGCGGTGCTGGCGATCCTCGGCATCGTCGTCTTCGGGCTCGTGCTCAGCGCTCGGGCTCTGCGCCACCGGCTGCGGGTGGGCTGATGGAGGCGACCGTCGCGATCCCGACCTGGCGCGCCAATCTGGCGACGATCGGGGCTCTGATGGCACGGGCCAAGAACGAGCTGATACGGGTGCCGGGGGCGGCGATCCCAGGGGTGCTGGCGCCGACCATCTTCTTCCTCGGGCTCAACGGCGTCTTCGGTGCCCTGACCCAGCTCAATGGCTTCAGCACCGGTAGCTACGAGAGCTTCATCGTCCCGGTCAGCATGCTGCAGGGAGCCGGCTTCACCGGCGCCGCGGCGGGTGTCAACCTCGCCCGCGACATCGAGCAGGGCTGGCTCGACCGCCTGCTCGTCTCCCCCGCCCCACGCTGGGTGCTGCTGCTGGGCACGGTGCTCGCCGCCGGCGCCCGGGCGCTGATCCCCGCCACCTTCGTGCTGACGATCGCGCTGGCGCTCGGCGCCGGCTGGCCGGGGATCGACGGGCTGGCGGTCACCTACTTCATGGTCGCGGCGATGGCGGCGGTCGCCGCCTGCTGGGGGTCGTTCCTGGCGCTGCGCTTCAAGAGCCAGTCAGCGGCGCCGCTGATGCAGGCGGGGATGATGGCGCTGATCCTCACCACCACCGCCTACGCGCCGCTGGCGCTGCTGCAGGGCTGGCTGCAGGACATCGCCCGCGTCAACCCCGTCACCGACGTGGTCGAAGCGGCGCGCCAGGGCTTCGTCGGCGGCGTCACCTGGGCCAACACCTGGCCCGGCCTCCTGGCCCTCACCGGCCTCCTGGCCGTCCTCGGCGCCCTCGCCCTACGGGAAATGCGCCGCACCGGCAAGTGAGCGGCCGACGGGCCGATATGTTGACCATGGGTGGACATATCGGCCCATCGGCGGTGGAGCTGGCGGAGCGGGTGCTGCGGCGGGGTTGGGTTGAGGGGGAGCGGGGCGGGAGGCGGTACGCGTATACGCGGCCGAGCCCGGGGCGCTACCCCTGGCAGTGGTACTGGGACTCATGCTTCGCGGCGATCGTCTGGCGGCGGTTCGACCGCGCCAGAGCGCGGGCGGAGCTGGAGACCCTGCTCGCCGCTCAGCGGCCGGACGGGTTCATCGGCCACACGATCTTCTGGGACCGCCCGGTCTCGCTGGTCCGGCTCGCCTTCTACAACGTCGCCTCGCGCTCGGCGCTGCAGACGGAGACGATCCAGCCGCCGCTGCTGGCCTGGGCCTGGCGGGCCGCGGTCGGCGACCCATCGCTGGAGCCGCGGATCCTCGCCCAGATGGACTGGCTCGCCGCCAACCGCGACCTCGAGGGCGACGGCCTGCTCTGGATCCTGCAGCCCGACGAGTCCGGCCTCGACGCCTCGCCGAAGTTCGAACCGGTCTGGGGCCGGCGCTCGAACGGGCGCATCGGCTTTCCGCTGCTGGTGCGGCGCAACCGCAGGCTCGGCTTCGACGCCCGGCGGCTGCGCGAGCGCGGCCACCCGCTGCTCTGCGAGACGCTGGTCAACACGATGTGGTCGCTCTCGCTGCAGGCGCTGGGCCGGCCCTCGGCGACCCCGGCTCTGGTCGAGCGGCTCTGGGACGAGCGACGGGGCCTCTTCGTCGATGAGGCGCAGCCGGGCGCGATCAGGCCGGCTCCGCTCACCTGGGCCTCGCTGGCGCCGCTCGCCCTGCCCGACCTGCCGGAGCCGATCGGCCGCCGCCTGGTCGAGGAGCACCTCCTCAACGGGCGCGAGTTCCTGACGCCGGTGGCGCCGCCTTCGGTCGCCGCCTGCGAGCCCAGCTACGAACCGGACGGCGGCCACGGCCCGGTCCGCCGCTACTGGCGCGGCCCGACCTGGGTCAACTCCGCCTGGATGGTCTGGCTAGGAATGCGCCGGCTCGGCTACGAGGCGGAGGCTCAGCGCCTGGCCGACGGCCTGATCGCCGCCGTCGAGCGCGAAGGGCTGCGCGAGTACTACCACCCGCGCACGGGCAAGGGCCTCGGCGCCAAGGACTTCGCCTGGTCAGCCTTGGTGGCAGAGTTGGCAGACCCGAATTACGCACGGCCGTGAAAACCAAGCAGGTCGGTGGACGCAGGGAGCGAGGTGAGGGGAGCGCACTTTTCAGTGCGTGACCCGATCCGAGCGACCGAGGACGCCGAGATGCGCCGGTTTGCAGCGGCCGCGCCTATTTGTATCTATACGTAATCCGACCTCGGTCGAGGTCGTAGGGCGAAAGCTCGATCTTGACGCGGTCGCCGGGCAGGATGCGGATGTAGTGGCGGCGCATCTTGCCGGAGATGTGCCCGAGCACATCGTGGCCGTTATCGAGTTTGACCCGGAACATGGTGTTGGGGAGGGCCTCGGTGATCTCCCCCTCCATTTCGATCTTTTCCTCTTTGGCCATGCGGCGGGAGCGTACCTGACGGAACCCCGCCGGCGGCGCTAGGAGCTGTCGGCGGTCCAGCCGCGCCAGTTGCGCGCGTGCTCGAGGGCAGCAGCCCGGTCGCTCACCTCGCCCGCGTACTGCGCGGCCTCCAGCTCGTGCAGCAGCTCGCCGAGCCGCGGCCCGCGGTCGATCCCCAGCTCCCCGGCCAGCTCGTCGCCCCGCAGCAGCGGCCGCGGCGGGCCGTCCCGGCGCCAGTCGAGCCCGGCGGCGATCATCTGCCGCGCCAGCGCGAGGTGAGCCTCGACCATCTCCGGACTGGCCAGCGGCCCGGCGCCGCGGGCGGAGAGCCGGTCGGCGACGGTGAGCAGGGTGACGTCGACTGCCACCGGTTCGGTTGCGCGCAGGTACTCATGGACACGCCGCGGCGGCAGCGGCGCCTCGGGGATCAGAAACCCGAGCCGCAGGTGATGCAGGGTGAGGCCCTGCAGGTGCTGGGTGAGGCGGCGGCTGGCGCGGAGGCGGCGGCAGATCCCGGCGACGATCTCCGCCCCGACCTGGTCGTGGCCGCGAAAGCCGATGAAGCCGTCGTATTCGGCGCGGGTTTCGGGCTTGCCGATGTCGTGGAAGAGGGCCCCGAAGCGCAGCGCCGTGCCGCGGCTCATCTCGTCGGCGAGCGGTTCCGCCAGCAGGCCGGCCACCTCCTGGGCACGCTCGCCGGCGAAGCGGTCGAGGTCGCGCTCCACCTCGAGCGCGTGCTCCAGCACCGCCAGCGTGTGACCGTGAACGTCGAGGTGATGGTTGGGCCCCTGCTCGATGCCCCGCAGGGCCTCCAGCTCCGGCAGGACGACCGCGGTCAGCTCCAGCTCGTCGAGCAGGGCGAGGCCGCCCAGCGGGTCCGGCCCGCCGAGCAGCTGCCGCAGCTCGGTCAGCTGGCGCTCACCGGCGGGCTCGCCGGCGCGGGACGCGCAGGCACGTGCCAGGGCGACCGTGCCGGCGTCGATCTCCAGACCCAGCTCGACGGCGAGGCGGGCGGCCCGCAGCAGGCGCAGCGGGTCGCCGGCGAAGCTGCCCTCCCCGACCGCGCGCAGGGTCCCACGCTCGAGGTCGGCGAGGCCACCGAAGGGGTCGACCGGATCGCCGCCGGCCAGCGGCACGGCGACGGCGCCGATCGTGAAGTCCCGCTCGGCCAGGTCCGGCTCGATCCCGCCCCCGCGCAGCACCGTCGCGTCGATCTGCCAGCCGCGGCCGGGCGCGACGACCCGCCAGGTGCCGAACTCGGCCGAGAGCTCGAAGGCGTGCTCGTCCAGCTCCTGCGCGATCGCCCTGGCGGCCGCACCGGGATCGCCGGCCACCGCGAGGTCGAGGTCGGCGACGTCCTTCCCCAGGGCAGCGTCCCGCACCGCCCCACCGACGATCCAGACGCCCTCGTCCTCGCCCAGCGCCCGCCGTGCGGCCGCGACCAGCGGCGCCCCGGCGAGGCGGTCCAACAAGCTCATGCCGGGCGCCGTGGCACCCGGGCCGAGACCCCGCAGGTGACCTCGTAGTTGATCGTGTCGAGCCGGGAGGCGAGTTCCTCGGCGAGGATCGCATCACCGTCCTGGGCGCCGATCAGGACCGCCTCGTCACCGGGCTCGACCTCCGTCCCGGGCCCGAGGTCAATCGTGACGTTGTCCATCGAGACGGTTCCGACCAGGGGATGGCGGCGGCCGCGCACGAGGACCTCGGCGTTGTTGCCGAGGCCGCGGCGGACGCCGTCCCCGTAGCCGAGGGGGATCACCCCGACGCAGGTCTCCTGAGGCGCCCGCCAGGTCTGCCCGTAGCCGGCGCCGGCGCCGGCCGCGAAGCGCTTGACGTCGGCGACGTAGGAGCGCAGCGAGAGCACCGGCGCCAGCCCGCGCTGGGCCGGATCCCCCTGGAAGGGATCGAGCCCGTAGACGGCGACGCCGCAACGAGCCATGTCGAAGTGGGAGCGCGGCTCGCGGAAGACGGCGGCGCTGTTTGCGGCGTGGGCGATGACCGCCGGAAACTCCGCCTTGACAGCGGTCGCCACCGCCTCGAACCGCTGCAGCTGCTCGTCGAAGAAATCTGAATCGGGTTCGTCGGCGGTGGCGAAGTGGGTCCAGACCCCGGCCAGCTCGACGTGGGGATCCTGGTCGCAGGCCCGCGCCAGCGCCAGCACCTCCGCGGGGTCGGGATTGCCGAGCCGCCCCATGCCGCTGTCGTACTTGACGTGAACGCGCGCCGGCCGCCCCTGGGCACGGGCACGATCGGAGAGCAGCCCCCGGAAGCCCTCGCGCCACACAGCGACCTCGGAGCCGGCCGAGAGGACGACGTCCACCTCGGCCGCCGTCAGCGCCCCCATCGTCAGCAACGGGATGTGCTGGAAGCGCCGGCCGATCTGTTCGGCCTCGGTCGCGGTCGCAACCGCCAGCCTGCTCGCCCCTCCGTCCAACGCCGCCGCGGCGCACCCATCGGCCCCGTGGCCGTAGCCGTCGGCCTTGACCACCGCGCAGAGCTCGGCCCCGGCCCTCAGCTCCGCCAGCAGCCGCGCGCAGTTGCCGCGCACCGCATCGAAGTCGATCCGGGCGACCGCCCGCTCCATCGGCTTAATCGTCGTCGACCAGCGCGGCGAGGGCGTCGGCCCTCGTGACCATGCCCGCCAGGCGCCCGTCGTCGTCGACCACAGGTAGGTGGTTGTGGTGCTTGTCGGCGATCTTCTTGGCGACGCGGTTGGCCGCCTCGTAGTCGTGCGCGATCACCGGGTCGGCCGTCATCAGCTCGGAGACCTTGGTCGCGAAAGCCTTGTCGAGGCGCTCCTCGAAGCCCTTCATCGAGCCGACGAAGACGATCCCGCCCATGATGTTGAGGTAGTGCGGCAGGTGCAGGTCGGACTCCTCGTCGCTGAGGACCAGGTCCGACTCACTGACGATGCCGATCACGCGGCGATCCTCGTCGACGACCGGGACCGCCCCCAGCTCGGTCTTCGCGAGCAGGTCGATCGCCTTGCGGGCGTCGTCGTCGGGCTCGACGCTGGGCACATCGGCGTTCATGATCTCGGCGGCGGTCTTCATCAAGGGGCGAGATTATTCGACCGGCTCGTCGGGACGCAGGCCCACCGGGATCGAGTCGATCACGTCGGTGGCGATCACCGACTCGGCGGCGCCGATGCGGCGGGCCGCCTCGCGGCCGGCGCGGGCGTGCGCGACGACGGCCGAGCAGGCGGCCGCGAACGGGTCCAGGCCGCGGGCCAGGAGGGCCGCCGTGATCCCCGAGAGGACGTCGCCGGTGCCCGCCGTCGCCAATCCCGGCGCCGAGATCGCGTTGACGGCGACCCGCTCGCCGTCGCTGACGATCGTGTCGTCGCCCTTCAACACGACCACCGCTTCCGCTTCCCGGGCCGCCTTGCGCACCGACGCCAGCCGGTGGGCATCGATCACCGAGGAGTCGCAGCCGAGCAGTCGCCCCAGCTCGCCGGCATGCGGGGTCAACACCGTCGCCGCTTTGCGGGCGGCTATCGGGTCGAGTCGGCCGGCGAAGGCGTTGAGACCGTCGGCGTCGATCACCAGCGGCGCCTCGATCGCCACCACCACCTCGCGCGCCAGTTCGATCGCTCCCGGGTCAGGGCCCAGCCCGGGGCCAAGCACACCGGCCCCGGCCCGCTCGAAGGCGCGCAGCACCACCTTGGCTGAGCTCGGTGCCAAACAGCCGTCGCCACCAGGGCTACCTACCGACATCACCTCCGGCTCAGCAGCTTCGAAGACCGGCTCCAGATCTGCGGGCACGACGACGGTCGCGTAGCCGGCACCGGACCGGATCGCCGCCGTCGAGGACATCCGCACCGCTCCGGTCAACCCGCGGGAGCCGCCTGCGATCGTGACCTGCCCGGAGCTGAACTTGGTCGAGCGTGGCCCACGGCGGGGGGCGAGCGCCAGCACCGCCGGCTCGATCGTGCCGGCACTGGGGGCGCCGGGGGCGCCGGCCGGGATCCCGATCGGCACCACCCGCAGCTCCCCCGTGTGCCACTTGCCGGGCGCGATCCGCTGCCCGAGCTTGGCCCCGTGGAAGCTCACCGTCAGATCGGCCTCGACCGCGACGCCCTCGACCTCGCCGCTCGAGGCGTCCACCCCCGAGGCGATGTCGCAGGCGAGGACCGGGACCCCGCAGCGATTGATCGCCCCGATTGCGGCCGCTGCCGGCTCCCGCGGCGCCCCTTCGAACCCGGTCCCGAAGATCGCGTCCACGACCGCGCCGGATCCCGCCAGCCAGGCGTCGAGATCGGCAGGCACCTGGTCTGACCAGAGATCGACGGCCTCGACCTCGAACCCCATCCCACCCAGCTGCCGCGCGGCGACGCGGCCGTCGCCGCCGTTGTTCCCCTTGCCGCAGACGATCCGCACCGGCCCCCTCGGCGCCAGCTCGGCCACCGCCTCCGCCAGGGCCGTACCCGCCGCCTCCATCAACTCCGCGTCGGGGATCCCCTGCTCCTCGATCGCCCAGCGATCGACCGCCCGAATCCCCTCGGCGTCGTACAGCGGGCTCAGCCAGGACTCCATCCCCGCAGCGTAGAGATGATTCATTGATATTTGCTAACTATCATCAGCCCGCCAATCTTGATACTTTCTAAATAGCATGATTTACCGGACGCCCACCCTGAGAGACGACGAGCAGGAAGTGCTCGTGCTGCTTTCAGAGCAGCGCGAGCAGCTTCGGGATCGTGTAGCCGAGCCTCGCCGGTGGACCGGAACCCTGCGGCGCATGGCCTTCGCCCGAGCCGTTCAGGGCTCGAACAGCATCGAGGGCTACAACGCCTCCCTCGACGATGTGGTTGCGGCGGTGGACGGAGAGCCGACTCTCGGGGCCGACGAGGAGACTCAGCTCGCGCTCGCCGGATACCGAGACGCGATGACGTATGTGCTCCAGATCGCGGACGACGAGACCCTGGATCTGGACGAGGGCCTACTCAAGAGCCTGCACTTCATGATGTTGAAGTACGACCTCCGCAAAAATCCGGGGCGGTGGCGTCCCGGAGCGGTTTACGTCCGGCAGGGGGAAAGTGGGGAGATCGTCTACGAGGGCGCACCCGTCGAGCAAGTCGCGGATCTGGTCGCCGAACTGTTTCGTGAGATCGAGCAGGACGAATGCCCGGTCCTGGTCAAGGCCGCCATGGCCCATCTGAATCTGGTGATGATCCATCCCTTCAGCGATGGCAACGGACGCATGGCGCGGTGCCTGCAGACGCTCGTTCTGGCGCGTGATCGCGTCCTGGCGCCCGTGTTCGCCAGCGTCGAGGAGTTCCTGGGACGGAACACCGAGGCCTACTACTCGGTGCTGGCCGATGTCGGCGACGGCTCCTGGCAGCCCACGCGCGACGCTCGGCCGTGGATTCGTTTCTGCCTGCGCGCCCACTACACCCAGGTGCGCACCATGCTGCGCCGGCGCGAAGAGATCGAGGCCCTGTGGAATACCTGCCTGGCGGCCGCCGAGGCGAAGGGGCTATCGGAACGTTGTGCATCGGGAGTCATGGACGCCGCCTACGGACTGCGGCTGCGCCGGCGCAGCTACCGAAGCTCGGTGGAGGCTGTCATCGGCGAGGAGATCAGCGACCTGACCGCATCCCGGGATCTCAGGGCAATGGTCGACGCCGGGATGCTCAACGCCGTCGGCGAGCGGCGCGGCCGCTACTACGTCGCGGGGGACGAAGTGGTCGCCCTGAGAGCGAAAGTCCGGGCGGAACGCGCGCCCAAAGTGGATGACGACCCCTTTACCGTCGTCCGCGAGCGCAGGCAGCTCAGCCTTACCTGAGCAGGTCCCCGGCGACTACTGGTCGATGCCGACGATCAGCTTGGCGGTCGCCAGGTCACCCGAGGAGGTCGAGCCGATCGCCAGGTAGGAGATCTTGGCGAGGTAGGGCTTGGCTTCCAGGAAGCCTTCCTCCTCGTCAGACCCCGCGATCAGGCTCGATGCCAGGTACAACGAGGACCGGCCGTGGACGTAACCGCTGATCGGCGTGCTGCCGAGCGCACTCACCCCTTCCTTGTAGGTCGTGCTGGTGGACAGGGGCGAGTCCAGATCGGCCGCGAACACCTTGTCCGCGGAGAGGAAGCCGTAGGTGATCGCGATGCGCTTGCCTTTGGCGGCGACGACAAGCGGCCGCTTGCCCAGCTGCTCCCGATCGCGCACCGAGAAGCCGCTGAATTCGCCGGAGACCGCGGTGATGCCCGGCGTCCCGGCGGCGCGAAGGAAGAGTCCGACGTCGGAGACGGCGCTCTGCGCTTCGCCGGCGCTCTGCGCTTCCAGCACCACCGCCCCTTCGAGCGTGGCCTCGTTGTAGCCCTCCGCGTAGACCCCGAGGGCGCCGATCGAGCCCGCGATCTCGTCGACGTCGATGCCGGCTTCTTCCAGCGTGCTCTTGAATTTCTTGGGCGGAACCTTGCCGGGGATGCCGTTGGCGTCGATCTGATCGAGCGCTTCGCCAAGCCGATCGCCGAAGTCGGCGACCGCGAAGGCGAAGGTGGAGTTGCCGGGCATTCCGTCCAGCAGGCTCGAGACGTCGCCCTTCGGGGGTTTCTCGCCGGCCAGGTCGGAGCTGAGGTCGATCTCGATCTGGTCCGAGCCGGGGATCAGGCTCGCCACCGCGGTCGCATCCGCGGGATCGATTCCGGCGCTGTCGAGGAACTGTCTCGCTTCGGGGTCGATCGCGCCGCCGGAGCGGTCGATCAGACCGCCGACGTCGACGTAGACGTCGGCGAAGCTGCCGTCGGCCGCGGCATCGAAGGTCTCGCCGAAGCGTTCGTCGTCGGCCAGCGATTTGCCGTCGGCCGCGGTGTCGACCATCGTCTTGAAGGTCGCCTCGTCTTCGGCGATGGCGACGAAGTCGTCGATCACGCCGATCGTCGTCCCGTCGTCGCTTTCGATCGTGTAGTCGACCCCCTTGTAGGAGCCGTCCTCGACCGGATCGTCGCCCTGCTCGCTCTGCTTGTCGATGAAGTCCTGGCTGGCGCCGGCGTCGGTGGTCTGGATCGCGATGCCGTAGCGATGGAAGTCCTCGCCGTCGAAATCCCGGAAGAAGATTCCGCCTTTCTCGCCCAGCCAAGGCGCGACTTCCTGCTCGAAGTCGAGCTCTTCGCCGGAGTCGCTGGCCGAGCTTTCGAGTTCGGAGACGATCAGGCCACCGAGATCATCGACGCCGGCGATGCTCTTGGCCAGGGCCTCGACGTTCGTCTTCAGCTCCCCTTCCGGCTGCACGGTCGCCTCGATAAAGAGCGGCGCATCCGGTGGCGCCAGGACGGCGGGATCGGAGCCCGAGCCATCGCTACCGCCACCGCAACCGGCGGCGAGAAGGGCAAGCACGGCGGCCGCGGCGGCGGCCATGATGAGGACAAGGCGGGCCTTCACGAGACTGCGGATCCTAACGAGGGTCACTCGACGGTGACGGTCTTGGCCAGATTGCGGGGCTGGTCGACGTTGAGGCCGCGGGCGCGGGCGATGTCGTAGGCCAGCAGCTGCAGCGGCAGAATCGCGACGATCGGCTGCAGGATCCAGTCGGTGCGCGCCACCTCGACCGTCTCGTCGGCGACTTCGGCGGCGCGCTCGCCGCCCGCCGTCGTGATCGCGATCGTCTGGGCGCCGCGGGCACGAACCTCCTCGACGTTGGAGAGCACCTTCTCCAGCACCGGGCTGTCGGTGGCGACGCAGACGACCGGCGTCGACTCGTCGAGCAGCGCGATCGGGCCGTGCTTCATCTCCCCCGCCGCGTAGGCATCGGTCGGGATGTAGGAGACCTCCTTCAGCTTCAGCGCCCCCTCGAGGCAGACCGGCAGCCCGATGTGGCGGCCAAGGTAGAGGAAGAAGTCCTGTTCGCTGTGGGCGGCGGCGACCGCGCGCACCGGCACCTCGACGGCCGCGATCGTCTCCTCGATCTTCGAGGGCAGCGATTTCAACGCCGCCACCAGCTCGGCGACCCGCTCTGGAGGCAACGTTCCCCGCAGCTCCGCCAGCCGCAGGCCGAGCAGGTACATCGCCGCCACCTGGGCGACGAAGGTCTTGGTCGCGGCGACGCTGATCTCCAGTCCGGCGCGGGTGTAGAGCACAGCGTCGGCTTCACGCGTCACCTGGCTGCCCATGATGTTGGTCACCGCCAGCACGGTGGCGCCGGCCTCCCGCGCCAGGCGCATCGCCGCCAGCGTGTCCGCGGTCTCACCCGACTGGGTCATCCCGATCACCAGATCGCCGGGGCCGACCACCGGGTTGCGGTAGCGGTACTCGGAGGCGATGTCCATCTCGACCGGCACCCGCGCCCACTCCTCGATCGCGTAGCGGCCGATCAGGCCGGCGTGGTAGGAGGTGCCGCAGGCGACGATCACGATCCGTCCGACCCCGCGCAGGAACTCGTCGGAGAGATCGACGTCGGAGAGATCGACGTCGGAGAGATCGACCCCCTCGTCGCCCGGCAGGCGGTCGGCGATCGTCTCGGCGACGGCATCGGCCTGTTCGTGGATCTCCTTCAGCATGAAGGTCTCGTACCCACCCTTCTCGGCCGCGTCGGCGTCCCAGGTCACCTCTTCGGAGGCGCGATCCACCGGGTTGCCGGTGGTGTCGGTGATCCGCACGGCCCCGGCTTCGATCTCGACGATCTCGCCGTTTTCGATCGGCACCGCGGTACGGGTGTCGGCGAGGAAGGCCGGGATCGCCGAGGCGAGGAAGGTCTCGCCCGTCGCCGACCCCGGCGACCAGCGGGCACTCCTTGCGGGCGCCGACCAGACGCGCGGGCTCGTCGGCGTGCATGGCGACGAAGGCGTAGTGGCCACGCAGCTCGGCGTAGGCGGCGCGGACCGCCGCCGCGAGATCGCCGTCGTAGTGGTCGGCGATCAGGTGGGCGACGACCTCGGCGTCGGTCTCGGAGGTGAACTCCTCGCCCTCGGCCTGCAATCGCCGGCGCAGGCCGGCGTGGTTCTCGACGATCCCGTTGAGGACGATGTGGACCTTGCCGGAGCTGTCGTCATGCGGGTGGGCGTTCGCCTCGGTGACGCGGCCGTGGGTGGCCCAGCGGGTGTGGGCGATACCGGTGTGGGAGTCCGGCAGGGCCCCGGCCCCGTTGGCGGCGCGCTCCTCGACCGCGGCGCGCAGGTTGGCGAGGTTGCCGACCGCGTGCACGCTCTCGACCTCGCCGTCCGCGATCAGCGAGATTCCGGCCGAGTCATAGCCCCGGTATTCGAGCTTTTCCAGCCCCGACGAGCAACAGCTCCTCGCAGGGGCGAGCCCCGACGTATCCGACGATTCCGCACATGAAGGCGAGTAAGGGTAGAGGGCGGGCCGCTCAGGCCAACTCGGCGCGAACGACCTCGACCAGGCGATTGCAGACGGCCTCGGCCTCCTCGGCGCTCGGCGCCTCGACCATCACCCGCACCAGCGGCTCGGTCCCGGAGGCTCGCAGGAGGACGCGGCCGCGCCCCGCGAGCGCGGCGTCCTCGGCCTCCACGGCCTCCCAGACGGCTGCCGCGCCGGCCACGGCGTCGCGGTCGGCGACCTCGACGTTGACCAGCGTCTGCGGCAGCTTCTCCATCGGCACGCCGTCGGCGAGCGCGGTGTCACCGAGCTCGCGCATCGTCATCAGCGCGGCGGCGATGCCGTCGCCGGTGGCGACGAAGCCCGAGGCGATGATGTGACCGGACTGCTCACCGCCCAGGACCCAACCGCGCTGTTGCATCTCGTCGAGCACGTAGCGGTCGCCGACCTGCGTCACCGCCACCTCGATTCCGGCCTCCTCCATCGCCCGGTGAAAGCCGAAGTTGGTCATCACGGTGACGACGACGCCGCCGTCGAGCTCGCCCCGGGCCGCCATCCCCCGGGCCGCCAGGGCG
The DNA here is from genome assembly GCA_963720455.1 of uncultured Thermoleophilia bacterium. Classification (GTDB taxonomy): domain Bacteria; phylum Actinomycetota; class Thermoleophilia; order Solirubrobacterales; family 70-9; genus VAYN01. The sequence continues at coordinate 454,201 of OY970392.1, read as the reverse complement.
ATCAGCTCGTCGCCGTCGTGGACGCGACCGCTGCCGTCCACCGCCAGCATGCGGTCGCCGTCGCCGTCGAAGGCGAACCCGATCTCGGCGTCGGAGCCCGCGACCCGCTCGGCCAGCGGCCCCAGGTGGGTGGAGCCGCAGCCGGCGTTGATGTTGCGCCCGTCGGGCTCGACGCCGATCACCTCGACCTCGGCGCCGAGGCGTTCGAAGATCACCGGGCCGGCCCGGTGAGTGGCGCCATTGGCGCAGTCGAGGACGACGCGGCGGCCGGAGAGGTCGAGTGGGAAGGCGGTCTCGAGCTCACGCAGGTAGTCGTCGAGGCCGCCGTTGAGCTCGCGCACACGGCCGGGCTCGGTCTCGACAGCCGGATCGTCTAGCAGCGACTCGATCCGCGCCTCGAGCTCGTCGCCGAGCTTCGTTCCCTGACCGGAGAAGAACTTGATCCCGTTGTCGCGGTAGGGGTTATGAGAGGCAGAGACGACGGCGGCGAGATCGAGCCCCAGTCGCTTCACGAGGATCGCCGCGGCCGGGGTCGGCAGCACCCCGCCCAGCAGGGCGTCCCCACCCGCCGCGGCCACGCCGGCTGCCAGCGCCGCCTCCAGCATCGGCCCCGACTCGCGCGTGTCGCGGACGATCAGGACCTGCGGTCGCGGGGCCTCCAGCGAGGCGGTGGTGGCGCGGCCCAGCGCCGTCGCCAGCTCGGCAGTGAGGAACGTCCCAGCCTCTCCTCGGACCCCATCGGTTCCGAAGAGCCTGCGCTCGGCCTTCACCAAGCCTCCGTCAGCGCTTGCTGAACTGAGGCCGCTTGCGGGCCTTCTTGAGGCCGGCCTTGCGACGCTCCTTGACCCGCGCGTCACGGGTGAGGAAGCCGCGCCGCTTGAGGTCGCCGCGCAACTCGGGGTCGATCTCGGTCAGCGCCCGGGCGATGCCGTGGCGGACCGCGCCGGCCTGGCCGCTGATGCCGCCGCCGTGGACGCGGACGCGGACGTCGACGTTGCCCTCATAGCCGGAGACGCACGAGCGGCTGGCGCGCCATCGTCTGGTGCAGGGGCCGCGGGAAGAACTCCTCGAGGCTGCGCTTGTTGACTTCGATCTTGCCGTCGCCCGGCAGCAGGGTGACGCGGGCGATCGAGCGCTTGCGTTTGCCGGTGGCGAGGAAGCGGGCGCCGCTCTCCATCTTCGCCGGGGCGCGGCTCGCGGCCCGGCTCGTCTCGGCGCCGGCCAGCTCGGCCTCGCGGCGGGCTTTCTCCTCTTCCTCGGCTTCCAGCCGGGCCGCTCCTCCGCGCTCAGCTCCGGCCCCTCCGGCTCCACCGCGATCGGCTCCAGATCCGCACCGGGAATGACGTCTTTCTTCTCCGCCTTGGGCTGCTCGGCCGGCTTCTCAGCCTCCGGGGCCTCGGCGGCGACGGGCTCCTCGACCGGGGCTCCTCGAGGGAGCCTCCTCGGACGGCTCCTCAGCCTCCGAAGCCGCCTCCTCGGCAAGCACCTCCTCGGCTTCGGGAGCGGACTCCTCGGCAGACGCAGCCAGCTCCTCCTCGGGCGCCTCGGCGACCGACTCCTCCGGCGCCTCTCCCGCGGGTGGCGTGGGGGTGGGCTCCTCGCCCGCAGCCTGCGAGGACGAGGAGTCCTCCCCCGCGACAGGACCCGCGGGCGGGGTCTTGAGTCCTCGGTCGTCTCGTCGCTCTGCTCGGGAGTCTTCTCGTCGTCTGCCATCAGTTCGTCTCCATCGGTTTGGGCTGCTGCGCCGCGTGCGGATGCTCCGGCCCCGCGTACACCTTCAGCTTGGTCAGCTGCTGACGGGCGAGACGGTTGCGGGGCAGCATGCCCTTGACCGCCTTGCGGATCACCTGCTCCGGCTGGCGCTCGAGCATCTCGCCGAGCGTCCGCGACTTGATCCCGCCGGGATAGCCGCTGTGGCGCCAGTAGGTCTTCTGCGCCAGCTTGTCGCCGGTGACGCGGATCTTCTCGGCGTTGACGACGACGATGAAGTCGCCGGTGTCGACGTGCGGGGTGTACTCCGGCTTGCGCTTGCCGCGCAACGCGTCGGCGATCTGGGTCGCCAGGCGGCCCAGGGTCTGCCCCTCGGCGTCGACGACGTACCAGTCTCGCTGGCGGTTGGCTGGCGTGGCGACATAGGTCTTCATCGTGCAAAAACCGCGCGGACGATCTCCACGCGGCCGGAGGATCATAGCCACCTCTGCCGTCTATACTGCCGCGCCAGCAAATGCCGAATCCCGTTCGGGCATCCGTACGGGAGCGGAGGAACCGACAGAGACCGAAGCAGGTCTCCGGGGCGAATCGGACGAATCCGTCCGTAGCGCATCTCTTTCAGCGCGAGCCCGACAGCTAACTCCGTAGGCGAACGAAAGAGAGGGCTGGCTGTGCGCGACAACGAGATCGTCCCGGCCTGGCATGGCGGGAGGGATCTGCATATTGGCGGCGCTGGCGATGCTGGTTGCCGTCGCGGAACCGCCTCGGCCGCGACCACCGGCGGCGCCGGCACGCCGGGCACCGCGCCAACTCCCAAGCAGCCCGCCGGGAGCCGCGGACCCCGCCCCGAGCGCGGGCGCCGTGACCCTCCTCTCCGCCGAAGCGTCCCCGCGCAAGAGTTTCTTCTTCGGCTTCCGCTACCCCCGTTTCAGCTTCACGATCGGCAGCAGCCAGGCGCAAAACGACCTGCAGATGACGTCGTCAACACGGCCGGCGAAGTCGTTCGAGCCTTCTTCCGCAACGACCTCGCCCCGGACGTGCCGACCTCGGTCCGCTGGGACGGGACGACGTCCGAAGGCCGCCCCGCCCGCAACGGCCGCTACAGCGTTCCAGATGGTGCCGCAGGGGAGCACCGCCGCCGCCCGCCGGGCCACCACCTCCACCACTGTGACCGCGGCTTCGCCCTCTACGGCTACGCCTTCCCGATCCTCGGCGCCCACGAATTCGGCGGCGCCGGCGGCCGCTTCGGCGCCGCCCGGTCCGGCCACACCCACCAGGGACAGGACGTCATGGCCGCCTGCGGCACCCCGCTCCTCGCGGCCCGCGGCGGCCCCGTCCAGTACTCCAGATACGAGGCCAACGCAGGCAACTACGTCGTCATCGACGGCAAGGGCACCCCCAACGACTTCATGTACGCGCACCTGGCCGAACCCTCGCCGCTGCAGGAAGGGGAAACCGTTCGCACCGGCCAGCCGATCGGCATCGTCGGCGACACCGGCGACGCCAGCGCCTGCCACCTCCACTTCGAGATCTGGGGCGCACCCGGGTGGTACGAGGGCGGCTCGCCGTTTGACCCGTTGCCGTATTTGCTGCAGTGGGATAGATACAGCTGAGGGGCTGGGTGGCGCTGGGAGGGGGCGTCGGGTGTCCCTCCTCACTCGGTACCTCGTCGAAGGGGAGCTTGGGGCTGGCGCCCGGAGCTCGGTCCTCCTCCTCCGCAAAACGTTCGGAGGGACACCCGACGCCCCCTCTCCGGTCCCGCGAGCCTTCAGGTACAGGCGCCTCGGTCGTCCCGACGGCAGCGAGTCGAAGTGCTCGTCCCTAGCTGCTCGGCTTCGGAATAGCTTCCGGCGTCCGAGGAGGCTGGTGGAGCCTGCGAACGTTTTGCGGAGGAGGAGGACCAGCCTCCCAAGGCGTCAGCCGCCGTACTCCTCTTCGACGAGGTACCGAGTGAGCAGGCTCCACCAGCCTCCTCGGACGCCAGCAACTATGAGAATGAGTCTCATTCTCTGTTAGGGTGCCCAGCGTGAACTGGTCGGCGCATGCATCGAGGTGCTTAGACGAGGCGGGGCATCGCAGCGGCCACGCACGGCGGCAGGTCGTCGAGCTGCTGGCCAGTGCGGATTGCGCGCTGACCGCGCTCGATATCGACCGCCGCATCGACTCGGTCGGCCGCGCCAGCGTCTACCGCACCCTGGACCGGCTCGAGCAACTGCGGCTGATCCAGCGGGTCGACGTCGGCGGCGACGCCGCCGGGTACGAGCGGGTGGACCCGGCCGACCACCACCATCATCTCGTCTGCCAGGAGTGCGGCCGGCTCTCCCCCTTCACCAGCGAGCAGCTCGAGGGGGCGATCGAGACCGTCGGCCGGCGCTCCGGTTTCGCGCTCGCCAGCCACGACGTCGTCCTGCGGGGAACCTGCGCCGACTGCGGGGGGCGCGATGCCTGAGGTCGCGATCCCGGTCGCCGGGCTCGCGGTGCTCGCCATCTTCGCCGGCGGAGCAATCGCCCTGCGGCTGCACCACAGCTTGCCGACCGTGGTCGCGCTGAGCGGCGGCATCGTCGTCGCGGTGGCGCTGCTGGAGGTCCTCCCCGAGGCGGTCGAGAGCGTCGGCGACCCGCACGACGTGGTGCCGCTCGTGGCGCTCGGCTTCCTCGCGTTCTTCCTGATGGAGCGGGTCCTGGTGCTGCACCATCGCGACGACCCGGAGGAGGCCAGGTCCCACGGCAGGGTCGGGGCCCTGGGCGCGCTCGGGCTCTCCCTGCACTCCTTCACCGACGGGCTCGGGATCGGCCTCGCCTTCAGCGTCAACACCGAGACCGGCCTGCTGGTCCTGCTCGCCGTCGTCAGCCACGCCTTCGCCGACGGCCTCAACACGGTCAGCTTCGTACTCAGTCAGTCGGGAGATCGCGTGCGCGCAATGAAGTGGCTGCGGATCGACGCGTTCGCGCCACTCGCGGGCGCGGTGGTCGGCTCCCTGATCTCCGTCTCGGAGCAAACGCTCGGGTACTTCCTCGCCGTCTACGCCGGTTTCTTCCTCTATATGGGGGCGACGGACCTGCTTCCCACCGCGCACGCGCACGAGCACGATGGCGAGGGATCGTGGCCGCGCGTGCTGCTCACGATCACCGGCTTCCTCGCCATCTACGCGATCACGCTGATCGGCCATCCCGGCTGAGCGGGACATCCGGGCCATGCAGGAGGGCGAATCGTCCGAAGTGGCACTGGAGATCTACTTCGCGATCCACAACAATTACTCAATACGTATCGAGTATGCAATAGAGCTGAAACATTCCCCACGAAGGAGCTCCCCGTGCCCAACCGACCGGAAACCATCGACCAGCGCCTGGTGAGGGCCCTATCCCACCCGCTGCGCGTCCAGATCCTCGAGCTTCTGACCGACCGGGTCGCCAGCCCAAACTGGCTCTCCGAACAGCTCGGCGCCAGCCTCAGCCACGTCGCGTACCACACGCGGGCGCTCGACAAATGCGGCTGCCTGGTGCTGGTCAAAACGGCGCAGAGGCGCGGCGCCACCGAGCACTTCTACAAGGCCACACCCGATGCGTTCGTCGGCAGCCCCGCCTGGCGCGGAGTCCCGCGGCCGGTCCTCGGCGGCGTCTCCGGCGCCACCCTGCAGACCTTCCTCGACAAGGCGATCGCGGCCCTTGAGGCGGGCACGCTGGACGGCCGCGACGACACCATCTTTCGCTGGATGCCCCTTCTACTCGACCAGAACGGCTGGGACGAGGTGGTGGCGATCATGGAAGAGGCGACCGAGAAAGTGCTGGCCGCACAACGGCGCAGCCAGGACCGCCTCGCCGCCCGCGGCGGAAAAGATGCCATCTCCACCGTGATCGGCCTGGCCAGCTTCGAGACGGGCGGGTCGCTGGGCGAGTAGTGGGGTGGGTCCGGGGGTGCCGTGGGCGAATTCAGTCGCGCACCCTTCGGGTGCTGCTCCGGATGTTGGTGCGCGCCTATGGCGCGCAGGAATCGGATTGCATTTCCGCCGCCTGCGGCGACATTCGCCCACGGCACCCCCGGACCCACCCACAACAGCTCGCTAGCACCGGGTGGTTCCATGCTCCCACGGAGCTGTGGGGATTACGTCCAATCTCCGCCTAGCGTCCTCAGCGCGGCGGGCTGACTCCGGGTCGTCTTCAGGGCTATGGGAAGCTTTCGTACTGGAGGGCCATGCTCGACCGAAGGGGAGTGCTCTTACCGGTAAGGGTCATCCCGGCTCGCTCGTAGAGCCTGCGAGCGGGACTGTTCTCCCGGGCCGTCCAGACTCCGACCCTCTGGTAGCCCATCGAGCGCGCGACATCGAGGATGTGAAGGACCAGCTGGAGCCCGATTCCTGTGCGTTGCGCGGCGGGACGCACGAATACCATCGAGATGTGCAGGAGCGATGGATCGGGTTCTCCTGCGCCGTCGTCGAGTCTCCCAGGCTCGGCCAGCGCCATGCCTAAAGATGCCTGGTCGCGGGACGCTACGAACGGCAGTGCGTCTGGGGCTGAGAGTTTCGCCCGGATGCGAGCGGTGCGCTCAGGCCCGCATGGAGCACCACGGGCGATGTTGGCCTCGCGCCACACGCTGACCGCAGCACCAATCTCATGGGGGCACATACTCCGCACGTTCACCGGCGGATCGTACGCCTGGCTGCCGAGCCATCCCCCGAAATGGCGATCACCAGCTCAGCAGATACTCGCGCTTTTCAGCTCAGCCGCCAGCGGGTTCGCGGTCAGCCGGGGGAGTCGGTACCCCTGCGCGGGAATGTGCGCGAAGCGCGCGGAAATGCAATCCGATTCCTGCGCCCCGTAGGGGCGCAGCATCATCCGGAGCCGCACCCGCAGGGTGCGCGACTAAATTCCCGCGCAGGGGTACCGACTCCCCCGGCCCACGGCAAACCGCCGCGGCCCTACTCCCACTCGATCGTCGCCGGCGGCTTCGAAGAAATGTCGAGGGCGACGCGATTGACGTCGGGGATCTCGTTGATGATCCGGCTCGAGACCCGCTCCAGCAGGTCGTAGGGCAGGCGGGCCCAGTCGGCGGTCATCGCGTCGTCGGAGGTGACGGCGCGGATCACGATCGGGTACGCGTAGGTGCGACCGTCTCCCTGCACACCGACCGAGCGGACCACCGGGAGGACGCAGAACGACTGCCAGAGCTGGCGGTAGAGCTCGGCCGCACGGATCTCGTCCTGCAGGATCGCGTCGGCGGCGCGGAGAATGTCAAGCCGCTCTTTGTTGACCTCGCCGCCGACGATGCGGATCCCCAGCCCAGGTCCCGGGAAGGGCTGGCGCCAGACCATGCGCTCGGGCATGCCGAGCTCGGCGCCGACAGCCCGCACCTCGTCCTTGAACAGCATCCGCAGCGGCTCGACCAGCTCGAAGTCGAACTCGTCGGGCAGGCCGCCGACGTTGTGGTGGGACTTGATCGTCGCCGCGTGGTCGCTGCCACCCGACTCGATCACGTCGGAGTAGAGCGTGCCCTGGACCAAATAATCGACGTGCTCGAGCTTCGCCGCCTCCTCCTCGAAGACGCGGATGAACTCCTCGCCGATGATCTTGCGCTTGCGCTCGGGATCGTCGACCCCGGCCAACTTGGCCAGGAAGCGCGCTTCGGCATCGACGTGGACGAGCGGGATCCCGAACTGGCCGAAGGTCTCCACCACCTGCTCGGCCTCGTTCAGCCGCATCAGGCCGTGGTCGACGAAGACGCAGGTCAGCCGCTCGCCGACCGCCTTGTGGACCAGCAGGGCGGCAACCGAGGAGTCGACACCTCCCGAGAGGCCGCAGATCACCCGCCCCTCATCGACCTGCGCCTGGATCTTCTTCACCTGTTCGGCGATCACCGACTGCGGCGACCACTGCTGCTCGCAGCCGGCGACGTCGCGCAGAAAGCGGGTCAGGATCTCGGTCCCGTAGGGCGTGTGGACGACCTCGGGGTGGAACTGGATCCCGTAGAGCCCGCGGTCGGGCATCTCCAGGGCGGCGACCGGGGAGCTGGGGCTGGAGGCGAGCGCGGTGAATCCCTCGGGCGCCTCGAAGACGGCATCGCGATGGCTCATCCAGCAGCTCTGCTCCTCCGGCAGACCACCGAGCAGCCGTCCGCCCCCCTCGCGGAGGACCAGCTCGGTACGGCCGAACTCCCCCGTCTCAGCCGACTCGACCCGCCCCCCCAGCGCCAGCACCATCGCCTGCATCCCGTAACAGATGCCCAGCATCGGAATCTCGATATCGAGCAACTGAGTCGGAAACCCCGGCGCCCCCTCCTCATACACCGAGGCGGGCCCTCCGGAGAGGATCAGCGCCTTCGGCTTGCGCTCTCGAATCCTCTCCAGCGACGCGGTAGCCGGCAGCAATTCGGCGAACACCCCGCATTCGCGGATGCGCCGAGCGATCAGCTGCGAATACTGCCCCCCGAAATCGAGAACCAGCACCTCCTCGGTCGCGTTCCCTCCGGCGGGTGGCACCGTAGGGGGACCCACCCCCGAGGAAGCTTTAGCTACCGCAGGGGGTGGGGGGTCCCCTGCGGTGACAGGACCCGCCGGCCGGGACGCTCCCGTCCTACTAGTCATCCGATACGGCGACCCCGGCAGAAACGGCGGCCCGGCCGTTCGAGCCCATGCCCACCGACTGCTCGTTCTGCAGCTTCTTCCCCTCGCTCATCAGCGCCGGCGCGACCATCACCTCGGCTCGCTGGAAGGAACGGATGTCCTCGTAGCCGCAGGTGGCCATCGAGGTTTTCAGCGCCCCCATCAGATTGAAGGTGCCGTCGTTCTCCTGGGCCGGGCCGAGCAGGATCTCCTCCATCGTCCCGTCCTGCTTGGTCGAGACGCGGGTGCCGCGGGGCAGCGAGGGGTGGAAGGTCGCCATCCCCCAGTGGAAGCCACGGCCGGGTGCCTCCTTGGCGCGGGCCAGCGGCGAGCCGACCATGACCGAGTCGGCACCGCAGGCGATCGCCTTGGAGACGTCGCCGCCGGTGCGCATGCCGCCGTCGGCGATCACGTTGACGTACTCGCCGGTCTCCAGCATGTGCTGGGAACGGGCGGCGGCGACGTCGGCGATCGCAGTTGCCTGCGGGACGCCGATGCCGAGCACGCCGCGGGTGGTGCAGGCGGCGCCGGGGCCGACGCCGACGAGGACACCGACCGCGCCGGTGCGCATCAGGTGCAAGCCGGTCGAGTAGGAGGCGCAGCCGCCGACCACGGTCGGCACCGGCACCTCGGCGATGAACTCCTTCAGGTTGAGCGGCTCGACCGTGGTCGAGACGTGTTCGGCGGAGATCACCGTGCCCTGGATGACGAGGATGTCGAGGCCCGCCTCGACCGCCACCTCGTAGTGCTCGCGCACCTTCTGCGGGGTCAGCGAGCCGCAGGCGACGGCGCCGCAGGACTTGATCTCCTCGACCCGCCTGCCGATCAGCTCCGGCTTGACCGGCTCGGCGTAGATCTCCTGCATCAGCCGCGTCGCCACGTGCTTGGGCGCCGCCGCGATCTGCTCCAGCCGCTCCTCGGCGTCCTCGAAGCGAGCCCAGATCCCCTCCAGGTTGAGCACGCCGAGGCCGCCCAGCTCGTTGACCAGGGCGGCGGTATCGGGGCTGACCACCCCGTCCATCGCCGAGGCGACCAGCGGTAGCTCGAAGCGGTAGGGACCGAGGGTCCAGCTGATGTCTATGTCGTCGGGATCGCGGGTACGACGCGACGGGACGATGGCGATGTCGTCGAATCCGTAGGCGCGCCGCCCCTTCTTGCCGCGGCCGATTTCGATTTCCAAGTGATTCCTCCAGGGCTGGCGGTTGAAACAGCCAGCCTACACTTCCGCCGGGACCTCCAGATCGTGCACCGCGACCTCGCCGAGCAGGCGCTCGACCTGGTTGCGGTCGACGGTGCCGGCGCCGAAGTGCTGGGTCGACTCGGCGCCGCAGGCGACCGCGTATGCGAGGCACTCCTCGGCCGAGCGACCCTCGTAGCGGGCGGCCACGTAGCCGGCCAGGAAGGCGTCGCCCGAACCGACCGTCGAGACCGGCTCCAGCGGCTCGGTGTGGACCTCCAGCAGGCGCCGGTCGTTGCTCTCCCCGACCGCCGCCACGCAGCCTTCCGGGCGCGTGATCGCCGCCTCCACGGCGCCGAGGCGGACCAGCTCGTTGAGACCCTGGGCGAGGTCGCCGCGGTCGGCGAACTCCTGGCCGACCAGCTCCTCTGCCTCGCGCTCGTTCGGCGTCACCATCGCGGCGCCGGCGCGGACGCCCGCGAGCATCGCCTCGCCCTCGGCGTCGAGCACGACCGAGACGCCGCGGCGGCCGAGGTCGGCGATCAGGCGGGCGTAGAGGTCATCGCCGGCGCCGGGTGGCAGCGAGCCCGCCAGCACGCAGATCCTGGCGCCGCCGGCCAGGTAGCCGATCCGCTCGAAGAGCTTCTTGACCTCCTCCGGGCTGACCGCCGGTCCGCGCTCGTTGATCTCGGTCTGGTCGCCGGAGGTGGGGTCGATCACGGCCAGGTTGATCCGCGTCTCGGCGGCGATCCGGGTGAAGTCGGTCAACACCGACTCCTCGCGCAGGCCTTCCAGGACCCGGGTCCCGGTCGGCCCGCCGACGAAGCCGGCGGCGATCACCGGGCGCCCGAGCAGGCTGAGAGCGCGGGCGACGTTGATGCCCTTGCCGCCGGCGACGGTGCGGCTCTCGACCGCGCGATGGCGGCGTCCGAGGCGGAAGTTGGGCACGGCGACGGTTCGGTCGATCGCCGCGTTCAGAGTCACGGTGAGGATCACTGCGCTTTCACCCGGATTCGCTCTCCTCGGTCGCTTCAGCGGGACAGACGGCGGTAGAGCAATACCCCGCCAATCAGTATCACGAACATTGCCAGGGAGATAGGAACCAGGTTGTCATCGAGGAAGCTGCGCGCGCGGTCGAAGGCGCTCGCCTCGCCGATCGCCCGCCCCGCCCGCAACGGCACCGTGGCGGCACGACGACCGTCGACGAAGACCGCTGCCGTGCCGAGCGCGGCGCCGCGGCGGATCGGGCCCTCGACCTCGGCCGGAGCCTGGATCTCGACCTCGAGCCGCTGGCCGCGCCGCAGGCCGACGGCGACGCCCCGCGCAGCGCGTAGCGGCAGTTCCCCGCCGGAGTAGCGAATCGCGGGGTCGGCGAGATCCTCGCCGGCGCGGACCGGCAGGCGGCGGCGGTACTGCGAGAAGCCGTATTCGAGCAGGTCGAGGTTGGCGCGGTAGCGGGCTTCGTCGCTCGGCGCTCCGATCGCGACCGAGATCAGTTCGACCCCGTCGCGACGACCGGAGCCGACCAGGACATAACCGGCGTCGAAGGTGTGGCCGGTCTTGACCCCGGTGACCCAGGGCGCCATCAGCAGCAGTTCGTTGATCGTCTCGATCCGTCGTGGGGGGCGCATGCTGCGCAGGACGGTGCTGCGCGCGTCGGCGATCCTGGCGAAGACGGGGTCTCCCAGCAGGCGCCGGCTCAGGGTCGCCAGGTCCCGGGCGCTGGAGAAGTTGCCGCGCTGGTCGAGGCCGATCGGGTTCGCGTAGTGGGTGTCGGCGAGGCCGAGCGCGGCGGCACGCCGGTTCATCTGCACCACGAAGCGAGACTGGGAACCGGCGGCGGCGAGGGCGAGATCGTGGGCGGCGTCGTTGCCGCTGAGCAGGATCAGCCCGTAGAGGAGGTCGCGCACGCTGATCCGCTCCCCCGTCCGCAGCCCCAGCAACGACTCGCCGTAGATGGCGTCGTAGGGCGCGGCTCGCACGATCCGGTTCAGCGGCAGCTCCTGCAGCGAGACGTAGGCGGTCATCAGCTTGGTCGTGCTGGCGATCGGGAGGTGGCGGGCAGCGGCGTGGGCGCTCAGCACCTCGCCGGTACGGGCGTCGATCAGAGTCCAGGCGCGGGCTTCGACCTCTGGCGCCTTCTCCGCCGCCGAGGCCGCCCCGGCGACGCAGAGGCAGAGCACGACCGCCAGCAGCGCCGCCGCCGGCGCGACGCCGGGACGGCGGCGGCTCATCTCAGCTTCAGCGTCTCGCCGGCGATCAGGATCTGCGGATCGACCTCGGGATTGAGGGCGAGGATGGTGGCGACCGGGATCCCGATCCGGCGGGAGATCGAGACCAGGGTGTCGCCGCTCTTGACGACGTAGGTGCTGGCCTTCGTCTTCGGCCGGCTCTTCTGAGCGGCCCGGCTGCCGCCGCCGTGGGACTCGCGCGAGGAGTCCGAGCCGCTGAGCGAGCTGGAGATGGCGACGATCACGACGACGACCGCACCCACCAAGGCGACTACGGCGAAGATCCGGGCGAAGGCGCTGGTGCGTTTTTCCATGGGACTGGATCGGAATCGTGTGCTGGCCGGAGATCGTATAGCGGTGGGGGGCGCCCTCAGGCGGTCGAAATCTCCCAGACGGCTGCGCGCAGACGCTCCGCGGCCGCGGCCGGATCGGGATCGGCGGCGATCCCCCGCGACGCGGCCACCAGGGCCGAGCTGCGGCCGGCCCCAAAAGCGGCGCCGAGCAGCTCCGGCTTGCCCCCCTGGGCGCCGACCCCGGGAACGAGGAAGATCGAGCGCGGCATCAGCTCGCGCAGGCGGGCGATGTGAAGCGGCTCGGTGGCGCCGACCACGGCGCCGACACCGCTCAACCCGCTCTCCCCGAGCAGGCGTCCGGAGAGGCCATCGACCAGCCGCGCCAAGCGCTCGTGCAGCGGCTGGTGCGGCGCCGGCAGGTCCTGGACGTCACGGGCACCGGGATTGCTGGTCCGGACGAGGAGGAAGATGCCGGCGCCGACCTCCTCGGCGGCGGCGAGGAGCGGCTCGACGGCGTCGAGGCCGAGCAGCGGGTTGGCGGTGAAGGCATCGGCGCCGAGGCCGGCAACCGGGCCCCAGGGCGTCGGCGTCTCCCCGACCATGGACTGCGCGTAGGCAGCCGCGGTGACGGGAACGTCGCCGCGCTTGCCGTCGGCGATCGTCAGCAGACCGGCTTCGCGGGCGGCGGCACAGATCTCGGCCAGGGCGGCCCAGCCAGGGGCGCCGAGGCGCTCGAAGCAGGCCAGCTGAGGCTTGACCGCGACGCAGGCGGGGCCGGCCCGCTCAATCAGTGAGCGACAGTGGGTGAGGACCGCGGCGGCCGCCAGCTCGGCGGCCAGCGTGCCCGGGCCGGGAGCCATCTCCCCCTCCCCGGCGAGCTGGGCCGGGTCGGGGTCGAGGCCGAGGCAGATCTGACTGCGGCGCTCCTCTACGAGCGCCGCCAGCCGATCGACGAACAGCGTCAGGGGGCTGGTCTCAGCCGCCCTTGACCTTGGTCTTCAGGGCCGAGCCGGCGGAGAAGCGCGGAACTTTGCCGCCCGGAATCGTGATGCGCTCGCCGGTGCGCGGGTTGACACCCTGGCGGGGGCCACGCTCGGCGACGTGAAATTTGCCGAAGCCGGTGAAGCTGACCTCACCGCCGGAGCTCAGCGCATCGGTGATCGCGTCGAGCACGGCGTCGACGGCGTCGCTGGCAGCCTTTTTGCTGCCGAGCCGGTTGTCGCCGGCCAGTTGGTCCAGAAATTCAGCCTTGGTCACGTCGGGAATCCTCCTCGGGGGTTGAAGATTGCCGCAATCTAACAGCGGCTTCGGCGTCAGCGCAGGCACAGCTGATGCCATCTGTCACGAACCGCTGACGGCCATCGCGCCGATCAGCAGCGGCGGCGTGCGGACGGATCCCCCGAAGGGGACCCAGCGGGCCTCTGCGCCAGCCGCCCGCACATCACCGAGCATCGCGACCAAGTCGCCGGCGATCGTGAACTCGCGCAGCGGCTCGGCCAGCTCACCGGCGCGGATCGCACGCCCGGAGGCGCCGACCGAGAAGACCCCGGTGACCGGGTTGACACCTGAGTGCAGGCCGGCGACGTCGGTGACGAAGACACCGTCGCCGGCGGCGCCGAGGAGATCGGCGAAGGGCGACGTGCCCGCGGCAACGACGAGGTTGGAGGCCGCGACCCGGGGCTGGGACCGGTAGCCCTGGCGGGCGGCGCTCCCGGTCGAGGCACCGCCCTCGCGATTGGCCGTGTAGGTGTCGAAGAGAAAGGCGCGCAGGCGGCCGCCCTCGATCAGGGCCGTGCGTCGGCGCGGGATTCCCTCGCCGTCGAACGGGGCCGAGGCGGTCCCGTTCGGGTCGCGACCGTCGTCATGGAGGACGAAGGCCTCGCTTGCAAGCTCCTCGCCGAGGCGCCCGGCGAACGGAGACCGGTCACGCTGGACCGCGTTGGCGCCCAGGGTGCCTCCGATCAGGCCGGCGAAGCTGGCCGCCACGGTCGGGTCGAGGACGACCGGGCAGGAGCGCGAGGCCGGCTTCCTGGCACCGATCATCGCGGTGGCGCGAGCAGCGGCCTCGGTCCCGATCGCCTCCGGGTCGAGATCCTCCGGGCCGCGCCCGAGGCCGAAGCCGAGACCGGTCTCGCGCGTGCCCTCCCCCTCGGCGAGGGCCTGCAGGTAGGCGAAGCAGTCGGAGGACTCGAACTCGCCGGCGACCCCGGCCGAGGAGGCGATCGCCACCCGTTCGGCGGAGTCGGCGTAGACGACCTGCTCGACCCCGGCGACGCGGTCGTCGGCGTCGAGCGCGGTGCGCTCGACGCCGAGCGCCAGCTCCGCCGCCTGCGCCGTCGTCCAGGCCTCGACCGAGGGATCGCTCAGTCCCGGCAGCGCCTCGATCGGCGCCGGCTGGGGCGGCGCCGCGAACTCGTCCTCGTCGGCGATCGCCGCCGCCTCGGCGGCGCGGGCAGCGATCACGCCGACGCCGCCCTCGGAGAGGTCGGTTCCGTATGCGTAGCCGACCCTGCTGCCGATCCAGGCGCGAATGCCGATGCCGCTCTGCGTCGCCGCGGTCAGGCTCTCAACCTCGCCGCCGTGGACCCGCAGCTCGCGGCCGCTGTCGCGCGACGTGTAGGCCTCGGCGTCGCCGGCACCGGCCGCCAGGGCCGCCTCGACCCCGCGCGCCGCGATCGCACTCAGCTCGGTCAAAGCTGAGTGCCCCCGACCGTCATCGCCCCGACCCGGACGTGGCCCTGGCCGGTCCCGACCGGGGCTTTCTGGCCGCCCTTGCCGCAGATGCCGGTCTTCATGAAGAAGTCGTCGCCGACCGCGTCGATCGCCATCAGCGCCTCCAGGCAGTTGCCGATCAGGGTTGCGCCGCGGCAGGGGCGGGTCACCTTGCCGCCCTCGATCAAGTAGCCCTCGGAAACGCCGAAGACGAAGTCGCCGGTCGCGGGATCGACCTGGCCGCCGGCGAAGGAGACCGCGTAGAAGCCCTTCTCGACCTCGGCGATCATCGCCTCCGGGCTGGCCTCACCGGGGGCGATGTAGGTGTTGGTCATGCGCGGGATCGGCAGGTGGCGGAAGCTCTCGCGGCGGCCGTTGCCGGTCGACGGGACACCATCGCGCTCGGCCGTGAGGCGGTCGTAGAGGTAGGCGCTGAGCCGTCCGTGCTCGATCACCTGCGTCCTCTGGGTCGGCGCGCCCTCGTCGTCGATCGCGTCGCTGCCCCACTCCCCCTGCAGGCGGCCGTCGTCGTAGGCGTTGAGCAGGGGCTGGGCAACCTGCTCGCCGAGCTTGCCGACGTAGACGCTGGCGCCCTTCTGGATGTGATCGGCCTCGAGGCCGTGCCCGGTCATCTCGTGGAAGAGGACGCCGCCGAAGCCGCCGCCGACCACGACCGGCATCGAGCCGGAGGGAGCCGGGCGGGCGTCGAGCAGGGTCAGCGCCTTGCGCGCGGCCTGCTCGGCGATCAGGCCCGGGTCGTCTTCGAGCAGCTCGAAGCCGCGGTGGGCGCCGAGCGTCTCGGCGCCGGTCTCGACCACGTCGTCGCGCCGGGCGACCGCCTGGGCGCCGATCCGGACCCGGGTGCGGTCGTCGCCGGTGAGCAGGCCCTCGGAGTTGGCGACGGTCACCTGGCGCCGCGCCTCGCCGTAGGAGGAGGTGAACTGGACGATCTCCCCGCCCTGACCGCGAGCGCGCTCGTCGAGCTCGCGCAGCAGGGCCGCCTTGCGCTCGGCCGCGACCTCTTCCGGGCGCTGCTCGATCGGCAACGGCGCGCTCGCCACCGCCTCCAGCGCCCGCGGCTCGCGCCGCTCGCCGCGCAGCGCCGCGGCGGCCTCGTCGGCGGCGCGCTCGAGGTCGGCCGGGTCGAGGCCGTCGACGTGGGCGAAGTAGGTCGTCCCCGCGTCGACCAGGCGCACCCCCGCCCCCTCCTCGGCACCGGACTGGACGGCCTCGATCCGCGACTCGTCGATCGACAGCGAGAGACCGTGGCGGCGTTCGGCGAAGACCTCGGCGAAACGGCCACCGTTGGCGAGGGCCCGCGCCAGAACGCGCTCGGCGACCGCCGGCGCGACCAGCTCGCTCACGCCTTTGGTCGCTTCCCCGCGACCTCGATCAGGCGGCCGGCGGCGACGAACAGCTCCGCGCCGGTACTCGAGTCGTCGGCGTGGTCGGCGCTGCGCCCGTTCGAGTAGTAGAGGCGGGCGAAGGGTCGCCGGGCGATGCGGCGGCGGCGCATGTAGGCCGCCGCCTCGTCGGCGTACCCGGAGACCCGGTCGAGCAGGACGCGGTGCGGCTTCGGCGGCATCAAGCCTCCTTCGCGAGGTCGCGCAGGGTCGAGCGCATGTCGAAGAGCAGCAGTGAGGCGAGGGCGAAGCGCTCGGTCACCGCCACAGCGACTAAGCCGGCGTGGCGCAGGGCGAAGACCTCGCCCTGCTCGGTGGCCACGTGGACCTGCTCGACGGGCTCCTCGCCGGCCCGGTCGGCGACCGCGAACAGCGCCGCCGCGTCCTCGCGCCAGCGCTCGCGGTCGCCGGCGGCGGCGAGCACGGCGCCGGCGGAATCGAGGATCGCGGCCCCGCGCAGGTCGGGTGACATCTCGCTCAGAAACGCCAGCGCCGCCTCCGCGGCGTCGCCCGGAACGACCTCGGTTGCGGTGGCGTCGGCCATTTAGATGAAAATACCGACCGTGTCCCTCGCCCGAGCTTCCTGGATCACCGTGGTCGTCGTCTGCGGGATCGCCGCGATCCTCTTTGCGATCAGCGGCTACACCGGCTACACGATCACCCTCGTCGCCGTCGGCCTGGCCGCCGCGGTGAATCTCCTGCCTCCTCCGTAAGGCAATCTCCTTCAAGGGGGTGCGTCGGGGAGGAGTCGGGTGTCCCTCTACCTTCGCTGGGCTTTTCGCCTGAAAAGGAAGCGGCTCCGCGCGACGGATCTCCTGGGCGAAAAGCTAACGCCGCTCGTACGAGGGACACCCGACTCCTCCCACTCAGTCCCGCTAAAGATCTGTTTGCTTCGAGAGCGCAGCTAGTGGGGTGACCACCAACGTTTGCCGGTCTCCATAACTAGGCCCCGCCGCCCCGCCGCCGAAGTGATCTTCCGAGCGCAACGGACGATCGAAGGACCGGATGGCGGCGAGGGTGGTGCTGCCCCGCCCAGCGAATGAGCCCGGCCAAGATCTCAGAGCTGAAGAGTTGATGGTCATCTGCGTTGCTGACGCACCACTAGATGGTTGATTCCACGGCGCAGGCCGTGATCGAGGATTTCAATGCAGAGAGGCCGAAGTCGGCGGTGCTGAAGCAACCGTCGACCGAAAGGCCACGATGCACGCCGACCTCGACACTCTCTGCACCGTCGTTTATTGCACGGCAGACGATCTCCTGCCCGAGAAGCCCGGAAATGCCCGCCGCAGAGTCACCGACGCCGAGGTCGCGACCCTCTGCGTCGCCCAAGCGATCATGGGCATCCCCTCCGATCGCCGCTTTCTGGCGGTCGCTCGCAAGCACCTTCGCGATCTCTTCCCGGAGCTGCCCCAACAACCCGGCTTCCACAAGCGAAGAGCTCGCCTGGCCGAGACGATCGAGTGGCTCATCGGCGTCTTCGCCGCCGAGTCTCCGGGCTTCCACGACGAGGTGCTGCTCATCGACTCCACCCCGCTGGAGTGCGCCCGCTCGGTCGAGACGACGCGCCGTTCTGCCCTTGCCGATGCGGCCGACTACGGCTGGTGCGCCTCTCATTCCCGATTCTTTTGGGGCTTTCGACTGCACGGCCTCTTCGCGCCCGACGGCACACCGCGAGCCTTCACCCTCGCTTCTCCCAAGCGCGACGAGCGAGAGGTGGGGATCGAGCTGCTCGAACGGGCAAGCCGAAGCGGCGGGGAGATCCTCATCGGCGACAAGGGATATGCGGGCAAGGACTTCGCCGAGGCGGTCGGAGCCCTCGACGCAACGATCGTCAGGCCGGCGCGAAAAGACGAGCCCGACAGCGCCCTCCACCTTGCCCCGATCCGCCAGCGCATCGAGTCGATCTTTTGGACCTGCAAGGACATCCTCACCCTCGAGCGCCACGGCGCCCGCACCCTGCCCAACCTGCGCGTCCGCATCTCCCAGCGCCTCTTGGCGCTGGCCGCGTGCATCGCGCTCAACCACAGGCTCGGGCGTCCGAGCCGCGCCCTGGTCGACTACGTCGCCTGAGGGCGTGGAATCAACCATCTAGCTTCGAGCGACCCCGCGAACCTCGGACTCGCAAAGGGACGTGCCGCCTTGTTCCGTAGCTTCAGGAGACCCCGCACCGCTTCGGAGGGTGGGGCATCCTCCGTACGAGCGGCGTTAGCTTTTCCCCCGAGGACTCCATCTAGGACTGCCGTTCTCTTCCCCAGGCGAAAAGCCCAGCGAAGGTAGGAGGATGCCCCATCCTCCGTCAGCGCCCGAGGTCAACGCGAAGTACTCAACCGGCCCGGAAGGGACCCGTGTCGGCGTCCTCGGGCTCGTGGAACGAAGTCTCGGGCTCGACGTGGATCAGCACCTCGGCCATCGAGATCTCGGCCTCGATCGAGGCCCGCATCGCGTGCGCCAGCTCGTGCGCGCGCTCGAGGCTGGTGCCCGAGCGGTACTGGACGTGGAGGTCGATGTGACGGCGACTGCCGGCGCGGCGGGCGCGCAGCTTGTGGTAGCCGGCCACCTCCGGCGTGCGGGCGCTCGCGATCGCGGCCTCGATCCGGTCCAGCTCCGCGTCGGGCAGCGTTTCGTCGACCAGCACCCCCGACGAACGGCGGATGATCCGGATGCCGGCGGCGACGATCGCCATCGCGACGATCAGCGCCGTGATCGCGTCGAAGGCCGCGATGCCGGTGATCTCGACCAGGCCAAGGCCGACGAGGACGCCGGCGGAGGTCATCGCGTCGGTCCGCAGGTGCGCGGCGTCCCCTTCCAGCGCCGGGGACTCGAGCGCCTTCGCGCGGCGGTAGAGCACGGTAGAGACGACGAGGTTGGCGAGGACCGAGAACCCCATCACGGCGATGCCGACCCCGAGCGAGGCGACCTCGGCGCCGACCACCAGCCTGTGAGTCGCCTCGTAGATGATGATCCCGGCGCCGACCAGGATCAGCATGCCCTCGATCGTCGCCGCCAGGCTCTCGACCTTCTCGTGGCCGTAGGGGTGGTCGGCATCGGCCGGCTCGTCGGCTTTGCGCACCGATATGAACGCGATCACGGAGGCGACGAGGTCGATCAGCGAGTGGATCGCCTCGGTGAGGATCGCGATCGAGCCGGTGATCGCCCCGGCCGCGAGCTTGAGCGCGATCAGCAGCGAGTTGGAGGCGATCGAGAGCGCCGCGGCGCCGCTTTTGGTGCGGATCACGTCGGGCCCCCCGCCCCCACCCCGAGGTGCTCGGCGAGCAGGCGCGCAGCGCGGCCGCGGTGGCTGATCTCGTGCTTCTCGGCGGCGCTCAGCTCGGAGTAGGTGCGTTGGTCCTCGGGGCCGGTGTCGTCGGGCACGAAGGCTGGGTCGTAGCCGAACCCGCCCTCGCCACGGCCTTCCCGCAGCAGCACTCCTTCGCAGCGCGCCTCGAAGACGTGCTCCTCGCCCGCGGCGTCGATCAGGACGAGCGCGCAGACGTAGGCGGCGCGCCGGTTGCCGCCGGCCGCGTCGACTTCTCGCAGCAGCTTCGCCAGGTTCTCCTCGTCGCTGGCCCCGGCCCCGGCGTAGCGGGCCGAGTAGATGCCCGGCGCCCCGCCGAGATCCTCAGCCGCAATCCCGGAGTCGTCGGCGATCACCGCCGCGCCGGTCGCCCGCCGTACAGCCCGCGCCTTGATCAGCGCGTTGGCCTCGAAGCTCTCGCCGTCCTCGGGTGGCATCTCCACTCCGGGCGGCAGCGGTTGCAGATCAAGCGCCGGCAGCAGTTCGGTCATCTCCGCCAGCTTGTGCCGGTTGCCGGTCGCGAGGATCAACCGAGCCGCTCCTGCACCTCCCGCAGGCGGGTGATCCCGCCCTCGGCCAGAGCCAGCAGCTCGTCGAGCGAGGCCCGCGAGAGCGGGGTGCGCTCGGCCGTAGCCTGCACCTCGACCAGGCCGCCGTCACCGGTCATGACCACGTTGGCGTCGACCTCCGCGTTGGAATCCTCGCCGTAGTCGAGGTCGCAGAGCGCGCGGCCGTTGACCATGCCGACGCTGATCGCCGCAACCGAGCCGTTCAGCGGCATCTTTTCCAGAGCTTTCTTGTCGATCAACTTCTGGAAAGCCTGACGCAGCGCCACGTAGCCACCGGTGATCGCCGCGCAGCGGGTGCCGCCGTCGGCTTCGAGCACGTCGCAGTCGACGTAGACGCTGCGTTCGCCCATCGCCTTGAAGTCGACGACGACACGCAGCGAGCGACCGATCAGCCGCTGGATCTCCACCCCGCGACCGTCCTGCTTGCCCTTCGAGATGTCGCGCTGCTTGCGGTCCCCGGTCGAAGCGGGCAGCATCGCGTACTCGGCGGTGACCCAGCCTTTGCCGCGCCCTTGCATCCAGCGCGGGACCGAGTCGTTGACCGAGGCCGTGCAGATGACCCGCGTTTTCCCGATCGAGATCAGCGCCGAGCCGTCGGCGCTGGCGACGAAGCCGGGGTCGATCGTGATCGGCCGGACGTCGGCGGGTGCCCTGTCGTAGCTGCGGGACGCTGGCATCCGGCGAGTCTTTCACGCGAGCGGTCGCGACGCCGGCGACGGCTCAGCCGTTCGGGTGGACCCGCAGACCGCGCTGGTCGAAGTGGGCGTCGAAGGCAAACGCCTCGCCGCCGCCGTCGCGCTCGATCAACGCGAAGGAGGTGGCGTCGACGTAGCTCCACCGCTTGTCGCCGTGACGCTCGAGGATCTCCCAGGCCTCGCTCTCCACGTCCTCCTCCAGGCGGACCAGCTCGATCGCGCCGCTGGCCCGGAAACGACGACCCCACTCGATCGCCTCGGACCGACCGACCCTGACCAGCAGCGCCGTGTAGGTCTCGGCGAACACGTAGTTGGAGGTGAAGAGGGCAGCACCCTCGGCCAGCAGCTCCGAGAGCGCCGCCCGCGCCCGCTCGTGCTCGGCCTCGGCGGCGTTGCGCAGCGCGACGAAGGCGCTGGTATCGACGAAGACCGACCTCATCGGCCGTAGAGATCGCGGTCCAGCGTGGTGACGCTGGTCCCCTCCCGCCCCCGGCCCGGCGACTCGTCCACCAGGTAACGGAGCAGGGGATCCGCGGCCAGATCCGGCCGTCGCGCGCGCTCGGCGTCGATCAGCTCGCGCACGACCGCGGCGATGCTGCCCGACTTCCCGGCACGCCGGCGGAGCCAGCGATGCTGAGCCTCATCCAGATATAGCTGCGTGCGATGCTTCATGCTGTCATACAGCATACGTCGCAGCGAGGACGGAATCGGCGTGGCTGGGATCTGTGCAGTCGTCATCGCATATCTCGCTTTCCGCTCGCCCGAGCAGGACGGCCCGCTACTTGAAGGCGACCTTGTCCACGGCCTCCTTGATCTTGTTGACGATCACGTCCGCCAACTCGGTCCCCTGCTTCCCGTTTAGCAAGTACTCTAAGGGGGGCTACCTTGAAGCTAGACGGCTACATCCGCGTTTCGCGAGTTGCCGGGAGGTCCGGTGATGCTTTCATCTCGCCCGGCGAGCAGAAAGAGCGCATCAAAGCGTGGGCGAAGTCGCAGGGCCACTCGATCGCCAAGTGGCATGAGGATCTCGATCAACCTGGCTCGAAGGCAGATCGGCCAGGCCTGAATGCGGCGATGAGCCGCATCGAGAGCGGCGCGAGCGGCGGTCTCGTAGTGGCGCGACTCGACCGGTTCGGCCGATCGGTGCAGGACTCGGCAAATCTGTTGGCGAGGATTCGCGAGGCGGGTGGAGTGCTCTGCACCGTCGCCGAGGGCATTGACACCTCGGGTTACATGGGGAAGTTCCTCGCGGATCTCTTCGCCGCTCTCGGAGAGCTTGAGCTGGCCCGCATCCGCGAGAACTGGACTACGGCACGTAAATCCGCCGTGGCGCGAGGCATTCACATCTCCGGGCAAGTGCCAACTGGCTACCGCCGTCGGGAGGACCGGGTGCTTGAGCCCGACCCGACGACGGCGCCGGAGATCCGCGAAATCTTTCGCCGCCGCGCTGCTGAACAGTCGTGGACCCAACTCGCTCGGTACCTGGAAAACAAGGGCATCGTGACCCCACAGCAGAACGAGCATTGGACCGTCGCCACGGTAAGAACGATCATTCGCAATCGGGTCTACCTAGGCGAGGCTCGCGCAGGCGACATCACCAATCTGGATGCCCACGAGGCGATCGTCTCGCTGGCCGAGTGGAATGCTGCCAACAAGGCACGTGGTGTCCATCCCGGTAGCTCGGGCCGAGGGACGGGCCTCCTGTCGGGCGTGCTGCGTTGTGCTGGATGCAGTTATGCGATGAAGCCCAGCATGGGCAAAACCCGTCACGGGAAACCATTCCTCGAGTACCGCTGCAAGCCAAACAAGGCGGGCGGTCGCTGTCCCTCACCGGCGGCGGTCAAGTCGACGGTGATCGAGCCATTCGTCGTCTCCAAGCTCTTCGAGTTTGCCGAAGGAGCAACGGCGCGAAGTGAAGCGGCGGGTGTCGATCCGACGCTCGACGCCGAAATCGCTGAGGCCGAAGCCGAGCGGGACGCGGCCTTGGATGAACGTCTCGCGGCAGCCCTCGGTGGCCCTGAATCCCAGGTCTACCTGCGCACGGTCGAAACCCGCCAAGCCCGGGTCGACGAGTTGCTGTCAAAACGGACAGAGCGCGATCAGGATCGGGAGCCAGCGGCACTGGACACCGATCTCAGAGGGATATGGGATGACCTTGACCTCCAGGAGCGCCGCCGCATGCTCCACTCGGTCTTTGACTCGGCGTTCCTCTGGCGGACGAGCGACCAGGGGCGTAACGGGAAGGCGCTGATCGCTGATCGCTGCCGCCTATTTCTCGCCGGGGAGGGACCCGCGGTGCCGGTTCGGGGCCGGCGTGGAACGATCCGAACCCTCCCACTCGACTGACCATCGACCACCGAAGCGTGCCGAGAGGACATCGGTGAAGGTCCGGGCAAATCGCTCGCGAGCTTTCTGAGATGACTGAGCCGCCGCCTGCTCACGAGCAGCGGCTCTGGCGGCGGCCGGGAGCTTGCGAAGTCGCGGGCCTGCATCTGCCCCGAATGGTCGCGGGCCGAAACGACGCGGACCGCGCGGATCGAAGCCGCTCTGGCCGGCCGCCCCGCTCTGCCTGGTTCCCTTGTTGTCCGTCGGCTCGATCCGAGTCCCCATACCTACAAGACGGATGCGGCCCTGGATTCGCCCCCCCTTTGTTGGCTCTGCCGTCGGCTCCACATCCACGAGCTAACGAAAGATGGGCTCATGGGGTCAACGCGACGCGCCTACGATGAATTCAAAAGTCAACGAGGGAGACGAAATGCAGTGGAGCGAAGTGGAGCCGGTCCTGAATGCCACCTACGGGCTGCTCGACAGCAAAGAGGAAGTGACGCAGGAGGAGGTGTGCGCGGCGCTGGACAAAATCCACGGAGATGCCACGACGATCAGGGCACTCGAGCTCCTGTACAACGACGACTACATCGGTGGCTTCATGGTTCAGCAGAGCCCGGCACCGGTCCGCATCCAGGCGACGCCCAAGGGTCTTCAAAGAGCCCGTGGCTGGCCCGCGGCGGGGCAAGGCGGAGGCGAGCAGGTCGAGCTCTTGCTGCGCCTGCTCGACGAGCGAATCGACTCAGCCGAGACGGCAGAGGAGGAGAAGAGCAAGCTGCGCCAAGCCCGCGATGCGTTCGCCGGTCTCGGCAAGGACATCGCCGTCGGCGTGCTAACCGCCTATGCGATTCAGGCTACGGGTGCCAACCAGTAGAAAGCGCTAGCCGCTCCGCCCGCTCTGGATGCCATCTCAGAGCCCCGGTGGGTGACTCGCCACGAACCCTTCGTGGGTGTGTTCGGCGTAACCGGGGCCGTGGGCAAAGTTCGTTTCCGACGTCCCCCAATCCCGCCCCGCGATGGTCACGAAGACATGGGCGGCGTTGGACCAGATGGTGACCTGCTTGCCTGGCCCGCTCGGGTAGGCGCTGGCGAAGTCGCCGGAGACGATCGGCCCGGTGTCCTTGAAGCCGGAGAGGACCAGGAGCCAGCGGACCGCGCCCGAGCAGTCGAGGCCCTCTTCGCTCGCGCCGAAGACCTTTTCGCCGCCGGCGCTCCAGCAGTATTCGCCGCCCGAGGGGCCGGGCTTCGGGGCGTGGCCGCCGCCCCAGCAGTAGTGCAGGCGCCGCGATTCGATCCAGCGGGCGACGCTTTCGACCCGTTCGAGACCCTCGCCGCCGATCCCGGTTTCGCAGCTGACGGGCGCGGCACCGAAGCGCTCGGCCGCTTCCAGCACCTCCTGCACGTACCACTCGGCGTGGTTGTAGGCGAACAGGGCGTCGTGCCAATTCTGCGGCGCGCCGGAGGCGTGGAGCAGGTTGGCGGTGGCGAAGATGGAGTCGGGGATGCCGTAGGGGTCCTTCACCCCGTCGCCGTCGGCGTCGACCCCGAACGGCGGCCAGCTTTCTTCGAGGAACTGCCCGGGGCCCATCGCACCCATGTAGTTCTTGGTGCCGGGCGCCACCCCGGGCAGCGTCGAGCGGCCGAAGTTCGACTCGACATAGTGGACGGCCGCCACGACCCCGAAGCCGCGCGGGCCGAGGTGGTAGCGCTGGGCGGCCCGGGTCAGCCAGGGCACGTAATTGGCGGGGACCCCGCCAGCTGCCGCGGGCGCGACGGCGCAGGTCGCGCCGGACTGCCCGACGGCGGAGCTGGCGGCTGTGATGAAGAGGCCGATGAAGACCAGCAGCGCGAGGATGCCGGCCGCCGCGATCAGCGCCACCTTGACACCGATCAGGCTGGCGCCGGCGCGCAGCGCCAGCAGCGCGGGGGCGCCACGAGCCGGTCTGCGCTCGCTCACTCGGCGGCCCTCGCTGCCAGCCAGCGGCCGCCGCTCAGGACGAAGACGAAGGAAAGCTCCTCGGGTCCGTCGGGTCGCCGTGCGACCCCGCGGACCAGCGCGCGATCGGCCGTTGGGCTGAGGAATGCGGTTTCGACCTTGACGATCCGAGCGGCTCGGCGGTCGCCGAGCTGACGCGGGCGAGCGCCGAGCAAGTAATGGCCGAAGCTGGCAACCGTCAGTCGGTCGACCGAGCGAGCGACCGAGGCGGGAAGGTCGCCGACCTCGTAACGAAGGAAGGCGCCGATAAAAGCCCTGGCCGCCTGGTCGAGGCGGGCCTTGCGCCGCCCGGCGGCGGCGATCAGGTCGGAGCCGGGCACGGCCACCGCGGCCGGCTCCACCGTCGACACAGGCGAAGGCACCGGGACGGAAGGCACGAGAGCGACAGCGAGGGCGATCAGCCCGGCCGAGACGAGGACGAAGAGGGCGATCCGCGCGGGCATCGACGCCATCAGGCGCCGCCGCGCGAGAGGTTGCGGCGAAGGGAGGCATCGGGCGCGTCGCGACGCTGACGGCGCAGCCGCGCCAACCGCTCGCGGCGCTCAGTCGGCGATTCCTCCTGGCGCTGCTCAATGCCCTCGGCGAAGCGGCGAGCGCGGCCGCGGACGCGGCCAGGCTCGCTGCTCGCGACCTCGAGGCGGCGCTCATCTCGGGCGCGGGCCTTCTCGATCCCCTCGATCGCGCGCTCGCGCTCGACACCGCCCAGCTCCTCGAACTGGCGGCGGTCGAGACCGACCCGGTGCGCGTGATCGGCGGGGTCGGAGGAGCGGCGCAGCAGCTCGCGGTCCTGGGCCGCGAAGCGGGACAGGTCGGCTGTCGAGAACCGCTCGCCGGTCTCCTCCCTCGCGAGCGCTGCCCGATCCAGCAGCTCCTTCGCCGACTCATAGCGCCGCCACTCGACCTCCGTCGGCGAGCGGGTTGCCTGCGACGGGGTGCCCGCACGCCGCGGCGCGGCGGTGAGGTCCCCTCGCGCTCCTTGCGGACTGACCTGCTCGCGCGGCCATTGGTGGGCGGACCGGGACTCGAACGCGGTGACCGTCTGGCTTGCTTCGCTGTGGCGGCGCTCGGCCAGGGCGCGCGTCGAGCCGCCGAGTGACTCGCGCGCGGTCTCGGTCATCAGCTGGGCGCGCTCGGCACCGCGAGCGCGTACCCAGCCGGACCCACCGCGGGCGGCTCCGCGGAGGGCCCCACCGCCCTGGCGCAACGCTCCCCGGGCGAGGCCGAGAGCGGCGAGCTGGGCGACGACACCGCGCCCGGCGACCTTCTCGGACTCGCCCACGCTGAACCAGCCGACGAGGTGCGCGCGCTTGAGGAATACCGACCAGGAGAAGGCGCAGGCGAGCAGGAAGCCGGTCGCGCTGCCGCCGGGTCCATCGACCTGCCCGAGGATCGAGATCCCGAGCAGGACGATCGAGAGGAAGGCGGCGTAGATCACCTTGGCGATGACCGCGCCGAGCAGGGTCAGGCCCCAGGTTCGAAAGCTCGCCGCCCGGCATCGCCGAGCAGCGGGAAGAAGAGGGCGAAGGGCGCCGCGAGCAGCAGCACGAAGGCGATCGCCGCCTGGCTGAAGAGCCGGATCGCGAGCCAGGCCAAGAGCAAGACAGCGCCGAGCAGGCCGATCGCAAACAGCGCCAGCATCGAGAGCCGGGTCAGAACTCCGTCACCGCCCTGAGCGGCGACCTTCGGCTTGTAGGTGTCGTCGTTGTCGAAGTAGTCCCAGAGCGCCTGCGCGCGCCGGGCTGCCCGGCGAGGAGCGCAGGTAGAGGTCGATCACGCGGCGGGGCTTGCCGTAGCGTTGGGCGGCGAACTTGCCGCAGGCTTCCTTTGCCTCCTCGACGCCGAGGTCGGCGAGCTCGGCCATCAGGGCGAGCGCCCCCTGGTCCTCGCAGAACTTCTCATCGGCCTTGTCCACCGCCTCGGGCGGCGGCCGCGACAGCGCCCAGCTGACGTCGGAGAAGTCGAGGCCGGCGAAGGGCACCTCGACCAGCCGCGACCAGAGGCCCGACATCGCTTCCGCGTAGCTGCCTGACGGGCGCGAGGCGGTGCCAGCCTGCGGCGCGCCGATCACCCCGAGGGCGACGCGATCCGACAGCGAGGCGAGGCGGCCGACCGACGCCTGCGGCTGCTGCACGACCCAGAGGCCGACCGCGATCATCGCGACGGCGGCGAGGGTGCCGCCGACCCCGGCGGCGACCTCGCGCCGGACGAGGCCCTTGTAGGCGAACCAGATGCCGCCGCAGACCACGGCCGTGGTCAGCCAGGGCTGGGTGACACGCGCGTAGAGGCGGCCGACCGCAGCGCCGATCTCGTGCATCGTCTCGCCGTCGGCGAACGGGTTGAGGCCGAAGGCGAGGCCGAGCAGCGCCAGGACCAGCTTCAAGACGAAGATCAGCCCCAGCCAGAGGCCGTTGAGGATCATCACGAAGCCCTTGGCAAAGGTCCCCGATCGGGGCGTCGATCCCGGTGTCGATGAAGATGTCGAAGCCGTAGTTGGAGGCGGGATAGTTGCTCTCGGGCGTCCCGTTCGCTCTCGCAGCTGAGGCGGGTCTCGCGGTCGCGGATCTCGGCGATCCGGTCGCAGACCGGGTTGCGGATCCCGAGACCGCTGAGCGGATCGACCTGCCCCGAGGCGCCCAGTTGCTTGGCCACGGCGGCGGTCGCGGCTTCGGCGGGGTCCGTAAGCTGGCGATCCGGCGCCGGGGGCGGCGTCTGCTCGTCGTCGTGATGGCGATCTTTGGCAGGAGCCGCGCCGCCTGCCCGCGCCGGCGCCTCGGCCCCGCCACCGCCGCTGCGGCGCCGCGCCGGCGGTGGCGACGAAGGCGAAAGCCAGGACGAGCGCGAGGATGGTCGCGCTCGTCCTTGCCGCCGTGTTGGCGCTGCGGGCTCATCGGCTCAGGCGCTCCTGCGCGGCCGGGTCCGTGCGTGCTCGAAGCCCCGCACCAACCAGTCGGGCGGCGGTCGATCTGGACCGGCGCCACCTGGCCGTCGAAGTCGCGCATGTAGCAGCGCCCCGCGCGATAGGACGATGCAGGCGGCCGGATCGCGGCCGCGATCGTCCGCATCGAGGCGCAGGAGCGCAGAGCGCCTTGCGCGCCTCAGCCTCGGTCTCGACGCCGAAGGCGAAGAGCGCGCCGACCAAGCGGCTCCAGCTCGGTCGACGTCGCCGAGCATCTGGGTCGCGAGGATCGGGGTGATGTTCTGAGCGAGCGGCCCATGCGGCTGATCCGCTCGAGCAGGCGCTCGGCCCTGGCTGTCGCTGGAGAGGACCCAGACCTCGTCCAGCGGCAGCACGGAGTGGCGATCGGGGTCGGCGGCGCAGAGCCGCAGCGCGTAGGCGGCGAGCAGGCGCAGCACCGCGAGGCCGATCCGCTCCTCCTCGAGCAGCTCGGCGCGCGGCGTCCCCGGCAGCGGCAGGGTCAGGTTGCGCGATCCGCAGGGAGACGACCTGGGCGCCGCCGACCGCGGGCGGTTCGGCGTCGGCCTCGCCGAGGCCGAGCCGGGCGAGGCCGGAGGCATGGACCTCGACCGCCCTGCCGACGGCGGCGGCGTCGGCATCCTCGGATGCGGCCAACCGGCGCAGCACCTCCGTGGAGCTGCGAGCACCGGCGCCGATCGCCTCGGAGACGGCGAGGCGCAGCTGCGTCTGCCACTCCGGCTGAGACCGGCGCCGGCAGGATCGAGACGAGGAAGCTGTAGGTGAGGTCCTCGCGGGTCTCCTCGGCGCGCGATCCGCATCGGGTCGAGCAGGCCGCGATAGCGCTCCTCGCCCGAGAGCTCGATCGTCTCGATCCGCTCGGCGACGCCCGGCAGGCGCGTCGAGTCGGTGGTCGCCCTTGGGGTCGATGTCCACGATCGGCCCCGAGCCCTGCAGGAACGCCTGCCAGAGCGACGAGCTGCAGGAAGATCGTCTTGCCCGAGCCCGAGGCTGCCCGCCAGCGAGGCAGGTCGGCGGTCGGTTGCTGCTGGCAGGCCTCGGCGAGGTCGAACTGAACCGGCGGCGCGAGCCGGTCAGGGTGTGGCCGATGTAGGGCCCGATCCGCGATCCGACATGGCTGATCGCGTGCGGGACCATCGCCCCGAGCTGATCGGGCAGCAGGTGCTCCTTGTACTCGGGCAGCGGGAAGATGGCCGCCGGCAGCGAGGCCAGGAAGAGCCGGTGCTGCTCGCCGCCGGGGCGGTGCAGCTGCACCCGGCCGTAGCTCTCGCGCAGCCGCTCGACCCGCTCCTCCAGCTCGGCCGCGTCGCGCCCGGCGACGGAGAGGAGCAGCGCGCTGCGCAGGAGCGGCGGCCGGTCGCCGCCGCCGAGCACCGCCTCCAGCTCGCGGGCGGCGGCGGGGCGCTCGGCCGCCTCGACCGAGGGGCCGTGCTCG
Source organism: uncultured Thermoleophilia bacterium (assembly GCA_963720455.1). Classification (GTDB taxonomy): domain Bacteria; phylum Actinomycetota; class Thermoleophilia; order Solirubrobacterales; family 70-9; genus VAYN01. The sequence goes on along the minus strand of OY970392.1, from coordinate 424,829 downwards.
CCCGGCGGCTTCCTCGCGGGCGATCTGGTCGGCGTCGACCTTGCGCTTGGCGAGCAGCCGGCGGGCCTCGCGGTTGGCGACGAACTCGACCGAGAGGGTCGCGTCGACCGGCGAAGCTCGAGCTCCAGCGGCGCGAACATCAGCTCGGCCGCGGGGCCGGGGACGACCGCTTCCTCGGGCATCGCGCCGAGGACGAGCTGCGCCTGGTGCGCCCGGCCCCGCTCGGAGTCGACCACCAGCGATCGCCGCTCGACCTCGACGCCGGCTCTCGTGCAGCCGCAGGAGGTCGTGGCCGTAGGGCTCAAAGCGCTCCTCGCCGCCGGCGTCGAGGAAGCAGAGCGCCTGCGGCGCGAAGTTCTCGTCGCCGTCGGGCTCGCCGAGGCCGCGGGTATAGGCGCGGCGGATCAGCGTCGCCAGGCGCCTGGCGCCGACCCGCGTCGCAGTCGAGGTAGCCGAGAACCCGCTCGTAGGCCTTCTCCTCCAGCGAGCGCAGCGCCTCGACCTGCGGGCGCGAGAGGCCACGGGGCTCCTCGAAGCCGAGCCGCGGAGGCAAGGCGCTGCCACACCTCCGCCGCCACCTCCAAGGCCCCGCCGAGCGGGCCGCCCGCCGGGGCGGGCTCGAGCCGCACGGCGAGGTAGATCTCCGGGCGCACCGGCCTCGCGCCGCTCAAGCACCGCGCGCATGTTCGGCCAGGTGCTCGGCGAATCGCTCGGCATGGCCGAAGCGCGGATCGAGCGTCGCCAGCGCCCGCCGCGCATAGAGGCCGGCGTCGAAAGCGCGCGAGACGCGAAGGATCTGGAAGTCGGACTCGATCGCGTAGGCGAGCGCCTCCAGGCGCTCGCCGACCTCGATCTTGCGCTGCTCGGAGAGCCCCGGATAGCTCTGGCCGGCCAGCTCGTAGACCGCCCAGGCGTCGGTCGGGGTGCGCAGGACGAGGTTGCCCCAGAAGAAGTAGTGCGGCGGCCTCACTCGAAGATCACCTCGCGCCCGGCTGGGACCTCGAGGACGCGGCCGCGGTGCAGCGGGCCGGCGCCGGTGGCGCGAAGGCGCCAGCGGCGGGCAGTGGCGATCCGCTCCTCGCGGGAGCGGCCACGCCCGCGAGGGGCCTCGGCCCTGACCGCGACGGGGTAGCGAAGCAGCACCCGCGCCGGGCCGCGCAGGCGTCCGCGCGGATAGGTCGGGGTGCAGAGGTCGCCCGCGACCGTGATCCGCGGCTCGGCGATGCCGAGCTCTGCCCGGACGGGGGCAGCGGCGAAACGAAGCGAGCGAGCGCGGCCGCAGCCGCCAGGCGATCAGCGCCGCGAGCGCGCGGTGCGGGCTGCGGCCGTCGATCTCCCACGCTGGCGAGCGCCCAGGCGCCCGCCAGCGGCAGGGCCACGAAGCGAAGCGGAGGGCGGCAGCGCGCCGAGCAAGAGCCCAAGCCCCGGCAGCCGGGCCGCCAGCGCCAGCGCGGCCATGCAGGCGAGCCAGTAGCCGACCGCCCGCAGCTCCAGGCCGCCCGGAAGCGGGATGCGCCAGTTCTGGATGCGGAAGATGCGCCAGCGCCGCCGGAAGACGAGCCGGTAGGAGCGGATCACCTTCGGTTGACGAGCGCTCTGGGAAGTGCCGCCCTCCATCAGAAGACCGTCTCCGGCGATGCCTTTGGCGAGCGATTCGATCGACTGCGGGCTGAGCAGGAAGATCAGCGCCACCAGCGTGATCAAGACCATGCCGACGCTCGCCCCGATGTTGCGCGAGCCGCCAGGGCGCCGATCAGAAAGAAGCCGGCGACGGCGATCACGATCGGCACGCCGACCTGCTGAGCAGGCCGCCGAGGCGGTCGCCGGCGCCGCTCACATCGCCGCCGCCACCCTGCCCGAGCGACTTGCTGACGGCGGCCTCGGCGGTGTCGAGTCCGCCGGCCCCCAGGACGGTCGAGCCCGTCGGCTGCGCGGCGGCGAAGGCCGCCAACAGCAGCACGACGCTCCCGACGGTGACTGCGATCCTGCGTTTCATCTGATGCCTCTCTTCCGGTTCATGGGTTGTCAGCCGGAGGTCGGGATGACCTCGATGAAGTCGATGTAGGGGCGGTCGCGGATAGCGATCCCCAGTTCGTAGGCGAGCGTGTACGTGGCGCCGCGAGCGTCGATCGCTTCGACGGTCGCGAGCACGGCGCGGGCGCCGCTGTGCCCGAGCCAGTCGATCCGCCCGACCGACCGGACCCGCAGCGGCAGGGTCGGCAGGGTGACCGCCGCGCCGGGAGCCAGGTCGGCCCTGAGGTTCTGCGCCGAGCCGGCGAGGTAGTTCCGCAGGGCGCGAGCGACCACGGCGGTGAGCTGCTCGTCCTCGACGGCGCTGCGGGCGACGCCGAGCGCGTCCCGGCTGATCGCCGGTGCCCCGACGAAGGCCGGGTAGCCGACCAGCGAGAGCGGGCCGCCGCGCTCGTGAGCGACGGTCACCGTCAGGTAGACCGGGAGCGGCTGGGTGCTGATCGCGGCCGCGATCGTGATCGCCCGGCCGCCGCTCAGCGCCGGCTGGTCGGAGGCGACCTCCGCCCAGATCACCTCGCTGGCGCCCGCCCGCGGCGAAGAAGCCCGCCTCGGCATCGACGGCATCGGAGAGGAACGGCGCCAGCGCCCGACTGCGTGCGGCCGGGCGCTCGACGTCATAGGTCAGGTAGGCGCGAGCGAACTGCAGGGCAAAGGCCCGGCTCGGGGCGTCCGCCGTGGCGGCGGCGCGAGCCGGGGCGCTGGCGGAGGGCGAGAAGAAGAGAGAGCGCAGCCCGAGCAGCAGAAGCAGGGCCAAGATGGCGAGGGCGAGGTAGCGCGGCGCGGCGGCGCGAAGTGCGGCGGCGCGCTCGGCAAGTCCTCCGGGCGCTTTCATCGCTCGATCCCGAACTCGGGGCGCGGGGGCGGCGGCGCGCCCAGCGCGGGGGCGGCGGCCGTGTCCTCGGGCGCAGGTTCGGGGACGGGCACCGGCGTGGGCGCGTAGGTGACGGCGGAGGCGCTCGCCGTCTGGGCCAACGGCTCCTCCGGCTCCTTCACCGCCTCACGCCGCTCACCCGAGCGCGGCCGCTGCGGCTGGCGCTCGGGTGAGCGGTGAGGCCGAGCGGGCTCGCGCGGGGCGCGAGCGATCGGCGACACCTCGGGCGTCGTGACGACGGCCGGGACCTCGGCGCGCGGCGGTGCCGGGTCGGCGCCGTCGCCGCCGGGGCGGGCGAGGGAAGCGAGCGCGACGATGAGAGCCACGGCGCCGAGCGTCAGCGGCCAGCTGACGCGCAGACGGGGCGAGCGCGAGGGCCCCGGGACCGGGGCAGTCGTGGTCGGCTCCTCCTCGGAAGCGCTCCAGGGATCGGCCCCGACCTCCTCCTCACCGAGCAGAAAGACCTCATCGCGCTTGCCAGCCATGCCCCTGAGACGAAGGCGGCGGCGGGTTCGATACCCGCCCGCCCGAGGTCAGCCGTGGAAGCCGACACCCGCGCCCGCGGGTTCGGCTTCAGCGCCCGAGGACGGCGAGGAGGCGCTGCCTCCCGAGCCGCTGCTCGGAGCGCCCGTCGTTCGCGCCGCCGAAGGTGGTGCCGGCGGGCTTTCGACCGGCGCCGGAGTGGCGGCCGGCGAGCCCTCGATGCCAAACTCGCCGCGCGGTTCTTCGCTCGACGGGCTCGCGGCTTCGGGTTCCTCGGCCGCCGGGACGACCGGCTTGCTCGGGGCCGGCGCCGCCGGAGCGGCGGAGGACCCGCCCTCGACGGGCTCGGGCGCGGGTTCGGGAGTGGGAGCTTGCGGCAGCGGATCGCTGGGCTCGGCAGCGGGCAGCTCTTCGCGGACCTGCGCGGGCGGGCGATCGGGGCGATCGGGCGGCGAGGTGCTGAGGATCCCCGGCCCGATGGCGGCGCTCAGCAGGCAGGTCGCCGTCGTCGCGGCCCCGGCCGTGCAGACGGCGGCGATCTTCTGCCCGGTGGTGAACAGGGCGCCGGCCGGCGCCCCGTCGGAGCCGCTGAACGCGCCACCCGCCTTGTAGGCGAGGGTGCGAATCCGACCGCCGCCGGAGTGGGCGCCGTCGAGGAGCGAGGCGCCCCAGCTGCCGAGGCCGTCGAGGACCCCGGCATGGCCGAAGCGCTCGGCGCCGGCGTAGCCGAGGACGGCGGCCGAGCCGAGGTCGTGGAGGTGCTCGTGCAGGGAGGCGAGGAAGGTCTTGCAGTGCCCGCAGTGGGCGAGGTGCGCGCGCAGCAGCGCCAGCTCGCCGTCCTCGCCGAGACCGCTCACCTTCTTCTCCAGCACCAGGCGGCGCGCCTGGGCGCGGATCTCCGGGCAGACCTCCGAGCCTTCGACCGCCTCCATCCTCTCCCGCGCCTGGGCGGTCGCCCGCAGGACCAGCTTCTTCGCGGCAGGGAGGCTGATCTTGCAGTGCTCGGCGATCTCCGGCACCGTCATGCCGAGGCCGTAGCGCAGCAGGATCGCCTCGCGGTAGTTGCCGCGCATCCGGCCCAGCGCCTCTTGCAGCCGGGCGCCGTCGTCGCGGCTCTCGGCCAACTCGGGTGGTGGCGGGCCGTCCGCCTGGACCTCGCCGGCCGCGTCCAGCTCGACGGTCGGCCGCACGGCGCGGGCGCGCAGCTGGTCGATCGCCTGGTTGCGGACGCTGGCGAAGAAGGTCGCGCGCAGGTTCTCCGGCGGGCGGCCTCCCTCGGCCAGGCGGTGCAGGCGGATCAGCACCTCGGCCACCGCGTCCTCCGCGTCGGCGCGGTTCAGCGAGCCGCCGAAGCGCCGCAGGACGTATGCCTCTCCGAGCGGCCGCAGCCGCTCGCACTCCCGCGCGAAGCGGGCGCCCCGAACGCGGGCGCGCAGCGAGGGTGCGGTGGTGGCCGCCTCCATCAGCGCCCATACGGACGCCCCACAGCGCCTCGGAGCCCGCACGGGCGCCGGCGAAATCGCTTCATCGCCAACAAGACGGGCGACGGACTGAATTCGATACCCCCTGCCACATCACCTCAACACGGCGGGGCCCCCGGAGGCGCGAGGCGGAGTCTCTTCCCCACCTCGCACATCCGTCTACGTCGCTAGTCGGCAGGCACGGCCGCGAGCGGCTCCTCGACGCCGGCCCCGTCCTCCTCGGGACGTGGGCCGCCGGGCAGGAATTCGATCCGGCTGGCGGCGATCGAATGCTCCGAGCGCTTGCCGCCGCCTCTCGCCTCCCACTCGCGGAAGCGCAGGCGGCCGCTGATCGCCACGTGCCGGCCCTTGCGCAGGTAGGTGCTGCACTTCTCGGCTTCTGGCGCCGAAGGCGGCGACGGTGATGAAGAGCGGGTCGCCGCCGGACCTTCGCTCGGCGACCCGCATTTCGCAGACGGTCTCCTCGCCGTGGCGCTCGTGGACGGGATCCCGGGTCAGGGTCCCGGTCATCGCAACGATGTTCATCTACTCCTCCTTGTGGGCCGCTACCGGCCCCGTTGTTGATCGAAGCTCGGCGCCGGCGCGCTGGCGCAGCCAGGGCGGCACGACGCCGACCCGGGCGCTGCGCCGCCCGCTCGGGTCTCCGAGGCGGGCGACGATCGCCTCGCCCGGGCCGAGCCGCTGCAGCTCGGAGGGGTTGACCTCGAAGCGGTAGCCGCGGGTGCGGGTCCCCTCGTCGCTGGCGAGGCCCAGGCGGTTCGTCTTCGCGGTGGTCTCCCAGGTCGGCACGGTGCCGATCGCCTGCGCAACCCACTCGGCATCCTCCTGGCCGCCGATCCGGTGGCAGATCACCGCGGAGACGGTGGCGCCGATCCGCTCGCGGACGGCGGGGCCGGCGGCGCGCAGGTCGGCGAGCGTCTGGGTGCCAAGGGCGACGCTGAAGCCGGCGGCGCGGCCGCGGGTGTAGAGGCGGTCGAGGGCCGGCGCCTCCAGAGCGCCGAACTCGTCGATCGCCACGAAGGTCCCGACCCCGCGGCCCATCAGGGCGCTGGCGACCGCGCCGAGGTCGAGCAGCGCCATCTGCGCGATCGTGCGCCCGACGTTGCCGGTGCGGTCAGTGTCGAGGCGGAGATAGACGACCTCGCGGGCCTCGATCGCCGCGCGCAGGTCGACCGCCTCGACGTCGGCGCGGGCAGGATCGAGCCAGGCGCGGGCGAACTCGGAGGTCGCCAGGTTCCGCAGCCGCGCCCGCAGGCCGACGATCGCCCGTTTCTCGTCGGCCCGCAGCGCCCCGGTGGCGCGGACCAGCTCCTCGCGAAGCTCGGACGCGTCCAGTTCGCAGACGAGGTTCTCCAGCTCGTCGGGGTCGCAGCGCTCGGCGACCGCCGCCAGGGACGCGGGGGTGCCAGATGCGTCGAGGACGCGCAAGACGTTCCGCAGAAAGGGCGAGGCCGCCTGGCGGTAGAAATCGGCGTCTTCGGAGCCCCACGCCTGGGCCGCGATCAGGCGCTCGGAACGCTCGTCGACACTGCCCCGGGCGAGCGGGTCATAGCCGCAGGGGCCGCTGGGGGCTATCAGCCGCAGCGGCACCCCGACCGCATGGGCGGCGCCCTCGGCCGCGCGCAGCAGCGCAGCGTCGTTCTTCGCCTCGATCACGACGGCGCCGAAGCGGGAGCGGACCACGTACTCGGCCAGGAGCGCCGCCAGGGAGGTGGTCTTGCCGGCGCCGGTCGCGCCCGGCACGAGGACGTGGGCGCCCGACGCGGCGCTGCCGCGCGGGACGCAGACCAGCTCGCCGCGCACGGTGCGGCCGATTGGTAGCTCGCGGACCAGGGCGTCGGCGGCGCGGCGCTCGGCGAGGTGGCGGCGGAGGCCGTCCAGCGGTCGCACCCGCCGCGCAGCGGCGATCTCGCGGTCTCCGCCCGAGCGCCGGTCTTCGAGCTGGCAGTGAGCGGCCCAGCCGAAGGCGCCGAGCACGAAACCGGAGATCGTGGCGGCGAGAGGGGCGCCGACCGTGGCCGACGGGGCGAGGGCGGCGAGGAGTGCGAGGGCGAGCGCGGCCGGCGCCAGCGGCACCAACCCCCAGGTCCAGGCCAGGCCGCGGCGGCGGCCGAGCGCCGCGGCGGCCGCTCCGAGGGCGCCGGTCGCCAGGACCAAGGCCAGCGAGGTGAGCGCCACCCCGGCCAAGGCCGAGGCGTTAGCGAGAGCGTCGCGTGATCCGGCGGCGGCCATGACGACAAGACGGCGGCCGCGGCCGATTCGTCCCACCCACGGCTAGCCCTCGCGGGCCTCGATCTCGGCAATCGCCGCGAGCAGGCGCTCGAACAGCACCACCTCAGCCTCCTCCCGCGTGGGAAGCGAGCTGTCCTCCCCGTCCCCAGGCCGTCGTAGCAATAGCCGCCGCGCCCGACCGTTCAGCCGGCGTCGCGGCCACAGGAGAAGCGCTCGGAGATCGGCCAGTGGCAGTCGCGTCCTTGTGGCCGTCGCCGACGACGGCCTTGTAGTGCTTGTCGACTAGTTCGGCGATCTCGACGGCGCGATCGGGCTCGGCAGCGCTGCCTCGTCGCCGCCATCGTGATCGCGCTCGCCGCAGTGGCATGAGCGGCGGTATCGCGGACGCCGCACCGGGGCGACTCGTAGGGTACTTCGATCAAGGTCCGAATCATTAAACAAACAGGTTCATTACTGGGGTAATCATATTTTTAAGGTTGTTGTGACGATGGTAACTATCTAACATAGTTGTACTAAACGCTTTGGACTCTTTGCCAGAAGGAGGATCTTATGGATTCACTTCGAGAGGTGGCCCCTTTTTACGATGGGTCCCCCCGGCTCCCGCTTCCGAAAAGGAAGACGTTCTGGGTTTCCAAGTTTCTCCTCGTTTTTCCTCGCTTGGGCTCTATCTCAGCTCCTGCGTTCGAAAGAGCCGCCGAAGAAGTCGGTGCACTGCCAACCCTAGATGTGCTGAACCGCTCAGAGGAGTGTCCTTCTAATAGCGGGCCCCGAAAAGCACCACGTTTTTTGCTGTTTCTTGTCGCGGGTGTTCTGGCGAGCAGCATGGTGTTCTTTGCGATGATTGCTCCCAGCGCTTCGGCTCTTACGACTGCCGAACAGCTGGCAGCAATGCCGGTCACGGAGCCGTTCAATGGCAGCACGGAATCGCTTGCCAACTTCAGCTCCAAATGGTCGACGCTTGGCTGGGCTGGAGGTTCAACGCCTAAGGGCTCAGACACGAGCACGGGCTGGCGCCCTGTCGATGCCTTCTCGGCTGTCAATGGCGCCTACTACAGTCCGACTATCACCGATACGGGGGCGGGAACGGCCGCGGTCGTGACGATGTCCACTAATCCGGGCGGCACGGAACGCTATTTCTCCCTCTGGCTGGACTTGGGAACTCCGTCCGGCACGCGATTTGGCTACGAGCTGCGCTTCACCAATACCGCGACGAACACCTACGAAGTCAAGCTCTCCAAGTGGGTGAGCGGAATCCAGACCGTTCTCGCCATAAAATCGAGCTACTCCTTCGCCAACGGCAACTCCTTCGCCCTGGTCGATCAGGGCGGAGCGGTTTCCGCCTGGAGCAAGACCGGCTCCGAATACACCCAGCTGCTCAGCGCTAGCGACTCCACCTTCTCGAGCGGCAACGCTAGCGTGGAGGGCTCGGGGAACTTCACGCGCTTGACCAACTTCAAGGTGGGCTCGCTCGGCGCTGGGCTCCCGGATACGACAATCTCCGGTGGGCCCAAAGGGGTCGTCGTCCCCAACGTGTCGTTTTCGTTCACGGCTACTGAAGGCGGGGCCAGCTTCGAATGCTCACTCGACGACGCTGCCTTCAGCGCCTGCACGCCGCCGAGCGCGTATCAGGGGCTCCCGGAAGGCTCGCACACGTTCAAGGTTCGCGCGGCAGGCGCGGCAGGCAAAGACGAAACTCCTGCCGAACGCAGCTTCCAAGTCCTTCAAACGGCAAAAGCGACCACCAAAGTCGCCGTCTTGGACAATCTCGAAAGGAGCGAAGTCCCCCTTGCCACGGGCAAATGGTCCAAAAACAGCTGGGCCGGGGAAATAGGTGGCGCATGGATGGGCGGCTACCATGGCTACGGGTCCAACAGCGGCCTTGCCAGTGCCTACTGGAACCCCATGGTTTTCAGTGACGGCGGAGAATCAGTCCTCACTGTCGCCACCGTGGGCACGGGAGCCCCATGGGCAGGTGAATACCTGGCGCTCTGGTTGCACATGCCCAATCCCGGCAGCACTCGGTCGGGATACGAAGCCAGATTCACGGGCGTCGACGGATCCTCGAGCCACTACAAAGTAGAGCTCTCCAAGTGGGTTTCGGGAACGCGGACGGTGCTGAGCTCGATCTCTGGATTCTCGCTTCCAGTGGGCACTGTGATGGCTCTAAGCGAGACGGCTGGCGGCAGTATCGCCCTCTGGACTGGAACGAGCACCTTGTCGCCCCTGCTGACGGCTAGCGACACGACGTACACCAGCGGCTACGCCGGGCTGGAGGTAAACGGCGGCGCGGGAACCGAGTACAACTTCAGGGCTGGTCGGATAGATATCCAACCACCCGACACGACCATCTCCAGCGGTCCCACCGGCAAAGTCCCTGCCGACGTATCGTTTTCCTTCACTGCAACGGAGACCGGCTCCACGTTTGAATGCTCCCTCGACGGTGCAGCCTTCAGCACCTGCACGTCGCCGCAGGAATATCACGTCCTGGCGATCGGGTCGCATGCATTCCGCGTCCGGGCTTCGGATCCGGTCGCCAACCAAGATCCCACTCCGGCCGAACGAAACTTCCAGGTCATCGAACCGCCGCAGACGACGATCACCTCGCCTCAGCCCAGCTACAGAAGCGGCGACAGTAGTCCCATCACGTTCACGTCAAGCAAGCCCGAATCGTCCTTCAAGTGCTCGCTTGACGATCCAAAAGAAGAACCGAAAACCACGTGCACCTCACCCTATACGTTGCCTGCGAATCTTGGACCCGGCTGGCATACCTTCGTCGTCGCCGCTACGGATAAAGAAGGGAACGTCGATACGACGCCAGGCAAATGGACCTTCAACTCCGCTATCTACCCGGACGCTCCAGCGACTAGCAAATTAACCTCGCCCGAAGAAGGCTCGAAATCCTCCAGCCACTACACCCTACAAGCAGAATGGGGGAAACCGACGCAAGAAGGTGAAGTAGGCATAACCGGCGTGAGCTTTCAGTACAAGCTCAATAGCATGAACCGATTCGAAAACCTGCCGACGAAATACGTGAAAACTGAAATCGGCAAAGAAGTGAACTGGCCCCTTGTCGTAAACGGTAAAAACTCGGGTCATACCGAAACGGTGAACTTCGACGCCAGCGCAGACCCTCGCATACTGAATAAATCCTTCAGCGCCAAGATCCAGTTTCGCGCAGTATTCGACGGCTCCGCGGGGTCGGCTGGGGCCAGTCAGCCGGTCACTACCGAGTTCAGCGAACGCTGGTCCAGTCCACATGACGCCACCGAAAATATCGGCCCAGTGGCGCTTGACCTGCTCACCGGCGGCTACACGGTCAGCAAAACCGACGTATCGATCCCCGTGCCTGGCTCAGATGCCAACCTCGAATTCACCCGCGTCTACGAATCTAGGTATTCAGGCCAGAAAGTGCCCACTAAGACGCTCGGCGGCATGTGGCAGCCGTCGGTCCCAGTAGAAGCGGAATACGCAGGGGAATCGTGGATGAATCTGGTTGAACGCCACGAAAATGCGGTGCCCGCCTTCTATGAAGAAGGGGAATTGCTCGAAGCAGAAATCCCTGAAGCCAACTGGGTCGAAGTGATCGACAACGAAGGCGCTGGTATTTCCTTTGAAAAGATAGGTGGGAGCTATCTCGCGCCCGAGTACGCAAAAGAATACGTTCTTGTCAAAGAAGGCGAAACCTTCGTCCTTACCAACCCCCAGGGTATTCGAACTGTCTTCACCCAGAACGGAGCTGGATCTGGGTATTACCGGCCAACCACGGTCTCCTGGCAGGCAACTGCGAAATCCGCGCGAATGGTCTACGAACACGTCAACACCACCTCGGAGTACCGGCTGATGAAAATCATCGCCCCTGCCCCGGCGGGTGTTACCTGCAGCGACCAGGAAGCAACCACGACGCCCGGATGCCGTTCGCTCACCCTGGAATATGCGAAAGGCAAATATCCCGATGAAGACCGGCTCTCATCGATCACGTATCACAACGCGACCGGCCAGAACCCTCAGATTGTGGCGAAATATGTCTATGACTCAAACAACAAGCTAATCGAAGAGTGGGATCCGCGGATATCGCCAGCGCTGAAGGAAGTCTACGCATACGTTCCGAATTCTAGTCGCCTCGCTTCACTTACGCCGCCGGGTGAAGAACCCTGGCAGTTCGGTTACGACAGTCATGCACCGCCACTGCTTACGAGTGTCAGCCGAGCCAGTTTGCTGGAAAGCCCCTCGAAAGCCCAGACCACGATTGTGTACGACCTCCCCATCAGCGGCAGCGGTGCGCCCTACGACATGAGTCCCACCACCGTCGCGGAATGGGGCCAAACCGACATCCCGGTCGACGCAACGGCGATCTTCCCGCCGACTGAGGTGCCGAGTGAACCGCCGAGCGACTACTCCCGAGCGATCGTAATGTACATGGACCCCGATGGATACGTGGTAAACACGGTGTCCCCGCAGAAGCCTGGCGCCAGCGGGCCCTCCATCGAAACGACCGAAACCGACAGGCACGGCAACGTCGTGCGTTTCCTATCGCCCCAGAATCGTCTCGCTGCCCTCGCGATTGGCGAAAACTCCGCTACCCGTTCGCATGAACTGGATTCCCATTCGACCTACTCGGGCGACGGTACCGAGATGCTCGAATCGTGGGGGCCCCTGCACCAGGTAAGACTGGAATCCGGCTCGACCGCTGAAGGGCGCACGCATAAGGTGGTCAAATACGACGAAGGTGCACCGACCCCTAAAGAAGGCGAACCTTGGCCACATCTTCCGACGAAGGAAACGGTCAGCGCCAGCGTCCCCGGATACGGCGACCTCGAACCGCGCGTGATCGAAACGAAATACAACTGGGAACTGAAAAAGCCGACCGAGGAAATAGTCGATCCCAGTGGCCTCAACCTCCACACCGTTATAACGTACGATTCTGCGACCGGGCTGGTGACTGAAAGCCGCTTGCCCGCTGGAGCCGGCGGCGGGGATGCACACACTACGAAGACGATCTACTACTCGGCACAGGGCCAGTCGCCCGATGCCGCCTGTCGGAATAAACCTGGCTGGGCCAACCTCCCCTGCAAGGTGCTGCCTGCCGCGCAGGCGAGCCCCGCCGAAGGAAATCCGCAACTGCTGGTGAGGCGGGTCGTTAAATACAGTCCTTTGGACGAGGCGGAAGAAATCATTGAAAGCCCTGGGGGATCGGAAGAAGCAGCGAAAAAGCGGACCACGGCGGTGACGTATGATGCGGCGGGCCGCCTCGTCAAACGCAAGATCAGTGGCGGTGGCACCTCCGTTCCGGCCGTCGAAACTCTCTACAACTCAAGCACGGGCAAGCCCGAAACCCAGCTTTTCGTCTGCGAAGCGCCGGAAAGCTGTACGGGCTTCGACAACCAGGCGGTGACCACCGCGTATGACAAATTGGGTCGTCTGCTCGAATACAAAGACGCCGACGGCAACGTCTCGGGTGTCGCTTACGACTTAATGGGCCGTCCGGTACTTACCTCAGACGGCAAGGGCATCCAGGAATTCCACTACGACGAAACTGCCGGTGCGCTCACCGAACTGAACGACTCCGCCGCCGGCACCTTTACCGCCGCGTACAACGCAGACGGCAGCATGACTGCCGAAGGCTTGCCCAACGGCGTCACCGCCGAAACGACCTACGATGCCACCGGCTCCCCGGTCAGGCTCCGCTATCAGAAGACGACCAGCTGCGTGGAAAAATGCACTTGGCTCAACTTCGAAGAGGAACGCTCGGCCCTCGGCAAGATCGTCAAGGAAACGACTTCCATGGCAACCATGCAGTATGCCTACGACAAGGCAGGCCGCCTCATCCAGACCGAGGAAACCCCGACCGGCGGCTCCTGCACCACCCGCTCCTACAGCTACGAAGCTGACTCCAACCGCACCGCGCTCACCACCCACGCTCCTGGAGCAGGCGGTGCCTGCGAACCGAACTCCGCAGGGACCAAACAGACCTACATCTACGACACTGGTGATCGCTTGCTCGGCAGCGGGCTTGCCTATGACAACTTCGGCCGGATCACCAGTTTGCCGGGTTCCTATGTCGGTGAAGGCAAAACGCTCACGACCAGCTACTTCTCAAACGACATGGTCGCTAGTCAGTCCCAGGGCGCCATTACCAATACCTTCCAGCTCGACGCCGCCCTGCGCCAGCGTCAACGCACCCAGACGGGCGGTGGCTTCGAAGGGATCGAAGTTTTCCACTATGCCGGCGAAACTGACTCACCCGCCTGGACGCAGCGCGGCACGATCTGGACCCGCAATATCGCCGGCATCGGCGGGGGGCTCACGGCAACCCAGGAAAGCGGCAAAGAACCGACCCTGCAGCTGACCGACCTGCATGGCAATGTGGTCGCCACCGCCAGCCTCAACCCGTCCGCACAGGAACCGACGTCGACGTTTCGCTATGACGAGTTCGGCAATCCTAAGTCAGGTAATGCGGGCCGTTACGGCTGGTTGGGCGGCAAGCAGCGCCGCACCGAACTTCCTTCCGGTGTGATCCAGATGGGGGCACGGAGCTATGTGCCTGCGATCGGGCGGTTCATATCAACGGATCCGGTGCCCGGGGGGTCTGCCAATGGATATGACTATGTCAGTGCTGATCCGGTTAACGGCCTGGATCTTAGTGGTGAAGCAAAAATAGAATGTGGAGAGCATGTAGCGGTACACCATCCTCACCGCTCCCGTCATAGACCAGGCCACATCAATGCTGTCGTCACCGGTCAGTGCGTTGGTAGCCATCCCAACCTTGTATCGATTTCAGTCCGTCTCACTCTGTATCGAAATGGGCGCGCGATAAAGACTGAACAAAAAACGTTCGCGGTTCCAGTAACTTTGACTCCATCAAAAAAGCCGTCTTTCACGATGCCTTTGGAAAATGCGCCCAAGTGCAAGCCTGGGATATATCGTGCGGTTGCAAACATAACTATCAACTTCCCCCCACCGTATGAGCCCCCAGTGACGACGGGAAAGATCCCAAGTGCAAGGAAAGTGATTCTGTCGTGCTAAGTCTGAGTAGGCGTGGCGAAACTATGCCGACGGGTCTGCGGGCACACATTGAGGCGGATCAGATTGCATCGGGCTAACTGTCGTGTTGCTGTGGCAGTGGTCGGACCCCTAGCGACCGAGATGGTTCGGGAGCACGATCGTGCGGTTGTGTCTATTGCAACCAGTGGCCGCACACCGAAGGGTGCCCGCGGGTCGTGGATGTGCGACTCCCCCCAGGGATCGTGGTCCGTTGCGTTAAGGGGAGTCGATCCATTACGCGTGTGGCTGCCATGAGGTGGCGGCAAACCACTGGGCAACAATAGTGTGCTATGCAGGAGATGCCGGTGGATAGCGATAAGGCTCTCGCGTTAGTAGATGGCGCCCGTGCGGGTGCTTGGATCAAGCCCAGGCTGGCGGGCGAGTTCGGCGCGGTTACCCTTCAGGTTCCTAAAGGCTTCGAGGCCTACGCCCGAGTCTTCCATCCAGCGTCTGACACGGAGTGGAACTCGGTTCGGTGGGCTGACGTGGCGAGAGCCTGCCGCACCACCGTGCACCGCGAGATGCAGTGGCACGCAATCGTGGGACTTCCCGAGCCTAAGAACTATCGCGATTCGAAATGGCCAGGGCAGAACCCTGCAACCGGGTCGATGGATATCGGCGACCTAGATGCACTTTGCGAGATCCTCGCTGTCCATACGAACGATCCAAAGCATGTCTTTTTCGGCCTTTGTACGATCGAACTCTGGGAGGAATCCTTCCCACGGGAGGAGCTGAAGAAGAATCGGCTCCTTCGGCTGCCTGGGGGCCGCGACCACATCGTCCTCGCGGGACCCCTCTCGGCTGTCGATCAGCTAGCAAATGAGGGTGCATCCAACCCAGGGCCGTCAAGAGCAAGCTTCAAATTTGTTGTCCGGGCTCCTTGCAGTAACGACGAGGCATCTGACAGCACGTCCGACTCAATGGAGGTATGGGAAACGCGCGACGCTCCGAACTTGATCTGGCCCGCGGACCACAGCTGGCTCGTCGCCAGCGAGGTCGACTTTGACTCGACCTTGGTCGGCGGCAGTGCGGAGCTGATCAAAGCTATTGTCGAATCATCCGAACTCGAGGCTTGGCAGGTGGAGGCCACAGACTCACTTGCCGCCGACGGGGACAAGATTAATCGGGCCTCAGAGGCGACTAGGTGAACGGCTCGGCACCGCTGCTCCAAGGCCTCGTGGGCGAGTGCCGCGAGATAGTTGGCCGCACTCGACCCTGTCGGGTACAGCGGTCGCAAGGGCTTGTATCCATGCGGCTACCGTCGCTGCCAGAACGCCACTGCGGGCCTCCAGCGCTACACACTGAGCGAATCGAGGCGAATCACGGGACCCTTTGTCGCCTCAACACAGCACTGTACCCCTGCTTGAATAGACGTTGCAAGGCTCACTCATGCAATGAACCGTAATCGTCATTGGCCCCTCACCGCCCAGCGGGCCGAGGCGCCATAGCCGACAACCTCGGAGTCTTGTACCGCCGCGGCGCCACCCCGGCTCGCCATGTCCTGGCTCACCTGCCGCCGCTCGACCGCCTGCTCGGCGAAGCTGCTCTTCGCGCGGCTACGCAGGCGCTCCAACTCGCCCTCAGCCTCAGCACTCGACTGTGGCCAGGCGAAGGTCTCCCCACGGGCATTGGCCGCGCGGCGCAGCTCGCGGAGCTGCTCGGGATGTGGCTTCTCGGACGGCTCGTTGACGGTCTGCATGACGCGCTCCCCACGGGCTGACGGTGTTCGCTTGCGGAGCGACCCAGCCCCGGGGAAGGCGCGGCGCGCACCGAGCGTAGCGAGGGAAAGGGAGCAAAGCGACCTTGCGCGGGGCGCCGGCCGTGGCAAGGTGGAGCGCAGCTACGAACACCGAAGCCCGATGCGCCCTCCCGACCCACTCGCCCTAGAGCTCCTCGACCCGGACATAGCTGCCGGTCGCGGTCCGCTCGACCGCCCGGCGCACCCCGGCCAGGGAGCGGGAGGAGCAGTGGTAGACGACCCCGCAGAAGCGGCCCTCGGCGACCGCGCGCCGCCACGAGCGCAGGATCAGGTCGAGGCGTTCGGGGCCCTTGAGGCTCAGCTCGACCTCAATCGCCTCGGGCGGGCCGCCGTCGCCGGACGCGGCAATCAGGTCGCAGCGGTGCAGGCGCCGACCGCCCTCGATCTTCAGTGAGTAGAGCCGCCGCCCCTCCTCCCGCTCGCAGGCCATCACCTCGCGCTCGGAGAGAAGCCGCGCCCCGGCGCGCTCCATCTGCGCCGCCAGCCGGGCGACCCTGGACTCGTGGGTGGCGCTCGCGCCCGAGATCCGCGCGGCGCCGAGGTGACGGTAGCCGCTGAGGCGCAAGCCGGCCGCAGTCGGGACAATCAGCCGTTCGGCCCCCCAGAACTCCGAGCCGACCTCGATCAGCCTGGCGCAGCGCAGGCGGCGCTCGCGGGCGAGCGTGACGCTGCGGGCGGTCCCGGCCCAGGCGGCGACCGCCTCGCGGGAAACGAGCCCGAAGCGCGCGATGAATCCGAGCACCTCGACGTCGCGGGCGCTGAGGCGGTCTGATCGCTTGCCGCTTGGCATCGGTCGTGAGACGGAACGAAGAACGGAAAGGGGACAGTGTTGGTCGAGCGGGATAAAAAAGAGCCCGGCTCAAGCCGGGGCTCTTTATGCGGCTGGCCCATCTGATGAACTCGCGGGACCCTCGGGAACCGCTGCCGCAAATCTGATTGCGCCAGCTACTCGGTGGCCAGCGCAACCGCCTCCGCGATTACCGAGTGCTTGGAGCGTTTCTGCGGCTTGCCGTCGCCCTCGGGCTTCGACTCCCATTCGTCGTAGATCAGGCCGCCTGAGACGATGACGACCGCGCCCTTCGCCAGGGCCTTGCACTTCTCGGCCAGATCCTCGCCGAAGGCGGCGATGTCGATGAAGACGGAGGGCTTGCCCGGGTCGATCTGGCGGACACGCATGTTGCACACGGGCCCGCGCTTGGTGTCGCGCGTTTCGGGGTCGCCGACGAGCTTGGCTTTGAACGGCTCTACGTTGATCATCTGATGCTCCCTTCGCCCGCTGTGGGCTGGTTTCGATTACGCAGCGACTAAGCCCCCGGAAAGGCGAGGCGCGCACCGAGCGCAGCGAGGGGAAGGGAGCGAAGCGACCTTGCGCGCCTCGCCGTCGGGGGCAAAATGGAGCGGAGTTGAGAAAACCGGGCCGCACCTAGAGCAACCGCTGCTTAGCGCAAGGGCGTCAGAAAGGCTCTTCGGGTCCAAACCAGCGCGACAACACTCGGCCCACCTTGGGCTCGAGATAGTCGGCAAAGGAACGCCGAGCCGCCAGCAGGTTCCATCCCGTCACCAACGAGACCAGCCCGGACAAGCTGAACACGAAGACGAACACCGAGGCCAGCGGCACGGCGCGCGACCACGACGCGGGGAAGGCCCCCTGCGCCGCAGCCGCACAGGCAACCACGAGCAGCGCAGTGCTGCCGACGAAGGCCCCCCACGACAACGCGCAGGCAACCTGGGTAGAGCGTTCCGCCAGACGGCGGCGGTGACTGTCGGCAAGGCGCTGCACTTCCGCGGTCTCGGCCGCCGCGCGCTCCTTCTCGGCTGCCGAAGCGGCTTCGGCCTCCTGGCGAAGCGAGCGCTCGCGGTTGAGCTCACTCTCAACCTCCTCCCGCGCAGCCGCCTCAGCATGTTGCAGGATCTGAGAGATGGTCCCGGTCGCAAGCGCGTCCGCGTCGCCGGAGGTGGCGTTCATGAGCTCCAGGCGAGCGTCGGGCGAGTAGAGGAGCAGACCGACCTGCTCCTCGGTGAGAGCGCCCCGCTCCTGCAGGCGGCGAACCTCATTGAGGTATTTCCGCCAGACCTCTTCGGGCGGGTTCAGCGCCGCGTAGCTGATCGCGATGATCTGACGGCGGGGCAGATCCGGCGCCTGAGCCGGGTTCATCAGCCAGGCCAGGGCCGCCAGCGCGTGGTCGGTCATGCACACCGGCACCGACTTCGAACCGAAGTGGTCGGCGAAGAAGACCCGGCTTACGTGGGCGAGGTTGCTGTTCGTGGTCACCATCACCGCGTCGCAGCTCTCGATGTGACGCCGCACCTCCCCATTGCGGAGACGGTAGATCGCCGAAACCGACTTCAGATCCTTGACCATCGTCCCGTGGCGACCGTAATTGACACCGTCTTTGAGGGCAGTTTCCAGCTCGCGCTCGGAGATGTCTTCTTCCTCGGAATGTTCAGGGGTCTGCACGATCGTGATCTCGTGCTGGTCAAGCCGGTCGCGAAGGCTCGCGATCATCAGCTCGACGTCGCTGCGACCCATGCTCTCGGCGGCGAAGAAATCGACTACATCTCCGGGGATGTGATCGCGCTGGCTCCCAGTTCTGTAGGTAGCCGCTGCCCCGTCCAGCACCCCCTCGACCTCATGCAAGGTGTGCTCGAAGATGCGCAGCTTCGCGCCCTCCTTGGAAAGCAGCTGCAAGAGCTCTTCCGCCGGCGCGCGATACGGCTCCTCCGCGTAGCCGAGGCCCGGCAGAATGATGGGCGTGTCGAGGAAAACCAAGATGTCGCGCAGGCGGCTGCGCCCACCGGCGAAAGCCTCCGGCAGAAAGAGGACGTTGGCGAGCATCGTGCCTTTGACGATCGTCACCAGGTACTCGAAGGCCTGGGGCTCCTTCTTGGCGAGGTCGAGGACGAACTGGCTCGTCAGCACCGACCCCTCCGAATCAATTTTGGGCAGGTCGACGATCGGGTCGCCGTCGACGACCGCTCCCAGGATCGGCTCGGCCAACACCTCGACGTAGCTGAGGAGCGCCTGCTCGGCCTGCTCATCGCTCCACTCCCGCCCCTGACGCCCGGCGAAGGTGACCAAGAGGTCCACCAGGTGGGCATGCTGGCGCAGCACGTCCTCTCGGGAGGACCCGAGATCGATCTGCTCGAGCGCCTCCGGTACCCGCACGTAGACGCGGCGGCGGCGCTCGACGAGCTTTTCCCGTGCCATCCGCGCCAGGATCGTCTGCAGCGGGCCCTGCGGGATCCGCAGGCCAAACGTGACCTCGATCAAGGTCTGCGTTTCGGACAACGAGATCTCATCGTGATCGCCTTGCCGCAGGCAGTGGGCGACGATGGGCACGAAGTTGGCGATGTAGTCCTTGTCCTCGTCCCAGTTGACCTTGATCACCGCAAGCGCGGAAATCGCGCGCAGCAGGTCAGGCCCCGTCGTCTCGACGGCGGTGCTCATCTCCGATCACCAGCTTTCCCGACCGCCCCAAGCCGGTACGACCCCGCTTCAAAAACCATCACCTTCAACTTCACTTCCTCTCTAGAAAGCACGAACGAACCGCGCAGGCTAGGCGGTCCGGAAGACACTCATTTCGCTCCTCTCCGCTATTTCCAGCCTTTACAGCTGAAAATCAGTATCCATGCGTTCCGAAACTCGACTCCCTGTCATCCATTTGAGATCGATCACCTTCGCCGCTCCCCTGAAATGCCCCCGCGCCACGCTGACCACGGACACTCTCATCATGAGGGTGCGTGGTCAGCGTGGCGCGGGGGCCTCTAACCCAGCTCTGACGCGGCGACGCTGCGGACCAGAGGTCCGCAGCGTCGTCCGCAGCCCGGATCGGGGATTCAGGGGTCGGATCGGTCGATCAGAGCGCGCAGGGCGGCCCGACCCTCGACCAGGCAGCGGTTCACCTTCGTGTGGGTCCAGCCCTGGCGCGCGCCGATCTCGAGATAGGAGCACCCGAGGCCGAGCAACAGTAGCGCCGTCCGCTCGTCGGGCTTCAGCGCCATGAAGGCGGCGAAGAACAGCTCCACCGCCTCCGCGCGCTCCGCGCGCTCGCCAGGATCGACCCCGACCGCCACCAGCTCGCGCCCGGCTCCCTCGCACCCCACCCGCGCCGCATGGCGACGATGGGCTCGACTCAGATTCCAGGCTCGGTGCTTCACCGCGATCTGTAGCCAGCGCACCGCATCGATCCCCGCCGGGCCGTCGTAGCTGCACAAGAAATCGATGCTGGCTTCCTGCAGCGCTTCCTCGGCCTCGGGCTCCCCCGGGGAGTTCCGCCGGGCCTGGCGCCGCAACTCCGCCCTGGCCTCGGCCAAGGCCCGTTCGAGGATCGCGCCCCGCCGTCCGACCTGCTCGCGCTCTGCCTGGCTCGCCATGCCCCGCCCCCGCGCACGAAGTGCGCAACCATGCGGGTGCTGGCGAGCCAGGCGACATGGAGCCCGCGGGCAAGGCGAGGTGAGGATCGCCGGACTGCCCGGACGCGCCAGGACTCGTCCCGGTCGGCAAGGCAACGGCAGCGGTTGCTCACGACCTCGCTGCCCGCCTGGACCGAGCCCGAAACTCGACTTGGCCCACGCTCTATGCAAACGTGTGTTCGATGGGAGAAGCGGGACACGTTGGAACGAAGTTCAAGCGCGCCTTGGACCGAGGCAATTTCCAGAGCGCGCGAGCGCTCGCCTTCGAGGTGCCCAGGGTCGGCCTGGAGGAAGCCCTGGAGCTGACCGTCCTCGCAGCGGAGGCGGACTCGGCGGAGTTCGACCCGATGGCCCGCCGTTGCCTCGCCAGGCTTGCCGAAGAGGCGAAGCCCTCCCCGCGGGACCTGGCGATCGCAGCGCAGACATTTGCCTCGATCGCCGAAGGTGAGCTGGTCCCCCCGAAAGCGCGCGATCCGCTGCTTCGCTGCGCCCGAGGACAGCGCCTCGGCTAGGCGCTCGTGGCCAGCGCCGCAGAGGGCAAGGCCATCGCGCCCGCGATCGGGCAGCGAGTCATAGACCTCGACCATCTCACTAGGTCGGCATCGTCCTCGTTGGAAACCAACTCATCCGTCGGGCCTGCATCATCGGCGACAGGCTCCGACACCCCGCGCGGCGACAGCCTTATTTGGGGGCGTCGGGCCTTGGAACGAGCACCGCCCCTTCCAGGCTTAAAGTGCCATCCGTAACGGAGCCCCGGGACCGAGGGATGGCCAGCGAGGCGAGACGATTCCAGTCATCGACTCAGGTCATCGCCAGGCAACCGCTCGACGCCTCTTGCACCAGTTGGCGAGACCCTAAGGCCGTCGCTACGGTCGCTTTTCCGTGCGGTAAAGCACCACCCGAAATCGGCTAGCTCCGCGGTTCTGTATCGGTTCCCGTCTTTCGAGTTGTTACGTAACTGTAGGCAGCAAATGCCAATGCGCCGATAAATGCCAACTGAGCAGCAAAGTAACTGATCCAAGTCACGCTCGCCAAAATGTCAACAATGAGACTATTGCGGGCAGACCCTTCCTGCCAAACGCCGATCGTGCCCCCAAGTAAGAACAGGAAAACCGCAGCAACGCCGAGCCGCCAAATCAGCAGCCCGTATCTGCGCGGCTCACCTCCTAAGTCATCCCCGTGGAGGTCGTCTTCCCATCGAGCTACCCGCGCTACACCAATGTAGGAGAGAGCGACGATTCTTTCTGAAAACGTTTGCACGGCAGAGAAAAACGGAGGCGCCGGCCGTTGTGACTCCTCCGTCCAGACAAACCTCGTCGAGGTGGGTGCAAGGAGGGCGACGAGGAGGATGGGAGTAGCACACAATGCCCACCAAGGCTGACTTTCGCTCAGCAGACTTGCGCACTGGATGACCGAGCCGAGGATCGTAAGAACCCAAGCGATCCTACTCCCGCGCAGTAAAAACAAGCCGAGCAGCAGCGCGACGCCCAGCTGAAGGAAGTTAAGGCCGGTCAGGGCCTTGGAAATGAACAGCACCAAACTCTCGGCAACCACGAGAGAAGCAGCAACGGCAAGCCCTCGCGGTGGCCATGCTATCTGCGTCTTTACCGTCCCCATGGAAGTCAAGCGACTCTGAGTTTACCGAGCCACCAAGAAAGCTCCAAGCTTCGCGAAGCGCTCAATCCACGGCCGCCCAAATCGCGCACTGGGCAGCCGCATACCCTCCCGACGCCAGACCTCCCCCGGGAAGCCCTCGTACACCCGCAGTTTCCTGCCATGCTTCGGTAGCCGCCTGGGCACAACTCATCCCTCGCTGGGCCGCTTCGCTCCGCCCCAGCCTGAGGACACCGCGAAGGTGGCGCTGTACCTGCTCAGGATTAGCCGATGAATGGTCCCACAGATAGTCAATCGTCTTGTCCATGACCTTGCCGAGGAAGTCACCAATAACAGCTCCTCCCGTCCCCTTCTTTTGACTAACACCACAGCCCTCACGAGGAAAGCATGCCACTCTAAACTCGCGATACCCGGCCGCCCTTGCTTCACGCCGAGCAATACGCCTCAGCTGCCGTGGGGTTGCAGCCGTCCCACCTTTACCACAGGGATCGCTCGGATTGCTTTTGGGGCATTCTCCACTGAGGTCAAATTTGTTCACGGGATCCTGATTCGCATAGTCGTAGGCGTTGTCTGAGCCGCCAAGAATCGGATCTGGCGTGAGGAAGCGGCCCAGCGCCGGCACATAGCTCCGTGCCCCCATCTGGATCACGCCCGAGGGCAGCTCCGTTCGCCGCTGTTTGCCGCCCAGCCAGCCAAAGCGGCCTGGTGCCGCGCCTTTCGGGTTGCCGAACTCGTCGAACTCAAAGGTTGCCGTCGGTTTGGTGGCCGACTGGCTCAGCGTTGCCGTCGCAACCACATCGCCATGCAGGTTGGTCAGCTGCAACGCGACCCCTGAGGCGCTGGTGTCGATAGCGGCAAGGTTGCCCCCGATGCCGCCGATGCTCCGGGTCCAGGTTCCAGCACGCTCGGTCCATGCAGCTGCATCAGAGGGACCCGCGTAGTGGAAGACTTCGGTTCCTTCCAGGCCTCCGCCCTGGAGCCGCTGACTCTGTCGAAGCGCGGCGTCGAGCTGATAGGTGTTGGTGACTCCACCCTGTGACTGAATCGCCACCATGTCGTTGCTGAAGTAGCCGGTCGTTAGAGCTTTTCCTTCTCCCGCGAAGGAGGCAGGGAGGCTCGTGATCCGAGCGTAGTTGTCGTAGACCAGCCCGGTTCCGAGCAGTCGATCCGCAGCGTCGTAGCTATAGGTCTGGGGCGTCCCGGCAGAGGTGGTGTCGCAGGCGCCGCCGAGGCCAGGCGCGCGGGTGATCATTTTGGTGCGGTTGGAGTTTTCGCCGGCTTTCCCTTCGAACTTGTATTCGCGGGTCGTGCAACTCCCTCCGCTCGGCGTGTCCTTGGTCAAGACGAGCCGCCCCGCCTGGTCATAGCCGTACTGCTGGCTGGAGAGGGTGCTCGTCTGCGAGAGAACCTGCCCGTAGATCGATAGCTGGGAACTGAATTCGAGCCAGGTGCAGTTGACCGAGCACATCGTGGTCTTCACGTAGCTCAGGTTCGTCGGGGACCCGGCCTCGTCGTAGGTAGTTTTTGCCACCAGGCCGTTCGGCAAACCCTGTTCGACGATGCTGCCGTCGGCGTCATAGCTCGCGGTGAAGGTGCCCGCGGCCGAGTCCTGCAATTCCACCAGCAGGCCCGAAGTCGGATCGTAGGTTCGGGTCTGGCTGCCTTTGCCATCGCTGGTCGTCACGGGCCGCCCGAGGAAGTCGTAGGTCGTGGTTGCTTTGCCGCCGTCGGCATCTTCGTAGCTCGTCGCGCGGCCCAAGGTGTCGTAGGTCGTGGTCACCGCCTGATCGTCGAAGGCAGGCGTGGTCACCCATTTCTGCACTCGGTTGTTGCCGGTGTCGGCGACCCAGATGCTGTTGGCGGCATCGGTGGCGATCCCCATCGGGACACTGAAGCTGAACTGGCCGGCACCGCTGCCGGCGGTGCCGAACTTGGAGACGTATTCGCCGCTCTGGTTGAACTGCTGCACCCGGGCGTTGTTCTGGTCCACAACCCAGACTCTTCCCTGCGGGTCGACGTCGATCACGCCGGGGCGGTTGAACTGGCCGTTGCCCGAGCCGGCGCTGCCGAACTGCTGGAGGAATCCACCGCCTTCGTCGAAGACGGCGACGCGGTTGTTCTGCCAATCGGCGACCCAGACGTTCCCGTTGGGGCCGACGTCGACGCCGGTCGGTTCGCCGAGCTGGCCCGAGCCCGAGCCTTTCGAGCTGACCGATTTCAGGAATACTCCGGCGCCGCTCAGCTTCTGCAGGCGGCCGTTGTCGGTATCGGCGACCCAGAGGTTGCCTTTGGAGTCGATCGCGATCGCTTCGGGGCCGTCGAACTGTTCGGCTCCGGAGCCCAGGGAGCCGACTTTGGCGAGGAATTCGCCTTTGTCGTTGAACTTCTGGATCCGGTCGTTGCCGGCGTCGGTCACCCAGAGGTTCCCGGAGGCGTCGAGCGCGATGTCGGTGGGACGGCCGAACTGGCCGTTGCCGGACCCCGGTGAACCGAAGGAGCTCTGGTAGACGCCTGCCTGGTTGAACTTCTGGACGCGGTCGTTGTCCTGATCGACGACCCAGATGTTCCCGGCGGAGTCGACGGCGATCCCGGCGGGGTGTTTGAACTGGCCGTTGCCGGCGCCGAAGGAGCCGAAGGCGGAGGAATAGCTGGTGGTGCCGCCACAGTTGCTTTCGCATTTGAAGCGCCGGGTCGTCGGCAGCCCGAGGGTTGAGCTGTAGGTCGTTTCGACCTCGGGGATCGGCACCCCGCCGCCTTCCTGCTTCCTGGTCAACTCACGGCCCACCGCGTCATAGGTCACCACCGTTTTGCGAGCCGATTCGGTCCCGCCGCCGGGGCTTTCGGCTACTTCGGTCGGCTGGCCGAGCGCGTTGTAGGACTTGATGTGCTGGACCAGGAGTTCCGGCTGACCCGCGGTCCCGGGCTGGGCGGCGGGGAGGATCTTGCACGGCAGACCGGCCCACTTCTGGCTTTTGCAGCCAGGCGGCGTGGAGCCCTTGTCCTCGTAGTAGAGGACCTTGCGGGTGCCGGCTCCGCCGCCGCTCGTCTCCGAGGGCTGGCGTTCTTCGATCGGCAGACCGCTGATCGGGTCATAGACGGTCGTCGTCCGGATGTTCAGGCCGCTTGGGTCGACGATCGTCTGCGTCGGCTTGCGCAAGTTCCAGTCGTAGGTGAATTCCGTTACCCGCTGGTCGAGGAGGCTGCCGCCGACCAGCGCCCCGCTCGTTTCACGGGTCGGGAAGTGTGGCTTTAGGCCGGTTTCCGGCCAACCCACGTCGTACTGGATCGTCTTGTGGAAACGGGCCTGGGTAACGGTTCCCGATTCCAGCCGGACCTGGTGCAGCGGGCCCCATTCCTCCTGCAGCTCGGTCCCGTCGGCGGAGAACTGGCGTTTGGTCTCGAGCTCGTGCGAGCGCGTCACCGAGCCCGCCCCGGCCGCGAGCGCCCGCAGGCGGTTCTGGGCGGTCAGCTCCCGCACGGCATTGCCGAACTCGTCGGTTTCCGCCGTCGTGATCGAGGGGGCCGTCGTTCCGGCGCCGGAGGGGGTCGCGGTGTTGACCAGCCGCCCTTCGGAGTCCATGTAGTGGACGGTGGCTCGCGAGTAGCTGGCTGGCGGATCAGACGGGATCTGGTCGGGCGGGAAGATCGCCGTCGCGTCGACCGGGATGTCGGACTGGCCCCACTGCGCCACCGCGCTCGCGCTCATGTCGTACGGCGCGCCGCTGCCGCTGAGCGGGACGCCGTAGGCGATCGTCGTCTGGGCGATCGAGGGGCTTGCCACGAGACTGGGACGCTTCACCCGCATCAGGCGACTGTTCGCCGGCTCGCTGCCATAGGTCCCATACTCCAGGGTCCAGGACTGACCACCTGGAGGCGTGATCGTTTTCAGCTGGCCGGTCGTCTCGTAGGCGTATTTCTCCGTCAGCCCGGGAAGTCGCGGGTCCCAGGCTTCGATCAGGCGACCTTCGGAGTCGTATTTGTATTCGGCGACATCCCATGGCCCGCCGTTGCCGGCGGCGTGGTAGGTGATCTTCTGAAGGCGGTCGCCGTAGAAGGCCGGAGCGCCCCAGTTGCTTGCCGGGACATAGGTGAAGGTCAAGACGCGGCAGCCTTCGGTGCTAGTCGCCGTTTCCTCGGGGCAGCCGATGTCGGGAGCACTCGGGGCAATCACCATCGTGAGCCGTTTGTTAACGAGGTCGTAGACCATCCGCGTGCGGTTGCCTTCGCCGCCGAGCTGGGAGACCGAGACGGGGAGGTATTCGTTGCCGCCGGAGCTGTTTTCGAACGTGGTGCGCGTTCCCGAGGGCTCGGAGAGGACGAGCTTCGTCGCTCCTTCGGTGGTGAGCGACCAGCCCGCGGCATCCGCTGGGGTGACGTAGACGCCACCTTCCTTTTCGAAGGCGAACTCGTTGCCTTCCAGATCGGTGATCAGGGCGTAGGCGAAGGAGTAGGTTTCCCCTTCGAATTCTTCGCTGACCGTCACGTCCTTGATGCTGCGCCAGGCGGCGCCGCCGGCCGCTTCGATCGGGACGCCAGGTTTCCAGCCCGGGCCGAGCACCCCTTTGTCGGTGAGGCTGCCGGGCTCGCGGGAGTTGTGGGTCCGCGAGAATTCGAGCGCCGAACCGAAGGCCGGGATCGAGACATCGGTCCTCGAGACCGAGAGGTTTCCGGTCATCAGGTTGAGCGTCCCCGGGCCCACTTCGGCGACGGCGTCGCGGGGGCTGCCGACGTTGCGATCGACCGTGGCGGTCACTGGGGCGCTATAGCCGGCGATTTCCAGGGGAGCGTCGAAGACGGCGCGAACCTCGACTTTTCCGCCGGCTCCCCAGAAGCCTTCCAGGCTGGCGGCGTCGAAGTACACGGGCTCGCTCTGTTTGAAGCCCGAAACCGCAAGGGGCCAAGTGACCGCCTGCCCTGCAGCGTTCTTCACCAGTTCGGAGGGGATGTTCTGGAAGAGCGTCTGGCCTGGTTTCTTCATCTGGAACGTGACGCCAGTGACCCCGGGTTCAGTCCAAGCCGCCTTCAGCATGAGGCGACGGGAAGTGACCGTGCCGTCGGTCGGGCTTGCGACTTTGCTGCTCGCCGGCGCGGGCGGGATGTAGTTGACGCTCAGGTAGGGCTTTTCGCTCGCGGCGATGCTGGAGTTGAATTCCACGTTTCGTTCAGCGAACCCCGACTGCCAAGGAAGCTCGGCCTGCTGCCGAAGCAACACGCCGTTGTTGGGGATCGCGCCAGTGACCCATTTCTGGACCACTTCGGCGATGCCCTGCTGGGAGAAGGTCCACCAGCCGGCCTGACTTCCTCGGACAGCGGTTTCGATCGTGGCGCCTTCCGAGGTGAAGTCGCCGCCAGGGGTCGTCCAGTTGCCAGCGCCCTTTTTGTACTGGTTCCAGGTGACTTCGTTGGTCCACGGTTTCGTCACCCGGCGCATTTCGACGCCGATCGTGTTTTGGGCTTTCGCAGACGCGTATAGGCCGATCGCTGCGGAGGTCAGCGACGCTTTCGAGGGGATCGCGCTGAGATCGAAGCGCAGAAGAGGACGGATAAGGCGGGTTGACCCGCCGTTCACGTAGAAGGCGTTGGCCACCAGTTTCTGCAGGCCCGAGGAGCCGCACGAAAACGACGTCGGGTTGTTGCTGCTGATTCTGCAGTCCAGCGAAGGGGTCGGCACCGTGACGGTCGGATCGATTACAGCGGGCCACTGCCTCGCCGGATCAGAGAGCCAGGCGCGATCGGCTTCGACGGTAAGTCGCCAGGCATCGTCCTGCTGCTCGAGGTCGTAGTGAATGGCCTCAGCAGGGGCGGAAACCCGGGCGCTGTCGGCCATAGTCGGCGCCGGCAAGGTGGCGAGGAGTCCGCCGTCGCCGTCTCGCAGCTCGATCGAGCCATCCGGTGCTTCAATCGGCTCGACGCCAGCCGAGGCGCTCAGCTCGAAATGAAACGTGCTGGGAGCGGAGATGTCGGCGATCTCGATCTCCTCCTTGACGCCGGTAGCCAGGCTGGTGAGCTCGAAGGTCGTCCCGTTGGCGGCCTCATAGGTCGCCACCTCGTCGCCGTCGTGCAGCTCGACCGCCGCCGTGGGCGCTCCGAGCAGCTCGACGGCGACCCACTCGCCGCCGTCGGAGAGCTTCACGGGGCCAGCTCCCATCTGGGTAGGTAGCGTCAGGTCGAAGCTGTTGGCGCCGTTGCTCAGGGCCGTGCCGTTCAGAGCTTCGAGGTCCTCGTCGATCGGCTTCCATTCGTCCTCGGCGTCCCGGTAGTGAATCGGCGCCTCGTAGATGCGGGTTTCCCGAGTGCCATCAGGAAGGGCGAAGGTCTGTGAGGTGGCCGTGCGCTTACCGACGAGCTCTGGACCGCGTGGTTCTTCGGGGGTCGCGCCAAGAGTCGCTGCGTCAACCTGGTCACCTGGCTCGTCGGCTGCGGCGAGCGCGAACCCAGAGCAAAGTGCAAGAAGGATCAGGAGGACGATCGCGGATACCGCCACCGACCTCTGGCTCAAGCGACCACGACCAGCTATGCCCTGCCAAAACTTAACCCTTGCCAATTGATGCCTCCCCTGTCGCTCACCCATGTGGCAAGGCATGGCTACACCGATCGCCAAATAGATGAGTTTGAACTACTCACTTGCGGACGGGGGCATTCCTATCAGACCACGGTACCCGAGACGTACCTAATTTTTACCTTTTATTTTTTAATCCGCTGCGATGGTGAAAACCGGTTTGGAGTGAACACCCATTCGTTTTTTTAAGGTTAGCTTCGTCGTTACAAGAGTCGCCGAGTCAGACAGATAAGGTCCTGACTGGACGCGCCGTACACGTTGAAGGGCGTGGACCGAGCTGTCCGGCCCATTCGGATGCATGGTTACGCTTAGTCCGCGGTTGAGTCTGGAGTACCGTGGACGTTCACGAACCTTCGTCCTCCTCCGCAGCGGATTCAAGCACCAGAAGCACCGACTTGTTCTGTTCGACCGCAGAGGCGTAAAAGCGCTCCACAGAGCCCCTGGTCGGCTGCTCGTCGGTGAGAACGACGATACCTGTCGTCTTCAGGGCCCTAAGGTGGTAACTGATCTTGGAAATAGGCTTGTTGAGAGGGAGCGATAGCTCTTTCGCGCTTCGCGCCTCGCCCGCCTGGTGAAGGATACGAAGGATTCCCCGGCGTACCGGGTGGGTCAGTGCCTTCATCACCTGATCTGGCTCCGGGGAGCGATCGGGCAGACAATTGGCCCGACGTATCGGTTCGGATTCGCTGATATCCGTCATGAGGAGAACCTCCGACTGTCGCGGATGGGCATGGTTCGGATGGGGCACTAAGCTGCAGGGCGCCCGCGCAAAGGGGGGTCAAGTTGTTGGTTCCTCGCCTCTATTTCGGCAATCAAGAGGCCGCCGTTCATCGCTCTCCCACCTCGGAGAGCGCCGCGCTACCGGGACGGCGTCGTAGGGCGGGCAGGCGAGCTGCCTGTTCGCATGCGGGCGCTTGATTTCATTCATTCGACGGCGCCGAATTGCCGTGCTGGAGCCTCACGGGCCTTCGTGGTTGGGTTGCAATGAGAACCAGGCAGGCCCACCGTCGTCTTCCACCGCCGAGGCGTAGAAGTGCTCGATCGACCCCCTTCGGAGATGGCGTCGGTAAGTCCGAGGATGTTGGTGTCGGCGAGAACCCTGACCTGATAGCTGACATTAGAGAGGGGGCAGGCAAGCGCGAGTGCCAACTCACGTGGACTGCGGGCCTCATCCGCATCGTGGAGCGTCCGCAGGATCTCGCGGCGCAAGGGTGAACTAGTGCCCCCACCAGCGCTTCGATCGTCGGGGCATCCTTGGGGAGGCCGTCGGACTGCCGTCGTGGTTCGGTGCGGCTACCGCTCACGGCTGCCGAGGCAACTTGAGATCGGACGTGGGGCGCGGCGAGGGGCGGTCTCCATCCAGCGCCGCCAGAACCTTGTCGCAGGTATCTACGACAAGCTGCGTGCGGCCGCGTTCCTCGCGTAGCTCGTTGATTGCCTCCTGTTCGGTATGGGCGTGCCGCTCGGCTCTTGCTCGGAGTTGCGCGAGGACACGACGCAGCACGTCGGGGTGCGTCGTCAATTCGATGTTCTCGCTCGATTCGGCGCCCCAACCCAGGTCATCGAGGATCAGGGTCAGGTCGTCGGCAAATTCGCGGCCGAGCCGATCCGCCGTCTCGTAGTCCTCGCGCTCGATCGTCAGCCAGAGGTCGCCGACACCGCTTAGGTGAGTCAGCACATCGTCATAGAGCGCGTCCCGCTGGGCAGCGGTGATGGTGATGCTCACGACGGCGCGCGGTTCCCGTTCGGCGAGGGAAAGAAATAGAACGTCTCCGTCGCGCCGCGCACCTGTCGGCTCTCGGTCTCCTGAATCGCGCTGATCTCCACCAGCTTGCCGACGTGGTAGGAGACGATCGAGAGGTAGTAGTCCTCGGGTTCATCGAAGAGCTCGCGGAGCTCGGTCGCGGACAGCGGGTGACCGATCCAAAGCAACGTTTCGACTATCGCCACCTTGACCGGGTGGACGATGTGGGGGACGAGCGCGGCCCAATCGAAGGTCGGCCCGTCCCCTTCCGTCCCGCCTCCCGGTTTCGGCCAGGGGGGAGGCAGTATGTGGGGGTGGCGTTGGATGGAAGTTCGGTGCATGGTGTGTTGTTCAACCGACCCCGGCCACCAGGACGATGGTTGTTGAGTATCTCAGGGGAGGCCATCGTCCTGGTGTGTGGTCGGGTGGCGCTTATGCCACCCGTCGGACTGGGAGGCAATCCATGTCGGTTAATTGGTGGACCGTTCCAGAACGAACGGGGCCGGTCAATCATCTGGCGCATCGCACTCATGAAATAATGAGCGCTCACCCTCCGGTGAGGGCGGCGAAACCTGCGGACCCTTCCGGGCGCGCTGATAGCCGAGCTGGGTGACGATGATCGAAGTTGACTCCTCGCCCGACTTGACCCGGCGGTTGGTTGATTCAACCTCGATCTCCCGCACTCGGTCCCAAGAGCGCGCCTGCTCAGCCATAAGGTCTTCGCGTCCCTGCTCGTCCACGTTGAACCAGTCCCAGGCGAGCCAGACGCGAGGGTCTTTTAGCTTGCCCGCCGAGAGCGCAGCCAGCACCTCGGCGATCATCGACTGGACGACCAGACCGGCGCTTACCTGTCGCTGCTGTGGAGGCATCGCAGCGATTTCCTCGTCCGAGTAGAACGGCATTTCGACGGCTCGGTAGTAGTGCAGCACCGTGTTCCTGATGGTTTCTTTTTTGGCGAGTTCGATAGACCCAGCGTCGGCCAGTTCCCGGACGTGATTGGACACTTTGTTGAGCGGCTCGTCGATTGCCTCGGCGATCTGCCCAGGCGTGAACGTCCCTTCGTTGAGGACGATGAGGATCTGGACGCGGGTGCCATGCCTGATCGCATAGGGCACCACGTCCTCGATGTTTTTTCTGCTCTGCCCCGGCCTCGGGGTCGCGGTCTCGGTCACGGTGCCTCCGGTTAGCTCCATTTATTTCCTGCACTCAGCGTCAACCGAGCATAGGGATCTTTTTCTATGTCAGGTTTCTGTTCACTCACGGAGCGGTGGATACTAGAGTTTCCTTTAGCATTCGCCCTCCTCCTGGCGGCTCGCGCCGGGCTGAGACAGGGGAGGGGGTGAAAGTCGATGACGATCGAGAAAGTGGCGTCTGTTTTTGTCGCTCACATGGTCCATAAGGCTGCTTAGACCACAGCCGTAATCGCGGGGCCGGTCTCGGCTCGCTCGACTCGGGATCGAGACCGGCCTCTACTGAGATTGACCGGTTCCGTAGATCGCCCCCCCTTCTGGCGCGACTTAGCCGGACTGGATAGGAAAGGGGTGATAAATGCTGATCGCGCAAGTAGCGCCGGTCGCTTTTGACCATTCGCATTGCCAAGCACTCCAAGTCGAGTGCGAGACGCAGTCGGGGTCGGGTCTTGGCCCGCAAGCGTTTGGGATTGGGGTCGGCCCTCTATCTATTTTGGCAGTAATCAGGAATGCTTCGGGAGATTACAGCTACTTGCAAAATTTTGCATGGCGCTTTGCCCCCACAGGCTGGACTATCCTCCGCGTGGGCAACCTCGGGAAGAATCTGCGGGAGGCCCGTGAACGACTCGGCCTAACCCAGGAACAAGTCGCCGAACGCAGCGGAGTCCAAGCGGGTGAGATCAGCAGGATCGAGCACGGCAAGCGCGACCCTCAAGCCTCGACCATCGAAAAACTCGCTGCCGCCGTTGAGGTGCCGCCAGGTCGGCTGCTCGACTAGCCTCGATCCACCGTTTTCACCCCGCAGGGTGTGATCGGACGACTTGAGGTAGGTAACAGCGCCGGGGCGGTTCTGCGGAACCTCCCCGGCGCTCCTTTCGAGGTCGGTTGCCGGCGAATCGGAGCGCGGGCGCCCGCTCCCAGGCAGACCGAGATCGACAGGCGCATCGAGTGGAGTGAGGCCGGGGAGCGAGCCTGAGGTCAGGGGCTCGAAGCGGCCGGCAACGCCCGCAACCGCGCGAACGCCGCAGCCAGTGCCTCGGCCCACGGCCAACTTCGCGGCAGCCGCAGCGTCACCCGCCGGCCTGAGCGCACGAAGCGCCCGGCAACGTGCAGGAGGCGCTGGCGGGCGCGCTTGGGCTCGGCTAGGGCGAGCTCTCCCTTCAGGCAGAGCAGGGCCGCCCAGCGCAGCAGGATCTGGGCTGCGAGGGAGACCTCCAGCCAGGCCTGGTTGTGGGCGGAGGCGGCGAAGGGCATCTTGGCCATCCCGGTGTCCTTGCCAGTGCGGATCGCGTCCTCCACGCGGGCGCGGCGGCGGTGACGCAGCTCCAATGCCGCGATGTCGGCGCCTTCTTGGTCGGTGATGTGGGCGGTGTGGCGGTAGCCAGCCTCGCAGTCGAAGACCGAGAGCTGGGCACCGGGATGTGGGCGCTCGCGGCGGCAGATCAGCCGCGTGCCCTCGGGCCAAGTCGAGAGGTCGACGCGGTCGGTGAGCTCTGCGACCTGGGCGCCCTTGCGCTCGGCGCCCTCGCCGTCGATCGCGCTTCGCCAAGCCGACTCCGGCAGCGCTCCGATCGCCTCGCGCACCCGTGCGTCGACCTCGTAGCCAACCGAGAAGCGCACGCCTGCGTCGCGGCAGTCCTGGGTGAAGGCGTGGGTTCGCCCGCCGATGTCGGCGCGGACGAGGATCTCGCGGCCGAGGTCAGCTTCGGGCAGCTGCTCGAGGGCAAGCTGCAAGACCTCGAAGTGGTCGGCGGCGGTGTGGGCGGCGGCGTTGCCGGGGCGCAGGATCCCGGCCAGCGGCTCCCCTGTCTCAGCCAGGTAGCAGAGCAGCGGGTGAAAGCCGAAGCCGCCCTTGTAGTTGCCGGCGGCGCCTTGCTTCTCGGAGTGGGCGAGGAGTAGCGAGGCGTCGATATCGAGGATCAGCTCCTGCGGTCGGGCTCCGGCATCCCAGGCCTTGGCCAGCGCCTTGGCGCGAGCGCCGCGGATCGCTTCGAGCAGATCGGCGTCGATCGACTTCAGCACCCGGTGGGCTGTCGTCTCCGAAGCGACCACCCCGAACAGCGCCTGCTGGCCGCGCAGCACGCCGAGGTCTGAGATGCGATCGCCGCCGTCGGCGACCGCGACCGCGAGGTCGCGCAAGACAACACCGGGGTTGTGGGCGCAGCGACGCTCTCGGGTAGGCGCCATTGCCGCCGAAAGATCCGCGGTGAGCCCGAGCCGGTCGGCCAGCTCGACCAACAGGTAGGCGCCGGCGTGGGAGACGAGCCCCTCGCCGTCCGCCCTGACTTCTACGGTTTGCGCCGTCGTTTGTGTCTTCACCTTCCGGGTGTCCTCCTGGGTTTGTGGGAATGGGCTCGCAAACCACATTCTCAAGACCCAAGAGGACGCTCCCGGACGGTTCCTCAGGTGCTTATCGGTGGATCAGTGATCTTTTGAGTTATTGATTCGCTGCAGTAAGAGGTAGGTGATGCGGCCCATCTACTAGTGTGCACGGACTCCAAGATGTGCCGACACCCCCGGCGGCTCATCTGACCTCCATCTTGCGAGCACCGTAGACGATGTCCGCCGGGATCTGGCCGCCGGTGAGGCGGCCGTGGTGGACGCGGTCGAAGTTGTAGAAGCGCAGGTACTCCTCGAGGTCGCCTCTCAAGCTCGAGAGCCGGGGATGCAGGTAGCGAGCGAAGGAAGGCCGCCAGCACTCGTCGAGGATCGTGCGATGCAGCGCCTCGACGTTGCCGTTGGTCTGTGGCCGCCCGGCGTGGATGCGGGTGTGCTTGGCCTTCAGCCGGCCGAGCGCCTTGGTGAAGTCGCCCTTGAACTCGTTGCCGTTGTCGGAGAGGAAGCGCTCCGCCCGCCAATCGGCCTCGCGCAGTTCGGAGGCGACCCGGCGGGCGAGCTTGGAGGTCTGCTTTGCGCTTGGATTGCTCGGCTTGCCCTCCTTGCAAACCACCAGCTCGGCCCAGGCGAAGGAGGAGGCGACGTCGATCGCGGTGAGTTGCCAGACCGAGCCCTTGATGCCCGCCAGGCGGCCGACGAAGAAGCAGTCGATCCCGACCAGCTCGCCCGGGCGGGAGACGTCGATGTGTTGCTCGGGGCCGGGGTCGCGGGGCGGCTCGTAGGGAGCGGCGTAGCCGGCGATCAGCCCCAGGCGCTTGGCCCTCGTGTTCAGCCCGTGGCGGCAGAGCACCTTCCAGACGCCGTTGGGCGAGACGAGGATGCCCCCCCACTTGGGGCGCGCCGGCTCGCCGGAGACACGCTTGGGCCCCAGGCCGGGGTGGCCAAGCGCGAAGGCGACGATCCTCTCCTCGATCATCTTCGAGAGCTGGTTGGGCATCCGCGGCGCCCGCCGCTCCCTGGGCCGCAGCATCTCCAGGCCGTGGCGATCCACCTGGCGCTTCCAGGCGTAGTAGGTCGAACGGTGCACCCCAAAGCGCCGGCAGGCGGCGGCGACGCTGGTGCGGGTGGCCTCGGCGAAGAGGGCTTGGCGGTAGCCGAACAGCACGTCATCCTTGGTCATGCGACTCCCTTTTCTGAACTTCATTGGCGTGAAGCCAGGAGCCTGAGTCGCAGCGCGGACAGCCCCCGACCCAGCTGGGTCGGGGGCTGTCTCGCTTGAAGGGCTATCGATCTCCCGGGAAGTGTCGGGAGAACTTGGAGTCAGCGCATGCTAGTGCCTGCCGGCAGGGCCGCCGCTAGGACCCGATCCGCAGGTGCGGATCCAGGGCGCCAGCGGCGGCGTCGATGCCGTCGAAGCCGAGCCGCTCGGCGGCCCGGCAGCCTTCAGGCCTACGGACTAGTTGACGTGCCTCACCACGTTCCGAACGCCATGAGATAGATCCGGGCCCGCCGAGAGGCTGTGGGTGTTGACGCCTACGACCTCAAGGAGGACCCGGATGCAGCACCGTAATGCCCCGCTCACCCCGAACGGCAGGCGCCGCCTGGTGGCGCTGGTCGAAGAGGAGGGCCTGACGTTCGAGGCGGCTGCAGCCGCCTCGAACGTGGCGAAGTCAACAGCCCACACCTGGGTCTCGCGCTGGCGGGAAGCCGGCGAGGAGCAGCAGCGGGATCTCAGCTGCCTGCAGGACCGCTCCTCGCGCCCGCACCGCAGTCCGAAGATGCTCAGCGAGGCTGACCACGAGCGCTGCTGCGAGGTGCGCCGACGGACGGGCTGGGGACCGCGATTGGTCGCCTCTGAGGTCGGCATCCCCCACGCGACAGTGCACCGGGCGTTGAAGCGCCGTGGCTGCTCGCGTCTCCCGCGGGCACCGCGGGAGAAGGTGGTCCGCTACGAGTGGCCCTGCCCGGGCAACCTCCTGCACATCGACACCAAGCGCCACGCGCGCTTCATCGAGCCCGGCCACGCGGTGACCGGGGTGCGCACCGAGCGCTCCCGTGGGGCGGGCTGGGAGTTCGTCCATACCCTCGTCGATGACTGTTCTCGCCTCGCCTACTCCGAGATCCACGACGACGAGCGCGCAGACACCGTCACCGGGTTCAGCCGTCGCGCCCTGGACTGGTTCCTGGCGCGGGGGATCGTCACCGAGCGGCTGCTCTCAGACAACGCCTGGACCTACGTCAAGAACAAGGGCCTCGCCCAGCTGCTCGGCGAACGCGGGGTCGAGCACTGGCGCACCAAGCCCTACTCGCCTCAGACCAATGGGAAGGTCGAGCGCCTGCAGCAGACGATGGATCGGGAGTGGGCTCGGGGCCTCAGCTATCGCTCGAGCGCAGATCGACGGGCGGCATTGCCACACTGGCTCGACCACTACAACGAGAGCCGTCGTCACTCAGCTCTCGGCAATCGCCCGCCTATGGCTCGCGTTCGGGACGTCTTGGGGCACGACAACTAGTGACGGTGCTGAGCAGGCGCACGGTGATGTCCGCGGTGCTTTTTCGAGCAGCGTTTCGGTCCACGGCGCCCTGCCCTCTTCGGCTTCGCGCAACGCTTTTTCGCGGCCGGCCTCTTGGGCTTGGGAGGACCCGGCACGACCCGCAACGCGATCGGGTCCGACTCGCCCTCGACGTAGGGGTAGCCGCCGGCTTCGCGGACCTGGGCGCGCATTTCGTAGTTGGTCGGCCGCGTCGTGCGACGGAACGGATAGGTCATCTCGAAATGGCCGTCGTTTCGGGTGCGGTAGCGGCGGAACGCCAGCCAGCCCTTGCCGCTCTTCACCTGCAGCACGATCGTCACGTCGTCGTTGTGAGGGCCGGGGATCTCGCCCTCGAAATAGGCTGATTCGCCGTTGTGGACGGTGGTGCTGCGCGCCCGCAGCGTCGGGTGGACGACGGTGTGCAGCCGGGCGCTCGCGCGCAGCTGGCGGTTGGCGTCGCGGTGGATCGCGATCACTTCCCGCGAGGGACCCGCGGGGATCGGGAAACGGTAATCGCCGCCCTGATCGGTGAGCGCGATGCCGAGGAAGTCTCGGCCCGTGTCGGCCGCGTCGGTCTCGACCCGGCCGAGGACGCAGACCGACGAGGTCGCGATCGGTCCCGAGAAACTGCGAACCGAGCCAATCAACGTCGTCCCTTGACCTTGGGCCACCGTCAGGTCGGCCCGACCGCCCAAGGCCGCGCTGATCATCTGGGCCCCGCGCACGGTCGAGCGCTGGCAGTCATAGGAGAGCGGCGCGGTGATCGGAGCGCCGACGTTGCCCTCGGCGTCACTCAGCCATAGCCGCAGCTGGTAGTTGCCGCTCGGGCCGGGCGCGTCGAGGTCGGCGACGGCCTGGATGTTCTCGCCGGTCGCGGTGGTGCTCGGCACGAGGACCTTGCCGGCGCCGTCGAGCACCTGGTAGTGGGCGGCGTCGATCGGCGCGCCCGCGTCGACGATGTTCTGCCAGCGCAGGTCGAAGCCCTCGGCCGAGCGCGGCGTCATCGGCGAGGTCACGGAGAGGACCTGCGGAGCGGCTGGCGGGGTGGTGTCGTGCGGGATCGGAGCGAGGGCCGCCGGGCCGGTGAAGCCGACCTGGTCCTCGAGCCAGAGGCGGAGGCGGTACTCGCCGGCCTTGGCAGGACCTTCAAGCCCGGTGATCCCGGTCGGGTTCGCCGCAGTGACGACCTGCTCGGGCTTGACGACGTCGCCTGCCGCGTTCACCACCTGGTAGTGGACCTTGGCGATCGGGCTGCCCTGGTTGGGCGGCAGTGCGAACTGCGCACCGAAGCGGTCAAGGTAGCGGTTCGGGTTGGAGCTGGTGACGAAGAGGCCCGCGGGCGCACCCGGCGCGGTGTTGTCGGTGCGGATCGTGCGCTGGTCACAACTTTCCCCGCCCCAGCCGAAGAGGCCCTGCCACTGCGCATAGTCCTGGGTGCAGACCCAGACGGTGTGGGGGCCGTCTGAGAGCGCTGCCGTATCGAAGGTATGGGACCGCCCGACCGGCGAGGGCGCGACCGCGCAGGGCTGGAAGGAGCGCGCGAACTCACCGTTGGTCTGCGTGTAATCGCGGTCGCAGCCGTGATCAAGCGTCATCCCGCTGGCGCCGTCGATCCGCAGTCGCTCGATGCGGATCCCGGACCCCAGCTCGGTGAAGGCGTAGGTCGCGGTCTGGCTGCCGCGCACCCACTGGCCGCCGAGCAGCGGCTTGTCGACGTTGGTCAGGCTGACCTGCGAGGGCGATTCGTCGGAGAGGATGAAAGCAAAGCTGTTGGCGTCGGTGGCGTTGTAGCCGGCGCGATCGCAGCCAGCCGGGCGCACGCAGGTCAGCTCGAAGACGAACCGGGTGAAGTCGAAGTGGCCGCCGAAGGGCCACAGATGCGGCCCGAAGGTATTCGAGGACGCCCACTGGTCTCCCGTGTTCGGCAGGCCGGCACCCTGGGTCAGGAGCTGCTGGTTGCCCCCCGAGCCGCCGGCGATCCAAAAGCGCGAGCGCCAGCCGTCGTTGAACTGCGCGGGTTGGCGGGTGTAGCCGCCGGCGCGGCGAAAGCGGATGAAGGGCGGCGTGTCGTAGTAGATCTGGCCGTAGGCACCCTGGCCGGCGTTGCCGGAGTTCTGGTTCTCGACGATCCGCAGCCAGGCGTTGTCGCCGGCCGGATCCGGTGCAGGACCACAGGCGTTGATGAACTCGAAGATGCCGCCCGGGTTCTGCGGGCTCGTCGTGTTGGTCGAGGTGCCGTAGGCGTTGGAGCCGTTGTTGCCAGCGCACAGGACCATCTTGTAGTCGGCGGCGTGAGCGGTTGCGGCGCACACGAAGCCCACGATGAAGGTAAGTGCGATCAGGCAAAGGGCTATTGGCACCGGCCGTCGGGCCGGAGGATTCGTCCGGGGTGGCATACAGCTCTCCTTGTTCTCGCCCCGAAGCGGGGCAATTTCCCGAGTCTTCGGTTCGGCTCTCTCACCCCCAGACGTAGTGGCGGCGCTAGGCGATACCCCTACGGTGAAATTTGCGAACCGAGCTATTTATTCGCGAATTGTCAAACAACCTCCGGCATTCAACGACTCGCAGTGGCTGCTCGGACATTCGCTTAGAGATCGCCGAAACGCTCAAGGGCATGCGCCCTCGACTCAGGCGGCGTCGCCGACGGGACGCAGGGGCGGGTACGCGGTGAGATGGCCGTGGTCCCACAGTCGGTAGCCGACTCCCCAGCAGTTGATGATCATCCCGTCGGCGCCGGCCGCCCGCAGTTTCCTGCGGAGCTTGCTCATATGGCTATTGAGCGTGCGCGACCTCTCCGTGCCGGTGTAGTCCCATACGGCGCTCATCAGCTCCTCCTGGGTGAACACGCGATCGGGCTTCGCGGCCAGGATCGCCAGTAGCGCGAACTCTTTGTGGGCGAGCTTGAGCATGACCTCGCCTACTGTGGCGCGCCTGCCTTCGGGTTCGACAACCAGCGGCCCTCGCACGAGCGGCTCGCACTTGGCCGGTTCGGCGGTGAATGCACCGGCGTCGAGATCGCCCCGACAGGCGATCCGCCAGTAGTCCTCGTCCTCGCGACGCAGGCGCAACTCCCAGCTGCCCCCCTCGCTCAGCCTCGCCTCGATCTCCCCGGCCGACGTCTGAATCGCGACGCGCGTGAACCGCCCAGGTCCGATCAGCGCCAGTGGGCCGCCGCGGTCGATGGATGCGTTCATTTCTTTTGGTCCTCCTGACTCGTTGACGGATGTCGCCGAGCCGCCGGGCAGGGGACGGGGCGAGCGCAACCCGAGCGCAGCGAGGGCGCCCAGCGAGGCCCACAGCGCGGGCCTTGGAGCGAGGCCCGCCCCCTGCCAGGCTCGAAGCGCCATCCGTCACGGAGCCCGAGGACCGAGGATGCCTAGCGAGGCGAGCCACCGACGCGACTGAGACTGAGCACGCCGGCTTCGATCCGCTCAGGCGGAGTCCGCCAGGAGAGGACCTCCTCCACCTGACCGAAGCCGATATCGGCCCGAGCGTCGGCGACCTCGGACGGCAGAGCAGCCGCATCCATGCAGAACGCGGTCCCGGTGACGGCGAAGATCAGGGATCGCTCGCTGCCGTCGTCGGAGCGCAGGCGCCACGCCCACTGATGCCGGTCGTAGGAGTCTCCGCGAACGGGCCGTGCCGAATCCTGAACAGTCCAAGCCATGCTCCGAAAGTAGCGGCGGCACCGGCGGCGGCTACGGAGTCCTCTGCCTGATCCCGGGAGGCGGTTCCTCGCAAAATTGGTAACCGTTTGGTACCCGCACCGACCCTCGCCCTCGATCTGGAGCATGAAAAAGGGCCCATTTCCGGAGCCTTTTCCTGTAGCGGGGGCGGTATTCGAACCCGCGACCTTCGGGCTATGAGCCCGAACCTGAGGTCGCGCTGGACTACGTGGGGCACAGTTTCAAAAGGTTTTCGCGGGTCGAGATCGGCTGGGATCTGTGGGGCATGTTGCCCCCATTTCTTACCCCAGCGCGCAGGCCAATTCCCAGCCAAGGAACCAGCTTCAAAGACCTGTCCGAAAAGCCGCCAAGGCGGCCAGGCGATCTATTCTCGGATCTCCGCCAACGTCGTATCGACCCCCGAGCCATCCGTGCTCCACCCCACGCCCATGCAAGTGGTGCTGCGACACGAGACGCCGAAGAGGGAGCTGAAGGTCGCATCCGAGGGGTTCGAGGTGCCCTGGATCGACCAACTGCTGCCGTTCCACTTCTCGGCCAGGGTCTGAGTCGATCCGCCGCCGAGCGAGCTCCCGGCCGCCGTGCAGGACGTTTCGCTCGCGCAGGAGACGTCCTGGAAGGCGCTTTCGGTGGCCCCGGAGGGGTTGGGCGTGCTCTGCAGCGTCCAGGTCGACGTCCCGTTGAAGCGGTAGGCCAGCGTGAACTGTTCGCCGGCGCCGTTCTTCCAGCCCCCCACCACCGTGCAGCGGTTCGGCGAGGGCGTGCAGGAAACGTCGAGCAGGGTGCTCTGGGTGGCCCCTTCGGGATCCGTCAGGGTCTGGAGTTTCCATTCGCTGCCGTTCCAGAACATAGCGAGGCTTTTGATCGAGCTGCCGCTGGTGGTGTAGCGGCCGACGGCGACGCAGAAGTTCGACCACAGGCAATCGACGCCGTCGAGCTGGCTCGAGGTGGCCCCTTCGGGGATCGGGACCGTTTGCGAGGCCCAGGTGGGGCTGCTCCATTTCTGCGCGATCGCCGTCTTGACGCCGCCGATCACGGCCGAGCCCACGGCCTTGCATTCCGCGGTGTTGTTGCAGCCCACCCCCACGAGTTCGCTGGAGGTAGCTTCAGCGGGGACCGGCGTCGACTGGACCGACCATTTGTTTTCGTTCCAGATCTCCGCCAGGGTGGCGGGACCGCCTTCAGAGTTCTGGTAGTTGCCGACCGCCATGCAGCGGGTTTCCGAGGGGCAGTCGACGCCGAACAGGCGGTTGTGGGTGGAGCCGGACTTTTTCGCCGCGGTCTGTTCAGACCAAGAGGTGCCGTTCCAGCGCTGGGCCAGCGGGCTGTCGACCCCTGATTTGGTGCTCTTGCCGACCGCGGTGCAGACGTTCGTGCTCGGTTCGCAGCTGACGTCGTGAAGGTTGCTGTCGCTCGCTTCGGAGGGGTTCGGGGTCGAGAGGATCTTCCAGCCGGGCGTCGTGAAGGTCTGGTCTTCGCCTTCGACGGTTCCTTTTTCGTTGGTCGCCACCAACCGGAAGTGGTAGGTGGTTTCCGGCGCCAGGCCTTCGATTTTCTCGCTGACTTCGACCGGGCTGGTGCCCGAGCCGATCGATTTCGGCGATGCCGGCGCTTTGGAGCCGTAGGCGGTCGTCGTGCCGTATTCGAGCTGATAGGTGGTTGCAGAGCCGTTGGGGTTGATCGAGGTGTTGAGGGTGGCTTCTTTTGGTGCCACACCTGATGCTGGTTTGATCGAGATAGTCGGGGGTTTGCTCAGATCGGAGGTCTCCGCCAACGTCGTATCGACCCCCGAGCCATCCGTGCTCCACCCCACGCCCATGCAAGTGGTGCTGCGACACGAGACGCCGAAGAGGGAGCTGAAGGTCGCATCCGAGGGGTTCGAGGTGCCCTGGATCGACCAACTGCTGCCGTTCCACTTCTCGGCCAGGGTCTGAGTCGATCCGCCGCCGAGCGAGCTCCCGGCCGCCGTGCAGGACGTTTCGCTCGCGCAGGAGACGTCCTGGAAGGCGCTTTCGGTGGCCCCGGAGGGGTTGGGCGTGCTCTGCAGCGTCCAGGTCGACGTCCCGTTGAAGCGGTAGGCCAGCGTGAACTGTTCGCCGGCGCCGTTCTTCCAGCCCCCCACCACCGTGCAGCGGTTCGGCGAGGGCGTGCAGGAAACGTCGAGCAGGGTGCTCTGGGTGGCCCCTTCGGGATCCGTCAGGGTCTGGAGTTTCCATTCGCTGCCGTTCCAGAACATAGCGAGGCTTTTGATCGAGCTGCCGCTGGTGGTGTAGCGGCCGACGGCGACGCAGAAGTTCGACCACAGGCAATCGACGCCGTCGAGCTGGCTCGAGGTGGCCCCTTCGGGGATCGGGACCGTTTGCGAGGCCCAGGTGGGGCTGCTCCATTTCTGCGCGATCGCCGTCTTGACGCCGCCGATCACGGCCGAGCCCACGGCCTTGCATTCCGCGGTGTTGTTGCAGCCCACCCCCACGAGTTCGCTGGAGGTAGCTTCAGCGGGGACCGGCGTCGACTGGACCGACCATTTGTTTTCGTTCCAGATCTCCGCCAGGGTGGCGGGACCGCCTTCAGAGTTCTGGTAGTTGCCGACCGCCATGCAGCGGGTTTCCGAGGGGCAGTCGACGCCGAACAGGCGGTTGTGGGTGGAGCCGGACTTTTTCGCCGCGGTCTGTTCAGACCAAGAGGTGCCGTTCCAGCGCTGGGCCAGCGGGCTGTCGACCCCTGATTTGGTGCTCTTGCCGACCGCGGTGCAGACGTTCGTGCTCGGTTCGCAGCTGACGTCGTGAAGGTTGCTGTCGCTCGCTTCGGAGGGGTTCGGGGTCGAGAGGATCTTCCAGCCGGGCGTCGTGAAGGTCTGGTCTTCGCCTTCGACGGTTCCTTTTTCGTTGGTCGCCACCAACCGGAAGTGGTAGGTGGTTTCCGGCGCCAGGCCTTCGATTTTCTCGCTGACTTCGACCGGGCTGGTGCCCGAGCCGATCGATTTCGGCGATGCCGGCGCTTTGGAGCCGTAGGCGGTCGTCGTGCCGTATTCGAGCTGATAGGTGGTTGCAGAGCCGTTGGGGTTGATCGAGGTGTTGAGGGTGACGCCAGCTGGGTGTAAGGCGTACGTCCCTGCTTCTCTCAAATACGGGGGTGGGTCTTCGGTGAGAAGACTGAAGGAGAATCCGGCCCCGGACCCAATCTCCTGGCAGAACTCCACCGTCACACAGTCGACCTGGTACGCAAAATGAAATGAGCCAGCAGCCAATTCGGGTCGCTCCTGCACGCTCCAGCTAGTCCCGTTCCAGCCGTCGACGATGTAGCCAGTGCCAAAGTTGATCCCCACCGCGATGCATGAAGTCGGCGTAGCGCAGGACACCCCATAGGTTTCCCCTTCTTCTTCTTCTTCCAATTCTTCCAATTCTTCCTGCGTTTGCGGATTGATTGCTGGTTCTGGCAAGGGAGGCTTCCCCAGAACCCATTCGGATCCGTCCCAGTGCTCCGACAAAGGCAAAGTGTCCCCGTATTTTTCGCTTTCAGGCGATTCCGCCACCCAACCGACGGCCATGCACGAATTGACTGATGGACAGGAGACGTCATCCAAACTACTTTGGTATCCAGGCGGGGTCAAGCTCGTGTCAACCGACCAACTAGACCCATCCCACCGCTCTGCAAGAACCTGAAACGCTTCCGCCGTTTCGGAGTATTGCCAGCCCACGGCAAGGCAGGTTTTCTCTTTTTTCATTTCTTCTTTTTCGTTTTCCACTTCTTCAGCTACGCAACTGACTTTATTCAGCTCAGCTCCTTCAGCTCCACTGGGAGAGGGGACTTCGGGCGTCGACCATCCACTGTTCGTCCAGTGTGCGCTTACAAAAGAGTTTTCCCCGCCCACGATCATGCAATCAGTGGCAGACGCGCAAGAGATCGAAAATGGGGCCCACCAGGAGGTGCCGGGCAGACGCGGCGCCGTTTCGTCGACCTCCCATTCGCCCCCGCCCCACCGCATGACGTAGGTTTCCGCTGGTTCGCCTGTTTCCCCAACTGCTAGACAGAAATTCGAGGTCGGGCAAGAGATTGCCCTGAGCTTGCC
Organism: uncultured Thermoleophilia bacterium; assembly: GCA_963720455.1. Classification (GTDB taxonomy): domain Bacteria; phylum Actinomycetota; class Thermoleophilia; order Solirubrobacterales; family 70-9; genus VAYN01. Next base: position 380,788 of record OY970392.1, on the reverse strand, counting down.
GAGCCATTCAAACCCTTTGTTTTCCAATGGAACTGGAACGGCGCTCCAAGCGTAGCCATCCCATTCAGCCACGAGTGGTGCATCTTCGAGAAATGAGGCTCCTCCAACGGCAAAACACTTAGTCGGCGAAATGCAATCCACATCCGGCCGGGTTATCGCACTGGAGGCTATATGCATCTCGTGCGCGTTCGCTATCACCCATATAGGAAGCGCAGGTACCCCCTGCGGCACGCCGACACCGGTAGGCCCGTCGTATCCTGACATCGGGTCGCCATCTTTGCCGGCGATCGCGTTGCATAGGTACAGAGGAGAGCACGAGTGACCCTGATAATTCGTGTTGTTGTCGCTTTTACTGGGACCAACGTCATAAATGCTTCCAAAACCATGGTAGAGATTGTTATAGATCGCCTCAGCCGGTTTTTCATGAACTATCTCGCTGGAGTGCGCATAGATTCCAGCCATCAGAGGGGCACCAACGCTCGTTCCACCCACAGTCTGCCAATAGTCATGCTCATCCTCGAGATAGCTCGTGTAGGTAGCAACATTGCTGGCCACAAGCGAAATATCACTCGTCATCCGAGTCTCACACGAGATAAAGTCCTGCCACTCCGGCCTCGGCATCTCAGCACTGCAGCCGCCCCCGGTTTTCTCCCACACATTGTCCTGCCAACCCCGCGGGGTATTAGGGGCTGGTTTGAGGTAAGTCCCACCAACCGCCACTACGCCTGGTGCGCCCGCCGGGTAGTCGGTGACATTTTTCCCATCTAGATGATTCCGATAGCCGTAGTCTCCCGAGCTTACGGTGATGGGAATTCCGGGATGATCGAAGTATTTGTTGAGGGAACTATCGCCGGACTCTTCGATACGCCCATAGCTGTAACTGATCACAGTTGCGCCAAGCGCTACCGCCCGATTGATGGCTTCTCCGGTCGCTTTTATAAATCCACTTGACACGTCCTGTCTCTCAACGAGCAGAAGGTTGCATTCCGGGCAGGCTGCGGAAGCCATCTGAAGGTCGAGAGAAGTCTCATCCGCTGATTTCTTCTGCGGCTGTGGGAAGTTGTTAGTATCGCCCAAATAGTCTCGCTTCCGAAAGCAGCCATTTGCTTCAGTGCAGGGCGGAAGTTTGTAGTAGGAACGATACGCGGCAAGATCTGCCTCAGCATTTGGGGCGTCGAACGGGGCAATGATCGCGATGGTCTGGTCAGAGCCACCCCAGGCCGGTATGTCGTAGGCATCGCGAAGCTCTGTGGGTTCATATCCCTCGGGAACTGTTGAGGTGCTTTCAACGATCAGAGCTTGGGCCTTGGGTATGGCGATGGCAAAGACCATGACCATCAAGATCGGCCCGATGAATCTCCTCGACTCCCGCATCATCTACCTCTTCTCTCCCTTTAGCATGCGAACTCTGCCGCGGCACGGGAAGCCGTATCACGCTTTCACTAAATGAGCAAAAACATTTGGGTATTTCTCCAGGGGTGAGAACTCCTGACAAAAGGGAAAGGAGGTGAAGGGAACGCATTGGGTCAAGCCCTGAAATCAGGTTGGGAATGCTCGATACGCGGAATCCGGCCGGCAGGTCGAAGGCGAGGATTTTTTCTTCGTAGCCGAAAGTCGCCGCGACTGAGGGTGCCGTCTCATGTGTTCGTAGAGCCCGGGGAAACCCTGCTCAGATGGGAGCCAAATGGGAGGTCACGCCTGAAACAGAGTACGCAGGCTGACATCGGGTGCAGGGGCCGAGCGGGGGTTTCTGGCTTGCAGTAGCCAAAAAAACCAAGACCCGAAACGAAACTGGATTCATGAACCTTCCTTACCATGGAAGTGATCGGCGCCCAAGCACGGCGACCTAGGCCTCTGCTTCATCCTCCAGCAGCAAGAGAATTTGGCTGTGGGTCTCAAAGACGAGATCGCTGTAGTCCTTCTCCATCGCATCCGGTGGGTAGACGAAGGGAGATTCATGGAAGTGCGCTTCCAAGGCAATCGGTCGTGCCTCCCGAGCGTTTGTCAGAAGCCGCTCGATGTCTTGACCCAGCTTGCCATCGTCGGCCCCGTCGAGAGCTGATGCCAGCAGGGAGAAGGCGCGCTGGTGGGCGAAGATGCGCGCGAGGGTTTTCGTTCGCGCATCAAGAAGCTCGAGCGGGAAATCATCTGGCCATTCGCCGTGGAGCTGCTCCGCGCTGAGCTGGAGAAGCCGACCGACCTCAAGCTCAAGGCGACTGCTGGGTCCCATGGCGGTGTCGAGAGCACGTGCGATCCGGGCCAAATCGGCTGCTTGCCGGTCGAGCTCCTGCTGAATCATCTCCACGCATGAAGAATGGCAGGGCCACAAGCCCTAATCTGCACGGACTCCAAGATGTGCCGACACCCCCGGCGGCTCATCTGACCTCCATCTTGCGAGCACCGTAGACGATGTCCGCCGGGATCTGGCCGCCGGTGAGGCGGCCGTGGTGGATGCGGTCGAAGTTGTAGAAGCGCAGGTACTCCTCGAGGTCGCCTCTCAAGCTCGAGAGCCGGGGATGCAGGTAGCGAGCGAAGGAAGGCCGCCAGCACTCGTCGAGGATCGTGCGATGCAGCGCCTCGACGTTGCCGTTGGTCTGTGGCCGCCCGGCGTGGATGCGGGTGTGCTTGGCCTTCAGCCGGCCGAGCGCCTTGGTGAAGTCGCCCTTGAACTCGTTGCCGTTGTCGGAGAGGAAGCGCTCCGCCCGCCAATCGGCCTCGCGCAGTTCGGAGGCGACCCGGCGGGCGAGCTTGGAGGTCTGCTTTGCGCTTGGATTGCTCGGCTTGCCCTCCTTGCAAACCACCAGCTCGGCCCAGGCGAAGGAGGAGGCGACGTCGATCGCGGTGAGTTGCCAGACCGAGCCCTTGATGCCCGCCAGGCGGCCGACGAAGAAGCAGTCGATCCCGACCAGCTCGCCCGGGCGGGAGACGTCGATGTGTTGCTCGGGGCCGGGGTCGCGGGGCGGCTCGTAGGGAGCGGCGTAGCCGGCGATCAGCCCCAGGCGCTTGGCCCTCGTGTTCAGCCCGTGGCGGCAGAGCACCTTCCAGACGCCGTTGGGCGAGACGAGGATGCCCCCCCACTTGGGGCGCGCCGGCTCGCCGGAGACACGCTTGGGCCCCAGGCCGGGGTGGCCAAGCGCGAAGGCGACGATCCTCTCCTCGATCATCTTCGAGAGCTGGTTGGGCATCCGCGGCGCCCGCCGCTCCCTGGGCCGCAGCATCTCCAGGCCGTGGCGATCCACCTGGCGCTTCCAGGCGTAGTAGGTCGAACGGTGCACCCCAAAGCGCCGGCAGGCGGCGGCGACGCTGGTGCGGGTGGCCTCGGCGAAGAGGGCTTGGCGGTAGCCGAACAGCACGTCATCCTTGGTCATGCGACTCCCTTTTCTGAACTTCATTGGCGTGAAGCCAGGAGCCTGAGTCGCAGCGCGGACAGCCCCCGACCCAGCTGGGTCGGGGGCTGTCTCGCTTGAAGGGCTATCGATCTCCCGGGAAGTGTCGGGAGAACTTGGAGTCAGCGCACTTTAGAGCGGCTTTCGCGAGATCGAGATCGGCTGGAATCTGTGGGGCCAGAGACCGCGCCGCGAATGGGTCCGCCAGGGGTGCGATTGTCCTCGGGGGAGGGACGGGAACGCTGCTTCGCAGGGTGAATGACGACTCACCTCGGCCTCTCCTAGGGATGTCCAGGGATATGAAAGGGGTCGCAAACAGCCCTCTTCTGACTTTTTGCCGACGCGCGTTGACTTTCGGCCGATTCAGCCGCTGACGCCGCATTCCCGCACCAGGAGCGGGAATGCGGGCCCTCAGAACCAAGCGAATCGAACGGGGCTGCCAGGACTTGAACCTGGAACGCCGATTTGGAGACCGGTGACTCGCCGTCTGTCCGAGCCATGCCTTAAGTTTCGGGTCTTACTAAGTTACCTATTGAAGCCCTTCATCGCCGCCACCATCCCGACCATCAGCAGCGAGACCAGCAGGATCAGGCCGACGTACTCGACCGTCCCCTGGCCCGCCTCCCCCGCCAGGACCCGGATCTGCCGGACCCGCCGCGCGACCGCGGCGTGCAGGTACCCCATCAGCGCGTAGAACATCGAAGCCTCCTCTCTCGGTTGCGAGGCCAATGCTCGGCGCCGCCGACGCACGGATCCAGACCCGAGTGCGCCAAGTTCGCAACTTCACCGCGCCAAAACGCCGACCGACGCGCGTCCCCACGCCGGGGCTGCCGCGGATACCCTCACGCGCGTGCGCGTCCTCGTCGTCACCAACTTCGAGCCCGACGCCGCGGCGCCACAGCGCGGGCGCTGGGTCCGCGACCAGGTCGACGAGGTGCGGCGGCGCGGGATCGAGGTCGACCTCTTCAGCTTCCCCCCGGCCGCGGCGAGTACGTCCCCGCGACCCGCCGGCTGCGTTCGCTGCTACGCCGCGAGCGCTTCGACCTCGTCCATGCCCACTACGGGCTGGCGGCATGGTGTGCGCGCCTGGCCGGAGCCCGGCCGCTGCTCGTCACCTTCCACGGCACCGATGTCCGGCACGGCATCGTCGGGCCGATGTCGCGCCGGCTCGCCTGGCGCGTCGAGCTCGTCGCCGCCGTCTCCCGCGCCCTGTTCGAGACCGAGAACGGCCGCCCGGGCCTGCCCCCCGTCCCCGGCTCCGCCGTCCTCCCCTGCGGCCCCGACCTGAGCCGCTTCGGGCCGACCCCGCGCGCGGAGGCGCGGGCGCAGCTCGGCCTCGACCCGGACGGGCGCTACCTCTTCTTCCCGGCCAACCCGGCGCGGCCGGAGAAGCGCCACGACCGCGCCGCCGCGCTCGCCGCCGCCTGCGGAGCGGAGCTGCTCAACGGCGGCTCGATCGAGCCAGAGCAGATGCCGCTCTGGCTCAACGCCGCCAACGCCGTCCTCATCACCTCCGACTACGAGGGGTTCGGCATGGCCGCGGTGGAGGCGCTCGCCTGCGACGTGCCGGTTCTCTCGACGCCGGTCGGGATCGCGCCCTACGCGCTACGGGGGGTCGGGGGTTGCCTCTGCGCCCCCTTCGACGCCGCCGCCTGGGCCGCCGCGGCACGACCGCACCTCGACTCCGCCGACCCGCGCGTCGCCGGCTCGACCCGCGCCGCCTCGCTCTCGGCGGAGCGGATGGCAGAGCGTGTGATCGAGGTCTACCGCGACGTCGCCGGCAAGCCGGTATTAGATTGAGCCCATGAGCGCCGAGGAAGCCAGCGCCGAGAGCCTCAGCGCGCAGGTCGAGGAGGCCGAGCGCAAGCTGAGGGCAGCAGCGGACGTCGCCAGCACGGCGGAGCGTCGCGCGACGGCCGAGATCGAGGCGCTCGAGGCCGACCTCGAGCGCGAGCGGGCCGAGGCCGAGCGGGCCCGTGAGCAGCTGCGCCTGGACCACGAGGAGGAGCTGCAACGCGAGCGCGGGGCGAAGGAGCGGGCGATCGCTGCGGCCGAGGAGCGGCTCGGCGAGATCGAAGCCCAGACCGAGGCGGCGGAAAAGCGGATCGAGGAAGCCGAGCGCCGCGCCGAGGAGACGGAGCGATCCGTCGCCGAGGAGAAGGCCCGCGCCCGCGAGGGCGCCGCGGCCTGGCTGCGCGAGCAGCTGAACTCGATCCGGCGAGAGGCTGAGAGGCGATAACGGCCCCGGCCGGCGAGTTCGACGTCGCCGTGGTCGGGGGTGGCGCCGCGGGGCTCTGGACGGCGCTGCGCGCGGCCGAGCAGGGCGGCAGTGTCTGCCTCGTCTCCCGCACCCCGCTCTCCCAGAGCGCCAGCTTCTGGGCTCAGGGCGGGCTGGCGGCGGCGCTGGAGCCCGGCGACTCGCCCGAGCGCCACGCCGCCGACACGATCGCCGCCGGCCGCGATCTCTGCCGCCCGTCGGCCGTGCGCGTCCTGGTCGAGGAGGCGGCGGCGGCCGTGCGCGATCTGATCGCCCGTGGCATCGTCTTCGACCTCGACCACGAAGGCCGCCTGGCGCTCGGTCTCGAGGGCGGGCACGCGAGCCGTCGCATCGTCCACGCCGGCGGCAGCCAGACCGGCCACGAGATCACCTCGAAGCTGGCGGCGATGGTCGCCGAGGAGCCCCGTATCGAGGTGCGGGAGAGGACTTCGGCGACGGCGCTATGGAGCGACGGCCGCCGCTGCCACGGGGTGCTCACCGATTCGGGGCCGATCGCGGCTCCGGCGACGGTCCTCGCCACCGGCGGGGCCGCGGCGCTGTGGCGCCGGACCACCAACCCGCGCGGCGCGATCGGCGCCGGACCGGTGCTGGCGGTGGCCGCCGGGGCCGACCTCGCCGATCTCGAGTTCTGCCAGTTCCACCCCACCGCCCTCTCCCTGCCCGGCTCGCCCAGCGACGGCGCGCTGATCACCGAGGCGGTCCGCGGCGAGGGGGCGAAGCTGCTCGACGCGGCGGGAGAGCGCTTCACCGACGAGCTGGCGCCCCGCGACGCGGTCACCGCCGCGATCCTGGCGCGCATGCGCGCCGACGCCGCGCCCGACGTCAAGCTCGACCTGCGTGAGATCGACCCGGCCCGGTTCCCCAACGTCTTCGCCTCGCTCGCCGAGGCCGGGCTCGACCCGCGCTCGGAGCCGGTGCCCGTGGCGCCCGCCGCCCACTACACGATGGGTGGGATCGCGGTCGACCTCGACGGCCGCTCCTCGCTGCCGGGCCTCTATGCCGTCGGCGAGTGCTCCTGCACCGGCCTGCACGGCGCCAACCGACTCGCCTCCAACTCGCTCAGCGAGTGCTTCGTCTTCGGCGGCCGCGCCGCGACCGCGGCCGTCGCGGAGGTCGCCGGCGAGGAGCGACCGCCGCTCCCGGAGTGGCGCTTCGACCCGCCGAACGAAGAGACCCGCGACGCGGTCTGGCGCCGGGCCGGGCCGATGCGCAACCCGGACGACCTGGCGGCGCTGGTCTCCAACCCCTACCCGCTGGCCTCGGCGACCGCGACCTACGCCCTGACCCGGCGCGAGTCCCGCGGCGGCCACCTGCGCAGCCGACTGCCCCGAGACCGACCCCGAGCTGACGGGGTCCATTTCGTCCTCTCCCCCGACGGCGAGGTCCGCCGCGAGCGAGTGGCGTAGCTCAGCCGATGCTGCTCGGGGTCGACGTCGGCGGGACCTTCACCGACGCCGTCCTGCTCGACGAGGGCGCCGTCCACACGGCCAAGGTCGCCGACCACGCCCGGAGATGAGTCGGAGGGAGTGATGGGCGCGATCGGCGCCGTCCTGGAGCGAGCCGGTGCCGGCGCCGCCGCGGTCGAGTCGTTCGCCCACGGGATGACGGTCGGGACCAACGCGCTGCTGGAGGAACGGGGGGCACGCACGGCCCTGGTCGCGACCCGCGGCTTCGCCGACGTGCTGGAGATCGGGCGCCAGGATCGCCCCCACCTCTACCGCCTCTGCGCGCCGAAGCCGGTGCCGCTGGTCGAGCCCGAGCTGCGCCTGGAGGCGGAGGAGCGCACCGGCCCCGAGGGGGTCGTCGCGCCCCTGGGAGAGGACGAGCCCGAGCGGCTGGCCCAGCTGCTGCGAGAGCGCGGCGCCGAGTCGGTCGCCGATCTGCCTGCTCTTCTCCTACCTCGATCCCTCCCACGAGCGACGGATCGCCGCCCACCTGCGCCGGCACCTACCCGGGGTCCACGTCTCCGCCTCGCACGAGGTACTGCCGCGCTTCCGCGAGTACGAGCGCTGCTCGACCACGGCGATCGATGCCTACCTCAGCCCCCTGCTCGGCCGCTACCTGGGCCGGCTCGCCGAGGCGACGGCGGCGGCGAAGCTGCCGGCGCCGCAGGTGATGCAGTCCTCCGGCGGTGTCGCCCCAGCCGCGGAGGCGGCCCGGGCCGGTGCCTGGAGCGTCCTCTCCGGGCCGGCGGGCGGGGCGGTCGGAGCCGGCCTGCTCGCCCGCGCCAGCGGCGACGGCAACGCCCTCGGCTTCGACATGGGCGGGACCTCCTGCGACGTCTGCGTGATCGAAGGCGGTGAGGTCCGCCGCACCGACTCCCGCAGGATCGCCGGCCGCACGATCCAGCTGCCGATGGTCGACGTCCACACCGTCGGCGCCGGCGGCGGTTCGATCGGGTGGCGCGACGCCGGCGGTGCCCTGCGGGTCGGGCCGCGCTCGGCCGGGGCCGAGCCGGGCCCGGCCTGTTACGGCCGCGGCGGCACCGAGCCGACGGTGACCGACGCCAACCTCCTGCTCGGCCACCTCGCCGCCGACTCGCGTCTCGCCGGCGGCGTCGAGCTCGACGCCGGAGCGGCGGAGACGGCCGTCGCCGGCCTCGCCCGCTCGCTCGACCTCGAGCCGCTGGAGGCGGCGGCCGGGCTCGTCCGGGTCGCCAACCAGGAGATGGTGCGGGCGCTGCGGGTGGTCACCGTCGAGCGCGGGGTCGATCCGCGCGGCTTCGCCCTGCTGCCCTTCGGAGGCGCCGGCCCGATGCACGCCGCGGCGATCGCCGCCGAGCTGGGGATCGAGACGATCCTCTGCCCGCGGGCCGGTGGCGTCCTCTCGGCGCTCGGCCTCTGCGCCTCCGAGCGCCGCCGCGACACCGCCCGCACGGTGATGCTGAGCGGAACCGAGCTGAGCGCCGAGCGCGTCGCCGCCGCGGTCGCCGAGCTCATCGCCGCCACCGGCGCCGGGCTCGCCGGCGCCCGTCCCGAGGTCGTCTACGAGATGCGCTACGCCGGCCAGGCCTTCGAGCTGCCCGTCCCCGGCCCGACCGATCCGGACCCCGCCGACCTGCGCGAGCGCTTCGAGCGCGCCCACGAGGAGCGCTACGGCCACCGCGACCCCGAGGGCGAGGTCGTGCTCGTCGACATCCGGCTGGCGATGGTCGAGCCGGGCCCGGAACCGCGGCCGGCGGCCGCGCCCGGCGGCCGGCTCGAGGAGAGCTCGCGGCGGGTGCGGTTCGCGGACGGGTGGACCGAGACGCCGGTCCTGCGCGGCGAGCCCGCGGCTGGCACCCGGGCCGCAGGGACCGGTCGTATTCGAGCTGCCGGAGGCGACCCTGGTGCTGCCGCCCGGCTGGGTCGCGGAGGTCGACCCAGCGGGCACGATCGTCGCCCGGCTCCTCTCGTCCGAGCCGGGTGGAGAGGGAACCGCGCGATGACCACGCTCGACCCGATCGCGCTCCAGGTCCTCGATCGGCGGCCTGCGCGCCGCCTGCGACGAGATGGGCGCGACCCTGATCCGCTCCGCCTACTCGGCCAACATCAAGGAGCGGCACGACTGCTCGACCGCCCTCTTCGACGCCAAGGGCGAGCTGGTGATGCAGGCCGAGCACATCCCGGTCCACCTCGGCTCGATGCCTGACGCGGTCGCCGCCGTGCTCGGCGAGGACCAGCGACCCGGCTCCGCCTGGATCCTCAACGACCCCTACCGCGGCGGCACCCACCTGCCCGACGTGACCCTGATCTCGCCGGTGTTCTGCGAGGGCGAGCTGCTCGGCTTCGCCGCCAGCCGCGCCCACCATGCCGACATCGGCGGCCCGACTGCGGGCGGGATGCCGGCTTTCTCCAAGACGCTGGAGGAAGAGGGAGTCGTGATCCCACCGACCAGGGCCGAGGACGCCGAGCTGGAGCGGCTCGCCGGCCAGATGCGCGCGCCCCGGCAGCGGCTGGCAGATCTGCGAGCGCAGCAGGCGGCCAACCGGATCGGCGAGGCCCGCCTGCTCGAACTGGCCTCGCGGCACGGCCCCGACGCCCTGCGGGCGGGAATGGAGGAGATCCTCGCCTACGCCGAGCGCCGCACCCGGGCCGCCCTCGCCAGCCTTCCCGACGGCAGCTACCGCGCCGAGGACGTGCTCGAGGACGACCGCGGCGACAGCGAGCGCGACGCGGTGCTGCGGGTCGAGGCGACGATCGCAGGCGACCGGCTGCGGCTCGACTTCGGCGGCAGCGACCCGGAGGTCGAGGGCAACCTCAACTGCCCCCTCTCGGTGACCAAGTCGGCGGCGTTCTTCGCTGTGCGTGTTCTGACCGACCCCGAGGCGCCGCCATCGGCCGGTGCCCACCGGCCGATCGAGGTCCTCGCCCCGGCCGGCTGCCTGCTCAACGCCCGCTATCCCGCCGCCGTCGTCGCCGGCAACGTCGAGACCTCGAGCCGGGTCGCCGACCTCGTGATCGCCGCCCTCGGCGGTGCCCGCCCGGTTCCTGCACAGGGCCAGGGCACGATGAACAACCTGACGCTCGCCAACGAGGACTTCACCTACTACGAGACGCTCGGCGGCGGCCAGGGCGCCTGCCCGGATGCCGACGGCCCCAGCGCGATCCACGTCGCGATGTCGAACACGCTGAACACCCCGGTCGAGGCGCTGGAGACCGAGTTCCCGCTGCGCGTGCGCGAGCTCTCGCTCCGCCGCGACAGCGGCGGCGAGGGCGCGCACCGCGGCGGCGATGGCACCGTGCGTGAGATCGAGGCGCTGGCGCCGATGCGCTTCACCCTGCTCAGCGAGCGCCGGCGCCACCCGCCGCGCGGCCGCGGCGGCGAGGACGGAGAACCCGGCCTGAACCTGCTCAACGGCGAGCGCCTCCCCGAGCAAGGCGGAGGGCGATCTCGAGCCCGGAGACCGGCTCAGAATCGAGACCCCGGGCGGCGGAGGCAGCGCTTAAGGACATTTAATTTTGCGATTTGGCCCTGCTCGTCTAGAATGCGCGACCTCGGGCAGGCAGAACGGCCTTGCAGCAGGGGCCTGGAGGCGCAGCCCGCCCAGTTCAACGACTCACCACTCTTCGCAGGTACTGATTCACATGCCGATCGCTTTCAAGGAATGGGCTGTAACGGTCCGCGCTCTCTCCGAGGGGGAGCAGCTGCTGACCCTGCGCAAGGGCGGCATCCGCGAGGAGAACAAGCACTTCGAGCTCGAGCACGAGCGCTTCTTCCTCTACCCGACCTTCGATCACCAGCGCAACGACCTGGTGCGCGAGTCCCACCACCCGGAGCTGGCGCGCGCGCTCGAGGAGGGTGTCTGGCCCGACGAGGAGCCGCCGCCGAAGGCTCTGCTCCAGGACGGCGGCATCCCCCAGCCCGACCGCGTGCGTCTGCGCGCCTGGGCCGAAGTGACCGACCACGTCACGATCAACGATCGCCGCACGCTCGACAGCCTCTCGCCGTACTACATCTGGACTCCCGACTACGCCGAAAAGCGGCTGAGCTGGAAGCGGCGTCACCCCCTCCACATCCTGCTGCTGCGGGTCCACCGCATCCCGCGCCCGGTCACCGTGCGCGTCCGCGACGAGTACCACGGCTGCCGCTCCTGGGTCGAGATCGACCGCGACCTGCCCTTCGAGGGCACCCCGGTGATGGCCGACGAAGAGTTCGACCGCGCCCGGCAGGAGATCCGCGACGTGTGTGCCGGCTCCCCCGAGCCCGCCCTGGTCTAAGTCCTACCTGCTCGCTAGCCTCGCTCTGTGTCCTGGATCGAGACGGAGTCGCTGAGCTTCACGGCGCGCCACGACACCGACGACTCGGCCTTTGCCGAGCGCACGCTGGACCGCATGGAGGACCTGCGGCTGCGGCTCGAAGACCGCTTCGAGCGGGTGCCGGGCGAGGTCACCGTGGTCATCCACACCAACCCGGCCTGGCTGACGATGGCCCACCCCTTCCTGCCCGCCGCGCGCTGGTCGGCGGCGCCCGCCGGCCGCCGCTACCTCGCCGGCTGGGCGATGGCGACCGAGCTGCACGTCCTCAACGATCCGCACATGGAACGGCGCGCCGCCGGCGAGGACTCCTACGAAGCCCTGCGCGGCACCGCCGAGCGCCTCTACGCGCAGCTGGTGATCGCCGCCAACAACACCGCCCTCCCCCCTCCTGGACCCCGCGCCGCTTCGCCCGCTACCTGCGCTGGGCCTGGCTGGTCGAAGGCGGCGCCCAGTACTTCGCCCGCCAGGTCGGCCTCTACCGCGCCGCCATGATCCGCCGCCTGCGTGAGAGCGCCCGCCCCTCCTTCCCGCCCTCGCGCCGCGACGCGGTCATCCTCGGCGGCACGATCTTCGACCTGCTCGAGAACGAGCGCGGCCCGGAGGCCTGCGAGCGGCTCGTCCACGAGCTCAAGCCGGGCGGGCCGGTGCCGACGATCGAAGACGCCTTCGACGCCCGCTTCCGCGACATCGAGGCGGCCTGGCGCGACCACCTGCGCGACATGGCGCGCCCCAGCGGCGTCAGCTGAGCTGGTAGAGGATCCAGGCGAGGATCAGCGCCCCGAGGAAGGCGGTGAGGATCCAGAGAGCGAGGCGACCGGGAGACGTTTCCCCGGAACCGCGGACGCGCGCCTGTTCTTCGAGCTCCGCCCACTCGGGGTCCCTTCCCTCCTCGACCATCGTTTCCGCGAGCACCGCTCGGGCTTTCCCGGCGAGATCGGAGACGACCTTTACGTCGCGGGGCCCGGAGGCGAGGAATTCGGGGTTGTCGACGCTGCGCTGCACGACACTTGGGACACCCGCGTCCGCGAGCAGACCCTGAATCATCTCGGCTTCCATCTGGTTGCGGGTCGAAGGCGACCTTGACCAGGGGACCGCCGCCCCCGCCCCCGCCCCCGCCCTCGTCGTCACCGCCGCCGTCCCACCGCCGCCACCGCCGGCGCCCGGACGCTCCAGGTCGGGGCTATGTGACATCGAGCTGGGACATCGGCGATCTTCAGGTCCTTGAGCAGGAACGCCTTGACGTCGGGGGCGTCCGGGTCGGCCAGCGAGATGATCAGGTAGACCTGGTTCGGGCCAGGCAACCGCCTGGTTGACGTCGGTCTGGGAGGGATAGGCGGCGCTCTTGGTGTGCGAGTGGTAGATCGCCAGCAGCTCCCCGCCCCCGTCTTCGATCGCCTTCAGCGCGTTGTACTGCCCCTGCGGGTCCATCTCGTAGCGCAGCGGGCTGGCGGCGGCGTTGGCGACCCGGACCACCTCTCGCCTCGCCGTCGCGGCCGCCGACCATCCCGCAGCACTCGTTCGGCAGATCCTCGCGCGCGTGCGCGACCATCTCGTCGATCAGGCTCTGGGAGATCTTCATCGGCAGCGAGGCTGGCGGCGGGCGTGCCTACCACCAGACGGTGGAGTCGAGGTTCTCGATCTCCTCGATCGGCTTCGTGTAGACGCCGGAGGAGAGGTACTTCCAGCCGTCGTCGGGGATCAGGAAGACGACGTTGCCGCCGTCGAGCTCGCCGGCGATGCGGACGGCGATCGCGGCGATCGCGCCGGCGGAGACGCCGGCGAAGACGCCCTCCTCCTCGAGCAGTTTCTTGGTCCAGACGATCGCGTCGCGGTTGGAGACCATGATCTTGCGGTCGAGCAGCGAGATGTCGATGATCGGCGGGATGAAGCCGTCGTCGAGGCGAGCGCAGGCCCTGCGACCAGCTCCCCCTGCATCGGCTCGGCGGCGACGATCAGCGTCTCCGGGTTCGCCTCCTTGAGGCGGCGGCCGTTGCCCATCAGGGTCCCGCCCGTGCCGAGCCCGCCGACGAAGGCGGCGACTTCGTCGAGCTCGTCGAGGATCTCCACCGCGGTGCCGTTGTAGTGGGCCAGTGGATTCGCCTCGTTGCCGTACTGGTAGGGCATGTAGAAGCCGGGGTCCTGGGCCATCTCCAGCGCCACCTCGACGGCGCCGTTGGAGCCCTTCGCGCCCTCCGAGTAGACGATCTCCGCCCCGTACATCTTCAGCAGCTGGGTGCGCTCGCTCGGTGACGTTGTCGGGCATCACCACCTTCAGCGGGTAGCCCTTGCGGCGGCAGATCATCGCCAGGGCGATGCCGGTGTTGCCCGAGGTCGGTTCGAGGATCGTCTGGCCCGGTTCGATCGCGCCCTCCGCCTCGGCCGCCTCGATCATCGATTTGGCGACCCGGTCCTTGACCGAGCCGGTCGGGTTGTGCCCCTCGAGCTTGGCGTAGATGCGGACCTCGGGCTTCGGCGACAGCCGCGGCAGCTCGACCAGCGGCGTATTGCCGATCGACTCGACGATATCGCCGAAGCGGCCCCCGCAGGGTCTGTTGAGTAGCTCGTCGCGCAGCATCCCGTACCCCGTTACTTCAAAAAGTATAGCCAGGGATGCGTGGGGCCCGTGATCGCTTGCGCGGAGCCGCGGAGGCGAGTAGTTTCGCTCGCCTCGGGGTAGTTCCTCTCCGGGTAACTAGTTTTGGAACGGAGGAAGCGTCGATGAAGAAGAGCCGCCTTTCCACTTTGCTCGCCGCCCTGGCAGTGCTCGCCCTCGCCGCGTTCGCGGCCGGCTGCGGTGGCAGCGACGACAACGGTGCCAGCGGCGAAGGAGGTGGCGGGGGCGAGAAGCTCACGGTCGGCTCCGACGTCCCCTATCCGCCGTTCGAGGAATTCGGCAAGAGCAAGACCGAATTCAAGGGCTTCGACATCGAACTGATGGAAGCGATCGCCGAGAAGATCGGCCGCGAAGTCGAATTCCAGGACACCTCGTTCGACACGATCTTCCGCGACCTCGCGCAGGGCAAGTTCGAAGCGGTCGCCTCGGCGACGACGATCACCGAAGAACGCGAGGAAACCGTCGACTTCACCAATCCCTACTACCTGCCATCCGCGCAGTCGATCCTGGTCAAAAAAGGCGACTCGGGGCTCAAGACGGCCAAAGACCTCGAGGGTCTCGTCGTCGGCGTCCAGCAGGGCACGACGGGTGAGGAATTCGTCGAAGAAAAAATCGACACCAAGGAACTCCGCACCTACCCCCAGGGGCCCGACACGATCCAGGCCCTCAAGGCGGGCACGATCGACGCCGTCGTGATCGACCGGCCGGTCGCCGAAAACATCATCGAAGCCGACACCGACCTCGAAATCTCAGGCGGAATCGAAACCGAAGAACAGTATGGATTCGTGGTCCAGCAGGGCGACGAAGACCTCCTCGAACGAACTCAACGAAGCACTCGACGAAGTCATCGACTCGGGCGAATACGAGACGATCTACAAGAAGTGGTTTCACAAGCCGGTACCCCCGGGAATCGGGACCACGACCCACGAAGCGACCTGAGTCCGGCTCGCTAGTCCGCAGGGCGGCAAGTCTGTGAAGGGGCGCCGATGAACGAGATTCATCGATCAGTACTTCGACCTCTCGCAGATGTCGAAGCACTTCGATGAGGTCTTGAGCGGGTTCGTGATCACCCTCGAACTCGCGGCCGTGGCCACCCTGCTCGCCCTCTTCTGGGGACTGCTCCTGGCGCTGCTGCGCCAGCTGCCGGGCAGGGGCCTGCTGCCGGTCCGCTTTCTGGCGATCTCCTACATCGACGTCTTCCGCGCCGTGCCGCTGCTGATCCTGATCCTGCTGATCTCCGGCAGCCTCGCCTTCCTGCCCCTGCCCGAGGCGCTGACGATCCCCCAGTGGCTCGGCAAACCCGACAACTTCTGGTACGGGATCATGGCGCTCACCCTCGTCTACGGCGCCTACTACGCGGAGGTCTACCGGGCCGGGATCGAAGCGGTGCCGAGCGGCCAGATGGAGGCGGCGCGCTCGCTCGGAATGAGCCACGGGCAGGCGATGCGCAACGTGATCGTCCCACAGGCGGTGCGCAAGGTGATCGCGCCGATGCTGAACGAATTCACCGCCCTGCTCAAGGACACGACCCTGGTCAGCGTGATCGCCCTCAACGAGGTCGCGCTGGTCGGCCGGGATATCCAGTCGAAGACCTTCAACAGCTCCGCCCTCACCCTCGGGGCGATCCTGTTCCTGATCATCGTCCTGCCGCTGGCGCGCGTGGTCGACCGGCTGATCGCGCGTGAACGGGCCCGCACCTCGCGCGGAGGTACGCCGACGGTCGAGGCACCATTAGGCGATGGCCGAGCCGATGCTGAGGCTGGAGGGGATCCACAAGCGCTTTGGCGAGCTCGAGGTTCTCCGCGGCATCGACCTTGAGATCGCCAAAGGCGAAGTCGTCTGCGTGCTCGGGCCCCAGCGGCTCCGGCAAGAGCACGCTACTGCGCTGCGTCAACCTGCTCGAGCCCCCCGAGCGAGGGCGAGATCTTCCTCGAGGGGAAAGACATCTGCAAAGGGCCGAGGTCGGGCGCCGGCGAGCAGGGCTGGAAACTCGACTTCGTCCGCCAGCGGGTCGGGATCGTCTTCCAGCAGTTCAACCTCTTCCCGCACAAGACGGCGCTGGAGAACGTGACGATGGCGCCGGAAAAGGTGCTCGGCAAATCCTCGGGTGAGGCACGGGCGAATGCGACTCGCGCTCCTGGAACGGGTCGGCCTCGCCGACAAGCTGGAGGAGTACCCCGAACGGCTCTCCGGGGGTCAGCAGCAGCGGGTGGCGATCGCCCGGGCGCTGGCGATGGACCCGCACGTGATGCTCTTCGACGAGGTGACCAGCGCGCTCGATCCCGAGCTGGTCAAGGAGGTGCTCGACGTGATGCGGGAGCTGGCCGAGGAAGGGATGACGATGATCGTCGTCACCCACGAGCTCGGCTTCGCCCGCGATGTCGGCGACCGCGTCGTCTTCATGGACGAGGGCGTGATCGTCGAGCAGGGCAAGCCCGCCGATGTGCTCGACGATCCGCGCGAGGAGCGGACCCAGCAAGTTCCTTGGCCTGGTGCTCGATCGCTAGGAGGCGCCGCCGGCCATCGCCGGCAGGATGACGACCGTGTCGCCGTCTTTGACCGCGGTGTCGAGCCCGTCCAGCACCCGCACGTCCTCGTCGTTGAGGTAGACGTTGACGTAGCGGTTGAGGTCTCCGTCCTCGCCGAAGAGCTGCGCCTGGGTGTCGGGGTGCGCCTCGGTCAACGCGCGCAGCACCTCGCCGACCGTCTCGCCGCCAGCCTCGACCTCGGGCTGGCCGCCGGTTTTCGGGCGCAGCACGGGTGGGATCCTCACAGTCGCCATCGGCCGGGAAACCTATCGCCTATCCGGCGCAGAAGAGGTCGTAGTCGGGGAACTTCCCCATCTCCGACGCGGGACCTCGGGCGCGTTCTCGCCGCAGATCGGGCACTCGGGATCGCGCCGGACCTTCAGCTCGGTGAACCGCGTGCCGAGCGCCTCGTAGAGCAGCAGCCGCCCGACCAGTGGCTCGCCGACGCCGAGCACCAGCTTGATCACCTCGTTGGCCTGCAGCGTGCCCATCGTCCCGGCCATCACCCCGAGCACGCCGTTGGCGGAGCAGCTCGGCGCCAGCTCCGCCGGCGGCGGGGTCGGGTAGAGGCAGCGGTAGCAGGGGCCCTCGAAGGGGACGAAGGTCGAGATCTGCCCGTCGAAGCTGAGGATCGAGGCGGAGACGACCGGCTTGCGCAGGCGCACCGAGGCGTCGTTCAGCAGGTAACGGGTGGGGAAGTTGTCGGCGCCGTCGACGACGATGTCGTAGTCGCCGATGATCTCGAGGATGTTCCCGGCGTCGAGTCGCAGCCGGTGCTCGACCACGTTGACGTCGGGATTGAGCGCTTCGATGAAGACGCGCGCCGACTCGGTCTTCGGCATCCCGATCCGCTCGGTGTTGTGGATCACCTGGCGCTGCAGGTTGGAGGCGTCGACGACGTCGTCGTCGACTAGCCCGAGAGTGCCGATACCGGCGGCCGCCAGGTAGAGCGCGGTCGGCGCACCGAGCCCGCCGGCCCCGAGCAGCAGGACCTTCGCGTTCAGCAGCTTCAGCTGCCCGTCGACCCCGACCTCGGGCAGCAGCGTGTGGCGCGAGTAGCGATCGCGCTGCTCGGCGGTCATGCCGCTGGCTGCGACCACCGGCAGCCCCTGCTCCTGCCAGGCGAGGATGCCACCGGCCATCGAGGCGACGTTGTCGTACCCGAGCTCCTGCAGCTGCGCGGCGGCAAGCGCCGAGCGGTTGCCGGAGCGGCAGTAGAGGATCGTGCGCGCCGACTTGTCCGGCGCCGCCTCCCCGATCTCGTCCCCGAGCAGGCCCGGCGGAACCAGCTTGCCATTCTCCAGGTGCGCCTCCTGGTACTCGTGCGGCTCGCGCGTGTCGATCAGGACGACGTCACCGCCCTCGATCTCCGCCGCCGCCTCGAACGGCTCGATCTCCTCGATCGTCTGGATCCCCGCACCGGTTGCCATCGAAATCTCCTAAATCCGGATCAGCTTTACTTCAAAAAGTATAGCGGTCCCGTGAGGCTAGCTTCGGACGGCCTTCTTGCGCTGCTTGCGGTTGCCCAGAACGCTCATCATGGACTCAGCCAGGCTTATCGCGTCAGCGTCCTTGACCTCTGCGGCGCGGCGATGGGCCTCCTCGTAGCAGGCTGAGTCCTCACGGTCGCCGATCACGCAGATCGTCGCAACTGTCTCGTCGGGATCGACGCGAAAGACGATGCGCCAGTTGCGGTTGCCAACCGTCGCTTTGCGCCATCCCACGAGTTTGCGGCCCAACGGCTCCCCTGCTTTCGAGCCGCGGGCCTCTATCTCTATGAGCTTCTTGAAAAACTGCTTCAGCTTCCCGCTCTCTGCGAGGCCAACCAGATCGACTACCGCCTCATCTATCAACTCGACCCTGACTGGCATTCTCGGGGCTACTCCTCTACGTCTTTGCGGGTGAATCCGAATCGATCGAGCACATCGTCGAGTGAATGGCGACGCTCGCTCGTGGTTAAAAGCCGGGTCACGGCGAGAGAGACATCGAGAAGACGCTCCTCGAGTTCCTCGCTGCGCTCCAGCATCCCGATACCCACGACTGCGGCTACGGGCTTGTTGTTCTTGATCAGAACACGCTGCTCGCCGCGTTCAGCGGCGGAAACGAGCTTGGAGATCCCAAGCTTGTTGGCGTCGGAAATTGATACGAGCTCCTTGCTGTCGAGAGTTGGCATTTGGGCGTCCCTTCTGGTGGTGGTACCTCTGATTCTATACAGAATCTCGACTAGAATAGCAATGCCCGTCAGCGCAAGATAAGACGCTCCCGAAGGAGCGTCTTATCGAGCATCTAGAGCTGGAGCGGACTCGCTGGTCGGTCCACATGGACCGACAGCTACGCGAAGCTGGGGCGCATCTGACGCAGCCTTTTGACCCGCTCCTCGATCGGGGGGTGGGTCGAGAAGAGGCCGGCGATGCCCTTGCTCGAGAAGGGCTTGACTATGTAGAGGGGCTCGGCCGCCTGGTTGACCTGCATCGGCATCGCCGCCGCGCCCTGCTCGAGCCGCAGCAGCGCGCTCGCGAGGGACTCGGGGTTGCCACAGATTTCCGCGCCGCCGGCGTCGGCCGCGTACTCGCGCTGGCGCGAGATCGAGAGCTGGATGATGCTGGCCGCGATCGGCGCCAGCAGGACCATCGCCAGCGAGGCGACCAGGCTCAGCGGCGAGTCGTCGTCGCTGCCGAACCACATGAACATGTAGGCGAGGTAGGTGATCGCGGCGCCGATCGCCGAGGCGACCGACTGGATCAGGATGTCGCGGTGCTGGATGTGCGCGAGCTCGTGCGCGAGCACCCCGCGCAGCTCGTCCTCGGAGAGCAGTTTGGTGATGCCACGGGTGACCGCGACGGCGGAATGCTTGGGGTTGCGCCCGGTCGCGAAGGCGTTGGGCTGATCCTGGGGGATCATGTAGAGGCGGGGCATCGGCAGCTCGGCGCGGGTCGTCAGTTCGCGCACGATCTGGTAGAGCCGCGGCGCTTCGGACTCGTCGATCGGCTTGGCGCCGCTCATTTTCAGCGCCAGTTTGTCGCTGAAGAAATAGGAGCCGAGGTTGATCAGCAGGGCGATGACGAGGAAGAGGCCGGCGGTGCTGGGGCCTCCGATCAGGGCGCCGATCAGCACCAGCAGGCCCGAAAGCGAGGCCAGCAGGATCGTCGTGCGCAGAGTGGCGCCCCAGGTGGACTGCTTGGTGGTCTTCATCGAGTCATCGCTCCTAGGTCGAGGGTGGTCGCTTCAGTATGCGGCGAAAGGGCCGATTCGCCTATAGGGGCCAGTCCCTGACCTGGGCGGGACCATCCCCTATGCCGGCGTTCGTCCTTTACCGGCATATGCCCGATAAAGGACGAACGCCGCCGGCTTCTAGGCTTGGCCGATGACCTTCATGGTGATCGGGCTGGCGCTCGTCGTAGTCGCGTTGGTGCTTGCCCTGGCACGGGAGCGGCAGCGCATGCGGCCGCTCGAGCACCTGATCGAGGAGATGGAGAAGGTCGACCTGGGCCGGCCCGGACCATTGCTGCCGGCCTCGATCGACGGGATCGGCGAGACCGAGGAGGTGGAGCGGATCGAGCTCGCCTTCCTGCGGATGATGCGCCGGCTCGAAGCCGAGCGGCGGCGCGCGGGATCGGCCACCCTGCAGGCTCAGGAGGAGGAGCGGGCGCGGGTCGCCCGCGACCTGCACGACGAGGTGAACCAGTCGCTGACCGGGCTGCTGCTGCGGCTGGAGGCGGCGCGCGAGGCGGCGCCGCCGGAGCTGGAGGCAGAGCTGGCCGAGACCAAGGCGCTCGCCAACCAGGCGATGCGCGAGCTGCTCTCGCTCGCCCGCCAGCTGCGCCCGACCGCGCTTGACGACCTCGGCCTGGCGGCGGCGATCGCCGGCCAGGTCGAGCAGTTGGCGCGGGGAGAGATCGAGGCCGAGTTCGACGCCGAGGGCGACTTCTCCGACCTCGCCGACGACGCCCAGCTGGTCGTCTACCGGGTCGCCCAGGAGGCGCTCTCCAATGCTGCGCGCCACAGCGGCGCCGGCCACGTCGAGGTGCGGCTGCGCCGCCTCGGCGACGGCGGCGTCGAGCTGAACGTCGTCGACGACGGCCGCGGCTTCGCCTTCGAGGAGTCCGAGCGCGGCCTCGGGATCGGCGGCATGCGCGAGCGGGCGCTCCTGATCGGCGGCGAGCTGACGATCGAGTCCCGCCCCGGGCGGGGGACGACGGTGCGGCTGACGCTGCCGGGAGAATCGGGCCGGTGAAGGTGCTGATCGCAGACGACCACGGGATCGTCCGCTCGGGGATGCGGCTGCTGCTGGAGCGCCAGCCCGACATCGAGGTCGTGGCCGAGGCCGGCGACGGCGCCGAGGCACGCGACCTGGCGGTGCGCGAGCGACCCGACCTGGCGATCCTCGACGTGAAAATGCCGAAGCTGACCGGGCTGCAGGCGACGCGGGAGATCAAGCGGCAGGCGCCGGAGGTCTCGGTCCTGATCCTCTCCATGCACGATGACGAGCGCTACCTGTTCGAGGCGCTGAAGGCGGGCGCCTCGGGCTACGTGCTGAAGGCGCAGGCGGACACCGACCTGCTGGCGGCGATCCGCGCGGTCGAGCGCGGCGAGCCGTTCCTCACCCCGGAGGCGCAGCGGACGCTGATCAAGGACGTGCTCGAGCGCGGCTCCAGCGGCGAGGAGGAGCTGACGCCGCGAGAGGAGGAGATCGTGAAGCTGGTCGCCGAGGCGAACACGACCCGGCAGATCGCCGCGGTCCTCCACCTCTCCGAGAAGACCGTGGAGAACCACCGGGCAAACGCGATGCGTAAGCTCGGCATGCGCGACCGGGTCGAGCTGGTCCGCTACGCGATCCGCCGCGGCCTGATCGAGCCATGACCACTGCCCGAGAGTTCCAAGAGAAACGCTGGCTGGCACTGGTCCTACTCTGCTCGGCCCAGTTCGTCGTCGTCCTCGACGCCTCGATCGTCAACGTCGCCCTGCCGACGATCGGCAAGGCGCTCGACTTCTCCCAGGACAACCTCTCCTGGATCGTCAACGCCTACGTGCTCACCTTCGGCGGCTTTCTCCTGCTCGGCGGCCGCACTGCCGACCTGCTGGGGCGGCGCCGGGTCTTCATGGTCGGCCTGTTGCTGGTTGCGGTCGCCTCGCTGGCGGCCGGCTTCGCGGCTACCGAGGGGCAGCTGATCGCCGCTCGGGCGGCGCAGGGGCTGGGAGCCGCGATCATCTCCCCCGCCGCGCTCTCGATCGTCACGACGATCTTCAGGGACGGCGCCGAGCGCAATAAAGCGCTGGGTGTCTGGGGCGCCGTCGCCGGCTCCGGCGGCGCCGCCGGCGTCCTCCTCGGCGGCATCCTCACCGATGGCCTCGGCTGGGAGTGGGTGCTGTGGGTGAACGTGCCGGTCAGCCTGGTCGCCTTCGCCTTGACGCCGCGGCTGATCGCCGAAAGCCGTGCCACCGACGAGGCCCGCGCCTTCGACGTCGCCGGCGCGGTCAGCGTCACCGCCGCCCTCTCGATCCTCGTCTACGCGGTGGTCGACGCGGAGAGCGCCGGCTGGGGCTCGAGCAAGACGATCGGCCTGCTGGCGCTCTCGGCCGTCCTGCTCGCCGCCTTCGTGGCGATCGAGCTGCGGGCCCGCAAGCCGCTGGTGCCGTTCTCGATCTTCCGCATCCGCACCCTGACCGGGGCCAACGTCGTCGGCTTGCTGGTCGGAGCCTCGCTCTTCTCGATGTTCTATTTCATCTCGCTCTACATGCAGCAGGTGCTCGGCTACAGCGCCATCCACGCCGGCCTCTCCTACCTGCCGCTGGCGCTGACGATCATGGCCTCGGCCGGGATCGCCTCCGGTCTGGTGACCAGAGTCGGCTACAAGCCGGTCTTGCCGTCGGGCTGCTCTTCATCGTCGCCGGGCTGACCTGGTTCAGCCGGGTCTCGGTCGGCGGCGGCTTCACCACCGACATCCTCGGACCCTCGCTGCTGGCCGCCGCCGGCCTCGGCTTCTCCTTCGTGACGACGACGATCGCCGCCGTCGCCGGGGTCGAGGAAAAGGAATCGGGCCTGGCCAGCGGGCTGATCAATACCTCGCAGCAGATCGGCGGCGCGCTCGGCCTGGCGGTGCTCTCCTCGATCGCGACCTCCCACACCGCCGGCGTCCTCGCGGATGGCTCTGGGCTGAAGGACGCGCTGACCGAGGGCTTCCAGGTCGCCTTCCTCGGCGGCGCCGCGATCGCCGCGCTCGGCTTCGTCCTCACCTTGGTCCTGATCCAGCAGCAGCGACAGCCGCGCCCACGTCGAACTCGGCAACGCCGCCGCCGCCGAGGGCGCGGAGGCATAACCGACCGCTTCAGTAGGATTTAGGTCGATGCTGTTCTCGACCAAAGCCGAGTACGGAGTGCGCCTGATGGTCGAGCTGGGCCGCCAGCCCGGCTCGACGCCGATCTCGCTCAGCACAGTCGCCGAAGCGGAGCGGCTGCCGCTCTCCTATCTCGAGCACCTGGTCGCGAAACTGCGCAAGGCGGGCCTCGTCACCTCGACCCGCGGCGCCCACGGCGGCTACCGGCTGGCGAAGCCGGCGGAGCAGATCACGATGGACGCGGTGGTCGAGGCGCTGGAAGGGCAGATCGCGCCGATGGAGTGCTTCCACGAGACGCCGGAGGGCAAAGTCCTCTGCTCGCACGAGGACGACGGCGACCGCGCCTGCTCGACGAAGCTGCTGTGGACCCGCGTGCAGGGCGGCGTGACCAAGGCGCTCGCCGGCACCACGCTGGCCGAGCTGGTCGAGTTCTCCGGCCCCGGCGGGCGCAGCGAGACCGCCGATCGTCCGCGCCGCCTGACCCGAGACTTTTCGCAAACCCAGAAACGGAGTGAAGATTGGCTGAGCTGGAGATACGCAACCTGCACGTGAAGCGTCGAGGACAAGCAGATCCTCAGGGCCTCGACCTCGACGTCGAGAAGGGCAAGGTTCACGCGCTGATGGGCCCCAACGGCTCCGGCAAGTCGACGCTCGCCAACGCGATCATGGGCCACCCGGCGCTGGAGGTGACCGAGGGCTCGATCGTCTTCAAGGGCGAGGACATCACCGAGGCCGACCCCGACGTGCGCTCGCAGGCGGGCCTCTTCATGGCCTTCCAGTACCCGGTCGCGATCCCCGGCGTCTCGGTCAGCAAGTACCTGCGGATGATCATCAACGCCCAGCGCGAGGCGCGCGGCGAGGACGCAGATCAAGATCAAAGACTTCGCCAAGACCGCCCAGGAGGCGATGGAGCTGGCCAACATCCCCAAAGACTTCTCCAGCCGCTACCTCAACGACGGCTTCTCCGGCGGCGAGAAGAAGCGGATGGAGCTGCTGCAGCTGGCGCTGCTGCGAGCCGGAGATCGCGGTCCTCGACGAGACCGACTCCGGCCTCGACATCGACGCCCTGCGCACGGTCGCCGAGGGCGTCAACCAGTTCGCCGGCCCCGACATGGGCGTCCTGATCATCACCCACTACCAGCGCATCCTGCACATGGTCAAACCCGACTTCGTCCACGTCATGTTCGAGGGCCGGATCGTCAAGGAAGGCGGCCCGGAGCTGGTCGGCGTGCTGGAGGAGAAGGGCTACGGCTGGATCCGCGAGGAGGTCGAGGCGGGCGCCGCCGCCTAGCCTCGCGAGCATGGAGCCGGCGACCGCGAAGAGCTCCTCCCCGCCGGCGTTCCCGATCGAGAAGGTCCGCGCCGCCTTCCCGGCGCTGGAGCGCGAGGTCAACGGCCAGCCGGTCGCCTACCTCGACAGCGGCGCCAGCTCGCAGCGGGTGCTGGCCTCGATCCAGGCGGTCGACCGCTACGAGCGGCGCCACCACTCCAACGTCCACCGCGGCTCGCACACCCTCTCGGCCGAGGCGACCGAAGCCTACGAGGGGGCGCGGGCGACGGTCGCCGACCACATCGGCGCCGCCGACCGCCGCGAGGTCGTCTTCGTCCGCAACGCGACCGAGGCGATCAACCTCGTCGCACGGGCCTGGGGCGACGCCAACGTCGGCGCCGGCGACCGCATCGCTGCTGACCGAGATGGAGCACCACTCCAACATCGTCCCCTGGCAGCAGCTGGCCGAGCGGGTCGGAGCGGAGATCGACTGGGCGCCGATCGACGACGAGGGGCTGCTCGACATGGACGCCTTCGCGGCGCTGCTGGAGCGGGGCCCGAAGCTGGTCGCCGTCACCCACGTCTCCAACGTGCTCGGGACCGAGAACCCGCTCGCCGAGATCTCCCGCCTGGCCCACGCGGCGGGCGCGCTGGTGCTCGCCGACGGCGCCCAGGCGGCGCCGAAGCTGCCGCTCGACGTCGCCGAGCTCGGGGTCGACTTCTACGCGATCACCGGCCACAAGCTCTACGGCCCGACCGGGATCGGCGCGCTCTGGGGCCGCCTCGACCTGCTGCGCGGGATGCCGCCCTTCCTCGGCGGCGGCTCGATGATCCGCAAGGTGACCCGCGAGGGCACGACCTACGCCGACGTCCCCGCCCGCTTCGAGGCGGGCACGCCGGCGATCACGCAGGCGATCGGGATGGCCTCGGCGCTGCGCTGGCTCGACGGGCTCGGCATGGAGGCGGTGCTGCGAGCACGAGCGGCAGATCGCCGACTACGCGCTGGAGCGGCTGCCTGAGGTTCCGGGGCTGCGGATCTTCGGCCCGCCGCGCGGCGCCGGCGCGGCTCGGCCCGGTCTCCTTCGAGATCGAGGGCATCCACGCCCACGACGTCTCCGAGATCCTCGACCGCCACGGCGTCGCCGTCCGCGCCGGCCACCACTGCGCCCAGATCCTGATGGACCGCCTCGGGGTCGCCGCCACGGCGCGCGCCAGCTTCGGCGTCTACACGACGCCGGAGGAGATCGACCGCCTGGTCGACGGCCTCGAGGACGCGCGCCGCGTCTTCGGCCTCTAGCTCAGTCGACCGTGACCACTTTCGATTTCGCGGCCGAGCAGGTGCCTTTTTTCGGAGCTTTGGCGTAGTAGGAGCCCGAGGTCAGTCTTGATCGGGATCGACCACTGGACTTTCGCGTTGCTCGTGTCGGTCCCCAGCAACTTGTCGGGCCCCGAGCGCTGGCGGTAGAGCTTGACCGTGCGGTTCTTCTTGCAGGCAGCCCTTGGCGGACTGCAGGGTGCCGTGGAAGGCGGGGAATTTGAAGCTGACGACGATCTGGGTCGAGGTCGCGCCCGACGCGGAAGCGGCTGGAAGCAGCGCGGCGATGGCGGCGAGAGCGACGATGGCAAGCGATGCACGGCGACGAAGCATGGGACCTCCAGTCGAAATTTGCCCGACCACTCTAGAGCTCACCTGGCGGCTTTTGCAGCGCATCCGCAGATGAGCGCCAGTCTGGCGCTGCGCTAGCCTCGGATGCATGGACGAGCTCTACCGCGACCAGATCCTCGAGCACTACAAGCGACCGCACAACTTCGGGCGCCTCGACGACCCCGACCTCGAGTTCGAGGACACCAATCCGTTCTGCGGCGACGAGCAGCACGTGACGATCCGCCTCGACGGCGACGACCGCGTGGCGGAGATCGCCTTCGAGGGCAAGGGCTGCGCGATCTCGACCGCGGCGACCTCGCTGCTGACCGACGAGCTGGTCGGGAAGTCGCGACAGGAGCTGCTGCGGCTGCCGAAGGAGTACGTGCTGGAGCTGCTCGGGATCGAGATCTCGGCGACGCGGATGAAGTGCGCGATGCTGGGCCTGAAGGTCGTCAAGAGCGCCAGCCTCGGCCAGCCCGCCGAATGGGAGGACGAGGGCGAGGCCGGCGACCCGAGCGAAGCGGTCGCCGACCTCGGCTGAATCGGGGCCGGAGGGGCTCGGCGAGCCCGCCCGGGCGCGGGTCGCGCTACGGCATGTTTGCCAGCGTCTCCTCGCTCGGCTGCATCACCGCGAAGACGGCGCCGAACTGGTCGGCGAGAACGGCGAAGCGGCCGATCGGGATGTCGATCGGCTCCGATCCGCACCTCGCCTCCCCCGCTCTTGACCTTCTCGACGGCGGCGTCGGTGTCCTCGACGGTGAAGTAGACGAGCCAGTGCGGCGGCACCTCCTCGGGCACACCGACAGCGCTCATGTCGAGCATGCCGCCGACCATCGCGTCGCCGGCCTTCCAGACGGTGTAGGTGCCGGCCCGCTCGGATTCTTCCTCGGCATAGTCCCAGCCGAAGACCCGGCCGTAGAACTCCTTCGCAGCCGCCGCTGTCGCGGGTGCCGAGCTCGTTCCAGCCGAAGGCGCCGTACTCGTTGACCAGCTCGGCGCCGGCGAAGGTGCCCGGCTGCCAGATCCCGACAGACGGCGCCGGTCGGGTCGGTGAAGACCGCCATCGTGCCGAGGCCGACCACGTCCATCGGCTCGACGATCGACCTGGCCGCCCGCCTCGCCGACCGCGGCCAGCGTCGCGGCGGCGTCGGCGACCGCGACGTAGGTAGCTCCAGGCGGGCGGCTGGCCCTCCTGCATCAGCGGCGCCACGCCGGCGACGTCCTTGCCGTCCTTTTTCGCGCGGCGGTAGCCGCCCAGTTGGCCGAGTTCGGCTGCTCCGGCACCTCCCAGCCGAACAGCTCGCCGTAGAAGCCGGCGGTGGCCTCGATGTCCGGCGTGCCGCAGTTCAACCCAGCAGGGCGTGCCGGGGGTGTAGCTCGTCCTCTCGCTCATCGGTCGATCCTCTCCTCGAAGGTTTCGTCGATCCTCTCATCCGTGAGGAGTCGGGCGTCAACCGCTTGTTACGGCACCGGCCGATCCGCCCCGCCCGCTAAAATCCGACCGTAGAAGTAGGATTAAGTCTCGATCCGCACTAACCACGTGCTGGGAGCAGCCAACCCTCTTGACCGACACCGCAGGAACGAAGATCGCCGTCTGCCCAGCCGCCGAGCTTGCGCCCGGCGAGATGCGCCTGGTCGAGCACGACGGGCGCAAGATCGGCGTCTTCAACTGCGACGGCACGCTGCTACGCGATCGAGGACCGCTGCTCCCACGACGACGGGCCGCTCGCCGAGGGCGAGTTCGACCCGGCGACCTGCACCGTCGAGTGCCCCCGCCACGGCTCCCTCTTCGACCTGACGCACCGGCAGGCCGAAGACGCTCCCCGCCTTTCAGCCGGTGCAAACGTTCCCGATAGCCATCGAGGACGACACCATCACCCTGGAGGTCTCCTGACATGGCAACGCCCGAGGTAGTCGCAGAGAAAAGAGAGCTGGCCGGCATCAACGCCGACTACAAGGAGAAGTTCGGCTTCCACGACTCCGAGTCCGGCTACGCCTACAAAGCGCCGAAGGGGCTCTCGCGTGAGGTCGTCGAATCGATCTCCGAGTACAAGGACGAGCCGCAGTGGATGCGCGACTTCCGGCTCAAGGCGCTGGAGCACTTCTACTCGCGCCCGACCCCGAAATGGGGCGGCAACCTCGACCAGATCGACTTCGACGACATCCACTACTTCGTCCGCGCCTCGGAGAAGAACAGCCGCGACTGGAGCGAGGTCCCCGAGGACATCAAAAACACCTTCGACCGGCTCGGCATCCCCGAGGCGGAGCGCAAATTCCTCTCCGGCGTCGGCGCCCAGTACGAGTCCGAGGTCGTCTACCACCAGGTCAACGAGAAGCTCGAGGCCCAGGGCGTGATCTTCACCGACATGGACACGGCCCTGCGCGAGCACGAGGACCTGGTGCGCGAGCACTGGGCGACGATCATCCCGCCCAACGACAACAAACTGGCGGCGCTGAACTCGGCCGTCTGGTCGGGCGGCTCCTTCGTCTACGTGCCGGCCGGGGTCAAGGTCGAGATGCCGCTGCAGGCCTACTTCCGGATCAACACCGAGAACATGGGCCAGTTCGAGCGGACGCTGATCATCTGCGAGGAGGGCGCCGACGTCCACTACATCGAGGGCTGCACGGCGCCGGTCTACTCGAGCGACTCGCTGCACTCCGCGGTGGTCGAGATCGTCGCCAAGAAGAGCTCGCGGGTCCGCTACACGACCGTCCAGAACTGGTCGCAGAACGTCTTCAACCTCGTCACCAAGCGCGCCGTCGCGCACGAGAAGGCGACGATGGAGTGGGTCGACTGCAACCTCGGCTCGAAGCTGACGATGAAGTACCCGTCGATCTACCTGCTCGGGCCCGAAGCCCACGGCGAGATCCTCTCGATCGCCTTCGCCGGCGACGGCCAGCACCAGGACGCCGGCGGCAAGATCATCCATGCCGCCCCGAAGACCTCGTCCTCGATCTTCTCCAAGTCGATCTCCAAGGACGGCGGCCGCGCGACCTACCGCGGGCTGCTCGAAGTCGGCGAACGGTGCGACCGAGACCCGCTCCAAGGTCGTCTGCGACGCGCTGCTGCTCGACGAGGACTCGCGCTCGGACACCTACCCGACGATCCGGATCGACGAGAACGACGCCGACGTCGGCCACGAGGCGACGGTCTCGAAAATCGGCGACGAGCAGCTCTTCTACCTGCAGAGCCGCGGCCTCGACGAGGAGGAGGCTTCGAAGATGATCGTCAACGGGTTCATCGAGCCGGTCACCAAAGAGCTGCCGATGGAGTACGCGGTCGAGCTCAACCGGCTGATCGAGCTGCAGATGGAGGGCTCGATTGGCTGAGCTGGCGACCGAACCGACCTGGCTTTCCGAGAGGCGCCGACGGGCGCCTCTCTCGCGGAGAGCCTGCCGCTGCCGGACCACAAGGCGAAGGGCTGGGAATTCACCGACCTCTCCGGACTCGACCTCGACGCCTACGAGGAGGCGAGCGCCGAGCCCCTGGTGTCGCGGCGGCGAGGGAGCGACGGTCGTGGCCCTGGCCGACGCGCTCGGCTCCCACGCGGAGCTGCTCAATGAGCGGCTCGGCTCGCTGGTCCCGGTCGAGGACCCCTTCGTCGCCCGCAACGAGGCGAGCTGGCGCGACGGGGTGCTGATCCACGTCCCGCGCGGCGTCAGGCTCGAGCGAGCCGATCCGGATCGAGGTCCCGCTCGACGCGAGCGGAGCGGCGATCGGCTGGCGCACCCTGATCGTGCTCGAGGAGGGCGCCGAAGCAGAGGTCTGGGAGCACTGGTCCTCCCCCGGCGACGAGGTCGAGGGGCTGCTCAACTCGGTGGTCGAGCTGAGCGTCGGCCAGGCGGCCACGCTGCGCTACGTCAACACCCAGGACATCTCCGAGCAAAGCCTGGATCTTCGCCACCCAGCGCGCCCAGGTCGAGCGCGACGGCCGCCTCGACTGGGCCGCGCTCGGCTTCGGCTCGGCCCGCGGCAAGGTGCGGATGGAGACCAAGCTCGCCGGTCCCGGCTCGGAGGCCCGCGTCACGGGCGGCTATGCCGGCGGTCCGGGGCAGCACCTCGACTACGACACGACGCAGGAGCACGCGGCGCCGAACACGAACTCCGACCTCGCATTCCGTGGCGTCCTCGCCGCGGGCGCGACCGCGGTCTGGCGCGGGATGATCAAGGTCGACCCCGGCGCCCAGCAGACCGACGCCTTCCAGGAGTGCCGCAACCTGCTGCTCTCGACCGAGGCCCACGCCGACGCGATCCCCGGCCTGGAGATCCTCGCCGACGACGTCCGCTGCACCCACGCCGCGGCGATCGCCCAGATCGACAAGGACCAGCTCTTCTACCTGACCTCGCGCGGCCTCGACCCGGCAGCGGCGAAGTCGTTGATCATCGAGGGGTTCCTCGAGTCGCTGGTCGAACGGCTTGCCGCGGGTCCGGTGCGGGACGAGATCTCGGCGGCGCTCGAAAAGCGCCTGGCCGAAATCCTCTAGGACGGAGGAGCACCGGCCGGCGGGTCCTGGCGGGAAGGGGGGTCCTGCGGGCGGTGCGGCGGCTCCGTTCTCGGACCCCCCTTCCCGCCACCCCCCGGAGGAGCGCCTCGATTCCTACGGCGTTCCAGCAGGACGGTTTTGAGGATCGCGGCGATCACCACCAGGACCGGGAGGGCATAGAGCACCCAAGCTATGTAGTGGCCGGTGTGGGCGAGGGGGAGGGTCACTGGTTGCTGTAGGAGAGCAGGTAGAGGCCGAAGCAGGTGAAGGCGACCATCACGGCCAGCATCCAGTACTGGGAGCGGGAGGCGTCGCGGTAGTCGGGCCAGTAGGCGAGGGCGCGGTCGTGGGCGAGGGTGAGGCCGAGCACGTGGCCGACGACGAGGGCGCCGACCTGGACGTACCAGATCGCGTTGGCGTTGAGGACGGTGAAATCGATGCCGCCGGAGGCGGTGCCGAAGAGGTCGGTGGTCGCGGTGCCGAGTGGGTCGGAGAGCAGGTAGGTGAACTGGGCCTGCTCCTGGAAGACGAAGAGGCTGAAGTAGTGGGCGACCAGGTAGGCGAGGGCGATCGGGATCAGCGTGTGGGCGAAGCCGACTCGCAGTCTCTGCAGCGACGGGGCGCCGCGCACGGTGCGCATGCCACGCACGCCGAGCATGTAGACGAGGGCGATACCGGCGAAGCAGAGCAGCATGAAGATCGTGTCGGTGAGCCGCAGCGCCGCGGTAAGCCCGAAGCCCGCGTCGACGAGCCGGCCGAAAACGCTTTCGATCCCGCCCTTGAAGGGACCCTCGGAGGCGCCGTCGAAGCTGGTGCTGGCGATCGAGGCGATCACGAGCGCGGCCGAGCCGGGCAGCGTCGCCCAGCGGGTCGCGGACGCGAGCGGCCGCCGGTAGCCGAGCCTCCCGCCCTCGACCCCGAAGCAGCCGAGCTGGGAGAACATCCCGAAGTAGACCGAGAAGATCTCGCCCCGTTCGCACCACTCCTCGGTCCCGAACAGCGCCATCATCGCCAGCGTGTAGGCGCTGTAGAGGAGGGTCGCGACGGCGGCGGTTTCCGGGTCGAGGCCAATGGCGACGCCGCCGCTGGTGCCGTAGACGACCTCCAGCCAGACGACCGCGAGCAGGCCGATAGCCGCCGGCCAGCGACCCAGCCAGCGCGGGTAGGCGAGATGACCCGCGCGCTGACCGGCGATCGCCCGGAAGCCCGCGCCGGAGGCGCGGCCGACCGCGCGCCAGGGGTTGAAGGGCCGGAAGACGTCGCCCAGCAGGGCGGAGAAGACGGGGAAACCGAGCCAGCAGGTGACGAAGAGGAAGGTGAGGGCGAAGTTGCGGTCCGGCGCTTCGGTGCCGCGCAGGCCGGAGTAGACGGCGACGCCGAGCAGGGAGACCCCGACGAGGCCGCAGAGGGCCTGCACCGGCCAGCTCAGCAGCGCGCGGGAGAGGCCCGCTCCGAGGGCCCGCCAGTACTGCTCCTCGAAGCGGGGCTTGCGCCAGGCCGCCGAGAGCGCCACGAAGGAGACGATCAGGACGATCGACGCCCCCCAGGCGAACAACCAGGCCGGTATCGGCAGGTCCTGCCGCGCGGCCAGCGCGTGCGCGAACGGCAACCAGGTCACGGGTTGACCCGCAGCTCCGCGATCTGCTCTTTGCGGCCCTCGAGCTCGACCTCGAAGATGCCTTCGATCTCGGCCGGGAAGTCGAAGCTGACCGTGCCCCCGGCCTCCACGTCCTCCATCAGGTCGTAGCCGTGGACGTGGACCTCGTCGGCGACGTCGGAGCTGACCTCGAACCGGACCTCCTCGCCGGCGTCGTATTCGAGCTCGGCGACGCCGCCCACCGGTTCTCCACCGCGGATGACGATGGTCGGGACCTTGCCGCCCCGACTTGCGCTCTCCTCGTGCGAGGAGTCGTGCGCGTGGCCGCCTTCGAGTTCGGCGCAGGCGATCTTCTCCGGCGCGGCCGGTTCGTCGTGGTGGTGGCCTTCGTGGACCAGCACGGCCTCGTCCTCGACTTCGGCGGCGGAGGACGCGGCGTGCTCGGACTCAGCTTCGTGGATGACGATGGAGCCCGCTTCCCCCGCCGGCACTTCGCGGTCGCTGGACACCCTGGCCTTGCCGCTGCCGTCGGCGCCGGACTCGAACTCCAGGTGGATCTCGTTCGGCGGCTCGTCCCCGCCGTTGGCGTTGAACTTGAAGTGCGGCCCGCCGGGATCCGCCTGGTCGCAGCCCCCGGTATGG
Organism: uncultured Thermoleophilia bacterium; assembly: GCA_963720455.1. Taxonomy (GTDB): domain Bacteria; phylum Actinomycetota; class Thermoleophilia; order Solirubrobacterales; family 70-9; genus VAYN01. The sequence continues at coordinate 348,270 of OY970392.1, read as the reverse complement.
AGGTGGGCGACGTACTCGGCGCGGGGCGCGAGGCCGGTCGCCCTCAGGGAAACGATGGTGGCGCCGCCGACGCGTTCGAGCGTCGCCTCGCCCCCCACCTTCTCATCGGCGGCGGGAGCGCCCTCGACAGGCGCGATCGAACCAGTGACCTTCTCGTTGCCGTCGCCGTGGTCGCTGTCGCCGCAAGCCGCGAGGGCCAGGGCCGCCAGAGCCGCCGCAAGCCCCGGCACGACCTTGCTCGTGTTCCTCATCTTCATCTCCTATCGATTTCGTTTGCGCAGACAATCCGGCAGGCCCCGACGCCGAGCTGAGCTTTTTTACCCCCAGAGAGCAAAAAAGCTGGGTTCGGCACCGATCCGCCGGTGATGGGGCCTGCGCTAGGCGGGCGGGGCGCGACCGGAGAGCGAAAGGGCGAGGAGAAGACCGCCACCGGGGGCGAAAGAGCGTGGACGTCGCGGCGCCCGGGGGCCGACATCGCCCGCAGCGCCGCCGCGTGAGCGCGCCGCGATCCGCTCGGCGAGGCGAGCGATCGCCTCGCAGCCGGGATAGCGGCCGCAGAGCAGAAAGGCCAGCAGCACCAGGAGCGGCACTGCCGGCAGCAGGAAGGCGCCAAGCTCAGCCAAGGCGGCCCAGGATAACGTCCGCACGTGCGTCCCGGACGCGACAACATCGCCGCTCCCGACCTGCCGGAGGGGATCGCCTGGGTGGGCCAGGAGCCGGAGTCGATGCCGGCGCTGACCGCCGGCGGCCCCGCGCTGGTCCACTTCATCGACTTCGCCCAGCTGAATAGCGTGCGGAGCCTCCCCTACCTGAACGAGTGGTCCCGGCGCTATCGCGAGGCCGGCCTGAGCGTGATCGGCGTCCAGTCCCCCCGCTTCCCGTTCGGGAACGACGAGGCCGTGGTCGCCGCCGGCCTGAGCGCGCTCGGGGTCGAGTTCCCGGTCGCGATCGACGCCGGGCGCGAGCTCTGGGGCTCATACGGCTGCGAGGGTTGGCCCAGCCTCTTTCTCTGGAGCCTCGGCGGCGCCCTGGCCTGGGTGCACTTCGGCGAGGGCGAATACCTGGAGACGGAGATCGCGATCCAGGAGGAGCTGCGCGAGATCGACGCTCTGCAGCCACTGCCGGAGCCGATGGCGCCGCTGCGCCCGACCGACGCTCCCGGCGCCCGGGTGATGGTGCCGAGCGCCGAGGTCTTCCCGGGCGGCTCCTGGGAGCTGCCCTGGACGGCCGGCGAGAACGGCGAGGAGCTGGCGCTCGACTACGCGGCCGGCGGCGCCTACGCGACGGTCGAGGGAATGGGCGAAATCGCGGTGCAGGTGGACGGCCGGCCGGCCGAGACCCTCAGCACCACCGACCCCGGTCTGCACGCACTCGCGGAGCACGCGCGCCACGAGATGCACCGGCTGGTCCTCCGCCCCACCCTCGGTCTGCGAATCTGGTCACTCAGCTTCGCCGCCGGTACACCCTGACCATGAGGAGGAAGCGATGATCAGCAAGCTCGATTTCGTCGGAATCCCGTCAACCGACGCGGAGCGCTCGCGCAGCTTCTACGTCGAGACGCTCGGCCTGCGACCGGACGACGATGCCCGCTTCGAGTTCTGGGTGGGCGAGACCTGCTTCGGGATCTGGGAGCCGGGCAAAATGGGGATGGAGTTCGCACCCCAGAAAAACGCGCATCCGGCGCTGCACGTCGACGACGTCGCGGCGGCCAAGGCCGAGCTCGAGGAGAAAGGCGTGGAGTTCAGCGGCGACGTCTTCGACACCGGCGTCTGCCATATGGCGTTCTTCACCGACCCTGACGGCAACGACCTGATGCTGCACAACCGCTACGCGCCCAGGGCCTGAATGGCGAGCGCCGCACAGCAAGAAACTCCGCTGAATTGACTTGAGCGATCAGACTGGTTGAATCAACGGCATGAAAACCAGCTATTTCTCAAATCCACTGGCGCCGACGATCGTGCAACCGGGGCCTCTGCCAAGTCCAAGTTCTCCCGACTCGACCTCCGGTAAAAAAGGACGCTAAGCGGACGTCACGGGCCGGCGCGGTCTGCGTCTCCGCGCCTGGAGTCAGAGGAAAACATGGTGCTCGATGCCTCCATGAAACCCGCGGCCCACGAAGACGCGGAGGCAGAAACCAGGACCGCCGCGAAATGGTTGATCGCCGCCTTCGCGGGCGTCGGCGCGCTGCTCCTCAGCGGCGTCGGCCTCACCAACCTGGGCCGCCTCGAAGGAGAGGATCTCCTGCTCGCCGGGCTCGCCTTTGCGGGGGGCATCGGCGGGGTGGTGGCGGCGGTCTACCTGATTGCCGATGTCCTCACCCCCTTCCCGGTCACCCTGGGAGACCTTGCCGGCTATGAGCGTCGCCGCAACGACCGGGTCGAGGAGGAACGCAACGACGAGCTGGTCGCCTACATAGAGGCGGACCCCACCTTCCTGCAGGGAATCGTCGACCGCACCACGGTGGACCCGACAAGGATCCTGATCGCCGCCAACAAGGAGTACCAGGACGCGCTCGACGAGAGGTTCCGGGCGGCGAACCTCTCCTGGGAGGCGGTCAAGGCCGATCGAAGCGAGGCCGAGGTCAAGAGCACGGAAATCGCCGCGCGGACGGCGATCGCCCGCGCCGAAACGATCCACTGGACCGTCCGGCGGTTGGAGAAAATCGGCTCCGCCCAGCAGGCCGTGCTCGTATTCAGGCGCCGCCGGACGGCGATCGCCGCCGCCGGCCTGCTGGTCGCGGCCAGCATCGCGCTCTTCGCCTTTGTCAGCACCCCCACCGAGGCCGCGCGGGCCGATCTCCGCGGCGCCACACTCGAGCATCTCGACCTCAGCGGCGCGAGCCTCAGAGAAGTCAACCTCGAAGACATGCACATCCGTCACGTCAACTTCTTCGGTACGAACCTGGAAGGCGCCGAACTCGACGGGGCGGTGTGGAAAGACACCATCTGCCCGGATGGAACGAACAGTGACAACGCCGGCGAGACCTGCGAGGGCCACCTCTCGCCAGAGCTCACCCCTGGCGCCCAGCCCTAGGAGGCGCCGGCGGCGATCTCCTCGCGGATCTCCTTCGGGAGCATGAAGCGGACGTCCTCGTGAACGGTCCGCAGCTCGGAGACGTCGTCGGCGCCGCGCTCGCGGAAGAAGGCGACCAGGCTCTCGACCAGCTCCTCGGGGGCGCTGGCGCCGGAGGTGATGCCGACGGTCTCGACCCCCTGCAGCCACTCCTCCTGCACTTGGGTGTGGTTGTCGATCAGGTGCGAGGCGGCGCCGTGTTCGCGCGCGACCTCGACCAGGCGGTTGGAGTTGGACGAGTTGGTCGAGCCGATCACGAGGACCAGGTCGCACTCGCGGGCCAGCTGCTTGACGGCGATCTGGCGGTTGGTCGTCGCGTAACAGATGTCGTCGGACTTGGAGCTGACGATGCCCGGGAACTTGGCACGAAGGGCGGCGATCACCTCCGCCGTCTCGTCGACCGAGAGCGTGGTCTGGGTGATGAAGGCGACTTTGTCGGGGTCGGGGACCTCGAGGGACTCGACCTCGTCCGCCGTTTCGATCAGGACGATGCTGTCCGGAGCCTCGCCGGTCGTCCCTTCGACCTCCTCGTGCCCGTCGTGGCCGATCATCACGATCGTGTAGCCCTGGGCGGCGAAGCGGCGGGCGGAGACGTGGACCTTGGTCACCAGCGGGCAGGTGGCGTCGATCGTCCGCAAGCCGCGGGCGGCGGCGTTGTCGTGGACGGCGGGAGCGACGCCGTGGGCGGAGAAGACGACGATCTCGCCCTCCGGAACTTCGGTCTCCTCCTCGACGAAGACCGCGCCGCGCTTGGCCAGCTCCTCGACCACGTGCTTGTTGTGGACGATCTCCTTGCGCACGTAGACCGGGGCGCCGTGTAGCTCCAAGGCGCGCTCGACCGCTTGCACGGCGCGGTCGACCCCGGCGCAGTAGCCGCGGGGGGCGGCGAGCAAGACTCGATTCGGGCCGGTGGTGGCGGTTGCTGCCATAAGTGCAGGGTAGCTAGCCTTGCAGGATGAGCACCGAGGGACGCCATCTCGACCGCCTGACCGCGGTCGACGCCTCGTTTCTGACCAACGAGAGCTCCAACAGCCACATGCACGTGGGCGCGATCCTGATCTTCGAGGGGCCGCCGCCGAAGTACGTCGACCTGGTCGAGCATGTGCGCACCCGCCTGCACCTGGTGCCGCGCTTCCGCCAGAAGCTGGTGGTACCACCGCTGGAGGCGGGCCGGCCGCTGTGGGCGGACGACGTCAACTTCAACCTCACCTACCACATCCGTCACACCGCGCTGCCCGAGCCGGGCGGCGAGGCGCAGCTGAAGCGGCTGGCCGGGCGCATCTTCTCGCAGCAGCTCGACCGCTCGAAGCCGCTCTGGGAGCTGTGGCTGGCGCAGGGCCTGGAGCGCGACCGCTTCGCGATCCTGACCAAGACCCACCACGCGATGGTCGACGGAATCTCGGGCGTCGACATCGGCACCGTCCTCTTTGACCTCGAGCGGACCCCGCAGGCGCCGGCGGTAGAGGACGAGTGGGTGCCACAGCCGGAACCGGGGACGACCGAGCTGATCACGCGCGGCATCGCCGACGTGGTGGCGGCGCCGGTGGCCCTGGCCGAGCGTGCCGTCGGCGCGGTTCGCAACCCGGAGACGACGGCACGCAAGGCGGTCGAGGCGCTGGAGGGGATCAGCGAGATCGTCACCGCCTTCGCCGACCCGGCACCGGACGTGCCGCTGAACCAGGAGATCGGACCGCACCGGCGCTACGTCTGGGCGCGCTCGGAGCTGGCGACCTTCAAGCGGATCAAGGACGCGCTCGGCGGGACCGTCAACGACGTCGTGCTCGCCGTCGTCACCGGCTCGGTCCGCAACTGGCTGCAGCGGCGCGGCATCCGCACCGAGGGGCTGGAGCTGCGGGCGCTGGTCCCGGTCTCGATCCGCAGTGAGGATGAGCGCGGCGATCTCGGTAACCGGATCGCCCTGATGCGCGGACCGCTGCCGGTCTACATCGAGGATCCGGTGCGGCGGCTGCGGGTGATCAGCGAGGAGATGGCGGGCCTGAAGCGCTCCAAACAGGCGCTCGGCGCCGAAGTGATCTCCCGCTTCAACGACTTCGCACCCCCGACCCTGCTCGCCCAGGCCTCGCGGATCAACTTCTCGACCCGGCTCTTCAACCTGATCGTCACCAACGTGCCGGGCCCGCAGGCCCCGCTTTATGTGCTCGGGCGGGAGATGGAGGAGGTCTTCCCGGTCGCCTTCCTGCCGCAGAACCACGCGCTGGCGATAGCGATCATGAGCTACAACGGCAAAGTCGGCTTCGGCCTGCTCGCCGACTACGACTCGATGGAGGACGTCGAACTGGTCTCCGAGGGCATCGCCGGCTCCCTGGCCGAGCTCGAGCAGTCCGCCGGCGCCGCCACCGCGGCCGCTTGATGGCCTTCCTGGTCGTCCTCTTCATCGTCGTCCCGATCGCGGAGCTCTACGTGATCATCAAAGTCGGGCAGCTGATCGGCATCTGGCCGACCCTGGCGCTGCTGCTCGCCGACGCCCTGCTCGGCTCGATGCTGCTGAGACATCAGGGCCGCGGCGCCTGGCGCCGCTTCAACGAGGCCCTGGCGCAGCGCCGCTTCCCCGGCAAGGAGGTCGCCGACGGCGTCCTGATCGTGATCGGCGGCACCCTGCTGCTGACCCCCGGCTTCCTCACCGACATCGCCGGCCTCTTCCTGCTGATCCCGCCGACGCGGGCGATCGCACGGCGGGTGCTGCGCCGGTTCACGATCGGGCGCTTCACGGTGGTCGGGGTGCCCGGCGGCGGCGGGCCCTTCGGAGGCCAGGGCGACACGAGCGCCAGCCAGCACTATGACTACGAGGCCAGCGCCGAAGAGGTTCCCGACCGCGACAACCCCCAGGAACCTGACCACCAGCTGCCCCCTCTCGACGAGCGCGAGTAACTACTCCAGCCAGGCTTCCGACCTGGAGATAAGGGTGGCGTACGCTTCCCGGGCGCTGCAAGAGCGGGCCCGCCGTCATGACTACTTCCTGCAGAGTCGACTGATTCTCGGCCAGCCTGACTTCCAGCGCAGCAAGCATCCGTCTGGATCATGGTCACTGTCCTGGACGCCAATTTCGCATCCAGGGCTGAGAAACTCGCCCTAGAAGCCCAGCGCGAACTTGGCGTCGTCGGTCATCATCTCCGGCGACCAGGCGGGGTCGAAGACCATCTTCGGGTGGACGGCGGAGACGCCGGGAAGGTCGCCGACGAACTCCTTCATCTGCTCGGAGACCTGGGGGCCGATCGGGCAGGCGGGGGTGGTCAGGGTAAAGGTGACGTAGACGTCCTCTTTCTCGATCTCGACGTCGTAGACGAGGCCGAGGGAGACGAAGTCGAGGCCGAGCTCGGGGTCGATGACCTCCTCGAGCGCCTCGTAGACGTCCTCCTCGGTGAGGACTTCGGCGTGCGCATCGGGGGCGGCTGGCTGTGCGGCTGCTGGCTCTTCTGGCATCGCTCAATGGTAGCCGGGTGTTGACGGCGGGCCGGGTGGGAGCGGCTCGGGTGGAGGATCGGCGCCCGCAGGCACCAGCTCCAGCTGCCACCAGCTGACGTCGTGCCAGCTGCCGCGCTTCCAGCCGATGCGCGGGCTGACACCGGTCCTGACGAAGCCGAGCCGCTCGTGCAGGCGGACGCTGGCCTCGTTCGGCAGCGTGATGCCGGCCCAGGCGACCTGGAGGCGCTGGCGACGGAGCCGGTCGAAGAGCTCTTCGTAGAGGGCGCGACCGTGCCCCCGCCCACGCCTCGCCGTCTCGACGTAGACCGAGACCTCCGCCGCCCAGCGATAGGCGGGGCGCTCGTGAAGGCGGCAGGCGTAGGAATACCCGACCACCTCTCCCCCCTCCTCGGCGACGAGCCAGGGATGACCGGCGGTGACCCGCTCGATCCGGGTGGCCATCTCCCGCGCGTCCGGCGGGCGCTCCTCGAAGGAGATCGGGGTTGTCTCGACGTACGGCGCGTAGATCGCGGCGCAGGCCGCGGCGTCCCTGGTCGGCTCGGCGGCGCGGATCGCGAGCGTGCTCATCGCCGCAATCTACCGTCACCGCACGGCTCCTTTTGGCGCCAATAGGCTGCCGGGCGATGAGCGACTCCGGCCTGATCCTGCGGCGGTCGATCGGCATCGTCTTCGCCGACGGCGGTCTCCTGGCCGTCACCTCGGCCCTGCCCGCCGGCGCCCGCGAGCACGGCGAGGAGGAGATCGCGGCGGTGCTCTGCGATCCCGACGCCGCCCCGGTCACCTTCGAGGAGGCGCTGCTCTCGACCGAGTACGGCGAGGACGGCGTGCAGCGTCGCGCCACCCTGGAGCTGTGGCCGGATACAGAGGATGGACGGCCGCTGCGCGGGGCGGGGACCCTGATCAGCTCGATCTCGGTGCAGCGGCGCGGCCTCAACGCCGAGATCGCCTTCTTCCGCTGGTCGGTCGAGGGCCGCGAGGGCCTCGGCACCTACGAGGTGGCGCGCCCCGGTGCCTGAGATCGAGGCGATCGTCTCGGACTTCGGCGGGGTGCTGACGACGCCGCTGCTGACCTCGTTCATGGCGGTCCAGGACGAGATCGGGATCTCGCCGGAGAACCTCGGAAAGGCGATGCGGGCGATCACCGACGAGGACGACGAAAACCCCCTCTACAAGATGGAGCGGGGGGAGATGTCCGAGGTCGACTTCCTGGCCCGGCTCGGCGACGGGCTCGAGCCCCTGCTCGGCCACCGGCCGGAGCTGCACCGCTTCCGCGAGATCTACTTCCGCGCGCTCGATCCCAACCTGCCGATGATCGAGCTGATGCGGGAGCTGAAGGCCGAGGGCAAGCGGATGGCGATGCTGACCAACAACGTGCGCGAGTGGGAGCCGCTGTGGCGCTCGATGCTCCCGGTCGACGAGATCTTCGAGACCGTCGTCGACTCGGGCTTCGTCGGCTGCCGCAAGCCCGAACCGCGGATCTACGAGATGACGCTGGAGCGGCTCGGGCTTGCGGCGGAGTCCTGCCTCTTCATCGACGACCTGCCCCACAACGTCGAGGGCGCGCGTGCGACCGGCATGACCGCGGTCCACTTCCGCGACAACGAGCAGGCGATCGCCGAGATCCGCGCGGCGATCGCGTAGCCAAAGGGTCCGAAAACCAAGCAGGTCGGGGGACGCAGGGAGCGAGGTGAGGGGAGCGCACTATCAGTGCGTGACCCGATCCGAGCGACCGAGGACCCCGAGATGCGCCGGTTTGCAGGACCCGCCTAGTTATCGCTACCGGCGCGGTCCCAGACGTAAAGCTCGACGGCCTCGACCGCGAGCGCCATCAGGCGCGGCGGGGCGAGCAGGCCGAGGACCAGCTCCAGCGCGGCCTCCTCGGTGACGCCGGCGTCGACGGCCTCCTCGCCGCGGAAGCCGGCGGCGAGCTTGAGGGCCTCACGGCGGTTCTCGCCGAGTGAGCCGAAGGCGCCCATGAGGAAGTCCCGGTTGGGGACCGGGTGGCCGACCTCGAGCGAGCCGTGCCAGGCGGCGAGCATCGAGAGGTCGTGTTCGTCGAGCTCGGAGATCGCCTTCGCGTAGTGGACCTCGAGCTCGGTGTCGGGGATCTCGTCGACCCAGGCGCGGACGGCCTCGCCAAGTAGTTGGCGGCGGGCCTCGCGACCGATCGAGTCGGCGATGGCACGGACGGCGTCGGCGGGATCTACGAAACAGAGGGACATTCGCTGCACCGCAATGTAGAGGCGTCGGTAGACGGCAAAACGGGGGTGGAAATACCGGCTTTGCGGCTTTGTGGCGCGGTCTGGGGCGGCACCGGTCCACGCCGGACGCCGACCTATGCTGGGTCGCTTGCCGATATGCCTCTGAACCTGATCCACGGACCCCCGAATTCCGGCCGCGCCGGGCTTATCCGACGGCGCTTCGCTGCCGTCCTCGATCGCGACCCGGTCCTCGTCCTCCCCACCGTCGACGACGTCTTCGCCTTCGAGCGCGAGCTCTGCGAGGGGGGCGTGGCGCTGGGCGGGACGGCGATGACCTTCGGCGCCCTGTTCCGCACGATCGCCACCGCGGGCGGGATGCCGCCGGGAGCCGAGCTCTCGACCGCACAGCGGCTGCGCGCGATCGCCGTCGCGGTCGAGGCTCGGAAGGGACGGCTGGGCCCGCTGCGGCGCTCGGCCGCCCGCCCGGGCTTCCCCCGCGCCTTCGAGCGGCTGCTCGAAGAGCTGCAGGGGGCGGGAGTGGAACCGGCCACGGTCGAGGCCAGTGCGGCGACGCTCGAGGGCTCCGCCTACCTCGCCGACATCGCCGCCCTCTTCTCCGGCTATGCCGAGACGCGGGACCGGACCGGCCGCCTCGACGCTCACGGGATCGCGCGCGAGGCGATCGAGCTGCTTCGCCGCGATGGCTCCTTCTGGGGCGAGCGACCGGTCTTCCTATACGGCCTCGACGACCTGACGCCGAACCAGCTGGAGCTGGTCGAGGCTCTGGCGGCGCGGACCGAGGTCACCGTCGCACTGCCGTACGAGGCCGGGAACACGGCGCTGGTGGCGCGCTCGCGCCTGCTGGACCAGCTGCGCGAGAGGGTCGGCGTCGCCGGCGAGACGGTCACCACTGCCGACCAGGGCAATACCGAGAGCGGGCTGCTCTTCCATCTCGCCCGTGGCTTCGGAAGGCCGGGCGCGGCCCCGCGCGAGCCGGATCAAGAGCTGCTGCTCCTGCGCTCGGCCGGGGTGCGGGGCGAGGCGGAGGCGATTGCCACGGAGATCTCGAAGCTGATCGCGGCCGGCGCCGACCCGGCGGAGATCGCGATTGCGCTGCGCGACCCGGCGCGTCGGGGCGCGGCGATCGCGGCGGCGCTCGAGGCCAACGGCGTCGCAAGCGCGCTGGAGGCGGAGCTGCCGGTCGCGGGAACCGCGGTCGGGGGCGCCCTGATCGCCCTCCTGGAGACCGAGTTCGGTGTCGGCCGGGCGCGGGACCTGCTGCGCTACCTGCGCGGCCCGTCGGGCTTTTCCCGGGGTCGCGTCGACTGGTTGGAGCGCTCGCTACGACAGGGGCGGGTCGAGGACGCCGAGACGGCGCTGACGCTCTGGCAGGGCGAGGCCGGCGAGCCGCCGCGGGACCTGCTGCGGTTGCGCGAGGCCGCAGCCCGCTCCCACGCCGCACTCTCGGCCGAGGTCGGGCGGCTGGCGGCGACGATGGCCTCGCGGCCGCTGCGCGGCGAGGGCGACGGGCCGCCGCTCGGCCCCGGCGACGGGCTCGAGCTGCGCGCGGCAGGCGCCGTCGCCAACGCGCTCGACGAGCTGGCCGATCTGGGAGACCTGGCGCCCGGGCCGGCAGAACTGGCGGCGACGATCGCCAGGCTCGATTTCCGGGTCTGGAGCGGCCCGGTCGAGGGACGGGTGCGGATCGCCAGTCCCTACCGCCTGCGCGCCGGGCGCTTCGACCACCTCTTCGTCGGCTCGCTGCAGGACGGCGAGTTCCCGCGCCGGGACCGCGGTGGCGATCCCTTCCTCTCCGAAGCCCAGCGCGCCTCGCTCGGGCTCGACCCGCGGCGCGAGAGCGAGGCCGAGGAGCGCTACCTGTTCGGCGTCTGCCTCTCGCTCCCCCGCAGGCGCCTCTTCCTCTCCTACCGTGACAGCGACGAGAACGGCGGCGCCGAGGTGCGCTCGCCGTTACTGGACGACGTGCGGGCGCTGCTGGCGCCGCCGCCCGACGGTACGGCGCCGGATCCGCTCGAGCAGACGATCACCCGCGGCCGCGACCTGGCGCGGGTCGTGCACCCCCTCGCCGAGGCTCCCTCGGAGGACGAGCTGGCGCGCGCCCTCGCAGTGCACGGGCCGGGTGTCGAGCCGGCGGCGCTGCTGAGCGCGGTCGGGGTCGACGGCGCGCTCGCCGCACGCCTCGGCGGGCGCATCGTCGCGGCCCGCGCGGCCGAGGCCGCCTCGCGCGCGCCCGGCCCGCTCACCAACCCCGCCGTGATCGAGTCGCTCGCCGCCGTCCCCGCCTACGGCGGCACGACCCTGGAGGGCTTCGACCTCTGCTCCTACCGCTGGTTCGTCAACCACGAGCTCGAACCGCAGCCGCTCGATCCGGCGCCCGACCCGCTGGTCCAGGGCGGCCTGATGCACGCCGCGCTCGACCGCCTCTATCGCGAGCGCCCGGGGGGCGACCCACTCCCCCGCCCCGGCTCGCTCGCGCTCTGGACCGCGCGCGGGCGCGAGCTGGTGGCGGAGATCGTCGCCGAGCGCGAGCTCGGCCCCCACCCCGCCGAGCGGGCGATGGCGCGACGGGTCGAGCGGCTGCTGGAGCGCTTCCTCGCCGAGGAGGCCGAGCGCGAGACCGGCGGCTTCGAGCCCTGGTTGCTGGAGGCCGCCTTCGGCGAGCACGAGGACAGCGAGCGGCCGGCGCTCGAGCTCGACGGCTGGGGGCTGCACGGCGCGATCGACCGGATCGACCGCGCCGCCGGCGGCCGCGCCGTCGTCATCGATTACAAGCTCTCCGGCACGGTGACGCCGCGGGAGAAGTTCGAGGAGCAGGCGAAGCTGCAGCTACCGCTCTACCTGCTGGCGGTGGCCGAGCACTGGGGGGCCGAGCCGATCGGCGGCCTCTACCACCCGCTGCGCGGGACCTCGGTGCGGCGACCACGCGGCGTCGTCGCGGCGGAGGCGGCCGGCGACCTGGCCGGCTATGGCCTCTACGACCGGGACGTGGTCGACACCGAGGGCCTGGAAGAGTTGCTGGCGGAGTCGCGAAGGCGGGCCGCCGCGATCGTCGCCCGCATGCGCCGGGGCGAGATCCGCCGCGACCCCGGTCCCCGTCGTGGCCTGCGCGGCCACGACGCCTGCCCCCCCTTCTGCACCTTCGCGCCGATCTGCCGCCGCGACCGCGCCCCGCGCTACGAGGAGGACGAAGAAGTGGAGGAGCGGTGAGCGAGCGCACGCCCACCCCCGAGCAGGCGGCGGCGATCGCCCTCAGCGGCCACGACGCCATGCTCGAGGCCGGCGCCGGCACGGGCAAGACCGGGGTGATGGTCGACCGCTACTGCCGCCTGGTCTGCGACGGGGGCGTCTCACCCGACGCGATCCTCGCGGTCACCTTCACCGACAAGGCCGCGGCGGAGCTGCGGCAGCGGATCCGGAACGAGCTGGCGCGGCGGGCTCAGGCGGGGTCTGAGCGCGCGGCGGAGCTGCTGGCGGCGATCGGCGGCGCCTGGATCACCACCATCCACGGCTTCTGCAACCGCCTGCTCGCCGCGCACCCCGTCGCCGCCGGGGTCGACCCCGGCTTCCGCGTCCTCGACGCGCCGGAGACGGCACGGGCGGCCCGCGAGGCCTTCGACGAGGCCCTGCGCAATTTCCTCGCCGCCGAACCTCCGGTCGATGGGCCGATAAGTCCACCTATAGGCGACATATCGGCCCATCGACCCCGGGCCTCGCGCGAGGAGCTGGTCGCGACCTTCGACGTCGAGGGGCTGCGGGGGATCGTCGTCGGGCTGCATGCGGAGCTGCGCAGCCGCGGCGAGGCGGAACCGCGGCTGCCGGAGCCGCCGGAGAGCGATCCGGTCGAGGCGATCGCCCGCACGATCGAAGCGGCGGGCGCGGCGCTGGAGGAGCTGCGCGAGAGCGATCCGAAGCGGGGGCTGCTCGAGCGCGCGGTGGTACGGCTCGCGGAGCCGGGACCGCCGCCGGGGCTGGACGAGCTGCGGGGGTTGCGCACCGACAGCAGGGCGAAGGCGATCCTCCCCTACCGCGAGGCGATCGACGCGGCGATCTCGCGCAGCGCCGAGGCCGGCGAGGGCGGCCAGGCCTACCGCCACATGGGCGAGCTGCTGGAGCTGTTCTCGACCCGCTTCGAGGCGGCCAAGGAGCGGCGCGCCGGGATCGATTTCGAGGATCTGCAGATCCTCGCCGCGCGGCTGCTGGAGCGGGCCGAGATCGGCGAGGCCTACCGCGGCCGCTTCGGCCACCTGCTGGTCGACGAGTTCCAGGACACCAACCGCCTGCAGCTGCGGCTGATCGAGGCGCTGCGGGGCCCGCGCGCCGAGCTCGTCATGGTCGGCGACGAGTTGCAGTCGATCTACGGCTTCCGCCACGCCGAGCTCGACGTCTTCCGCCGCCAGCGGGAGCTGGTCGAGCAGCGCCCCGACGCGGAGCTGATGGAGCTGAGCGGCAACTTCCGATCGCGGCCGGAGCTGATCGGCGCCGTCAACCTCTTCGGCACGTCGCTGTTCGGCGCGGGCTACCGGCCGCTACGGGTCGGAGCGGCGCCGCCGGACGACCCGCCCGCCGGCCAGGGGCCGCCGGTCGAGCTGCTGCTGACCGCCCGCGACGGCTGGGATACGGAGGAGATCGAGCTGGAACCGGCGATCGACGGGCACACCCCGCTCAACTGCCTGGCCGAGGCCCGCGCCGTGGCCGCCCGCCTGCGCGCCCTGGCCGACGGCGGCGTCGATCGCGGCGAGATGGTCGTGCTGCTGCGCGCCTTCACCCACCTCGACGCCTACGAGGACTCGCTGGAGCGGGCCGGGCTGCGGCCCTACGTCGTCGGCGGTCGCGGCTACTGGTCCCAGCAGCAGGTCTCTGACGTCTGCGCGCTGCTGGCGACGCTCGCCAACCCACTCGACGACGAGGCGCTCTACGGCGCCCTCGCCTCGCCCGCCTGCGGCGCCGCGCCCGACACCCTCTGGCTGCTGGGGGCCGCGGCCGGCCGGCGGCGCCACGTCTGGCCGGCCCTGGAGCGGGCGGTCGGCGCCGGCGAGCCGGAGCTGGCCGCGCCGGAGCGGCTACAGCAGATCCCGGCCGGCGAGATCGACCTCCTGCGGCGCTTCGTCGCGACGCTCTCCGGACTGCGCGAGCGCGGCTCGCGACTGTCGCTGGCCGGCCTGATCGAGGCGGCGACGTCCGAGACCGGCTACGACCTCGCGGTGCTGATGCGCCCGGCCGGGGAGGCCCGCTTCGCCAACGTCCGCAAGCTGATGCGGCTGGCGAGCGAGTTCGAGGCGCGCGAGGGGCGCGACCTGCGCGGGCTGCTCGACTTCCTCGCCGATCGCGCCGAGAGCGACGCCGAGGCCCAGGCGGCGACCGCCGCCGAGGGTCACGACGGGGTGCGGATCATGACCGTCCACAACGCCAAGGGGCTGGAGTTCGGCGTCGTCGCGGTTCCCGACCTCTCGCGCAGCCTGCTGGCCGGGGCGCGACCGCCGCTGCTCACCCTGGGGCGGGAGCAGCCCCCGCGTGTCGGGATGCAGCTACGCCGGCTCGGCAGTGGTTCGATCAACCTCTACGACCACGCCGAGCTCTGCGAGGAGGCGCGGGAGCGCGACTCCGAGGAGGGGCTGCGCCTCTTCCACGTCGCCGCCACCCGCGCCCGCGAGCGCCTGATCCTCAGCGGCGTCGTCAAACCCGAGCCCGGACGCGAGACGAAGCCCGGCACGCCGATCGTCGAGCGCCTGGTCGAGGCACTGGGAGTCGGGCGCGACGCCGACTCGGAGGTAGCCGTGCCCGCGCCCGAGCCGCGGCCGGGCCTCGCGGCGAGCTTCCCCTCCTCCGAGATCGCCGTTCGCGTCAACCTGCCCTCGCCGAAGCGCGTAACAGAGCTGCGGGCGACGCACCGCGAGGCGGCCGCCGACCGCCCGCTCGGCGACGGTCCGCCGCCCCTGGTCGAGCGCCGCCCTCCGGTCGTCCCCAACCGCCCCCTCTCCTACACCGCGATCTCCGCCCACGAGGAATGTGGCTACCGCTTCTACATGGAGCGCGTGCTGGGCCTCGGCGACCGCGTTCGTCCTTTGTCGGCCCATGACCGAGAAAGGACGAACGCACCGCCCGACCCGGAGGCAGGTGGCGGCTCGGCCCCCTCGGCCCGCGAGGAGCGGACGGCCCAGGGCGCCGCCGTGCACGCGCTGCTGGAGTGGAGCCAGGCCAACGGGTGGAGCGAGCCTTCCGAGGCGCTGGCGGGGCGGTACGCGACCGCTGCCGGCCTCGAACCCACACGGGACGGCCTGCTCGCGGCTGTGATGGCGCCGCTGCGAGGCTGGCTCGGCTCCTCCCTGCGCAAGAGCATCGAGGAGGACGCCGAGCGGGTGCGAGCCGAGGTGCCGATCCTGCTCGGCGTCGGCGGCACCGTCCTGCGCGGCTCGATCGACCTGCTGGCCGAGCGCGGCGGCGCGCCGCCCCTGGTCGTCGACTACAAGACCGACCGCCTCGGCGACGAGGACCCGGCGGAGCACGCCGCCCGCTACGAGACCCAGCGCACGATCTACGCCCTCGCCGTCGCCGAGGCACTGAACGCACCCGAGGTCGAGGTCGCCTACGTCTTCCTCGAACACCCCGACGACCCCGCCCTCACCACCCTCGGCCCAACCGAGATGGAGGCCGGCCGCCAGCGCCTCGCCGCAACCATCACCAACATCACCCAGGGCAACTTCCCTGTCGCCGCACCCGAGGAACGAAGCTGGTCCCTCTGCCGCGGCTGCCCAGCCCTAGGCCGTCTCTGCTCCGGACCTGATGCAGGCGGCAATTCGGGGAGCGGAGGTGGGTGAAGCGTCTTGTACTTTTTTGCCGCCCTACATCCCAGCCAGCCGCCAGCGCATCTCAAAAAAGTTAAGCGAAACCCACCTCCGCTCCCCGAATTGCCTCAGGATTCAGACGAGACCTCGAGCTTCGCCGCCAGCTCATCGAGATTCAACTCCTTCAGCCCCTCCCCCACCGCCTCCAGCTCAGCCGCGCAGTAGTTGACCAGCCCACGCCCCTCGCGGCAGAGATCGAGCGTCTCGCGCAGTCCCGCCTGACCCGAGTCGAGCCTGTCGATGATCTCCTCCAGCCGCTCCACCGCGGCCTCGTAGCTATCCGGCGTCTCGCTCAACGTCTCCCTCGATCTTCGCTTGCACCCGCCCGTCGGCGAACCGCAGTCTGACCGCCGCGGCGGCGACAGCACCGGCGGCGGAGGTGACGGGGTCGCCGGCGGCGGTCTCCGCCAGCGCGTAGCCGCGCTCCAGGGTCCGCTCGGGATCGTGGGCGCGCAGGGTCACGGCGGCTCTGCGCAGCGCCTCGCGTCGCCGCTGCAGCGAGCGCGCCGCAGAGCGCTCGAGACCGGCGCCGCGGCGGCTCTCCACCGCGCTTGCCGCCACCGTGCGCTCGAGCCCGCGGCGACGCGCCCGGTCGAGTACGACGGTGGTGATCCGGCGCTGGAAGCCGCCGCGTTCGGCGAGGCCGCGTTCGGCAGCGGCACGGATCTCGCGGATCTTCTGGTTGAGGCCGGTGCGCTCGCGCTGCAACGCCCGCGCCGGTCCCCGCGCCAGCGCCGCGAGGTGGCGGGCGCGGGCGCCGATCGCTCCTTCGCCCGCCCGGCGCAGCGAGGAGGCGCAGCGCTGCAGGCTGCGGCGGGCGGCGAGGCAATCCAACGGCACCGCCGCCTCGGCGGCGTGGGTCGGGGTCGAGCAGGCCACGGCGGCGACGTCGTCGATCAGGGTCGAGTCGCGCTCGTGCCCGATCGCGCTGACCACCGGCACCCGCAGCATCGCCACCGTGCGGCAGAGCGTCTCGTCGCAGAAGGCCCAGAGGTCGGCGAGGCTGCCGCCGCCGCGCGTGACCACGATCGCCTCGATCTCCGGGCGGGCCGCCAGCCCCTGGATCGCGGCCGCGATCGCCGGTGCCGCGTGGCGGTCCTGCACCGGCGCGAAGGCCCAAACCACGGTCCCGCCCCAGCCGCGGCGCCGCAATCCCGCCAGCAGGTCGCGACCGGCCGCCCCCGTCTCCGCCGTAACCACCCCGATCGTCTTCGGCAGCAGCGGTCGCATCAGCTGCTTCTGCAGCTCGAACAGGCCGTCGGCCCGGAGCTGCTTGCGCAGCGCCTGCAGGCGCGCCAGCAGGTCGCCCTCCCCAGCCAGCCGCAAGTGGGTGGCGCGGAAGCTGAAGCTGGGAGAAGCCTGACCCCCACCCGGGTAATAGTCGGGCCCTCCCGCAATGACCAGTTCGGCTCCATCGCGCAGCGCCCCCTCTGGCAACCCCGCCTTCTCCAGATCGTTGAGCCACATGGTGCAGGGAACGGCGCCCTGACCGTCGCGCAACTCGAAGTAGGCCTGAACCTTGCTGCGGCTAACGCCGGTCACCTCGCCGATCAGCTGCACCCGCGCGCGTTCACGCATCCAACCCTGAAGTTTCTGGGCGTAGCGGCCAACTGGATAGGGACCAGGCAAATCCATATTGCCGAGACTAGATAACGCTCCGGGTGGCGCGTCTGGCCAAGCAGATCAAGGACGCAGGGAGCGTGGCGTGCTCTGCACGCGAGCGACTGAGGACGCCGATATGCGCCGTGCCAGGCGCGTCACCCGGTTTTCCAGCGCTTGGCCCAGATGCGAAGCTCGCCGATCGCCGGACCCAGCTCGGCCCCGATCTCGGTCAGCGAGTAGGTCACCCGCACCGGCGTGCCCGCTTCCACCTCCCGCTCCACCAACCCTTCCTCCTCCAGCTCGCGCAGCCGCTGGGAGAGCAGGCGATCGGAGAGACCGGGCACGGCCTTGCCGAGCTCGCCGAAGCGCATCGGCCGCTCGGTCAGGGCGCAGACGATCGCCCCCGTCCATCGCTTCCCGATCAGCTCGATCGCGGCGTGGAAGTGTGGGCAGACCGAGCCGGGAGCGCCGGCGGAGACCTGGGTCGAGGTGACTGACTCCACGGGAGTCGAGCTTACTGAACGTAAGTGATGGGCATCACGCTCAGCCGGTACAGGGCCCCGTGGAGACGCTGGGTCCGATCTTGGCGAGCACAGCGCGAACGTCCTCGGCGGGGATCGCGAAGCCGCCGGCGGGTCCCGCGGTGGTGGCGGCGAAGACGGTGGCGACCGCCCGCCCCTCGCCGTCGACCAGCGGGCCACCCGAGTTGCCGCTGCGCACCGAGCCGCGCAGCGCCACGATCGTGCGCTCGACCGGACCGTTGCCGTAGGAGTCCTCGCTGATCGTCGGGCGCGTTTCGCCGAGGCGGGCGGGCGCCACCGCGTAGGGACCGTTCTCGGGATACCCGAGCACGGCCACCTCGGAGCCGGTCTCGCGCTGCTCGGAGATCGGCAGGGTCGGCAGGTTCGCACCGATCCGCAGCAGCGCCAGGTCGTCCACCGGCCCGTAGTAGACGGGGGTGGCGTCGAGCTCGACCCCGTCCTGGGTGGTGACGGTGGTGTCGTCGGAGCCGGCGATGACGTGGGCGTTGGTGGCGACGAGCCCGGGCCGGACCGCCCAGCCGGAGCCCTCGATGCCGAGGCCGCAGGCAGTGCCGAGCACGCGCACGATGGAGCGTCCCGCGCCCAGCACCTCCGGATCGGTGGCGATCGTTTCGTCGGGGCGGGCGACGAGAGCGCGCGGACCGGTCACGGACGGCGCCGGGTCGACCCGGTCGAGCGCGTTCAGGACCGGGGACGAGGGCGGCAGGACCTGGTTGAGGCTGCGCAGGATCAGCGACTCCTGGACGTCGGCGCGCAGGCGAGCGGTCCCCGGCGCGTGCAGCGCGACCGCGCCGAAGACCCAGGCGAGGCCGAGCGCAACCGAGGCGATCAGCGCCGCGCCACCGGCACCGTCGGCCAGGTGCAGGCCGGGCCGGCGGATCACCTTCGCCCGCAGCCCCAGCGCGAAGCTCTCGACCGCGACCGCGACCAGCGCCCCGGCCAGCAGCGCCCCGAGCGCCGCGCAGAGCGGTGCGTAGGGGGACTCCGAGCCCTCGGCGAGCACCAGCGGACCGAGCCGGCTGCCGGCGAAAGCGCCTGCACCGAAGCCGACCAGCGTCATCGCGCCCACGATCAGACCCTGCCGGTAGCCCCACATCCCGAGCGCGATGGTGAAGGCCACGATTGCCCAGTCGAGAACGGTCACCACTGAATACAAGCATGCCGGGGGATCGCTCTATTACCTTTCACGCAGTGAGCCAGCCTTCATCCGAGGTGGAGCGGCGACGTCGCTTGGTCACCCGCACGCTCCCCCTCGCGGTCGTCGCGGTCGTCGCCTTCGTCCTCGGCGCGTCCACCGGCGCGCCGGGCTCGCCGGAGAAGGAAGCCGCCGAGCGCTTCGCCGCGGCCTGGGCGGCGGACGAATTCGCCGCCATGTACCGGGAGCTGAATCCGGCCTCGAAAGCGGCAATCACCGTCAACGACTTCGCGATCGCCTACCGCGAAGCCGAGATGGTGGCGACGCTGCGCTCGCTCGACCCCGGCTCGCCGGAGGACACCACGTCCCGCGGCGGCGACACGGCCGTGCCGGTACCGATCGCGGTCACGACCGTCGCCTTCGGCGGCTTCGAGGACGCGGTCGTGCTCCCCTACGCGGACGGGGGCATCGCCTGGGACCCGAGCCTCGTCTTCCCCGGGCTGCGCGGCGGCGAGCACCTCGAAAGCCAGATCGAGTTGGCGCCGCGGGCGCCGATCCTGGCCGGCGACGGGGAACCGCTGGCCGAGGGCCCGGCCGAGGAACGCGAACACCCGCTGGGCAGCTCCTCGATCGACGTCACCGGGGAAATCGGCAGCCCCGAAGAAGAAGACCTGCCGCGGCTGGCGCAGCAGGGATTCACCCCCGAAACGCCGGTCGGAATCAGCGGCCTGGAGCGCGCCTTCAACGCCCGCCTCGCCGGCAAGCCGGGCGGGTCGCTGCTCGCCCTGGAGGAGTCCGGCGCTTCGGTGCGGGTGCTGGCGCAGGCCAAGCCCCAGCCCGGCGCGCCGGTGAAGACGACGATCGATCCCGAGCTCCAGGAAGCGGCGGTCTCGGCCCTGGCCGGTCGCGTCGGCGGCATCGCCGTGCTCGATACCCGCAACGGCGACGTGCGGGCCCTCGCCGGCCAGGCGTTCTCGGCCCCCCAGCCACCGGGTTCAACCTTCAAGATGGTCACCACGGTCGCCGCGCTCGAGAAGGGCGTCGTCTCGCTCGACGACGAATTCGAAATCACCAATGGGATCAACGTCGGCGGCCGCTTCCTCTACAACGCCGGCGGCGAGTTCTGCGGCGGCAGCTTCCGCGAGGCCTTCGCCGAGTCCTGCAACGCCGTCTTCGCGCCGCTGGGGCCGGAGATCGGCAACGACGAACTGGTGGAAAAGGCCGAACAGTTCGGCTTCAACTCGCCGCCCACGCTCTACGCGCCGCGAGTCGTGCGCGAAGTCGAGCCGGCCGAGTCGACGATCCCGACCGAGATCGGTGAAGAAATCGACCTCGGCGTCTCGGCGATCGGCCAGGGCAAGGTGCTGGCGACGCCGCTGCAGATGGCGACCGTGGCCCAGACGATCGCCAACGGCGGAGTGCGCGAGCCGACCTCGATCGTCACCACCAGGAAGCTGCGGCCCGACCTGGAGCCGGTGACGGTGATGTCGGCGAAGCTGGCCGACGAGATGACCGAGCTGATGACCGGTGTCGTCGTCGAAGGGACCGGCAGCGCGGGGGCGATCCCCGAGGCGCAGGTGGCGGGCAAGACCGGCACCGCCGAGCTGGGACCCAAACCCGGCCAGGAGAATGAGGAGAACCCGGTCCAGATCAAGGACGCCTGGTTTGCCGCCTTCGCCCCGGCCGAGAAACCGCGGCTGGCGGTCGGGGTGCTGCTGATCGAAGCAGAAGCCTCCGGCGGCGAAGTCGCCGCACCCGCCGCCGCCCAGGTGCTCTCCGCCGGCCTCTAGCCTGGCGGCACACCGACCCTAGAGATCGAGCGTGACCTCGCCGTTCTCGCCGTCGGCGCCGGGAATGTGCAGCGTCAGCGGCCGGTTCTCGTTCGCCGATTCCGGCAGCAGGAAGATCGCCACCGAGCCCTCGATCGGGCCGAGGTCGGCGGTCGAGTCCAGCACCGGCACCTGTTCTTCGGCTTCGACCTCGCCGCCCAGTTCGAGCGCGTAGAGGCTTCCGCTCGGCAGCACCTCGAACTTCGTCTTGTCAGCGTCGGTGATCTCCAGCGTCGAGGGCAGCGCCTGCGGCTCCTCGCTGTCGTTCTGGACTTCGAAGAAGACGCCGAAGTAGCTGAAGCCGGGCGGCGCTTCCTCCTGGCCGACCAGGTAAGCGGAGTCCTCGGTGTCGTTCGGGTTCAGGTAGCGCGAGAAGGTGACGTTGAACGAGAGCTCGCCGAGCTCGACCGGCTCACCCTCGACCACCTCGGTCTCGTGGCTCTCGTAGCCGCAGGCGGACACGCCCAGCGCAAGGGCGGCGAGGGCCAGGGCGACGAGCAGCGGCAGGGCGAATCTGCGGTTCCGGGACATCGGCGGGCGAGAGTCTATTAAGGGATGCCGGTCGCGTAGCGGTTGCCCCCGGCGACGGAGATCTGCTCGCCCTCCCAGGCGCCGGACTCGAGCCCGTCGCGGAGCCTGCGCATCGCCTCGCGCCAGCTGCGCTGCTGCCAGATCGAGGCTGCCGAGAGGATCTCCAGCCCGCGATCGACCGACCCCGGCTCGGTCCAGTGGGACATCCGCACCGTCGTCAACGAGCCCGGCCCCGCGGTCAGCTCCCAGACCGTGTTGGTGCGGATGCGGTTGGCGCGGCCGCCCTGGCCCCGCTCGACGATCCGGTAGGGCGCCTCCAGCTCGACGATCGTCGTGTCCATCCAGACCGAGCGCAGCGGTGCCTCGACCCGGAAGCGGGCGCCGGCGCCGAGTCCGGAGGACTCGATCCGGGTCAGGTGGAGCGCGGAGAGGAAGTGGTCGGTGAAGCAGGACCGGAGGGCGAGGTCGCCGATCGTCTCGAAGACCCGCTCGCGCGGGGCGTCGATCTCGGTCTCCGCGCTGATCGGGCCCATCGCGGCGCGATTCTATTCGCGTGCCTCCGACCACGACCGCATCATCAAAATTGAGTGACGCGCGATGCCGCGCGCGCTAGGATCGTTCCAAGACGCACGAAGGGAGGTCACCGATCTTCGACATCATCAGCAGCGCCCCACTCGACGGTCGCTACACGACCGGCGCGACCCCCGGCGAGGGCACTTTCTTCTGCATCGCCTGCGGATCCCAGCTTTCGATGCAGGAGACCGACGAGCTTCCCGAGTGCCCCAGCTGCGGCGCCTCTCAGTTCCGCCGTGACTCGATCTTCGCGGCCCGGCAGGACCACAGCGCGACGACCTCCGAGTTCGCCATCCCCAACCTGGCGGAACCGCCGAGCTGGCTGCAGGAGGCCCGCGAGGCGCACTCGATGCCCGGCTACTGCCTGGCGCTGAAGAGCGATGACGACGAGGTTCACGTCTTCCCGATCGAACGCGGCTGGACCCGGATCGGCCGCAGCCCCACCGCGGACCTGCGGATCGACGACCCCAGCGTCTCCCGCCGCCATGCCCTGCTCGTCGCCGAGCCCGGCAAGACCCTGCGGGTCCTCGACGACCGCAGCCTCAACGGCGTCTTCGTCAACGGCGAAACGGTCGAGTGGGGGCCGCTGCGCGACGGCGACCAGCTGACGGTCGGCCGCTTCAGCCTCTACGTGCTGCGCCGGTAGCCGGCCACTACCGCCGAACCGAGCTTTTTTGCTCCATGGGGGTAAAAAGGCACAGTTCGAGTTCCAGCCACCGCCGTCCCTAGGATCCCGACCGTGAACTACCCGCCGAACCCGAGTGAGCCCGCGCCACCCGAGCCCCCGGGGATCTCCGCCGCCGCCGACCGCGCCCGTGCCCAGCTCCACCAGGAGATCGAGCGCGTCCGCCTCGGGGTCGAAGAGATGCTCACCGAAAGCGGCAAAGACGACCCCGCCCTCCAGCGCGAACTCGACAGCATCCGCGAGGAAACCCGCCTCTACGTCAAGAAGCGAGTTCGCAAGACGGAGAAGAAGCTGGAGCGCTCGATCCGCAAGGTCGACGACCGCACCCGCGCCCTCGAGCAG
This sequence comes from uncultured Thermoleophilia bacterium, assembly GCA_963720455.1. GTDB lineage: Bacteria > Actinomycetota > Thermoleophilia > Solirubrobacterales > 70-9 > VAYN01. Next base: position 325,451 of record OY970392.1, on the reverse strand, counting down.
CGCATCGACCAGGTCGAGGCCGACCGCCGCGCCGCCGAGTATCGGCTCCACGCCGAAACCGAGCGCATGCTCGACGGGCTGCTGCAAGAGGTCCGGGCGATCGCGGAGCTGTTGGCCGGCAGTAACCGTCAGTTCGGCAGTGCACCGGCTAGACGCATGTGAACCCCTGCACCCTGTCGTTCCCCCTGTCCGCAACCCAGACGTTGCCTTTGGCATCGGTGGCGATGCCCTGCGCTTCTACGAACTGGCCGTCGTTCGGGCCCCAGGTCCCGAATTTGCTCAGGTAGGCGCCTTTAGAGCTGAAGCGCTGTATGCGGTTGTTGTTGGTGTCGGCCACCCAGACCTTGCCTTCGGGGTCAACGGCGACGTCGAGCGGGGATTTGAACTGGCCGTTGCCGGTGCCTTCGGTGCCGTATTTGCGCACGTATTCGCCAGCCGCGTTGAATTCCTGAATCCGGTTGTTGCCGGTGTCGGCGACAAGGATGTTGCCTTCGGAGTCGACGTCGATGCCCTGTGGTTCTTTGAACTGGCCGTTACCCGATCCACTGCTGCCGAATTTGCTCAGGTATTCGCCAGTTGCGCTGAAGCGCTGGACCCGGTTGTTGAGGAGGTCGACAACCCAGACTTTGCCTTCGGGATCAATGCTAATTCCCCCCACGCCCTCGAACTGGCCGTTGCCGGTGCCAAAGCTGCCGAATGAGCGGATGAATTCGCCTTCTTTGGTGTACTCACTTACCACCGAGACGCCGTCAGTAACCCAGACGTTGCCCCCTGAGTCGATCGCGATGCTCTTTGGGTTCGAAGTGCTGAACTGGCGGATGAATTTACCTTCGGAGTCGAACTCCTGGATGCGGTCGTGGGCGGTATCGGCGGCCCAGACGTTGCCTGCAGAATCGGTGGCGACGTCGACGGGAGAGGAGAGGTGGCCGGCACCTGAGGAGTCGCCGCCGAACTTGACGAGAAATGCGCTGGCGGAGGTGAACCCCTGCACCCTGTCGTTCCCCCTGTCCGCAACCCAGACGTTGCCTTTGGCATCGGTGGCGATGCCCTGCGCTTCTACGAACTGGCCGTCGTTCGGGCCCCAGGTCCCGAATTTGCTCAGGTAGGCGCCTTTAGAGCTGAAGCGCTGTATGCGGTTGTTGTTGGTGTCGGCCACCCAGACCTTGCCTTCGGGGTCAACGGCGACGTCGAGCGGGGATTTGAACTGGCCGTTGCCGGTGCCTTCGGTGCCGTATTTGCGCACGTATTCGCCAGCCGCGTTGAATTCCTGAATCCGGTTGTTGCCGGTGTCGGCGACAAGGATGTTGCCTTCGGAGTCGACGTCGATGCCCTGTGGTTCTTTGAACTGGCCGTTACCCGATCCACTGCTGCCGAATTTGCTCAGGTATTCGCCAGTTGCGCTGAAGCGCTGGACCCGGTTGTTGAGGAGGTCGACAACCCAGACTTTGCCTTCGGGATCAATGCTAATTCCCCCCACGCCCTCGAACTGGCCGTTGCCGGTGCCAAAGCTGCCGAATGAGCGGATGAATTCGCCTTCTTTGGTGTACTCACTTACCACCGAGACGCCGTCAGTAACCCAGACGTTGCCCCCTGAGTCGATCGCGATGCTCTTTGGGTTCGAAGTGCTGAACTGGCGGATGAATTTACCTTCGGAGTCGAACTCCTGGATGCGGTCGTGGGCGGTATCGGCGGCCCAGACGTTGCCTGCAGAATCGGTGGCGACGTCGACGGGAGAGGAGAGGTGGCCGGCACCTGAGGAGTCGCCGCCGAACTTGACGAGAAATGCGCTGGCGGAGGTGAACCCCTGCACCCTGTCGTTCCCCCTGTCCGCAACCCAGACGTTGCCTTTGGCATCGGTGGCGATGCCCTGCGCTTCTACGAACTGGCCGTCGTTCGGGCCCCAGGTCCCGAATTTGCTCAGGTAGGCGCCTTTAGAGCTGAAGCGCTGTATGCGGTTGTTGTTGGTGTCGGCCACCCAGACCTTGCCTTCGGGGTCAACGGCGACGTCGAGCGGGGATTTGAACTGGCCGTTGCCGGTGCCTTCGGTGCCGTATTTGCGCACGTATTCGCCAGCCGCGTTGAATTCCTGAATCCGGTTGTTGCCGGTGTCGGCGACAAGGATGTTGCCTTCGGAGTCGACGTCGATGCCCTGTGGTTCTTTGAACTGGCCGTTACCCGATCCACTGCTGCCGAATTTGCTCAGGTATTCGCCAGTTGCGCTGAAGCGCTGGACCCGGTTGTTGAGGAGGTCGACAACCCAGACTTTGCCTTCGGGATCAATGCTAATTCCCCCCACGCCCTCGAACTGGCCGTTGCCGGTGCCAAAGCTGCCGAATGAGCGGATGAATTCGCCTTCTTTGGTGTACTCACTTACCACCGAGACGCCGTCAGTAACCCAGACGTTGCCCCCTGAGTCGATCGCGATGCTCTTTGGGTTCGAAGTGCTGAACTGGCGGATGAATTTACCTTCGGAGTCGAACTCCTGGATGCGGTCGTGGGCGGTATCGGCGGCCCAGACGTTGCCTGCAGAATCGGTGGCGACGTCGACGGGAGAGGAGAGGTGGCCGGCACCTGAGGAGTCGCCGCCGAACTTGACGAGAAAACTGCCGGTGCATTCGGCCAGGGCCGGGATCGCGGAGCTACTCAGCAAAACCAAAGCCAGCGCACTGGCCCAACTCGCCCGGCGAACAACTGCATTCCAGCACCGCACTCGACCAACCTCCCTGTGGATATGAAGTCACTCAATAAATGACATTCATACCGTTAAAAGGAAGTTAGATCAAGAACGTTCAAGTATTTAGTTACTCCGTCGAAATACTCGGGTCCGCCTGGACCTTGTGAGGCACGATCATGAGGAAGTTGCTGGTCGCGTCGGCGGCCAGGGCGAGGACGCGGTCGGCCTCCTCGCTCTGGTCGGTGGCGCGGAGTTCGGTGGCGTAGTGCTTGGTCAGGTCGTCGATGTCGAGGAGGGCCTCGGCGTCGAGGTCCTTGAGCTCGACTTTGGCGCCCTCGCCGAGGCGGCGCTGGATCGCGTCGCGGTCGATGCCGAAGGCGTTGTGGCGGACGTAGACGCGGCCACCGGTCATGCCGGCGCAGGCCCAGGGGCCGAGGTCGCCGAGGACGAGGGCGCGGCCGGAGGTCATGTACTCGAAGGCGAAGCCCTTGGCGTTGGCGCGGTCGACGACGCAGCCGCGGCTGTCGTCGATGTTGTGCTCGGGCTCGCCGGCGAGGACGATGTCGGCGCCGGAGAGGCGGATGCAGAAGCGCGAGTCGGCTGAGCCCTGGACGTAGAGGCGGCCGCGCTGGGCGCCGTAGGCGAAGGACTTGCCGACGGAGCCGTTGAGGCGCTGGCCCTTGGCACCCTTGCCCTTGAGGATCGCGATCGAGCCGCCCAGCATCCCCTTGCCGACGCCGTCCTGGGCGCCGCCCTCGACGCGGATCGAGACGCCGTAGGCATTGAAGGCGCCGAGGCCCTGACCGGCGACCGAGCCGCCGTTGAACTCGAGGCTGGCGAGGATTTCGTCGTTGGACTCGGGCCCGTCTTCGAAGATGCGGGAGCGGGCAATCGCCCCGGCCAGCTCGGTGCCGAGGACGCGGTCGTCGGCGTCGGTCGGGCGCGGGAACTCACTGCGGATCGTGCGACCGGGACAGATGTCGCCGGCGAGGGCGGCGATCTGGTGGGAGGCCTGCTTCTCCTCCATCCGGATCGGCCGCGCGACGACAAGGCCGGCCTCGGCTCGCGCGTCGGCGCTCTCGGCCACCGGCAGGTCGATCGGCTCGAGGTCGAGGAACTCCTCCAGCGGGGTGATCAGCGGCGTCAGGTCGATCGAGTCGTGGGCCGCGACCTGCTCCAGCAGGTCGTAGCGGCCGACCAGGTCCTGGGCGCGGTCGTAGCCGAGCGAGGCGACCACCTGCTTGACCTCCTCCCCCATCGCGGAGAAGAAGCGGGCGCAGCTCTCGGCGGCGAGGTCGACCTCCTGCGGAGTGAACTTCTTCAGCCCATGCTCCTGCGCCTGCTCCACGGTCTCGATCTGCGTCGCGATGCCGACGTGGCAGGTGTCGAGCTGGCAGCCGCGGCAGATCGTGCAGCCGAGGCTGACCATCGCCAGGGTGCCGAAGCCGACCCGGTTGGCGCCGAGGCAGTGCAATTTGACGATGTCGTGGCCGGTGCGGTAGCCGCCGTCGGCCCAGATCTCGACCCGGTTGCGCAACCCGGCCTCCATCAGCGCCCGGTGGACGGCGCGCGTACCGATGTCGGAGGGAAGGCCGACGTGGCGTAGCGCGTGCTGGCGGGCGGCGCCGGTGCCGCCCTCGAAGCCAGAGAGGGTGATGATGTCCGCCCCCGCCTTGGCGATCCCGAGACCGATCGTGCCGATGTTCGGCACCACCGGCACCTTGACCGAGACGCGCACGTCGGGGTTGACCGTCTTCAGCTCGTCGATCAGCTCGGCCAGGTCCTCGATCGAGTAGAGGTCGTGGTTGTTGGAGGGCGAGATCAGGTCGGTGCCGGGCGCCGCGTTACGCGCCGCGGCGACCTTCTCGGAGACCTTCTTGCCGGGCAGGTGGCCGCCCTCGCCGGGCTTGGCGCCCTGGCCGATCTTGATCTCGGCGACGTAGGAGGAGTTGAGCATCTCCGCCGAGACGCCGAAGCGCCCCGAGGCGACCTGCTGGCCACGCCATTTGCGGTATTTCCCGTACATGTCGCGGATCTCGCCACCCTCGCCGTTGACACAGAGGATGTTGGTCGCCTTCGCCGCCTCCGCGTAGGCGCGGAAGGCCGGCTCGGACTGCGAACCGAAGCTCATCGAGGAGATCACGATCGGGTAGTCGTGGTGACCGATGCCGGCGTCGACGCTGGACGCGTCGGCAACCGGATCGCGGTCCCCCTTCAGACCCATCACGTGGCGCATCGAGATCGGGCTCTGCTGCTCGAGGTCGCGGACCTTCTCCGAGTATTCCTCGTAGGAGCCGGAGCCGTTGGCGGTGGCGATTGCCGCCTTGTAGACCTTGGGGTAGAAGCGGAACGTCTTCGCCGGTTTGGCCGCCGCGTCGTCGCCGCTGAGGGCGCGCGCGCGCTCGTTGGTGTCCGCGTCGAGGTCGGCGAAGCCGGTCCCCCCCTTGACCGAGGCGGCGAAGGCCTCGGTCTGGAAGATCTCTGCCAGCTCCGGCTTGATCCCGATCGAGGAGAACTGGCGGGCGTAGCCGCGCACCTCGTGGATGCCGATCGTCGAGATCACTTTCTCGATCCCCTTGGTCAGGGCGGCGCAGAGGTTGCTGACGTCGGACTCGTAGTCCTCGACGCAGATCACCTCGACCATCGTGTACGGGCAGACCCCGTTGGCGCCGAGACCAAGTGCCAGCATCACGTCGTGGACGTTGCGGAGCGCCGCCGAGCGCAGCACGATGCCGCAGCGGCGGCGCAGGTTCTCTTCGCCGGGCGCGACCTTGAACTGCTTCAGGGCCATGTCGATCGCCGAGGTCGCCAGGTGCGGGTCGAGGAAGCGGCGCTCGCCTTCGTAGACGGTGCGGTCGCTCAGCACCAGCAGCTCGGAGCCGTCGCGGACGTGTTTGACCGCCTCCTGCTTGATCCGCTCGATCGCGCCCTGCGTCGTCTCAGACTCGAGCAGGGAGACGTCGACGACCGCGGCGCGGCCGCGGAACTCCTCCCAGAGGTCCTCCAGCAGGTAGGTGCGATGATCGCGGGCGATCCGGCGGTAGGTCGAGTCCGAGAGCGGCGCCAGCTCGTGGTGGCCGCCGAGGATCACCGGGAAGGCAGTTTCGACGGTGCCGGTGTCGAGGCTGGCATCCTCGAGCGAGGGACGGCGGCCGAAGACGGCGCGGGTGGAGAAATGCTCCATCTCGCGCTCGCGGTCGATCGCCGGGTTGGTGACGACGGCGACCGTCTCCTTGAAGTAGTCGGCGAGGTTCTGACGCTCGGGCGAGAGCGCCGCCAGCGGGCCGTCGTAGCCGAGCGAGCCGACCGGCTCGGCCCCGTTGGAAGCCATCTGCTGGACGAGTTTGACGTCGTCGCGCTGCCAGCCGAAGCCGGCGAGAACGCGGTCGGAGACCTTTACCGGCTCCTCGGGGCCGGCGTCGGAGTAACCCGGCACGTCGGCGCCCTCGAGCGGGCCGCCGGCTTCGATCGCGCGCTCGTACGGCGCCACGCCGTCGACGCCGTTGCGCCGCAGCCAGCTGTCGCGGACGATCCGCAGCATCTCCGTGTGCGGGTGCAGCGTCGAGTGCCGCTTGGCGCGGTCGATCAGCACCAGCGCCTTCTCCCCCGGCGCCAGCGGCTTCGGCTCGGAGACCATCTCGTGGACCGAGACGACCCCGGGCTCGGAGCTGAACACGTAGTCCTCGGTGGTCTCGACTTGCCACAGCGGCCGCAGGCCGAGGGCGTCGGCGGAGAACACGCACTCGTCACCGTGGCGGGCGATCAATGCAACCGGGCCCTGGGCGAACGGGCCCATCGCCTGGCGCAGGTACATGTAGAAGCCGCGCAGCTCCTCCGGCAGGCCGCGGATCTCCTCGACGATCGGCGGCACGACCATCTCCATCGCTTCAGCCAGGCTCAGTCCCTCGCGGCTGACCAGCGTGTCGATCGTCAGGTTCAGGTCCTGCGAGTCCGAGGCGCCGGCGCGGACCGGCACCGACAGCATCTTCGCCTCCTGGCGCAGCTGTTCGATCGTGTTGATCTCGCCGTTGTGGCCGAGCGCCGAGAACGGCTGCACCCGCTTGAACGAGGGCCAGGTGTTGGTCGAGTAGCGGTTGTGGCCGAAGCATCCGATCGTCTCGAAGCGCTCGTCGCGCAGGTCCGGGTAGTACGCGCCGAGCACCTTCGGCGCGCCCATCACCTTGTAGACGCAGGTGGTGGCGGAGAAGGAGGGGACGTGGACGCCGAGCTGTACCTCCAGCTCGATCAGCAGCTCGAAGAGGACACGGTCGCGCTTGCCGGCATCGGGGACGAGCCCGGCGATCTGCCAGAAGTGGGGCTCCTCCTCGCGCGCCGTCGGGCCGAGCGCGGGCGAGTCGACGACGCCGATCCGCTCGGCGAGGATGCGGAAGCCGCCCTGGGCGAGCAGCTCGCGGGCGTCGTGCTGGATCTTGTCGCGGTCCTGCTTGCGCTCGATGAAGATGTGGGCGACGGCAAATGCGTCGTCGAGGGTGAGCGAGGGATCGTGGCCACCGGAGCGGACCTCCTCGGCCCAGATCTTCCGCGGCAGGTCGAGCAGCAGCCCACAGCCGTCGCCCTCGCCGTCGACGTTGCCGGCGCGGTGGAGCATCTTCTGCAGGGCCGGGATCGCCAGCTCGATCGGCCGGTGGCTCGGCGTCGCGTCCTTGCGGACGGAGGCATAGATCGCACAGGCGTCCTTGTCTTCGACGCTCGGTGGCGAAACAAGTGGCTTGTAGGGCAGCTCAGGCGAGTAGCGCTTGACGCTCGACGCCGGCGGACTGGTGCTTCGGCATCTGACCTCCCGGTTTCCACACCTTCTCCGAGCGGGCGCGCGACGGGTTGACGGGCCGGGGAATTATAGGGCTAGCTCAGGCCCATGACATGGGTTCGTAGCCGCCCTCTGGCTGGACGCCGATCAGCAGCGCGGTGACGGGTGCGTCGGAGCGGTTGAGAATCGCGCGGCTTGCAGGGGGATCGATCGAGGCGAAGGTGCCGGCGGGCGCCGGGTGGTCCTCGCCATCGAGCCGCAACACCGCCTCGCCCTCGAGGATCGCGTAGAGCTCGACCTGGCCGCTCTCGTTCTCGTCGTGCTCGGGCATCTCGCCGCCGGGGGCGATCTCGACCAGGTTGAAGCCGAAGGCCGAGGTGCCGAGCGCCTTGCGAGCGAGCCCCCAGGTGCAGTCGCCCGAGCCCTCCATCGACTCGAACTCGTCGCGGTGCTTGATCGAGTAGCCGCCCATCGCCTTCCTCCGTTCGCTCGGGGTTCTCGTGCGACCATACCTGCGCTTCGCCAACCGGGAAAGGAACGGATGAACGACCCAGGGAAGGATTCAGAGCAGGCGCTGAGGGCGGCGATCGCCCGCTACAACGACGCCTGGAACGCCCACGACCTCGACGCGATCATGGCCATGCACGCACCCGACATGGTCTTCGCCAACCACACCGCCGGTGAGTCGGCGAGCGGCGCGGAGGTGCGCGCCCACATCGGCTCGATCTTCGAGACCTGGCCCGATATCGAGTTCACGACCCGCCGCCTCTACGTGCGCGAGGGGCTCGCCGTCCAGGAATGGACCGCCGCCGCAACCCACGCGAAGACGATGCGTCGCGGCGACCTCACCGCCGAGCCGACCGGCCACCGGGTCGAGTGGGACGGGCTCGACGTGATCCCCTTCGAGGACGGCCTGGTCAAGCGCAAGGACGTCTACTCGGACAGCGTCTCGATCCTGCGCCAGGTCGGCCTGCTCGATTGACCGGGGCGACTTTCGGTCGCATAGCGAAAGAAAGTCGCCCCGCTACCGGCTCCAGTCGGGTTCGAAGGCGTTCTTGACCAGCGTCGTCAATTTGCCGCCGCCGTAGGGGACGGTGGCGACGTTGTGGTTCGGACCGGGTTCGAAGCCGCCGGTGAAGCCGAGGACGGTCGAGCCGTCGGCCGAGAGAGCCGTGCCGACGAAGCCTTGCTCGCCGGTCCTGTGCAGCGGCCGCTGGGCGCCGCTCTGCGGGTTGACAACCACGGCGTAGCTCGTGTCCTGGCCCTGGAACTCGGTCAGCAGCCGGTTGCCGGCGGCCGACCACTCGGTCGGGAACAGCCCCTGCAGCAACGGGCCGACCTTGGTGTAGGTGAGGCGCTTGACCCCTTTGCCGTCGGGGTTCATCAGGAAGAGCTCGTTCTTGGGGCCGTACTTGCGCTGCTTGGCGCCGAGCAGCTTGACGAAGACGATCTTTTCGTTCGGCCCCCAGAGCGGGTCCTGGGAGATGTGATCATCGGTCAGCTGGACCGCCTTGCCGCCGCCCACCGGAACCCTGAAGACGTCACTCCGGGGAGGGAACTTTTCGCTGCTGGCTTTCGCGTAGACGATTTCGGTGCCGTCGGGCGAGAAGCTGAAGCCGCTGAAGTAACCCGTCGCGATCGTGCGCAGGAGCGTGCCGCTGACGACGTCGACCAGGACCAGCTTGCGCTTGCCGAGTTCGGGCCCACGCAACGCGGCGACCAGCTTCGAGTCGGGCGAGAAGGTCACGTAGAAGCTGTCCTGCAAGCCGGTCAGGACGGTCTTCGAGCCACCCCCCACGGCCGCGGCCAGCTTCAGCTCCCGCTTGCCGCCGCCCCCTTCGTGCGCATAGGCGATCACGTCGCCGTCGGGCGAGACCCGCGGGTTCGTACCCGGCCCGACCCTGAAGGCGCCGCCGCCGTTGTCGTTGGCGGCGAAGACGGCTGGGTTCATCGGGTTCTTGACGTAGACCAACGTCGCGCCGGCGGAGGCGGGAAGCGCGAGCGCGAGCGCGGCGCCGAGGACGGCGAGCAGCGGGGACTTCGGCAGGCTTGGCATGCACGCGATGCTAGCCACGGCATCGGCGTTCGTCCTTTCCCGGGCATGGACGAACGCCGCCCGAACACCCGCCTTCAGCCTTAGCCTGGCCCGACGATCGCGGCGGCGACGAGGCCGCCGCTGACGCCGATGAAGGAGACGACCGCCAGCAGCCGGTACCAGCCTCGCTGCTCCGCATCGGGATCGAAGGCGAGCGGGACGAAGAGGAACGGGTTGACGAAGGTGCCGAAGACGAGCGCGGCGGCAATCGCCGTCGGCAGGTCGGGAACCGCGAGGCCTACGGCGACCAGGATCAAGCCCATCATCACGTAGTCGAGGTGAACCTGGCGGATTCGCTGCGGGGCGACGACGCCGATCCGCCGCAGCCACTCCGGCTTCTCGCCGCGGATCACCATCGCCCAGCCCAGCAACCCGCCCAGCGCCAGCTCGACCAGGCCGATGCGGACGACCCAGTCCATCTCAGAGCTCTGGAACGTCGGCGCCGAGGGGTGCGAAGGGCAGGCGGCGGACCTCGGCCCAGCCGGCGCAGCGCTCCTCCAAAGCCATCGCGACGTTGCCGGCGTCCTGCCAGGTGGTCCAGACGAGGACGGTCGGGACCGGCGCCGGAGATCGTCGCCCCCAGGGCGCCCAGCTCGCCGGCAGCGTCGACGATCTCCATCGAGCGCGGGTAGAGGTCGCGGCGGCGCTCCTGGTGGATGCTGTCGCGCAGGCCGCGGGAGACGAGGTCGAGGTCGGCGCTGCGCAGGCCGAGCACGAGCAACGCCGCGGCGGAGACGTTGGCCACCGCGTCGCCGAGCGGCACCTGGGCCGGGATCGCCTCACGGGCGCGCTCGGTCGAGACCTCCTCGGGCGGGATCACGACGATGCCCTCGAGCCCCTCCGGCGGATCGAAGCGAGCGGCCAGCGGGGCGCCCCCCTCGCCCGCCCCGCAGACGACGAAGCCGCCGTAGATCGCCGCGGCGACGTTGTCGGGGTGGCCCTCCAGCTCGGTCGCCCGCGCCAGCATCTCCTCCTTCGACAGCGCCAGCTCGAAGAGGTGGTCGGCGGCGAAGAGGCCGGCGACGATCGCCGCCGCGCTGGAGCCGAGCCCACGCGCCAGCGGGATCTCGGTGCGCAGCCGGAAGGCGATGCCATCGGCCGGATGCAGGCTCTCGAAGGCCCGCACGATCAGGTTGTCGCGCCCGGTCGAGACCTCGAGCCCGCCGGGCTCGAGCGAGAACTCCCCCGCCTCCTCCACCTCCAGCTCCAGGTGCAGCGACACCGCCGCCGCCATCGCGTCGTAGCCGGGGCCGAGGTTGGCCGAGGAGGCGGGGACGCGGACGAGTCGGTGACGCGCGGTCAAGCGAAGACGGCGCGCTCGACGGCGCTGAGGTCGTTGTCGCAGTTGATCACCGCGGGGGCCTTGCCGAGCGCGGTGTCGGGGTCCTTGAGGCCGTGGCCGGTGAGGACGCAGACGACCGACTCGGGTGGCATCGCTCCCTCGACGACGGGCAGGCCATGGGCCAGGAGCCCCGCCACCGAGGCGGCCGAGGCGGGCTCGCAGAAGACGCCTTCGCGGTCGGCCAGCCAGCGGTAGGCGTTGAGGATCTGCTCGTCGGAGACGGCGGCGACGCGACCGCGCGAGGCGGTGAAGGCGGCCATCGCCTCCTCCCAGCGCGCGGGGTTGCCGATCCGGATCGCCGAGGCGACCGTCTCGGGATTGGCGACGGGCTCGCCGCTGACCAGCGGCGCCGCGCCCTCGGCCTGGAAGCCGTAGAGAACGGGTCTCGAACCCGTGTCCTCGACCTCCGGGTTATGAGCCCGAAGGTCGGCTGCCTCCTGGAAGCCGCGCCAGTAGGCGGTGACGTTGCCGGCGTTGCCGACCGGGATCGCCAGCGCGCCGGGCGCCTCCCCCAGCTCCTCGACGACCTCGAAGGCGCCGGTCTTCTGGCCTTCGATCCGGTGCGGGTTGACCGAGTTGACGAGCTCGATCGGGTGCTTCTGGGAGAGCTCGCGGACGATCGTCAGGGCGTCGTCGAAGTTCCCCTGCAGGGCGACGACGCGGGCGCCGTGCATCAGCGCCTGCGCCAGCTTGCCGATCGCGATCTTGCCCTCGGGCACGATCACCGCGCCCCGCAGCCCCGCGCGGGCCGCGTAGGCGGCGGCGCTGGCGGCGGTGTTGCCGGTCGAGGCGCAGATCACCGCCTCCGCCCCACGCCCCTTGGCGCGCGAGACGGCGACCGTCATCCCCCGGTCCTTGAAGGAGCCGGTCGGGTTTGCGCCCTCGAACTTGAGGTAGGCGCGGGCGCCGATCCGCTCCGAGAGCCGCGGCGCCTCGATCAAGCGGCGTCGAGCCCTCGTTCAGGCTCACCACCGGGTCGCCGGGCTCGAGCGAGAGACGGTCGCGGTAGCGCTCGATCAGCGGCGCCGCCATTACCGACGACCTCGCCAGCTTGCAGAGTTCATCAGAACTCCTCCTCGATCACGTGGATGGACCGGGGCGCGGCGCGCAGGTCCTCCAGCCCCTCGAGCGCCTCGACCGCGGCCGCGAAGCGCGACTCCAGGCACTCGTGGACGACCATCACGAGGCGCGCGTCGTCGTCGGCGCCGCGCTGGACGACGCTCTTGACCGAGACGTCGTGGTCGCCGAGCACGGTCGCGATCCGGGCCAGCACGCCGGGGCGGTCGGCGACCTCGAGGTAGAGATAGAAGGAGGAGGTGACGTCGGCGACGAGCGGCAGCTCGGTCGCGGGTCTCGTGCACCGGCGCGTCGCCGGCGAGGATCGAGACGACGTCGCCGAGCACCGCCGAGGCGGTCTGCAGCCCCCCCGCCCCGGGCCCGGACATCGTCACCTCGGTGATCGCCGGCGCCTCGACCATGACCGCGTTGAACGGACCCTCGATCGGCGCCAGCGGGTGGCCCGGGTAGAGGAAGCAGGGAAAGACGCGAACGCTGATGCCGCCGTCGCGGCGCTCGGCGGCGCCGAGCAGCTTCAGCGACAGGCCCAGCTCCTTGGCGTAGGCGAGGTCGTCGGGCTGGATCCCCTCGATCCCCTCGTAGGGGACCCCGGCGAGCGTGACCGGGGTGTGGAAGGCGAGGCGGGCGAGGATCGCCATCTTCGCCGCCGCGTCGGCGCCGCTGACGTCGTCGCTGGGGTCGGCCTCGGCATAGCCGAGCTCCTGAGCCCGCGCCAGCACCTCGTCGTAGCCGGCGCCGGTCGCCGCCATCTCGCTGAGGATGAAGTTGGTGGTGCCGTTGACGATCCCGAAGACCTTGGAGATCTTGGTCGCCCCGAAGCTCTCCTGGATCGTGCGCACGATCGGGATCACGCCGGCCACGGCCGCCTCGAAGCGCAGCTGCACGCCCGCCTCGCGAGCGACGCCGAAGAGCTCGTCGCCGTGCTGGGCCAGCAGCTGCTTGTTGGCGGTGACGACCGGCTTGCCGGCCCGCAGCGCGTCGAGCACGAAGTCACGGGCGGGGTCGGTCCCCCCCATCAGCTCGACGACGAGGTCGGAGCCGGCGAGAATCGAGCCGAAATCCCCCTCGCTGCGGGTCAGCACGCCGGCGATCTCAGGCCTCCGCCCGGTCGCCGCCTCGACCGCCTCCGCCCGCTCCGCCAGCAGGTCGGCGAAGGCGGTGCCGACGGTGCCGCGTCCCAGCAGCCCGATGCGGACGGGTTTGAACCCCTCACTCATGCCGCCGCCTCAGACATCGCGCGCGGTCAGGTCCTCGTAGGTCTCGCGCCGGACCACGACCCGCGCCTCGCTGTCACGGCAGAAGACGACCGGCGGCCTGGGCACGCCGTTGTAGTTGCTCGCCATCGCGTAGCCGTAGGCGCCCGTCGCGGGGGTGACCAGCACGTCGCCGACGCCCGGTTCGGCCATCATCGCGTCGCGGACGAGGATGTCGCCGGACTCGCAGTGCATGCCGGCGACCGTCACCAGGGTGTCGGGCGGGACCGCGGCGCGGTCGGCGATCAGCGCCTCGTAGCGCGAGCCGTAGAGCATCGGCCGCAGGTTGTCCGACATGCCGCCGTCGACGGCCACGTAGGTACGGACGCCGGGGATCTCCTTGACGGTGCCGACGCGGTAGGCGGTGACGCCGGCGTTGGCGACCAGCGAGCGGCCCGGCTCGACCAGGATCCGCACCCCCGCGCCGAAGACCTCGGCGACGCCGCGGACCTTGACGTCGACGTAGGAGTCGATCGAGGGCGGCTCGTCCTCAGCCGTGTAGGCGACCCCGAGGCCGCCGCCGACGTTGACGACCCGGCACCACTCGCCGGCCAGTTCGCCGAGCGCCCGGATCGCCAGCGTGTAGGGCTCCAGCTCGAAGATCTGCGAGCCGATGTGGGCGTGCAGCCCGACCAGCTCCAGCTTGTCGGAGGCCAGGACCCGCTCGATCGCCCGCGCCGCCAACCCGTCCTCGAGCCCGAAGCCGAACTTGGAATCGAGCTGGCCGGTGGTGATGTAGTCGTGGGTCGAGGGCTTGATGCCGGGCGTAACCCGGATCAGCACCCGCTGGGAGGAGTCGAGCAGCCGCTCGCAGCGCTCGATCTCGTCGAAGGAGTCGAGGATCAGGTGGCGGACGCCGGCGCGGGCGGCGAAGAGGATCTCCTCATCGGTCTTGTTGTTGCCGTGCATATGGATGCGTTCGGGGTCGAAGCCCGCGCGCAGTGCCATGTGCAGCTCACCGCCGGAGGCAACGTCGACCGAGAGCCCCTCCTCGGCGAAGAGCCGGTAGGCGGCGGTGCAGGGCAGCGACTTGCTGGCGAAGAGGACCTCGAAGTCCTCGCTGCGGCGCTCGAAGGCTTCGCGGTAGGCGCAGGCGCGGGCGCGGATGTCGTCCTCGGCGTAGACGTAGGCAGGCGTCCCGACCTCGGCCGCGAGGTCGACCAGGTCGCAGCCGGCTACCTCGAGATGACCGCGCTCGTTGACCCGGCTGCCGGCCGGGTAGACCGCCGAACCCTCGATCGGGTCGCCGCTCGCGACCGACCCCGCCTGTTCTCGCTCTGCCATCGGACCGGCATTGTCACATCTAGCGGCGCATCTCCGGCGCCAGCCGGTTCAGGGTTTTCCGCCGAGGACGCCGCCGACGGCGCCGACGGCTTCGTCGACGACTTTTCCGACCGTCGAGTCGGGGCCGGCGACGCCGTTGACGACGCCTTCGGTCGCTTCGGTCGCGCCGCTGCCGCCGAGGGTGCCGCCAAGCGCCGTTTCATCGACTTTGCCGACCGTGTCGTTGACGGTTTGGGTGACCTGGCTCGAAGGCGAGGTCGAACCACCCGATCCGCCACTGGTTTTGCCGCCGCCACCTGCAGCGCCGCCGCCGGAGCCGGCGGCACCGCCACCGCTCGGATTGGAGGCGCCCGTCGTCTGAGGCGAGCCACCGGAGCCGCCGTCCTGGCCGCCGCCGGCTCCCGGTTCCACGGTGTTGCCACCGCCCCCCGTCGTCGTCCCGACGCCGCCGCCGGTCGTGGTCGAGCCGGTGCTGTCGCGCAGCCCGGCACGCGCCTGCCGACCCGCGTCCGCGGCGGCGGTGGCCACGGTTCCGGCACCGGTTCCGGCGGCAGTCCCCGCCGATCCGGCCGGCTGCGCTTTCGAGACCCCGGCGTCCTCGCCGCCACCGTCGCCCAGCGCGGCGATCGGCCAGTCCCTGAAGACCTGGGCCGAAACGAGCATGACAAAGACCGCGATGGCGATGGCGATCAACGTCGCCCCTCCCATCGCACCTACCAGGTAGGTGTGGGCCTGGCGAATCATCGGGGGCCTGATTGCTAAAGGTAACCCATCGGGTCGGTTGGGGAGCCGTTTATACGAACCTCGAAGTGCAGGTGGGGCCCGAGGCAATGCCCGGTGCAGCCGGTGTACCCGATGACGTCCCCCTGGGAAACCGATTGGCCCGCGGCGACCGCAAACGAGGTCTGATGGGCGTAGCAGGTGGAGAGCCCGCCGCCGTGGTCGATGCAGGTGAAGTTGCCGTAGCCGCCGCTTTCGGCCTCCGACTGGGTGGCGATCACGGTGCCGGAGGCGGCAGCGCGGATCGGCGTCATTTCCGGCACCGCGATGTCCACCCCCTCGTGCATGCGGCCCCAGCGCATGCCGAAGCCCGAGACCACGGTGCCGTTGACCGGCCAGATCAGGCCGCCGCTGCCGCCGATGATCGGCCCCGCCGGAAGCGGGGTCGCCCCGGTCGCGGAAAGCTGCGCCGCGAGCTCCCCTTGCAGCTCGGCGACCTCGCCCTCGAGCTCTTCTTCGTGCGAACCGATCTGCTCCAGCGCCGCTTCGCGCCTGCCGCGGGCGTCGAGGAGCTGCCGCTGGCGGCTCTGCAGGGCGGCGCGGGCGTCGAGGAGCGCCTGCTCTTCGGAGGCGATCGCGTCACGGGCCGCTTCGATCCGGTCCTTGGCGCTGCGCAGCCGGGTGACCAGGCTCTGTACCTGATCGCGCAGTTCGCGCACCCGCCCGACCACGGCCTCGTCCATGCCGTGCAGGCGGTCGAGGTATTCGGTGCGGGCGGCGAGGTCGTCGAAGTCGCCCGAGCTGACGATCACGCTGAGCAGGTCGGGGCTGCCGGTTTCGTACATCGCCACCAGCCGCTCGCGCAGGGCGACGAGCGCCCGTTTGAGGCGCGAGCGGAGTTCCTCCAGCCGGTCCTTGGCGACGTCGAGTTCGGCGACCGCCTTGTCGAGCTCGGCCTGCTTGGCTTCGAGCCGGACGCGGACGGCCGCCTCGCGGGTGCGGATCGCGGCCACCTCACCGGTCAGCTGGTCGATTTCATCGCCGTAGCGCGAGATCGTCGTCGTCAGCACGCCCTTGCGCTCGCCGACCTCTTCCAGCTTCTGCTGCTTGGCTTCGAGCTGGGCCTCGAGATCCTCGGCCGGCGCCGAGCCGGGAACGAGCAACGTGCAGAGCGCCGCGAGGGCAACCGAGGTCGCCACCGCGACGGAGCGGTTCGTAAGCATCGGCCTGAGGCTAGCCAAGGGCCAAATTTGGCCTGAGAGCTTCGTCACACCTGCAACTGGGCTTGCGATCAGCCTTCGGCGGGTGCGTTCTCGACCCGCAGAAGCGCCTGGTCGGCCTCCTCCTCCATCTGCAGGGTGGTGTGCCCGATGCCGAAACGCTCGCCGAGCACGAGCTCGAGGCGGCGGCGGACCAGGTCGCGGTCGCAACCCTGGGCGACGACGACGTGGGCCGCGACGGCGCCGAAGCCGGCGGTCACGGTCCAGACGTGGAGGTCGTGGACCGACCGCACCCCGTCCTCGGCGCAGATCGCCGCGCCCATGCCCTCGACGTCGAGATCGGCCGGCGCCGCCTCCATCAGCACGTCGAAGGGCTCCTTGATCAGGCGCCAGGACGAGGCGAGGACGAGCGCGGCGATCAGGAGGCCGACGATCGGGTCGACGATCGAGGAACCGCCGAGCAGGACGAAGGCGCCGGCGATGATGACCCCGAGCGAGCCGAGGGCGTCGGCGACGCTGTGGCGCAGGACCCCCTCGAGGTTGATGTCCTCGCGCTCGCCGCGGGCGAGAACGAGGGTGGCGGCGACGTTGCCGGCGAGGCCGAGGACGCCGAGCGCGAGGACGCCGACGCCGTCGATCGGGGGTGGATCGGAGAGCCGGCCCAGGGCCGCGATCGCGATGCCGACGCTGACCGCGACCAGCAGCAGGCCGTTGACCAGCGCCGCCAGGACCTCGGAGCGCTGGTAGCCGAAGGTGCGCCGGCCCGCCGCCGGCAGCAGGGCGAGACGGGCGGCGATCAGCGCCAGGACGATCGAGCCGACGTCCGAGAGCACATGCCCGGCATCGGCCAGCAGCGCCAGCGAACCGGTGAGGAAACCCCCGAGCACCTCGGCCAGCAGCAGGCCGCCGTTGATCGCCAGCGCGATCCACATCCGCCGCCGACTGTCCTCCCGCCGAGCATCTAGCGCATGGGCGTGCGCGTGAGCATGCACGCCCCGAGCTTAGGACCTATCCCGGCAGGGGTGGAACGTCTTGTACTTTTTCGCGATCTACCTTTGTCGATAGCCGCAGACGCGACTCGAAAAAGTTAAGTGGAACCCCTGCCGGGATAGGTCCCTAGACCGCTGCCGGCTCCTTCTGCCGTTGCTCGGCCATCGCCCGCTCGGCCACTTCGGCGCCGTAGCCGAGCCGCTCGGCGTAGTCGCGGGCCTGCATGCGGGAGATGACCATGCGCTGGATCTCCGCCGTACCCTCGAACAGCTGGTAGATCTTCGCGTCGCGGAAGAACTTCTCCAGCGGGTATTCCTTGTTCCAGGCGTCCGGGCCGACCAGGTCCATCAGCGTCGTCGTCGCCCACATCGTCACGTCGCCGGCCTTGAGCTTCGACATCGAGCCCTGGCCACCGGTCATCGGGACGCCGTTGCGGCCCATCCAGGCGGCGCGCTGGACCAGCAGCCGCGCCGCTTCGATCTCGGTGGCGACGTCGGCGAGCGTCTGCTGGACGCGCTGCGTCTGCAGCAAGGGCGTGCCGGCTTCGGACTGGCCGTCGAGGTATTCCAGCGTCCACTCGTAGGCAGCCTGGGCGATGCCGAGTGCCGAGGCACCGACCAGCGGCCGCGTCACCTCGAAGGTCGCGAGCGCGTCGGCGCCGCGCGATTTCTTCCCTTCGCGGCCGCGCTGCAGCTTCTTCTCCAGCTTCTCCTCGCCGCCGAGCAGGTTCTCGACCGGGATGCGGCAGTCCTCGAGCACGATCTCCGCGGTATGCGAGGCGCGGATCCCGAGCTTGGTCTCCTTCTTGCCCTGGGTAAGGCCGGGGGTGTCCTTGCCGACGACGAACGAGGCCTGACCGCGGGTGCCGAGCTCGGGGTCGACGGTGGCGACTACCACGTGCACGTCGGCGATGCCGCCGTTGGTGATGAAGACCTTGGTCCCGTTCAGGACCCACTCGTCGCCGTCGCGCTTGGCGGTCGTCTTCAGGCTCTTGACGTCGGAGCCCGCCTGGGGCTCGGTTACGGCGTAGGCGCCGAGTTTGATCTCCTCGTCGTTGCCAAAGCACTCGGGGACCCAGCGCGCGATCTGCTCGGGGGTGCCGGAGGAGGCGATGCCGGCGGCGGCGAGCCCGGAGCCGGAGATCGCCAGCGCGGTGCCGGCGCAGCCCCAGTGGAACTCTTCGGCGGAGATCACCTGCATCTGGCCCTCGCCGTCGGAGGCGGAGCGCTGGATTCCCTCGAGCCCGCCGAAGCCCTGTTTGCGGGCCTCCTTGATGACCTCCCAGGGGGTGCTCTCCTCTTCGTCGTGCTTGCGGGCCGCCGGGCGGATCACCTCGCGGGCGAACTTCCGACATTTCTCCTTGTACTCGCGCTGCTCGTCGTTGAGTGCGAAATCCATTGCTTCCTTCCTCGCCGCCGTGGACCGATTGACTGGTCAGTCAACCAGTCGCTGAGAACTTTAACTGACCAGCCAGCCAGCGTTGCCGGGAAGCGAGGCCCATGTAGCGTTCCGGCGGTGAGCGCCGAGCGCCCGATCAACGCCGACGTGCCGCCCGCGGGGACGCCGGAACCGGATCCCCAGCCGACGCCCGAGCAGGAGGATGAGAAGGCGAAGCCCGCTTCGAAGCCCGCGCCACCCGAGCCGTCCCCGCCCCGAGCGGCGAGGAAACCGCCACAGCGGCGGCGGCGCCCGATCCCCGCAGCCCTGAAGGGGATTGCGGCGCTCGTCCTGGTGGCGATCGTCTTCATCGTCGCGGCCGTGATCGGCGGCAGCGGCGGCTCCGAGGGCGACACCGGCTCGACCGCCCCCGCCCCCACGCCGGCGCCGACGAGCGAGGGCGCGGCCGAGCCGCCGCCGACCCAGACCGCCGAGCAGCTCGGGTATCCCTCCTTCGCCACCAACAACACGACGCGGGTCGGTGGCTCCGAGCCGGCCGCCAACGCCGCCGCGGTGGCCCTCGCGGTATTCCCCTCGCTGAGCCCGGCCCAGCAACCGGCCGCGGTGACCCTGGTCGACGAAGACGACTGGGCCGGCGCGATCGCCGCCGCCGTCCTGATGTCGGACCCCGTCCGCGCCCCGGTCCTCGTCTCGAGCGACGCCGGCCTGCCCGACGTGACCGCGGAAGCGCTGGAAGCGCTCAACCCGCGGGGCGGTGGCGCCACCGGTGGCGCCACCGCATTCGCGATCGGCGGCGTCGCGGTCCCCGAGGGCGGCGGGATCACCCGTGTCGAGGCCGGCGGCGAGGCGGCGACGGCGGCCGCGATCGCGGCGCTGCGGGATCGCCTTTTCGGTTCCGATCCCGACCACATCGTCGTCGCCCCCGCCGGCCGGCCCGAGTTCGCTATGCCGGCAGCCGCCTGGGCCGCACGCTCGGGGGATCCGGTGCTCTTCGCCGGCGGCGCCAAGCTGCCGCAACCCACCGTCGCAGCGCTCAAACGCCATCGCGACGTGCCCGTCTACGTCCTCGGACCCTCCTCGGCGATCCCCTCGCAGGCGGTGCGGGCGATCGCCAAGCTCGGCAACGAGGTCCACCGCGTCTCCGGCGAGGACCCGATCAGCAACGCGATCGCCTTCGCCCGCTACGCCGACGGCAGCTTCGGCTGGAACGTCAACGACCCCGGCCACGGCTTCGTCCTCGCCCGCTCCGACTCGCCGCTCGAGGCCGCCGCCGCGGCGCCGCTCTCGGGCTCGGGCACCTGGGGCCCGCTGCTGCTCACCGACAGCGCCACCGACCTCCCGGCGCCGCTACGTGAATACTTCCTCGACGTGAAGCCCGGCTACACGACCAACCCCACCCGCGCCTTCTACAACCACGTGTGGGTGATCGGCGACCAGGAGGCAATCGACGTGAACCAACAGGCGGAGGTCGACGAACTGGCCGAGCTGGCCAGGATCGGCGGCGGCGAATGAGCGAGACCGAGAACCCCGAGCTGCTGGGGCGAGCCCGCGAGGTGACGCCGGAGGACATCCGCGCCCTCGCCGGTGCCTCCACCCCCCACTTCGCGCTGCAGGTGCGCAACCGCATCCGCCGCCTGATCGAGCAGCTGCCATCCGAGCATCCGGCCCGGCTCGAAGGGGAACGCAAGATCGCCCAGCTCGAAGAGCTCGCGGAGCACAGCGGCGACCCGCGGGGAACGCTGGGGATCGGGCATTGAAGTACCTGGCCCCCGGCGTCTGGCGGTTGCAGGAGCTGCCGCTGCCGGTGATCAACGTCTACCTGATGGAGGACGTGCTGATCGACGCCGGCCGCACCTGGGACCGGCGGCGGATCTTCGCCGAGCTCGAGGGTCGCGAGATCTCGATGCTCGCCCTGACCCACGCCCACCCCGACCACCAGGGTGTCGCCAAGGACGTCTGCGAGGCCCGCGGCGTGCCGCTTGCCTGCCATGCCGACGACGTCGAGGCGATGGAAGGCAAGCGCCCGATGCAGGAGGCGGCGGCGGGCAACCCGGTCAACCGGGTGATCCGCGCGATCTGGCAGGGACCGCCCTACCAAGTCGACCGTGTCCTGCAGGAGGACGATGAGGTCGCCGGCTTCCGCGTCGTCCACGCACCCGGCCACGCCCGCGGCGAGGTGATCTTCTTCCGCGACTCCGACCGGGTGGCGATCTGCGGCGACGTGATCCGCAACCTCAGCTACGCCACCTACCTGCCCGGGATCAAGGAGCCGCCGAAGATCTTCACCTACGACCCGGCCGAGAACCGCCGCTCGATCCGCAAGCTCGCCGACCTGAACCCCTCGCTGATCCTGCCCGGCCACGGCCGCGAGATCACCGACATCGCTGCCTTCGAGCGCTTCGTCGCGGCGCTCCCCGCTTAGACCCGCCTGAGAGAAGCGCAAGCAAGCCGGGTGGCGGCAGGCCAACCGCAGCTTCCAACGAACTGAGGGGTTACTTAATTTCAGCTACGGAAGGGAGTCCAGCATGAGCACGCTCAAGCAGAGGCGGCCTTCGCCGGCGATGGTCGTCGCGGTGATCGCCCTGATCGTCGCCCTCGCCGGCACCGCCTACGCGGCGCAGACGATCAACGGCGGCGCGATCAAGAAGCAGACGATCGGCGGCGGCAAGCTGAAGGAGAAGACGCTTACCGGCTTCCAGATCAACACCAACAAGCTCGGCGTCGTGCCCTCGGCCAAGCGCGCCGCGCACACCTACTGGGCCGTCGTCAACAACCCGGCCAGCCCCGGCAACGCGACGCTCGCGCGGGCCAGCGACGCCGGCATCACGGCGGGCGAGGGCGGCGGCGCCGTCAGCGTCGTCTTCCCGGTCAACGTGACCGGCTGCGCCAACGTCTCGGCCCGCAACAACGCCGGCACCACCGTGCCCAACGCCGGCTACGCGCAGACGAACTCCTCGCCCGCCAATCCCAACGCGATCGAAGTCCACACCCGGGACAAAGCGGGCGCCAACGAGGACGCCGACTTCCACCTGGTCGTCGTCTGCCCGTAGCGGTCAGGGCGCCAGCCGCGCCACCGCCATGTCGACGCGCTCGCCGCGGAAGGGAACCCCCTCCGCGACGAGCCGCCGGCGCTGCCGGGCGCCCTTCGCCAGCGAGCCGTCGGCGCGGACGACACGCCACCAGGGCAGGTCGGGCTCGTCGATCTCGAACAGGACCGAGCCCGCGAAGCGGGGCGCGCCCGGCGAGACGTCGCCGTAGGTGCGCACGAAGCCCTCCGGGATCGCCCGCACCGCGTCGAGCACTTCCTCCAGGCGCGATTCGCCGGATGCGGTCAGGCGCCCGGCCCGAAGGCGTCGATGATGCGGTTCTGGAACTCGCTCAGCTCCTCAGGGGAGATGAAGTAGGTCGGCGGGGTGAGGAAGAGGCCGTCGGCCCGCTCCGCCGTCGCCTCGACCCGGGCCCGCACCTTGTCGAGCGGCCCGGCCGCGCAGTAGGTCTCGACCATCTCGTCGCTGATCGCCGCCGGCACGGCGGCGAGGTCGCCGCGGCGGAAGGCCTCACCGGCGGCGGCGGCGTTGTCGGCGAATCCGTGCAGCTCCCAGAGCGGCATGTAGGTCCTGACCGTCGCGTAGAAGGAGATCGTGCGCCGGGCCATATCGATCGCCCGCCCCTCGTCGTCGTCGATCGCGCAGCAGACGGTGGGCAGGTAGTCGAAGTCCTTGCGCTCACGGCCGGAGCGGCTGAGCCCGGTTTCGAAGGCATCGACGACGACCTCGTCGATCCAGCGCAGGCTCTGGATCGGGTGGCCGATCAACCCGTCGGCGACGTCGCCCGCCATCCGCGCCATCCCGGCCTGGACCGCGGCCGTGTAGATCGGCACCGCCTCGCGCGGCGCCGGGTGCGGCCGGATCCAGCCCTTGATGTCGATGTCGTAATAGTCCCCCTGGTAGCGGATCGGCTCGCCGGCGCCCGCCTGGCGCATGATCAGCCGCGTCGCCTCGATCGCCTCGCGCAGGTGCGGGGCCGGCTTGCCGTAGGCGGCGTTGTGCCAGGTTTCGTTGAGGCGTTTGACGCCGGCGCCCATCCCCAGCCGGAAGCGCCCGCCGGACATCTCGTCGATATCGAGAGCGGTGACGGCGTGGATGAAGGGGCTGCGGGTGAAGGCCCAGACGATGCCGGTGGCGACGTCGATCCGCTCGGTCCTCGCCGCCAGGTAGGCGGCCTGGGTGGCGGCGCTGCGGAACAGCTCCGGTGCCCAGACGCACTCGACGCCCGCCGCCTCTGCGCGCAGAGTCTCGGCCTCGAGGTCGGCGACCGAGGTGCCGATGGCGGCGACGGAGATGCGGTCGAGCGCGGCCATCGGACCCGGCGTCAGGCCACGGCCGGCTCGGCGGCGCGCGTGAGCACGGCATCGGCGACCCGTTCGCGGTGCCACTTGGAGTCGCCGAACATCGCCGCGTTGGAGCGGCCGCGCTTGAGGAAGAAGTGGAGGTCGTGCTCCCAGGTGAAGCCGATCCCGCCGTGGACCTGGATCGAGGCGTCCGGCACCCGCCAGCCGGCGTCGGAGGCGTAGGCCTTCGCGATCGAGGCCGCCAGCGGCAACGACTCCGGCTCGGCGTCGGCCGCCCAGGCGGCACCGTAGACCGCGGAGCGGGCGTTCTCGGTCTCCAGCAGCATCTGCGCGCAGCGGTGGGAGACCGCCTGGTAGGCGCCGATCGGACGCCCGAACTGCTGGCGGTCTTTGGCGTAGGAGACCGCCATCTCCAGCGTCCGCTGGGCGATCCCGGTGGACTCCGCGGCGAGGGCGACGCAGATGCGGTGGAAGACGGGGAAGTAGTCGGCCGCCTCGCCGGGCAGCGTGTCGGCGGCGGCAACCCGCACTCCCTCGAAGCGAACCGAGGAGAAGCGGCGAGTGGGATCGATCCCCACCTCCGCGGCGACGCTGACGCCGTCGGCGTCGCGCTCGACCAGGTGACGCCTGCCGTCACTGGTGGCGACGAGGAAGAAGTCGGCGCCGGCCGCGTCGAGGACCAGCGTCTTCTCGCCGTCGAGGACGACGCTGTCGCCGTCCGCCCTCGCCTCCATCGTGAACTCGCCGATCGTCGCCGGCGAGCCGGCATCCCACAGGGCCGGCGTGCCGCGCTTCTCGCCCGCGGCCAGCGGCCGCAGGTAGCGCTCGCGCTGGTCGTCGGAGCCGCAGATGCTCAGCGCCAGGCCGGCAGCCGTGTTGGAGAGAAGTGGCGAGGGAGCGAGCGCGTACCCCATCTCCTCGAAGAGGACGGCGAGGTCGACGATGCCGAGGCCCTGCCCACCCCACTCCTCCGGCAGCGCCAGGCCCGGCCAGCCGAGCTCGGCCATCTCCTTCCAGCCGGCCGCGTCGAGGCCGTCGTCGCCGGCGGCGATCTCGCGGATCCGCTCCGATTTGAAGCGCGAGGCGAGGAAGTCGCGGGCGGTCGCCCTGATCGCCTGCTGCTCGTCGGTGAGGTCGAAGTACATGAGCGAGAGGCCGCTAGCGCAGCCTTGGCAGGCCGAGCACGCGCTCGGCGATGATGTTCTTGAGGATGTCGGTCGTCCCGCCCTCGATCGAGTTGGCGCGGGAGCGCAGGAAGCCGTACTG
This sequence comes from uncultured Thermoleophilia bacterium, assembly GCA_963720455.1. GTDB lineage: Bacteria > Actinomycetota > Thermoleophilia > Solirubrobacterales > 70-9 > VAYN01. The sequence continues at coordinate 301,013 of OY970392.1, read as the reverse complement.
CCAGGCGCCGTTGTCGACCGCGTGCTCGGCACCGCGCGCAAGCGGCGCGTAGGCGCCCTCGAGCTCCAGGGCCAGCTCGGTCAGGCCCTGGTTGATATCCGCCCACTGCCACTTGCCGAGTGAGCCCTCCGGGCCCGGGATGCCGGACTGCATCGTCTTGGTCAGGCCGCGGTAGGCGTTGAGCCGCATCGTCTCCGCCTCGATGTGGAGCTGGGCGATGCGCTGGCGGTAGTAGGTGTCGTCGGCCGCCGAGCCACCGTTGGCGCGGACCTCCGTCGCCAGCCGGGCGAGCCTGCCGAGGCTGTTCTGGATCTGGGCGATGGCGCCGAAGGCGAGCCCGGCGCGCTCGTTCATCAGCGTCGTGATCGCCACCCCCCAGCCGTCGCCGACAGCGCCGACGACGTTCTCCTCGGGGATCCGCGCCTCTTCCATGAAGACCTCGTTGAACTCGCCCTCGCCGGTGATCTGGACCAGCGGTTTCGCCTCGACGCCCTCCTGCTCCATGTCCATCAGGAAGTAGGTGAGGCCCTGGTGCTTGGGCGCGTCGGGGTCGGTGCGGGCGACGAGCATGCACCACTTCGCGTACTGGGCGAAGGTGGTCCAGACCTTCTGGCCGGTGACCACCCATTCGTCGCCGTCCTTGACCGCCCGGGTCTTCAGCGAGGCGAGGTCAGAGCCGGACTCAGGCTCGGAGAAGCCCTGGCACCAGATCTCCTCGCCGGTCAGGATCGGCTCGAGATAGCGCTGCTTCTGCTCATCGGTGCCGTGCGCGATCACGACCGGTCCGCCCATCGCCAGCCCGAGCACGTTGGCGGGGCTGGGAGCCTCCTGGCGCGCCGCCTCGCCGACGAAGATCGCCTGCTCGATCAGCGTCGCCCCGCGGCCGCCGTACTCCTGCGGCCACGAGATCCCCGCCCAACCGGCCGCATGCAGCTGCAGCTGCCACTCGCGGCGGAAGGCCATCACCTCGTCGAGCCCGGCCTCGGGCTCGGGACCCGGGTGGTTCTCCTGCAGCCAGGTGCGAACCTCGTCGCGGAACTCCTCCTCCGATGGCGACAGCGTCAGGTCCATCGAAGCAGGAGCATATAGATCCTGGCCGGCCAGCCAGGGCGCTCGGGGCGACGGCCGCCGCTAGTGGCGGCAGACCTCGAGGCCGAACGCTTTCAGTTCCTGGTCCACTTCCCGGAACGGATCGGTGGCGGCCGTCCAGCCGGCGAAGTCTTCTTCCCCGGTCTGGATCACCTTTTCCAGCCCGACGACGATGGCATCGAACTGCTCTTCTTCGCCTTCGGGGGCGCCGATCTCTTCGAATTCGTCGACTTCCTTCTGGAGCGTCGGCACGACGATGGCGGTGAGCAGCTTTTCTTCGGTTTCCTTGGGTGAGTTTTTGGCGTTCGCCGCGATGAAGGGCTTGAGTTCCGCCTGGACTTCTTTGCGGATCTGCTTGCACATGTCTTCGCTCTGCGCGACGAATTCCGCCTTCGTCAGCGAGCTGCTGCTGTCGTCGCCGCCACAGCCGGCGGCAATCGCTGCAACCGCCAGGACGCTGATCAAGATTGCGAAAGTTCGCCGGTACATCGGTTCCCCTTTAAGTCGTTTGACTGATCGGCGTAATCTACCTACCGATCGGGGGAAGTCAACTGTTCAGATCAGTTGGATCAACCTAGAGCCGCTGAATCAACGTCCCGGTCCCGAGACCGCCGCCGCAGCACATCGTCACCAGGCCCATCTCGCGGTCGCTGCGCTCCATCTCGTGCAGCAGGGTCGTGATCAAGCGCGCCCCGGTCGAGCCGAGCGGATGACCGAGCGCGATCGCGCCGCCGTTGACGTTGACGCGCTCCATGTCCGGCTCCAGCTCCCGCTGCCAGGCGACGACCACCGAGGCGAAGGCCTCGTTGATCTCGACCAGGTCGACGTCGTCCATCGTCATCCCGTTGCGCTCGAGCAGCTTCTGCGTCGCCGGGATCGGACCGGTCAGCATGATCACCGGGTCGACGCCGACCGTGGTCTGGTCGAAGATCCGCGCCCGCGGCTTCAGCCCCAGGGCGTCGGCCCGCTCACGCGCCATCAGCAGCACGCCGGCGGCGCCGTCGGAGACCTGGGAGGAGTTTCCGGCGGTGATCTTGCCGTCCTCCTTGAAGGCGGGTTTCAGCGCGGCCAGCCCTTCGAGGGTCGTCTCGCGCAGGCCCTGGTCGGTGACGTGGGTATCGCCGTTGACGGCGAACGGGATCGTCTCGCGCTCGAACCGACCCTCCTCGGTCGCCTCGGCGGCGAGCTGCTGGGAACGCAGGCCGAGCTCGTCGAGCTCGGCCCGGGTGATCTCCCACTTGTCGGCGATCATCTCGGCCGAGAGCCCCTGCGGGATCAGGTTGTAGCGCTCGAGCAGCTCGGGTGAGAAGGGCGAGCCGTGCTCTTTCATCACCTCGTAGCCATCGGCGAAGGAGATGTGGCCCATGTGCTCGACGCCGCCGCCGACGACGACGTCGTGGACGCCGCTGGCGATCTGCGCCGCGGCGAAGTTGACGGCCTGCTGGGCGGAGCCGCACTGGCGATCGATGGTCGTCGCCGGCGTCTCGATCGGCAGCCCGGCCTCGAGCCAGGCATTGCGGCCGATATTCACTCCCTGCTCCCCGAACTGCTGCGCACAACCCGCGATCACGTCGCCCGTCTCCGCCGGATCGACCCCCGACCGCTCGAACAGCTCCCCATACACCTTCGCCAGCAGGTTCGAGGCATGCAGATCCTTGTAATACCCCTTCTCCGGATGCCCCCGCCCAATCGGCGTCCGCGCCGCCTCCACAATCACAACCTCACGCCCACCGAACTTGCCACTGCCGTTCTCAGTCATCGAAGTCTCCGTTCACTCGCTCGCGTACCTCAAAGGGTAACCGACTGACTGGTCAATCAGCCAGGGTCTGGGCCAGGGGTCGGGCACCCCTCCTCGCTCAACTTTTTCGAGGGGTGCTCGCGACTGCCGACCAGCCGAAGCGGCGAAAAAGTACAAGCCGCGCGGAGGGGTGCCCGACCCCTGGCCGCATGAAGCTGGAGTGGACTGATAGGAACCCCGGCCTATGAGCGCCAATCAGGGGTATGAGAGTCCCGGTATCGCCGGGAGCGGAGCAATTGCCACCGGCCTGGCAGCTGTCTCGACCACGACGGCCGACACCATTTTGCTCGCCAGGAGCGAGGCGTCAGCTTGGCGCGCGGAGGAGAAAGTGGTCGCCGCCTGCGCCAAGATCGAGGGTGCGGAGCCCTCGCGCCTGCGGGTCACCACCGACCCCAAGGACCTGGCCGAGTGTGACGTCGTCGTCGAGGCGATCGTCGAGGAGGTGGCGCCGAAGGGCGAGCTGATCGCCACGGTCGCCGCCGCCTGCCCCGACGCCGACCTCGCCACCACCACCTCGTCGCTCAGCATCGCCACGATCGCAGCGGCCGCCGGCACCGACAAGCTCTTCGCCCTCCACGTCTTCAACCCGGTGCCGCGGATGAAGCTGGTCGAGGTCTGCTTCCCCGATGGTGCCGCCGGCGCCCGCGAGCAGGCCCTCGCCTGGTGCGCGGCGCTCGGCAAGACCGCGGTCGAGGTGCCGGACCAGGCGGGATTCGTCGTCAACCGGCTGCTCTTCCCCTATCTCTTCGAAGCGGTACGGATGATCGAGCGGACCGGCATGGAGGCCGGCGAGGTCGACACCTGCATGAAGCTCGGCGCCGGGCACCCGATGGGGCCGCTGGCGCTGCTCGACTTCGTCGGCTTCGACGTCTCCGCGGCGATCGGCGACGCGCTCTACGCCGAGAACGGCGAGGCGGCGAGCAAGCCGCCGGGTCTGATCGTCGAGATGGTCGGCGAAGGGAAGCTGGGCCGCAAGAGCGGCGCCGGCTTCTACAGCTACGACTGAACTACTCGGCTTTCGCCGTCTTCGGCTTTCCGCTCAGGTCCCAGATCACGTCGGCCTCGGAGATGTTCTGGCGACGGGCGAGCACTTCGATCTCCTCCCAGGGGAGCTCGGCCTCCGGGAGCTCGTCCCAGCGGGCCAGGTCGAGGGCCTCGATCGAGCCCCTGAGCGCCGGGCCGAGGTGTTCCTCGGAACGCAGCAGCGCCCGTAGGACCTCGAGCTGCTTGTCGGTGAGGCGTACAACCCACATGCTGATACCTCCAACGTTCGGCGGGGCGCGGGTTGCCCGGAGAAGCTAGGCGGGGCGACGGACGGAACTGCTGATCCGGACCGCCTCGATCCGGTTCTCGCGAACCGCCTCGACCCGGATCGTGTAGCCGTTGACCTTGATCGAGTCACCCCGCTTCGGCAGCCGCCCGAGCTCGCCGAAGACGTAGCCGCCGACCGAGTTGTAGGCGTCGGTGTCGACCGGCAGCTCGATTCCCGCGTCGGCCAGATCGCCGAGCGAAACATGCCCCCGCACGAACCAGTCGCCGCTGCTGAGCCGGCGCAGCGCCGCCGCCCGCGGGTCGGTCTCGTCCTCGATCTCCCCGACCACCTCCTCGAGGATGTCCTCGACGGTGACGATCCCGACCGTGCGGCCGTACTCGTCGACGACGACCGAGAGCGAGGTGCGCTGCACCTGCAGGTCGTGCAGGAGGTCGTCGAGCGGCCGCGTCTCGGGCACGATCAGGGCGTCGCGGATGACGCTCTCGATGCTCGCCTCCGGTCCCTCGCTCATATAGAGGCGGGCGAGGCTGTTGTTGTGGACGATGCCCTTGACGCGATCGGGGTTGTCGTCCTCGATCACGACCAGGCGCGTGTGCCCGGAGGTGACGCAGCGCCGCAGCGCCGCCTCGACCGTCTCCGACGCATCGACCGTGACGACGGCCGGGATCGGCGTCATCACCTCGCGCGCCTCCTGCTCGTGCAGGTGGAAGACGCCGCCGAGCATCCCCGCCTCGCCGGGGTCGAGATGCCCACCGAGCCGCGAGCTGTCGATGATCTGCTTCAGGTCCTCGGCGGTGTGGTGCTCTTCGAGATCGCGTGGGTCGACGCCGAAGAGCCGGACGACGGCGTTGGAGAACCAGCTCAGCGCCATCGTCACCGGCGCCGTCGCGACCCGGAACCAGTTCAGCGGCCGCGACACGCGGCGCGCCGTGCTCTCGGCGTTGGCGATCGCCAGCATCTTCGGCACCTGCTCGCCGATGCTGATGTGGATCGCGGTGACGAGCGTGAAGGCGATCGCCAGCGAGAGGCCGGCGGCCACCCCGTGCGAGAGATCGCCGAAGATCGGTTCGATCAACTTGGCGAGCGAGGGCTCGCCGAGGAAGCCGATCCCGATCGAGGCCATCGTGATCCCGATCTGACAGGCGGAGAGGGATTCGTCGATCTTGTCGAGCTGCTCGACCACCGCTTCGGCGCCCGCTTCGCCTTCGGCCGCGAGCTGTTCGATCTTGCCGCGGCGACTGCGCACCAGCGCGAACTCGGCGGCGACGAAGAAGCCGTTGATCGCGATCAACAGCAAGAGGAGGACGAGCAGGAGAACGCTCATCGGCTATGCGGCCCGGTACTTCGGGCTGGGACGTCCTCGGCCATTCGGCGCACGCAATATAGCTGGCCGCCTACGCAGGTCTTTCGATAAGTGCGATATTGGGCGATCGATGCGGGTCGCCACGCTCAGCGAGATGCTCGAAGAGGTCGTCCGCCTGGGCGAGGCGACCGGGATGGAAGGGCAGGCGCGCGAGCTGCGCGGCGAACTGGAGGGGCGGCTGGCGACCGTGCGCGCGGCCGTCTCCGGCGCCGGCAGCCCGCGGGTGATCGCGCTGGAGCGCTTCGACCCACCGCGGGCCGGCGGCTTCTGGATCCCGGAGATGATCTCGATCGCCGGCGGCGTCGACGTCGCCGGCGACCCCGGCCTGAACCCGCCTGAGGTCGGCTGGGCGGAGCTCGCCAGCCTCAACCCGGACGTGGTCATCGCGATGCCGCCGGGCAACCTCGAGGAGGCGCAGGCACAGGCGATGGAGCACTGGGAGCACATCGCTGCGCTCGGGGCCGGTCGCGTCTTCGCCGTCGACGCTTCCCCCGCCTTCGTCGATCCCGGGCCTCGCCTCGTCGACGGGGTCGAGCTGCTCGGCCACCTGCTGCACCCGGAGCTGATCGATCCGCCCGGCAACACCGCCTTCTCGGGACTGACGGCACCGGTTCCGAGGTCCTCGGCGGGCTGACGGTCAGGCGACGGCCAGGGCGCCGAGGACCGAGACAGCGGCCACGGCCCCCATTGCCAGCAGCTCGGCCCAGCGGTGCCGGGGACCGAGCAATCCGCGCTCTCCGGCGACGACTACGAGCGCGCAGATCAAGCCTCCGACCAAGCCACCGAGGTGACCGCCGAGGCTGATGTTCGAGGGGCCGAGGCTGATCGCAAGGTTGAGGAGGATGAGGAAGCCGAGCTGCCTCGCGAGGGCGTCCATTCCCCTCTCTCTTGCGAGCACGAAGCCGGCGCCGAAGAGACCGAAGACGGCGCCCGAAGCCCCGAGGGTGAGGGCGTTGGGGTCGAGGATCAGAGCACCCAGCGAACCCGCCAGGAGCGAGGCGAAGTAGAGAACCACGAATCGCGGGGTTCCGAGCGCCGGCTCGAGCAGGCGCCCGAGGAAGAACAGAAGCAGCATGTTGAAGCCGATGTGAAGCAGGCTGGCGTGGAGGAAGCCGCTCGTCACCAGCCGGTACCACTCCCCTTCGGCAACCGCCGGCCCAAACAGTGCGTAGTCGACGACGATCCGCCCACCGGGGTTGTTCAGCCCTCCCGATCCAGTCGTGATCTCGATCAGGTAGGCGATCACGTTGATCGCGATCAGGACGTAGGTTGCCGGCGACTGCCGGAACCCGGTCGCGCCACCCCCCGTCCCCCGCACGACTTTGGTCCGCTGGCGAGCACACTCCGGACAGCGCATCCCGACCGGGGTCGGGGTCATGCAATCGGGGCAGATCGGCCGGCCGCAGGACGAGCAGGAGACACCGGTCTCGCGGTCGGGGTGGCGGTAACAGGTCTCGGCCATCGGGATGGGCAGCCTACAATCGCCGCCGATGGAGCCCCCGAGCCCAGCTCGCCTCTACGCGACCGTGACCGGTGCGGTGCTCTTCGCGCTCGGCCTGCTCGGCTTCTTCGACGACCTCTCCTGGCTCAACTTCCTGCACCTCGGCAGCGGCGCGGTGGCGCTGCTGCTCGCCGGCCGGGCCGCGCGCCTCTGCGCCCTCCTCCTTGGCGTCGCCTACACCGGGCTGGCGATCTTCGCCTTCGGCAGCGAGGGCTGGCTGCACCTGACGATCGGCGTGCTGGGGTTTGCGGCGCTGGCCGGCAGCTCAGAGCCGCGAGCGCAGGCCGCTGGAAAGGGCGCGTAGGCCACTCTCGCCCTTGTGCCGGCTGCGCCGTCGCAGCTCCAACAGCACCAGGGCCCCCGTGGCGACGCCGCCGGCGCCGACGGCGACCACCGGCCGCACCCAGTTGCGCGGGTCTCGCAGCGCGCGCAGCTCGCTCTCGGAGAGCTCCTCGGCCCAGTCGGAGAGCTCCTCGGCGGCCGCCTGCGTGACCGCCGAGAGCGTGTCCTCGAAGCGGGCGGAGAGGCGCTCGGGCGGCTCGATCGGGCGCAGCGCGTCGCTCAGCAGCTGCTCGACGTCCCAGGTGCTGCCGCTCAGCGTCTCGCCCGAGTCAGTCATCGCTCATCTCCTCCTGCAGCTGCTTGATCGCGCGATGGATGAGGACCTTGGTCGCACCGTCGGAGCGCCCCAGGGCGCGAGCGATCTCGCGGTTGTCCATGCCCAGCGCGAAGCGCATGATCAGCGCCTCGCGGCGGTCGTCGGAGAGGTGGTCGAGGTTGGCCATCACCTGCCGCAGCTCCTCGCGGCCCTCGGCGATCGCGACCGTGTCGTGGCGCGCCGCGATCGGGTCGGCGCTGTCGAGCGGAGTCTGCGGCCGCCGCGAGCGGTCCCGGTAGTAGTTGGAGGCGAGGTTGTGGGCGATCCGGATCACCCAGGGACGCAGCGGCCGGCCGTCGGACTCGCGCCGTGCCCGCTCGAAGTGCCGGTAGGCCTGCAGGAAGGCCTGCTCGGTCAGGTCCTCGGCGTCGTGGTGGTTGCCCACCCGGTAGTAGGCGTATGAGTAGACGTCGCGCAGGTGGTCGCGGTAGAAGTCCTCGAAGGCGCGGTCCAGCTCCGCCTTCGCCGCCGGCCCGAGGTCGCCGGGCTCGACGTTCTCTTTGCGGCCGCTCACCGGCCAAGCCTAGATCACCGTTTGCCCACATCAGGCCGCCTGCCTGGATCGCTCCGCCCGGCGTAACCCCGTGACCCAATCCTCGGCTGTGATCTCGCCACGGATCAGGGCGGCGAGACCCTCGAGCGCATCCGCGGGCCCACCGGCGGAGGCGACCGCCTGAGCCAGCAGCGGCGTCGTGTCAAGGCCCTCGGAGGCCTGGCCGATCAGCGCCGGGATCTCCTCCGCCGGGGTGCCCGTCCCGAGCAGCTCGCCGGCGCGCCGGTTGCGGCCCGCCGGCGCCATCATCGTCGCCGTCAGGTCGCCGACCCCGGCCAGCCCGGAGAAGGTCTCGAGCTCGGCGCCGCGCCCGAGCGCGTACTCGATGCACTCGCGCCAGATCTCGGCCGTGGCGATCCCGGCGGCGTTGAGGCCGTGCGGCTCGGCCGCGGCGGCGGCCAGCGCCGCGGCGTTCTTGGCCGCACCGGCCATCTCCACCCCGGCGACGTCGCCGGAGCGCTCGCAGACGAGACCGGCGTGGTCGAAGACCCCGCCCAGCTGGTCACGCAGGTCGACGTCGGCGGAGCCGAGCACCAGCGCGGCCGAGCCGGAGACGGCCTCACGGGCGTGGGCCGGGCCGCCGAGGCAGGCGATCGCGCGCGCCCGCACCCTTTCGCCGACGTACTCGGCCGGCAGTTGTCCCTGCGGCGCGATCAGGCCCTTGGTCAGGAGCAGGACCGCGGAGCGGGCGCCGACGCGGTCGGCGATCGCGCCGACGGCCTGCGGCAGCGACTTCGAAGGGATCGCCAGGCAGATCAGGTCGAGGCCGGCGAGCTCGATCTCGGAGGCCGGGCGGACGTCGATCGCCTCCGGCAGCGGCACCCCCGGCAGGTAGCGACGGTTCTCGCCCGCCTCGACCATCTCCGCCACCCGCTCGGCGCTGCGGGCGCCGAGCTGGACCTCGAGGCCGCCGCGGGCGAGCAGGACGGCGACGGCGGTGCCCCAGCTGCCGGCGCCGATCACCGCGGCGCGGCGCATCGGCGGCAGGCCGCCGATGTCTTCCCACTGGAGCAGGACGTTGGGCCAGATCCGCGCCGTCACCGTCTCGGCCAGCGCCTTCGAGGGCTCCTCGGCCTGCGGAAAGGTCATCGCCCGGCCCAGCCTCACCTTGACCTTGCGGGGGCGTATCCGCCAGCCGCGGCGCACGTCTTCGGTCCCCAGCACGGCGGTCGGGATCACCGGCGCTCCCGTCTGCAGGGCGAGGCGACCCACACCCCGCCTCGGGTTGGCGAGCGTGCCGCGCCGGATCCGCGTGCCCTCGGGGAAGATGCAGACGGCGCCCCCACGTTCGACGATCTGGCGGGCGGTCTCCATCGATTCCTCGTCGGACTCGCCGCGGCGGATCGGGAAGGCGCCGAGCCGGGAGAGGACCCAGCCCTGCCAGCGGCGCTCGAAGAGCTCGACCTTGGCGACGTAGTTCATCGGCCGTCGCCAGGGCAGACAGCCACCGACGGCGAACGGGTCGAGGAAGCTGCGGTGGTTCGAGGCGACGATCAGGCCGCCCTTGAGCCGGGCGTGCTCGCGCCCGGTCCGCGCGTAGCGGAAGTAGACGAGGAAGAACGGCGTCATGAAGACCCTCGCCAGGAGGTAGAGGAGCCAGTTGACGCTGTGCTTGCGCGTGTAGGCGTGGTAGCCGGCCAGTCGCTCAGCGGTCACGCTAAGCGCTACACGAACCGACGCTCCCGGTTACCAGGCGCGCTCGATCAACTCCGCCAGTTCCTCCCTCGATGGCGGCAAGGGAGTGAAGGCGAGCTCCGGGCGGAGCCCGATCGCGTCGAGCGCCTGCTCGAGCTTGGAGCGGTCGGCACCGACGGCGGCAAGGCCGGGTGGGTTGCCGCCGAGCTGCAGGACACGGGCCTCGACGTCTTCGGGGTCGGTCTCGATCGCGGCGGCGAGGTCGGCGAAGCGGTCTGGTGCCTGCCCGACGAGGAAGGCCAGGGCGCGCGGCAGGATCGCCGCGTTGGTCTCGGCGTGCGGGCTGCCGCAGACACGGACCAGCGTCTGGCAGACGACGTGGTGGAGCCCGAACAGGCCGGAGTCGATCGCGTAGCCGCAGAGCAGCGAGCCGAGCGCGAGCTGGGCGGGGTTGCGCTCCTCCCGCTCCTGGTCGAGCGCGGTCGCGATCAGCTCCGCCCCACGCAGCGCCGCCATCTCGGAGACCGGGTTGGCAAACGGGGTGTAGAGCGAGTCGGCGCCGTGCGCGAGCGCATTCATCGAGCTCGCCCGCAGGGCCGCCTCCTCCTGGCTCGTCATCGCGACCGGGTCGGCGACGACCAGCGCCGGCCGCACCATCGAGCCGCCGCCCGACTCGGCCCCGGCCGGCAGGCGGTGGATGCCGGTCATCTCCGCTCCCGACATCGTCGTCGGCAGCGCCGCGACGCGAGCGCCGCTGACCGACGCGACCGCCTTGGCGACGTCGATCGCACGGCCGCCACCGAGCGCGACGAGGAACTCGGAGTCGACGCGGTCGAGAAGATCGGCGGCGAGGCCGGGGACCTGGCCCGGTCCCACCTCGCGCACCGCGGCGGCGGCCTCCACCAGCTCGGGGGCGCCAGCCAGCGCCCGCGTCGTGCTCAGCAGCTCGAACGGCGAGAAACCATGCTCCTGCAGGAGCTGCGGCGCCTGGGCGATCCCATCGTGGCGCAGGACGACCGTGCGGCCGGCGTCGCGCCAGACGAAGTCGCCGTTCACCCCTGCGGGTCCGTGCGCGGGTTCCTCACCGGCTTCAGCTTCGGTTCGACCTCTTCCCGCAGGTGCTCGTAATCGGGCGGCAGCGAGAGCTTCTCGCCGAGCTGCTCGAGCGGCTCGTCGACGGTGAAGCCGGGACCCAGCGTCGCCAGCTCGAAGAGCACGCCGCTGGGCTCGCGGAAGTAGACCGAGCGGAAGTAGAAGCGGTCGATCTCCGGGGTCGGCTGGGCGCCGGCCGAGATCGCCTTGTCGCGCCACTGCATCAGCTCCTCGGGGGTCGAAGCCCAGGCGACGTGGTGGACGCTGCCCCCTCCCTGGAGGCCGCGCTCGACGGGCGGCTCGTCGAAGACGTAGAGGCCTCCGCGCCGCTCGCCGCGCGCCTCCCAGGCGCCGCCTTCGGCGCGCTCGAACTCCAGCGCCTCGAGCAGGCCGCCGCTTGCATCGGGGGCGTCGCTGTAGGCGCGCACGGCGTGGAAGCCCTGCAGCGCCAGCTCGGCCGGGACCTCGGGGTGCTCGGCGACCAGGGGGGCGTCGGGGACGTCGATGACGAGCAGCTCGTGGTCAAGTCCCTCCGGATCGGCGAAGCGGAGGCTGCCGTCCTCGCGCTCGGACCCGATCCCGTTGGCGCCGAGCCGCGCCGCCCAGAAGGCGAGCGAGTCCTCCGAGGCGACGCGCCAGACGACGCGGTGGACCATGCCCGCCCCTGCCCGCCCCGGGGCGACGCCGGGGTACTCGAAGAAGGTGAGGTCGGAGCCCGGGTCGCCGCCCTCGTCGGCGAAAAACAGGTGGTAGACGGTCGGGTTGTCCTGGTTGACCGTTTTCTTGACCAGCCGCAGGCCCAGCACTCCCGCGTAGAAGTCGACGTTGCGCTGAGCGTCCTCGGTGATCGCGGTTATGTGGTGAATGCCCTCGAGCTTCATTGCTCACGTATAGCATCAGCCCATGAGCCGCGGGCGTCGACGCACTGTCAAAGGGCTGGTGATCCTCGGATCGATCCTGGCTTTCCTCAGCGTTTTCGCGATCTGGACCGAGCGCCAGGCACTCAACACCGACGACTGGGTGAACACCAGCGGCCGGCTGATCCAGAACCAGACGATCCGCGCTGCACTCAGCGACTACCTGGTCGACCAGCTCTACGAAAACGTCGACGTCGAGGCCGAAACCGAATCGAAACTGCCCGACGACCTCAAGGAGTTTGCCGGGCCTGTGGCGGGCGGCTTCCGTCAGGTCGCGGGCAGCGCCACGGAAAAGGTGCTGGAAACCTCCACCGCGCAGGATCTCTGGGAAAACGCGAACCGCTCCGCCCACGAACAGCTGATCGCCGTGCTCGAGGACAAGGGCGACGCCGTCTCGACCGAAGAAGGAAACGTCAGCCTCAACCTCGGCAGCCTCGTCACCAACCTCGCCGAGCAGGTCGGGATCGGCGCCAATCTGGCGCAGAAACTGCCGCCCGACGCGGGCCAGATCGAGATCCTGCGCTCGGACGAGCTGAAGACGGCGCAGAACATCGCGGTCGCGATCAAAGGCCTGGCACTGGTCCTCTCGATCCTCACCTTCGTCGCCTTCGGTGCCGCGATCTACCTCTCGCGGGGAGGGCGCTGGGTCACCGTGCTCTTCAGCGGCATCGGCCTGATCGCCGCCGGCTTCGCGGTGATCGTCGCCAGGGAGATCGCCGGCGGCATCGTCATCGACCAGCTGGTCAAGGTCGAAAGCGCCAAGCCCGCCGGCGAAGCGGCCTGGTCGATAGGCACCTCGCTGATGATCAGCATCGCGACGACCGTGATCGTCATCGGCACCCTCTTCGCGCTGGCCGGCTGGCTGGCGTCCCCGACCGGCTCCGCCCGCGAGACCCGGCGCGTGATCGCCCCGACCCTGCGACGTCACGCCGCCTACGTCTACACCGGCCTGGCGCTGCTCGTCTGCCTCTACTTCCTCACCGGCCCGACCCAGGGCCTGCGCTCGCTGCTGACGACCCTGATCATCGCCGGCATGGCCGCCTTCGGCATCCACGAGCTGCGCAAACAGACCGCGGAGGAGTACCCGGACGCCGAGTACGGCGAGGTTCTCGGGAACACCCGCGACAAGGTCGTGAGCGCGGTCAGGGACGCCAACATCGGCGAGCGTGTGGGCGAGCAGGCCTCGAAGCTGCGGCTACCGGAGCGGCGACCCGGCGCGAGCGAGGCGCCGACTACGACCCTGCACGACGAGGACGCGCGGCTGCAGCGGCTGGAGCGGCTCGCCTCGCTGCGCGAGAAAGGCATCCTCAGCGACGAGGAGTTCGCGGCCGAGAAGTCCCGCCTGCTGAACGGCGAGAGCTCCGGTTCGTGAGCGGTGAAAGCCCGCCGCCGGGTTCGAACCGGCAACCTCCCGATTACAAATCGGGTGCTCTCCCAGGTTTGAGCTAGGCGGGCGTGGTGGCTTGAATGGATGTGACGTTCCGGTTTCTCGGGCCGGACGAGGGTGGCGTCCTCACCGAGGCGATAGAGGCAGCTTACGGGACCACGTATGACGTCCGCTGGGTCTACGACGAGGCGGAGGTCTGCGCCCGGCTGGCGGACGGGCGCTACGTCTCCTGCGTCGCCGAGTCGGCACAGGGGGAGCTGCTCTGCCACATCGGCATGAGCCTGGCGGCCGCGGGCGACGCCGTCGCCCACTCGGGCCAGGCGGTGACGCTGCCGGCTGCGCGCGGCCAGCACCTCTTCACCCGTACCAAGCGCCACCTGATGGAGTGGGCGCAGCGGAAGGGCCTGGCCGGAATGTTCAGCGAGGCGACCGCCGCCCACCCCTACAGCCAGCGGGCGAACGTCGAGCTGGGAGCGCACGAGACCGGCTTTCTGCTCGGCTGGATCCCGGCCTCGGTCGACAACGACGCCGCCGCCGGGACGCCGCGGCGTCGGCAGTCGGCGGCGCTGTTCTACACGAAGCTCAACGACGGGCACGAGCGCCGGGTCTACGCGCCGCCGCGCCACCACGAGATCGTCGGCCAGACGCTGGCGCTATGCGAGCTACGGGGGACGCTGGCGACGCCGCCGCCGGACGCCGGGCTGGCGGAGCGCACCGAGCTTGACGTCGACGTGGACGAGGACCACAACCTCGCGCTGATCACCGTGCGGGTGCCCGGCGCCGACCTCGAGACGGTGCTCGCGGCCGAGCGCCACCACCTCTTCCACCGCCGCTGCCTCGACGCGATCTACGTCGACCTGCCCCTGGAGCAACCCGCCACCGCGCTCGTCGCCGACGACCTCGAGCGGCTCGGGGTCTCCTACGCCGGGGTCTTCCCCAACCACCGCACCGACGGCGACGTGCTGCGGATGCAGTCGCTGCACCGGGTCCGAGTCAAGGCCGACGACATTGCCGTCGCCTCGGACCACGGGCGCGAACTACTGGACTACGTGCTTGCGGATCTGCCTTCCTCCGCCTGAGACCGGCCTCAGGCCGCGACCTCGCGCGATGCCAGGTGTGTACCCACCTTGCGCTTGACCCGCTGCAGGGCATTGTCGACGGTCTTGGTGTCGCACTCGAGGCGCTCGGCGATCGCCTCGTAGGAGTGACCGTCGAGGTAGAGCGAGAGGACGCGGCTCTCGAGGTCCGAGAGAACGCCGGAGACGCCGGAGAGGCAGGCGACGAGGCTGGCCAGCTCTTCGGAGGCGATCACCTGGTTGACCGGGTCGTGGACGCTCGGCCCGGGCAGGATCTCGTCCAGCGTGGTGTCGGAGTCGCCGGCGGCGGCCGGGGTCTGGCTGAACGAGACGTACTGGTTGAGAGGCGTGTGCTTGTTGCGCGTCGCCGTCTTCACCGCGGTGATGATCTGGCGGGTGATGCAGAGCTCGGCGAAATTGCGGAAGCTCGACTCACGATCGGTGCGGTAATCGCGGATCGCCTTGTAGAGGCCGAGCAGGCCCTCCTGGATCAGGTCGTCGGACTCGCCGCCGAGCAGGAAGTAGGACGAGGCCTTGAGGCGGACGAAGCCCCGGTAACGGCGGATGATCGCGTCGTAGGCGTCGGTCTTGCCTTCCTTGGCGAGCGCGACGAGATAGTGATCATCAAGTTCAGCTTGAGGGTTAGCCTGCTGGGAGGTGCGAGCGCGAACGCCGGCGGCAGCCGCCGGCGTAGCGTGCATAGGCGTAGATAGAGCCACAGATCCTTCTCCTTGCTGAAGGGTCGTGGCGCCACTTACCTCCCCCGAGGCGCCCTATTGACGAGATCGCCTCACACTCAAGCTGAGGTTCACCCTTGTTGCGCCGCAAGTTTACGGGCGCGCAGAGTTCTGTCAACCCCAAATTGCGACTTTTGCAAACGCCGTTGCAGGTACTGGAAGCTCAGATCCGCTGACGCAACGCCTCGAAAAGCAGCGCCGCGGCGGCGGCGGAGACGTTGAGCGACTCGACCTTTCCGGCTCGCGGCAGCGATATGAGGCCATCGCAGGCAGCGGCGACCCGGGGGCGCAGACCCTTGCCCTCGCCCCCCATGACGAGGACGGTCGGGCCCTTGAGATCGACCTCCCAGGCAGGGGAATCTGCCTCGGCGTCGGCGCCCCAGATCCAGAAGCCGGCGGACTTTGCCTCCACCAGCCAGTCGGCCAGGTTGCGCACGTGGGCGACCTGCAGGTGCTCGACGGCGCCGGCCGAGGCCTTGCAGGTGGCGGCGGTGACGGCGGCGGAGCGACGCTCCGGGACGACGACGCCGCCGGCGCCGGCGAACTCGGCCGAACGGCAGACGGCTCCGAGGTTGCGCGGGTCCTGGACCTGATCGAGCGCCACCAGCAGCGGGTCCTCGCCCCGCAACAGCCCGCGGGGGTCCGAGTAGGGATATGGATCGACCTCGGCGACGACGCCCTGGTGGTCGGGCGACCCGCAGAGCCGCTCCAGCTCCTCACCCGGCGTCTCCGGCGCCCGCCAAACCCGCTGAACGCGCCGCCGCCCCCGCTCAGCCTCCGCAACTGGCTGGCGCCCGTAGATGATCTGGCTCGCCATCTATCCCTTCGGCACGAGCCGCGCCCCCTCGGCCCCGTCCCGCACCTCCCAACCAAGCTCCGCCAGCCGGTCCCGGATCTCATCGGCCCGCTCGAAGTCCTTAGCCGCCCGCGCCTGCTCGCGCTCCTGCATCAGCTCCTCGGCCCGCTCGTCGGTCTCAGCTCCCTCATCCGGCTGGGTAAGGGAGCTGAGACCGACGAGCTCCAGCATCTCCGACAGGGCAGGCACCGCCGCCGCGACCTCGACCCGACCGCGGTTGGCGTCCCCCACCAGCTCGAAAACCTCGGCCATTGCCCTAGGGGTGTTGAAGTCATCTGCCAGCGCATCCCGAAATGCGTTGAGGCGGGAGTCGGGGGAGGTCCCGCCGGAGCCTCCCCGCTGTTGCTCCGGCGGGACCTCCCCCGACTCCCGCCCCGCCAATTCGGCCCGCTGTTGCTCCGCCGACCCCTCTCCCGACACTCCCCCCGCGCCTGAGTCGCCCACCGAGTGCTCCCGGAAGAAGTTCCTCAGCCGCTCGACTCGGGCAACTGCCTGCTCCATCTGCTCTGGTCCGAAGGCGAGGGGCTGCCGGTAATGCCCCGAGACCAGGTAGTCGACCACCGCCTCGCGCCCGTACCGATCGAGCGCCTCCGACAGCTGGAAGATGTTCCCCTCGGACTTCGACATCTTCGCCGCGTCGGTCTCGATCATCCCGTTGTGCATCCAGATCTGGGCGAAGGGGCGCCCCGCCGCCTCGGACTGCGCGATCTCGTTCTCGTGGTGGGGGAAGACGAGGTCCGAGCCCCCACCGTGGATCGCGAACGAGGCGCCCAGCTCTGCCTCCGCCATCGCCGAGCACTCGATGTGCCAGCCGGGCCGCCCGGGTCCCCAGGGCGAGTCCCATTGCGTGTCCTCACCCGGCTTGTGCGCCTTCCAGAGCGCGAAGTCGAGCGCGTCCTCCTTGAGCGAGGCGGAGCCCGCCTCCTCGCCCTGGTCCATGTCCTCGGTGCGGCGGTTGGAAAGCTTGCCGTAGGGGTCGAAGCTGCGTACCCGGAAGTAGACGTCGCCTCCCGACTCGTAGGCGTGGCCCGACTCGACCAGCTCGCCGATCAGCGCGACGATGCCGGCGATCGTCTCCGTCGCCAGCGGCTCGGCGTCGGGCCGGCCGAGGCCGAGGCGGTCGGTATCCTCGGCGTAGGCGCGAGTCATGCGCGCGGCGAACTCGGCCGACGGCTCCCCCGCGGCCCCGGCGGCGGTGTAGATCTTGTCGTTGACGTCGGTGACATTGACGACCAGCCGGGCCCGGTAGCCCTCGGAGCGCAGGAAGCGGGCAAAGAGCGAGAAGACGACGAACGGCCGCGCGTTGCCGATGTGGATGCGGCTGTAAACGGTTGGCCCACAGGCGTAGATGCCCACCTCGCCGGAGGGGTCGAGAACCCGTGGCTCCCCGCTCAGCGTGTCCCTGATTCGCACCTCGCGCATGGCGAGGCCGAGACTAGATGATTGCCCTTGACTAGAAGGTGCGGTAGCCGGCCGTCGAGGCCGCCGACTCGTCGCGCAGCCAGGCCGGAGCAGTCTCCTCCGCGGCCGCCTGCACCTCGCGCTTGGCGCGCTTGGCGCTTGCCTTGATCTCGTCCTCGGAAGCTTCGCGTACGCGCTCCTCGCGGCGCTCGGCCTGGATCCGGATCCGGTCGGACTCGAGCCGGAGCTGGTCCTCGGCCCGGGCGCGGGCGGCTTCCTCAGCCTCGCGCTCGACCTTCTCGACCAGCTGGCGGACGCTCTCCTCCGCTTCGCGGCGGACCTCCTTGGTGCCGTCCATGACCCGCCGCTCGATCTCGGTCTCCAGACGCACCGCGGTTTCGTGCGACTCGGCGGCCGCGGCCTCGGCATCGGCCGCGCGCTGCTCGGCGGCGGCGACGCGGCGGTCGGCCTCGGCCTCGATCTCCTCGCGCGCCGCAGCCAGACGCCGCTCGACCTCCGCCTCCAGATTCGCCGCCGCCTCGGCGACCGCGCCCTCGGCTTCGGCGCGCGCCTCCTGCGCCTGCCCAACCATGGCTTCGCTCTCCGCCCGCGAGCGCTTCTGCAGCTCCTCGAAAGCCCGCTCGGCGCGGTCGCGCGCCGCCGCGGCGCCGGCGACCTTCGCCTCGGCCGCGCGCCTTGCCTCGCGCTCCGCGACGATCCGCTCGCGGGCCTCGCCGGCGACGCCGCGCAGCGTCGCCATCGCCCGCTCCTTCAGCTCGACACCGACCCGGTCGGCCCGGGCCTCTGCCTTCGCCACCCGCTCCTCGCTGACGCGGACCCACTCCAGCGCCTGCTTGGCGACACCGTGCATCGTCTCGGTCGCCTCGCCGACGGCTCGCAGCTGCCTGGCTGGATCGCTCACTCCTCGCAACCTACTATGGGCACCGGAGGCGACTGGCCGGCCTCGTGGCCGCATTGCCCGCAAATTGCGCGAGAGCTTCTGGGAGGCCGACCGATCGTCAGGCGGACTGCTGCTGCGCCTCGCGCCGGCGCAGGTCGCGCTTGAGGATCTTGCCGGTCGCGTTGCGCGGCAGCTCGTCGAGGAACTCGACCTCTCGCGGCGTCTTGTAGCCGGCGAGGTTGGCCTTGACGTGGGCCTTCAGCGCGTCCTCATCGACCTCGCTGCCGGACTTGACGACGACGAAGGCCTTCAGCCGCTGACCGAACTCGGAGTCCTCGACCCCGATCACCGCCACCTCGGTCACCGCCTCGTGGTCGGCGAGCAGGTCCTCGACCTCGCGCGGGAAGACGTTCTCACCGCCGGAGACGATCATCTCGTCGTCGCGGCCGTCGATGAAGAGGTGGCCGCCATCGTCGATGTGGCCGACGTCGCCGCTGCAGAGCAGGCCGTCGATCGACTCCTTGCCGCCACCGCCGGTATAGCCCTCGAAGGACATCTCGTTGCCGACGAAGATCCGGCCCACCTCGCCGTGGGGAAGCTCCCGGCCGGCGTCGTCGACGATCCGCACCGTGGTCCCGCGCGGCGGCTTGCCGGCGGTGCCGGGCGCGGCGCGCAGGTCGGCGGGAGTGGCGACGGTCGCGTAGGCGACCTCGGTCGAGCCGTAGAGGTTGTAGGCGGTGTCGCCGAAGCGGTCCATCCAGGCGATCGCCAGCTCGCCCGGCAGGGCGGAGCCGGAGAGCGAGGTGATCCGCAGCGAGGAGAGGTCGTAGCGCGAGAGCGTCTCCTCCGGCAGGTCGAGGATGCGCTGGATCATCACCGGCACCACCGCCAGCACCTGGGCGTGGCTTTCCTGCACCGCCTGCAGCGTCCCCTCGGGGTCGAAGCGGCGGCGCAGCACCATCGTCGAGGCGGTGGGCAGGCTCATGATGAAGTGGAAGAAGCCCCAGGAGTGGAAGAGCGGCGCCGCGATCATCATCGTCTCGCGGCTGCGGAAGGGGATCTTGTCGATCAGCGCCGCGATCGAGAGCAGCCCGTCGGGGCTCGAGCGCTGGGCTCCCTTGGGGGTCCCGGTCGTGCCCGAGGTGAGGATCACGAAGCGCGGCTTGTCGGAGGGCGGGCGGTGGTTGTCCTCGGAGCCGGCGGCGATCAGCTGCTCCAGCGTCGGCTCCCCCGGCTCCTCGCCCTCCTCGACCCAGCCGACTATCCGGGCGACCGAGTCCTCGACGTCGTCGAGCAGGCCGCCGAACTCCGAGTCGTAGACGAGGGCCTTCGGTTCCTCCCGGCGCGTCACCTCGACCAGCTGCGGACCGGCGAACATCGTGTTCAGGTAGAGCGCGCTGGCGCCGAGCTTGGCCGCGGCGAGCGTCGCCTCGACGAAGCCGCGATGGTTGCGGCACATGATCCCGACCCCATCGCCGTGGCCGATTCCCATCTCGGCGAAGGAGTCGGCGAGGGCGTTGGTGCGCCGGTGCAGGCGCTCGAAGCTGAGCGACCCGCGCTCGTCGATCAGCGCGATCTCGTGCGGATAGTGGATCGCCGCGGTCGTGATTCCGAGGGCCGGAGAGGCCCCCCAGCGCAGGAAGGCGGAGACGACCTTGGCGGACTTGTCGGGGCGGTGCAGGCCGAGGATGCCGGCCTCGTGCAGCACCCGGACCTCGAACGCTTTGTCCGAGGCGGTCTGGCGCACGGCTGCCGCGATCGAGTCGAGTCTGCTCATCGAGCCGCCAAGCCTAATCGCTCTCGATCGAAGCGACCGCGATGCAGGCGATTCCCTCACCGCGGCCGACCCAGCCCATGCCCTCGTTGCTGGTCGCCTTGACGCTGACCCGGGCCGAGGTGGCGTCGGCGATCGTCTGCTCCATCGCGGCGCGGTAGGGGCCGAGCCGCGGCTCCTCGCAGATCAGCGTCGCGTCGACGTTGACTATCGCACCGCCGATCGTGCCGACCGCCGTGCGCAGCAGGTCGATCGAGTCCGCGCCGGCCCAGCGCTCGTCGTCGTCGGGGAACATCGTGCCGATGTCGCCGCCGCCGGCGGCACCGAGGACGGCGTCGATCACGGCGTGGGTGAGAACGTCGGCGTCGGAGTGGCCGGCGAGGCCGCGCGGGTGCTCGATCTCCACCCCGCCCAGGATCAGGCGGCGCCCCTCGGCGAAGCGGTGGCTGTCGTATCCGATCCCGACCATGGAGCCCTAACCGACGCGGCTTCCGAGTGGGGCGAGGCGCCGCCGGCGCTGCTCGAAGGTGCAGATCTCCCCCACGCCGAGGTCGTCGAGGAACTCGACGGCGCTCCCGTAAGCGAAGCCGACGTGCTCGGGCAGGTGGGCATCGGAGGAGAGCGCGAAGGGCGCCCCCGCCTCGACGCAGAGCTCGGCGAAGCCGCGGGCCGGGTAGAGCTCGCCGACCGGCTTGCGCAGGCCGGCGGTCGAGACCTCGACCGCGATCCCGCTCTCGGCGATCGCCTCGACCGCGGGCTCGTAGAAGCGGCGCAGATCGCCCTGCGGCAGTGGGCGGTCGCGGCCCCAGACCTTGACCAGGTCGGGATGGGCGAGGATGTCGAAGAGGCCCGAGCGGGCGCAGGCGGCGAGGGCCTCGAAGTAGCGGCGCCAGACCTCGTCGGGGTCCCCACTGCCCTCCCAGACGTCCCAGCCGGGGTGGTCGACCGCCTTCTCCCCGACGAAGTGGACAGAGCCGACGACGTAGTCGAAGGCGCGCGCCTCCAGCAGCTCGGCCGTGCGCTCCTCGGCGCCGGGGACGAAGTCGCACTCGACGCCGAGCCGCAGCGGCGTGCCGCGGACGAACTCACAGTAGGCGTCGAGGTCGTCTTGGGCATTGCTCTCCCAGAGCGGGTGACGCCAGAGGTCGAGCGCCTGGCGGAAGCGGTAGACGTGCTCGGAGACGCCCAGCTCCTCGACCCCGGCCGCCGCTGCGGCCTCCAGGTAGCGGTCGACGTTCTCGGCGGTGAAATAGCGCGCGGCTGTGGTGCCCTCATCGTCCGGGCGCAGGTGCAGGTGGTAGTCGGTCAGCATGGGACGAGCCTAAGGGTCCGCCGCGAAATTCGCCTCCGCGATGCCGGGCGGCAGCGCGGGTACGCTGCGCCGGTGGTCCACCTGCGGATCGTCGTCCCAACCGGTCTCTCCGAGAAGGTCGCGGAGCTGCTCGAGGCCTCGGTCACCGTGTGCAACCTGGTCGTGCTTCCGGGCGCGGCCCGCAAGCCGCCCGGGGACGTGATCCTCTGCGATATCGCCCGCGAGGAAGCGAGCGTCCTGATCGCCGATCTGAAGGAGCTCGGGGTGCACCGTCATGGGTCGATCTCCCTGGAGCAGATCGACTCGCAGATCTCGGTTGCCGCCGACGAGGCCGAGCGGGCGGCTCGCGGCGCCCCTTCCGACGCCGTCGTCTGGGAGGAGGTCGAGGCGCGCACCTCGGAGAGCACCGAGCTCGGCGGCACCTTCCTCGCCTTCATGACCCTGGCCTGCCTGATCGCCTCGGTCGGTATCTTCCTCGACTCGCCGATCCTGATCGTCGGCGCCATGGTCGTCGGCCCCGAGTTCGGCCCGCTCGCCGGCCTCTGCGTGGCGCTCGTCGACCGTCGCATGGACGTCGCCAAGCGCTCGTTGCTGGCCCTGGTGGTCGGCTTTCCGGTGGGGATCACCGCCGCCTACCTGTTCGCCCACATCGCGAGCGCCACCGGGCTGATCGATGCCGGCTTCAGCAGCGCCGACCACCCGCTGACCGACTTCATCTCCAGGCCCGACGCCTTCTCGTTCCTCGTCGCCACCTTCGCCGGAGTGGCCGGGATCCTCTCGCTCACCTCGACCAAGTCGGGGGCCCTGGTCGGAGTGCTGATCTCCGTCACCACGATCCCGGCGGCGGCCAACATCGGCATTGCCGCTGCGCTCACCGACTGGTCGGAATGGCGCGGCGCGATGGCCCAGCTGGCGGTCAACCTGACCGCGATCTGCCTGGCCGGCGTCGCGACGCTGACCCTGGAGCGCCGCCTCTACCGCCGCCGGCGCATCCGCCACTTCGGCGACGCGGCCAGGACCGCGGCGGGCCTACCCGAGCGGCGGCGCTGATGAGCCGCCAGCTTCTCCTGCTACTGCTCGCCTTCGTCATCGGCACGGCCGTGGCAGGCCTGCTCGGCGCTGCGAACCTAGGCGTCGCCCTCGGGGTCGGCCAGCTCTGTTTCGCCGCGACGCTGGTCTGGGTCCTACTCAGGGACTGAGCCGGCGGCGCGCTGGGCCAGCAGCAGCTCAGCCAGCTTCAGGTCGAGCGGCGTCGTCACCTTCAGGTTCTCTCCAGCCACGGGATGGATCAGCACCCTCCCCCCGCCGCCTCGACCAGCATCGCCTCGTCGGTCGCGGCATCGCGAGTCTCGGACTCGACCGCAAGCGCCTCGCGCAGCGCCCCCGTCCGGAAGACCTGCGGCGTCTGCGCCGCCCACAGGCGCGAGCGATCCACGGTCTGCTCAACCTCGAACTGAGCTTTTTTACTCCCCTGGGGCAAAAAAGCTCGGTTCGACTCGCCAGCGGCGCGACCGGCGAGCTTGATCGTGTCGGTCACGAGGGCGGCGGCGATGACGCCTGCAGCGCCGGGCTCGGCGTCGAGCGACACGAGGAGCGCTTCGACCAGCTCGGGCGTGAGAAGGGGCCTCGCGGCATCGTGGATCGCGACCAGCTCGGTCTCGACCTCCGCGAGGGCGTTGGCGACCGACTGGGCGCGGGTGGCGCCGCCAGGGACTATGCGAACGTCATCGCCGAGGTCCCGTATCTCGCCCGGCGGCATGGCGGCGACGATCGCACCCACCGAGTCGCTCGCCCTGAAGGCGTCGAGGGACCACTCGACCATCGGCCTCCCCGCCAACGGCACGAAAGCCTTCGGGCCGCCGGCTCCGAGGCGCTCTCCGGAGCCGGCGGCCGCGATGACCGCGGTTACTGCAGGCGCCTCAGGCGGTCGCCGCGAAGCGGTCCTCCAGCAGCCCGTCCAGGTACTCCTCCGCGCCCTCCTCGTCCTTGTCGAGCGCGTACATGAACTCCGACGCGAGGATCTTCTTCGCCCGCGTGTACATCTGCTTCTCGCCGGTGGAGAGGCCCTTCTCCATCTCGCGAAGCGCCAGGTTGCGGACCACCTCTGCCAGCTCGAAGACGTCGCCGGTCTTGATCTTCTCGCGGTTGTACTTGAAACGCCGGTTCCAGTTCTTCGGCATCTCCGAGACGTCGTCGGTGAGGACGGCTGTGACCTTCTTGATTTCCTCCTCGTCGATGACGCGGCGCAGGCCGGCCTTGCCGGCGTTCTCGCAGGGGACCATCACCGTCAGTTCGTTGTGGAGGATCTTGATCGTGAGGTACTCACGTTCCTCGCCCATCAGCTCGCGGGTCTCTTTGGTCAGCACCAGGCCGGCCCCGTGGTGGGGATAGACGACCTTGTCGCCCACCTCGAAGTCACAGACGTACTCCACGTCCTCCTCGAAGACTGCCTCGATGGCCTCTTCTAGCTCGGGAATCGGGGGCTCCTTTCTGTTTCCGACAGCGCTCATCGCCGTCAGCTCTGTAAGTACCGGTCGACCAGCTCGACCTCCTGCAGCCGGCGCAGCCCTTCGCGGATGTCCTTGGCGCGGGGGGCGCCGACTCCGTCGATGGCGGCGAGGTCGGATTCGGGGGCCGCAAGGACCTCCTCCAACCCACCCAGCTCGTGGATGATCTTCTGAACGACAAGCTTGGGGATGCGCGGGACCCGGCCCAGCGCGCGGTAGCCGCGCGGGGCAACCGGGAAGTCGAGGGTGTTGAGCTTGCGGTCGTAGCCGAGCAGCTCGGCGAGACGACCGAAGTCGAGCACGTCCTGGTGCGGCGTGCGGCTGAGCGCCTGCAGCGTCGCGGCCAGGCTCTGCTCCGTGTCCTCGACGCCGTAGTCGCGGATCAGCGCCGTCTTGTCGGTGGCGACCCCGACCATCGTCTCCTCCAGCTGCATCTCGATCAGTCGGCCCTCGGTGCCGAGCTCGACGATGTAGCGCTCGACCTCGACCGCCATCCGGGTCACCAGCTCAGCCCGCTGTAGCACGGCGAGGGCGTCATGGAGGACGCTGCGGCCCTCGAACTCGAGCACGGTGAGGCGGGCGGAGACCTGGTCCAGGCGCTCGCGGTACTTCTCCAGCGTCGCCAGGCCCTGATTGGCCTTGGCCAGCACGGCGGGGATGTCCTGGAGGATGTACTTGGTCCCCTCGACGTAGAGGGAGACGACGTCGCGCCGCTGTGAGATCGCCACCACCAGGGCGTCGGTCTGTTTGGAGACGCGCTCGGCGGTGCGGTGACGGGTACCGGTCTCCGAGGAGAGGATGGTCGGGTCCGGCATCAGCTGCACGTTGGCCCAGGCGATCGTGGTGGCCTCGCGGTTGAGCACGATCGCCCCGTCCATCTTCGCCACCTGGTAGAGCATCGCCGGCGTGTAGTCGACGTCCAGCTTGATCCCGCCGGAGAGCAGGTGCGAGATGTCATCGAGGTCGCCGACGACGATCAGGCCGCCGGTCCGCGAGTGGACGATGTTGTCGATCCCCTCGCGCAGGGCGCCGCCGGGAGCGACGACATCGAGTGCCCTCAGTAGCCGAGGATCCTGACGTTCTGAAAGCTCGTGAAGCTCATCCCCAGACAACGGTGGCATCTCCTTTAGGATGCCAAAAACCGCTCTGGAATGCGGTCTGGTAGTACCCGAGTTGACAGCTCGGGATTGCGTTTGTCAACCGGATCTATCACTCAAAAATCCCAGTGCATGGGATTTGGCTTCAGAGGTGGAAACGCCGGTGGTGGTAGTGATGGCGTAGCTCGGTCGTCGGCGGGTCGCCGGCCACCGCCGGGTCCGGACCGGGCGGGTCGGGGTCGCGGACGAAGGCCCAGGCGAGGCCGACACCGACGGCACAGAGGGCCGCCGGGACCCAGGTCGAGCCGGCGATCGCGGCCGCGAAGGAGTCACCGTCGCCGAGCAGCGCGTGGAAGACGGCCCCGGTGGCCGCGAGGGCGACCGCGCCGGCCAGGACCCGGTCCATCGCCAACACCCCGGAGGCGATCCCGACCTTCTCCCCCGGCATCGCCGCCATCGCCGCGGTCGACATCGGCGCGTAGACGAAGCCGAGCGCGATCCCGAACAGCAGATAGCCCAGCAGGACCAGGGCAAACGAGCTGTCGGCGTCGACTCGGGTCAGGGCGAGCAGGCCCGCAAGGCCGAAGAGCATGCCGACGGTCATCAGCCGGCGAGCGCCGAAGCGGCCGATCAACCGGCCCGAGAAGGGCGAGATGAAGATCATCGGCGCGGTGATCGGGAGGATCAGCAGACCGCTGGCGATCGGCGAGTGGCCGCGCACGTCCTGCAGATACTGGGGCTGGAAGAACATCACCGCCCAGTAGGCACCGACCAGAGCGAAGGCGGCGGCGCTGGCGCCGAAGTAGGGGCCGTTGCGGAAGAGGGCGAAGTCGACGATCGGGTCGGTCGACCGCTGCTCGAGCCGCCAGAAGGCGATTAGTGCTGCGATCCCCACCAGTGCCAGGCCGATCGTGAGCTCGGTATCCCAGGCATTCGACTGGACCAGAGCCAGCACGGCTGCCGTGATTCCGACACTGAGCGCGACCAGACCGGCCCAGTCGATCCTGGTGCCGGCGCCCGGGTCGGTGGACTCGGACGCCGCGAGCGCGGTGATCGTGATCCCGATCGCCGCCACCGGCAGGTTCATCCAGAAGATCACCCGCCAGTCGAGTTCGATCAGGAGGCCGCCGGCGAGCGGCCCGATCGCCAGCGCCAGCGCCGAGACCGCCGCCCAGATGCCGAGCGCGCGCGGCTGCTCCGCGGCCGGGAAGGCGTTGCAGACGAGGGCCAGCGAGAGCGGGAGCATCGGCGCCGCCCCGGCCCCCTGCAGCACCCGGCCGAGGATCAGCGTCTCCTGGTCCCCGGCAGCACCGGAGACGACCGAGCCGACGGCGAAGACAACCGTCCCGATCAGGAAGGCCCGCTTGCGCCCGAACATGTCCCCAAGCCGCCCTGCGGTC
Source organism: uncultured Thermoleophilia bacterium (assembly GCA_963720455.1). Classification (GTDB taxonomy): domain Bacteria; phylum Actinomycetota; class Thermoleophilia; order Solirubrobacterales; family 70-9; genus VAYN01. Next base: position 274,686 of record OY970392.1, on the reverse strand, counting down.
ACCACCAACACCGCGATCGTCAGCAGGTACCCGTTCATCACCCACTGCAGCCCCTCGCTGGACGCCCCGACGTCGCCACGGATCTCCGGCAGCGCCAGCGCCACCACGGTCGAGTCCAGCATCAGCAGGAACAACCCGGAACAGGCCCCCGCCAGCGTCCACCACTTGCGATCCACGGGGCGCGACGCTATCGCTTATGTCGGTGGGGATCGGGTGGGGGTCCCTGGGAGCACCTCCGCCGAGAGAAATCGCTCCCGGCTGACGCCCCCACGCTTCTGGCTCGGCTCCATGCTGAGTACCCAGGGACCCCCACCCGATCCCCACCCGATCGCAACTGACAGGACGTCGGGCCTGAAAGCTTCTGCTCGATAGGGGCCGGCGACCCCGGGCAGAGGGCTTGCTCTACAGCTTGTTTGCCCGAACTGCGCTGCCGTGGGCAGGGAGCCGGTGGGGGTCCGCCGGTACTCAGCACGGAGCCGCGCCGACGACGCCTGCAGCGTCAGCCCACAGGGAACCCACGCGGCGGAGGTGCTCCGGCGGACCCCCACCGGCTCCCTGCCCCCGCAGAGCTCAGTGCGTTGAGACCAGGTCGCGAGCTGGGTCGATACCCCAGCGGGTGCCGACCTCGGCGAGCTCGTCGGTGAGGGGCCAGCGGTCCGGCTGCTCGTCGCCTTCGTGGGAAGGGCTGGCGCCCTTGAGGGCCATGCAGCCGGTGTTGTCGCCGATCGCGCGGATCGTGGCGAGGTCGTCCTCGCTGAGGCGCTGCTCGGCTGGGAGGTGAGCGAGCTCGACTCGCTTGGCCTCGATCGGGCAGGCCTCATCCCCAGCCTCCTGGATTAGCGTCGGCGCCACACACTCGACGGCGGGGTGGGCGAGGTTCCACTGGCAGGCGAGCTGGATCGGGGTAAGTCGTGCCCGTGCAGCGATCGGCAGCATCCGCTCGATCTTCTCCAGGCCCGACTCGATCCAGCCGGCGGGGCGGAAGGAGCGGTGGTCGGTGCGGCCCAGCTCGATGTCGGCGCGCAGGTCGCCCCAGAAGAGCCCGCCGTAGTCGACGACGCGGGTCAGGACCTTGACGTGGTGACGGGCAGCGGCGTCGAGGCAGAGCTCCCCCGGCCAGGGCTCGAGCGGGTTGAGGATGACCATCGCCCAGTCGATGCGCTCGCCGAAGCGCTCCAGGCAGGCGATCAGGTCGAGGGTGAAGCCGTTCGCGGGCCCGGGAGCGACGCCGATCCGAGCGGTCAGGCCGGCCTCGCGGAGCGCCGCCATCCCGTCCCAGACCGCCTCGCTGGAGTAGCCGGTGCGGTCGGGGTTGTGGAGGAGGAGCAGGTCAAACGAGGAGGCGCCGATCCGCTCCAGGCTCGCCTCGGTCGCCATCCGCAGGTAGGTCGCGTACTCCTCGGGCCCGCGCAAAACGGGGTCGGTGAAGCGCGGAAACCCCTTCGGCCCGTTGCGCTCGCCTTCGTAGAAGTCGTGGCCGACGGCGCCGATCAGGCTGTATTCCTCGCGCGGCGCGCCCTCGAGAGCCCGCCCCAGCACCCGATCCGCCTCGCCCTGCCCGTAGGCGTCGGCCGTCAGGACGGTGTCGATCCCGCCCCCGGGCCGCAGCAGCGCCTGCAGCCGTTCCTCCTCGATCGCCTGCCCGAAATGCAGGAAGCGCCCACCGCTCCAGGTGCCGATCGCGGTGCGGCCGGGCTCGCTCAAGAGACCGCTCGGCTCAGGACTCGGCGTCGTCGGGCGACGGATCGTCGCCCTCGTCCGAGCTGCCCTCGCCGTCGCCCTTCTTGGCGCCGACGCCGACCGCCTCCGGCTCGGGCTTCTGCGGCGGCTTCTGCTTGGGCTTCTTGGGGGCGATGATTTCCAGGCTGAGCGGTTTGTCCTCCTCGTCCCCGGAGGGATCGCGGGCGACCATCACGGTCGAGCCGGGGGTCATCTCGCCTTGGCGCAGGACTTCGTCGGCGAGCGGATCCTCGATGTAGCGCTGGATCGCGCGGCGCAGCGGCCGGGCGCCCATCGACGGGTCCCAGCCTTTGTCGACCAGGAGGTCCTTGGCCTCGTTGGTCAGCTCCAGCTGCAGTTCGTGCTCGGCGACCTGGACGCGGACGCGGGCGATCATCAGGTCGATGATCTCTTTGACCTCGTCCTTGGCGAGCTTGTGGAAGACGATCACCTCGTCGATCCGGTTGAGGAACTCGGGCCGGAAGACTTTTTTCAGGTCGCTCATGATCCGGTTCTTCATGTCGTCATAGGACATGCCGGTCTCATCGGAGACGGTGAACCCGATCGAGGTGTTCTTGGAGATCTCCGAAGCGCCGATGTTCGAGGTCATGATCACGATCGCGTTGCGGAAGTCGACCGTGCGGCCCTGGGCGTCGGTGAGGCGCCCGTCCTCGAGGATCTGCAGGAGGATGTTGAAGACGTCCGGGTGCGCCTTCTCGATCTCGTCGAGCAGCAGCACCGAGTACGGCTTGCGCCGCACGGCCTCGGTCAGCTGGCCGCCCTCGTCGTAGCCGATGTAGCCCGGCGGCGAGCCGACCAGGCGGCTGACCGCGTGCTTCTCCATGTACTCGGACATGTCGATCCGGACCATCGCCTCCTCGTCGCCGAAGAGGAAATCGGCGAGGGTGCGAGCGAGCTCGGTCTTGCCGACCCCCGACGGGCCGAGGAAGATGAAGGAGCCGGCCGGGCGCTTGGGGTCCTTGATCCCGGCGCGCGAGCGGCGGATCGCTTTGGAGACGGCGGTGATCGCGACCTCCTGGCCGATCACCCGCTTGTGCAGTTCCTCCTCCATGCGGATCAGTTTCTTGGTCTCGGCCTCGGTCAGCTTGAAGACCGGGATGCCGGTCCACATCGAGACGATGTCGGCGATCTCTTCTTCGCCGACCTCGGGCCGCTCGCCGTTCTCGCCCTCCGCCCACTCGTCTTCGAGCTGGCGCTTTTTGGTCGTCAGCTGGCGCTCGGTGTCGCGCAGGTTGGCGGCTTTTTCGAACTCCTGGGCCTCGATCGCCGCCTCCTTGTCGCGCCGCGTCGTCTCGATTTCCTCCTCGAGATCGCGGTAGACCGGGGGCGTCGACATGCTCTTGATGCGCATCCGCGAGCCGGCCTCGTCGATCAGGTCGATCGCCTTGTCCGGCAGGAAGCGGTCGGAGATGTAGCGATCGGCGAGCTCCGCGGCGGCTTCGAGAGCGTCGTCGCGGATCGTCACCCGGTGGTGCTGTTCGTAGCGCTCGCGCAACCCCTCAAGGATCTTCACCGTGTCCTCGGGCGAGGGCTGGTCGACCCTGATCTGGGCAAAGCGGCGCTCCAGGGCGGAGTCCCGCTCGAGGTACTTGCGGTACTCGTCGAGCGTGGTGGCGCCGATCGTCTGCAGCTCCCCGCGGGCCAGGGCCGGCTTCAGGATCGAGGCAGCGTCGATCGCGCCCTCGGCGGCGCCGGCGCCGACCAGGTTGTGGAGCTCATCGATGAAGAGAATGATGTCGCCGCGTTGGGTGATCTCCTTCATCACCTTCTTCAGCCGCTCCTCGAACTCGCCGCGGTACTTGGAGCCGGCCACCAGCGCGGCGAGGTCGAGCGTGTAGATCTGCTTGTTCTTGAGCAGCTCCGGCACCTCGCCTTTGTTGATGCGGGCGGCCAGACCCTCGACCACGGCGGTCTTGCCGACGCCGGGCTCGCCCAGCAGCACCGGGTTGTTCTTGGTGCGGCGGGAGAGGATCTGCATGATCCGCTCGATCTCGGTCTCGCGACCGATCACCGGGTCGAGCTTGCCCTCCTCGGCGAGCCGGGTCAGGTTGCGACCGAACTGGTCGAGCAGTTTCGAAGACTTTTTACCCTCGCCGGAGCCGCCGCCCCCACCGCCGCTGCCCTGGCGACGGCCGCCGGGGCCGGAGAGCATCCGGATCACCTCGTTGCGGATCTTGTCGGAGTCGGCGTCGAAGTCGAGCAGGATGCGGGCGGCGACGCCCTCGTTCTCGCGCACCAGGCCGAGCAGGATGTGCTCGGTGCCGATGTAGTTGTGGCCGAGCGAGAGCGCCTCGCGCAAGGCCAGCTCGAGAACCTTCTTGGCCCGCGGGGTGAACGGGATCTGGCCGGAGGTGACCTCCTCGCCCGATCCGACGATCCGGACCACCTGCGAGCGGACGCGTTCGACGGTGATGTCGAGCGACTCGAGGACGCGGGCCGCCAGACCCTCCTCCTCGCGCAGCAGCCCGAGCAGGATGTGCTCGGTGCCGATGTAGTTGTGCTTGAGCGTGCGCGCCTCCTCCTGGGCTAGGACGACAACCTGGCGAGCTCGCTCGGTGAATCGCTCGAACAAAAGAATCCTCTTCTTGGTCGAACCCGGTCTAGCCGAGTTTGTACCGGTAGACGCCCAATCGGTATCGGCAGGCGTCCATGTGTCCCATAACTCTACCGAGAGAGCCCGGCCGGCCTTTTGCCGCTCCCGTTCGGTGATTGCGGCTTTTCAGCTCTTCATCGCGGGAAACAGCAGCACCTCACGCAGGCTGCCGGCTCCCGTCAGCATCATCACCAGGCGGTCGATGCCGAGCCCGACCCCGCCGGTCGGGGGCATCCCCTGCTCCAGCGCCTCGACGAAGGCCTCGTCATAGGGCTGGGCCTCTTCGTCGCCGCGGTCCTGCTCGACCGCCTGCTGCTCGAAGCGGCGGCGCTGCTCGTCGGGGTCGTTGAGCTCACTGAAGGAGTTGGCGATCTCGACCCCGCCGACGAAGGCCTCCCAGCGCTCGACCACGCCTTGCTCGGAGCGGTGGGCCTTGGCAAACGGAGAGAGCTCGACCGGGTAGTCGAAGACGAAGGTGGGCTGGATCAGGCCGGGCTCGACCTCGCGGGCGAGCAGCCCGTCGACCAGCTTGCCCCAGCCCTCGGCCGGGTCGGGCTCGGTCCCCATCGCCGCCGCCAGCGCCTCCCGGCTCGGGTGCTCGGCGATGTCGATGCCGGAGCGCTCGAGGATCGCCTCGCGCAGCGTCATCCGGCGCCAGGGCGGCGCGAACTCGATCTCGACCTCACCGCGCTTGACCTTGGTCGTCCCCAGCACCCGCTCCGCCACCTCGGCGACCAGCAGCTCCAGGTCGTGCGCCGTCTTCTCGTAGTCGGCGTAGGCCTCGTACCACTCGAGCATCGTGAACTCGGGGTTGTGCTTGTGGGAGACGCCCTCGTTGCGGAAGTCCTTGCCGAGCTCATAGACGCGGTCGATACCGCCGACGACCAGCCGCTTCAGGTAGAGCTCGGTGGCGATCCGCAGGTAGAAGTCGCGATCGAGCGCGTTGTGGTGGGTCGTGAACGGCCGCGCCAGGGCGCCGCCGTAGAGCGGCTGCAGGACCGGCGTCTCGACCTCGACGAAGCCGTGTTCGTCGAGCCAGCGCCGCACCTCGCTGACCGTGCGGGCGCGGACCTGAAAGATCCGGCGGCTCCCCTCGTTGGCGATCAGGTCGAGCTCGCGGCGGCGGAAGCGCGTCTCGGTGTCCTCGAGGCCGTGGAATTTGTCGGGCGGCGGCCGCAGGCTCTTGGCCAGCAGGCGCCAGCGGTCGATCGCCAGCGAGAGCTCGCCGCCGCGCCGGGTCGCCATCGCCGTACCCTCGGCGCCGACGATGTCGCCGAGGTCGAGATCGACCAGCATCGCGAACGCCTCCTCGCCGAGCAGATCCTCACGGGCATGGAGCTGGATCTGCCCACTTCCATCCCGCAGATCGAGAAAGCAAGCCTTCCCATGCCCTCGCCGCGCCACGATCCGCCCCGCGACCCGGTGCCGCGACTCGGTCTCGATCCCCGCCGCCAACCCCTCATGCGCCGCCCGCACCTCCCCAATGTCCTCCCGCCCGGAGAACTCATGCGGAAACGGCTCAACCCCCGCCCCCCGAATCCGCTCCAGCTTCTCCCGCCGGTCACGCAGCACATCCGAAAGCTTCGGCTGGTCGGCAGCTTTCGGCTCGTCAGTCACGATCGCCGAGCCTATAGAGCACCCGAGTCACCGAGCCACGAGAGCCTCGAGCGCCGATCCCGGTAGGGGTGAAGCGTCTTGTACTTTTTCGCGGCCGTGCCTCCTCGGACAGCCGCAGGCGACCCTCGAAAAAGTTAAGCGAAACCCCTACCGGGATCGGCGCTCAGGCCTTCTCGATCTTGGTGATTTTGAGTTTCTTCTTCGGCCCCCGCGGCACCTCGACGCTGACCACGTCGTTGCGCTTGTGCCCGATCAGCGCCTTGCCGATCGGCGACTCGTTCGAGAGCTTGTGCTCGAGCGGGTTGGCCTCGGTCGAGCCGACGATCTGGAATTTCTGCGAATCGCCGGTCTTCTGGTCTTTGACGTGGACGATCGAGCCGAAGACGACCTCGTCGGTGCTGATCGCCTTCTCATCGATCACGGTGGCGCGGCGCAGTTTCTCCTCGAGCTGGGCGATCCGGCCCTCGAGCAGAGCCTGTTCGTTCTTGGCGTCGTCGTATTCGGCGTTCTCGGAGATGTCCCCGAATTCGCGCGCCTCCTTGATCCGCGCCGCGACCTCGCGGCGCTTGGTCGTCGAGAGGTACTCGATCTCCTCTTTCAGTTTCTCGAGGCCCTCCGGGGTGATGACCGCCTGACGACTCACTTGAACTACCTCGCTTTTGCTTTTGGGAGAGCCGCGAAAAAGCGGCTCCAGGCCGAAAAAAACGCCCGGATGCGGCGTCCTGCATCGCCACACCCCGGCACAGAGTCGCGGGATTATAGCGAGGGCCGTAGCTCGGCAATCAAGGGGATTTACGCAACGCCGGCAGGCGTTGCGTAGGCGCCGATCAACTCCCGGGCCCGCGCCAGATCGGCGCTGCGGTGGAGCTCGTCGACGAGCGCCGGTGGCGCCTGCAGCCGCGCCGTGTACCAGGGGTAGAACTTGCGCAGGTAGCGCTGTGCCCGCTCGGCCCCGAGGTGCTCCTCGGCCCGGTCGAGCACCCAGAGCAGCTCGGTCGCGATCTCCTCGCGCGAGGGCGGCGCCTGGCGACGGCCCGTGAGTTCCTCGAACAGCCAGGGGTTGCCGAGGGAGCCGCGGGCGATCATCACCGCCGCGGCGCCGGACTCTCGGTAGGCGCGACGGGCGGCCTCGGCGCTGTCGAGACCGCCGGAGACGATCACCGGCACCTCGACCCGCTCGACCAGCTCCCGCGTCAGCTCGTAGTCGGGCTTGCCCTTGTGGCCCTTGGTCGCCGCCCGCGGGTGGAAGGCGATCGCCGCCACGCCGGCCTCCTCGACGAGCCTGGCCGCGAGGTCGAAGCCCGAGCGGTCGCCGGCCTCGATGCCGGAGCGCAGCTTCACCGTCACCGGCACCCCCCCAGCGCCCTCGATCGCGCCGCGGGCCAGCGCCAGCGCCAGCTCGGGGTCGCGCAGGAGCTGGGCGCCGGCGCCGGTGCGGCGCACCTTCGGCACCGGGCAGCCCATGTTGAGGTCGATCAGGTCGGCACCGGCCGCGGCGACGATCGCGGCGCCGGAGCGCATCACCTCGGGGTCGTGGCCGAACAGCTGCACCGAGACCGGGTGCTCGTCGGGATGGATCCGCATCAGCTCGCGCAGCGTGCGCTCGTTGCGGTAGTGCAGGGCGAAGCTGGAGACCATCTCCGAGACCGCGAGGCCGGCACCGTGGCGTTTCGCCTGCAGCCGCACGAACCAGTTGCCGATGCCGGCCAGCGGCGCCAGCAGGACCCGGTTGGAGATCGGCACGCCGCCGATCTCGAAGGGGTCCGTCAGCTCATGCCGCGTGATTCCGTTCATGGATCAACCTCAGTCCCTTCAGGGTAAGGAGGTCGTCGACCTCGTCGATCGTCTCGGTGAAGGGGACGACGGCCGAGGCGTACCCACCCGTCGCAAGCAGCCTCGGGTTCGGGAGTTCCTTTTCGATCCGCCTGACGATGCCGTCGATCAGGCCGGCGAAACCGAATATGAAGCCCGAGTGGATGGCCGCGCGCGTCGAGCGGCCGATTGCTTCCTGTGGCTCTTCCAGGTCGATCCGGGTGATCCGGGCCGCACGTTCGATCAGGGCGCTGAGCGAGGGCGCGAGACCGGGGCCGATCGCGCCGCCGAGGTACTCGCCGTCGGCCGAGACGGCGTCGATGTTGATGCCGGTGCCGAAGTCAACCGAGACGCAGGCCTCGCCGAAGCGTGCGTAGGCGGCGATCGCGTTGACGAGGCGGTCGGCGCCGACCTCGAGCGGGTTCTCGATCCGGATCGGCATCCCGGTCTTCACCCCGGGGCCGATCGTCAGGCACTCGGCGCCGAGGTAGCGCTGGGCGAGCTGCTCGAACTGGCTGCCGAGCGGCGGCACGACCGAGGAGACGCAGACGGCGTCGACATCGCCGAAGGACATCCCGGAAAGCGAGAAGAAGCCGGCGATCCGCTCGGCCAGCTCGTCACCGGTCGCCCCCGAGCGGGTCTGGAAACGCCAGTGCTCGACCAGGCGCTCGCCCTCGAAGGCGCCCAGGTGCGTCTGGGTATTCCCTACGTCGGCGGCAAGCAGCATGCGGCGGATTATCGCGGCCCTCGACTGGCCAGGTAGCCAGGGAGGGCGTCTTGCGCTTAGGATCCCCGCCGTGAACGCGCGCCTCTACGTCATTCCGGCCTCGCACCCGAGCATCACCGCCGAGCTGATGCTCGAGCACAAGGGCATCCCCTACAAGCGCACCGACCTGCTGCCGGTGATCTCCAAGGGCGCGCTGAGGACGGTCGGCTTCCCGGGCGTAACCGTGCCGGCGCTGAAGATCGACGGCGCCAAGGTGCAGGGCTCGCGCCAGATCGCCCGCGAGCTCGAGCGGCTGCGACCGGAGCCGCAACTGTTCCCCGCCGACGCGGCGCAGCGGGCGGCGGTCGAGGAGGCGGAGCGCTTCGGCGACGAGGAGCTCCAGCACCCGATCCGCCAGATCCTCTGGTGGGGCATGAAGCGCGACCGGGCGCCGCTGCGCGGCTATTCGGAGGGCGCGCGGATCGGCCTCCCGATCGGCCTCGCGGTCAAGACGGCCGCCCCGATCGTCGCCCTCTCGGCCCGCTTCAACGGGGCCGACGACGCGAACGTGCAGCACGACCTCGCGGCCCTGCCGGGGCTGCTCGACAAGGTCGACGAGCTGATCGCCAAGGGCGTGATCGGCGGCGAGAAGCTCAACGCAGCCGACTTCCAGATCGCCCCCAGCCTCGGCCTCGCCCTCACCCTCGACGACCTCAAGCCGGCGATCGAGGGCCGGCCGGCGGGCGAGCTGGCGAAGCGGATCGTTCCGAACTACCCGGGCCAGATGCCGCCGATCCTGCCGGCCGAGTGGCTGGCGCCGCTGCGCGCCGACAGGTAACCGGCGGCTCACTCCCCCTGGCGCCTGGCCCTCCGAACGGGGCGGGCTACGCCCGTGGGTACCCGCGGCGGACGCGGCGCAACGGGCTGGACCTGAAGATGTCGAGTTCCACGGGGCCGAGCAACACCCGCCCGCCCGCGTAGAGAAGGATCAGGACGCCCACGATCAGGGTCGGCCACAGCAGCCCGCCGGAGCCACCGGCCGCCTGCTCGCTCGTGTTCGCGGCCGGCGTCCCCTCGACCGGGGGCGCGGGGCGAGTGGAGTCCTGCGGAGATGCCGTCGCAGCCAGCGGGTCGGCAGTGCCAACGGCGACAGGGGCGGGCTCTGCCGGCGGCTCCGAGGCGACCGTCGGTACCGCTCGAGGCGTGCTCGCGGGTTCCTCAAGGGTGGAGGGACTCGACGCTTCCGGCTCGTAGGAGCCGCTCGGGGCGGGGATGGGCGCAGGCTGTTCGCTGGGAGCAGGCTGCTCGTCGGGCGACCGGGACTGGTTCGAGCTGCCCCCGCTGCCGAGCGAGCTTCCGCGCCGGGTCGTGGCGGCCGCATCGCCGGTGTCTTCCGCTGCCTCGTCCTGGGGGACCCAACCCGGCGACGCCGGCGGACTGGAGCCTTCAGCCGGGGGTGAGGATTCCGCACCTCCCGTGGATTCGGTGGCGCCTTCTCCCGTCGCGCTGGTCGCGGACCCCTCGCCCACCGCGAGCGCGGCTGCCGGCACCAAAGAGATCAGCGCGATCGCCATCGCGACCGTGAAAAGCACGAGCCAACGAGGGTGGCGCAACTTCTTCAACTGCCCGGCCTTTCCACAATCGATCGCATAGATGGACGGATATTCTAGTTCGGCATGGCCAAAGATCACAGGAATAGTTCGCTAGGAGCGAAAAAGACTTGAGCCCGAGCCTCGGGCGCGCTGGTATCTGGGCTGGCGCAGCGATTGCGACGGCTCTCAGCCTCCTGCTCGCGGTCACTGCCCCGGCGGCCCCGCCGACCCTCACCCTCCTCGCCACCGATGCGGTGATCGGGCAGACGATCGACGCGACCGCGGATCTCTCCGAAGGTCCCACCGCGTCCGGGGAGATCTCCTTCGAAGTCTTCGGGCCCGACGACCCGACTTGCGTCGGGCCGGCGCTGGAAGACAGCCAAGCGCCCGTCTCCGGGGAAGGGCAATATGCCTCCGCGAACTTCACCCCCACCACCGCCGGCCTCTATCGCTGGAGCGCCCGCTACTCGGGCGATGAGGAAAACCCCGCCGCCGAAGCCCCCTGCGCGGCGCTCTCGACCGTCACCAAGGCGAGCCCGGGCTTGGCCGGCAGCGCCGGCTCCGGGGTCGTCGGCACCGCGATCCACGACGAGGTGACGCTGACGGGAGGCTTCTCCCCCGGCGGGGAAGTGACCTTCTCGGTCTTCGCGCCGGCGGACACTGACTGCTCGACGCCCTTGGAAACCACCTCTTCGGCTCTCGAGTCCGGTGAAGCCACCTCCGCGGACTTCCTCCCCCAGCAGGCCGGCGAATTTCGCTGGACGGCGACCTACTCAGGCGATGCGAACAACGAGGCGGTCGGCCTGGCCTGCGGCGCGGCGAACCAGGCCTCGGCGGTCGGCAAGGCTTCGCCGAGCCTCTCCGGGACGGCGACCTCGGCGGTCCTCGTCGGGCAGACGATCAGCGACGGCGTCGACCTCGGCGGCGGCTTCGGGCCGGGCGGCGAGCTCGTCTTCCGCGCCTACGGCCCGGACGATCAGACCTGCGCGAGCGCGCCCAAATACGAAGCGACGATCCCGGTCAGCGGCAATGGCTCCTACTCCCCGCCGGGCTTCGCCCCGGGGCCGGGCCTGTACCGGTGGGTCGTGGAATACGCGGGTGATGCGAACAACGAGGCGGTCGGCCTGGGGTGCGGGGCCAGCGGGCAGAGCTCCACCGTCACCAAGGCGAGCCCGGGCTTGACCGGCAGCGCCGGCTCCGGGGTCGTCGGCACCGCGATCCACGACGAGGTGACGCTGACGGGAGGCTTCTCCCCCGGCGGGGAAGTGACCTTCGTCGTCTACGGGCCGGCGGACACGGCCTGCTCGACGCCGCTGGAAACGACGACCGTTGCGCTCGCCAACGGCAAAGCGAGCTCGGGTGACTTCGTCCCGCAGCAGGCCGGGGCATTCCGCTGGACGGCGAGCTACGCAGGCGATGCGAACAACGAAGCGGTCAGCCTGGGGTGCAACGTCGGGGGGCAGGCTTCGAGCGTCGCCAAAGCCTCGCCGGACCTGGCGGCGACGGCGACCTTCACGGTTGTGGTCGGCCACACGATCACCGACCAGGCCACCCTCGGCGGCGGTTTCTCGCCCGGCGGGGAAATCGTCTTCCGCGCCTACGGCCCGGACGACCAGAGCTGCGGCAGCCCGCCCGCCTACGAAGCAGCGGTGGTCATCAGCCATAACGGGCCTTATTCCCCGCCCGGCTTCACCCCGGGGCCGGGCCTGTACCGCTGGACGGCGACCTACTCAGGCGATGCGAACAACGAGGCGGTCGGCCTGGCCTGCGGCGCGGCGAACCAGGCCTCGGCGGTCAGCAAGGCTTCGCCGAGCCTCTCCGGGACGGCGACCTCGGCGGTCCTCGTCGGGCAGACGATCAGCGACGGCGTCGACCTCGGCGGCGGCTTCGGGCCGGGCGGCGAGCTCGTCTTCCGCGCCTACGGCCCGGACGATCAGACCTGCGCGAGCGCGCCCAAATACGAAGCGACGATCCCGGTCAGCGGCAATGGCTCCTACTCCCCGCCGGGCTTCGCCCCGGGGCCGGGCCTGTACCGGTGGGTCGTGGAATACGCGGGTGACGCGAACAACGAGGCGGTCGGCCTGGGGTGCGGGGCGGCGAACCAGGCGTCGGCGGTGGGCACGATCGACGTGACCCTGGCGGCCGCCGCCACCGACGGCACCGTGGGACAGTCGATCGAGGCCACGGCGACGATCCAAGAAGGAGCGATTCCCGCCGGGCAGATCACCTTCAAGGCATTTCCCCCGGGGGACGCGAATTGCTCCGGAGCCGCAGCCTTCAGCTCGGTGGTCGGAGTCTCGGGCAACGGTTCATACCGCTCGGCAGCCTTCGCGCCTTCCCGGGTCGGAACCTTCCGTTGGACCGCCGCCTACTCGGGGGACCCGAACCACGCCCCGACGACGAGCGGGTGCGGAAAGGTCACCTCGATCGTCGCCCAGGCGAAGCCCACGATCGCCGGCGCGGTCCCGCAACGACTCACGGTCGGCACCTCGTTCCGGGACACGGCGATGTTGCAGGGGGCCTATGTACCCGGCGGCACGGTCACGTTCCGGATCTACAGCCAGGTCGCGGGCGGATGCGCCAAGCCGGCGTTCGTCAACACCGTGGCGGTCACCGGGAACGGCACCATCAGCTCGGATCCGTTCGTCGCCCAGAGCCCCGGGCGCTACAGCTTCGTGGCCGGCTACTCCGGCGACGCGGCGAACCAGGGTGCGACCGAGCCCTGCGACTCGCCCAGCCAGGTGGTCCAGATACGGAAGCGGGCGCCGAAGGTGAAGCCCCGCGCGCGCCTGGTCGGCAGCAGGCAGATCTCGATTCGCGCGCGCCTCTCCGGTGGCGCCTCTCCTTCCGGCGCGATCACTTTTCGCCTCTACGGCCCGGGGGACAAGCGCTGCAGCCGCAAGCCCGCGTTCAGCGGCGGCGTCACGGTCGGGTCGAACGGCACCTTCCCGCTCGCCCGCTACCTCGCGACCAAGGCGGGCGTCTACCGTCTCAGCGTCGGCTACTCCGGCGACCAGCGCAACCTGCGGTACAAGAGCAGCTGCGACGGCGCACAGCCGATCCGGGTCGGCCAGTAGACCTCCTCTAGAGCCTTCCCACCCGTTCCACCCGTTGACCCTCCGGCAGCGCGGCCAGCGCCCCGGCGAGCTCCGTCCCGTCCGGCAGCGACAGCTCCGGGTCGAGCTCCAGCAGGGGCACGAGGACGAAGCGGCGGCTGGCCACCTCGGGGTGCGGCAGCTCGAGGCGGTCGCCGCTGAGCTCGAGGTCGCCCAGCAGCAGCAGGTCGACGTCGAGCGGGCGCGGGCTGTGGCGGGGCGCCTCGAAGCAGCGCCCGAGCTCGGCCTCGACCGCCTTGCAGGCGTCGAGCAGCGCCTCGGGCTCGAGGTCGGTGCGGATCCGCACCGCGGCGTTGAGGAAGTCGGGCTGGTCGAGCACCTCGCCGACCGGCTCGGTCACGTAGGCGGATGAGGCCGCGTCGACCTCGACCCGCTCCCGCAGCAGCTCGATCGCCGCCCGCAGGTGGGCGGCGGGATCGCCCAGGTTGGAGCCGAGGCCGAGATATCCCGTCCGCACGGGCTAATCCTCCGGAGTCTCGGCCTCGTCTTCCTCGACCGCGCGCTCCTGGGTCACCTCGACGGCGACCTCCTGGATCGCCAGCGGCAGTGGCGGCTCCGGCTTGGCCACCCGCACCCGCACCGATTCGCAACCGTAGCGCTCGATCAAGCGCTGGCCGATCACCTGCGCCAGGCGCTCCAGGGTCTTGTAGCTGCGCTCGGTCGCGGCGAGGGCGATGATGTCGCAGACCTGGGCGTAGTCGACGGTGTCCTCGAGGCGGTCGGTCAGGACCGCGTCGCAGTCGGGCACGTCGAAGGAGATGTCGAACTCGAGCCGCTGCCCGACCTCCTGCTCGGCCTCGCTGACACCGTGGTGGGTGTAGATCGAGAGCCCGCGCAGCTCGACTTCGGCGGTCGATTCGATGCTGTTGTCATGGGCCTCCATGGGAGCAACCTACCCGAGGATCGCGCCGGCGAGGACCATCGCCTGGCCGACCTCGGCGACGTCGTGGACGCGCAGGACCTCGGCGCCCTCGGCAGCCGCCAGCACCGAGGAGGCGATCGTGCCGCCGAGCCGCTCGCCGGCATCGGACCCGTCGACCCTGCCGATGAAACTCTTGCGCGAGGTGCCGACCACCAGCGGCCGGCCCAGCTCGCGCAGCTCCGCGAGCCGTCGCAGCAGCTCCAGGTTGTGCTCGGCGGTCTTGCCGAAGCCGATGCCGGGATCGAGCCAGATCCGCTCCTCGGAGATGCCGGCGGCGGTCGCGACCTCGATCCGACCGGCGAGGAACGCCTTGACGTCCTCGACGACGTCGTCGTAGCGGGGTTCCTCCTGCATCGTGCGCGGCGTGCCGAGCATGTGCATCAGCACCACCGTGGCCCCGCGGTCCGCGCAGAGGGTCGCCATCGCCGGATCGCCGCGCAGGGCGGTGACGTCGTTGACGATCTCCGCCCCGGCGTCAAGGGCCACCTCGGCCACCATGCGCTTGGAGGTGTCGATCGAGATCGCCGCCTCGCCGGCGGCGAGCCCAGCGACCACTGGCTCAACTCGCCGCAGCTCCTCCTCCACCGACACCGCCTCGGCCCCGGGCCGCGTCGATTCCCCCCCGACGTCGAGGATCACGGCGCCTGCCTGTTCGAGCTCGCGACCGTGTTCGATCGCCCGGGTCGGATCCAGATACAGCCCCCCGTCCGAAAAGGAATCGGGGGTCACGTTGACGACCCCCATCAGCTTCATGGCGTTGCTCAGCCGGCGTCGCCGCCTGCGAATCCAGGACGTGGGTGCGGATTCGGGCGTGCGCCCTCCCGCTGCGCCTTTTCCGGCTCGGGTGGCGGCTCGGCCGGCTTGGCCGGCTCCTCGTCGTCGGCGAAGACCTCGTCGGGCGACTTGCCCTCGAGCAGCTGGGCGAACTGCTTGGCGTCGATCGTCTCCCGCTCCAGCAGCAGCTTCGAGATCCGGTCCAGCTCCTCGCGACGCTCGTTGAGCAGGCCCTTGGCGGTCTGGTGGGCGCTCTCGACGATGCGGCGGATCTCGTCGTCGATCTCGCGGGCGATCTCGTCGGAGTAGTCGGGCTCGGAGGAGAACTCACGACCGAGGAAGGGCTGGCCGCGATCGTGGCCGAAGACGCGCGGGCCGAGCCGCTCGGACATCCCGAACCGCATCACCATCTGCTTCGCCGTCTCGGTCACCTTTTCGAGGTCGTTGGAAGCGCCGGTGGTGATCTCGCCGAAGACGATCTCCTCGGCGGCGCGGCCGCCCAGGGTCATCGCCATCGTGTCGGTCAGCTCGGCGCGGGTGGTGAGGAACTTGTCTTCGGTCGGCAGGCTGATCGTGTAGCCGAGGGCCTGGCCGCGGCTGATGATCGAGATCTTGTGGACCGGGTCGGTGTTCTCCAGCAGCTGGCCGACGATCGCGTGCCCGACCTCGTGGTAGGCCGTGATCAACCGCTCCTTCTCGCTCATCACCCGGGTCTTCTTCTCCGGGCCGGCGATCACGCGCATGATCCCCTCCTCCAGCTCCTTCATCGAGATCTCGCGGCTGCCGGTGCGGGCGGTCAGCAGCGCCGCCTCGTTGATCAGGTTGGCGAGGTCGGCGCCGGTGAATCCCGGGGTCTGGCCAGCCAGCGTGTCGAGCTCGATTTCGCGGGCCAGCGGCTTGCCGCGGGTGTGGACCTCGAGGATGTGCTTGCGGCCCTTGCGGTCGGGACGGTCGACGACGACCTGGCGGTCAAAGCGACCGGGCCGCAGCAGCGCCGGGTCGAGGATGTCGGGCCGGTTGGTGGCCGCGATCAAGATGATGTTGTCCTTCATCTCGAAGCCGTCCATCTCGACCAGCAGCTGGTTCAGCGTCTGCTCGCGCTCGTCGTGGCCGCCGCCCATGCCGGCGCCGCGGTGGCGGCCGACGGCGTCGATCTCGTCCATGAAGATGATGCAAGGGGAGTTCTGTTTGGCCTGCTCGAAGAGGTCGCGGACGCGGCTGGCGCCGACGCCGACGAACATCTCGACGAAGTCTGAGCCGGAGATCGAGAAGAACGGCACGCCGGCCTCGCCGGCGACGGCGCGGGCCAGCAGGGTCTTGCCGGTGCCGGGCGGGCCGTAGAGCAGGACCCCCTTGGGGATCCGGGCTCCCAAGGCCTGGAATTTCTTCGGGTTCTCGAGGAATTCCTTGATCTCCTCGAGCTCCTGCACCGCCTCGTCGACGCCGGCGACGTCCCGGAAGGTGATTTTCGGCGCGTCCACGGACATCCGCTTCGCTTTCGATTTGCCGAAGTTCATCACCCGCGAGCCGCCGCCCTGCATCTGGTTCATGAGGAAGATCCAGAAGGCGAAGAAGAGGATGAACGGCAGGATCAGGGTCAACAGCGAGAGCAGCCCAGAGCTGCCGGAGCCGTGGACCGTGGTCTCGGTCGTCTTGCTCTCCTCGAGCAGCTTGAGCAGGCTCTGCTCGGTGTAGGGCGGGTAGCCGGTGGAGAAGCTTTCGCCGTTCTTCTTCTTGACGTCGAGGGTGTTGTCCTTGGTGTTGATCGAGACCTCGGCGATCCGGCCGGCGGCGATCAGGCCGGTCTCCGGCCTCACCAGTTCGTTGTACGGCGGAGCGGCGGTGCCCGAATCGCCGTTGATCACTTTCGTGGCGACGAACGCCAGGACGACCACCAGCAAGATCGGAAATGCCGCACTTTTGAAAAAGCGCCTCAAGGGTGAAATCAGCGTACCAGGGCGGTTTTTTGGGCTCTACTCGGCGAGCGCGGCGACGAAATCGAGGTTGCGGTACTGCTGGGCGTGGTCGAGGCCGTAGCCGATCGCAAACCGGTTGGGAATCTCGAACCCGACGTAGCGCGGCGAGAGGTCGACGCGCAGCCGCTCAGGCTTGGTCAGCAGCGCGCAGGCGTGCAGGGATGCGGGACGGCGGGCGTTGAGGTTGCGCATCAGGTAGTGCAGGGTGAGGCCGGAATCGATGATGTCCTCGACGATCAGCACGTGGCGGTCTTCGATCGGCGCATCGAGATCCTTGAGGATGCGGACGACGCCGGAGGAGTCCGTCTGCGAGCCGTAGCTGGAGACCGCCATGAAGTCGATCTCGCAGGGCACGTCGATGTGCCGCATCAGGTCGGCGAGGAAGAGCACCGCGCCCTTGAGCACGCCGACCATGAGCAGCTCCTTGCCGTCGTAGTCGCGGCTGATCTCCTTGCCCAGCTCCGCGACGCGGCGCTGGAGATCCTCTCTGGCGACGAGGGTCTCGCCGATCGCGGGGTCGCTCACCGCGCGCAGTCTAGATACATGGCCGATGGGCCGAAAAGTTGACCCTGGGTCAACTTTTCGGCCCATCGGCCTCTTTGGTCGCTCGGAGGATGCCGGACTCGACTACGGCGCGGATGCCGTGGCCGAGGTCGAGCATCGCGGTGCCGGTGCGGCGCAGGCCGGCGACCTGGTCGGCGAAGCGGGCGGCGCCGGGAACGGGGCGGCCGGCGGCGGCGTCGGCGAGCCGCTGCAGGACCAGGCGCCGCAGCGCCGGCGGCAGCTCCGCCAGCCGCGCCAGCGCGATCGTGCCCCGCGCCTGCTCGCCGGAGCCGTCGAGCTCGGCATCGACCAGGGCGTCGAGCACTTCGGCCTCGTCGCGCAGCAGGGCCGCCGTGCGCAGCACGTTCCGCGCCGCCGCCGGGTGGATCTTCGCCAGCTCCGGCAGCAGGCCGTGGCGGACGCGGTTGCGCGCGTAGGTCGGCTCGGCGTTGCTGCTGTCCTCGCGCCAGGCCAGGTGCCGCTGCTCGCAGTAGGCGGTGGTCTCGGCGCGGGTGAAGCCGAGCAGGGGGCGGGCCAGGCGGCCGTCGTGCGGGCGCATTCCCAGCAGGGCGCGGCGGCTTGGCGAGGAGGCGAGGCGGTAGAGGATCGTCTCGACCTGGTCGTCGGCGGTGTGACCGGTGACGATCGTCGCCCCCCGCGCCAGCGCCAGCTCGGCGGCGGCGGCGTAGCGCCTGTCCCGGGCCCAGGCCTGCAGGTTGCCGGGACCCTCGGGCCGTCGCGGGCGCTCGATCTCGAGCCCGGCGCCCAGCGAGTCGCAGAGCGCCGCACAGTGGCGCTCGTCCTCGTCGGCGTCGTCGCGCAGGCCGTAGTTGACGTGCAGGGCCGTGACCTGCGGAGCGCCCGCGGCGCGCACCGCGAGGTCGAGCATGCAGACCGAGTCGCGGCCGCCCGAGAGCATGGCGACGACCGGCGAGCCGGGCCCGATGAGACCGTCGGCGAGCACCCGCTCCAGCATCTGGTCGGCGTCCATGCACCCAGTTTCGCGCTTCGCGTCAGCCCGCGGCGCGGACGACGAAGAGCTCGGTCGGAACCGGAAACCCCTTCAGCTTGACCTGGCCGATCGGCTCGAAGCCGAGCCCCTCGCGGCCGGAGATCGCGTCGGCGACGCGGTCGGTGACCAGCACCTCGCCGGCAAGCGCGCGGTTGACCACCCGGTGGGCGAGGTTGACCTGGCTGCCGAAGTAGTCGCCGTCGCGGTAGACGGCTTCGCCACAGTGGATTCCGACCCGCGGCTGCGGCCGCTGCGGGAGGCGGCCAAGCAGATCGATCGCCCACGCGGTCAGCCCCGCCGCATCGGGCGAGACGACCATCACCTCGTCGCCGATCGTCTTCACGATCGTCGCCTCCTGCGGCAGCGTCGATTCGACCGTGGCGACGAAGTTCTCGATCACGTCGAGCGCCTCGATGTCGCCCTCCTCCTCCGTGTAGCGGGTGAAGCCGGTGAGGTCGATGAAGCAGAGCGTGACCGTGACCTGGCCGAGCTCGATTTCGGCCGTGTCCATCCCCAGCCCGGACTCCATGTGGCCGACCACGTCCTGGTCGACGAAGAAGCGCAGATAGCGGTTGTGCAGGTACTCGGTCAGCGGCGCCGCCAGCGGCAGGACGTCGGCGGCGAGCTCCCCCATCTCCGCCGCCATCTCCAGCTCCGGCACCGCGTCGCGGATCATCGGTTCGTGGACGTAGAGGTGGAAGAGCCGCACCTTGGCGTCGGCGATCCGCCGCATCGACTGCACGTAGACGCGCACCAGCTGCAGGAAGGCGACGAGCGGGAAGCCGGCGGCGAGGACACGGGCGCAGTGGCGCAGCGCCGCGGCGTCTTCGGGGGTGAGATTCCGTTGCCGGCCCTTCGGGGTGCCGAGGATGACGAGGATGCGCTCGATCAGCTCCGGCTCCAGCCCGGTTTCCGCGGCCACCTCCGCCACCGTCAGCGTCTCCTCCTCCCCGGACACGACTTCCCCGGCGAAGCCGAACGCGAGCCGCCCCTCCCGCCCCGCCTCGCGCAGATCCTCCAGCGAGTACCCCCGCTCCCGCATCCGCGCCACCACCCGCGCCTGCGCCGCCGCCGCAGCCGTCCACCGCCCCCGCCGCACCGGCACAACCTTCTCCCCCGCCCACCGTTTCAACGTGCTCGCCGGCACCCCAGCCCGCCGCGAAGCCTCCGCCAGAGAAATCCGTTCGTCAGCCATAACTAGCCGAGGCTAGACATCGAGCCCGACAGGCTGCGGAGCTTGGTCAAGACAGTCCCGTATGCGCTTGCCGGGCCGTCCTGGTAGGGGTGGAGCGTCTTGTACTTTTTTTGCGGCGACATCCTCGGATGGTCGCCAACCATCTTCAAAAAAAGTTAAGCGGAACCCCTACCAGGACGGCCCGGCAGGGATTCCGCAGCCGGCCTTGCCTCAGGTCGGTATCTCGGACTCCTCGTGTAGCTGCAGCACCGGCTCCCCACCCTCACCGGTGCGAATCCGAATCGCCTCCTCGACCGGCAAGACGAAGATCTTGCCGTCGCCGACCTCGCCCGTGCGGGCGTGTTTGAGGATCGTCTCGACGACGATCGGCTTGTCTTTGTCCTCGACCACGATCTCCAGCTTCACCTTTGGCCGGACGTTGACGGTGAGGTTCGAGCCGCGGTACTGCTCGACGATGCCTTTCTGGCGGCCCGAGCCCTTGGCCTCGAGGATCGACAGGGACGGGAACCCCTTGTCGAGCAGCTCGGCCCGGATCGGCTCGAACGCCTCGTGGCGGATGAACGCCTCTATCTTCTTCATGCGCCCGGCCCTCCTAGGACTCGGTAGTGGTTGGCATCTGACTTACAGCCGGAGCGGCCGCGGGTGCTGCCGCCGGTGGCGGGGCGCCGCCGGACAGCAGGCCCGTCGAGTACTCGGGCTGCGGGATGAACTGCTCCGGGTACCCGTACATCCCGTGCTCGGAGATGTCGAGCCCGGCGTCCTCTTCCTCGGGGGTGACCCGAGGCCGATCGTCTTCTTGATCAGGAAGAAGATCGCGTAGGAGACGGTGAACACGCAGGCGAAGGCGACGCCGACGCCGAGCGCCTGGGCGCCGAGCTGGTGGAACGAGCCGCTGTACCAGAGGCCCGGGTCGCCGACTTCGTTGAATTCGGCCAGGCGCGGGGAGGTGAAGATCCCGCACGAGAGCGTGCCCCAGATCCCGGCGAGCCCGTGGGCCGAGAGCGCGCCGACCGGATCGTCGAGCAGCTTCTCGATCGCCAGCACGCCGAAGACGACGATCACGCCGGCGATCGCGCCGATGATCGGCGCCGCCCAGTACTCGACGTAGCCGGACGGGGCGGTGATCGCGACCAGGCCGGCGATCGCGCCGTTGCCGGCCATGCCGATGTCGATCGTCCTCTGTCCGCAGGTACATCACCGACACCGCGGCGATCACACCGGCGGCCGCGGCGAGGTTGGTGACGACGACGACTTCGGCGAAGCGACCGCCGATCGCGCCCAGGGTCGAGCCCGGGTTGAACCCGAACCAGCCGAGCCAGAGGATCAGCACGCCGAGGCCGACCAGCGGCATCGAGTGCCCCGGGATCGCCCGCGGCTTGCCGTCTGGCGTCGTACTTGCCGATGCGCGGGCCGAGCAGCAGCAGCGCCGCGAAGGCACCGGTCGCACCGATCAGGTGGACCACCGTGGAGCCGGCGAAGTCCTGCATGCCGACGTTCACCTGCAGCCAGCCGCCACCGAAGATCCAGTGGCTGATCACCGGGTAGATCACGGCGCTGAAGATGACCGCGTAGATGACGTAGGCGCCGAACTTGATCCGCTCCAGCGTGGTGCCCCAGACGATCGCCAGCGAGACCGCGCAGAACACGAACTGGAAGAACATGAACGCGGCCGGGCTGATCGAGTACGTTTCGACGAACGGGGACTGCTTTGCCGGCCTCTTCGATCGACGGAGCCGACGTCGAGGAAGAACCCGGGGTCCCCGGCGATCGTCCCCGGCGCCGCCGAAGGCGAGCGCGAAGCCGACCGCCCAGTAAGCAGAGCGATGCGATCGAGAAGTTGACCAGGATCTTCGCGACCCCGGCGCCGACGTTCTTCGCTCGCGAGAAGCCGATCTCCAGGAGCAGGAAGCCCGCCTGCATGAACATCACCAGCACGGCAGCGACGATCACCCACATCGTGTTGATGCTCGCCTCCGGGGTTTCCAGGATCGGCGTTTCGGCCCCGAAAGCGGCCCCCGGCAATATGAGCGAGGCGAGCGCGGCCACCGGGCCTGCGATCAAGAGCCTCTTTTTCATTGATTTCCTCCTAGCCCACCGGAGCCCATGCTGCGGCGGTCGCGGGTTTGGCGATTCCGTCAGCACCGTAAATTCGGCTCGGGGGGCTGTGTTTAGACGGCTGGAGCAAATCCAGCGGGCCGGATTTCTCACGAGTGGCAAACGCAGGGGCGGCGGCCTCGATCGCATATCCGACTACTCCGAATCGGATTGCGTTAGGGTTCCCGAACCCAAGGTCTTTAGGGAGCCCTAAGTAGGCTCCCCTTATTCAGGAGGATCTCGATTTGAAGAAGTTCAGAGGACAGGCCGCAGTCGTTTTCGCCGCGCTGGCAGTCGCCGCGGCCCTGAGCGCCTGCGGTGACGGCGACGGCGAGGAGACGGCGACCGCGGAGGCCGGCGGCGCCGAGCTGGCGCCGGTCAAGCAGTATTTGACCGACCACTCCGCCGACCTGGTCGAGCAGGTCGGGCCTGCTGAAGCAGAACGCCGACGAGTACTACGAGCTGGCCGAGTCGGTCGACTTCGACTACCAGCGGCTGCTCGACGAGCACGGCGAGGAAGTCGCGCGGATCCTCGGCGACTCCAAGGACGTCTTCGTCGTCGCCAACCCGGCCTACGAGCAGATGGAGGGGATCGTCGCCGGAGTGCCGCGGCTGGCCCAGTACGACGTCGACATCGACGCCGGCTCGGACGCCTCGACCCCCGAAGACGCGGTCTCCTTCAGCCTGACGACGCCGGACGGCAGGCAGCTGAAGCAGCCGGGCAACCTCTTCTTCCTGACCGAGACGGCGCTCTACGGGACCAACCCCGACCTGCGAGGCGAAGGGCGTCGAACCCGACATCGACGGCGACGGCAAGGTCGAGTTCGGCGAGGGCCTGCCGGACGCGAACATCTACAAGGCGACGCTGGACGAATTCGAGCGCCAGGCGAAGAGCCTCGACGAAGACGCGCAGGAGTTCGAACCGACGCCGTCCGACGCCCTCACCTCGATCGTGGTGATGACGCCGACCATGAGCGAGTACTTCGAGGCCTGGAAGAACTCGCGCTTCATCGCCGGCGAAGGCGCCGAGGAACTCGGGTTCGTCGCCACCTCGCGCCTCTCCGACATCGCCGACATCCTCGGCGGCATCCTCGTCACCTACGACGGGATGGAGCCGATGATCGCCGGCGAGAACCCGCAGCAGGCGACAGCAGACGAAGAAGGAGCTGGAGAAGCCTCGTCGACTTCGCCGCCGACCTGCGCGACCGCGAGGCCGACGGCGAGAAATTCACCGCCAAGCAGGCCGACGCGCTCGGCGCCCAGGCTCAGTCGCAGGCCGAGGCGATCGCCGGCCAGGTGACGCAGGCGGCGAAACAGCTCGAAGTCGAACTGCAGGAAGGCTGAAGAGGGGGCGATCCAGACGACGGCGCGACCGCACTGCCACGCCCTCGTCAAGGCCGCCGTCGCGGCATTGCTTCGCGACGGCGGCCTCTCTCTGCGCCTCGCGGCCTGGCTGCGGCCGCAGGCGAGCCGCCCTGGCAGGCGGCGGACGCGATTCGCGCCGAGCTGTTCGAAGCACAGACGCAGCTGCTGCTTCGACGAAGGCGACGACGGCGCGGTCGATCGCGCCGAAGCCCGCCTCGGCGGTGCCCTGCGCGCGCGGCCTCGCAGCGGACGCACCGGCCATGAGCTGCGCGAGATCGAAAGCTGCGCTGGCTGCCGCCAGGCGAGCCGCCGCCGGACTCGACGAAGCCGGCGCTGGCAGCAGCGCGCGGCGAAACGGTTGCCGCCCTGCGCCGCGGCGCGATGGCGGTCGCGGTCGAGGCCGCCGGCGGGCGGGAAGTCGCCCGGGCGCGGGCCTGGATGCAGATCCGCGACTTCCGCAAGACCACCCGCTTCACCCGCCCGGGGGTCGACGGCACCACCGCCCTGCAGGAACTGGCGGCGCGCGAGATCAGCCCCGCACGAAGCCGGTCCTGCAGATCGAAAAGGACCTGCTCGATACCTTCCAGGCGCGGCTCCTGACCAACCTCGACGAAGCGGCGCAGGCGGCCGAACGCGATTTCGACGGCCGCTTCGCCGAAACCAGCGCGATCGTGCTCGGCTACTGGCGGGCGATCGCCCCGGAGTACGGCGAGCAGCGTGGCGACGGCGACCGGCGCGCGACCGGACCGACGACTTCGAGCGGCTTGCAGCGGCCGGCGCCGATTCCGACAGGGCCGCCTTCGAAGCGGCCCGCGAGCAGGTCGAAGCCGACCTCGAGGGCTTCACCGCGGCGCCGCTGACCCCCGACGAGCAGGTCAACCGCGCCAGCCAGCTCGACCGCTTCGTCGACCTGGTCCCGAAGGAGTACGACAAGGGCACCAGCGACGGCAACGTCACGGTTCCCTTCGAGGTGCAGGAGGCAGTCGCCTTCATGGACGGGAGTCGAAGCAGCCTTCTCCGACCTCGAGCCGATCCTGCTCCACCGCGACCCAGCCGCCGTAGCGAGGATCAAGGACTACTTCGCCGCGATGCGCGAGATCGTCGACGAAGCCCAGCAGGGCAAAGCGGTGGCGCCTCAGGAGCGGCTCGACACCGCCGGCGAACGGGCCCTTGGCGAATTCGAACGGATCTCGCCCCAGGAGTGGAGCGAAGGCGGCGACGAAGCCGACTACGAACTCGTCGACATCTCCCTCGACCAGCTCGAAGCGGCGGTGGGCGCCGGCCAGTACCAGGCAGCCGAGCAGGCCCGGCTCGCCGCCTACGGGTTCTTCGAGTTCGGGCCGGAGCTGAAGCTGCGCGCCTTCGACACCCAGCTCGCACTCGAAATCGAGGGATTGATCTGGTACGGCGCCAACGGCGACAGGGGCCTCGCCAACCTGGTCGCCGACAACGCGCCCCTCGGCGACATCCGCGAAACCCGGCTCGACCTCGACGAAAAGCTCGCCGACGCGCGGGCGATCACCGGCGACGGCGCCAGCGCGATGACGGCGATCACCAACTCGGCCCTGATCGTCTTCCGCGAGGGGCTGGAGGCGATCCTGATCCTGGCCGCGATCACCGCCAGCATGCTCGGCCCGCGGGCGCCGCTGCGGCGGCCGGTTCAGCGCGGCGCCCTGCTGGCGATCCCGGCCAGCTTCTTGATGTTCGGGCTGGCGATCCTGCTGCTCGACTCCCTCTCCAAATACGGGGAGAAACTGGAGGCGGTGGTCGGCGTCATCGCGATCGGTGTGCTCTTACTGGTCATGAACTGGTTCTTCCACCGCGTCTACTGGACCGAGTGGATCAAGGGCCACCGCGATCGCGGCAAGGCGCTGACCGGCGCCGCGCTGGCAGCCGGAGCGGGAGCCGCGACCGTCGCCGGGCTCTACACGCTCGGTTTCACCAGCGTCTTCCGCGAGGGCTTCGAGACCGTGCTCTTCCTGCAGGCGCTGCAGCTCAGCTCGGGGACCGGCGTCGTCCTCGCCGGCGTATCGCTCGGCCTGATCCTGACCGGGATCGTCGGCGCCGTCACCTTCTCGCTCGAGCGCAAGCTCCCCTACAAGAAGATGCTGATCGTCACCGGCGCCCTGATCGCACTCGTCTTGGTCGTCCTCGTCGGCAACACGGCGCGGACGATGCAGGGCGTGGGTTGGCTCTCGATCCACCCGATCGAAATCGAACTGCCGCTCTGGATGGGAACCTGGCTCGGCGTCTACCCGACCGTCGAGACCCTCGCCGCGCAGACGCTCGCCTTCGTCTTCGTGGTCGGCAGCTACTTCGCCGCCGAGTGGATGCGCAAGCGCGAGCTGCGCAAGGCGATCGAGGCGCACGAGGAGTCGCTGCGGAACGACACCACCACCGAGCCTGAGGTCGCCAACGGGAACGGCGCCGGCGCAATAGGGTCGGCCGACGATGCCGTCGCGCCTCCGCCCCACGAGCTCAGTCGCCACTGAGGCGATTCTCGTCGGCGACCCCGGGCGAGCGCTGCTGCTCGCTCAGGAGCTGCTGGAGCAGCCGAAGATGTGCAACCACGCCCGCGGGCTGTGGGGCTACACGGGGCGGACGCCGAGCGGCCGCGAGCTCACCGTTCAGTCGACCGGGATGGGGGGACCGAGTGCCGCGATCGTCCTTGACGACCTGGCCGAGCTGGGGGTGATGCGCGCGATCCGCATCGGCACCTGCACGGCGCTCGACCCCACGCTCACGCCGGGCGACCTGCTGGTGGTCGCCGAGGCACATGCCTGGGGAGGCGGCGGTGCCGGCGAGCCGGTCGCCCCGGACGCCGGGTTGACCGCGACGCTGCGGGACCGGCTCGGCACCGAGGCGCGGGTGGCGGCGGTCGCCAGCCTCGACACCCTGCACGGGGGTGGCGCCCCGGCGCCGGTCGGCGCCGGGGACGCCGCCGACATGCAGACCGCCTCCCTGTTTGCCCGGGGGGCAGAGCTCGAGATAGCGCTGGCGGCGGTGCTGATCGTCGCCGAGACCGCCGCTGGAGAAAGCCTCGCGGAGGACGAAGCCGAGCTGGCGGCGAAACGGGCGGGGAACGCCTCCGCGGCCAGCTTCTAACCCTCAAGTCAAGGGTTAGACTTAGACTTTACTTTTCTTGGCCGGTTTTTTGGCGAGCTGGCGCCGCAGCCCGCCGATCTCGCGGGTGAGGTCGTCGATCTGCTCCTCGGCCTCCTCCAGTCGCTGCGAAAGCGAGCGCAGGCGTCGCTCCAGCCGCTCGAGATCGGTGGCGGAGGAGAGGTTGAGGGCGCTCATCGCCGCCTGCTGGGCCTCGATCGCCTTCTCGCGAGCGCCGAAGGCGGCGGAAATCGCGTTGTGCAGCGTCGGGTTCTCGATCAGCGCCTGCGCCAGCTCGCCGATCGCCTGCTCGCTGCGCGCCCTGAGGCCGTCCTGCTCATCCTGGTCGTAGCTCACGTCCCCGCCTTTCGCAGTTCATTGACACCAGCTTAACGAGCGCATCCGGGTGAGTTGAAAGTCTGCTGCCTGCGTGAATGTGGTCAATCTTGATTAAGTTGATTAAGTATGAAGCCAATATTGATTAAGGCCTTGTTGGGGGGCGACCCGAGCCGTTGTACCCCTCTGGGCGACCTAGTAGCCTCGGCTCG
This sequence comes from uncultured Thermoleophilia bacterium, assembly GCA_963720455.1. Taxonomy (GTDB): domain Bacteria; phylum Actinomycetota; class Thermoleophilia; order Solirubrobacterales; family 70-9; genus VAYN01. Next base: position 247,979 of record OY970392.1, on the reverse strand, counting down.
CCTGTCGCGCGGGGAGGGTGCGGATGCGGTCTTCGCAGTTTCCGCGGTTCGCGGCAGCGGGTATCGAGGCGAATTGGGATGAGAGCAAAGCTCGCAATCACCGTCGTACTCGCCGGCTTCCTGGCGCTGTCGGCGCTCGTCGGCATCGCCGGCGCGGAACCGGTGGCCGAAGGGACCCCCGCCGAGGTGCCCGCGATCACTACGACCGCGGTCCCCTCGCTGCAGGCACCGGCCTGCGCCAACGGCCTCGACGACGACGCCGACGGCCTCACCGATCTGACCGACCCGGACTGCACCTCCCCCACCGGCACCAGCGAGGCTCCCGTCGCGCCCACCGGCGCGAGCCCGGCGAGCCCGGTGCCCGCACCCGAAGCGACGGCCGAAACGCCCAGTCAGAAGAGGGGTGGCGGCCTCGAGCAGGGCAGCGCGATCGGCGGCGACGGCAGGGGCGGTAGCGGTGGCGTCATCCGCAACCAGAGCCTCGGCGACAGCAGCGGCGGTGGCGGCTCCGACGGTGCCGTCAAGGCCCCCGGTGTGACCGGCGGCGACCAGCCGCTGGCCGACGGAGGCGACGGCGGTTCCCAGTTCTCCAGCGGCGGGACCCCGACCGCGGCCAACCCGACGACGACGATCGCGCCGTTCGGACCGGCCCCGATCGGCGTCCCCAACTTCGTCATCGACTCCTTCGAGATCCCGCCCTTCCTGCTGCCGATCTACCAGGCCTGCGGAACCGAATACGGCATCCCCTGGGAGGTCCTGGCCTCGATCAACAAAATCGAGAGCGCGTTCGGGACCAACCTCAACGTCTCCAGCGCCGGCGCGGTCGGCTGGATGCAGTTCCTACCCTCGAGCTGGGAAGCCTTCGGGGTGGACGCCAACGGCGACGGGCGCAAAGACCCCTACAACCCGGTCGACGCGATCTGCGCCGCGGCGCACTACCTCAAGCTCGCCGGCGGCAAAAAGGACCTCTACGAGGCGATCTTCGCCTACAACCACGCCGACTGGTACGTGCAGGAGGTGCTGCTCTATGCGCGTGCCTACGGCAAGCTTCCCTCCGACCTGGTCGGTTCGCTGACCGGTCTTACCGAGGGTGCCCACTTCCCGATCGCCGCCGACGCCCGCTACGCCGACGACATCTCGGCCCGGGCGGCTCTGAAGAGCTCCTCCGGTGGCGGCCGTGTGTCCGGCAACGCCGCGGAAGTCATCTCCTCCTCGCCGACCCGGCGCGGGATCAACATCTTCTCCCGCGAGGGCGCCCCCGTGGTCGCCGTCAACGACGGGATCATCCGCAAGGTAGGAAACGCGCCGAAGCTGGGCAAGTTCATCGTCCTCGAAGACACCTACGGCAACCGCTACACCTATGCCGAACTCGGCGAGATCGTCCGCGAGCACCGCCTGGTGGTGATGCCGACCGGCAAGGAGCAGCGGATCCCGCTCGAAAGCCAGAACCTGCGGCCGCGGTTGCGGGCGCTGCCGCGGCGCGCAGCCGCGGCAGCGCAGGAGCGGGAAGCGGCCGCGGCGGACCACGCCAACCTCGCCGGCAACGACGGCACCCTGCGGGTCGGCTCCAAGGTGATCGCCGGTACGGTGCTGGCGCGGGTCGGCGCCGGCGCGGAGGGCATCGACCCCCACATCAACTTCTCGATCCGGCCGGCCGGCCGCGGCGCCCCAAGGATCGACCCGAAGCCGATACTCGACGGCTGGAAGCTGCTGGAGGCGACCGCGATCTACCGCGCGAAGGGTAAGAACCCCTTCGCCTCCCGCCTCAGCGGCGCCGGCGTCCTGCTGCTTTCCAAGGAGGCTCTGCAGAAACGGGTCCTGGCCGACGAGGGTCTCTCCATCTACGCCTGCGGCCGCGAAGACATCGCCAGCGGCTTCACCGACCGCCGCATCCTGGCGATGCTCGAGTACCTGCGCTCGAAGGGCTTCGAGCTGACGATCACCTCCCTCACCTGCGGGCATGGATACCTGACGACCTCCGGCAACGTCTCCGAGCACAGCACCGGCGACGCGGTCGACATTGCGACGATCAACGGCGTCCCGGTGACCGGCCACCAGGGCCCGGGGACGCTGACCGACGAACTGATTCGCGAGGTGCTGCTGCTTCAGGGCACGATGCACCCGCACCAGGTGATCTCGCTCGAGGACCTGCCGGGGCCGACCAGCATCGCCCTCTCCGACCACTACGACCACGTCCACGTCGGCTACAACCCGGTCGAAGGTGCGCTCGAGGCCCAGTACTCGGCGCTGCTGAAACCGGACCAGTGGCAGCGCCTGATCGACCGCCTCGGGCAGATCGAAAACCCGGCGGTGCCGGTCGAGCCGTCGGAGTTCTCGGTGCCGGATGAGCCGCAGGGCAGCGGCGGCGGCGGGACCAGCGCCGGCGAGTAGTTCTTCGGTCGCCTTCCGGGGGGAGGGATGGCGACCTCCTCCGGCGGAATTCAAGGCGCACGCCCTTCGGGCTTAGCGCCGAATGAGGTGCGCGGCTTCGCCGCGCAGGAATCGGATTGCATTTCCGCCGCTTCGCGACATTCCGCCGGAGGAGGTCGCCATCCCTCCCTCACAGCGCGCTCTGGAAGAACCGGCTGTCGCGAGCCCCGCGTCGATGACTAGAGCTGACAAGGTCCGGCAGCTCGCGCTGGAAGCTGCGGGAGCAGGTCGCAGCCTGCGCCTACAAGGGCGGACAGGGTCATGCCTGTGGGCGAATGTGGCCGGCAGGCCGCGATATGCAATCTGATTCCTGCACCCCATAGGGGTGCAGCGTCATCCGGAGCCGCGCCCGCAGGGCGCGCGACAAATTCGCCCACAGGCATGACCCTGTCCGCCCTCTGGAGCCCAGTCCGCGAGAATCGTCCCGTGAGCACGCTTTTCGGATTCGCGCAGTTCGATTTTGCCGGGACCCTGCCGTTGGATGACGGGCGCTACCTGGCTCGCGGCCGGGAGGGCGAGAGCGTCCTCGTCATCTTGACCCTGGGTGCTCCGCCGCCGCCTCCAAGGCGCAGGCGACGTCCACATAAGGCTCAGGCTGAGATCGAGTCTTCGTCCCTGCCGCTGACCCGCGTCACCTCGGTGCGCGCCTTTGCGCCGTTCGGGGACGAGGACGAGGCGGGACGATGGCTCGACGAGGCAATCGAGGCGGAGGACACGACGGACGTTCTGGTCGCCGACGGCATCGCCCTGCTCAACCGCGCCCTGCACGCACACGCCGCGGCCAGCGCCGACCCCCAGGGCCACGAGCTCTCGCCCCAGCGGGCGGTGAGCGTGCGGATCGGCTACGGCAGCGGCGAGGAGGTGGCGGAGAGTGCCTTCAGCGACGCCCATGAGGTCGACGTGCGGGCCCGCAGCGTCTCCCGCGCCCAGCGACGCCAGGAAGACCTGCGGCCGCAGGAGCGGATCGCCGGGGTGCTCGGTGGCCGTGAACGGATCGACGTCTGCGAGACGCTGCTGCTGCGCGCCCGCGCCGACCTCGACGCCGGCCGCGAGCGCGAGGCCGCCCTGCAGCTGCGGGTCGGATTGGAGGCGCTGCTGGTCGAGCTCAAGGGCGCGCTCAACGATCCCGGTCATGAGGAGGACATGGCGACGCTGAGCGGACGCCGCGCGGAGGCCGGCGACGCAGCAAACGCAGCGCTGAAAGGAGACCTGGACGCCGCCCGGGCCACCCAGGCACGGGAACTTCTAGAGCTCTGCGAACGGGTCCTGCGACGTCGACGGGTTCTCCGCGGCTGAGGTCCATCCCGGCAGGGGTGGAACGTCTTGTACTTTTTCCGCGGCAAGCGTCCACGGACAGCCTCGAGCTGTCTTCGGAAAAAGTTAAGTGGAACCCCTGCCGGGGTGGATCTCAAGGGCCAGACGCCGCGCGACTACGTCGTCAAGCAGCGATTCGGCGAGATGATGGGCTTCGTCCAGGGCGACGCCGTCGATCGAGGGGACGCCGATCACGGTGAGGCCCGCAGCCCTGGCGGCGGCGACCCCGGTCGGCGAATCCTCGAGCGCGACCACGTCCGGACCGGGCTCGACCCCGAGCCGGCGACAGGCCTCCAGATAGGGATCCGGCGCCGGCTTCGGCGCCGCCACTTCGTGGGCGCTGAGGACGACGTCGAAGTGGTCCTCGAAGCCGACCAGCTGCAGCGAGCGGACGACGAAGATCAGTGGCGAGTTGGAAACGAGGCCGATCGGCGTGCCGCGCAGCCGCAGCGTGTGCAGCAGCTCGCGGGCGCCGATCATCGCCTCCACCCCGCGCTCCAGCTCGGCGACGACCAGCGCGTTCAGCTCCTCGATCAGCGCCGCCGCGCGCCCGGGCTCACCCAGCCGCCGCTCCAGCACGGCGCCGGCGATCTCGGCTGAGGTTCCGACCAGCTCACGCTTGTCGGCGGGGGTGAAGGCGGTGCCACGGCGCTCGAAGAGATCCTGCTCGGCTCGCGTCCACACCGACTCGGTGTCCAGCAGGAGGCCGTCGTTGTCGAAGATGACGGCCTCGGGGGCGGCGGGCTCCATCGGCGCATCATCGCGAACGAGTTCGCGACATGTACTAACTTCGCGGCATGCCGTTCCACATCGAGATCAGTTCATCACTCGATCGGGCTCGTGTACTCAACGTCTGCACAGCCGAACTGCACAAGCAGATCCTCGAACCGTGGATTGCCGGGCTGCCCTTCGAGTTCGGCGGTCGGGACTGGGAGCCGCGCGAAAGCCGGCTGACGATTCTCGAGGGCCCCGCCCTGGAACCGAACATAGGCGCCGAAGGCGGCTGGGCGAGCGCCCTGCGGGCCGCCGACGACGTCACCAGGCCGATGCTGGAAGCGGCCGAGGCGAACGCCCCGGCACGGGTCGCCGTGGTGGTCGAAGCCGACTCGGTCGATGCGGCGCTGAAGGACCTGCGTTCGGGCAAGCCGCCACGACAGATCTCCTGGTCGAGGGCAGCCGAGCGGATCGGCACTGGGGACCCCGAGGTCTCGGCGGTGATCCTCGTCGTCAAGCCCGCACGGACCGGCTGGTTCGGGTTCTAGGCGAGCGCGCTCAGAACCGCGCCGAGCTCATCGACCACCTCGCCGTCGAGCTTCAGCGCGGCATCGCCGTCATATGGAGTCGCTCCCTTGGTGACGATCGCCAGCCGCCCACCGCGATCGAGGGTCAGCTGCGGGAGCGCGGCGACCGGGTGGACCGCGAGCGAGGAACCGACGCAGAGCATCAGCTCGGCCCGCTCGGCCAGGTCCCGGGCGCGGGTGATCGCGCTCTCCGGCAGCAGCTCGCCGAAGAGGACGACGTCGGGCTTGACGGCCCCGCCGCAGGTCGCGCAGAAGGCGACGCCCTCGGCGTCGAAGAGCCCCTCCACCTCCTCGATCTCGAAGCTGGCGGCGCAGCGGGTGCAGGAGGAGGTCTCGATCGAGCCGTGCACCTCGACCACGTTGCGCGAGCCCGCCGCCCGGTGCAGGCGGTCGATGTTCTGGGTGATCACCCCCTCGATCAGGCCGCGGCGCTCGAGCTCCGCCAGCGCCTCGTGAGCCGGGTTCGGCCGTTTGTCGCCGAGCGACTGGAAGCGCGGTCGGTAATAGGACCAGAAGCGCGCCGGGTCGCGTTCGAAGACGTCGATGTGGGCGACCTCCATCGGGTCGACGTTCGCCCACAGCCCCGTCTCCGGCGTGCGGAAGTCGGGGATCCCCGACGGGACCGAAACCCCCGCCCCGGTCAGCACCACGGTGCACCCCGACGCGCGGATCAGCTCTGCCAGGGCCGATGGGCCGATAAGTCCACCCTGCGTGGACTTATCGGCCCATCGGCCGGTTGTTTCTACCTGCCGCTCCATTTGGGGGTGCGCTTGGCGAGGAAGGCGCCGATGCCCTCCTTGGCGTCCTCGCTGCCGAAGGCCGTCGCGAAGCCCTGCTTCTCGGCCTCGATGCCCGCGTCGAGATCGCCCCTGTGGGAGACGGTCTTGATCTGTTCCACCGCCAGCGGCGCCTGGGCGGCCAGCTTGCGACCCCACATCAGCGCCGTCTCGAACAGCTCGTGATCGGGGACGACCCTGTTGACGAGGCCGATTTCAAGCGCCTCCTCGGAGAGCACGGCGTCGCCGACCAGGTTCATCTCCAGCGCTTTGCTGGGGCCGACGAGGCGGGGCAGGCGCTGGGTGCCGCCGAAGCCGGGGATGATCCCGAGCTTGATCTTGGGCTGGCCGAAGACCGCGGCCTCGGCCGCGATCCGCACGTCGCAGGCCATCGCCACCTCGCAGCCACCGCCGAAGGCGATCGAGTTGACGGCGGCGATCGTGACCACCCGCGAGGTGCCGAACTCCCGCAGCAGCGCGTGCGCGGTGTGGATCAGCTCCTCGCCGCTCCCGTCGTCCATCTGCGTGAAGGCCTTGATGTCGGCTCCGGCGGAGAAGACGACCGGGACCGAGGAGGCGATCACCATCGCCCCCACGCCGTCGGCGGACTTGACCCGCTCCCAGACGGTGCTGAGATCACGGATCACGTCGGGCGAGACCGCGTTCATCGGCAGGTTGGCGAGCCAGGCGACGGCGACGCCGTCGCGGGTCTCCAGCTTCACCGTCTCGGCCTGCTCGCCCTCGTCGGGCTGCGGATAGGGGTAGAAGCCCTGGCCGGAGGCGAGGCCGAGCCGGCCCTGGGCGACCAGCCGCTTCAGCGTTACCGGCGGCGCGAAGCGATCGCCATGCTTCTCCTGCAGCTGCTCGAGCTGCTCCAGCGCCTTGTCGAGACCTGCGACGTCGGCTTTCCAGAACGGCGGCAGGAGGCCCCGGCGCGGGTCGAGGCCGGCGCCGGCCATCATCCCGAGGTCGACGTCGCGGACCGAGCAGATCCCCTCCTCGACCAGGAGGCAGGCCTCGATCAGGGCGCGGCCGGTGAACATCGCCACCAGTTCCTCGGCGTCGGGCTCGGCGTCGCCGGGGATCGTCTGCTCGCCGTCCTTGAAGAAGCCCTCGCCGCCGCTCTTGGCGCCGAGCTTGCCTTCGCCGACCAGCCCCTGCAGGCCCTTGTGGACGTAGAAGGTCTCGCCGTAGGACTCGTTCAGGTGTTCGGCGACGTGGAGGACGGTGTCGAGCCCGAGCAGATCGGTGAGGAAGAACGGGCCCATCGGAGCGACCTGCGCCGCCGCGATCGCCTCGTCGATCGCCTTCAGCGAGAGGCCGTGCTCCTCCTGGGCGCGCCAGATCTCGCCGATCGTCGCCATCAGGATCTTGTTGACGACAAAACCCGGGACCTCGCCGCACACGATCGGCTGCTTCTTGATCGCCTGGGCGAAGTTGTAGGCGGCGGTGGCGGTCTCCTGCGAGGTGTCGGCGCCGACGATCACCTCGACCAGCGGCATCACCGAGGCCGGGTAGAAGAAGTGGAAGCCGACCACCTTGTCGGCGCGCAGCGTCGCTTCACCGATCTCGGTGATCGAGAGCGAGGAGGTGTTGGAGGCGAGGATCGCGTGGCCGGGGGTGGCGGCGTCGATCTCGCGGAACACGGCCTGCTTGATCTCGATCCTCTCCGGCACCGCCTCGATCACGAAGTCGACGTCGCCGAACTCCGCGTAGGTCGTGGTGCCGGTGATCTGGCCCATCACCTCGTCGAGGCGGGCGTCCGCCTGACCCTGGGTCAGCTTCTCCTTCTTGACCAGGCGGGCGAGCTGGCCCTCGGTGACCGCGCGGGCCTTCTCGACAGCGGCGTCGACGAACTTCTGGTCGATGTCCTTGACGACGACCGGGATATCGGCGGCGGCGATCGCCTGCGCGATCTCGCCGCCCATCGTGCCGCCGCCGACGACGGCGGCCTTCGAAACGAACATGAAGTCTGGATCCTCTCCGAGTTTGGCTTGGTCGAGCGGCGTGTGCCGCAGACAGCGGAGGCTATCCGTTTCGCCGCTCCGCCTCTCCCGGGCTAAAGGCCGGTGTCATCCGAGTCGATAGACGCCTTTCATGCGCAGGGGAGCGAAGACCGCGGGGCTCGTGCTTGTCCTGACCGCCTTGCTCGGAGGGGACGCCGTCGCCGCGAAAGTGCCGCAGGCGACGCTGACGCCCGGCGGGCGGGCGATCGCGCCCGCCTCCGCCCCGCCCGCGGTCGAGGCGATGGTCGAAGCGGCGAACCGGATCCGCCACCGGCCCTACCGCTGGGGCGGCGGCCACCGCAGTTGGAACTCCCACGGATACGACTGCTCGGGCTCGGTCAGCTACGTGCTGCACGCCGCCGGGCTGCTCGACTATCCCCTCGACTCGACCGGTTTCATGCGCTGGGGCGCAGGCGGAGCCGGCAGCTGGGTGCGCATCTACGCCAATCACGGGCACGTCTTCGCGGTGATCGCCGGCCTGCGTTGGGACACCTCCTACAGCGAAGACGGCGATCGCAGCGGTCCTGGCTGGAGCGAAGTCATGCGCCCCAGCGGCGGCTTCCGCCTGCGCCACCCGCTCGGCCTGCTCGGCGCCGAACCGCTCTGAGCGCTCGCCACCAGGGACAACCCCCGGCAGGCAAAGACTGTACGGCGGTACAAAGGCGCGCGAAACGCTCGCCCATTAGGCTCTTTTGGCTCTTGATAAGGGAGTGAGACCGGTAACCGATCGCGCCCTCCGACCGGCGCGCGCCAAGTGAGGATCAGCCAAGCGATGACTCGTATCCGCCAGCAGAACGTGACCGCAGCGCAGTGGAGCTCGAACGGGGAGGCTCTCGGCGCACTCGACCTGACCCTCCCCGAGAACGAAGCCTTCGGCGCCAACGTCTTCTCCGTCGCCGTGCAGCGCGAACGCCTGCCCCAGGACGTCTTCGAGAAGCTGCGGGCGACCCTGGCCGGCGGCGAGGCGCTCGACCCGAGCCTCGCCGACGCCGTCGCCGAGGCGATGAAGGACTGGGCGCTGGAGAACGGCGCCACCCACTACACCCACATGTTCCAGCCGCTGACCGGCTCCACCGCGGAGAAGCACGACTCCTTCTTCGAGCCGGGCGCCGACGGCACCTCGCTCGCCGGCTTCTCCGGCAAGGAGCTGATCCAGGGCGAGCCCGACGCCTCCTCCTTCCCGACCGGCGGCGTCCGCGCCACCTTCGAGGCCCGCGGCTACACCGCCTGGGACCCGACCAGCCCCGCCTTCATCCTCGAGAACCCGAACGGAGCGCTGCTCTGCATCCCCACCGCCTTCGCCTCCTGGACCGGCGAGGCGCTGGACGGCAAGGTGCCGCTGCTGCGCTCGATGGACGCGCTCTCGCGCTCGGCCGTCAAAGCCCTGCGTCTGCTCGGAGACGAGGGGACGCAGCGGGTCTTCACCACGGTCGGGCCCGAGCAGGAGTACTTCCTGATCGACGAGCAGTACTTCTTCGAGCGGCCCGACCTGATCGCCACCGGCCGCACCCTCTTCGGCGCCAAGCCGGCAAAGGGGCACGAGCTCGACGACCACTACTTCGGCTCGATCCCGGAGCGGGTGCTGGCCTGCATGATGGAGGCCGAACTGGAGATGCGGAAGCTCGGCATCCCGGTCAAGACCCGCCACAACGAGGTGGCGCCGGCGCAGTACGAGATCGCGCCGATCTTCGAGAACTCGAACGTCGGCTCCGACCACCAGCAGCTGCTGATGCAGACGCTGGAGAACGTGGCGCGCCGCTATGGCCTCGTCTGCCTCCTGCACGAGAAGCCGTTCGCCGGGGTCAACGGCTCCGGCAAGCACAACAACTGGTCGATGGGCACCGACACCGGCACCAACCTGCTCGACCCGGGCGACACCCCGGCGGACAACATCCACTTCCTGTTCTTCTGCGCGGCGGTGATCCAGGCCGTGAACAAGCACCAGGGCCTGTTGCGGGCCTCGGTCGCCAACATCGGCCAGGACCACCGGCTCGGGGCCAACGAGGCGCCGCCGGCGATCATCTCGATCTTCCTCGGCGGCGAGCTGGAAAAGGCGTTCGAGGCGATCGCCAGCGGCGATGGGGATCCCAACACCCCCGCCTCCTTCCTCGACCTCGGGGCCGAGGTGCTGCCCTCGCTGCCGATGCACGGCGGCGACCGCAACCGCACCTCGCCGTTCGCCTTCACCGGCAACAAATTCGAGTTCCGGGCGCTGGGGTCGAGCATGTCGCTGGCCTTCCCGAACACGGTCCTGAACACGATCGCCGCCGAGGCGATCGACGAGCTCGCCGACAAGCTGGAGGGGAAGCTCTGAGTCAGGCACCGAGATGCCGCAAGCCGTGATGGAGATCGTCAAGGACGCCTACCTGGCCAACAAGCAGATCTGCTTCGACGGCGACAACTACACCGAGGAGTGGCACGCCGAAGCCGAGCAGCGCGGGCTGAAGAACCTGCGGACGACGCCCGACGCGCTGCCCGAGGTGCTCAGCGACGCGACGGTGGCCGCCTTCGAGAACTACAGCGTGCTCTCCAAGCGCGAGCTCGAGTCCCGCTACGAGGTCTGGCTGGAGCAGTACGCGATCCGGGCCAACATCGAGGCCGAGGAGACGTTCTCGATCGCCCAGACGATGCTGCTGCCGGCGGCCCTGCGCCACCTGGCGCTGATCGAGAGCGCCGGCGTCTCCAGCCTCGAGGGCGAGACCCGCGAGCTGGTCGACGAGCTGGTCGCGGCGCTGGGCGAGCTGAAAGCGGCGAACGCCTATCCCGAAGACCTCGAGGGCATGGATCTCGCCCTGCACGCCCGCGACAAGCAGCTGGCGGCGATGGCGACCGTGCGCGAGGCGGCGGACAAGCTGGAGAAGGTCGTCGCCGACGACCTCTGGCCGCTGCCGAAGTACGAGGAGATGCTCTTCATCAAGTAGCGGACGGCCGCGCGGTGCTTGCTTCAGGAGGAGGAGGTGCGCTCGCGCACCTTCATCCGTAGGCCGCCCTTCGGTGAGAGGGTCGGCATCTGGCGGATCGTCATCGTGCGGCCGGGGAGGGCGTCGAGGCGCAGCCGCTGCAGCAACATCGTCGCCACCAGCTTCACCTCCATCTGGCCGAAGCGTTTGCCGATGCAGACGCGCTGGCCGCCGCCGAAGGGGACGTAGGCGCCGCGTGGGAGCGCCGCCTTGCGCTCGCGGGTGAAGCGCTCGGGGATGAAGGCCTCCGGGTCGGGGAAGACCTCGGGGATGCGGTGGCTGGCCCAGGAGCAGTAGTTGACGTAGGCGTCCTTGGGCACGGTGTAGCCGCCGAACTCGAACTCGCGGACGGCGCGGCGGGGGCCGATCCAGGCTGGCGGGTAGAGCCGCAGGACCTCGTCGAGGACCATGTCGAGGTAGGGCATCTCGCGTTCGAGGACCTCGACGGTCGGCACCTTCCCGCCGAGCACGCGGTCCTGCTCCTCGCAGAGGCGGGCGAGGACCTCGGGGTGGCGCGCGAGCTCGTGCATCATGAAGGTCAGCGTCGAGGTCGAGGTGTCGTGGCCGGCGAACATCAGGGTCATCACCTGGTCGCGGATCTCGCTGTCGCGGAAGGCCTCGCCTCCCTCGCCGCGGGCGCCGATCAGGAGGCTGAGGATGTCCTGCCGTCCCGGGTCGGGGTTGGCGCGGCGCCGCTTCACCTCGCCGAAGACGATCTCGTCCAGCACCTGTCGTGAAGAGATCAGCTTGCTCCACGGCGAGCGGGGCCCGCGAACCAGGCGCCACTGGAAGTCGATCCCGTAGAAGCCGAGCGCGCGCTCGAAGTGCGTGGCTGCGGCGGCGCCCTTGCCCGCCTCGTCGGGGTCGAGCCCCAGCAGCGCCCGCATCGCGATCCGCATCGCCAGGTTGCGCATCCAGCCGTAGAGGTCGATCGTCGCTCCGGCCGAGAGGGGGTCGATCGCGGCGTCCGCCTCGACCGCCATCGCGTTCACGGCGGCATCGAGCTGGCGGCGGTGGAAGGCGGGCAGCATGATCGCCCGCGCCCGGTCGTGGTAGTCCTCATCGACCGTCAGCAGGCCGTCGCCGAGCAGCGGGATCAGGTCGCCGAAGCTCGACTCGCGCCAATGGAAGTTCTCCGGGTGGCCGACGGTGACGAAGTGGTTGGCCTCGGGCCCGAGCATGAAAACGACCCGCGAGTGCAGCAGCCGCATGCTGAAGATCGGCCCGTACTCTTCGTAGCCGCCGAGCAGCAGCGGAAGCGGATCGTGGGCGATCTGGTGGGTGCGGGCGAAGCTGAAGTCATTCGGGCCGGGCGGGAACTTGCCGCGCTCGCGCCACTCGACGACGAGGTCGCCGACCACCCGGCGTATCGGGTTGGCGGACATCTGCGGCGGCCGCGAAACCGGCGCGGTGGTGTCGACCGTGGCCATCGGCCGATCATAACTGGCCAGCTGGCCAGTTCCTTAGCCGGCGGTGGCGGCGAGCTGGCCGCAGGCGGCGTCGATGTCGCGGCCGCGGGTGAGGCGCACGGTGGCGGTGAGGCGGTGCTCGGCGAGGATCGCCCGGAAGCGCTCGATCCGCTCCGGCGAGGAGCCGTCGTAGGCTCCGGTCGGGTTGTAGGGGATCAGGTTGATCTTGTAGGCGCGGGGATCGAGCAGGGCCGCCAGCTGGCGTGCGTGCTCGGGCAGGTCGTTGACGCCGTCGAGCATCACGTACTCGACGAAGACCTTGCGCCGGCGCTTGGCCAGGTAGCGGTCGCACGCCGCCAGCACCTCGGCCAGCGGGTAGCGGTCGTTGACCGGCATCAGCTGCGAGCGCAGGCCGTCGTTCGGCGCGTGCAGCGAGAGGGCGAGGCTGAGCGGCATCTCGCACTCGGCGAGGCGGTCGATCCCGGGCACCCAGCCGACGGTCGAGATCGCCGTGCGGCGGTGGGTGACGCCGAGCTCGGGCAGCCGTTCGCAGGCCGCGAGCACGGCGTCGATGTTCATCGTCGGCTCCCCCATCCCCATGAAGACGACGTGGTCGATCGCCTCGAGGCGGCGGAAGTGCAGCGCCTGGTCGAGGATCTCATCGGCGCTGAGGTTGCGGCCGAACTTCATCTGCCCGGTGGCGCAGAAGGTGCAGGTCAGCGGGCAGCCCGACTGGGAGGAGACGCAGACCGAGCGGCGCCCGTCCCGATAGCGCATCAGCACCGCCTCGAGCGGGCGCCCGTCGGCGGTGTGGAAGAGCGACTTGACGGTGCCGTCGTCGGACTTCGCCTCCGCCTGCAGGGAGAGCGTGGAGAGCGGCACCGCGCCGTCGAGCCGCTCGCGCAGCGCCGCCGGCAGGTTGGTCATCTCCCCGTAGGAGCGGGCTCCGCGCACGACCCACTCCCACACCTGGGCGGCGCGGTAGGAGGGCTCGCCGGCGTCGGCGAGGGTGCTGGCGAGCAGGGCGCGGTCCACCCCGCGAGTGTAGGGACGGTGGCCGGCCCAGGCCCGAAACAGCCGGGTAGTCTTGACGGCACGGTGACGATCTCCGAGGGTTCCTCACCCAGATACGTCGCCATCATCACCGACGGCAACGGGCGATGGGCAAGGCGACGGGCGCTCCCGGTCTCGGCGGGCCACCGCGCCGGGGCCGAAGTCGTGCGAGCCAGGCTGCGCGACGCGGCGGAGCTGGGCGTGCGGGAGCTGACCGTCTACGCGTTCTCGACCGAGAACTGGTCTCGCTCCCCGGCGAGGTCCAGGGCCTGATCGAGCTGCTGGCCGAGTACATCGACCGCGTCACCCCCGAACTGCACGAGGAGGGGGTGCGGCTGCGGTTCCTCGGCGACCGCGGCCGGCCCGTGCCGGCGGAGCTCGTCGAGAAGATGGAGTGGGCGGAGCAGCTCACGGCCGGCAACTCCCGCATCAGCTTCTTCGTGCCGTTCAACTACGGCGGCAGAGGGGAGATCCTGCGGGCCGCAAAGGACTTCACAGGCGAGACCGAGGAGGAGTTTCGCGCCGGCCTCTACGAACCGGCGATGCACGACCCGGAACTGCTGATCCGGGCGGGAGGCGAGCGGCGGCTCTCGAACTACCTCCTCTGGCAGGCGGCGTACTCGGAGCTGGTGTTCCGGGAGGAGCTCTGGCCCGAATTCTCGCGTGCCGCGTTCGAGGCGTCGATCGAGGAGTTTCAGCAGCGCCTGGCCCGGCGGGCCGTGCCAAGCCCATGATCGCAGTACCGCTGGCGCTTGCGACATACCTCGTGACCGTCGTCCCAGCGGTGCGCCGGGAGCTGAGCCGCTGGCGACAGGAGGCCGCGACGATCCCCGACCCGGTTCAACGCCGGCATGCCCTGGCGGCGCTGGCCGAGAAGGGCCTCAACTCCGAGGCGGTGGCGGTCTTCGCCATCCTCGCCCCGACTGCGCGGCGCCGCACCGGGATCCGCGCGATCGTCGCCCTCCAGGTCGCGATCGACTACCTCGACACACTGGGCGAGCAGGACTCGGCGGGCGACGCCGAGTACCTCGATCGCCTCTTCGGCTGCTACCGGGAGAGCGCAGGCGGGCTGCCGTCCCACGGCGCCGTCTCCCCCACCCTCGAGCGCGCCGTCGCCCGTTGCGGCGAAGGCCAGCGGTACACCCACCTGGCGGAGCATGGCGACCGCGCCGCGCTCGAGACCTGGGCCCGGGCCCAGGATGCGCCCGCGGCCTACTGCTGGTGGGAGGTCGCGGCCGGGGCCAGCTCCTCGGTCGCCGCCCACGCCCTGATCGCCGCCGCAGGCGACCCGCGGACGACCGCTGCCGACGCCGAGCAGATCGACCTCGCCTACTTCCCCCCGATCGGCGCCCTCACCGTCTTCCTCGACGACCTGATCGACCGCGAGGAGGACGCCGCGGCGGGCGCCCACAACTACTTCGCCTACTACTCCGGCAGCGAGGAGGCCGCCGACCGGCTCGACCTGATCGCCCACCGGGCTCGTGCCGCCATCGCGGATCTGCGGCACCCGCGCCGCCACGCCTCGATCCTCGCCGGCGTCGCCGGCTTCTACCTCAGCGCCGCCGAGGCGGAGACGGCCTACGCCCGTCCGGTCCGCGACCGGTTGCTCGCCTCCGCCGGCCCGGCCGTGCGGCCGATCGTCGCGGTCATGCGTCGCCGGCGTCGCCGCTGACGCAAACGACCCGGAGGAGCAGGGAAGCAACCTCCGGGCCATGACGTTTGCGCACATGGACCGTGGCCACCCAGGGACGAGCGGGACGATCCGAGCCTGGTACCAGTCCGCCTGCCGGCGAGGTATCGATCCCCCGTCGCAAGTGGATCTGAAATAAGAACATACACGGACCGTATTGTCAAGTATCGCTGGGGCGCGAATCGGCAAGCTCATCGGCCCACCGCTTCGCCTCTTCGAAGCCCAGGTAGGGCAGGAGTGTGAGCAGCACGAGCTCCGGCCGCAGCTCCGCCAACCGATCGACCCGGCCGATCCGGATGTGGTCGCCGACCAGGCCGACTATGCCCGCCACCAGCGCCTCGTCCGTGGAGGCTGGGAGCCGCGTACCGCTCGGCGCTTTGACCTTGATGAAGCCAACCAGGCGCCCGATCACGCGCTCGTATTGCCGCATACAGTCTGCTTCTGCGGCGGCGTCGATGGTCAGGGCCCGAGCCACGGCCGGGTTGGCGATCGCAAAATCGACGCCGGCGTAGACGCCGGCGGCGATCTGCGCGGGCCACTCACGCTCGGCCGCACACGCATTCAGCACGGCGGTCTCGAGACCGGCCAGGGCGACCGGGAACTGCCCGCGCTCGAAGCTCGCGGGTCCGCTGGCACCGCCGTTCGCCTCCCGTTTTGGCCCTCTCAGCGTCCTCACCCCCGCCGCTTCCCGAATTAAGAACACTAACAGACCGACAAGCGGGTTTCTTCGAGCCTTGCAGCGCTCCACTCGATGTCGGGACGGGCCTCAGCGGCCGCGACAGCTGCGGGCGATGCTGGTGCCGATCTCCCGCCCTCCCGCCAGGGTGAGCCCGGCCCGGGCGAAGGAGAAGAAGCCGGAGGTGAAGCGGCGGGGAATCGGGCAGGACGCGCTCAGGTAGCTGCGGCGCTCGCCGCGGTAGGAGTAGCGGCGCGAGAGGGTCAGGTCGAAGTCGGCGAAGCGCGGCCAGGGACCCAGCGCTCGCGGCAGGTCGGCAACCAGGGTCAGCCCGAACCGGCCGCTTCCCTGGCGCAGCAGCACCGGCAGGACGGCGACGGTCGGCGGGTCGGCGGCATAGGCGTGCAGGAGCACCGCCCTCCTCCCCCCCACGCGGCCGTTGAAGGCGAGCAGGCGCGTGTGGATCGTGAACGGCGCCTGCTGCGGGAGCTTGACCTGGGCGTCGAGCCGGCCGTGGCCGACGAGGGCGGCGCGGCAGGCGGCGAGCGCTTCCGGCGGCTTCGCGTTGCGCAGCTGCCGCTGCGAGCAGGTCGGCAGGCCACGGGTCGAGACGATCCCCTGCGCCGGCAGCCCGAGCTCGATCCGCGTCACCCTCGGCAGCAGCTTTCCGTCGGCGGCCTGCAGCCCCCCCTTCAGGTGCACCGCCACCGGCGCCGGCCGATCCCGCGGCAGCTTCAGCGGCGAGAGGCCGCCGTCGAGGAAGACGATCAGGTTGCCCTTCTGGCTGCGCTCCCCGCGGGCCAGGCTCGCCGCCAGCCCACAGACCAGCGCCAGCGCCGCGAGCGCGCAGAGCACCCTGCCGCCGCTGGGCCGGAAACCCTTGCATGTCGTGGGAGATCGGCCCATCGGCCTCACCCGTACCTGGAGAACTTGAAGCTGCAGTAGTTGAAGCCGAAGGCGAGCACGACGTTGTTGGCGAGGTTGCCGTTGTGGATGAAGCGCGCGGTCAGGCGCTGCGCCTGGATCGCGCGGTCGGCGCGGAGCTGCAGCGGTGATCTGCCGCAGGTAGGACTCCTGTCGCCTCAGGTAGCCGAACCACTTGCTCAGCTTGGCCGTGTCGGCGGCGGGCCGCGGCACGGCCGCGATCTCCTTCACGGTCGCCGCCGAAGATCCCGGTCGCCCTGGCGAACTTGCCGGCGGCGACGCCGAGGCGTTCGGCCCGGATGTCGGCGCGGGCGCCCCTCATCGCCCGCTGGGTCGCTTCGGCGTCGGGCTTGCAGACCTTCTCGAGCCGGGCCACGTATTCGTCGCGGGTCGGCGCCTCGGCCGCGGCGGCCGGCGGCTGCGCCGGCGGCGAGCAGCGTCGCGACCAGGGCGGCGACGGCGACGCTGGCCATGCCTGGTTCGAAGCCTCACTGGCGCCCGCTCCTCGGCGTAAGAACGTTGCGGCGCGGCAGGATGCGGTCGAGCACGGCGGGGACGTGCCAGACGCGATCGCCGAGCAGCAGCATCAGCGCCGGCAGCAGGACGATCCGGACCACGGTCGCGTCGAGCAGGATCGCGACCGTCAGGCCGACGCCCATCTGGCTCACGGTGGCGATCGGGGCGGTCGGCGAAGGAGACGAAGACGGCGGCCATGATCGCGGCGGCGCCGGTGATCACCCCGGCGGTCTTCTCGAGCCCGAAGGCGATCGCGGCGCGGTTGTCGCCGTCGACGTCGTAGCGCTCGCGCATGCGGGCGAGCAGGAAGACCGCGTAGTCGATCGAGAGGCCGAAGGTGACGCCGAAGATCGCCGCCGGCGCCGACCGTGTCGATGTAGGGGTGGCCGCCGAGCGGGTAGCCCTCGGGGATCTTGCAGACCAGCGCCATCACCCCGATCGCCGCCGCCACCGAGGCGAGGTTGAGGCCGACGGCGAGCGCGGCCAGCAGCGGCGCGCGCAGGATCGAAGACCAGCATCAGGAAGGTGATGAGGACGAACGGCGCCGACCACGCAGCGGCAGCCGCGCTTCGGTCGCCGAGCCGTAGTCGTTGAGGATCGCGGCGCCGCCGCTGACGCCGGTCGCGCAGGCCGCCCTCGCGCGCGAGCTGCTCGGCGTCCGCCTCGCAGGCGGTCGCCGACCTCGCGCGAGCCCGCGGTGTTGAAGGCGTGGGTCGGAGACGACCAGCATCCGCGCCGCCTGGCCGCCGCCGGCGACGCTGACCGCCTCGCCGGCGAGCGGCGCGGCGGCCGCGGCGGCGCGCCGTCGAGGGCGGAGAGGACGAAGTAGCCGGAGTCGAAGAGGTGCGGCGAGTCGCGGCGCAGCCGGCGGGCGCCGCTCGAGCGGGGCCGGCGACGGCGCTGACCCGGACGCCGGCGCGGCGCGAGCCCGCCTGCAGCGGGTAGGAGCGCTGGAAGCCTTCGGCGAGGCCGCCTGAGGGCGCCGGCGCCGCCCTGCAGTTCGACCAGGCCGCCGGCGAGGCGTTCGGCGCCGTCGCCGAGCCGCTCGCAGGCCGCCGCTGAGGCCGCCGGCGGCGCTCCGGCGAGCTGCCCGACGCCCGTCTTCGAGCCGCTTGCCGCCGGGGACGAGCCGGTTGAGGCCGCTGTTGAGCTCGCTGGGCGACGTCGCGCAGGCGCCGCACTTCGTCGCGGTTGAGGGCGACCGTGCGGGCCAGGACCCGCGCCTGGTTGGCGCCGGGCTGCAGCGACGGGTCGGCGGCGGCGGCGCGCTTCGAGCTCGGCGGCGAGCCTGCGGGCCCGCGCCAGCTGCCGCCGCTGCACGCTGGGAAGCAGCGAGCGCAGGCCGAGGGTCAGGGTCGAGGCTGCCGACCGAGGCCTTGCGCTGGCCGTCGGCGAGCCGCTCGCTGCCGGCCGCGAGGCGCTCGAGCGCGCCGGTCGCCTGCTTCGCCGCGGACGGCGGCCCGGTCGAGTCCGCCGGCGATCAGCCCGGCGCCCGCCGCCGGCCCGTTCGGAGCCTTCGCCGAGCAGGCCGCTGCCGCTGCGGCGCCTTCGGCGAGGCCGCCGCGCAGCTGCTCGACCGCGCGCGGCGGCGCGGCGCAGGCCGGGGCCGAGCGCGGCCGAGCTCGGCCGGGCCCGTCGGGCCCTCTGGGCAGCGAGCTTGCGCGCCGAGCGAGCGCAGCGGCGCGGCGCGGCGCGCGATCGGGCCGGGGCCGATCACCGCCCGACCCCCGGCTCGGCCGGCGATCCGCCGCTGCCAGCGGCGCAGCAGCGCGAGCCGCGCGCGGGGTCGTGATCGGGCCGCGCTCGGTCGCGGCGACGAGGACGAAGGGCGCCTCCCAGCCGGGGCCGACGGCCGCGGTCGATCGTCTTCGGCGCTCTGGCGGGCGTGGTTGGAGGTCGGCAGCTCGTCGATCCCCGGGGCGCCGGTGGTGAAGGCGAGGGCCGGCAGCGGCGAGCAGCACCAGCGGCACCGCGATCAGGCCGCGGCGAGGCCGGGGCGGCGCAGCGCCGCGGCAGCGCCGCGCCGCGGCGACGCGGGAGCGGCCCGAGCGGCCTGGCGGCCGCGCGGCCGATCGCGGCCGGCGTTGATGCGCTCGCCGAGCAGGGCCAGCAGGGCGGGCAGGCCAGGGAGGCGACGAGGACGCTGATCACGGTGACGACGCCGACCGTGGTCGCCAGCGAGAGCAGCAGCGAGCCCGGCTGGAGGAAGGCGGAGAGGACGAGCGGCGACGAGCAGGGTGGCGCCGGCGAAGAGGGTCGTGCGGCCCGGCGCTGGCCGCGGGCCGCGGCGCGGCCTCCCAGGGGCCGCGCCCGCCGCCGAGCTCCTCGCGGAAGCGGGAGACGATCAGCAGCGAGTAGTCGACCCCGAGGGCCAGCCCCATCATCGTGCAGACGACCAGCGAGAGCGCGTCGATCGTCATCACCGAGCTGAGCAGGACGAGGACGCCGCGGCCGGCGAAGACGGTGAGCGCGCCGAAGAGCGAGCGGGATCGCCGCCGCGACGACCGAGCGGAAGACGAGCAGGAGGACGAGGAGCAGCAGCGGCGCCGCGAGCAGCTCGGCGCGCTCGGTGGCGCTCAGCGATTCCTCCTGCAGGGCGCGGGAGACGGAGGCGAAGCCCGACTGGGTCGCCACCACCGGCGGGCGGACCCGCGCCTCGAGCGTGCGTTCCAGCGCGGGCACCGTGTCGCGCATCGCCTGCGCCAGCGGTACGTGGTAGTCGACGATGACCAGCGCCTTGCCCGGCGCCGGCCGCAGCGCCGCGACCGACCCCCGGTCCCAGGGGGAGATCACCGTCGCCGTCGGGATCGCTGCCGCAGCGCCGCGACCAGCCGCGGCCCCTGTCGATCGACCGCAGCCGCCGGCCCGCGCAGCAGGACGATGAACGGCGAGGAGTCGCCGAAATGGCTCTGCGCAAGGTCTTCACCTTCGATGCAGAGGTTCCCGGAACCTTCAGCGACAGCGGCTCCAGCTTGTCCTCGACGCCCAGCCCGACGACGCCGAGCACCATCCCGACCACCAGCACGACGAAAAGCCCCGCGAGGGGCCGGCGGTGCTTCACCAACCGAAAGTCCCTCCCATTGGGGGGAGAGTCTACGTCAGGAGGACATGTCCAGCGGTACGTCTGCGTCTCAATACGGTCGCTACAGCGGCGTCGCCGCGAAACCGATCAGGGCGATCAAGGCGGCGGTCCCGAGCGTCATCAGCAGCCGGTACAGGCGTTCGAACTTTTCATCGACGCGTTCGAACTTTTCGTCGACGCGTTCGAACCGCCTGTCAACGCGTTCGAACCGCTCGTCAATCTTGTCGAAGCGCTGCTCCATCTGGTCGAAGCGCTGTTCCATCCGCTCGAAGCCGTGGTCGACCTTCGCGTTGAGGTCGTCGAGCCGCTCGTCGGTCCAGGCTTCGCGCATCGTCTGCATTCTGGCACCGTAACCTCCTGTCTGCATACGAGACAAGACGCCCATGTGCCAAATGTGAGACCCCGGCGCTATTTCTTCGTGCTCTTCGCCCCGCAGTCCGTCTTCACGACCGGGTCGAGGTGGAGCCACCTGGCGTTGTGGCCGACGAAGCCGGCGGCAGCCCGATGCCGGCCGGCGCAGAACCCGCCGGTGTTGACGAGCAATCCCCTCCTGCCGCCCTTCATCGTCAGAGCCACCTTGCTCAGCGGCACGTCGGGTAACGCCCCGAAGGTGCTGCGGAGATGCCCGCGCACCGAGTCGACGCGGCCGATCAGGTCGAGCTGGAGCCGGCCACCCAGCGCAACTGCCAGCTCGGGGAGCCTGGTCTTGCTCTCCCGCAGATAGATCGGCCCTTCCAGCGGTCGCTCGAGCAACGGGGTCCAGGCTTTCGCACGGCCGTAGATCGCGTCGGTGGAGCACCGGGCGGCGGCGAACTCGGCCCTGGTGCACACGTCCCCGATGTGGCGATTGTCCAGCAGGACAGCGCCGGGCAGGGTGACCGCGAGCCGGCGGATATTCGCGTCGCGCCGTCGCGTGGTCAGAACGGTGCGGAATCTCGGATGGGCACCGCGATGGCTCGGGCCAAGGAGCCACACGTCGACCTTGGGCTCGAAGGGAAGGTGCCCGCAACCACCGACCTGGAATCGATTTGAAGCGGTTGCGATCGTGCCCGCGACCGAGGTGACGGTGGCACGCACGGCGGTCGCCGCGCAGCTGGTCGGGTTGCGGACGAAGCCGGCTCGATCGACGACGAGGTCGATCTCCCGGTAGGCGATCGGGATGCCGTCGAGGATCTGGGGCAGCGGGTCGAGGCGAATCCTCGCCTGGGCGGTCACCGGATCGATGAAGATGGCGGCGCGGGTAGCGATGGTGCCGAGGTCGAAGGGACCGGCCTGAGCCGGGACCGCAGCCACGAGGCTGAACGGAGCGCCCTTGTATGGGCCGGCAAGGTAGGCGGGGCTAGACGGACCCCCCGCCCCCGGGATCCTCACCGGGGTCGCGCCGGCGCCGGCCGCGAGCTGAATCGAGCCGATTCGCGTGCTCGCCGGACAGGCGCCGCCGGCAGCGCGGCCCTCGGGACAGAGGGGAACCGCACCGAAGTTCGCGCTGACGCCGCGTGGGAGGGTGAGCGAGAGGGCGGAAGGATTCTGTTCACCGTCGGAGCGGGTGAGACTGAGGACGAACGGCGAAGCAGCGCCGGCGCGGGCCACGGTGGTACCGGCCAGAAGCCCGGGCTGGAAACCGGGCGGGACGCAGCCTTTGTCCAGGGCGAAGCTACTCTCACCGCCAAGGGGGGGTCCACCCGAGGAGGGCGTGAGGCGATACCCGCTTCCATGGCTGCCACAGCCGGGTGGGGTGACGAGGGGGCTGCGGGGGCCGTCGCGTAAATGCAGCTCGAGATGGGAGATCGGGAGCTGGGGGATGTCCTCGATCGACGTCGTCAGGCGACCGGTCACGGGGTCCGCCGCGATCTTGATGGCCTGCTTGACGAGGACGCCCAGCTTGGAGTTCCTAAAGACGACGTAGAGGGCGAGCAGCGAGTCGACGGGGTTCTCGGCACCGGGCCTATCGGTCGCCGGATCGTCTGGTTGGGCGACGTACAGCGAACCGGCCACCGGTTCTTCCAGCAGCGGCGACTCGACCGCGGCGGTGCCGATCTTCGCTGCCTCCGGACAGCCGGCACCGGGCGCCGTGTCGAGCGTTTCGCGGGAGTAGTCGGCGAGGGTGCAGGCGCCGAGGCCGGTGGCAACCGAGGCGTTGACCGTCATCCCCTCGGGCAGAGTGAAGACGGTCTCGCTGAGGTCGGCCCGGGCGATGCCGGCCGGGGAGGCGAGGCCTTTGTCGGGAGCGCCGAGGCTGAAGTGAAGACCGCTCGGTGCCTGGGCGGCGGTGCTCGTCGGCTGGACGCTGACGGCCGGGTCGAAGGCGAGTTCGTCGCAGCCGGAAAGACCGAAGGGCGGCTGAGGATCGGTTTCGAGGATGGCGGGCGGCGTCCAAGCGCCCGGTTGCTGCCAGGAGTCGGCTTCGAAGATCGTGGTCAGCGGGCCGCTGCAGCTGCGCGGCAGGGTGAGAAAGGGCGTGCCCCCCGGGATGCCGTGCACGGTCAGAACGGAGCCGAAGAAGGAGTCCACTTGAGGGACATCCGCTAGCGAGGCGACGAGGTTGTGCGGCGGGTCGGGGTCGATTGCGACCCTCATCCTCACCTGCACGCCAAAGACGGAGAAGCCGAGCTGCGCCGCCGAGCCGTATGGCGGAACCATGTTGTAGAGGGTGAATTCCTCGCCTTCGGTTTTGACGTCGGCGGTGCTGAGTTCGACTTTGCCGACCGCGGCGGCGGCGGGACAGTCTTCGATGTCGGGGATGGCCTCCGGGCAGCGTGGAAGCAGTGCGGGGGTGCCGACGAGGCCCGCCGGCAGCACGATGCGGAGATCCTTGAGGTCCTGGTCGGGAACTTTTTCCCCGTCGGAGTCGAGCCTCGTGTTCAGGCCGAGCTCGATCGTCCAGGCAAATGGGTGAGAGCCGGCCCGCGTGGCCGCAAAACCGTCTTCTTCGGTGAAGGTGACGCCAAGTTGCTTGAAACCGAAGTCCGCGCTCGCCGAGGGCACCGCGAGGGCCGCAACGGCGATCGCGGCGAGAGTCGCCAAGAGGGCCAGACGGCGCCCGGCTACCCCCTTGAAGCAAAGCCAGCGATGTACCCGCGAGGCGTAGGTGGCAAAGAGCATGTGATGGAGGGAACCCCTCAGGGCCGAGGATAGCGCGGTATCTCTACTGCCCCTGCGCCGTGAAAGAGACGGTCCCCAGCGCTTCTCCCGCCGTGAATACTCCGTCCCTACCCTGCGGCTTCGCGAAGACCTCGTTGAAGGTGGCGGCGGTGGAGGCCTCGAGCGAGAGAGCGCCAGAGACCGTGACCGTCCTGGCCTTTGCATCTGCAATCGCGGGGGAGCTGAGGGCAAATCCTGCGACGATCACCCTTCCCTCCCTGCCGGCATAGGGAGGTGAGGGCTGGACGTTGACTTCGGGGCTCGCCGTCGCAGCGGCGAGATCGAGCCGGCCCTCGTCCCAGAAGACCTGGCCGCCGCCAAGCTGGAGGAATTCCAGGGCACCCGAGGTTTCGATCGCGCCCCGGGAGCCGTCGGGGGAGATCGTCCCGCCGAAGATGGGCAAGGTGAAGACAGAGCCGATGTGTTCGGCGCCGAAGATCGGGTTGACGGCGACGAAGAGGCTCTGCAGCTTGGCGGCAAAGCCGGGGGCGAGGGCGAGGTCCGCCTTGCCTCTGCGAAGCACGGTGACGGTCTCTGGCTGGGCGGTGGTCAGCGTCCGCCCCAGGGGCCGCCCCTCCTCGAAGACGCCCTCGAGGCGCAGCTTCTTGGCGAGGCGGGTGGCGAGCTTGGCGCTGAGCGCAAGCGCGGAGGCCTTCACCTTCTCGCCAAAGCCCCGGCGGGAGACCGAAAGGCTCTGGACGGTCGCGAGCTTCAGCTGGGAGCCGCCGACCTTCGCCGAGAGCGGCGAGCGCCTCTGCGTGGTTTTCAGCTGCAGAGCCTTGAGCGGGATGCTTTTGTTGCCAGCGGTGAAGAGCAGGGCGCCCTCGTGCTCGACCGTGCCCCTGGCACTGGTCGGATCGAATTTGCCGCCGGAGACCGGGAAGCTCACCGTGCCCGCCTTGATCTTGGCCGGAGGGAGGGCGCGGAGCTCGACGCCGTTTCGCCCCAGCAGGGCGAGAAAGGAGTCGTCGAGGGTCAACTTCGTGGCACCCGCTCCCAGCGGGTCGTAGTCGGCGCCGGCGAGGGGCGCGGAGGCCAGCAGGCAGGCCAGCGCCAACGCCGTGGTGAGCGCTCCGCGCCTCACTGCGTCACCCGGCAGGCCTTGTCGACGCCGAGGCTCAGCCGCTTGCCGTCGGCGAAGTCGAAGCTCGCCAGGGCCAGGCGGAAAGAGGTGGTCCTGGTCCCCGCCGGAGCCGGGCAGCCGGCGTTGAAGTAGGAGCGCCGGCGGCCGCGGTAGCTGTATCTGCGGCGCAACGTCAGCTTGATGCGGTCGACGAAGCCCCAGCTGCCGAG
This sequence comes from uncultured Thermoleophilia bacterium, assembly GCA_963720455.1. Taxonomy (GTDB): domain Bacteria; phylum Actinomycetota; class Thermoleophilia; order Solirubrobacterales; family 70-9; genus VAYN01. The sequence goes on along the minus strand of OY970392.1, from coordinate 223,408 downwards.
GGCCTGGGGCAGGGAGGTCGAGAGTTCGGTGCCGTAGCGGCCTCCGTGGATGCGTTTGATGGCGAAGGTGATGACGAAGGACGTGTTGAAAGGGTTGGTGGTGTAGATGTGGGCGAAGAGGACGGGCTTGCCGGCTCGACTGCCGTTGAAGACGAGCAGCCTTCCTCGGGTCGGGTAGGGACGCTGATCAGGCAGGACGATCGTCGCCCAGAAGCGCCCGGAACCGACCAGGGCGTCTGAGCAGTTGTCCAGGGCTCGTTGGGTGGAGCCCGGCTGCAGCTGGGCCAGAGTGCAGGTCGGCAACCCCCGTGAGCGCAGGAGGCCGTGGCGGTTGACCTTGATGGTCATCCTCTGCAGCTGCGGCGGGGTGGCTCCGGACGGGGTGGCGATGTGGCCGGCGATGAAGACGGCGATCGGGGCAACGGTGTTTCTGGGGAGCTTGCTGGGAAGGATCTGAAAGAGGGCGGTGATGCGGAGGTTGTCCTGCTGGATCACGGTGGCCGAGGAGATCGTGGTTGTGGCCAGCAGGACCAGGAACACGCCGAGTGCCCAGGGTTTCGTGCTCCGTCTTCTCATCGTCCAAGCAAACCTCCCAAGCCACATAAGTAACGCTCACGCGCCGGAGCGGGGAAACACAACTGCTGTGTTCCCCCGCCCTCGATGCGCTTGACTCAGGCAAGCATCGAGCTTGACCCTGAGCCGATCCTTTTCCTACTAGTGCAACTGGTCGTACAGCGTGGTCGCACCCGTGAGCGTGCCGTTTGCGAATTCACCGCTTGATACGCACGCTCCGGCGCCGGTCCCCACCTGCTGGGTGTATTTGATCCCGGCGAGATTGAGATTCACCTGAACGCCGCGTTCGCTGCCCGCGCCGACGTTCGTGAACGTGACGCCTTCAAGGCCACTTTGAGTCGAGATCAGCGCCTTGCACTTGGTGACGCCGGTGAGTTTCGCGACGATTTCGATCGATTTGCCTGCCGGACACGAGATATCCACCGTTCCCACATAGGGAGGCCCGGAGTTGAGCGCGTGGAGCACATACTGGCAACCGTTGCTCGCGATGGTCGCCCCAAAGCCGAAGGCGGTGCACCCGGAGTAGAGGGAGCCCAGCGACTGTTCGGCGCCGGCGGCCGTGAGTTTGCCGTCGAACTGAATGGTCGTGCATTTGGCGCTACCGGCATTCACCCCGAAGCTGAGGGCCGTAGTCTGCCCACCAAGGAGCGAGACGGGGTATTTTTCGGCTCCGAACTTCGGCTGTTTTGCCGCTTCTTCGGATTTTTCGCCGGCCATGTAGACACCGATGCTGTTCACGACATGGAGGCCGGTCGGCAGTCCTGCTTCATTAAGCGCTTTCATCTGCCAGTCGCCGATCCAACTTCCATTGGAGAAGGTGCCGGTTGGGCAGCCGAACCCCCCGGTAATCGTGTATTTAACGCCGCTGGTGTTCATGGTTGCATTCACCACCGCTTCCGAGCCGGTGCCGGCGTTTTCATAGCTTGCGCTGAGACCGGACTGGGCCCCGATCGAAATCGTGCAGCCGGCGGCAGTGAGCGACATCGGGCCACATCCGGCTGGCGCGATGTCGATGGTGCCGTTGAAGTTCCCGGGGGAGGTTTCGGTTCCCGGACGGAGACTGAGCTGACAGCCATTCGTTTTAAAGGTCGCCCCTCCGCAAGACGCGTTTTCCAGGACAGTGGTGGTCAGGGCTTTGCCTTGGGTTTTCATACTCGACGCAAACGGAAAGCTGTTGCATTTTATTACGCCCATAACGGTTGACAGCGCCTGCCCTTCTTTAGCGCTGGTACCCGTGATCGTCGCGCTTTCACTGTCGGCTGCGAACCCGGAAGCAGACGCCCCTGCGGCGCCTATTGCTGCGGTGAGAGCCAACGCCGTGAAAACGGCAAGACTCAGATTTCTAATGCGTTTCACTTCTACCTCCTAAAACCCGGTGGCCCAGAATGCCGCCGGGGGCCGTTGACTAGGAAGGGCTCAGTCTCTCGCCATGACCCTGCGAATACCTTGGCGATTTGCTCAAACGCCTTACCCTCTGGCAAGGTCCTGGAGGCGTAACCCCGTCTCGATCTCGGCGGCACAGGTGGTCAATGGTTGGCCTACTCTTTCCTCGACCGCACGGAGGCGACTGCTGACTGTTTGCCGGCTGACGCCGAGCTTGGCGGCGGCCGACGAGACATTGCGCCCTGACGTGAAGTAGGCGCGAAGGGTTCGGCGAACCATTTGACCGCCGTCGCGCTCACGCTCGAGCGGGTTTAGATATAGCTGGCGCAGCGATGTGAGCAGCAGATGATCTTGGCGAGTCGAGGCGAGTAGAGCTACGTCCCTATAGCGGGTGCACTCGCCCACACTGCGCACCGCAATCGGAAGGGCGGCCTTCGCCTGTTGGTGGGTAAGACGCCAGCCCGCGAGTCCCCGTCCTGGCTCCCCAATCGCGAGGGCAGCATGTGCCGGCCAGCTATTGGAGACGACGTGCTCGAGCTCGACAGGCTCGAACATTCGGCGTCCGCTCAACCATGCCCAGACGGAGGCGTCATCACGAGGTAGCAGCAGGAGGCGGCGGTCGAGCCTATGCGCGAGATCGCGAATCGGACTGGCCGTACCGGGACCGGTGGCGATCAGAGCCAGGTGGTGGGAGTCGAGGTCATATGCGAGCTCGGCGGTGTCGACCAGCTCACCGTTGAGGAGGCGCTCGACGCGCTCGGCGCGGCGCTGCTCAGCCGTGACCGCGTAACGGTCCGCCTCCTGGCGGTACTCGCTGCTGATCGCGAGAAGAAGACCATCGAACAGCGCGGCTTGAGCCCTGAGGAGGCGCTTTAGAGAAGAGGCACTCAACCGGCTGCTCTTTTCCGCCTCCTCGATCACGAAATCCCCGAGCAGGCTGTAGCCGGCAAAGTAGCGTCGCAGAACCGTGTCGAGGCTGACCCGATTTCGGGCCGCAAGGCGTGCCTGACACAGGAGCTCAGGTGGAACCGGCGGTGGGCTGTCCTCACTGTGCTCCAGTGCAGCGATCCCGTAGTCCAGCGCCGCCGAGATCGCCTTCCACAGGCCCTCCATGTACTCCGGGTCCGATGCCTCTCGCGGATCGGAAACCGCGTGGACCCTGGTGATCGCCGCCTCCTCGATTTCGGGTCGTCGCTTTCGCAAGCGCGCGCCTAGGCCGGTACGGATCTCTTCGATGCGCATTCCGGTCCCCGCGCCTACCGGCTCGTCCTCCGGCTGTGGTCGGCTTTCTTGGCGTGCTTCTTGTGCTTCTTGACGCAGCGGCCCTTGCGGGCGACCTTGCCCTTGGGGCAACTGGGCTTTTTGACGTTGCCGGGGCCGTGGAAGCCGGCCGAGGCGGGGGTACGGTCGATCGGGGCCGAGACCGGGCCCTGGCAGGCTTCCCCTTCGCAGCCCGGGGTGCTCGTCGGCACCGGTAGGCCGCCGCCTTCGCGGGCGTCGTAGAGGTCGATCAGGCCCGGGTCCTGGGGCACCAGGCCCGAGGCGGTCTCAAAGAAGACGTCGCGCCCGTTCGGGCTGGCGTCGGCAAAGGAGGAGTCGACCGGGCTCTGGCCGGAGGAGATCAGGCTGAGACAGCCGCCGGCCTCTTCGAGGTAGAGCTCGGCGCCGGCTTCCTCGCAGGCTTTCTCGCTACCGGCCCGCTGCCACTCATAGACGTCCAGGCGGCCGTTGGAGTCGCGGGGGAGCAGGGCGTCGTAGCTCTCGAAGAAGAGGCGGTTGCCATCGTCGGAGAGGGCGCGGGAGGGGTAGAGCTGGGACTGCCAGGTGGGGACCTGGGCGGCGGCCCATCCAGGCTGTTTCTCGCGGTCGACGATCACCTGGCGCCCGGCGGGTCGCGCCCCGCCGGGGTTGCAGGAGACGCAGGCGAGCTCGTCGCTGACGGCCGAATAGAGGAAGACCTTGGAGTCGGCTTCGCCGCTCTCGACGTCGGTGTTGTCATAGCCGGTCGGGCTCGCGGTCGAGTTGAAGGCCAGGCTGAGGCCGTCGGGGCTGACCCGGGAGGCACGTCGGATCGGCGCTCGGGCGATCGGGTTCAGCGGAGCTGGTCGATTCGTCGCCGGGGTGAAGTCCCCGCTCGCCAGCGCCGCGATGAAGCTGAATTTGCCTTCTCCCGCTTCTTCGCCCGCCTCATAGAGGTAGAGGTTGGCCTGCCCTTCTTTGGCTTTGTCGCCCTCGCTGTTGGCGTCTTCCCCGCTCAGGACTTTGGTCGAGGCAAAGTAGAGCCGTGAGGTGTCCGTGCTCGCCCCCGCGAGGCCGACCACTCCTTCGGCAACCACGCTCGGAGGCGTCCCGTCGAGCCGGAATTCGCGCAGTTTGCCTCCTTCGGTGAAGAACGCTTTGGAGCCATCGGGCGACGCGGTCCAAAACTGCGCCACGCCGCTTGAGACCGCCAGCGTGCAGGCTTTTTCGGGTTCGGTGCATTCCCCCCCTTCGATCGTGCTCTGTTCTTGGTCTGGATTTTCGCGCAGGTAGATCTTGTCTGGGCTGGTGTCTCCTGAAATCGTGCTCCAATAGACACGCGAGCCGTCCGCGGAGACAGCCCGGAAGGTGCTGTTTTCGCGCCCATCGGCGAGGGCACCAACATTCCTGGTTCCCGCCGTGCAGGAAACTGCGCTCGGCAGCCCGTTCGGCAGCACGCAGACGTAGTGCAGCTGCCCCCCGCTTGCCTCATAGAGCTGGAATTCGGTTCCGCTCGCGGCGTCTTCGGTCAGCTTGTCGGTGGCGATGAAGAAGGCCTGGGCGCCGTCGGCGGAGAAGCCCTGCAGCTCCGTTTCATAAGTCGAAGCCGGATTTGGCGACAAAGGTTCGCTCGTCGTCAGCGTTTCGTAGCTGTCGGCGCCGGCGCCGCAGTTATCGCGCCGGTAGACGTTGATCACGCCTTCCGGCGCTCCGGGCGCCAGCGCCGGGTCGGAGTCGTGCTGCAGCCAGGCGGTGCAGAGGTCGGCCGAGAAGGCCTTGTACTGGCGGTCGAGCTTGAGCACCGGTTGGTCGGTGAGGCTGTCGGCTTCCCGCGGCGGGGAGATCGCGTGGGTCGACCATTCCGCCCCGGCGATGCGGGTGGCGATGTACTGGGAGGTGAAGGGGGCGCTGAGGGCGTCGCCGAAGGCGGTCGCCGAGGAGTAGGTGAGCTTTTCGCCGTCCGTGGAGCTCTGCTCGAGGCCGGTCTGGTAGCGGGGGGTGGTGAAGCGGCTCAGCACGGCGATGTCGCCGCCGTTTTTGTCGATCGGGGAGACCATCTCATAGGCGCGGCAGTCGCTCAGGCGCCCGGAGAGGCCGCCGTGGAAGGCCTGGTTGGGGCAGTCGGTCTTGAGGGGGAGGGTTGCGGGGAAAGTGGTGAAGGTCCGGTCCTCACCGAAAACCGGACCGCCGCCGGAGCTCTGAGCGACGAAGCGGTAGTGGTAGGTGGTGCCTGGCTGCAGGTTGGAGAGAAGGACGCCTGGGGTGGTTACGTCCACATCGCCGCCGCCTTTGAGGGCGAGCCCGGGGGAAACGGGAGCCTGCGCGCAGGTACTCACCGCGCAGGGGGCGGTGCCGTATTCGACGTAGTAGGTGGCGTCCCCCCAGAAGTGTGGGTTGATCTGGGCCCGCACCTGGGCGCTGTCGGTGCCCACTGCGGTCGCGTACTGGGCGTCGATCGTCGGCGGGACTTTCGGCGGCGGGCAGAGGGTCAGATCGGGCCGGGGGCCGTAGGCGGCGACGTAGCTGTCTTTGAGAACCAAGTTGGAGACGTAAACGCTGAGGTCTCCCGGGGTGCAAGCCCCCCCGGTGGCGATCCCGGTCGAGAAGCCGATTTCCCCGAACGGTTCCTGCTTGTCGCCGCAGGCGGAGTCGAACTGGCGGATCTTGTTTGGCGCGCCTGCGTCGTCGACCACGTAGAGGCCTTCGGCCGCACCCAGCGCGATCGCAGTCGGTTCTGCGACTTCGATCGTGCAGAGCGTCGCCGTCCCACTCGGGTTCAGCTTCAAGACGTCGGGTTTCGGGGTGAAGCCTTCGGCCCCGGCCGCGAACCCGGCGTAGATGTTGCCCCCGGGTGCGACCGCCAGCGCCGAGACGAACCCTTTGCCGGGCAGGGCGAGCTGGGAGTCGAAGCTGCCGTCGGCTTTGAAGATCTGGATCCGTTCCTGATCGCCGACGTAGACTTTGTTGGCAGGTCCGATCGCGATCAAGCTGGCGACCGGCCATGAGCTGAATTGACCTTCGCCGGGACCCGGGTTGCCTTCCGTCCCCGCCCCGCAGCTGTCGCCTTCGGCGAGGTGCTGGGCGGTGCAGAGGTCGCCCGGGTGGAGGGGGCCCTGGTTGACGCCGCCGCCGAACATCAGCAGGAAGTTGCCTTCGGAGTCGAACTTCTGCACGCGGGCGTTGTCGCGATCGACGGCGTAGATGTCGCCGTTACCGTCGACTGCGACGCCCTGGGCACGGGCGATCGTGCCGAACTGACCGATGCCGCTTCCATCCAGACCTTTTTTGCAGACATCCCCATCGGCTGGAACACAGATCTCGAACTGGTCTTCGGGGGCGCTTACGTCATCGCCGGGACCGCTCGCAACCACGTCCCAGCCCCAGGCCTTGACGAATTCGCCCCAGGGAGTGAACTCGTCGATCCGCACATTCCCCTGGTCGGCCACGTAGAGATAGCCGGGAAGGTTCGGGTCGGCCGCGACGCCCCGGGGGATAAAGCACTGACCCCCCGCCGAGCCGGTCGGGCATTTGACCCAGAACGGCGGCGGCACCTCCGCGGCGGCGCCGGAGGGGGCCAGGAGGAACAACGCCACCAGGCCGAACAGCCAGTACCTCTTCATCCCCCTCCCCCCCGCCCTTGCCCTTACCGCACCGGGGCTGCAAGACCGGTTCGAACACGTGCTTCCTGCCGTTTTGCCCGGTGAAGTCGGCGATCGCCCGGTTGGTCGAGCGGCAGAGGTCGATGCTGTTGACCAGCAGGCCCTTCTTGCCACCCTGCATCTGCAGGAGGAAGGAGGTGACCGGGGCGTCGGGGGCCGACTCGAAGGTGTTGCGGATCCGTCCGTTTTTGACCGAGTCGATCCTGCCGACCAGGTTGAAGTCGATCTGGCCGCTGTGCAGGGCGGCGACGAGGTCGGGCAGGGGGTGAGAGGAGGAGCGCAGGAAGACCGGCCCGGCGACCGGATCGTCCAGCAGCGGGGTGATCGCCTTGGCGTAGCCGTAGATCGATCCCTGCGGGCACTTTTCCCCGGGATGGGCGCCCTGGGCGAACTGCACCCTGGTGCAGATCGTCTTGATGTGGGACTGGTCGAGGAAGGCCGAATGGGGCAGGGTGACCTGGGCGCGGGCGATGTTGGCGCCTTTGGTCTTGGGGAAGGTGAGCAGGGCCCGGAAGGCGGGGTTCTGCCCGCGCCCGGTGCCGCCCTTCAGCTTCAGGGCGAGCTTGGGCTTGAAGCCCAGCGAGGCGCAGTCGGCCGCCTGGAAGGGGGTGGTCACGGTGACCGGCTGATCGTCCGCGCTCGAGCCGAAGTCGAGGCCCGAGCCCAGGACCGTGGAGGCGGTCGAGGTCGGGGTGCAGTTGGTCGGGTTGAGGATGAAGTCGGGGCGGTCGACGTAGACGCGGACGTCCCTTGCGTGGACGGGGATGCCCTTGAGGATGTGGGGGATCGGGTCCGAGCCGGTCGCGTCGGCGAAGACTTCGGCGGTCTCGGGGTCGATCTTCAGCGCGTCGCGGACGACCACGGTGCCCAGTTCGAAGGGACCGACCTTGGCGGCGGTGATCGCGACGGCCGAGAGGGGGCTGCCGTGGTAGGGGCCGGCGAGGTAAATCTTGCCGGATGCATATGCCAGGGAGGGGCCGACGCCGGCGCCGACCAGGGTGTGACCGATCTCGGAGGCAAGTGGGCAGCTGGGGCTTGCCAGCTCGGCCGCGGCGGTTCTCGTCTTGGCCGCGGCGATCGCGGTGTCGGGGCAGTAGGGGATGCCGGCGAGCTTGCCGATCAGCCCCGGGGGCAGCTTGATCGAGAAGTTGGTGAACTCCTGTTCGCCGTCATTGCGATCAAGGCGCAGGTGGAAGGGCGAGTAGTGCCCGGCGGCGTTGTTGAGGGTGCCGGCTTCAAGACCGGGCTTGAAGGGCGGGGTCGCGCCCGAGGGGCAGGGGCCGCCGTTCGGCCCGCTGATGATCTGGAAGGCCGAGCTGGTGGTGATCGGCGGCGCGCCCGACCAGGGGGTGAGGGTGGCCTCGGCGGCGAAGGTGCCGCAGTGCGGCGGTGAGACAAGCGGGCTTCTCGTTCCCTCGCGGAAGTGCAGGCGGAAGTGGGAGAAGGGGACCTGGGGCAGGTTCTCGGCGACCGTGGTCAACCTTCCCGTCAGCGGGTCGGGTTCGACCTCGAGCGGCTGGGTGATCAGGACCCCGAGCTCGGGGTCCTTGATCACCATGTAGAGGGCGATGAGGGTGTCGAAGGGGTTCTCGGCTCCCGGCTGGGACGTGGCCGGGTCGTCCTGGGGGGCCTGGAAGAGCGAGCCCTTGATCAGCTTGCCTTCGAGCAGCGGCGTTTCGATTTCGAGGCTGCCGATCTTGGAGGCGTCGGGGCAGCCGGCCCCCGGCGGGGAGTCGGCCGTCTCCCTCGCCAGCTGGGCCGGGGTGCAGACGTTCAGCCCCGCGGCGATCGAGGGGTTGACCGACATCCCCTCCGGCAGGGTGACCACGGCCTTTTTGATCTGAGAGGCGGCGAGCGCGCCTTTGGCGGGGTTGCGGATCCCCTCGTCTTTGACCTCGAGGGAGAAGTCGAGGCCGGTCGGGGACTGGGCGGCGAGGGTGGTCGGCCGGGCGCCGATCGTCGGGTTGAAGGAGAGGCGATCGCAGCCGCTGGTGCCCAGCGGCTGGGGCGGGATCGAGTTGTCATGGCTTTCGGCGACGTCGGTGACGAAGACGCCGGGGTTCTGCCAGGGGGCCATCGCAAAGGAGGTGAGCAGCGGCCCCTCACAGCGGGTCGGCAGGGTGAGGAAGGGGCGCGGGGTGAGGTTGGTCGGGCAGCTGTTGGCGGTATAGAGGCAGATGCCGCGTTCGCCGTCGTGAGCGGTGGCGGCGGGGGTGCCCCAGACCGTGAGCACGGCGCCGACCAGCGGCTCGATCTGGGGGGAGTTGGCGAGGTTGGCGTAGATGCTGCCGTCCGGGCGCACCCCGAAGGTGATCGTGGCGAAGCTCTTCAGCACCCGCATGCCGATCTTCGCCGCCGCGCCGGGAGGCGGCAGGAGGTTGTAGACGGGGGCGACGTCGGAGGGCAGCACCTCGCCGGGGGAGCGGATGCCGATCACGCCGAGGATGCTGGCCTGAGCGCAGGCGGGCAGCGCGATGCTGTCTTTGTCGATGTTGATGGTGAGGAAGTCGGCGGTGGAGCAGCGCGGCAGCGCGTAGGGGTCGCCGACCAGGCCCGGGGGAAGGTCGGTGATCAGATCCTTGAGCGAGCCTTCGGGTTGGCCTGCACCGTCGACGTTGAAGTCGATGGTGGTGGTCAGCGCGTAGGGGTGGGAGCCGGCCTGCAGGGCCGGCGAGCCGTCTTCGTCGACGATCGCGACGTCGGTGTCTTCGAAGCCGAAGTCCGCACCGGCGGGGGCGGCAAGAGCCAGCGCGGTGAGCGCCACGGCGGTCAGGGTCACCAGGAATCGCTTGCTCATCGTCTCGTCCTCCGGCTGTGGTCGGCTTTCTTGGCGTGCTTCTTGTGCTTCTTGACGCAGCGGCCCTTGCGGGCGACCTTGCCCTTGGGGCAACTGGGCTTTTTGACGTTGCCGGGGCCGTGGAAGCCGGCCGAGGCGGGGGTACGGTCGATCGGGGCCGAGACCGGGCCCTGGCAGGCTTCCCCTTCGCAGCCCGGGGTGCTCGTCGGCACCGGTAGGCCGCCGCCTTCGCGGGCGTCGTAGAGGTCGATCAGGCCCGGGTCCTGGGGCACCAGGCCCGAGGCGGTCTCGAAGAAGACGTCGCGCCCGTTCGGGCTGGCGTCGGCAAAGGAGGAGTCGACCGGGCTCTGGCCGGAGGAGATCAGGCTGAGACAGCCGCCGGCCTCTTCGAGGTAGAGCTCGGCGCCGGCTTCCTCGCAGGCTTTCTCGCTACCGGCCCGCTGCCACTCATAGACGTCCAGGCGGCCGTTGGAGTCGCGGGGGAGCAGGGCGTCGTAGCTCTCGAAGAAGAGGCGGTTGCCATCGTCGGAGAGGGCGCGGGAGGGGTAGAGGGCGGTCTGCCAGGCGGGGATGGAAGAGGCCACCCAATTTTCCTGCGGGACTCCGTCGATCTCGAAGTTGCGCCCCTTCGGCCGCGCCCCGCTCTGGTTGCAGGAGACGCAGGCGAGCTCGTCGGCGGCGGCCGAGTAGAGGAAGACCTCGGTGTCGGCTTCGCCGCTCTCGACGTCGATGCTGTCGTATCCGGTCGGACTCCCACTCGAGGTGAAGGCGAGGGTGGCGCCGTCGGGGCTGACCCGGGAGGCGAGCTGGGCGGGAATTGGGGCAATCGGGTTCAGCGGCGCAATGAAGTCCCCGCTCGCCAGCGCCCCGATGAAGCTGAACTCGCCTTCCCCCGCTTCCTCGCCCGCCTCGTAGAGATAGAGGTTGGGCTCTCCTTCGATCGCTTTGTCGCCCTCGCTGTTTTCGTCTTCGCCGCTCAGGGCTTTGGTCGAGACGAAGTAGAGGCGGGAGCCGTCATCGCCGGCGCCGGCGACTCCCAGGACGCCTTCGGCGACCGTGCTCGCTTCCCCTTCCCTGAATTCGCGCAGTTTCCCGCCTTCGCTGAAGAAGGCCCGGGAGCCGTTGATGGATGCCGTCAAGAACCGCGCGGGGCCGGCCGAGACCGCGACCGTGCAGGCCAGTTCGGGTTCGCTGCACTCGCCGCCTTCGATCGCGCTCTGTTCGCGCTCGGGGTTTTCGCGCAGGTAGATCCTGCCGGGGTTGGATTCTCCTGAAGATCGTGCTCCAGTAGACGCGCGAGCCATCAGCTGAGATCGCCCGAAAGATGGTGTTTTCGCGCCCGTCATAGAGGCTGGTGTTGGGGGTCCCCGCCGTGCAGCCCCCCGGGCTCGGCGTCCCGTTCGGCAGCACGCAGACGTAGCGCAGCTCGCCGCCGCTTGACTCATAGAGCCGGAATGCCAGGCCCCCCGGCGCGTCTTCGGTCAGCTTGTCGTTGGCGATGAAGAAGGCGTGGGAACCGTCGGCCGAGAGGCCCTGCAGCTCCATCAGGTACTGCGTTTCCGGATCTGCCGTCGGTGGTTCGCTGGTGCTCAGCGCCTGATAGCCGTCGGCGTCGGCGCCGCAGTTATCGCGCGAGTAGAGGTTGATGAAGCCCTCCACCGCCCCGGGTGCCAGCGCCGGATCGGAGTCGTGCTGCAGCCAGGCGGTGCAGAGGTCGGCCGAGAAGGCCTTGTACTGGCGGTCGAGCCTGGCCGCGAAGACCTGGGTCAGGCTCCTGCCCTCCCGCGGCGGGGAGATCGCGTGGGTCGACCATTCCGCCCCGGCGATGCGGGTGGCGATGTACTGGGAGGTGAAGGGGGCGCTGAGGGCGTCGCCGAAGGCGGTCGCCGAGGAGTAGGTGAGCTTTTCGCCGTCCGTGGAGCTCTGCTCGAGGCCGGTCGGGTAGTTGGGGGCGGTGAAGCGGCCGAGCACGGCGATGTCGCCGCCGTTTTTGTCGAGCGGGGAGACCATCTCATAGGCCCGGCAGTCGCTCAGGCGGGCGGCGAGGCCGCGGTGGAAGGCCTGGTTGGGGCAGTCGGTCTTGGGGGGAAGCGGTGCGGGGAAGGTCTTGAAGGTGCCTTCCAGGCCTTTTTCGAAAGTGGGTTCTTCCAGTCCTTCGCCGTCGGGATCGACGCCGTAGGTCGGACCTCCGCCGCCGCTTTGGGAGACGAAGCGGAAGTGGTAGGTGGTGTCCGACAGCAGTCCGGCCAGGACGACGGCGCCGGAGGCGAGGGCTTTATCGACACCGGCCCCTTTGAGCGTGGCCCCTGGAGGCAGCGGCTGTTTTGCGCAGGCGTTGAGCGCACAGCCGGCGGTGCCGTATTCGACGAAGTAGGTGGTGTCCTCCCAGAAGTGGGGGTTGATCTGGGCCCGCACCTGGGCACTGTCGGTACTCACTGCGGTCGCGTACTGGGCGGCGATCGTCGGCGGGACTTTCGGCGGCGGGCAGAGGGCGGGATCGGGAGGGTGGCCGTAGGCACGGAGAAGGCTGCCGTCCGGAATCGAGTTGGAGACGTAGACGCTGACGCCTTCGACCCCGCAGGCGGTGCTGGTGGCGATTCCGGTCGAGAAGGCGATCTCGCCCACGCCGAAAGGCTCGTCCTTATCGGCGCAGGCGGAGTCGAACTGACGGATCACAGTGGGGATTTCGACACCGGAGGAGGCATCGACCACATAGACGGTGCCGGTGAGACCAACGGTGATCGCCGTTGGATGCGGTACTTCGATCGTGCATATCGTCGTCCCGCTCGAATTCATCTTCGAGATGTCGGGTTTCGGGGTGAAGGCTCCCGAGCTGGCCGCGAACCCGGCGTAGATGTTGCCCCCCGGTGCGACCGCCAGCGCCGAGACGAAGCCTTTGCCGGGCAGGGCGATCTGGGAGTCGAAGCTGCCGTCGGGGTTGAAGATCTGGATCCGTTCCTGGTCGCCGACGTAGACTTTGCTCGCCGGTCCGATAGCGATGAAGCTGGCGAACGGCCATGAGCTGAATTGACCTTCCCCCGGACCCGGGTTGCCTTTCGTGCCGGCGCCGCAGGTATCGCCTTCCGCGAGGTGCTGGGCGGTGCAGAGGTTGCCGGCATGGAGGGGGCCCTGGTTGACGCCGCCGCCGAACATCAGCAGGAAGTTGCCGTCGGAGTCGAACTTCTGCACGCGGCTGTTGTTGCGGTCGACGGCGTAGATGTCGCCGTTACCGTCGACTGCGAGACCTTGGACGCTTCCGGAGGCGCCAAGCTGTCCGGCGCCGCTGCCTTCGAGCCCTTTCTGGCAGGTCGCAGTCGGAGGGCCGGCCTCAGGACCGCAGGTCTGCAGTTCGGAGGCCCCGTCGGCTACGCCCCAGCCCCAGGCCTTGACGAAGGAACCCCAGGCGGTGAACTCCTGGATCCGGTTGTTACCACTGTCTGAAACGTAGACGTGACCGGTGCCGGAGTCGACCGCGACCCCGCGTGGGACCAGGCACTTGCCGGCTTCCGAGCCGACCGGAGGCGGGCCGAATGCATTGGGGCATTTCGACCATAATGGCGGCGGTACTTCCCTCGAAGCGCCGGCTGGAAGCGCAGCGACGAGGAGCGCGGACGCAGCAAGGACGGCTACACCTACCCGACTGCCGAATCGGCGCCGTGAAAATCTCAAAGGTCGGATTCTCCTCGTGGCTCGTTTCATCATGCTCGTCCTTTAGTAACTGTGTTGGGTAGGTGGAATCAGTTGACATACGGTTGACAGTGCGCCATCGACCCGAAGGTTCACTCGGGCCGATGGCACAGCCGCTTACGGAAAAGCGGTCGTCTACGGGGCGGTTACCGCCCAGGTACCACGACCAGTCAGCCCCAGCCGCAGGAAGGATCATGAAATCCGTCCCTGCGACGCTGGCGCCAGGTGGGTTGAACTCTCCGGTAGCCGCAGAGTTGGTAATAATCCCAATTTCCAAGTTCCAAGCACCTACCGCGTACGCGCCATATATGCAGAGATTCCCCCCAACGGCTTTCGGCGCAGATGCGGTTCCTGGACAAGCCGGCGAGACAACTTCTTCGATTTCTTCAGTTCCTTCATTGAAGATCACTTTTTTGCCGCTGGTATTTATGTAGTGGACATGAGCTTCATCGAGTCCGGTACTCAACGGAATCGGGAATGAGATCGGTATGTGGAGCGCTTTATTTTCTGCTGGCACAGCACCCGCTGAAATCGTTCCGAAGCTCCAGCTCCCGGTCTCGGTTTTGCCGGAGGGGAGGGTTTCAGTGAAGCCGGTTTGTCCGGTCGGTCCGTTTTTGCCAGTCGGCCCCGTTGGCCCCGTCGTGCCGGGAGAGCCATTGCTTCCGGGCGGGCCGGTGTCGCCCTTGGCGCCTGCTGGTCCCTGGGGCCCTGCCGGGCCCGCAGGACCTGCCGGACCCGTTTTGCCCGTTTTCCCGGTTTTGCCGGTTTTGCCCTGTTTTGCTTTGGCGCTGGCGGTGGCCTTACTGCTGCTGCTTCCGCCGCCGGCGGCGTAGGCGCCGCCGGCGAGGGCGGCGACAAGAGCGACGATGGCGACGATCAAGCCTGCCGTGCCGATCTGATTGCGTAGACGTTCGAGCATCGATTACCTCTCCTCTTGAGAGTCAGGCGTGCCGGCGCTCGGCGCTGCGCACGCGAATTGCCTTCTGGAGATCGCAAAGGTGGACGTGGTAGTCCGATCCGAGTGACGTCTCACCGTTTGCTCTCCTTGTCCCGTGGCCTTGAGCCTCTGTCCCGACCCGTCGCCTTGAGGGGTCTCCCTGACCGAGGCTGCCGGCCGTTGTCTCTCTACCTTTGGAAAACACCCTTGCTTCCCCTTGAGAGGGACGCCTGTTCCCCAGGGCGAAAGAAATAAGAACAGACGCGGACCAAAATGTCAAGGAACCGCGGTGGATTCGCCCCCTCCAGATTGGACAAGGTGCGCGAATTCTGCTCTACATAAGGGTGGAGATGAATTTCGCAAGAAGGACTACAATCTCCAAAATCGAGCCGCTTGCGTACCACTTGAGAGTTTTTGGATGGTCGCGGTGAGCGACTTGCAGGCGCCGGGATATGGTCCGCCCGCGATGGCGCGAACGCCGTGGGGGGACGCGACTCAGCTGCGGGACAAGAAGCTGCCGACCGGGGCGGGGAACGCCGCGCGATGAGGCCGAGCGCAACCAGCGCGAGCGGCTCTTCGCGGCGATGGTGGCGACGGTCGCCGAGAAGGGCTACGAGGCGACCACGGTCGCCGACCTGGTCGCAGCTCTCCGGGGTCTCGCGCAGCGCCTTCTACCAGCACTTCGACGACAAGCAGGCCTGCTTCCTGGCGGCGGTCGAAGCGATGGTCGAGCCGACGCTGCGGAAACTCGGCGGCGACGAGAGCGCGCCGCCGGGGATGGAGCGGGCGCGGCAGGCGTTCGAAGGCGCTCGTCGAGCTGATCGTCTCGCAGCCGGCGGCGGCGAAGATGTGCATCGTCGAGGTCTACGCCGCGGGCCCCGAGGGGGCGGCGCTGCTCGACCGCTCGATGGACCAGGCGACGGCGCTGGCGGCGAGGCTGCTCGAGCAGGTGCCCGAGCGCGAGGGACTGCCGCCGGAGCTGGTGCGGGCGCTCGTCGGCGGCATCCAGAAGGTGATCCACAAGCGCCTCTACCGCGGCCAGGAGGAGGAGCTGACGGAGCTGGCGCCGCAGCTGTGGGAGTGGCTCTTCTCCTACCCGGTCCCGCCGGGGCCGCTGAAGGCGACGCGGCGGCGCACGGTGAAAGCGGTCCCGTTCGAGGAGCGCCAGGCGCAGTCGAACCCGCCCGAGCGGCTGCTGCGGGCGCTGGCCGCCGTGGTCGCCGAGAAGGGCTACCCCGATACGACCGTCGCCGAGATCGTCGAGCGCGCCTCGACCTCGCAGCGGACCTTCTACGAACACTTCAAGAACAAGGAGGACGCGATCGTCGCCGCCCTCGACAGCGGCTCCGCCCACATGCTCGCCGCCGCCCTGCCCGCCTTCCGCCGCGCCCCGGACTGGCCCCACGCCGTCCACGACACCCAGGAGGCGATGTTCTGCTTCGGCGCCGAAGAGCCCGAGTACGCGCGGCTCGGCGGGGTCGAGATGTACGCGGCGGGCAAGCGGGCGCTGGACCAGCGCGAGGTGGTGACCGAAGGCATGGAGGGCCTGCTCGCGCCGGGCTATGAGCTCGCCCCGGACACCCCGCCGATCGCCGCCGAGGCGATCGGCGGCGCCCTCTACTCGCTCCTCTACGACCACGTCAACAAGAAGGGGCCCGAGACGCCTGCCGGACCTGGTCCCGACGCTCGTCTACGTCACCCTGGCCCCCTTCCTCGAGGTCGGGGAGGCCTACGAGGTCGCGATCGGTTGATCGCAACCTCCCGTGGGTTCGTGAGGATCAGGGGACCCGTTGCCTGAGCTGCTGCTCGCACTGGACCGCTCGTCGCTCCTGGCGCTGCACTGTCAGATAGAGGCGCAGCTACGGGAGTCGATCCGGTCGGGACGGCTGTCGGCGGGTACGGAGCTGCCCTCGACCCGCCTCCTCGCAAAGGAGCTCGGAATTTCTCGTGGAGTGGTCGTCGAGAGCTACGCGCAGTTGCAGGCGGAGGGCTATGTGAGCATCGGCCAGCGCTCCAAGACCGTGGTCGCGAAAGGCGGGGCAACGACGAGCTCCGAGGGGGCTGGAGCCCCGGCCGACGAGGCCCCCACCCTGCGCTGGGACTTTCATCCTGGCTTTCCAGACCTCGATGGCTTCCCCCGCGCCGCCTGGTCGCGGGCGCTTCGGGTTGCAATCAAGGACCTGCCGGGCCACCGACTCGCGTACGGAGACCTGCGCGGAGACGTCGCTGCGCGGAGTGCCGTGGCCGGGCACCTGGCGCGAACGCGCTCGGCGATCGCAAGTCCCGAGCGGATGCTCATCGTGCAGGGCGTTCAGCATGGCCTCCGCCTCGTCTGCGAGGCCCTGCGCGCGCAGGGCGCGAGCCGGGTCGGCGTCGAGGACCCGTCCCTACCGACCCATTCCCAGGTGATTCGCGACGTCGGGTTGGAGCCGATTCCGATCCCTGCCGACGGGGATGGGATGCAGGTCGAGAGGCTGCAGGGGGCGAGGGTCGACGCGGCGATCCTGACCCCGGCGCACCAGTTCCCGCTCGGCTCGGTGCTGGCTCCCGAGCGCCGCAAGGCGGTGGTCGAGTGGGCGCAGGGCAGCGGGGGATTCGTGATCGAGGACGACTACGACGCCGAGTACCGCTATGACCGCGAGCCGGTCGGCGCCCTGCAGGGGTTGGCGCCCGAGCAGGTGATCTACGCCGGCAGCACCAGCAAGGTCCTCGCTCCCGGCCTGCGGGTCGGCTGGCTGCTCCTACCCGAGCGGCTCTACGCGCCGACGCTGGAGCGCAAGGCCTACGGCGGCGGCATCTCGCCGATCTTCGCGCAGTTGGCGCTGGCGGAGTTCATCGAGACCGAGGCCTTCTACCGCCATATGCGGCGCATGCGCAGGCGGTACCGGCAGCGTCGAGATGCGATCGTGAAGGCGCTCGAAGAGGAGCTGCCCGAGGCGAAGCCGACCGGCATCGCGGCAGGCCTGCACGTAGTGGCGATGCTGCCGGCCGGCAGCAATGAGAACGCGATTACGGCGGCAGCGCGCGAGCGCGGCGTCAGCGTGCATCCGCTCAGTTGGCACCGTTCGGTGCCGGTGCCGGAGGAGCCGGGGCTGATCCTCGGCTACGCGAGCCAGACGGAGACGGCGATCGCTCGCGGGATCAAAGAGCTGGCACTTGCGATCGCGGCGAGCAGGGAGTAGAGGCGGCGGAGGCCGAGAGCTAGCAGACCATGCGCGCGGCATCGAGCGCGCTCGCGAAGGAGACCTCCGAGAGCAAGCCCGGGGCGGCGACCATGTCTCCGATCAGGTAGCGACCCGCCCCGCGGGCGATCGCCGGGCGATCCCTCCAGGTCCGGCCGGGCAGGTCGACGGCGCCGGTGCGTGCATCGGCGAGCTGGCGGCGGCGCCAGCGGACGCGCCCGCGCCAGCCTGGATAAGCGTCGTCGAGAACCTCTTCGATCTGCCTGGCACCGCGATCGTCGTCGCTGTCGGCCGCGATGCCGAGATGGGCCTGGATCAGCTGCATGCCCTCGGGGGCGAAGCTGGAATCGCGGAAGCACTCGACCAGGACGCCGCGGTCGAGGTCGAGAACGGCGAGTGGATCGCCTGGGCGCACATCGAGACCGACATCCAGAAGCACCGCCTTCGGTCCCGCTGCCTGCAGGTCCGGCTCCGCGAGGAGCTCACGGGCCGCGTCCAGCTCGGTGGCCACGATCACGGGCGGCGCCGGCA
This sequence comes from uncultured Thermoleophilia bacterium, assembly GCA_963720455.1. GTDB lineage: Bacteria > Actinomycetota > Thermoleophilia > Solirubrobacterales > 70-9 > VAYN01. Next base: position 205,420 of record OY970392.1, on the reverse strand, counting down.
GCTCATCGAGCCGAGCGCCGGTCTCGATCTCGACCCCCAAGGCCCGTGCCCTCTCCGCCAACGCATCGACCAGCGCACTCCAGCCACCGAGGACATGGCGAATCGTCGGGGGCATGTAGATCCACCGGAAGCGATCCCAGACGAAGGCCGCCGAAAGGCGGCCAGGGTCGGGGTCGAAGGTGAACACGCCGGCCCAGCCACACAGCATTCCCGCTGCCTGCTCCCCGAAGCGCGAAGAGGCCCAGGTGCGAAAGTCCTCATCGACGGGTGCCTCCAGCCGGCGCCGAACGAGGGCCTTGACGACACCGAGTGGCAGGGTCCGCCGGACCCTGCCCCGGTGGCGAAAGCGTGCTCCCCGCGTCGAAGGCTTCGCAGTCGGGGGAAGCAAGCCGCGCTCGGCCAGCCAGGTCCAGTTGGCGCGTCCTTCATAGAGGGCATGGGGACCGAAGTTCGCAATGAACGGGCTGGTGGAGCTCCGCGCGCGCCCACCGAGCCGCTCGCTCGCCTCGTACAGATGCACCGACCGGCCCTGCTCAGCGCAGGCGATGGCGGCAACCAGGCCTGCCAAGCCGCCCCCGACGATGTTGACCGGCTCCCGGTTCGGACCGCCGCCCTCTCGGGATCGATCGCGCGTCGGACTCATCGCGGCAAACCCGCGCTCTCCGCCGACTCGGTCCGACCGCCATCGAGAATCGTCCTCGTGACCAGCTCCGGGTCGTCCCAGGTGGGGACGTGACCGCAGCCGGGAAGGTCCAGCCATCGGGTCTGCTCGGGGAGCTCGTCGCGGACGCGAGCACGGCGCGGGTGCAGCAGCTTGTCCTGGTCGCCGAAGGCAATGGTCACCGGCACCTCGATCGAGTCGCCGCCGGTGAAGCGCTCGCGCTTGATGGCGGACAGGTGGGCGTCGAAGCCCGGCGCTGCGGCGAAGTCCTCGACCAAACCGATCGCGTCCTCGACGGGTATCTGCTCGGGCTTTGCGAGCTCGCCGCCGAGCACCACCTTGCGGCCCTTGGGGCTTCTCAGCAGCCGCTTGGTCAGGGGCAGTATCGGCGTCCCGAGCTTACGGCTGAGCCAGAGCTTGAGCACGGCGTCCTTGGGGTCACGCTTGCGCCAGAGCCCGGCCGGGCCGAACGCCACCACGGATCGAGCAGCCCCCCGCTTCGCCAGCTCGAGCGCGGTCCAGCCTCCAACCGAGATCCCGGCGACATGAACGGAGTCGTGGTCGAGAGCCCGCAGGAATGGAACCAGCATCTGCGCGTAGCCGATCGGAGTCGGAGACACGTCGTCCGGCGGCAGAGGCGAGTCGCCGTGCCCCGGCAGGTCGATGACCAGCACTTCGCGTTCGCGACTGAGCCTGCCGAGTACCGGCTTCCACATCCGGCGCGATCCCCCGGTGCCGTGAATCAGCAGCAGCGGCTCCCCCTCCCCGATCCGCTCCACGACGATGCCGGCGACCATCTCCACATCCACAATCGAGCCTCTTTCCGCTAGATGACGCGCCCAGGCTAGTCGGCATCTGGAGTGTTATATAGAGCCAGTTAGGCTCAACTTTTGAGGACCAGCCTGCGTGGACCTACGAGGTGGCGATCGGCTGAGCGGCCGGCGGCCGCCTCAGAGACCGACCAGCGCGACTATGTGTCGCTGGCTCCCTTCCTCGAGGCCGGGGAGGCCTACGAGGTCGCGATCGGTTAGGCGCTCAGAGCTGGGTCGCGATCAGACCGGCGAGGCCGCCGAAGCCAGCGAGCATCCCGACGCTGAGCGCGACGACCGCCTGCATCATCGAGCGCTGCATCGCGTCGAAGCGCTCGTTCATGGCATCGAAACGGGCATTCATTTCGCTGCGTAGATCGTTGATCTCCCCTTCGACGCGTCCAAAGCGTTCGTCGACCTGGCGGAACCCGTCACTGACGCGGTCGTTGAGGTCGTCGAGGCGCTCGTCGGTCCAGCTCTCTCTCATCATCTGCATTCTGGCACCGTAAGGTTCTGTCTGCAACGAAACAAGACCCAGGTGCCAATAACGTGGCCGGACCCGAGCCCGCTGCGTCAGAGGCCTGCCGCGTCGGCGAGCAGATCGACCTGAGCCGGGTCGCTGGAGCTCGGGCAGAAGATCAGCTCGCCGCAGCCACCCTCGGCGAACTCGGAGACGTAGCGGGCCACGGTCTCGGCGTCCTTGGCGGCGCTGTTGATGATGTAGGCGGCGATGTCCTCGCCGAGCCAGGCGTAGTAGTGGCCCAGGGAGGCCTCCGCGTCGGCGTCGGCGCTGTCGCCGAGGGCGAAGTAGGCGAGGCCCATCAGGCGCGGCTCGCCCTCGCGGCCGGCCTCCGACCAGGCCGCCCTCGCCCTCGCTGCCATCGGCGCGTACTGCTCCGGCGGCGAGCCGGCGGCGAGCCAGCCCTCGCCGAAGCGCACGGCGCGGGCGAAGGAGGCGTCGGCCCCGCCGCCGACGACCAGCCGCGGCGCGTCCGCGACCGACGGCCCGACCTCCTCCCCGCTCCACACCTCCTGCATCCGTTCCAGCATCTCGTCGAGACGCTTGCCGCGACCCGTCATCTCGATCCCGCTCAGCTCGTAGTCGTCCTCGCGCCCGCCGAGGCCGATGCCGAGGGTGAAGCGGCCGCCGGAGAGCGCGTTGAGGCTGAGTGCCTGCTTGGCGAGCAGCGTCGCGTTGGGCCGCAGCGGCGCCAGCAGCACCGAGGTGCAGAGGCCGATCCGCTCGGTCACCGCCGCGGCGCCGGCGAGCGCCACCAGCGGCTCGTAGTTGTCAAAGGCGACGCGGTCGATCGTCCCCAGGGTCGAGAAGCCGCGGGCATCGGCCCGCCGCGCCCACTCGACCAGCTCGGCCCCGGTTGCTCCTGGCACTGCGTTGGGTAGTGCGACGCCTACATTCATCTCCTGCCTCCTCGGTCGAGCTCGATCTTACAGGAAGACATCATCGCATCAGATAGAGTATGCGTTGATGCCTCGCACGACCCTCACCCTCGATCCCGATGTTGCCAAGGAGCTCGAGCGGCGGCGGCGCGAGCGCGGCACGACCCTGAAGCGGGAGGTCAACGAGCTTCTGCGCGCGGGTCTGAGCCAGGCCGGGACGGCACCCAGGCGGAGGGAACGCTTCGAGACCAAGCCCCTCCCCCTCGGCAAGCCGCTGCTCGAGAGCTTCGACGACGTCGCCGCGGTCCTCGAGATGGCCGAGGGCGAGGACCACCGTTGATCCTCGTCGACGCCAACCTGCTGATCTATGCGAGCGCGCCCAAGAGCGCTCAGCACCAGAAAGCGAAAGCCTGGCTGGACGAGCGACTGAACGGATCGGCCCGCGTCGGCCTCCCCTGGCCCAGCCTCCTCGCCTTCATGCGAATCGCCGGCAACCCGCGGCTGTTCGAGACGGCTTCCCTCTCTCACGCCCGCAAGCAGGTTCAGGCCTGGCTGGCCCTGCCCAACACCTGGATCCCGACCGCGACCGATGCTCACGCCCAGATCCTCGACGAGCTGCTCGAGGACGAGCACTCGCACCGCCTCGTCCCCGATGCCCACCTCGCCGCCCTGGCGCTCGAGCACGGCCTGGTCCTCTGCAGCAGCGACGGCGACTTCGCCCGCTTCCCCGGGCTGCGCTGGGACAACCCGCTGCGTTAGCCGAACCGCAGCGGCGCCTGCGGGAACCGGCGCCGCCGACCGAGCCTGTTTAGTGTCGAGGCACATGGTTCCCGCTGTCCACAGTCCTCTAGCCATGCATCACCCGATCGGAGCCTCAACCGGCTATTTCGTACAGCTGCGAGGTCGGTGGGCCGACCTCGTCGGCGCCGCGAAGTCGACTTCCACGTTTGCGGCCGAGCTGGCGGCGCTCTCTGAGCCCGAGTTCGGTGCCCTGCATGACTTTCTCCTGCACAGTGGACCGCTGCCGTTCCACTACCTCAGCGTCCACGCCCCAGTCAAAGAGAGAAAGGCCAGCGACGCCGATCTGGTTTCGTGGCTCGAGGACCTGCCGGTCAACGTCAGCTCGATCGTCACCCATCCGGACACGATCGAAGACCCGGCGCCGTACCGCTCACTCGGGAGGCGCTTGATCATCGAGAACATGGACAACCGCAAGGGGGACGGGCGCACCGTCGACGAGATGGCTCGGCACTTCGCGCAGCTACCTGATGCCGGTTTCTGCTTCGACATCGCTCACGCATGGTCGATCGATCCCAGCATGGCGCTGGCTGACGAATTGCTCGACCATTTCGGTTCGCGCCTTCGCCAGGTTCATCTGAGCTCGCTCGAAAATGGCAGGCATGTTTCTGTGCTGCCGGAGCACGAGCTCCTCTTCGCGCCGATTCTCGACCGATGCAGAGACGTCCCTTGGATCCTCGAGGCAGAGAAACCGACGCGCTGGGCGCCGCAGGTTCATTAGCTCGCCTCGCAGAGGCCGCCGGCGTCGAGTTCCCGGCGATTCTCAACGCCCGCAGTCGCACTGAAAGGGGACTCGAGGAGAGGCGTAGAACCCTCTCGACCCTCGGGGCCGATCCCGATATCGCAATCATCCTGATGGGCTCTTGGGGCCGGCTCGAGATCACCGCCCGCAGCGACGATGACTTCATGTGCCTCGTCGATGGCCCGCCCCGCCCCGTTGAGGAGGTTCGGCCGGGTATCGATGAAACCTGGAACGCGCTCGGAAAGACCGGCAAGCGCCCCGGCGAAGAGGACATCTTCGGCGTCCCGGCATTCTCCGAAAACCTGCGCAAGATCGGCCTCGAGGATGACGGCAACCGCAACCTCACCCGGCGGATGCTGCTGCTTCTGGAGTCCAAGGCTGCGTTGGGAGAGGACGTCTACGCCAGAGTCAAGGCGGAGGTGCTGGACGCATACCTACAGGAGCTGGCCAAGGACTACCGGCCACCCCGCTTCCTCCTGAACGACGTGATTCGCTACTGGCGAACGATTGCGGTCGACTTCGAGGCGAAGCATCGGAAACGAGACGGGCGGGAATGGGGCCTACGCAACGCCAAGCTGCGCACCTCGAGGCCGCTGCTCTTCGCCAGCGGCCTGCTTCCCGTGCTGGAATGCCATCGGCTGAAAGCAGGAGAGATCGGCCCGTTCCTCACCGCCCAGTTCGAGGCGGCGCCAGCCGATCGTGTGGCTTCTTGCTTCCTCAGGCACGACAGACAGGACTCGGGGGCAAGGGCGATGGCGGCCTACGACACCTTCATCTCGATCCTGCACGACGAGGAGGCCCGGCACGAGCTGGAGACACTTCCCCATGACCGCCGGGATTCATCGAAGGCCTTCCAGGAAGCAAAACGCCTGGGCGAGGAGATCCAGGGTTCGTTGCTCTCGCTTCTCTTCGAGACGCCCGCCCTGTACGCGCTGACCCGCGAATACGCGATCTTCTAAGAGGTGGAAGCGTTCGACGACGTCGGGGGCCGGCTCACGCCGGCAGCTCCGCCTCGAGCCGGGCCAGGGCGTCGCGGGCGTAGTCGAAGACCTTGCGGTCGCCGCTGAGCCGGTAGCGGGCGTTGGCCCCCATGATCACCGCGTAGAGCTCGAAGGCGAAGCGCTCGGGCTGCTCGACGCCGGCGACACGGGCCTGGCGCTCCAGCTCCCCCAGCCAGGCGTCGAGGGCGCCGGCGATGGCGTCGCGGACCGGGCCGGGCCGGTCGTCGTACTCGGCCGAGGTCGCGCCCCAGAAGCAGCCGCCCGAGTAGAGGTCGAGGTGCTCCAGGTAGCGCTCCCCCAGCGCCCGCAGGCGCGGGGCGCCGTCGGGGGCGGCCTGCGCCGGCTCGATCACGGCGGCGCGGAAGCGCTCGGCGGCGGCCCCGACCGTCGCCAGCTGCAGCTCCTGCTTGGAGCCGAAGTGGGCGAAGAGGCCGCTCTTGCTCATCCGCAGCTCAGCGGCGAGGCGGCCGATCGTCAGCCCCTCCAGCCCCTCAGCCGAGGCGAGGTCGACGGCGCGGTCGAGGATCGCGGCCCGGGTCCGCGCTCCTTTGGTCGCACTCCCCCGCTCCAGTTCGGTCCCGGTCGCTTGCGCCTTCTTCGTTGCCGTGGCCATCGGTCAAGACTACAAAAAGCACGAACGTTCGTGTTTCCCCTAGGATGCGCCCCATCCAGCAGGAAATCGAGTGGGAGGAGTCCACAGTGAGCAGCACGGTGAAGAACATCGACGAGATGGAGGCGATCTATCGCGGCGCCTTCAAACGCGCCCGCGCCGAGCTCGGAGTCGAGTCATTCGGCATGCAGATCATCGATATGCCACCCAACTTCGAGAATTACCCCGAACACGACCACACGCACGACAACCAGGAGGAGGTCTTCCTGGTCATGCGCGGCGGCGGCGAGATCGAGATCGAAGGGGAGCGCTTCCCGCTCGACGACTCCCACGTCGCCCGGGTCGCCCCGGAGACGAAGCGCAAGGTCTGGCCGGGACCGGACGGGATCCGGCTCGTCATCCTCGGCGGGGTGCCGGGCGGGGTCTACGAGGCGCCGGACATCAGCAAGCTGGGCGAACCCGACCCGATGGCGAAAAGCGAAGGGAAAGTTGAAGTCCCTTAGGCTGCGCCTGTGCTCCGAGGCCTCTCGTCCCTAGCGGTCCTGCTGGCGACGCTGGCGTTGGCCGCGCCGGCGTCGGCAGGCGCCGCCAGCACCGGCAGCAGTAACGAGGACGTCGTCGTCGTCATCGTCGGCGACGTCTCCGTCCCCCGCGGCGAGACGGTCGACGGCGTCTTCCTCGCCAGCGGCGACGCCCGGATCGCCGGCGACGTGGATGGCGACGTGGTCGTATTCAGCGGCGACGTCCTGCTCGCCGGCCGGGTCGACGGCAGCGTTTTCGTCGCCGATGGCATGGCGCGGCTGCTGCCGAGCGCCGAAGTAACCGGCGACGTGGAATACGGCGACGAGCGCCCACGGGTCGCCCTCGACGCCCGCGTCCACGGCGACGTCGTCAAGCAGGACTTCCCCGACCTCGGCGGCCTCGTTCCCTGGATCGGGGGATTCCTCGTCTGGCTCGCGATCACCCTCTCCACCTGGGTGTTCGGTGCGCTGCTGCTGCTGATCGCCCCGCGTGCGGGGGACGCGCTCGAGGTGCGCTCGCGCGGGAGGGTCGGCCCGCTGATCGCGATCGGCATCGCGATCTTCATCGTGCTGCCGCTGGTCGCCTTCCTCGCCGCGATCACCATTCTCGGACTGCCGCTGGCGTTCGGCATCGGGCTCGCGCTGCTGCCGCTCTGGGCCGTCGCCTACGTGGTCTCCGCCTACGCGCTCGGGCGCCGGGTGCTGAAACCACCGCGGCACCGCATGCTCTCCTTCCTCGCCGGCCTGGCGATCCTGCGGGCGATCGCCTTCGTGCCGATCCTCGGCTGGCTGGTCGGGCTCGCCGCGGTGATCTTCGGCCTCGGCCTGATCGGCGCCGCTATCGGCGCTGCCCGGGAGCCGGCGAATCCGGACCCGGCTCAAAGCCCGGGCAGCTGAGCACCGGGATCCGCGGGTAGCGCGGGTAGGCGGGGTCCTCGCGCGAGCGCTCGCAGAGGGAGAAGACCGAGCCGCGGCTGTTGGGGACCAGCCGCTGGTGCCGGCAGTCCTCGCAGAGGCCGGCCGGCGGACCGTGTGGGCGCTCGCTCACGCCGAGTAGCCGCGGGTGCGGCCGATCGCCGGGGAGGTCTCAGCCGAGGAGGAGCGGATCTCGACCGACTCGGTCGGCGTCAGCTTCAGGATCGCGGCCATCCGCTCTGATGGTAGGGAGCCGCCGGGGCGCGATCAGCGCTCGGCGCGGCGCTTGGTCGCGCCGAGCAGGCGGCGGGTCACGAGCACGTGCATCCGGGTCCCGATGACCAGGCCCCGGTAGACGCCACCCTTGAATCCGGGGAACTCGGCCCGGGTCTCGGCCCGCAGGCGGGTGCGGTCATCGGCGAGCTCGTCGAGGCGGAAGACCAGCGCATAGTCGGAGAAACGGTGGCTGCCGGCGAGGGCCAGCTCGGCCGGCGCCGTGGCGGTGGCGACGTGGAAGCCCGGGAAGGCGGAGCCGGTGGCCAGCGGCCGCGGCCCCGAGGCCATGGTGTCGGCGCAACCGACGATCCGGGCATAGCGCGGGGCGCCGGCCATGGACATGGTCGCCTCGACCACGCGCAGCAACGCCGCCCAGGTCCCCTCGCGCCCGGCCTCGACCGTGAGCGAGTGCTCGTCGAGGTGTGGCAGCCGCTCGGTCTCGGCACTCATGCCTCCATGCTATTTGCGGCTTGGCCGCGGGGCTCCCGCCTCGGCGGCGGCTAGCTTTGGACTGTGAACGGGACCGCGACCCTCTTCGATGCCGACGCGGCCGCCTACGCCGGAACCGTCGAGGTGCTCGGCGTCATCTTCCGCGCCGAGGACGACGGCTACGCGGTGCTGGAGGTGCAGGACACCGGCTCCGGCGAGGGCTTCGCCCTGGTCGGCCCGGTCGCCCACCTCGCCGCCGGCGAGCGGGCCGAAGTGAGCGGCGACTGGCAGACTCACAGCCGCTACGGGCGCCAGCTGCGGGCGCAGGGCGCACTGCCGCTCGATCCCGCCGATCGCGAGGGCCAGATCGCCTACCTGACCTCGCTGCGCCACATCGGTCCGGCGCGGGCGGAGCGGCTGGTCGACGAGCACGGCGAGGGGGTGCTGCAGGCGATCGCCGCCGACCCGCACGGCGTCTTCCGCTCCCTGCGTGGGGTCAGCGAAGACCAGGCGGCAGCGACGGCCGAGTCCTGGCACGCCAGCCGCGCGGTCCGCGACCTCCACGTCCAGCTCGCGCCGCACGGGCTGGCGCACCTGGCGGCGCCGATCCACGCCCGCTACGGCGAGCGCTCGATGGCGATCCTGCACGAGGACCCCTACCGGCTGACCGAGGTCCCGGGCGTCGGCTTCGCCCGCGCCGACAAGATCGCCCTCGCCGCCGACGTCCCGCCCGAGTCCAGCCGCCGCGCCCAGGCCGCCGCGGCCTTCGCCCTCGCCGAGGCCGAGCAGCAGGGCAACAGCTACCTGCCGCTGGACGACCTCAGCGGCCGCACCGCGCGGCTGATCGGCCTTGCTCCCGATCCCGACGTCCTCGTCGAGGCGCCGGGGCTGCTGGTCGAGGAGGGGCGTGTGTACCGCGAGCCGACCCACGCCAGCGAGCTGGCCGTCGCGGCGACGCTGCTCGCCCGCACCGCCGCACCGCCGCACCTCGCCCACGAGCCCGGCGAGGCACCGCCGTCGGGGGACGATGAGGGCAGCCTCACCGACGAGCAGTGGGCGGCGATCCGCGGCGCCTTCGCCGCGCGCGTCTCCGTGCTCACCGGCGGGCCCGGGGTCGGCAAGACCGTCTGCACGCGGGCGCTCGTCGCCGAGGCCGAAGCGGCCAGCGCGACGATCGCGCTCTGCGCCCCCACCGGCCGCGCCGCGCGCCGGCTCGAGGAGACGACCGGGCACGAAGCGAAGACGATCCACCGCCTGCTGGAGTGGATGCCGGGCCGCGAGCCGGCCTACAAGCCCGGCCACCCGCTGCCGGCGGACCTGGTGATCGTCGACGAGTCCTCGATGCTGAACCTGCGCCTGGCCGAGGTGCTGCTGAACGGGCTCGCCGAGACGACGCACGTCGTCTTCGTCGGCGACGCCGACCAGCTGCCCCCGATCGGCGCCGGCAAACCGTTCGACGACCTGATCGCCGCCGGCGCGGCGCCGGTCGTGCGGCTGAGCCAGATCTTCCGCCAGGCGGCGCGCTCGATGATCACCACGGCCGCCCACGAGATCAACCAGGGCCGCCCGCCGCACCTGCAACCGGCTGAGGACCAGGACCACGACTTCTTCTTCATCGACCGGCCCCACCCCGAGCGGGCGCTGGAGACCGTCGTCGAGGTGGTCGCCGAACGGGCGCCGGCGCGCTTCGGGGTCGACCCGATCCGCGAGGTCCAGGTGCTGGCGCCGATGTACCGGGGGCCGGTCGGGATCGACGCCCTCAACGAGCGCCTGCAGGCCGAGCTCAATCCGGACGGCAAGCGGGCGCTGAACGACCGCTTCCGGATCGGCGACCGCCTGATCCAGACCCGCAACTCGCACGAGCTGGGGCTGATGAACGGCTCGATCGTGATCCTCCGCGAGGACGATCCGGACGAGGAGGCGATCGTCGTCGACACCGACGAGGGCGGCTCGCTGACGATCCCCTACGGGGAGACGGCGACGCTGCGGCTCGCCTACGCGATCTCGGTCCACAAGGCGCAGGGCTGCGAGGTCCCGGTCGTGGTCGCTGTCTGCCACCGCTCGCACTCGCGGATGCTGACGCGGCCGCTCCTCTACACCGCGATCACCCGCGCCCGCAGCAGCTGCGTCCTGGTCGGCGACCCGGCGGCGCTGGGAGCGGCGGTACGGCGCGACGACAGCGGCGGCCGCCACTCGGGGCTGGCGGACCGGCTGCGCGCCGCGCCCTAACCTCCCCCGGGTCATGCGAGTCCCCTGGAGGGAGATCGGGATCACCCTCGCCGGCATCGCCCTGTTGGCGATCGGGGTGCTGGCGGTGCCGGCGCTGCGGGACGCCTTCAGCGCCGCGATCCAGGGCGACACGGCCGAGGTGCGCCGCGAGATCGACAGCCTCGGCGTCGCCGGGCCGATACTGATCCTCGCCCTGACGCTGATCCACGCCTTCGTCTTCTACCCGGCGGAGATCATCGACGCGGCGGCCGGCTTCGTCTACGGCTTCTTCCCCGCCCTGGCGCTGATGATGGTCGGCTGGCTGATCTCGGGCTTCATCTGCTTCGCGATCGGGCGCTCGGTGGCGCGGCCGCTGCTCGACCGCTGGCTCGGCGCGGAGCGCTTCGAGCGAGCCGAGGCGATGATCGAGCACGGCGGCCCGACCCTCTTGCTGGCGATGCGCCTGATCCCGATCCTTCCCTTCAGCATCGTCTCCTACGCCGCCGGGGCCGCCCGCGTGCCGACCTGGCGCTTCCTCTGGACGACCGCCGTCGGCTACCTGCCGATCACCGCGATCTCGGTCTACTTCGGCACCCGGCTCGAGGGCCTCTCGCTGACCGACCCGCTCGTCTTCGGCAGCGCCGCGGCGCTGCTGGCGCTGCTGCTGGCGGGACACTGGGCGATGCGGCGCCAGGCGGCGCGCACCGCCCCCTGATCAGAGCTCCGCGACCTGCTCGACCCGGAAGCGGAAGACGGCGGGGGTGGGGTCGAGGTTGCCGGCGCGGTCGCGGGCGCGTACCCGGACCGCGTGCCGGCCGACGCGGAAGCGGCGGTCGAGCTTCGGACCGCAGTCACGCAACGGGCCGCGGTCGACTTTGCAGACGAAGGTGGAGCCGGGCTCGTTGGAGCGGAAGCGGAAGATCCCGCGGGCGCTGAGTCGAGCGGTACGCAGGAGCTTGGGCGGGCGCTTGACGATCGACGTCCGCGGCGCCGTGGCGTCGATCTCGAAGAAGACGCTGCCGCTGTTGCCCTCGCGACCGGCGACGTCGACGCCGCTGACCGCGAACCCGTGCCCGCCGTCGCCGAGCGGAGTCGGGACGACGAATGGCGATGCGCAGGGCTGTGGCGGGCCGCCGTCGATCTGGCAGGAGAAAGCGACCGGCCGGTTGGCGCTGAACTCGAACGCCGGCTGGGGGTTGTTGCTGAGCGGCGCCGGGGCCTTGGTCACGGTGATTTTCGGCGGCAGGGCCAGGAGGGCGACGGCGCCGAGGGCGTCGAGGAGCCCCGCCCCGACCGCTTCGGAACCGAAGGCGCCGACCGGGACCGCCGTCCCCCGCAGCGCCGCACGGACCTGGGCCGGGCTCGCGCCGGGGTTCGCCTGGCGCATCAGGGCGGCCACGGCGGCCGCGTGCGGCGCCGCCGCGGAGGTGCCGAAGAAGCGCCAGACGCCCGCCTGGAAGTTGCCGAAGAAGGTGTTGGCGCCGCCGTCGGTCGCGGCCAGGTCGGGCTTCGGGATGACCTGCTCGGCGATCGGCGCCGCCGGGCCTTTGCCGAGCACCGGCCCGAAGTAGTGCTTGACCGGCCCGCGGGAGGAGAAGAACTCCGGTTTGGAGCTGTCGTTGTGGCGGACCGCGGCGGCCGTGATCGCGGCCGTGGCGCCGGCGTGGCCGAACACGCTCGGGCCGACCACGTCGCCTGCGGCGGATTCCGGGTACTCCGTTTCGCTGACGCCGCGCCCGTTCTCGGTCAGGATCGACTTGAGCCGAGGGGCGGCGCCGCTGTAGCGGTTGATCACCAGCTGCACTTCCTGTTCGGGGCCTTCGTTTTCCCAGCCGACGAACTCGAACGGCCGCTGGGTGCCGGCGACGTTGTCGTCGGCGGAGAGGATCGGGGTGCCTTCGACTTCGACCAGTTTCCCTTTGTCGTCGAGCAGGAAGGCGTCGAGGTCGGTTTCGACGCCGTCCCAGGGTTCGGCCCACTGCAGGTCGAGCAGGAGTTCGTCGGCCGCTTCGACCGTGATGCCGAAGGTGTCGTCGACCCCCGCTTCGCCCGGGTCGAAGTCCATGCAGTGGCTCGGGTGCAGGCCATCGGGGGTGAGATCGCCTTCTTTTTCTTCCGCTTCTTCGAGTTCTTCGGAGAGTTCGACGATCGCCGCCGGGCAGGCGCCCGAGTCGCGGAATGCCGGCGCCTCCCAGGAAGACATGTCGCGGCCTTCGGCGTCGATCAGGTTGTCGTTGCCGGCGGCGGAGAAGTAGGAGACGCCGGCGCCCACCACGTCGTTGACGGCGACCGCGACCGGCCCGTCCTGGAAGAACGGCTCCTGGAAGTAGCCGACGTCGTCGACGACGACCTTCGCCCCGGCCGCGGCGAGCGCCCGGATGTTCGCGGCGAAACCGAGTTCGCCGGTGAAGGCGGTGGCGAAGCTGAGCGAGGCGCCGGGGGCGAGGTCGTGGACGATCTGGGCCATCGCCCTTCCCTCGTCATCCCCCTGGGATTCGCTGTCGTCGAGGACGTTGACCGGGACGGTCGAGCCGCAGGGGCTGCCGGGGCCGGGGAGGTCGCCGCTGAGGACGTCGTCGGCCACGTGGGTCACCGCGAACAGGTCGCGGTCGTAGGAGTCGGAGAGGATGCCGACGGTGACGCCGCTGCCGTCGACGCCGAAGCCGGCGCGGGCGCCGGCGGCGTTCAGCTGCGTATCCCCCTCGGACCTGACGCTGCCCCCGCAGTCGGCGCCGCGGACGATCGGGGTCAGCACCTCGGTGACCGCGCCGACGCGGGCGAGGTCGCCGATCGCCCGCAGGCGGGCCGGCCTGGTGGCGACGGTGACCGTCTGGTACCGGCGGCTGGCGTGGACGATCTCCGCCCCCGTCGCGCGCAGGGCATCGATGCCGGCGAGGGCGCCGCTCCCGAAGCGGACGTCGACGAGCACGCGCCTGCCGTCGCGCAGCAGGCTGCCGGGCCCGCGGCGGGGAAGGCTGACGCGCGCCGCCTGCTCGGCCGGCGGAGCCGATCGCAGCTCGGGCCGGGCCAGCTCGGCCAGCCGCGGCGAGAGGTCGGGATCGGCCGGCGGCCCCGACATCGCCGCCGCCGAGGCCGGTGCCAGAACGCAGGCGGCGAGGAGCAAGGCGAGCGTGAGCGCTCGCGCCGGGCGGCAGCGGTAACCGAACCCAAGGGTCATCTGAAACGAGGTATCGACACGACTGGGCCTTCCTTGAAACACCGCTAGACCGTATTCCGAGCGCTTTCCTTGCTACGGTCCCCTGCGTTAGGGCCGGGTTGATACCGGCAAAAGTCGTGCGTAGCGCTCGCGTCGTTGCTTCACCGCATCCTCCGCGTTCGCAGCACACAAAGTGGAGGCAATGCATGCCCACTGGAACTGTCAAGTGGTTCAGCGACGATAAGGGCTACGGGTTCATCACGCCCGACGACGGCTCGAAGGACGTCTTCGTTCATCACAGCGCCATCCTCGGCGAGGGCTTCAAGTCCCTGACCGAGGGGTCGAAAGTGAGCTACGAGTCCGAAGAAGGCCCCAAGGGCCCGGCCGCCGCGAGCGTCCAGCAGACTTCGTAGCGACGCACCACGCTTTAATAGGGGCCTGCCTTCGGGTGGGCCCTTTTTTTGTGCTTAGCCGTGCGGAGGTTCATGGCCGAGCAGTTCAAGGACGCAAGGAGCGTGGCGTGCTCTGCACGCGAGCGACTGAGGACGCCGAAATGCGAAGTGCCATGAATCTACGCACCGACATCAGGAATATCGCGATCATTGCCCACGTCGACCACGGCAAGACGACGCTGGTCGACGCGATGCTGTGGCAGACCGGGACCTTCCGCAAAGGCCAGGACGTGGCCGAGCGGGTGATGGACTCGATGGACCTGGAGCGCGAGAAGGGGATCACGATCCTCGCCAAGAACACCGCGGTCAACCGCGGCGACGTCAAGTTCAACATCGTCGACACCCCCGGCCACGCCGACTTCGGCGGCGAGGTCGAGCGCGCCCTGACCATGGTCGACGGGGTGCTGCTGCTGGTCGACGCCTCCGAGGGGCCGCTGCCGCAGACCCGTTTCGTCCTGCGCAAGGCCCTGGAGTCGAAGCTGCCGGTGATCCTCGTCGTCAACAAGGTCGACCGCCCCGACGCGCGCATCGCCGAGGTCGTCGACGAGGTCTACGAGCTCTTCCTCGACCTCGACGCCGACTCCGACCAGATCGAGTTCCCGATCGTCTACACCAACGCCAAAGCCGGCTGGGCCGCGCTCGATGAGGGAGTCGAGGGGAGCGACCTCTCCCCCCTGCTCGACCTGATGCTGGAGCGCATCCCCGCGCCCACCTATGACCCGGAGGCGCCGCTGCAGGCGCACGTCACCAACCTCGACGCCTCTCCCTACGTCGGCCGCCTCGCCCTCTGCCGCGTCCACAACGGGACGATCCGGTCCGGACAGCAGATCGCCTGGTGCCGCGCCGACGGCAGCATCCAGCGGGCGACCGTCTCCGAGCTCTACGTGACCGAGGGCCTGGAGCGGGTCAGCGCCGAGCAGGCCGGGCCGGGTGAAATCATCGCCGTCGCCGGCCTCGAAGAGGTGACGATCGGCGAGACCCTGGCCGACCCCGAGGATCCGCGGCCGCTGCCGGTGATCGAGGTCGACGAGCCCTCGCTCTCGATCGTGGTCGGGATCAACACCTCCCCCCTGGCCGGCCAAGAGGGGAGCAAACTGACCGCGCGCCAGATCCGCGACCGCCTCGACGCCGAGCTGGTCGGCAACGTCTCGATCCGAGTCATGGACACCGAGCGACCCGACGCCTGGGAGGTCCAGGGCCGCGGCGAGCTGCAGCTGGTCGTGCTGCTGGAGCTGATGCGGCGCGAGGGATTCGAGCTGACCGCGGGGCAGCCGCGCGTAGTCACCCGCGAGATCGAAGGCGAGATCCACGAGCCGGTCGAGCGGCTGGCGATCGACGTGCCGGAGGAGCACGTCGGCGCCGTCACCCAGATGCTGGCCGCCCGCAAGGGACGCCTCGAGCAGATGGTCAACCACTCGACCGGGTGGGTGCGGATGGACTACCTGGTCCCCGCCCGCGGCCTGATCGGGTTCCGCACCGAGTTCCTCACCGAGACCCGCGGCACCGGCATCCTCCACCACGTCTTCGACCGCTGGGAGCCCTGGGCGGGCGAGCTGCGCACGCGCCAGACCGGCTCGCTGGTGGCCGACCGCCGCGGCGAGACGGCCAGCTACTCGCTGTTCAGCCTGCAGGACCGCGGCACCCTCTTCGTCGGCAGCGGCGAGGAGGTCTACGAAGGGATGATCGTCGGCGAGAACGCCCGCTCCGACGACCTCGACGTGAACCCGACCAAGGCCAAGCAGCAGACCAACGTGCGGGCCGCCAGCGCCGACGTCCTCGTGCGCCTGGCGCCCGCGACCCGCCTCAGCCTCGAAGGCTCGCTCGAGTTCCTGCGCGAGGACGAGTGCGTCGAAGTGACCCCCGAGTCCGTCCGCCTGCGCAAGGTCGTGCTCGACAAAATCCAGCGCCTCAAGGCCGCCAAGCGCGGCGACGCCGCCCCGCGGCTCGCCTAGCGCCTCCCGACTGCCCGACGTCGTGGTCGCCCTGCGGCGGACCCGCCCACCAGCCCACCGGCCGGCCGCGTGGACTCCGGGTGCGGATGCGCGTCCGCAGAACCTCGACATCCTGCGATTTGCAGGAACCCCGCCCTCGATTGCAAGACGCCTCTTGATCAATCGACCGGTCAAGGTCTATTGATGTCTTGATCAGTCGGGCGGGGAGGCAATCAGCCTGCCAGGACCCGATGCAAACCCCGCTGCGGCCGATGCCCCACGAGGCAGGCTGAAGAGGGACACCTAGGAGAGTAGAAATGATCAAGAAAATGATACTGCTCGCACTCGCTGTCGGCGCGCTGTCGGCGCTTCCGAGTGCGGCGATGGCACTTGAATGGACCGATGGCACAATCAAAGTCGGAACCGAAAGGCAACTTCAAACCAAGGGCAACGCCAAATTCAGCAGCGGCGTCGCAGGCTCAGTCGACTGCAAAACGACATCCACGCTGAAATTGATACCCGGTACGACAGGCGAAATTACCTCTTTCCATCCCGACACCGGATTGGGCACCATCACACAGGTATGCAAAGCTGGCGGTGCTCTGGCGAACTGCCAAGTCCACGCGGTGCAAGCGACAAATCTGCCGTGGGTAGGTCATATCGTCACAGAAACAGTTCAAAGCCCAAAACACGAACACCTGCAGAAACTGCTGGTTACATCAGGGGCGATTCACAACACCCTCGGAGGTCAATTCTGCCCGGCAGCGTCACTCGAAGTGACACCATCAAATGAAGTGACAGTGTTGCTAGACAACGAACATGGAGCTACCAACCTGACGCTAGACGGTAGCGTGCAAGTTGATTCCAGCCTCGGCAAACTCGCCACGACCGTCAGCGGTACGCAGACGATCCAGGGGAGCGACGCCACCACATACGGCATCACATAATCACTGAAAATCAGCTCGCTGGGATTGGGGCTGGGAGGTCAAAGGAAGCGGAGCGCCGGTCGGCGCTCCGCTTCCTTTTACGAGCTCGCATTGACCTTCAAGTACCGTAATGTTCTTTGACAGGATCGTGGTAGTTCCCTATGATCGCCAGCGCTCACGGGAAGAGCCGCCTCGGGAAGGGCGCAAATGGGCCGGGCCACAAGGGCCCGGCGGCACAGGAGGGGTCTGAAGTGAAAAAGAGGGCGGGTCGAACTCTGGGTGGCTTGGTGGCCTCTTGCGCTCTTCTCCTGGCACTCTCAGCACCGGCCGCCGGCGCCGCCGGCTGCCCCAACGAAGCCCTGCGCGAAGCCCAGGGCGCCACCGCGCTGCCGGACTGCATGGCGCTGGAGATGGTGAGCCCGCCGCGGAAGTTCGCCGAGCCCGCCTTCTCCCCGTCCTTCTCGCTGGACGGCGAGCGGGTGCTGTTCACCTCCCAGGCGGCCCTGGTCAATACCCCCGGCTACCAGGACTACGCCGGTGACCGCTACATCGCCACCCGTGCCCCGGCGGGCTGGGGGCTGGCGTCGACCGCCCCACCGCTGCCCGAACTGGTCGCGGGCGGGCGCCACCTCGGCAGCCCCTCGGCCTTCACCCCTGCGCTCGACCGCTGGGCGCAGCTGGGCGCCACCCAGTCCCAGGGTTTCGTCGGCCTCTTCGGGCTCTTCGGCGGCGGCCTCGACGGCTCCTTCGCGCCGCTCTCGCCGCAGATCGTGCCGGTCGACAACAGCGGCAGCCAGGAAATCCAATTCTCGGTCGTCCAGATCGACGTCAACGGTTCCGCGGCCGACCTCACGAGTACCGTCCTTCAGGGCCGCAGCTCGCTGATCTCCTACCTGCCAGGGGACCCCAAGTCCCCCCCAGGGGTCAAATCCGGTGAACCCGGAGAAGACCGCAACAGCTACGTCGCGTCTGTCAACGGCGGTGAACCGACGCTCGAGTTGATGGCCCGCGACAAAGACGGAACCGTCTACGGGGGCCGCTGCGGCGCCCACCTGGGCGGGTCCAACGACCCCTTCGCCACGACCGTGCAGGGGGCGCTCTCCGCATCGGGCACGCGCATCTTCTTCTCCACCCGCCCGGCGCAGCCGTTCAATTCCGAAACCGGCGAAGGGCCGACTTGCGACACCGACAACCCGATCCGCATCCTTCGGCGCAGCGCCACCGAAGCGGGCCCCGAGATTACGCCGTTTTTGCCCGGCGGCCTCCCCGAATGGGAACAGCCCGGCGATGACCTCTTCGAAGCCGCCTCTGCCGACGGCACCAAGGTCTACCTGGCAACGCCGCGCAAACTCACCGGCTCCGACACCGACGCGAGCGGCGAAAACTGCAGCGCCAACCTCGGCGCCTCCAAAGGCTGCGATCTCTATCTCTATGACGCGAGCAAGCCCGAAGGCGAACGCCTGACCCAGGTCTCGGCGGGAGAAGACTCGAGCCCCGCCGACGTCCTCACCGCGACCACGGCGATCTCCGGTGACGGCTCGCGCGCCTACTTCATCGCCCAGGGCGTGCTCACCTCAGACACCAACCCCAAAGGGGCAAGCGCGGTGCTCGGCAAACCAAACCTCTACCTCTATGACGCCGGCACCAACCAGCTCGCCTTCCTCGGCACGCTCGCCGAAGAAGACAAGGGAGCCCTGTGGGGTGCTTCGGGCAGTTTCTTCGGCGACGCCTTCGCCGCACCCCTCTACGGTCCCGGCGGCCCCGAAGAAGAAACCGGCGGCGACGGCCACGCCCTCGTCTTCGCCTCCAAAGCCCCGCTCACCGCCGATGACGAAGACGGCGGCTTTGGCGACGTCTTTCGCTACGACGCCGACTCCGACACCCTGGAGCGGGTATCCAAGGCGGCCCCCGGCGGCTCTGACAACGGTCCTTTCGACGTCACCGTCAACCCCAACGGCGCCAAGATTCCGGAATCCAACTTCGGCGAGCAGTCGCGCTGGGCCGGCGAGGACGGCCAGAGCATCGCCTTCGCCACCGAAGAGGCGCTTTTGCCCGGCGACGGCGACGAAGAGATCAACCCCTACGTCTGGAAGGCAGGAGAGCTGGGCGCCGCAAGCGCGAAAGTCGGAGGGCCGCCGGCACTCGCACCCGGCGGCGAGGAGATCGCCTTCTCCACCCGCACCGCGCTCCTGCCCCAGGACAAGGACACCGCCGCTGACGTCTACGTGGCCCGCAGCGAGGGCGGCTTCCCCCTCCCGATCGAACCCGGTGGCGGCTGCAACCCACTCCCGGAAGGCGGCTGCCTGGACGGGCCCTCGCTGCCGCCACCCCCCGTTCCCGGCCCGACCGGCGATGCCAGGGGCAACGTGAGCGAGCCGCCCAGGTGCAAGAAGGGCTTCGTGAAGAAGAAGGGCCGCTGCGTCAAGAAGCCCAAACACAGGAAAGCCAAGAAGCGAGCCGGCCGCAAGCAGGGGGGTAGGCGATGAAGGCCAACCGTGCCACCAAGCGCAAGCTCCTAAAGATCTGCCTGGTAATCATCAAAGTGATGCTGTGGTGCTGCCTGTTCGCTGCAATCGCGGTCGCCGAGCCGCGCCTGAACGTGCAGCTCGATCACAGCCAGGCGCCGATCAATCGCGGCGATGAACGGCTGGTCTATGAGGCCACGGTGGAAAACGAAGCCGGGGACAGGCCCAAAGTCGGCGACGAGCTGACCTGTCGCGGGACGCCGGAAGACGGTAATAGCTGGGCTGGCAACCCGGCCCCCACCTTCACCTACAAGTGGCTGCGCAGCGGCGAAGCGATCCCGGGAGAGACCGCAAAGACCTACACCGTGGCTGTCGCCGACGAAGGCGAGTCGATCCAGTGCATCATCACCGGGACCAACGACCCCGACGCGGTGCTCGCGGGGGGCAACGTCTACGCGCCGATCGCGTCGATCGCAGCCTCGCTGCCGCCGGTGGTGACCGAACCGCAGCCGGCCTCAGCACCGCCGAGTGGGAGCTCCAGGCCCTCCATGTCCGGCCCACTCGCGGCGACGCCGCACGCGACCGCCGCCACCGAAGCGGGCTCGAAAATCCTGACCGAAGTGGCGACGACGGAAGGGACGGGGACGCTTGCGATCGGGTCGAACGTGGTGACGGGGGTGACGGCGAGCACAGGGGCCTTTGGGGAATTTCAAGCAATCGCCGGTGAAGGAATACCGGTGGACACGACGATTCAAGCGGTGAAAGAAACGGCGCCGGGAGTGCGGGAGCTGACGCTGTCCAACGCGGCCACTGCCCCGGGGGAACAGGAACTGAAGGCGGGCTCGTTCCCGTTCGGGCCAGGTCAGGGGATCAGTGGCCCTGGCATACCAGCGGGGACGAAAGTGCTGAAAGCGACCGGCAACGGGATCACTGGGTTGAGGGTCGAAATGTCAAACGCCGCGACGGCCTCGGCCGCGGGGATTGAAGTGGTTGGCACCGCGGAAGAGACCTGCACGGCGCCCGCCGGCTGGAGCGCCGGCAGCACGATCAGCTGGAGCTTCCAGTGGCTGCGCAACGGTGCGCCGATCCCCAGCGCCACCAACGCCACCTACACGGTGCAGGCCGCCGACACCGAACCACCGTCGGTGCTGCAGTGCGAAGCGGTCGCAGAAGACGAAGAAGGGGGTAAGGCGGTGGCGATCTCGGGGGTCGAAGTGACCTATCTACCCCCGCCTTCGCTTTACCGACCGCCGGTCGGCGGCACCCCCGTCATCGACTTCGAAAACCAGACCTCGGGCCCGGTGACCCTGGATCTGGAAATGCCCGGCGGCCCGGAAACCTCCGTCTACAAGGCACTCGGCAGCGGCTGGACCTGCACCAAAGAGGCGCCGACGCTCCAGCAGGTGGCGACGGTGACCTGCAACCGCTCGGACCCGCTCTCCCCCCAGGACTCCTACCCACCGGTGCAGGTCGTGACCTCGGTCGGCAAGAACCCGCCCGAAACCCTGATCGCCAAAGCCGAAGTCTCCGGCGGCGGCTCGACGCCGGCGAGCGACGAAGACGAATACACGATCCTCGGCGCGGCGGTCCCGTTCGGCTTCAAAGCCTTCGAAACCGAAGTCCTCGACGAGTTCGGCGACGACTACACGAAGGCCGGCGGGCACCCGTTCTCGGCGGGGGCCTCGCTGGAGTTCAACACGCACGTGCGGGTCGAAGAAGAAGCGGGGGAGACCGAAGCGCTGAACGGGGCGACGCGGACGGTGCGGACGGACACGCCGCCGGGGTTCGTCGGCAACCCGCAAGCCGTGGTGGAACCATGCCCCTCGATCGCCGACATCATCGCCAACGAATGCCCGGCGGGGAGCGCGGTGGGGGCAATCACGGCGGAAATCCCCGGTGGCGGGCCCGAAGACTTCCCCGTCTATGAGATGGAGCCCGAATTCGGGGTGCCGGCGCAGTTCGCCTTCAAAATCGGCAAAGAATACGTCTACACCCTGAGCCCGGAGCTGCGGCCGGAGGACGGCTATGCAATTACGATCGCGACGCCGCCGCTGGCGAAGAACCCCGAAGTGCTGAAAGCGACGGTGAAACTGTGCGGGTTCGGGACCGAACTGGGGCTGACGGGGCAGGGCGACCCCATCGTCAAACGCTGCCTCAACCCCGGCGAGTCCGGCGCCACCGAACTCCCCTTCCTGACCAACCCGACCCGCTGCTCGGGAGGAGCGCCGACGACGACGATCTCCGCCGACAGCTGGGAGGAACCGGGCAACTTCGTCAGCAAATCCTTCCAATCGCTGCCGCTGACCCAGTGCGACGAAGTCCAGTTCAAACCGCAGATAACCCTGCAGCCGACCTCCCGCCAGGCCGACTCGCCGACCGGGATGAACGTCGAGGTGACGATGCCGACGGCCGGCCTCGAAGACCCCACCGGCACCGCCGAGGCGAACCTGAAGAGCGCCAGGGTCACCTTGCCGGTGGGGATGGCGGTCAACCCCTCCGCGGCTAACGGTAGGGGTGCCTGCAGCCTGTCCGAGATCGGGATCTCGCCAGCCGGCGTCCCCAACGACGACCCGGTGAGCTGCCCGGAATCATCCAAGGTCGCCACGGTGGAAGCCGAGACCCCGCTGCTCGAGGAAACCCTGCAAGGCAACGTCTACATCGCCAAGCAGAAAGACAACCCCTTCAACTCGCTCTTGGCCCTCTACCTGGTGATCGACTCGCCCAAGAACGGGATCCTCGTGAAGCTGGCGGGCAAAGTCAGCCCCGACCCGATCACCGGCCAGCTGACGGTCAGCTTCGACGACAACCCCGAGGTGCCGGTGAGGAGCGTGCGGCTGCACTTCGACGGCGGCCAGCGGGCGGCGCTGATCAACCCGCCGCTGTGCGGCAACTACGGCAGCGAAGAAGGCGGGCCGAGGGGAATCGAAGCGGCGCTCTCGCCCTGGAACGCCGCCGACCCCGAGAACCCGAGCCCGGCGGAGACGGTCAACTCGGTCTCGGCCTTCACGATCGACGAAGGCCCGGGCGGGGGGCCCTGCCCGAGCGAGGCGCTGGAGCCGAAGCTGCGGGCCGGGCTCGCCGACCCCAGCGCCGGCGCCGTCACCCCCTTCGTGCTCGATCTCTCCCGCGAAGACGGCACCCAGCGCTTCCGCGCCGTCAACGTAACCACCCCCCGCGGCCTGGTCGCCTACCTGAAGGGGATCCCCTACTGCCCCGAGGCCGCCCTGGTCCAGATCCCCAGCGCCGCCGGCAGCGGCGCCGCCCAGCTGGCTTCACCGAGCTGCCCCGCGGCCTCCCAGGTGGGCACCGTCGTCGCCGGCGCCGGCGCCGGCACCAGCCCCTTTTACCTGCACACCGGCCGCGCCTACCTCGCCCCCCCCTACAAAGGCGCCCCGCTGTCCCTGGCGATCGTCAACCCGGCCGTGGCCGGGCCCTTTGACCTCGGCAACGTGGTGGTCAGGACGGCCCTGCGCGTGAACCCCGAAACGGCGGAGATCACCGCCGTCTCAGACCCCCTGCCGACGATCATCGAGGGGATCCCGCTCGACGTCAGAGACATCCGGGTAAACGTCGATCGCCCCAACTTCACGATCGCGCCGACCAACTGCGAACCGACGGCCACTTCGGCCCAGGTGAGCGGGGAGAAGGGCGCGGTGGCCAATGTCAGCGACCGCTTCCAGGTCGGCGGCTGCGACAAGCTCAAATTCAAGCCCGACCTGAAGCTGCGCCTGCACGGCAAGACCCGCCGCGGCGCCTACCAGCGCCTGGTCGCGACCGTCACCTACCCACCGGGAGGCGGCTATGCCAACGTCGCCTCCGCCGCGGTCACCTTCCCCCACTCCACCTTCCTCGCCCAGGAGCACATCCGCACGATCTGCACCCGCGTGCAGTTCGCCGCCGACCAGTGCCCCCAGGGCTCGATCTACGGCAAGGCCAAGGCGACCAGCCCCCTGGTCGACTACACCCTGCAAGGCCCGGTCTACCTGCGCTCCTCCTCCAACCCGCTGCCCGACGTGGTGGTCGCCCTACGCGGCCCCGCCCACCAGCCCCTGGAGATCGACCTGGCCGGCCGCGTCGACTCCAAGAACGGCGGCATCCGCAACACCTTCGACCTCGTCCCCGATGCCCCGGTGACCAAGTTCACGCTGGAGATGAAGGGCGGCAAGAAGAGCCTTCTGGTCAACAGCCGCAACCTCTGCAAAGGCACCCAGCGGGCGACCGTGCGGCTTAAAGCCCAGAACGGGCTCAGCCGTGACTTCCGGCCGGTGGTCAAGAACGACTGCAAGAAGGGCAAGGGCAAAGGGAAAGGGAAGGGCAGGCGCGGGGGGTAGGGGGGGTTCGCGCCGCTCCTAGCGTGGCTGGGTGAGATACACCTTAGGCGGCTTTGCCCCAACCGCGCGAGCGCGAAGGCGTGCGGTTAGGAGCCGACATCCTGGGATCTGCAGGCCACTGGCCACCCTTTTGCCCAATCTTCTTGAAGGTTCAGGCTCCGACGACCTCGACATCAACCCGACCAAGGCCAAACAGCAGACCAACATCCGCGTCACCCCCGAGTCCGTCCGCCTGCGCAAGGTCGTGCTCGACAAAATCCAGCGCCTCAAGGCCGCCAAGCGCGGCGACGCAGCTCCGCGGCTCGCCTGATCACCCCGGCGTCTGCCCGCCGGCGGGGTTCTGGAGCGCGGCGGGGTTCTGGAGCGCCAGCTCGCGCCGCCGCTGGCCCAGCAGTCGGACGACGCGCCCGAGCACGGCGTCCCGTTCACGGGCGAAGCGGACGTCGGTGACGCGGGTCATCTCGATCTCGGCGAGCTTAAGGTCCTCCTGGCGCAGCCGGTCGCGCTCGAATGCACCCTTGGTGCCATGGGTGGCGTAGGTGTCGAGTTCGACCGCGAAGCGATATTCGGGCCAGTAGACGTCGAGCTCGAACCCCGCCTCGACGAAGTTGGTCGCCGGGCGCGGCAGGCGCTCCTGCAGAAGTGCTTCGAAGAAGCGCCGCTCGAACCCCGAGCGCGTGAACGGCGGCGGTGCGTAGAGCGCGATCGCTCGCCGCAGCCGTCCCCAGCCATGGTGTCCCCACGTCCGGTCGAGCAGATCCTCGATCGGCCCGAGATCGAACATCCTCAGCTCTTCGCTGCGCTCGAGCATCCGGTCCAAGTAGCGCGGCCGCACCGCCGCCGCCATGTCGAGCAACGTACGAGGAACCGCCGTGACGGGGATTTGGTCAACTGAATCGCGGTCCTCCTCCATCAGCCGACGCGCGCGATGGATGCGAACGGGCAGCCGCGACCCCCGGGCAACCGGACCGGTGACGTGAACCGGCTCAGGACTCCACCGAGCAAGCCCATGCAGCCAAGCCGCGGAATGGTGACTGAGCAGCGCCGCCGGCCCACACGCCAACACCGCCGCCATGCACCTCCCTTTCAGCGACAGCCGCGTGTGTCCCACTGCGTAGACGCTGCGGTCCACCGAGTGAAGGCGTCCCGTCGCCGCCGCCCACCGAATCTGGTCCTTCGAATACCCCAATCGCCCCAGCTGGCCAACCGAGACGACGCCGTGCTGGCACCTTGCAAGCTCCGCAAGCGCCTGGTGCCGACCCCTCCCCCCGTGCGTGGTTGAGCTTTGGCGTGCATACCACGCCAAAGCTCAACCACGCTATGGGTTCTCCCCCCGGAGCTGGCCCGAGGTGCGCGGGGAAGCGCGTTTGGCTAGGCGTCTTGGGCGTCGATGCGGCCGCTGGCGATCGCGTCTACCAGCGCCGCGTGGTCGCGCTCGCTCTGGTCGGCGTAGGCCTCGGAGAACTCGGCGATCGCGCGGTCGAAGGAGTCGCCGGCGCCGAGGTAGGAGGCGATCGCGATGCGGTCGCCGGAGCGGGCGTGGGCGCGGGCCAGCGTCCAGCCGCACATCCGCGCGTAGAGCTCCAGTCCGTGCGCGGTCAGTCGCTCGACCTCAACCGAGCGCTTCCAGTCCCAGAGCTGGCGCACGTAGAAGTCGCGGCGGCGGCCGTCGATCCCGACCGCCGGGCACCAGCCGAGAAAGATGTCGCTTGCCGCCTGCATCAGCCGCTGGCCCTCGACCACCCGCCGCCCGTGGTTCTTGAAGCGACTGCGCCCGACGTAGGGCTCGAGCACCGAGGCCTCGGCCTCCTTCGCCTGCAGGAAGAGCGGGTCGCCGTCGTCGGCGCCGGTCAGCAGCACCACCCAGGCGCGCGTCCCGACGCTGCCGACGCCGACTACCTTGCGGGCGATGTGGCGAAACCGGTAGCCGTCGAGCAGGTGCTGACGGTCGGCCGGGAGGGTTGAGCGGTAGGCGTCGAGCACGTGGCGAAGAGCGTGCTCGAGATCGTGGGCCTCGGCCTCGGGCAGCAGCTCCTCGGCCGGGACGATCAGCGGCGGGTCGGCACGGATCAGCAGCTCACCGTCGACCACATGCGTGAGCCTTTCCAGCGCCCGCAGGCTGTCCTTGCCGCGTGCCTTCGCAACCCCCTTGCGCACCTGCTTCTCCAGCTTGGGTTCGGCCTCGATCTCCGCCATCACCGACTCGACGTCGAGCCGCGCATACCAGACCTCGAGGTTGCGCAGCGAGGCGAAGGCCCGCATCGACTCGCGGTAGGTGCGCGCCGCGCTCAGCACCGCCGCGGCCCGCTGCTTGCGCTTGAAGCCGCTTTCGCGGCCGGCGAGGGCGAAGCTGACGGCGAGCCGCTTGAGGTCCCACTCCCACGGCCCCGACAGCGACTCGTCGAAGTCGTTGAGGTCGAAGACGAGGCGGCGGTCCGGCGCGGCGTAGGCGCCGAAGTTGGAGAGGTGGGCGTCGCCGCAGGCCTGCACCCGCAGCCCCGAGACCGGCGTCGTCGCGAGGTCGGCGGCCATCACCGCGGCGGCGCCGCGGTAGAAGGCGAAGGCCGAGGCCGCCATCCGCCCGTAACGGATCGGCACCAACTCCGGCACCCGGCTGACGGCCTGGCGATCGAGAACCGCGACCGGGTCGGCGCGGCCGTCGGGCGGCGCCCAGGCGGCGTGCGAGGAACGACGCGCCTGCGAACGCGCCACCTGTCCTGCGGCGGCACGTTCGCTGGCGTCCATGGCTAAACCGTAGCCGCTGCCTGCTCGGACTGGCTGTCGCGGGCGGCGTCGGCCTGCTTGGCCTCGGCCTCCGGCGTCGGCTCGTCGACGTTCCGCGGCAGCAGCACTTCTTTGGCGATCACCAGGCGCTGGATCTGGCTGGTCCCCTCGTAGAGCTGCATGATCTTCGCGTCGCGCATCAGTTTCTCGACCGGGTACTCCTTGATGAAGCCGTAGCCGCCGTAGACCTGGACGGCGTCGGTGGTGATCTCCATCGCCGAGTCGGCGGCGAAGCGCTTGGCCATCGATGAGACCTTGCTGTTGCGCATGCCCTGGTCGAGCAGGACCGCCGAGTTCCAGACCAGCAGGCGGGCCGCCTCGACCTTGGTCGCCATGTCGGCGATCATGAACTGGATCGCCTGGTGCATCGCGATCGGGACGCCGAACTGGACCCTTTCCTTCGAGTACTCGGTCGCGTACTCCAGAGCCGCGCGGCCGATGCCGACGGCCATCGCCGAGACGCCGGGGCGGGTGCGGTCGAGGGTCATCATCGCCAGTTTGAAGCCCTTGTTTTCCTCGGCCAGGAGGTTCTCGGCCGGGATCTCGACTTCGTCGAAGGAGATGGTCGCGGTGTTGGACGCCCGCTGGCCCATCTTGTCCTCCTTCTTGTCGACGCTGACCCCGGGGAGGTTGGCGTCGACGACGAAGGCGCTGATGCCGCGGTGGCCGGCCTCGGGGTCGGTCTTGGCGTAGACCGTGAACCAGTCGGCGTAGGTGCCGTTGGTGATGAAGCACTTGGAGCCGCTGATGACGTACTTGTCGCCTTTCTTGACGGCGCGGGTTTTCATCCCGGAGACGTCGGAGCCGGCGTCCGGCTCGGTCAGGCAGAAGGAGGCGAGCTTCGGGCCTTCGGTCAGCATCCCGAGGTACTTCTTCTTCGTCTCCTCGGAGCCGCCGAGCGTGACGGGAGCCGAGGCGAGGCCGTTGGCCATCAGCGAGGTGCCGATCCCCGAGCAGCCCCACCCGACCTCCTCCTCGATCAGGCAGCCGGAGAGGTAGTCGAGGCCGGGGCCGCCGTAGGCCTCGGGGATGTGGGTGTTCATCAACCCGACCTCCCAGGCCTTGTCGATGACCTCCTGGGGCCAGGTGCCGTCCACGTCGTACTCCCAGGCGACCGGGCGCATCTCTTTCTCGGCGAAGCTGTGGGCGAGCTCGCGCAGGTCTTTCTGTTCGTCGGTCAGGGTGAAGTCAACCACCGGTCGGTGCTCCTTTTCGTCAGTGCTGAAGTCCATTCTGGGAGCGCCGCCGCCGGGGCAGGCGTTCCGCCGATTGACTGGTCAGTCAACCAAGGCCGAAGGTTAGCGAAGACCCCTCCCTCTGGGGGCGTTTACCCTTGATTCGTGGATCTGCCGCTGGCGATGTCCGCTATGGAGAAGTGCATGATCGTGCTCCTGTTCACGGGAGTCGCGGCACCGATCGCGGGCGCGGTCTTCTGGCGCGTCGCCGGGGGCTGGGACTCGATCGGCAGGGGTCCCTTCGCGATCGAACAGGAACCGCGGCCGGCCCCGAGGCACCTCGCCCGCCCCACCCCGCCCGTCGACCCCGCGATCCAGGCGGCCGAGGTGCGACAGATGCTGAAAGCGAAGTCCGAACGCCGGCGACGGCGTGGCGAGGCGCCGATCGACGTCGAGGCCGAGGCGACGCGGCTGCTGGCACCGGCGCAGGAGGACCTCGGCGTCGGCGCCCGCCAGGACGCGGAGCTGCGGGCGGAAGTCCGCCAGCTCGTCGTCAGCCGCAACGAACGGCTGATGCACAAAGGGCTGGAGCCACTCGACGTCGAGGCCGAGACCGATCGCCAGCTGCGCGATTTCATAGGATCGGGTTGATGGCCGGCGCCGAGGACAACCTCTACGAGGTCGAGGAGCTGCTGGTGCAGCCCGGTACCTACTTCAACCCCCAGACCGAGGTCGTGATCGTGGTCGACGATTCCGCCTCGATCGACCAGGAGGTCTTCAACATGGAGGCCTACGAGGGAGCCGACTGGGTGCGCATCTCCGAGGAGACGCCGATCGACGAGGACGGTCGCGACCGCCTCCTCGAGTCCTTCCAGACCCACTACCACCCCGGCTCGACCGGCTCGGTCTCCGAGACCGCGCTCGAACAGGGGGACGACGAGATCGACGAGGACGAGGACGGCCAAGACCCCGGCCGCGAGGACTGATGCTCGCGGAGGGCGACGCGGCGCCGGACTTCAGCCTGCCCGATCAGGAGGGCAACGAGGTGACCCTGTCGGCCCTGCGCGGCGAGACCGTCGTCCTCTACTTCTACCCGCGGGCGGACACGATGAGCTATAATTACAGTAATGGCAGCACGGGCCGCCATCGGCATCATCCGAGTCTCTGAGCGCAAGCAGCGCGGCAAGAAACCGGGCCGTGAGGACTCCTTCGTCTCGCCCCATGACCAGCTCGCCCGAATCAAGGAGACCTGCGAACGGCAGGGCCTGACGCTCAAGAGCACCGCCGACGAAATCGACGTTTCCGGCGGCAAGCCGCTGGAGGAGCGCCGCGGTCTACGCGAGGCAATCGAGGCGATCGAGGCCGGCAAGGCAAGCGTCCTGATCGTCGGCTACTTCGACCGGCTCGTGCGGAGCCTGCGCGTCCAGGGCGAAGTCGTCTCGCGGGTCGAGGCTGCCGGCGGTGAAGTCCTGGCGGTCGATTACGGGGCCGTCTCGGAAAAGACCGCGGCGCAATGGCTGTCCGGCACGATGATGGGCGCCTTCGCCGAGTACTACCGCCGCTCGGTCGGGGAGCGCACCAGCGAGGCCCAGGCGAACGCCGTCGCTCGCGGGGTATGCCCATTCCCCGATGTCCCACCGGGACTGGAACCGGGTAAGGATGGACGGCTCGTCTCGACCGCCGAGGCGCCCATCGTGGTCAAGGCGTTTGAGATGCGAGCCGAAGGGGCGACGATCAAGGACATCCGCACCTTCCTCGGCGAGCACGGGATCGAGCGCAGCTACCACGGCGTCCAATCCATGCTCTCCTCGCGCCTGTACCTCGGCGAGATCCACTTCGGCAAGCTGGTGAACACGGAGGCGCACGACGCAATCGTCCCCCGCGACCTCTTCGATCGCGTGCAGCGGAACAAGGTCCCGCGCGGCCCGCGTCCAAAGTCCGACCGCCTGCTGGCCCGACTCGGGGTGCTGCACTGCGACGAGGGAGCGAGGATGGTGGTCGGCACGCAGAAACAGAACGGCCGCACCTATCCCTTCTATCGCTGCCCGCCGGTCGGGGATTGCAAGCATCGAATGACGATCAGTGCTGAGATGGCCGAGGAGGCCGCGGTCGAGGCGACTCGGAGACGGCTCGCCGACGAGGAGGGCAGGGCGTCGACCGAGCAGGACGCGCGCGAGGCGGCAGCCGTCCATGAGAAGGCACAGGCCGATCTCGATGCGGCGATCCGAGCCTTCGTCGGGGTCGAGGACGAGCAGGCGACGCAGGAACGGCTAACCGAACTTCGCGAGGCGCGCGACGCTGCCAGGGAGCGAGACGAACAGCTACGGGATGCCGGCTCGACGCTTACCGTGACGATGGCGGATTGGGATCGGCTCAGCCTTGAGGCTCAGCGCGGGCTTATTCGCGCCACGGTGGAGTCGGTGACGATCGGCCAGGGACGCGGGCGCGACCGAATCACGGTCAAGCTGTTCGGCGAGTAGACGCCGGGCCTCAGCGTCGAGGATGCGACGCACCTCCCTGCGCACTTGACCCGGAAGATCGCCCGCGCCTGAGCTCATGGCTTGAACTCCCTGCCACCGACCACGGCCCCGTCGCCTTCCACCGGGGGCTTCCAAGCCGAAAGGTTCTTGCCGTCGCAGAAGTGGCAGCGGAAGGCGATGTCGTAGGGCTCGCGTTCGTAGCGCGCCCGCTCAGGGTCGGGATAGGCGATCTCTTCGCAAGAGCGGCAGAACCGCAGTGCTTTGCGGTCGATCTCCTCGAGGAAGCCCTCCGGCCCGTTGCGAAGGCGGGCGACGAGGCGCTGGGACTTCCAGCGACGGCGGGCCCGCTCCCCGCGGGAAACGAGGTAATCGGAGTGCAGGCGCTCCCGCTCGCTGCAGGACCGCTCGTCATCGGCAGCCTCGCGGCGCAGCCAGGAGACATCGGCTGCCGCCAGCAGCTCCCCCGCCCGGAGGCGACCGCGAGCCTTGCGCAACGCCGGTCCCTCGCCAAAGCGCTGGGCCAGCTCCCCGATCTCTTCGAGCTGGCGTGTCCGCTGATGCTCCGCGAGCCCGTCGAGGACGGATTGCCGCTCGGCGCTCGGCTCCCCCTCGGCGAGCCGAAGATGTAGAGGGTCGGCGAACATCGCGCCTAGCGCCAGCAGCGCCTGGCGCTCGGCTTCGGCCAGCTCCTCCTCTCGCTCCAGCATGATCTCCAGCGCCCTGGCTGCGACGGGGCCAAGTCGCTCGACCCCCCAGTCACGGTGCCGCCAGTTCCGCAGGTGCTCGCGGAGCGCCGCGGGGTCAGAACGCAGCCGCTCCCGTTCGGCGTCTTTCTCGTGTCGCTCTGCCTCCTCGCGCTGGCAGGCTTCGTCGTAAGGCCGCCGAGCGCCACGGAGGACCGCGAGGAGATCGCCGCTTTCGTCCTCGCCCGCGAGCCACTCCGGCGCGACCAGCGAGCGGTCGATGTCCCGCGCCAGCCCGGTGGCGGCGACGAGCATCCGTTGCTGGTCAACCGCCCGCCCGCAGGTGGCGAGAAGCGAGCGCGCTCGCTTCTCGCTGGTGGTGATGAACAAGAGCGGCGGGCAGTACTCGTTGCGCTGTCGCCAGCCTTCGAGCTTGGTGTATTCGCCGTAGCCCTCGGCCTTTGCCTTGAGCTGGCGGGCCGACATCGTCCCGAGGTCCAGCTCGACCAGGCCGAGCAGGATGCGCCCATCCGCCTCGGCGATCTGGATGCAGGCGTCAGGCGCCACGGCGTGCTCTTTGCCGTCATAGCCTCGGAACGCCTCCCGCGCTTCCGCCTCACGCTCGAAGCCGGCGAGCCGTAGGCCATCCCGCAGCCCGGTCTTCAGCGCCACGTACAGCTCGCTGATCGCGGCCCCGTGTGCGAGGAACAGGGGATTCGGCTCGCGCCGCTCTCCCCCACGCGGCGGCGGTTTTCCTTCGGCAATCGCCTCGCCCTTCCGCGTCGGCCACAGATGATGCGGCGCCGATCCGCGTTCCCGATAGGGGCGAGTTCGCCCGACGAGGCCGAGCTTGGCGAGGCGGGCGGTTCGATAGCGAAGCGTTCGTGGCTGGATCTCGGGCGACATCAAACTGGCGAGCTGCGTCTGGGTCAGGACCCGGAGGAAGGAGAGGAGATCGAGGATGCGACGGTCAAGGTCGGAGAGCGCGGGGGTCCGAGCTGAGGAGCGAGCGCGGGTGGGGCGAGTGCCACCGGATGAGGAGCTACCGGCCATCACCGATCTCCGACTTGGGTGGTAGAGACTCGGGTGCGGCCGACCCACCGCCATTCCGCGCCCTGATGCCGAATCCGCAGGCTTCGACCTTGCCAATCGGGTTGGGAGCGATTGGCAAGGTCGACAGGAACGCGCCGGGCCGCCAGGGCTCGGTTTGCGGTGATTCGGCTCTCGATGAAGACAGGCATCTACCTATCTGTCGTTTGAGCCGACCGGATCCGTCATTTTTTTCAATGGGAAAGGGCTCCACCATGACTACAGAGGCCCGAGAGCCGAAAGTGGACACCGATTTCTTCTCGATCGACCTACGCTCCATCCCTATAACAGGGGCGCGAGCACGGAAAGTGGACCCCCCTTATGTGATGGCTGTGGGATGAATTCGGCCCCGGGACCGACCCTGACCGCAGGCTTTGCCATGATTTCTGCGATGAAGCAGCAGCTTCACATCAAAGTCAGCGGTGGCCTGGAGGGCGATTTCGTCGTAACCGAGGAGCGCGGCGGAGACGAGTTCGTCATCAGCCGCGAGTCCGCACCCTCGTTGAAGGGCATCCGTGAGCGCGCCGGCGCTCGCGAGGCGACCGACGAGGAGTTCGCTGCCTTCGAGGCCGACCATGGCCCGTTCCTCCCGCCTGACGGCGAGGGGTAAGACTTGGCCAAGGGGCGGACGCCCTCCCCTGCGGTCTTCGACGACGTCCTGTTCGATTTCGATGTCGAGCGGGCGAGCGATGCCGGTGCCGACGCCGCGCGGGCCGCGCGAAAGCGCTTTGAGGGAGAGGGGATTCCGCGCGACGAGCTGCGCCTCTGCGAAGCAGAGGGCACCGAAGGCAACGAGCTACCGCGTTGCCTCAAGGTCTACTTGCCGCCTCCGGCCGGGCGCTTCGGAATGGTGTTCCAGGTGGAGATCGTCGCCGGTCTTGGCCAGTTGCGCTACATCGCCTTCGGCGTCCGCCACCATCCCCGCGAGTCGAACGCCGAAAGCGTCTACGAGGTCGCGCACCGGCGCCTTCGCGGCTAGCCTTCGAGTCTCTCGGCAGCTTTGGCCAGTTCGGAGACCGGCACGCTGAGCGCCGCCGCGATGCCTTTGACCGTCTCCCAGGTGGGGTTCGCTTTCCCCGCGCTCGATCAACGAGAGCGTGTTTGGGAGCAACGGAGTGCGTCTTCTCGGGCGGCCGAGGTTTGCTCTAGCTACGGCTGCTTTTGCAATGCGAAGGGATTGGCCGCTTTCCGGCCGACACCAGTTTGTTCAGATCATTGAGCAGTGGTCGCAAATCTCGCATCACTCGTTTGTGTTCCGGCTGTGGGGGGGCGATCCGCACCACCTCGCCTCTGGCCTTGATCACGTAGGTGATCACGTCGGCAGAGCCTTTGGGCGCTGGATAGTTGCCCGCAATGGCGTGGAGGTGAGCCCCCTTGAGCGCCGCCCGCAACTTGCTCCAGGCTGCGGGCGGCAGCGCGAATTTCGCCGTGCATCCTCCCAACGTCAATCTCGCTCGGCGGTTCTTGAAGACGACGAGTGATGGCCGTGGGCCCCCGATCCCGCCTTCCAGGCGGTAGGAGACGAGAACACCGGGACGTGGAGGGAGCGGGACCTTCGGCGTTATTCGCACGACCGTGTAGGCGACACTCGCCGTGCTGGTCAGCCCGTCTTTCGAGGTCGCGGACACGGTGAAGGTGTGCCGACCCGCCGCGGCAGTGTCAAGAGACGCCCCAGAAGGACGTCGATCCTGATCAACGCAGGAGGCGATCCTTGGGCCACTGATTCCTTCGGCGCAGGCAAAGCTGGAGTTGATCGTCTGACCCTGCGTGTAAGTCGCTCCATCGACCGGGATGGCAATAGAGGCGGTCGGCGGCGCCTGCACCGTCAGCGTAAAGCTCTGTTCGGCATCCGGCAGCGCGCCGTTCGAGGCCTTGATCATGATCGGGTAGCTCCCGCCGGTGCCCGCCGCTGACGTTCCCACCAGGCTCGCGGTGCCATCGCCATGATCCGTAAAGACGATCCCAATAGGCAGCGCACCCGTCTCGGATAGATCCGGCACCGGTAGGCCCGTGGCGTTGATAGTGAAGCTCGCCGCCTTGCCGACCTGAAAGGTCACCGCCGAAGCGCCGGTGATCGATGGCGCGATAGGCGGGTCCTGCAGCTCGTAGGCGCCCACGTCGCACACGCTCTTTCCGTTGTCCGGACGGGGTTCTCCGCGCTGATCGACTTTGGTCGGACATTTGGCAACGGGCACCGCGTCGACCGCCAGGCTTCCCGCAGGCAGCGCCTGCGTTTTGGTGGGGCCGCCGTTGGCGAACAGCGGTCCTAGTTCGGGATCAGCCGAAGGCAGGTCGAACCCACAGCTCGTTTTACCTTCCGGGCCCTCGAGGCTGTAGCTCGACGAGGCCACCGGCACATCGCAGTTCGTCGCCCCCGTGTTCGACGAGACGATCGTCGCCTTCGCGGTCACGATGGCCGTTTCGGAGGGCACTTCCCCGCCCGCCCTGATGCCGGCGCCGGTCCCCCCCATCCCGACCGAGTTCCCGTCGATCGTCACGCTTGCCAGGGTCGCCGACCGCATGCCGGAGATGTCGAGCGCTCCACCGTCACCGCCCGCACCACCGCCGCCCGCATCGTTCCCGAACAGGGTGCTGTCGGAGATCGAGGCAACCGTATTCAGCGAGATCGCGCCCGCATCGATCGCGCCTCCCGAACCGCCACCGCCGGCCTCCCCGACGGTGTTGCCGGCGAAGGTGCTGCCGGAAACGGTCAAGGACATGTTGAACATCCTGATCGCACCCCCGATGCCACCGGCACCCGCACTCACGGCATTGGCCCAGAAGGTGCTGTCGGTCACCTTGAGCAAGCCGAGGCCACCCAACGTGTCGATGGCGCCGCCGGTCCCGCGGCCGCTGCCACTGCCCGCTCCTTTCGCTCCGCCGACGGCGTTTTCGCGGAAGGTGCTGTCGGAGATCGCGAACTGATCGCCGGAGCCGCCGGCCTCGTCCTTGATCGCACCACCCACACCGAACCCGCTCAGGGAGCCGCCTCCGCCGGCGCCGCCGGCGGTGTTCTCCCTGAATTCGCTGTCCGCGATGGAGGTCGAGGCTTCGGATTCATCGATCAGGATCGCGCCGCCTATTCCACCGCCGCTGCCAACCCCGAGCCCGAACAGCGTCGCGCCTCCGACGCCGCCAACCCCGCCCGCGCTGTTGCCCTCAAAGGTCGAGCCGGAGACGCTCACCGAGCCTTCGCCGTAATGCTCGATCGCCCCACCCTCGCCGGTACCGCTGCTCCCCCCGACGCCGCCGGTTCCCCCGGCCGCGTTGCCGCTGAAGGTGCTGTCCACGACCGAGAGATCCGTCGACGGTGGTGATGGTTCGGAAACGTAGATCGCGCCGCCGTGGCCATGGCCGCTGTTGTTTTCATCGCCGCCATCCCCACCCGCGGTGTTGTCGACGAATTCCGAGTCGGAGACGATCAGCACCAGCCCCCCGGACTTCTGGATCGCGCCGCCGGCGCCGTTCCCGCCCTGCACGCCATCGCCGTCCCCACCGGCGGTGTTGTCGGTGAAGGTGCTGTCGGTGACCGTCAGTGACCCGGGGTTGGCGTCCCAGATCGCCCCGCCGGACCCGAGACCGCTCTGGAAGCCGGCGCCGCCCGGCCCGCCGGCGGCATTGGCGGTGAAGGTGCTGTCGGAGACGGTGGTCGACCCGGAGGACGACGAGACGGAGATCGCCCCGCCGTGGCCTTGGTTGCTTTCTTCTTCTGCGTCCCCGGCTCCACCAGCGGTGTTGCCGGTGAAGGTGCAGCCGGCGACGGTGAGGGTGCCGCCGCCGGCCTGTTCGATCGCCCCACCGAGGCCGGCCGCTTCACCGATCGCGGGCGCCGCACCGTCGGCAAGGGCCAGGCCGGAGATCGACAGGTTCCCTGCGCTGACGGTGAAGATCTGGCTGTTGTGGTCGGCGTCGATCGTCAGCTGCGTGGCACCGGGTCCGTCGATCATGAGGCTCTTGTCGATCTCGATCGCACCCGAGGTGAGGACGATCGCCTGACCGTCGAGGCTCGCGTCGAAGTCGATCGTGTCGCCGTCGCTTGCCGCCCCGATCGCCGCCCGCAAGGACCCCGGCCCCGAATCGGCCGCGCTTGTGACCGTGTCCGTCGCCGCCCGCGCGCTCGCCGCCCAGCCGAGCAGTGAGGTAGCCACTACTGCGATCAACATCAGAACCCGGCCAAATCTTTGAAGCGGCGGGCGTGCAACCGCACCACGACGCAGCACCGACCAGCGGGCGTGCGGGTGCGCAGCTTCAAGAGCCCGCCCAGAGCACTCTAGAAGCGGTTCGGATGCTGTTTTCGTCATTGCCCCTGCCTTTTCAAGAGCCGCTACGGCCTACGTTGCCCCTCAGGATCCCTACTAGCCATCGAACCCTCTGATCAAACAGGTATCAGGATACCTAGGGAGAGGGGCATACAAACGTTTCGGTTCGCAGTCGATCTGACAGGCCGACAACCGCGGGCTCGTCAGCTAGCCTCCCGAGCCGATGCTCCAGCCAGGCCACAAAGCTCCCGACTTCGAGTTGCCCGACCAAAACGGCGATCCGGTCAAGCTTTCCGATCTCAGAGGTCAGACGGTCGTACTGTATTTTTATCCCCGCGCCGGCACGCCGGGCTGTACGACCCAGGCCTGCGGCGTCCGCGACCGCTCCGGGGAGTACGCCGCGGCCGGCGCCCGTGTGATCGGGGTCTCCCCTGACGAGCCGGAGGCGCTGAAGAAGTTCGACCGCAAGCACGACCTCGGCTTCACCCTGCTCGCCGACGTCGACCACGCGGTCGCCGACGCCTACGGCGCCTGGGGCGAGAAGTCGATGTACGGCAAGAAGTACATGGGGGTGCTGCGCTCCACGTTCATCATCGGTCCCGACGGGAGGATCGCGCGGGTGTTTCCGAAGGTGCAGCCGAAAAAGCACGACGATCTGGTGCTGAAGGCGCTGGAGGCCGATCCCGGCAGGGGTTCCACTTAACTTTTTCGAGGATCGCCACCGGCCGTCCGAGAGATCGGAGTGGCGAAAAAGTACAAGACGTTCCACCCCTGCCGGGATCGGCCTATGCGCTCAGTACCACGGCGGCGAGGAAGGCGGTGTAAAGGGTGAACCAGCCGATTACGGCGGGGAGCTTGAAGAGGCCGGCGCGGTGCAGGCTCTCGTAGGCGAGCAGGCCGCCGGCGACGCCGAGGGCGATCGAGAGGATCGCGGTGCCGCTCAGGGCCCAGTCGGTGAAGAGCAGGCCGATCCCGACCGGGATCGTCGACTGGAAGACCATCGCGCCGGTGATGTTGCCGAGCGCGAGGGCGTCCTTGCCTTCGCGCACCCAGAAGAAGCTGTTGACCTTCTCCGGCAGCTCGGTCGCCAGGGGCGCCAGGATCAGGGCCAGGACGAGGGCGTCGACGCCGATGCTCTCGGCGATCTGGAGCAGCTCCTCGACGAAGAGGTGGGCGCCGCCGACCATCGCCCCGAGCCCGACCAGGAGCTGGAGCACGCAGAGCCCCAGCGCCGGGTCCGTCCTGCGCTCGGTGCGGGGGTCGAAGAAGAGCGGGTTGAGCGTCTCCTCTCCCTGCACGTCGCCACCGCCGCGCAGGGTGCGGGTGATGTAGAGGAGGTAGGCGAACAGGAAGGCGATGCCGACCGCGATCCGCAGCGGCGTCGGCGGCCCCCAGGCGAGCGCCCCACCGGCGGCGAAGAAGGCGAGGAAGAAGATCAGGTCGCGCTCGAGGGTGGGGCGGTGGGCTTTCAGGCGCAGGCCCTGCTCGCGGCGGTCGCGGTAGAGGTAGGCGAAGAGCCCGACCAGCCCCATCGCCAGCGTCGCCAGCAGGAAGGGGGCGCCGACGATCGCGCCGATCGCGACGTCTTCGGAGCCCTCGTTGACGTTGATCAGGGCGACGATCGCGATCAGCGTCTCCGGCATCGCCGTCCCCACCGCCGCCAGGATGCTCCCAACCGCCCCCTCCCCCACGCCGAGCTTGTGCCCGATCCACTCGACCGCGTTCGTAAACAGCAACGCGCCAGCAAGAACGACCGCAAAGCTGATGATGAGGAGGACTACGTTCATCGCGCCAGGCTATCCGTCTATGACTCTGCCCCGGCCAGTGCGGGTCCCGGGTGGGACTCACCTGCGCAACAGATGGGGAGGCTTGGCGAGTCCCACCCGGGACCCGTTATGCCGCCGCCGACTCACGCAAAGTAGAAAGCCAGCCCGAACACGAAGTAGACCGCCAGCAGCTGCACTCCCTCAAACCAGGTGGACTCTCCGTCCTGGGTTACGTAGTTGGCAATCAGAATGGCTAGGAGGATTGCGCCCAGCTCGAAGCCGTTGAAGACCAAGGCCAGTGGATAGGGGCCGATGAAGAAGGAGGCGAGCACCAGGACGGGGGCGACGAAGAGGGCGACCTGGGCGCTGGAGCCGATGGCGATGTTGACCGCCAGGTCCATCTTGTCTTTGATCGCGACGAGGACCGCGACCCAGTGCTCGGCGGCGTTGCCGACGATCGCGACGACGATCACGCCGATGAAGAACTCGGAGAGGCCGATCGAGTGCGAGGCCTCGCTGATCGAACCGACCAGCACCTCGGACATCAGCCCGACCAGCACACCCGCGATCGCCAGCGCGATCACCGAGGTCCTCGTCGACCAACCCCAGGTGTCTTCCTCCTCGTACTCCGGGTTGAAGATGGCGCGATGGGTCCGCAGCGAGAAGAAGAGGCCGATCACGTAGGTGGCGATGAGGACGATCGCGACCGCGAGCGAGAGGTGCTCGACGGTGCCGCCGTAGTGGATCGACTCGGCGCTGGGAGCCGGCAGCCCCTTGCCC
The DNA here is from genome assembly GCA_963720455.1 of uncultured Thermoleophilia bacterium. Classification (GTDB taxonomy): domain Bacteria; phylum Actinomycetota; class Thermoleophilia; order Solirubrobacterales; family 70-9; genus VAYN01. The sequence continues at coordinate 166,774 of OY970392.1, read as the reverse complement.
TCGACCAGCTCGAAGATCGCCGGCATCAGCAGCGCCGCGGCGGCCAGCATCAGCATCGAGGTCTGGACGCTGGCGCCGGTGCGGCTGAAGGTCTGTTTCTCGCGACCGATGCCGCCCGCCAGCATCGCCGCCCCCAGGACCAGCAGGATGTTGCCGAGGATCGAGCCGACGATCGAGGCCTTGACCACCTCCTGGAGGCCCTGCCCGAGGGCGAAGAGGGCGATGATCAGCTCGGGCGCGTTACCGAAGGTGACGTTTAGCAGGCCGCCGATGCCGGGCCCCGAGCGCGCCGCCAGCTCCTCCGTCGCCCGGCCCATCAGCGCCGCCGTGGGGATGATCCCCAGCGCCGAGGCGGCGAAGACGATCGTCGCCCCGGCCCCGGCCAGCTCCAGCGCCAGCGCCGCCGGGATCAGCGGCACCAGCAGATAGGGCCACCCCTGGGGCGTGAGGAGAAAAGCCGCGCCTATCCGCGGCCGAGTGTCCTCCATCTACTGGATCATGCTTTCGCACTGCTGCAGGTCGGCCGACGTCTGGGCGTTCTCGAGGCATTCGCGGTAGGCGTCCTGGCCTCCCCCTCCCCCGCCGGACGACGAGCCGCCGCCGGACCCTCCCGAACCGCCACCGGACGAAGAGTCGCCACCGGGCAGACCGTCTTCGGTCAGGGTTTCGAGCAGGTCGCCGAGGCCTTCGCCGCTGCTGACGCTTTCGAGCAGTTCGATCGGGTTGATGTCAAGCCTCTGGAACAGGCCCTGGAGCAGTTTCGGGTTGGCGGGAGCGGAGATCTCCTGTTCCTCGTTGACGCCGCTGAGCGTGAGCTCGAATTCCAGTTCGACTTTTTCGTCGTTCGTGCCCTTCGGTTCGATCACGAGTTCGGCGACCGCTTTGCGGACGATGTCGTCGTCGCCGACGTAGACCTCCACGTGCGCTTTTTTGACCGCGCTGGTCAGTTCGCCTTTGGCTTTTTCGAGTTCGTCGATCGGCAGCGGGCCGGCCGCTTCGAGCTGGGCGCTGCAGGCGGGATCTTCGGTCAGTGCGATGATCGCGTCGATGGCGCCGCCGGTGTTGAGCTCGCCGCTCACCTTGGTCGTGCTGGTGCCGTCGACCTCGGCGCTGCCGGCGCTGGTCAGGTGGTCGACGAAATCGCGGACCTCCATGCCTTCCGCCGCCTCCTGGCAGGCGGTGATGTCGGCTGCGTTGCCTTCCGCCCCCTGGTTCTGCGCCTGTTCGAGGCTTTGCTTGACGAGGTCGAAGGTGGTCGGGTCGACTTCGTACTCGGTCCCTTCGTAGTTGACGAAGGCGCGGTCGGAGAGCAGCGTCAGCCCACCTTCGAAGTCGATGCCTTCGCCCTTGGCGGTGCCGGTCGCGCTCGCCGTCATCGCGAGTTCGGGCAGATCCTCGCCGTCCTGGCCCTGGAACGGGCCGGAGATGCTGACGTCGACGTCGCTGCCTTCCTTGCCTTCCGATTTCACCCCCACCGAGATGTCGAGGCTGCCGCTTTCGACCCCTTCGAACGTCGCGTCGTCGATGACCTGCTGCGGGTCGTCGCTGCCGCTGCTGTCGCCGCCGCAGGCGGCGAACGCGGTCGTCAGGGCCACCAGCGCGGCCAGCAGCGCGAAAGTGCGGAAACGGCTCAAGGGATCGGGCTCCTCGTGGTCGAAGGCAGGGTCGAACCGGGAATTCTAAGGCGAACTAGCCGGCGTCGCCGGTACGGCTTTCTTCGATCGGCGGCGGCCGGTCCTCGCTGGTCAGGTTGGCGGCGAACGGGAACAGCAGGGCGCCGAGGAAGATCAGGACGATGCCGGAGGCGACCAGCCACCTGGCGCCCGTCAGATGGCCGAGGATGCCGATCGCGAAGCCGGCCAGCATCAGCGCGATGTAGGGGCCGGGGCTGGTCGGGAAGAGTTGGGCGAGCGGCAACAGGAGGTCGAGCACGGGGAGCTGATTATCATCGCCGCCATGGCCGAAAGCTCTGTGGCAGAGACGAAGGAGGCGCTGGCGAAGGTCGGCTACCTCGCCGACGAGCCTGCTGCGCTTGTCTCATACCTCGCCCAGCAGCTCGGCAAGCCGGTCCTGGTCGAGGGCCCGGCGGGGGTCGGCAAGACCGAGCTGGCGAAGGCGCTCTCGCGCGCCACCGGCCGCGAGCTGGTGCGGCTGCAGTGCTACGAGGGCCTCGACGAGGCGAAGGCGATGTACGAGTGGAACTACCGCAAGCAGCTGCTGCGGATCCAGGCCGGCGGCGAGGCCGGGTGGGACGACGTGCAGGAGGACATCTTCAGCTCCGACTTCCTGCTGACGCGGCCGCTGATGCAGGCGATCTCCAGCCCCGAGCCGGTGGTCCTGCTGATTGACGAGATCGACAAGACCGACCAGGAGTTCGAGGCGATGCTGCTCGAGCTGCTCTCCGACTTCCAGATCACGATCCCCGAGCTGGGCCAGATCTCGGCGACGACGATGCCGATCGTCGTCCTCACCTCGAACGACTCGCGCGAGCTGACCGAGGCGCTGAAGCGCCGCTGCCTCTACCTCTGGCTCGACTACCCGTCGCTGGAGCGCGAGATGGAAATCGTCCGCCTGCACGCGCCCGAGCTGCCCGAGACCCTGGCCCGCCGCCTGGTCGAGGTGATCGACATGGTTCGCGCCCTCGACCTCAAGAAGCCCCCCTCGATCGCCGAGTCGATCGACTGGGCCCGCACCCTGCTGCTGATGGGCGCCGAGGACATCGACCGCGAGACCTTCAACCAGTCGATGTCGATCATCGTCAAGCACCGCACCGACATCGACCTGGTGGCCGAGCGGGTCGGGGTGAAACTTGCCGACCCCATACGGACCGAAGGCTGACGCCGGCCCGCCGGGGCTGGCGGCGAAGCTGCTCGGGTTCTGCGAGGAACTGCGCAGCGAGGGGGTCGCGGTCGGGACCTCGGAGATCCTCGATGCGTTTGCGGTGCTGGAGCTGGTTGACTGGACCTCACAGGCGGACTTTCGCGAGGCGCTGGCGGCGACGATCGCGAAGTCGCAGGACGACCGGCGGGTGTTCGAGCTGCTGTTCGACCGTTACTTCTTCCGCGCCGCCGAGGCGGAGGCCGTGCAGCGGGAGGTCGGCGAGCGCGGCGAGGGCGGTGGCGAAGGGGGCGAGGGCGGCGAGGCGTCCGAGCGGATCGACATGGAGGAGCTGCGCGAGCAGATCCGCGAGGCGATCATGGAAGGCGACGAGGACCGGCTGCGCGACCTGGCGCGGCTGGCGATCGCCGCCTTCGGCCGCGGCGAGGGCTCGGGGGTGGTCGGCGTCGACGTGCAGCGGATCCGGCGCACGCTCGGGTTGAGCGCCGGGCAGCAGCCGCCGACCGAGGCGGGCGAGGAGCGGCCGCCGATCGACCGCGAGCAGCTGCACGCCTTCGAGCGCCACCTGCGGCGCGAGCTCGAACGCGACCTGATCGAGCGCACCGAGACGCTACCCCCCTCCCGTCCCCTGGCCGAGCTCGACCGCGCCCTGCCGACCAGCCCGACCCAGGACCTGGCGGCGGTGCACCGCGCCGTCTCGCAGATGAAGCGGCGGCTGGCGACGCTCGGGCACGAGCAGCGCGGCCGCCGCCAGGCGACCGCGGTCGACGTGCGGCGGACGATGCGCGCCTCGCTGGAGACCGGCGGCGTGCCGCTGCGGCTGAAATACCGGCCGAAGCGGCCGCGGCGGCCCGAGATCTACGTCCTCTGCGACGTCTCCACCTCGGTCACCTCGGCCAGCGTCTTCTTCCTCTCGGTCCTGCACGCCCTCCACGACTCGTTCCGCAAACTGCGCAGCTTCGTCTTCATCGAGCGGATCTCGGAGGTGACCGAGGTCTTCGAGCACGAGCGCGACTTCCGCGTCGTCGCCGAACGGATCTCCAGCGAGGGCGGCGTCGCCGACGTCTCCGGCTACACCGACTACGGCCGCGTCTGGCTCGAGTTCCTGACCGAGATCTCCGACGAGCTCGACCCGCGCTCGACCGTGATCGTGCTCGGCGACGCCCGCACCAACGGCCGCGAGCCGCACGCCGAGGTCTTCGCCCGGGTCGCCGAGCGCGCCGGCCGCCTCTTCTGGCTCAACCCGGAGCCGAAGCTCTACTGGAACTACGGCGACTCGGTGATGGCCGCCTACGAGCGCCACTGCGACGGCGCCTTCGAGTGCTGGACCACCCGCCACCTGGAGAACTTCGTCAACGTCGTCGCCGGCGGCGTTCCGGCCGCCGAATAAGAGAGCCGATGGGCCAAAAAGTTGACCCCGGCGCTACTTATCGGCCCATCGACCCGATTTAGCGGGCGACCCAGGCGTCCGGCGTCGCGGCCAGCTCGCCGACGATGCTCGGCAGTTCGCCGGAGACGAGGTCGGCGAGGGTGACCTCCTCCAGGACCGAGCGCAGGCTGGCGCGGACCGCGATCCAGACCTCCTGCAGATGCTTGGAGTTGCCGCGGTATTCGATGTCCTCGGGCGGAGTGGACTGAACGTGGGCGATCGGGCCCTCGACGGCGCGGACGATCTCGGCGACGGTCACCTCGTCGGCGGGCTTCGCCAACCAGTAGCCGCCCTTGGCGCCGCGGCGGGCGCGGACGATGCCGTGGTGCTTGAGCTCGAGCAGGATGTGCTCGAGGAACTGCAGCGGGATGTCCTGCGCCTCGGCCAGGCGCTCGCCCTTGACCGGGCCCTCCTCGGCGGCAGCCAGCTCCGCCGCGGCCCGCACCGCGTAGTCGGCCTTCGCTGAAACGCGCATACGACTAGTAAATCAATCAGCCGATCACGTCAGGCGCGAGATCGTCGGAGCGGTCGTGAGCTTGCCGTTCGGCCGCTTCGCGTTTGACCCGGCGCTCGTTCCACCAGCGCGGGAACCAGATCAGCAGACCGAGGCCGATGCCGGCGACCGCGGCGGCGATCGGCCAGACCACCGGGTCCCCCTTCTGCACCGTGACGACGCCGGAGGCGACGAGGACGACGCCGAGCGCCGTGCGCAGGAACCCGGTCGGCGCCCGCGCCGCGAAGTGAGAGCCGACGATCACGCCGGGGACGCTGCCGAGGAGGATGTTGGCGGCGAGGCCGAAGTCGACGTTGCCGCCGACCCAGTGGGCGATGCCGGCGGCCCAGAGCAGGATCGCGGCGTGGAAGACGTCGGTGCCGACGACTTTCACCGGCGTCAGGCGGTAGACGGAGATCAGCAGGATCGCGATCACGGTGCCGGAGCCGGCCGAGGTGATCCCGATCACGAAACCGGTGGTGGCCCCGATCGCGACGGCGGCGACCTTGTGGCGGCGCTTGAGCTCGAAGCCGTCGCGCTCTTCGATCAGGTTGCTGAGGATCAGCGCCCGCGCCAGGGTGATGATCCCGACCATCAGCAGGGTCCCGCCCAGCAGCGCGTAGACGATCGAGTCGAGGCGCTCTTCGCCGACCTTGCTCTGCAGGATCGAGATCGCCCAGACCCCCAGCACCGCGGCGGGAACGCTGCCCGCGGCGAGCCAGAGCGAGAGCGGGATGTTGACCGTGCCCATCCGCAGGTGGCGCCAGCCGCCGACCGTCTTCGTCACCGCCGCGTAGAAGATGTCGGTGCCGATCGCGGTCACCGGCTTGATCCCGAAGAGGAAGATCAGCAGGGGCGTCATCAGGGTGCCGCCACCCATGCCGGTCATGCCGACCATTGCTCCGATGCCGAAGCCGAAGATGACGATTGCCGGGTCCATCGCTGCCGTTCCGCACTGGGGTACTTATCGACTTTCCTGACCTCCTTGGTCAGGAGTGCGGAGTGCGGCAGGATACCAGGGATGTCCGTCTCGATCCGCGGCCTCGGCCACTCCTACGGCGAGCTGCAGACGATCGACCGGCTCGATCTGGAGGTCGGCGAGCGCGAGGTGGTCGGGCTGGTGGGGCCGTCCGGTTGTGGCAAGTCGACCCTGCTGGAGCTCCTCTGCGGCCTGCTGGAGCCGGGCGCGGGCGCGGTCGAGGTGGACGGGGAGGCGGGCGCCGCCGGGCGGCTCGGCCACTGCGCCTACATGCCCCAGCGCGACCTGCTGCTGCCCTGGTACTCGGCGCTCGACAACGCGGCCCTGGCGCTGCGCAACCGCGGCCTCGGCAAGGCGGAGGCGCGGGAGCGCGCCGGCGAGCTGTTCGGCCGCTTCGGCCTCGCCGGCTTCGAGGCAAGCGCCCCGGGCGAGCTCTCAGGCGGGATGCGCCAGCGCGTCGCCTTCCTGCGCACGCTGATCGCCGGCAAGCCGCTGCTGGCCCTCGACGAGCCCTTCGCCTCGCTCGACGCGATCACCCGGGCGGAGATGCAGCAGTGGCTGGCGGCGGCGCTGCAGGCCGACCCACGTACGGTCATCCTCGTCAGCCACGACATCGAGGAGGCGCTCTACCTCTCCGACCGGGTCGCCGTCCTCTCCGCCCGCCCGGCCCGGGCAGTCGCGGAGCTGCGCTCGCCCGCCCCGCGCGCCGCCGATCGCGACGCCGCCGTCACCGACCCGGCCTTCGTCGCCGTGCGCGAGGAGGCGCTGGGGGCGCTGCACGAGGGCATGCGATGAGGCGCCGGCTCCTCCCCACCCTGCTGCTGGCGGCGCTGATCGGCGCCTGGCAGGTCGCCGCCTCGACCGGGGCCCTCGCCGACGTCCTCGGCCTCGAGCCCTTCCTCGTCCCCTCACCGGCCGAAATCGCCGAGTCGCTCTGGGAGAGTCGTTCGCTGCTGGCGGACAACGCCTGGGTGACCGTGCGCGAGATCGTCCTCGGCCTCGGCTGTGCGCTCCTGCTCGGGGTCGCGTTCGCGGTGGTGATGCACCTCTCGAGGTTGGTCCGCGACGCGGCCTATCCGCTGATCGTCGCCTCGCAGACGATCCCGATCATCGTCATCTCGCCGATCCTGTTGGTCTGGCTCGGATTCGGGATCGGCCCGAAGATCGTCGTCGTGGCGCTGATCTGCTTCTTCCCGATCACGGTCAACGTGCTGGACGGCCTGCGCTCGACCGCGCCCGACGCGATCAAGCTGATGCGCAGCCTCGACGCCTCGCGCTGGCAGGTCTTCCGCCGGGTGGAGGCGCCGACCGCGTTGCCGGGCTTCTTCACGGGGGCCAAGATCGCCGCCGTCCTCGCTCCGATCGGCGCCGTCTTCGGAGAGTGGGTGGGTTCGAGCGCCGGCCTCGGCCACCTCATCCTCACCGACAACGCCCAGCTGGAGGTGGCGCGGGAGTTCGCCGCGGTCCTCGTCCTCTCCGCGATCGCGCTGATCATGATCGGCCTGCTGACCCTCATAGAGCGGCGCGTCGTCACTTGGCGATAGAACACAGGGGATGAGGCTGCCCCGAACCCCGGCGATCGCCGTCGCCGTCGCGCTGCTCGCCCTCGCCCTCGCCCTCGCCGCCTGCGGCGAGAAGTCGGAGGGCGGCGGCGCCGAAGCGCAGCCGCTCGACCTCACGCTCGACTTCTACCCCAACCCCGATCACGCCGGGATCTACATGGCCGAGAAGCTCGGCTACTTCGAGGAAGCCGGGCTCGACGTCAACGTGCAGACGCCCTCCGACCCCGCCGCGCCGCTCAAGCTCCTCGCCGCCGGCCGGTCGGACCTGGCGATCTCCTACGAGCCCGAGGTGGCGTTGGCGCACGAGAAGGGGCTCGACGTCGTCGCGATCGGCGCCCTCGTCAACCGGCCGCTGACCTCGATGATCTGGTTGCGGAAATCGGGGATCAAAGGCGTCGCGGACCTGAAAGGCAAGACCGTCGCCACCGCCGGCATCCCCTACCAGGACGCCTTCCTGGCGACGATCCTGGCACGCGCGAAACTCTCCACGTCCGACGTGAAAGCCGTCAACGTCGGCTTCGGCTTGCTGCCGGCCCTGCTCGGCGGCAGCGCCCAGGCGATGCTGGGAGGCTTCCTCAACGTCGAGGGGGTCGACCTGCGCCGGCGCGGCAAGGACCCGGTGGTGACGCCGGTCGACCAGCTCGGGGTCCCCACCTACGACGAGCTCGTGCTGGTCGCCGACCGCGGCAGCCTGGAAGCGGATCCGCAGAAGTTCCGCCTCTTCCTAGCGGCCCTCGAGCGCGGCACCGACGCCGCCGTGAAGCAGCCGAACGCGGCCACCAAAGCCGTGCTCGAAGCCAACAACGACCTCGAGCCGAAACTGACCGCGGCGGAGGTGGAGGCGACGCTGCCGCTGCTCGGCGCGCGCACGCCGGGGCAGCCCTACGGCTACATGGACCCCGAGGCGTGGAGCACCTTCACCGCCTGGATGCGCGACAACGGCCTGATCGACTCGCTGCCGCAGCCGACCGAACTGCTCAGCAACGACTACCTGCCGGGCGACGAGATCCCCGAATAGCCGAGCGCCCCTTCGCGCAGCAGCCGGCTGACCTCGGACCCCGGCATCGCGGCATGGAAGAGGTGGCCCTGGGCGTAGTCGCAGCCGAGGCGGCGCAGCTCCGCCAGCTGCACCTCGTTCTCGACCCCCTCGGCGATCACGTCCAGCGAGAGCGCCCGCGCCATCCCGATGATCGCCTCGACGATCGCCGTTCGCTCCTGTTCGATGCCGAGCGCGTCGACGAAGGAGCGGTCGATCTTCAGCGCGTGGAAGGGGAAGCGGTTGAGGTAGGCGAGCGAGGAGTAGCCGGTGCCGAAGTCGTCGAGCACGAGCCGCACGCCGATCTCGTTCAGCGCCTCCAGCGAGGCGATCGCGCTGGCCGACTCCTCGACCAGGACGCTCTCGGTGATCTCCAGCCGCAGGTGGACCGGGTCGAGGCCGGCGCGGGCGACGATCTCGGCGACCGTCGCGGGAAGGTCGGGGTGGGCGACCTGGCGGGCGGAGAGGTTGACGGCGACGTCGAACGGCCGCGCATCGGGGCGCTGCTCGTGCCACTCGAGGATCTGGCGGCAGGCGCGCTCCTGCACCCAGCGTCCGATCGGCTCGATCAGGCCGCTGTCCTCGGCGATCGAGACGAACTCGGCCGGGTCGAGCAGCCCGCGCTCGGGGTGCTGCCAGCGCAGCAGCGCCTCGAGGCCGCTGATCTCGCCGGAGCGGAGGCTGACCACCGGCTGAAAGTGGAGGGCGAGCTCGTCGCGCTCGAGCGCGTGCCGCAACTCGCGTTCGGTCTCCAGCCGGCGTACGGCGCTGGCCCGCATCGCCGCGTCGAACAGCACGCAGCGGGCGCGGCCGCCTTCCTTGGCCCGGTACATAGCCGCGTCGGCGTCGCGGATCAGAAGCTCGGCGCTGGCGCCGCGCTGGTCGGCGGGACGGGCGATGGCGACACCGATGCTGGCGGTGACGAAATGCTCGACCCCGTCGATCGAGAACGGCTGGGCGAAGGACGCGGCGACGCGGTCGGCGATCGCAAGGGCCTCCTCTTCGTCGGCGAGGCGGTCGATCAGGATCCCGAACTCGTCGCCGCCGAAGCGGGCGACCACGTCTCCCGGTCGCAGGTGGGCGCGCAGCCGCGGCGCCACCGCGCGCAGCAGGGCGTCGCCGGCGTGGTGGCCGAGGCTGTCGTTGATGAGCTTGAAGTGGTCGAGGTCGAGGAAGAGGATCCCGATCGGCGAGCCTGAGGCGGTCGCCCGCTTCAGCGCCTCGCCGAGCGCGTCGACGAAGCTGAGCCGGTTGGGCAGGCCGGTCAGCGAGTCGTGCAGGACCCGGTGCCGCAGGGCCTGGTCGGCGGCGTGTCGCTCGATCGCGTCGGCAAGCACGTTGGCGGCGGCCTGCACGAAGGGGATGTCCTTGGTGCTGAAGTGGCCAGGCTCGCTGGCGTGGACGTCGAGCACGCCGAAGGGGTGGTCCTTGCCGTCGATCATCACCGCCAGGCTGCTGACGGCGCCGAACGCGCGCAGCACCGGCGGCATCGAGAAGCGGCTCTCGCCGGACCAGTCGGAGACGATCGTGTGCGTGCCCGATTCGAGCGCGGCGCCGGCATGCGAGTCGCGGGCGGCGGAGACACGGCGGCCGGCGCCGATCGTCTCCTCCTCCAGCCCGGCACGGAGGTTGAGCCGGCGGCCGTCGCGGGCCAGCTCCCAGATGCAGGCGCTGTGGACGCCGTCGACTTCGCCGATCAGCGTGGTGGCGGCGCGCAGGAGCGCCTCCGGGTCGCCGTCCTGCAGCGCCCGCTCGCCCAGCTTGGCGACGACGGCCTGCTGCGAGAGCGCCCGCTGCAGCTCGTCCTCCGCCTTCTTGCGCTCGGTGATGTCGTAGAGGACGCCGTGCCAGACCGGCACCCCGTCCTCGTCGGCTTCGAGCACCGCCTCGTCGAGCATCCAGACCGTGTCCCCACCGCGGGTGCACATGCGGTACTCGACCGGGCGCGTCTTGCGGTCGCCGAGGATCTCCTCGGTTTCGTTGGCCAGCGCCCGCTCGCGGTCGTCGGGGTGCAGGAGGCCGACCCAGAGCCCCGGGTCGTTCTTGAACTCCTCCGCGGTGTAGCCGAGGATCTCCTCGACCTGGGGGCTGACGTAGTGCCATTCCCCCTGCTCGCCGAGCTCGGAGGTGTAGACGATGACCGGCAGGCGCTCGACCAGGCGCCGGTAGTCCTGGCCCCCGGCGGTGATCTGGTCGAGGAATTCGCTGACCTCGTGATCGGGCCAGTTCCTGTCCCCTTTAGCCGGCATCCCGACGTTCATCGACAGATCGTCCAGTCGCTTGACCGCACGTCCGTCCAGGCACGAACTCGTGCATGGCGCCGGCGGGTCTATCTAAGCGGCCAGGCGCAACGGCGGGCCCAGGGCAACCCGCCGGTGTAGGCCGGCGAGCGCGAGCGCGCCGGCCTGCCCGCGAAAGGGCTCATACGGAGCGAAGAACTCCTCGACCTCGACGACGGTGGCGCGGCGGCCGAGGCCGGCGAGGCGGCCGACCAGCTTCACGTACCCGAGGTCCCCGGCGGGGAGAGCATCCATCTCGCCGCGGCCGAACAGGGCCAGGCACTGCACGGTCCAGGGGCCGATCTGGGGAATCGCCAGCAGGCGGCGGTCGGAGGCAGGCGAGTCGAGCCGGCAGCGGCCGGCGGCGAGCTTGGCGACGCGGCGCAGCGCCGCCGCACGGGTCGGGGCGAGGTCGATCGAGGCGAGTTCGGCCGGGGCGCGGCCGGCGATCGTCACCGCGGCGGGCACGTCGCGCAGGGCCTCGCGCCCCTCGCCGAGCCGTGGGCCCCAGCGGCCGACGATGCGGCGCTCGATCGCGACCGCACGCTGGGCCTCGATCAGCTGCCCGACCACCGCCGCCGCCAGCGCCTCCCAGGGCCACACCCGGCGCCGCGGCCGGAAGCTCGGCATGCGACGGATCAGCGGCCCCAGCAGCGGGTCGCGGCGGAAGCGGCGGTGGAACTCGCCGAGGTCCTGGTCGAGGGCGAGCACGAAGCGCATACGCTCGATCGCGACCTCGAGCTCGGGCTTCCCGGCCGGGGCAGGCTCGCGATCCGCCTCAAACGCCGGCAGCGCGACGCGAGCCGGGTCGACCGCCTCTGCCCGCAGCACGACCCGGTCCGCCGCCGGCTGCCAGGCCCGCACCAGCACCGGGCTCGCCCCGACGTGCAGCAGCCGCGTCGCGACCCCGCCCCAAATCCGCAGCGTGCGATCGTCACTCCCCCGCGGCAACCGGTAAGGCGCCGGGGGCCGCAGCACGACTTCCAAGGGGTCGATGGGCCGATAAGTTGACCCAGAGGCAACATTTCGGCCCATCGGCCGGGGGTTAGCGGCCGAGGAGGTGGACGTCGACCAGGAAGGAGCGGCTGGCGAGGACGTTGGGGCGGTCGCGGCGGCGACTGAGGCGGCGCGGGGCGCGGGTCTTGGAGCCGACGGCGCTGACCGCGCGCACGGCGGCGACGGTCGCGGCGCCGGCCAGAACCCCGCCGGCGGCGGCAAGCGCCGCGGTCCGAACCTCGCCGCGCAGCACCGGCATCGCGCCGGACTCCTCGTAGGGCAGCGGCAACGCCCGCACCGGCTCCGCCTCGCCCGGCTCGGCGTCTTCCTCGGCAAGAACCTCGCCGTCCAGCTCAAATTCGCTCACCGGGCCGACTCTAGCGAGCCCCCAGGTCACCTCCCCACCACTCACCGCAATTAGCGGACATTGACGGGAAGACCGGGTAGGACTCGCCAAGCCTCCCCATCTGTTGCGCAGGTGAGTCCTACCCGGTCTTCCCTACAACGCCCGCTCATACAACCGGTACCGCTTGACGACCTGCCCCCCCATCCCCTCCATCGCCCGGTTCATCGCCTCGTTCGTCTCCAGGATCCAGCCCATCTCGCCGCCTTCGATCGTCCCCGGCCGGGCCGCGGTCTCGAGGTGCTTTAGGTAGAGGCCAGCGGCAACGCCGGAGTGGCGGTACTCGTTCTTGACGCCGAGCGCGAGGACCCGCAGCTGGTCGATCTTGCGTTTTCCGAGCAGGAACTTCGCCCAGCCGAAGGGCAGCAGGCGTCCGTTCAGCTTCGCCATCGCCTGGTTGACGTCCGGCAGCGTCAGCGCCGCGCCGATCGCCTCACCGTCCTTTTCTGCGATATAGGCCCAGTCCTCGTCGATCACCTGCTTGAGGAGCTTGGCGTGGAATGCGACCTCCTCATCGGTCGGGGGGACGAAGCCCCAGTTGGCGGACCAGGCGTCGATGTAAACGGGCGTGAAGAGGCGCATCTCCCGCTCCAAGTTGCGCTTGTCGATGTTGCGGATCGTCACCCCTTCCTCGCGCAGCGCCGTCTGCGCGGCGGCGTGGATCGCCGGGTCGAAGCGCTCGCCCTCTTTCAGGTCGCCGAACTGGAGCTCCCACATCAGCAGGTCTATCGCCTTGTCGAAGCCAAGCGCCTCGATCTGCGCCTGGTAGTAGGGCGGGTGCCAGTTCTCGAGGATCATCGGCCGCCGCTCGAAGCCCTCGATCAGGAGCCCGACCTCGTCGTTGGTGGTGAAGTCCATCGGCCCGAGGATCCGGTCCCGGCCCTTTGCCGCCGCCCACTCGGCCGCGGCGTCGAGCAACGCGGCGGTCACTTCGGCGTCCTCGCTCGTCTCGAAGAAGCCGAACATCGCGTCGCTGCCGCCCTGGTACTCGTCCCAGCGCCGGTCGACCTGGGCGCTGATGCGACCGACCGGCTCGCCGTCGCGCTCGGCGATGAGGTACTCGGCCTCGGCGTGCTCGAAGTAGGGGTTCTTGCCGCGGTTGAGGAACTCCATCCGCTCGAAGATCAGCGGTGCCACCCACTGCGGGTGATCGCGGTGGAGGCGGAACGGGACCTTGACGAAGCGCTTCAGCTCGCGCCGGCTCCGCACCGGCCGTATCGAGACGCTTGCCATGGGGGCCGCAACCTACACTGAAGGGCGATGAGCGAGACGGCGAAGGCCCCTGTCGACGTCTTCGAGAAGGCGCGCAACCACGACCGCCTCGAGCAGCTGGAAGCGGCCAAGGAGCACGACCTCCTCCCCTACTTCCGCCTGCTCACCTCGCAGGCCGGCCCGGTGGTCGAGATGGAGGGTCGGGAGACGATCATGCTCGGCTCCAACAACTACCTGGGGCTGACCGGCGACGAGCGCGTGAAGCAGGCGGCGCGCGACGCCCTGGAGACCTACGGCACCGGCGTCACCGGCTCGCGCCTGCTCAACGGGACGACGCCGCTGCACGTCGACCTCGAGCGCGAGCTGGCCGAGTGGATGCGGGTCGAGGACGCGATCGTCTACACGACCGGCTACCAGTCGAACGTCGGCTGCATCGGCACCATCCTCGGGCCCGGCGACACGGTGATCTGCGACTCCGGCGACCACGCCTCGATCCTCGACGGCTGCCGTCTCTCCGGCGCCAAGCTGCGCCCCTTCCGCCACAACCGCATGGACAAGCTGGAGAAGATGCTGCAGCGGGCGGGAGAAGACGGCGGCGGCGTGCTCGTCGTCGTCGACGGCGTCTTCTCGATGGAGGGCGACGTCTGCAACCTGCCGCGGATCGTCGAGCTCTGCAAGGGCCACGGGGCGCGGCTGATGGTCGACGAGGCGCACGGGGCCGGCGTGCTCGGCGCCCGCGGGGCCGGCGCCTGTGAGCTGTTCGGCCTCGAGGACGAGGTGGACCTGCGGATGGGCACCTTCTCCAAGAGCCTCGCCTCCTGCGGCGGCTTCATCGCCGGCCCCGCCGACGTCGTCGAGTACCTGCGGATCTCCTCGCGCTCCTTCGTCTTCAGCGCCTCCGCCGTGCCCGCCGCGGTCGGCGCCGCGCTGGCGGCGCTGCGGGTGATCCGCGCGGACGGGCCGGTGCTGTTCGAGCGGCTGCTGGCCAACGCCGAGTACCTGCGCGAGGGCCTGCGGCACCTGGGTCTGAAGGTGGTCGAGCCGGGGACGCTGCCCGACGGCACCGTCGCGACGACGCCGGTGGTGCCGGTGATGGTCGGCGACGACTGGCAGGCGGTGCTGCTCTGGAAGGCGCTCTTCGATGCCGGCGTCTACACCAACGTCGCGATCCACCCGGCGGTCCCGCCCGGCGGGGCGCTGCTGCGGACCAGCCTGATGGCGACGCACGAGCGCGAGCACCTCGACGGGGCGCTGGGGACGATCGCCAGGGTGATCGAGAATTTCCCCGAGCTGCCGCGCTCGTAACCCGTGGGTAACGGATTCTTGACATCCCCCGTCGTGGGTAGTTTCAAGCTTGTCCAGATGGGGACACGGTCCTGCCAGGACCGAAATTGTTGCTCTTAGCGACCGGGCCGAGGCCGGCCGCGCCCCCCGCGGGTTGACGGCTGCCACCCGCACGGCGTAGCTTGGCCTCCTCGCCGAACACCCCGGGCGGGGTGGACGATTTGAGACTCGGTCCGGCCCAGGCCACAGCCCCCCTGAAGAGGCAGCGGTCGCCGGTACGGAAGCGAGGGACCCAGTTAACCGATTCCTTGAAGGGAGGAGTCCAGTGGACGCTGCCTCGACGGCACCCGCAACGACGATCGCATCTCCGGTGGAGACCCCGCAACACATGCGGGCTCTGGAACGAGCCAACCTGGTCCGGCTCGCGCGCGCCGAGCTGAAGCGCGAGATAGCTCGAGGTGATCGAGATCCGTCGCAGGTGGTCGAGGAGTGCCCCTGGGAGACCGAGAGCATGACCCTCGCCGAGCTGCTGACCAGCCAGCGCCGCTGGGGCCGCACCCGCGCCCGCAAGTTCCTCCTCCCCCTCTCCCTGAACGAGAACAAGCAGCTGGGAACGCTGACCTCGCGCCAGCGCCGGCTCCTCTCCGCCGAGCTCGCCGCCCGCTCCGCCGAACGCAGCGAAGCACTCACCGCCTGAGCCCCCTCCGGGCGGAAGCGCAAATGCGCGGCTCTTCGGGCTCGCAGTACTGCGAGCCCGAGCGTTTCGCCCCCTGCGGATAGCAGGGGCAAACGCCCGGTTTTCCCACCCACCCTCCTGCACCCGTCACAAACCCTGAAGTTCCTCCAGCAGTCGGCTAGGAAGGGAGCGACCAATCAAGCCGGTCGCCCTCTGGGGACCGGGATCCCAGGAGGGTGAAAGATGTTCAGGAAGACGATGATGCTGGCGATGGCCGCTGCCGTTGTCGCGGCGTTCGCCGTGCCGGCGACGGTCGCGGCCGCTCAATGGGCAGACGGAGGTGTAGCGATCACCTCGCCGCAGCAAATTCAACTCACAGGGCAAACAAAATGGAGCGGGGGGATCACGGGCTCGATCGAGTGCCAGGTGACAACTTCGTTGACGCTCGAACCCGGTGAAACAGGAACAGTCACCCAGTACGACGTCGATGTCGACGAAGCGGGCAGCACGATCACAAGCAAGTGCACAGCGGGCGGCGCACTTGCAAGCTGCCAACTCCACTCGTTGCAACCGACAGGGCTGCCGTGGGTGGTGCACAACGAAGGACAACGCCTCAATGTCACAAGCGGCGAAATCCACTACACCCTGACAGGGCAATTCTGCCCGGGCCAAACCGCGACGATGACAGCGTCCAACCCGGCCAAAAACCACTTAATTACATGGACTGCCGACAATGCGAAATCAGTCTCATTTTTCACGGAGAACGGGCAAGTTCCGGTCGATACCGCCGCTGGCAACGCAACAGCAGGCACAAGCGGCAAATTGACCGTCCTCGCACCGAACGCTGGGACATACGGCCTCGAATAAACAGGATCGATAATCCGGGGCTTCCGCGTGAGGCGGAGCTGAACGGAGGCCGGGGCGGCAACAGCCAGCCCCGGCCCTCCAACTCGCAACCAGGCCTTTGAGCTGTGCTCTGGCCTATGTGACGCCGTATGTACCGGCGTCGGGTGCTTTGACGTGCTGCACGCTGGTTATGGCGGTGGCGAATTTGCCGAGTGCAGAATCGGTTTGCAGCGTGCCGCTCAACGTGAGTGTCGAGATGCCATGTGAGTTGTCTGCTTGGGCTGTCAACGTACCACTTGTAATCGAAACGTTGGTCGTCGGGCAGAACTGCCCTGTGGCGGTTGTGTGGATAACCCCGGTTGTGATGGTTACGTCATTTGTATCGGTATGCATGAGCCACGGTTCTTCTGTCAGCAAATTACCGCCGTAGCCTGTCGCTACCCAGGTGTGCATTTGGCATTCCATCAGTGCGCCGCCGGTTATGCACGCGGCTGTGGGGGTTCCGTCGATGGAGAACATCGTCACTGTGCCTGTGCTGCCGGGGTGGAGAATCATTTGGGCCGTCATATTGCATCCGATCGAGCCCGATGGACCACTGTTGAATTTGAATTCTGTGCCAGTGAGCTCAAGCGTTTTGGATTGGGTAAGTGCCACTGTGCCATCCGTCCAATTCGCCATTGCGGAAGCCGGCAGCGCGAGCGCCGCCAGCGCGACCACGCATAGCCCCAGCATTCTCGTCTTCTTGAACATTCTCTCCTCCTGGGAGTCACGCCTTGACCGCCGTCTGGGACCGCCAAGACTTTTTTGACAGGTCACCATTACTGGGCACGCGTGTCCTGCAGTCAAAGACTTTCCGTATTTATTCGAATGCCCGTTCCGCTATGAACCAGGAGAGGGGTCGTTCCTCCTGCAAACCACAGGGAGCCCTTGCTGCGCGGTCGCAGAAAAGCGAGTGCCTGGCGTTCGGAAACGTGCGGGTCGGCTAGCCGCGCATTCCACCGACCCGGAAGCTGAGGCCTCCGGAGGCGCGCTGGAATGCGCGGCGGGCCAGGTAGAAGGCGACCGCGAAGGCGCCGGCGCCGGCGCCGAGCGCGACCGCGAGGATCTGGTCGCCGACGTAGTAGACGAGGCCCGTGGTGATCACGAAGACGAAGCCGGCCAGCAGGGTGGTGTGGGAGCGGTAGCCGGCGAGGTGCTCGCGGATCGCGACCTCGAGGCCGCCGAGGCCGGCGCAGACGACGCCGATTCCGATCGCGGTCGGGCTACCGCCGAAGACGCCGATCAGCAGCGAGACGATGCCGGCGAGGATGACCAGCTCGCCGAGCGGGAACTTCCCCCAGGGGGCTGGTGGCCGTGCGTCGGGGGCAGTGACCCGCGGTGCCGGCTTCGGCGCGGGAGCGGACCGCTTCCCGGCCGGCGCCACGCGTTTCGGTCGTTTGCCCTTGCGCTTCCTGCTCAACGGCCGCAAGCCGCCCGGCTAACGGGCATCCCGATGAGACCCTGACCCGCCACCAGCCCATCAGCATCCCGAGCAGACCGAGGCGGGGCCGCGAGTGCCAGTGGCCGCAACCGGGCAGGCCGAGGTCGTCGCGGCTGACCCGAACCCACTTGTAGTCGGCTGGCGCGGCCAGCATCCGGCGCAGCAGATCGCAGTTGTCGGCCTCGACCCGCTCCTGCTCGCGCAGCCTCAGCCGCGCATCGGCGATGCGGTTGGCGAGCTCGTCGCGCAGCCGCTCCAGCTCGCCGAGGTCGAGGACCCGAGGCTCGGGTGCGAGGGCGGCGACGCGGTACTCGATCGCGACCCGGCCGAAGCCCTCGGCGAGAAGCGAGGCGAGCTCGCGCTCGAGGCGGCCGACCTGGCGCCTCAGCTCGGTCCGCGCGAGGCGCTCGTCCGTCGCGACGCGGAATGCCAGTGGACTCTCTCTAGCGAGCAGATCGGGCATCGGCCTCCTCCCAGTGTAGATCACCGCAGCGTCGCCGCCGCCATCCAGAGTGCCTCCGCGACGGCGATCTGCGGCACTCCCTTGACCTGGACGGCGACGACCGCGAGGCGGCGGCTGTGCGCTTCCACCCCGCAGTCCTCGGCGGTCTCGCCGAAGAGCAGTCCGACCGGCCGCCGCTCGTCGGCGACGATCAGCGTTCCCTGCGCCAGCTCGCCGGGGCGCCCTGGCAACGACTCGCCGGGGCCGGAGTCGCGGATGCAGAGGCGACCCTCGAGCGGGTCGGCGTCGAAGGCACGCAGGGCCACTCCGGTCTCCACGATCGCCAGGTTCAGCGCGTCGGCCGGAAGGCCGTGACTTTTGAACGCCCCATCGTGGAGGCGGTCGAGGGCGAGCTGCTCGATCGGGGTCCGTGTGCGGTCGGGGTCGAGCCCGATCTGGCGGAAGAAGACGCGGTAGGCCCAGGGAATCGGCTGTTCCCGCAGGCGGATCGCCTGGGCGCCGTAGAAGCGGTCGGAGAGCCCGCGCAGGCGGCGGCGCACCGGCTCGGGGCTACGCCGGGGACGGGCATCGACCTCGACCCAGGCGATCCCGAGGCCGGGGAACTCGGTGGCGAGGTGCGGCGCCACCCAGCCCTGTTCTGGCGAAGGGTCCCAGCCGATCTGCGGCTCGGCGGCTCCGCGAATCAATAGATCCGCTCGATCCTTTCACTTTCGCGGAGCAGATCCTCGACCCGGGCGCTGAGCTGGGCACTCGTGAGGTCGCCGACGCTGGCGCTCTGGAGCGTCCCGCCCGGAAAGACGTAGGCGAAGGTGGGGCAGCCCCCGACCCGGTAGAGGCCGGCAACGGCCCCGTCGCGGTCGTAGCCGACCGGCATCTCCCAGCCGTGCCGGCGGACCAGGTCGCGAACGCTGTCGCGGTCGTCGCGCACGTTCAGCGAGAGGAAGTTCACCCGTCCCCGGTAGCGCCGGTAAACGGCGTCGACCGTGTCCTGCTGGTCCGTGCAGTTGCTGCCCCCTCTGGTGAACCAGAACGAGATCACCAGCGGCTGATCGAAGAGATCGCAGACGCGGATCGCTTCGGCGGAGTCGATCCGGCAGGCCGGGAGACGACGGGCGTCCTCGGAGCAGGGGACCGCGGCGCTTTCACAGTCGTCCTGGGCGATGTTGGCATCGCCTTCGAGCTGGGCGGCAGCGGCCGGCACCGCGAACTCGGGCAACGGCCAGCGCAACGGCTGGCTGTCGAGGCCGAGCGTCCCCCCTTCCCCACCATCACCGCCGCCGTCGCCGTCGCCCAGGGTCTGCACCGTGGCGACGACGATCACGGCTAAGAAGATCAGACCAACGATGATTGAGTAACGGTCTTTCATCGGCTCTCATTCCAGCGCAGTGCGGCCGGCAGCACAAGCATGACACCCAGCAGCGCGACGGAGAGGTCGATCACGGTTACCAGGCCGAAGTCGCGCAGCATCTGGACGTCGCCGGCGATGAGGACGGCGAAGCCGGCGATCGCGGTCACGCCGGAGGCGAGCACGGCTGCGCCGGTGCGGCCATAGGCCAGCCGCAGGGCCTGCTCGGGATCGTGACCGCGGCGGCGCTCCTCGTGGAAGCGGCCCGCGAGGATGACGCCGAACTCGGTGGCGATCGCGATCGTCAGCGCTCCCAGAGCCGCCGACATCGGGTTCAGGGGAATCCCGGTGAGCCAGAGGATCAGCGAAGCCCACCCGGTCGCCAGCACGGTCGGGACCAGCGGGACCAGCGCCCGGCGCGGCGAGCGGTAGACGGCGAGCAGCGCCAGCGCGACGGCGAGCAGGCCGGCGAGGGTCAGCCAGTAGCGGCTGGTGGAGAGGTCGCCGGCCGATTCGGCGGCGAGCACCGGCAGGCCGGCCAGCTCCACCTCGACGCCGGGTGGCGGGCCACCGGGCGAGCCGGCCGCACCGATCTCATCCCGCACGCGGTCGACCAGCTCCTGCTGATCGTCCAGCGACTGGGCACGGATGCCAAAGGACAGCAACGCCTGGTTGCCGACCTCGCCGGTCCGCGGATCGAGCGGGGCAACCTGGCGCAGCGCATACGGCGACAGCGCCCCCAACGTCGCGTCGATCTCCCGAGCAGTGGGCACGTCGCCGCCACGGACCAGGAAATCCGAGAGCGCCGGCCCAGGACAGATCTCGGCTTCGAGACAACTCGGGTTTTCGCCGTCGAACCCGTTCGCACGCAGCACCCGCCGCTTGAAGCCGGCCATCCACTCAATCGTCGCCGGATCCGTCAGGTCTGGGGCCTTGACGCTCACATCCAGCTGGCCGGAGACGCCGGTCGTCTCCTCCAGCTCGTTCAGGCTCTCGACCGCAGCGAGGTCCTGCGGGGCCAGTTCGCGGATATTCGCCGTGGTTTCTATCTGCGTGCCCGCTGCCCATCCGACCACCGCCAACGCCGCCCCGGCCGCCAAGACCACCATTGGTCGATCCGTCGCGAGAGCCAGCAGGCGCTCCACGGGCGGGTGGCGTCGTAGGGAGCCCCTCCCCGAGGAAGCTTTAGCTACCGCAGGGGAGGGGGGGTCCCCTGCGACGACAGGACCCGCCCGCCGGAGGCCCAATGCCGCGAAACCAGTGGTCAGCGAGAGGCCGAAGGCGATCGCGATCCCGACCACGAGCAGCAGCCCGAAGTCGCGAACCATCGGGATCGGGGAGAGCTGGAGGGCGAGAAAGCCGGCGGCGGTCGCGAGGCACGCCGTGGCGATCGTCGGGCCACCCGCCGCGGCCGCCTTGCGGGCCGCGTCGGCGCCGGCCGCCCCACCCTCCACCGCCTCGTCGAAGCGGGCTTGGAACTGGATCGCGTAGTCGACGGCGAGACCGATCAGGATCGGCAGGACGGCGATCGTCGCCATCGTCAAGGCGCCGCCGGCGAGGGCGAGCAGGCCGAAGGTGAGGGCCGCCACGGCGAGGGCGATCGCCAGCGGGAGCAATCGGAACCTGGAGCGGAAGACGAGCAGCAGGGTCGCCGCCATAACCACGATCGCGACACCGAAGAGGAGCAGGAGAGCGTCCTTCAGCGCCTGAGCCAGCCCGTCGACGACGACCGGAGCGCCGGAGACGACGTAGCTGCCGCCGTCGAGCTCGAAGCACGGTGCAGGCTGCTTGCCCTGCTCGGCGCAGACCCGGCGCGGCGTCGTGTCGTGGACCGCGGCTTCGATCAGCTCGATCGCGCGCTCGCGTTCACCGTCGCTGAGATCGGGCTTCAGGCGGACGGCGATCTGGGCCGAGCGGCTGTTGGGGAAGACGTAGGCGAGGCGCGCCTTGGGCGTGCCGCGGGCGCGGCTGAGGTCGAAGACGACCGTGGCGACGAATTCCGGGTTGTCGAGGCTGGGCAGGGTGGTGATCCCGTAACGGGTGGCGACCGCGAGGAGGAATTCGCGGAACCGCTCCGGCGGCACCCGCTGCGCGAGCCGGCGCAGCTGGCGGTCGATCTGGACCACGGCCTCGTTGAGGAAGGTCGCGGGACCGGAGACGAACTCGACCGGGTCGAGGCGGGCCAGCTCGGCACAGGGTCCGGGGATCGGCTTCGCCCCCTCCGGCACGCTCCCGGAAAGACACCCCTCGAGCCGCAACAACCGGAAGACGTTCGAGCTGAGCACCAGCTCCTGCAAATCGCCCTTCGCCAACACCACCACCGGTTCTTCCCCAAACGCCTCCCGCACCCCCTGCGTCGCCCGATAGGTCGAGGTATCACTGTCCGCCAGCGTCCCCACCCCGGCATCGGTCGGAACCCGCGTCGCCCCCACCCCGGCTACGAGAGCGAGAGCGACCGCCGCGGCCAGAACCGCCCGCGCATGCCGAACCGACCACCCGGCTATCGCAGCAAACGAGCTACGGACGCTCAAGGTCGGCTATCGACGCGGGGCATAGACGGGGGGCGGGTACCCCTGCCGGCGGCTTGTACTTTTTCGTCGCATTCAAACTCGAAAGGCCGCAAAGATCCCTCGAAAAAGTTGAGCCGGCAGGGGTACCCGCCCCCTGCCCGAGGTCAATCCATCGAAAGCGGCCCGCTCACGTCCGCATTCAAGAACTGGCTCACGAACGGATTGCTCGAGTCGAACAGCTCCTCTTTCGGCCCCGACTCGACGATCTTGCCGCTCCAGAGCACGGCGATGAAGTCGGCGATCCGCCGCGCCGTGCCGAGGTCGTGGCTGATCACCAGATAGCAGCCGCCGTTCTCGGCGTGGACCTCGCGGATCAGCTCGCAGAGCAGCGCCGTCCGCACCGGGTCGAGGCCGGAGTCGGGCTCGTCGAACATCACGATCGCCGGTTCCAGCACCAGCGCCCGGGCGAAGCCGGCACGCTTGCGCATCCCGCCCGAGAGCTCGTTCGGCATCTTGTAGGTGGCCTCGCTCAGGCCCACCTCCCGCAGCCGGCGGTTGACGATCTCGCCGATCTCTTCCTCGCCTTTGTCGGTGTGCTGGCGCAGCGGGAAAGCGGTGTTGTCGTAGATGTTCATCGAGCCGAACAGGGCCCCGTCCTGGAACAGCAGGCCGAACTTTTTGCGCACCTCGAAGAGTTCGTCGTCGGTCATGTTCGGGATCGACTCGCCGTGGACGAGGACGTCGCCCGAGTCGGGGTAGAGCAGGCCGACGATGTGCTTGATCAGCACGCTCTTGCCGGTCCCCGAGGGCCCGAGCACCATCGAGACCTGGTCCTCGGGCAGGCCGAGGTTGAGGCCGTTGAGGATGCGGGCGCGACCGAACTGTTTGACCAGGTCGATGATCTCGATCGCGTCCTCGCCGCCATGATCCTGCTTGCGGCCGGTGTGGAAGCGGTAGGGGTCGGCCTCGCGCGGGTCGACGCCGGGGATGACGAAGTCGCGGCCCATCACCGCCCCGTCCTCGCCCACGTAAGGACCCTCCGAGGCGGGCACGGGCTCCCTCTCCTCTTCGATGCGGTTCTCCTCGTCGCTCAAGTCAGCCTCCTATCGGCGCCCTCGGGTTGGCCCCCCAGAAGACAAGGGTCCCAAGCATCCCGATGATGTGGACTAAGACGATGTTGAGGACCATCGATTTCGCCGTCGCGGTCCCCACCCCGACCGGCCCGCCCGAGGCCGTGTAGCCGTAATAGCAGCCGACCATCACGATCGCCGTGGCCATCACCATGCCCTTGATCAGGCTGAAGAACAGGTCGGGTGGATTCTGGAACATCCAGAAGATGAGCAGGTAGCCGCCTGAGGAGACGTCGCCGATCTGCTCGACGACGGCCAGGTAGCTGGCCAGGTACATGATCCCGATCCCGACCAGGTACATGAACGGGAAGGAGATCCAGGCGGCGAGCAGGCGGGTCGCGCAGAGGAAGGTGACCGGCGGCACACCCATCACCTCGAGCGCGTCGATCTCGTCGGAGATCCGCATCGCGCCGAGCTCGGCGACGATCCCGGTCCCGACCTTGGCCGCGAGCATGTAGCCGAAGGCGTAGGGCATGATCTCGCGCAGGTCGCACCAGGCGGAGAAGACGCCGGCGTAGGCGGGCGCGCCCTGGGCACGCAGCAGGTAGGCGCCCTCGATCCCGCACTGCAGGCCGAGGGTGAAGACGAGGCCCCAGATGATCAGCGCCGAGCCGAGGATCAGGATCCCGGCCTGGCGCAGGCTCTCGCCGAAGAAGCGGAAGACGCGGCCCGAGTAGACGAGCCCGGCGACGCGGGAGCCGAAGCGGGCGATCTCCCCGAACGAGTCGAGCCAGCCGCGCGGGACTTCGAGCCAGGCGTTCATCGGATCGTCTGCAGCTCCGGGTTGGTGGCGAGCAGCGTCTGGGTGAAGACGTAGTTGAAGGCGAAGACGCCCATGAAGGAGATGACGACGGCCTGGTTGACGGCGCGGCCGACGCCGGCGGCGCCGCCGGAGGCGGTCATGCCTTTGTAGCAGCAGACCACGGCCACGATCGCCCCGAACAGGGTGCACTTGATCACCGAGCCGGCGAGGTCGAGGATCGAGGCGTTGGAGAAGAGCGTCGCCAGGAAGCCGCCGAGCGGCTGGGCGTAGAGAAGCTCGGTGAGGATGCCGCCGCTGATCCCGAAGACGAGGGCGTAGATGTCGAGCAGGCCGGTGATCAGGCAGAGCGCCAGGAAGCGCGGCACGACCAGGTTCTTGATCGGGTCGACGCCGAGCACCTGCAGGGCGTCGAGCTCCTCGCGGATCTTCCGGGCTCCCAAATCGGCGGTGATCGCGGTGCCGGCGACGCCGGCGACGACGACGGCGGTGACGAAGGGGGCGAACTCGCGGATCGAGGCGAGGACGAAGAAGCCGCCGAGCCGGTCGAGGGCGCCGAACAGCGAGAGGAAGTTGGCCGCCTGCAGGCCGGGGGCGCCGAAGCCGAAGGCGACGGTCGAGACCAGCAGCGGGAACCAGCAGAGCTGCAGGGCGAAGAGGAACTGGCCGATGAACTCCTCGCCGTAGGGGTACGGGGGCTTGACCGCGGAGACGAGCGTGCGCGCGGTGAGGATCATCATGTCCCCCACCTGTTCGAAAAGCGACTTGGCGGGCAGGAATGCCCTGTTGACCGCGGATCCGACCATCTGCTCCTCCGACGAGTTGCGCCGCAGGCCCGCGGCGCCCCACTCGTGAACGGAGTCTATGGGATGGCCCACCCCCATCCGTTAGCCGAGTGTTGAGATCCGGCTAACCCGTTCCGGCGGCGCGAAAAGCGCCTGGTTGCGGGCAAACCCCGTGCTATGTTGCGGCCGCTTTGCGGGGGACCGGACGACATTCCCGGCACACCCGCCTCCGAGCCACCGCGACCGGGGTTGCCGCCGTGGCCGTGGCGGCGCTTTTGGCCGCCTGCGGTGGCGAATCGTCCTCCGACGCGGGCGAGGCCGAAGGCACCTACGACGTCCGCGTCACCGAAGCGAGCTTCCCGACCGAGCAGGACCTGGGACAGACCTCGCTGCTGAAGCTCGGCTTCCGCAACACCGGCGAGAAGACGGTGCCGGTGCTGGCGGTGACGATCTCGATCGCCGGCAGGGAGGGCGAGACCTCCTCGCTCCCCTTCGCCATCCACGACCCCACGCTCGGCCTGGCGCAGGCCGACCGGCCGGTCTGGGTGCTGGCGGCGACCTACCCGCGCCTGCAGGGCTCCTCCGAGCCCGGCGGCGCCTCCACCTCCAACAACAAGACCTTCGCCTTCGGCCCCTTGAAGCCGGGCCAGACGACGAACGCGGTGTGGAAGCTGAGCGCGGTCAGAGCCGGGAAGTACACCCTGGGCTACAGCGTCGCCGCCGGCCTCGGCGGCAAGGCCAAGGCCGAGACCGGCGGCGGGGTCGCGCCCGGCGGCACGTTCCTGACCGAGATCACCGCCGAACTGCCGGACACCGAAGTCACCGACAGCGGCGAAGTGGTCAAGAAGCGCGACGAATAGTCGCGCTTGGCGGCGGGTAGCTGCACGCCCATGCGGAAGTCGGTTGCCGTCCTGGTCGCCTTGCTGGCGCTGGCCCTGCCGGCCTGTGGTTCGGCTCAACAGCCCGGCTCCGCGCAGAAGCCCAAGGCGGGCGGCGTCGCCCTGAAGAAGGTCGGCCAGTTCGATCAGCCCGTCTACCTGACCGCTGCCCCCGGCTTTCCCAAGCTGCTGTTCGTGGTCGAGCAGCCGGGGCGCGTCATCGTCCTCAGCGGCGGCCGCAAGCGCGGCGCCTTCCTCGACCTGCGCTCCCAGGTCGGCTACGGCGGCGAGCAGGGGCTGCTCTCACTCGCCTTCCCGCCCGACTACCGGCAGAGCAGGCGCTTCTACGTCTATTACACGGACAACGCCGGCAACATCCGCGTCGACGAGTTCAGGCGCCGCAGCGCCACCCGCGCCGCCGCCGGCTCGCAGCGCCGGGTGATCGAGATCCCGCACCCGGTCAACTCCAACCACAACGGCGGTCAGCTGCAGTTCCTCGGCGACCTCCTCTACTTCGGGACCGGCGACGGCGGCGCCGGAGGCGACCCGCCCAATAACGCCCAGAGCAAGGAGGTCCTGCTGGGGAAGCTGCTGCGGATCGATCCCCGGCCGACCGGGGGCCGGCCCTACTCGGTGCCGCCGTCAAACCCCTTCGTCGGCCGCCCCGGGCGCGACGAGATCTACAGCTACGGCCTGCGCAACCCGTTCCGCTTCTCCTTCGACAGGGTGACCGCGAACCGGCCCAGGGTCGTGATCGGCGACGTCGGCCAGAACCAGTTCGAGGAGATCGACTACGCCACCGTCGGCGCCGCCGCGGGCGCCAACTTCGGCTGGGACGCCTTCGAGGGCTTCGCCTCCTACGACGACGAAAGCAGCGGCACCCCCGACCCCGGCGGCACGGTCAAGCCGATCTTCGCCTTCTCGCACGACCGCGGCGGCAGCTGCTCGGTCACCGGCGGCTACGTCGTCCGCGACCGCAGCCTGGGCCCGCTGTACGGGCGCTACGTCTACGCCGACTTCTGTGAGGGCAAGCTGCGCAGCCTGGTGCCACACCTCAGACGGGCCGGCGGCGATCGCCGGCTCGGCCTCTCGGTCTCCAGCCCCAGCTCCTTCGGCGAAGACGACCGCGGCCGCCTCTACGTCGCCTCGCTCGAAGGGCCCGTCTTCCGGCTCGTGGGACGGTGAGAGTCTAAAACCCGCGTGTGTACGTAAGATTTTCTTGACAAGTCGAGACAACTGCCCGTAGGGTCGGGTTCGGAGCAGGGAAAGATCCGAGATTGCAGGGTGGTTTCATGGACTACGACTCGGCATTGTTGGAGAGTGTCGCGCAGCGATTTCGCCGCGACATGTGGAAATCTGTCGTCGCCGAAGCGGTGACCGAATCGGGGGTGCAGGTACAGCGGTTCGGCCCGGTGCAGGCCACCGCGTTCGGCGACCTGCCGGAGGTCCACAGCCTCAATCAGATCCAGGGTGCGGCCGAGCCCGGCGCCGTCGACGACGGCTACCTGGGCGCCGCGACCGAATGGATGCGAGCCCGCGAAGTCGACTACCGCGTGCCGGTGGCCGAGAGCCGGCCGGGCACCGAGGAGGCCGAGGCCTGGCTCAGCGAACGCGGCTACGAGCGCGGCGGCGGCTGGGTCAAGCTGATCCGCGGGGCGACGCCGCCCGACTGGCCGGAGGACCCCGGCATCGAGATCTATGAGATCGGCGATGACGAGGCCGACGGCGAAGGCCTCAGCATGATCGTCTCCGAAGCGCTCGAGCTGCCGATCACCGCCGGCACCCTCTTCTTCTCATTGCCGCAGAAAGACCACTGGCGCTGCTACACCGCGGCCCTGGGGCCCGAGGAGCCGATCGTCGCGACCGCCTCGATGCTGATCATGAACGGCGTCGCCCAGCTCGGACCGGGCATGACCCTCGAAGAGGCCCGAGGCCGCGGCTTCAACACGGCGCTCCTGCGCCGGCGCCTCGTCGACGCCGTCGCGGCCGGCTGTCACACCGTCTTCGTGGAGCTGGGCGAAGTCGACGCCGACACCCTCTCCGGCTCCTACCGCAGGCTGTGCCGGGCGGGATTCGAGGAGGCCTACCAGAGCCGCAACTGGCAGCGCCCGGCGCTGCATCCCGCCCACATCTAGGAGCCGGCAACAGCATGGGACCGGAGGCGTCCCCCGGTCCCATGCTCGAACTCATCTGGGTGGTTTTCTAGATGCCGTATGTCCCGGCGTCGGGAGGCTCGACGTGCAGGGTGCCGCTGTAGAGCGTTTGCACTTGGGAGCCACCGATATGGCCTGGTACGGACCCGCTCAGCGTGACTGTTTTCATCGCGTTCGGGTCGTCGGGAGTGGCGTGGATTGTGCCCGGTGTTGTGATGATTTGTTGGAACGGACAGAAGCCGCCTGTGGACGTGATGGTGGTGGCTGCCGTTGTGATTGTGATTTGCGCCGGCGGGCCCGCGGTTGTGTGCAGCTCCCAGGGCAATCCTTCCGTCACGGAGTTGTGGAATTGACAGGCGGCGAGAGCGCCGGAGCCTTGGCACTCGTTTGTGGGGGTGCCGCCGCCATCTGGATCGATTTCCCATTTCTCGACTGTGCCTGTGGTGCCGGGTTTGAGTATCCAGCTGGTTGTGATCTCGCACTCGTAGCCGCCCGTTGCGCCGGCTTGCTTTTTCACTTTGCCTGTGAGCGAGAGTGTTTTGTTCTCTTGCAGCGGCTGGCCTTTGTGCTTCCATTCCGCCGACGCCGACGCCGGCAGCGCGAATGCGGCCACGATGCCGACAGCCATCGCAAGCACCGTCATCTTCTTGAACATCTGTCTGCCCTCCTGGGTGATCCCGGCCGCCGGAGCGGCGCCCGGGCTTTGCTGATCGCCTCCTTTCCTAGCCGACCGTCAGGGGAACTTCAGGGTTTGTGAGAGCCGCAGGGGGAAACTTGGGAAACGCCACGTTTGCCCCTGCAACCGCAGGATGTCGATGCCGCGCGGCCGCGGGATCTGCGCCTGACCCGAACGGCGCTTCGCGGGTCTGGAGTGGAGCGATGCCCCTAGCGGCTGAGCTCGGGCTCGGCGGCGGGCTCGGAGTCGTCCTCGTCGGGATCGGCCTCGGGCGGGAGCTCGCCACCGCGGTCGGTGCCGGCGATCAGCTCGTCGGGGGCCTTGTCCGCGGGGATGAAGCCGGACTTCATGCCGAAGTAGACGGCCTGCGGGTGGTGGGCGACGATCGCCACCGTCGACTGCTCGGGCATCACCGCGAAGCCGTCGGAGAGGGTCATGCCGATCTCCTGGAGGCCGAGCAGGCGCCAGACCTTCTCGTGCTCGGACTGGTCCGGGCAGGCCGGGTATCCCCAGGAGTAGCGCCGGCCCTGGTCGAGGTCGATGCCGAGCTCGCGGCGGGCGTCGGCGTGCAGCCACTCGGCCAGGCCCTCGGCGGACTGGACGCCGAGGCCGTGGACGTAGAGCTGCTCGGCGAACTCGCCTTCGCGCTCGAGCTTCTCGATCAGCTCGGTGACCTCGGGGCCGACGGTCACGCCCTGCAGCGCGACCACGTCGCGTTCGCCCGACTCCAGCGGGCGGAAGAAGTCGGTGAGGCAGATGCGGTCGTGCCTGGGCTGGCGCGGGAAGGAGAGGCGCTCCAGCTCGCGCCCGGGGTCCTCAGGGTCGAAGACGACCAGCTCGTTGCCCTCGGCGTTGCAGGGGAAGTACCCGAGCCGCACCCGCGGGTGCAGGTAGTCCTGCTCGCGCCACATCCGCTCCAGCCGCGGCGCGAAGCCCTCCTCCTCGTCGGTCCCCTCCACCAGCTCGCGCCAGGCCTCGCCCTTGACCCCGCGCCCGCCCCAGTGCAGCTTGAACAGCACGTGGCGGTCGAGGTAGGGGAAGACGTCGTCGAGGTCGATCGGGACCTCGCGCACGCCCCAGAACGGCGGCTCCGGGATCGGCGTGTCGGTGCGGGCGGCGGAGCGGACGCTGTCGTCGCTGGTCGGCGGCGCGTCGTCCACCACCACCGGCTTCTCGCGCAGCTGCTTCGCCTCGGCGCGGATCCGCTCGACCAGGGCGGCCCGCGCCTCCGCGTCGATCAGGGCGTCCATCGTGTCCAAGCCCTGGAAGGCGTCCTTGCAGTAGAAGACGCCCGGCTCGTAGACCTCGTCGGAGTCTTTGCCGTGCGGGTAGAGCGTGCGGCGGCCGAAGTCGCGGTTGATCGCGGCGCCGCCGATCAGCACCGGGAAGGGAAGCCCGCGCTGGTGCAGCTCCTGCACGCAGGTCGGCATCTGCTTCGAGGTCGAGACGAGCAGGGCCGAGAGGCCGATCGCGTCGGCCTCGTTCTCGACCGCCGCCTCGATGATCGTGTCGACCGGGACCTGCTTGCCGAGGTCGATCACCGTGTAGCCGTTGTTGGTGAGGATCGTGTTCACCAGCGACTTGCCGATGTCGTGGACGTCGCCGAAGACGGTCGCGATCACGACCTTGCCCTTGGTGTGGCCGTCGATCCGGTCCAGGTAGTTCTCCAGCTGCGCGACGGCGCGCTTCATCACTTCCGCCGACTGCAGGACGAAGGGCAGGATCAGCTCACCGGCGCCGAACTTGTCGCCGACCTCCTTCATCGCCGGCAGCAGCACCTCGTTCAGGGTCGGGACGGCGCCGATCTTCTCGACCGAGCGGTCGATCCACTCCTCCACGCCGTCCTTCTTGCGGCGCAGGACGTGCCAGTGCAGCGCCTCCTCGGGCTCCATGCCCGCGGTCGGGTCGGCGGCCTCCGCCTCGGCCTCCTCGCCCTGCGACTCGAAGTGGGAGATGAAGCGCTCCAGCGCGTCGTCGCGGCGGTTGAAGACGAGGTCGTCGGTGAGCTCGCGCTCCTCGTCGGAGATCTCGCCGTAGGGGGTGATGTGGTTGGGGTTGACCATCGCCAGGTCGAGCCCGGCCTCGACGCAGTGGTGCAGGAAGACCGAGTTGAGGACGGCGCGCGGCCGCGGCGAGACGCCGAAGGAGACGTTGGAGACGCCGAGCGAGGTCTTGACGCCGGGTATCTCCGCCTTGATCCGGCGGATGCCCTCGATCGTCTCGACCGCCGAGGGCTTCCACTCCTCGTCGCCGGTGGTCAGGGTGAAGGTAAGGGCGTCGAAGATCAGCGCTTCGGGATCGAGGCCGTGCTCCTCGCAGGCGATCTCGCGCAGCCGTTCGGCGATCTCCACCTTGCGCTCGGCCGTCTTCGCCATCCCCACCTCGTCGATCGTCAGCGCGATCAGCGCCGCGCCATGCGCCTTCGCCAGCGGGATCACGGTGTCGGCCTTCTCACGCCCGGCCTCGAGGTTGATCGAGTTGACGATCGCGCGGCCGGGAACCGTCTCCAGCGCCGCCTTGATCACCTCCGGCTCGGTCGAGTCGACCTGGACCGGCGCCGGCTGGGTCAGCGAGACGCGCTTGACGACGGCGCTCATCTGCTCGTCCTCGTCCTGGCGCTCGGTCAAAGCGACGCAGACGTCGAGCACGTGGGCGCCGCCTTCGACCTGGTCTTCGGCCACCTGCACGAGGCCGTCGTAGTCGTCGGCCAGCAGCAGCTCCTTGGCTTTTTTCGAGCCCTGCGAGTTGACCCGCTCGCCGACCAGGGTCGGGCGCGGCTCCTGCACGAGCGGCGTCGAGGTCATCATCGAGGAGACCTCGATCGGCGCCGGCGCCGGGCGCTCGCCCGGCACCCGCCCGTCGACCCGCGCGCGGATCGCCGCGACGTGCTCCGGCGTCGTCCCGCAGCAGCCGCCGACGATGCCGACGCCGTAGCGCTCGACGAACTCACCCAGGGTCGCCGCCAGCGGCTCCGGCTCTTCCGGGAAGATCGTCTCGCCGTCGGGGCCCTGCAGCGGCAGCCCCGCGTTTGGGATGCAGTGGACCGGCAGCGGGCTGCTCTCGCCGAGGAAGCGGATCGCGTCGCGCATGTCCTCGGGCCCGGTCGAGCAGTTGAGCCCGATCACGTCGACGTCGAGCGCAGTCAGCGTCGTCAGTACCGCCTGGATGTCGGTCCCGAGCAGCATCTTGCCACCGTTGGGCAGCAGCGAGACGCTGGTCTGGATCGGCAGCGTGCGGCCAGTCTGGGCGAACGCCTCGCGGGCGCCGAAGATCGCCGCCTTGACCTCGAGGATGTCCTGCGCCGTCTCGACGATGATCAGGTCGGCGCCGCCTTCGACCAGGCCCCGCGCTTGCTCGGCGAACACCTCGACCAGCCTGGCGAAGGAGATGTCGCCCAGGGTCGGGTCGGTGGAGGCGGGCAGGAAGCCGGTCGGCCCGATCGAGCCGGCCACGAAGCGGTCCTCGCCGGCCGCCCTGCGGGCGATTTCCGCGGCCTTCACGTTGATCTCCAGGGTGTGCTCGCCCAGCCCCCACTCCTCGAGCTTCAGCCGCGAGCCCTGGAAGGTGTCGGTCTCGACCACCTCGGCTCCTGCCTCCAGCATCGAGGCGTGGACGCCCTCGATCACGTCGGGCCGGTTCAGCACCAACGCCTCGTGGCATTTGCCCTCGAGGCCGCCGTAGTCCTCCTGAGTCAGCTCGAACTGCTCCAGGGTCGCGCCCATGCCGCCGTCGAAGACGACGACGCGCCGCTTGGTCGCGGCTATGAAATCGCGCTCGGCCATGACCTAGAGAGGCTACCGGGGGCGCCGAGGTTCTCTTTCAAGTGCCCGGGCCTCAACCTTTCGACGATAAATCGAGGAGTTTCTTGACGAATACCCTGTCATACCCATAGAGTGCTCGCGACAGGGCAGGGCTTACACGACTTACCGGGGGGTGGGCCCATATGGAGTACGACCCAGCGTTGCTGGAGGGAGTCTCACAGCGTCGCCGCCACGATATGTGGCGGACCGCGGCGCCTGACGCGATTGCCGAGTGCGGCATCGAGGAACGCCGCTTCGGGCCGGTCCAAGCGACCGTGTTCGCCTCGCTGCCGGAGACGCCGATCCTGAACCAGGTGCTCGGCGCGGCCGAGCCGGGCGCCGTCGTCGAAGGCCACCTGGAGGCGGCGCTCGAGTGGGTGGACGGCTTCGGGATCGAGTGCCGGGTGCCGGTGGCGCACCGGCGTCCGGGGACGGCCGCGGCGGAGGACTGGCTCAACCGGCACGGCTACGAGCAGGGGCGCGGCCTGGTCAAGTACGTCCGCGAGGCCTCCTGGCCGGACCTGCCGGGAGTGCCGGACGTGAAGGTCTGGGAGATCGGCGATGACGAAGCCGACGGCGAAACGATGTTCTTCGGCGCGGCGCCGGCGCTCGGCCTGCCGGGCCCGGCCGGGACGCTGCTCTTCGCGCTGCCGATCCAGGAGAACTGGCGCACCTACACGGCCGAGGTCGAAGGCCAGATCGTCTCCTTCGGCTCGATGCTGATCCACGAAGGCGTGGCCGTGGTCGACCTCGACGCGACGCTCGAGGGCTTCCGCCGCCGCGGCTGCAACCAGGCGCTGCTGCGGGAGCGGCTGCTGGCGGCGGTCGAGGCCGGCTGTGACACGGTCGTCGCCGAGCTGCCGGAGGGCGAGGACGAGGGCGTCGCGGCCGCGATCCGCAACC
The DNA here is from genome assembly GCA_963720455.1 of uncultured Thermoleophilia bacterium. GTDB lineage: Bacteria > Actinomycetota > Thermoleophilia > Solirubrobacterales > 70-9 > VAYN01. The sequence goes on along the minus strand of OY970392.1, from coordinate 133,858 downwards.
TGCTCCGCGCCGGCTTCGTCCCCGCCTACCGCAGCATGAACTGGCAGCGCCCGCGGGCGCGCGGCGTCAGCCCCGCATTCCCAGACGTCGTTTGAGATCGCGCGCGTTGAAGGCCCGGGCGACGCGGTCGATGAGACCGCGCCGGGCCTTCGTGTAGGGGTACCAGCTGGGCTCGCGCTTGCCGCCGAAGCGGGTGATCACGACCGACTCGGTGCGGCAGTACTTCCTGATCCCCGGCTCGCCGTGGCGGTAGCCGATCCCCGACTCCTTCCAGCCGCCCATCGGCACGTCGGAGGCCAGGTAGTTGACCAGCACGTCGTTGACGTTGACGGCGCCGCACTCGACCCGCCTTGCCACCCGCTCCGCCCGCTCCTTCTCGCCGAAGACGGAGCCGGAGAGGCCGTAGCGGCTGTCGTTGGCGAGGCGCAGCGCCTCTTCGGAGTCGCGCACCCGCATCACCCCGACGACCGGCCCGAAGGTCTCGTCCCTCATCACTTTCATCGAGTGGTCGACGTCGACCAGCACCGTCGGTTCGAAGTAGTCGCCGGGGCCGTCGACCCGCTTGCCGCCGGTCAGCGCGCGGGCGCCGGCGGCGAGCGCGTCGTCGACGTGGTCCTCGACGATCGCGGTCTGGTTGGGAGAGGTCATCGCGCCGACGTCCTTGGGGTCGCCGGCGTCGTCGGGCCCCTGCCGCAGCTTCCCCACCTCCGCCGTCAGCTTGGCGACGAACTCGTCGTAGGCTGGCTCCTCGACGTAGATCCGCTCCACCGAGATGCAGATCTGACCGGAGTTCATCATCCCGCCCCAGGCTGCCGCGTTGGCTGCGCGGTCCAGATCCGCGTCGGCGAGCACGATCATCGGGTCCTTGCCGCCGAGCTCGAGGCTGACCGGGGTCAGCGTCTCCGCGGCGCGCGCCATCACCTTGCGCCCGGTGCGGTCGGAGCCGGTGAACTGGACGAAGTCGACGTTGTCGACCAGCGCTCCCCCGGTCTCCCCCACGCCCTGCACGCAGTCGAGCACGTCCGGGCCCCCGATCTCCCGCTTCCATGCCCCGACCACCTCGATCAGGCCCAGTGGAGTGAACTCGGAGGGCTTGATCACCACCGCCGCCCCCGCCTGCAGCGCCGGAATCGCATCGCCCAGCGCCAGGATCAGGGGAAAGTTCCAGGGGCTGATGATCCCGACCACCGGATGTGGCCGGTACTGCACCCGCAGCTTCTTCGCCGCCAGCAGCGCCGAGTGCGGTTTGACGCTCTCCTCGCCGATGAACCCCGCCGCCTTGGTCCCATAGAAGTTGATCAGGTCGGCGAGGTAGGCCGGCTCGTTCGACGCATCGGCGCGCACCTTCCCGGTCTCCCGCTGCATCGTGTCCAGCACCCGCTCCCGGTTGTCGAGCAGCCAATCCCGCAGCCGGCCCAGCCAGCTATAGCGCCCCTCGATCCCCATCGCCTCCCACTCGGCCTGATTGGCGCGCACTCTGGCGACCGTCGCCGCCACCGAGTCCGGCGAATCGACGGCGATCGTCTCCACCACCTGCCCGGTGCCCGGGTTGAGGACCTCGAACGTCTCAGCGCCCGGCGCGGCGCCGCCCAACGTCCCCGTCGCCTGCGTGCCCGTCTCGGCGATACCGCTCTCCACTGGGTGCTCCCTTCGTCGACCCTTTTGGCTGGTCAGCCAAGAGTACCGGCCCCGGAAGAAAACCAGCCCGGACGGAAGAGCCGTCCGGGCTGGAATTGCACTCGGCTGTTACGGAGAGGCTAGCTCAGGGTGCGGTCACCGCCCAGGTGCCCAGGGCATTCGCGCCTTTTGCGAAGATCACGAACCTCAGGATCGCTCCCGATTTCGACACCGAATTTTCGCCGCCAGGGTTGCCCGCGCTGATGAAGCCGGAGCCAAACGGGATGTAGGACCCTTCAACGGCAAACGGGTTTTCTGCCGCGTAAACGCAGAGATGTCCCGCTTTCGCTTTCGGTTCGTTCGCGCTTCCGGGGCAGTTTTCTTTTTCTTCTGCTGAGGCTTCTTCAGATGGAAATCCTTCGGGCAGGAAGTGGCCTTTGCCTTCACTCAGCTCAGTCGCGAGCGGAACTGGGAACGAGATCGGCATGAGTATAGGTTCCGCAAATGGGACTGCTGGTTTCGCACCTTCGGTGACAAACCCAAAGCTCCAAGCCCCGGTCTCAGTCACGCCGCTAGGCAGCACGCAGGCTTTAACAGTGCTGCAAATCCCTTCGGGACCGGTGGCACCCGTAGATCCAACCGCTCCGGTCGGGCCGGTCACGCCAGCCACCCCGGCGAGGCCGGTAGGGCCGGTGGAACCTTTCTGCCCGGCAGCGCCGGTGGGACCAGTCGCGCCGGTGGGACCGGCCGCACCCGGACTGCCTTTCGCGCCTGCCGGACCCGCGGGTCCGGCTGCACCTGCAGCCCCCGCCGGGCCTGCAGGTCCGGGGACTTTCAGCTGTTTCAGCACATTGGGCTTGATCTGGTTCGTCGACGTGATCACGTATTTTTTCGCCGCCCAGGCGCCGCCCACCATCGCGAACACAAGCGCTATAACGGCAATGAGCCCAGGAATTCCCAGGCGATTTCGAAGCAATCCGACCATGCTCTCTTCCTCCACTCGATCAGTTGGTGCTGCTAGTAGTTGAGGCAGATGCACGAGGCTTCTCGCGGCGGATCGGAAAGCCGTGCGACCACACGACGCATCGCTCCCATTTCCTCTCGCTCCCCGGCACTCAGCGCCCCTCTTTCCCCGTTCGGGACCCACCCGAACCGAGCTGAAAGTCTATAGGAACGTGCGATTATCTGTCAAGGACCGCTGAAGGAAGGCCGACGTTGCGCGCCGGCCTTCCTTGTTCTCCTGGGCGGATGATCAACTCATGCCCGTCCTATGTGATTCCGTAGTAGCCAGAATCGGCGCCAAGAATCGTCTGCGTGCCGAGGATGGCCGTATTGAAATTGCCCAGCGCGGAATCCACTTGCAACGTCCCTTCAAGGGTCAATTTCGTCATCGCGTGCAAATTATCTGGCACTGCCGAAAACGACGATGCTGTGATCGTAACGTTTTCCGTGGCGCAGAATTGACCTGTCACCACACCATTGATTGCGCCGTTTGTGATCGTGATTTTCGATGTGTCGGTGTGCAACGTCCAAGGCAGTCCGGCTGGTTCAAATGCATGAACTTGACAATTGGAGAGTGCCCCACCGGCTTTGCATTTGCTTGTGATCGTTGCGCCTTCAGCATCGAGATCGACCGCAAATTTGGTTGTGCTGCCTGTCGTGCCGCCGGGTTCGAGTGCCGCTTCTCCTGTCATTTCGCATTCGATAGAGCCCGCGATGCCGCTGCTGAATTTGAAGCTCCCTGTGAGTTCCATCGAGTTGTCGGTTAGCGGATTTGTGTTGTGACTCCACTGGGCCATCGCTCCGGCCGGAACCGCCACAAGCGCCCCAACAACCAAGGCAAGTACCGTCGTCCTTCTCAACATGTCATACCTCCAGAGATCCGGCTGGTCGGTCTACCAGCCGTGTTTGATTGTGTCGGTCACTATTAGCCGATCCCCAATCGAGCGAGGGCTGACGTTGGGGAATGCGAACTAAGTTGGCCGTATCGCCACCCTCATTTCCCTGCAAGCGCAAGGAAGCCGGACCTGTGCGTTCGCAGCTTGGCGAGCATTACCCGGAGCGCAGCGATGCTAGGAGAAAACAGCCGCGAACGAGGACCGGGGTTGCCAATTGGCAACCCCGGTTTCCAATTTCGCAGTTTAGGCATTGAGCTTCGCCAGAGCTTATGTGATCCCGTATGTGCCGGCGTTGGGTGCTTTGACATGCCATACACCGCTGCTGGTGACGGCGAAATTGCCGAGGCCAGAATCGGCTTGCAGCGTACCCGCCAGCGTAGTTGTTGACACTGCGTGTGCGTTATCAACTTGCTCTGTCACGGTGCCGCCTGTAACCGTGAAGATTGGCGTCGGGCAGAATACGAGCTCTTGAAGCGTAAAGTGGATATCACCGGTTGTGATGGTTATGTCTTTTGTATCAGTATGGATGGTCCATGGTTCGGCTGTAAGTGAGCCGCCTTTATAGCCTGTGGCTTGCATGGCGTGCACTGCGCAGTTCGCCAGCGCACCGCTGCCTTTGCATACCGTTGTCGCGCTTCCTTCAGGGTCGAGCATCGTGACTGTGCCTGTGGTTCCGGGGTGGAGAATCACTTGAGCTGTCATATGGCATTCGATTCCGCCGGCAGGACCGCTGCTGAATTTAATGTTTGTGCCTGTGAGCTCGATCGTTCTTGACGTAACGATTGGGACTGTGCTACCCGTCCAGTTGGCCACCGCGGAAACCGGTAGCGCGAGCGCGGCCACTGCGGCAACGCACAGCCCCAGCAATATCGTCTTCCTGAACATTTTCTCCTCCTGGGAGTCGCGCCTTGACCGCCGGCGACGGCCAAGGCCTCTTGACAGATCCCGGATTACTAGGCACACAAGCCCAATCAATCAAAGACTTTGCGTATTTATGCGAATGTCGGTTCGCCATGAACCAAGAGGCAGACCAATTCGTCCCGCAAACCACAGGAGGCCCTTTCTGCGCGGTCGCCAGACTGCGAGGGCCTCGGCGAATCCAATACCCGCGCCCAAGCGCCAGCCCACCCCCTACCCGCCCCCCCGCGCCTGCTGCTACTACTTCCCCTTGCCGCCCTTCCCCTTGCAGTCGTTCTTGACCACCGGGCGGAAGTCGCGGCTGAGGCCGTTCTGGGCTTTCAGCCGCACGGTCGCCCGCTGGGTGCCTTTGCAGAGGTTGCGGCTGTTGACCAGAAGGCTCTTCTTGCCGCCCTTCATCTCCAGCGTGAACTTGGTCACCGGGGCATCGGGGACGAGGTCGAAGGTGTTGCGGATGCCGCCGTTCTTGGAGTCGACGCGGCCGGCCAGGTCGATCTCCAGGGGCTGGTGGGCGGGGCCGCGTAGGGCGACCACCACGTCGGGCAGCGGGTTGGAGGAGGAGCGCAGGTAGACCGGGCCTTGCAGGGTGTAGTCGACCAGGGGGCTGGTTGCCTTGGCCTTGCCGTAGATCGAGCCCTGGGGGCACTGGTCGGCGGCGAACTGCACGCGGGTGCAGATCGTGCGGATGTGCTCCTGGGCGAGGAAGGTGGAGTGGGGGAAGGTGACCGCGGCGGAGGCGACGTTGGCATAGCCGCCTCCCGGTGGGTAGGTGACGGTCGCGACCAGGCGCTGGTAGGCGCCGCGGCGGGTCTTGCCGTGCAGGCGCAGCTTCAGGTCGGGCTTGAATTTGAGCTTGTCGCAGCCGCCGACCTGGAAGCGGTCGCTGACATTGGCCACCGCGCCCTTCTCCCCGCTCACCTGGGCCGAAGTGGCCGTCGGTTCGCAGTTGGTCGGCGCGATCGTGAAGTTGGGGCGATCGACGTTTACCCGGATGTCTCTGACGTCGAGCGGGATCCCCTCGATGATCGTCGGCAGGGGGTCTGAGACGGCGGTGATCTCCGCCGTTTCGGGGTTCACGCGCAGGGCCGTCCTGACCACCACGTTGCCGAGGTCAAAGGGCCCGGCCACGGCCGGGTTGACGATCGCCAGGGACAAGGGGGCGCCTTTGTAGGGGGGGGCGAGGTAGGCGCGGCCGGTGTGCAGGTAGAAGGGGCTGGTGCCGGCGCCGGCGCCGGCGACGACAGTGCCGACCTGAGAGGCGGCCGGGCAGCTCGGGGAGGCGAGCTGGGCGGCGCCGCTGCCGGCGGCGCTGGGGATCTGGGCCAGGGCCGCCTCGGGGCAGTAGGGGATTCCCTTCAGGTAGGCGACCAGGCCGCGGGGGGTGCTCACCTCGACGGCGCGGAAGCGCTGGGTGCCGTCTTCGCGGCTAAGGCGCAGCGTGAAGGTACTGGCCGATCCGGCCTGGGCGTCGAGCATGCCGGCGGAGAACCGCGGCTCCAGCGCCTCGCTCGGGCACTCCCCCCCGCCCGGGCCTTCGTCGATCGTGAAGGCCGAGACCGAGTTGACCGTCTCCGCCGGGCTCGGGTTCTCGGGGTCGGCGGCGTTCCAGGGCGAGAGCGCCGCTTCGATTCCCCTCGGCCCGCCTTCTTCGCCGCCGTAGTTGCCGCACAGGGGCGGGTTGATCAGCGCCGCCCGCTGGCCGCCGTCGAAGTGCAGCCGCACGCTCCTCACCGGCACCTCGGGGTTGTCGTCGAAGCTGACCGTGAGCTGGCCGGTGATCGGGTCGGGGCTGACCCTGCCCGCCAGCTTCACGAGGATCCCGTTCTTGGGCGAGTCGATCACCAGGTAGAGGGCCAAGAGGGAGTTGAAGGGGTTGTCTTTCTGCTTGGCGATGTAGACGTTGCCCTGCAGGGTTTCCTCGAGCAGCGGGGTCTCGGCTTCCACGGTGGCGACCTTGGATGATTCCGGGCAGGTGACGGGGTTGTCGTTGGGGACGCCGGCTGGGGAGATCCCGATCTCGGACAGGGTGCAGGCTCCGAGCCCGCTGGCCGCGGAGGGGTTGACCGCCATCCCCACCGGCAGCGTCACCCTGGCGCTCTTCAGGTTCGCCTCGGCGGTGCCGGTGGGGTCTTCGAGGCCGGCGGTGGGCATCGTCACCTCCACGTTCATCCCGGTCGGCGAGTCGGCCTGGCGGGAGGTCGGCTGCAGGGAGATCTGCGGTTCGAAGGAGACCTGGTCGCATTCGGTCAGCGGTAGCGATTGGAAGGATTTGCTGACGAAGTTGCCGGGTTCCTCCCAGCTGTCGGCGGAGATCGTCGTCGTCGGCGCTCCTCCCGAGCAGCGCGTCGGGTTGGTCAGGAAGGGGAGTTCCATCGCCCCCGCCTCGCCGGGGTTGAGGCAGCGTTTGACGACTGGAGTGATTCCGGAGCTGTCGAGTTCGGTTCCAAAACCGCACAACTCCACCTCGGCCGAGAAGATCTCCGGGCTCTTCGCCAGCGGCGGCGTCGCCAGCGTGATCGCATAGCCGTCCTCGGGCCGCAGCTCCGGCGCCAGGGTGTAGACGAAATCGCCGACTTTGAAAGCGAACTGCGCCACCACCCCGAATTCTGGCTCCAGCGCGTAGATCGGGAAGTCCTCGAAGCCGCCGACGTTGATTTTGGTCGTGATCCTCCCCACCGCGCTCCCCGCCGGGCAGGTTTTGTCGAGAATGCGAGCCACCGAGGGGCACAGTTCCCCCACCGCCTCCGGGTTGCCGAGGAAGCCCGGTGGGATGTCGGTCCTCACTTCCCGCGGGCTACCCGCCAGCGCTTCCGTCCCCGCGGTCGTCTCTGGTTCCACCCGCACGTGGGTGTTGAACGCGAGCTTCGCCCCCGCTGAGAACGGGTGCCCGCCGGCCTTCGTGTAGTCGTCGCCGAGGTCGTCGAGCACTTCGGTTTTGAAGGCTTTGAAGCCGAACGGGACCCGCGGGCCCAGGATCGTGTATTCGTCGATCGTGCTGTCGGGCGCCGAGCCGCCGCCGGAGACTTCGGCTTTGGTGATCAGCAGTTCGGGCGGGTTCTTGCCGACCGAGGTGACGACTTGCACCGGCTCGTAGGAGTCCTGGGGCGCCAGCGAGTCAGAGCGGGTGCACTGCACCGTCCCATGGGTCGAGGGGGTCGGCGCCTCTTTGGTGCAGGTCCAGCCCGTGCCGAGCGCCTTGAAGACGTAGGTTTCCTCGCCACCAGGAGTTTCCAGATCCAGGGTCACGGGACCGGTGGTCTGGTTTTCGAAATCGACGGTGGGGGTTCCCCCTACGGGAAACTGGTAAGGGGTTGGCGGCCGAGGCAGGGTCTGTTCTACGCCCGAGAGCGCCACCGCCCTGCCCCCTTCTTCGTCTTCCGCTATCGCTTCACACTGAAGCAGTGAAGGCGATTCCGTATCGGCATTCTGCACCGTGTAGGTGGCATTGGTCGCACTAAGGATCGGCGCCCCGTTGCGCAACCACTGGAAGCTCCAGCTGATCGACGTCCCCGCGCTCCAGCCACTAGGCACCCCACAGGTCCGTTCCGAGGCTCCCGTCACTGTCACCCCCCCGGCACTTGCGGTTGCCGCATTCGACATTTCGATCCCCTGGCTTTCAATGCCGTTCGCAGTCGCTTTCACCACTTTCGTTCCGGCCGGAATGCCAACGCCGCTAATACTCTGTCCTGGACCGAACGGTAGAGACCCGGCTTTCAGCGTCTGGGAGCCCGAGACGGTAACCGGCTTGGAGAGAGTCAGCTCCCGCACCCCCGGCGCCGTTTCTTTCACCGCGCTGATCGTGGTTTCCGCCGAGATGCCAGTGCCGGTGATTGCCTGCTGCGGTTCGAAGGTGCCTTTGCTTGCGCTCACACCGGAGACCACATTCGATCCTTCGGTAAGGGTTCCAGTCCCTTCCGTCGTCACCACGTCGGTCAGAATTTTTGAACCCACTTCCATCGTGGCCGTCCCATGTGGCGTCGCCGCGATCGGACCCGATTTAGTAGGACGTTGAGTACCGCTCGGAGGTGCACTCCCCGGCTGCGGTTCGACGACTATGGGAGGTAGGGAAACCGAGGAGGACGCGATCGGGGCATAGACGCTTCCGCCGGCCAGAGCGGCGTCGGGGTCGTTCGTTCCCGTCACGACACACTGGATTGCTTCTTCTTCGTCTTCGGGGACGACGGTATAGGTCTTTTCGGTGGCGCCTGGAATCGGCGCCCCGTTGCGCAGCCACTTATAGGTGAAGGCGGGGGGCGGATTGCCTACCCAGCCGACATCGGGCGGCGTCCCGCGGCAGGTCAGCTCGTCGCCCACTTTGGGTTTGTTGCCACCTTCGTTTTTGACCGTGACGATGTAGACGAGGCGTTCGTCGCCGCGGTTGACCGGAGCTTCGCTGCGTTCCAGCTGGAGATCTAGCTGCGGCAGCGCCATAGCGCTCGCGGCCAACAGACCGCAACCCAGCATCACTTTGATGATTATGAGGAGGACCTTGAAGACCCTGCGCCTCGTGCGGCGGTTGGCGCTCACTGGACATCCTCCCTCTTGTTGCGACCGGCGGGCTCCTTGCCTTTCGCCTTACGAGGCTTCTTCACGCAGCGACCTTTCTTCTTCACGAAGCCTTTTTTACATTTGGCGGATTTATGGACGTTGCCCGCACTGGGTTTGGTCGTGGCCGGGGAGCTGACCGGCGGCTGGACCGACGGTCCCTGGCAGCCGCCTTCGGGCAGCGGATTGCAGCCGGGGCCGGGTTCCACCGGGAGGGGGAATCCGCCTCCCTCACGTGCCACGTAGACGTCTTCGGCGGTGTCCCTGTCCTGGGGCAGGAGCGAGGTGCGGGTCGCGAAGGCGATGCCTTCACCGTCTGGAGATGCCGCCGGGGGCCGTCCGATCGTTGCCACCGCCCGCCCCAGCTGTCCCGCGATCCAGGCGTAGGGGTTGCTCCCTTCGTCGGAGTCGCCTGGCAGGAGCGCCTCTTCGGTGCCGAAGACGATGCTCTCGCCGTCCTCGGAGACCCACCGCGACTGCTCGCCAAAGTTGGTTTCCGGTTCCTTGCCCACGTTGGGGTTGACGGTGACGTCGAAGGGGCCGTTGTCAGAGCCGGCGGGGGCCGCCTTGGAGACGCGCTCCAGGGTGTCAGCTTCGGCGTCGTAGCGGAAGACGTCGCGGAAGCCGCCGTCTTCGTCGTCGGCGGTGAGCGGGGCTTTGGAGGCAAAGACGAGGACATGGCCGTCTCCACCGGTTTCTTCTTCGGGTCCCCCCGGACCGTAGAAGGGCGCGGCGAAGGCATCCCCGAAGAAGGTTCCCTCGGCGCCCCACATACCCTCTTTGTCACCTTCAGCCAAGGTCCCGATGAAGGCGAGCTGGCCGCTGGCGGCGTCATAGGCATAGAGGTTGGGTTTGCCGAGCACCGCGGAGGACCCTTTGGGATTGGTGTCGGTCGTAAGAACCCCCTGGGCGGCGAAATAGGCACGGGAGCCGTCACCCGAGATCGCGGTAGCGGCGCTGAGGACATCGGCCGGGGCCGGTCCTTCGCCGGCCGAGACCTGATTCAGCCGTTCGCCTATTGGCTTGCTGGAGTCGTAGAGGTAGAGGTCGCAGCCTTTGGAAGCACCGATGTGGTCGCTGCATTCCTCGGCGCTCGCGTCCGCATCGGAGCTGGTGAGTTTGCGGGGGGTGGCGAGGTAGACCCTGGTGCCGTCAGCCGAGGCGGCCTGGAAGAGGTCATCGCCAGCCTGTTCCCATTCAATCGGGCCGCCCGGGAGCAGCGGCTCGATCTCCGGACCTCCTTCGGTCGCGGTGCGCACCATGACCCGGATTGGGTTGTCGGTGTCGCAGGCCGGCCCTTCGCCGGTTCCCGAGTTGAAGGGCTGGGCGGGACGGGTCGAGAAGAAGATGCGCTCGCCGGCGGTCGAGAGGGCACCCTCGATGGTGAGTGCGTTGAGTCCACCCAGGTGCGCTCCGCAACGCCCCCCATAGACCGTCCCGTCCTTATCGCGCGCCAGCAGCTCCACCGCCGGCTGACCCTCCTCGATGGAGGTCACATAGCTGTTCCGATCTTCTCCGGGTTCGTCAGACTGGGTTCCCGGCGGCGGCTTGGGGTCGCCCGGCAGATACGAGATGAAGGAGATACGGCCCCGCAGAACGCTGGTCTCAACATCGGCAGAAGAGGCGCTGACATCGATCTGACCAACGGAGAACTGGATCTGCTCGCTGCCGCTGTTGTCGATCGGAACCATCAGCGGGGAGAGGGGGCCGAAGGATCCGTCGAGACCACCGCCGAAGAGCTGGAAGAGCCCGACGAAGTTCTCGGGCTGACTGGCGCCCAAGAGATTCCAGCGGCTGAGATCCGCAGTGAAGGCCGAAGGGCCACCCGCGTGGCGCCCCCCTACCACCAGCTCCGCCAGCGGCGGGGAAGTCGGCGCCGTCTGCCACCCCGTCGCTTCGCGGCTGGCCACGTAGCGGTCGCCGGCGTAGAACTGATAACCCGGCGTCCCGGCCAGCGGAGCCTGGGCAGTGTAGAGAGTGCGGCCGCCATCGAGGGAGAAGGAGGGGATGAAGGCGGCCTGGGCTGCCTTCTTCGGGGGGCTCACCATCTCCAGCGCCATGCAGCCCGGCAGCGCGGTGGCGTTCTGCGCTTCGCGCAGGGCTTCGTTGGGGCAGTCTGCGGCGGTTGCCTGGCCGGCGAACAAAAGAGCGAGCGCGCAGACAGCGCCCTGGAGAACCCCAATTCTTCGTGCCCTCACTTCAGCCTCCCATCCCATGCACCTGCCTGGCCTCGGCTCCGCCCTCCCTGAGGCGGCCCGTCGATGAGTCGATCATAGGAAACAGGTGCATCCCTGTCAAGGAACTGACTGGTGTTCAAAAGAAAAGAGCCGGAACGCGACTTCACGCCCCGGCTCTTTCTTACGTATACAAATAGCGCTTATGTAACGCCGTATGTACCCGCGTCGGTGCCCTGGACGGTCTGTTGACCACTGATCGTGGTCGCCGCAGTCGCGGGTTCCGTGTGGACTTGTAGTTGACCGCTCAGCGTGCCGTTGGTGCCAGCATGAGCGTTATCGAGCGTGAGGGTCACGGTACCAGCTGTGACTGTGCTGGTTTTGCTCGCGCAGAAGCTGCCTGTGAGCGAGGTGTGAATTTCCCCCGATGTAATCGTGATCGTGCCTGCTGCTGTATTGGCGTGAGCCGTCCACGGCAGACCTGTCGATTGCACGGTGTGAACTTGACAACCCGCCAGTGCACCGCCAGCCGTGCACTGTTCTGTCACGGTTTTGGTGGTCGTATCGGGGTGGAACGATTCCACTGTTCCTGTACTTCCTGGTTCGAGCTTCGTCTGCGATGTCGTGTTGCAAACGATCGATCCGAGGAAGCCGCTGCTGAATTTGGCGTTCCCTTTGAACTGAATCGTTCTGTTGGTTGGCACTTTGACTGTGCCGTCAGTCCATTCAGCCATCGCCGCGGCCGGCACCGCAACCAACGCGCCGATCGCAAGCGCCAGCATAATTGCCTTCTTCATCTGGTTTATCCTCCTGTGTTGCCTTTTCCGGCTTGCCTTTGAAGCCACCCGGAAACGGCTATGTTTGCCGGGCCTCGACGGGTAGCTTCTCGTCGAGGCCCAACTTGATCAGAAGCATGAATACTCGGTCTCCTGGCTAATAGTCAAGTTTTTTTAGCCCGAAATATGGCGGTATTCCGTCAGCAGAGAGCCTTTTTCCCTGCAATTTTCAGGATGTCTAAAATGCGCGGGCGCAGATTGGCGAGTCCTGCCAAATCGCGAGCCCGCGATCCCGCGCGCCCGCCCTGCCGCGCTAAGAAAGAAGAGTCGGGCGCCAGCCCGCCCCCTACCGCCCCTTGCCCCCCACCCTTCTTGCAGTCGTTCTTGACCACCGGCCGGAAGTCACGGCTGAGGCCGTTCTGGGCTTTCAGCCGCACGGTCGCCCGCTGGGTGCCTTTGCAGAGGTTGCGGCTGTTGACCAGAAGGCTCTTCTTGCCGCCCTTCATCTCCAGCGTGAACTTGGTCACCGGGGCATCGGGGACGAGGTCGAAGGTGTTGCGGATGCCGCCGTTCTTGTTCATGTCAGCCCTCTTGTCCCTGCCGGTTCCCTGTGTCCAGCATCCTTGCCCCCGGAGCAATCCGAGCATAAGGAACGTTGGTGATCCTGCCAATGAACATCTGGGTATCCAACGGAGGATGAAAGCAACTACAACCGGGACACCGCCCGGCGTCCCGGTCTCAACTCCTAACTAGACTCTTGAAGCTTTGCTCTGGCCTATGTGATGCCGTATGTGCCGGTGGGTGCTTTGACGTGCTGTGTGCCGGTGATGGCGGTAGCAAATTTGCCGAGAGACGAATCGGTTTGCAGGCTACCTGTCAATTCAATTGTCGAGACTTTGTGTGGGTCGTCCACATGCCCTGTCACCGTGCCGCCTGTGACCGTAACGGTGGTGGAGGCTTGACCCGTCGCACAGAATTGCCCTGTGACGGTCGAGTGGATATCTCCGGTTGTGATGGTAATGTCTTTTGTATCGGTGTGGAGGACCCACGGTTCGACTGTCAGTTCTTTCCCTTGGTAGCCTGTGGCTTGCACTTCGTGCACTTGACAGTTCGCCAGAGCGCCACCGGCTTTGCATGCGGTTGTAACGCTTCCTTCGGGATCAAACATCATGACTGTGCCTGTGGTCCCGGAGTGGAAAACTACATAGGCTGTGGTATGGCATTCAATCGAGCCGGCCGGACCGCTGCTGAATTTGACGTTTGTGCCTGTAAATTCAACCACCTTGGTTTGAGTGATCGGATTTGTTTCATGCGTCCAATTGGCCATGGCGGAAACCGGCAGCGCCAGCGCAGCCACTGCAACCGCCAGCATCATTAGCTTCTTCAACATCTGGTTGCCTCCTCGTCTGACCTCGTTGCCCGATGCTTTCGCGCATAAGGCCGAGGCAGGTTCGCGTCGGAGCCCCACCGGCTGGATCGCGCGAAGAAACCTCGACGTCGGTCCGTGCATGCTTAATCGCTTTCGATGTAAATAGTCAAGGCAGCTTGCTTAAACTCAGAGCATGTGCCCAAAGACTCCCTGCAAATCGCTAGATGTCGCACCCGCGCGGGCACAAATCTACGCACGCACTTACTACGTTGTTGAAAGAGGCCAGAGGACCGGGGCGCCAGGGGCGCCGCGAGCTCGCCCTGCTGCGCCAGCCGCCCCCCTACCGCCCCCCGCGCCTGCCCTTCCCCTTGCCCCCGCCCTTGCCCTTCTTGCAGTCGTTCTTGACCACCGGCCGGAAGTCACGGCTGAGCCCGTTCTGGGCTTTAAGCCGCACGGTCGCGCGCTGGGTGCCTTTGCAGAGGTTGCGGCTGTTGACCAGAAGGCTCTTCTTGCCGCCCTTCATCTCCAGCGTGAACTTGGTCACCGGGGCATCGGGGACGAGGTCGAAGGTGTTGCGGATGCCGCCGTTCTTGGAGTCGACGCGGCCGGCCAGGTCGATCTCCAGGGGCTGGTGGGCGGGGCCGCGCAGGGCGACGACGACGTCGGGCAGCGGGTTGGAGGAGGAGCGCAGGTAGACCGGGCCTTGCAGGGTGTAGTCGACCAGGGGGCTGGTCGCCTTGGCCTTGCCGTAGATCGAGCCCTGGGGGCACTGGTCGGCGGCGAACTGCACGCGGGTGCAGATCGTGCGGATGTGCTCCTGGGCGAGGAAGGTGGAGTGGGGGAAGGTGACCGCGGCGGAGGCGACGTTGGCATAGCCGCCTCCGGGTGGGTAGGTGACGGTCGCGACCAGGCGCTGGTAGGCGCCGCGGCGGGTCTTGCCGTGCAGGCGCAGCTTCAGGTCGGGCTTGAATTTGAGCTTGTCGCAGCCGCCGACCTGGAAGCGGTCGCTGACATTGGCCACCGCGCCCTTCTCCCCGCTCACCTGGGCCGAAGTGGCCGTCGGTTCGCAGTTGGTCGGCGCGATCGTGAAGTTGGGGCGATCGACGTTTACCCGGATGTCTCTGACGTCGAGCGGGATCCCCTCGATGATCGTCGGCAGGGGGTCTGAGACGGCGGTGATCTCCGCCGTTTCGGGGTTCACGCGCAGGGCCGTCCTGACCACCACGTTGCCGAGGTCAAAGGGCCCGGCCACGGCCGGGTTGACGATCGCCAGGGACAAGGGGGCGCCTTTGTAGGGGGGGGCGAGGTAGGCGCGGCCGGTGTGCAGGTAGAAGGGGCTGGTGCCGGCGCCGGCGCCGGCGACGACAGTGCCGACCTGAGAGGCGGCCGGGCAGCTCGGGGAGGCGAGCTGGGCGGCGCCGCTGCCGGCGGCGCTGGGGATCTGGGCCAGGGCCGCCTCGGGGCAGTAGGGGATTCCCTTCAGGTAGGCGACCAGGCCGCGGGGGGTGCTCACCTCGACGGCGCGGAAGCGCTGGGTGCCGTCTTCGCGGGAGAGATCGAGCACGAAGGGGGTGACGGCGCCGGCGCTGGGGTCGGCGAGCCCGGCCCGCAGCTTCGGCTCCAGCGCCTCGCTCGGGCAGGGCCCCCCGCCCGGGCCTTCGTCGATCGTGAAGGCCGAGACCGAGTTGACGGTCTCCGCCGGGCTCGGGTTCTCGGGGTCGGCGGCGTTCCAGGGCGAGAGCGCCGCTTCGATTCCCCTCGGCCCGCCTTCTTCGCCGCCGTAGTTGCCGCACAGGGGCGGGTTGATCAGCGCCGCCCGCTGGCCGCCGTCGAAGTGCAGCCGCACGCTCCTCACCGGCACCTCGGGGTTGTCATCGAAGCTGACCGTGAGCTGGCCGGTGATCGGGTCGGGGCTGACCTTGCCCGCCAGCTTCACGAGGATCCCGTTCTTGGGCGAGTCGATCACCAGGTAGAGGGCCAAGAGCGAGTTGAAGGGGTTCTCGGACTGCTTGGCGATATAGACGTTGCCCTGCAGGGTTTCCTCGAGCAGCGGGGTCTCGGCTTCAACCGTGGCGACCTTGGAGGATTCCGGGCAGGCGATGGGGTTGTCGTTGGGCACACCGGCCGGCGAGATCCCGATCTCGGGCAGGGTGCAGGCCCCGAGCCCGCTGGCCGCGGAGGGATTCACCGCCATCCCCACCGGCAGGGTCACCCTGGCGCTCTTCAGGTTCGCCTCGGCGGTGCCGAAGGGGTCTTCGAGGCCGGCGGTGGGCATCGTCACCTCCACGTTCATCCCGGTCGGCGAGTCGGCCTGGCGGGAGGTCGGCTGCAGGGAGATCTGCGGTTTGAACTGGACCTGGTCGCACTCGGTCAGCGGCTGTGATTGGAAGGATTTGCTGACGAAGTTGCCCGGTTCCTCCCAGCTGTCGGCGGAGATCGTCGTCGTCGGCGCTCCTCCCGAGCAGCGCGTCGGGTTGGTCAGGAAGGGGAGTTCGGTGGCGCCTCCCTCGCCGGGGTTGAGGCAGCGTTTGACGATGGGAGTGATTCCGGTGTTGTCGAGTTCGGTCCCGAAGCCGCACAGCTCCACGTCCGCCGCCAGCACTTCGGGGTTCTTCGGCAGCGGCGGCGTCGCCAGCGTGATCGCATAGCCGTCCTCCGGCCGCAGCTCCGGCGCCAGGGTGTAGACGAAATCGGCGACTTTGAAGGCGAACTGCGCCACCACCCCGAATTCCGGCTCCATCGCGTAGACCGGGTAGTCAGTGAAGCCGCCGGTGGGAAGTTCGGTCGTGATCCTCCCCACCGCGCTCCCCGCCGGGCATTCGTTGGCGAGGAGATCGGAAACCGACGGGCACAGCTCCCCGATCGCCAAGGGGTTGCCGAGGAAGCCCGGCGGGATGTCGGTCCTCACTTCTCTGGTCGAGCCGTTGAGGGCTTCGAAGGATCTGTCTTCGTCTGCTTCCTCTTCGGCCCGCACGTGGGTGTTGAATTCCAGCGTCGCCCCGGCCGAGAACGGGTGCCCGCCGGCCTTCGTGTATTCGTCGCCGAGCGCGTCGAGGACTTCGGTTTTGAAGGCTTTGAAGCCGAACGGGACCCGTGGGCCCAGGATCGTGTATTCGTCGATCGCGCTGTCGGGCGCCGAGCCGCCGCCTGAGACTTCGGCTTTGGTGACCAGCAGTTCGGGCGGGTTCTTGCCGACCGAGGTGACGATTTCCACCGGCTCATAGGAAGCCTGGGGGGAGAGGGAATCGGAGCGGGTGCATTTGACCGTCGCGTGGGTCGAGGGCGTCGGTGCCTCTTTCGTGCAGCTCCATTTGTTGCCGCGCGCCTTGAAGACGTAGGTTTCTTCGCCGCCTGGCATTTCCAGCTCCAGGTTCACCGGGCCCGAGGTCTGGTTTTCGAAGTCGATGATGGGGGAGCCGGCGCCGACGGGCGCAATATATGGGCGCGGGACCCCCGGTTCGGTGGTGCCGACGATACCGATCGCGACCACGCTGGTGCCCCCGGCGCTCGCGATCGCTTCGCACTGGATGAGCGACGCCGGCTCGACGTCGGCTTTCTGCAGTTCGTATTTGCTCGTGGTCGCCGTCGTTTCCAGCGGCGCGTGCGGCGCCGGTTCCCCGTTTCGCAGCCACTGAAAGCTCCAGCTGATCGCGGCGCCCGCCGTCCACCCCACCGGCGCGTTGCAGGTCAGTTTCGCCCCTTCTCCAAGCGCCCCTTTCGGGTGCCCGAATTCGAATCCGATCACCGGTTTCGAGCCGCCGCTCGGCCCCGCCGTCACCGGTGGTGGCGCCGCCACCACCGGCGGCGAGACAGTCAGCGAGGCCAGCGGCGGGAAGCTGCCCGCGATCGCCACCCCCGTCGCGGTCGCGGTCGCGTTGCTCGACAGCGTCAGGCTCAGCCCGCTCGCCGCCGTCACCGTCGTCCCCGGCGGGATCCCCGCGCCGCTGATGCTCGCGCCCGCGCCGAAGCCCCCGGGGCCGGCCACGAAGGATTTTTTCCCGCTGCAGGTGACCGGGGTGGAGAGGACAATTTCAGGGGTAAAGATCGCTTCGTTGACTTTGATCGTCGTCCCCGCCGGGATGCATTCGCCGCTGATCGTCTGCCCCGTGGCGAACCTGCCGCTTGTCACTTCCAGGCCGGTGATGACGCTGGAGCCGGCTTCAAGTTCGCCGTCCCCCGTCGCCATGATCACGTTCGTGATCACGTTCGAGCCCGCTTCGGTGTCTGCCGTGCCTTCCGGCGTGCTCTGGTTCGTCCCCTTCACCGCGCACTGGATCGCCTTGCCTTCGTCGGCGACGGCGACGGTGTAGGTTTTTTCGGTGGCGCTTGGGATCGGGGTGCCGTTGCGGAGCCACTTGAAGGTGAAGGTGGGTGCCGGCCTACCAAACCAGTTGACCCCGTCTTCTAGCGTCCCCCGGCACGTCAGCTCATCCCCCACGCTCGGTTCGGATTTGGCGTTGTTTTTGATCGTCAGGGTGTGAACGAGCCGTTCATCACCCCGGTTTACCGGCGCCTCGATCCGTTCCAGCTGTAGGGCCAACTGTGGTACCGCCAGAGCACTGGCGGTAAACAGAGAAAAGAACAGCGTCCACGTGATGCCCACGAGAAAGATGTTCGTGGTGTTGTGCCTGGCCGCCTTGCGCCTGGCCCTTTTGCGCCTGAGGAGGCGCCTGAGGCTGCGCTTGGGCCTGCGTTTGTTCTTGATGAAGCGCCGGAGGCGACGCTTGGCGCTGCGCTTGCCGTTGTTCGCGCTCACTGGACATCCTCCCTCTTGTTCTCCTGAGATTGAGAGGCCGAGCGCAGCGAGGCCGTCGAAGATCCCGGAGGAACACAGAGAGCCGACCGCCGCCGGGAGAGCGCCTCGGGCGCTAGCCCCATAGAGGGCCACGATGAGACCCGCGCCTCCCGGCGGTGCGAGGCACCCAAAGCGCCGACAGGGCGT
Organism: uncultured Thermoleophilia bacterium; assembly: GCA_963720455.1. GTDB lineage: Bacteria > Actinomycetota > Thermoleophilia > Solirubrobacterales > 70-9 > VAYN01. The sequence goes on along the minus strand of OY970392.1, from coordinate 115,619 downwards.
GGCGTCGCAGAACGCCGGCCAGTGAGCATGCGCACGGGCACCTCTCGGTCTGCTCTCACTCGAAGGTACCCGAAGAAGGAGGAGAGATGGAGAAGTTCGCAGGGATCGACTGGGCAGCTGAGGAGCACGCGGTCTGCGTCGTCGACGCAGGCGGCATGCGGGTGCGAGAGCGCCTGATCGACCACGACGAGGCGGGGATCGCGGCGCTGTGCCGGGAGCTGGTCGGGCTGGGAATCGTGCGGGTGGCGATCGAGCGCCCCGACGGGATCTTGGTCGATCGCCTGCTGGAGGCCGGGATCACGGTGATCGCCGTCCACCCCAACCAGGCCAAGGCGGCGCGTGATCGCTACTCGGTCGCGCGCGGCAAGTCGGACCGCTTCGATGCGTTCGTGCTCGCCGAGCTGGCGCGCACCGACGCCCACCGGCTGCGGGAGATCGTGCCCGACTCCGATGCGACCAGGGCGCTGCGGGCGCTGACGCGGACTCGCGAGGACCTGGTCTGCGCCCGCGTGGAGCTTGCCAACCAGCTGCGCGCCCAGCTGCAGGCGTTCTGGCCCGGAGCGCTGATCTTCCGCGATGTCGACTCGCCGATCTCGCTCGCCTTCCTGCGTCGCTGCCCGGGGCCGGCCGACGCCAAGGGGCTCGGCCCGGGGCGTCTCGGCGCCTGGCTCGCCCGGCAGGGGTACTCGGGCTCCAAAAGCCCCGAGGAACTGTTGGAGCGGATGCGCAAGGCGCCCGCCGGCCGCGCCGCTCAGGCGGAGGCCGAGGCCCGCCGCACCGCCGTGCTCGGGCTCGTCACGGCGCTCGAGCCGATCGTCGCCCAGATCCGCGAGCTCACCTCGCAGATCCGCGCGGCGCTCGCCGCCCACCCCGACGCGGCGATCTTCGCGCCGCTGTTTCGCGACCGCAAGACGGTGATTTGCCCAGCGACCCTGATCGCCGAGCTCGGCGACTCCCGCGAGCGCTACCCGACCGAGGCGGCGCTCGCCGCCGACGCCGGGATGAGCCCCGTCGCCGTCGAGTCGGGCAAGCGCCGCGTTGCCGCCTTTCGCCGGGCTTGTGACAAGCGGCTGCGCGACTCCTGGTCGACGCTCGCCGACTCGACCCGCAAGTGGCATCCGTGGGCCCGCAAGGTCTACGCCGACGCCGTTGCCCGCGGCCAGGACCACCCGCACGCCCTGCGCACCCTGGGGCGCGCCTGGGCGCGAGTCCTGTGGCGCTGCTGGCAAGACGGGTCGCCCTACGACGCTGCCCTTCACGGCAATTTGCGGCGCCTGGAAATGGCGGGGGGTTGACACAGGGCGTCTCATCGCCCCGCCCTCCTGTCATGGCTGGCTCGTTTCTTGCCTTTGGAGTGGCGGGGCTTCTTCACGCAACGGCCTTTCTTCTTGACGAAGCCTTTTTTGCACCCGGGGGCCTCACGGACATTGCCCTTGGTATCGGTGGTTGGACCGGGAACCGGCGCCGGCGGGGGGCCAGCCGCTCCCTGGCAACCACCTTCGGGAAGGGGGTCACAGCCACCGCCTGGTTCCACCGGGAACGGAAAGCCGCCGCCCTCGCGCGCCACGTAGGCGTCTTCGGCGGTGTCTTTGTCCTGGGGCAGCAGCGAGGTGCGGGTCGCGAAGGCGATCTGCTCGCCGCTGGGGGCCATCGTGGGCGGGATCACGATCTTCGCTGGCGCCGCTCCCAGCTGCCCGGCTATCCACACGTAGGGGTTGATCTCTTCGTCGCCGTCGCCGGGCAGCAGCGCCTCTTCGGTGGCGAAGACGATGCTCTGGCCGTCCTCGCCAGCCCAGCGCGACTGCTCGCCGAAGTTGGTTTCCGGTTCCTGGCCGCCGTTGGGGTTGACGGTGACGTCGAAGGGGCCGTTGTCAGAGCCACCGAGAGCCGCCTTGGAGACGCGCTCCAGAGTGTCGGAGTCGGCGTCGTAGCGAAAGACGTCGCGAAAGCCACCGTCTTCGTCGTCGGCCGTGAGCGGGGCTTTGGAGGCGAAGGCGAGGGTGTGGCCGTCGCCGCCTGCTTCTTCTTCGGGGCCGCCCGGACCGTAGAGGGGCGCGGCGTAGGCGTCGCCGAAGAAGCTTCCCTCGGTGCCCCACAGGCCCTCTTTATCGGCTTCGGCCAGAGTGCCGAGGAAGGCCAGCTGGTTGGCGTTGGCGTCGTAGGTGTAGAGGTTTGGTTTGCCGAGCACCGCCGATACCCCTTCGGGGTTGGTGTCTGCGGTGAGCACGCCCTGGGCGACGAAGTAGGCGCGCGAGCCATCACCGGAGATCGCGGTGACGGTGCTGAGGACGTCGGCGGGGGCGGGGCCTTCGCCGGCGGAGACCTGGGTCAGGCGTTCGCCTTCGGGCTTGCTCGCGTCATAGAGATAGAGGTCGCAGCCTTTGGAAGTGCCGAGCACATCCCCGCAGGGCTGGGCGCTCGCGTCGACGTCGGAGGCGGTGAGTTTGCGCGGCGTCGCCAGGTAGACCTTGGTGCCGTCGGCAGAGGCGGCTTCGAAGAGATCGTCGCCGGGCTGTTCCCATTCGGGGAGGCCGCCGGGCAGAAGCGGTGAGATCTCCGGGCCCGCTTCGGTGGCGCTGCGCACCATCACCCGGAGCGGGTTGTCGGTGTCACAGCCGGGCCCTTCGCCGGTTTCGGAGTTGAAGGGCTGGGCGGGGCGGGTCGAGAAGAAGATGCGCTCGCCCGAAGCCGAGAGGGCGCCTTGGTTGACCAGCGCGCCCAGGCCGCCGAGGTGAGCACCGCAGCGTCCCCCGTAGACGGTGTCGTCTTTGTCGCGGGCGAGCAGCTCGACCGCCGGTTCCCCGCCGGAGATCGAGGTCACGTAGCTGTTGCGGTCTCCTCCGGCCTCCTCGCCCCCGCTTCCCGGCGGCGGCTTGGGGTCCCCCGGCAGGTAGGAGATCAGCGAGCTGCGGAGCCGCAGCACGGTGGTCGAGAGTTGGGCCGCCGCGGCGCTGACGTCTATCTGCCCGACCGCGAACTGGAGCAGCGGGCCGCCGCTGTTGTCGACCGCCACCATCAGCGGCGAGAGCGGCCCGAAGGAGCCGTCGAGGCCGCCACCGAAGAGCTGCACCAGTCCGAGGAGGTTCTGGGACTGGCTCGTACCCAACTGGACCCAGCGGTCCAGCGCCGGCGTGAAGGCGGCGGCGCCGCCGTAGTGGCGCCCGCCGCCGACCAGCTCCGACAGCGGTGGGCCGGTCGCAGCTGCCGTCCAACCTCCGGCCCCACGAGTGGCGACATAGGGATCGCCGCCGTAGAACTGATAGCCCGGGGTGCCCGCCAGCGCGGCCTGGGCCCTGTAGAGGGTGCGGTTGCCGTCGTAGGAGAAGGAGGGAAAGAAGGCGGGCTCTGAGAACTTCTTCGGCGGGCTCACCATCTCCAGTGCCATGCAGCCCGGCAGCGCGGTGGCTCCCTGGGCTTCGCGCAGGGCTTCGTTGGGGCAGCCGACGGCACCGGCGCTCGGTGCGATGAACGCAAGTGCCCACGCGCAAAAAGCGCCGAAAACGGTGAGTGCCCTGCCGAAAATTCGACCCGTGCGCATGCTCATCTCAGCTCTCCTGTCCCTGGCCGATTCCCTGTGTTCCAGCATCCTCGCCCCTTCCCCGGGCGATCCGAGCATAAGGAACGTTAACGATCTTGTCAATGAACACTTGAGTACCCCAACGGAAGATGGAAAGCAACTGCCATCAAGAGAACCGGGGCGCCGATCGGCGCCCCGGTTCCTCAATTCATAGCTAGGCTAGGCTTGAGCTTTGCTCTGGCCTATGTGATGCCGTATGTGCCGGCGTCGGTTCCTTTGACGTGCTGTACGCCGCTGATGGTGGTGCCGAATTGGCCGAGTTTGGAATCGGTGATCAACGTACCTGTCAATTGAATTGTCGAGACTTTGTCTGGGTCGTCGACATGTCCTGTCACCGTACCAGCTGTGACCGTAACGGTGCTCGTGGTTTGGCCCGTCGCACAGAATTGTCCTGTGACAGTCGAGTGGATATCTCCGGTTGTGATGGTTATGTCTTTTGTATCGGTGTGGAGGTCCCACGGTTCGGCTGTCAGCGTGCCGCCTTTGTAGCCTGTGGCTTGCACTTCGTGCACTTGGCAGTTCGCCAGAGCGCCGCCGGCTTTGCACGCGGTTGTTACGCTTCCTTCGGGATCGAACATGGTGACTGTGCCTGTGGTCCCGGGGTGGAAAATTGCTTGGGCTGTGGTATGGCATTCGATCGAGCCCGCCGGACCGCTGCTGAATTTGACGTTTGTGCCTGTGAACTCAACCGTCGCTTTCGAGGTGATCGGTTTTCCGTTATCCGTCCAATTCGCCATCGCGGAAACCGGCAGCGCCACCGCCACCAGCGCGGCCACTGCGACCGCCAGCATCATGAGCTTCTTCAACATCTGGTTACCTCCTGGTCTGACCTCGTGCCGGTGCTTTCGAGCAGCGGTACGAGGCAGGTTCGCGTCGGGGCCTCCACAGACTGGATCGCCGAAGGAAGCCCGACTTCGGTCCGTGCATGCTTAGTCGCTTTCGATATAAATAGTCAAGGTACTTTGCTTAAACAAGAAGCATATGGCGGAAGGCTCCCTGCAAATCGCTGGATGTCGCATCCGCGCGGGCGCAAATCCACGCACGCACTCACTCGCTACCGCCCTTGAGAGAGACCGAGGTAGCTGCCCTCCCTGCCATTCTTCCTGCATTACTACAACGGCGTCGTCTCCACAGCTCATTGGGGGACCGGCCGCTGCTCAGTCGTGTTCACAACGTCTGGGGTAGGAGAGCTAGCGAGAACCGGGGCGCCAAACGGCGCCCCGGTTTCTCAACTCCTAGCTAGACTCTTGAGCCTTGCTCTGTCTCGAACTCCGCTCTGACCTATGTGAGGCCAAATGTACCGTTGTTGGGTGCTTTGACGTGCTGCGTGCCGCTGATGGTAGTGGCGAATTTGCCGAGTGCGGAATCGGTTTGTAGCGTGCCTGTTATTTGAATTGTCGAGATTTTGTGTGGGTCGTCCACATGTGCTGTCACATCGCCGCCTGTGACCGTAATGCTACCTGAACCCACTGCACAAAATTGTCCTGTGACAGTGGTGTGGATATCCCCGGTTGTAATTGTGATGTCTTGTGTATTGGTGTGGAGGTCCCACGGTTCAGCTGTCAGCGAGCCACCTTTGTAGCCTGTGGCTTGCACTTCGTGCACTTGGCAGTTCGCCAGAGCGCCGCCGGCTTTGCACACGTCTGTCACGACCCCATCAGGATCGAACATAGTGACTGTGCCTGTGGTCCCGGGGTGGAGAATTACTTGGGCTGTCGTTTCGCATTCGATCGAGCCCGCAAAACCGCTGCTGAATTTGACGTTTGTGCCTGTGAACTCAATCGTTTTGGGTGTGGTGATTGGGCTTGTGTTATCCGTCCACTGTGCCATCGCGGAAACCGGCAGCGCCACCGCCGCCAGCGCGGCCAGAGCGACCGCCAGCATCATTAGCTTCTTCAACATCTGGTTACCTCCTGGTCTTACCTCGGACCGGTGCTTTTACACATCGGGCCGAGGCAGGTTCGCGTCGGGGTCTCCACCGGCTGGATCGCGGAAAAGTCCGACCTCGGTCCGTGCATGCTTAGTCGCTTTCGGTGTAGGTAGTCAAGATTGCTTGCTCAAACTAAAGGCACGCGGAGGAAGGGTCCCTGCAAATCAATGGATGCTGCATCCGCGGGGGCGCAAATCCACGTACGTCCTTTGCTCGATACTGCTGAGGCGAGGTCGAGCGGACGCCATAGCGAACCGGGGCGCCGATCGACGCCTCGGTTCTCAATTCGTATCTAGAGGCTTGAGAGCTTTGCTCTGGCCTATGTGATGCCGTATGTCCCGGCGTCGGTTCCTGGTGGCAAATTTGCCGAATACGGGAAATGGGTTTGCAGGGTGCCACTCAACGCAATTGTCCCGAACTCGCCCTGCTGCGACTCCCCCTTTCCGGAGCCCCCTACCTCCCCCCGCGCCTGCTGCTACTTCTTTCCTTTGCCCCCGCCCTTCCCCTTGCAGTCGTTCTTGACCACCGGGCGGAAGTCGCGGCTGAGGCCGTTCTGGGCTTTCAGCCGCACGGTCGCCCGCTGGGTGCCTTTGCAGAGGTTGCGGCTGTTGACCAGAAGGCTCTTCTTGCCGCCCTTCATCTCCAGCGTGAACTTGGTCACCGGGGCATCGGGGACGAGGTCGAAGGTGTTGCGGATGCCGCCGTCCTTGGAGTCGACGCGGCCGGCCAGGTCGATCTCCAGGGGCTGGTGGGCGGGGCCGCGTAGGGCGACCACCACGTCGGGCAGCGGGTTGGAGGAGGAGCGCAGGTAGACCGGGCCTTGCAGGGTGTAGTCGACCAGGGGGCTGGTCGCCTTGGCCTTGCCGTAGATCGAGCCCTGGGGGCACTGATCGGCGGCGAACTGCACGCGGGTGCAGATCGTCCTGATGTGCTCCTGGGCGAGGAAGGTGGAGTGGGGGAAGGTGACCGCGGCGGAGGCGACGTTGGCATAGCCGCCTCCCGGTGGGTAGGTGACGGTCGCGACCAGGCGCTGGTAGGCGCCGCGGCGGGTCTTGCCGTGCAGGCGCAGCTTCAGGTCGGGCTTGAATTTGAGCTTGTCGCAGCCGCCGACCTGGAAGCGGTCGCTGACATTGGCCACCGCGCCCTTCTCCCCGCTCACCTGGGCCGAAGTGGCCGTCGGTTCGCAGTTGGTCGGCGCGATCGTGAAGTTGGGGCGATCGACGTTTACCCGGATGTCTCTGACGTCGAGCGGGATCCCCTCGATGATCGTCGGCAGGGGGTCTGAGACGGCGGTGATCTCCGCCGTTTCGGGGTTCACGCGCAGGGCCGTCCTGACCACCACGTTGCCGAGGTCAAAGGGCCCGGCCACGGCCGGGTTGACGATCGCCAGGGACAAGGGGGCGCCTTTGTAGGGGGGGGCGAGGTAGGCGCGGCCGGTGTGCAGGTAGAAGGGGCTGGTGCCGGCGCCGGCGCCGGCGACGACAGTGCCGACCTGAGAGGCGGCCGGGCAGCTCGGGGAGGCGAGCTGGGCGGCGCCGCTGCCGGCGGCGCTGGGGATCTGGGCCAGGGCCGCCTCGGGGCAGTAGGGGATTCCCTTCAGGTAGGCGACCAGGCCGCGGGGGGTGCTCACCTCGACGGCGCGGAAGCGCTGGGTGCCGTCTTCGCGGGAGAGATCGAGCACGAAGGGGGTGACGGCGCCGGCGCTGGGGTCGGCGAGCCCGGCCCGCAGCTTCGGCTCCAGCGCCTCGCTCGGGCAGGGCCCCCCGCCCGGGCCTTCGTCGATCGTGAAGGCCGAGACCGAGTTGACGGTCTCCGCCGGGCTCGGGTTCTCGGGGTCGGCGGCGTTCCAGGGCGAGAGCGCCGCTTCGATTCCCCTCGGCCCGCCTTCTTCGCCGCCGTAGTTGCCGCACAGGGGCGGGTTGATCAGCGCCGCCCGCTGGCCGCCGTCGAAGTGCAGCCGCACGCTCCTCACCGGCACCTCGGGGTTGTCATCGAAGCTGACCGTGAGCTGGCCGGTGATCGGGTCGGGGCTGACCTTGCCCGCCAGCTTCACGAGGATCCCGTTCTTGGGCGAGTCGATCACCAGGTAGAGGGCCAAGAGCGAGTTGAAGGGGTTCTCGGACTGCTTGGCGATATAGACGTTGCCCTGCAGGGTTTCCTCGAGCAGCGGGGTCTCGGCTTCAACCGTGGCGACCTTGGAGGATTCCGGGCAGGCGATGGGGTTGTCGTTGGGCACACCGGCCGGCGAGATCCCGATCTCGGGCAGGGTGCAGGCCCCGAGCCCGCTGGCCGCGGAGGGATTCACCGCCATCCCCACCGGCAGGGTCACCCTGGCGCTCTTCAGGTTCGCCTCGGCGGTGCCGAAGGGGTCTTCGAGGCCGGCGGTGGGCATCGTCACCTCCACGTTCATCCCGGTCGGCGAGTCGGCCTGGCGGGAGGTCGGCTGCAGGGAGATCTGCGGTTCGAAGGAGACCTGGTCGCATTCGGTCAGCGGTAGCGATTGGAAGGATTTGCTGACGAAGTTGCCGGGTTCCTCCCAGCTGTCGGCGGAGATCGTCGTCGTCGGCGCTCCTCCCGAGCAGCGCGTCGGGTTGGTCAGGAAGGGGAGTTCGGTGGAACCCCCCTCGCCGGGGCTGAGGCAGCGTTTGACGATGGGGCCCTGGGGCGTGGACCCCAGTTCGGTCCCAAAGCCGCACAGCTCCACGTCCGCCGCCAGCACTTCCGGCACCTTCGGCAGCGGCGGCGTCGCGATCGTGATCGCGTAGCCGTCCTCGGGCCGCAGCTCCGGCGCCAGGGTGTAGACGAAATCGGCGACTTTGAAGGCGAACTGCGCCACCACCCCGAATTCGGGCTCTATCGCATAGATCGGGAAGTCCGTGAAGCCGCCGGTCGGAAGTTCGGTCGTGATCCTCCCCACCGCACTCCCCGCCGGGCATTTTTTGGCGAGGATGTCGGTCACCGACGGGCAGAGCTCCCCGATCGCCACCGGGTTGCCGAGGAAGCCCGGCGGGATGTCGGTCCTCACTTCCCTGGTTGAGCCGTTCAGGGCTTCGAAGGATCTATCCGCTTCTGCTTCCTCTTCCGCCCGCACGTGGGTGTTGAATTCCAGCGTCGCCCCCGCCGAGAACGGGTGCCCGCCGGCCTTCGTGTAGTCGTCGCCGAGGTCGTCGAGGACTTCGGTCTCGAAGGCTTTGAAGCCGAACGGGACCCGCGGGCCCAGGATCGTGTATTCGTCGATCGCGCTGTCGGGCGCCGAGCCGCCGCCGGAGACTTCGGCTTTGGTGATGAGGGTTTCGGGCGGGTTCTTGCCGACCGAGGTGACGATTTCCACCTGCTCATAGGAATCCTGGGGGGAGAGCGAATCGGAGCGGGTGCAGCTCACCGTCGCGTGGGCCGAGGGCGTCGGCGCCGTTTTCGTGCAGCTCCATTTGTTGCCGCGTGCCTTGAAGACGTGGGTTTCTTCACCGCCTGGCATTTCCAGCGCCAAGGTCACCAGGCCCGAGCTCTGGTTTTCGAAGTCGATGGTGGGGGAGCCGGCGCCGGGCGGGCGATAGGGGCGCGGGAGTTCCGGGTTGGTGGGGCCGGCGATGCCGATTGCGCTCACCGTGGTGCCGCCGGCGCTCGCGATCGCTTCGCACTGGATGTACGACGCCGGCTCGACATCGGCGCTCTGCAGTTCGTATTTGCTGGTGGTCGCCGTCGTTTCCAGCGGCGCGTGCGGCGCCGGCTCCCCGTTTCGCAGCCACTGGAAGCTCCAGCTGATCGCGGCGCCCGCCGTCCACCCCACCGGCGCGTTGCAGGTCAGTTTCGCCCCTTCCCCCCGTGCCCCGTTCGGGTGCCCGAATTCGAATCCGATCACCGGGTTCGCGCCGCCGCTCGGCCCCGCCGGCACCGGTGGTGGCGCCGCCACCACCGGCGGCGAGACGCGCAGCGAGGACAGCGGCGGGAAGCTGCCCGCGATCGCCACCCCCGTCGCGGTCGCGGTCGCGTTGCTCGACAGCGTCAGGCTCAGCCCGCTCGCCGCCGTAACCGTCGTCCCCGGCGGGATCCCCGCTCCGCTGATGCTCGCCCCTGGGCCGAAGCCCCCCGGGCCGGCCACGAAGGATTTTTTTCCGCTGCAGGTGACCGGGGCCGAGAGGACAATTTCGGGAGTAAAGATCGCTTCGTTGACTTTGATCGTCGTCCCCGCCGGGATGCATTCGCCGCTGATCGTCTGCCCCGTGGCGAACTCGCCACTTGTCACTACGCGGTCGGTAATCACGTTCGAGCCGGCTTCAAGTACGCCGTCTCCCGTCGCCATGATCACGTTCGTGATCACGTTCGAGCCCGCTTCGGTATTGGCCGTACCCGAGGGTGTGCTCTGGTTGGTCGCCTTCACCGCGCACTGGATCGCCTTGCCTTCGTCGGCGACGGCGACGGCGTAGGTTTCGGCGGTCGCGCCCGGGATCGCGGTCCCGTTTCGCCGCCACTCGTAGGTGAGCGTCGGGGCCGGGTTGCCCGATCCGCCTCCCGTGTTGCACGTCAGCTCGTCCCCCACGCTCGGTTCGGATTTGGCGTTGTTTTTGATCGCGACGGTGTGGACCAGCCGTTCATCACCCCGGTTTACCGGCGCCTCGATCCGTTTCAGTTGGAGATCCAACTGTGGTACCGCCAGAGCACTGGCGGTAAACAAGGAAAAGAACAGCGTCCACGTGATGCCCGCGAGAAAGATGTTCGTGGTGTTGCGCCTGGCCGCCTTGCGCCTGGCCCTTTTGCGCCTGAGGAGGCGCCTGAGGCTACGCTTGGGCCTGCGTTTGCTCTTGATGAAGCGCCTGAGGCGACGCTTGGAGCTGCGCTTGCCGTTGTTCGCGCTCATCGCCCTGCCCTCCTGTTATGACCGGCTCGTTTCTTGCCTTTGGAGTGGCTGGGCTTCTTCTTCACACAACGGCCTTTCTTCTTCACGAAGCCTTTTTTGCATTTCGGGGCTTCGCGGACGTTGCCCTTGGTATCGGTAGTGGGAGCGGGAACCGGTGCCGGCGACGGTGCAGCCGCACCCTGGCAGCCACCTTCAAGCAGCGGGTCGCAACCTGGGACGGGTTCCACCGGGAAGGGGAAGCCGCCGCCTTCGCGGGCCACGTAGGCGTCTTCGGCGGTGTCCTTGTCCTGGGGCAGGAGCGAGGTGCGGGTCGCGAAGGCCATCTGCTCGCCGTCGGGGGCCATCGTGGGCGGGATCACGATCTTCGCCGCCGCGGCGCCCAGCTCTCCCGCCTTCCAGACGTAGGGATTGATCGCTTCGTCGCCGTCGCCGGGCAGGAGCGCCTCTTCGGTGGCAAAGGCGATGCTCTGGCCGTCCTCGCCGGCCCAGCGCGACTGCTCGCCGAAGTTGGTTTCCGGTTCCTGGCCGCCGTTGGGGTTGACGGTGACGTCGAAGGGTCCGTTGTCAGAGCCGCCGAGGGCGGCTCTGGAGACGCGCTCCAGGGCGTCGGAGTCGGCGTCGTAGCGGAAGACGTCGCGAAAGCCGCCGTCTTCGTCATCGGCGGTGAGCGGGGCTTTGGAGGCGAAGGCGAGGGCGTGGCCGTCGCCGCCCGCTTCTCCTTCGGGACCTCCCGGACCGTAGAGGGGCGCGGCGTAGGCGTCGCCGAAGAAGCTTCCCTCAGCACCCCACAGGCCCTCTTTGTCGGCTTCGGCCAGGGTGCCGATGAAGGCGAGCTGGTTGGTGCCGGCGTCATAGGCGTAGAGGTTGGGTTTGCCGAGCACCGCGCTCGCCCCTTCGGGGTTGGTGTCGGCGGTGAGCACGCCCTGGGCGGCGAAGTAGGCGCGCGAGCCGTCGCCGGAGATCGCGGTGGCGGTGCTGAGGACGTCGGCGGGGGCTGGGCCTTCACCGGCGGAGACCTGGGTCAGGCGTTCGCCTTCAGGCTTGCTCCCGTCATAGAGGTAGAGGTCACAGCCTTTGGAGGTGCCGATTTCGTCGCCGCAGGGCTGGGCGCTGGCGTCGGTATCGGAGGCGGTGAGTTTGCGCGGCGTCGCCAGGTAGACCCTGGTACCGTCGGCCGAGGCGGCTTCGAAGAGGTCATCGCCGGGCTGTTCCCATTCGGGCAGGCCGCCGGGTAGGAGCGGGGCTATCTCGGGGCCCGCTTCGGTGGCGCTGCGCACCATGATGCGGAGCGGGTTGTCGGTGTCGCAGCCGGGCCCTTCGCCGGTTTCGGAGTTGAAAGGCTGGGCGGGGCGGGTCGAGAAGAAGATGCGCTCGCCCGAGGCCGAGAGGGCTCCCTGGTTGATCAGCGCGCCCAAGCCACCGAGGTGAGCACCGCAACGTCCCCCGTAGACGGTGTCGTCTTTGTCGCGGGCGAGCAGCTCGACCGCCGGTTCCCCGCCGGAGATCGAGGTCACGTAGCTGTTGCGGTCTCCTCCGGCCTCCTCGCCCCCGCTTCCCGGCGGCGGCTTGGGGTCCCCCGGCAGGTAGGAGATCAGCGAGCTGCGGAGCCGCAGCACGGTGGTCGAGAGTTGGGCCGCCGCGGCGCTGACGTCTATCTGCCCGACCGCGAACTGGAGCAGCGGGCCGCCGCTGTTGTCGACCGCCACCATCAGCGGCGAGAGCGGCCCGAAGGAGCCGTCGAGGCCGCCACCGAAGAGCTGCACCAGTCCGAGGAGGTTCTGGGACTGGCTCGTACCCAACTGGACCCAGCGGTCCAGCGCCGGCGTGAAGGCGGCGGCGCCGCCGTAGTGGCGCCCGCCGCCGACCAGCTCCGACAGCGGTGGGCCGGTCGCAGCTGCCGTCCAACCTCCGGCCCCACGAGTGGCGACATAGGGATCGCCGCCGTAGAACTGATAGCCCGGGGTGCCCGCCAGCGCGGCCTGGGCCCTGTAGAGGGTGCGGTTGCCGTCGTAGGAGAAGGAGGGAAAGAAGGCGGGCTCTGAGAACTTCTTCGGCGGGCTCACCATCTCCAGTGCCATGCAGCCCGGCAGCGCGGTGGCTCCCTGGGCTTCGCGCAGGGCTTCGTTGGGGCAGCCGACGGCACCGGCGCTCGGGGCGAGGAACGCAAGCGCCCCCGCGCACAGGGTGCCCAAGAGGGTGAGGGCCCTGCCGAAAATCCGACCCGTGCGCATGTTCATCTCAGCCCTTCTGTCCCTGCCGGTTCCCTGTGTTCCAGCATCCCTTGCCCTTTCCCAGGGCGAATCGAGCATAAGGAACGTTAGCGATCTTGTCAATGAACACCTGAGTATCCCAACGGAGGATGAAAGCAACTGCCCGCCAACGAGAACCGGGGCGCCGATCGGCGCCCCGGTTCCTTAACTCGTAGCTAGAGGCTTGAGCTTTGCTCTGGCCTATGTGACGCCGTATGTGCCGGCGTCGGTTCCTTTGACGTGCTGCAGGCCGCTGATAGTCGTGGCGAATTTGCCGAGTGGAGAGTCGGTTTGCAGGGTTCCTGTCAATTGAATTGTCGAGGCTTTGTGTTTGTCGTCCAAATGCCCTGTCACATCGCCGCCTGTGACCGTGACGGTGGCCGAGGCTTGGCCCGTCGCACAGAATTGTCCTGTGATCGTCGAGTGGATATCCCCGGTTGTGATTGTTATGTCATTTGTATCGGTGTGGAGGTCCCACGGTTCAGCTGTCAGCGTGCCGCCTTTGTAGCCTGTGGCTTGCACTTCGTGCACTTGGCAGTTCGCCAGCGCACCGCCGGCTTTGCACGCGGTTGTCACGCTTCCTTCGGGGTCGAACATGGTGACTGTGCCTGTGGTCCCAGGGTGGAAAATAACTTGGGCTGTGGTATGACATTCAATTGAGCCCGCAGGACCGCTGCTGAATTTAACGTTTGTGCCTGTGAACTCAACCGTCCTAGACGTGGGAATTGGGATTGTTTCATCCGTCCACCGAGCCATCGCGGAAACCGGCAGCGCCAGCGCCGCCAGCGCGGCCACAGCGACCGCCAGCATCATGAGCTTCTTCAACATCTGGTTACCTCCTCGTCTGACCTCGTACCGGTGCTTTCGCGCAGCGGCCGAGGCAGGTTCGCGTCGGAGCCTCCACGGACTGGATCGCCGAAGGGAGCCCGACTTCGGTCCGTGCATGCTTAGTCGCTTTCGGTGTAAATAGTCAAGGCAGTTTGCTTAAACTAAGATCGGGCAGCCAAAGGCTCCCTGCAAAACGCTGGATGTCGCATCCGCGCGGACGCAAATCCACGCACGTACTCACTCGCTACCGCCTTGCGGGGGGAGGGGGCTGCCGCCTATGGATCAGATAGTCGTTATCCTGCGGCTTTGAAGGTTCCTGGGCCGCCACGAGCTCTCCAGATACCTGACGCGGGGGCGCCCCAGAGTGCCGTACCTCGAAACCCCTGACCGCATGGACTTCGCGCGCCTGGCCCGCTTCTCATCAGTCGTGTTCACACGTCTGGATAGCTAGCCCTGATCCACCGATAAGCACCTGAGAAACCCCTCCGGGAGCGTCCTCTTGGGTCTTGAGAATGTGGTTTGCGAGCCCATTCCCACAAACCCAGGAGGACACCCGGAAGGTGAAGACACAAACGACGGCGCAAACCGTAGAAGTCAGGGCGGACGGCGAGGGGCTCGTCTCCCACGCCGGCGCCTACCTGTTGGTCGAGCTGGCCGACCGGCTCGGGCTCACCGCGGATCTTTCGGCGGCAATGGCCGCCTACCCGAGAGCGTCGCTGCGCCCACAACCCCGGTGTTGTCCTGCGCGACCTCGCGGTCGCGGTCGCCGACGGCGGCGATCGCATCTCAGACCTCGGCGTGCTGCGCGGCCAGCAGGCGCTGTTCGGGGTGGTCGCTTCGGAGACGACAGCCCACCGGGTGCTGAAGTCGATCGACGCCGATCTGCTCGAAGCGATCCGCGGCGCTCGCGCCAAGGCGCTGGCCAAGGCCTGGGATGCCGGAGCCCGACCGCAGGAGCTGATCCTCGATATCGACGCCTCGCTACTCCTCGCCCACTCCGAGAAGCAAGGCGCCGCCGGCAACTACAAGGGCGGCTTCGGCTTTCATCCCCTGCTCTGCTACCTGGCCGAGACAGGCGAGCCGCTGGCCGGGATCCTGCGCCCCGGCAACGCCGCCGCCCACACCCGCCGCCGACCACTTCGAGGTCTTGCAGCTTGCCCTCGAGCAGCTGCCCGAAGCTGACCTCGGCCGCGAGATCCTCGTCCGCGCAGACATCGGCGGGCGAACCCACGCCTTCACCCAGGACTGCCGCGACGCAGGCGTGCGCTTCTCGGTTGGCTACGAGGTCGACGCACGGGTGCGCGAGGCGATCGGAGCGCTGCCGGAGTCGGCTTGGCGAAGCGCGATCGACGGCGAGGGCGCCGAGCGCAAGGGCGCCCAGGTCGCAGAGCTCACCGACCGCGTCGACCTCTCGACTTGGCCCGAGGGCACGCGGCTGATCTGCCGCCGCGAGCGCCCACATCCCGGTGCCCAGCTCTCGGTCTTCGACTGCGAGGCTGGCTACCGCCACACCGCCCACATCACCGACCAAGAAGGCGCCGACATCGCGGCATTGGAGCTGCGTCACCGCCGCCGCGCCCGCGTGGAGGACGCGATCCGCACTGGCAAGGACACCGGGATGGCCAAGATGCCCTTCGCCGCCTTCGCCCACAACCAGGCCTGGCTGGAGGTCTCCCTCGCAGCCCAGATCCTGCTGCGCTGGGCGGCCCTGCTCTGCCTGAAGGGAGAGCTCGCCCTAGCCGAGCCCAAGCGCGCCCGCCAGCGCCTCCTGCACGTTGCCGGGCGCCTCGTGCGCTCAGGCCGGCGGGTGACGCTGCGGCTGCCTCGCTCCTGGCCGTGGGCCGAGGCACTGGCTGCGGCGTTCGCGCGGTTGCCGGCGTTGCCGGCCGCTTCGAGCCCCTGACCTCAGGCTCGCTCCCCGGCCTCACTCCACTCGATGCGACTGTCGATCTCGGCCTGCCTGGGAGCGGGCGCCCGCGCTCCGATTCGCCGGCAACCGACCTCGAAAGGAGCGCCGGGGGGGTTCCGCAAACCGCCCTGACGCTGTTACCTACATCAAGCCACCAGATGCCACCCTGCGTGGTGATAACGGTGGATCGAGGCTAGCGATTGCCGAAACCGGCAGCGCGAGTGCCGCCAGCGCGGCCACACAGCCCCAGCATTATCGTCTTCCTGAACATTTTCTCCTCCTGAAGTCGCGCCTTGACCGCCTTTGGGACCACCAAGGCCTTTTGACAGATCCCCGCATTACTACGCACACGAGTCCAACCAGTCAAAGACTTTACATATATATGAAAATGTTGGCCACTATGAACCAGGAGGCGGGGTTTGTTCTGCCTGCAAACCGCCGGAGAATTTTGCCGCGGGACTACAAAACAGTGCGTGTCGAGATGGCGCCCCTACCGGCGCGCCCCGCCGGGCTCGGGAACTGGGGCGCCAATCGGCGCCCCAGTTCTCCCAACTCACAGCTGCGCTCTCGAGCTTTGCTCTGGCCTATGTGATGCCGTATGTGCCGACGTCAGGCCCTTTGACGTGCCACACGCCGCTGATGGTGGTGGCGAATTTGCCAAGTATGGAATCGGTTTGCAAGGTTCCTGTGGTTTGAATTGTCGAGACTGCGTGTGTATTGTCCACATGCCCTGTCAACGTGCCGGGTGTGACCGTAACAGTGGCGGGATTTTGGCCCAACGCACAGAATTGTCCTGTGATAACTGTGTGGATACTGCCGGTTGTGATGGTTATGTCTTTTGTATCGGTATGCAGGAGCCACGGTTCTTCTGTCAGTTCTTTGCCGTTGTAGCCTGTGGCTTGAAAACCGTGCATTTGGCAGTTCGCTAGCGCACCGCCGGCTTTGCACGCGGTTGTCACGCTTCCTTCGGGATCGAACATCGTTACTGTGCCTGTGGTCCCGGGGTGAAGGATTACTTGGGCTGTCATATGGCATTCAAGCGAGCCCGCCGGACCGCTGCTGAATTTGAAATTTGTGCCTGTGAGCTCGATCGTTTTGGACGTGGCAATCGGGCTTGTCAAATCCGTCCACTGAGCCATCGCGGAAGCCGGCAGCGCGGCGGCCGTTACTGCGGCCGCACACAGCCCCAACATGATCGTTTTCCTGAACATTTCTCCTCCTAGGAGTCGCGCCTTGACCGCCGTTAGGGACCACCAAGGCCTTTTGACAGACCCCCGCATTACTAGGCACATAAGTCCTACTAGTCAAAGACTTTGCGTATTTATTGAGCACTGCTTTGCCGCGAGCAAGGGGGTGGGTCTGTTTCCCCCTGCAAACCAGAGGAGGCCCTTGCCGCGTGGTCGCAGAAAAGCGAGTGCTTAGACGGTGCCCTGGCGGCGGGCCGCGCCGGGCTCGCGCGGTTTCGGATCGAGCCGCACCGGGGCGGTCGAGAGGGCCTGGACGCGCAGGTCGCTCCAGGTGAGGCCCTCGCGGACGAGGGCGGGTAGGCCGAGGGCGACGGCGGTGGCGATCTCGACCGCCTGGAGGATGACGCCGTAGGCGAGGGCGTCCGCCGTGCCGACGCCGAAACCGGTGTGCAGGACGCTGATCACGGCGAGCTGGAAGACGCCGATGTTCGAAGGGGTGGCCGGCACGACCGCGGTGACGTTGACGGCGAAGAGGACGGCGGCAGCGGCTCCGATCCCGGCCTGCCCGTCCAACCCCAGCGCGTAGAGCAGGGCCCAGCAGGCCGCAAGCTGGATCGCCCAGGCGCCCAGCTGGGCAGCGGCGGCGGCGGCGCCCTGGCGCGGGTCCCGGAACACCGCGAGGCCGGCGCGCACCTGGATCAGAGCCCTGTGAAGAGCGGCACCGGCGCGGGCGAGGCGGCCGCTGCCGTTGCGGCGCATCAGCATCGGCGCGACGAGGACGACGAGGAGCAGGATCAGCGGCACCAGGCTGAAGGCGAACAGCTTCTGGGTGCCGGAGTGAAAGAGCGGCGTGGTCGAGACGATGATCACTCCCAGCAACGCCAGCGCGACCAGGTTGAGCAGCGTCTGCGAGACCAGGGTCCCCAGCAGGACCGGGAAGGTTTCGCGCATGCGGCCGGTGCGCCGGGCGAGGGCGAGGGCGCGCGCGGGCTCGCCGAGGCGAGCCGGCAGCGTCGCCGACATCAGCACCCCGATCATCGTCGCCGAGGTGACGTCACGGCGACGGACCGAGCGGCTGGGCAACGCCGCGCGGGCGATCCAGTACCAGGAGGCGGCGCGGAAGAAGAGCGAGAGCGCCATCAGCCCACACGCCACCAGGACCCAGGTGAGGTTCGAGCGGACGATGCTCTCGACGACGTTGTCGACGCCGATCTTCTGGGCGGCGAGCACCGTGAGGCCGATCCCGAGCGCGCCGGCGACCGCCAGCCCCGCCCGGCGGGCAGCCCGGCGGCCGCGGCCGCCGGCCCGGGCCGGAGCGGGGTCGAGCGAGGGCAGCTTCTGGGCCGGGCGCCGCGGCCCTCCGTCGGCCGGGCGCAGGCCGGCCCAGTGGGCGGCGCGCTCGCCGGCGCCGACCGGGCGGGGCGCCGCGAGCGCGCGCTCGTAGACGCCGGTCACCTGGTCGGCGACGCGGGGCCAGGCGTAGCGCTGGGCGCTGCGGCGAGCCGCCTCCCCCATCGCCCGCAGCCGCTCCGGCTCGTGGTGGGCCCGCTGCAGCTCCTCGGCGAGGCGCTGGGGATCCCCGGGCGGCACCAGCCGCCCGTCGACGCCGTCGGTGACGACGTCGCTGTAGCCGGCGATGTTGGAGGCGATCACCGGAGTACCGGCGGCGAAGGCCTCGGTCAGGACCATGCCGAAGCTCTCGCCGGAGAGCGAGGGGGCGCAGAGGACGTCGGCGCCGTGCAGCTCGGCCCAGAGGCTCGCACCGGAGACGCGGCCGTGGATGTCGATGGAGCCCAGCAGCTCCGGGTCGGCCAGGTAGCGGACCACGTCCTCGCGCTCGGCCCCGATCACGGTCAACCGGCAGGGAACGTGCTCGACCAGGGCGCCGAAGGCGGCGAGCAGGATCGGCAGGCCCTTGCGCTCCTCCGGGCGACCGACGAAGAGGATCCTCAGCTCCTCCGCGGCCGGCGCCGGGGTGACCCGGGCCGCGTCGACGTCGACCCCGTTGGGAATGATCGTGTAGTCGCCGCCGAACCAGCGGCGGCCGGTCCAGGCGGCCGCCTCGGAGACGGCGACACGGGCCGAGAGGCGGTTGAAGAGCCGGCCCGCACCCACGGCTCTGGCGACGTGGTTGGGGAGCGGCTTGGTCGAGTAGGCGTGAAAGGTGCCGACGACGGGGGCCCTGGCGCCCAGCGTCGCGTTCCAGCCGACCAGCGGCACCAGGGGCTCGTGGACGTGGATCACGTCGAACTCTTGCCGCCGCACCTCGCGCCGCGGCGCGACGATGCCGCCGGCAGGGAACGGCGCGAGGTTGGAGACGGACCCGTTCGCTCCGAAGCCCATCGTGCGCCCGAGCGGGACCAGGTAATCGGGCAACTGGCGTGGCTCGGCGGCGGCCCGGTGCAGGAGCCGACTGACCCGGTCGGGCGGGTCGAAGGGAGCGAGCACGCGAACGTCGTGGCCGCGGCCAAGAAACTCCTCGGCGAGCGCCTCCACGTGCCGGTTCACGCCCCCCTGGTAGGACCAGGAATATGGCGAGACGAGAGCTATGCGCACGGACGGCTAAGGGTAGATCATCCACCGGCCTCAGCCCAGGCGAAGGAGGCGAAGACGAGCAGGTAGGCGGCGCCGATCTCCAGCAGGAGGGCGCCGGAGTCGTTGGCGAGAGTGCCGACCAGGGTCGCGGCGAGGGCGCCGAGCAGGCCGGCCCGCAGCGCCGGGTAGTCGCTTACCCAGGCGGCGAGGCGATCGCGGCGGGCGAGCGCGAGGGCGGCGAGGGCGGCGACCAGAGGCAGGAAGACGTAGACGACGGGCCTGGTGAAGCTGTGGGAGGACAGCTGCAGGCGCCGCTGGGCGAGGTCGGCGAGATCGCCCAGCCCACCGGCGTCGAGCACCGAGCGGGTGAGGTGGGCGTCGCCGCCGGAGACGAGGTCGATCACGGCCAGCAGCGCCAGAACCGCGAGGGGCGCGGCGAGGACCAGCAGCGCCGCGCGCCGGCGGGCGCCCGCGACAACCACGGCAGCGACGGCGGCGCCGAGCGGGAAGACGATCGCCGCGCCGACGTCGGCGCCGAAGTGCCCGGCCGCGAAGACGAGGGCGGCGCCGACACCGACGGCGAGGAACGCGGCCGCGCACCGGCGTGCCGGCAGGCGCGGCGCGAACCCGGCGAGCGCCGCACCGGTGCCGGCCACGATCAGCACCGCCAGCAGGGCCTCAAGCTCGTTGCCGATTCCGTAGAACCGGACCCCGAGGCCGGGGTTGGGCCCGAGCAGCGAGAGCGAGCTCAGCGGCGAACCGGCGATGACGTCGAGCGCGTAGGCGCAGACGGTCAGAGCGGAGGCGACCGCGAGGGCGCGGTAGCCGCCGAACAGCGACAGGATCGCCCCCGCCAGCAGCGGCGCGCCGAGCATCGCCAGCAGCGCTTCGGCGGTCTGGCCCGGCTCGACCGCGGCGGCGATCAGCAGGACCAGCGGCAGCACGACCACCTCCAGGCCGACGAGCCGTACGCCCAGTCGCCCAGCCCTCCCCCGCCCGACCGCGACCGCCAACCCGAGGCCGAGGATCCAGACCAGCAGGCTGAGCCCGATCACCGGGCCGCGCCGCTCGGAGATCGTCGACAGCCGCTCGCCCAGATCGACGACGGCAACCGGGTCCACGGATCCCTCCGCCCGGATCGGCCGCCCCGACATCTCCGCGGGAACCCCCACGCCCAGCCGTTCGAGGATCGTCGGCGCGACGTCGGTCGCGAGCACGTAGCCGTCAAGGCGGGTGCTGTCCGAGGTCAGGTTGCCGTCAAAGCCGCGGCCGGCGAGGCCGATCGCCAGCGCCTCGCCCTTGGCGGGCGGCGGCCGCTCGATCGCGATCAGGACGTCCTCGCGGCGCAGGGAGGCGACCAGGGCGGCGAGCCGCCGCGCCGGCACCCGGGCCACCACGAACCCCTTCCCCACCTCGGCGAGGGTCGCGGCCAGCAGCCCCGGCACGATGTCCGCCGGCGCCGATTCCGCCCGCCGCAGGATCGCCCGGTCGCGCACCGGCCGGTTCAGCTCGATCCGCGCCGCCGGCAGCGGCTCGTCGTAGAGCGAGTCGAAGACGCGGTTGCCCTGGGTGACGTCCAGGTAGGTCTGCTCGGCCGGCACCGAGCCGAGGCCGGCGCTCATCAGGCCCGGCGAGAGCCTGGCCCCGGCCAGCTGCCCGACCGAGGTCCCCTGCGGCAGCAGCACAACCTCCACGCGGGCGCTCGCCGGCGCGGCCGCGAGCAGCGCGACGAGCGCTATCGTCAGCGCGATGGCCGACCGCACCTTCGCCAAGTTCACGTTTTTCAAGATCGATCCAGCCTGGCGCCGTCGAGATCCGGAGCTCCGAGCCGCCGACAAGGCCGAGTTCCTCGCCGCCTGCGAGGACTTCGGCGTCGACCGCTCACTGCGCGCCTACTCAACCATAGGCACGCGCGGCGACGTCGACCTGGTCGTCCTCTCCCAGAGTCCCAGCCTCGACGACATCCACACCTTCCACGTCGTCCTTGGGCAGAGCGGGCTGGCGAAATGGGCGGCGACGCCCCACTCGTTCCTCTCGATGACGAAACGCTCGCCCTACTCCGAGGAGGGTGCGCGGACGGAGATCTGCACCTCCGAGCGCCGCTACCTCTTCCTCTACCCGATGGTCAAGCAGCGGCGCTGGTACGGCCTGCCGCCGCAGGAGCGCGGCCGGATCATGAAGAGCCACATCGAGGTCGGCCGCCGCTATCCCGAGATCACGATCAACACGACCTACTCCTACGGGCTCGACGACCAGGAGTTCGTCGTCTGCTTCGAGGGCGACGACCCCGGCATGTTCCTCGACCTCGTCAACGAGCTGCGCCCGACCGAGTCGAGCGAGTACACCGAGCGCGAGACGCCGATCTTCACCTGCGTTGCGATGTCGGCCCGCCGGGCCCTCGACGCGCTCGACGGCACGCCGGGCGCGGTCCCGACCTCCTCCCCCGCCGGCGCCTAGACAAGAAAGCGCGCGGTGGTCGCCCACCGCGCGCTTCCCGTCAACTAGTGCACGAAGCCCTTCCTATGGGTTATGAGCCAGGAAGGAAATCGCGGCTTCGAGATCGACGTTCTGGATCGTCTCGTTTTTGCCCGCCGCAGAGGGCAGACCGGACTGGCTGTTGACCAGGCCGTTGATGCTGATCGGGATGAACCCGAAGAGCGTCAGGACGCAGCCGTTGGCGCCCGGTGCCGCGAACGAGTTGTCCACGTATTTGATGTTGTCGAAATGCAGGATCGAGAGTTCCGGATCAAACGAGATTTCCGGGCCGTTGCCGGAGATCGGTTTGTTCGGAGGCGGCGGGCTGGTGGTGCCCGTCGTCAGGTGGAGCGTGATCGGGCTGGCGTTCGAGCCCACGTAGCATTTGCTGCCCAGCACCGAATGTTCCAGGTGCACTTTGATCGGCAACGTGATGTTTTCGGGGTTGTCGGTGTTCGGAGTCCCCGCCAGTTCGGTCGTCGCGTAGAGCGTCAACGCTTCACTGCCGAAGAATTCGAACAGCCAGGTCAGTCCGGTCAGGCCGATGATGCCGCCCGGGACTTTCTGTTTGACTTTGGTGAGCCCGCCTTCCGAGTTCACGTAGTAGCCCCTGGTGTTTTCGTCGGCCCCCCACGTGAGCACCATCGGGTTTTCGATCGGCACGTCTTTGTTGCCCATCTGGAAGTGCCCGCTCTTGATTTCGGAGCGGTTACAGAAGACAACGATCGGATTTTCTGTAAACGGATTGGGGCAGCCGGCAAACTGGGTATAGCCCGCTTTCAGCGACGCCCCTGCTCCCGGAGCGACAAGCGCCATGAGCGCGGCCGCCGAGACCAAGGCGGCCAAGAACCCAGCCGTCTTATTGCGATTCATCTCTCTCTCCTTGTTTGGGATCGGCCCCTCCCCTGAGGAAGCCAGAGGGATTCATCCTCGCTGATTGCCGAAGAAGTTTTTAAGTAGC
Organism: uncultured Thermoleophilia bacterium; assembly: GCA_963720455.1. GTDB lineage: Bacteria > Actinomycetota > Thermoleophilia > Solirubrobacterales > 70-9 > VAYN01. The sequence goes on along the minus strand of OY970392.1, from coordinate 93,113 downwards.
AAGCATAAACACGACAGTTCGGTAAAACCTTGATGATTCAATTAGATTTATCGAGGCATAGACCTGATGGGTGCGGTGGAGGACATGGGGGAGGTACGCGCCGGCAGCCGCGTGCTGCGGCTCGTCGGCAACCCCGTCAACACCCGCGTCCTGCGTGCCCATGCCGAGCAGCCGCGCCAAGTCGCGAAGCTGCACGCCGAGATCGGCTGGGCGGCGCAGACGACGCTACGGGCCTCGGTCGCCAGCCTGCGCGAAGCGGGTGCGCTGATCCGCGAAACAAACGGCGACACCGTCTACGCGAGCAGGAATCGGATCACCCCGGTCGGCGAGGAGCTCCTCTTCGTCGCCGACGTGCTGGAGCGGTGGCTGAGCCAGGCAGACGAGGGTCCGCTCGCTCCCGACTCTGAGGAGGCGAAGGGAGCGGTCAAGGCGCTCGCCGGAGGCTGGGGCTCGACCCTGATGCGCGCCCTCGCGGCGCAGCCCTACTCGCTCGCCGAGCTGGACAGCCTGATCCCCGAGATCGCCTACCCGTCGCTGGAGCGGCGGCTGGCGAAGATGCGCGCGACCCACCAGGTGACGCCGGCACCGGGACCCGGACGGGGCACTCCCTACGCGGTGACCGACTGGCTGCGCCGCTCGATCGCCCCGCTCTGTGTCGCCGGCCGCTGCGAGCGCCGCCACATGAGCGAGGTCGCGCCGCCGATCACGAGCATCGAGGTCGAGGCGGCCTTCCTGCTGGCGCTGCCACTGGCGCCGCTGCCGCCGACGCTGAACGGCAACTGCATGCTCGCGGTCCACACCGGCAAGGGCGAGCCGGCGAGGGATCCACGCCAGGTGCTCTCGGGCGTCATCGTCGAGGTCAACCAGGGAAAGATCGTCTGCTGCGCCGCCAAGGTGGACGAGCGGCCGCGGACCTGGGCCCTGGGCAAGCCCGGGAGCTGGCTCGATGCCGTCATCGACGGACAGCACGACGCCCTGCGCTTCGGCGGCGCCAAGCCGCGGCTCCCCGCCGCCCTGGTCCACGGGCTGCACCTCGCGCTGTTCGGGGAGTAGCGGGTTCCCTATTCTTCCGCGTCCAATGACCGAGATCGGCAGCCCCGAGAACCCCCTGCGCGTCGCCATCGTCGGCGCCGGCCCGTCCGGCTTCTACGCCGCCGAGCACATCCTCAAAGACGGCGACTCACACGCCCAGGTCGACCTCTTCGACCGCCTCCCCACCCCGTTCGGCCTCGTCCGCGGCGGCGTCGCCCCCGACCACCCGAAGATCAAGTCGGTGATCCGGGTCTACGAAAAAACCGCGGCCCGCGACGGCTTCCGCTTCTTCGGCAACGTCAAGATCGGACACGACCTCGAGGTCGAGGACCTGGAGCGGCTCTACCACGCGATCGTCTTCACGGTCGGCTGCGAGACCGACCGCCAGCTCGGCGTCCCCGGCGAGGACCTGCCCGGCAGCCACGCCGCCACCGCCTTCGTCGGCTGGTACAACGCCCACCCCGACTACGCCACCGAGGAGTTCGACCTCTCCGGCGAGCGGGCAGTCGTGATCGGCAACGGCAACGTGGCGATGGACGTCGCCCGGATGCTGGCCCTGACCGACCACGAGCTGCGCCAGACCGACACCGCCGACCACGCGATCGAGCTGCTCGACCGCAAGCGGATCCGCGAGATCGTCGTGCTCGGACGCCGCGGTCCCGTCCAGGCGGCCTTCACCAACCCGGAGATCAGGGAGCTGGGCGAGATGGAGGACGCCGACGTCGTCGTCGACCCGGCTGCGGTCGAGCTCGACCCGGCCAGCGCCGCCTACCTCGAGTCCGACGAGGCCGACAAGACGACCCGCGTCAACGTCGAGACCCTGCGCGAGTTCTCCCGGCGCACGCCGGAGGGCAAGGCGCAGCGGATCGTCCTCCGCTTCCTCGCCTCACCGGTCGAGATCAAGGGCGACGGCAAGGTCGAATCGATCGTGATCGGCCGCAACGAGCTGGTCGAGGAAGGCGGCGCGCTGCGGGCCAGGGACACCGGCGAGCGCGAAGAGCTCGAGTGCGGCCTGGTCCTGCGCTCGGTCGGCTACACCGGCATCCCGATCGAGGGCGTGCCCTTCGACGAGAAGCGCGGCCTGATCCTCAACGAGGGCGGCCGCGTGCTCGACTCCCACGACGCCGGCCACAAGGTCGGCCACTACACCGCCGGCTGGATCAAGCGCGGTCCCTCGGGGGTGATCGGCACGAACAAGAAAGATGCGCTGGAGACGGTGGGGCACCTGCTCGCCGACGTCGGCTCGCAGACGCTGTTGGAGCCCGAGAACCCGGACCCGGCCGCGGTCGAGGGGCTGCTGGACGAGCGCGGTGTCCGTTACGTCAGCTTCGAGGACTGGCAGGCGATCGACCAGGCCGAGGTCGGCCGCGGCGAGCCCCACGGCCGCCCCCGCGTCAAGTTCGTCCGCGTCGAGGAGATGCTCGAGACCCTCGGCGAGAAGCTCCCGGGCTAGCAGACAATGCGATCGACCTGGACCGATTCCCGCCTCGATGATTTCAGGGAGAGCGTCGACGCACGATTCGAAGAGCTGAACGGTCGCGTCAGCGAGCTCAGCGGTCGTGTGAGTGAGATGGACGCGCGCCTGACCGGTCGCATTGACGGCCTGCAGCACGCGATCATCCTCGTCGGAGGCGGTCTGGTCGCCGCGCTTGTCGGTGTCCTCGCCGCGATCATCGGGCTGATTGCCACCCAACTCTGAGCGATCGCGGCCATAGAATCGCCCCATGGCCGCAGATCTGGCGGAGCTGAAGGCGATGATCGAGGCGGCGCTGCCCGGCGCCGGCGTCGAGGTCAGCGATGAAACCGGCAACGGCGACCACCTGCGGGCGGTCGTCAGCGCCCCGCAGTTCGCGGGCCTCTCGCGGATCGACCAGCACCGCCTGGTCAAGGCCGCGGTCAAGGAGCGCTTCGACGACGGCGCGATCCACGCGCTCTCGGTGAAGACCAGCGTTCCGGTCTAGGCACGCTCCCGCAGACAAAAAGTTACACTTTGCGCACCACGCGTCGGACCTCTTTCTCTAACCTGGAGGCATGAAGTTCATGCGATCGACCTGGACCGATTCCCGTCTTGACGATTTCAAGGATCGAGTGGATTCACGGCTTGACGAATTGAGTCATCGCATCGATGGGCTCAGCGGCCGAATCGACAAGCTCCGGCACACGATGATCCAGGGCTTCGTAGCCATCATGGTGGCGATGTTCACGGGCTTCCTGACCCTGGCCGGCCTGATCGCCACCCAACTCTGAGGGGCCGGCCGGCGCCGCTCCCTACAATCCCCCCATGGCCGATCCAGAGCTGAAGTCAAAAGTCGAGGAGCTGATCGGGGCGAACCCGGTTCTGCTCTTCATGAAAGGGACGCCGGACATGCCCCGCTGCGGCTTCTCGATGCGGGTCGTGCAGGTGCTCGACCAGCTGGACGTCGAGTACGGCGCGATCGACGTCCTGCCAGCGCTGCAGCCCCTGCGCGAGGTGACGACGGAGATCTCCGACTGGCAGACCTTCCCGCAGCTCTACGTCAACGGCGAGCTGCTCGGCGGCGCCGACATCGTCGAGGAGATGTTCGAGTCGGGCGAGCTGGCCGAGGCGCTCGGCGTCGAGCAGCCGGCCGCGGCAGCGGCCCAGGCGGCGGCACCTCCGGCGCAGTCTCCACCCCTTCAGATCGAATAACGACGCTTCCCCGAGGAGCGTCAGCTAAACAGCCGCCGGCTGCTCCTCAGCGTCCTCTTTGACTTGAAAGGAGGAACCGCAACCGCAGGCGGCGACGACGTTGGGGTTGTTGACCTGAAAGCCCGCCCCCTGCAAGCCTTCGACGTAATCGACCTCCGAGCCGAAAACGAACTGCATGCTGACCTTGTCGACGACGACGGCGACGCCGTCGACCTCGAAGACGTTGTCCTCGTCCTTGGGCTTGTCGAAGGCGAGCGCGTACTGGAAGCCGGAGCAACCGCCGCCGCGCACGGCGACGCGCAGCGCCTGCTCCCCACCCTCGGGCTGACCGCCCAGCAGCTCGCCGATCTTGGCGGCAGCCTTGTCGGTCAGGGTGATCGCAGCTTTGAGACTCTCGCTCACTTCACCAAGTGTAGCCATGAGCCGGCGGTAGCTCCGCGTACCGGCGCGTCTGCGAGAATCGCTCCGAGTTGAACGCGAGCGCCGAGACCGCTGTCGTCTGCGACAGCACCGCCTACCTCCCCCGCGACCTGATCGAGGAGCGGGGCATCGAGGCGATCAGCCTCTACGTCTCCGTCGACGGTCACCAGGAGCGGGAGCTCGACATCAACGACTACGGCGCCTTCTACGAGCGGCTGCGGGCCTCGGAGACCGGCGCCACCACCTCCCAGCCCTCGATCGGCGACTTCATCGGGGTCTACGAGCCGCTGCTCGACGCCGGCAAGGAGATCGTCTCGATCCACATCTCGGCCGGGATCTCCGGCACCTTCGAGGCGGCCGGCCAGGCCCGCCAGCGCCTCGTCGACGAAGGCAAGGGCGGCGAGCGCATTCTGGTCATGGACTCGCGCTCGGCCGCTGGCGGGATGGGCCTGACGGTACTCGGGGCCTCAAGGGCCGCGGCCGAAGGCGCGAGCGCCGCCGCGGCCCTGGCCCGCGCCGAGCAGACCCGCGAGGCGTTGAAGATGTGGTTTGCGATCGACACGCTCGAGTACCTGCGCCGCGGCGGCCGCATCGGCGGCGCCCGCGCCTGGATCGGCGGCGCCCTGAAGATCAAGCCGATCCTCACCCTCGAGGAGGAGATCACCCCCGTCGAGCGCGTCCGCACCCGTGCCCGCTCGCTGGAGCGGTTGCGCGACTACGCCCGCCAGCGTCACGATCAGGGCGCCGACGGCTGGGTCGTCCAGCACATCCAGGACGACGAGACCGCCTCGACCCTGATCGACGACGCGCACGAGATCTTCGGCTGTGAGCCCGTCTTCGTCTCCGAGGTCGGCCCGGTGCTGGGCGCCCACGTCGGCCCCGGTCTGCTCGGAATCGGGAGCGTTCCGACCGAGCTCGTCTAGAGAACTCGGCCTGGCGGCATCAGTACGCGTCATTTTCTCTATGAAAGTTGTTTGATTACAAGCAAGACTCCTATGCATTCGTCTAGGATGAGCCCCGGAGGTCAAGTAACCGACCGAGGGGTTAACTGGAGCAACGTTTGGCAGCGCCCGATGCCACTGCATCCACCAACGGCGAGGTTCGAGCCGGCAGTCACGTCCTGTCGCTGTTCGCGAACCCGCTGACCGCCAGAATCCTCCGCGCTCATTCCCCTGGTCCCCTGCGCCTCTCGGCCTTGCACGAGCAGATCGGCTGGTCCCCGCATACGACCCTGCGCGCCGCCGTCGGCAACCTCTGCAAGGTCGGCGCGCTCGAGAAGGGCGCAAACGGCAACGGGCGTCCTTCGGCAATCACCGCGCTGACGCCAACCGGCGAGGAGATGATCCGGGTGGCAGCTGCCATCGAGCGCTGGCTCACCGCCTCGCCGGCAGGGCCGATCTCACCGAACAGCGACGAGGCAAAGGGCGCGATCAAAGCGCTCGCCGGTGGCTGGAACTCGACCCTGATGCGGGCGCTGGCCAACCGCCCGTTCACGCTCACCGGGCTGGACAAACTGATCCCTCAGGTCAGCTACCCCTCGCTCGAGCGGCGGCTGGCGAGGATGCGGGCGACCGGCCAGATCGAGGCGGTGGAAGCCAAGGATCGCGGCACGCCCTACATGGTCACCGAGTGGTCACGCCGGGCGGTCGCTCCGCTCTGCGTCGCCGGTCGCTGCGAGCGCCGCTACCTCCCCCACTCGACGGCGCCGATCGGCGACGTCGAGGTCGAGGCCGCCTTCATGCTCGCCCTGCCGCTGGCGCGCCTGCCGGAGATGGCCGGCGGGACCTGCATGCTGGCGGTCCAGACCGGCGGCGACGAGTCGCAGGAGCAGGGACAGAACCTGGCCGGCGTCACGGTCCAGGTGAAGCGGGGAGAGGTCGTCGCCTGCGCGACCCAGATCAACCAGAGCCCGTCGACCTGGGCACTCGGCACGGCCGAGAACTGGCTCAACGTGGTGATCGACGGCAATCTCGGTGAACTTCGCTACGGCGGCGCCAGGCCCCAACTCGCGGCCGATCTTGTCAACGGCATGCACTTCGCCCTGTTCGGCGAATAGCGGATTAGCCGCGGCGGCGACGCAGCATCGCGCGCACGCCGATCGCGAAGCCGACGGCCGCGGCGGCGACGATCAGCTGGCCGCGGTGCTCGTCGACCTGGCGGCGCCAGTCGGTCAGCTCCGTGACCCGCCCGCGCAGCGCTTCGACCGAGGTGCCGAGCTGGCGGCGCTGGACGTCGATGTCGCGGCGGATCTCAGCTGCGTTGCGTTCCGGCATCCCGGACCTCCTCGCCTTCGAGCATCTCCCTGGTCAGCTTCGCCTCTTCGATCGCCTGCTCCGGGACCGGTGGCGCGCCCGCCTGTACCGCCCGGTAGGCGACCAGCCCGGCCACGGCGGCGATCAGCAGGAAGAGCGCTGCCTCGATGAAGAAGCCCGACCAGACGGTGCCGTCGAAGAGCTCTTCGGCGAGCAGCCAGGCGACGCCGTGCATGATCAGGATCAGCGCCAGGAAGGCGAAGATGCCGGCCGCGATCCCGACCACGGAGCCGCGCACGAGCTTGCCGACCTTCTCGCTGACCTCCGCTTTGGCGAGTTCGAACTCTTCGCGGATCAGCGCCGAGGTCCCCTGCGAGACGTCGAAGACGAGGTCGGCGACGGACTTCTTCTCCGGCGCCGGCTCGGGCGGCGGCGCCGGGGGGGTCTGGCTGGGGTCGGGCATCGAGCTCCCTCCTACTCGGGCGGATCTTCGTCGAAGACACGGCGGTAGACGATCGCGGCGAGGCGCGTGGCGATGATGCTGGCGAGGGCGCCGCTGGCCGCGAGCATCCCGCTCCAGATCAACCGTCTGACCATCTCGTTGTCCATACCCGGTTCGCGACCTTACCTATCGGGGCCCGAGGCCGTCGCAGATCGTCGTCACCACAAGTTCCTTGGCCTCTTCGAAGTCGGTGTCGGAGGCGGGGATGACGTCGAAGATCCAGCCCGAGAGCAGCTGCTCGATCGCGCCGTAGAAGGACATCGAGGCGAACATCGGCGCCACGTCGTCGCGGAAGGCTCCCTCGCGCTGGCCGTCCTCGACGATCTTGGCGATCGACTCGTAGGCGCGGCGGATCTCCGGCAGGTGGGTGCGGCCGAAGGAGTTGGCGGCGCGGGTGACCTCGACGATGATCACCTTCATCAGCTCCGGGTCGTGCCGGTAGGAGTCGACGATGAACGAGGCCACCGCGGCGAGCTTGGCGCGCGGCGTCTCCCCCGCCCGGTCGGCCTCCTCGATCGCGCTCAGCAGCAGCGACCAGCGCTCGACGAAGAGCTCGTTGAGGACCTCGTCCTTAGAGCGGAAGTAGTGGTAGACGAGGCCGTAGGCGACCCCCGCCTCGTCGGCGATGTCGGAGACGCGGGTCGCGTGGAAGCCCTGGCGGGCGAAGACGCGGACCGCGGCGTCGAGGATCTGGCGGCGCTTGTCGACGGGCGGCGCTTTGGCCATCAGGCGCGCGCCTCCAGCAACTGTGGCCAGGCGTAGGCCCGGGGGCGGCGGTTGGCGAGCGAGGGCAGCGACTCGCGGATCCGCTCCTGCTCGGCGAGGTCGAGGTCGGCGGCGACGAAGCACTCCTCCTCGGGAGCGATCGCCAGCACCGTGCCCCAGGGGTCGACGATCGCCGAGCGCCCGTAGGAGTCGAAGTGCGGCGGCGCCGTCCCGACCTGGTTCGGGGCGAGGACGAAGGCCTGGTTCTCGATCGCCCGCGCCCGCAGCAGCACCTCCCAGTGATCGCGGCCGGTCGCCTTGGTGAAGGCGGAGGGGACGGTGAGCAGGCGGGCGCCGCGCAGGGCGAGGATGCGGAAGAGCTCCGGGAAGCGGAGGTCGTAACAGACCGTCAGCCCGGCGATCAGCTCGCCGAGCGGGGCGGTGACGAGCTCGGAGCCGGGCTGCTCGTGGGCGGACTCGCGGTAGGAGACGCCGCCGGCGTCGACGTCGAACATGTGGACCTTGCGGTAGGCGGCCAGGTCCTCGCCCTCGGGGCCGATCAGGACCGAGGTGTTGAAGGCCTTCTCACCATCCCCGTCGCCGCGCTCGGCGATGCTGCCGGCGAGCAGGTGGACGCCGAGCTCCCGCGCCCAGCCGCGCGCCGCGGTGAGGCTGGGGCCGTCGAGCGACTCCGCGCCCTCCAGCAGCTCCTCGCCCCCCGCCAGCAGGTTCCACTTCTCCGGCAGCGCCACCAACCCCGCCCCGTCGCCCGCGGCGGCGCGCACCAGCCGCTCGGCCGCCTCCAGATTGCGGGCCTTGTCGTTGGTCGAGTTGAGCTGTACGGCGGCTGCTCGCATTGGGGTCCTTGCACCGATCGCACTGGCTGATTGACCAGTCAATCGGCGTCAGTATAGGAGGGGATCGCGCGGTTCCGGGCTCAGTTGCGAACTAGAGATTCATCTGGCGGCGGACGATCCAATCGAAGACCGGCGTCGGCAGGAGCAGGCGAGCACGCGCTCCCATCTTCGCTTCGAGGCCGACCAGGTAGCGGCTTCGAGGCCGGCGAGCCGTGAGCGCGTGCTCGATGACCGCAGCCACCTTCTCGGCGGGGATGCCGCGTGCGGCGGTTTCCTTGATCACCTTGCGGTAGCCCTCGACGACCTCGCCGTAGAGCGCTTCCCGCTCCGGGGTGGCGAGCTCGTCGGCGGTGCGCTCCCCCCGCTCCCAGATCGGGGTATCGATCGAACCGGGCTCGACGATCGCGACCTTGATCCCCCAGGGCTGCAGCTCCTGGCGGAAGATGTCTCCCACCGCCTCGATCCCGAACTTTGCGGCGTGGTAAGCGCCGGTCAGCGGCAAGGCAACGCGGCCGCCGATCGAGCTGATGAAGACGATGCGGCCGCGAGCGGGCCGGATCGAGGGCAGCAGCGCCTGGGTGACGGCGACATGGGCGGTCATGTTGACCTCGATCTGGCGCCGGAAGTCGTCCATGGCCAGCGTCTCCAAGGGGCCGGGGATGGCAGCACCGGCGTTGTTGACGAGCCCGTCGAGCCCGCCCTCCGTCTCCGCCTCGACCGTGGCTGCGGCGGCGGCGATCTGCTCGGCCTCGGTCACATCGAGCATCAGCGGCATCAGCCGCCCGCTGCCGGCGCCGCGCAGCGCCTCGGCGTCCTCCTCCCTGCGCACCCCGGCGAAGACCTTCCACCCCGCCCCGTCCAGCCGCAGCGCGGTGGCACGGCCGATGCCGGTCGATGCTCCCGTTACGAGGACTGAACGCACGCGATCAGGCTACATGCGCACGGGCGTAACCTTGGGGAGGTGATCGAGGTAGCGGACGATGGCGAGCGCAAGCAGGTCACGGTCCTGTTCGCCGACGTGAAGGGGTCGATGGACCTCGCCGAGGGGCAGGACCCGGAGGAGTGGCGCAAGATCATGCAGCGCTTCTTCTCGATCCTGGCCGATGCCGTGACCCGGTTCGAGGGCACGGTCGACAAGTTCACCGGCGACGGGATCATGGCGATCTTCGGCGCCCCGATCGCCCACGAGGACCACGCGCGGCGGGCCTGCTACGCGGCCCTGCAGATGCTCGACGACGTCTCCGAGTACGCCGGCGAGCTGCGCCGCACCAAGGGGCTCAACTTCTCGACCCGGATCGGGATCAACTCCGGCGAGGTCGTCGCCGGCGCAATCGGGGGCGGCGAGGAGGGCGAGTACACGGCGATCGGGCACACCGTCGGCCTCGCGCAGCGGATGGAGGCCCTCGCCGAGCCCGGCCGCGCCTACCTGACCGAGAGCACGGCGGAGCTCTCCCAGGGCTTCATGGAACTGGAGGACCTGGGCGAGTTCGAGATCAAGGGAGCGAGCCGGCCGGTCCGCGTCTTCGACCTGGCCGGGGTCGGCTCGGCGCGCTCGCGCCTCGACCTTTCCCGCGCCCGCGGCTTCTCCCGCTTCGTCGGCCGCGACGAGGAGATGGCGGCGCTCGACGAGGCCCTGGAGCGAGCCGTGCGCGGCGAGGGCGCCGCGGTCGGGATCGTCGCCGAACCGGGGATCGGCAAGAGTCGGCTCTGCCACGAGTTCACCCAGCGCTGCCGGGAGCGCGGGGTCGAGGTCTTCGAATGCCAGGCGCAGGCGCACGCGCGCTCGATCCCCTTCATGCCGGTGCTGCAGATGCTGCGCTCCTACTTCGGGATCCTCGACAGCGACCCGGAGCGGATCGTGCGGGAGAAGATCGCCGGCCGCACGCTGCTGCTCGACCCCGCCTTCGCCGAGGAGCTGCCGCTGCTCTTCGACTTCCTCGGCGTCCCGGACCCCGAGCGGCCGCTGCCGCAGCTCAGCGCCGCCGCCCGGCACCGCGCCCTCCGCGGCGCGGTCTGCCGCCTCGTCCGCGCACCCGGTCGCCGCGAGACGATGGTGGCGCTGGTCGAGGACCTGCACTGGATGGACGAGGGCAGCGCCACCCTGCTCGGCGAGCTGATCTCCTCGGTCGAGGGGACGCAGACGCTGGCGATCGTCAACTTCCGTCCCGAATACAACGCCGAGTGGGCCGGCGCACCCACCTACCGCGGGCTCTCGCTGGAACCGCTGGGGCCCGAGGACACCCGCGAGCTGCTGCGCGACCTCGCCGGCGAGGATCCCTCCCTGGACGGGCTCGGCGACCTGATCCACGAGCGCACCGCCGGCAACCCCTTCTTCATCGAGGAGATCGTCCGCGGCCTCGCCGAGGCCGGCAACCTCGAGGGCGAGCGCGGCGGCTACCGGCTCGCCCACCCGGTCGAGCACGTGGTCGTCCCGGCCACCGTGCAGACCGTCCTCGCCGCCCGCATCGACCGCCTCTCCCCCACCGCCAAGCGCCTGTTGCAGGCGACCTCGGTGGCGAGCAAGGAGGTGAGCGAGCGCACTCTGGAGCTGGTCTCCGGCCGGCGCGAGGCCGAGGACTACGACGCCGCGCTCGCCGAGCTGATCGCCGGCGGCTTCCTCTATGAGGCCGAGCTCTACCCGGAACGGATCTTCGCTTTTCGTCACCCACTGACGCGCGAGGTCGCCTACGGGACCCAGCTCGCCGACCAGCGCGCCGTCACCCACGCGGCGACCGCGCGGGCCCTGATCGACCTCAATCCCGATCGCCACGACGAGCTCGCGGCCCTGATCGCCAGCCACATGGAGGAAGGCGGCGAGACCCTGGAAGCGGCGCGCTGGTCGGCTCGCGCCGCCCACTGGGCGGGCACCAGCCGTCCCGGCGACGCGCTGCGCCTCTGGCGCACGACCATGGAGCTGGCGGACGGGCTGGAGGAAAACGAGGAGACGACGGCGCTGGCGGTGATGTCCCGGCTCCTGCAGCTCGACTTCGCCTGGCGCCTGGGCATGGACGACGAGGAGGAAGCGAGGCTGGCCGCCGAGGCCGAGCAGATCGCGACGCGGACCGGGGACCTGCGCTCGCTGTCGCTGCTGAAGATGGCGACCGCGGCGCGGCCGGGGATGGCCCACAAGGCGGGTGCCTGGCTCGAGGCCGTCGAGGAGACCGTTCGCCTCTCCGAGGAATCCGGCGACCTGCACCTGCAGATCGCGATCCGCGCCTCCTGCTCCTACGCCTACCTGTGCGTCGGCGACTTCAAGGGCTTCGACCGCGAGCTCGACCGGGTGCTCGACCTGGTCGGCGAGGACCGGCAGGCCGGCGCCGGAATCATCATCGGGAGCCCGATGGCCTGGGCGCTGATGGCCAAGGGACTCGTCCGCCGCGAGTGGGGCCGGCTCGAGGAGGCCGAAGAGCTGTTCAACCGAGCGCTGCGGATCGCCGACGAGGACGGGGATCCGGAGATCGCCAGCTGGACCCGCAGCAACCAGTCGCTGCTGCTGGGCATGCGCGGTGAGCCGGAGGCCGGCATCGCGCTCGCGCGCCGCAACTGCGAGCTGACCGAACGGCTCGGCGACGTCTTCTCACGCAGCCTCGCCCTGGCCAATCTCGGGGCCGTGCAGCTGGCCGCCGGCGAAGCGGCCGGCGCCCTCGACTCGCTGGAAGAGGCGGAGCGCGTCTACCGCGGCGCCGTCGAAGACGGCGATGAGATGGAGGCCTGGCGCGACGCCCTGCGGGCGCAGGCCCTGGCCGGCGTCGGCCGCACTGAGGAGGCGATCGAGCTGGCCGAACGGGCGGTCCGGATCGCCCGCGGTCGCGGCATGCGCTGGTCCCTCCCGCTCGCCCTGCTGGCGACCGCCCGCGCCCGCGCCGCGGCCTCCGCGGAGGGAGTCGACCAGGCGCTCGACGAAGCCACCGCGGTCGCCGAAGAGACCGGCGCGCTCACCACGCTCGCCTCGATCGAAGCCGAGCGCGAGCTGCTGGGCGCCTCGCGCTGACCTCGGACGGCGGATTCCGCCGCGCTTCAGCTCCGTCCGGCGCGGTGGCGCTCCAGCTCGGCCACCATCAGCTTGGTGTGGAGGGCGGCGATCAGGTCTTTGAGCGGCTGGGCGCCGGCTTCGAGCATCTCGACCACCCGCTCGGGCGGGACCTCGCCGGCGAGCCGGTTCATCACCATGTCGATCTCCTGCTGGACCAGTTGCTCCAGCGCCTCCTTGTAGCGGAGGGTGTCGTAGACGGTGAAGCCGATCTCCTCGTCGTAGCCGCCGGCGCGGAAGCGGCTGATCGCCTCGATGATCTTCACGTCGGAGGGCGAGTAGCCGCGGCTGTTGGGGGTGAGGACCTCGAGCTCGGCGAGGCGGTCGAGCACCTCCTTGGGGACGCCGTAGCGCTCGCGCACCTCGGCGGCGCTGGTCCGGGCACGCTCGCCCGCCAGCGCCCGGTTGAGGATCCGGTCCTCGAGTTCGAGCAGCGCCCCCGCCCGCTCCGGATCCTCGTCGAGCACCGACTTGATCGCCTTCAACGGCATGTAGCGCTCCTCCTGCAGGCGCTTGATCAGCTTGATCCGGTCGACGAACTCCGGCGGGTAGTAGGCCATATTGCGGCTGGTCTTGACCGGCTCCGGAAGGAGCCCCTCGCGCAGGTAGTGCTTGATAGTCGGCGCCGGCACCCCCGAGGCCTCCGCCAGCTCCCCCATCCGCAACAGCTCCCCCGGTCGATGGGCCGATAAGTTGACCCCGGGTGGACTTATCGGCCCATCGGCGGTCATGCGCGGAACTCGGTGGGCTTCGCCTCGGTGGCTGGGCCGGCGGCGGCGCCGGAGGAGAGCATCGCGGCGATCTCCTCGGCCGAGTAGCCGGCCTCCGCCAGCACCTCCTCGGTGTGCTCGCCGAATGCCGGGGCCGGGCGGGTCGGGTCGGCCGGCGTGCGGCTCATCTTCACCGGGTTGCCGAGCTGGCGCACGGTGCCCAGCTCGGGCTGCTCCAGCTCGACCACCATCTCGCGCGCCCGCACCAGCTCGGAATCGAGCGCCTCGTCCACATCGAGGACCGGCTCGATGCAGCAGTCATGCTCGTCGTTGAAGGCGAGCCACTCCTCGCGGGTCCGGGAGCGAAAGATCTCGGCAATCGCCTGGTGGGCGTCGGAGCCCGGCGCCTCGAACTGCTTCTCGATCAAGTCGGGGCGGTCGACACCGCTACAGAGCGCGGCCCAGAACTTCGGCTCCAGGGCACCGCAGGTGACCCAGCCGTCGGCCGCCTCGTAGGGGAGGTAACAGATCAAGCCACCCGCCAATTGCTGCTCGCCGCGCCGCGGCACCTCGCCGTCGCAGAAGTAGCGGCCGGCGACCATCGCCAGCCAGGAGAGGGCGCCGTCGGCCATCGAGATGTCGACCATCTGCCCCTCGCCGGAGCGGCGGCGCTCGTGCAGCGCCGCCATCACCCCGAAGGCCGCCATCAGGGCGCCGCCACCGAGGTCGGCGATCTGGCCGCCGGACTGGACCGGCGGGCCATCCTTGGCGCCCGTCAGCCCGAGCAGGCCGACCAGGCCGAGGTAGTTCATGTCGTGGCCGGCGCGCTGCGTGTAGGGGCCATCCTGGCCGTAGCCGGTGATCGCGCAGAAGACGACCGCCGGGTTGGCCTCGCGCATGCGCTCGTAGCCGACGCCGAGCCGGTCGAGGACGCCGGGGCGGAAACCGTCGAGGACGACGTCGTAGCGCTCGACCAGGCGCAGCAGCGCCTCGCGCCCGGCCTCGCTCTTGAGGTCGAGCCGGACCGAGCGCTTGCCGCGGTTGAGCGAGAGGTAGAGCGCGGAGCGGGTGCCCAACGCCTGCTGCTCGTCGCTCCCGTAATAGGGCGGCGCCCAGCGGATGTAGTCGCCCATGCCGGTGTCCTCGACCTTCAGCACCTCGGCGCCGAGGTCGGCCAGCAGCAGCGAGCAGAAGCCCCCGGGCAGGAGCCGGGTCAGGTCGAGGACCTTGACGTCGCTGAGAGGCAGGTCCGCCATCGGCGGCCGCCTAGGCCGGCGCCCGTTTCGGTATCCCCAGCAGCTCGCGAGCCTCGGACACGGTGGCGGCGCGGCGGCCGACGTCCTCGGCCATCTGCCGCGCCTTCGCGATCAGGTCGCCGTTGGAGCGGCACATCTCGCCGTCCGGCAGGTAGAGGTTGTCCTCGACGCCGGCGCGGACGTTGCCGCCCAGGATCAGCGAGGCGGCGAGCAGCTTCCACTGGTCACGGGAGATGCCGATCACCTGCCACTGGTTCGGTCCCTCCGGCCCGCCCGGGATCTGGTCCGACATCAGGGTGACGTTGCGCGGGGTCGGCCGGATGCCCCCGGTCACCCCCATCACCAGCGAGATCTGCAGCGGCGGCTCCAGCAGCCCCATGTCGATCAGCGGGTCGAGGTTGGCGACGTGGCCGGAGTCGAAGCACTCGTGCTCGGGCTTGATCCCGAGCGCTTTCATCTCGGTCAGGAACTCGACGATCGTGTCGAAGCTGTTCTCGAAGACCGCCTTGAAGACGAAGTCCTTGCGCCGTTTGGAGTACTTGGCGTAGTTCATCGAGCTCATGTTCAGCGCGGCGACGTCGGGCTTGCAGGCGCGCAGGTACTCGAGCCGCTTCTCGATCGGGATCCCGATCGCCCCGGTCGAGTAGTTGACGATCACGTCGCCGACCTCGGCCAGGATCGCCGCGGTGATCGCCTCGAAGTCCTCGACCTCGTAGGAGGGCGTGCCGTCCGGTTTGCGGGCGTGGATGTGGATCTGCGAAGCGCCCTCGTCGACGGCACGGCGCGCCTCCGCCGCGTACTCCTCCGGCGTGTAGGGGATCGCCGGGCACTGGTCGCGGTTGGCGATCACCCCGGAGATCGAGCACGAAATGACAACCGGATCGCCGAAAGAGCTCATAGCTCGTCCCTCGCACGGGCGCGAAAACCAAGCAGGTCGGTGGACGCAGGGAGCGAGGTGAGGGGAGCGCACTGTTCAGTGCGTGACCCGATCCGAGCGACCGAGGACGCCGAGATGCGCCGGTTTGCAGCGTCCGCGCTCATACGGGCATCACCCCATGCTTTTTCTTCGGCTTGTCAACCTGCTTACTTGCCGCCATTCGCAACGCCTGGGTGATGACCGTCCGCGTTTCCCTAGGGTCGATGATGTCGTCTATCACCGCGTTGCCGGCGGCGATGTAGGGGTCGATCTGCTGGCGCACCGCGTTCAGCATCCCCTCGCGGGTGGCCTCGGGATCCTCGGAGGCCTCGATCGCGGAGCGGCCGATGATTTCGACCGCGCCCTCGGCGCCCATCACCGAGATCTCCGCCCCCGGCCAGGCGACGATCAGATCCGGCTCGTACGCCTTGCCGCACATCACGTAGTAGCCGGCGCCGTAGGCCTTGCGGACGATCACCGTCACCTTCGGCACCGTGGCGCGGCTGACCGCGTAGAGCATCTTCGCCCCGTGGCGGATGATCCCGGCGTGCTCGACTTTCGCCCCGACCATGAATCCGGGGACGTCCTGGAGGAAGACGAGCGGGATGTTGAAGGCGTCGCAGAGGTTGATGAAGCGGGCCGCCTTGTCAGCCGAGTCGTTGTCGAGGATCCCGGCCAGCTGCTTGGGCTGGTTGGCGACGATCCCGACCGGCTGGCCGCCGAAGCGGGCGAAGCAGGTGATCAGGGTCTTGGCGAACTTCGGCTTGATGTCGAACCACTCGCCGTCGTCGACGATCTCGCGGATCACCTCGTACATGTCGTAGGGCTGACGCGAGGAGTCGGGGACGATCTCCATCAGCTTCTCCGACATGCGGTCGATCGGGTCGGCGACCTCGGCGATCGGTGGCTTCTCCTCGCAGTTGGACGGAAAGTAGGAGAGGTAGGCCTTGACCTTGGCGATGCATTCCTCGTCGTCCTTCACCTCGAGGTCCCCCACACCCGACTTGCGACAGTGGACCTTGGCGCCGCCGAGCTCCTCCATCGAGATGTCCTCCCCGGTCACGGCTTTGGTCAGGTGCGGGCCGGCCAGCGCCATCGCCCCCTGGCCGGAGACCATCGGCACGAAGTCCGAGAGCGCCGGGATATAGGCGGTGCCGGCGGCGCAGGGCCCCATCATCGCCGCCACCATCGGGATCACCCCCGACATTTCGACCTCCTCGCGGAAGAGGTGGCCGGAGCCGGCGAAGAGCGAGCCGGCGGCCTCCTGGATGCGGGCGCCGGCGGAGTCGAGCAGCCAGACGAACGGCATCCGCTTCGAGAGCGCCATCTCGCGCAGGCGGGTGACCTTGAGCTCGCCGGTCATCCCCATCGAGCCGGCCATCACCGTGAAGTCGTAGGCGGCGATGCAGCAGGGACGGCCGTCGATGTCGCCCCAGCCGGTGATGACGCCGTCGGCCGGCGCCTTGACCCCGTCCATCGCCCGCTGGGCGAAGTGGGGGCGGCCGTGGATGCCCATCTCGACGAAGGTGCCCGCGTCGACCAGCAGGTCGATCCGCTCGCGCGCGGTCAGCTTGCCGCGCTCGTGCTGCTTGGCGATCTTCTCCTCGCCGCCGCCCAGCCGCGCCTTCTCGCGCCGCTCGTGCAGCTGCTCGTTCAGCTCCGCCAGCGGGGCGGTGCCCGGAAGGAGGTTCTTCTCCTGCTCCTGCTCGGTGCTCGCCACTAGCGCCCTTTCCACTGCGGATCGCGTTTCTCGAAGAATGCGGTGACGCCCTCGACGATGTCCTCGGTGGTGAAGGTGAGCGAGAGCTGCGAGCGCAGGAACTCGAGCGCGTCGTCGAGCGCCATGTCCTGCTGGCGATACATCGCGTCGTGGCCGAGCCGCATCAGCACCGGGCTCTTCGAGGCCAGCTTGCCCGCCCACTCGGCGACCGCGGCGTCGAACTCCCCGGCCGGGACCACCTTGTTGGCGAGCCCGCACTCGACCGCCTGCTCGGCGCTGAGTCGCTCGCCCAGCAACATCATCTCGTTGACCTTCTTGCGCGGGACGTTGCGGTAGATGATCGACATGATCATGTAGGGGAAGGCGCCGACGTTGATCTCCGGCGTGCCGAAGGTGGCTCCCTCTTTGGCGATCACCAGGTCGCAGGAGAGGGCCAACCCCATCCCGCCCGCGAGCACGTGGCCGTTGGCGGCGCAGAGCGAGGGCTTGCCGAGCCGCGGCATCAGCCGGAAGAACTCGAGGAAGAGGTCGGAGGCGAAGTGTTTGGCGACCAGGGGGGCGTCGGCGGCGAAACCGCCGAGGTCGGCGCCGGCGCAGAAGACCTTGTCGCCCGCTCCGGTCAGCACGACCGCGCGCACGTCGTCGGAGGCTTTGGCCTCCCTCATCGCCTCGACCAGCTCGGCCAGCATCTGCCCGGAGAGCATGTTGCGTTTCTCCGGGTTGTTCAGCGTCACCGTGGCGACTCCGTCGGCGACCTCGTAGGCGACCAGCTCGTGGCTCTCCTCGCTCATCGGGCGGCAACCATAGCGAGTTGTGCTGGAAGTGGGAAGTGCTACTGTCCACTCGCCTTTCAGGCGGCTCCGCCGCCCGCACCCGAACCCGAACGAGGAGAGACACACAGTGGCGACCGCGACGACCAACGGCTCCAGCGTCATCAAGCCCGACCACGCTGCCGAGCGCAAGCACATGATCTTCACGCAGGAGCACGAAGACCTGCGCGAGTCGATGCAGTCCTGGGTGCAGAAGGAGCTTTGGCCGCACCGCAACGAGTGGGAGGAGACGCACCTGGCCCGAGCGAGGTGCTGAAGCGGGCCGGCGAGCTCGGCTTCCTCGGCCTCTGCTTCCCGGAGGAGTACGGCGGCCAGGGCGGCGACTACTACTACTCGCTGGTCCGCGCCGAGTGCATGAGCTACTCGGGCTCGGGCGGGCTCAACATGGGCTTCGTCGTCCACACCGACATGGTCCTGCCGCCGATCGAGATGCTCGGCACCGAAGAGCTGAAGCAGCGCTACCTGCCGGCGGCGATCGCGCGGCGAGAAGATCGGCTGCCTCGGGATCACCGAGCCGGAGGCCGGCTCCGACGTCGCCGGCATCCGCACCAAGGCGATCCGCGACGGCGACGAATTCGTCGTCAACGGCTCGAAGACGTTCATCACCAACGGCGCCCGCGCCGACTTCATCGTCCTCGTCGTCAAGACCGACCCGGAGAAAGCCCACGACGGGATCAGCCTGCTGGTCGTCGACCTGCGCGACGAGAACGGTGAGACGGTGCCCGGCTTCAGCGTCTCGCGCAAGCTCGAGAAGATGGGGATGCACTCCTCCGACACGGCCGAACTGAGCTTCGAAGACGTGCGGGTGCCGGTCTCGAACCTGCTCGGCGAGGAAGGCAAGGGCTTCTACCACATCTCCTGGGAGCTCCAGAGCGAGCGGATGGTCGCCTGCGCCGGCGCCGTCGCGGGGGCGCAGCGGATGTTCGACCGCACTCTCGAGTACGCCAAGGAGCGCAAGGCCTTCGGCCGGCTCGATCGGCAACTTCCAGGTGATCCGCCACAAGTTCGCCGAGATGGCGACCAAGATCGAGGCGGCGCGGCAGTTCACCTACGCGACCGCCTGGCGCTACGCCAACGGCGAGTACCCGGTCCGCGAGATCTCCCAGGCCAAGCTCTACACCTCGCGCATCGCCTGCGAGGTCGCCGACGAGTGCATCCAGATCCACGGCGGCTACGGCTACATGAAGGAGTACGAGATCGAGCGCGCCTACCGCGACGTCCGCCTCAACCGGATCGGCGCCGGCACCGACGAGATCATGCTCGAGGTCATCGGCCGCAGCTACGGGGTTTAGGCGAGCGACCGGGCGCGGGCTAGGTTCGGGCGATCACGGCAACGATCGTGGCGAAGGTGCCAAGCATCGTCGGACCCCACAGCATGAATATGAGCTGCCGCAGATCACGCACCTCGCCGCGCAGTTCCCGGATGTCGGTATCGACCCGGTCCAGGCGCTTGTCCAATCCATCGAATCGCTCGGTCAGCCGCTCATCGGTCCACATGGTTCGCTGCTCCACCCCCTCCAAGCTACAAAGCCAGGACGCAAGAGAAATGCTTTGTCTGCAAATTCATAGCAACTTCTTCGTGCCATGACCGGCGCGGAGCGCGTCCGCGCCTACTACGAGGCGCTGAACACCGGCGATGCCGAAGCGGTCTCCGCCCACTTCACCGACGACGCCGTCCACTACTACACGCGGCTCGGTCCGCACGAAGGCGCGAAGACGATCGGCGACTACGCCGCGCTGGGCGTCGCGACGATCGATGCACAGTGGTACATCGAGAACGCTGATCGAGCAGGGCGACCAGGTGACGATCGAGTGGACGATGACCTGGCGCGACCCGAAGAGCGACGAGCGCGCGCCTCGACCGCGGCACCGAGTGGTTCCTGATCCGCGACGGCAAGATCGCCGAGGTGCGCGCCTACCACCACGGCGGCAAGAAGAACCCGCAGGGAGACCTGCTCGGCTTCGACCACGCGGGGCGCGGCTACACGATGCTCGAAGACTGGAAGGCCCCGCGAGGAGCAGCGAGGGCACGACATGACCGTCATCAAGGACACCGGCGCCCGCGCCACCCTCCCCCCGTTCGGCGAGGAGCACGAGGAGCTGCGGGAGACGGTGCGGCGCTTCGTCAGCAAGGAGATCGCGCCGAACGTCGACGAGTGGGAGGCGGCGCGGGAATTCCCCCGCGAGCTGTACTCGCGCTGCGCCGAGCTCGGCTTCCTCGGGCTGAAGTTCCCGGAGGAGTACGGGCGGCCAGGGCGGCACCCACCTGCACGACGCGATCTGGGTCGAGGAGCTGGCCCGCTCGGGCGGCTCGGGCGGCGTCGCCGCCGGGCTCAACGCCCACACCTCGATCGCGATGCCGCCGATCTTCAACTTCGGCACCGAGCGAGCAGAAGCAGCGCTGGCTGGTGCCGGGGATCGCCGGCGAGAAGATCGGCGCCCTCGGCATCACCGAGCCCGGCGCCGGCTCCGACGTCGCCGGCATCTCGACCAAGGCCGAGCGGGTCGATGGCGGCTACGTCGTCAACGGCGCCAAGACCTTCATCACCAACGGCGTCCGCGCCGACTTCCTCGTCTGCGCCTGCAAGACGACCCAGGAGGGCGGCCACCACGGCATCTCCTTCCTCGTACTCGAGCGCGAGATGCCCGGCTACGAGGTGGCGCAGAAGCTGGAGAAGCTCGGCTGGCACTCCTCCGACACCGGCGAGCTCTCCTTCACCGACGTCGAGGTGCCGGAGGAGAACCTGCTCGGCGAGGAGAACGAGGGCTTCAAACTGATCATGGCCAACTTCGCCTGGGAGCGGCTGCTGATGGCGATCGGCGCCGTCGGCGCGATGCAGCGCCTGATCGAGAGGACGGTCGAGTACGCCCTCGAGCGCAGGGCCTTCGGCCGCCCGATCGGCAAATTCCAGGTGATCCGCCACAAGATCGCGGAGATGGCGACCCAGGCCGAAGCCGCCAAAGCCATCACCTACAACGCCCTGCGCCTCTTCCACGAGGGTCAGAACTGCATCCAGGAGGTGACGATGGCCAAGCTCGTCACCCAGCGCGCCGTGCTCGAGATCGCCGACGAGTCCCTCCAGATCCACGGCGGCTACGGCTACATGCGCGAGTACGGCATCGAGCGCGCCGTCCGCGACGCCCGCCTCGGCCCGATCGGCGGCGGCACCGACGAGATCATGAAGGAGATCCTCGGCAAGCAGATGGGGCTGTAGGACGCTTCAATCGCGCCCTCCTGACTACGCTGGCGCAATGGAATGGTGGAAAACTGCGCGGGTATGGCTGCTTCCTACCCTGATCATCGTCGTGAGCATCGCGGCCGCCGTCGTGGTGAACGTCGCCACCGAACTGAAGCACAACAGGCTCGCCTGGATCGGAGTGATCGCGCTGGGGATCGTGCTCGCCGGCCTGACCGCCCTGTACGAGCGAAGACGACAGGTTGACCCCTCCCCCGTTCTGCAGCACTTCGAAAAGAGGCCAGATGGAACGGAAAGGACCCTCGTCCTCTACGACAAGAGCACCGACCTGCAGAGTCTCGCCGAAGACCTGATCGACCGAGGCCGCGAAAATGACTAACCCCGACCGACACTCGCTCGGCTCCGCGCGGACCCTGACCGAGCGGGCCTCGACCTTCGTGGAGGAAGAGCGGTGGCTGGACGCCATCGAAGCCGAACGCGAAGCCGTGGCCATCCTCCGCGATCTCGCCGAGCGTGAACCCGATCAGGCCTCGACCGATCTCGCCCGCGCCCTGAGCAACCTCAGTGTCCTGCTCGCCGAGGTCGGACATCTCGAGGAGGCTCTGCGCCTGGCCGAAGAGAGCGTGGAGCTCTGGCGCGAACCGGCCACCGATGCCGGCGGCGAAGAAGCGGGCCCGAGCCTCGCGAGCGCGCTGAATAATCTCGCCAATCGCCTGCTGGAAACGGGAAGGCTGCGCGATGCCCTGCCCACGATCGAAGAGGCGGTTGGGCGCTACCGGGCCCTGGCGAGAGAAGACCCCGAGCGCTACCTGGCCGATCTCGCGGCAGCGCTGAACAACCTCTCCAACGTCCTCGACGATCTCGGCCGCACCGAAGAGGCCGCGGACGTCATCGACGAGGCCGTCGGCTACCGACGGAAGCTGGCCGAGCAGGACCCGGAGGAGCACCTCGCCGACCTCGCCCTCACCCTGACGAACCGGGCCGCCGTCCTCGACGTCCTGGGCCGCAGAGCGGAGGCGCTGGAGGCGATTACAGCCGCCGTCACCCATTACCGCAGCCTCGCCGAGACCGATCCCGAGCGCTACCTGGCCGACCTCACCGGGGCGCTGAACAACCTCTCCAACGTCCTCGACGGCCTGGGACGCGGCGAGGAGGCGCTGGCCGCGATCGAGGAGGCGGTGGAGCTCTACCGGCGCCTCGCCGCGGAGAGCTCCGACCGCCATCTGGCCGATCTCACCGGAGCGCTGAACAATCTCTCCAACGTCCTCGACGACCGCGGGGACACTGAGGGTGCGCTGGCCGCGATCGAAGAGGCGGTGGAGCAGCGACGAATCCTGGCGCAGGAAAACCCGGCTCGCTTCCTGCCTGAGCTGGCCGGGTCGCTGAACAACCTGGCCGCGGTCCTGGGCCAGGCGGGTCGCAGTGAGGAGGCGCTCGCGGTGATCGAAGAGGCGGTGGAGCTTCGCCGCGTCCTGGCGCAGGAAAACCCGGCTCGCTTCCTGCCGGAGCTGGCCGGGTCGCTGAACAACCTCTCCAACGTCCTCGGGGAGCTGGGACGCAGCGAGGAGGCGCTGGCCGCGATCGCAGAGGCATGCGAGCTCCGCCGCGAGCTCGTGGCGGAGAATCCCCAGCGCTTTCTTCCCGGCCTCGCGGGCTCGCTCAACAATCTCTCGAACGTCCTGGCCCGTGCAGGCCGATACGACGAGGCGCTGGCGGCCGGCGATGAAGCGGTTGCCCACTTCCGCACCCTCGCGGCCGAGTATCCGCAGCGCTACCTACCCAGCCTCTCGCTGTCGCTGCGCAATCGTGCTGCGGTGCTGGAGCAGCTGGGACGGGGGGAGCAGGCGCAGGCCTCGCTCGAGGAGGCCGAGCGAGCTGCCGGCTCTCCCTAGCGCCTCGGTCCGGTCTCGCAGGTGTGTGAGAAGCCGACGCCCGGGCCGCCGTCGCAGTAGTCGTAGCCCTCGCCGCCGTAGAGCTGGTCGGGATCGTTGTCGCCGTAGAGGCGATCGTCGCCGCCTTCGCCGTGGCAGCCGTCCTGGCCCGGGCCCATCACGCAGACGTCGTCGCCGGGGCCGCCCCAGCAACCGTCGCTGCCCGTGCCGTGCCGACAGTAATCGTCGCCGCCGCCGCCGACGCAGTCGCTGTTACGGGAGCCGGTGATGCAGACGTCGTCGCCCCCGTTGCCGATGCAGCGGTTCCGTTTCGACCCTTCCGGATAGCAGAAGTCACGCTCGGCATTGCCGATGAACTTGTCCTCGCCGAAGCCGAGGTGGACGGTGAGGGGGAACGGCATGCGGTCGAGGACTTCGACGAAATCGCCGTTCGGGCCCATCTCGATTTCGATCGCGTCGGCGTCGGCGATCGGGCAGACCGCCTCGTGGCGACCCCGCGTGAGGCGGCAGCCCCGCGGCTGCGTCCTCGCCATGATCCCGTCGACGACGATGCTGGAGCCGCTCGTGCTCAGCTTCAGGTGAGAGCCGGAGGCAGCACCGTAGACGACGATTCGCTCAGTGGTGGAGGCGGCTCCGGGGATCACCAGGAGCCCGATCAGCGCCAGCGCGAAGATGAGCAGCCTGTGAGTTTTGTGTGGGCGAGGAAAAATCATCGGGCATCCTAGAGATCTGGCGCGACGGGCACCTTAAGGCCGGTTAAAAATCTCGATCCAAACGCGGATACTGCGCTTTCAAACCGGATCGGCAGCGAAGATCACGTTCCGGCACTGGACCGGACGAATGATTTACTGCGCGACCAACGAGCGGAGGAGGGATCGATGCTGTCGTGGCTGGCCAAGAAGATGATCGCCCGCAACATGGCGCGGGCGAGCGCCGGTGACATAGGGCCGACGCTGAAAATGGACGCCGAGGACGTGCGCTTTCGCTTCCCCGGCGACAGCTCCTGGGCCACGGAGCTGCAGGGCAAGGACAGGTTGGAGCCCTGGCTGCGGCGCTTCGCCGACACCGGCCTGCAGATCAGCCCCGACGAGGTCGTCCTCAAGGGCTTCCCCTGGAAGCAGACGATCTGCATCCGCGGCACCGACCACCTCGATACGCCCGAGGGCGAGCGGGTCTACGAGAACCGCTACGTCATCTGGGGCCACCTCTCCTGGGGCCTGCTGCGCGACTACGAGGTCTACGAGGACACGCAGAAAAGCAAGGCGCTGGACGAGTACCTGGCGAGCGTCGGCCGGCTCTGAGCCGAGGCGACGCTACGCAACCAGGGTGACGACGCCGCGGATCACGAGCAGGACGCCGATGGTCGCGGCGAGGCCGATGCCGGCCCGGCGCCCGTTGCGACCGAGCCAGGCGCGGAAGCGCGTCACCCGGTCCTGGGTCTTCTCCGGCGCGAAGGCATAACCGAGCAGGGGCACCTCCAGCAGCAGCTGCTGGATCAGGCAGAAGCCGAGCACCAGCAGCACCGTCTCTATCGTGCTCGCGTCCAGCCCTGCCATGCGGTCGAGCGCGGCCAGGTAGGAGACGCCGGGAAAGGTGAGGACGACGCCGACCGCGAAGGTGACCCGGGCCGACCCCTTGCCAAGCATCCGGTCGGGCCAGGATTCCTTCGCCTCCCCCTCGCTCTCCTTGGCCTCCTTGCGACGCTGCCGCCGCCGCTGAAGCGGTGCGTCGCGCCCGGTCCCGAGCACGATGGCGACGAGCAGCGCCAGCAGGCCGACGACGATGTCCTCGCCCGGCCCCAGCGTCTGCTTGGCGGTGCTGACGCTCGCGGAGTCGTTCAGCGAGAAGACGATCAGCAGCCCGGCGGTGATGCTCGTCGTCAGGGCACCGAGCAGATACCCGAGCATCAGCTTCTTCGGGTTCGGCAGCATCATCATCACCGTCACCGCCGCCAGCAGCGTCGGCGTGAACATCGCGGCCAGCGAGAGCAGGAAGATGCTGGCCAGGTCGCTCACGCGGCCATTCTTACTGGAACAATCGGCCTGTGAAGCGGCGCGTCAGCGTCATCACCCTCGGCGTCGCCGACCTCGAGCGGGCTCGGGCCTTCTACGAAGCCCTGGGCTGGACGACCGGAGCGGAGCCCGGCGACGACGTCATCTTCTTCCAGGCCGGGGAGATGGTCCTCGCCCTCTGGGACCGGGCGCGGCTGGCCGAGGACAGCTGCGTCGAGGACGCTCCTGGCTGGGGCGGGGTGACGCTCTCGCTCAACCTCGGCTCGCCGGCCGAGGTCGACGCGGCGATGGCGGCTGACCGAGGACGGCGGCGTGCGGCTTTCCTGAGCGCACTCAGGCCGGCAGATCGTCCGGCAGGAGCCTGAAGGGCCGTCCGCCAGGGCCGCGCATGGCCCGGAAGTGACGGGGATCGAAGCTGAGGACCTCGACGGTCGCGTACTTCTCCGCCAGCACCACGATCGAGGCATCGGCCAGGCCCACCCGCAGATCCTCGTACCGCCTCATGACCGCGGCCGCGGCTTCGACGTCGGCCCGGTCGAAGGCAGCCAGCTCGTAGGCACCCTCCGCGACCTCGGCCAGCAGGGCCAGTTGCTCGGCCTGGCCATGCCTGCTGCCCAGCACGTAGTCGAGCTCGGCGAGGACGAACGGTGAGAGAAGAAAGGGGCCGTCGAGATCGGAGATGGCCCGCAACACGTCGGCGTGGCGCAGCGCGGTCGAGCTGGCGAGCTGCAGCACCGCACTGGTGTCGGTGAGAATCACGACTCGCCGAATCCGTGCAGGGCCTCGTCGACCCGCTCTGGATCGTCGAGCACGGGATCGCCGAGAGCGAACAGGGCGGCCGGCTTGCGCGCCCTTGCGCGGTGGGTATCCAAGACGTGGTCGACCCCTTCGCGAATCAGATCCGCCTCGGTGCGGATGACGCGCGCGGAAAGGAGCTCGAGCTCCTGCTTCTGGACATTCGTGAGATAGATGGTCGTCCGCTTCACGCCATATATCGTGCCATATATAGGAGACACAGCCACGCCCTCCCCAAGCCACGGGACGACCGAAGCTCTCCCCTCCCTGAGGAAAACTGGCCGGCTGACCAGGATTTCGCCGTTCCCTGTAGCCTCCGGCGCCGACTTCACGAACCAAAGGAGACGTAGAACCAATGGGACTTCTCGATGGGAAAGCGGCGATCGTCACCGGGTCGGCGCGGGGAATCGGCCGGGCGACCGCGGAACTGTTCGTCAGCGAGGGCGCCAAGGTCCTGATCAACGACCTCGACGCCGACGTAGCCGAGCAGGCCGCGGGTGAGATCGACGGCGAGACCGCCGTCTTCGCCGGCGACCTGACCAAGGAGGGCACCGCCGACGATCTCGTCGCCGCCGCCGTCGACGCCTTCGGCGCCGTCGACATCGCCGTCAACAACGCCGGCTACACCTGGGACGGCGTCGCCCACCGGATGAGCGACGAGCAGTTCCAGGCGATGCTCGACATCCACACGGTCGTCCCCTTCCGGGTCGCCCGGGCGCTCGCCCCCCACTGGCGCGAGGCGGCCAAGGCCGAGCGCGGCGAAGACAAAGAGGTCTTCCGCAAGCTGATCAACGTCTCCTCGACCTCGGGGACGATGGGCAACGCCGGCCAGGTCAACTACTCGGCGGCGAAGATGGGCGTCGTCGGCCTGACCAAAACGCTCGCCAAGGAGTGGGGCCAGTTCAAGATCAACGTCAACGCGGTCGCCTTCGGCTTCGTCGAAACCCGCCTCACCGCCGCCAAGGAGGAGGGCGGCGAGATGACCTCTCCCGACCGGCGAGAAGATCGAGCTCGGCATCCCCGAGCAGATGCGGGCGATGGCCTCGGCGATCATCCCGCTCGGCCGCCCGGCCACCCCGGAGGAGGCCTCGGGCCCGGTCCTCTTCCTCGCCTCGCCGCTGGCCAACTACGTGCACGGCCAGGTCCTCAACGTGACCGGCGGCATGTTCGGCGGGATGTACACCTGAGATGAGCCCCGAAGCGGCAGGGGGCAGGCGGGCGCCCCGCTACCTCGACGTAGCGGACAAGGTCTGGCCCGCCACCCGCCGCTTCATGGGCGTCCACACGTTCCTCTACCAGCGGACGGGTGGGCGCCTCGGCCACACGATCCCCGGCGTGCCGGGGAAGATGCTGCCTGCTCGACCACGTCGGGGCCAAGAGCGGCAAGAAGCGCACCTCGCCTCTGCTCTACGTCAAAGACGGCGAGGACCTCGTCGTCGTCGCCTCCAAAGGCGGCTTCCCGAAGCACCCGGCCTGGTACCACAACCTGATCGCCAACCCGGACACCACCGTGCAGATCGGCTCCCAGCACCTGCCGGTCCACGCCCGCGTCGCCAAGCCGGAGGAGCGCGACCGCCTCTGGGCGATGGCCGTCAAGGCCTACCACGGCTACGAGGACTACGCAGCCCGCAGCAAAGGCCGCGAGATCCCGCTGGTCGTGCTCGAGCCGCGCTAACCGCCGGCCGATCGGCCGATAGTTGACTCAAAGTCAACTTATCGGCCCATCGGCCTACTTCGGGCGGCGCTGCTCGGCTACCGGGTCGCCCTCGTCGGTGGCGATCGCGTCGGGCGGCCAGGGGCCGGCCCAGTTGTCGCGGGCGCCGTCGATCGTGATCGTGGTCCCGGAGAAGAAGTCGCCGGCGGGCGAGGCGAGGTAGGCGACCAGCCAGGCCATCTCCTCGGGCCGGCCGGCGCGCCCGATCGGGATCGAGCGCTCGAGGTTGTCGACCACCACCTGCGGATACTTGGTCAGCAGCGTCTCGGTCGCGAACTGGCCGGCGGCGAGGGCGACAGGTCTTGATCCCGAAGCGCGCCCACTCGATCGCCAGCGTCCGCATCATGTTCTCGACCGCGGCGCGGGCGGCGCCGGAGTGGACCATCCCCGGCATCCCGTTGTGCGGGGAGAGGGTGACGCTCAGCACCTTGCCGCCCCCCTGGGGAATGAAGGCCTTGGTCGCCGCCGCGTGGGTCATCAGCCAGGTGCCCTGGACGTTGAGGTCGATCACGGTGCGGAAGCCTTTGGGGCTGATCGCCTCGGCCGGGCTGAGGAACTGGCCGCCGGCGTTGTTGACGAGGACGTCGAGGCGGCCGTGGCGCTCGAGCAGCCCGTCGAAGAAGCGCCCGACCGGCTCCTCCTCGCGGATGTCGAGGGTCTCGTGCTCGAAGGCCCCGGGCAGGCCGGCGGCCAGCTCGGCGGTCTCCGCCAGCGGCTCCTCGCGGCGACCGCAGGCGACGACGGTGGCGCCGAGGCGGGCCAGCTCCAGCGCCGTCTCGCGCCCGAGGCCGCTGCCGGCGCCGGAGACGACGCAGACCTGACCGTCGAGCAAGCCGTCCCGAAACACCTGCGAATGCGAGCTTTCAGCCATCGGCGCGCAAGCCTATAGGCGACTCGTTCTGCGGTAATGTCACTCGCGATGAAGGTTCAGGTGGAGGCGCAGCCCCTGCACGAGCCGCTCGCCGGGGGCACGCCGGGCGCGACGGTCGTCGTCGAACCGCTGATCGCCGGCCACTGTCGACTTCCCGCTGCCGATGATGGTGAGCCCGGGCGGGCGCTTCCTCACCCTGAAGCTGCTGCGGGCGCTGCTCAGCGGCAAGCCGCGCGCGAACGTGATCCCGGTTCCCGGCCTTCCTGATCCGCCACCCCAGCGCCGGCGCGATCCTCGTCGACACCGGCCTGCACCCGTCGATCGCCACCGACGGCAGCGAGAACTTCGGCCGCCTCGGCAACCGCTTCGGCAAGCCGACGCTGGAGCCGGCGAAGACGTCCCGGCGCAGCTGCGCGAGCGCGGCCTCGACCCCGGCGAGATCCCGGTCGTGGTGATGACCCACCTGCACATCGACCACACCTCGGCGATCTCCGAGTTCCCCAAGTCCACCTTCGTCGTCAGCGAGACCGAGTGGCGAGGCCGCGGCGACCGGCCCCCGGCCCCTCCTCAACGGCTACCGCCGCCAGCACTTCGACTACGCCTTCGACTACCGCACGGTCGACTTCGACCGCGCCGACATCGACTCCTACGCCAGCTTCGGCCGCACCTTCGACCTCTTCGGCGACGGCTCGGTCCGCCTCGCCTTCACCCCCGGCCACAGCGCCGGCCACATCTCGGTGATCTGCCGCCTCGAACAGAACGACTTCGTGATCGGCGGCGACGCGATCTACATGCTGGCGCAGCTGAGCGGCGACGCGCCGCTGCCGCCGCGCCCCTTCGACGCCCACAACTTCCGCCGCTCGCTGCAGGAGCTGCGGCTGTTCCACGCTCAGTTCCCGGGCGCGATGATCACGCCGGGGCACGATCCGGACTTCTACTCCCGGCTCGACGCTCGCTACGAGTAGCGAGCCCCTCGTACATCTCCCGCACCCGGTCGAAGACCTCGGTCGCGGCCTCGAGCTGGCGCTCGCGGCTCGGCGCCGCCTCGACCGGGAACGACGAGCGGCTCGCCGAACTGGACCGTGACCTTGGGGAAGCGCAGCCGCTTCCAGCTGCGCACCTTGGCCGAGCCGTAGATCGCGACCGGCACGACCGGCGCGCCCGATTCCAGCGCGATCCGGCCGATCCCCGGTTTCGGCTCGCCCAGCTCGCTCCGAGCGCGAGCGGCCGCCCTCGGCGTAGACCAGCAGCATCTCGCCCTGGCGCAGGATCTCGCGCGCGGTCTTGAACGCCTCCTCGTCGTGGTGGCCGCGGCGGACCGGGAAGACGCCGCCGTGCTTGTAGATGTAGGTCAGGACCGGCGGGCCGAAGAGCTGCGATTTGGCCATGAAGCGGATCTTCCGCCGCAGGTAGACGCCGACGAAGAAGTGGTCCATCTGGCTGAAGTGGTTGGGGGCGAGGACCAGCGCGCCCTCGCGCGGCACGTTCTCGACGCCGATCTCCCGCACCCGGTAGATCAGCAGCGTCGGCAGGGTGAGGACGACGCGGGCGAGCGTGTAGGTCCAGCCGACGCCCCTGCGCGCGGCCTCGTGGAACTGCGCGAAGTACTCCGCCGGGCGCGGGTCCTTGTAGACCTGTGGCTTCATCTCCGCCATGACGAGACGGCGGCAATCGGGGCCGCCGTCCTTGCCTACCCTCTCCCCGGGTGGTGGTTACGTTGACGTCTTGACGAGTTGACCCCTCGATAGGGGTTCGACTCGTCAACTCTCCCTGGCTCGGCCCAGCCGCGCGAGCGCTCCAGCGCCCGCCGCCACTCGGCCAGCAGCGTCTCGCGCTCGTCGGCGCCCATCCGCGGCTCGTAGCGGGCCGCCTCGCGCCACATCTCCCCCACCTGCTCGCGCGCTCCAGACGCCCGGTCGCGATCCCGGCCAGGTAGGCGGCGCCGAGCGCGGTCGTCTCGGCGATCTCCGGCACCACCACCGGGGCGCCGAGGACGTCGGCCTGGAACTGCATCAGCCAGCGGTTGGCGACGGCGCCGCCGTCGGCCTTCAGCATCTCCAGCCGCTCGCCGGCGGCGGCCTCCTGGGCGCGGACCGCGTCGACGGTCTGGTAGGCGATCGCCTCCAGCGCCGCCCGCGCCAGGTGGGCGCGGCCGCTGCCGCGGGTGAGGCCGACGATCGTGCCGCGCGCGTAGGGATCCCAGTGCGGCGAGCCGAGCCCGGTCAGCGCCGGGACGAAGTAGACGCCGTCGTTGGAGTCGAGCGAGGCCGCCAGCGCCTCCGTCTCCCCCGCCTCGCTCGATGATCCCGAGCCCGTCGCGCAGCCACTGCACGGCGGCGCCGGTGACGAAGATCGAGGCCTCCAGCGCGTAGGCGGCCGCTTCGCCCCCGGCCCCCAGGCGACGGTGGCGAGCAGCCCTTCGGGAGGGCGCGGCGCCTCGCTCCCGGTGTTGAGGAGGACGAAGCTGCCGGTGCCGTAGGTGTTCTTGGCCATCCCCGGGCGGTGGCAGGCCTGGCCGAACAGCGCCGCCTGCTGGTCGCCGGCGATCCCGGCCACCGGCACCTCGCCGCCGAACTCGCCAGTGGTGCCGTAGACGTGGGCGGAGGGCAGCGGCTCGGGCAGCCGCGCCGGGTCGACCCCGAGCAGGTCGCACAGCTCCGGGTCCCATGCGAGGCGGCGGATGTCGAACAGCATCGTCCGCGAGGCGTTGGAGTAGTCGGTCGACGTGGCGCCCGGTCAGCTTGAAGAGCAGCCAGGAGTCGATCGTGCCGAAGACCGCCCGCTCCGCCCCCTCGGCGTTGCGCAGCAGCCACTCGATCTTGGTCGCCGGAGAAGTAGGGATCGATGGTCGAGCCCGGTCCGCTCCCGAACCAGCGCCTCCTGCCCGGCCGCCCGCAGCTCGTCGCAGCGCGCGGCCGTGCGGCGGTCCTGCCAGACCAGCGCCCGGTGCAGCGGCTCGCCCGTCGCCGGGTCCCAGGCGACCACGGTCTCGCGCTGGTTGGTGATCCCGATCCCGTCGAGCTCGGCGCCCTCGATCCCGGCCGCGGCGATCGCCGCGGCGCCGACCCGCCGCGTCACCTCCCAGATCTCGCCGGCGTCGTGCTCGACCCAGCCCGGCCGCGGGAAGTGCTGCTCGAACTCCGAGTAGGCGCGCCCGGCGACCTGCCCTCGCCGTCGAAGACGAGGCAGGTCGTCCCGGTCGTCCCCTGGTCGATCGCGAGGATCACGCGCGCTTCGATCAGAGCCGGGTGATCACGCCGAGGAAGCCGACGACCATGGTGACGAACATCCCGCCGCCGACTTGGACGATCAGCCGCTGGGTTGCTTCGAAGCGGCTGTTCATCTCCGCTCGCACCGCGGTGAATTCGGAACTCATGTCAGATCTGAGATCGCGGATCTCGGCCCTGATATCGCGCAGCTCGTAGTCGACCCGAGTGAACCCCTCGCTGATTCGCTCGTTCGTGTCGTCGAGCCGCTCGTCGGTCCACTTCTCGCGCATCGCCTCCACGTTCTACACCCTAGGGATGGAGATTTCACCTGTGGGTAACTGAAGTGGAAAATCTCTGTAACCCGCTCAAGCGCCCCGCACCTTGCAGCTGCGGGTGAGGACTGAAGAGAGGGTGCGGCCGTCCTCGAAGGCCATCGAGGCGCGGGCGAACGGGAAGACCGCGCCGGGGAAGCCGGCGGGCGCGGCGCAGGCGGCGCTGAGGTAGCTACGGCGCTGGCCTCGGTAGGTGTAGTCGCGGTGCAGATTCAGGGTGATGCGCGTGAGATATCCCTAGCGGTTGAGCGCCGGCGGCAGGGTGCCGGTACAGAATCGTCCCGTAGGTGCCGGTGGCACTTTCGCGGACGTGGAAGACGATGATGCGGGTGATCGGAACCGGGTTGCCGCCGTAGACGTGAGCGAAGATCACGCGCGCCCGTCGACGAGGCCGTTGAAGGCGAGGATGCGTCCTTGCGAGGGGAATGTCGTCCTGTTCGGGAAAAGCGACTTCGCCGACGTAGCTGCCACCGCCGACCAGCGCCTGACCGCAGCGGTCCAGCGCTTCGCGGTCGAGGAGGGTTCGATCTCGCTGCGCTCGCAGACCGGCAGCCCGCGGGCGTCGAGGCGGCCGCCCCGGTTGATCGCAACCGAGATCTGGCGCACCGCGGGAGGGCGCGCACCGGAAAGGTCTTGACCGCGCCATCGATGCTGACCGCGATCGGCGCCCGCGCGTGGCGCGGCAGCGCGTTGGGCGCGATGCCGCCATTGAATTTGATGAAGAGGTCGCCGCGGGAGGTCAGCTCGGCCTGGGCGAGCGAGGCGCCCATGACGAACACGACGATCGCGGATCGCCAGCGCCACGATCTGTCTCCTCCCGCCCGTCATCCATACCCAGGCTAGCGCCGCGCGACATAGGCCCGGGCGAAGTCGCGCAGCTGCGCGCCCCGGTGGAGGAAGCCGCGCAATGCTGCGCCCGGTCGCCCGGTGCTCGAGGTCGAGCTCGTACTCGCGCGAGCCGGTAGCCGGCGCGGACGGCGTCGACCGTCATCCCGATCTCCATGCCGAAGCCGGCGGCGAACGGGAGCGTCGCGCGCAGGGTCTCGGCCCCCAGCGCCCGCTGGCCGGAGATCGGCGCCTCGGTCTCGGCTCCGCAGAGCCGCCGGATCGCCCAGCGGGCGAAACCGAGTGCGAGGCCGAAGCCGCCGCCGACCCGGCGCGAGAAGGCGGCGACGGCGAGGTCGCACTCGCCGCGCTCGACCGCCTCGACCAGCGGGCCCAGCCGGGCCGCCGAGGCTCCGAGGTCGCCGTCGCAGAGGAGGATCAGCTCGCGGCGCCGGCTCAGCGCTCAGCGCCGCCTCGGCCGCGGCGGTCACGTTCGCGCCCTTGCCGTGCGGGCGCCCGCGGCTGACCACCTGGGCCCCGGCGGCCAGCGCCAGCTCGGCCGTGC
The DNA here is from genome assembly GCA_963720455.1 of uncultured Thermoleophilia bacterium. Taxonomy (GTDB): domain Bacteria; phylum Actinomycetota; class Thermoleophilia; order Solirubrobacterales; family 70-9; genus VAYN01. The sequence continues at coordinate 59,803 of OY970392.1, read as the reverse complement.
CGTCGCTGGAGGCGTCGTCGGCGACCCAGATCGCCGCCGCCGGGAAACGCCATGCGCAGAGCCGCCACCGTCTCCCCGACCCGGTCGGCCTCGTTGCGGGCGGCGACTATGGCGGCGAGCGAGTCCATCGGGGCGGCTATTGTGCCCGCCCATGCCAGACATCGAGGCTCACATCACCGGCAACGTGTGGAAAATCGAGGTCGCGGTCGGCGACGAGGTCTCCGATGGCGACACCGTCGTCATCCTCGAGTCGATGAAGATGGAGATCCCGGTCGAGGCAGAGGACGACGGGACGGTCAAGGAGATTCGCTGCGAGGAGGGCCAGGCCGTGAGTGAAGGCGACGTCCTCGTAGTGCTGGAGTAGAGGTGGAGGAGCTCGCGGGCGGCAAGCTGGTTCTCGACCGGCCCGCCGAGGCCGTCGCCCGGCTTCGCATCTCCAACCCCGAGCGCCGCAACGCGCTCGATCACGAGATCCTCGACGCCCTGGCCGAGACGCTGCCCCGGCTCGACCGTGGGATCGAGACCCGCTGCGTCCTGATCACCGGCGCGCCGCCGGTCTTCTCGGCCGGCTACGACATCGCGACGATCCCCGGCGAGACCTTCGAGCGCGACGCCGAGGCCCTGGTCGCCCACCCGTTCCACGCGGCGATGGAGAAGATCGCGAGACACCCCTGGCCGACCGTGGCGGCGATCAACGGCCACTGCCTCGGCGGCGGCCTGGAGCTGGCGATCACCTGCGACCTGCGGATCTGCGCCGCCGGCGCCAAGCTGGGGATGCCGCCGGCCAAGCTGGGCCTGATCTACGGCCACACCGGCCTGCGCAAGTTCCTCGACACGGTCGGGCTGGCGCGGACGAAGGAGCTGTTCCTGACCGGGCGCAACTTCGACGCGACGCGAGCGCAGAGCTTCGGGCTGGTCAACGAAGTGGTGAGCGACGAGCGACTCGAAGCCGAGTCGGTCGAGCTGGCGGCCGAGATCGCCGCCAACGCGCCGCTCTCGATGCGCGGCAACAAGTCCGCGATCAACCTGCTCAACGCCTCTCCGGTACTGACCGAGCAGCAGGAGGCGGGTCTGGTCGCCCTGCGCGAGTCCTGCTTCGCCTCCGAGGACTTCCGCGAGGGGATCCGGGCCTTCGGCGAAAAACGCCGGCCCGAGTGGACGGGTCGTTGAGCGCCAAGGCCCGCGCCACCCTCGCCGCCTCCGATCCGAAGATGGCGGCGCTGATCGACCGGGTCGGCAAGATCGACCTGGCGACGCGGCTGCGGCGGCGCAGCGAGGAGCGCCCGGCCGACGCCTACGGCGCCCTGCTGCGGGCGATCGTCGGCCAGCAGCTCTCGACCAAAGCGGCGCGGACGATCTACCTGCGCGTGCTCGATATCTTCGACGGCTCCACCCCCTCGCCCGCGCAGCTGCTGGAGGCAAGCGAAGCCGACCTTCGCGGCGCCGGCCTCTCCGGGCGCAAGGTCGAGTACGTGCGCGACCTCGCCGCCCACGTGCTCAGCGGCGAACTGGAGTTGGACCGGCTCGAGGAGCTGGAGGACGAGGAGGCGATCGAGGAGATCGTCGCGGTGCGCGGGCTCGGTCGCTGGACCGCCGAGATGTTCCTGATCTTCCACCTGAAGCGACCGGACGTGCTCTCCGGCGGCGACCTCGGCATCCGCAAAGCGGTGCAGATCGAGTACCAGCTGAAGGAGATGCCGACGCCCGAGCGGGTACTGGAGATAGGCGAGCCCTGGCGGCCGCATCGCAGCCTCGCCAGCCTCTACCTGTGGGAGTCCCTGGCTGCGGTCCCGGGAGCCTGACGTGCGTCAGCGCTTCTGGGTCGGGCTCGCCGCGGTGCTGCTGATCGCCGCCGGGTCGGTGGCGGCGGCCGTGATCGTCTACGTCGACGATCGGGCCGACTTCCACAAGATGCAGAAGGACGAGGCGATCCGCTCGGCCCGCCAAGCGGAGGCCGTGGCGACGCTCTCGATCGGCCAGCTGGCCAGCGCCGCCGCCTTCTTCCAGGCTGAGGGAAGCTTCACCGAGCACGAGTTCGACGTGATCGCCGAACCGCTGCTGCAGCAGGGCGCCCTGAGCGGCACCGCCTACTTGCAGCGGGTCCCCGACTCCCGGCGGGCTGCCTTCGAACGCCGGCACGGGGCCCCGATCCACGAACTCCGCGACGACGGGCCACGCCGGGCGGTGCGGCGGCCGGAGTACTTCCCGATCGTCTACGCGGTCAGCGAGCGGGGAACGCTCGCGCCGCTCGGCTACGACCTCGGGGGCGACCCGAAACGGGCGCCGTTCCTGCGCCGCGCCCGAGACCGCGGCGAGGCGGTGGCGACGTCGCCGGTGTCGCTGCTGCTCGGCGGCACGGGCATCAACGTCTACCGGCCGGTCTACCGCGACGGCACCCCGACGGCGACCGTCTCGCAGCGGCGCGCGGCGCTGGTCGGCTTCGCCGGTGGCGCCTTCCGGGTCAACGACCTCGCCGCCGCCGCGGTCGCCACCGTCCCCGACGAGGTCGACGTGCAGCTACAGATCGACGGCGAGTCCGTGTATGGGGAGAAGGGCGAGCTGGAGGACGCGGCCACGGCCCCGATCCGGATCGCCGACCGCACCTGGTTCCTCGTCGTCCGCGATCCCAACACCCCCGACGTCGCGCTGCCGCTGCTGCTGGCAGTCGTCGGCATCTCGCTGGCGGCGCTGCTTGCGTCGCTGATCCTCTCCTGGAGCCGCAACGAACGGATGCAGGAGCTGCAGCGTCAGGCCAGCCTCGACTCGATGACCGGTCTCAAGAACCGCCGGCGCTTCGAGGAGGAGCTGCGGGTGGCGATGGCGCGCGGCCGCCGCGACGGCAGCACAGGGGCGGTGCTGATGTTGGATCTCGACCACTTCAAGCAGGTCAACGACTCGCGGGGGCACCCGGCGGGCGACCGGGTGATCGAAGAAATCGCCGCGGTGCTGCGCGACCGCACCCGCGAGAGCGACGTGCTGGCGCGGATCGGCGGCGACGAGTTCGCGATCGTCCTCCCCCGCTGCACGCCGGCAGAGGCGCGGGTGGTGGCGGAGTCGATCGCCGGAGCGATCGCCGAGCACCACCCCGGCGACGGGAGCCTGGGCCCGATCACGGCCAGTGTCGGCGTGGCGATGTTCGGCGAAGATCCGCGCACCAGCATCGAGTCGGTGATCTCCGAGGCCGACACGGCGATGTACGCGGCCAAGGACAGCGGCCGCGACGGAGTCCGCGTTTTCGACCCGGCCGCGGTCCGCGAGGGCGTCGAGCCCTCCCGCTAGCCGGAGGCGAGCTCGCGCCGCAGGTCGAGCACGCGCTGGGCCGCCGCCTCGAACTCCGCCCGATCGAGGCTTCCCGCGCGGAGCCCCGCCACCATCGCCTTCCATGCCCTCTCCGCCGGCGCTTGCTCGGTGAAGAGGAGCAGGTCCGCGCCGGCCCTGGCCGCCGCCACCCCCGCCTTGGCCGGCCCGCCGAAAGCGCGCACCGCGACGGTGTCGAGCGCGTCGGTGATCGAGACCCCGGCGAAGCCGAGGCGGTTGCGCAGCTCGCCGGTCGCGATCCGGCGCGAGAAGGCGGCCGGGTCGGGTGAGAACGCCGGGTAGATCGCCGTGCTGAGCATCACCATCTCGCCGCCGGCGGCGATGAAGGCGCGGTATGGGGCCTCGTCGACGGCGCGCAGGGTCTGGCCGGAGAGGCCGACTCGCTGCACCGCGAAGTCGGTGTTTTCGGGCGCCGCGCCGAGCCCCGGGAAGTGCTTGCCGGTCGCCGCCACACCGCCACGCCGGAGCCCCGCGGCGAAGGGGATCGCGGTCGCCGTCACCGCTGCGGCCGTCGAGCCGAAGCCGCGTTCGGTCCTGGCGATCGTGCCGCCGCGCCTGGCGACGTCGAGGACCGGGGCGAGGTCGACGTTGACCCCGACCTGGCGCAGGTTCGCGGCAGTGCGGCGTCCCTGCTCGCGGCTGTAGGCGGCACCGCGCGCGCCCATCTCGGCTGCCGAGACCGCGGGGGCACCGGCGAGCCGCTTCACCAAGCCGCCCTCCTGGTCGACCATGATCAGCAGCGGGTCGCGCAGCGCCGGCGGGCGACGGATCGCCTGCAGGTCGGCGATCAGGCGAGCGGCGGCAGCGCGGCTGGGAAGGTTGTCGGCGAAGAGGACGACGCCGGCAGCCCGTCCCTCCCGGATCGCCCGCTCCACGCCCGAGGGGACGCCGGTGCCGCCGAAACCGAGCACGATCCGCTCTCCCGCCAGGCGTGGAACCGAGATCGTCTCGGCGACCTCGACCCGCGGCGGCGGCGGGTCTCCGAGCGCCGCGCCGAAGGCGAACGCCGCGATCGCCAAGCCCGCCAGGACACCCAGCGCCAGTCGCCGCCTGCGCGCTCTCGATCGCCTCACCGGCCTGACGCTAGCGCGTCCGGGCGGGCGCCTAGCCTTGCGGCCAATTCCCCCGGAATCAACCGGAAAGAGCATCCATGCCCTCTCTGATCACCTTCGACGAAGCGCTCGCGTACGGACAGCTGGCCGACCACGACGAGATCGGCACCCTGGTCGAGCGCGCCTGGGAGGTCCGCCGCGAGAACTTCGGCGACTCGACCGACATGTGCTCGCTGGTCAACGCCAAGTCCGGCGGCTGCGCCGAGGACTGCGGGTTCTGCGCCCAGTCGCGCTATGCCGAGGCCGACACGCCGATGCACGCGATGCTGGAGCCGGAGCAGATCCTCGAGCACGCGAAGGCCGCCGAGGCCGCCGGCGCCCACCGCTTCTGCATGGTCACGCAGGGCCAGGGGCTGTCCAAACGGGACTTCCAGAAGATCCTCGAGGGGACGCGGCTGGTCGCCGAGCAGACCAACCTCAAGCGCTGCGCCTCGATCGGCCACATGTCGACCGAACGGGCCAAGGCCCTGCGCGAGGCGGGGGTGCAGCGGGTCCACCACAACGTCGAGTCCTCCCGTTCCTACTATCCCGAGGTCTCGACCACCGTCCGCTACGAGGGTCGGCTGCGGACGATCCAGGCGGTCAAGGAGGCCGGGCTGGAGACCTGCGTCGGCGGCATCCTCAACCTCGGCGAGACCCCGGAACAGCGGGTCGAGATGGCCTTCGAGCTGTCGGCGATCAACCCGACCTCAGTCCCGATCAACCTGCTCAACCCGCGCGAGGGGACCAAGTTCGGCGACCGCGGGCTGATGGACGCCTGGGAGGTCGTCAAGTGGGTGGCGATCTTCCGCCTGATCATCCCCGGCGCCCTCTTCCGTCTTTGCGGTGGACGCGTGGAGAATCTCGGCGACCTGCAACCACTGGCGGTGAAAGCCGGTCTGAACGGGGTGATGATGGGGAACTTCCTCACCACCCTCGGCGCCGAGCCCGAGGACGACCGGGCGATGTTCGAGGAGCTGGGGCTGAACGTCGCCCGCCAGCCCGACAACGGCGCCAACCCCCGGCCCGACAACCGCTCCGGCTGGCTCGAGGGCGAGGTACCGGCGACGCCGATGGACGAGCTCGTCGACCACCAGGACGAAGCCAACTTCTGGGACCCCTCGACCCAGCTGCGGGTGATCAAGAAGTCGAAGAAGCCACCTCCCTACCCGCAGGCGGCGTGACCGACGTAGCGGAGCGGCTGCAGGAACTCCGCAGCCGCGGGTTGTACCGGCGCCTGCGCCTCGTCGACGGGCCGCAGGGGCCGCAGGTGACGCTGGGCGGCAGGCCGGTCCTGCTGCTCTGCTCCAACAACTACCTCGGACTCGCCGACCACCCCCTGGTTCGCGAAGCCGCGGCGGAGGCAGCGATGCGCTGGGGAGCGGGCGCGGGGGCCTCGCGCCTGATCTCCGGCACGATGGAGCCGCACGTGGAGCTCGAGTCCGGCCTGGCCGAGTTCAAGGGGTATGAGTCGGCGCTGCTATTCGGCTCGGGCTACCTCGCCAACACCGGCACGATCGCCGCCCTCGCGGGCAGGGGCGAGGTCGTCTTCTCGGACGAGCTCAACCACGCCAGCATCGTCGACGGCTGCCGCCTCTCCCGCGCCGAGACCTTCGTCTACCGCCACGGCGACATGGATCACCTGGCCTGGGGACTGCGCGGCGCCGGTGAGCGCGCGTCCCTGATCGTCACCGACGGCCTCTTCTCGATGGACGGCGACCTGGCGCCGCTGAGCGAGCTGCTCGGATTGGCCCGCCGTCACGGTTGCCGTTTGATGGTCGACGAGGCCCACGCGACCGGGGCGATCGGCCCGCGGGGGCGGGGCTCGGTCGCCGCCGCCGGCCTCAGCGGCGAGGTCGACGTCCTCGTCGGCACCCTCGGCAAGGCGCTCGGGTCCTACGGCGCCTACGTCTGTGCCGGCACCGAGACGATCGACTTCCTGGTCAACACCGCTCGCCCCTTCATCTTCTCCACCGCCCCCCCGCCCCCGGCGGTCGCCGCTGCCGCCGCCGCCCTGGAGCTGCTGCGCTCGGAGCCGAAGCGGGTCGAGCAGCTGCAGGCCAATGGCACGGTGCTGCGCGCGGCGCTGGCGGCTGAGGGATTGAGAGCGGACCGCTCACGGAGCCAGATCGTGCCGATCGAAGTCGGCGACGCGACCCGCACGATGGAGCTATGCGAACGCGCCCTCGAGCTCGGCATCTTCGCCCAGGGCATCCGCCCACCCACCGTGCCCGAGGGTTCCTCGCGCCTGCGCTTCACGGTGATGGCGACCCACCGCCCGGCCGATTTGGAGCGAGCCGCAAAGCTGGTCGGCGACGCCGCCCGCGATCTGGGCTTGCGATCGACCGATACGCGCCTTGCCCAGGCCGCCTAGCGTCCGGGTATGGCAGAGCCGCTCGCCGGGGTCTTCGTCACCGGGACCGGAACGGAGGTCGGCAAGACCGTCGTCGCCGCCGTAATCGCCCACACGCTGGCCTCGGGAGGCCGCAGGGTGAACGTCTTCAAGCCGGCGGTGACCGGGCTCGAAGAACCGGGCGAGGCCGATCACGAGTTGCTGCGCCGCGCCGCCGGCTCGACCCAGAGCGACGAGGAGATCGCGCCGTATCGCTTCCAGCCGCCCGTCTCGCCACATCTGGCGGCGGTGCTAGCCGGCGAGGAGATCGATCCCGAGCGGCTGCTCGTCGCGGCGCGCGCCGCCGCCGCCAGCGCCGACGAGCTGGTCTGCGAGGGGGTCGGCGGGCTGCTCGTCCCGCTTGCGGGTCGAGTTTCTATCGCTATCCGGAAAGAACTCGACCCGGCCTACCTGGTGCGCGACTTCGCGGCGGACCTTGGGCTGCCCGTCGTGATCGTCGCCTCGCCGGGCCTGGGGACGATCAACCACACGCTGCTGACGGTCGAGGCAGCGCGAGCCACCGGCCTCGAGGTGGCCGCGGTGGTCCTCACGCCGTGGCCGGCGGAGCCGAGCGGGATCGAGCGGTCCAACCGGGAGACGATCGCCGCCCTGGGCGAAGTGAACGTCGAGACGCTGCCGCTGCTCGATCTCGCAAGGCCCGATGGCTGGCCGGCGCTGAGCTGGTAATTCGCGGGTCAGCCGCTGACGATCACGTCCCGGCGGCGACCTCGCGCGCGGCGAGCACCTCGCCGCCCGGGTTGACCTCGGCCTCGGCCGCCTCGAGCGTTATCCCCTTGCGCCTGGCGCGGATCGCGACCACGGCGACCGCAGCCCCGGCCAGGGCAACCGTGCCCGAGACCGACATCGCCGAGCCGAGCCCGTCGACGAAGTTCTGCGGAGTAGCGGTCTCGAAGCTGGAGCCCGCCGCCCCCTGGAAGATCGCACCGGTGACGGCGACGCCGAGGCTGCCGCCGACCATGCGGAACATCGAGAGCACGCCCGAGGCGATGCCGGCTTTCTGCACCGGGACCGCGTTCATCGCGGCGCTGGTCATCGGCGACATCGTCATCGCGATGCCGATGCCGAGCAGCATGAAGCCGGGCAGCAGGTCGAGGTAGCTGGAGTCGACCGCGATGCCGCTGAAGCTGAACAGCGAGGCGGCGACGACGGTGAGACCACCGGCGATCAGCCAGCGCGGACCGAAGCGGTCGGAGAGCCGGCCGGCGATCGGCGCCACGGTGACGATCATCAGGGTCGAGGGCAGGAACCTGACCCCGGCCTCCAGGGGCGAGTAGCGGAGGATGTTCTGCATGTAGAGGGCGAGGAAGAAGAAGACGCCCAGCATCGCGAAGGAGACGATCAGCGCCACGACGACGGCGCCGACGAAGTTGCGGTCGGAGAAGAAGCGGAATTCGACCATCGGCGCCTCCACCCGCAGCTCGATCGCAACGAAGGCGGCGGCGCCGATCGCGGCGCCGGCAAGCAGCGCGACGATCTCCGGCGAGCCCCAGCCCCAGGCGTTGCCCTCGACCAGGGCCAGCACCAACGCCGTCAGGGTGCCGGTCAGTACCGCCACGCCGGCGTAGTCGACCTCACGGCCGACCGTGGTGTCGCGCGACTCGCGCACCGCGAACAGCGCCGCGGTCACCGCCCCGATCGCGACCGGGATGTTGAGGTAGAAGATCGCACGCCAGCTGACGTGCTCGGTGAGGAAGCCGCCCAGCACCGGGCCGACCGCCAGCGCCAGCGCCGAGACCCCCGCCCACATCCCCATCGCCTTGCCGCGCTCGGCGGCCGGGAAGGCGTCGGTGATGATCGAGAGCGTCGCCGGCATCATCAGCGCCGCCCCGACTCCCTGGACCACGCGGCTGGCGACCAGCGCGGTCGCGTCGGGCGCGAACCCGGCCGTGGCCGAGGAGGCAGCGAAGATGACGACGCCGAAGAGGAACATGCGGCGGCGGCCGAAGATGTCGCCGAGCCGGCCGCCGGTCGCCAGCAGCACCGCGAAGGAGAGCGTGTAGCCGTTGATCGTCCACTCCAGGCCCGAGATCGAGGCGTCGAGGTCGCGCTGGATCGACGGCAGGGCCACGTTCACGACCGTGTTGTCGAGCATGATCATGAACAGCGCGAAGCACATCGCTCCGAGCGTCCACCATTTGCGGTTTTCGTCGGTGATCAGGTGGCGGTAACGGGTCAAGCCGGTCCAACTCCCTTCAGGTGCTCATAGGTCTGTGCGATGTCCTCGCGGTCCATCAGCGCGTCGACGGCGGCGTCGAGCTTGCGTCGCTGGGCGGAGCTCAGGGTCGAGGCAAAGGATTCGATCCCGGCCAGGCGCACGGTGACGAGGGTCTTGACCAGGTCCTTGCCCTTGGCGGTGATCCGGACCTGGCGCACGCGCCTGTCCTCGGGGTCCTCGACCCGCGTCGCCAGGCCGTCCTTGACGAGCGCGTCGATCGCCCTACTCATGGAGGGCAGCGAGGCGCCGAAGAGCTCGGCCAGGTCGCCGACCTGCCAGGCCTCGGCCGTCTGCCCCAACCCGCCGATCTCCAGCAGCACCTTGCACTGGGTCATCGACAGCCCCGACTCCTCGATCACCCGCAGCTGACTACCGCGGTCATAGAGGAAGACGTGGTGCAGCAGCGCGGTAATGCGCGCCGCGGTCTCCTGGGCCTCGGGCTCGGCCCCGGCGGGTGCCTGCTCGGCGATCGCCTTCGAGTCGCTTGCCTGCATGTCGAAGATAGTTGCATGACTGCAACCTTTCCTCAACAGCAATAGTTGCTCCTGTGCGCTATATCACAGAGCCGGGGGGGTCCTCGTGCCGGTACGGACCCGGCTTCGGCCGCTGCTTGCCGCCTGGGAAGGCCAGCCGCAGGATCGTCCGTTGCACCATCCCCAGCTGCTGCATGAACGGGCCGCTGTTGTAGGGGAGGCCGTAGCGCGCACAGACGTCCTTCACCTGCGGCGCGATCTCGGCGTAGCGGGTGCTCGGCAGGTCCGGGAAGAGGTGGTGCTCGACCTGGTAGCCGAGGTTGCCGCTGGCGACGTGGAAGAACGGACTGCCCTCGATGTTGGCCGAGCCGGAGAGCTGCCGCACGTACCAGCCGCCCGGGCTCTCGTCCTCGACCTCCTCCTGGCTGAAGGTGTAGGTCTGGTCGGGGAAGTGGCCGCAGAAGATGATCGCGTAGGCCCAGACGTTGCGGACCACGTTGGCGGTCGCGTTCGCCACCGCCGCCTTGCGGTAGGCACTGGCGCCCTTGCCAACCGCCCGGCGCAGGTTGCGGCTCAACCCCAGCTCGACCGCCGCCGTCGCCGCCCCGCTCAGCAACGGCCAGGCGACGTAGTCCTTGACGATCTGGCTTTTCGCCTTGCCGACGATTCCCTTGACCTGGCGCTTCACCTCCGCCTTGGACTTCTCGCCCTTGCGAATCGCCTCGTAGTCCATGTCGTGCAGGGCCACGCCCCACTCGAAGAAGGCCATCAACAGCAGGTTGTAGAAGGGCTGCAGGAGGTAGACCGGGTGCCACTTCTGCTCCGGGTCGATCCGCATGATCTCGTAGCCGAGGTCCTTGTCCTTGCCACGGATGTTGGTGAAGGTGTGGTGGACGTAGTTGTGCGAGTGCTTCCAGGCCTCCGCGGTCGAGGCGGTGTCCCAGTCCCAGGTCGAGGAGTGGATGCGGGGGTCGTTCATCCAGTCCCACTGCCCGTGCAGGACGTTGTGGCCGATCTCCATGTTCTCGAGGACCTTCGCCGCCGAGAGCGCCGCGGTACCGGCCAGGCGAGCGGGCCCGTTACGCGAGGCGAGCAGCAACACCCGGGAGATCGTGCCGAGGCGGCGGTGCATCTCGATCATGCCCTCGATGTAGCGGCGGTCGCGCTCGCCGAGCTCGGCTTTGACGCGGTCGCGGATCGCGTCGAACTCGACCGCGAGGGCGTCGATCTGCTCGGGCGTGAGCCGGCTCAAAGGGCTCTCGATCTCTGGCGTGGTCTCGATTGCGGTTGGGTTCATCGTTTCCTCTCGGTTGGTCAAAGTGCGATCTCGATCGGCCCCTCGGGGGCGTTGACGCAGGTGCGGACCATCTCCCCCTCGACGCCGTGAATCTCGCCCGTGCGCAGGTCGCGGATCCGGCCCTGGCGCAGCTCGCCGACGCAGGTGTGGCAGATGCCCATCCGGCAACCGAAGGGCAGGGCGGCCCCCGCCTCCTCGCCGGCGACGAGGATCGGCGTCGCCCCGTCACAGCGGGCCTCGACCCGGCTCTTCTCGAAGCGGATCGTGCCGCCGGCGCCGCCGGCGGAGACGCCGCCGATCACGGGCTGGAAGCGCTCCATCTCCAGCCGCGCCGGGTCCCCCTTTCGCTCCCAGTGCACGGCGAGCGCGTCGAGCATCTCGGCCGGGCCCGAGGCGAAAGCATGGCGCTCGCGCCAGTCAGGGCAGACACGGTCGAGGTCGGCGGCGGCGAGCCGGCCCTGCTCGCCGGTCAGCTGCAGGTGCAGGCGATAGCCGTCATGGGCGTCGGCGAGCGCGCGCAGGCGCTCGCCGAAGATCACCCCCTCGGCGGTCCGGGCCGAGTGGACGTGGACGACGTCGCCGACCCGGTTGCCCCGGTGCAGGCTGCTGAGCATGCTCATGATCGGCGTGATGCCGCTGCCGGCGCTGATGAAGAGAAGCTTCGGAGGCAGGGGGTCGGGCAGGACGAAGGTGCCTTCGACGCCACCGAGCCGGACGACGTCGCCTGGCCGCGCCCTCCGCACCAGGTAGGGCGAGACCTTGCCGGCTTCGACCAGCTTGGGGGTGATCCCGATGCAGCCGTCGGGACGCTTCGGGTCGGAGGTGAGCGAGTAGGCGCGCCAGTGATGGACGCCGTCGACGACGACGCCGATCCGCAGGTACTGGCCGGCCCGGTGGCCCGGCCACTCGTAGCCGGGTCGGATCAGCACCGTCGCCGCGTCGGCGGTCTCGGGCTCGATCCGCTCGATCCGTCCCCGCAGTTCCCGCGTCGACCAGAGCGGGTTGATCAGCTCCAGGTAGTCGTCGGGGAGCAGCGGCGTGAACAGCGAGCGCAGGGCGCGAAGGGCACGCCGGCGCGCCGGGGGGACCTGGGGTATCGCGCCTCGCTCAGCCATCCGTCTCAATCATGACATGAATCTATGTAACATTTGTGGGTGTAATCACACAACCTCCTCTCTACCCGGATTCCGGCCGGACTCACGTCTAACGTCGCCCTCGATGCCGGAGCCCGCACAGCTCGACCACGACCACCTCTGGCACCCCTTCACCCAGCAGCAGGGCTGGAGCGAGGAAGAGCCGCTGGTGATCGAGCGGGCCGAAGGCTCCTACGTGATCGACGTCGACGGACGCCGCTACATCGACGGCACCTCCTCGCTCTGGTGCAACGTCCACGGCCATCGCCACCCGGCGATCGACGCGGCGGTGCGCAGGCAGCTTGGCCGGGTCGCGCACTCGACCATGCTCGGCCTCTCCCACCCCGGCGCCGCCGAGCTCGCCGGGCGCCTGGTCGCGATCGCACCGCCGGGCCTCTCGCGCGTCTTCTACTCGGACTCGGGCTCGACGGCCGCCGAGATCGCGCTGAAGATGGCCTTCCAGTACCAGGCCCAGCGCGGTGCCGGCCGCCGCACCTCCTTCGTCAAGCTCAGCGGCGCCTACCACGGCGACACGATCGGCTCTGTCTCGGTCGGCGGCATCGACCTCTTCCACGCCGCCTACGGCCCGCTGCTGTTCGAGACCCACGCCGCCGAGCCCGGCGATGCCGCCGATCTCGAGCGCGTCCTCGCCGCCCACGGCGGGGAGATCGCGGCGGTGATCGTCGAGCCGCTGGTCCAGGGGGCCGCCGGCATCCTCGTGCAGCCGCCCGGCTATCTGCGCGCCGTTCGCGAGCTCTGCGACGAGCACGGCGTGCTGCTGATCTGCGACGAGGTCGCGACCGGCTTCGGCCGCACCGGCACGATGTTCGCCTGCGAGCAGGAGGACGTCGCCCCGGACTTCCTCTGCCTCGCCAAGGGGATCACCGGCGGCTACCTGCCGCTGGCGGCGACCCTGACCACCGAGGAGGTCTACGAGGGTTTCCTCGGTGCCCCCGAGGAGGGGCGCACCTTCTTCCACGGCCACACCTACACCGGCAACCCGCTGGCCTGCGCGGCGGCGCTCGCCAGCCTCGACCTCTTCGAGCGGGAGCGGACGATCGAGCGGCTGCAACCGAAGATCGGCCGGCTCGCCGAGCGGCTGGAGGAGATCGAGACGATGCCCGAGGTCGCGGAGGTGCGCCGCTGCGGCTTCATGACCGGGATCGACCTCGGCGCGCACGACCCGGCGCTGCGGATGGGCCACCGGGTGACGCTGGAGGCGCGCGAGCGCGGCGCGATCGTGCGCCCGCTCGGCGACACCGTCGTCCTCGTCCCGCCGCTCTCGATCGCCATCGAGGACCTCGACCTGCTGCTCTCGATCACTGCGGAGTCGATCGCGGCGACCTGCGCCCCGGTTGGACGGGCGGCGGTCCCGGTGGGCGACGCCGAGCGCCTCCCCTTCGCCGCCTGAGTCAGGTTCCGCCATCTTCGGCCGTATCCATCTGTGATGGATGCGCCCGTGAGTCGTAGTAGGGGCATGGACGGCACGCTCGTCGCCAGCGCCGAGGAGGCCCCGCGAGAGGCGGACCTCGCCTTCGACCGTCTCTACAGGTCGAGCCGGGACGACGTCTACGCCTACGTCGCCAGCCTCGTCCGCGACACCGCGGCGGCCGAGGACGTGACCGCGACCGCCTTCGAGCGCGCCTTCCGCAAGCGCTCCCGCTTCGACCCGCGCCGCGGGGAACCGCGCGCCTGGCTGTTCGGGATCGCCCGCAACGCGGCGCTGGACGAGCTGCGCCGCCGCGGCCGCCAGACCAAGCTCGCAGCCGAGCCGGCCGACCTGGCAGCGGCGCCGACCCACGAGAGCGCCGAGGCGAGCGAGCGCCGCCTCGCCGTCTCCACCGCACTCGGCTCGCTGGAGCCGCGGGAGCGCGAGCTGATCGCGCTCAAGTTCTTCGCCGGCCTGACCAACGCCGAGATTGCCGCTGTCGTCGGCACCAGCGAGTCGAACGTCGGGACCAAGCTGCACCGCGCAATGACCAAGCTGAGGGAGGCCTGCGATGGAGCCGTTTGAGGACGACACGCTCGTCAGCGCCCTGGAGTCGCTGCGCCCGGAGCCACGCCCGGTCTTCGCCGCCGAGCTCGACGAGCGCGCCGCCGCGGGCTTCCCGAGGCGCTCGCGTTTCGGCGCCTCGGCGGCAAGCCGGCTCGCCGCCCGTCTCCGCGCGATCGAGCCGCGCCGCGCCCTGATCCCGATCGGCGCCACCGCCCTAGCCGCAGTCGCGGCGGTAACTGTGGTGGTCGCTGCGAACGAACCTGGCGACCGCTCGTCGATCTCCTTCCACACGAGTGCCGAGGGCGGCGCTACCCCGCCCGCGGTCTCCCGCGGGCACAACCTCAACTTCGACGGCGCGGGTGGCTACCGAGCAGGATCGAAGAGGCTCGACGACGCCGTGCCCCAGGCCACCGAATCCCTGAGCGGCGGCGAAGAACGCCACTCGGGCATCGAGCGCCAGTCGGGCGAAGTCGCCAACTCGGCCGGCATCGCCAGCTCGGCCAACGCAGCCGCACAGCTACAGCCCTTCTCGCGAACCGTCGGCCCCTACGCCTCGCTCGCAGCCCGCCGCGAGATCGAACGCTCCGCCCAGATGGTCCTGGGCGCCGAACCGGCCGAGGTCCGCAAGGCCGCCTCCGAGGTCTTCGAGACCGTTCACGCATACCGTGGCATCGTCCTCAGCTCCTCGATCCGCGACGGCGGCGAGGGCGAGGCCGGGGCACGGTTCGAGCTGCTGATCCCCAGCGCCAGGCTCGGAGACGCGATGGCCGAGTTCTCGGCGATCGGCGAGGTCCGCTCGCGGCGCGAGGCGACCGCCGACATCACCGCCCCCACCGTCCGGACCGGCGAGCTGCTGCGCGACTCGCGGGCCAGGGTCGAGGGGCTGCTCGCCCAGCTGGCGAACGCCGACACTGACACCGAGCGCGCCGTGGCCGAAGCCCAGCTGCGTGACGAGCGCCGCCGCGCCGCCTACCTGCGCTCCCAGCTCTCGGACCTGCAGCGTCGCGCCAACCTCTCGCGGGTCGGACTGCGAATCGAGAGCGGCGCACCCACCGGTTCCCCGGACGAGAGCGGCGGCTGGGGCATCGCCGACGCGCTCGGCGATGCCGGCCACATCCTCGCGATCGCCGCCGGGGTCAGCATCATCGGCCTCGCGATCGTCGGGCCCCTCGCCCTGATCGCCCTCCTTGCCTGGCTCGCCAACCGAGCCCGCATCAAGCGCGCCCGCCAACGCACCCTCGCCTGAGACGTGTCCGACCCAACCCTCCCTATACGGAGGGGTTAGGTCAGACACCCCGGTTAGAGTGGCGCGATGAGCGAGAGAAAGCGGGGGCCGGCCGAGGCACCCAACCTCGGAACGCCCTCCGAGCCCCGGCCCGCGGCCTCCGTCGTCCTGCTGCGACGCGGCGGCAAGCACGGCGACCGCGAGCTCGAGGTGCTACTGCTGAAGCGCAGCGCAGAAGCCAAGTTCATGCCCAACGTCTGGGTCTTCCCCGGCGGAGCGGTCGACCCCGGCGATGGCGCCGCTGAAGCCGGTTACCGCGCCTGCGCGGTGCGCGAGCTGGCCGAGGAGGCGGGGATCGAGCTGCCCGCCGGCGAGGAGCTGGTGCTGTTCTCGCGCTGGATCACCCCGGAGGTGATCTCGACCCGCTTCGACGCCTGGTTCTTCCTCGCTCTGGCCCCTGCGCACACACCGCCGAAGCCCGACGGGAACGAGACCACCGAGGCCGCCTGGTTCCGCCCCGCCGCCGCCCTGGAGGCGCAGGCCGAGGGCGAGATCGCCCTCGCCTTCCCGACGATCAGCCAGCTGCGCTCGCTACTCGAGTTCGGCACCTCCGATGAGGCCCTCGCCGCGCATCGCGACCGCCCGGTCGAGCCGATCCTGCCGAAGGTGATCGGCACCCGCGAGGACCACCGCGTGGTGCTGCCGGGCGACCCCGACTACCCGGCCTGAGCCGGGTCAGAACAGACCGTTGTCGACCGTAACCGAGAAGCTCTGGACGCGAGAGTTGCCGGCGCCGTCGACCAGGGTCAGTGCATAGGACTTCGTCCCTGGAGTGGCCCCGCTGTCGACCTTCAGCTGGGCGCTGCGGTAGTTGTAGGAGACGCCGTCGACCGTGAAGGAGCCGGAGCTGAGCGCGACCGCCGTCTGCCCCGAGGTGAGCGCGGAGACGTTGGCTTTGACCGACGAGGTTTTACTCGCGGGGTTGCCGGAGTCGGTGACGTCGGCGTAGACGCGGTAGTTGCCGCCGGCCCGAACGTAGCCGGCGCTGCCGCCCTCTGACTTGGCGACGGCACTGGCCCCGGCGCTGGGGGCGAGGAAGTCGGCGGCGGCGGTGACCGTCTGGGGGTTCTGGCTCGAGTCGGTGAAGCTGGCCGCGGAAAAGCCGGCGACCAGCGCACAGGCAGCCAGGGCTGCCAGCGAGAGCGCGATCGCGGAGCGGGTCCTCACGACCCGCTCCCCCCGGCGCTGCCGTTCCACTGGAAGGTGAGCGAAACAGAGGCCCCCTGCAGCGAGGCTTCGTCCGCTGCCGCAGGCCAGCTCAGCGTAAACCGGTAGTCGCGGCTCGCGGCGGCCGGGAAGGAGCCCAGGCCGACGCTGCTAAAGGACCCGAGCTTGCCGCTCCATTTCTGGGACGAGCCGCCCCCGGTCACGTCCTCGACCTTGAGATCGATCACCGCCGCGAGCGCACTCCCGGTCAGCCCGGTCGATTTCAGGACCAGAATGCCGGCGGCACTCCCTTTGTTCCCGATCGTGATCGTCCCCTGCCTGCTGTCGCCGGGCTTCATCCCGGAGGCGGCGACGATCGCCTGGTTCGCGGCCGAGGAGCTGAGCTGGATGCTGGCGGCTGCCAGCGAGGCCGAGTTGGCGCTCTTGGAGGTGAAGCTGGCGCCGCTGAAGATCGCCGACCCCAGCGCCAGCGAGACCAGCGCCAGCCCTCCCAGCAACAGCCAGCGGCGCGAGTGGACGAGCAGGTTCAGCCGGTCCATTGCGGTCCGGCCCCGCTCGCCTCGGCTTCGCGCCGCTGCGCCTCGCGGCCGGCGTCGCGCCAGATCCCGGCCAGGATCAGGAAGGCGACGACGATTGCCGGCAGCCCGATCGCCAGCATCCGCACCAGCGGGATCGAGAGTCCCGCCAGCAGGTAGCCGACGTAGGGGACCGAGAACGCGACCGTGGCCTGGTCGGGGCCGTCGAGGCTGAAGCTCCAGGGATCGGCGCTGGGGTTGGCGTCGCCCTTGGTGCGGAAGGTGCGCCGGCCCTGCTCGTCGGTGCCGATCGAGGCGATCCGGTGGGTGACCAGGTCCTGCGAGAAGGTCCCGGCCGGCGGCTCGTAGGTGATCACGTCCCCCACCTTCAGGTCTTCGACGGGAACGGTCTCGTCGAAGACGATCGAGCCCTTGTCGTAGGTGCCGGTCATCGAGCCGCTGACGATCACGTAGCGCTGGAACCCGAGCGCCGCCGGGATCAGCAGGACGGCGGCCAGCGCCAGGCAGAGAACCGTCGCCGCGGCTCCAAGCCAGCGAGCTACCGGGACCGACGTCATCCGCCGGCCCCGGCGCCTCGCCGGTGGGACGCCGCTAGGAAACGGCATCCCACTGATAGCCGACGCTCAACGTCGAACCCTTGTAGGCGTTGTCCCCGGTCGTCGCAGACGCCGGAGTGCCGCCGTCGGGGAACGTGACGGTGAATTCGTAGGTGCGGGCCTCGCCTGCGGCGAATTTGCCGAGCGACTGGGCACCCATCGCGCCGACCTTGCCCGAGTACACGCTGACCGGCGACCCCACTTTGGTCACGTCCCGAATCGAGAGATCCAGCGCTCCCGACAGCTGGCCGCCGTTGGCGCCCGGCGTGTCGAGGAGGTTGGTCTTCGAGAGGGAGAACGTGCCCGCAGCGTTGCCGCTGTTGGTAATCATCACCGTGCCGCTGGTCGAGGACCCAGGCACCAGTCCGGCAGAGGTCAGAACCGCCGCGCCTTCCTTGGAGTTGGACTGCGCGAGGTTGCCTGCGCTGAACGTGTTGCTGGGGTTCGCGGACTTCGAGGTGAAGCTCGCGCCTGATCCAACGACCGCACCAACCGCCAGCAGCGCAACAAGCAGCGCTCCCAGCAGATGGCGAGGACTCGAGAGGATCACGGAAATGCGAGACATAGGTGCCTCCTTCGGGGCTCGGATATTGGGCTCCGAAAGCGGCAGCCGAGCTATCTCGGCCTGAGCCGAGATCTCTAGCTTTGCGTCCCCACCTCGCGGCGGGTTTGCCTTGAATCGCTTCCATGCCCGATCCGCATCGGCAGACGGAGGGCCGAGATTGAGGCAGGAAGGTTCGCCGTTCGCTCTAGAAGAACTGAGCCGGATCCACGCCTCCGCCCCACGCTCCGCCGCCGAACGCAACGGGCAGAGCGATGGCGAGGAGGGCTGCCGCCAGCGCCAGGGAGAGACCTGAACGCAGCCACCAGGCGGAGGAACGTGGAACTCGGGACATTTGGTCCCATCGGCAGTGGTCAGGTGATCTCACCCGGTCTGGACCGATGTTTGAGACTAGCTGGCCGGAAACGGCTCCAGGCCGGCGTGCCAGGGCCCGGGCGGGTAGGTGTGGATCCCGCTCTCCTCCATCTCGGCCTGCAGGCGCCTGAACAGCTGACCGGCATTCTTCAGCGCCGTTTTCAGTTCGGTCTCACTGCGCTCTCCCAGGCGCCAGAGGAACCAGAGCTGGCGGTCGTTGACCCCGAAGTCGATCTCGCCGGTCATCGTCGTCACCCAGGAGAGGAATCCGGGCCCGAACAGCTCCCGCAGCGCCACCGGGTCGTACTCGCTCGGCACCGTCGCCCAGAAGCGCTTGTTGAAGTCGATCGACTCGAACTCGACCTTGCGCGAGAAGCGCTGCGTCACCGCCTCGTGGCCCTCGATCGACTCCACGTTGAAGGCGGGAACGACCCTGGCCAGGTCCGGCATGTGCGCCTTGGCGAGGATCGCCGTCGGCAGCACCGCCTTGTTGAAGAGGCCGCCGATCTCCCTTTCGTCGGCATCGCAGCAGGCGCCCCAGAACCCGTCTGCCAGCTGCCCGGTGAGCCGGTTGACGCCGCCGACGCAGAGGGCCACCGGCCCGTCTTTGGGATTGATCCCGCCGACCTCCTCGTAGGTCAGCCCGTTGCGCTCGCCGTAGCGGCGCACCGCCTCCGCCCAGTCCTGCGCTTCCTGCTTCGCCCCCATTCAGCCGCCGATCCTATGGCCGATGGGCCGATAAGTCGCCCCTGCGTCGACTTATCGGCCCATCGGCGTCCGCTTCGGCACTAGGATTGGTTTTCAGCCCCGGTCCTACCTCAGGAGCTTCAATGACCATCGCCCTCATCGTCGTCGTCGCGATCATCGTCATCGCGGTTCTCTACTTCATCGCCAAGCGCAACTCGATCATCGCCGCGCGCAACCGGGTCGACGAGTCCTGGAGCGGGATCGACGTCCAGCTCAAACGGCGCCACGACCTCGTGCCCAACCTGGTCGAGACGGTCAAAGGCTATGCCGAGCACGAGAGCCAGACGTTCGAGAAAACGACCAAAGCGCGGGCCGAGGCGATGGCAGCGCAGAGTGTCGGCGACACCGCCCAGGCCGAGCAGAAACTGACCCAGGCGCTGGCTGACCTCAGAGCGGTGGCCGAGAACTACCCGACCCTGCGGGCGACCGAGAACTTCCAGCAGCTCAGCCGCAACCTCTCCGAGCTCGAGGACGAGATCCAGGCCTCGCGGCGGATCTACAACTCCAACGTCCAGTCCTACAACACCGACATCGAACAGTTCCCCGGCTCGATCGTCGCCAACCAGGGCAACTTCACGAAACGCGAGTTCTTCGAGATCGAGGATCCGACTGACCGCGAACCTGTCTCGGTCAGCTTCGACAAATAGGGCTCTAGAATCAAGCCATGACCGCAATCAAAGAAGCAACGCAGTGGATCTGCGACAGCTGCGGCTTCATCTACGACCCGGAGATCGGCGACCCCGACGGCGGCATCCCCCCCGGCACCGCTTTCGAGGACATCCCCAAAGACTGGTTCTGCCCGGTCTGCGGAGCGCGCACTTCCGACTTCCGGCCCTTGGAGCCCGGCGAAGCCTGAGGTCCCACTGGGCCCGGAGCCTGGCGGGGGTTTCGCTTACCTTTTTCGAGGGTCCGATGACGGCTAGCGCTCAAACCATGGCGGCGAAAAAGTACAAGACGCTCCACCCCCGCCAGGCTCCGGGCCACGGTCGAACCCCCAGGGAGCTTGGATGACGTACGACTACGACTGGATCGTGGTCGGGTCGGGGTTCGGGGGCTCCGTGTCGGCGCTTCGGTTAGCTGAGAAGGGCTACAGGGTCGGCGTGTTGGAGTGTGGGAAACGGTTCGAGGACAAGGACTTCCCGAAGTCGACCTGGGACCTGCGGCGGTATTTCTGGGCGCCGCGGTTGGGGATGCGGGGGATCTTCCGGATGACGCCGTTCAAAGACGTGGCGGTGGTCAGCGGCTGTGGCGTCGGCGGGGGCAGCCTTGGCTACGCGAACACCCTCTACATCCCGCCCACCGACTTCTTCCAGGATTCGCAGTGGAGCGACCTCGCGGACTGGCAGTCCGAGCTGGCTCCGCATTACGCCGAGGCGCAGCGGATGCTCGGCGTCGTCGTCCACGAGAACGACGACCCGGCGGACGAGTTGCTGCGCGAGTTCGGCGAGCAGCTCGGCGTCGGCGACACCTACCGGAAGACCCCGATCGGGGTCTTCCTCGGAGAGCCCGGCAAGACGGTCGCGGACCCCTACTTCGGCGGCGAGGGGCCCGACCGCACCGGCTGCACGCAGTGCGGGCGTTGCATGGTCGGCTGCCCACAGGGCGCGAAGAACACGCTGGTCAAGAACTACCTCTGGCTGGCCGAGCGCCGCGGCGTCACGGTCACCTCCGACCGAGCAGTGACCGAGATCCGCCCGCTCGGCGCCGCCGACGGCAGCGACGGCTACGCGATCACCAGCGAGCGCTCGGGGCTGCTTCCCGGCCGCGCGCGGCGCACGATCACGGCCCGCGGCGTCGTCGTCGCCGCCGGGGCGCTGGGGACCAACAAGCTGCTGCAGCGCTGCCGGCTCGGCGGCGCCCTGCCGCGGATCTCACCGCGCCTGGGCGAGCTGGTGCGGACCAACAGCGAGATGATCCTCGCCGTCACCGTCCCGGAGGACTACCCCGACGACCTGACCAGGCGGGTCGCGATCACCGGCAGCATCTATCCCGACCCGCACACCCACATCGAGACCGTCACCTACGGCAAAGCCGGGGACTCGATGAACGCCCTCTACACCCTGCTGGTCGGCGATGGCACGCGGATGACGCGGCCCTTGAAGCTGCTGGCGCAGATCCTCCGCCACCCGCTGAAGTTTGCCCAGGTGATGTGGCCGAAGGGCTGGTCGCGCCGCACGATCATCATCCTCGTCATGCAGACGCTGGACAACGCGATCGCGCTGCGGCCGAAGCTGAAGCGCTCAGGGGACGTACGGCTGCAGACCGAGCAGGACCCCAAGCGGCCCAACCCGACCTTCATCCCGGTCGCCAACGAGGCGGCCGAGTGGCTGGCCGAGCGGACCGGCGGCATCGCCCAGAGCTCGGTCAACGAGGCGCTGATGAACGTGCCGACCACGGCTCACATCCTCGGCGGCGCGGTGATCGGCCACGGCCCCGAGGACGGCGTCGTCGACCGCCGCCAGCAGGTCTTCGGCTACGAGAACCTACTCGTCTGCGACGGCTCGGCGGTGCCGGCCAACGTCGGCGTCAACCCCAGCCTCACGATCACCGCCCTGGCCGAGCACGCGATGAGCTCGGTCCCGGCCAAAGACGAGGCGGAGCAGCGGCCCGAGGCCGCCGACCCCGCCCCACTCGCCTAGCGCTCAGCTCGCGGCGGCGAAGCGCTGAGCGACGTAGTCCCAGTTGACGACGTTCCAGAAGGCGTCGATGTAGTCGGGCCGTTTGTTCTGGTACTTGAGGTAGTAGGCGTGCTCCCAGACGTCGCAGCCGAGCAGCGGAATCTGGCCGGCAGAGACGGGCGAGTCCTGGTTCGGGGTTTTGGCGACGGCGAGTCCGGTGCCGTCGTGGACGAGCCAGGCCCAGCCCGAGCCGAACTGCGTGATCCCGGCTTCTTTGAACTCGCTCTTGAAGGCATCGAAGGAGCTGAACTTCTCGGCGATCGCGGCGCCGAGGTCGCCGCCGGGCTCGCCGCCGCCGTCGGGGCTCAGCATCTGCCAGAAGAGGGTGTGGTTGTAGTGGCCGCCGCCGTTGTTGCGGACCGGGCCCTGCTTGTCGGCGGGCAGGCTGTCGAGATTCTTCAGCACGTCCTCGACGTCGCGATCGGCCCACTCCGTGCCCTCGAGCGCGGCGTTCGCTTTGTCGACGTAGGCCTGGTGGTGCTTGTCGTGGTGCACGCGCATCGTCGCCTCGTCGATGTGGGGCTCGAGCGCGTCGTAGGCGTACGGAAGGTCGGGAACGGAGAAAGGCATCTGGTGACTCCTCGGTCTAGTTCGGAACTGGTCCCCGGAGCCTAGCGGCGGCGCAGGGCCGGGGCGGCTGCGGTCTGCTCGCCCGCGGCTTCGGGTTCGCGCTCGCCCTCGGGTTCCTCGGCGACTTCGAGTTCTTCGCCGGCCGGGCCGAAGAGACCGCGCGGGACCGCATTGGCGTCGCCGCCGGTCCAGGCGTTGAAGCGATACCAGGCCGGCTTCGCCCTGCGATTCTCGGTCAGCAGCCCGGCCGAGCGGCAGAAGCCGCAGCTGCCGCCTTCGTCGGTCCAGGTGAACCACCAGACGCCGCCGACGTGCCAGCGCAGCCGCTGCGCCGAGAGCATCGAGAAGGCCTGCGACAGCTGCTGTGCCTGCCCGTAGAGCCCGCGCTCCCAGCGGGTCGGGCCGCTGCGCGAGCCCCAGCCCAGCTCGGTCACGTAGATCGGCGTACGGAGATCGTTGTGGACGCGCATGATCCGCCGCAGGTTTTCGATCTGGGCGCCCATCGCGCGGGCCCTGGCGACGTAGGGGTGCAGGGCGACGCCGTCGAAGTAGCGCTTCACGTTGCCCGTCCGGTAGAGGCGCGAGAGGAAGTCACCCGAGGCCATGTTCGGCGGGATCTGCAGCGGCCGGCCGAAGAAGCCGCCGAGGATCACCTTGGCGCCTGGGTCGACGCCGTGCAACGTCCTGCCGGAGATCCGGATCAGCCTGGCGAAGCCGACCGGATCGGGCCTGTCGGCGAAGGTGACGATGTTCTCCTCGTTCCAGATCTCCCAGCGCCGGATCGGCAGGAACGGGAGCTCGGGGTTTTCCTCCCAGAACGAGCCGTCGGGTCCGTAGCGCCGCGCCGCTTCGCGCAGCAGCTTGCTCCAACCCCAGCGCTGCCAGGCGCTCCGCACCGGCAGGTCGATCACCTGCGGCGCCACCCATTCCGGCGAGCCCCAGACGAATGGCAGCACCCGGATGTCCGCTTCGGCCGCCAGCCTGACCTCGTGGTCGAAGCCGTCCCAGTCCGGCTCGGCGACGGTCGGCGGCCGCTCCTGGACGACCGTCCAATAAAGCGGCAGCCGCACGCTCTCGACCCCCGCTTCCCGCATCAGCTCGAAGTCCTTGCTGCTGGCCGGGCTCTGCGGCGAGACCCCGATGAAGCCCGACGGCAGGTACGCCTGCGCGCCGGCCGGAGCGATCGCGGCCACCACCAGCACGAGAATCGGGAGGATCTTCCGGGTCATCGCCTTACTGGAACAGGGTTCCTACGCAAAGTAGCGGCCATCGCAGCTGGGGGCGGAACCGCCTTCCGGCGTCGCTCTGAGATAATCGCCGCTCTCGGGGCGTGGCGCAGCCTGGTAGCGCGCACCGTTCGGGTCGGTGAGGTCCCCGGTTCAAATCCGGGCGCCCCGATTTTTGTAGCACGATTTGTGCTACGTTTTCCCACATGACCCGCTCCCTTCACGTGCGCCTGGACGACAGCTCTGCCGCCGCGCTGAGTGTTGTGCGAGGGAGCGCGGCGAGCGATTCCGAGGCGGTTCGCACTGCTCTCCGGGAGGCGGCGGCAAGACGTCGCGCACGCTCGTCCATCGTTGACGAGGTGGAGCGACTGGTTGCGGACGAGGCAGACCGAGCCGAGATGCGAGCGATCCGCACGCAGATGGCCGATCTCGCACCCGAATCGCCCGCCTGAAGCATGGTCCGCGGTGAAGTATTTCGCCTGCCTTCGCCGCGAGGTACACGCGGGCGCGAGCAGCGGGGCGCCCGCTACGTGGTGGTGGTCCAGGCCGACGAGTTCATGGCGCTGAGCACGACGCTCGTCGCCCCAACCTCGACAAGCGCCCGCCCGGCGACGTTCCGCCCGGCGATCGAGCTTGGCGGCGAAGAAACGCGTGTCCTCGTCGAGCAGACCACCGTCGTCGATCCAGAGCGTCTCGGGAGATCGGCCGGGCGCCTCGACGCCGATGAGCTACGAGCCGTAGATGATGCACTCGCCTTGATACTGGGCCTCTGACCGCAAGCAGGGTCGGTGCGGCCACCCCCGGGACCTTGCCGGCGGTCCGGCTACCAGACCGTCAATGACCGGGGGCGATCATGGTCGCGGATGGCCCGATCCTTGGTCACGACGCTGAAGCCGTGCTCGATCGCGGTCGCGTAGATCAGCCGATCCGCGGGGTCGCCTGGAAACGAGGACGGGAGGTTGGCCGCGGTGTCGGCGATGGCCGGGGTCAGGCCGATGGTTCGAAGCTGCGTGGCGAGGCCCTGTAGCCAGGATCGGATCGGAATGGTGACGGCGATCCGCTCGTGCTTGGCCAGCCAAGCCAGCTCGTACCAGGAGATCGCCGCCACGACGTGTTCATCCGCCTCTTCGAGGGCGTTGCGTGCCGGTTTGCTGACCCGCTTGGGCTCGGCCGACCACCAGTGGACCACGTGGGTATCGAGCAGAACCGCAGCCACGCCTAGGAAACGTTCCAGGTCTCGCCGGTGGAGAACAGCTGCTGCTCCTCCACCGCCGTCACTGCCACACCATCGAATGAGCCCTTCAGGGAGCGGGCGCCGGATGCGGGTACGAGACGGGCGACCGGCCGGCCATGCCTGGTGATCTCGATCTCCTCGCCGGCTGCGGCCTCGTCCAAGAGACGGAGGATCGTAGCCTTCGCGTCAGTAGCGGTCACTTGTCTAGCCATATGGACAGTATAGCGGTCAGATAACTGTGAGCAGGACCGGTTTCGTGCCGTCGAAGCCATTTCGGTGGGCCGCTGAAATTTTGTCGCGATCCCACCGGTTCCTCTCCCAAATTGCGAAGTCCCGCCATCGGGCCGGCCGACTTCGAAACCTCAAGCGTTCCCAGATAGGTCGGCTCTGAGTCCAAAACCAGGAGGAGTGTGGAATGGCTGATTCCGAAGGTCGAGCAATCCCTCCCGTCGCCGCCGTCCGCGCGACGATCGAAGGTCAGGCAAGGGAGATCCGCGACTGGGCGCGCGGAGAGATCGGGCGAGTGGAAGCGCGGCGGGACGAGGCGCTGCGGCGCCTGGACCGGGCCATCGCTTGCCTCGGCGACAGCGATGAGGGGCCGTCGGCGCAACCGCGAACCCGGCCGGCCGCACGACGTCCGAGGAAACGCCGGCGGTCCTCACGCGCCGCAACCACCCCGGCTGCCGTGCGGGAACGCTGCGAAGCGGTGCTTCAGTTTCTGCACGAGCTGGCCAGGCCCGTTTCAAGGGGGGAGATCTGCCACGCGCTGAACCTGAGCCCCCATACGGTCAGCACCGCCCTGAGCCGGCTCTGCGACGAGGGCAAGGCCGAGCGGATCGGCAGCGGGCCCGGAACTCGCTACCGGGCAACCGCCGGCGGCACCGCGCAACGGTTCGGGGCCTCGGCCGGAGGAACCCACCGGGAAGGAACGGTGCAGGGGCGGATCCTGGCCACGTTGCAAGAGCGAGGCTGGGCCTCGCTCGACGAACTCGTCCAGGCGATCGGGGTCCCGCGCGACGAAGTCCTGAAGGAGTGCGGGCTGCTCGTCAAGGAGGAGGAAATCCATATGGGGAGGCGCGAAGGCCGCTCCGTCTATATCTGCCAGGGGCGTTCCTGATGGCCCGTTCGTTCAAAGCGGCCCTGGCCGCCGTAGAAGGACCCGAGTTCGACCTTGCGGTGGGCTACTCGCTGCGACCGCGGCGGCCGGCACCGACCCCCGAGCCCCTGCGGCGCGCCTTCGAGGGCATCGACTACTCCCAGATCGGGCGCATCGCCCACTTTCTCGCTCTGCGCTACCGCTCCTCTCAATCCGATGCCGAAGAAGCGACACATAGCGCGCTCGAGGAGCTGTTCCGCAAGCGTCCGGACGTATTCACCCGGGGCCCAGAGAAGTGGCTGCGCTTTCTCTACGGGGCGGCCCGCTTCCGCCTCTTCGACATCAGATCCGCGGCGGCACCCATCGAGTCGCTGGATGCCCTCTGGGAGGCGGGTGGAGATGCGGCCCTGAGTGGATCTCACCCCCTCCTTCCCGCCACTCCAGGCGAGGCCGAGGACGCCCGACACGTGCTGCCGCCCTCACCGGGCGAAGAGTGGAGCGACGCCCAGATGATCGGCGCCCTGCAGCGCTTCCATGACGAGCACGAACGGCCACCCCGGGCGAGGGAGTGCAAGAGGATGCGCGGCTTGCCGAGCCCCGCCACGCTCGGCAAGCGATTCGGCTCCTTCTCCGAGGCCCTACGGGCCGCGGGCATGCTTCCACCGACCGCCGGCCTGCGCAGAAAGCGCTGGACCCCGGTTGAGGCCGCGCAGGCCTGCCTCTCGTTCCGGTGGCGCAACGGTCGCTGGCCCGACGCAACCGATGTGAAGCTGAACCCCGGTGTCCTCCCGAGCCGGGGGGTGATGGAGAGATTCTTCGGCGGTACCAACCCGGGTGAGGTACAGCAGGGAGTCGAATCGATCCTCGACACCACGACCTGAGAGCGACGACTTAGCTCACTTCGTCGATCGCCTTCTCGATCTCCCCCAGGCCCGCTCCGTCCTGGAGCGTCCGCGTCCCCTCGGGGCCGGTGACGATGGCGGCCTGGCGGACGCGGATGCCGAGGCCGCGGCCGAGCTCCTCGTAGCCGGCGAGGCGGGTGGAGATGGCGCTGTCGGGGCTGTCGGGGCCCTGTTCGAGTGCTTTTTCCCATTCCGGGGCATCGAGTTCCTCGACCCCGCCGGCGATCGAGGCGAGGTAGTCGCGGTCGATGCCGAAGCGCTCGGCTTCGGCCTGGTTGCGGAAGAAGAGGTAGGTGTACTGCCAGCCGTAGTTCTGCTCGGCCGCCGCCTCGGCGCCGTAGAAGCCGAGCTGCTCGGTGTTGATGCTGTTCGAGTAATGCCGGTAGAGCAGCTGCGCGTCGCCGGGGCGGGCGTAGCGCTCGGCCAGGGCCGGAATCGTGCCGAGGTAGTCCTCGCGGCAGTTGCCGCACTGCAGGTCGTTGAAAATCTGGATCGTCACCGGCGCGTTCGAGGATCCGAGCCGGTCGCCTTCCTGCGGCACGCCGCCGAAGAGCCGCTGGGCGTCGGTGATGCCGGCGACGTGGACGACGGCCGGCCCCGGCTCTTTGGTCGAGATCTCGACGATCGTGTAGCCGAGCGCGACCACGCCCAGAGCGAGGAGGCCGGCGACCCAGATGCGGCCGCGACGGGGCAGTGGCTTGACGGCGGCTTCCGACACGGGGGCATTATCCCCAGCGGCGCGCGCGGGCAACCCGCCGGCGGCGCCGCGGCCATTGACACGTCCGCCGCGAGCGATAACTATGGCTCTACCCACTTTCAACTACATGGGAGGTCTTCATGGCCAATCACCTGACGCCCAGTGAGCTCGCCGACCAGCTGCAGATGAAGCGGCAGGAGGTGATCGGCAAATGCGTCGAGATGGGTGTCCCGATCTTCCACGGTCGTATCGACCGGACCCTGTTCGAGTCCTCCCTGCGCAGCCGCACGGCGCGACGGGAACCGCGAAGAGTCTCCGCGGGTTAAAGCTGAACTAGACTTCCCCGGCGATGGACCGGGGAACGAAGTCGGGGACTCTCGCCGACCTGCTGCCGCTGGCGGCGCGGGCTTACGGTGACGCACCCGCCGTCCGCTACAAGGACGGTGAGAAGTGGGTCGACCGCAGCTTCGACGAGGTGGTCGAGATCGTCCGACCGCTGGCTCTGGGGCTGGCCGAGCTGGGGGTTCAGAAGGGCGACCGGGTCTCGATCCTCGGCAACACCCGGCCCGAGTGGACCTACTTCGACTTCGCCGCACTCTCGATCGGCGCCACCGTGGTCCCGATCTACCAGACCAACTCCCCCGAGGAGTGCCGCTACGTGCTGGAGAACTCCGACGCCAAGGTGGTCGTCGTCGAGGACGAGGAACAGATGGAGAAGATCCGCAAGGTCCGCGCCCAGCTGCCGCAGCTCGAGCACGTGGTGCGGATGACCGGCTCCAGCGACGACGCGCTTTCCAGCGACGACCTCGCCGCCAGGGGCGCCGGCGTCGACGCCGGGCGCTGGGAGGCGCTCTACTCGGCGGTTACCCCGGCCGACGTCTGCACCTTCATCTACACCTCGGGCACCACCGGGCCGCCCAAGGGCTGCATCATCAGCCACGGCAACTACCGGGCGATGCTCGACATGGTCAACGAGACCAGCGTCATCGAGGGCGAAGACGTCACCTACCTCTACCTGCCCCTCGCCCACTCCTTCGCGCTGCTGATCCAGCTCGGCAGCTTCGACCTCGGCGCCACGATCGCCTACTGGGAGCGCGACCCGCTGAAGATCATGCCCAACCTGGCGGAACTGAAGCCGACCTACTTCCCCTCGGTCCCACGCATCTTCGAGAAGATCTACACCATGGCCACCAGCGCGATGGAGAAAGAGGGTGGTCTGAAAAAGGCGATCTTCGAGTGGGCGATCAAGGTCGGCGGCAAGATGCGCGAGACCGAACGCAGCGGCCGCAAGCCCGGCTTCCTGCTGAGCCGCCAGTACGCCTTCGCCGACAAGCAGGTGCTCTCGAAGATCCGCAACCTCTTCGGCGGCAAACTGCGCCTCGCGGTCTCCGGCGCCGCTCCGATCAATCCCGACATCCTGCGCTTCTTCGACGCCGCGGGAGTGCTCGTGCTCGAGGGCTGGGGGATGACCGAGACCTCGACCGCAGCGACGATCTCCTCCCCCGACGACTTCAAGATCGGCACGATCGGCAAACCCTTCCCGGGTTGCGAGGTGCGGATCGCCGACGACGGCGAGATCCTCGTCAAGGGGCCCAACGTCTTCCAGGGCTACCACAAGAACGAGGAGGCGACGCGGGAGACGATCGTCGACGGTTGGCTGCACACCGGCGACATCGGCGAGATCGACTCCGACGGCTTCATCAAGATCACCGGCCGCAAAAAGGACATCATCATCACCGCGGGCGGCAAGAACATCACGCCGGCGAACCTCGAGGCTGAAATCAAGCAGCACCCCCTGGTCTCCCAGTGCGTGGTGGTCGGCGACCGTCGCCCCTACCTGGTCGCCCTCGTAACCCTCGACCCCGAAGAGGCGGCGGCCTACGTGCAGGAGAACGGTCTCGAGGAGACCCCCGAGCAGCTCGCGGCCAACCCCGACGTCAAGGCCTCGATCATGGCCCACGTCGACCAGATCAACCAGAACTTCGCCCGGGTCGAGCAGGTGAAGAAGATCGCGATCCTGCCACAGGACCTCTCGCAGGAGAGCGGCGAGCTGACCCCGACGCTGAAGGTCAAGCGGGCGGTCGTCACCAGCAAGCACGAGCCGGAGATCGAGCAGCTCTACGCCGGTTGAGGGTTGGTGAGGTCGAGAGAGAGGGCGGTGGACCCTCCTCACTCGGTACCTCGTCGAAGGGGAGTTGAACAGCTGTCGCCCGAAGGCCGGCCCTCCTCCTCCGCAAAACGTTCGGAGGGTCCCCCGCCCTCTCTCTCGACCGCCGAAGCCTCTGCGGTACAGGAGATCTAGCGATCTGACCGTGGCTGCCGGGACAGGCCGGTAGGTCCTCCGAACGTTTTGCGGAGGAGGAGAAACCGCGTTCGAGGCGGCAGCCCTGCAGCTATTGGCCGACGAGGTACCGAGTGAGGAGGACCTACCGGCCTGTCCCGGCCCTACGCAGTCTGAGCCGCTGCTTTTTTGAGCGTCTCGGACGCTTGATCCTGCAGCGGCCCCGGCAGACCCGGCTCTTTCGCTGCCGCGGCCTTTTTGAGGGCGAGCCGCACCGACTCGTCCTCGCTCGACAAAGAGGCCAGCTCGGTGCCGACGGCTTCGGCAGCTTGCTCCGGCTCGCCGGAGAAGGTGCGGTCGAGCCAGGAGCGGACGTCGTCGACCGGCTCCTCGACCAGGCGCGCCAGCCACTTGACGATCCGTTTGCCGCGGGGGACCTCGGCCGGTGGCGCTTCCGGTTTGGCGTCTGAGAGCGAGAGGTCCAGCAGGGCGGCCGCGTCGATGATCCCGGCGCCGAAGTTCTCGTGGTCCCAGCCCGCCGGCGCGCCCGCTTCCGCCGACTGGCGGACGAGCGAGCGGAAGGTGGGCACGATCGCGGCCTTGTCGCCGCCCAGCAGCCGATCGGCGTGCGCGGCGAACCAGACGGCGGCGACGCCGGCGCTGAGCGCGGTCGAGAAGGAAGTGCCGTCGCCGGAGGCCACCTCGCCCGACTCCGCCTCGGCGCGGGGAACGCCGGCGGCGGGGGCGCAGAAGTCGACGCTTTCCCCGCGCGCGGTCAGCGACCAGGGCTCGCGCTCGATCGTGCTGCCGGCGACGCCGAGCGTCGAGGCGTAGGAGGCGGGCTCGACCACGAACCGCACCGGCTGCCCGGCGGCGGCGATCACGATCCGCCCTTCCGCCACCGTGGCGTCGAGCTCCCGCCGCAGGGCGCTGCCGAGGAAGAGCCCGCCGAGGCTGATCGAGATCACCCGGCAGTCTTCCTCGCGAGCCCGGCGGATCGCCTGCAGCAATCGCCGGCCCCGCAGCAGCACCACCGACCTGGCGACTCGGAACGGGACGACCTGGGCCCCGGGCGCGGCGCCGATCAGGTCGGCGGCCCCCGCTTCGCGGCTGGCGATCACGCTGGCGGTGCCGGTGCCGTGCCCCGGGAACTGGAAGGGCGGGATGCCGGTGAGGACGTCGTGGGCGTCGTCGTCGCCTTCGAGGAAGTCGTAGCCGCCCGCGGTCACGCCCTTCAGCTCGGGATGGTCGACGTAGCCGGTGTCGGGGTGGCCGACCCTGACCCCGGCGCCGGTCGAGCGCTTCCAGGCCTCGCGGCAGCCGATCTGGTCGATCGCCCAGTGCGGGTCGGCGGTCGGCTTGCCCAGCTCCTCGCAAACGCGGTAGGAGTTGGGCGAGGGACGGAACAGGGTCGAGTCCAGGTCGGGCTCGATCTCCCAGCCATCGCTCGCCGCCTCGACCGCCCGGGCGAGGTCGAAGGGGTTGCTGCCGGCGGGGACCTTCGCCTTGACCAACAGCTGCTGGAGTCCGGGGTCAGGCAGCGCCCCCTCGTGGAGCGGAGCGACGGCGGGTTCCTCCAGGCCCAGCCCCTCGACCACGCGCAGCAGCTCCGCAGCGGGGCGACCCGGCTCGCCCTGGGCGATCAGCGAGACGGCGCCGGACACCGGGGCGACACTGGTCGAGATCATCACCGCCGGCACCCGCTCTTTACGACGCAGCGAGCGCTGGTACAGGCCGGCTTCGTGCTGGCCCTGCGGGTCGAACCATTCCGCCCGGCACATCATCGGGCCGCGGGGGCTACGCGGGTGGTCCATCACCCGGCTCTTGCCCCAGTAGCCGGGCCAGTTCAGCCAACCGGCGGTCTCGTCGAGCGGCACGAGCTCGGGGCGCTCCGCGGGTGCGCCCACCTGCAGTTCGTCGCCGAAATGGACGTACTCCAGATCGAAGTAGGACGCGTGGGAGCCGCGGGCGACGGTAAACGCCAGCAGGCCGTCGTCGTCGAGCAGCGAGGCGAGGTCGTCACCTTCGCGACCGTCCTGGTCGCCGTGCTGGTAGCACGTCGCGGCCAGCAGACCACCCTGCGACGGCGTCGGGCGGGCGGGGTCGACCTTGAGCTGGACCAGCTCCCAATCACCCTGGTGAGTACCGACCAGGTGGTGGGGGTTGTGGTAGGAGAAGAGCCAGTACTGAAGCCAGGCGCTCCCGTCCTCGAGGCCGATCGCACGGGTGTAGGCGACGGGGACGCCGGTGAACGCCGCGCCGTCCGGCAGCTCGCCGGCGAGCAGATCGGTGCGGTGCACCTTGACCGCGGTGCCGGCGTACTCGGCACCGGCCTTGCGAAGCGTGTTCGTGGTCAGCAGCGGCAGGCCGGTCGCGGCGTCGGTCGAGGCGATCGGGGTGCCGTCCTCCTTGCGCAACTCGGTGCTGGAGCCAGGGACCACCGCTGCATCGACCATCGCCTCGACGCGGGTCGCACGGAACTTCTCGTCCTCGTGGTAGCGCAGGCCGGGCGCGTACGCCTGCAACAGCTCCGCCGCACCATCGACCGCTCCCGCCACCACGTCCGCCTTTGCTTGGGGTTCCTTGCGTAGTGGAACCTAGCCGAGCGGTGTACGCGAGCGCAAGCTCGTCAGGAAGCCTCGCCCGACTGGCGCAGCAGAACCGAGGTCGTCTGCTCGAGCACCCGCCGCCAGGCGGAGATCTGCTCCGGCTCCTCCTCGGCGGCACGCTCGACGACACGGCGCACGCGGCGCTCGGAGATCTCGAGGCCGTGGCGCTCGGCGGTCTCCTTGTAGCGGTCGTAGTCCTTGGCCAGGGTGGCGGTGACCGATTCGAAACCGTGGCGGGCGATCTCCAGCCGCCGTGAGTAGTCCATGATCGGCGTGCCGAACATCAGCTCGTCGTTGGGCTGGGGCTCGACCAGGACGATGTCGACGCCGGGGTATTTCTCTTGCCACATCCCGACCGCCTGATGCAGGCGCTGGTGGGCGATCAGGCGGAAGGTCTGGTTGGCGATCGCCGGCAGGCCCATGTCGGAGACCCGTCGCACGCGGCTGCCCGTGACGGTCGGGATCGTCTTCGAGAAGTCGTTGACGAAGGGCACCAACGGGTTGACGACGACGATGAACTTGGCGCCCTTCTCGACCGCGATGTCGACGTTGGTGGTCGAGCGGATACCGCCGTCGACCAGCTGCCGCCCCTTCAGGTCGACCGGTTTGTAGACGATCGGCAGGCAGGTGGAGCACTGGATCGCCTTCGAGATCGGCACGTCTGACCAGCCGTCCTCGCCGAAGACGATCCGCTCACAGGTGTCGAGGTCGGTCGCGGTCAGGTAGAGCTCGCGGTCGAGCAGGCGGAAGTCGTTGACCCGGCCGTCTTCAGAAAGCGCTTCCTCGACGTAGTCGGCGAGGCCCGCCCCCGAGTAGAGCCCGGTCGGCAGCGCCTCGGCCAGGCCGACGCCGATGTCGATGGCTGAGAGCTCGCCGATCCGCGCCAGCTGGCGCACCAGCTCCAGCGTGCGCAGCGGCAGCGACACCGCTTTGCCGAGGAATCCCAGGTAGTTCGGTTTGAGAACCCGGTTGAGGTCCAGATCCTCTAGCTCGGAGGGGACGCGGGTATTCAGCACCTGCATCATCTCGTCCGGGGTGACGCCGTTGGCCAGCATGCCACCGACGAAGGAGCCGGCGCTGGTGCCGACGTAGACGTCGAAGTTGTTGACGGTGCTGTTGACGGCGAGCAGGTCGAGCGCGCGCAGGGCGCCGATCTCGTAGACGCCGCCGGTGAAGCCGCCGCCGCCGAGGACGAGGGCGGTCTTCGAGGGCTTCTTGCGGCCGCGCGGTTTGCGGCGCGGTTTCGATTCGATGTCGACGACCTTGCCCATCAGGAACACGAAGTATCCCAGGCGCCCCGGCCGGTGGGTCCTGTCGCGGGGGAGGGGCCTGCGGGCGGGCGCAGGGGCGTCCGTTCTCGGCCCCTCCCCCGCGCCACCCACCGGAAGGGCCGCTACCTTCCTTCATCTACGTGTTGGTACCGGCTATGAGACGGGCTTCGATTCTGCTCGCTGCAATCGGTGCGACCTTGATCTTGCTTGGGGTTTCCAGCGCCCGGGCGAGCCAGGTCTGCGACCAGATGCGGGGGATGCTGACCCGCGGCGGCGGTCCGGCGAGCGGGCTGATCGTGGTCGAGTCCGAAAGCCGGGACGTCGTCTGCGCCCGGGCGCCGGGACGCCGGCGGCCGCTGGCCTCGAACATGAAGCTGTTCACGACCGCGACGACCCTCTCCCGCCTCGGCCCCCAGACCCGGATCCCGACCAAGGTCTTCGGCGACGGGCAGATCGACGCCGGCGGCGTCCTCCACGGCAGCCTCTACCTGCAGGGCGGCGGCGACCCGGCCCTCGGCACCCCGACCTTCTATGACGGCTACCTCGGCGGTCTCGGCACCAACCTCTTCTCCCTGGTGCCGCAGATTCGTGCCGCGGGAATCCGCGCTATCAGCGGTCGCCTCTATGCCGACGACACGATCTTCGACCGCCGCCGCGGGGTCGCCGACTCCGGCTACGCGACCAGCCCCTACATCGGCCCGCTCTCGGGCCTCGCCTTCAACTCCGGCTTCGCGGGCGCGACCAGCAGCAGCGGCTTCTCCTCCGACCCGGCCAAGCTGGCCGCCTCGAAGCTGGCCCGGGCGCTGAAAGCGGGCGGCATCGCTGTGCCGTCCCAGGTCGCGATCGCGCCGACGCCGGCCGATGCCGAACGGGTGGCGATCCTCCGCTCCCCCACGCTGACCCAGATCGCCGACATGACCGACGTCTACTCCAACAACTTCTTCGCCGAGACGCTGATCAAGCTGCTCGGCGCCCGCCTCGGCGCCGCCGGCACGACTGCGGCCGGCGCCGCGGTCGTCGAGGCCTTCGCCCGGGCAAGCGGATCCGGCATCAACGCGGTCGACGGCTCCGGCCTGACCCGCTCCAACCGCGCCTCTCCGCGCCAGGTCGCCGACCTGCTGCTGGCGATGCGCGACGACCCCGCCGGCGACGACTTCGTCCAGGACCTCGCCCTGACCGGCAAGGAGGGCACGGTCGAGGACCGCATGGCCGGCACCGCCGCCTACGGCCGCTGCCGCACCAAGACCGGGACGATCAGCGGCGTCAGCAACCTCTCCGGCTACTGCTTCAACAGGAGCGGCCGGATCATGGTCTTCTCGATCCTGATGGGCAGCGTCGGCGACCTCGGCCTCGCACACCTCATGCAGGACCGGATCGCCGGCCTCGTCGCGTCTTACTGATCGCTTTCGTGGCGCCGTCTGTAGTAGCGCTCGTCGAGGATGAAGAGAATCACAAAGTTGAGGAAGAACCAGGCCAGACCGAAAACGTGCA
This sequence comes from uncultured Thermoleophilia bacterium, assembly GCA_963720455.1. GTDB lineage: Bacteria > Actinomycetota > Thermoleophilia > Solirubrobacterales > 70-9 > VAYN01. Next base: position 24,565 of record OY970392.1, on the reverse strand, counting down.
ACGCGTCTTCGTGGTTCCGGAGCAAGACCGCCCCAATCAGAAGGATCGACACCATGAATACGAGCACGCGGTTTGCGAGGCGAAAAAGTCGGGTGAGTTCAGTCGTTCGCATCTCAGACAATAAGTTTCACCCAGATTAGCGCAATACAAGGTCGAAGAGCATGAGAAGGACAGCCGTTATCCCTCCGACATGGCCAAAGGAGACGGCCAGCTCGTCCCGCCGAGCCCGCGGCCGACCCAGAGCGGTTCCGACCGATCCCGCCAGGAAACCGCCGACCAGAATTCCCGCTCCTATCGCCGTCGCGAGCACCTCGGTTGCTTCTGTGAGGAATCCGATCTGACCGAACGGCATGCGCCGAAGACTGGCAATCATCGACGTGCGCGTGGCGCGCAGATCGCACCAAATACGAGTCGTATTCCCTATCTAACGAGCGCCAGCAAGCCGGCTTCGTCGAGCACCTCGGTGTCGAGCGATTCGGCCTTGGCCAGCTTCGAGCCGGGGCTCTCGCCGGCGACCACGTAGTCCGTTTTCTTCGAGACCGAACTGGTGACCTTGCCGCCGGCCGACTTGACCAGGGCGGCCGCCTCCTCGCGGGTCAGCTCCGGCAGGGTGCCGGTCAGGACCACCGTCTTGCCTTCCAGTGGCCCGCCGCTGGCGCGCCGTTCCGACTCATCGGCTTCCAGCCGCAATCCCTTCTCCTTCAGCTTCTCGACCAGGGCCCAGGTCAGCTCATCGCCGAGCGCCTCGGCGATCTGCACGGCCATGATCGGGCCCACTCCCTCGACCTCCTCGATCCGCTCGGGATCGGCCTCGTGCAGGGCGTCGATCGAGCCGAAGTGATCGGCCAGCGCCTCGGCGGTCACGTAGCCGACGCCGGGCAGGCCGAGTGCGTAGAGGACGCGCTTGAAGGGGCGGCGGCGGGAAGCGTCGATCGCCGTCACCAGGTTGCGGGCCGAGGTCTCGCCGAAGCGGTCGAGCTCGACCAGTCGCTCTTCGGTGAGGTCATAGATGTCGGCGACGTCGGCGATCACCCCCTGCTTGAGGAAGACCGACGCCTGTTTTTCCCCCAGCCCGTCGATGTCCATCGCCCCCTTGCTGACGAAGTGTTTGACGTGCTGGAAGGACTGACCGGGGCAGCCGGCCCGGTTGGGGCAGATCGTGAAGACACCGCCCTCGGGCTTGACCGTGGGCGTCCCGCAGGCAGGGCATTTCTTTGGCGGCTTTGGTTTGCGGGCGCTCTTGTTCTTGCGCGGGAGCTTGGGCGAGACGACCTGGGGAATCACGTCTCCCGCCCGCATCACGACGACTTCGTCGCCGTCGCGGACGTCCTTGCGCGCCAGGTCCTCCTCGTTGTGGAGGGTGGCGGTGCTGACGGTGACACCGCCGACGTGGACCGGCTCCAGCATCGCGAACGGAACCAGGTGGCCGGTGCGACCGACGTTCCAGACGACGTTCTTCATCACCGTCGTCGCCGTCGTCGGCGGGAACTTCCAGGCGATCGCCCAGCGCGGCTCGCGCCCGACCACGCCGAGCTCGCGCCACAGCGCCCGCTCGTCGACCTTGACGACGACGCCGTCGATCTCGTAGTCGAGCTCCTCGCGCCGCGCCTCCCACCAGTGGCAACGCTCGACGACGCCCTCGACCCCCGCGTGGTGGCCGGTTCCGGGATTGACCTTGAAGCCGCGGTCGTTCAGCCACTCGACCTCGTCCATGTGGGTGGCGAGGTCGAGCCCGCGGACGGCACCGATCCCGTAGATCCAGGTCGAGAGCGGCCGTTCCGCTGCCAGGGCCGGGTCGAGCTGGCGGATCGAGCCCGCCGCCGAGTTGCGCGGATTCGCGAAGGTCGGCTCCCCCGCCTCCGCTCGCCGCTCGTTGAGGGCTTTGAAGGCGGCGATCGGCAGGTAGACCTCGCCGCGGACTTCGATCAGCTCCGGCGCGTCGGGGATCCGCAGCGGCACCGAGCCGATCGTGCGCAGGTTCCGGGTCACGTCCTCGCCGATCCGCCCGTCGCCGCGGGTCGCCCCCCGTGCGAGGACGCCGTCCTCGTAGGTGAGCGAGATCGCCAGGCCGTCGATCTTCGGCTCGGTCGTGTAGCTGAACTGGGAGGCGGTGATGTCGAGGCGTTTCAGGTAGTTGGCCAGCCGGTTCTCCCAGGCCCGCAGCTCCTCCTCGTTGCGGGCGTTGCCGAGCGAGAAGCATCTGCTCGTGGTGCTCGACCTGCTCGAAACGGTCAAGCGGCGGGGCACCGACCCGTTGCGTGGGCGAGTCGGGCCTCCGTAGCTCCGGGTTCTCGGCCTCGAGCTCGCGCAGCTCGTTCAGCAGCGCGTCATAGGAGTCGTCGCCGATCTCGGGATCGTCGAGGACGTAGTAGAGACGGTTGTGGCGCTCCAGCTCCTGCCGCAGCTCCGCCGCCCGCTGCTCGGCCGCCTCGCTCACGCCGTCGCGCTCGCCGCCAGCATCTCCTCGAAACCCCAGCCCCGCAGCCGCTCGAGGCCGCCGTGGTCGGTGAGATCGAAGTGGATCGGCGTGACCGCGATGCGACCGTTGGCCACCGCGTAGAGATCCGTCCCCTCGATCTCCTCGTAGCCCGGCTGCCAGCCATAGATCTCATAGCGGCGGCGCCCCCTGCCCTCCTCACCGACCAGCTTCAGCTCGTCGTTGTAGATCCGTTTGCCGAGCTTCGTCACCTCCACCCCGCGCGGGTCGCCGGCGGGATAGTTGACGTTGATGAGAGTCGCCTCCGGCATCGACGCGGTGACGAGGTGGGCAACCAGCTGGGCCGTGAAGGCCGCCGCAGCGGTGAAGTCGAAGCGGCCGCTGACGTAGCCCATGCCGCCACCCGACGACTGCTGGGAGAGCGCCACCGCGGGGATCCCGAGGACGATCCCCTCCAGGGCCGCCGCGACGGTGCCCGAGTAGGTGATGTCGTCGCCGAGGTTGGCGCCGTGATTGATCCCGGAGACGATCAGGTCGGGCCGGCCACCGACCAGGCCCAGCTCGGCGAAGCGGACGCAGTCGACCGGGGTGCCGTCGGTGGCGTAGCCACGGTCGCCGTCGCCGAACTCGACCTCCTCGATGCTCAGGGGCGAGCGGGTGGTGATGCTGCGGGCGGTGGCGCTGCGGTTGGAGTCTGGGGCGATCACCTCGAGCTCGACGCCGTCGATCTCGCGCAGCGCCCGCCGCGCCGCCTGCAGGCCCGGGGCGGAGATGCCGTCGTCGTTGGTCAGAAGGATGCGCACGCGAACGATTCTAGGAGTCCCTCCGATCAGGAGTAGACGACGGACTCCAGGTAGAGGCCGTGTGGCGGCGCCGTCTCGCCGGCCGCGGTCCGCGGCGCCCCGGCGAGCAACTCCGCGAAGCTCTCGACGGTGCGGCGGCCCGAGGACACCTCGAGCATGGTCCCGACCAGAACCCGGACCATGCTGCGCATGAAAGCGTCGGCGGTGATGCGGAAGGCGAGGACGTCGCCTTCCTCCTCCTCCCAGCCGGCGGCGAAGATCACGCGCTCGAAGCGGACGTGGTCGGTCTGGGTCGGGGTGAAGGCGGTGAAATCGTGCGTGCCCGGCAGCGCCGCGGCGCAGGCGTCGAGGCCCTCGCGGTCGACCCGGTGCGGCCACCAGAGGGCGTGGCCCTGCTCGAACGGGCTCGGCGCCCGCCGCACCAGCAGGCGGTAGCAGTAGCTGCGCGAGGTCGCATCGTCGCGGGCGTCGAAGCCGTCGGGCGCCGGGCCGGCGGCGGTGACCGCCACGTCGTCGGGCGCCAGTCCGTTCAGCCTCCGCGCCAGATCGCCCGGCACCTCGGCTTCCGTCTGAAAGCTCGCCACCTGGCCCCAGGCGTGAACGCCGGCGTCGGTGCGCCCGGCGACCGTGAGCTCGACCCGCTCGCGCAGGACCGTCTCCAGCGCCGTCTCGAGCTCGGCCTGGACCGTGCGCAGACCGGGCTGCCTCGCCCAGCCCGAGAAGCGCGAGCCGTCGTATTCGATATCGAGGCGGAAGGAGCGGGTGCTCAAACCAGCTCGAGGTACACCATCTCGGTCGAATCCGAGCGGCGCGGGCCGAGCTTGACGATGCGGGTGTAGCCGCCGGGTCGGGTCGCGTAGCGCGGCGCCACCTCGTCGAACAGCTTGTGGACGATGAACTTGTCGTTGTGCAGCGTCGAGAGCGCCTGCCGGCGCGCGTGCAGGTCGCCGCGCTTGGCGAGCGTGATCAGCTTCTCGACCTCGGGCTTGACCGCCTTGGCCTTGGCCTGGCTGGTCTGGATCCGCTCGTGCTCGATCAGCTGCTTCGAGAGGTTCGAGAGCAGCGCCTCGCGGTGCGCAGAGCTGCGGCTGAGCTTGTTCCGCTTCTTACGGTGGCGCACAGGGTTCTCCGCTCCGCTCTCTCGCCGCTTCCTCAGTCCGCCTGCAGATCGAGACCGCGCGCGTGCAGGGTCTCGATCACTTCCTCGATCGACTTCGAGCCGAAGTTGGGGATCGCGTTCAGTTCGCCGCGCGACTTGCGGACGAGGTCGCCGACGGTCTGCACGCCGGCCCGCTTGAGGCAGTTGTAGGAACGCACGCCGAGTTCGAGCTCCTCGATCAGGATCTCGTCCAAGCCGTTGTCGCCGCCGACGCCGTTGCCGGCGGATGACGTAAGCGAGTCGGCGGGGAGCGCCGGCACCGGATCGCGGGCGGTCAGCTCTTCGACCCGCTCGGCGTCGGTGAAGATCGCCAGGCTCTTGATCAAGATCTCCGAGGCCTCGCGCAGCGCCGCCGCGGGCTCGATCGAGCCGTCGGTCTCGAGGTCGAGCTCGAGTTTGTCGAAATCGGTGCGCTGGCCGACGCGGGCCGCCGAGACCGCGTAGGAGGCGCGGCGGATCGGCGAGAAGATCGAGTCGATCGGGATCACGCCGATCGGCTGCTCGTCGGACTTGTTCTCTTCCGCCGGCGAGTAGCCGCGGCCGCGGCCGATCGTCAGGTAGACCTCGAGCTTGGTTTTTTTCTCCAGCGTCGCGATCGGCGCGTCGGGGTTGAGGATCTCGACGCCCGAGGGCAGATCGATGTCTTTCGCCCTTACCTCGCCGGGGCCGGTCGCGACCAGCGGCGCCTCGACCTCGTCGGCGTCGGTGTGCATGCGGACGACGAGGTCCTTGAGGTTGAGGACGATGTCGGTGACGTCCTCTTTGACGCCGGGCACAGTAGAGAACTCGTGCGCGACGCCCTCGATGCGGACGCTGGTGATGGCGGCGCCGCCCAGCGAAGAGAGCAGGACGCGGCGGAGACTGTTGCCGAAGGTGTAGCCGAAGCCCTTGTCCAGCGGCTCGATCGTAAACGTGCCGCGGCGGTCGTCGACCTTCTCGGAGGTAATGCGGGGGACCTGGAAATCAGTGGTCATGAGTTCCTTGCGTATGCGTGTTCAGAAATTTCGGGTTCCGGGCTACTTGGAGTACAGCTCGACGATCAGCTGCTCCTGTACCGGCGCCGAGATCTCGGAGCGCTCGGGGTAGCGCAGGATCTTGGCGGTCAGAGCGTCGTGGTCGGCCTGCAGCCAGGCCGGCACGGTGGAGACGAGTTCGGTCGCGCGCTGGATCGTGTCGGTGGCCGACGATCCGGGCTTGATCGAGATGATGTCCTCGGGACGGACCTGGTAAGAGGGGATGTCGACACGGCGGCCGTTGATCAGCCAGTGCCCGTGGCTGATCAGCTGCCGCGCCTGGCGGCGGGAAGCGGCGAATCCGAGGCGGACGAGGACGTTGTCGAAGCGTGACTCGAGCAGGCGCAGCAGGTTCTCGCCGGTGACACCGTCCTGACGAGAAGCCTTGTCGTAGTAGGCGCGGAACTGTTTCTCCAACACCTGGTAGTAGCGGCGCGTCTTCTGCTTCTCGCGCAGCTGCACCCGGTACTCGGACTGCCTCATCCGGCCGCGGCCGTGCTCGCCGGGCGGGTAGGAGCGACGCTCGACACCGCACTTGTCGGTGAAGCAGCGCTCGCCCTTGAGGAAGAGCTTCTGGCCCTCGCGCCGGCACTGCTTGCACTGCGGGGAGGTATCGCGGGCCATTAGACGCGCCTCCGCTTCTTCGGCCGACAGCCGTTGTGGGCCTGCGGCGAAACGTCCTTGACGGTGGTGACGTCGAGCCCGGCGGCCTGCAGCGAGCGGATTGCCGTCTCGCGGCCCGAACCGGCGCCCTTGGCGAAGACTTCGACTCGCTCCAGACCGTGTTCCATGCCCTTCTTCGCGGCAGCGTCGGCGGTCACCTGGGCGGCGAACGGGGTCGACTTGCGCGAGCCTTTGAAACCAGCGGAGCCGGCCGACTCCCAGGCGATCACGTTGCCGTCGGTGTCGGTCAGGGTGACGATCGTGTTGTTGAAGGAAGTCTTGATGTGCGCCTGTCCGTAGGTGACGTTCTTTTTTACGCGGCGGCGGGAGCGCCCCTTGGCGGGTTTTTTCTCAGCCATCTCGGTGCACCTATGCCTTGCGCTTACCGGCGACGCTGAGACGGCGCGGTCCCTTGCGCCCGCGCGCGTTGGTCTTCGTACGCTGGCCCCGGACCGGCAGGCCGCGGCGGTGCCGCAGGCCCCGGTAGGAGCCGATCTCCATCAGCCGTTTGACGTTCTGGGAGCGCTCGCGACGCAGGTCGCCCTCGACCTCGCGTTTCTCGATCGCCTCGCGCAGTTTGATGACCTCGTCCTCGGTCAGGTCCTTGCCCTGCGTCTCCGGGTCGATCTTGGTTTCGGCGAGGATCTGCTGGGCGGTCGAACGCCCGATCCCGAAGATGTAGGTGAGACCGACCTCGATCCGCTTGTTGACGGGGATGTTGACCCCGGCGATACGCGCCATGCGCTAGCCCTGCCTCTGCTTGTGGCGGGGGTTCTGGCAGATCACCAGGACCGCCCCATTGCGGCGGATGACCTTGCACTTCTCGCACATCGGCTTTACGGAAGCTCGAACCTTCATTGCTCCGGTCTCGTATCGACAACAGGACTCCCACACGCCCCAGGAGACGGACGGCAGGCGACAACTCGGCCCAATGGGCCGACCGGGAAAGATAGCAAGGGTCCGCTCTCGCAGGCGTCAGGCAGCAGCCTGAACGCCTACGGCAAGCATCACGGTTCGATCCGGCGCAGCCAGGGCCGCCTGGGCGGCCGCAATCAAGGCTTCCGCGTCGAGCTCATAGCGCTCGGCGGCTGCCGCGAGCGGGGCCTCCACACCGCACCGCCCGGCGCTCAGAACATCGACCCGCACCGGCCGACCCTCGGAGATCCCGACGATGGCTGAGCCTCCATCGACATCCTCTCCGCGATCGAGCCTCCGGACTCGCTCCAGTTCGATCTGAACGGTGTCGCCCTGGCTGTCGTAGTCAGCCCACATCACGCATCCAGATCGTAGACGGTGATTACGGTGTCCATGTCGTCCTCGGCAATCACGGCTTTGATCCGCACGCCTCCTACATTGGCGGAATAAACGAGATTCCCCCGCTTTTCGACTCCCCGTCGGTTCGGAGGAACGACCAGATCGACGATCTGGTCGTGGGAGATGCCGTAGAGCCGCATCTGATTCTTGGCATGGCGACTGAGGCGCACACCCCAGCCAAGGACCTCGAGCCCAGAGTTCTCCCCAGCTACCGGTCCAACTAGTCCTCGACCAGGGCGATCGTGAAACCGTCGTAGCCCTTGGAGCCCACCGTCTGGATCGTGGTGGCGCTGACCCGGGCCTCGTCGGCCAGCATCTCGTGCAGGCGGCGCTGAGCCCTCGTCGCCGGGTCGGGGCTGGTGGCGTCGGCGAGGGTGCCGTTGCGGACGACGTTGTCGGCGACGATCAGGCTGCCGGGGTGAGAGTGATCGAGCGCCCAAGTGAAGTAATTCGGGGTGTTGACCTTGTCGGCGTCGATGAAGGTGAGGTCGAAGGGGCCGACGCCCTCCTCCTCCAGGACCGGCAGCGTCTCCAGCGCCGGGCCGACCCGCAGCTCGACGACCTCGCCCAGGCCCGCCCGCTCGATGCTGCCGCGGGCGACCTCGGCGTACTCGGCGTTGGCCTCCAGGGTGATCAGGCGACCGCCCTCCGCCAGCGCCCGCGCCAGCAGGATCGTGCTGTAGCCACCCAGGGTCCCGAACTCCAGCACCATCCGGGCGCCCTGCAATCGCGCCAGCAGCTGCAGCAGCCTGCCCTGCGGCGGCGAGACCTGGATCGGCGGCAACCCGGCGGCCTCGGCCGCGTCCAGGGCCCCCTGCAGCGCCTCGTCCTCCGGCGCCAGCGTTTCGCCGATGAAGGCGTCGACGGCCTGCCATTGCTCCTCACTCACGTCTCGAATCCTTTCATCTGGGACTCGTCATTTACGGCCGAGTAGGAAGTTCGCCGAGAGGCTCAGCGTGTGCGACTGGCGAGCGCCGGACCAAGCGGAGCCAGGACGCAGGGAGTCCGGATAGCGGCGCTATCCGGACGACCGAGGACGCCGCTGCGCGCCGCGTCCGCCGCCGCCAGGCGTACGCGATGAGACTTTCGGAGGACTTCCTACTCGGCTTCGTGCCAGGGAGTGAGGATGCGGGGGGCCTCGGCGGTGACGGCGACGGTGAACTCGAAGTGGGCGGCCAGCGAGTCGTCCTCCGAATAGACCGACCAGCCGTCGTCGTCCATCCGCACCAGCGGGCCGCCGGCGTTGACCATCGGCTCGATCGCCAGCACCATCCCCTCCTCCAGCTCGGGCCCCTTGCCCGGCTCGCCGAAGTTCGGCACCTGCGGCTCCTCGTGCATGTCGCGGCCGATCCCGTGGCCGACCAGGGTGCGGATGATCGACAGTCCCTCCGCCTCGACCGAGCGCTGGATCGCCGCCGAGACGTCGCCGAGGTGGTTGCCGGGGCGCATCTGCTCGACGCCGGCGAACAGCGAGGCCCTGGTCACGTCGAGCAGCTTGCGCGCCTCGGGACCGACCTCGCCGACCGGGGCGGTGATTGCCGCGTCGGCGACCCAGCCGTCCTTGACGACACCGACGTCGATCGAGATCACGTCGCCGCGGACCAGCTCGTAGGGACCGGGGATGCCGTGGACGACCATCGAGTTCGGCGAGGCGCAGATCGAACCCGGAAAGCCGCGGTAGCCCTTGAAGGCGGGGGTGGCGCCCTGCGAGCGGATGAACTTCTCCGCCGCCGCATCGAGCTCCCCCGTGGTGACGCCGGCCCGCGTCTTGGACTCCAGCATCTTCAGACAGCGGACCAGGATCTCCCCGGCGACGGCCATCTTCTCGACCTGTTCGGGCGTCTTCCGGATGATCATCCGGTCGTACACGCTAGACCCTTCCCCGCCGCACTAAACGGTCTCGTCCTGCTCCAGGCGCATCGTCGCCAGCGTCCTGCGGATCTCCTCGGCGACGTCGTCGGGGGCGGCGGTGCCATCGAGCCGGCGCAGCACGCTGCGCTGGTCGTAGTAGTCGACCAGCGGTTCGGTCTTGGTGTGGTACTGCTCGAGCCGGTGCCGGATCACCTCGGGCTTGTCGTCGTCGCGGACGATCAGCTCGCTGCCGTCGAGATCGCACACGCCTTCCTGCCGGGGCGGGTTGAACTCGACGTGGAAGACGTGGCCGTTCTCCGCGCAGGTGCGCCGTCCGCCGAGCCTGCGCACGACCTCCTCGTCGGAGACGTCGATCAGCAGCACGGCGGTGACCGCACGCCCCAGCTCCTCGAGCTTGGCGTCGAGCGCCTCCGCCTGCGGGATCGTGCGCGGGAAGCCGTCGAGGATGAAGCCGTCAAGCGCCTCCGGGGAGTCGATCCGCTCGGCGATCACGCCGACGATCACCGCGTCGGGCACGAGGTCGCCGCGGTCCATGTACTCCTTGGCCGTCCGGCCCAGCTCGGTCTGCTCGCGCACGGCGGCGCGGAGGATGTCGCCGGTGGCGTAGTACGGGAGGCGCAGATCTTCCTGCAGCCGCTCCCCTTGGGTGCCCTTGCCGGACCCGGGCGGGCCGAGCAGCACTAGGTTCAGCTCGGGCATTGCCGGGAGCCTATTTGAGGAAGCCCTCGTAGTTCCTCATCATCAGCTGCGCCTCCAACTGCTTGACCGTGTCCAGCGCGACGCCGACGACGATCAGGATCGAGGTACCGCCGAAGTAGAAGTTGGCCGACGTCTGGCTGATCAGGATCGTCGGCAGGGCCGCCACGGCTCCGAGGTACAGCGCACCCGGGAAGGTGAGGCGGGAGAGGATGCGGTCGAGGTACTCCGCGGTCGGCCGGCCGGGCCGGACGCCGGGGATGAAACCGCCGTATTTCTTCAGGTTGTCGGCCTGGTCAACCGGGTTGAAGGTGACTGCCGTGTAGAAGTAGGTGAAGAGGATGATGAAGAAGACCTCGCCGGCCACGTAGGCCCAGGTGTTGGGACCGAAGAAGGCGGCGAAGTCGAGCGCCGCGGGGGTGTTGAGCAGCTGCCCGACGGTCGGTGGGAAGGCCATGATCGAGGCGGCGAAGATGACCGGGATGACGCCAGCCATGTTGACCCGCAGCGGCAGGTAGGTGGAGCCACCAGAGGTCATTTTCCGGCCGACGACGCGTTTCGCGTACTGAACCGGGATCCGGCGCTGACCCTCCTGGACGAAGACGATCGCGACGATCACGGCGAGGGCGACGAAGGGCATCATCACGACGAAGACCTGGTCCGGGCTGTCCCACCACTTGGTGATGCCGCTCGGCAGCGAGGCGACGATCGAGGCGAAGATCATCAGCGAGATGCCATTGCCGATCCCGCGCTGGGTGATCAGCTCACCCATCCACATCAGCAGGGTGCAACCGGCGGTGAGGCAGATCACGATCATGAACAGCTTGCCGAAGGTGAGGGTGCCGACGACGCTGGTGCCGGCTTCGTTGCCGAAGGAGCGGAAGAGGAAGACGTAGCCGAGCGACTGGCCGAAGGCGAGCCCGACGGTCAGGTAGCGCGTGTACTGGGTGATTTTCTGCTGCCCGACCTCGCCTTCTTTCTGCAGGCGCTCGAGCGAGGGCACGACCACGGTCAGCAGCTGGAGGATGATCGAGGCCGTGATGTAGGGCATGATTCCCAGCGCGAAGAGGCTGAGCCGCGAGAGGCTGCCGCCCGAGAAGAGGTTGAGGAAGCCGAGGACGCTGGAGCCGCCGAAGTTGTCCTGGATTTCCTTCACGGCCTGGACGTCGATGCCCGGCGCCGGGATGTAGGCGCCGAGGCGGTACAGCAGCAGCATCGCCGCGGTGAAGGCAAGCTTCTTGCGAATCTCGGCGACGCTGAAGGCGTTCGCAATAGTTTTGAGCATTACGGCTCCAGAGTGTGACAGGAACCGCCGGCCGCCTCGATCTGCTCCTTGGCGGCGGCACTGAACGCGTGCGCATGGACGTCGAGCTTCTTTTTGAGCTCGCCCCTGGCGAGGATCTTGACCGGATCCGAGCGCTTGGCCAGGCCCTTCTCCTTGAGGGTGGCCGGCGTCACCTCAGCCCCGGCGTCGAAGCGCTCCTCGAGCGCCGAAAGATTGACCGGCTGCGTCTTGGTACGGAAGTTCTCGAACGGCATCGACTTCTTCATGTGCGGGCCACGCAGCTTTCGCATCCGCATGTGGATCGGGTTCTGGCCGCCCTCGTAGTTGGCCTTGCGCTTGCGCCCGGAGCGCGCGCCGGCGCCCTTGTGCCCGCGCCCCGAGGTCTTCCCCAGGCCGCTGCCCTCGCCCCGCCCGATCCGCTTGCGCGGCCGTTTCGAGCCCGGCTTCGGCTTCAGGTTGTGCAGCCCGATCTCCTCCGAGCGCGATTTCTCGGCCATCAGGAGACCTCCACCAGATGCGAGACGACCCGGATCTGGCCCTGCAACTGCGGCGAGTCTTTCCGCTCCACCGACTTCCCGATCCGCCCCAGCCCCAGCGCAGCCAGCGTCGCTTTCTGATCCGGGTTGGTCCCATTCGCAGACCGAACCTGCTCAATCTTCACCGCACTCACGACGAACTCTCCTCAGCGGCCGGAGCCTCCTCAGCTACCGAGTCTGCCTCCGCGGCGGGCGCACCCGCCTCACCGGCCGGAGCGTTCTCCTCAGCGGGCGGCGCCGTCTCCTCGACTGCGACCTCGGCAGCCGGAGCCCCGTTCGCCGGAGCGGCATCCTCGGCGGGTGGCGTCGGGTCGGAGGGGCCGAGAACGGAGGCCCCGCCCCCGCCCGCAGGCCCCTCCGACTCGGCGACAGGACCCGCTGCCAGATGCTCTCCATCCTTCGAAGTTCCGTTCATATCGAGTCCCAGCACCTGCTTGACGGTCAACCCCCGCAGCTCAGCAACCTCCTCAGGCCGCCGCAGCCGGACCAGCCCGTCCATCGTGGCCTTCACCAGGTTGATGGGGTTCTGCGTCCCAATGCTCTTGGTCAGCACGTCACGGACGCCGCCCAGCTCGAGCACGGCGCGGACGCCGCCACCGGCGATCACGCCGGTACCGGGGCTGGCCGGGCGCAGGACCACATGCCCGGCGCCGAAGCGGCCGATGATGCGGTGGGTGATCGTCTGGCCGTATTTCGGCACCCGGATCAAGTTCTTGCGGGCGTCCTCGACGCCCTTCTGGATCGCCAGCGGGACCTCGCGGGCCTTGCCGTAACCGATCCCGACCACGCCCTCCTCGTCGCCGACGGCGACCAGTGCCGTGAACGAGAAGCGGCGCCCGCCCTTGACGACCTTGGCGACGCGGTTGATCTCGATCACGCGCTCCTGGAGATCGAGCCCGCGCGGGCTCACGGTCTCCACGTTTTTCGTATCCATTCCCTTCATAGCGAGCGGTCCAAGGTAGCGGAATGAGTCCGCTTAGAAGACCAGCCCCCCCTCACGGGCTCCCTCGGCGAGGGCCTTGACGCGGCCGTGGTACTGGTAGCCGCCGCGGTCGAAGACGCAGGTCTCGACCCCGGCCGCCTTGGCCCGGTCGGCGAGCAGTTCGCCGGCCTTCTTCGCCTGTTCGGAGGCGCTGAGCTTGCGCAGCTCCGGCTCAATCCAGTTGACCGCAGCCAGGGTGTGGCCGGCCCGGTCGTCGATGAGCTGGGCGAAGATCCCCTTGTTGGAGCGGAAGACGGAGAGACGCGGGCGCGCGGGCGTGCCGGTGACGCGGGAACGGACCCGGCGGCGGCGGCGCAGACGCTGTTCGCGTTTGGTGACGACCGTCATGCGCGCTTACCCACCTTCCTCAGCACCTGCTCGTCGCGGTAGCGAATTCCCTTGCCCTTGTAGGGCTCGGGCTTGCGGCGCTTGCGGATGTCCGCGGCGACCTGCCCTACGAGCTGCTTGTCGATCCCCCGCACGATGATCTCGGTCGGCTGCGGCACCTCGAACTCGATCCCCTCCGGAGCCTCGATCGAGACCGGGTGGGAGAAGCCGAGCGCGAGCTCCAGGTTCTTGCCTTTGAGCGCGGCGCGGTAGCCGACGCCCTGGATTTCCAGGCGCTTCTCGAAGCCGTCGGTGACGCCCTCGACCATGTTCGCGATCAGGCTCCGGGTGAGCCCGTGCAGGGCGCGGTGCTCGCCGCGGTCGGTTGGGCGGGCGACGGTGACGACGCCCTCGCCCTGCTCGACCGTCATCTCCTGCGGGTAGATCTGGTTCAGCTCGCCCTTGGGGCCCTTGACGGCGATGTTGCCAGGGGCGATCTCGACCGTGACGGCCTCGGGGACTGGGACGGGCTTTCTTCCGATCCGGCTCATGGGATCACCAGACGTAGGCGACGACCTCGCCGCCGACTCCCTTGGCACGCGCTTCGTGGCCGGTCATCACACCGACCGAAGTGCTGACGATCGCGGTCCCGGTGCCGCCGTCGACCCGCGGCACGCTCTTGTGGTCGACGTAGCGACGCCGGCCGGGCCGCGAAACCCTTTCGATCCCGATGATGACCGGGCGCCGGTCCTCGGTGTATTTGAGGCTGACGCTGATCGCCTCGCCGACCGTGGCCGGCTTGCGGTGGAAGTCCTTGATGTAGCCCTGCTCCTTGAGGATCCGCGACATCTCCATCTTCAGGCCCGAGAGGGGAATCTCCACCTCGTCGTGGCCCGCGCGGATGGCGTTGCGGATTCGGGTCAGGTAATCGGCGATCGGGTCGGTCTGCATCGTTTCGTCCTACCAGCTCGACTTGGTCATCCCGGGGATGTACCCCTCGTGCGCGGCCTCGCGCAGGCAGATCCGGCAGAGGCCGAACTTGCGATAGTAGGCGCGCGGGCGACCGCAGCGTCGGCAGCGGTTGTAGCCACGGGATTTGAACTTGGGTTTGCGGCCCTGGCGGACCTTCTGTGAAGTCTTAGCCATCTGAATCCTTCTCCTGGTCGGCCCCACTCTGGTCGGCCTCGTCGTTTCCGCCCTCGGCACTCTCGCCGTCGCCCTCGCCCTCCTCGACAGGAGCCGCCGGCGCGGGCTTTTCGTAGGCCTCGGGGTTCTCCTCTTTCAGCTTCTCCAGCGCCTCCTGCTCGACCTCGGCCTTGAGCCGGGCCTCCTCCTTGCGCTGCTCCTCTTCGGCTTCCGCTTTCGCCGCTTCCCGCGCCTCCTGGCCCGGACGACCCTCCTGGGCGAACGGCATGCCCAGCGCCAGCAGCAGCTCGAAAGCCTCGAGGTCGGTCGCCGCCGAGGTGGTGATCGTAATGTCGAGACCACGCACGACGTCGACCGAGTCGTAATCGATTTCCGGGAAGATCAGCTGCTCCTTGACGCCCATCGAGTAGTTGCCACGGCCGTCGAAGGAGCGCGGGTTGAGGCCGCGAAAATCGCGGATCCGCGGCACCGCGATCGAGGTCAGGCGGTCGAGGAACTCCCACATCCGTGCCCGGCGCAGCGTCACCGAGATGCCGACCGGCATCCCCTCGCGCACCTTGAAGGAGGCGATCGACTTGCGCGCGCGGCGCACGTTCGGCTGCTGGCCGGCGATCAGCGCCAGCTGTCCGGTGGCCGATTCGAAGGACTTCTTGTCCTGTTTCTCGGTGCCCAGTCCCATGTTGAGGGTGATCTTCTGCAGCCGTGGCGCCTGCATCGGCGTCGAGTAGCCGAATTTCTTGGTCAGCTCGGGCAGGATCTCCTGCTCGTAGCGCTCGCGCAGGCGCGGTGGCGGGGCCGCCTGCGAGGTCGGGGTCGCGGTCGCCTCCATCAGTCGATCGCCGTCCCGCTGCGCTTCGCGTAGCGCACGCGCTTGCCACCCTCGTCGCGACGGACGCCGACGCGGGTCGGTTTGTTGCCTTTGGGATCGAGCAGCATCACGTTGGAGGCGTCGATCGGCCCCTCCTTCTCGACGATGCCGCCGGCCTGGGCGTTTTTCAGATCCCCCTGCGAGCGCGGCCGTTCGTGGCGCTTGACCATGTTCAGGCCCTCGACGTAGACACGCCGGCGCTGCGGCTCGGTGCGTACGACGCGGCCGGTCTTGCCGGCGTCCTTGCCGCTGATCACGACCACCTGGTCGTCGGTCCGGATGCGCATCGACTTCGCCATCAGAGGACCTCGGGCGCAAGCGAGATGATTTTCATGAAGTTGCGATCGCGGAGTTCGCGCGCCACCGGACCGAAGATGCGGGTGCCGCGCGGGTTGTTGCTGGCGGGATCGATCAGCACCGCGGCGTTCTCGTCGAAGGAGATGTAGGTGCCGTCGGGACGGCCGAGCGGCTTGCGGGTACGGACGACCACGGCCTGGACGACCTCGCCCTTGCGCACGCCTCCCTGCGGGCTCGCCTGTTTGACGGTGGCGGTGATCACGTCGCCGACGCTGGCGTAGCGCCGGTGCGAGCCGCCCTTGACGCGGATGCAGAGCAGCTCACGAGCGCCCGAGTTGTCGGCGACCTTCAGTCTCGACTCCTGCTGGATCATGCGGTGCCTCCTTCCGGCTCAGTGCGGCTCAGCCGAGCGAAAACCGAGCCGGACGAGGACGCAGGGAGCGTGGCGCACTTGGAAAGTGCGCGAGCGACCGAGGACGAAGATCCGGCGAAGGTTTGCAGCCGGCTGAGCCGTGCTGGGTTGGGAGGAGTCACCGCACTACCTCGCCTTCTCGACGACGTCGACCAGGCGCCAGCGCTTGGTCTTGGACAGCGGACGGGTCTCGATGATGCGGACGACGTCGCCTTCGCCGGCCTCGTTGCGCTCGTCGTGCGCGTGCAGCGTGCGCGAGCGGCGGACGATCTTCTCGTAGGTCGGGTGACGGCGGGCGATGTCGATGCGGACGGTGATCGACTTGTCGCCTTTGTTGGAGACGACGATCCCCTGCCGGACCTTGGCCGCGTTGGCGTCCTGCTCCGCTGGCGGCGTCCCAGTTCCCGGCGTCTTCTTTGCCTTCGCCGCAGCCCGCTCTTTACGGCGCCCCGCAGCCTTGACCTTCCGAGCCTCGAGCCGCGCCGCGGCCCGCTCCTCAGGAGTCGCCGTCGGCTTCGCCTCACTCGGCCGCCGCGACCGCTCCAACCGCCGCCGCTCCTTCCAGGGAAGCTCGTCCCCCGGCTCCGGCGCAGCCTCTTCCGCCGCAGGCGCATCTGCCTTCTCTGCAGGAGCATCGTCAACCGGAGCCTCCTCAGCGGCAGAGGCCTCCGCCTCCTGCTCAGCAGCAGGAGCGTCGTCAGAAGAAGAAGCCTCCTCGGCGGCCGGGGCCTCCTCGGAGTCAGCCTCAGGCGCATCTGACGCGGGTGGCGTGGGGTCGGGCTCCTCGCCCGCAGCCTGCGAGGACGAGGAGTCCGACTCCGCGACAGGACCCGCGTCCTGTTGCGTCTCGTCCTGCTCCACCGGAGCCTCCTCAGTCGTCTCGTCTTTTTTCGTCTCGTCGTCGCTCATACGCGTTTCATCTCTTTCTCGACATCAATCCCCCGAGCCCGCGCCACGGTCAGCAGCCGCGCCACGTCCTTCTTGGCGGCACCCAGCCGCGAGGTGTTCTCGAGCTCGCCGGTCGCGTGGCGGAAGCGCAGGCTGAAGGCCTCCTGCTTCGCGTCGAGGAGCTTCGCGATCAGCTCGGCGTCTTTGAGGTTGTGGACCTCGGTGGCCTTCATCAGTCCTCGGCCCCCTCGCGCCTGATGAATTTGGTCTTGACCGGGAGCTTGTGGCCGGCCAGGCGCAGGGCGTCCCGGGCGAGCTCCTCGGGGACGCCGGCCAGCTCGAACATCACCTTGCCGGGCTTGACCACGGCGACCCAGCCCTCGGGGTTGCCCTTGCCGGAGCCCATCCGCGTCTCGGCGGGCTTCTTGGTGTAGGGCTTGTCCGGGAAGACGTTGATCCAGACCTTGCCGCCACGTTTGATCTTGCGGGTCATCGCCACGCGGGCGGCCTCGATCTGGCGGTTGGTGATCCAACCGCGGTCGAGTGCCTTCAGCCCGTACTCGCCGAAGGCGACGCTGCTGCCACCCTTGGTGTTGCCGCGCATCCGGCCGCGGAAGACTTTGCGGTGCTTGACTCGTTTCGGGCTCAGCATCAGCGACCACCTCCGCCACGCGGGCCGCGATCGCCACCACGTCCGCCGCCGGAGCGGCCGCCGCCCTGGCCGCGGCCGCCACGATCGCCACCGGGCCCGCGGCCGTCACGCCCGCGCCCGCCGCGGCCGCCCTGCGGCTCGTCGTCGGTCGAGGCGAGATCGGAGCGGAAGCCCTCGGGCATGACCTCGCCCTTGTTGATCCAGCATTTGACGCCGATGCGGCCGGTCGTCGTCCGCGCCTCGAAGAAGCCGTAGTCGATGTCGGCGCGCAGCGTGTGCAGCGGCACGCGGCCGTCCGAGTAGCTTTCGGTCCGCGCCATCTCGGCGCCGCCGAGGCGGCCGGAAACCTGGACCTTGACTCCCTTGGCGCCGGAGCGCATCGCCGAGGTCAGCGCGCGTTTCATCGCGCGGCGGAAGGCGACGCGGTTCTGCAGCTGCTCGGCGATCGACTGCGCGACCAGCTTGGCGTCGAGCTCGGGACGCTTGACCTCGCGGATGTTCACTTTCACCGGGCTGCCGGTGAGCTTGTGCAGCTCCTTGCGAAGGGCGTCGACTTCACTGCCCGACTTGCCGATGACGATGCCGGGCCGGGCCGTGTGGATGTCGACGGCGACCTCGCCGCGGCGCTCGATCGTGATGTTCGAGAGGCCGGCATGCGAGAGCTTGCCGACGATGTGATCGCGAATCTGCAGGTCTTCCTGGAGGACGTCGGCAAAGTTTTTGTCCTCGAACCAGTTCGACTTCCAGTCGTGGATGTAGCCGACGCGGAAACCCTCGGGGTGGATCTTCTGTCCCATCAGATGCCCGCCTTTCCGGCCCGGTGCTCCTGGGGGCGCGACTGGTCGAGCAGATCAAGGACGCAGGGTGAAGCCTTTGGTGGTGCCAAAGGCGAGCCCGAGGACGCAGAGATGCGACGCGCCAGGCGCGTCATCCAGGAGTGCTGGGTTGGGAAGGCGGGCATCTCTCTCCTAGTCCTCGGCGGGGGTCAGCGCCACGGCGATGTGGCTGGTTCGCTTGTGGATCGGGGTCGCCCGCCCCTGGGCTCGCGGCCGATAGCGTTTCAGGGTCGGCCCCTCGTCGACCGTGATCGAGGAGATCGTCATCTCGTCCCCGATCAGGTCGTGGTTGTTCTCCGCGTTCGCCGCGGCGGAGTCGATCAGCTTGTGGATGTCCTGGGCGGCGCCGCGGGGCGAGAACTGCAGCAGCGCCCGCGCCTTCTCGATGTGCATGCCGCGAACCTGATCGGCGATCAGGCGCGCCTTGCGGGGGGCGATCCGCACGTAACGGGCGCTGGCGCGGACGACCGGCGGCGCAGCAGGCGCTTTCGGCGCGGCTTTCTTCGCCGGCGCTTTTTTGGTTTTGGCGGCTTTTTTGGGAGCGTCTTTTTTCGCCGTGGTTTTTTTGCTCTCGGCTTTTTTCGCCGTTTTCTTCGGCGCGCTCTCTTTTTTCGCGGCGGGTTTTTTCGCCGGCTCTTTTTTGGCCGCAGCTTTTTTGCTGTTTTTTTTATCCGGGTTCTCGTCGGCCATCGTTACTCGCCTCTGCCGGTGCCGGTGTGGGAGCGGAAGGTCCGGGTCGGCGCGAACTCGCCGAGCTTGTGGCCGACCATCGACTCGGAGATGAAGACCGGGACGTGTTTCTTGCCGTCGTGTACCGCGATCGTGTGCCCGACCATCTCGGGGAAGACCGTCGAGGTCCGCGACCAGGTTTTCACCATCTGCTTTTTGCCGGCCTCGTTCATGGCGGTGATCCGCCCCATCAGGCGCTCCTCCACCCACGGGCCCTTTTTCGTCGAGCGACCCATTCCTAGCGACCCTTCTTCTTGCCGCGACGCCTGCCGCGCACGATGTAGCGATCGGACTGCTTGCCCTTCTTGCGGGTCCGGTAGCCGAGCGTCGGCTTGCCCCACGGGGTCACCGGGTGGCCGCCGGGGGTGTGGTGCGCCTCGCCGCCGCCATGCGGGTGGTCGACCGGGTTCATCGCCACGCCGCGGCTCTGCGGGCGCTTGCCCTTGTGCCGGTTGCGGCCGGCCTTGCCGATCTTCATGTTCTGGTGCTCGGCGTTGGAGAGGGTGCCGACGGTCGCCCGGCACTCGGCCCGGACCATCCGCATCTCCGAGGAGGGCAGGCGCAGGGTGACCATCTCGCCCTCCTTCGCGACCAGCTGGATCGCCGTGCCGGCCGCGCGCCCGAGCTTGCCGCCCTGGCCGGCAATCAGCTCGACGTTGTGGACGATCGTGCCGGTCGGCATCTGCCCCAGCGCCATCGCGTGGCCGGGTTTGACGTCGGCCCCCGGGCCGGACTTGACCTCGTCGCCGACCCCCAGCTGCGACGGAGCGAGGATGTAGTCCTTGTATCCGTCGGCGTAGTGCAGAAGGGCGATGTAGCAGCTGCGGTTGGGGTCGTACTCGATCGAGGCGACCTTCGCCGGCACGCCGTCCTTGAGGCGTTTGAAGTCGATCTTGCGGTAGCGCCGCTTGGCGCCGCCGCCGCGATGGCGGGCGGTGACGCGGCCGTTGGAGTTGCGCCCGCCGGACTTGCGCAGGCCCTCGGTCAGCTTCTTTTCCGGCTCGGAGGCCGTCAGCTGCTCGCGCAGCGGGTAGGTCGCGAAGCGGCGGCCGGGGCTGGTCGGTTTCGTCTTTCGATTCGGCATACCTGGTCTCCCTACGCGGTCTCCGCGCCCTCGAACAGCTCGATCCGTTCGCCGGGGGCAAGCTGGACGATCGCCTTCTTCCAGGCGCGGGTGCGGCCTTTGGTCAGCCCGCGGCGCTTCGGCTTCGAGCGCACCTTCGCGGTCCGCACCTGCGCCACCTCGACGCCGAAGACCTCGTGCACCGCCTGGGCGATCTGCGTCTTGTGGGCACGGTCGTCGACCCGGAAGGTGTACTTGCCCTCGGCGATCAGGGCGTAGCTCTTCTCCGAGATCACGGGGCGGATGAGGATGTTGCGCGCGTCCATCAGCCCAGCCTCTCCTGCAGCGCCGCGAGGGCCGTTTCGGAGACGACGATCGCGGCGGCGCCGATCACGTCGGCGACGCCGGTGGCGCCGACCTCGAGCACGTGGGTGCGCGGGATGTTGCGGAAGCTCTTCATCGCGCCCGTCTCCTCGGCGCTGAGCACGATCAGGGTCGGGCTCTTGGCGCCCCATTTGGCGAGCGCCTCGGCGGCCCCTTTCGTCGACGGGGTCTCGAAGGTCGAGGCGTCGAGGACGGCGACGCTGCCGCGCTCGGCGTGGACCGAGAGCGCCGAGCGCATCGCCTTGCGGCGCGCTTTGCGATTGACCTTGACCGTGTACTTGCGCGGCTTCGGACCGAAGGTGACACCGCCGCCGTAGCGGCTGGAGACGCCGAGCGTGCCGACGCGGGCGCGGCCGGTGCCCTTCTGGCGCCAGGCCTTGGCGGTCGTGAAGGCGACCTCGCCGCGGGTCAGGGTCGAGGCGGTGCCGCGGCGGCGCGAGTTGAGGTCGGCGCGCGCGGCCTCGTGGACCAGCGACTGGTGGAAGGGCTCGGCGAAGAGCTCTTTGGGCAGGTCGGCTTTGGTCGATTTTCCGAGCACGGCGGCTTTAGACATCGGTCCTCACCTCGACGATGGCGTTGCGCGAGCCGGGGACCGATCCCTTGATCAGCAGCAGGTTGCGATCGGCGTCGACGTCGGCGATTTCCAGACCCTTCTGGGTGACTCGCTTGTTGCCCATCTGGCCCGGCATCCGCATCCCTTTGAAGACGCGGGCGGGGAAGGCGCTGGCGCCGATCGAGCCCGGGGCGCGGACGTTGTGCGAGCCGTGGCTGACGGGGCCGCGGCTGAAGTTGTGACGCTTGATGCCTCCCTGGAAGCCCTTGCCGATCGAGACGCCGGAGACCTTCACCTTCTGGCCCGCCTCGAAGCCCTCGACGGTGACGTCGTCGCCGATCTTCGGCCCCTCCTCGGCCCCGAGGTCCTCGTCGCGAAACTCGACCAGGTGGCGCAGCGGCGGCGCGCCGGCCTTCTTCAGGTGGCCTTCCTCGGCCTTGCTCAGCTTGCCCTGCTTGACCTCGCCGAAGGCGAGCTGCACGGCGGCGTAGCCGTCGCGCTCGCTCTCGCGCACGGCGGTGACCTTGCAGGGGCCGGCCTCGATCACGGTGACCGGTACGACGCTGCCGTCGTCGCGGAAGACCTGCGTCATGCCCAGCTTCTTGCCGAGGATCGCCGCCATGGTCTAGAGCCGGATCTCGATGTCGACGCCGGCCGGCAGCGAGTCCAGGCGCTGCAGCGAGTCGACGGTTTTCGGCGAGGGCTGGAGGATGTCGATCAGGCGCTTGTGGGTGCGGATCTCGAAGTGCTCGCGCGAGTCCTTGTCCTTGAACGGCGAGCGGATCACGCAGTAGACGTTTTTCTCGGTCGGCAGCGGCACCGGCCCGGAGACGGTGGCACCGGTTCGCTCCGCGGTCTCGACGATCTCGCGGGCAGCCCGATCGATGGCGTCGTGGTCGTACGCCTTCAGTCGGATTCGAATTTTCTGCGCTGCTATCGCTGCCACTTTCCTGCTGTCTCTCGTCTTTCTCTGCGCCTCTTACCGCGCATAAAGGGCGGGGCCCCATTTGGTGGGGCGCCGCCCCGGTCGTATGTCCTTGCAGTTGTCTTCGCCGCCCGGCGGGCGGCGAAAGGGCGGGCATGCGGCCCGCCCCTGGGGCCGTCTACTCGATGATGTCGGAGACGACCCCCGAGCCGACGGTGCGGCCACCCTCGCGGATGGCGAACCGCAGGCCCTGATCCATCGCGATCGGCTGGATCAGCTCGATCGTCATCTCGACGTTGTCCCCCGGCATCACCATCTCGGTCCCCTCGGGGAGGTTGGCGATGCCGGTCACGTCGGTGGTGCGGAAATAGAACTGAGGCCGGTAGCCGGAGAAGAACGGCGTGTGACGACCGCCCTCCTCCTTCTTCAGGCAGTAGACCTCGGCTTTGAACTTGGTGTGCGGCGTGATCGAGCCGGGCTTGCAGAGAACCTGGCCGCGCTCGATCTCCTCGCGCTTGGTACCGCGCAGGAGGGCGCCGATGTTGTCGCCGGCCTGACCCTCGTCGAGGATCTTGCGGAACATCTCGACCCCGGTGACGGTCGTTTTGGTCGTGTCGTGGATGCCGACGATCTCGACCTCGTCGCCGGTGTTGACGATCCCCTGCTCGACGCGGCCGGTGGCGACGGTGCCGCGGCCGGTGATCGAGAAGATGTCCTCGACCGGCATCAGGAAGGGCTTGTCGAGCTCGCGGACCGGCTCCGGGATGTAGGAGTCCAGAGCGGCGGCCAGCTCGAAGACGGCTTTCTGGGCCTCCTCGTCGCCTTCCAGCGCCTTCAGCGCCGAGCCCTTGATGATCGGGGTCTCGTCGCCCGGGAAGTCGTACTCGTTGAGCAGTTCCTTGACCTCCTCCTCGACCAGCTCGATCAGTTCGTCGTCGTCGACCTGGTCGATCTTGTTGAGGAAGACGACCACGTGCGGGACGTTGACCTGGCGGGCGAGCAGGATGTGCTCGCGGGTCTGCGGCATGACGCCGTCGGCGGCCGAGACGACCAGGATCGCGCCGTCCATCTGGGCGGCGCCGGTGATCATGTTCTTCACGTAGTCGGCGTGGCCGGGACAGTCGACGTGGGCGTAGTGCCGGTTGTCGGTCTCGTACTCGACGTGCGAGGTCGCGATCGTGATCCCGCGCTCTTTCTCCTCCGGAGCGTTGTCGATCTCGGCGAAGCTCTGGGCCTCGGCCCCGCCCACGGTCGGAGAGCGTCTGGGTGATCGCGGCCGTCAGCGTCGTCTTGCCGTGGTCGATGTGACCGATGGTGCCGACGTTGACGTGCGGCTTATCGCGCTCGAATTTCTCCTTGGACATCTCTCTCCGTTTCGCCTTTCGAAGTCGTGTGTTCTGTCTGGTCTGGATGCTTGGGTTTGGGGGCCGTGCTCAGCAGGGCGTTTTTCCCTGCCTGCGGGCGAACCTGGGAAATATAGCCAGATGCCGCCCGCTGTCGCGGTTGGGTCTAGGAGCTCGCCCCCACTGGCTCTCCAGAGCGGTGCTCGACGATCTCCTCGGCGATGTTGCCGGGGACCTCCTCGTAGCGCTCGAACTGCATCGTGTAGGTCGCACGCCCCTGGGTCGAGGAGCGAAGGTCGGTTGCGTAGCCGAACATCTCGCCGAGCGGGACGAAGGCCTGGACCGCGAGCGCGTTGCCGCGCTGCTCCTGGCCCTGGACTTTGCCGCGGCGGCGGGAGAGGTCGCCGATCACGTCGCCGAGGAAGTCCTCGGGGGTGACGACCTCGACCGACATCACCGGCTCCAGCAGGACCGGGTTGGCCTTGCGGGCGGCCTCCTGGATCGCCATCGAGCCGGCGATTTTGAACGCCATCTCGGAGGAGTCGACGTCGTGGAAGGAGCCGTCGACGAGTTCGGCGCGGACGTCGACCATCGGGTAGCCGGCCTTGACGCCGTTCTCCAGCGCCTCCTCCATCCCCTGCTCGGCGGGGCCGATGAATTCGCCCGGGATCACGCCGCCCTTGATTTTGTTGACGAAGTCGAAGCCCTCGCCCGGGCGCCGGCTCGAGGTTGATGACGACGTGGCCGAACTGGCCGCGACCGCCGGTCTGGCGGACAAAGCGCGCCACGACCTTCTCGACCCGCTTGCGGATCGTCTCGCGGTAGGCGACCTGCGGCTTGCCGACGTTGGCGTCGACTTTGAACTCACGCAGCATGCGGTCGACGATCACCTCGAGGTGGAGCTCGCCCATCCCGTGGATCAGGGTCTGGCCGGTTTCCTCGTCGGATTCGATCCGGAAGGTCGGGTCCTCCTCGCCGAGCCGCTGCAGGGCGGTGCCCATCTTCTCCTGGTCGGCTTTCGTTTTCGGCTCGATCGCGACCGCGATCACGGTCTCCGGGAATTCGATGCTCTCGAGGGCGATCGGCGCATCGGGGGCGGCAAGGGTGTCGCCGGTGCTGGTCTCCTTGAGGCCGACGCCGGCGCAGATGTCGCCCGCGTAGACCTCGTCGATCTCCTCGCGGCTGTTGGCGTGCATCATCAGCAGCCGGCCGATCCGCTCGGTCCTGCCGGTCTTGACGTTGAGGACGCGGCCGCCTTTCTCCAGCTTGCCGGAGTAGACGCGGAAGTAGGTGAGCTTGCCGACGTAGGGGTCGGACATGATCTTGAAGGCGAGCGCGGCGAAGGGAGCGTCCTCGTCGGCCGGGCGCTCGCCCTCGCTCGG